>JAEZZQ010000038.1 GCA_023442465.1 Bacillota bacterium | reverse complement strand
GGGCAGAAACGCGCCGATCACACCCAACGCCAGCATCAGGCAACCCAGGCAGAGCCAAAGTACTCTCATCATGATGGGCAGCAGGATATCCCAGGAAATCGGCTCGCTTCAAACGGGCCGCGCAATTCCCTTTCTGGCGGGACAACGTTCCACGATGGCCATGGGCCAATGGGCGATCGGGACCCGACCAACCGAGGAAGCGAGAAATATAGAAGAATAATTTGGAATATATATTCACAAATTGGAATTATTGAATAAAAATCGAGCGTGCGCGGAGCCCCGCGCTTCCGTCGCAAGGACAGGCCATGCGCAACGCAAGCGATTTACTGGAAGACTCTTACCGCCGGACCGACCGGGCCATGCTGCCCCTGCTCTGGCTGCTGTTTGTCGTCGGACTATGCATGGCGCCGCAATACGGGCGATGGAGCGCCGCCATCGGCGTCGGCCTGGCCGGCGCGGGCATCCCGTCGCTGTTGATACTCTGGCGGCCCGGCCGGCTCAGCACGCGCCTTGCCGTGGCCTGTGGCCTGATGGTGCTGGCCGCCCTCCACATCCATCTGATGTCCGGCATGGCCGAAATACATTTCGGCATCTTCGTGCTGCTCTCCCTGCTTCTGGCTTATCGGGATTGGCGGACGATCCTGTGCGCGGCCGTAGTCATCGCGCTGCATCACCTGTCCTTCAATTTCCTCCAACAGTGGGGCTACGGGACGATCTGCTTCACGGAACCCAGCCTGCCCATGGTGCTGCTGCATGCGGCTTATGTCGGGGTGCAGGCCGTCGCCCTGGGTTGGCTGGCATGGAAGATGGAACGGGCGGCGGTCGCGGCCGAGGAACTGGCCCGCCTCAGTGCGCACATCGGCCGCGAGGCCGGCGTGTTCGACCTGCGCTTCGGAGGCCTCAGCATGGATAGCAGCCTGGGGCGCAGCTTCAAGGCCACGATGGACGCCGTGCACCGGACCATGAGTGGAGTCCGTAGTACGGCAACCGCCCTGTCGGCCGCATCGCGCGACATCATGCAAGACAACCAGCAACTGGAAGAACGGACACGGACGCAGGCCGGCTCCCTGGAGCGTACCGTGGCATCGATGCGAGACCTGGCGGCAAACGTGCACGACAACGCCACCAATGCGCTGCACGCCCAGGAATTGACCGACGACGCGCGGCGCGTCGCCGATACGGGCAGCTCGGCGGTCGCTGGCGTGGCAGCCGTAATGGGCGAGATCCAGCAGGAAGCCCGAAAGATTTCCGAAATCACCGGTTTGATCGACAGCATCGCGTTCCAGACCAACATCCTGGCCTTGAACGCAGCGGTAGAAGCGGCCCGCGCCGGGGAAAGCGGGCGTGGGTTCGCGGTGGTGGCCACCGAGGTACGCGCGTTGGCCCAGCGTAGCGCAAGCGCTGCGCGCGAGATTCGCGGGCTGATCGAAGGCTCGCTGGAAAAGACCGATAGCGGCTCTCGCCAAGCCGACCACGCGGCCAGCGTGATACGTGAAGTGGTGACCAGCATCGAGCGCGTCGCCGGCATCGTCAGCCAGATCGGCAATGCGGGACGCGCCCAGACTACGGACATCGACGAAGTCAACCAGGCCGTGACCAAGATGGAAGAGCTGACGCGGCAGAATGCGGCCCGCGTCGCGCAGGCCTCCGGCGCATCGGCGGCGCTGCAGACGCAAGCGGCGCAGTTGCTCCAGGCGGTAAGCGTGTTTCGCCTGCAGGATGAAAGACAGCCGGGCCCGCCTTCCGCCCCACGCGATATCCCCCCGGGACGCGTCGCGCCGCTGGCGTTGGCGGGTGGCTGATCCAGACCCTTTCCGGCCGGCCGTGAAACGGGGCAGTGCTAGCGCAACTTTTGCTGGTACAGCTCCTGCGCGCCCTCCAAAGAGGCGCGCATGCCGTAAATGGTGCCGCCGCTGCCGCGGCTGAACCACAGCTCGTACTGCCACATTCCGTCCACGAAGACGCGGGAAATCGTCCAGCCCGATGGGCCCTGCCAGTAATAGTTATCCCGTTGTGTCCATTCCACGTCGGTCATCCTCCGTCCCCTCTCGGCCAGAACCGGGGCCGAATGTGCTGCTTCGCTCGCAATATACTGTATATTTATACAGTATATTGCCTGGGGAGGTGGATTTCAACGCCGCCGCGCTTCACACCTGGCGCCCGGCGTTCGGCACTCGCTACGCCATCTGCATGTCGCGCCGCGCCTGCTTGTCCGCGTACATCAGCTGATCTGCTTCCTTGAGCACAGTGTGCAGCGCGCTCACGGCCGGATCCGCACTCACGATCCCGAAGCTCGCTCCGGGATAATAAAAACTGCAGTCATCCAAGGTGTACGTCCCGCTCAGCAACGGCGCGAGCCGCGCGCGCAAAGCATCAACCGCATCCTTCGGTTCATCGGATGGCGGCGCCGCTCCCAGCCCGATCACAACGAACTCATCGCCGCCCCATCGACCCAAGGTGTCATCTGCGCGCAAGCCATCCGACAGGCGCCGCCCGACTTCGATCAAGAATTTGTCGCCGATGTCGTGGCCATAGGTGTCGTTAATGGCCTTGAAACCGTCCAGATCGATAAACGCCACCAGCACCGAGCGTTGCGATCGCTTCGCCAATGAGAAATATCGCTCCAGTTCGGCCATCACCGCTCGCCGGTTAGGCAGGCCGGTCAACGCGTCGTGGTTGGCGGCATGGCGTTCGTCCCGGCGGCGGCTCACCATTTGTCCGACGACGTGGCCGGAAAGCAGGAGCAGGACCAGGCCGACCATGGCCACCAGTCCCGCCGCCATGAAATGTTGCCTGCGCATCGGCGCCAGGAAATCCAGCGACGCCAGCGTAATCAACTGGTATTGGGTATTGGACAACGGCTGGCTCCTCACCAGGTACGGTCTGCCATCGATAAGCCATTGATCTGCATGGCGAGAACCGGAAATGGCACGCACTTCCATGGGTTCGCCCGGATCTTCATCGCCATCGGAGGGCAACACCGTGCCTGGGGGCAATAGCGCCGCCACATTACGCAACATGAAGGGGGCGGACGACGTCGTGGTAACTCTTCCCTGGCGATTCACGACCAGCGCGACGTGGCGTCCAGCCAGATACAACGCCACATCCGGCGCATCGAATTTAACTGTTACCGAGCCCTGCGGCACGTCGTTTGAATCTTCGATACGGCTGGCGACGAAATATGAGGGGCTCTTGTTAAGCCGGGCAATACCAAAATAACTTCCGGTGCCTCTGCTCAATGCGTCGGCAAGATAGGCGCGGCCCGAGTAAATCATGCCCACGATACTATCGGGTTCCGCCCAGTTGCTGGCCGTCACCGTGTCGTCGGACATATTGTTCATGTAAATGCGGGCGTATCGCAGATCGTTCGCGAGTTCATTCATGAAGTCGCCCACTCTGCGCACCAAGGGATCGCGTGTAAAAAGGGCCGCGCGTTGCTCCCGGGTCAATTCGGCCGTGCCAGGCGGATCCATGCGGTATCGAATGGCGAGCTGGATCACCTGGCCCTGCCGCGCCACCATGTTCGCCACACTGACCATTTCGATAAACAGCCGATCCATGACGCGCGCGGTAATCTTGGCTTCGTATTCGGCGCTGGCGGCCAGGCCGTCAAGCCGCGACACCTCTATCCCTTGAGACATCCATCGCGCAACACCGGCCACCAATGCGAACCAGCCCACCACTATCCCGAGCGTCACCCAACGCACGATAGACCGCGTCTGCCATCCACGTCGATCTTGCCGCGGCATTACGTCGCTCACACCGTCCCCTGATCGAAACCAGCCGCCATATTTCCATTTCACGCGGCTTATTTCAACTTAATTCTGGCGATTTACCGACCCGCAATTGCCTCGCTTACATGGATTCCGTGCCGCGCGCGTGATGCGCGCGTCCATTATCTTTCTCGGCCAGGTAGCTGACTTAAGTATCCGTCCAGTACTTGGCGCCGCAGGACTTCGCGGCGCAAACGACGTGACTGCACCCATAGCGCGACACAAAAAAATGGAAAAGCCATTGCCGCCAATAGGAAGAGCTCATCCAGCTCGTAATGTTCGTACTCGGCCAAGAATCCGCGAACATGCTCGTAAGCATCAACGGCTCTCAGTATCTGGTACGCGGCCAACAGGTATGCAAGCGCGATACACGCGGCTGCTCCCCCATTGCGCCAAGCCCCACGCACCCACGCCGTCATGCGCCACCAAAACATTCCGCCTCAAGCCCCTAAAACTAATGCGTTTATAACTGCGGATAAATAATCCAGGCGCAGCCAGACCACGGTCCAGCCTTCCAGGCCTTCAATACGCGCGGTGCGGTCGCTTAAAGGTCTGGACGCCGCGTCGTCGCAGCGACGCAAACGAAAAGCAAAAAGCCGCGAAAGTCTAAGACTTACGCGGCTTTTCAGGTAGTGCTTGGCACTACTTTGCAGGAATTTGGTAGGCGGTATTGGATTCGAACCAACGACCTCCACGATGTCAACGTGGCGCTCTAACCAGCTGAGCTAACCGCCTGCAAAGAAGAAGAATTATATAGTGCTTTTTTAAACTATGCAAATCGTCTTAGAAGATTTTTTGCATTTTTTATTTCGCTTCGAAGTTTTCGGTGCTGGGATTCAGGTACCTGGGAGTCTTAGCTTTGCCTAAGCGCCGTGCTGATGCACTTTGCTTTTTGCAAGCCTTAATCCCACGGGCTTCCATCCCACAAGCTTCAATACCACAAGCTTCAATACTGAAAACTTCTTCGCGTACCGCGTTGGAAGAGTTCTTGACGCTGCCTCTAAGCTTTACCGCTTTTAAGCTTTGCCGATCTGCTTCAACCGCAACACACTCGCGAGCACACTACTACTTAATTTCCCTTCAACTTCGCGTCTGCCGCTTGCGCTGCAGCAACGAAGAACGAGATTCTATCAGAACTTTTAATTCCTTGCTCAA
>JAEZZQ010000049.1 GCA_023442465.1 Bacillota bacterium | reverse complement strand
CCGCTCTGCACCTTATTTGGCCGTCTTTGATAGGAGCAGAAAGAAACGAGCGAACAGAAAAGTAAGTGATTTCGCTTTTCTTGCTGCCTGCCTACAGGTGGTCTTGGCGCATCCTCCGTGGTCGCTTTTCCTTTTCGGGGTCCGTCAGCTAACGTATTCAGGTCATCGGATATGAAATTTTCAAAGTACCGTGGGGAGAATAAGCAAAACCCCCTCACTACTAATCCAGTTTCGTGAGGGGGTTGAGCCAAATTATTTCTACTTTTCGAGAAGTTTTTTCAAACGAGCCAGGATACGAACCTTTCTATTGTGAATAGTCTTTTGGGCTATGCCTGTTTCTCTGGATACCTGATGCTCACTTTTGTTCTGAAAAAACAGAATAAAAATCAGCTCCTGTTCTTCTTTGGTGAGCTGGGCAAGGCACCGATGAAGTTTTTCCGCTACCAGCTTGTCCGCAATGATATCTTCCACATGAGGAGAAGTGAGGTCTGGAATCGCATCCTCGCCATTGGTTTCTTCAGTATCCAAGGCGCTATAATAAAACACGCCATGTGCTGCGTCCTTTTCCTCCAGATGTAATTCATGGCGCTTCATGCGGTAATAGGTTAAATAGATTTCTTCAGTGACAGGAATAAGCTCTCCCTGCACCTTGATTCGATATTCTTTTTTTTCTGCCATATGGCTTGTCCTCCGTTTTCTGAGATTTTGATGGTGATTCAAAATGTCAGAAGCGGAGGTGAGCGGCAGTGTGGAAGCAATCTGCTTATATTAGAAACACACCACATTTCCCCTAAATTTGGAAAATATGGTCGGAGTATACGTTTTCTTGTCGAAAGAAAAAAGTCAGCACTGCGCCCATGGCGAAATGCTGACTTTTTCAAAATTATAATATGAAATTGTTTAGGTGGCGGGTAATATGTACAAGCTCTGTCTGCCCTATTTCCACCTCTTATAAGTATAAAATTTCATAGGATACCCCTCTCGCCGGAGCAAGGCGAAAGCCGGTATCCCGATATCCTGTTTATCCGTCAAAAACCGACAGATATAATTAGAGCCCGCCCTCTGAAATGAGGGCAGGCTCCGCATGGTTTTTGGCAACCAGGCTATCATAGTGCAGTAATACACCTTAGACCCTATGGCTTTGCGTCCCCACCTTTTGATGGGTTTGCCCTTGGCTCTATTTACTTTTGAATGTATTTCCTTTTTTTACTATTTAAGTTTCAGATAACTCTATCTCACAAAAGCGATAACCGTTTTTCCTGAAAAATCATATTCCGATAGAAAGATCTTAATTACCCACACAATAGTAGTTGTCCTATTCTCTGCTTCTAAATTGTTTTTTTAGTTTGGATTCTTGTAAAAGATATTGTCTGTATGAGCCTGTCACTTGCGATTTCTTTTCGTCACTGACATACTGTAAAAAACACTTAAATAATATTATCCATTCCTCATATGTTATTGCAGAGGTTTGATAATTTGATATTCCATGTCTTTTTCTCAATTCTTTTAATTGTCTGTAGGTAAAGATTCTTTTGGGAAAAACCTTGTTATTTTTATAGCAGTAACAAATGAAATCACGATATAACTCAAATTCTCTAATAGTAAATTCATCTATATTACGCTTTTGAATACGTAATAAAACAATATCAACATTTGGTCTTGGAGAAAAATTATTACGAGAAAATTGGTGCACAATCATCATATTAAATCTTGGCTTAAGCAAAAGAGATTTTAGCGTGGTTTCCATCGCCCCGCAATATTTCATTGCTGCCTGTTTTTGCAATATTAGATAAGTGTCAATGGGTGGATTTTTTGCTTGCGTAATCTTATTAAGAACATCAGATGTAATAAAAAACGGTATATTAGAAAAAATCTTATAGTTTCCTTCTGGCAAAGGCAATTCCATGAAGTCGCCAGAAAGCAAAGCACATCGTTTTTCATTCTCAAACTGTTTTTTTAGATACAATATGTTTTTTTCATCCAGCTCAACAGCAGTGACTCTGCAACCACGGTTAAGTAATGCTTTTGTTATGATTCCTTTTCCTGCTCCAATATCAACTACTTCATCACTTGAATGGATGCTTGACTGTTGGAGTAATCTATCAATCAATCCTTCATTAATTAAGTAATTTTGAGAATAATGAATAGGTAGTGAATGATTAATCTCTCTATTATCGCCAGCCAAAACAACACCTCCATTCTGAACAAATATCTAAAATTGTTTAGCTGCAATACAACTTATTATATTTTTAGCATACCATTCAGGGCTGGAAATTGAATCCTCCTTCTTGTTTGGCAAAAAAAGAAGCGCCATAAGCTATTAACAGCTTAGGCGCTTTAGTGTTATTCAGTCGATTGTCGTGAATACACAATTTTCTGTATAGTTTTTTCTGCCAAAAAGTACTTTTGAGCTAATTCGGACACGGTTAATCCATTTTGATGTTCAAGCCTTATTTGTTGGTTACGAGATGATACCAATTGCTTAGTGTCCGTATTGCTTCCCCATGATTTACGGCTATCCGCTTTTTTGGGAATATAGACCTTAACACCGTCAACATATTCTTGGATTTGCTCGACAATCTCTTTTGGCAAAACGTCATATATATTAATATAGCTCATTTTGCATCTCCTAATCACTCTATGTTATTTAGGATTAGCAAAGGCTATTTTTCAGTTGCTCACTTTTAGCGTGCAATAGCCCCTGCTAT
>JAEZZQ010000047.1 GCA_023442465.1 Bacillota bacterium | reverse complement strand
TTTTATAATAAATTTATTATAACAACAGAATTCACTTTTTTGAAAACTTATGATCCATCTTCATATTTGTTTAGCCACGTAGGCGCGTGTGTTACCCCTGTTTGCAATTATAAATCTAATCTGGCAGCGTGTAGCCTAAAAGAGTATTTTTACCTTGTTGAGGAAATTCAAAAGATACTGAAAACCGCGGGTTTTAAAGCCAAAATGATGGGGTCGAAAATAGTGCAGGTTAAAGGAGTGGTGCCAAAAAGATGGCTCCACTCTCTAAAACGCCCACCGGCAGAGCCGTTGGGGAAACTTTCTATGGCATAACTTTTCCTGCGGCCTCCAATTTTTTCATGTAAAAGGTTTTATTTGTCTATTTTGCTTTGTTTTCCTGCCAGTTTTTATAAGATTCTGTGAATGGATAATTCCTCGATTTTACGGTATCGTGTGTACTCAGAAAGGAGAGGACGCCTATGGTGAACACAGATTTTTTCCAGCTGCTTTATACCCATTTGGAAGAACGAGCTTTTCACAATGTATACGAACAACTTAAGGAAGACGAAGAATATCAAGAAGCTACAAAAGCAGAACAGGTACTTTTTCAACAGTATGAATCCTTAGGATTATCTGAAAAGCAATGCCATATCATTGAGGAGTGGACAGATGCTATTCATGCAAAAAATGCCGCTTACTCCATGGTTATTTTTCGGTTGGGAATGCAATGCTGTTTTTCCCTGTTAGTACAACTAGCTGATCTATGATGCTAAATTAGAAAGAGAGCACCCAAAAGTAATTGCTTGAGGGTGCCCTCTTTGACAAAATATTATTTCTATTACCAATAAATTAGATTATTTATTTTGCGATTAATATGTAATGCTATAGACATAGTTAACGCCATTGAGAGTGCTGTAGTTATTAATATACTCTATTGCTTTATTTTTGCTATCTTGAATGAAATCTTTGCTATCTGTTTCATCCAGATACCAGCTATCACATGTTATCTCAACTGTATCTTTGTTATATACATATACATCACCGCCTAGAATCGGATACCCTTTTCTAAATATGAAATCAATCACAACAAGTGCATCTTCATATTTCCATGCTATTTCTCCAATTCCTAATGACTCAAGATTAATACCAACCGATAATAATTCTTGCGGTAAAAATTCATATTTTGTATTTAGCATTATAGTTTTCCCTTCTATAACTTTACCTACATAATTAACATATAATGATTTATGCTCAAAATAGATTTACATGTCATTGACAGAAATTAAAAATATTTACATATAATGTTCCAATAACTTTGTTCTGGTTTCCATAAGTATAACTCCCAACATATTACGACCAGTACCATCTTTTCCACAGCCCCAATAATAATCAGTAGTGGTATTTTCGACTATCCCTTGGTTTCCGGTAGATAATAAGATGTTCTTTATATCAGGATTCTGTTGAAATTTTTCAAGTACAGCAATCCTCATTATATCATCCTTCATAGTTTCCCATTCGTTCTTTATCGGAAGTTTTCTGCTTCTTCCTAACTGAGCCGCAACCATCGGATTTTTAGAATTTTTAATTTTATTGAAGTAGTCTACGTTATCAAACTTGTGTGCTTGAAAATAGTGCTCACTTGTTTTCCATAAGACATTATCTATTACAAAAGCATAAGAAGCAAAATTTGAAAAACAGCCATATTTGTCTTCAACTTTATAAAAAAATATACACATATGAATCACCTCATTTATGCTAGTACATTAAAAAATATTAATATATCTCTTAATATTATTTAGTTATTTTCAGTATCTTGCCTTATCTTTTTTATGTACTTGTATAATAGTCTTTTTTTGCCATTACCGTTATTCTTTACGGAGTAATTTCTATCCTACTTTTAATCAGTTAATAGTAACTATAAAATTTACTTGTAATAAACTCATTTTTATTATATTTTACTTTAAAAGAAAGCCCTGCACAAGTTAAAATCTGTGCAAGGCTTCCTTTTCAAAACAAATAATCAATTAATGTAAACTTTCTATCCATTTTAAAAAATAAGAATGTTGTTCTTCTGCTGATGCATACTCATTTTCATTACAAGGCGCAAAAATATCTACTATCATATTATTGGATGCCTGTTTGCCTAATGTTAAATCATATGCCTGCCTTCCCTCTCCCATGTTTAGTTGCATAGCTGATGGATAAACAGTCTTACTACAACCTTTACATAATAGATGTATGCCCAATTCTTCTAGCTCCTTTCTTAGTTCTAATAATGCATCGAAAAAATTGTCGGCATATTTTGATATTTTTTTATCGAAATAAATAAAATCAACTCTAACTTCATCCTCATGCTCCATTTTTTCATCAGATTCCCAAATTTCAATATAGGAAATCTCTTTTTTGTTATCCTTTTTAAATAATACTTCAATTTTTTCGCTCATACTATTTGCCTCCGAATAAGGAATTTGATATGAATTCTGGAATTATTGTGCCTTTTTGTTTTTTATATGCACCTTGTACTTCTGATGCAAATATGCCCCCAGGTATAGCAAATTCCTTTTGTTCTGGAAATGGAACTTTATTGCCATACGTGGAATTAATGTCTATGTAGTTATTGGTTTTAATTTTATATACATAACCATTTTTGCCTGCAAATCCTGCTGCAATAGATTTATCACTGGTGGTGGATACAAAGTTACCAGCCGTAGTATTGCTTTGGGTATGTAGAAGAGCATCATTATGCGTACCTTTGGGTGAAAAACCATTATTAAATACATTATCTGGTGTAACAGAAGAACGTTCACCTCTATATAATGTTTTCGGTTGACTACCACCCTTGACAGACACTCTGAATACTTATGCTTAAGAAACGTTTCTGCTCCGGTATTTTGCAAAATATTAACCAAGCGGTACACCCTACAACCTTTATATATCTAAATTTTAGCATAGAACTGATTTTACCGCTATGTTTTCTAATATCTCCCTGCTTTATTGGTTCTGATAATCTTCTGGCACACGCCATTCGGTTTTGTTCTTTAGCATTGCGTATACGATATTTACAAGTCTTCTTGCGATGCAGATTAAGACCTGCTTTTTATTTTTTCCTTCTTCCACACGTTTCGTGTAGTAATCCAAAAAGATAGGGCACCGGGGTGTTCCATGACGAGATACCTGAATCATCTGAATGGCCAGAAAAAAGAAGATTGCTTGCAGCCTTCGATTTCCCTGCTTTGGTGTCATATCTTTTCCTTTTCCTGCTGAGGAAAAATTGATAGGGGCTATCCCTGCAAACTTGGCTAATTTATTGGCACTGGGAAAACGATTGATATTTCCAATTTCTGATAACAGCTGTGCTGCAGTTATAGTTCCGACTCCCGGTATGGTAGTGAGTGTACATTCAAAAGTTGGAAGTAGTTCAAATACTGCTTTCTCTACTTCATTTAACTGATCCTTATAATGACACAGGTCACGAACTAGACTTCTGGTAATGGCATCTCTGCTTTCCTGATAATTTCTTTTTATTGTTCCGTCTTTCTTTATTGAGATAAGAATCAATTCCGCTCGTTTCATAGAACAGATATTGTGACTCACAGGAATTAATTCATCTGCCAATTCCTTGGCAGTCTTATTTTTCAAATGCTCTGGGGATGGATATTTGTCCCAAAAGTATAATGCAGTTTTCCCATCGATTAAAGAAAAGAACTCTTTATAGCTTGGGTATGCTACGCATAGTTGTTCGTGGAGCTGATTCTTCAGCCGTATGATCTGCGTTCTGATATTATCTCTGCGGTTCATTAGTTGTCCTAAAGTCCAATAAGCATCATCGGGTACGGCATCCGGCAATCGGTCAAACATGTTAATCAGTACCAATGCAACTGCCTCTGCATCATAGCTATCACTTTTTTGATACATCGGTGTACTTTTTCTCTGTGCAAAAGACAGCGCTGTATTTACATCTTTTACAATACATCCTCGTTCTAACAACCACACTGCTAGTGTCCGTCCATAACCGTATGCATTTTCCAATCCATAGACCGGAGTTAAATTCTCAGTACAATACCGACTCACTTTCCGGATTAGTTTTGAAAACTCACTTGTTTTATTCTCGAAGGTAATTTCTCCTAGTTTTTCATTCCAGCAGTTTAAGATCACTGCGGTATGAGTTGCTTTATGTAAGTCAACTCCCACATAGATATATTCTTCTTTACGGAGCATTCTTAAATGATCAATCCCCTTTCTTTTCCTGAAAAACATCCACTTTGAAAACACCACTGGCAACCTTAACTGATATGCGTTATCTGGAGAATTACGCATAAAAGCGACTCCGACCGCAAGGGTGGCTAAGCCTGTTTGATACCCTGAAAATGGAATCTTCAGTTTCTTAAAACCGTTTCCGGCTTTCGTGTGTGTGATGTTAACTCGTGTCAGAAAAAGATGCAAGTCATTTCGATATTTATTTATTAGATTTTTATGAAATATTGGGAATACCATAGACAGAAAAAAGAACAGAGAAAAGGGATTACAGGAATTTATCAGTCCCCCCTAAAACCCCCCTGTTCGCCAATCTTACCATAGAACAAAATCCTTGTAAATCCCATGGTTCACCATGAACTATGGGTAAACACTCGTTCCTGCTTTTTGGCAAAAAATTCATTGAATTTCACATACTAAACCGACTTTATTTTTGGAGTCATTCAAATTTCTCTTGTACATTTTTACCCATGAACTTTTCGATGATTTTATCTTGGCAACAGAATTCACTTTTCTAAAAATTTATGATCCATCTTCCTATTTGTTTAGCCACGTCGGCGCGTGTGTTGCCCCTGTTTGCGATTATAATTGCAATCTGGCAGTGTGTAGCCTAAAAGGATATTTTAACCTTGTTGGGGAAATTCAAAAGATAGAAAAGATACTGAAAACTATGGGTTTTAAAGCCAAAATAATAGGGTCGAAAATAGTGCAGGTTAAAGGGCTTATGCCAAAAAAGCTGGCATAAGCCTTCTAAACACCCACCGGCAGTGCCGTTGGGGAAACTTTCTATGGCATAACTTTTCTTACGTCCTCCACTCTTTTTATGCCAAATGTTTTATTTGTCTATTCTGCTTTATTCTTTTACTGTTTTTTATGAAATTCTGTGAATGGATAATTCCTCAGCTTTACGGTATCGTGTGTACTCAGAAAAGAGAGAAAGCCTATGATGAACACAGATTTTTTTCAGCTGTTTTACACCCATTTGGAAGAGCGAACTTTTCATAATGTATACGAGCAACTTAAGGAAGACAAAGAGTATCAAGAAGCTACAAAAGCAGAACGGGTGCTTTTTCAACAGTATGAATCCTTAGGATTATCTGAAAAACAATGCCATATCATTGAGGAGTGGACAGATGCTATTTATGCAAAAAATGCTGCTTACTCCATGGTTATTTTTCGTATGGGAATGCAATGCTGCTTTTCTCTGATGGCACAACTAGCTGATCTGAAATGACAAAATATAAGAGAAGACTCAAGAGTATTTAATTGAGAATGCTGTGTAACTTTTCTCTGCTAATGAAAGTTTCAAAATTAAAGTAGCCAATACAAAAATCGGAGATATTACAAGACTTTTCAAAGTCTATGCAATAACTCCAATTTTGTGTTTTTTAATAAGGATACTGGGGAAAATTTCTCCCTCTTATACACTTGGCGAATACTCTTCGTAATATGATTCTTTTTTATTTGTCACTTTAAAGTCATCAATAAATTTTAAAAATACTATCTTTTGACTCATTGCTAACATATTCATTTACAGAATATTCTCCTCTTTTATTTACTGGTATTATAAGGAGCTTCTAGAAACTCGACACATTTATCATGTAATTCTATTCCTTCATTGATAACTTCGCCTGTTACAGTGTTAACAATATTGCATCTTGGCAATTCTCCTCCATAACCATCAAACATTTCCATAATTCTGTAAATAGCTTCGCCTGCTACATCTTTTAAAAGTTCTTCAGTATTACCATATTTTTTTTCCTTACTTAAGGCAACATTTACACAATATTCTTGTATATATGCTAATTCCTCAAAAAATTTAATCTGTTCTTTTGTCATAAAAATTCTCCTATTGATGATATTTTCCATTATTAAGATACTCATATAACTGTTTAACATCTTTTGGACCTGGAGACAAGGTATCAACGCCTACAGTTTTTCCAGTTTTTCCGTAAATAGTTCCATTTGGAGCAACATTCCTTATTGGTTGATGTACATGTGGTGACAACCCATAATGTTCCTCTGCTCCTAGCCGCTTAAATTGTCCTCCTACATTACCTCTACTATTATTAAATCCCGCCGATTTTGTGTATAAGGCAACTTCTGGATTGGCATTTTGTTTTACATACCCATTAAAAGTTCTTTCTACAGGTTTTGGATTATACCCTTTTGGTGAAAATCCTTGTCCTGAATTCGGTCGTCCTACAGTTGGTGAGCCACCCTTATTCCCAAACATTCTCTGAACACTATTTCCCAGGAATCCTGCTTTCTTAGCCAGTCCATAGAATCCAATACTGCCAGCCCCATACATGAACGATGTTCTTAATGTATCCTTGCCAAATTCCACAAGATCAAAACCACCCTTTTTCGTTCTTCTCGTTTCGGACGTTACACCAACTCGAGACTTATTTCCATATGCATAACCACAAATACTGCCATATGCTATACTTCTCATAAACGGGCTAGGAGAACCGCATCCTGCTTTCGGGTCGCGCATTCTTACATATGCAGAGGTGCCGATTTGGTTCACATTCCCGCCAGAATCTCCTGGCCTTGGAAGTCCACCATGTAATGGTTCATAATCAGTTGCGCTGGCATCCCATACGCCTAACAAATTCTGAATGCTGCCTATTGCGCCTCCCGCTTTAGCTCCTTTTTTAAATGCATCCCAGCCACTTTTTAGTGGAGTGTTTCCATAGATCTTGCCGCTGATTGCATTGGTCAAGCCACTTGCAAGGCTTTCCTTCCAGTCAATCTTTCCACCGTCTATCCTCTGCTCTAACGCGTTACCTACCACCCCTGCCGTGAAATCAAGCAGCAGCGATATTGCCACCTTTGCTCCAGTAGCAGCTACTCCCGCTCCAGATAGTAGCATTGCTCCTCTGGCCGTTCCTATTACCGCTCCATTTATCGCAGTGCCGAAAGCTTTTCTCAGACTGAACTGTTCTCCGTTTCCTATCTGTTCCAAAACTGAATCAGCAAACCCGGAAATGCCGCCAAAGGCAAATCCTCCAATCATACCAGCCGCTACATTTACAATTTCACCCGTAGGATCCACTCTGTTCACCGGATTGCTCCTGCAGTACGGATATCCGTTCAGTCCCTTTCTTACCGGGTCCATAGCAAGCATCCTACCCTGGCCGGAATCATAGAATCTCGCCTGGGCAAAGTATTTGTCGATGACCGGATCGTAGTGATAATTGGTGAACTTCATACCATCTTCCACACCCGCAAGGTTCAGGTCGCCCTCTGCCGGCAGCCTTAAGTCTCCCCATGCGCCGCGTTTCGCATACCGCAGGGTTTCTCCCCTATCATTTGATGCAAACAACGGACTGCCCAAAAGGTCGGTTTGGTAAGAAACCTTTCCACGGTTTGCCGAAGCGATATCCCCTTTGACAGTCTTCAGTGACTCTGGAAGGAGCGATACCTTCCGGCTCAGGCACTCATAACCCCGCCCATAAGTGGCTCTTGTCTCTCCGTAATCCTTTTCATAGGACATCAGTTCATTGTTCGCACCGCTTAAGTAGTCGGTCACATAACTGATTTCCCGTGTTTTAAAGGGCTGCAGGCTATTTCCATCCGCCTGTCCTGCATAGCTGCGATAACCGGAAGGGCGGTTCTGTATCGTCTGTACATTTTTTATCCTCATATATAGGGCGTTATAGCTATATTCTGTCTGCTCCCCGCTTTCCAGGTTCCGTCCTAAGCTCATGTGACCTGTGGCATCGTAGATGTATTTCTTAATCAGACTTCCGGCGCAGCTTTCTTCGGTCAGGTTACCGCGCTTGTCGTATCCGTAGCTGTATGGAATGCCTTTTTCTGTTTTGGCAATAAGCTGATTACATGCATTATATTGATACGAGGCTTCCTGCTTGCCATCAACCCTTTTTAAGATCCTATTGCCAAGGGCATCATAGCCGTATGCTTCCGTAACCGGTCCCTCTTTATAGGTCAGAAGCTGGCCCAAAGCATCGTAAGTACAAGCCGAGCTGCCGGTAAGCTCTATGGAACTGCCTTTTCTGTCAGAGCTTACAATGTTCCCTATTCTATCATAGGTAAAGCTGTTTTCCATAAAGGTGCCGTCTTCCATCTGGTATTTTACCTGTGTAGGCAGACCCTTAGCGTTATAAGTATAAGCGGAGGTACTTCCAGGCTGGCGTATAGAGAGAACATTTCCCATAGGATTATACTCATAGTTGGTTACCTGCTGTTCCGCATCCACCACCTTTGTCATCCGGTTGTTTTTATCATAAGTATAGTTCACCACGCTGCCGTCCGGATAATCGATGGCAGTTATGTTTCCATTGGCGTCATAACCGTAGCCGGTGCTTCGTCCGTTGTGGTCGGTTACCTTCGCAAGCCTTCCTGTCCTGCCGTATTCCATGGTGACTGTGCCGTTCCAGTCCTTAAGCTCTACCAGCTCCCCTCTTTTGTTGTAGCGGTAACCTGCTTCCCTGCCATCGCTGTAGCGCATGCTTACAGGCTTGTTATTCAGGTCATACCGTACTGTTGTCTCGTTCCTGTCTTCATCGCGAATTGAAACGATATTACCGTTGCCGTCATAGGTATACGTCTTTTCATCGGACATGGGATTAATTTCACGCACAATCCGGCCTTTTTTGTCATACTGGTAAATCGTAGCGCATGCCTGCTCCTGCGACATGGATAAGCATTCCTTGATCTGGTTGTTCATTGCGTCATATTCGTAGACCACAGTGTTACCCAGCGGATCCACCAATTGCGTCAGGTTGCCGCACGCATCGTATCTGTAGTGTGTAATACCCCCATTAGCATCTGTTACCGTTGCTATTTCTCCATTTGCAGTGTAGGTAAAGGAAGTCTTAACCCCCTCAGCGTCCGTTATGAAGATTACCTGTCCTAAGGAATCGTATTCATAAGATATTAAGTTGCCAAGAGCATCTGTTTCTGTCAGCATCTGTCCCAGCGCATCATATGTATATGCGGTCGCATTGCCCTCAGGGTCTTTCATGCGAAGCAGATTTCCCGACGGGGAGTATTCATATTCCGTGGTATTTCCGCCTGCATCTGTCTGTGTGAGTACTCTGCCCAGACTGTCATAAGTATAGCTTAAGCTGTTTTCCAACGCATCGGACATTTCGATCAGGCGACCCATGGAGTCATAACGGTAGTTGGTCTCCGCGCCCTCCTGGTCGGTAACCTTTTCGATTCTTCCCGCCTTTGTGTAGCTAAACATCATGCTTCCGCCGTCCTGACCTGTCACTCCTGTCAGACGATTTATGGCATCGTATTCATACACCCATTTATTCCGGTTAGCATCGGTGTATGAGGTCATATTTCCGCCCGCATCATATGAGAAGGAACGTCTGTGGCCTTCTGCATCCACTACCTCGGTCAGACGGTTCAGCCCATCATAGGAATAGGTGGTCACTCCGGAGAGCGAATCTACTTCTTTGATAAGGTTGCTGTTTCCATCGTATTCAAAAGCAGTCTTCCCTCCCTTGGCATCAGCCACGGATTTCAGATTACCTCTGACATCATACTCATAAGAGGTTTCATTTCCCAGAGGGTCCTTCACCTTAATCATACAGTTGTTAGCATCGTATTCGTAGGAATACTCGTTTTCCTCGGCGTCTGTAATCTTGATGCAGTTACCATTAGGATCATATGCGTAGGATGTTTTGCCTCCATTGGAATCCGTTTCTTCGGTTAAGCGTCCGGATTTGTCATAGATATAGAGTTTCTTTCTGCTCTCTTTATCTGAGAATTCCGTAACATTCCCTTCTCCATCATACTGAACCTTTTCCGAATGTCCTTCTGTGTCCTCTACGGTAATCAGTCTTCCAAGCTTATCATAGGTAAAACGAGTAATTCCCGCATCGGACTTACTGCTGCTCAGCCTGCTTTCATTGTCATAGATATATTCTATGACCGCTCCGCTCTCATCGGTCTTCGTGAGCAGGTTGCCATTATGATCGTACGTATAGCTTACACTCTGTCCCAACGCATTGGTTACGCTCGTGATGCGTCCCATAACATCATAGGTGTAGTTCGTCTGATGGTTCAGCGCATCGGTAACCGTCTTAACCTGGCCCATAGTATCATAACTATATTTTACCAGACTGCCTGCCGCATCCTTTACCTCGGTAAGCTGTCCCACCGCATCAAAGGAATAATTTGTCGCTCCTCCGTTTTTATCCGTCCATGCCGTATTATTGCCCATAGCATCATAGACATAGCTTTGGCTGTAGCCCAAAGGATCCGTTTCCCGGATGAGTTTTCCCCTTTTATCATAGCTGAATATATATTCATTCCCCATGAAATCTGTTGCCAGTGAGACTTGCCCCATCTCATTATATTCCAAACGCTGCTTGTTTCCCCGCCTATCGATGAGACCGGTGTTATTGCCGTTCATATCATAGTCGAATGCTACCGTTCCATCCTCATCGATGATCCGAGTCAGATTGCCCGTACCTGAATACTGATAGGTAATCGTGCTTTCAGTAGGTGAAGTATAAGAAAGCAGTCTGCCGATGATATCATGGCTGTACCTGTAAATATTTCCTTCCGGGTCCTCTGCCTGCGATAAGTGGTTATTGTCATCATAGGAGTAGGTAAAAATGTTTCCATTCTTATCCATATAGGATATTAAGTTATCCACATCGTCATAGAAATAAGAGCTTACATTTCCACATTCATCCTTTACCGATACCAGGTTGTTCCTCATATCATATTCGCAGAGAACTTCTGTACCGTCACGGTTTACCATTTTAATAGGGTAATTTCTATCATTATAGGTAATGTGCTCCTCAGTCTCGTCAGGATATACTACGTGGTTCATGCGTCCTTTTTCATCATACGCCATTTGGGTCGAGTTGCCAAGTCCGTCGATCTGTTCAATTAACTGGCCTTTTTCGTTGTATTTGCTTTTCAAATCTGTTTCGCCCAACTCTATACTTGTCACTTGTAACGCTTCATCATAATAGTACTTCGTTGTATTTCCCAGTTCATCCGTAAATGTGGTTACTCGATTGACTTCATCATATGCCGCGAAGCTATTTCCTCTGCCTGCTGTGTTCTGTGCTATCACTCTATTTTGGATATCATATTGGTTGGTCAAATGGCTTTGTCCGGAAAAATCCGTAATCTCCAACAGGTTTCCGGAATCATCATAAATGAAGGACATACCGTTACCGGCAGTATTAATTGCAGAAACCAGATAATTATCTTGGTAGGCAAAGGACACGGTATTTCCCATGCCATCCGCCACTTTTGAAATATGTCCTGCCGTATATTTAAGTGTCAAACTTGCTCCGTGATTTCCATCTATACGGATGATCTGTCCATCTTTATCGACTTGGAACTGGTAAGCAGTAATGCCGTTCGCCTCTATCTTTCTCAAGCTTAAATTACTGTCAAAAATATACTCCATGTCATCGGCATCTTTAACGAAGTAAGATTGGTCCTCTCTTCTGCCCATGGTATAATCTGACTGTATACCCTCTGCAAGCTGAAAGCTCCCATTTTCCGTATTTTTGCTGAATGCAACTACCTCATCATACGGCGTGCTGAAGTATGCGTATTCGTCGTCCATGTAAAGCAGGTAATTTAGAGAATATGTCCATTTACATCCTAAGACCTTAGGGTATTCGTCCCTTTGGGAATCGTACATCGCAGTAAAGTGCAAATCATCTTTTCCGAAATCCTCAAGATAAGTGTAGCTCCACAAAAAGGAACCAGTCAGCGCATTTACGGGATCAAGGCCCATGTGTGCTGCTCTTCCGTCAGGATAGGTTTTCTTAGGCTTAGCGTTAGGTAAGCCGCTTTTTTTATTTCGTTTGGTGCTAATTGTCTTGGCCTCACTGTAGTCGCTTGAGCCATATTCGCTGTTTACCTTTGCACGATAGGTGTGCTTCGTATTAGGCCTCAAGCCGGAAAATGCTTTACTAATACGAGCCTTGTCATACTCTTTAGCGCCTAAAACAGAGTGTGTTCCGGGAACTGCAGCCATTCTATATTTTACTGTCTTTGAGGCTGAGAATGTTTCAATCGTATCGGTTATCCTATATGTCTTGCCATCAAATTCAACATCGTAGCTGGTTGCTCCTTGTACCGGGCTTATGCTTAGCATTACACTATTCAGGGTTGATGCTGCACTGGTATCCGGAGATGCTATAAGAGTTCTCACAGTCTCTGTCTTGCTAAATTCGCTGAATACTTCCGAATTCTTGGCACGAACCGCGTAGGTATAGTTCGTCTGCGGGATTAGTCCTATGAACTCCCCGTGTGTGGTGGCCGCATGACAGATGTTTCCGTCGAAATAAATGTCGTAGCCCGTTGCTCCGATTACAGGACTGAAGCTTATTGTAACTGTTTTTGATGTGGCTGTTGCACTAATATCTGACGGTATGTCCAAAAGCGTCCTTACTGTTTTCGTGGGGCTGTATTCACTTGCTCCTATAGCATTATTGGCACGGACCGCATAGGTATAGTTCGTATTGGATATCAAGCCAGTAAAGGTTCGGGAGGTTTCGGTTACGCTGTAGGTAATTCCTTCAAATTGGATATCATAGCCCGTTGCTTCTCTTACAGCACTCCAGACTACGGTGACGGAATTTGCCCTGGCACTGGCGGTGACATTCGACGGTACCTCAGGCACATCTTGAAGGGTCTGAATCGTTTTGACACTGCTGTATGGACCGGAACCGCCTGCATTTTTTGCACAAACTGCATAATTATAATTTGTACTGGACATAAGCCCGGTTATCGTTCTGGATGTTCCGGTCACATTATAAATTTTTCCATTAAGTGAAACATCATAGCTGGTTGCTCCGTTTACGGCATCCCAATTTACCGTGATAGAATCTGTCGTAGCAGTTGCGTTTACATTCGTCGGTACGGCAGGCGGGTTCGGAAGCGTCCGTACTGTCTGCGTAGTACTGTATGCACTGGAGCCTCCGGCATTTTTTGCGCGGACCGCATAGTTATAATTTGTATCCGATGTAAGTCCGGTAAATGTTCTGGAAGTTCCGGTCACATCATAAGTCGTTCCATTAAACAGTACATCATATCCTGCCGCTCCGTTTACAGCACTCCAGCTTACCGTGACGGAATTCGAAGTTGCAACAGCACTAACTACTGACGGTATCGCAGGCTGACCCGGAAGAGTCTGAATCGTCTTCACACTGCTGTATGCGCTGGAACCGCCTGCATTTTTTGCACAGACTGCATAGCTATAGTTCGTGCCGGATGTAAGCCCGGTTATTGTTCTGGATGTTCCGGTTACATTATAAATTGTTCCATTAAGGGAGACGTCATAGCTTGTCGCTCCGCCTACTGCGCTCCAGCTTATCGTGACAGTATCTGTGGTGGCTGTTGCATTTACATTTGTAGGTACTGCAGGAGGGTTCGGAAGTGTCCGTACTGTCTGCGTAGTACTATATGCGCTGGAGCCTCCGGCATTTTTGGCACGGACGGCATAGTTATAATTTGTGTCTGATGTAAGTCCGGTAAATGTTCTGAAAGTTCCGGTTACATCATAAGTCGTTCCATTAAACAGTACATCATAACCGGTTGCTCCATTTGCAGTACTCCAGTTTACTGTAACGGAATTCGAAGTTGCAGAGGCACTGACGGATGGCGGTGCTGCAGGCGGATTCGGAAGAGTCTGAATCGTCTTCGTAATGGTATATGCACTGGAGCCGCCCGAGTTATTTGCACGGACCACATAAGTATAATTCGTACCGGGTGAAAGTCCGGTTATTGTTTTGGAGGTTCCAGTTACATTATAAGTCGTTCCATCAAGTAAAACATCATAGCTGGTGGCTCCACTTACGGCCCCCCAACTTATCGTGACCGAATTAGCCGTAGCAGTACTACTAACATTTGCCGGTGTATCCGGAGGATTGGGAAGTGTGGTGGCCGTCTGAGTGGCACCGTATGAACTGGAGCCGTCCTTATTATTTGAGCGCACTGCCAAACTATATTTCGTGCCTGGCGTTAGCCCTGTTATCGTCTTAGAGGTTCCGGTTACGTTATAGGTCGTTCCATTAAACAAGACATCATAACTCGTTGCTCCGTCCGATGCCGGCCAGCTTATTGTGATAGAATCTCTGGCTGGCGTCACACTGGGCGCTGAGGGCGGAAGCGGAGCTGTCTTTATCGTCCTTGTACTGCCATACGAGCTGGAACCGTCCGAATTCTTAACACGAATCTGATATGTATTGTTTGAATTGGCTGGTAATCCGGTAAACGTCTTGGAAGTTCCGGTCACGTTATGCTCCGTTCCATTAAACAAAATATCATAGCTTTTAGCTCCGGCTACCGGATCCCAACTTACTGTAACAGCGTTCTCACTAACGGCAGCACTAGTATTTGCAGGTGCTTTCGGTGTAGTTGTAACCGTCTGCGTCGCACTGTATGCACCGGGACCATCTGCATCTTTTGCACGTACTTGGCAGGTATAGCTTGTATTTGGAGATAGTCCTGTAACCGTTTTAGAGGTACCGGTCACACTGTAGAGTGTCCCATTAAATAGGATATCATAACCTGTTGCTCCATTCACTGCGTCCCAGCTTATTGTGATAGAATCTTCCGTGGCTGCTTTCTTGACGCTTGCCGGCACGGCAGGAACTTTTCCCAAAGTGGTAATAGTCTGGGTTGCACCATATGTACTCGAACCGCCTGCATTATTTGCACGGATAGCATAAGTATAGCTGGTGCCGGGTGTTAATCCGGAAATAGTCTTGGAAGTACCTGCAACATTATAGTTAATGCCGCTGAATAAGACATCGTAGCTCGTGGCCCCGGATACCGCTTCCCAACTCAGCGTAACGGCATTCTTCGTGACAGTCACACTAGGAAATTCCGGTGGCTTGGGAGAGGTCATTATTGTTTTCTGGGCAGTATATGTACCAGATCCATCCGCACTCCTTGCACAAACTTGATATGTATAGCTTGTATTCGGCTTCAATCCGGTAAAGTTGCAAGGAGAATTTAATGCAAGATAATCAAGTCCATTAAACTTGACATAATAACTCGATGCTCCTGCGGACGCACTCCAGGTTACCGTAACTGAGTTTTCATTACTGACTGCACTCGTAGTTGCCGGCGGCTTCGGTGTCGTGGTCACTGTTATCGTGTTGCCGTATTCGCTGGATGCATCTGCATTCTTAGCACGAAGCTGGAAGGTATAGCTTGTTCCCGCAGTCAGGCCGGTTATGGTTTTCGAGGTGCTTGTCACGTTATAGGTAACGCCGTTAAACAGAAGATCATAACTGGTTGCTCCGCTTACTGCTCCCCAACTTATTGTTGCAGAAGTTTCTGTTACGGTCTTTTGGATATTTGAGGGGATAGCCGGGCTTTGCGGGAGTGTTTTTATCGTCTGGTTAGTGCTGTATTCTCCCGTTTTATTAACATTTTTCGCACGTACTGCATAGGTATGGCTTGTCTTAGGTGTCAGCCCAGTAATTTTTTTACTTGTGCTGGTCGTATTATAGACAGTACCATCAAACAAAACATCGTAGTTTGTCGCACGGTCTACCTCATCGAAGGATACTGTGACCGATATAGTGTCCGACACTGCTCTTACATTTTTTGGTACATCTAAAGGGATATTATTATAGAAATCCGAAGAGATTAATACCTGTCCCCCATCTGAAACTATCATTTGCGAACTGCTGTATGCAGCAACCACTACTTTATATTGTTTATTAGCCTTAAGCCCTGCTTCACTCGTGTAGGAGGTTGTTACTAAGTTCTTTTCATTATAAATTGCATAGCTCTCGCCAATGGGATACATGTATGCCTCATATCTTATAGCTCCTGTGATCTTGGACCAGCTTGCTGTAACGGACCCATTTTGATTTAATGTTAATTTTAAATTTAATTGTTCCATGAATTGCTCTCCTTTTATTTATTATTTCTGTTCTTACTAGTCGGAAATGTTATTGCCGAAAAGATCCATCACCACTAATTTATCAAGCGCATAAAGCTCATCCGGTAATTCCCCTCCTAAGTCATTGTTGGCTAAATACAAATACTGCAATTGAAAAAGTTCACCAATGCCAGCCGGTATCTTACCGCTTACACCACGATCAGCAAGGCCAATGGCATATATGGTCGCAAAGTCTTTCTGAGAATTAATGGTATTTATGGACTTACCTTTCAGGTTGAGAAGATTTTCTATTTCGTCCATAAACCATACCTGACTTTCGCATTTCTCAATAAATTCTTTTGCATAATCAGTCTGTGGATTCAGGGCATAAATTTTTTCTGTAATCGGATTGCTTGTTATTGTTCTGCCGTCATCCAAAAGTGCTTTAACTCGAATTACATATGGTGTATCTGCATAAAGTTCCGTTATTGTACATGTATTTGTATTTATCTTCTGAATACTTCCATTGCAAATAACCTCATAGCTTTCTGCTTCTTCCACTGGGTTCCAGGCCAGAGCGATAGAATCTATGCCTTTGTTTGTACTGTGCAAACCATTTACAGAAAGTATCTTTTTTGTTCTAATCCTTAAAGTCCGCGACCATACTGCCACTGTATCCAAAATATTGGCTCGTACTCTGAATTCGTAGTCTGTATCAGGAGTAAGGCCCTCAATCAACGCCTTAGCTACGGTTGAACTTTCTCTTTTGTTTGAATATAATAAATCATAACTCTTAGTTCCCGGAATACTCGGCCATTCGATGGTAACGGAAAAGCTTGTGAGATTACGAAAAATTAAGGTAAATGGCTCTTGACTTATAAGGTCAATAATCTTTAAAGTCGGGTATGAATCCGCTACATCATTCCAAGTATTTTCAAAGTCCCAACCTGTATATGTATCCTTGCTCAACATTTGCTCTGTTGTTCTCGCTTGGGTTGATGGAGTGGTCGTTGCTGCTAAGAGACTATCGAAGTAGGAATCCATTACCGTGCTATTACTGTATACATACACCAGACCACTGGCTTTCGTGCTCACACGGCAGGCCGCATAACAGTCCTCTATCTTGCTACTGGAAGCATAGCCCACAAGACCTCCAGCATAAGAAGCATTCGTGGTAGACATCACACTACCCCTAGCATAACTGTCTTTAATCACTGCATTGCTTACCGTCTGGCCTATGAGACCTCCCACATATTCGGTCCCCGTTACATTGGACGTAGTTCCGCATCCCCTGACGCTTCCTCCGCTGACAGAGCCTGCCAGCCCTCCGGTATACGATTTTCCCGTCACGGCCAGGTTCCGCAGCCACAGGTTCTCCATGGTACAGCTGTTCAGCTGGCCCGCAAGGGCTCCGGTGTAGGAATACGTCGAGGTCTGCGTGACCTCCCCGTCCTCCATCCCCAGGTTCCGGAACGTGGCTCCGGTCGCGGTACGGAACAGGCCGGTGCTGGCTGCAGTGCTGCTGATCTTCACGTTCTTTATCACATGACCGTCTCCGTCCAGCACTCCGGTGAAAGATTCCATGGGGCTCATGGGCGCTCCTTCCAGATCGATGTCCGCCGTCAGCCGGTAGCTTCCCGAAGGTTCATAGGAGATGCAGCGGAAAGCGGCTGTACTTCCTATCAGGTAAGGTGCTGCCTCTGTGCCGGCCCCTGCCGACACATGACCGGCATCCACCGCATCCCCCGGTCCTCCGGCACCGCGCAGGTACGGGTAGGTGCTCCCTTCCGCGATGTTCCATACTTCCTCAAAGTCCCACTTCCCGAAGAACTCCCTCCTAAGCAGCGCAGAGGTCAGTTTCCCTACGTTGTAGGTATTTACTACTCCGGCTGTGGCCACCTGCCTGTCAAAGCAGGAATCCGTTACCGTAGTAGTGCTGTCTGCACTCACCAGACCTCTGGCCCCCGTACTGACGCGGCAGGCCGCATAACAGTTCTTTATGCCGCTATAGGCTGCATAGCCCACCAGACCTCCCGTATATGTGTTGTTCGTAGTAGATGTCACACCCCCGCCGGCATAGCTGTCGCTGATCACTGCACTGTTCCCCATCCCTCCGATGAGGCCCCCTACATAAATGGTCCCCGTCACCGTTCCAATGGCGCAGCACCCGCTGACGCTTCCTCCGCTGACACGACCTGCCAGTGCCCCGGTATACTCTTTCCCAGACACCGTCAGGTTCCGCAGCCAGAGGTTCTCCATGGTGCAGCCGGTCAGCTGGCCCGCCAGGGCTCCGGTGTAGGAATACGTCGAGGTCTGCGTGACCTCCCCGCCCTCCATCCCCAGGTTCCGGAACGTGGCTCCGGTCGCGGTACGGAACAGGCCGGTGCTGGCCGTAGTACTGCTGATCTTCACGTTCTTTATCACATGGCCGTCCCCGTCCAGCACTCCGGTGAAGGATTCCATGGGGCTCATAGGCGTTCCTTCCAGATCGATGTCTGCCGTCAGCCGGTAGCTTCCCGAAGGTTCATAGGAGATGCAGCTAAGGGCGGCGATACTTCCTAGCAGATAAGGTGCTGCCTCTGTACCGGCTCCTGCCGGCACATGACCGGCATCCACCGCATCCCCCGGTCCTCCGGCACCGCGCAGGTACGGGTAGGTGCTCCCTTCCGCGATGTTCCATACTTCCTCAAAGTCCCACTTCCCGAAGAACTCCTTCCTAAGCAGCGCAGAGGTCAGTTTCCCTACGTTGTAGGTATTGACTACTCCGGCTGTGGCCACCTGTCTATCGAAATAAGAATCCGTTACCGTGATGTTACTGTATCCATACACCAGGCCGCTGGCCCCCGGACTGACGCAGCAGGCCGCATAACAGTTCCTTATGCTGACATTGTTGCCATTGCCCACCAGGCCCCCTGTACTGGTGCGGTTCGTGGTGGATGTCACACTTCCGCTGGCATAGCTGTCGCTGATCACTGCACTGTTCGCCGTCCCACCGATGAGGCCTCCCACGTTGAGGGTCCCCGTCACCGTTCCTATGGCGCAGCATTCTCTTACTTCTCCTCCGTTGACACTGCCTGTCAGACCTCCCACACTGGCACTTCCCGTTACCGTTCCCATAACGCAGCACCTGCTCACACTTCCTCCGCTGACAGTGCCTGCCAGTGCCCCGGTATAATCCATCCCGGACACGGTCAGGTTCCGCAGCCAGAGGTCCTCCATGGTACAGCTGTTCAGCTGGCCCGCAAGGGCTCCGGTATAGTAATTCGAGGAAGTCTGGATGACCTGCCCGTCCTCCATCCCCAGGTTCCGGAACGTGGCTCCGATGGCGGTACGGAACAGGCCGGTATAATCTGCCCCACTGGCGATCTTGAAGTTCCGGATCACATGGCCGTCCCCGTCCAGCACTCCGGTGAAAGATTCCATGGGGCTCATGGGCGTTCCTTCCAGATCGATGTCCGCCGTCAGACGGTAGCATGCTGAGAGATTATTACGGATACCATTGAATGTATCCACATCTGAAACTAAAAAAGGATTATTTTCTGTTCCATCTCCTAATTCTTGCAACAAATTTGCCTCCAGAAAGGTTTTAATTAATGAACTATCTTCTCTTGCTTTTTCTTCCATATAAATATTCTCCTTCTTATTTTGATTTAGCTGGTTACACAAATAAGAAAGAATAATGATTCTAAAATGTAAACCAAAATCTGAATAAAAATTTTTATAAAAATTAGTTTACATTATCTTCCTATAATTCTTCTTTTACTTATGTACATGTACAAAACCGAAAAATAAAAATACAAGGAGAAAAAAGTATGGCATTGGTAACTTCACAAAATGGAGTGGATTTAATCAAATCTTTCGAAGGCTGTGTATTAAAGGCCTATCAGGATTCTGTCGGTATATGGACGATTGGTTATGGACATACAAAAGGAGTACATTCCGGTATGACAATCACAGCGATTCAGGCTCAAGAATATCTAATATCCGATCTGGTAGTATTCGAACGGGCTGTAAATAGCTGTGTAACCGTTCCCATGACCCAGAATATGTTTGACGCTCTCGTATCATTTTCATTCAATGTAGGAGCTGCTGCTCTGAAGAAAAGCACGCTGTTAGCCAATTTAAACAAAGGTAATATCAATAGTGCAGCAACAGAATTCGATAAATGGGTACACGCCGGCAAAAAAATACTGCCCGGCCTGGTCAGGAGACGAGCCGCTGAAAAAGAACTATTTCTTAATTCGAATAGTTCTCAAAAAAAGTTATAGCGTATTCAGTCAGAAGCCGTTTTATCGTACATATGCTCGTGTACAATATTAATAGAGATTACTTTTTACAAACTAAAAGGGGAAAAGACAAACTTAGTTATGGATAATTACGTTCATAAATAAACAATACTTAATCAGTATTATTACTGACTATTATTCTTTTACCCCTTAAAAGGGGGAATCATATGGAAAAAACACTTATTGAATTAATTGGAGAATATAGGAAAGAAGATAACAATAAGTTTCTGCTAATTACTAAAAAATTTGAACCAGTTATTTTTAAATATGCAAAAATGCTGTACAAGGATGAAAAAGAGGATACCATATCTGAATTAAATTTATCTTTATTGGAAGCAATACGTAAGATTGAGTATTACAGTAACGAAGGCCAATGCTTTACTTATTTAAATGGCGCTTTAAAAAACAGATATTTGGAACTATATAGACGCAGCAAAAAGAAATGTGATAATGAACTATTGTTTGACAACAGCTATGACTATTTCTACATCTTTTACGAATACGATAATGCTGAGTTAAGGGTGGACTTAGAAAGACACTTATTGCATTATAATGATAAGCAGAGAAAAATCCTGTTTTCTATTTTTATAGAAGGCAAAAGCAGTGCGAAAGCTGCATCTGAATATCATGTTTCCAGACAATACACTACCCGGATAAAAAATCAACTCTCGGAAGAAATAAAAAATGAATATATCGCGTGATTCTGTTCCAGATATCTGCAAAGAAAGGGATGATAATCTAAATGAAAACAAACTTTAGCCTCGAAAAAATCGTTATCGCCGCTGTCGGCGCATGGATCAGCAATACGATGGAGCTGCTTATTCCAACGCTAATGCTCTTAACTATTTTGATGGTAATTGACTACATTTCGGGAATGCTTGCCGCCAAAAAAGAGGCTCTCGAATATCCGGACAAGCCTCAATATCGATGGAGCAGCAAAAAAAGCATTATCGGTATTTACAAAAAAATCGGTTACATTTTAACGATTTTAGTAGCGGTAAGCACTGATTATTTAATACATAAATTTGCTGTCGAGTTGGGCCTGAGATTTGACAGCCAGACCTTGTTCGGCCTGTTGGTCTCCATATGGTTCATTATCAATGAGCTTCTGTCAATCCTTGAAAATGCTAATCGCATGGGAGTCGCCTTACCGGGTTTTTTAGTTAAAATATTGATAAATATGAAGAATAATGTAGATCATAAGGTGGAATGAATGCAATAAGAAACGGAGATATCCTACGGCTTTACGCTGTAAAATTATCTCCGTTTTATTCCGTTTAATATTATAAGAAATATTAATGTATTCATCAATACATGCAATACATGCCTTTATCAATAGATTGCATATTTATAAACAATATTGTAAAATAATCTTTGAGGAATTTTATTATATAAACAAATAATAAAAGGGGAAATTCCGCCACAACGGAAAGTGCATTTTTTATGAAAACAAGTCATGCCATATGTATCAGCATACTTTTTGCAATCTTTATACTGACTTCAGGACTAATCATCTATATCATCGTACTCGGCGCCACCAATCTGGAGCTCGGTTCCAACACTCAAGATTCTTCCCCAAGTGCAAGCTATAGTGCTGAAGAGGTTTTGCCTGATGAACTATATAGTTCTCAAGATGCAGCGAATAACATTGGAAAATCATACCACAGCTCCGGTACTACTTGGGGACAGGATAAGGATTTGGCAGAAACCTCCTCTTTTGAAGGAATACCGTCCTATGGAGAAACGACTTCCAATAGAGAGACCAGTTCATATGGCGATGCTGCTTCTTATGGCAGCACAACTTCTTATAGCGAAACAACTTCCTATGGTGGTGGTGCTTCCAGTAATACCGACTATGTAAATGACTGGATAGGTATTAAATTTACTGCACCGGATGATTACATAATGTTAACAAAGGAAGAAATGGCTGCAATAGCTGGAGCTGCGGATAACCTGATAACTGAGGACTTAAACTCTTCCAACCCGGAAGAATATAGCGAAATATCAACCGGAAAACATCAAGAAATGATGTGTGCGTCTCCCACTGGATTCCCCAATGTAAATGTGGAAATTATCCTTTTACCATCCGCTTCCCTAACAATAGATCAGTTAATTGAAGCAATCAAGTTAACTATGGGGAAATTATCCAGCGTTGATATAACAATCGATGATACTGTGGAAAATGTAACTGTGGCCGGCAAGGAGTTCGCAAAGCTTCACGCTACCATAAATATACCAAGTGTAGAAGATTTGGAAAAAAGTCAAGACTACTACTTTGTTCAAAAAGGTGACCAGGTATTTGTAATCTATTTAACTTATTTGAAGGGTGAAACTGGTACAGCTGCTACTCTAATGAGTGGATTTCAGGCAAAATAATAATTAGGGAGACTATTTGGGGAGTACAAGCCACTATATAGTCTCCTATTTTTTTACCGGGATTGCAAGGTATAGGCAAAACAGGAAATGCTGGCAATGATATTGCGGTATCTGAAACACATTAATTATCAATCTCAAAATATGTCCTTCTATATGTTTAAGCATTAGACTTGCTCTATGCCTTTCTTCCATGCGGATGATTACCCATTCTTTAACATGTCAGCCGAATGGGGGCATTTATCTGGAAAACCAAAAACGACCGCACGGCGAGGCTTTATCCCCCGTAATGCGGTCATTGTATTAAAATCTTTAATTTTAAATATCAGCTACCATTAATATTGCAGCGTATCCAAATATTTCATATAATTTACCACCATGAGCGCAATCTTAAAAGTAAGCGCATCATCAAAAGTGCGGATATCCAGACCTGTGCTCTTCTCCAGCTTCTCGATACGATACACCAGCGTATTGCGGTGAACAAATAATTGTCTGGAAGTCTCCGATACATTCAGATTATTTTCCAAAAACTTGTTGATGGTGGTAAGCGTCTCCTCATCGAAATCCAGAGCTGTTTTATCCTTGAATATTTCTTCGATAAAAATCTTGCACAGATTTACCGGAAGCTGATAGATCAATCTTCCGATTCCCAGCGTGTTATATGCATCCACCCGCTTTTCTACGTAGAAAATCTTGCCTACATCCAGCGCCATTTTCGCTTCCTTGTAGGACTTCGAAACATCCTTGAGCTCGCTTACGATCGTTCCATACGCCACCCTCACATTCATCATAGCTTCCATGTTCATCATATCCACTATCGTGTGGGCCATCTGTTCTATTTCTTCGTAACTTTCTCCATTTTTCAGCGACTTAATGAGAATCACGCTGCTTTCATCAACAGCGGTGATGTAATCTCCCGATTGACTGGAAAACATTCCGCTTAACAGCTCCGATGCCGTCGCATCCCTCTCCGTCCTCGTCTCTACCAACAATACGACTCTGGGTACGGCAACCTCCACATGGAGCTTCTTTGCCCGATTATAAATATCTACCAGCAACAGATTGTCCAACAAAAGGTTCTGGAAGAAGTTATTCCGGTCAAAACGCTCTTTATATGCCACGATTAAATTCTGTATCTGACTTACGGCAATCTTGCCTATCATATACGCCTCATCGCCGCTGCCTCTGGCTACAAGAACGTACATCAGTTCCCCTTCATCCCTGATTTTTAATAAATGCTCACTTCCGATGACCTGACTATCCGCCGGAGATGCCGCAAAATCTGTTATCAGACCGGAGTTCTGGCTTTCCACCTCAAATGTAGATGCCACTTCTACTCCGTTCAAATCGAACACGCCCAAGTCCACCTTCGTGATAGCGTGTAATTCTTCAATGCTTGTCCTGATTATCTGACTTGATACCATATGTTTACAAACCAGCCTTTCCGAAATAAAATTCCTCTTATGATTATACCCTTATGATAAATTATTTTGAAGTGTTGTGCAAGTCAAAATATATATCTACTTTTTCCAATTAGTTACTGTTCACTCCGTTCTCAGTAACGCATGATGTTCTGCAATGCAAACTTTTTGCATTTAAATTCGCTTCGCGAAGCAGAAATCATCTCTTGCACCACGTTCTTACGCAGCTTAACAGCAAGTGTTAAGCTACTGTGTGAACAGTAACTCCAATTATACGAAAAAAAGGGGGATGCAACCGCATCCCCCGAACCGTTTCACTAGTTCGTGATAACCTGCTCTGTTTCTTTATCAAATACGTGAATCTTCTCAACGTCAAATGCGAATTTAACTGTGTCACCAGGTCTCGCTGTCGTACGGGAATCTACTCTTGCAGTAATCGGGAACTCAGCCAAATCGAAGTATAAGTAAACTTCTGCACCGAGCAATTCATATACCTTAATGGTAGACTCAAATACACATTTCGATGTCTCGATGAACATTTCAGAATCATATACGTCTTCCGGACGAATACCGAAAGTAACGTTCTTTCCTGCATAACCGCCTTCGATTAATTTCTTAGATTTTGCCGGAGGAAGAGGAATGCTGTTGCCAGCAACCTTAAGGTTAGCTACATCGCCCTTTACTTCAACTTCTGCATCCAGGAAGTTCATCTGAGGGGAGCCCATGAAACCAGCTACGAAAAGGTTAGAAGGCTTCTCATATAAATTCTGAGGTGTATCTACCTGCTGAATAAGACCGTCTTTCATAACTACGATTCTCGTACCGAGCGTCATAGCCTCTGTCTGGTCATGTGTAACGTAGATGATGGTTGTGCCCAGTCTCTGATGAAGTTTCGCGATCTCGATACGCATCTGTACACGAAGCTTTGCATCCAAGTTGGAAAGAGGCTCATCCATAAGGAATACCTTAGGATTACGAACGATAGCACGACCCATAGCAACACGCTGTCTCTGACCACCGGAAAGAGCCTTCGGCTTACGGTCGAGAAGGGGTGTTAAGTCAAGAATCTTAGCGGCTTCTTTCACCATTTTATCGATTTCATCCTTCGGAACTTTTCTTAATTTAAGACCGAAAGCCATATTGTCATAAACTGACATATGAGGGTACAGAGCGTAGTTCTGGAATACCATCGCGATATCTCTGTCCTTAGGTTCAACGTCGTTAACTATTCTATCGCCGATTTTCAATTCGCCGGAAGAAATATCCTCCAAACCTGCGATCATACGAAGTGTCGTAGATTTACCGCATCCCGAAGGACCTACGAAAATAATGAATTCCTGATCTGAAATTTCAAGACTGAAATCTTTTACCGCTTCAAATCCGTTAGGATATACCTTACAGATATTCTTCAATGATAAACTTGCCATTTTATTTGCCTCCTAATCAACTATGTTTCGTGATTCCGCGTTCGAACCGGAATCGCTTATTATGAGTGCTCTTTACTCAATTATGAGTATGCTTTACTCATTACTATGCTCTAAGTATATCGAATCCTGCCTCTTTACGCTATACCAACATTCCACAAAGATTTTCGAGCACATTGTAGAAATTGCTTATATTACCTATATATTTTTATTAACAGCGTCAATTTGAACAATATTTTTTTTTCATCCTATACACATTGTACAAACGTATTATATACGCGCTTCGTCTTGCTCCTCTTCCCCGTAGAAAGCCAGTTGGTTCTTGCCGCGCTTCTTAGCTATGTAGAGAGCGTTATCCGCTGCTTTGTACAAGCTCTCAAAATCCTTGCCGTCTCTGGGGAACACTGCAGCCCCTATGCTGGCGGTAGCCATATATTTTACATATTCGCCCGCTTGGAAATTCTTAAAGAAATTGCAAAGCTTTCTGGCTTCCCTTTCCAATAGGGCGTCGTCATTCAGATGCTTCAGAAATATGGTAAATTCATCTCCGCCCGTTCTTCCGATGACATCCGTCGCTCGGAACGTAGAGCCAATCTGATATCCGAGAGAACGCAGCACCTCATCACCAAAAGCATGGCCGAGTGTGTCGTTGATTTTCTTGAAATTATCGATATCGAGGACGAACATCAAGCCCTGCTCCCCGGGATTCTTTTCCATCCATTCCTTAATCTTGCGCTCAGTGGCCAGCTTGTTATTCAAGCTTGTGAGAAGGTCGGTATCCGCTTTTTCTCCAAGCTCCTTGCTCTTCTCGCTGCTTTTTATCTTATCGATAATGTTGATAACGACGAGCAAGCCTAAAAATACCCATATCGCCACCACCAACTGGTATATCATTTGTTTGGCGTTACTCCAGCCTCTTTCCTGGAGGCCGTCCACATAGCTCTGGTTCACTCCTGCTACCAGCGTCCATTTATTGATTCCAACCGGCGCATATACAAGCTGCCTTGCCTCTCCGTTCACTACGGCACTGAAGCTTCCCGCAGTCTTATTCTTCATACGGATAATCGCCTTGGCAACTTCATCGTCATAGTCTCCGTTTTCCTTAATTGTCGTCCAAATGTTGTCGCCCTTTAGAAATTGGCTGTCATAATCGGTATTTTCTATAATCATTCCGTCGGGAGCAATAAGAACATAAAAAGCATCGGCATCGAATTCTGATTTTTTGAACAGACTTCTCAGATTCTCTACAGGATAATACATAAGCAACTTATCCGAGTCATCCTCTGTTCCCAAAGGAATGGCTGCAATGATCGCTTTTTTATTCGTGCCGATTTCGTCTGCTTTCACAGAAAGGTACCGCACCTCGCCTTCGACCGCGGCAATTTTTTCATCTGCGGCTGAAAGATCTGAGCTTACAGTCCCTCCGAATATCTCCCCATAATAACTTAAATCCTTAAGATTTATTTTGGTGGTGTTCTGATCCAACCCATTACCCTCCTCATCGCTGTAAATTATCGCATAGGCTTTGGAATTGTTTCTAAGAACGTCCGCCATATTGGCAGAGAACACCTTATTGAAATCAATATGCTCTCCCATAAGGTGACCGATGGGCTTACCTGCGCTTACCATGGATGTCAGCTCAAAATTAATCTTCGCGGCGTACTTCTCGGCTACGTCCATCATACTGTTTTCCACTTGTTCTGCAGCCGCTTGGCTGCTCTTGGCTGAAAAGTTAAATAACATTACGATAACAACTACTATTAGTACCATGGCTGGAATCAGCCATTGTGTAACAGCCGCTCTTGTTTGCCCGTCTTTCATTGCCATCTCCCTAAAATCACTCTACCTCATCATCTTGACTAATGGTTTCAAATCTATCCTCAATAGGTTCCTCTTTGGGTTCAAATTTTTTAAAGGTTCCGCTGTAAAGCTTCGCGGAAAAATAAGCCGGCACTGAAATTCCAAACATAAAAATGAGAGGAATCGCCATAGGAGTAATATAAAACAGCACGATTGGCGCCGCATATAGAAGCAGCATAAGAATCGTCTTCGGAAAACTTAAAATCGACATGAACAAAGAATTCTTAATCGTATTCAACACCGTATTTTCAAATCTGGAAAGCACCGGGAATACATAAATAACAATCATCATCATGAACAATCCCAGCACGAACAAAAAGATTTTAAGCGCCTTGGGAAATTCCATTGACGCATAGTTGAAAATCAGAATATCCCCGGCAAAAACCAAGATAAATACCAAAATAATCAGCCATATGATAGTAGCCTGCTTAAAGTTCTGCCTGAAGGACTTAAAAAACGACCTTACAATATAGCCCTCCTCATTGCGTACCATCTTGAGCAATACGTAGTTTAACGCAGTCAGGGACGCTCCTGCCGTGAAAATCGGAATACAACAAATTATTGTTAAAATATTCAAAATCATCAAATCCGCCATAACGGTCAAAAAACGCATAACCGGGCTGTCCATATCAAAAAACTTACCCATATTAACTTTCCTTTTCTCTCATTCTAATTATTTTATATACTTAGCTCCATAGGCGTATAGCGGATGCCGTCGGCTGTCTGCTCCGGCTGTAAATCCCTAAAGCCCAATCTATGGTAAAACCCCACTCCGAAGGGAGAGGAGTTTACCGTAACTCTTTCGATTCCTAATTCAGACTTGAGATATTCACACAGACGATACATCAGCGCCCGCCCTACCCCTTTTCTATGGTGCTTCTCATCCACGAACAAAAGCGATATGTGAGAATTGCTTCTTACTGTAATCATACCGACTATCTTGCTGTCCTTAAGCGCGACGAACATCTGATAAGCGCCCATAATAAACATGCGGTGCAGCGCATTGTCGGTTATGAAATTCTCAAAACTTCTGACTCCTTCAGGTTCATAATCCTCCGCTTCAAATTGAAGAAAAGTCTTCCATGCCAGTGCTATCGATTCATCCCACTCATCCTCATAAGCCATACGAATCTCGTAAGAGAATTCACCCTCTGTCATTGTTTTTGTCCTTTCAACGGTCTAATTACATGTAATTATAACGAATCCTATTGTATTTTACAAGAAATTATATGCAAATTGTAATTTCTTTTAGTTCTAAAGTACTATTTACATTACTGTTCAGCCTTTACTTAATGCTGTGAAAGGTCTTTTGCAAACGAACGTTTCCGGCAAATAAAGAAAACTTTCAGGAAAATCAGGTCTTACAGCCTAGTTGAAGAGGCTGCTGAAGAAGTCCTTCACAGAATTCTTGATGCTTTGGAAAAATCCTCCCGCTGCATTAGCAACTGCATCGCTCACCGCTTCGCTGATCGCCTCGTCCGCATGATTCACGATATCGGCGCCGTATTTACTGTACAGCTTCTCCGCCTGACTGATCAAATAATCGCTGTTCAGGCCCATACCCTCGAGCTTGTTCATCAAATCCACGATTCTCTGTATCTCTTCTTTCGTCAGACTCACTCCGAAACGCTCTTCTCCTTCTTCTACAGCCGCCCGGATATCTTCATCCGTCTCCAGCTCTCCGTTCGCTACTTTCTCCTTAATATAAGCAATCAATTTCTCTATATCGTCGCTGCTCACATTTTCGGCTGCTTTTGCAAGCTCTCCGGTAGTAATGAGCTCATCCAGTGCGCTGGAAAGAGAGGCATCGGAAATTGTTGTTCCTTCCATCTTCTCATAAGCCTTCACCGCCCCTATCAAAGCGGCAGTTCCCGAAATCTGCGAGGGCGCCGCAACGATTACTTCCGTATCCTCTACCCCTGCCGTAAGCAAGGCATTGCGGTACATGCCGGTGGTACAGTAATTGATATTTTTCGTCGTTACCGTAACGCCGCTGCCCGGCGCCAGCTTTTTCAGCATCACGCTGGATAAGGACTTGCTGCCGATGACAGAGGAGCTTAAGTATTCATCCAGATATTGATGCTCCTGTGCATTCGTCACATAAACCACGTCGTATCCGGCAAGCTGGTCATTCGTTATTCCCATCAGCTCCAGCACCGAAGCCTTTTGTCCTTCCGTAAGATCCGCGCCGAGAGCTACCACTATTTTACCTTCCTCCTGCGCGGACGCGCTCATACTGAATAAACCTGTCATAAATAAAACACCTATTAGTGCCAACCACTTTTTCATAATAACTCCTATCTGTGTGCTTTAGCACACATATAAATAAGGATGTTGAAAAAACTTTTGTTTTTCAACTTAATCCTCCATGTTTTCCACGCCTGCAAATTTGGGCGCAATCATAATATTTGCAAGCATGACATTTGCAAGCAAAATGAATTTTGCTGTGAAAACTTATTTTTCACGCTAAACTCTTTTTTGTTGTCTATCTTCCCGCCTATAAGATGGATAATATCCATAAGTATATATCGTCATATACTTTCAGTTTATCCGTTTCATTCAATATTTCGTGTCTGTCGTTCTCGTAAAGCTTAAGCCGCACATTCTTCATTCCCAAGTCCAGGAACGACTGGTATGCCGCTCTTACTCCTTTTCCATAATTACCTACAGGGTCCTCTGCGCCAGATGCGAATAAAACCGGCAGTTCAGGAGGCATATTTTTCAGATTTTCCTTTTTGTTCAATCTCGCCAACAGCTCGAAAAGAGTCTCGAACCCGTTCCCGGTAAAAATAAATCCGCATAATTCATCCTTCTCATACGCCTTTACAACTTCTTTATCCTTAGTGAGCCAGCTAAATTTCGACTTCTCGCCTTTTATTCTCCTATTGTAGCCCCAAAAGGACAGGAAGTTTAAAATCCTACTCTTCTTTTTAGAGGCGCGGACAAGCTTCTTCAAAGCGGCCACCGCCTTTCCGAAAGAAATAACAACCCCGGGCTGAGTTGCAGTTCCTACGATGATGGCACCTTGTATTCCTGTCCCATAGCGGCATAAATAATTGCGAAGTATGAAAGAGCCCATGCTATGCCCGAGAATAATATAGGGTACGCCCGGATATTTTTCCTGGATCTGTTTCTTGAGCCTATGCGAATCCCTCACCACTACCGTGGCTGGGTCCTGCTCACAAAAATATCCTTTCGTTCCGCTCTCTCCGACCGTTTCTCCATGGCCCAAGTGGTCCTCACCCACCACCATGATTCCTTTCTCTGCCATAGCTTTTGCAAAGTCATCGTAGCGTTTTATATGCTCCGCCATCCCGTGTATGATCTGCAAAATACATATCGGCTTATCCGTATCGGGTATCCACTGCTTTGAATAAATCTTGCTGACGTTATCTCTGGAGTCAAAATACAGGTTCTCTCGTCTTACCATAAAATTCCCTCCATTCTTTTGTATAGCGAAGTTCATCAAAAAATACTCCCTGATATGGAAATGAGTTCACAAAGGAAAAATATCCCCTTGTGAACCCATTATACACCATAATATATAATATTTTAAGTTTATAATATAAAATTCCTTAAATTAGCAGATCTCCGCGCCTGCGGGCATCGCCTTTTCCGGAGTCATAAGGGCCAGATTGCCGTCCTTATCTTCCGCACATAAAAGCATTCCTTCGGATACGATTCCCGCTAAAGTTGCCGGCTTAAGATTTACCAGCACCATCACTTTCTTGCCGACCATTTCCTCCGGAGAATAATACTGCTTAATGCCGGATACGATTTGTTTCACCTGACTGCCGATGCGCACCTTGGAGCAAAGCAGCTTTTTGGACTTTGGAACTTCTTCACAGGCGATGATTTCACCTACCTGAAATTGCAGCTTGGCAAAGTCGTCGTAACTGATTTCCGGCTTCGCTTCGATATCTATCACATCTTCAACAACTGCTTCCTGCTGCGTCTCTTCGGCCTTCTCCGTCTTTCTGCTTTCGAACAAGGCTTCCGCTTTTTCCAGCACTTCCTTTACATCCAGCCGCGCGAATAATATTTCCGGTTTCTCGGTCACCTTATTACCGGAAGGATATTGACCGAAGTCTGTAAGCTCCTCAAATCCTCTCAGAGAGGTATTTAACTGTGCTGCAATTTTTTCAGCAGTGGCAGGCATAAAGGGCTCCAGCAAAGAAGCGCCGATGACAATGCTCTCTACCAGATGATAGAGCACCGCAGACAGCCTATCCGCCTTAGCCTCGTCTTTCGCCAGTACCCACGGTTCCGTTTCGTCGATATACTTATTACATCGTTTGAAAAGTACGAAGATTTCCGATATGGCATCCGCCACTCTCAAATCCTCCATCTTTTTTCTCACTCTTTCATACGTTCCGGCAGCGATTGCCTTCAAGTCATCGTCCAGAGCCTTCTCTGCTTCAGACGCAGCCGCCTTATCCGCGACAATTCCATCAAAATATTTATTGCTCATGGAAATGGTTCTGTTTACCAGATTGCCGAGGGTGTTCGCCAAATCGGAATTAAGCCTTTCCACCATAAGTTCCCAAGAAATCACTCCATCGTTTTCAAAAGGCATCTCATGAAGCACGAAATAGCGCACCGCGTCCACCCCGAAAAAGTCCGCCAAATCGTCGGCATATAAGACATTTCCTTTCGATTTGCTCATCTTGCCGTCTCCCTGGAGCAGCCATGGGTGGCCGAATATCTGCTTAGGCAGCTCCTCGCCCAGAGCCATAAGGAAAATAGGCCAGTAAATCGTATGGAAACGAATGATATCTTTTCCAATCAGATGCAGATCAGCGGGCCAGAGCTTTTTATACTGCTCCGTATTATTTCCGTCACAGTCATAGCCGATTCCGGTAATATAGTTGGTAAGCGCATCCAGCCATACGTAGACAACGTGCCCTTCGTCAAAGTCCACGGGAATACCCCATTTGAAAGATGTTCTGGATACGCATAGATCCTGAAGTCCGGGAAGCAGAAAATTGTTCATCATTTCGTTTTTACGAGACACCGGCTGTATGAATTCCGGATGTTCATTGATATGCGCAATGAGCCTATCCGCATATTTGCTCATTTTGAAGAAATACGCTTCTTCCTTCGCAGGCTTTACATCCCGTCCGCAGTCCGGGCATTTTCCGTCCGCAAGCTGGGATTCCGTCCAGAAGGATTCGCAGGGAGTACAATACATTCCTTCGTATGCGCCCTTGTAGATGTCGCCCTGCTCATATAAGCGCCTGAAGATTTTCTGTACCTGCTTCTCATGGTAGGTATCCGTAGTACGGATAAATTTGTCGTAAGAGGTCTCCATAAGATTCCACAGATCTTTGATCGTTCCCGCAACGTTATCCACATATTGTTTTGGGGTGATTCCGGCTTCCTGCGCTTTCATCTCAATTTTCTGTCCGTGCTCGTCGGTTCCCGTCTGGAAGAATACGTCATAGCCGTCTTTTCTCTTGAACCTTGCGATGCTGTCCGCAAGCACGATTTCATAACTGTTGCCAATGTGGGGTTTGCCAGAGGTGTAGGCAATGGCGGTAGTGATGTAATATTTTCCTTTGCTCATACTTTTTGCTCCTTTTTAATAATTATAAATAATAAAATAAGAAAAGCCCGCCTTCTTAGATTAACTAGAAGACGAGCGAAAAGCCGTGTTACCACTTCCTTTTGTCCGCTTCTCGCGAAGCGAACCTCTGTGGGTACTGTCGATTTATGCACTGCTCATTTATGAGCCTAAGCACAAATTACTTTATACCCTGCCGCTATAACAGGCGGACCTGTCGCAGCCTTGCCGTCGCCGGTTCGGTGCGCTGCTCGGAAGCCATTTTCAATATGTTTTCACCTGGTTCCTCTCAGCATTCCGTTAGCTATCTTACCGCACGAAATGGAACCTTCTCTGCAAAGCTCTCGCATATCTACTCTCTTCGTCACTGCTTTTTACTTCATTTTATTGATATTGTTAGACTAACACAAAGAATTTATACTGTCAATCATGTTTCCTGCAAATCCAGCCTTTCATGCCGTAAGCCAAAATTGTATAACTCTTTAGTATGCCAATATTTCATATCCATCCTCTGTAACCGCTATAGTGACTTCCCACTGAGCCGACGGCTTTCCGTCTTCAGTGTAGGCGGTCCAGCCATTGTCATCATCGATGTAGATTTCACTGGTGCCCATGTTGACCATGGGCTCTATGGTAAACACCATACCGGGCACCATAAGGGTCTCCGTTCCTTTTTTGGTCACATAGCTTACAAAAGGGTCCTCGTGGAACTCTATTCCTACTCCATGCCCGCCGATTTCACGGACTATGCTATAACCGTTCTGAAGCGCATGACTTTGAACAGCTTCTCCCATATCTCCAAGGAAGTTCCAAGGCTTCACCTGCTCGATTCCTTTTTCCATGCACTCTTTCGCCACACGGACGAGCTTAGCGTTCTGCGCTTCCACTTCACCGATACAGAACATACGGGAAGAGTCGGAAAAATAACCTTTATAAATCGTGGATACATCCACATTGACAATATCTCCGCTTTTCAGAATCACATCTTTCGCAGGAATGCCGTGACATACCTGATTGTTGATGGAGGTACATACGCTCTTAGGGTATCCGTCATAGTGGAGAGGAGCAGGAACAGCGCCGAACCTTATCGTCTTCTCGTACACCATTCGGTCTATTTCCTCCGTGGACATACCCTCCCGTATATTCGCTTCTACGTAATCGAGCAGCGCTATATTGATTTTTCCGCTTTCCCGGATACCGTCTATCTGTTCTTTCGTCTTTATCATATCCCTGTCGGGAATCATGTGGCCTTCCCTTTGATAACGCAGGACCTTATCGTCGAAAGCTTCATGACAGGCTTTATATTTTCTTCCGCTCCCACACCAGCAGGGCTCGTTTCTCTCCAATTTCTTGAACATAGCTTTTCCTTCTTTTTCCCAAAATATTTGAACTCATTATAAGTGTCTTAAAATATTATAAAACACTTTTTATAAATTACATACAGTATTTTTCATATATTTCATGAAATAAATTCTCAGTTACTGTTCACACAGTAGCTTAACACTTGCTGTTAAGCTACGTAAGAACGTGATACAAGAGATGATTTCTGCTTCGCAGAGCGAATTTACATGCAGAAATCATGCGTTACTGAGAGCGGAGTGAACAGTAACATTTCTCATATATTTTATGCAGTATTGTCTAATACTTTCCACAGTATGTGCCAAAAGTTGCTCACACCGAGTCTAATGCACCGATTTGCAGGAGACAATGTGTGATTTTACCGGCTTAATCGTGCTGCGTTTGTAAAAATTATAACGCCGTATATCGCAAAATCGAACATTCGGTTCAGTAAAATAATAAGCGGGCTGCAATGCAAAGTGCATCACAAACCCGCATAAATACTATATTACTCTTCCAGTTGCCAAATATGCTTATTCTTTCGGAAAAATAAACAGACAAAAATTCCCGTAAAAGCAAGAATCAAAAACAACAGCGCCGCACCCGAGCCCTTACCGCTTCCGAACAATACCGTTAAAAAACTGTCGGTGCCTTGTGTCTCCATAAAAGGCTCAAATACCTTATCAACTAAAATTCCACCGAGAAAATATCCTATCGGAATCGTAAAAAATTGCAGTGTATTTCTTGCGGAGTAAACCCGGCCCTGCATTTCTATAGGTATGCGACTTCTGAAAAGTACGTCCATATTCGCTCCCATAACAGGTATTGTAATCCAGCCTAACACTGCGCCTATACACCACAGGGGGACAGACTGTCCGAATGCCAAAAAGAAATTTTCCGTACTCATAGAGATGAAAAGAGCATTGAAAATTACTCTCACTCTACTTCCAGGCGCCGGCAATAACGATACGATGACACTGCCTGCCAGTGTTGCAATCCCTACTGCGGCATTCACAATTCCTAAAGCCACTTCGCCGCCTCCCTGCCTCGATAAAACCATGGCAGGAAACGCTGCATTATATACAGAGGCAATAAGATTGATGGCTGCCAGGAATAAGATCAAATCCAAAATCCCACGATTTTGTCTTAAATAAACAAGCCCTGCCTTTGCAGCCTTTAAGATTGGTTCCTTTACCGAGTCTTCTCTTTTCAGCTCGGGTATTCTTATAAAAAACAAAAGAGAGATAAATGCTACACCAAAGCTAAATAGGTCAAACGCAATAACTGTCTGAACACTGAACAAGGAAAGCAGTGCAGTTGCCAAGACAGGTGTTATTATACTCACAAGCGAATTGGAAAATGACCGCATTCCGCTTACCTTCTGATAATATTTCTTTGGCGTCAGCAAGCTTGTCGTAACATCCGCAGATGGCTGCTGAACCGTATTCATTAGTCCGTTAAGTGCATTTAAGCAGTACAGATGCCATAATTCCAATTGATTCGACTGTAACAAAATTAAAACAATAACGGTACATCCTGCCGCGAAACTGTCGCATAGAAGCATGGTAAGCTTTTTGTTCCATCTATCGCTCAATGCACCTGCAAAAATGCTCATTAATACATAAGGTGCATAGGAACAGATGGCAAGCAATGCCGTCTGCAAAGCAGAACCATATTGCTGATATGACCATATGACCAGCGCGAAATTTGTCATTGCACTTCCCAATGACGAAAACGACTGTGACAGCCATAAAATAAGAAAATCACGTAAATCTTTTATAAATATTTTTAATGAATTCATTTTGACTTTGCTCCTTTTAATTTAAGTTATTAGTTCCGGATGCAAAGTCTATGGGACTTATTTTGTCTCCATGCGAGTCAGTCCTAATAGACCTTGCATGGAGCTGAAACAATACAAAGAATCATTTCTTATCCTCCTCTAAATTTATAAAAATCATATAACTTTAACTTGGCGTTATTTACATTACTTCATATTCCGTTTTTAGTGACGTGAAAATATCATTCATCGAACTCATCCGCTTTCGGCGTATATTCACCTGTAACCTCAATAATATTACCGTCCGGATCGGTGAATTGGAAAAAATAATAAGGGGATACATTGCACACATATTTGATCTTTGTTAAATTCCCTGTAATGTTTAAAAATTCTATCCGCTCATATTCCTTCTGCAAATCCTCAGTCCAAAAATTAAATACAAATTTATGGGTGTTTGGTGCCAGAGCTATAGACTCCAAATCATCAAACATATCGGAATATTCTCCCTTATGTACTACTTTATCAGGATTACCCTTATCAAAATGGCCATTCATCAACGAAATACAATTTCCTTCAAAAGAAAACATCGCAAATCTATCCATATTACGTCTTGTGACAGGAAATTGCAGCAGTTTTTCATAAAAATCGATCGATTTTTCAAAGTCATTGACTATCAAATAAACGCAGCCCAAGTGCATCTTAAAATCCCCATGTATTATAAATTCATCTTATATCAGTTTTCAAATTAACGAGAAAATTATATCACGTTTTTTGCTACATTTCCACATAGTTTGTAAATCCGGCGATACCTATTCACAAAAAATCTCCGCCTTTCCCAAAACTCAAAACAGAAAGGCGGAGATTTCTAATGTCTCACTCAATTTACCTGATTCATTTAACGAATCATCTTAATATATCTATTTTTGAAATGCCTCAAATGATTTCAGCATATCCTTCACATTCTGCCCTATATCACCCCTGAAAATCGCCGAACCCGCGACAATCACGTTTGCTCCTGCCTCCAGTACGACGTGTACGTTGTCTGCAGTGATGCCTCCGTCCACTTGAATATCCGTACTAAGGCCTCTTTCCTCCACGAACTTACGAGCCTGCCTGATGCGCTCTGTGGATTCAGGAATGTAGGCTTGTCCGCCGAAGCCCGGTTCCACAGTCATTACCAGCAGCATATCCAACTCATCCAAGTATGGAAGAACTGCTTCTATAGGAGTTGCAGGCTTTATAGATATACCCGCCTTCTTTCCGAGGGCGTGTATCTTGTCGATTACGACTCCGGGATCCCGCACCGCTTCCAGATGAAAGGTGATAATATCCGCTCCGCATTTCGCAAATTCCTCTATATAGCGCTCAGGTGATGCAATCATCAGGTGTACATCGAAAATAATGTCCGACGTTCCCCTTATGGAGCTGATGACCGGCATGCCGAAGGATATGGAAGGCACAAAGCTTCCGTCCATAACATCCACGTGAAGGTACTGTGCTCCTGCCTCCTGCACTACCTTTATCTGCTTTCCTAATACAGAAAAATCTGCTGCCAGAATAGACGGTGATAATATCAGCATTTTCTCTCTCACTTTCCGATGAACTCTTTTACCGATTTATATACGCCTGTGCCATCTAAACCGTATTTTTCTAACAGTGCCATAGCCGGGCCGGATTCGCCGAATACGTCCTGCATACCAACCTTTTTGACCGGTGTGGGAGCTGCTGCGGATAATGCGTCGCATACTGCGCTTCCAAGTCCTCCGATTACGGAATGCTCCTCAGCGGTAACTACCTTACCCGTCTTCTTCGCAGAAGCTATAATAAGTTCCTCGTCCAAAGGCTTGATCGTGCAGATATTGATTACCTCTGCACTGACACCTTCTTCCGCAAGCTTCTCAGCGGCTTCCAGAGCGCTGCTTACGCAGATTCCCGTAGCTACGATGGTTACGTCCGTACCCTCTCTGAGCAAAGTTCCTTTTCCTATCTCAAATTTATAATCCGGTCTGTCGTTGATAACCGGGCAGGCTGCTCTTCCGAAACGCAGATATACCGGTCCGTCGTGCTCGATCGCAGCTCTTACCGCCGCCTTCGCTTCTACGTCGTCCGCAGGGTTCATAACTATCATGCCCGGAATCGTTCTCATCAGCGCGATGTCCTCGTTGCACTGGTGGGAAGCTCCGTCCTCGCCTACGGTAACGCCCGCATGAGTCGCTCCGATTTTTACGTTCAAATGGGGATAACCCAGGGAGTTGCGCACCTGCTCGAAAGCACGCCCTGCCGCAAACATTGCGAAGGTGCTCACAAAAGGAATCTTTCCTACTGTAGAAAGTCCTGCTCCGATGCCTACCATGTTACATTCTGCGATTCCGCAGTCTATATGTCTTTCGGGGAAAGCTTTCTGAAAAACGCTGGTCTTTGTAGCAGCCGCCAAATCGGCATCCAGAACCACCAGATCAGGAAACTGCGCTCCAAGCTCCGCAAGCGCATTGCCATAGCTTTCTCTCGTTGCAATCTTCTTTACTTCTGACATAATTCTTCACCAATCCTTTCCAAGTCTGCCATCGCTACCGCGAACTGCTCGTCGTTAGGCGCTGTGCCATGCCATGCCGCCTTATTTTCCATAAAGGAAACGCCTTTGCCCTTTACGCTGTGTACAACGATTGCCGTAGGCATTCCTTTCGTTTCACGAGCCTCTTTGAACGCCCTTCTGAGATCGTCGAAGTCATGTGCATCGGCATTGATTACGTGAAAGTTAAATGCCTCGAATTTTTTATCTATCGGATAAGGAGAACATACATCGTCTACCTTACCGTCAATCTGTAAACCGTTATTATCTATGATCGCTACCAGATTATCCAGCTTTCTATGCCCGGCGAGCATAGCTGCTTCCCATACCTGTCCCTCCTGAAGCTCTCCGTCTCCCAGAAGTGTATATACGCGGAAATCTTTTCCGTCCAATTTAGCTCCAAGTGCCATTCCTACCGCTGCAGATATTCCTTGTCCCAAAGAACCGCTGGACATATCTACTCCCGGAATATGCTTCATATCCGGATGTCCTTGCAAATAAGAACCAAGCATGCGCAGTGTCTTCAAATCCTCCACGGGGAAATAACCCTTGTGGGCTAATGTGGAATATAATCCCGGCGCAGTATGTCCCTTGGACAATACGAATCTGTCTCTATTTTCCATCTTAGGGTTCTGCGGGTCTACGTTCATTTCTTCGTAGTACAGATAGGTAAATACATCTGCCGCCGACAATGAGCCGCCCGGATGTCCGGCTTTTGCACTATGAACCGCTGTAACGATTCCTTTTCGCACTTCATTGGCTTTTTTTTGTAATTCTAAATTCTCCATCTTTTTCCTCCAAAAATAAACCGCATTTACTAAAACACTTTACTAAACTACTCTACCACATATTAAATTTCCCGTCTATATCGTAACATGAAATAAATTCTGCCAATTCACAGACTTCTTTCAGCAGTTTTACCTTAAATGGCAGTAAAAATTCCATTTAATGCAATGGGAGCGCTTTTCTATTACATTAAATAACAAGGGGAATCCTTAGGATTCCCCTTGCGCAGTTCCGGTATACCGGAACTACTTACGTTTCTCCTTCGCCTTGGCAAATAGGCTCTGGAGTATGATGAAAAAGGCTAGCAATGCTGCTATCGTGATTTTGGTCCACCAAGAGGACAAGGTCCCCTGGAAGGTAATGAACGTTTCTATCGTTCCTTTGATCAATACGCCGAACAAGCTGCCGATGACATTACCCACGCCGCCGGTAAGAAGCGTTCCGCCGATTACGGCGCCGGCAATCGCTTCCATTTCAAAACCCTTGGCCTGCTCTACGAAGCCGGAGCAGGTATTCAGACAGAATAAGAATCCGCCGAAGGCCGCCAGGAAGCCATCGATAATATACACCTTCAGCTTTGTTCTTCTTACGTTAAGTCCCATTAAAAGGGCGGATTGCTCGTTTCCGCCTACTGCATAGATGGAGCGTCCGAACTTCGTATATTTTAACATGATAAATACAATGACCAGTACTAACAGTGCCAGTACAACGCTCGGATAAATATACGGATTTATGGTAACACCCTTCTTATTCACATATCCGCCGAAGGGAAAATATATTTTCTCCTGTGCCCAGCTTAGGAACAGTTCGTTTTTGATGCTTATCATCTCCGTACTAATAATGGCCGTCATACCTCTTGCAAAGAACATGCCCGCCAAAGTAACGATAAATGGCTGAATTTTCAAATAGGCGATGAGGAAGCCCTGAACCAGACCGAATACGATTCCTATCAAAAGCACGATGATAACGGCAGGTACTGCTCCGATACCCTGCTTTTCCATCATCCATGCCAGGAGCATACAAGTCATGGCCACTACGGAGCCTACTGAAATATCGATACCGCCGGTAATGAGCACCATCGTCATGGATACCGCGATGACGATCAGGCCTGCGTTGGAAATGAACAGGTTCAAAAATACCTGAAGTCTTCCGAAATTATTATCTCTAAATACAATCAATCCGATGGCATACATGATAAAAAACAGCAAAATCGTAATGAGAAGCAGGAATTGATTGCCTTCCAGTTTGAATTTCTTCATTATGCCACCTTCTTTCTAGCGCCGCCGCCGATTTTCTTCTTTGCGTTCTTCCAAAGCTTCGAAAGCTCGGGAGACTGCAAAGATACGATAATCACAACTACGATAGCTTTGTATACCGGAATCTGGTCCGCCGATACGCCCATAGCGTACAACGTGGTGGTAAGCGCCTGAATCGTGTAAGCTCCAATTACGCTTCCTGCCAGGGAAAATTTACCGCCTCCGAGACTGTTTCCTCCCAGTGCCACCGCCAGGATCGCATCCAGTTCCATATTCAGTCCCGCGTTATTCGCATCGATAGAATATACTCTGGAGGTGATGATGAGTCCCGCAATACCGGCACACAAACCGCAGTAAGCATAAGTCAAGAACTGTATCATCGTGGAATTAAGTCCCACCAGCCTTGCTGCCTTGGCATTGATACCTACCGTCTCAATATAAAGTCCCAGTGCCGTTTTCTTCAATAAGAGCATCGTCAGTATTACTACGAGAATCGCGGCAAATACCGGTGTGGGAAGGGGAACTCCGTCTATGAAGCCTCCGAGCTTCTTGAAATGATCCACGCGCACGTAAATCATCTGTCCTTCCGTAATAAGCTGCGCGATACCGCGGCCGGCTGTAAATAAAATCAGAGTGGCAACCATGGGCTGAATCTTCATCTTAGCCACTAAAAATCCGTTCCATGCACCGCATATGATACCTATCACCATCGCTGCCAGCACTCCCAGTATATAGGGAGCATGGTATTCATTTACCGTCTGCTGACCGCCCGAAAGAACGAAGCAGCAGAGGGCCCCTGCCAGGGCGCTGACCGCGCCTACTGAAATATCCGTACCTCCGGAAGCCGCGACTACCAATGTCATGCCTACTGCGAGGATTACCAGCTCACTGGCGCGGTTTATAACGTCGATGATATATCCGTAAAATACTCCATTATTAATCGTTATTGCAAAAAAGGTGGGCGTCTTGATGACGTTAATAAGAAGCACCAGCGCCAAGCATAGAAACGGCAGGAAAAGTTTATATCCCGTCAGCCTCTTCAATGTATTTTTCGCATTATTCATCACTTCCACCTCCCGCTATCGCTTTCATGACGCCTTCCTGAGAAAGCTCGCTGTCTCCGAGCTCTCCTACTTTCCAGCCGTCTCTTAGAACTGCCATTCTTGAACAAGTACGAAGCATCTCTTCGATTTCGGAGGAAATGAACATAACCGCCATACCTTCTCCCGCCAGCTTAAGTACAAGCTTCTGAATCTCTGTCTTCGTACCGATATCGATACCTCTGGTAGGCTCATCCAAAATGATGAAATCAGGGTTGGTAAGCAGCCATCTTCCCAGGATCACCTTCTGCTGATTGCCTCCTGAAAGCTGTTTGATCGGAACCTCTCTATTCGCCGTCTTAATCTGTAAAAGGTCTATGTACTTATCGGTAAATTCTTCCTGCTCTTTCTTGCTGAGCAGCTTAAATATACCCTTTTTCGCCTGCAGCGCGATAATGATGTTCTCTCTTACAGAAAGGTCCGCAATAATACCCTCTTCCTTTCTGTTCTCCGGCAGATAAGCCATTCCTGCCTGCATCGCATCGATGGGTGCGCCTACCAACAGCTTCTGTCCTTTTACAAAAAGGTCTCCGCCGTCGGCCTTATCTGCACCGTAGATCGCCCGTGCCAGCTCGCTGCGTCCTGAACCCAAAAGACCCGTAAGCCCGATTACCTCACCCCTGTGTATCTGAATGTCAAAGGGCTTAATCGTTCCTGTATGATACAGTTTTTTCGCATCGATCACCACTTCTTCGCCAACCTTGCCCGTTCCCTCTCCGCTCTTTTTGATGGCTGCGAGATCGTCGAAATCCTTACCCATCATCTCCGCAACGAGACGGACTCTCGGCAGCTTCTCCACTTCGAATTCTCCTACCAGAGCTCCGTTTCTAAGCACCGTTATGCGGTCGCACACTTCGTATACCTGCTCCAAAAAGTGGGTAACGAATATAATTCCTACTCCTTGCGCCTTTAACTTTCTCATCAAGGCAAAAAGCTTCTCCACTTCTCCGTCATCCAGAGAGGAGGTAGGTTCATCCAAAATAAGAACCTTTGCGGACATATCCACCGCCCTGGCAATAGCTATCATCTGCTGCAAGGCTATGGAATAATTGTCCAGCGTCTTCGTTACATCTATATTTATATCCAGACTGCCTAAAACTTCATTAGACTTTTTGTTCATGGTTTTCCAGTCAATTGCCCCGAATTTCTTCGGTTCCCTGCCGATAAACAAATTCTCTGCCACGGAAAGATTCGGACAAAGATTGACCTCCTGATATACAGTACTGATACCGTTTGCCTGTGCCTCCTGCGGCGATTTATTGATAATCGGATGGGAGCTTTCATCTATTTTTATTTCTCCCGATTCGAATTCCTCTACTCCGGTGAGCACCTTGATTAATGTGGATTTTCCCGCACCGTTTTCTCCCATTAAGGCGTGGATTTCTCCTGCCCTTAAAGTAAAGTCCACGTTTTCCAAAGCAACGACTCCGGGGAAATTCTTATTAATATGGCGCATCGTCAATACGATTTTATTTTCCTTACGGCTGTTTTCCATTTGGGCTTCATTCCTTCCTTAAAAAATCTGCCATACCTTTTCATCATCTCATATTATATCTTTGCCACTACCTTGCGTATCTGCGCATCCATTCTTTATGTAACAGGAGCGCTTTCCTTATTATAGAATACGGCGGGGAAGAATCCATTCCAGACTCTCCACCCGCCGCCCTTGCATTTCTTAGTTAATGTCAACCACTAATATTAATATGCACGTGTCTCTTTGATTGCTGCAACGTCCATGGATGTATCGAAGTAAGCTTCATCTACATACTGAATCTTCTCAACGCTTTCGCCAGCTTCCAGCTTCTGAATGATCTCAGCTACACGGGGGCCGTGAAGAGGGTTACACTCGAAGTCTGCATTCATATCGCCTGCGATCATAGAGTCAAAAGCTGCTGCCACTGCGTCGAAGGAAATAATCGTGATATCGCCTTCCGGTCCGCATGTTTTACCTGCTGCTTTGATAGCGTCGATTGCACCGAATGCCATGTTATCGTTTTCACAAACAACTACGTCGATATCAGGATACTTCTTCAAGAAAGACTCCATAACTTCCTGACCCTTGGACTGTGTGAATTCGCCGGTCTGTTTGTCTAACATAACCCAGTTGTCCTGCATTCCGCTTGCGAAACCGTCCGTACGCCCAACCTGAGCAGAAGCACCGATTGTTCCCTGAAGAGTAACGATGTTGATTTCTTCATCTCCTCTTCCCTGACCTTCTAAGTATGTTTTTAACCAAGCTGCTGCATCAGAACCTTCTTTTACGAAGTTACCGCCTACCCAGCACTCATATAAGGAATCATCCGAAACGTCCATCATTCTGTCGGAAAGGATTACCGGAATGCCTGCTTCTTTAGCTTCTTCCAAAACGGTTTCCCATCCGGTTTCAACTACGGGAGCTACTACGATATAATCAACTTCCTGCTGAATAAAGGAACGAATTGCCTTAATCTGGTTTTCTTGTTTCTGCTGTGCATCGTCAAAAATCAACTGATATCCGTTTTCTTCTGTAAAGGTCGTCTTAAAAGATTCCGTGTTAGCTGTTCTCCAGTCGGATTCTGCTCCAACCTGTGCGTAACCTACAACGATCAAATCGTCGGAAGCTTCCTCTGCTGCCGGTTCTTCTGCTACTTCTTCTGCTACTTCTTCTGCAGGAGCCTCTTCTTTAGCAGGTGCTGCTTCTTCAGCTGCAGGAGCCGCTGCCGGTTCGGAAGTAGCGCTGCCGCAACCCATCATAGTTGCTACCATTGCCGTTGCAAGAATAACGCTTAAAAGTTTCTTTTTCATTAAATACCCTCCTTATAGTGTTTTGGTACATCCGGCATAAGTGTTCTTTACTCTTTTGAGTGTTCTTTACTCTTTTGAGTGTTCTTTACTCATTGATACCGATGTGCCTCTCGTTTATATGTATTATTCTATCAATTTCTGTTTGGATTGAAAGGGAATATTTTATTTGGAAAGTGGTATTTTTTACTAATCTGTGAACAAAAAATGAACTTTTTTAATTATTTTATGAAAAAAGTTCATTTTTTTATGTTCTTTATTCTTTTTGTTCTCAATGAGTAACGGACACTCATATGGGTATCGTAACGCTTACCGCAGTCCCCTCTCCATACACGCTGCGGAAGGTAAGACCGTACTCCTTCCCGTAGTTCAGTCGGATTCTCTCGTTTACATTAGCCAGCCCGAAGCCCGCAGTATCCTCACTGTCGCTGTGCTCCTTCTCTATGGTTTCATAAAGCGTATGAAGCTGCTCAGGCATCATTCCTATGCCGTCATCCTTCACGGTAAACATCAGGAGATTATTCTTAATCGCTCCCTGAACCTCAATCTTTCCCTTGCCCCTTTTATTCTTAATTCCATGGTAAAGGGCATTCTCCACCAAGGGCTGCAAGGTAAGCTTCAAAATCGGATATTCGCTCATGCTGTCGGGAATATTGATTTCATAATCCATAATATCGCGGTACCTGAATTTTTGTATTTCCAGATAGCTGTTTATATGGGATACCTCTTCACGAACCGTTATATAATCCCGGCCTTTGCTGAGGGTTGTCCTGAAAAAGCCTGACAAGGAGGAAACGAGGGAAACCACTTCCTCCTTCTTTCCTGCTTCTGCCATCCATATAATAGTGTCCAAAGTGTTGTATAAAAAATGGGGATTGATCTGGGCCTGCAAAAGCTTCAGCTCCGCATCCCTGAGGTTGAGCTGCTCCTGCTTGATCCGTTCCACAAGCTCACCCATATCCGCAATCATCTTGTTGAAGCTTTCTGCCAGAATAGCCGTCTCATCCGAAGAGTTCACCTCTACCCTCACATCGAAGTTGCCCAGGGCGACCTCCTCTGTGGTCTTGCACATACCAACGATTGGCTTTACCACACTTCTGGAAATAGCAAAACCCGCCATTACCGCTCCAGCGATGACAACTATCAGACAGATAACGCTGATTTCTACCGCATCCTGTTCCTTCTGCTCCAGTTCATATCTCACGGATTCCAGATGGTCTGTTTCGTAATGGATGTATTCCTGAATCCCCTCCTGCAGGACCTCTGTCAATATCCTGATATTGTTATCGAGGCGCACCAGATTCTCTTCATAATGTCCGCTTTCGCCCGCGTCCGCCGAGATTTCCTGCATACGCTTCTCCAAAGTGTCGAAGGTCTTAAGAAGCCTCTTTACCCTCCTCTCGTTGCCCGGAGCAAGCGTAGATTTCTGAAGCTTGGCAAAGTCCGTTCTCGCCTCGTTAAGCACCTCATATGGATTACGTATGTCCTTTTTCTCCTGAATATTTTCAGGAACCGCCGAACCTATGGCAATCTGATACATTCCGGCATCAATTTCCTTTTTAAAGTCGATGTTGTAGCTGTTTGCCAAAGACACGTTCCTTACGATTTGATTATAAGAGTTACAGTAATTTATCATGGATGCCAGCAAATAAATCACAAGAATGATAAAGGGAACCATAATGACTGCAATCATCACGTTCAGTTTTCTGTTCAGCTTCCCGTTCAACTGAAATGCCTTCATTAACCTCAATAGCTTCTTCATGCGTCCTCCATGCCTGCATTATAGACATTGCTTATACTATCGGCATTGCCTGTCTTGCCTCTCATACGGTATTCCTTCGGCGTACAATTCTGTGTTTTCTTAAAAAGATAGCTGAAATAATGAGGGTCCTTATACCCTACCGCATAACCGATTTCCGAGCTTTTCAAGCTGGAGCACATAAGAAGCTGCTTCGCTTTGTCCATGCGAAGCGCCGTCAGATATTCGATGAAGGTCTGCCCCTCTTCTCCGCTGAATATGCTGCTGAAATGGCTGGCGCTGATATTCACATGGGTAGCCACACTGTTAAGAGAGATATCCTCAGAATCAAAATTACGCTCGATATACGCCTTGGCATCGTCGATGAGACTGCCGTATTTCTTCACGGATATCCGGTCTCTCAGGTTCATGGCCTCCCTTATCATATTCTTTAGGTATTCCTTCGTCTTCTCTACAGAAGGGAACACCTCCGAAATCGCCTTGAAATCTCCGAACACCGCTATAATATTATCGGCGTCATACCCCAGTTCCTCCACGAAGGCCACCGTCCCAAAGTACATATCAGTGGTTATATATTGGCGAAACAGTATGGATTCCACGTTACCGCTTCCCAAACTGGAAAAATAGTCCTCGATGAAGTGAGAGACCTCTTCCAAAAGTCCTTTGGTAAGAAAATTCTTTATGATTTTCCGGTCGATCTTGCCGAAGTCCAGCTCCTTCAAATCGATGTCCGCATCATCGCTTCCACCGATTCCCACGCGCATTTCGTCCATATGTTCCGCATATACGATACGGCTTGAGGAAATCAGATAGCGGTAAGAAAAGGCTTTGCTGGCGCTTTCATAGGATTCATGCACCTCTCTGAGTCTGTTTACCACATTGCCCACACCGATGAAATACTGAAGCTCTCCGGATTTCGAGGCGATGCCTGTCAGCTCTTTCAGAAAATCATGCCTTTTTTGCTCCATCCTCTTTTCGTTCTCGTCCAGGAGCAGGAACTCCACGCCGTCTATCCCTCTGTTGAACATGTAAATGTTCTCCGTCTGCTCCGCCAGCTCCATAACGGTGTCCCAAGCTGCCGGAAGCTCCTTGGCGCAGGTACCGTCCATATCTTCCGATTGACGCATCATGAAAAGCACCACGTCATAAACTCCCGCTGCCAAGTGTATATTCATCTTTTTGCCTTTTTCCAGAAGCTCCGTCATCGGAATTCTTCCAGACAATATCTCATGCAGGAATTTCTCCTTTTCATGCAGCTCCATTTCCTTCATTTCCTTTTTGAACTGCTCCAAATATTTTTTCTTCTCGTTCTCCTTCTCGATACGGCTGCCGATTTCTTTCACCGCTTCTAAAAGCTTCGCAGAGGAAACCGGTTTTACTAAGTATTCCGTAACTCCTATTCTTATGGCCTCTTTCGCGTATTCGAATTCGTCGTAACCGCTTAAGATGATTATGCTCACGTCCGGAAGGTCCTTCTTTACCAGACGGCTCAGTTCCAATCCGTCCATAAAGGGCATCTTAATATCCGTAATGATAATATCCGGGCAAAGCTTCCGGATCATCGGGTATGCCAGCTCTCCATCGCTGGCCTCGCCCACGAAATCGAAGCCTTCTTCCTCCCAGGGGATATTGTTCTTGATCCCCTCTCTCATTACGATTTCATCCTCTACAAGAAAAACCTTTAACATGCTTCAAGCTCCTATCTCTATTCAATCCTTTTTTTGTCAAATACTCTTATTTCGCTTTCCAGTATACTTACGGCACTGGCCATTCCTTCAAGGGCACGATCAATTTCCTTCATTCCGTCCGCTACTCCCAGCGTATTATATACCACGTTATTTATTCCTTCTGCGCTTTCGTTTACCGTCAGGGTGATGCCTTCGTTGGTTTCCGCAACACGCTCCATAGCCTGCTTGAGCACATCCGAAGCCTGTGCTATATTTTCCATGATCTCATGAAGGGTCGCCGCATCGGTGAAGTATTGCTCTCCCGTGTGCTCCAGCACCTCGTAGTCCTCCATTACCTTTCCGCTGACAAACTGAAGCAGCTTAGAAGCTTCCTGCGAAAGCCGTGCCACGCTCGTTACCACCTTTTCGCTGATGTTCTGTATTTTGTTCGCCGTCTGCTTGGAATTATCAGCTAACATCCTTATTTCTTCCGCCACTACCGCAAATCCCTTGCCGGCTTCTCCCGCCCTCGCGGCCTCGATAGAAGCGTTCAATGCCAGAAGATTGGTCTGGCTGGCTACGCCCAGAATATCCCCGGTCAACTCCGCGATCTTCCCTATCTGCTTGGTATCGTCTATGGAATCGTTCACCGCACTGCCTATCTGGGTAAGAATGTTCTTCGCCTCTTCCTTACTCTCTATCGCCTTGTCCTGAAGACCTTTGGCACGCTGTCTGATTTCTCCTGCGTAGCCGGTACCTTCCTTCGCCTGATTCGCCATAGCTTCTGCAGACAAGCGCACCTTCCTGGTCTCTTCTCCGACCATCGCTACGTTGTCTGTAACACATTTCATCCCCGCCGCCAGCTCCTCTGTCGTCGCCGAGGTGTTCTGTGCGCTGAAGTTAGTTGTATCAATATTCTCCCTTACTTTCTCCTGCGCCTCTCCCATCTGTTCACAGGAATCTATCATATTGCCAATCATGCTCTCAAGTATTCCGAGGAAACGATTAATGCCCTTAGCCAGCACGCCGATTTCATCCTTGGACTTCTCCGATACGCGCAGGCTCAAGTCTCCCCGTTCCTCCTCGATGCTCTTTATGATCCGGTTCAGCTCCCCGGTCGTTCGCTTGACTGGAGTAATAATCGTCCATTTGGCAATGAGATAAGCTACAATAACAGCAAATATCACGATACTCACGGACAGAGTGCTGACGAGAGGTACTTGCCCCGTATAGGCGTACACGCTCTGCTTTCCTGCCTCCATTTTCTCTAAGGACAGGCTTTGGAGCTGCCCCAGGCAAGTCTCCATCTGACTTTCATAATTGGTAATATTGCTGAACACCAAGGTCTGAGCTTTGGATTTATCTCCGCTCTTGCTGACCTCCAGAATATTGTCGAGCTCCGTCAGATAGATCGTATAGGTTGCCATAAGCTCATCGTAAATTTCCTGTTTTTCTCCGTTCAGCCTCGTCGCATAAGACGCCAAAAGAGCATCCACATTCTTGCGCTTCGCCTTGATCTCATTTTCCGCAAGGGCCGTCTTCGTTTCCTTGGCGGTCATAACATGCTTCAGCACGGATTTGTGTATGATTTCGAAGTCCGCCGCAATTTCGGAGACTTCCCTGTAGTCCTGCAATTCTCCCGAGAGGATACGTTCCGATACCACTCGTATTCCATTTATATTATTAACCAGTATTCCCATTCCCGCAAGTCCAATTGCCGCCACTATCATAATAACTGCCATAAACTTTGTACTTATCTTTTTCATAAAATAACCCTTCCCTTCTGCATAAGATGCAAACTTTCGTTTTTTACCGGATAAATACCCACAATAAAATTATATCAAACGTTTGTCGAAATGCAGTGTACTTTTTTAGGTAAAAAGTTGATTTTTTTTGAGAAAAATGGCAGGTAACAAACCGTCACCTGCCCCAAGGATTTTTACACTATTATAAAACTCTCAAATCAATTTCTTTACCGAATCCCTGCACACAATTTCTGCGTCAAATTCGTATGTACCGTCGTAGGAAGGATTTTCTATCATCCGCAGCAGATTATTGGCCGCTTTTTCTCCTAATTTATCTATGGGATGAGGAACCGAAGTAAGAGCCACGTCTCCCAAAACAGCCAGCTCGGAATCATCAATGCTTACTACGGAAATATCCCCCGGGACCTTCCGCCCTGCATCTGCCAGCATCCCCAGCAGCTCGAAGGCCACCTGATCATTATAACAGACAACCGCACTGCAATCGCCCAGGCGCTCCAGAATGGTTCCTTTCTTCTTCTCCAGATGCTTGATATCCTCCGTATCTATCCAGACGACACGAGCATCCTCCACTGCCATACCCGCACTTTGCATAGCCTCCAGATACCCGGCATAGCGCATGTGTCCCTGCCCGTCGTCCAGCTTGAAGATGCCTCCGATCTTCCGGTGCCCCATTTCAAGCAGGTACTCCGTGACCTTCCTTCCTGCCATTTTATCATTGAGCGAAACGTGAGGAATGGAGAGCAATGGATAGTAGCTGTTTATGAAAATTATGGGGATACCCCGTTTCTGCAGCTCCGCATATAGGTATAAGTTGGAATTAGGTATGCCGCTTTTGGTAGTCTCCATAATGACGCCGGCTACTTCGTCCCGGCTCAGGATATCCTCCAAAATAGTCTTCTCTCTGCTGTTTTGGTTGTTGGTAAAGGCTATCTGGACAGAATAACCGTTTTCAAACAGCACGTTCTCTATTCCTTGTATCGTCTTGGGAAAAATATATCCGTCCACATAGGTCGTTACCACGGAGATTCGCGTCCGGTTTTCCAGATTCGCCTGCCTTTTATCGTTAATATACGTTCCGCTGCCTTGTATTCTGATGAGAACGCCCTCACCCTCCAAGACACCGATCGCATGGCGCACTGTCTGCCTGCTCACATGGAACATATCCTTCAGTTCGTTCTCCGAGTACATTTTCTGCCCCGGAAGAAAGGTTTTGGCCGCAATCTGTTCTTTTATCCAGTTTACAAGTTCCATATACTTTGATTGACTTTTTCCCACGGTCTTCCCGGACGGCGCGCTACGCCATCCGCCTCCTTATATCAGTCTTATTTATCATCCCTTTTTTCTCTTGGGAACAAAAGTGTGCTTTGCACACTCTGGCGGCCAAATACTTTGCCAGCACAGCTTTTGTTCCGCGCACGTAGCTGCGCAGTTATCTTTCTTTAATAGGAGCACTTTCCTAATTAAAGAAAATATCTACGGTAACGGCTCCAAGAAGCACCGCTGATGCAGCCGGAAGTTTTTAAAATTTGCATATATACAACTATTTGGCGGCATCTTCAGCATCGTCATTATCTGTAATGTCATTATTGTCTGTAATGTCATCATTATCTGTAATGCCGTCATTTAAATTATCTGCATCCATAGCTCCGCCCACGTACTTTCCGGCAGACAAGGCGCGGAGTGAATGTACAATTAAAAATACAGCAATAATGCTGAATGCAATCATTGCTATGATGAAAAAAACCAATTCTGTTCCTGCATACTTTTCGGTCACATCCTTAAGAGAATATACGATATAAACCAAATAAGCGGCAACAAATAAACGAATCATTAAAGAAAGCCTTGTAGGCAAATAGTTCGCTTTCTTTTTCTCCTCGTGCCCTCCTTTATTTTCTCTTATTTCTCTGTTTTCATTTCCGTCGTTCATCCGCCTTATTCCTCCGTCTCCGTCATAAGCTCCGGTTTATATTCCCATACATCTTTTTCTTTTATTATTTGTACAATTCTATTATTTTATATGGATTTATTTTTAATTTCATTGTCATATTTTATGTATATCATAAGATACATTATACTTGTTGTCAATTATTTTTGAAATTAAAGGATTCAATATATGTACCTATTTGATAAGTTGTATATATAAAGTTGTATTATTACTTGTTGACGAATAACACTCATACGTAACATAAATACATCTTTCCTTCTAATACGTCATATATTCTAAAAAACGGCATCAGGTATTTTCTTTGAAAAAGTTCATGAACCTTCATCTTTCCAATAAACGCAAGGCGGCAATTTTTTCTTCCTTGGCATTGCTGCTTCTCGCCGGCTCCTTTTCCTTTTTTTCCACGAAGGATTCCCGGTCCTTTCAACATTTTGCCAAGGACTTCTTTGTCTCAGAGCTGACGGCAAATACCTTGAATATGCACTATACAGTAGCAACTCCTTCCTCCTATGGCATAGACTCCTATGAGTCCGTTCTTCCTTTTTATTCCAAGGAGGATAAAGAGGAATCCCTTCAGGAAATCGTTACATCCCTGCGGCAGCTGTATTCTATGGACGTTTCCAAATTAAATGAACAGGATGCTTACACCTACCAGTTGTTGGTGCCATATTTGGAAAATGAGAAAAAGGGTATTTCTCTCTATTACTATTCCGCGCCCTTATCTCCCTCCTCAGGGATGCAGTCACAGCTTCCTATTTTGCTTGCAGAATATACTTTCAGAAACAAAAGGGATGTAGAGGACTATCTCGCCCTCTTGGACCAGACTGATACGTACTTTGAAGGCATTGCACAGTACCTTAAGGAACAGTCGGCAGAAGGGCTTTTTATGCCCGATTATTCCGTAGATAAAGTCATAGAGCAATGCAATACGATCATGGACGAAGCTTCCCTTTCTCAGGATACCCATTTCTTAAACACGACCTTCGAAGAAAGGCTGGCTCCCCTGTTGTCCTCGGGTGTAATATCAGAGAAGGAGAAACTGCATTATTTATCGGAAAATAATAGACTTCTCACTACTGTCATGCTCCCTGCCTATCAGAAGCTGGGGGATGAGCTTATCCTGTTAAAGGGCAGCGGAAAGAACGAAAACGGTCTGTATTATTATCCGGACGGACGTGAATATTATCAATATCTCCTACGCTCCCACACTGCCTCTTATCGCGATATCAGCAGTATCAAGGAGATGCTTTTTCAGGACTTTAACGAAAATTTCGATTCCATGTACGGCCTTTTGCAAAGCAATCCTTCCATTTTGACTTCGCATGAGACATCCAGCATCGTATTTCCTTATGAGGAACCTTCCGACATGCTAAAAAACCTTCAGCAAATGATGAAGGAAGATTTTCCAGCCTTATCCGAAGCCACACAAGGAGGAGAATTGCCCGTCTGTACAATAAAATCCATTTCCAAGAACCTGGAAGAATATAGCAGCCCCGCCTTCTACCTTACTCCTCCCTTGGATAATATAAGAGAGAATGTTATATATATCAATCGGAAAAATAATCCCAAGGGGGTTGAGCTGTACACTACACTCGCCCACGAAGGCTATCCGGGCCATTTGTATCAGACAGTCTACTCTCAATTATACTTCAACAAGACCGGCGTGAACCCTATACGCTCCCTGCTGTCCTACAGCGGATATGCGGAAGGATGGGCGATGTATGTGGAGCTTATGGCCTACGATTATGCGAAGGCACTTATGAAAGACACAAATCCGGATGCGGAGGCACTTTTTGAATCCTATAAGCTGGACCGGCAGATACAGCTTTGTCTCTACTCCTTATTGGACATTGCCATTCATTACGAGGGGGCAAATTATAAGCAGGTACACAAAATATTATCCACCATCGGAATCTCAAACACCTCTACCACAAGGGCGATCTACGAGTATATAGTGGAGGAACCGGGTACCTATTTAAAATATTATTTGGGATATTTGGAGGTTTTAGAATTAAAAAAAGAAGCCCAAGGGCTATGGGGAAGTGACTACAGCGAATACCGCTTCCACAAATTTTATCTGGAAAACGGCCCGGCAGATTTCACCAATCTGAAATTGCAGCTGGAAAAAAGTAAGGACATGAAAAAATCCTAAAACCATACATAGATACAAAACAGCAAAAAAAGAAAAATAGCAAAAAGAAATACCCCTCCTATGAAAAGCGCCGCGAGCACGGAATTAATGATAAGCTGCCTCGTTTCCTTAGGAGTGAGGATTTCCTTGTCTGTAACTTGGGAAAGACCGGAATCGGCGGCTTTTCCTGAATTGGCAGCAGAAGCGCCGGAAGACCTTAGGTCTTCCGGTTTCTTTACATACCATGGCATACCCTCTATGTTCATGTTTGCCACAGTAATGTCTTCATACTGCTTTAGCTCGTCTTTTTTCTCGTCTCTTCTCTTCTTACTCATAATTTATAATATTCACCATTTTCATCAAATGAATCGATCAATCATATAAATGACATTTTACCATATGGCCGTTTCCCATGTCCTTGGACACCGGTTCCTGTGTCTTGCAAATTTCCATGCAGTCCTTGCATCTCGTATGGAACTTGCAGCCTGCCGGAGGATTGGCCGGCGAAGGAATACTTCCCTCTAAAATAATGCGGTTTCCCTTCGCGTCCGGGTCGGGTACGGGAATAGCGCTGAAAAGCGCTTTCGTATAGGGGTGCAGAGGATTTGCAAAAATATCCTCCGTAGCTCCGGTCTCTACGATACTGCCAAGGTACATAACGCCCACAGTATCCGATATATGCTCCACCACCGATAAATCGTGGGAGATAAACAGATATGTCAGACCGAACTCTTCCTGTAAATCCTTTAATAAGTTAATGATCTGGGCCTGAATGGATACGTCCAATGCAGATACCGGTTCATCGCATACAATGAACTCCGGATTCAATGCCAGCGCTCTGGCGATACAGATCCTCTGTCTTTGTCCGCCCGAAAATTCATGGGGGTAACGGTCCTTATGATAGGCCTGCAGGCCGCAGGAAGCCATAATCTTTGTCACATATTCATCCAGCTCGTTCTTAGGCACGAGCTTGTGCTCTCTTACCGCTTCTCCGATGATCTCCCCTACGGGAAGCCTTGGAGAAAGACTGGAGTAAGGGTCCTGAAAAATAATCTGCATCTTCGGGCGGAGGGCACGCATCTCCTTCTTGCTAAGGGCAAAGATATCCGTCCCGCCAAACCGGACTTCTCCATCCGTCTTATCGATAAGGCGAAGGAGCGTTCTTCCCGTGGTGGACTTACCGCATCCGGACTCTCCTACTAATCCCATGGTAGTCCCCTTCTTAATGGAAAAGGACACGTCGTCCACTGCTTTTACCTGTCCTGCTGCCTTGGAAAAAACACCTCCCTTTATGGGAAAATATTTTTTCAGGTGGGAAACTTGCAGAATAATGTCATCCTTGCTATCGTTCTTAACCTTATCTTCATTGTATTTCAGAGGTTCATAAGCTGTTTCTTTTGAAGCTGTATTCATTCTTATTGTTCCTCCTTCATTTCATTCTTTTCCTTGCTGCCCGCACCTTCCGCATAGCGGTAGCAGTTTACCACATGGGTCGGGCTAAGGGATGTCTGTCCGGGATACTTGCCCTTGCAGGCTTCCACACACAGCTCGCATCTATCCCTGAAGTAGCAGTAATCGGGCATATTGACCGGGTTAGGCACCTTGCCGGGAATACTGTAGAGGCGGTCCACTTCTTTCCCCACCACCGGCTTGGACGCCATAAGTCCCATGGTATAAGGATGCTTGGGTGTTTTGAAAATTTCCTGAACGGTTCCCTGCTCCACCACGCGGCCGGCATACATGACTACGACGTAGTCCGCCATTTCTGCAATTACACCTAAATCATGAGTAATCAGCATGATACTGGAATTGATCTTATCCTTTAAGCCGCGCAGAAGATCGAGAATCTGCGCCTGAATCGTCACATCCAAGGCCGTAGTCGGCTCATCCGCTATGATGAGTCTGGGATTACACGCCAACCCCATGGCGATACAAATTCTCTGCCGCATACCGCCGGACAACTCGTGCGGATACATCTTATACACGCCCTCACTGTTGGCAATACCTACCAGCTCCAGCATCTCTATCGTACGGTTCTTCACTTCCTCCTTACTCATCTGGGGATTGTGAAGTGCGATGACCTCATCCACCTGCGATCCGATACGAAATACCGGATTGAGGCTCGTCATCGGTTCCTGAAATATCATGGACATATAGTTGCCGCGAAGCTTCTGCATCGTCTCCATAGGTGCATTCACCACATTGATCGCCTGCTCCCCGGTATTGAAGCGGATCTCACCCTTTACAGTCTGTCCCTGGGGCCTCTGTACAAGCTGCATCAGGGAAAGGCTGGTCACAGACTTTCCGCAGCCGGATTCCCCTACAATACCTATAGTCTTACCCTGCGGCACGTCGAAGGAAACGCCGTCAACGGATTTAACCGTTCCGATGTCGGTGAAGAAATAGGTATGGACATTGTCGAACTCCACAACATTATTGGGATTCTTCATCTTCGTCACATACTCTTCTTCAGGAATATTCTTACGTTTGCGTTTCTTTTCTATTTCATCGGTTATTCTTTTATTTTCTTTCGATATCGCTCTGGATTCTTTGGCAGAGATATAGTTTGCATCTTTTGTACTCTCTTTTTTAAAAAAGTTCATCTGCCTCACCTACCTTTTCATCTTCGGATCAAACGCATCCCGAAGTCCATCACCAACAAAGTTAAATCCAAGCACCGTGATCAATATGAGAAATCCTGCCGGAATCCATACATACCAGTAGTTGGTCATAACAAATACATCATTTACAGAATTAATGATATTACCCCATGACGCATAGGGGAATTTTACTCCGATTCCCAAGAAGCTCAATGTCGCTTCCATAATAATGATCTCTCCAAGGCCCATCGTCGCAATAACAATGAGGTTCGGAATCACGTTGGGAATCAAATGCTTGAATATCCTTCTGGATACACGAATGCCGGTGGCTTCCGTCGCCGTCATAAACTCCTGTTCCCTGAAGGAAAGTATCTGCCCTCGCACCATTCTGGCAATCGGAGGCCAGTTAATCAGGCCCAAAATCGCACAGAGCAGATAAATACGGACTCTCGGGTCTATTTGGTAATAATCCATGATAGAACCTACAATAATATACAAGGGCATCGCCGGAATGCAAATAACAATATCCACGACACGCATGAGAATAGTATCCATCCACTTTCCGAAATACCCTGCCACACCGCCGATGATTATACCGAGTAAAGTCTCGATCGCAATCGCAACGAAACCGATCATCAAGGAAATTCGCCCGCCGTACATCAGCCTTGTAAGCACGTCCATACCATGTCCGTCTGTTCCCAGCAGATGTGTCTTTCCGGGAGATGCAAAATCATCATTCAACTGTGTCTTCTGTTCGGAACGAATCTTAAACTCGTTTCCTTTCATTTCTATCTTATAATGAATGCTGCCGCCATCATTTCCTGCATATTCCACGGACTCCTCATCCGCTAACACCGCCTCCTGCACAGCTCTGATAAACTGTAACGAAAGCGCTTCGCTGCCTACCGGACGTACCGCATAAGAAGATATGATTGCATAGTCTTCACCGTTCAAACTTATGAATCCGGTATTTTCTCCTACTTCCATTTCGTAAGTACTTCCATCCGCCTCAAAAGATGATGACTGACGATTAAATGCTTTCTCTGCATTCAGCTTGAAGTCATAAGAGAGCTCTGCCCCCCCTGCTGCACTGAACACTTTCTTGCTGGCGAGCGCCGTTCTATCCATAATCGAAATTGCACTCTGCTTTCCTTCCTTTACGATATAGTAAAACACGCCATCCGCTTCAAAGTTGTCTGCCCCCTCGGAGACAGCCGCTTCATACCCACTTTTTACCGCATTCGTCACTGTGCCGCCTTCTTCTGCTGAAGTGAAGCTGCTCTTCCCTTTTAGCGTAAGCACATTCGCCACCGGGGTAAGCTGTGTAATTTGGTATAAGTTCTCATCCTCTTTTATGAGAGAATATGTCACATCCTTAGCTTCAAAAGTGCTGTTCCCGTTATTTACCGCCAAAATCATCTTCGCGCCTGCGATGGAAGGGAAATCCTTTCCTTCCACATTCGTGTAGAGAAAGTCCTTATTTTCAGACATCATGGCATAATCTTTTAAAATAACATCTTTTTTCCGGAATACTTCCGATTCCCCGTAAGGAGTGAGCATACCGCCTGCAAAAGAGAACAAAAACATCGTCACAAGTATAACGAGCCCCACCATAGCGAGCTTATTTCTAAAAAAACGTTTCGCTACCAGCATTCCCGGGGACAATACCTTTACTCTCTGCTCATCATCCAGTGCTCCAGAAGTGCTGATGTAATCACTCTGGCTCTGATTCAAATCTATCTGATTATCTTTATCCTGCATGTTATTATCTGCGCCCATCTCAGCCTTCCTCCTAATTTACTCTGACCCGGGGGTCAACTATCGCATACAGGATATCCGCAATCAGTGTTCCTGCCAGCGTTAATATTGCAAGGAATACCATATAGAACATGGTAAACGGTACATCTCCTTGTGTCAGACTCAAATAAGAAATATATCCGATTCCGGGAATCTGAAATAAAGTTTCCGTAATCATAGCTCCTCCGAACAAGGTAGGAATCGTGCTTCCGAGCAAAGTTACAATCGGAATAAGAATATTGCGGAACGCATGATAATTGATTACTTTATTCTCAGAAAGCCCCTTCGCCCTTGCTGTACGAATATAATCGGAATTGAGTACTTCCAGCATATTAGTACGGGTATAACGCATCAGATTACCTACGCTGACAACTGTAAGCGTAACGACAGGCAATATCAAATGTTTGCCCATATCCAGAACTTGTCCTATGGGGGGCAACTGTTCGTGCATACGGCCTACAACTCCATACAAATCAAACCATCCCAGATTGATGGAAAATACCCATTTCAATAAAGTGGCTATGAAGAAGGTAGGAAGAGATATGCCGATCAGCGCAAATACGGTGACGGCATAATCCGTCCTGCTATATTGCTTTCTCGCAGACAAAATACCGAGAGGAATAGCTATTACTACCTGAAAAATAAAAGATATACCGGACATGGCAAAAGAATACCATATCACATCTTTGAATTTCTCGGTAACCGGCTTGCTCCAAACCCAGGAATCCCCGAATTCTCCCTTCACAGCATTGGAAAGCCATTTTGCATATCCCTGCAATATATTTCCTTCCAGCCCGTAAGCGCTTGTTAGCTGCTCCAACAGCTCATCATAAGGTTTTGCACCTGCCTTTTGCGACATCTGCCTTGCTTTTCCTTCCACATAGGAAGTAGGCAGGCAGCGTTCTATGGAATAAATGATGAAAGAAACAAAAAACAGTATAACGATACTGAGTAAAAGTCTTCTGATTAAAAATTTCTTCATTCCAAACCTCCAGCTTTCTTTTTATCCATCTTTTAAATCAAATATTTATATAAAAACATTTTAGTTTCATTTATAAAATGTTTAAATTTCAATTTCAATTCAGTTTTAATTATTTGTAACAACAGTTTTGCTACATCACTTTAATTCGATAAACTAACAAACCAAAAAACCTTTTCATAAACTGAGCCCGCCAATACCCAGCGGGCTCAGAATCAATACATCTTATTTTATATTATTTCATTTCTAAATTTTCAATCTCTTTCCACCATTTGTAATATGTGGTCACGCCCGGTGTAAAAGTATCCGCATTAATACGTTCAGGACTGTAGATAATGCAGTTCTGTCTCTGGTAAACCGGAATCTCAACCGCCCAGTCCATGATGATGTTTAAGCATTCTTTATAAATGGATTTACGGTAGCTCTGATCTGCGCTCGTTCTTGCATCCATGATATAAGCATCCAAATCCGGGTCTGCAATCTGATAGTAATTGCTTGCAGTGCTCGCGCTATGGTATGTCTGATACATATCCGGATCGGGCTCTGCCTGCCATGCCGCTACCCAAAGTTCCTGTGTACGTGCATTTGTTTTGTCCCATAAAATATTCGTATCGGTAGGATCGTTGATTTCCAATGTAAATCCAATCGTCTCGAATGCAGCTTTCGCATCCGTAAGGATTGCAAAGCTGGGGTGATCACCCTTACCGTCAGCGCCGATTATAATTTCATAAGTCAGCTTCGCACCTGCCGGAGCTGCTGTCAGCTTGCCGTCTGCTACGGTATAACCAGCCGCTTCGAAATATCCCAGCGCTGCGTCAATTGCTGCATCATATTTCTCTTCCGCACTCATGGAATCCGTATAAATCGGATTGCCCTCCACATCCACAGAGTATGCTACCTGATATCCTTCATCGGATTTCTGGGGAGCTGCCCATGATGTATTGGAAATAGGATAGTTAATTACGCTTGCCGCATCTCCGTAGTAGGAATCGATGGATACGTCACGGTATACGGAAAGAACCGTAGCGATGGCTTTTCTTAAATCTTTCGACTGCTCAGAGGATGCTTCTCCGCCCACATTGACTGTGTCCGCATTAATACCGATATAACCGTAGCCCAGATTATCTACACGGTTTGTCATGATGGCATCTCCGTCAAGTTCTCCGTTGCCATTGATTTCGGCAATCTGCTCAAATGCCTTTTTACTTCCGTCAGGATTTGATAAATCAACGGTACCCTGCTGTACCGCGGGAATCATATCAGATTCATCGGATTCCTTAAACTGTACATTTTTAGTCTTCGGAGCACCCTTGAAATAAGCATCATTTGCTTCAAAATAAACAACCTTGTTATCGTACTTCACAAATTTATAAGGACCTGCTCCCATAGGTGTTGTTGTTTTCTCTTTTACGATGCTCAGGTCACCTCTCGGGAAGCCGAACTGATTGTTATCATAATCGTACTGTGCTTTATCGCCATAGTAATGAAGCGGAGCAATACCAAGTTCAACAAACTTGTAAATCGCTGCAGCGTCAAATCCTTTTATCGTAACTGACACTTCATAATCACCAAGTTTTTTAACGCCTTCGATATTAGGAACTGCCTCGCCTTCGCCCGCAGCCACCTTTTCTTCGATCAGCAGTTTCTCTGCCAGTGAAGTAGCATCGGCTTCAAAATAAGCTTCATCTCCCGCATAATTGCTTCCAAGAGTTTTATAATCTCCGCCGTACATCGCGATGACATCGCTTACGATAGTGTCATAATCTTTTCCCGCCATATCATAAGAGTCATCCGTGCTGTAGCAAGCTACAAAGAACTCTTCCGCAGAAGCCGCACCCTGTGCTTCATAATTTTCCGTACACCAATCTTTTTCTGCTGTCAAGGTCGGTGCGATTATGTTTTCAGAAATAGCTGTCTGAAGCGCTTCCGGCATTTCCTCCATATAAGCAGCCACATCATCAGCCGTTACGCTGTCCGCTGCCGTAGAGTTTGCCTGATAATTCTTAAGGCCTATGATAGGAAGTGTATTTAATGTAGTAAATCCGTCATAAGCAGGATCTAAATATACATATAAGTTAAAAATAACATCATCTGCCGTGAGAGGTTCTCCATCGCTGAAAGTAATATCATCGCGCAGCTTAAAGTCATAAGTTGTTGTATCATCATCGTTCTGTGTTACCGTGGTATCGGCAATTCCCGTATAAGTATAATCTGTTCCGGCGTAATTGCTGGTCTCTCCCTCGATTCCATTCATTACAACCGCACCCGAGCGGTCTACATCCGTCAGCATTACCTGTGTCATTGCCGCTACGTCTTTGTCATATTCCGTCTCGTTAAAAAACATGCTGAACTTTTCGCTGAAATCCCGGTAGCCTACAACCAGGGGCGTGTCACTGCCTGTCTGCGCAGCGCTTTCATCTGTGGCTTCCGTCTCTGCAGCGGGCGTTTCAGTTGTTGATGTATTGCCGGAACCGCATGCTGCTAAAGTACTGATTACCATTACAGACGCAAGCATAAGAGAAATGATTCTCTTTTTCATAAATTTTTCCTCCTTTTTGGTTTTATTTGTATTATTGTATGCAGCAATACAGCTGCCTTTATCTTAGCACGATTACAACTTGTATACAATTTGCAAATCATACCAAAAACACAAAGAAGTCCCGTTTTTTTACGGAACCTCATTGTTATACTTGCCTATCATAACCCCTTTTTTCAGATTTTGCAAGTACTTCTTCTGTATAAACGACAAGCAAAAAATGGCAATATTTTCGAATAAAAATACAACTTCACGTACAACTAAAAAGTCTTCTCCTCCATAAAATCTTAGGAGAATAAAGATGGAATCCGCAATACAAAGATATAACGAAACCGACATAATTCCTATACAATTCCTATACATCCTCCCGAATGCCCTATCGTAGACCGGCCGTTCCATTTTTTCATTCAGCTTAAGGGCTGCGGCCGTTCCTAATGATAAATATACGGCAGGTAGGAATAAAAATACATACGGAACTGCTATAAAAAAATTACGATTTCCTTCATTGTCCAGCATTCCTGCCGTAATAATGAGCGAAAAGTAAAGAAGCACAAAAGCAAAATTTTTTATAAAAATTTTCTTTTTTTCGGCTTCAGCATCAGGAAACAGGTAATAATCTCCTGCATACCGGTACCTTTTTTCTTCCTTGCCATCCTTCCCGGTTCCAATCTCAAAGACATAATCTTTGTGGTATTTCTTCATACTTTATACCATTTTGCTTTCCAATTTCTCTATCACGCTGCGGATGCAACCATCCTCGAAAGGGCTTTCCAGCCCGACCTCTTTCAGCATATCCGTATAGAAATCCTTTGCGGACAACTCGCAGAGTTTCAGGTAGCTCTTCCATGCTTCTTCGTAATTCCCGTCCATTTTAGCCTTGTATTGGAAGGCGCAAGTCTGAGCCAGACAGTAATCGATATAATAAAAAGGCGAATTGTAAATATGCTGCTGCTTCTGCCAGAAGCCCCCTTTGCTAAAGAACAGATCGTCCTCATAATCCATATGAGGTCTGTACTCTCTTTCCAGCTCAAGCCACGCCGCCCGCCTCTCCTTCGGAGTCATATCGGGATTCGCATAAGCGATATGCTGGAATTCATCCACCATACAGCCATAAGGGATGAATGCCGCCGCATCCTCCAAGTGCATGCTCTTGTAATCCTGTGCTCTGTCACCGAAGAAAAGCTCCGTCCACCCTTCCGCAAAGAATTCCATGGACATGGAGTGGATTTCCGCCGTCTCCATAGTAATGTCCCTGTGCTCCTGAATTGGGTCTTTGCCTGACAGATAACCTTGGAACGCGTGTCCGCATTCATGTGTAATTACGTCCACATCTCCGCTCGTTCCGTTGAAGTTCGCAAAAATGAACGGGGCGCCGTAAACCGGAAGGTAAGTCATATAACCGCCCGCCTTTTTCGTCTTTCTTCCAAGCACATCGAACAGTTCATTTTTCATCATAAAATCGAAGAATTCTTTCGTCTCCTGGGACATCTCCGAGTACATCTTCTGCCCGGCACTCATAATTTCCTCCGGCGTACCGGAAGGCGCAGGGTTGCCGTCCAAAAAGTAAACTGCCGTATCGATGTAGGAAAGTTTATTAAGCCCAAGACGTTGCCTCCTCCTCTCGTGCATTTTCTCCGCGAAAGGAACGAAGTACTTTTTGATCTGATTTCTGTAGTTCTCCACCATGGCCTTGTCGTAGCTGTTACGTCTCATCCGGTAATAGCCCAGCTCCACGTAATTCTCATAGCCCATCTGCCTTGCCTGCTCAGTTCTGTTCTTCACCAGTTTATCATATATCTCATCCAGCTCGTCTTCCACAGAGAGGAAAAAGGCGCTGTATTTCTCATAAGCTTTCTTGCGTATATTTCTGTCGCTGTTTGTAAGGTGGGGACGCATCAGAGAAAGGTTCAGCATCTCGCCTTCCCATTCTATTTCCGCCGAAGCGATCAGTTTGTTGTATCTGGTAATAAGCGCATTTTCCTCCTGCATGAGAGGGATCAGCTTCTCATCAAAAGATTTGATTTCCAGCTCAATATTTTTAAAAGCCACCTTTCCTATCTTGCCCTCTAAATAAGAACGATACGGGGAATCGTACACCGCTTGCCTGTATTCCACCATCAAATTCGCAAGCTTCGGCTCCACTTCGTCATAGTATTCCTTTTCCTTTTCATAAAATTTATCGGCAGTATCGATGTCGTAGCGGATACCGGCAATGGTCATCGTCGTTTCCACTTTATTAGAAAAGGTATAGAACTTTTGATGTACCGCAAACTGTTCCTCGCCGCTTTCAGCATTTTTAAATTCCTCGATAATCTGACGGAATTCCTTCTCTACATCTTCGTATCTGGCCCTTTCATAGGGCATATCCTTAAATTTCATATCGTTCTCCATTCCTTTTCAATACCTTCTGACTTTATTTCCCACTAACCTCTTTCCGTAAAACGGGGGGCTTGGTCTCCGCCAATTGGTGTCTTACTTATTTCTTGCCTGTAAAAAAGTCATTTAAATTCAGAAGAGCTTTCTCCAAAGCAATCTTCTCTTCTTCCGTAAGCCGGGAGAGTACGGCGTCTATCATTTCCTCATGGAATCGCTTATGATGTTCGTAGGCCCGTTCACCTTTGGAAGACAAGAATACTAAAACAACACGCCTGTCTTCTTCGCTTCTTTCCCGGTTCACAAATCCCTTTTTTACCAGACTGTTCACTGCTATGGTGAGCGTGCCTGTAGTAACGCCAAGGGACTTTGCGACGGCAGTCATATTCTTGGGACTGCCTAAACCGATCGCTTCGATGACGTGCATGTCATTTGTAGTAACGCCTTTATATTCTTCTGTCTGAATCGCCCGTTCCTCTATATCATTGATATTCCGAAACAGCTTCACGAGTACATCATTCAGTGTCCGTTTGATTTCCACCGTATCACTCTCCGTAACTAATAATAAAGTAAGTATAGCACGAATTTTCTTGGATGGTCAAATCTTTCTGATGAAGCACTGAAACTAAAAAAATTAAACACAAACCTAAGATTCTTAATACCCCGGTGTTGCTTCTACAGCAATACCGGGGCATTTTATATTCATTAACTTTCTGCGTTTTCTGTACTCTCGGTGCCCTCGGCATCCGCTGTTTTTGTCAAGGCTCTCTTCATCCGCGGATAGCCCACTGCCAATACTACGCCAATTGCTGCAGCAAGAAGTATGACGTAGGGCATTATCTGTGTGTCATCTCCGGTCTTAACGCTGCCTACTGCCAAGGCAGTTGCTTTAGCCGCAGCGTCATTCGCCTGACCGTTATCAGCATTTCCTCCGGCGCTTGTGCTGCCGCTGCCTGTACCTTTATTGCCGTTGTCACTATTTCCGCTATTGCTATTGTCAGAGTCCATATATACGATGGCATAAGCGGAGAAGCGATCCGTCTCAAACTGTATGGTATCCGGGTTCTGATCCAAATCTTCAAGCAATACCGCCTGACCGTTATGCACCCGTACAATCCAGAAAGTACGGTCAGCCTTGCGAAGTTTCTCCGGTATAGTAACTGCTACGCGAATCTTATGACTCAGTTCTGTTAACTGCTCCGGCTGTGCAGAACCTGCTGTCTTGAACAGCTCCATATTCAGATAGAGTCCCACTGTCCTGCCCTTCAGCACACCGGCAATTGCTTCCACATCTGCTGCCGAAGGGTTATTCAGCAGCTCAACATTCAGTGTGATGCGAATGTCCTCACCAGCCTCTAAAGCGTTGCGGTCCTCCTCCGTTAAGAGGCTGTCAATTATGCTGCTATCCAGCTCTGTCTTCGGCGCCCCGGCTCCGATATCTACCACCGCTCCTGCTGCCGATGCCTTGAGCAGGATTACCAGATTAGTATAGCCTTCCACTGCAATCTCTATACGATAACTATCCGCCTGGCTCAGATATTCCGCAGGAATCGTAAAGGTAACCTTATCCGCACTCAAACACTTATCCAGACTGATGCGCGCATTTAAAGAAGTCTCATTTATCATAACTACTGCTTTCCCATCTTCGATTGCCTTTAGGAACGCGTTCTTCCACTCTCCTTCTCTCAGCGTTACGGAGAAATCCTTTCCCTTTATCAGTCTTCCTCCGGCACTTACTGCATCTGCCGGAACCTCTTTGCATCCGCTGTCCGCTGCCAAAACCTCCATCGTGGCATTCCTCAGATAGAAGTTACCTTCGCCCACTTTCCTTCCGGACAAAAGGTATTTCAGCATAATCGGGTTACCTCCATTTGTCATATTCGAGGTAAAGGTGAATTCATAGTCCTTCCATTCCTTCGTGGTAGCGATGGTCTCATGAAGTGCCTCTGCCCAGGTGTTGTCCTCCTGCACCGACATTTCATAGGTATCTCCCAGATCGGACTTGGCCTGGAACTTAAGCTTATAATCAATCCCCTTAGTAATGGATACCGGGTGGAACAGCATTCTCTGATAATTAATATCGGCCGTTGCCGCCTGAATGGTAAGCAGCCCATCCTGATTGGAGAACTTAGGATCTCCATTGCTCTGGTCATGTCCCTTCCATTCCGTAGAGGGCCATACAAGCGGCTTCATATCCACTCCGGTATAGTCGATAATTACATTATTCTTAGTCGTACGGGCCAGGCGAATATTGTCCACAGTAACTACACTGCCCTTTTCCAAGATCAGGAGGAACTTTCCTTCCTTGTCTGTCACTCCCTTGGGAATGGCAAAGTTTACTTCATATTTCTTAATACCATCTGCCGCTTTATAGCTGAGGCTTTCCTTCATGTAAACTTTGCTTTCATCCTTGCTGACAAAGGCCACTTGGAAGCTTGTATCCTTCTCACTGCTAAGTTCCATCTCAAAACGATACTGGTCGGACTGCAAAAGCTCCATTCCCGTCTGGTACATCCTGGGATTCTCTCCCGTGGCGGTAATGATCGCTTTTCGGCTATAATCCTTATTATCTCCTGAAGATACCACGCGTGCTGTCACATCCTGCAGATACCAATAACCCAATCGGTCTGCTCCCTGATCAAAGCTTCCGTTGTAAATCTGATTCCCATCGGCAAGCGGTGTCTTAGGAATATCCGTGGTATCCTTTACCTCTTCTTCTACCTGCTTAATCGTCACGTTTCCGATCCATACGGTTCCTGTATTCAGCCCAAGGTTGAATTCCAGACGTGCTGTAGGATCAGAATCCTTATCCATGGTAAAGCGGTGGGTAAAGTGCTGTGTCTGTGTCGTCAGTGCTGCATCATAGTTTGTTCCATAAGCAGACCATCCATTATCCGCATCTCCTGCTGCCTTGACGATTATACTCCTTGCCGCAGATGCCTTTGCATCAAAGCTAATCTCATAAGTATAGCCTCTCGCCGCCGGGAAGTGCTTGATCAGCTGTATGGCATAATTCTGATTTCCTCCCTTGGTAATATCTATCTTGGCCATCTTATTACCATCTACTGTCTCTACGGCACAGGTCGCCTCTCCTCCAAAGTCCTTTCCTACGAAGAACTGCCAGTCGGTATCCGCAGGATTCACTTCCGTTACCGTCTTAAGGGTGGCCATTTGCTTATCCCCAAGGTAATCTCCGGCTTCGCCTCGCGGCTGATAAGCAGCACTTTTGAAGGCTTCTGTATCCTTATCCATATCAGGCTGCTCCAGCCCGTCCTCTTGATAACCTGCCTCTTTCTGATAGACTCTTACATAATCAACCTCCATACTGGAAGGGAAACTTGCTTTACTAAGATCTGCCTCCTGATCGAAGGTTCCTCCTACCGCCAGATTGAAAATAACATAAAATGGAACATCAAAGGGTGCTCCGTAAGTATAATTTTCGGCATTTCCCTCACCTTTGCTCCAGAAGTTGGAAGTAGTATAGTATGGCACATCATCTACAAGCCAGGTAATCTTCCCCGGTTCCCATTCCAAACTGTAGAGGTGATAACCGCTGATATCCGTTTCTGCCGTATCGAAGGAATAACTCTTACCCGAGAAGATATTGTTCGGCCACTGCGATCCATAATGTATGGCTCCGCCAACTTCTCCGGGCAAACGGCCTCTCGCCTCCATAATATCGATCTCTCCCGAAGCAGCCCATGTACCATAAATTGAAGTATCCTCCGGAAGCATCCAGAATGCCGGCCATAGACCTTCTCCCACGGGCAGTTTCATCCTCGCCTCTACCCTTCCGTACTTGGCAGCAAAAAGAGTCTCCCCCTCATCCGTCTTAGTACGAATACGAGTGGAGGTATAGGACATTCCCTCCTTCCCCTCCTTTTTAGCGGTAATCTTCAGCTTACCGTCCGACAATTCATGATTGGAATCCGTGTAATATTGCTTCTCCTGATTTCCCCAGTTATCCGGACCGCCATTGGGATCTTTCGTTCCAATTTGGAAAGACCACTTGGACATATCTAACTGCGTACCGTCGAATTCATCATTCCAGATTAGCTTATATCCCTCATCCGCACGGCTTAATTTGTCTACGGTATAGTCCTTTGCTACAAAGGGACTAAACTCATAGATCTTCCGCACAGTATCTGTCACCGTACTGCTTGTATCAGTATTCTGGAAATAGTAGGCAACGGCTTGTCCCCCCTTCAGGCTGAGCCCCTCTGCTACCGCCTCCCAATTACCATTAGTCAGCTTCTCCATATCAAGGATATTGGGCGTGCCCTTGTCCGGGGCACTTGCGGCCTCCTCTGCTTCTGCTTTGCTGTCGAATATACCATAGAATACCTTGGCAAACTGACGTTCATCCGAAACATCCTGCTGGAAGCATATCCGGGTTCCTTCTCTGTTCACGGCTATTTCTACCGCCGGGGCAGGTGCCAGCACCTCAGTCAGTGTAATATCTGCAATTTCCATGGTGCCGGCAAGGTTTGCTTCCGCCGCTCCTATTGCTCCCATAGCAAAATACAATGTCTTATCCGCAAATTCCCCTGCCGCTACTTCTTTGCTATAATGATAGGACTCATTTGCTTTCAGCTCAATGGTCTCTACAATGAATCCCTCACCATCCAGCTTTACTACTATCTTCTTATCAACGGAAGACATAATATCGAACTCTACTTTATAAGTAATATTATTCTTTACCGGCAGCTCCTTAACCATATATTGCAGGCCCCATTCACCGTTCCAGCCGTAGCTGGCCGCCTGAATCGTCACCTTCTGGCCTTCCTCGGTATAGGTTGCATTTGCCCCCGCCCAATCACTTCCTACATACAGTTCTGTAACAGCCGTTTCCAGATCCATCCCCTTTCCTGATGACAGAAGTCCTGCAAAGGCTTCGACGGATTCATTGGTATCCTCCATTGTTTCGTTCTCTTGCAGTGCTGTACCCAGTGCTTCGCTCTCTTCCGGCTGTATCTCCGGCATGTCAGTATTTTCCGGCTGTTCCCCCGACACACCGCTATCTCCCGGCTGTACATCTACAGGGACAGTCTCACTTTCACCGTTCTTCCCTGCTTCCCCATTATCGCTTTCCGATGCAGCGCCCTCTTCGGCATCTGCTGTTTCCTGCACTGCCGCATTCGTACTTACCGATTCACTGCCATACACCACTGCCACCGGCTGCATAGTCAATGTAGCGGCTAATAAGGCTGCAAATACACGCTTACCACATCTGTTTGCCTTCCTTCTCATTACGATTCCTCCTTATAAGTTTTCATAAGGGCAATTTCCATAACCACATAAAAAAAAGAAAACACCCCTCCTTTTTGCATCATAGCAAAAAAGGGGGGGTAAAAAAGTATCCATTTTTATTGTAAGGTGTGTTTTTTTATACTTTTGCTTCTTTTATACTGTTTTCACATCCAATTTTCGTCAAATTGCAGGTCAATTCTACAATTCTTTACAATTCCATTATTTATTTTGTTCACTTTCTACTGCCTGAACTACCAATCTATGGTCTTCATTACTCGTGCAGGTAGAGAAGGTAATTACCTTCTTTCCTTCCTCCGGCAGGATATCTGTCTCTATTTCCGAAGAGGCCACAGCTTTCTCTAAATAGGTATCAAAGCCTTCTGCCCCTTGCGGAAATACCTGATAGGTGTCCCCCTCCGCTTCCGTCATATAAGCAGCAAAAATCTCATATCGGCAGCTTCCCTCGGGAGTATAAATCCACACATAAGGATTGTTATTCACCGTCTCTTGCCGAAGGTATTGACGCAGCCTGCCAAACATAGAGGCATCCTTCCGATTGTGTCCATAGACAATGGTATTCCAATCCGAGAAATCTCCCTGGTTCTCTGCTGCCACAAAAATACACCCCGCCTGATTCGCCTGCCCTTCAAAGGTACGGTCCAAGTAAGTAGCATTATCCTCTCCTTGAACAATGGGATAACTGATCGGTACAGCTCCAAATTCCACCCAGCCTACTGTATCCGCATTCTTATCGAGCAGTGCCTGAAAGTCAATGGATAATTCCCCACCACCATCCTGTGCGATACTGCTCTCCTCTTTTGAGTCTGCCCTTTCTTCTCTGTCAGTTTCTTTATCCGTTTCCGCCTCATCCTGCTGCTTTACCGTTTCAAGGAGCTGTTCATATTCCTTCTCTGCCTGGTCGTATTGCCCTTTCATACCTGCCAGCTTCCATGCCGAGAATCCGATTACCCCAATGGCTATAAGTATGATTATCATACCGATCCATCCCTTTTTTTGCTTCATCCCGCCTACCTTTTCCACTGTGTTTCTATTTATTCTATTATCCGCTTATTCCACTTTCTATTTATTATTAATCAAAGAATCTCCTTTGTCAATGTATCAAACTGCCATTCCTCCAATACAAAAGGCTTCCCATCCTCTTTTTCTTCATATCCATGAAAGCCTCTCGCCTTTTGCTCGTCTTCCGATGCCTCAGCTGCCTCTTTTGCACTGTCCGCATTCTGCTCCGCACTGCTCTTGCCGATACCGTCTTCCATTTCTTCCATTTCCTTCTTCATCTCCTGAATCTTCGCATCCAATTTCAGTGCGCGCAAAATGTTATTGATGTCCTCCGGAGAAAACATGCCTATCGCTTTCCCCAGCTGATCGATATTATCCCGATTCACCATAAGACATCCGCCTCCGGACAAAGGAATCCGGATTACATTTTTGCGATTGCTCATATCTCCGAGACAAAGTTCTCTTTTTTCGTTATCACAGCGGAAAATAACTCCTTTATATTCCACAATACCGTTTTCATCCGCAAGATAAGAATAAGGTGCTCCTTTTCCCTTCTCGGGAATCGCCTGAACCTCGCCTTTATCCCTCACCAGCTTGTCTTTCATCTGCCGGGCAATGCTTTCTGCCGCCTCTCCCTCCGCAGTTTTATTTGCAAATTCCAGCTGGCTCTCCGTCCTTATCGCCATATGATAATAATTACTCTGTGATGTATTGGTTCCTCCAATCAGCATACGATATCCCCCTATAATAATATTTACAATAATAACCTTTGCTATATGTATCGGCATTTCCTGTAAATAGTGAATAGCTGCAAACGATTCTACCTCTCGTTTGCAGCTATTCATTGTTTTTCTATAGAAAATATGTGCAGACATACTTTTACTGTTACTGTCCACTCCGTTCACAGTAACCTTTTACTTCCTACTTCTGTCCATAATATGCATTCGCACCGTGCTTCCTATAATAGTGCTTATCCTGCAATTCCGCAGGTGCAGGAGCTACCTCGCTGTTAATCCGCTCACAACGAGCCGCCATCTTAGCCACTTCTTCCAGCACTACCGCATTGTGTACCGCTTCATTGGCATCTTTCCCCCAGGAAAACGGTCCATGGTTCTTGCAAAGAACTGCCGGAACTGCTTCATAATCTTTATCCTTAAAATAATCGGCAATCAGAAGTCCGGTATTCTTCTCATAAGCACCTTCAATCTCTTCCTTAGTCAGACATCTGACACATGGGATTTCTCCATACATGTAATCTGCATGGGTTGTCCCGTAGCACGGAATTCCCCTGCCGGCCTGTGCCCAGCTAGTCGCCCACGAAGAGTGAGTATGCACGATACCTCCCACCTTCGGAAATGCTTTATATAACTCCAGATGTGTGGCCGTGTCGGAGGAAGGGTTATATTTTCCTTCTACTTTATTACCCTCCATATCCATAACCACCATATCATCAGCCGTCAGCTTGTCGTATTCCACACCGCTGGGCTTAATGACAAAAAGCTGTTTCTCCCGGTCAATTCCACTCACATTTCCCCATGTAAAGGTAACAAGACCGTATTTAGGCAACAGCATATTCGCTTCATATACTTGTTTTTTCAGTTCTTCTAACATATTTGACTCCCATCTGCATGTTTTAGCACGCACACAAATTCACTTGGCGGCATTTCCAGGCAGCCAGCTTATTTCATACTTTCTACTGCGGCCTTTTCTATCGGCAATCCTGCTTTATAGCGACTGATGAATGCATCAAATCCTTCCACATCCTTCGGATCAGGAGCCATCTTAATTCCTTTATTTCCCGCAAATACCTTTTCATTAAGATAATGAGAAAGTGTCTCATCATCTTCTTTGTTGTTCATATAGGAGGCAAGTACGGCGATTCCCCACGCTCCGCCTTCTCCCGCAGTCTCCATAACGGATACCGGAGTATCCATAGCCGCTGCCAAAAAGCCCTGACCAACACCTTCCGTCTTGAACAAACCGCCATGACCGAAGATTTCATCCGCCTGAACCTTCTCCTCTTTAAACAGGATATCCAAACCGATCTTCAAAGCTGCCAGGGAAGAATAAAGATGAGATCTCATAAAGTTAGCAAGGGTGAAATTGCAATTCATCTCACGCGCGAACAGAGGACGTCCCTCGTCAAAACCGGTTACCGGTTCTCCTGAGAAATAGCAATAGGAAAGCAGACCTCCGCAATCGGCATCTCCTTCTAACGCCTTGAAGTACAAGTCATCATAGAGCTTAGGCATATTCACTTCCAAACCAATCGTCTCCATAAATTCTTTGAAAATATTCACCCAAGCATTTAAATCCGAAGTACAGTTATTACAATGAACCATAGCTACCAGACTTCCATCCGGCGTGGTCACCAAGTCGATTTCCGGATATACCTTAGAAAGGTCTTTCTCCAACACGATCATAGCAAAAACGCTCGTTCCGGCAGAAACATTACCAGTTTTCACTGCCACGCTGTTAGTCGCCGTCATGCCGGTTCCAGCATCGCCTTCCGGAGGGCAAATCGGGATTCCGGCCTTCAGCTCACCGGTAGGATCCAAAAGCTTTGCACCTTCTTCCGTAAGAGTTCCTGCATTTTCACCGGCAAGAAGAACCTTAGGAAGTATATCCGTTAACTTCCATGGGTAATTTTCTCCTGCTACCAGCTTGTCGAACTGCTCTATCATCTGCTTATTATAGTCTTTCGTATCGATATCAATGGGGAACATACCGGATGCATCGCCCACGCCGAGCACTCTTTCTCCGGTAAGCTTCCAATGTACATATCCGGCAAGCGTAGTAAAGAAGTCAATATCCTTCACATGTTCTTCCTTGTCCAGGATTGCCTGCCTTAAATGAGAAATACTCCATCTCAGAGGAATATTGTAATTAAATAATTCGGTCAGTTCCGCTGCCGCCTGTCCTGTCGTAGTATTTCTCCACGTACGGAAGGGAACGAGAATCTCGCCTCCCTTATCAAATGCCATATAACCGTGCATCATAGCACTGAAACCAATGCTTCCTATTGTCTGAAGCGAAACATCATATTTACTCTTCACTTCCTCGGCCAACTTGCTATAGCTGCCCTGAAGCCCCATCCATACATCCTCAATATCATAGGTCCAAACACCATCCTTGTATTGATTCTCCCATCCATAACCGCCAGAAGCGATAGGGGAATTATCTTCCCCTATTAAAACCGCCTTTATTCTCGTTGAACCGAGCTCAATACCGAGCGCCGTCTTTCCGCTAAGAATCATTTCTTTTATATTGCTCATCCGATACCCCTTCCCTTAAAATGTTATCTATCCAATATGATATTATCTGAATGCAACCTCATTCCATCTGAGTTCATTCTTAAAGTTTCTGATTGTTGTATCATTATCGATAACAACACTTTCAATTCCCATAGCTGCCGCCCAGTCTACCATCTGGTCTACCGTAAGGTCATACGAGAATGCCGTATGGTGCGCACCGCCTGCCAGTATCCAAGCCTCCGCTCCTACCTTAAGATTAGGCTGAGGTGTCCAGAATGCTGCCGCAACCGGAAGCTTCGGCATAGGTTTTTCTATCTTCTTACAGTCTACCGCATTGATGATCAGGCGGAATCTCGTTCCTAAATCGATCAGGGAGGTAGCTACACCCGCGCCCGTCTTGGAGGTAAATACGAGACGAGCGGGCTCTTCTCTGTTACCCATAGAAAGCGGATTTACTTTGATGCTTACTTTTCCGTCCGCAACGGTAGGACATACCTCCAGCATATGGGCCTGAAGAATGCCTTCCTTGCCGGGCACGAGATTATAGGTATAGTCTTCCATAAAGGAGGTTCCCTTGGCATCTTTAATTCCGGACGCCATGATCTTCATCAAACGAACCATAGCTGCTGTCTTCCAGTCGCCTTCTCCTCCGAAGCCGTAGCCTTTTTCCATAAGTCTCTGGATAGCCAGTCCCGGAAGCTGCTTAAGCTCTCCCAAATCTCCGAAATGGGTAACGATAGCCTGATAGTTCTTCTCTTCCAGGAATTTCTCAAAGCCGATTTCAATGCCTGCCTGAACAGCTACATGTCTCCTAAACTCAGCCGCATCTCTTCCTTCTAGGATTATATCATATTTTGTGTAATATTCATCGACAAGAGAATTAATTTCTCCTTCTTTTACATCTTTCACATACTCTATGATTTCGTTAACGGGATAAGCATCTATTTCCCAGCCGAATTTAATCTGTGCTTCTACTTTATCGCCTTCTGTTACAGCTACATTTCTCATGTTGTCCGCAATACGGCATACGCGGATATGGGAAGATTCCATAATACCGATTGCCGTTCTCATCCAGTCGGCAAGCTTCTTCTGTACTTCTTTATCACTCCAATGTCCGACTACGATCTTTCTCTCGATTCCCATGCGGCTTACGATGTGTCCGTATTCCCTGTCTCCATGAGCGGACTGGTTCTCGTTCATGAAATCCATATCGATTGTGTCGTAAGGAATCTCTTCGTTAAACTGGGTATGAAGATGCATCAGCGGCTTTCTGTATTCCTGAAGTCCGAGTATCCATGACTTCGCAGGGGAAAAGGTGTGCATCCATGTAATAACACCCGCGCATTCTTCATCCGCATTAGCCTCATTAAAGGTCCTTCTGATGAGCTCGTTGGTAATCAGCGTAGGCTTCCATACAATTTCAAAAGGCAGTATGCCGGACTTATTCAAATTCTCTACAATAATCTTCGAATGCTCCGCAACCTGAGCGAGACATTCATCTCCATATAAATCCTGAGAGCCTGTGCAAAACCAAAACTTGTAATTCTTTCCTGTTTTCATTCTTCAATCCTCCTATAAGCTTATTGTTTGTGGTTGTTATACCGATATGACGGCGGTAGCGATCGGCACGTCGGCAAAGTTGTACTTATTTATAGCAGTTGTATTGTTTTGTATGTGTTCTGCCAAACGCATATTTCAATTGTATATATAACATATACAAATATTTACAGTTTCTCAGTAAATCTTTATAAGATAATATTATATTTTTCCCTTTCACTTGTCAATATATAAATGCATGTTTATAATACAAATTTAAAAAAGTTGTACTCATATAATAAGTACAACTTTTGTTTTTCACATGAAGAACTGAACTGATGAATCAGCCCCTTGATACTATTCCTGCATCATGCTGTCCAAGTACCCTCTGTCCCACAATAATATTTTCAGCTTTTTTGCTGCCTCTACGGCAGGCGCTGTAAAATAGTGGTTAGTAAGTACTGCGCCTACCATGCGATCGTAGTAGTCCTTGCCCGCATATGCTTCCTGGATAGCCTTCACACCTACCGGAGAATCGTAGCGTTTGCATTGGATGGCGTAGGTCACTCCGTCCTTCTCCGCTAATATGTCAATGCCATAGTCGCCGCTGCCTTTCGTTACTTCTACTTCGACAAAGCCTCTTTCCTTCAAGAGCTCCGCACAAAACTGTTCAAAATCCCGCCCCTCCATCTCATCGATCGCGGAAGGGCTTCCGGCCTTTCGCTTCCTAATATATATTAATGTAATAACTGCCGCCAAAAAAATGACGGCGATCGCACCTATCAGTACCATTGTACAGTCTCCTTAAAACTACCAAAGAAATTCCACAAGCCGATTTATGCCCTCTGACACCCGAAATTGAATAAAATTTATCATTAATTTCTAATTTACGGTTGCAGATAGTACTTTGGTAGTATATTATAATAATATTCGCTTGCATATCATGATTAACACTCTTAATCATTCTCATCTTACCGGAGGTAATTATGTTCGATTTTAAATTTGATTGGTGCAAGGAAATGGAATGCGGCGTTGAGATTATCGACGCGCAGCACCGCGAGCTATTTCGTATTGGCAGAGATATAGAGCAGCTAATTATGAACAACTGTCGGAACGTTTCCAACCAACAGCTTTTGGATATCGTTTGTGCTCTGCGGGATTATGCCTCATATCAACTCTATACGGAGGAGAATCTCATGGATAAGTACAACTATCCCGATTCTTCCAAAAATAAAAAATCTATCAACGATTTCAAAAATAATGTTTTAACCATAGATATGAAGGAACTGAGCAAGAATCCGAAAAAGACCCTTATTCAGTTAAAAGAGTATTTGCAGACTTTCCTGTTTAATCACATTTTAGTGGAGGACCGGGACTTGTGCAAACATCTTAATTCATGCGGCGTATATTAACAAGCATTAAGTCCCTAAGGGACTTTTTTGCTTCATAGGAGAGTGCTCCCATAAAGCCAAAAATGGGTACGCAGTTATTTCTCTATTTTCAGGCTTCTATAACGGTTAAAGCAGGCGAATACCTCCTGCTTTCTCGGAAGTGCCAGCCCTGACGGCAGGAAGCTTCCTTGCACTACGCCAGCAAGGCCTTTTTTCTCCACCAGTTCCATCAGTTTATTTACGATATCCCTGAGATTCTCTTGTCCATTGAACATATTCTGCTCCGCATAGGCGAGCAAATAGCCCAGCGCCATGGCTTGCTCTGCATCGACGAGCTGCTCTACATAATGGAGATGAATCGTTTCTTTACCCAAAACGACACTTTCTTTTCCCATCCCTTTTATTTTTATGCGATCCGCCTCTCTTGCATCGCCTTCAGCATTTTTCCCGTATCTGTTCTTTCCTCCGCGGCCATACTTCTGTGCATAATGATTGTTTCCTTTGCGCTCCTCTATCGCCTTGACAGCGCGGGCCGGAATTCTCTCATAGTCCGGCATGGCAGGGATGTCCCTGGGAAGAGATACCGCAGGGAAGGCTTTCGCCTCTTCCTTTGCGAAGTCCGTAATTTCTTCCGGCCTGTAATGGTCCATCTGGATGATGCAGTCCGCGATGTTGAAATAGGAACCCGAACTTCCCGCCACGATGATGCAGGATATGCCGTTCTCTTCATACAAGAACCTTGCCCTCTCTATAAAAGGGGTAATGGGCTCTTTGTCTCTGTGAACGACGCGCTGCATCAGTTCGTCTCTTACCATGAAATTCGTCGCACAAGTATCCTCATCTATCAGTAAAAGGGTGGAACCGCTTTCTATAGCTTCCACCACGTTCGCCGCCTGAGAGGTGCTTCCACTGGCATCTTCCGTATGGAAACGTTTGGTATCCTTTCCGCCGGGAAGGTTATTTACGAATAGGGAAATATCATCTCCCGTCACGCTGCGCCCGTCCTCCGCACGTATTTTTACCGCCTCGGACTCTGTAATGACATATTCCCTGCCGTCTCCTGCGATATGATCGTACACTCCAAGCTCCAGGGCCTTTAAAAGGGTGGACTTTCCATGATAGCCGCCTCCTACGATGAGGGTTATGCCTTTTTTGATTCCCATACCGGATATTTCACCCTTATGAGGAAGCTTCATTGTCACTTCCATGGACTTGGGAGAAGCGAAAAGCACGCTGTTTTTCATGGGCCTGTCCGAAATGCCGGACTCCCTCGGAAGTACGGAGCCATTGGCGACGAACGCAGCAAGCCCCATTTCTGCCAAATGCTCTCTGATGTAGTATCTGTCATCCGCAAGAAAAAGGGTATGTTTCACTTCCTCTTTATTTAACATAGGATAAAACAGAACACCTTGTATACATCTGGGGAGGAAGTCGAATAATATCTTTTCCAGCTCAGGCGCACAAATCGTTCTGCCGTTGGCAGGAAAGCCGATTTCCAGACGTAAGATAATAGCCCCGCTTTCAGGCACGATGACACATGCTGTTCTCTCAAGCACCTCCTGCCCACAGCGGCTCACCGACAAAAGGCCGCTTTTACCGGAGCCCTTGGCTTTGAAATTATATTTATCCGCCTCCCTGCCAAACAGGCGAAGCAGATAGTCCTGCATAGCAATCCTGCGCTCCTTCCTCTCGTAGCATTCCTTCGGGAAACCTGCCGCCTTGCCCTCTACGTGTATGCTCACCTTGGAGGGAGATGCAAAAGGGTCACCTTGTACATGGTCTATGGATAACTCGTATTTGCCAAAGGAATAACTCCCCCGTGTGTCCTTATAGGCCGGGTAGCCTTTTCTGTCTATCGCTTTAAGAATATTTTGCAGGTCTGTCGATGCTTTCATTTTTGTACCTCTTCTTTATACTATTGCTTATATTTTTATTTCTTTTACTTTCATCCAATTATGGAATCAAAGCTTTATTTATAACTTATCATATAACTTTTTAGCATAAATGAAAACCGTAAATTCCCGAACATCAGGACGTCTCGTCCAAAACATTCCGAATTCGGAGCATAAATTGCGTTTTGTATCGTTATTCATACGAATCTTCGTCTCGTTTTTCTTTCCCATTGAACAAATCTTAATTCCTTATGGTATAATGGTTCAAACGAATAAACCAAAAAGACAGAGCTGCCCGCCTCTCCCGCCCTGTGGTATCACATTACTTGAAAATAAGGCGACTCGTGGCGGATATCCGTCATGCAGTAATGAATACGGTGACATGGAATAAAATTAATAAGGAAAAAGAAAGGCAGGATTATTATTATGGATTTTATGCAGGCAATAGAAAAACGTCATTCGGTACGCGACTATACGGACAAAAAAATTGATAAGGATATCGTTTCAGAGCTCCAGAAGGAAATTAACCTTTGCAATGGCGAGAGTGGACTGCACATACAATTGGTTACCGACGAGCCGGAAGCCTTTGGCGGTATTATGGCTCACTACGGTAAATTTAACAATGTGAAGAACTACATTGCTCTCATAGGAAAAAAGAGCCCCGAATTAGAGGAAAAAATCGGATATTATGGTGAAAATCTGGTCTTAAGGGCGCAGCAGCTCGGCCTAAATACCTGCTGGGTAGCCTTGACCTTCAGCAAAGGGAAAAGCCGCTGCGAAATAGAAAAGGGCGAAAAGCTCGTCTGCGTTCTGTCCCTCGGATATGGCAGGACCCAGGGCGTTCCTCACAAAAGCAAGTCCTTACTCGAGCTATGCAAAGCAGAAGGAGAAATGCCCGATTGGTTTAAAAGAGGTATGGATGCCGCGCTTTTAGCTCCCACCGCAACAAATCAGCAAAAGTTTCTGATTACATTTTCAGGGAACCGGGTATCCGCTAAATCGACCGGCGGCTTTTATTCCAAGGTCGATTTGGGAATAGTGAAAAAGCACTTTGAAATCGGTGCCGGAATTGAAAATTTTAGTTGGGAATAATTAACAACTTCGTAAGATAGTAATGGGTCTGTATGGAGGAAATAATTCGAAGAAAAATCAAATGCGGCACCTTCTCTTTGGATGTGCCGCATTTGATTTCTACTTTTTTGTCTTCACTTCCTACTGTCATTTTCATTTCTTCTCCATAGGTAAAAAACTTTATTTTTCAAGTGATTCTTTGCAATTCTCCGAATCTTCCGTATGCATTCACTTCATCATCCCCGCCAATATAACGCTGAGGACCACTCCCACTAAAGTACTGATAAGCGCACCGGACAGGGTATATCTCGTCTTTGTTACCTTTGCTGCCATATAATATACAGACATCGTGTAGAAGATGGTCTCCGTGCAGCTCATCATAATAGACGTTATCATGCCAATGTAGGAATCGGGTCCGTAGGTCTTGAAAATATCCAGCACCAAGCCGGTAGCTGCCGACGAAGAGAACATCTTGATAAAAATCAGCGGAACGAGCTCCGAGGGGAATCCGATCATGTCCGTCACTCCCTTAAAAATCCTTCCGATAAAACTAAGAAACCCGGAGGCGCGCAGAACTCCCACCGCCACCATTAAACCCACCAGGGTAGGCATGATGTCTATTACCGTATGAAAGCCGTCCTTTGCTCCCTTGATAAATTCCTCATAAACGTTCTGCTTATTTATGATACCATAGGCAACGATATAAAATATTACCACCGGAATAATGATATTTGAAATATTGGATAACGCGTTTAAGATGGCCTATTCCCCATTTTACCTCGTTAACGAAGTTAACTTTGTTAAATCATTCTATTCAAGAAATCGCCTTCCTATGACTGCCGAACACTTTCAGCTATGGCCCGCATATCTTCTTCCCGCCTCGCGATCGATGCTCTCTATCTTAAATTATTTTAGAAAATATTACTGTTCACTCCGTTCTCAGTAACGCATGATTTCTGCAATACAAAAGTTTTGCATATAAATTCTCTCCGCGAAGCAGAAATCATCTCTTGCATCACGTTCATACGCAGCTTAACAGCAAGTGTTAAGCTACTGTGTGAACAGTAGCCACAAAATGCCGGAAATATATGGAGCAAAATAAATATTTATGGTATAGTGATAATACTTATATTTTTATTAATACAAAAGAGAAAGGATGGTGACTCTGATGGAATATGATGCATCAGTGTTCAAGAAAAAGGCGAATTTTCAAGCGATGATTATCTGGATGATTTTATGTCTTGTACTCACCGCGGCTTACGCCGGCGAAGTTATAAAGGGACTTCGTACCGTACAATATTATCTGACATTTCTGGCAATCGGTTGGTCAACTTTTTTATTCGGGCTGCTTATACTTAAGCTAAAAGGCATGGAAACCTCTGCTTATAAGCATATAGTGGCCTTTGGTTATGGCTTTTTCTATCTTTTTGTGCTTTTAACCACTACCTCTATTATTTCCTTCGTATTTATATTACCTCTCACAAGTATGCTGATATTGTTTAAAGACAGAAACTTTATGATGCGCTGTGGCTTTTATAATGTCATCGTCATGATAATCGTTATTATAAAGAACTACTTGTCGGGCATGAATTCTCCCAGCGACCTCACATCCTATGAAATACAGCTCGCGTGTATCCTTCTTTGTTATCTCGGTTATGTCCTGGCAATCAATCATATGACTCAATCCGACGGTGCCCTGATGGATTCTGTTAAGGGCAATCTGGAACGCGTAATCACCACAGTAGAGCAGGTAAAGGGTGCGAGTAACGCCGTAGTGGACGGAGTTACCGTAGTACGGGAATTAACCGATGAAAATTATCAAGGCGCTGTTTCCGTTGTCGATAGCATGACCGAATTGTCGCACAATAACAACACCCTTTACGAAAAGACCATGTCCTCCATGGATATGACCTCAGATATTAATACTCAGGTACAAAATGTAGCCGGAATGATCGAGCAGATGGTTCTTCTGATGAAAGAATCCATCGGCCACTCTAACACCAGCTCCGAAGAACTCAATGGCGTGGTGCAATCTACCAATATCATGGCGGAGCTTTCCAAAGAGATAGAAAGCGTATTGGAAGAGTTCAAAAAAGAATTTAATATGGTAAAAGAGGAGACCGGCACCATTGAGACCATCACTTCCCAGACCAATCTGCTCGCTTTAAACGCTTCCATTGAAGCTGCCAGAGCCGGGGAGGCTGGGAAAGGGTTTGCAGTGGTGGCGGATGAGATCAGAAATTTAAGTATGGGTACACAGAATTCCTCCAGCCGCATCTTGTCCGCACTAGGGCATTTGGAGGAAACCTCCGACAAGATGACATGGTCTATCACCAGAACGCTTGAGCTGATCAATGCGACACAGGACAAGATGGAGCATGTCAACCAGAGTGTATCCAGTATTACTTCCGATTCCATGCAGCTTGGCGACAATATTCAGATGATCGACTCCGCGATAAAAGAAGTGGAAGGCTCCAATCGCAGCATGGTGGATAACATGCAGCAAATCTGTGACGTTATGGAGCTTATGATTCAGAGCATAACGAATGCAGATACCACTACCCGCGCCATGTTAAACAAGTACGAAGAAACATCTAACAATGTGGAAATTATTGAAAAAGTTGTGGGAGACCTGATGGAAAAGCTGGGCACCGGCGGTTTCATGGGACTTAAGGATATCAAGTCCGGAATGAAGATCGTTCTGTCTGATTCTGCCGGAAGCGGCACTTCTCATGAATATAAAGGCGAAGTATTGGAACAGCGCGAGAATGAACTGGTAGTCACTCTGCACATAAATAATCAGGAAATTCTTTCCGGCAAATCCAAGGTTCAGAATTATCACCTGAAAATAGTGGTGAACGGTACTCTGTATAATTGGAAGGGAGTAAAACTCGCTCACGCAAAGGGAAGGGACACCAATTGCTTTATCCTTACCATCAGTTCCAATCCCGATATCGTGAACCGCCGAAAGTATCCCCGTCTGCCCGTCAATAATAAGTGCACCGTAAAGTCCGCAAGTGCAGCCCGGAGCTTTTCCGGACACCTTATAAATATCTGTGCCGGTGGCTTTGCTTTTTCCACAAGTGACCGTGAGGTTGCTCACATCAAGGGGCTGAAGATTGCCGTATCCGTTCCTGATTTCCCATTACAGGATGGACGTGAATTAACCGGCCATGTTCTTCGTGTTTCCGAGCATGACGGCAAATACACCATAGGCTGCCGCATGCTGGAAGATAACATGATTATCCGTGATTATGTCAATAAAAATTTAGGCTCTGTTTAAGAGTAACGTTGAAATTTGACTACAATCTATATTTTTGTGGCACAATGGTAAGAAATGTGAAGCGAAGAAAGTTTATATAATATACATGATGAGGAGGATTTTTATGAACAACCCATATGAAATATGCCCCACTTTTGAAACAGAAAGTTTTATTTTAAGACTCGTTTCAGAAGAAGATTCCGAAGGTCTGCTTAAATGTTATTCTGATAGTAAGGCACAAAAAATTTTTAACTCTGATAGGTGTACAGGTGATTTTTGTATTTACACAATTGAGGATATGTTACAATGTATTAAAGCTTGGCTTTGTGCATATTCTCAACAAGAATTTATACGCTTTGCAATTATAGATAAATCACTATCTAAAGCTATTGGAACAGTAGAAATGTTTGGTTATGCTGGTAAATATAAAATTAAAACGGGAATACTCCGAGTCGATGTTTCTTCTGAATACGAAAATGCAGATTACTTAAACGAAATATTTAGTGTTTGTAACGAGAACTTTTTTGATCTGTTTGAAGTTGATACGATTGCAACTAAGGCAATACCCCAAGCTGTTGAAAGGCAGAATACATTATTAAAAATTGACTTCTGTGAAGGCAATGCATATGAAGGAGAGCACTATTTTTTGCGTTCAAAATAAACATAATCTACAGTAAACTTAATACATAATATTCTTAAAATGTGCATTAAAGGAACTTTTAACAAGTTCCCTTAAAAAATTGCATATTATCAACACTGTTCTTAAACATATCCAAAATTTAAAGTAGACAGAATAGACGAAAGAAACTCCAAATACAGGATTCGGAGTTTCTTTTTTGAGGCTACTTTTTGCCCATCCAATCGTTCAGGAAATTGACACCCTTTGCCCTGTTGATAATATCCGTAGCATTATCCTTCAGGTAGTCGGCAAGCATGTCAACTTCCTCTTTTGTAAAGCCGGAAGATTTTTCGATTACCCCTCTCGGTACGATACCTTCCGCATAGATACCCTTACCGCGCTCAAAACTGACGCGTACCATCTTCTCGCCATCCTTCATAAGCAATCCTGAATATGTCATTCGGAGTTCTTCATCTCTTCCCATACTTCGCCCTCTTACTCTGTCTTGAATTTCCTGATTTCACCGTTTACTTTCTGTACCCTGTCATTGGCCTCCTGCACCGCTTTCGTCATCTGCTCGGTCTGTATTACCACTGAGCTGACTCTTCCGGCAATATCTGTAGTTCCTTCGGCTCCTTCATTGGATGCATTGCCTACCTCTTCAATCGCTTCCATGATACCGGTAATAGAATCCAATAGATGTAACGCTTCTTTACTGAATTCAGTCACCAGGCCATCTACGAATTTAGCGTCCTCTTCATATGCCTGTGCTGTTTCCTCGAAACTGTTGTAGCTCTTCGAGACATCCGTGGATACGAAATCCAGCAATTGCTTCGCATATAACGAAAGATCCGAAACCGCTTCCCTTACCTGTCCGGTTATCGACTGTATGTTGGCTACCGCTTGTCTGGATTGCTCTGCCAGTACTCTGATCTGGTCTGCAACCACAGCAAATCCTTTTCCTGCTTCTCCTGCCCTTGCTGCTTCTATCGACGCATTCAGGGCGAGCATATTCGTCTGTGAAGTAATTCCCATGATGGAATCGCTCAGAACACTTATTTCCTCCACCACTTTTATATTCTCCAGCGCTTGTCCAAGCTCCGTTTTCATTTGATTGTTCATTTTTCTTGCCGCCTCGTGGTCCTGCTTCGTATCCTCCATGGCCTTCTCGGCTCTCATACGGATATCAGCCACCCTTTGTGCGCCATCCTCCGACCTTCCCGCGATATTTTTCGCGGAGGCTTCTATTTCCTGCGACATTGCGGAAATTTCCTGTGCCGAAGCTGCAGTCTCCTCCATGCTCGCCGCCAGCTCCTGAGTCGTGGCGGACACTGTCTCCATCTCCTGATTTACCTCCAATACCTTGTCATTGACATTGGCAGTCATTTCCTTGATTACATGGATATCGCCGTGAATCTCAACAATCAACGCTTTCAGGTTATTCTTCATCCTATCCATAACCCTTGACAGAAGGCCGAAATCATCCTTTCTCGAAAGGAAGCTGTCCGGCAATGTGACGGTAAAGTCTCCGTCTCCCAAGACCTCGTTATAGGCCAGAGCTGTTTTCAGTGCTTTAATGATTTCCAACGCTATGATAAAGGTAAATAAAGCTACAATAATAAGAATCACGGCAGTGATAGAAAACAGCTTGGCAAGACTTTCCGTAGCAAAAGCCATCTGCTCCTGCTGTGTCGTTTCCAGCGCCGCATTTATTTCATCGATATAATTTCCCGTTCCGATTACCCAGCCAAAGGGCTCGAAAGCTTTACTGTAAGAGCGTTTCGGAAATGCCTCCGTTCCTCCCTCTCTCGGGAAATAATAATCGGTATATCCACCTTCCGGTTCCTGTCCCACACGGATGATTTCTTTTACCATCTGGAAGCCGTTTGCATCCGTAGCTTCCATTCGGTTCTTTCCTTCCGTCTCGTTGCCTAACAGCACGATGTTGTCACCTTCATAGGTATCCGCCCAGAAATATCCGCTTTCTCCATAACGTATTTCTCTAAGAAGGTCTGCACCCAGGGCCTTTGCCTCATCTAACGTATATTCACCGGCTTCATACTTAGCATAGACTGCTTCCAGCATGGATATGGCATTTTCTACCTGCTCTTTAATTTTATTGTCATAATCCGTCACCATGACCTCTTCCATCTGATCTATGGATTCCTTGCTTATTTGGCTTATACTGCTAAGAAAGCCGAAGCATATGCCCGTCATGGCCACAACTACCATAAGTCCCAATGCGAGCATTTTCGTTCTCACTTTAAAATTCCTCAACTTCATATGTATACCTCTCCTTCATCCCTCAAGTATTCTCTATGACATTATCGTCACATTTTCATTATCGCATTACATTTTCACTTTAAAAACAACCTTATTGCTTTATCCTTCATGTCGGAATACGGATGGTAGCGAAGCGGCACATCCGGATGATACCCGCTTTTCAGTACACTTTTTCTATGGCTGAAGGTTTCAAATCCCACCTTTCCATGATAGCTTCCCATACCGCTGAATCCCACTCCGCCGAAGGGAAGATGGGAGGATGCCAGATGAACCATCGTATCGTTGATACATCCGCCTCCGAAGGAAAACGTTCCAAGCGCCCATTGCTCCATGTCCTTATCCTCAGTAAAAAGATAAAATGCCAAAGGCTTCTCGAAGGATAATACGATTTCCTTTATTTCATCCCTCGTTTCAAATGCGAGTACCGGCAGTATCGGGCCGAAAATTTCTTCTTTCATAACAACACTGTCCGGCGTTACCCCATCCAATATAGTCGGGGCGATTTGCCTTGTCTGCGTTTTATATGTCCCGCCGGTTATTATTTTTTCTCCCTCTGTCAGATGCAGAAGACGCTCAAAATGCTTCTGATTAATTATCTTCGGATAATCGGGATTTTCGAGGGGCTTCTCTCCAAGCATCCTCTCCCATTCCGCACAGATCCCTTTTAACAGCTCTTCCTTTATATCCTTATGAACCAAAAGGTAATCGGGAGCCACACAAGTCTGTCCCGCATTCAGAATCTTCCCGAAGGCGATTCTTTTTGCCGCCATTTCCACATTTGCCGTATTATCTACGATACAGGGGCTTTTTCCTCCCAACTCCAAAGTAACCGGAGTCAGATACTTCGCTGCTTTCTCTAAAACCGTCCTTCCAACCGCCACTCCTCCGGTAAAGAAAATATAATCGAACCGCTGCTCTAAAAGCTCCGCGTTTTCCTCTCTCCCTCCTTCTACTACAGCTACGAATTTTTCCGGGTATATGCTCTTGAGCATTTTTTTCAAGGCTGCCGAAACCGCCGGAGCATAGGCAGAGGGCTTTAACACCATGCAATTTCCCGCCGCTATCGCATCGATAAGGGGCTCCAGGCAGAGAAGCACGGGGTAGTTCCATGGTGCCATAATGAGCACAACACCGTAAGGTTCCGCAAGTGTGAAGCTATCCGCCGGAAACTGCGCAATAGGAGTCGGAACCTTTTGGGGCTCCATCCACCGGCGAAGATGCCTTTTCACATAGGAAAGCTCTGATTTGGTCAATCCTATCTCCGCCATATAACTTTCAGAAGGAGATTTGTTCAAGTCGGTCTTCAGCGCCAGCTTCAACTCCTCTTCATATTCTTCAAGCGCTTTCTCAAGCCTTTCAAGCGCCCTCATACGAAATTTGTACTGCTTCGTCACTCCGGTTTCGTAAAACGTTCTCTGCATCTTCATTATCTGAGTGATATCTCTGTCCATGTTTGCTCCCATCTTCCCGCTTTAATCACTTAATATCTGTTATGAACCCTTTCCGCAAAGCACATCATATTCTCCACAGTAAGCACGGTGCCATCATCCAACACTGCCCTTCCCGACATGCGCCCGAATACCTGATGCTGGTCGGAGGCGATAATAAATGCATTCAGCTTCGCCGCCCTATCGATGACCGGTACGAAATCCATCTCGAACCTGCCGTCACTTGAAGTGAATTTCCATGGCTTCAAATAATCGTCCTTCGGAATATGAAAGGTGACATCCTCCAGCTTGTGCGCCTTATAGTCGTAAAATATAACGTTCTCAGAAGCTGAACCAGTATCTCCGAAGCCGTAGCCTATATTGAAGCCGAAAGCATGTCCGTCCAAATCACAGTTCCCGCTCCCCCAAAACCATACGTTATTGTATGTCCACACACCGCGTCCCCAATCCAGCGTGCCGAAACCGGTATCCGGATAGAATTCGTATCTTGCACCGCCAAGTTCCATCCAGCCCTTGGCACGCATACAATTGATTTTCTGGTTATAATAAAAAGCGTTCTTTTTCTCCTTCCACGGAGTAGCTATTGCTATCGTATCCATGTCCGGCTGTTCCAATTCAATATGGCACGTGAAATCTCTGCCTTCATGAAAATTATGGAAGAGGCAGTCTATGATTCTCTTTTCCTCTTCCAAGCAAAACGACATCTTAAGGCGTTTGTCCTCATATCTGACGTCCCCCTCACAGGAGCTTGCCGGCATATGCAGCCTGCCCATAGGCAGAAGATTTAAAATGGTCTCCGTATGCTCCCATTTTTTCTTAAAGTCAAGCAAGGAGACGGACTGCAACCCGATATAACCGTCGTCGGATATGGTAAAGGCAGCACCATAGTCTTCATTCATTACCAGATAATAATCCCATTCTTTTATACGGAATTTAGGGGCCTTAATATCCTCGCGGCGATAAGCCTGGAGCTGCCTTCTGGACCAGCCTCTTTCCGCGATGGAGCCATCAGCACCAAGCAGCTTCTGAGCCGTTGTTATTTCATGGTTTCTGGTTTTCATAATATCCCCCCTTTTGTATTATTATACCAGTTTCCATGTTAAATACATAGATATAATATTATAAAATGAATAAAAATGACTAAAACATTGCGCAAATTTCAAAATTGTTAAACAATATATGTATGTAAAATGAACCGTATTGGAGTAAATATCATCAAAGAGATGTAAAGATAAGGAGTTGCAACTTTTAATAGAAAGCGGGTATTCCGACCAGAGCGTACAATCCGTCTCGGACAGCGGGATAACGATTACCTTGGAACAGACCATTCAGGATGAAAACCTGATTTATATTCTATTCCGGATTACCGCCGAGCAGGGAGATATTACAGAAAACAGTGCTATGGACTATGAACTGAACTTTTCTAACGCAATGGATGCCTATGCGAGCATTTCCTCAAGTTTTACAGACTCATTTCAGCAGCCCGAAACGAGCGGAAGCAGAGAATATGAAATATGGATACAGAAAAATACGGATTATGACTTTAACGGCGCCAGCTTATCCTGCAATTTTTCAGCCCTTCAGGAATATGGAGAAAAGGCAGGAACAGCAAAGGATCTGGTAAAAGGAGAATGGAACTTCTCCATCGATTTATCTGCCAACGGCTCCGTTTCCTACGACATAAACCGCACGATAACGCTGGCTGGCTGTAATGTGAAGGTTCGCAGCTTCCGATCATCTCCGCTTTCCTATTCCATTTACTGCGACGGAGAGGATGTGCAGGCATAGCAGAAGGCTAACGGCATTAATTTCAATGAGCTGGATACTACCTACCCTCTTATTATAACTGGTATACAATACACGGATGGCACCGTCCTGCCGCAGGAGGTCCTTTTAATGAGCGAGGGCTTTCAGGAGGAAAACGGGGAATATACCGCTGTAGGAAAGTTCGGGGATGCCTTGGATATGAATCAGATACTATTGGCAACATAGCTTTTGTTTCGCACTCTCATCCGCTTATCATTTGCCCAAATATAAAAAGGTTAAGCAATCCCTTGCCGAATTGCTTAACCTTCTATTACTCCATGTAACCGCCTTTCATAGGTGATACTGCTTTTTCTTTAAATAATTCGAGTACTTTGGAATCCGTCTTCTTGGCCTTTTGCTTCCAAGACTTTCTCCTGTTCCCGAGAACCTCCCCTATTTCCTCTTCCTGCATCTGCACTCCGTCTATTCCTATTATCTCCAGCTTTCTGCCCGGAATATCAACCAGTATAATGTCGTTCTCCTCCACTAATGCGATAGGGCCTCCCTGCGCGGCCTCAGGAGAAACATGTCCGATCGCAGGTCCCTTGGAAGCACCGGAAAATCTTCCATCCGTAATCAGCGCGATGGTCTTTCCCAGTTTCTCATCGGAAGCTATCGCTTCCGTCGTGTAGAACATCTCCGGCATGCCGCTGCCTTTTGGACCCTCATAACGGATAATTACAGCATCTCCCGGCATTATCCTGCGGCAGAGCACCGCTTCTATGGCTTCTTCTTCACTATCGAATGGCCTTGCCCGAAGCACTGCATGAAACATTTCCTTAGGCACTGCGGAATGCTTTACTACCGCGCCGTCGGGAGCAAGATTTCCCTTTAAGACTGCTATGGTACCGTCTGTTCCTATAGGCGAGGAGAATTCTCTTATGATATCCGTTCTCTTTCTTCCCACTTTGCGAAGATGTTCCTCGCATTTGTCATAGAAGCCGTTTTGCTTTAGCTCCTCCAGATTTTCTCCCAGCGTTTTCCCCGTCACCGTCATCACGTCCAGATGGAGCCTGCCTTTTATCTCCTCCATTATCCTCGGTACGCCGCCGGCATAATAAAAATACTGAGCCGGCCATTGCCCTGAGGGCCGGATATCTAACAAGTAATGAGCTCCCCGGTGCAGCCTGTCGAATAAGTCTGCATCCATTTCATAGCCGAATTCATGAGCGATAGCCGGGATATGCAGCAGTGAATTGCTGGAACCCGATATTGCAGCATGAACCATTACCGCGTTTTCAAAGGACTTCATCGTCACGATGTCCGAAGCTTTTCTTCCCTTTTTTGCCAGCTCGACCGCCTGAATTCCTGCCATATATGCTATTTTCTTAAGTTCTGCATCGGTTGCAGGCATGAGCGCGCTTCCCGGAAGCATAAGGCCTAACGCTTCCGCCATGACCTGCATGGTAGAGGCCGTTCCCATGAAGGAACAAGCTCCGCAGGAAGGGCAAGCATGTTGTTTATAGTAGGTAAGCTCCTCCTCGGATATTTCTCCTCTTTTATACATGGCGCTGTAGGCACCGATCTGTTCCAATGTAAGAAGGTCCGGCCCTGCATCCATGACACCTCCGGTGACCACAATGGCAGGTATGTTTATTCTTCCTATCGCCATAAGGTGTGCAGGTACCGCCTTATCACAGCTTGCAATGAATACGCCTGCGTCGAAGACCGTAGCCTTTGCATGGACTTCGATCAAATTGGCGATAACGTCCCTGGAAGGCAGAGAATAATTCATACCGTCATGTCCCTGCGCCATACCGTCACAGATATCGGTAGCGAAATACCTCGCAGCCTTTCCCCCGGTCTCATTCACACCCCTTCTCGCTTCCTCCACGAGCGCGAGCAAATGGGCGCTGCCGGGATGACTGTCTCCGAAGGTGCTTTCTATCAAAATCTGAGGCTTTTCCAGGTCCTCTGCAGTCCATCCCATTCCCATTCTGAGCGGATCCATTTCTGGAGCTGTTTTTCTGATTTTCTGACTTTCGTATTCCATACGTGAGCCGCCTTCCTTATATGCTTTTTTCTTACATTATTATAGCACAATTTCCGCCCGGTTTTCTGTTATCACCACTTCCGCTTCCGGATGGCCTACCGCTTCCACAAAGAAGTGCTTATCGCCCCCGGATTGCGATGAATAAAGAACACTCAAGGAGATTTTGCCCTTTTGGGCCGAAACAGAAACCTTCATTGTTTCCCTGCCGTCAATATCAGGTACTATTGTATGGATCTGTGCCCCGTCTTGAATCTGGAACAGCTTCAATGTGGTGCCTTCCGTATAATCATAATCCGGCCTTTCATCATTACTTCCTACTGCCAGAACAGTATTTTCCCTAACCATTAACGGAAGGTGGAAATAGTCAAAAACTTCCTTATACCACTTGCCTCCTTCTTTCACATCTCCGGTAAGATAACTGGTCCATTTCCCTTCCGGCAAATAGTAAGAAACCTCTCCTGTTTCCTTGAAAACAGGTGCTACAAGCAAGGAATCTCCCAGCATATACTGCTTGTCCAAGGTCTCGCACGTCAAATCTTCCGGAAATTCCAAGAACATAGGGCGCATCATAGGAATTCCTTCTTTATGCGCTTTTACTGCTTGTGCATAGATATAAGGCATGAGGGAACATTTTAACTTCACAAACTTTCTTAAGATATCACATGCTTCCTCATCGAACAGCCACGGCACACGATAGGAAGCAGAGCCATGCAGCCTGCTGTGTGAACTTAACAGTCCGAAGGCGCACCAACGTTTATACACATCGGCTGAAGCCGTTTGTTCAAAGCCACCTATGTCATGACTCCAGAAGCCATAGCCTCCAAGAGCTAAGGACAGTCCGCCTCTAAGGTCCTCCGCCATGGACGGATAAGTAGCAGTACAGTCACCGCCCCAGTGGACGGGATATTTCTGCCCGCCTGCTGCCGTAGATCTTGCAAACACAAGAGCCTTGTCCTTTCCGAGCTTTCTTTCCAGCAGTTCGAACACCACCTTATTATAAAGATAGGCATAATAATTGTGCATTTTCACCGTATCGGAGCCGTCGTAATACTGCACTCCTGTCACCGGGATTCTTTCTCCGAAATCCGTTTTGAAGCAGTCTACCCCCATATCGATAAGTCTCTCCAGCTTATCCTCATACCACTTGCAGGCCTGCGGATTTGTGAAATCCACCAGAGCCATCCCTGCCTGCCATCTGTCGCACTGCCACACCGATCCGTCAGCATTTTTAACGAAATATCCATGCGCCATCCCTTCGTCAAACAGCGCCGATTTCTGTCCGATATAGCTGTTAATCCATACGCAGATATGTAGTCCTCTTTCTTTATAACGTCTCAACATTCCTTCCGGATCCGGGAAGGTGTCCTTGTCCCATTCAAAATTACACCATTCATAGCCCTTCATCCAGAAACAGTCAAAATGAAAAGTATGCAGAGGAATATCTCTATCGGCCATGCCCTGAATAAAGCTCGATGTCGTCTTCTCGTCATAGTTTGTCGTAAAGGATGTGGTCAGCCACAGCCCAAAAGACCAAGAAGGCGGAAGCGCCGGTTTTCCCATGAGCTGCGTATATAACTGTACCGTTCCTTTCGGCGTATGGCCGTTTAAAATATAATATTCCATCTGTTCGGTCCGCACGCTGAACTGTACTCTTTCTACCTTTTCACTGCCCACTTCAAAATGAACATCCCCGGCATGTGCTACGAATACTCCGTAACCTTTATTGGTAACATAAAAGGGAATATTTTTGTATGTCTGTTCAGAAGCCGTTCCTCCGTCTTCATTCCAGATTTCCACAACCTGCCCATTTTTTATAAAAGGCGTATAACGCTCTCCCATGCCGTATACATATTCACCTACGTCCAAAAGGAGCTGCTCCGCCATATAATTTTGCTTTGTTTCTTTATTCTTCATGTAAGCAAGGTTGCGATAACTGCTCTCGGTGAGAAGCCTGTTCCCATCTTTAAATTCCACCTTCCAGGCGTTTGCTGCCTTATAAATGACCGCACTGGTTTTTCCGGAGGTATATATAATTTTTTCTTCCTCCTCCGAAATGGAGACAAAATCTCCGCTTTGTTTATTTACTTCGTAGTCAGGGCCTTTATTTAAGGAACCTTTGAAGTGTACCGCAGAAACTTTGATCACATCTTCCATGGGACTGGAAAAGGTTACCGTAAGCATCGGCTGATTCAGCGTATCTCCGCGATCTCCCATATGCTTGGTTGCCGCATATACGGTCAGTTTATTGTCTTTTACTTCGCAGTCGTAATACTCAACAGCATAAACCGGTTCTATTTCTTCTCTGATACGCCAATACCCATTTGTAAATTTCATAATTTATCTCCTGATGAGTGTTTTATACTTAATTTCCCATATATAAAGTTTTTATTGAAACTGTCTTGAATTGCTTATCAGCCTATAATGATCTTGCCCTGACTGCGCATAGCTCCATCTTCCAATACCTTACTCAGTTCTTCCAGGGACATTTTTTTATAAATCATGGATCTGACATCAATTTTTCCCGATTCTATCAAGGAAATAGCACGCTGCTGCGTATAAGGATTAATGAAGGATGCTTTTAATGTAATCTCCTTTTTAAAAAGCTCAAAGGGCTTGATTGCAATCTCCTCCTCCGGCCTTGTAAGTCCGAACAGCATGACTACCGATTTCTTTCCCGCAATTTCCAACGCCTGTTTCATGCTGTCAATCCTTCCGACGCATTCAATCACTGTATGAATGCGGGTAATATGATTCTCTGACAGCACTTGCTTTATGTCCTGCTTTCCCGGGTCAATCACAAGGTCCGCCCCTAATCTTACCGCCTGCCCCCTCTTGATCTCCACGGGCTCTATGGCAATAATTTTTGCGGCTCCGCTGATGCGCGCAAGCTGCAGCATAAGAAGCCCGATCATTCCCATGCCAAATACCGCTACCGTATCCCCGGGGTGTATCTCACACATATCGATCCCATGCAAACAGCACGCTACCGGTTCTGCCATTGCTGCTTCTTCAAAGGTAAGCGCCTCGGAAATAAGATATGCCTGTTCCTCAGGTACCGCACAATATTCTGCAAAGCCCCCGTTTACCGTCGTCCCGATACCGATCATGTTTTCACAGAAATGACCGATCCCATTCCTGCAATATTCACATTTGCCGCATAGCTTATTGGGGTCGACACATACTCTGTCTCCAACCCTTATCCGCTTTACGCCTTTTCCTATTTCTGTCACTTCACCGGCGAACTCATGTCCCAGAACAGTTCCGGCGGGACTTTTCGCGGCGCCTTCGTCTCCTTCGTAAATATGTACATCCGTTCCGCATACCCCGCAGGCATGCACCTTGACGAGCACCTCACCATACCCGGGAACAGGTTTTTTTACTTCTTCTATTCTTAAATCTTTTTTACCGTAAAACACAGCAGCTTTCATCATTTTATACCTCATGTCCGCATTAGCGGACTCAAAATTAACAGTTAAAATTATTTGTTAACCTAATCACACTTTGTAAATACCGGAAGCTGCGCAAGCGGGGCATCCACTTCGACAGCCCTTCCGCCATCAAAGGTTTCTCCGGTCCAATAATGTTTCCATTTGCTGCCGCTTGGCAGATAGACTTCTCTTTTTCTCATATCCGCATAAAGGATGGGCGCAACAAGAAAATCCGGGCCAAACATATATTCATCTTCAATTTCCCATGCTTTTGCATCTTCAGAGAAATCATAGAATAACGGTCTCATAACCGGCGTTCCTTTTTCATGAGCCTCTTTCATCAATTGTGTAATATAAGGCTTCATATTTTCCCGAAGCTGTAAATAAGTCTTGCAAATTTCATAGGCTTCGTCTCCGAATGACCACACCTCATTATCCGCGCCGGAAACGCATGCCGCCCCTCCCTCTGTTCCCATAGGCTCTTTCAGCGGCTCTCTATAGCCGTGCAAACGCATAACCGGACAGAAAGTTCCATACTCGAACCACCTTATCAAGAGCTCCTGAAACGCAGGGTCTTTCGGGTCTCCGCCGTGGAATCCTCCGATATCGGTGGTCCACCATGGAATTCCTGCAATTCCCATATTCAGCCCTGCTGCCAGCTGGTTGCGCAGGCTTGTGAAACTGGAATGAATATCCCCCGACCATACGAGAGCTCCGTATTTCTGGGAGCCCGCCCATGCACAGCGGAGCAGGTTGATGATGTTCTCCTGCCCCTGCGCCTTCATGCCGTCGAAAAAGGTTTTTGCATACATGGCAGGATAAATATTTCCAATTTGTACGTTGGGTCCCATATGATAACGGTAGTTATCGAAATCATAAATGCTGTATTCCGGCTCTGCTTCATCCAGCCAGAACACTTTTATGCCTTTATCATAATAATTCTTCTTCGCTTTCTGCCATACATATTCTCTGGCCTCAGGATTGGTCGCATCGAAGTGAACCGTGTTTCCCTGAAAATCCATAACCATGCGAAATCCTCTGTCGGTACGGATCAGATATCCCTTTTCTTTCATCTCATTAAAATTTTCACTGCGGTAATCCACAGTAGGCCATATGGAAACCATTAACTCGATGCCCATATCTTTCAATTCTTTAATCATGGCATCCGGATCCGGCCAATACTTAGGATCAAACTTCCAGTCACCCTGCAGCGGCCAGTGGAAATAATCAATAACAATAACGGAAATAGGAAGTTCCCTTCTTTTGTATTCCCTTGCAACCTCCAAAAGTTCCTCCTGCGTCTGATAACGAAGCTTACACTGCCAGAATCCCATGGCATAATCCGGCATCATAGGCACCGTACCCGCAGCCTTGGCATATGCCTCTTCTATTTTGGCAGGGGTATCCTCCGCCGTAATCCAATAATCCAGCGCTTTTGTTGAATATGCTTCCCAAGTTGTGATATTCTTGCCGAATATGGTCCTTCCGACTGCGGGATTATTCCAAAGAAACCCGTATCCCAGAGAGGAAATTGCAAACGGTACGCTGGCCTGTGAATTTCGCTGCGCCAGTTCGAGATCCGCGCCCTTCAGATTCAGGTAAGGCTGCTGATACTGCCCCATGCCATATATTTTTTCCTCAGGATTGGAAACGAAGCGCATGGACAGATGATAATCCCCTCCCGGAATCGGCTTGAATTCTCTGGCTTCAACTTCAAGTGCGCTGCAGTAATCTGCAAATACATCCAGCCTGTTCCTCAAATATTCATCTAAGAGCACTTCACCTTTCTGGTTATAAAATGTGAGCTTTCCATAATGGGAAATCCTGGCCTCGATTTTACCGTTTTTAATCGTCGCATAATCCTTTTCTATTTTTATCTCTGATACTGTCTTCTCCGGCTCTATCTCAAGCACCCAGTCCTCACCGGGCATCTGAGCCATTTTGGAAGCACGGACACGGAAGCTGTTCGCCCCCCATGGCTGAATCCAAAGTTCTTCCGCATCATAATGAAATTTTAAACAATTATCTTCTTGTCTGAATACATTCATTTTATAAAATCTCCTTTCAACTGTTTTATTGCATGTATCTAATAAACCCGATATCTGCTATCCCTTTACGGAACCGCTCGTCATACCTTCCACAATATGCTTCTGCATGGTGACAAAGATGATGCAGCTTGGAAGGATCAATAAGACTCCATATGCCATAATGCTGTTCCACTTTGTACCGTATTGATTCATAAATGTATAGATAGCCGATGTCATAGGACGCATCACTTCTTTTGTGTTAAAGGTCATGGAATACGCCAGATCATTCCAGGCAAATACGAAGCTGAAGCATGCCGCGGTAATTACCGTAGGCTTTGAAATAGGAATCGCAATGCGGAAAAAGGCAGTAAGAGCATTACAGCCGTCTATCTTCGCGGCATCCTCCAGCTCTTTCGGCATACTGAGAAAACCAGGGCGAAGCATCAGGACAATAAACGGTATGGATATGGTCGCTGTGGACAAAATAGGCGCCCAATAGGAATTCAATATTCCCAGCTTCGAAAAAATCAAAAATAACGGTGTCAGCACAAGAGAGGCCGGAAGCATCTGCGTAATGAGGAAAATCAACACGAACAGTTTCATTCCTCTCACTTTGTATCTTGCCAGGCCATATGCCGCCGGCACCGACAGGCATAAGGACAAGAGCATCGAACCGACTGCAATGATTACTGAATTCTTCATTGTGACAGACAAGCTCCCCAATTGATCCTTATATGCCTTTAAAGTAAAATTCTCAGGCCACAACGTCGGTGTCTTGGCAAAAATTTCGCTGTCCAGCTTAAAGGAATTAACGACAATCCAGTATAGCGGAAACAGAAAAATACAAGCAATGATTACGGCTGCCGCACTGAGTAAAATATTTTTATGTCTATAAGTAAGGTGTATGTTTTTCATATGATAGCTGCGCTCCTCTCTTCCTGTACTTCGCTTATATCACTTCATCCTTTGAAATTGTTTTCAGGTAAACTAACGCCACCAGGAACAAGCAAATAAACAATACATTGGCAACTGCTGCTCCTTCGCCGAAATGGAACAGTTGGAAGGATAGCTTATAAGAATAAGTAGATAATACTTCCGTCGCATCCACCGGCCCTCCTCCTGTCATTACATATACCAAATCAAATACTTTGAAGGTAAGAACAAAGCCAAGTACCAATACGGACATAATTGTCGGTTTCAGAAGAGGAATCGTAATTTTAAAAAACTTCTGTGTTCCGCTCGCTCCGTCGATGGAAGCTGCTTCGTATATGTCTCCCGGAATGTTATTCAGTCCCGTAGTAAGCAGCAGCATATTGAAAGGGATTCCTACCCATGAATTAGCGATAATGAGTCCGAGCATTGCTGTATTTCCTTGCAGAAGCCATCCTATCGGCTGCTTGATTATATGTAAATTCATCAAAATTGCATTGATGATACCATTACTTTCTGCAAACATAAATTTAAATACAAGTGCGGTTACTGTAACCGGAAGCATCCAACTGATAACAATAAATCCTCTGATTGCTTTGGAAAGTGTAAATTTCTTCGCAAAAAACATTGCAAATAAAAACCCCAGCGAAAATTGAATCACTAAGCATCCTACCGTATAAACAAATGTGTGTAATAACGCTTTTCTAAAGGTTAAATCCATAAAAATCAATTTATAATTATCAAATCCTATAAAGTCTCTTGCTGCGCTGCCCAATGTTTTTGCAGTCACGTCCTGAAAACTGATTATCCAGTTATATGCAATCGGGTATCCTATAAATGTCAGCATATAAATAACCGCCGGTACAATAAAAAAATATCCGAGTATCTGTTCTCTTCTCTCCCTCTTATTTGACTGCATATTCAACCTTCCTTTCCAATGAATGTTTACAATTTTTGGTGCAAAAAGCCCCATCACATCACAATTTAATATTGTACATGCGATGGGACTTTCCTATGAGTGTTCTTTACTCATTCGAGTGTTCCTTCACTCATTTATCTTTTATTTTGAACCTATAGCGTCTATCTTAGCCTGCGCATCCGTCATTGCGGTATCGACATCTTTTTGTCCTGTAAATACTTCCTGCTGTGCGGTGTAAATTGCTGCGGAGATTTCCGGCCAATCAGGTGAAGGGCCTCTGGATTGTGCACTCGGCATTACTTCCGCAAATACGGAACTGAGAGGATCATCCGCAAACATTTCTTGAACATTTACATCGGCTCTCGGAGAAAAACGTCCGATGGATTTGCAAATATCCTGTGACTTTTCTTTACTTGTAATCCAGGTTAAGAATTTCCATGATGCCTCTACATTAGCACCAGTACAGATAGCAACATTCTCACCTCCGAGTACGGAAGCATATTCTCCGTTATCCGCCTTCGGAACTTTTGCAACGCCGTAAGCAAGGTCCGGAGCATCATCTGCAAGTCCCGAGAATTGCCAAGGGCCGTTGATCATCATAGCAGCCTGTCCCGCTGCAAATTGTTTTTCAGCATCTGCCTGTGTCCAGTTTACGCACTCTCTGCTGATATAACCCTTTTCAATTAAGCCATATAAATATGACATAGATTCTTTAGAGCCTTCGGAAGTTAAATCGGTTACACTTCCGCCTGAAGATAATAACCAGGGCATATACTGGAAAGTGCCTTCTTCATTGCCGATTGCGGAAATAGCCAAGCCTTTACATGTATCCGTTGTCAGCTTTTCACAAGCTGCTTCCAGCTCAGACCATGTGGTAGGCACCGCTATTCCTGCCGCATCCAGCATTTCCTTGTTATAGAAAAGGCCCAGGCAGTTATTTCCCCACGGAAGCCCGTATAATTTACCTTCATAATAGCAGGAGTTAATAGAACCCTCCATAAAACTTGCATCTTCCCATGAATTGTAAAGATCTGTGATATCCTCGAAAACACCCATGGACGCATAAGAGTTATGATCCGGGTTATCTACCATACCGCAATCCGGCAGCTCTCCTGATACAACACCGATCGTATATTGCTTCATGAGCTCATCTCTCGGTAAGTATTGAGCTGTTACATAAATTTCATCCTGTGCATTGTTGAATTCTTCCACAGCCTGGTTCACATATTTTCCTTCTTTGTCTTCCGACATATAGTGCCAGAAAGTAATTTCCGTTCTTCCGTCTGCAGATGTCGTGCCGGAACCGGAGTCGGTGCTTGCGGCATTTTCGTTTTCTGCTGCCGTATTGCCCGCTGCCTCTGTTGCCTTCTCCCCGGAAGTCGGATCCGTACTGCTTCCGCATGCCATAAGCGTTCCTGCGACCATTGCCAGCGCTGTTAATAGTGCTATACTCTTTTTCATTTGTTACCCTCCTTCGTTTCTTTGTAATTTTAGTATAATCGCTAGAGTACAAACAAAAAATTCCAATATTTTAAAAAAAGTGTATAAAATCAATCTATTTTCTCGTATTTTTCTGTACATCTATTGCAAACTGCTTAGCCGAAACTCCCGTATATTCTTTAAATACTTTGGAAAAATATTTCTGATCCGAATATCCCACACTGCATGCCACTTCATAAATTTTCATATCCGTAGATAAAATAAGCTCCTTAGCTTTTTCTATCCGGACTTTTTTTAGATAGTTGGAAAATGTCATTTTTGTTTCTTTTGCAAACAAGTTGCTTATATATTCAGGCGTCAGTCTGAATTTATCAGCAAAAGTATCCAGCCCCAGACGCATGCCGTAACTCTTCTCCATAATCGCGATCATTTCCTTCACCATCTCCGAATATTCTTCCTCTTCCGGGCGATAGGCTTCTTCTCCGTTTCCTGCCAGCTTTAGCAGTAATTCCTTGACGCTGGATATTGTAGCCGGCTTTAGCAGATATTCTTTTACGCCAAGACGCATCCCCCTTCTCGCATATTCGAAATCGGCATAACCGCTCAGTATTACAAATGTACAAGCAGCGCCCATTTCTTTTGCCTTTTCAATCATTTGCAGCCCGTCAATCTTAGGCATCTGAATATCGGTAATCACAATATCGGGTTCTAAATCCTGAATCATCTTAAGACCCTCATATCCGTTTTCAGCTTCCCCAATTACCTTACATCCCATATCTACTTTATTAATAAGGCTTCCAAGACCCTGTCTGGTTCTGAATTCATCTTCTACGATAACAATCGTTTTCATCGCCTATCTCTTCCTCTCTTTTTGTCTGTTCGGTATGATCAGAATAAATTCGCTGCCTTCATTAAGCTTACTGTTAACAATAATCTCCGCTTCTTCCTGATAATATATCCTAAGCCTGTGGATGACATTACTGATTCCTATGCGCTTGCTGTTAAGAGGGCCATTTTCATTTATTTCCTGCGTAATCTCCGCAACCACCTCGTTCTCCATGCCACAGCCATTGTCCTTGATACGGATTTCGAGTTTTTCATCCTGGCGGACAAATGCCTTAACATAAATCATTCCGCCTTCCTTTACCTCTTCAAAAGCGTGCAATATCGTATTTTCAATGATAGGCTGCAAAAGCATTTTATAAATGGGAAATTCCATTGCTTCCTCTGTAATATCATAGCTGCAGTCAAAGGAATTGTGAAAACGGTCTCTTTGGAGAAAAATGTACTTTTTCAACCAGCTGATTTCTGCTTCCAGAACCACTTCCATATCGATGTTTGAAACGCTGTATCTCAAAAGGCTTCCTAAGGTTCCCAGCATATCGCTGATTTCCTCTTCATCATGTTCGATGGCTCTCCAGTTAATGGAATCTAACGTATTAAAAAGGAAATGGGGATTAATCTGAGCTTCGAGAGCCTTTATCTCCGCATGCTTTTGACTGATTGCCGCCGCCTTAATTTCTTCATTTCTCTGACGGAGCATTTCTACAAGGGAATTAACCCTTTCCGTCATCTTATTGAACTGTCTGACGATTACATATAGCTCATCTTTTTCATTCACATCCACATTAATCTTATCTTCGCCTATTCCTTCATAATCATGGATACCCTGCGCTATCTTCTGGATCGTTCCTATGTATTTTCTGGATGTAAAAAACACAATCAGAAAAAAGAAACAGGTAACCGTTATCATGAGAATAAAGACCACACTTACCAGATGATAAATATCCCTTCTGTATACGGCAGTATCAATAATGTTTACGATCGTCCAATCGGTTCCCTCTATCTTTCTTCTGTTTTCCGATATTCTTTTGATATTGCCGAATTCATCGTCCAGATAGTCGTTATAATCCTTATTTAAGTAGGCGTTTGGAACCCCTGCAATAATCCTGTTCTCATCATTCAATATTACCGTGGTAATTCCGCTTGCCTCTTTTCCGTTTTCTTGAGTCTCGTCACCTTCATCAAACAAAAGTACATCATTATCCAGCGCCAAAACCAATACACCTTTTTGATCTTTTGTCTTGAGATGTTTTACCGGATATCCCATCATTATAACATAATCATCTCTTCCTTCCGTATTGCTTAAATTAACGGAGGCTATAAATGACAGTTTCTGCTCTTTATTGATTTTGCCGTAAATCTCTTCTCTTTGCTCCGGATCCGACCAAATGCTCTCGTTCATACTGCCATACCATTTCGAATAGGTCACGTACTGCCCGTTATCTGCTATGAAAGCGGCGCTTCGGATACTTTGATAGGTGTAAACACTCCTTCGAAGCAGAGTCTCCATGGCTGCTCCATCTACTAAAAGAACCTCTTCGTCTCCTTTGTTGATGCTGTCAGCCAGTTTTATGCATTCGTTGTTGATGAGGAGTTCATACATAACACCCTTCAAGGCATCCATTCTTTCCTGAACTACGACCTCATGCTGCCTTGTGTTCTGTTCCACAAGGCTGTAGGCGCCTTTTAAAATACTGTTGTAGTATATAATACTTGCCGAAAAGGTTATGATGATGATCGGGAGCACTGCCATAAGCAGATACACGATGATAACCTTCCTTTGTATGCTGGATCTTCTTCCAAAAAAACCTTCTATATATTCTTTCATGCTGCTGTGTTTACCTCGAGTTTTGCAATTTTTAGCGGTTGTTTGTCAATGTTGTTATTATACACTAAATTATTGCCTTTTGTGATATTTGTAAATTCAAAAAGTCCTATTCGCAACTGGAATGTTGTGGAAGGAAATCTTCCGATAGATTAAAAAGTCAAGTAATACTTCCTGTGACTATCTGTCTCTGCAAAAAACCAGCCGCCGTAACATACTTTTCGTATGCACCGGCGGCATATTGGCAGACAATATAGCACTGCTTTGCTAAGTGGAGCACAATTAATTGAAGCAGCAAAAGAAAATACACTTGCAGACAGAAGAAATTACATCTCTTCCCCGCTTATTTTTTATCCATGACCTTACAATAAATTACCGCCGCCACCGTACTTAAGCAAGTAGCCACAAGCGCCGGCGCAATTACTGCGGTGGGGTTCGCACTTCCATATTGGGTTCTGTATACAATCATATTGACCGGTATCAATTGCAGGGAAGAAATATTCAGTATGAGAAAGGTGCACATTTCCCTGCTGGCCGTCCGTATTTTTTTATCTCCGGTATATTCCGGGTTCCCCCTCTCTCTTTCCAGCTGCGCTAATGCTTCCATGGCCTTGAGCCCTGCCGGAGTGCAGGCCCAGCCAAGCCCTAATATGTTTGCAATAATATTGGTGGATATATATTCCCTCGCCGCATGTTCCTTAGGTATGCGCGGAAACATAAATGACATGAACGGCTGAATACCATCGGTCATTTTCCGAATCAGCCCGGAGGTTTGAGCAATCTGCATCAGACCGACCCACAAGGACATAACGCCCATCATCGTAATACATAACGACACCGCCTCGCCCGCGGAGTTTAAGGCTGCGTTGCTCACAGCCTTTATATTTCCTGTAAGCGCTCCATAAATGACCCCTATAATAATCATAATCGCCCAAATATAATTTAACATATGAATCACCATCTATTTGTTTGACTAAACTATATTCGCGTTCCCATTCATATATTCCGGCGAAAATTATATATCTCTTTTTTATGCAGCCGCGCAACTCCCATAAAAAGATGACATCATCATACGATTTTCAGGCAGTGATATACGAGTGTATCGGAATCATCCTTCTTAAATATCCTTACGCTGCCAAATACAGACTGCGGAAATGGAGTACGTATATGGAAGCGCGCAGGATTTCCCGCCCCATTTTGACCGGACAGAGAAGGGCCATCCAACACTTGTAAACAACTTCTGTATATTTTTAACAAACCTCTTACTCAGATTATACACATGTTATTCCTCCTTTTTCATTGCACAAATTTATACTTCCTTCGGCAGACAACTCATATCCCATCCCTAAAAAGCGTTATTAAGATAATACAACACCATTTTTTCCCTTGTCCCACTTTTTATGCACGTTCTTGTTTCATTCAGAATTCCATAATTTAGCACAGTACTCCTATAGAACAAAAAAAGAGCTGCGCACTAGTATAATGCGTCAGCCCATTTTCTTGCCATATTTTATTCCACATTTCTATGTCTGTCTTCCATATCTTCATGGGAAATCTGAAGCTTTTCTTCCAATAGCATAACAATAATATCGAACAGCATAAATAAATGTTGTTCAAAAAGATTACCCATCGGCTGAATGGAAGGAACTGCTCTATCGTCCGTTCCGTTAAATACGCTTGCGGGAACAAAAAGGACATAATCTGCCAAACGTGGTGTTATTTCATTCGGAGAGCCCGTTACCACTGCAATTTCTGCTCCCGTTTTTTTCGCTTGTTCCACAACATAATGAATATGTCCTATTTTACCTGAGCCGTTAGTCGCTATAAATAAATCGCCTTTCGTCATTCCGGGCGTTGTATCATCCCATATCCAATGCACTTCTTTGCCCAGATGCATTAACCGCATCGCGAAAGCCCTGCTGGCTATGCCTTCCCGTCCTACTCCCATTACAAAAATGCGGTTTGCTCCTTCAATCGCATTCATTAAATTGTTTACTTCCTTCAAGTCCTGCTTTACAAATGCCAGCCTATGCTCTTCTAATATGGCCTTGCTCAATTCTTCATATCGTACTGCCGTGTCCATGTATTTTTCTCCTTTCTCTGTTCGCACAAAATATACTGCACATTACATTTAATATTTATCATGCTTTCGCCTTCATGCTCATCTTAAGTTTTTTATATTCACTGTATTTACCGATAATATGGTTCAATCCGAGTACGCAGACTAACATAATTCCCCAAATTAACTTCTTTGTATACGGCGATAAAGACATGATCGTAAATGCGCTGGACATCACCTGCATCAATAAAATGGCAATTACAACTCCCTGAACCTTTCCTTTTCCGCCATTCGGGTCAATCCCTCCTACTACGCACACAATCATGGTCTGCAATAAATAGGAATCCCCATATCCCACTTTTGCTGAATTTACGCGGCTCAATATGATAATACCGGCAATACCGGCAAGCAGTCCCGTCAATAAAAAGGTGCTGATACACATTTTCTCATTATGAATTCCACTGAATCTGGCCGCTACCGGATTTCCTCCGTATAGATAAAAGTTCCTGCCAAAGGATGTATAGGTAAGCACCAATCCCACAATAACCGCCGCTCCAAGGAATATCCAGAAAATAACAGGCAGCTCTAACAATTTAGCTTTTGCTATCATAGAAAATTCCGGGATTAAATCACCAACGCTCGCGCCGCCGGTTACTGCCATTCCTATACCCTGGAATAAAGTCATCGTTCCCAGCGTTGCTATCAGCGGCGGCGCAGAGGTTTTCGATATCAATATCCCGTTGAACGACCCGAATAAAAGGCTGCATACTATCGCAAAGATAAGTGCTAAAATGATTCTTGCCGCTCCGTCCGTTCCAAACGATAATTGCCCGTTTAACACATAAGCCGTAAAAATAGCTACGGTATTGGCATTCGCTATAATAGACAAGTCAATACCACCCACCATATTCGATAGCATCATGGCCAATGCTAAAAAGCCGAATTCAGGCACTTGAAACAGCATGGACTGAATATTGTTCAGCGATAGCAACGACGGACCGATAATTATCCGAAGCGTAATAAATATTACAAATGTCAATGTCACTAAAATACTCAAGTTCAAATCACGATTCATATATTCTTTCATTTTTTTCATCATATGCCTCCTATTCTGTAAATATCAAATGGCTTCTGTTCTTGATTCTTTCCTGATAGGAAGTTATCGCAACGGAAACTACTAATATTGCCCCTACAAACAGATTGTTCCATGAGGAAGACAAACCGATCAATATTAGCGTAGAGTTTAAAAGATAAATAATAGTAACTCCCAGAATTGTGCCGAATATTTTACCTTGGCCGCCCGTTATCTTAGTTCCTCCAATTACCACAGCCGCTACGACCATCAATTCATTACCAACCAGCTTATTCGGATATAACGCATTGATCTGCGCCACATAGATAATGCCCATAATGCCTGCTAAGAATCCCGAATACGCATACACGAACAACCGGATTTTAAAAGGATCAAATCCTGCTCTCCTTGCAGACTCCTCATCATTTCCAATAGCAACAATACCTCTTCCTATCATCGTCTTATAGAGAATCAGCCATGTTGCAATTCCTATTAACAAAACAGGAACCAGCGATATTGTTAACCCTACCGCTCCGTCCTCCGTTACGATCTTGAATATGGTTCCTTGTCCGAATTCATGCAAGCATTCCGGCAAGACTCCGGCACCAAATGATTTATCGCTGATAAAAGTCGTCATAACTCCATGGTATAAATTTTGTGTACCTAATGTAATAATAAACGGCGGCAGCTTTAGCCAGTTGATCAAAAGAGCGTTTATCAAGCCCAACCCTATTCCGATCACTCCTGAAAAAAGAAATGCAATTCCCAAATTATCAATTCCCAATGCAATCATGACATTGATCGTCGTATAACTGCCAAACAGTGCGATTGCCATAAAGGAAACATCGATTCCTCCGGATATCATCACTACCAGCAGACCGATGGCAACAATCATTGTTGTGGAAGATGTTCTTATAATGTCAAATATTGTTTCAAAATGAAGAAACGCAGGGTTTTTAATACTAACTAATATACTGTATATAATAATAATTAAGAGAAGTATTCTCTGAAATTGATCCACTTTTTTGGTCTTCATTACATTGCCTCCTTTACTTCCGTATTTTCCCCGCTGCTGATCAGATCGCTTATCTTCTGTGCGGCATCCTTTTGGTTCAAGTCATCTTCGTTTAATGTCACAACACATTTTCCTTCCGCCAGGACAACAATCTTATTGCAATTTGCCATGAGCTCCTGAATTTCATCGGAAATAAAAATAATCGCCATGCCGTCATCGGCAAACTTATGTATCTGCTCATAAATTTCTGCTTTCGAACCGATATCAATGCCTACGGTGGGCGTATCCATAATGAATACCTTCGGTTTGGTCGCAATCCATTTTCCGATTACCACTTTCTGCTGATTTCCCCCGGAAAGCGTCCCTATTACAGTGTCGATAGAAGGAGTTCTCACCTTTAATTCCTTTACACATTCCTCCGCTAACTTTTCTTCTTTTTTTCTGTTCAGGATTCCCCTGTTCGATAAGGCATTTACCAGGGCAGAAGATACATTTTCCTTAATTTTTCTTTCGATAAACAAGCCTTGATGGAAACGGTCTTCCGGAAGCAATGCAATGCCGAATTCCTTCGCTTTCATCGGGGAATTGATCTTAACCTCTTTTCCCTCCACCTTAATACAGCCACTCTGGGTTTTGTTCAGTCCGAATAACGACATAGCCAGTTCAGTCCTGCCGGAACCTAACAAACCGGTAAGTCCGATAATATCTCCTTTTCTTATGGAGATGCTAATATCTTCATATTGGTCCTTACGTGTCAAATGTTCAATTTCCATAATCGGCTGATTATCCTTGCACTTTCTATGATATCTCGGATATTCTACCTCACGTCCCGTCATATAATGCGACAGGCTCTTTTCGTCCAAGTCCTTGCTGCTAAAATCACCAATCTTTTCTCCGTTTCTAAAAATCGTGATCGTATCTGCTACCGAAAATATTTCATCCAGTTTATGGCTGATAAATACAATTGCCAATCCTTTTTTCTTCAGCTCAACAATAATTTTCAGCAGTCTTTCTACCTCCTTTTTCGTTAATGCCGTGGTCGGCTCATCCATAAAGAGGATTTTTGCATCCTGCGCCAGGGCCCTGCAGATTGCTGTCAACTGCCTGTTCGCCATAGAAAGCTCTCCGACTGTCTGATCCATATCAATAGATACACCGATTCTATCCAATTGCTCTTTCGCAATTTTTTTTATCTCTTTCCAGTTTACGACCTTTTTCTTCTCAAAGCTCAACTTGCTTATCGCTATGTTTTCAGCAACGGTCATATGTTGGAACAAGGACAAATCCTGATAAATAACCTGTACCCCTTCCTTCATTGCCTGATAAGGAGTTAAGCTATGGTAAACGTTTCCATTTAGTATGATTTCTCCTTCATCCGGGGTATGAACTCCCGAAATATTTTTTACCAGCGTCGATTTTCCGCATCCGTTTTCGCCCGCAAGACAGTGAATCTCTCCTTTGTTTATGGATAGATTTATTTCTTTGAGCGCCTTTACACCGATAAAGGATTTGCTTAAATTTTTCACGCACAGCATTTGTTCCATTCTATTACCTCCATCTCTTCTTTTCTTTTACAAAAAAATGGAGAACGGTTGCCACGCCGTTCTCCATTTCTACCTTATCATGTGATAGCAACCTGTCATATGGTGTGTTTAGAAATTATAATCATCTACATTCTCTGCAGTAAATTCTAACGGTGCAAAGCCATAAGCAATATTGTTCTCAACGTTAACACTTTCATAGCCTGTAATCTTTAAGTCTGTTCCTGTCTCTACTCCCTGACCGGAAGCTAACAGATAGGCCGCATAGCAAGTTGCGTATCCTGCATCTGCCGGTCTCCACGCCAATCCATGCGCCATGGAGCCATCTTTTAAATAAGTCGAGGACATAGAAGGCAGTGCCAGGGAAACAACAGGAATTGTCGTCGCCTTATCCTTTTCCAGCAATGCTTCACATATTCCGCCGCCCTGTGCAGAGCAATCGAAGAATCCGTTAATATCCGGGTAAGCCTTTAATATTTCAAGGGTCTTATCATGAGCTCCCTCTACACTGTTTCCATCTTCATAAGGTTCCTCCGTAACACATTCCATATCCGGATAATTTGCTTCGATGTATTCTACTGCTGCTTTATACCATGCCATATGTGTTTCCATCGTAAGACCGCCGACAAATCCAGCATATTTTCCCTTACCGCCCATGGCCTCTGCTAAGCTTTTTCCGAATAACTGTCCGAATTCTTCATTAATAAAAGCTTCTACATCCAAATCTACTTTGTCTGCCGTACCCGGCGCTTCATGAGTTACTACTACGATTCCGGCTTCTCTCGCTTTTTCAATCGTCGGTACTAAGGCCTCCGGATCATTGGGTACAACGCATATCGCATCTACTCCTTGAGCTATTAAATCTTCCATAATAGCAATCTGGCTGGCAGCATCACCTGTCTCAGGTACCTGCACCGATACGTTGAGTCCGGTATCCTTTTGCAGCTGCTCAACACCCGTTACCATATCATCAAACCAGGAATCACTTTGTTTTACTACCATAACAACTTTGTAATCTGCCGGATCTGCTGATTTATCCACTGCCTCTGCCGATGCTTCTGTTGTATCTTCGGTTTCAGCCTCTGTCTCCGCCGCCGCATTATCTGTGGCTGCACTGTCTGCAGCTGCCGGTTGGTTACTGCTTCCGCATCCTGCTAACATAGATGCGAACATTGTCATGCACATGAGCATTGCCATCATCTTTTTCATTTCATTTTCCTCCTTGTTGTAAGCTTTGCTTTATAAGTATTATTATATGGAATTCTTCTGTTTTTCCTATCCAATTATCCGTTGTCGTTTTTCAAATTTCCGACCTGTTTTTTCATCTTTGGAAATAACCTTGTAATAAGAAATGGGATGGATTATAATCTGTCCATACTGCGTATTATAACGTATTATATCTAGTGAAAGGATTGGGATTATGAGGAAGCACTTACAATATTTGGAATATAAATTAAGTTATTTTTCGCTTAATACTAAAATTATTTTTATTATTTTAGTAGTCTTATTTATTAATGTAGCTGCTTCACTCATAAGCATCGATATGGTTCTGAAATCGAGTAATCGTTTATTATATGAATCATTGCAAGGCTCATTAAATTATACTGCCGAGGATATTTCTTTTAAATTATCCAATATAGAATCCATGTCAAGTTCTATTCTGTCAAATCAAAATATACGCAAAAATCTGATTGCATTAGAAGAAGAAACTTCTGAAATCGGAATAAGGAATATTAAGAACACTTTGAAATATTTAATCAGCGATTACTATCAGACATATAAATTAAATAATATCAGCTATATTAATTTATATAATCCCCGCTTTGTTACTTATAGCTATGAGAGTAAAAGTACTTCCACGCCGGACGATATTCATCAGGCAGTTATTCAAAAAGCCAATGAAAATTCGGGCTACCCTTGCTGGGTAACCGACTACTGCAATACCTATGGTCTTTTTCTCGGAAGGGATTCAAGAAAAATTAATAACTTGAAATATGAAACAATCGGTACTTTAGTTGTTTCCATCGACATGGAAAAAATGATCAAATCCTCGACCCAGTCGTTATTAGATACGGACTTTGCCCAGTACATTATATATGACGGAACACATGAAATCTTCCATTCCAAATCCTTAGACGCCTCTACTGTGGTATCGATTCAATCCTCTCTCTCTGAAAATTACGACGTGCTTAAGATTGGAAAAAGCAAGTACTTTTGCGTACGCGGAACTATTTCTAATCCTTCATGGAACTATATTTGTTTAATTCCATATGACTATATTTCAGACACCATTAATATGTCCATGCTTCTTTCCTTAAGCGTTATACTTTTCTGTGTGATAATGTCTTTAATTCTTTCCAGATTGTTGATTCGCTCTATTATGAAAGATTTTTACCTTCTTATACAGAAAATGGATGCCTTTGGAAAGGATGAATCGAAATTACCCGATATAGGAGGGCATTATGATCACCGTAAGGATGAAATCGGAATGCTCCATAATCAATTCGATCAAATGGCCATCAAGCTTCAGCTTCTGATTCAGGAGAACTATGTAAACGAAATTCTTAGAAAAGATGCTAAAATAAAGGCTTTGGAAAGTCAAATCAATCCGCATTTTCTATACAATACTTTGGAATCAGTAAACTGGCGGGCAAAGGCAATCGGGGAAAAAGAAATTTCACTTATGATCGAATCACTTGGCTCCTTGCTGCGGGTTACACTTGGCAATAAGGATACCCAGCATACCGTTGCTGATGATTTAGATATCGTAAAATGCTATATAAATATTCAGAAAATACGTTTTCCTGACCGGTTATCCTTTATAGAAAATGTGGAGCCTTCCATTCTTCATGTCGAAATTCCGCTGCTTATTTTGCAGCCGCTGGTAGAAAATGCCATTAACTATGGGATGGAAGAAAGTATCGATGTATGCCATATTGAAATAGAAGGACATATTTACGATGAAACGGTATTCATAAGCATCATAAACAGCGGTTCGCAATTCGAGGAGCATCTTCTGGAAAAGTTAAATAAACAAGAGGTGATCCCACATGGCTTTGGAATTGGACTTCTGAATATTCATCAGCGGATTCAGCTTACCTACGGCTCTTCCTACGGACTGAATCTATACAATAAGGACGAGGATACCGCCGTCGCCCAAGTAACCATTCCGGTAAATAAAATATAAAAAATGGGAGTGTACGCTTACATGTTAAAATTATTAATTGCAGACGACGAAAAGATAATTCGCGAAACCATCTCCGAATTAATCGACTGGAAAAGCCTGGGTATCTCATTGATGGGAACCGCTAAGGACGGGATAGAAGCATATAATATGATTCTCGACGAATACCCGGACATTGTACTCACGGATATTAAAATGCCCGGCCTATCGGGATTGGAATTGATCCAGAAAATTTATGCAGTCAACAAAGATACTCAATTTATCATCTTAACCGGATACAGCGATTTCGAATATGCGAAAAAAGCGATGCAGTATGGCGTGCGCTATTATCTGCTTAAGCCCTGCAATGAGGAACAGATTATATCCAGTTTAAAAGATGTGATACATGACTACTATGATAAGCTCGCGACCAGAAGAAATGTGCAGGATAATTTACCGCTCCTTAACCAATTCCGGCAAAACCTGCTCATCAATTTAATCAACGACGGCCTTACTTCTCAAGACTCTTTATCTAAGGACAGTTATGTTCCCTTCCATAAAGATTACAGTAAATACCTTGATTTTTATACCACTCCCTATGAGGTTTGTTATTTCTATTATCTTATAGAAGAGAATATGCAAAATCTTATCGATTTAATTGAACATTATCGTGAAAATAATTCTCCCGGTATTTCTTTTAATTATCTATATGTGCATAACACTCTTGTACTCTTTTTTCCTTCGTTTGGTATTTCGTATGAAGTAATGGATGTATTTATGTCTAAGCTCGATTTTTCTAATCAAAGTACGGGGATTCTATATCAGAGAAATTCTTTTGACAACTTTGAATTGGCTTTAAATAAGATTATTTATCATATACGCCTTTATGAACAAATTATATATACCGATGGCATAACATTAACGAGAATCAGCAATTATCAAAATATTATCCGAGAAGTTCAAAACTATACTGCACAAATTTATGTAGACGACAGAGAGGAATCCGCAAAAGCTATCCATTCATTGCTCAGCGTTTTGCAGACCATAACGGATATTAATTTTTTAAAGCAGCTGGTTTCTTCCGTTATCGTTATATCTTCCTCTAAAAATATATCCTATCACGCTCTTTTTGCCGCAGAATTTCTAACTCGAGTGGGGTCCTCTTCCAATTGCGGGGAAATTACAAGCTCTCTTAAACAATTATTGGAAAACCTTTATCATAAATATCATTCTTATACTGCTGCCGGTACTATTAGTGCCAAGATACAGACTTATGTACAGGAGCATTTATCTGATCCGGATCTTTCCTTAAAGTGGATTGCAGACAATTATCTTTATATGAATGTGGATTATGTAAGTAAAAAATTCATTAAGGAAACAGGGGAAACCTTTTCTAAATATTTAACCGACGAAAAGGTTAAGAAAGCCAAGGAACTTCTGGCAGAACAAAATCCCATAAAAATTCAGGAGATTGCAGAGCTTGTCGGCTGCGGAAATAATCCGCCATATTTTAATCAGATTTTCAAAAAGAGCACAGGATTGTCACCAAGTATTTATATGAAAAAAATCCATGGCGATATATAGAATAGGAAGCCGCTGCAGAATATTTGCAGCAGCTTCCTGCCAAGATACTTATTATTTTCAGTATATCTGTTAAAGAAAAATAATGCGATCGACGATTTTCCCTACCATTCGATTACGGCAGTTCCCCACGTAAGCCCGGCGCCAAAGCCTGACATAACTATTCTGTCTCCCGGGCTAAGCATTCCCTTCTGGTTCATCTCATCCAGAAGAATGGGCACGCTTGCCGCAGATATGTTCCCGCAATGGTCCAAACTTAAAGGGAACTTATCCTCGCTTACTTTCAGACGCTTTGCTACGGACTGAATAATTCGGATATTCGCCTGATGAAGCACAAAATATTTAATATCCTCCGTTTTCAGCTGTGACATTTCAAGCACCTTTATAATAGATGAAGGCACAGTACTCACCGCGAACTTATACACTTCCTGACCGTCCATGGAGACATAATCCATTTCAAAGGGATTCTGAATCAATGGATTATTATTTACACGGTCCCTGCACGCAAGAACACTTCCCTTTTCTCCATCAGATCCCTGCGAGAAGGCAAGCAAACCCCTGGCGCCGCTTCTTCCCATTCCGCGCTCTCCTGACTCTTCGTCCGTATATGCCCTCACTACGGCTGCTCCTGCTCCGTCTCCAAAAAGTACACAGGTGCTTCTATCGTTCCAGTCCATAATTTTAGACAACGTCTCCGCCCCGACTACCAGCGCCGTTTTATAAATTCCTGACTGCAAATAAACGTAGGCAGTATGAAGGGCAAACATAAAGCCTGAGCAAGCAGCGTTTATATCGAAAGCCACTGCGCGTTCTGCTCCAAGCTTTGCCTGCACCTCACAGGAGGTAGATGGAGTTACATAGTCGCCGGTAATTGTCCCTACAATAATTAAATCGATTTCCCCTACACCGATTCCTGCATTTTTAAGCGCTCTCTGCGAAGCTTCCGCAGCCATGGAAGCTGTGGTCTCTTCCTTTGCCAGCCTTCTCTCTTTTATACCCGTGCGGCTGGAAATCCATTCATCGGAGGTATCCATAATTTTTGATAAATCATCGTTGGTTACCACATTGGAGGGGAGACAGCTTCCCGTCCCTATTATTCTCATCATACTAATAACCTTGCCTTTCTAACACTATTCTACGTCTATTTCAAATTCTTTCATAATATCCTTTACATGTTCCAGCTTCTTGGCCCTGCAAGCATTTGACCCGCAGAAAAGAAGTCCGTCCTTTACATTTCCATTTACTGCATTTATGAGAGCCTGCGTGATGCAATACGGCGTTTCTGCCGGATTGCAGGTTATGATACAATCGAAGCACTTCCTGGGAGGTATTCTTCCTTCTGCAGTTCTTCCCGTAAACTCGTTGGCGATGGCACGTGCCGGCATTCCTACCGGACTTTTTACAATTATAATATCTTCCTCAGAGGCATCTATGTATGCCTGCTTATATGCCTCAGAAGCGTCGCATTCATAAGTCGTTACAAATCGGGTCGCTAACTGAACGCCGGAAGCTCCAAGCGAAAAGGCGTGCTCCGCATCTTCTCTCGTATAGATTCCTCCCGCAATCACTACCGGGATTTCTCTGCCATGCTCACTTGCACATTCTGTTATATGCCCAATGATCCTGCGGATTTCTTCGTCATAATCCAGCTCCTCTATATGACTAAGCTGCTCCCCCTTAAAGCCCAGATGCCCTCCGGCCAAAGGACCTTCTATAACGACCATATCCGGTAATCTGTCATACTTCTTCATCCAATATTTTAAGATAATCTGTGCCGACTTAAGGCTTGAAACGATAGGCGCGATCTTTGTCTTGGCCTTTCCTACCAGCTCCGGCAGAGTCATTGGCAGTCCTGCTCCTGATATGATGATGTCCACGCCTGCAGCTATTGCTGCCTTTACGTATTCCTCATATCGTTTTGTCGCCACCATAATATTAACGCCGATAATTCCGCTTCCGGCGATTTTTCTTGCTTTATCAATCTCATCTTTTATGGCACGGAGATTACACCCTAGCGGGTCTCTGCCAAAGTTTTCGCTTTTGTAACCGATTTGTGCGGTGGAGATCACGCCTACACCGCCCAGAGCCGCTACTGCTCCCGCCAGTCCGGACAGGCTGATCCCTACGCCCATTCCGCCCTGAACCACTGGAATCTTCGCTGTCAGGTCTCCGATTTTTAAGGGTTTTAATAAACTATCGCTCATGATTCCTCCAGGCTGCCTATGGCAAAAGTAAGCTCTGCCTGCACTGCCAGCTTTCCATCCACATATGCCTTTGCGCTTCCTATGCCGATAGGGCCTTTTATTTTAATAATTTCTGTTTCCAGCAAAAGTACATCTCCGGGCACAATTTTTTTCTTGAATTTTGCCGAATTGATTGCTCCGAAATATGCGGTCTTTCCTTTGAAGCCGGGCTGACTGAGCAAAGCTACGGCACCTACCTGCGCCAGCGCCTCCACTACAAGCACTCCCGGCATAACCGGCTCTGCCGGGAAATGTCCCGCAAAAAACGGCTCGTTATAAGTCACACATTTCTTTCCCTTCGCCATTACGCCCGGTTCCAGCTCCTCTATGGTATCCACGAGCAGAAACGGGTGTCTGTGGGGGATGATTTCCATAATTTCCTTTGTTGTCAAAACGGACATCTCTATCTCCTAATGAGTGTTTTTTACACACTCTTCATTTATTTTGTTTTTTTATTCCGTATATTTCTTTGCAATTATAGTGGAATTGTGTCCGCCGAATCCCAGCGAATTAGAAAGTGCGTAAGTAAACGCTTCTTCTACGGCTTCCTTGCAATAATCCAAGTCGCACTCTTCATCCGGAATCTGATAGCCCACTGTGCGGTGAATATAACCTTCTTCCAATTCCTTTACACAAGTCACGAATTCAAGAGCTCCTGCTGCGCCGAGCAAATGACCTACCATAGATTTCGTTGAATTGATCTTTATATTCCGGGCATGATCGCCAAAGGCTTTCTTAATGGCTCTCGTTTCGAATAAATCATTGTGATGGGTGCTCGTTCCGTGAGCGTTGATATAGGTAATGTCCTCCGGCCGGATTCCCGCATCCCCGATGGCAAATTCCATGGCCTTCGCCGCACCTTCCCCATCCTCCGCGGGAGAGGTGATGTGATAAGCGTCCGCCGTACAGCCGTAGCCTACGACCTCTGCGTAAATCTTAGCGCCTCTCTTTTTTGCATGCTCTAATTCCTCTAGGATTACCGCTGCCGAACCTTCTCCCATGACGAACCCGCTTCTTTCCTTATCGAAAGGAATGGAGCATCTGTTTTTATCTTCCGAGGAAGTGAGTGCCGTCAGCGCCGTAAACCCGGCAACACCTACCGGTGTAATACTGCTTTCCGTTCCTCCGGCTACCATTACATCCGCCTCTCCGTACTGAATGGAGCGGAATGCTTCTCCGATGGAATTGGTTCCTGTCGCACATGCTGTAACAACATTAATATTTTTTCCCTTCAGTCCGAACTGAATGGACACATTGCCCGCAGCCATATTACATATCATAAGGGGTACAAGCAAAGGATTAACGCGCCCGGGCCCTTTTTCCAAAAGTTTGGTATGTTCTCTTTCCATGGCTTGCAGGGAACCGATACCTGAACCCATGGAAACTCCCACTCTAAATCCGTCTTCCTTTTCCATATCGATTCCGGCATCCTCAAGCGCCTCTTTGGTAGCCGCTACCGCATACTGACTGAACAGCTCCATTCTCTTTCCCGCCTTGACATCCATGAAATCCTTCGCCTCAAAGCCCTTTACCTCCGCCGCCAGCTTACACTTGTACTCGGAAGTATCAAACTTTGTAATTTTATCAAATCCTACTTTTCCTGCTTTCACACTGGTCCAAAATTCATCCACACTAAGCCCTATGGGCGTAATAGCTCCTAAACCGGTAACAACTACTCTCCTGCTCATCTTTATACTCATGCTCCTTCATTATTAGCAAATTTTCTGTTTACAGCATCTCTGCCGCCTAGGCCATACCACCATCTACTGAAATTACCTGACCCGTAATATACCCGGCCTTGTCGCTGGCCAAAAATGCCACCATCTCCGCAATGTCCTTCGGCTGCCCGGCACGCTTAAGCGGTATTTGTGCGATAACCGCTTCTCTTGCACCTTCGCTCATAGCCTGTGTCATATCAGTATCGATATATCCGGGAGCGACCGCGTTCACCGTAATATTTCTGCTTGCAAGCTCCTTCGCCATACTCTTGGTAAGCCCGATCACTCCGGCTTTGGAGGCCGCATAATTCGCCTGACCGGGATTGCCCAGCACTCCGGATACGGAGGACAGATTTATGATCCTTCCGCTCCTTTGCTTAATAAATGCCCGATACATATGCTTTATCGTGTTAAAGGTCCCCTTTAGGTTCGTATCTATTACCCCGTCAAAATCCTCTTCGGTCATCTTGATCATAAGGTTATCTTTTGTAATGCCTGCGTTGTTTACAAGAATATCGATATGTCCGAACGCCTCCAGCATATCCGTTATCATCCTTCCGCAAGCTTCATACTCGGAAACAGAGCATTGCACCGACACTGCTCTTCTTCCCATAGCCTCAATTTCCCTTACCACCTCGTACGCTTTGTCTGCACTGCCGTTATAGTTTACAATGATATCCGCTCCATAGCCTGCCAACGTAAGTGCGATTTCACGGCCGATTCCCCGGCTGGCACCGGTTATAAGCGCTACTTTTCCCTCTAACATTTTCATACTCCTTTACTTTTATTTGTAACCGTTTTGTACCTTCATTGTACCTTCATAGTTACGTTCTCCTATCGGAGACTATATCTGTTCAAGCTTCTCCAAATCTTCTACTTTTTCAATATTAATTGCTTTTACGTCCTTGTTAATTTTCCGTATGAATCCGCTAAGCGTCTTGCCCGGCCCGATTTCTACAAATGTATCGACTCCGTCTTCCAACATGCGCTCTACGCTCTGCTGCCATTTCACCGACGAAGATACCTGACGGACTAAGAGCTGCTTCACCTGATCCTTATCCGTTACGTAATCTCCCGTTACGTTGGAAAGATAAGGAACCCCTATATCGTTCACCTCGGCACTTTGCAACTCCTCGCCCAGCTTTTCTCCGGCTCCTGCAAGAAGGGGAGAATGGAATGGCCCGCTGACATTCAGAGGAATACATCTTTTCGCTCCCTCCTCCAGCAACTGCGAAGCTGCTTTTTCTACTGCCTGCGCCTCTCCCGTAATTACGATTTGTCCCGGACAATTATAATTAGCTATGCTTACAGAACCTTCTATCTTTTCACATATCTTTTCTATTATATCTGCCGGAAGGCCGAGTACTGCTGTCATAGCTCCCCCTTGGGGCACGGCCTCCTGCATGTAAATGCCTCTTTTTCTCACTATCCTGAATATGTCCTCCGGGCTCATGACGCCTGCTGCTGCGAGCGCACCGTATTCTCCCAGACTTAAACCGGCCGTCACATCAGGCTTATATCCCTTTTCCTCTATCGCTTTTAAAATAGCGACCTCAGTCGCAAGCATCACTATCTGTGTATACTCCGTAATATTTATTCTTTCATTTTCTTCGAAGCAAAGGGATACTACATCCAAGCCGGCCGCTTTTTCTGCCAGTTCGAACATTTCTCTGCTCACCGTAAATCCTTCGTAAAAGTCCTTTCCCATCCCAACATATTGTGCTCCCTGACCGGGAAAAATAAATGCTGTTTTACCCATAATACAATCTTGCCTCTCCATTCATCATTTTACTTTGAATATCAAAATATTAGGTCAAAAAAAAGATCCGCCTATACTATTCACTTAGCAGCTTAACACTTACTGTTAAGCTGCATAAGAACGTTATTCAGGAGATGATTTCTGCCTCGCGGAGCGAATTTAAATGCAGAAATCATGTGCTACTGAGAACGGAGCGAATAGTAACGTCTGCCCATACGGACCTCATACCTTACAACTTCAATAACTTTTCTGCCTGCGACATGATTTCACGAATGATTTCACTGCAGCTCTTTTCTTCTTTTATCAGACCGGCTATCTGTCCTGCCATAATTGTTCCGTTTACTACATCGCCGTCTACCACGGCCTTTCTCAAGGAACCCAGCGTCAGATATTCCAGTTCCTCGAAGGAAGCGCCCTCTTCTTCCAGCTTCAGGTATTCCCTTGTCATTTTATTTCTAAGGGAACGCACCGGATGACCTGTGCTCCTTCCTGTCACCTCCGAATCGATATCCTTGGCAGCAAAGATTTTCTGCTTAAAGCTGTCATGTACGATGGATTCCTTCGCAGTTGCGAATACCGTACCCATTTGCACAGCTTCCGCTCCCAGCATCACAGCTGCCGCGAAACCTCTTCCGTCGGCAATTCCGCCCGCTCCTACCACCGGGATATTTACGGCGTCCGCTACCTGAGGAAGTAAAGACATGGTGGTGGCCTCGCCTATATGGCCTCCGGCTTCGGTTCCTTCTGCAACCACCGCATCCGCACCTGCGCGCTCCATCATTTTAGCCATGGCCACGCTGGCAACTACAGGAATCACTTTTACGCCTGCATTTTTCCATAGCTCCATGAACTTGCCCGGATTGCCGGCCCCTGTGGTCACTACCTTCACGTCTTCTTCCACGATGAGCCTTGCCACATCTTCTGCATTTGGATTCAGCAGCATGATATTCACGCCCACCGGTTTATCTGTCAGCTTCTTCGCCTCGCGAATCTGCTGTCTCACAATATCCGCAGGGGCGCTGGCCGCTCCTATCAATCCCAGACCTCCGGCCTCGGATACCGCCGCCGCAAGGTGATACTCTGCGACCCACGCCATGCCGCCTTGTATGATCGGATATTCGATTCCCAGTAATTTGGTTATTCTCGTCTCCATCTTATGCTTCTACGCCTTTGTTTTTCATATATTCTATTACAGCTCCAACCGTCGTAATCTGCTCCAGATCCTCGGAGGGAATCTCTATACCGTATTCTTCTTCAAAAGCCATAACCAATTCGAATAAATCGAGGGAATCCGCTCCCAAATCATCTTTAAAGGAGGATTCTTCCGTAATTTCAACACCGTCTAAGCTCAATTGTTCCTGGATAATTTCTTTTACTCTTTCTAACATTTTAATATCTCCTTTTATAATACTTATCTTTTTAAAATTAGTTTGATATTCAAAGTATATTGTCTCTATATCAATTTGTCAACTGGTTTTTTTAAGTCCATCTCAGAACATTTTACCGGCACACTACTCCGAGCAAAGAACCCTCTGGCTCACAATATCTGAATACAGCTCCATTCCCTCAGTCCTTACTACATGAATCACATCGGCATTCACAGCACATCCTTCTCCGATTATCTCGCAGGCGATATTCTCAGCTTCTAATACTTTCTCCTCATTCAGAACGACATTTTTCCTGCCGTCGAAAAGAGCCACATAGAAGACTCCCGATTCCACCAAATCCTGGAAGAAATGGCTTCCGTAAGATAATTCAGGCATAATTCCTTTTTCACTATAAGCTATTTCACAGACTGCCGACATATTCATGAGCTCCGTAAAATGCACAGGCACTCCCAGAGAGGGCGTTGTCGTTCCCCATCTTCCCGGCCCCATCAGCATGGCATTCTTCCCCTTAAGAGCCCGATTAAGCAAACCGACCTGCCTTGCGATATCATATTTGTCCTGTTCCTTCAGCTCTAAATATTCCTTTACGCTTACATAGACAATGTAATCGATGGGAAGTCTCACATTACCACCCATAAAATTACCGTGAGAGTAGAACAAACACTTTTTCTCATCCACCTCCTCCGGTATATCTACTGTCTTTCCCAGTCCCCGCGTCTGGAGCGGCCGACACTGCAAAAGGTTGATGTGCAATTCCCCTTCTCTGTTGTAATTTGCCGTAAACTCTATATCTACCGGATAATTGTACTTGTCAGCCAGAAGCGCAAGCATCCGTTTCATTATCTCCGGAAATTCAGTTTCCTTCAATAATTTTCTGAAATTCAGGATGGGAGGAACGCCGGAACTATCTCTTCCGATTTCGCTAAGCCTTCTCTCCGTCTCGAAGTCCCGTACCCAGAACAGATTTTTATCTGCCTTAATATCGGAACTTGTAACCTTATTCACGCTTATGGATTCCTGCGTATTTTCCTTCAGGTTCAGCACATCCATATTGTGCTGGGAATATTTCTGCGCTTCCCCATAGCCTATGAGCGGCAGCCTCATAGGGTCATCCAAGGTTACAATCTTCACATAATCCCCGATTACCCTGTCCACTGCCCGGGTTCCAAGGCCGAATACAAGGCGAAGCATCCCCGCTTCCATGTCCACCTCTTTATCCCATACATATAGATTTGAGGAGTTACCTACCCCCGCTATATGGGGAAAGAAATAGTCACCATAATAGTCTCCCGAAACCCTTTGCACCAGAATCGCCATCTGCTCATCTCTGTCGGCCAGCCCTCTGTTTTTTCTATAATGCAGAGCATCCTCATTCATGGTACTGGCGTAAACCACCCTTACCGCATCCATAAAATCGTTCAGACGCTTCTCAGGATCTCCCTGATTTACACAGAACACACTCTCATATTTTCCAGCAAAGGCATTGCCGAAGTTATCCTCTAACAGCGAGCTGGAACGCACGATAATAGGAGACTGTCCATAATATTCCAGCATTTGCATGAATTCATCCCTTACAATTCTTGGAAACTTTCCCCCGCGCAGCTTTTCTTTAAGCTCCGGCGCATATGCGAAATACCCTTCCTCGGTTTTCTGTTTCGTCCGAAGCTGCCACCATCCGTTTTCCACTATGTAAGTATAATAGATATCGGAGCCGAGGTAAAATGAATCATGGGATTCCAGAAGAGGCTTAAAATATGCCTTATCTTCGTCACTCCTCGTAATGATCCTCCTCGCTAAAAGCATGCCTACACTTTTTCCCCCGATAAATCCCGTACCGATTTCCCTCCCGGCGATCTTGACAATATCGGACAACTTAAAAAAGCTCATGCACATATCCCGCATGCGGGATTCCTTTCCGATGAGCAGGTCGATGAGAAGCCCCTTCATCTCTTCTTTTTCCTTCTCTTCTCCTTCCAGAGCTTCTCTTGCCTTATTAATGGTCACGTGCCAGTAATCCAGCCGTTCCTCCGTCCAATTGAAGCTTGAAAATAGCTCCGCAGCCTGAGCGCTGGCAGTAATCGGCTCCACCTCGTCACCGTCGATATAATGGGGGAAAAACATAGTGGGAGAATACCTCTGCCATACCTTCAGCGGATGAATATAAAATCGATCATTTATTTTATAAACATCTAAAAGAAGCTGCGTTGTTTCACGAATGGTCGCAATCGTATCATAGGTATGCACATTTCGCTTAATAGCAAAGTAAGCGATAGTATCCAGCTCATACAGATAAGGGCAGGTTACCCTGAAAAAGTTGCCAGTCATCAAATCGGAGTACCAGAAGGCTAACAGCTCCGTCAGACAGTCAAAAACATAAAAGGCTTTCACTCCCTCTTCCCCGATAATGCGGTGAATCATGGTAGCAAAGCCTTCGAAGCCCATGGCTGGATCGGGCTCATAAATCTTGATACCGGTCAGGTCCTCCACCACTTGCCTATGTGTTCCAAAACGGAAATAGATAATATTACGGTTATCCTTTCTCGCCTGTTCGATATAGGGCGCAACCACATAACAGTAATCCTCGATAGAATCCACCTGCCATACTACGTTATCTCCCAGACGAAGCATATCTATCGCCTTGTCGAAGCCCTTCATTCCCGTACTGACACTATCCAATATTCCCATAGCGTTCCCTCCTGCTCCTGCCGTATCTGTTTCCAGTTTATAAGCCGAAGTTACTGTTCACTCCGTTCACAGTAACGCATGATGTTCTGCAATGCAAACCTTTTGCATGTAGATTCGCTACGCGAAGCAGAAATCATCTCTTGCATCACATTCTTACGTAGCTTAACAGCAAGTGTTAAGCTACTGTGTGAACAGTAACAGCCGAATCCTTATTCTATTTTTTCTAAAAGCATATGGTATACATCACGCTTTCCGATTCCTCTGTCCTTCGCCGCAAGCTTCATAGCTTCCTTTCTCTCTATTCCCTGCTCTTCGTAATATCTCATATGCTCTTCTATAGGCATTTCCTTCCAGGAAAGAGCGGCCTCTTCTTTCTTTTCCTCCAGGCTTTTTCCCTGAATGACCAGCACATATTCACCCCGGGGCTCGTTCTCCTCATAAAAGTCAAGTGCCTTTTCGATGGTCGTAGGTAATACGGTCTCGAATTTCTTCGTAAGCTCCCTGCATATGGTGATTTTACGCTCACCCAACGCTTCATAAAGCTCTTCCAGCGTCTTTTTTAAATGGTGAGGCGCTTCATAAATAATCATCGTCCTGCTCTCTCCTGACAGCTCCTCCAGTACAGCTTTTTTCTCCTTTTTGTTGTCGGGCAGAAAGCCCTCGAAACAAAACCGTCTTGTGCTTAAACCCGATAGGGTAAGCGCTGTAATACACGCTGCCGCTCCCGGAAGAGAGGTTACAACGATTCCCGCTTCCTGGCAGAGCGCTACCAGGGTTTCCCCCGGATCGGAAATCGCAGGCGTCCCTGCGTCAGTAATGAGCGCTACCGCCTTTCCTCCCTGCATCTGTCCAATAAGATAATGTGCCTTTTCCACCCTGTTATATTCATGATAACTGGTCATCGGTGTCTTTATATCGAAATGATTTAACAGCTTAATGCTGTTTCTCGTATCCTCCGCCGCGATCAGGTCCACGCTCTTAAGGGTATCGATTACCCGAAGCGTCATATCGTCCAAATTTCCGATCGGCGTCGCACACAAATATAATATTCCCGCCATATTAATAACCGTGCCTTTCTCATAACCTGCAAACTTTGGGCCATATGTGCGAGCACATATTAAGCACGATATTTGCAAGCATAATAAATTATGCCGTGAAAAATAATTTTTTCACATTACCTCCTAATAACCGTAAATATCATATATTTCCGGCATATAAACTCCCGGTTCCTTGTATACAATCAAAGGCTTCTCCACCGTAATCCTCGGCTTGCCGCCCCGGTTCGCTTCTATGAGCACCATATTCGGCTCCTTATCCACATATGGGTATACAAGCTGCATACGCTTCGGCTCCAGCTTATATTCATGAAGGAGTACCATAATTTCCGCCAGCCGAAAGGGCCTGTGCACCATGAAAAAATTGCCGCCGGGCTTAAGAAGCCCTGCTGCCTGCGACACCACATCTTCCAAGGTGCACAATATTTCATGGCGGGCAATCGCCTTGGGCGCCTTAAGGTTCTGCAATCCATGATTAGAGGTCATGTACGGAGGATTGCATGTAATAACATCAAAAGAAGCAGCGCCGAATAACGTCCCTGCCTCTCTCAAATCTCCCTGCACGATGGCAATCTTATCCTGAAGATTATTAAGCGCCACGCTCCGCATTGCCATATCGGCACTTTCTTCCTGAATCTCCAGCCCCGTTAAATGGGCCGCCTTCGTCTTTGCCTCCATGAGTATAGGTATAATCCCGGTTCCTGTACCGAGGTCGAGAACCTTATCCCCTTCTCCTGCCCGGGCGAAGCCAGATAAAAGAACAGCATCCATCCCAAAGCAGAACTTTTCGGGGTTCTGAATGATCTTATAACCGTTTCTTTGCAGTTCATCCAGCCGTTCCTTCTCTTTCAGATTAATTGTCATCCAGTTTAGATTTCCCTTCCTGCTTTTCCAATTTCTCCAACTCTCTAAGCTGCTCGTCGCTTACTTCCACCTTCGTGTTCTTATGCTTCTTCTTGAACCTGAGCTGATTCACTTTATATTCCTGAATTTCTTTCTCATCGTCTTTCTCTATAATTACCTTCACAAGCTGCCTTAAGACATTTACACTCTGTACCTCTCCTTTGAAACCATCTTCAGTGGTCACATAATCACCTACATTAGGAAGTCTGCGGTTCAAATCCTCATAAGTCTCTTCCTCATTTTTCAGGCAGCACATCAGACGTCCGCAGACACCTGATATTTTCGTAGGATTCAGGGAAAGGTTCTGCTCCTTCGCCATCTTGATAGACACCGGCACAAACTCGGACAGATAGGAGTGGCAGCAAAGCGCACGCCCGCATATGCCCACACCTCCCACGATTTTCGTCTCGTCTCTGACACCGATCTGCCGCAGCTCGATTCTCGTCTTGAACACCGCCGCCAGATCCTTCACCAGCTCGCGGAAATCGATGCGGCCGTCCGCTGTAAAATAGAACAATACCTTGTTGTTATCGAAGGTATATTCTGCGTCGATGAGCTTCATATCCAGTTCATGCTTTCTTATCTTCTCCAGGCATATCTTAAAGGCTTCTTTTTCCTTGAGCTTATTCGCCGCTTCCTGCTCGCCGTCTTTTGCCGTAGCAACGCGCAGCACCGGCTTCAAAGGCTGGATTACCCTCTCCTCTTCTACCTCTCTGGGATCTCCTACCACCGTTCCGTATTCGATTCCCCTGGCCGTTTCCACGATAACATGCTCGCCTCTTTTTATACTCAAACGACCGGGATCAAAAAAATAGATCTTTCCTGCCGTCCTAAAACGTACACCTATTACTTTTATCATTTAATAACTATCCTCCTTTTCCTATGAGCGTCCTTTACCCATTTGAGTGGTTTTACTCCTATGAGTGCCCTTTTACTCCTATGAGTGCTCTTTTACTCCTATGAGTGCTCTTTTACTCATTAATATCAGGAATTCTCTTTGACCGTCAGGAACAAAAGCTCCATGGTCAAATCGAAGTTTACATTTGCATTCAAGCGGTTCTTCGCTTTTTCAAGCGCGCTTATTACCAGCTCGATTCCTTCATAAGTGCTTCTGTCCGCTACCTTTCTAATATACTGTATTTCCTCTCTGAAAATCAAGTGATTTGCATCGTTTGTCGCCTTGAACATGAGGACATCCCTGTACCAGATAGCCAGAATGTCCATATAATCATTCACATCCAGCTTATATTCCCCGATTTTTTTAATCGCCGCAACAATTTCATTTATTTCCATATCATTAATATATTTTAAAAGTGTAATCGCTTCTTCCTTTACGTGCTCGAAGTCTTCGCTGGAAGCTAACAGCTTTGCCTTTCCGATATTTCCTCTGGCGAAAGCCACGCAAATATCCGCCTTGTAATCCGGCACCTGCATCGCCTCCATCAAAAAGCGCTTAACCTGCATATCCTTCACCGGCTTCATATTCAACACTACACACCGGCTCAGAATCGTAGAAAGCAGCGATTCCATATTTGTTGTCAAAATAAGAATTACCGTATACTCCGGCGGTTCTTCCAAGGTCTTTAACAGAGCATTCTGTGCCTGAACCGTCATCTTCTCGCCTTCGTTTATGATATATACTTTACGGGGGCTGCTATAGGGCTTAATCGCAACACTTCCGTTAATTTGTCCGCGGATGTCCTCCACACCTATCGTTCCGGGCTTCTCGTGCGTCACATAGATGACGTCCGGCTGATTTCCCGTAGCCATCTGCTTGCAGGAACGGCACTCGCCGCAAGGCTCCACATTCCCTGAAGAAATATCTTCATCCTGAAGCTGTACTTTTTCACACTGCAAAGCCGAAGCAAATATTCTGGCAATAAACTCCTTTCCGGAGCTTCTTTCTCCATTGATGATATATGCATGAGATACTTTATTTAATTTAAGAGCATTCTGTAAATGCTCCTTTAGCTGTTCCTGCCCGATAATATCCGTAAATCTCGCCATCCCGAACCTCCCGCTTTATCACAATGTCTATTTCCATTATAGCTTTTTTTAACAATACTGCATCAAGTAAATATATCCAGAAGCAATCCCCTGATTTCTCCGATTTTATTCAAGATACTCAGATTGTCCTTTTCTTCTTTTACAAGCTCCTGCGCCAACTCATCCAACTTCTCATCGATCAAACGTATGATACCATATACCCGATGCCGTCCCCGCTTGTCCAGGAAGTTCTCTCTTGTAAAAGAATGGGAATGGCTGACCACCTCGTTCATGAACTCTTTGATCAAACCGCGGTACTTCTTCATATCCTTTACATCGCGGCGCTTGGAAAGCTTATCGCCCTGCATGGTAATTTCCTCCATGAGAGAGGTAAGTCTTGCCTGCAGTTCCTTCTCTTCGATATGGCTGATAAGAGTAAACTTAAATGTACCGTCTGCAGGCTGCTGCTTTTCCACCGGCTCTGCCGGAACCGGATTCGTAACCTGATTTACTTTTATATCCATATCTGCCTCCTTCTGCAAGCTTTTGCCTATAACATTTCCACTATGTACTCTTTAATCTCTTTTAAGCAATGTTCTAAATCATCGTTATAGAAGCGCCTGCCTATATCCGCTTCCTTTATCTTCTCTTCACCGAAATCCTCGCAGTCCGCAAGATACCTGCGGCACAGCTCCTCATAACCGGGATTTTCCTGTTTTTTCTCCCGCTCCAGCGCTCTCGTAAGCCTGATGCCATCATCCACCTCTATGAGCACCGGTACGATATTGTCCTTCCCGAAAAAATCACATAGCTTGTTATAAGCCTCCAGGGTTCCTATTACTGCATAGCTTTGATGTTTCAGGTCAATATTTCCGTCATCCACTGTAAAATAACGCCATGGACCGTAATACGTATCATAGGTTCTCTCCTCTATGATCTTTCCGCTCTCCAGTAGCATACGGTAGCCCTCCTCGTCGGTGAAATAGTATTCCACACCGTTTACTTCTCCTCCGCGAATAGGTCTGGTGGTATAAGGAACAAGGGTTTTAAGGCCCAGTTCCTTATCCTCCAGGAGCTTTTGAAAAATAGTATCCTTCCCCGTAGAACTTTTCCCCATAAAACAGATAAATTTACCCATTGAAATTTTATACCTCGATAACGCGAATCATATTTGTCCTGCCCGAAATGCCCAGCGGCACTCCTGCAGTCAGCACGACAATGTCTCCCCTCTTTACATAGCCTGCTCTTTCTACCGCATGGGTAGCTTCTTCGAACAAGTCGTCCGCTTTTTCTTCCTTTTGGATCAATACAGGAACTACGCCCCATGATAAATTGAGCTGTCTGCACACTCTCGGATTTACCGCGCATGCGATAACCGGGCATGTCGGTTTATATCTGGAAATCATTCCTGCCGTAAACCCTGACATCGTTACCGTGATAATGGCCGACGCGTTCAAATCGGAAGCTGTGGTGCATGTGGCGTGGGAAATTGCTGTGGTGATATCAGGATCCTCGCACCTGTTTCTCTTCATGCGGGAATCGTAATCGATGTCGTTTTCCGTACGCTCTGCGATTTTCGCCATGGTCTTTACCGCTTCTACCGGGTATAAGCCTGCAGCAGTTTCCCCGGAAAGCATGATTGCCGTAGTTCCGTCATAAATAGCGTTGGCGATATCCGTGGTCTCCGCACGGGTCGGTCTGGGATTCTTTATCATGGATTCTAACATCTGCGTCGCCGTAATTACGTGCTTACCCTGCGCCACAGCCATTTTGATCATCTGCTTCTGCAATACAGGGACCTCTTCGAGAGGTACCTCAACACCCATGTCACCTCGGGCTACCATAATGCCGTCGGACACGGAAAGTATCTCTTCCAGGTTCTGGATTCCCTGCATATTTTCGATTTTGGAAATAACCTTCATCGTGCTGTGGTGCTCGTCCAAAATCTTTCTTATTTCCAAAACGTCTTCTTTTGTTCTGACAAAGGAAGCCGCAATAAAATCATAGCCTACTTCACAGCCGAAAATAATATCAGCCCTGTCGGTATCGCTTATATAAGGCATGGATAAAATAGCGTTGGGCACATTGACACCCTTATGGTTGGATACCGGACCACCATTTACTACGGTACAGATTATATCCTCTCCCTTAATATCGGTTACTGTCATTTCAATCAGACCGTCGTCGATTAAGATAGACATTCCGACAGAAATGTCATTTTTCAAGTTCTTGTATGTAATGGAGGCTCTCTTGGAATCCCCTAATACATCCTCAGTAGTCAGGGCAAAGAACTGCCCGGTCACCAGTTCCGTTCTGCCGTCCTTAAAATCGCAGAGACGGATTTCCGGTCCCTTCGTATCCAAAAGTGTGGCTACGGGAAGCTTCAGCTCCTCGCTCAACCTTATTACTCTGGCTAATTTCTCTTTATGCTGCTTATGTGTTCCATGGGAAAAGTTAAAACGGGCAACGTTCATGCCTGCTAACATCAACTCTCTCAATTTTTCTTCGCTCTCGCTGGAAGGTCCTATCGTGCAGATTATTTTAGTTTTTCTCATGTTACATTTATCTCCTTTTTATTTAACATTTTTCTTTGATTCGTTAATACTTCCCAGTACCTTAAGCATTCCATTCTGCACACCTTGTACATGCAATCCTGTGCGAAGGTAGAAATCGATTGCTTTCACCGTACTGCCGTCTATTTTTTCTCCGGGTACCGCAATCGGAATCCCCGGGGGATATAAGTTAATAAATTCGGCGGACGTCCTGCCCTGCGCTTCCCGAACCGGTATATAATCATACCCTTTTTCGTCGGATAAGGCAATCGCTTTTGCAATAGACATCATTGTTTTCAGAGGCATCAAAGTACTTTCCTCCTGCTCGTCCGTTACAGCCACCGTTATTTCACCATCAATTTCCAGTAAAGCCCTGGCAAGCCGTTCCAAGCCATCCGGCCCATCCATCGGGGAAAGCATTGCCAACACATAGCTTCCTGCCGCCATTTCAAGCTGGAGATGGTATCTCTCTCTTAGAATATCGTAGAGCTGCTGCCCCGTCAATTCCCCGTTCTTTATGGAAATCACTACTTTTGTGGGGTCCATGACCCGCATACAACAGCCGGAAGCTGCCTGCCTGTCCATAATCTCCAGGTATCTGCATTCTGCAACTTCTTTTGCGAAGCTGTTCCTGTGATTCAACAGCTGCCCTAAAAGCTGCCGTCCCTCTCTTTTCATCAGATTCATACAGGAATCGATGGAAGCCATAAGGACATATGAGGGACTGCTTGTCTGGAAGACCTTGAGGTACCTCTTAAGGCGTTCTCTGTCCACCAGTTTTCCGCTTACATGCAAAAGGGATGTCTGTGTCATAGCGGGCAGTGTCTTATGAACGCTGTGTATCACTATATCCGCGCCCTGCCTCACCGCATTCTCCGGAAAGGCTTCATGAAAACCGAAATGCGCTCCGTGGGCCTCGTCCACAATGAGGGGCTTTCCATATCTATGTGTTATATCGGCAATTTTTCCGATATCGGATATCACTCCTTCATAGGTAGGCGAAGTAATGATTACCGCCGCTATATCCGGCTGTTCCTTCAAGAGCCATTCCACGCCCTCGGGCGTTACCGCATCCGCGATACCATACTCCTTTACTATGTCAGGATATAAATAGGACACCTGAAGCTCCTGCAAATAAACAGCATAATATACCGACCTATGGCAGTTCCTCGCCGCTAAAAGCCGGTCTCCCCTTTGTGTCACCGCGAAAATCGCGCTGAGTATCCCGCAGGTGCTTCCGTTTACGAGGAAAAAGGTCTCCTCCGCGCCATAAAGCTTCGCCGCATCCTGCTGCGCCTTCCGCAAAATTCCCTGCGCCTGATGCAGGTTGTCGAATCCGTCTATTTCTGTAATATCGATTCCGTATGCCGCCTCCAAAGCGCTGCCACACTTACCCGCAGCGTTTCTCTTATGCCCCGGCATATGAAACGGATAGTAGTCGGAATCTGCGTATTTTTCCAGTTGCTCAAATAAATCGCTCAATCTTTTACCCTTTTGAGTGCTTCTTGTTCCTTACTTATTCATACTGCACTTTCACATTAATACCCAGCTTTGGCTCTCTTCTGGCAAAATACCGCTTCCCGTCTCCCCGGTGCAGACGTATCGTCTCCAAAAGAGAGCAGTATTTATCTGCGGTAGTTACTATCCACGCCTCGCGGCACTGTGGCGGAACTACTGTAAGGGGCCACATATGCTTCTTGATGATATCCCTTTCTCTGGGGGTAAGCTTATATTCTCTGGAAGCGTTCCTAAGCGCTATCCCCGGGTGGTAAAAGCCATGCAGCCGCTTTCTGTTCTTCCGCTGCTTGTCGTGCCAGTCGTAAAGAAAATAATCGTGAAGCAGCGCTCCCCGCACCAGTTCTCTTTGGCTGCAGTTGATCCTGAGCTTTCTGCTGATGGCCAAACTATACTTGGCAACATTGATGCAATGATTATTTACCGTCATATTTCCGTGCTGGATATGCTCGTTTGTCTTCTTAAAGTTGTCAGAATCCAGAATATCCCCTCCATGCTCCTTCAGCAGGATGTTCAATTCCTTTTGCCTATCGAAAGCTTCTATCAGCCTTTCTCTCTTCTTTTCACTCTTTTTCACTGTATCTTTCATCTCGTATTCAATCCCAGCTTTCTTGATTTTACAAGCCTTTTTACCGAATTACTAATTAATAATAACACACAACGGGGAATCCGGTATATATATATTCGTAAATTATTTTTGCATTTTCCAATGGAAGATTAATACAGCCATGAGAACCGTTGGTCTCATATATCTGTCCGCCGAAAGAGCCGCGCCATGTAGCGTCGTGCATTCCGATATTTCCATTAAAAGGCATCCAATAGTTTACCGGTGTCTCATAGCCTTCTCCCCGAAGTACCGCATTCTTAGCCTTATAGGTCAGACCAAATACTCCCGCCGGCGTGTTCCAGCCCCTAGACGCGTTTCCTGAAACGAAATCGCTTTCTAAGGTCATAACACCTTCTACGTATAAATATAGGTGCTGGTTGCTCAAATCAATCTCCACATAGCTGTTTCCAATGTCCTGCTGCCCTTGAACTGCCGCCGTGTAGATGTACGCAGGCTCCCTGATCTGAGTTTCTCCGTTTTTTATAGCTGCAGTCAGTGCTTCTATCTCTGTCTCCTTGTTTGTCTTCCAGCCATAGGCACCGCTTTTCAATTCGATTTCCCTGCCGTCGGTAGTATGGAATATGCGGTTTTTCCCGTAGGTATCATACAGCTTAGCCTGCTCCGTCACAAACTCCCTTATTTTCTCTTCATCCAATGATGCCGAATCCTTCGTTATGACAACCCAGCCGCTTATTACATCTGCGTCTACCACTACATCGCTTCCATTCCAGTTATAAACAATCTTGGATGAAATGTATTTATTGGCCTGATCCGCCAGTTCATTTAACGCCTCATCGTCCGCATTCACTTTTGCATAGCGGTAGCAATCCTTTTCATCGAGATTTACCGACCGCTCCATGCTGCCTATCGCTTCTTTGATCACCTGTGCTGCCTTCTTCCGTATTATGTCGGTTCCCGGGCTGCTCTCTGCAATGAGATAGCATTTTCCTTCCGAGGAATAGGTGAGATAGGCATCGCTGGGTGCTCTGATATTCTCCTTTTTAAAGAAAGTAAGTCCGTCTATTTTCTCATCCAGTATATTTTCATTATATTCTACCAATTGCGGTATGTCATAGGAATATTCCTTAAAAAATCCTAAAATCCATAGCAGAGGACTCTGCTCCTTTTTTACGTTTATGAACGAATCATCAGCTATGTATTCCATATCTATATCAGCCGGCAAAATCGTATCATGCATTCCCTCTCTCCCTTGAATCTCAAGAGAATATTTCTGGAACTCCAGGTACATGATGGCCTCTGCCTCCACCGGTGTCTTATAGCTGTAATCGTCTCCATTTATTTTTGTTTGATAATAATAATGATCTTCGAAAAACAGAGAAAAACCGGCATACGTAACCACTGTCAGAAAAACACTCACAATTACCACAGTGACTGCGACTTTCTTCCATAATGATTTTTTTCTCTTTTCCATGCTCCTGCTCCCCTATCATTTGTCTCTCTATTTTATGTGAATATCATTTGAATAAGCACCATATAACATATTGTTCCCAAACCTACCGAAATCAATATGTTCTTTTTCCACAAATGTAAAATTGCTACAAGTACAACGGAAATCAATTCAGGAAGCCCATGAGTTCCCTCCATAATCCTGACGTTTCGCAGACAATATACGACCAGAGTAGCCATAATCGCCTCCGGAAGAAACTTTCCCAAATAATGTATGGTTCCGGGCACCTGCCTGCTGCCGCCGAACAAAAGGAACGGAACCGCTCGTATTAAAATCGTACAGGCCGATACTACCGCAATAATCGCAATCGAATGCATGATGTCCATATACATAACCTCGTCTTTCTCTCTATTCTTCCGCTGAAATACCGGATTCATCCTGTATATGCGCCTCTTTACCGTCCAGATTCTTTCTTGCTGCAATTAAAATGATAACGGACGTAAGCAGGGACGGAAGAATAAACCTGTCAGCCCCGAATGCGAGCAAAAACAACAGGGACATTAAAAAGCCTATGATTGCCGGAACATGGGACTTGCTTTCCTGCCACTGCTCCACCACAATCGCCACGAACAAAGCCGTCATGGAAAAGTCTATTCCTGTAGAGTCAAAGGTGATAAGCTGACCTGCCAGTCCGCCGATTACCGAACCCGTAATCCAATAGCATTGATTGAAGAAAGAAATGCTAAACATCACTTTCTTTTCGTCCATTTCGGGGGGAATCTTGGTTCTGCACAGCACGGAATATGTTTCATCCGTCAAAGAGAATACCATATAGGGGTATACTTTCCCCATGTCACGGTATTTTTCGATAAAAGAAAAACCATAAAAGATATGTCTGCCGTTAATAAATAACGTCATAATTGCCGTATAAAAAAGGCTTGCGCCGCCGGAAAGCAGCGTAACCATTACAAACTGCATACTTCCCGCATAAACGACCGTACTGATCGCAAATGCCCATAAAAAATGATATCCTGCATCCTGCAGCATCAAGCCAAATGCAATGCCTAAAAATATATAACCGAGCATAACCGGTATCGACTGCTTGAATGCATATTGTATACAATATATTCCTTTATCTCTTTCCACTGAAAATCACCTCAAAATTCATTTTATTGTATCATTAATAGGGTAATTAATCAATGTTGGAATAAGCACTTTGTCGGGATATATACTTTCACAGAAAGAAAAAGATAAAGCAATTCCCAAAAGGCAGTCCTCCATAAGACAGTATAAGAAAACTATATTGTTTATGGGCAACTACCAAGTAAAATGTCTAAAACAAGCGCATAGTGCCTATTAAACTGAAATTATAAAACTACAAAAAGGCTATGCCAAGCTATGGGAACAGTATTCAAATCTCTTGCAATACTTTGCAAAACTGGCTGCGCTTTGAGCGTATGCGGAACTTCGTATTGATTTTACTTATTATGGAAACTTGTCAAGCCCGGCATAATTGTATATAATGAAAGCCTGCGAAAGGGGGAGTGACCAATACAGGAAAGCAGGAGAAACTGTGCATAGCAAAGGCTATTGCACATTGAAATTCAATAAATAGCCTTTGCTAATCCTAAAAACTTTTTAGGAGGTGCATAGTGGGCTATGTTAACGCATTAAAGGTTTTGCCTAAAGAATTGGTTGAACAAATTCAGAAATATGTAGATGGTCAAATAATATATATCCCTAAGCCTAAGAACAAATGGAGCAAATGGGGAGAAAATACTGATACAAAAGAATATATAGAACAACGTAACACCAAGTTATATATTGATTATAAAGACGGTGCAACAATCTTGGAATTATCTAAACAGTATTTTCTTGATCCTAAAAGTGTTCAACGAATAATTAAGGCAATGAAAGACTAACTAAAAAATGTGCTGTGTTCAATACATAGCACATTTTCTTTTTATAGAAGTCCTTGTTCCACTCAATAGAAATAATAGTGATATAATAAAGCTAATCAAATTGTGGAGGGTAAAATGAAAATAACTAAGATTGAGGATAATAATAAAATAAATTTTATGGATCTTCTCCTTCTTGCAGATGAAGAATCAGAAATGATAGAGAAATACTTACTTCGCGGAGAAATGTTTGCATTATATGATGACGATTTAAAAAGTGTTTGCATAGTTACACGGGAAAACGATGATGTTTGTGAACTAAAAAATATAGTTACTTATGAAAAATGGCATGGCAAAGGGTATGGAAGCAAACTTTTAAATTACATATTTTCGTATTACAAAGACAAGTATACAACCATGCTTGTGGGAACAGGGGACATCCCATGGATATTACAGTTTTACCAGAAAAACGGTTTTAGGAGTTCTCATAGGATTAAAGACTTTTTTATAGACAACTATGACCACCCAATGTTTGAAGATGGTGTTCAATTGGTAGATATGGTTTACTTAAGTAAAAGTTTATAAACTTATGACACTTTTCCGCATCCTACGATATCGGGCCAACTTGACCCGAAGTTGCCATTGATAATGGCATCGACATCATCAATTCAGCTATGGTTTGTTGGAGGTTCTACCGGAATTAAATTCCCCGATACATGAAGAAATGGCGTAGTCTTTACGCTACGCCATACTTTGAAATACATACTGTCTTTTTAAGGACTGACTGAAGGATGCCTCCTTTTTGAGAACTGCTTTTAGCACGATTATCTGTTTGCTTATATGCTTTCCGGACAAGCATATAAGATACTTAGCAAAGCTCGCTCCAAACAGCATTCTTCAACCGCCTCGTCAAGGAAGTGGTTCCTGCGTCTTTAAGCTGGAAGGTAAGCAGCATCGTCAGCTTATCCTTCGGGCTGTTGGCAAAATATGCACCCAGCCAGCCATCCCAGCCATACTCCCCTTCTGTTGTCATCATACAAGCTTTTCCGGGCTGCGTCACAATGCGCAGGAGATTTGCATAAGTATGTCCTCCTAAGCCCTCCCAGCCCCGTTCCAGGACATCCTGCTGCCATGGCAGCAATTCGGCCTGTGTCATATACCGTACGGTCTGTGGCTTCATAAGCTGCCCGCCTGCATAGCTTCCCCCGGCCAATAGCATCGACGCAAATTTTTCGTAATCATCCAGCGTAGATACGAGACCCGCACCGCCCGACTCAAATGCCGGCGACTGTTTCATAGCATTGGAAATCCCCAGATGGCTGCCCGTGTACAAAACCAGTCCGTCCGCGGTTCTTTCATATACCTTCGCCAGCCTCTCCTGCTTTTCCTGCGGCACATAAAATCCGGTGTCCTGCATTCCAAGAGGCTTAAAGAATTCTTCCTTTAAAAATTCCCCGAAGGGCACTCCGCTTATTACCTCGATTACAGCACCAAGCACATCTGCAGAGGTTCCATACTGCCACGAATCCCCCGGATGGAATGCCAGTGGAAGAAGACCAAGAGAATTGGCTATTTCCACCGTAGTAAGAGCGTCCTTTCCCAGCAGCCTTTCATCGACTTTATGAAACAGCTTCTCTGTTTCTATGGAGCTGATGCTCGTAGTATCTCCGCCATAGACCAGCCCTGAGGTCATGTTCAGCAACTCGGAAATTCGCATCGGACGCCTTGCCGGAGTTCTTCCCTTTCCGCCTGCAACAGATACATCATGAAAACCCGGCAGAAAGTCCTCTACAAAAGCACCCGGATCCAAAAGCCCTCGCTCCATCAAAAGCATTGCCGCTGCTGCAGTCACCGGCTTTGTCATAGAATAAAGTCTTGCGATCGTATCCCGTTCATACGACTTTTTCTCTGCCTTATCCGCATATCCTGCCTGCGCATACGCAATCTCTTTCCCCTCTTTCAGTATCAGTATATTTGCTCCGGCAATTTCCTCATTATCCACAGCCCGGAGTAATAGCTGCTCCAATTTTCCACTTAATATTTTCATAGATACAGCGCTCCTATTCGTCAGCAATTATTAAAAACTATTATATCATAAACAGAAATATCAACTACCATACAAATTGCACTTTTAAAACCTGACAAATTATGAATCACAGTCACTATCATCCACTTTGTGCCGGCTCATCATAAATCTATTCTCAGCTTTATAAAATCCGTATTTTTCATATAAGCCATGGGCATCTTCGGTTGCCAGAATCCCCCGGAGGCGGACAAGCCTGGCATCAGAAGTAATCTTTTCCACCAATGCTTTTCCCACACCCAGTCCGCGATATTCTTCGTCGACTACTACATCACATAAATAATAGCTTGTGGCATAATCCGTTATTACTCTTGCAAAAGCAATCTGAGAATCATTTTTATCTAAATACGCCCCAAAGCATAGGGAATTTGCAACTGATTTTTCAATTGTTTCATGGCTCCGCATATTTGCCCAATAGGTCTGCAATAAGAGCCGTTTTACCTTATCAAGCTGAAGATTTTCTTTTTTATCTGAAATATAATACATAGCGCCTCCCTATTCAATCGTTAAACTTTCCCGGATAAATGACTTCCCAAAAATAAATTTCCTGCCTTTATCCATATACGATTTTCTACTGGCCGCCCATGTCCAAAATATATTTTTCTTTTTCCCAACTCCCCGATGCGCTTTGCACTTTGGAGCATTTGTTCTCTGTTGGTATAAAGCATAGATACTGTTGGATAAAATATGTTCATCAATGCGTCGCCAACAATCAATTTATCTCCATCTACATCCAACCCGATAGAACCTTCCGTATGTCCGGCTAGTTCTACCACTTTTGCATTTATACCATATTCGCTCAGGTCATATCCTTCCTTCAAATAAATGGTAGGTTTAAATTCTGAGAGGGTATCCGATTCAGCACTCTTTGCTGAGATGTTCAGAATAATTTTTCCTAAAAAGCTCTGGGCCGTTAACGGCTGCTTCATATTGTCCGGTATCAAATTCATATCTTTTTCATTGATTGCAATTGGCGCATGCAAGGCTTCTGCCAAATAGGCCGCATTTTGACAATGGTCCATATGAGCGTGTGTAAGGACAATGAGCCGGATGTTAAATCGCCGGCAAGCCTCTAACACCCTTCTCTTGTATTTCTCACGACCGGTATCTACCAGTATCGCATTATTACCACTAAATATAATATAGCAATTTACATTTCCGCCGCTGATTTTATGTATTGCACTCATATAATATACCTCTCTCATTTTAAAAATTCCGTTCATTTTAATACAATAAAAATCTATTTTGCTTGCCCATGCTCTCTTATCGGTATTTTATCATACTTCTTTTTATTTGGGTATTTAATCTCTTATAGAGATTATGGATACTTATAATGAGTACCCATGGTAAGGTTCTTCAAGTAATATGGAAAGGTCTCCCAGAATATGTTATCATCTTTTCATCAAGATCAAACGAAATACAGTGATGAATTTATTTTTTGTATGGGGGACTAGAATAATGACTTATGAAACAATAATAAACGGTATGAAAAGATTTGGTTCAACAGAGAAGGATGTTTGCATTCATGGAATCGGAATACTACCTGAACAAGTGAATGAAAATGTAATTATTGCCCCATGGTGGGAGCCATCTTCTTTGCCCAACTTAGGAAAAGCAGAATATTTAAGCGAATCCGATTTCTCGGCGGTCAAGGTATGGGATATTATTGTTGATAAAATGAAAATAACTTATATTAAGACAGGCATAGGAGCCCCTGTCTTAATAGATGTCTTACTCTCGTTGGGCGTGACAAAATGCAACAAAATTATTTTTATTGGTTCTGTTGGATCACTTGACCATAAAATAGGTATTGGAGATATTGTTATTCCTGAATACAGCATATGCGGCGATGGCGCAAGCAGATATATAATAGCTGACGATTTATCCAATGGTGATTGCTGGGGCAAAAAAGTATACCCTGATTCTGACTTACTAAGAAAGGTAAAGGAAATAACGAAAAATATTTGTGAGCAACATAATGTCAAATGGCATCTTGGCAGAAACTTTAGCATAGATACAATAGTTGCACAATTCGCTCACATTGATGAGATATTAAGTATGAACTGTAATGTTATTGAAATGGAGACCGCCGCGGCTTTTTGTGCTGCAAAAACAGCAAATATACCGATAGCAGCTATTTTTAGTGTATCTGATAATACAGTGGTCAACAAGTCTCTAATTAGTGGCCGAACAAAAGAGGAAATGGACTATCGTAAATTTGTAAGGGACAATCTGTTTCCGCATATTATCTTGAAAGCAATGGATAAAAATTGAAATAGCATGATTTAAAATTGTATTGTAGAATAAATATGCTAAACTTATTAAAAGTTCATTACAGTAATATAATGTACCGTTCAATGAAGTAGTGTACAAAATATGAAAAAAGCATATGAAGGGATTAACATGTAAATGAATAAATTATTATTGCTATTCACTAATTTGTTGCCTGAACCTTTAGTAATTGAGTTTGTTAAGTTTTATTTTGACTTTCAAATGAAAAAACATGCAAGGGTAGATGTAAAAGGCCTTGAAAATTTAAACTGTGACCTTAAAAGGCCATATTTGTTTATATGCAATCATTTAAGTAACTCTGATGGATTGTTATTAAATAAAGTGTTGGAAAAAGAAGAGATTACTTTTGTAGCCGGAAAAAAATTAGAATCTAATTCTTTGACCAATTTAGGATTTAAAATTGTCAGATCAATACCAATATTGCCAAATTCACCTGATAAAGAAGCAATCAAAAAGGTCATCAGTGCCGTAAAAGAAGGTAACAGCATTTTAATATTTCCTGAAGGAACACGAAGCAGAACAGGGAAGATGCTCGAAGGAAAAAAAGGGATTTTACTCTTTGCCAAGCTTACTGATGCGCCGATAGTACCAATAGGTATTTGGGGTACGGAGAAATTCATGCCTATAAAAGAAGATATGGGTAAAGAAGTATTCCTTGATGCTGATGTAAATATCCGCATAGGTAAAGCCTTCCACCTGCCTAAAAAAAATAATGATGAGACCAAGGAAAGCTGGGAAGCTAATTGCTTAGATTATATTATGACGAGAATTGCTGAACTTTTGCCAAAAGCATACAGAGGCTTTTATAACGATAAAGCATAAATTAAAAAGACTGTATCCGAACTCCTTTTGTTCGAAACAGCCTTCTAACGTGAGACATCGGGGATTCGAACCCCGGACAACTTGATTAAAAGTCAAGTGCTCTACCAACTGAGCTAATATCCCATTTCTATATTTTGAACCAAGCTAAATAATAGTTATAAGCTTGTCTTTAACCGGAAAAAATGATGCCCAGAGCCGGAATCGAACCAGCGACACGAGGATTTTCAGTCCTCTGCTCTACCAACTGAGCTATCTGGGCACTAAATAGCGGGGACAGGATTTGAACCTATGACCTTCGGGTTATGAGCCCGACGAGCTTCCAGACTGCTCCACCCCGCGTTATTCAATTAATCATTGATTGTATAATTATATGCAATCACTTGGTATTTTTATACCAACTGGATGGAGGTGGATTCGAACCACCGAAGCAATTTGCAGCAGATTTACAGTCTGTCCCCTTTGGCCACTCGGGAATCCATCCATATTAAACATTTATTGCTTTGACAGAAGTCTCTCTTCAAGTTCCTATCAAAAGCCGATGATCGGACTCGAACCGATAACCTGCTGATTACAAATCAGCTGCTCTGCCAATTGAGCCACATCGGCAAAATGGGACCTATAGGGCTCGAACCTATGACCCTCTGCTTGTAAGGCAGATGCTCTCCCAGCTGAGCTAAGATCCCGAAAAAACAATATACAAATTTACACGACCCGGATGGGACTCGAACCCACGACCTCCGCCGTGACAGGGCGGCGCTCTAACCAACTGAGCCACCGGGCCACAATAGTACAAACATAAATATTTGTACCCTCAAAACCGAATACCAATCAGCTTCTTCCCTTTCAGGTGCCTGCCTTTACTCTCTTATATCTCTTTCATCCGTTTCTTTCTTGTCTCTTATGAGGGTCCTTTACTCTCTGGGAGTATTTTCCCACTCATCACCAGCCTTACAAGGATAAGCCCTCGACCGATTAGTACTTATCAGCTACACGCA
>JAEZZQ010000006.1 GCA_023442465.1 Bacillota bacterium | reverse complement strand
ATCCACTCAATATATTCTTCCATCAATTTTGACTTACCCGAACGTCTTACTCCAGTAATAACTTTTATATCAGGCGTCCCTTTTAAGCTTATTAACTTATTTAAGTAAGTTTCTCTATCAATTAACTGCACTATATCACCTCCTAGTCTATAAAATCATTATATCACTCTACTTCCCAAAATCAATGTATTTTCATTTTTGGGAAATAGATTGTAGTCATTCTTCTCCGCAATCTTATTAACTAGAACTTCTATCACCTATTCTCCTATATTTTCTCCCCATGCTATCTCCAATAATTCCGCTGCAACATGATGGTTTTTGATACGCATTAGATTATCCCAGGCGTCTTCTTTTCCAAGTAAATTCATACCACCGTGCCATACAAGTTCATCATCAATTACCGCAAAATGTTCTTCTACCTCTTCTTTTAACTTCACTATAATACCTGCTAGTTTCAGTTGTTCTAATAATTCATTGCAAACATCTGGGCTACCATAGGAGATTTTTTCAGGCTCTGTTGTAATTACAACAATGCGAGCACCGGCTTCCTGTCTGCTCTTCACAAGATATACTAATCGTTCAATCTTATCAAGGATAATTTGAGGACTTGATATTACAATCTTCTTTTCGGCTTCAACAAGATCTTGTTCAAATACTTCAACGTAGTTACCGGAGTCATATATTGCATTTGTTGTTTGTTTTGTAGCCTCCTCGCCAGTCCATAATGTAAATCCAGTCTTTCTATATGTCCGTAAACGCTTTGCATACATATTATCAAAATATCTAATGTGAGAATCTATATAATCATAGACATAAACTGCCACTTTTCCTTCGTAATCTCGATTCAATCGTCCCACATATTGTTCTAAACGTCCTTCAAAAGAAACCGGCGCAGCTAACATCAGTACGTCAAGTCTTGGGAAATCAAAGCCTTCTCCAATTTTCTGTCCTGTTGCTACCAGGATAAGGCTTTCATCCTTTGGAATTGCTTTTAGAGACACTCTGATTTCAGCATTTTCTTTATCAGTATTGTCTCCATACAAAATGAATATGTGATCAGCACTACCTTGCAGTTTGTCATATAAAAGTTTCGCATGCTCTTTATATTTTGTAAGAATAACTGGTGTATGTCCTTCTGTGATACATTCCCTTACATCCCCAGTAATCATTTCATTTCTGACATTGCTAGAACTAATCAAACCATACGCACGATTTATATCATCTTTACTTTCATCCGTATCGACCACTCTTGTATACCTTGGAATAAAATAATGCCCAATGCCCTGTTCTTCGGCTCTTTCAAGCGCAGTGAACTTATGGCGCAGTGGCCCAAGCATCATATATATGATTTTGTCTAGGTTGTCGCCTCTTTTAGGGGTAGCTGATACACCGTATACATATTTTGCATCAACTTTCTGCAATAGCTCCATAGATGTATTTGATGCAACATGATGACATTCGTCCATTATCACCATTCCATAAGAATTGATTAATTCATTGAATTTACCCTTACTATACATAGAACCAACCATAGCTACATCAACAATTCCTGTTAATGTATTTTTACTTCCATGCAAAATTCCAATGACACTTTCACGTTTCTTTTTCCGGCCAGTCTTTGTCTCATATTCTGGCAATTCTTCTTTTATATCCAAGAATTTGTTTAGTTCATCGACCCACTGATTTAGCAGATCTTTACTCTGCAACAAAATTAAAGTATTCACTTTTCTTTGCGAAATCAGGTAACTACATACTACCGTCTTACCAAATGCAGTAGCCGCACTCAATAATCCATCTGTATAATAAAGTAATTTCTGTGCAGCAAGATCTTGCTGTGTTCTTAAATCCCCGTTGAATGATACTCTAATTGGACGCCCCTTTTCTCTCTTATCCGTAATATCTATACCAATTCCAGCTTTCTCACATTCTTCAATAACAGACTCCCTCAGTCCACGTGGAATCCTTATATACCCATCTATATCTTTACCAAGATATACAGCGCTAAAATTATAATAATTCGAATAGCCAAGACGCTTGTTTTTATAAAACTCAGGATTATCAAAGGCTGCCATACTACGAATCTGATTCTGTAAGCGTGGCATTAGATTAAGCGTATCAACATATACACCATTACTCAGAACCAAATGGACTTTTCCTACAACATCTGCTTTCGCAAATCCTTCCTTCTTTTTCCACGGCTTAGGTCTACTTCCGGTTACTGAACCGGCAATCATTCCCCTGGCTTCGGCAAGTTCTACCTGCCATTTTGCCATATACTTCTCGATATCTTCCAAAGATAGCTTTTCTGTTTCTTCTAGTAAAACCTTCCATTGATCAGGATATGCATTCCAGTTTTTATCCACAAAAGCACTGTTTCCACTTGAAAGAGCTTGGCCTTGCAACGGAAGAGCAATTAAATTACCAATACGGCTAGCAACATCCTGAGAAGGATACATTCGGTCATAATAGTGAAAAGATTTCAAATTAATAGAAGCGGACCCCTTGTCCAGTAAAAGAAAGCCAAAATTTCTTGCTAAAGATGCAGCTATTGGTCTTTTAAAGAATATCCATACATGAGCACCTCTTCCAGAGCGAGATCTTTCAACCAAAGCCTTGATGCCATTCTGCTCACACATTTTTCTAAGTGCATCTAATTCATCATGCCATTCATCATCTGTATTAGCAAAATCCGTCTTCTCTGCATCCTTTTCATGGTTATCAAAATCAAATACTATAAATCGACATGTACCATTTGGTAAAAGCGGATAAACTCCAAGCACATCTGTTCCATCCTCTTTTTTGCCAACAAGATGACTTACAATTTTCTTCAAATCAAGCTTAGTCCATTTTGTGTGCTCACAATCATCACAAAACATTTTTTCACCACGTTGTTTTGGACACAAAGCATCATTCCATCTGTTATCACACTGCGGAAAATATCCGCCATTCTTTCCTCTTTTGGCATAAACATCTTCTCTACCCCAAAACATAGCAAAATATCGTTTTGCTAAATCCTCAGTTATATATCTTCCAAGAATACGTTCTCCCTGATCAGGATCATACTCATTAATACTCTCTATTGTCTCCTCAAATGGATTGGGAGCATCGAATGCAATATCAGCCTTTTTTAACTGACATTTCAAGGCTTCATTTTCTTTTTGAAGAGTTCGCACTATTTTTCTAAGTGAGTCAAGGTCATAAGCCTCTATATTCATGCTTGCACCTCCATCTTGATTTCCTACCTATCATTCCATTCCTTGTGAATAAAAGGATAGGATTAATGTTACTAATAACAGCATTGGTATTCTCTGTATTATTACATTGTCCTTTCGACATCCTGAAACAAGAAAAAGGACACCATGAATACCTAAAATAGTAGCCACCATTCTTTTAAAATATAAGTCAAAAATTCCTCTTACAACCTCTGCCTGCACTGGAACAATTACTATTTCACCATCAACGCAGGTATATCCCATAAAATTCTTATACCTTTTGAAAATATCGCCCTTTTCAAACTTCCTCTGAAAGCCCCACTGAATATTCTCACTGACATTCCTGCTTTCGTCCTGTGCAAGCATACTCCGAAGTGTTATCTCAAATTCCTTATCTTCTCTTATCGAATCCAAGTTTTCATTTTCAAAATGCATATTAATACCTCGCTCTCTTAAAAATCTAATAATTTTCAAAACCTCAAGAGTATCTCTTGATAACCTACTGATTGATTTTGTAATAATGTAGTCTATTTTACCCTTCGCCGATTTCTTGATGATTTTGTCCAATTCAGATCTGCCTTTTCGGCGTAGCCCACTATCGATGTCATAGAATACTCCAACATAAATCCAGTCCGAATGACTCTTAATTAGCTTTTCATATGTATAAATTTGAAGCTCAAGGCTGCGCATCTGTGCTGGTCTACTGGTACTGATACGGCAATATGCTGCAACTCTGAGCTTTTTATTTACTTTAGGCTTAGCAGGAATAATCCTTACATTTTTCTTTGACATTCTTTAATTATAATGCATTAATATCCTAAAAAATAGACGTGAAAGTCAACCCTCTCACGTCACAATTTCATCTTTTTATTCTATTGTTCAAAGCCTTTGATATATCAGTTTTTAGCATTTCGCAACAGGATTATGGATTCAATATGTTTTGAGAGGTCTTGATAGCTGTCAAAACGGCGTTTTAGTTCTATTTTTACCTACTCTCGAACTTAGGAACATATCCACGCTCGTAAATGGAAACATATCCAAGATTGACTCTCGTTTATGGAAAAATATCAAAGTCAAATTTAAATAAAAAAATTCTCAAAAATATATTGACAAGCGGAACATTCTGTGTTATATAATAATTAGCACTCAACAATCGAGAGTGCTAACAAAAAATAAATTGAAAAGGAGTTGTTATTTATGGCTGGATTAGTACCTTTTAACAAAAAGAACAAAGAAATCTCTACAAACACTGGCTTTGAGGACTTCTACAACGTACTTGATGACTTTTTTTCCAATGACTGGCCTTTTAGAAGAACCCTCACACATGACACTTTCAAAGTTGATGTCGAAGATAATGGCAATGAATACCTAATTGAGGCTGAAGTGCCAGGTATAGATAAAAAAGACATCAATGTTGAACTTAACGATGGAAAACTTATGATTTCTATTACTAGGGATGAAAACAGTGAATCAAAGAAAAAGAATTTCATCCACAGAGAGAGACGTTATAGTTCTATGAGTCGTTCAATTTATTTGGAAGATGCCAAGCCAGATGGTATTAAAGCAAAACTGGAAAATGGTTTACTTAAAGTTGTAGTTCCTAAAGAAGAAAAGCCAAACAACAGCATTACAATTGATGTTGAATAAGGCAAAATAAAGCACATCGGGTTATTCACCCATGTGCTTTATTTTTTATACTATCAATTGCTTTTTTTATTTTTCTTGTTTGTGTTCATTTTATTTACTGCTTTTAAATTAATTAGTGTTTCTTTATGTAATTTTGACGTTATATTGGGGAAAGCAGCAAATACTCTTTTCACAAACTCTTTATTTTGTTTTGATATATCATTAAATTTTTGGTTAAGCTCATCGATTTTATTTGTTAATACCCTAATCTGAGACAGTTCTTCGTCAGATTGTATTGATTTTAATTTTATAAAAAGTTCCTCTGACATCGTCTCTTTGATTTCATCCGCAATCATATGAAGCTTCGATAGGTTGGTATTCAATTTTAAAGCATTTAGAGTAGATATTATATTATCAGTCAAGAATATGGATAGTAATATTAAACTTGATGTGTAACGCATGCTTAATGGCAACTTGTTAATCATATTAAGTAAAATAGGATTTAGAAAATATATTGCGATTAATGATAATCCTCCAAAAATCAACGAATTATGTAATACGACTCTTCCATGAATATTCAACTTATAATTTGAATAATCCCACCATTTTAAATGGTATATTCGTTCTAATAAATATCCCGTAACATATTCCAAAAGACTAGTTATAATCACTGCAAGAAAATAAACTATTATAGGATTATCTGAAAAAGGTGTCAAAATATTTATGACTGCAAGTGCTCCAAAGCCATAAATAGGACAATACGGGCCTATTAAAAACCCTCTGTTCACAAACTTTTTATCCGGAAACGAACAATATATTACCTCACATACCCAGCCAATAAAGCTGTATGTTAAAAAAAGCAAAAATTCTTTTATTATATACTCCATAACGATCCCTTTCTATAATTCAATATTATTCGAGAAACTTTTTCCTAATCCGCATTTTGTCTCAACAACTCTTTTAAAGCTTTCCTGTTCGATATTAGCCATACAGATGAAAAAATCTCTGATTTAAAAGCATCCGAAAAGCTCTCGGACTTAATAAAGCAAAGGAACTTATCCGATGAGCATGAACAAATCCAAGGCAATACCAATATTTTATTTGCTGTAATATCATTTTCCATCTGATGACATCTTTGAAAATAATATATCTCCACAGACGACGGTCTCTTTACTCCTTTTTTGCTTTGTAAATAGTATTTAGAAATCTTCTTTGCATTTCTTCTTCTAAATCATTATCGTAGTCCTTTGTGTGCTTATGCATTGCATTAATGAAATCTTCAAAATAAGTCACATCATCAAACAGGCTCCTGTTTTCAATAAAGAAATTATAAATTTCTCTGTAATAAATGACAGTATACTTTTCACCGCACGAAAACTTGCTTAATTCAATGCGATTGTAATTAGGTGAAAAAATAAAGCAACTCACAGATTTCTTGCGATACTCATCATCAGTTGTGACTTGTTGATAGTATTTTTTAAGCTGTGATTGTACCTTATCACTGTAAATATCGTGTCGGTCATCAATACCATTGATGCTTGATTTGATTTTATTTTCTATTACAATGGCATTGTTTTTGTCAGAGATTAGCAGGTCAATATTTCTCTTTTCTCTCTCTATGTTGAAATCTGTTTGTATCTTGATAGATAAAACTTCATGCGCAAACTTAGAAAAAGCTTCTCTATTTATATTGAAAAAGTAAGCAAGCATATTGGAAAAAGCGAGTTCATTGTCTTCCTGCTTAATTATTTTAAGGAAATTGAAATGTGGATCTTTTTGTAGCTTTGGCAATTCAGAAATTGCTTGGGTCGTATTAGTATCTTCCCATAGCTCTTTGGCCTCAATTATCTGATTCAAATCAGCAAAGGAATCCGGCTTTTCATTTTCGTTGTAGAACTCTCTTAATGTTTGTTTGCCAAATCCTTTATTTGTACGAATGAAAAAAGTGTTATCTCCACTTACAGATTCATCGTCTGTAATATAAATCTGATTTTTTGGCTTAATAACCCTATCCGCAACAAACGTAGTATAAGCATTTTTTTCTTCTTCAAGGCTACCTTGATATGAATTTTCATTAAATAAATCAACAAGGCTTACTCCACCATAGGTCAGCCCTAATTCAACTTGCCCTTGATATCTCTCTTTTCGCGTAAGTTTACTGTCGGCAAAATCAAGAATTTTAACACCCTCTGCCTTCGCTAGTATTTTATATGTTTTCGAGGCAAATTTCCGTACCAACAAAACGGTTATACAACTTTCTCCATGAGATAATTCTATTGTTCCTTGTGAATTCAGATAAATATAGTTCTTTCCATCATCAGCCTTATATAAGTTAATTATTTCATGACCTATATTATCGCCCTCAGACAAATAGCCTCCAACATACATTTTGTTGATTATTATTTCTCTACTCTTATGTTTTGGCTTTTCTGTGATTTGTTTTCTATTCTCAACTGGAACTAATTTCCCATCTGATGACAAAAATAAACGAAACCTTCTTAAATGAGATAAGTAGCTATTAACAAGTGAAACAACGTTACCGGTCGAGTTATTAGAAAGAGCTTTTAATAACTCTTCCTTTGCATCACTCTCAAAATCAGTAGATGTCACTACATTCCAGAACAGCTCTTTACTCCCTTTTTTCCAAAGATAGAAGGAATCAGAGTAAGAAGTGCTGACTGTTGATTTGGAAAGGTTCAGGCTATGTAAGAATTTTTTATATAATGATCGTAACTCTTCATAAGATAAAGCTTTCATATTGTTTATCTCCAAGGTTGCTCCTCCCTTACCCAATCAAATCTACTCATCCTCATCCTCGTCCTCCTCAGTAACATCGATACCAAATAACATCTGAAATTTATCGAAGTTATAGGGGTATGAGTTATCACCATCAAAGCTTACCGATTTATGGCCATTGCTATATTCAAATTCCAGCTCCCACTGTGTACCATCAAGTACCATGTATCCGAAACGCTTTGTTGAGTATCGTCTACGCCACTCACCGATATGAAGATCTTTAAGTGCAACTATAAAAGTATCCTTTGTACACGGCTCCTGGTTATCTTCATCCCATAATGAGAGAGGTTCTTCATCTTCCCATAACTTTGTATAGGCTTTCAATTCATCAGTTAGTTCTACAACATAATTACTATAGCCACCAAAGTAACCTCCAATGCTAAAGGTTATCTTACTGATGGCATCTATATTTGCATCAAAGTCAGCTGCCTTTTCTTCTGCCTTTGATAAGGTATACGTTCCACCAGCTTCAGCATAGGCTTCTTTGGCTTTCTCTAAATATTCACGATTCCAGTGTAGGCGAGTATCTTCACTTGGATGCATAACAGTTTTAATGCCACCATGCGGGTTTTCCATTGAGTTTTTTAGACGACCTATTTCTTGCTTAAGTCCCCGGATAGCGGTCATTATCTGTTCTTTAGTTTTTCCTTTAAGATACTCTTCGTAATAACTTTCTGGACTGATCATCATATTAGACCGCCTCCTTTACTCATTGCCTGTCTTTATTTCATTGCCATCAGGCAAAATAAACGCCTGCTCAAACTTAATATCCAATACATCGGCTATAGCCTTCAACTCATCCAAGGTTACAGTTTCACGTTTTAATTTCTTATTGAAATTCTGTGGAGTCTGACCAATACGTCTAGCAAGTTCCGCGACGCTAATATTCATTTGTTCACATAGTTGCTTAATCATATCTGCCGTAGTCATACAGCACCTCCAATTTACACTAATATATATTATAAACCATTTGGTTGATAATAACAATAGTTTTTTCAATATTGCTACAATTATAAACCAAAAGAAAAACCCACAACTCTACGTTAGAGTCATGGGCCATCTAAGTTCCTTTTTTCATACTTCAACTTCAATGCCAGATTTAAAGCATATTACAAAGTGGTCATTGTAAACAGTAACATTCTGTATTAACTTTCTTACAAGTGCATCATCATATCTTTGGGTACGGTATTTATTGTTGCGGATAAATTCTATCAGCTCGTTGATCCTCTCATTCTCTCCACTTAAGGATGCATCCTCCACAAGAAGGTTCTGCCGTTTTTCACGCAAGTTATCAATCTCATCTGCAAGAGGTTCATAGTCTTTCCCTTTATTCGCAAGGCTAATTAATTCTTTCTGCTTTTCTTCAAGCAAGGTGTTAATCTCTGAAATTTGATACTCTGTGGTGTCACCGATTACTGCATGAATGTTTTCTTCCAGTGTTTTTATCATGTTGTCACCGCCAGCAAGTAATCTATTAATGGCGGTCATAACAGCATCATATAAATCGCCTTCCTTTACTGTTCGACTCTTACAAACTTCTGGGCCTTGCTCGATTCTTGTTACGCATCGCCAAACAATTTCTTTTCTACCGTGAATGTTCCAGTAAACTCGTCTGTAAATATCACCACAATCGCCACAAAAGGTTATTGAGCTCAAAGCGTATTTACTGCTGTAAATCCTTTTGTTCTTGTCTTCACCTGTGTAAATGTTATTCCGGCGATGAAGCTCTTCCTGTGCTTGTAAAAAAAGTTCTTTTGGAATAATAGCATCATGGCTATTTTCAACATAATACTGCGGGAGATGACCTTCATTCTTGACCCTTTTCTTTGTAAGAAAATCAACTGTAGTGGTCTTTTGCAAAAGTGCGTCACCGATGTATTTTTCATTCGTAAGGATTTTCTTTAAGGTTTCTGGTCTCCACTTTGGTTTTCCGGCAGCTGTTAAAATGCCATCCTTTTCAAGATCCCTACCAATACCCGCCAGGCTTTTGCCCTCAAGGTATTCTCTATAAATTCGTTTAATGATTTTTGCCTCTCCAGGAACTATTATTAAGTTGCCGTCTTCGTCTTTTGTGTACCCCATGAAACGCTTGTGGTTGACCTGTACCTTTCCTTGTTGATATCGGTATTGAAGTCCCAGTTTAACGTTCTGCGAAAGGCTCTGACTTTCTTGCTGTGCTAGAGATGCCATAATAGTGAGCAGCACTTCACCCTTGGCATCCATTGTATTGATGTTCTCCTTCTCGAAAAATACCGATATGTTCTTCTCCTTAAGTTGTCTAATGTACTTTAGGCAATCCAGAGTATTACGGGCAAATCGACTAATGGACTTGGTAATAACTAAATCTATTTTACCCTCCATGCACTCGTCTATCATACGGTTGAACTCTTCACGTTTTTTGGTGTTAGTGCCCGAAATTCCGTCATCCGCAAATATGCCTGCAAATTCCCATTCAGTATTTTTCTTAATAAACTCTGTATAATGTGCAACCTGCACCTCATAGCTTGAATTCTGTTCTTCAGTTTCTGTAGAAACACGGCAATAGGCAGCAACACGCAGTTTCTTTATTATCTCTTTTGCGGCTGTACTTCCAACTCTTTTTCGTGCTGGAATTACAGTTATATTTTTCTCTGCCATATTAAACCTCGCTTTCTATCAGACTATACAAATACTCTGCCCGTGCTATAGGCTCATTCGGAAGTTTACTTTCTGCTTTTCTCATCTTGAATCGTTCTATAGGGGAGGGGGAGGCAAAAGCCGCAAGCTCTACAATCCTTCCTAAGTCTTTCGCACGTTTATTTCTAACTTCCTCAGCCTTATCAAATGTTTCCTTATCTATGATTGCTGGATATATATCATTGCCGAGATAAAGGACATTTTTTAAGATACGTCCCATCACTGAATGGGTCTTTTCAATACCTGCCTGTTCGCCAGCCACTGTAAGGGATAGTCCTGATATGTATTTTTCAAAGAACTCCTTTACTTGACCTGCTGCCTTTTCATCGACAGTAACAACCCCATCCGTAATTGTATATCCGTATGGTACATAGGCCATTTATCTCACCACCTTTTCTTTAAGGGAAAGACCACATTTCATTTTAAATGTAAGTTCATCCCTTGAATTTACAATAATGTTGTCTACAAATTTTTCAAATGCTTCTTCTGTATAATCGCCATCAAACTTATCTTTCGCTACATAATCAAGAAGTAACTTTATTTCGTCTGCTTGTGAAGTACCATTGGTAAATGACATTACTAGATTCGTCTTCTCAGCAGTAAGATTTTTAATTTCAATATCCAGAGCATTTCGTTCCTTGTTAAAAAGCGCTGGTTCAAGAAAGCCTTTCGTCATAAGCCCAATTAGAGTATTGCGTTCTTCGGTTAATTGCTCCATGCGCTTATCTATGGCATCAATTTTTTCAAGGTCACATTCTTCGTCAATTTTGTTTATTGAATTGTAAAGCGGCTCTAGGATTATCTTTCTGCTGAATGCCAGCTTATTCATCATCGTTGTAAATGTCGCTTTTATCTCTCCATCACGTAAAAATAGCATGGAACAACTGTCCTTGTCTTCAATGTGCCCTATGCAACTCCAGGCTATATAACTTCTACCAACAGAGTAATTTGTTTTTCTCCTAAACTTGGAACCGCACTCTCCACAGATTATTCTTCCACTCAGCACATATCTGTTTTGATAGGCATTCTTAGCAAAGGTATTTTTACGACTCTTTGCTCTTTCTGCTATCAGCTTTTGAGCCTTAGAAAATACTTCTCTGCTGATAATAGGCTCATGGTGATTCTTACAGTAAAACTGATCCTTTTCGCCATTGTTAATATGACGGTTGAAGTTGCTGTCTGTATATGTCTTTTGAAAAAGGACATCGCCCTTGTATTTTTCATTTCGGAGCATTTCAATTATCGTACCTGAACTCCAATGATTGCCTCTTCTTGCAGGAATCTTATCCCTGTTCAGACCTTTTGCAATAACACTTCCACCTTTACCTGAAAGGCACTCTCTAAAAATGCGTTTTACTACTTCAGCTTCCTCTGGAATAATAACCATCTCACCATTAACATTTGCATAACCATAAGGGGGGCTGCCAATAATATAACTGCCGTTTTGAAATTTCTTAGTAATTGACCATGTAGTATTTTGCGATATTGACGCTGACTCTTCTTCTGCAAAGCCTGAGAGGATAGAAAGCATAAGTTCGCTCTCCATGTCACCTGTATTTAAATTTTCTTTTTCAAAATAAATATAGACATCGATACTCATCAAATTTCTTACCAATTCTAAACAGTCCATTGTGTTACGAGCAAACCGACTAATTGATTTAGTAACAATGAAATCTATCTTGCCGTTCTCACAATCACGTATCATGCGAAGAAGTTCCGGCCGTTTTTCTTTTTTGGTGCCTGATATCCCTTCGTCATAATAGAGTCCTGCAAACTCCCATTCTGGATTGGACTTAATATAAGTTTCATAGTGCTCTCGCTGTGCTTTAAGGCTTATAAGCTGTTCGTCACTATCTGTTGAAACTCTAGCATAAGCTGCAACTCGAAGCTTAGTTTTGGATAACAGCGGTCTTTCCAATTCATCTATTTTTGTTACCTTTTTCATCATCTCACCTCACTTTCTGTCATTACATATATCACTCAAAAGTCCAGTAATAGCAAGTCTTTTAGGGCATAATCTCAGCTAACTTGGGAGAGAATTTCTTCCTATTTAATACGGATATTTTGTTTAATTCATCATCCGTAATCTTGCCTTCCTTATGTAGCATATTGACAATGCTCTCTGCTATATAAAAGTCGTATTCATTTTGTAATTGTTCTTCTGTCATTGGCTCAATTTCACCTTTGATAGGACAGCCATCTTTCACTTCAATAATGTTCATAAAAAAACACCTCCTACCTGGTAGCCACGGCGGGAGGTGAAATCTGATGTTTTAACTAATCTTTTTTATAAAAATCGCACTCATAGCCATCGGCATTAAGGAGCAGCCCCTTTGCCCAAGGAGGAACTCTACCCATTTGCTCACATACGCTATCTATTGACATTCGAGGGTCTGCCTCAATGATAACTTCATCATGCACATGAGCCACTATGCTACACGTTCGGAGTGTTTTCATGGCATACATCAAAATATCACGAGAGATTGCTTGAACAATATTCTCTACAAATTTTGGTCCATAACTTTCGATTCGTTCCCATTTCTTTGTTCCACCCACACCCTCATAAGTCACAGACTCACCACCGAAGATATTTTCACCGATACGAGGTTTTACATAGGCAAGCTGTCTACCGGAAGGAAGAACTATAAATAACATTCCGCTCATGCAATGAAACTTAATGTTATGAGTTTCCTGTGACTTATTTTCCTTAATGCATTTCTTAACTACTCTATCAACATCCCACCAAAACTTTACGATGTTTGGATTGGATGCTCTCCAAGCATTAACAAGGGGTTTCAACTCTTCCTCTTCAAGTCCCATCTCCAACGCACCCATAGCCTTTAATGCACCGACTGATCCACCGTATCCAAGTGACAGTTCGGCGATTTTTCCTTTCTGCCTTAGATGACCGTTCACGCCATGCTTTTCAACAGGAACTTTAAACATTTGCGATGCGGATGCGCAATAAATATCACCACCACTTGCGAATACTTCGGTTCTCCACTCTTCACCTGCAAGCCAGGAAAGCACGCGAGCCTCAATTGCAGAAAAGTCTGCAACGATAAACTTATTGCCTACCTTTGGTACAAAGGCTGTACGGATAAGTTGTGAGAGCGTGTCCGGTATATCTTCGTAGAGCATTTCAAGTGTTTCGTAATCACCGCTTTTTACTATACCGCGTGCCTCTTTCAAATCCGGCATATGGTTTTGAGGCAGATTCTGTAATTGCACAAGCCTTCCTGCAAAGCGACCGGTTCTGTTTGCACCGTAAAACTGGAACATACCTCTGGCACGAGAATCTGCACAAACAGCATTTTCCATTGCCGTATATTTCTTTACAGATGATTTTGCAAGTTGCTGACGGAGCTTAAGAACTTCAGCCAAATGCTCCGGTGCATCCTTCAATAACTCGGCCACAGCTTTTTTACCAAGTGTATCTGTTTCTAGCCCATTCTCGGAAAGCCAGCCTTTCATCTGTTGTACCGAGTTGGGATTATCAAGTTCTGTTAATTGCTGCATTGCTGACATCAGTTTTTCATGAGAAATCACATCCATAGCAATAGCCTGTTTTACAAAATCCATATCCACCCTTATGCCACGATCATTAATTTCTTGGTCAAGATGGTATTCATCCCATATGTCTTCTGGCACAGGAAACTTTATAAGCCTTTGTTGTATCTGCATTTCCGTTTCAACGTCACGCTTATTATATTCCTTAAACCTCTGCCATTTCTCCTCATCATTACATGGCAGATTACGAGTTCTGCCGCCATTCGTTTTGGTAGGAGCACACGGAACACAGAAGTACCTTATAAGGTCTTTGCCTTCGGTCAACTTTTGCTTTTCAAGGCCAAGAACGTCACCCACACCTTCTAAGGAGAGGGGAAGTCCCATATAAGCAGACCACACCATAGAACATTTCCAGGATGAAGGATTTAGGTATCTTGCCATTTCCTTTGATAGTGGATGGTTATCATAAAACGGATCAAGGCTTATTCCTGAATCGGATAAATACCTTGATAGGCAGATACGCTCAAATTGAGCATTAAATGCCCACTTGGTTACATCATCATTGGTTAAGGCGTCGAGTATTTCTTTCGGTATTTTTTCTCCACTCACAAGGTCAACCACCATAACCTCTCCGCCGTCAATTGAATATCCAAACAACAATATTTCAAAATCTTCTGCCTCCACATAACGGTAAACTCCGCTCTTTTGCAGGTTAACAGATGAATAGGTTTCAACATCGATTTCCAAGTTCTTCATAGCACTCCTCCATTCCTAAAAGAAAAAAGGTGGCAGAGGGAAAGCCTCCACCACCGCAATGTCATCGTTCCTTTTAGGCAAGGAAGTCATCATCTACAAGAGTAGTAAAATCATCTGCTGCAGAGGTCTTGCCACCGAGAGGTTCGCCATCCTTAATCTTTTGAATGTTCCCAAGACCACAAGCTACACCCTTGTTGCCGTTGGAGTTGAATGCATAGAAGTTAAGAGAAACTCTGCCATAACAACCGCTGTACACTTCACTTCGGTCCATAATGGGTTTAACTCTTTTATCTACAATCTGCGGAGCGGTAATGCTGTTGGCATTGATAAAGTAATGCCCCTTATATGCTTCATCATCACGCTCTACATCACCATCACGGAGCGGAAGTTTAATGGTAGCCTTATTCGGTTTCTTACCACCGAACTTTGCTATACCTTCTTCAATAGCTGCATCGATGGCAGCATTTACTGCATCAATAGTTTCTTTATCATCCTTTGGAATGAGAACGGACACACTGTATTTCTCAGCACCGCCGTTGATAGATACTGGCTCCCATCCGTGGAAGTAAGAGAGTCTTGTGTTTACACCTGTGATAACCTTAGTTTTATTAGTGTTGTTTGCCATAATATTTAATCCTCCATAATTTCGTTAAATTCGTTTTTTGCATCTGCTACGTTCATAGCCGGTCTTTTATCCGAGTTGGGAACAAGAGTCGGCTTGCCCGGTGGTTTATAAATGAGGTCACCGAGAATTTCCTCAAACTTGGTTTTACCCATGAGTTTTTGCATCTCTGTCATAGGAATAAGGCTCTTACGGTAAATGTCTTTAAATCCGCTTGCCACAGCTTTTTCTGCGATGGCGTTTTCATCTTTGTACTTGCGGACCGAGCGACCTTCCACAACCTTAAAACCATTCCACTCTTTGCCGTGGTTTACCGCAGCGTCTGTTGCATATGCTGTTATTTCATTTGCCCATTTAGTAAGGTCGGGGAGAATGAATAAAATCTCTTCTATCTCATTGTCAGTAAGTAACGGTGGCATCTTAAACTCGGTCTGTGCGAGTTTTAATTTTTATTCGGCTCTTGCACGGCATCTGACTGCAGCTCTGCAGAAAGTACACCATTCGCCGGGAATATATTCGCCCTCGCCGTTATAGGCTTTTACTGCCTTTGGTTTGAGTTCCGCTTCTGCCCAAACTTTAAGTTCACCTACAGGCACAGTCCATGTGCTGACATTTTCTCTTCTTGGCTGAAAAATCGTCATTGACACTTCGTTGATATCATAAAGGCTGTCATAGATTTCAAGAGCACCTAAGGCATACAGTTTCATCTGAGGATTGTCCACTGCATCTACAAGCACACCCATGCCATATTTGAAATCCACTATGTGAAGTCTGTCATCTGAGATAATTAAACAATCTCCAGTACCAAAGCCGTCTGGCACATAGCAGGAAAAATCAAGGCGCTGTTCGATAAGGACGATAGGATCATTGCAGATTTGTTTTGCAAGCTCCACCTGTTCCATAACGAAATCAACATAGGCATCCGTACATTCTTCCATTTCATCCGAGTCATATTCTGATATAGGACGCTTACTCCTTATATGGAGTGCCTTTTTCAGTTTGTGTTCTGAGAGTGCATGTGCCGCTGATCCTTCCTCTGCTGCAGTAACGCTTGTATTATCAAACTCAAGTTCAAGCCTTGCCGACGGTAAACAATGAAGCCATCTGTGTGAAGATGATGCAGATAATATTGCGTGATTACCCATTCCCAAGAACCTCCGCATCTTTCAAGATGTCAGCATAGTAAGCCTTGTCAACGGCACTTAACTTGTCAGCACCATACTTCCCGATGATGCCTCGTACTTCAGCAGTAAATCCAAGCTGACTCTTTTCGGCAAGCACCATACGCACTTCCTCAAGCGGAATGTCTGGCTCTTTTGCTGTTTCTGTCTTTGTGGCAGGCACTTCTTTGGGTGCAGAATCACTTTCCACCATTGCATCACAAACTGCCTGTATGCTGTCTGCAAGACTTCGCATATCGTTTACCACATCAAGCATTAACTTTACTTTGCTCAAGTTCATTTCCTCCTTTCGTAGTCTCACAGATAGCAAGTTCCTCGACACTATCTCCGGGAATTAGAATGGTTACACGCTGTTTATCTCCAAGGAGGAAACGTAGGATGCGCTCCCTTATGGTGACATTACGGCAAGTAACGATTCCGCCTATCTGTGGCTCTTTTGAAACACTGATTTTAAGATTGTGTTTCATGTCCTTCACCTCTTTCAAAGGGCGATTTATTTGTTGCCCTCTAACTGGTAGCCACGGGAGGAAAGGAAATCTGACGGTTTAGTAAAAAAATAATGCCCTCGGAAGTTTTAAGACCTCCAAGGGCACCTGCTTAAGTAGGGATTTTCAATTTCTGACCAGCATAAATGATATTTGAAGTTAGGCCATTGAGTGCTTTTATCTCGCCATATCTTTCACCATTACCAAGCTTTTCTTTAGCAATCTTCCAAAGGGAGTCACCCTTAACTACGGTGTATATTTTATATGGGTTAATGGGAGTCAGTGCCTTTTTGACCTCGGCTCGAAATGTGTCCATCGACTTGCCGTGTTTAGGAAACCAATGCATCACATCGGCATGATTGCTGGCAATGCCAAGCTTGTAACCCTCACTGTGGCAAATGATATTCTTTTCGGTAAAGCCATAAAGTTTGCAAAGATATACGCAAAGATCAACGGCCTCCCAGTACACCTTGTTGAAATAGGTGCTATCCCAAAGACCGTCCTCGCAAATCTCAAAGCCTATATGGGTGTCATTTGCTTTTCCTCCAGCGTGCCAGCCACGATGGTTCCACGGAAGAGTCTGGTATGTGGCAATTGTTCCATCCGCAAGTTTGCCAATGAAGGCATGAACGCAAACCAGGCGATCGCCGGGCTTATCCTGATTCCAATGATTGTTGTATTGATTCTTTCCAAGAAAACCGTCATCCGGGCCAACATAGCGTTTCAGCCATGGGTTATTTGCCCCGGTGGAGTGAACCATGATGCCTTTGGGAATTATCGTTTTACCTACTTTAAAGCAAGCATTATTTGTAAGTATTAACTTGCGTAAATTCATTAAAATCACCTCATATTCAAATGTTGGTTGTCGCAAGACTGACAGGGTACAGATGATAAGTAAACTTCAGATCACAAAAAGCACTAACCGATGTGCCATCACTTCCCATGCTGATATACAGCCCATAACCAGAAGGCACTCGGCTTTGACGCATTTGAATATCAATATGCAACCCAGCATTTGAACTATCAGCACCGATAGGCGTGCTACGTGATATTCTGGTAAAGTTCACTTCATCGTTTGATATATATAGGTCTAGTTCTTTTTCACTTGTATCCGATTGACGGCAAAGAGTAACTAAATGACAATCATAAGCCGTCGGATAAAGTAATCCGCCCTGTCCGCCTATGACCACGCTGCCAATGGGCAATAATGTTTGCAAAGGTCCTCTAACACTATTAACACCACCTGCTCCGGTAGCATTACCGCTAAGGACATATCTTAAATAGCTTGCCCTGGTAAATGCATTGATAGTAGCTGTTGCAGTAGAGGTAAGGGTCAATGTTGTCGTCGCATTTTCCGCTCTTTCCAATAAAAATAGACTCTCACCAGAAGGAATGGTAACATCACCAATGGAGAAAATCCGACTCGTCCAATAGGCTGTGCTTGTCGGGTTCGGTGCTGTTCCAGAACCATAGGAAATATTCGCTACATCTTGAACACCCCTTATAGCTCCAGCAAGTTTCTTGACAGTATTGCGGAGTGTATCTTGGATCAGTACCTGCACATTGTTTGCGGTCGGACTACCCAAGGCTGTGACAAATGTATAGGTTACAGTGCCAATTACTACATTGTTTCCATTATTTATTCCTGTGAATGTTATAGATGCTCTTCGGCTTACCAGATCTGGTGCAGTAGCAGTTTCGATTGGATGCAAATGGTTGAGAATAATTCCAGTCCGAGTGTATAACGTGTCACGCATATCCTCAATTAGACCGTGAGTGGTAGTTAACAAATTGTAGTTATCATTTAATAAACTATTTGTGGTGTTTAGTAGGGAAAAGTTATCCTCTAATAGGTCATGAGTAGTGTTCAAAAGAGTATGGTTATCGTCAACTAGACCATTTGTAGTGGATAACAAGCCATAGGTATCATTTACTCGGTTGTGTGTGGTATTTAGCAGGTTATAGTTGTTATTGAGCAGGTTATAAATGAGATTTAACAGATTATCTATCTGGTTAATATCCAGTTCTGCCAAGGCAGATAAAACCTGATTGAGCCATTCCTGTGCTGGTGGATCAGGAGGTTCAGCTATACCATCTACAAGTGCCTCCTCAACGATGGTCAGTATCCGGACGCTTTTGCCTACCACATCGCCATAAGTAACCCTTATCTCTAGCTGACCAACACCAACGATTTCTGTGTCGGTTGCACTAGGTGACCAGGTAAGAATACCGTCAGCATAGTTTGTGACAACCGGGTAGGCAGTACTATCTGGTCTTTTGTATATAGCACTTAAAGCTGCTCCGGGATAAGTGCCATCCAATAAACTAGAAACATCAAACTCAAGGTGCCTAAAGTAGTGTTCGCCACGCCTACCAATAAAAACAGTTACTGCTTTTGTTATATCAATCATAATTCATCACCTGACTTTGGGGTTTTCCTATCGCGCCCATGTAACTGTTCTAGAACCTCTTTAAGTTTTTCTGGGATAGGTAGACCGATATGTCCGGCATTCTCCAAAATGGAAACCCCTTCATTACTCAAATAAAAAAAGATTACTGCAGTTCGAAGTACACCACCACTGTCAACAGTGCTACCAAGTATCTGCGTATCAAGAATGTGGGTCACACCCACCAATGTAAAAATAAGCACCTTTTTAAAGATGCCTTTTGCTCCAATTTCACTGGACAGCTCTTTATCAATGACGGCACAGAGCACTCCGGTCACATAATCTATTGCGACAAATGCTATCAGCGCATAAAGAAAACCGTCATAGCCACCAAGAAACCATCCAAGAAATCCTCCAACAGCTGCAAAGGCTAATTGTATCCAGTTCCATATCTCTTTCATTAAAAACACCTCCATTAGTTGAAATTTGTGTATAGAAAAGCGCCCCTGCATAAAACAAGAGCGCCTAATTGTATTTTCTTAACCCTTATAGTTTCACAATAAGATTGTGTATTTGCTCCATAACATCTGCCTTCGGTCGCCCTGTTCCAATGGGTAGCCATGAGAATGGTGGAATGTCAAATGTCGTAGCGGAATCAAAATCGTTTATTACCGTAATAACCGAATCCATTGCCTTGTGTATTTCAGTAATGTGAAACGGCCAGTTTTTTACAGTTGTTCTACCCGCAACGATCTCCTCTTTCCAAGTCACAGAGGAAAGGTTGTAATAGCTACGCACTCTGGTTACAGCAGTACGAAGGGTCTGAATATGCATTGCCTTTACATGTGTTACATTAGCTGTGATGACTTCAAAAGGTAACTCCAATACTGTGAAGGTACGAACTATTTCTGCGCTTGCTGACTCGATATCACTGTCAAGACAACGGAAAGTAACCGTGTGATTTCCAACAGAAAGAGGTAAAGCTTGATAAATCGTCTTAACACCGTTACCGAGAAAACCACTTGTAGAAAACCTTTCAGGATTGTCTACGCTGTTTTGCCACGGGCCAGAATCGACTTTGACCTCCACTATTTGCGTCTGACCATCTGGCTCTATGCCCGTTATAATCATAAAACGTGGCGTAGTGTTATAAGTAGAACTACCAGAAATAGGGCAGATAATTGTTGGTGCAGCAGGGGGACTATTTTTCTTTACTGTTCCGCTGACTACATAAGCGGAGACTGCATCCAATGTATCGGTTACACTGATACGGTAACGAGTATAGGTACCAGCTATCTGTGAACCATTCACTTCGAGGATGCCAGAAGTAGCACTTGAAACTACAGTAGTCAGAGCTTCATATGCCGACCAATTTACTCCGTCTGTAGATGTTGCCTGTTGAATAACATACTGCTTAATAGCACTGGTTCCCGGTATTGTTCCACTCCACGAAAGGGTTATTTTTCTAACCTCATATATAGGAGGAGCAGCGGTAAAGGTAGTCGGTGGTATCGGCAGTGTATTTCTACGGACGGTGTTGCTAGATATAGTCCAATCGGAATAGAAACTTTCTCCGGCTGTTCCTCGGGTTCTTACTCGGAATCGGCGATAATTCCCGCGAGTGGTCGTCGGACTGACAATTACGCTACCGCTTGTTGCAGAAGTGAACACCGTTGTCAGCGCTGTCCATGCTCCCCATGTGCTGTTATCTGATGAATCGCTATATTGTATCTCATAGGATGTAATGGCATTTCCTGCACCACCGGAAGCACCACTCCAAGAGAGGGTGACGTTTCCTTCGGCCAACGTTGAGCTTAATGAGCAAACGCTTGGTGCTACGCAGGCAGTGATATTGCAATAGATACTATTGCTAATTACCTCTGAAGAATAAACATCAAGAGTGTCTATCGTCCAAATGCCAAATTGAGTATATGTGCCTGGAACTCTCGATACATTTGGGTTATAACTGCCACCGCTAGCCGACAGGGTCAGGGTAGTCAGAACATTCCATGGACTCCAGGTGCTGTTGTCCGTAGAAGTCCTGCTTGCAATCTGATAGCCCTTAATAGCACTAGTTCCACCGGAAGCCCCGCTCCATGTCAGCGTGATGATTTCATCGCTATAGTTTGAGGGAAAAGCTATCGCAGTGGTAGCCGGGCTTGGTACCGTGTTTCTACGGACAGAGTTTGTCGATACCTTCCAGCCGGAATAATAGCTTGCTCCAGCTGTGCCGCGTGTCCGTACTTGAAATCTACGGTAATGACCACGTGTTGAAGGCGGGGCAACTGATACACTGCCGCTGGTAGCAGTAGTAGTTACCGTTGTCAGTGCTGTCCATGATCCCCATGTGATGTTATCAACTGAATCACTATATTGTATTTCATAAGATGATATCGCATTATTTATGCCACCGGATGCGCCACTCCATGACAATGTAACGTTGCCTTCCGAGAGGGTTGCGTTTACCGAGCAGGAAGCTGGTGGACTGCAAGCGGTTGTCCGGCTTGCCCAGTTTATAGTCAGCACAATTTGGCTTAAGTTATCCCTTGCACCAAAGCCCATGTAGTTCAGAGAACTTGAGCCTGCATCCATGAATAGGCAATTACTGGCACCGCTACCGATAGAATCAATTAGAGCAGTGGAAATGGCAATATCTTTTGCACCCTGTCCAGCGGAAACGGTATAGTTGTATCCTCCAGTAACTTTCGTAGGTCTACTCCCAGATACGCTTGTACTTGAGGTGGGTGCAGGCATGCCAGATGCATTTCCTGCATATAGCGTCATAGTTCTGGCGGAGCCCCAATCGCCTGCAGCTATCCTGACAAGGTGGATGCTGGCCGATGTTGGATAATAGCTTGCGTAGGTATTTCGGATGCTGGCGAGGTCAAACAGCATAGCGCCCACGTTCTCATAATTGTTAGCATCAGGATAAACACCTTGTCTAACGTAATCTGTTACTCCAGCAATCCAGCTTCCGTTACGCCATGTACAAGCATTTGTTGCCTGATAAGTTGCCATAGAATTTCACCTCACTCATATACCGCTGAAACCAACGAGTTTACCAAACCGCAAAGTTCGGTGTTCAGACGGGTGTCATTAACGTTATTCGCGACTATTGATGTGGCTGCCGTTGGTACAAGCACGTCTGCGATTCCGAGTTCATATATATCGCTGGTTCTTGTTAGTTCTGGGGCCACAGGTGTTGCAGCAGGAATCCCGTCAACAACTGCAATTTTAATGCTTCGGTTGATTTGATTTAAACGAACCACGATCCTGTCAATACGAGGATTGCTTCCATTTGCCGTAGTAAGTGGCATGTTCAGAGCATCCGTATTCTCATATCTATACCCATTAATCCATGCACTCCCTGCTGCAACGCTCACTGCTAATCCAACACCAGGAGAAACCTGTAGGTTTGTTGGTGTTGCATAAAAGACACCATTAGATACAAGACTTCCGAAGTATTCTGCGAAGTCAGTTGCATCATAAACTCTATCTCCATCAGATGAATTAAAAAATCCGCTTTTCTCCATAGTTCTCCTCCTTTAAGCTCTCGCATAAGAGCAAGATATTAAATAAAAACCCGCAGGCAGTGTAGATGAGGCGGCATTTGCCAACACACCGCTTGAGTTGATCGTAATCGGCATACTTGTACCGCTACCACCCACTGAAGTTGCAACAGCACGAACTGTTGAGTAAGGGTAAAAATTCGCATTTGTTATAGTTAGAATTGTGCCACCGGAAACAACTCCTGAAGCGCCCACGTTGATCTGCATTCCTATTGAAACGACACCCTTATTCACAAAAGACATATTTGAACCCATTGTCACGCCACTTCCAAGTGAGTAGGTCAGAGAGGTGTTGGCTTCCTGAGCAATCTTCGCAGTTGTCACCGCACCGTTCGCAATTCTGGCCGTGGTAATTGGTTCATTGTTTATGTTGAGCCAGTTTGCTTGCCCTGAGGGGTTATTGAATACGAATACTGAAATTACATAAAAAGTCATAGTGTTTCGGGAGATAAAGAAACCCATTGCCCGTTGGTAGCCACTTCCAGTGTTGTCCCCGTTATGTTTTATCAAAAAGACATGCCCATCATCACTTGGTTGGTCACTGAACTTATTTCCACTGTACGAAGTAAAATAAAATGCATCTCCGGGTACCATGTTGTGTAAAGCATATTGGCCGATTGATATTGTACCCGCACCTACAAAATTTTCGAGTGCAGGGAGTTTTCCAAACAGGTTGTTAATGGTATCCGCAAAATTGTCACCTTTAATTTTAGGGTTTATTACCATCAAGTCACCCAAGGTTTCTTCTACATTACTAAGCGCTCCTTCTACTTCACCTAAGTTTCCCTCTACAGTCCCTAATGTTTCCTCCACAGTTCCTAAAGCTTGTGCAATTTCAGATATGCCTGTTGGAGCCGATATAGCTGTTTTAACCTCACTCAAGTCGGATCGTAATTTTTGTGCTATTGTCAACTCAGCTTTTCCAAACACCACACTGATACTTTGACCATCTGCATCATAGGTTTCTTCAATTTCGGTGATGCGTGTTGTCATGGATACTCCCCATGTTTTGGAAATGACTTTGACGGTCTGCCCAAGGTCGAAATCTACCTTGTATGTCAAATTACCGTGAGGGTTAACAGAAGTATCAAATGTATAACGAATTGCCTGCTCAATCAGTTTGCTTTGACCCCGAAAAATCAGTGTGTTGATGTAATCTTCTCCGAAGTCATCCTTCCGTAGATCTTTTGCATCTATAAATATTTCATGTCTTGCCTCTCCAGAACCACTTACAATGGCTACAAATGTCCGATCTGCGCCTTCACCTTCGCCACCGACTAGGGCGGTGTTTGCATAATCAGCAGCACTAATAGTGTAAACTTGTTCAATTAAGTTTTCGTACTCCTTGGAGAACACGGCCTGTGACTCCAATCCCATATATAACATTACAGTAAAGATTCCATTTGAAGGTGTAAATACAGTCTTAATTCCAACCTCTGTAACCTCACATAAATCTGTTATCACATCCATCAAGTTCCGATACGATACCTGTGTGCTAATGGGCACATTTAAGTTCGGAGATGAGAAGGTTATTCCACTAATCTTTCTTGCTGCATCAGAAGGATTGATAAGATTATTATTAATCAGCTGCTCCGCACAAATTGAAATGTCCCCGGACAGTTTCTCCGTTTGCCATACAATACGCCTGGCAAGAAATGATGTAGCAAAGCGTCCCCTTGCAGTAATAATTTCCTGCTCAGTTTGTGACAATTCCAAGTGCTCGATAATGCCGGCTTCCTCATCATCGTTCTTCCAAATAATATTTCCTTCTTTTAATAGTGCTGTATTCTCCTGTGTTGCTACGGCTTTTAACTCAAATGAGCCACACCGTGAGTACCGCCTGGCCCATCGTAGGTATTCGAAGGATTCCACAATACCTGCAAGTTCTCGATTTGAATTGTAGATATATAACTCCATCTTTACACCCCCAGAAACTGTGGACGGAAATAAATACTAACCTCCAACAGATCCATATTGACTGAGGCATCATAACGCAGTGTGTTAAGACCTGCGGAAAGTTGAAAGAACACCGAGCTAGTATCCAATAATGAAAAAGCATTTGTAATTAAAGAACCATCCACTCTTACTACACGCTTTCCGGCGAAATGGGTATATACTCGAAGTTCATCCCCTGCATCCATTGTCGTGAGAATCCGAATGTATTCACCAGTGTCTATCTTTAAGAGTTCTGGGTTCGTAACTGTTCCCAGAGCCCTAAATACAATTTCACATCCACAGGACACATCACCGATATTTTCCACCGTAATGATCTGACTAGGTTGTCTCATTCCAAATTCCATTCCACTCATAGGTATTTCCAGTTCAAATTCAAACAAAGGTATCCATGATGCCAGTTCCTCTCTTATTTCATCCAGTGTCTCAAAGAAAGGAGAGGGACACAGCAGACTTACAAAGAAATTGGGTATCCGCTGCCTTGTAGAAACACTAAACCCAGCATCCTCAACAACACAGGAAATTTGCCTGCCTCGATATTGGAGCGTCCCTAGTAGCTTCGGACTGAATATTTTAAGGAAACGCTGTCTAAGCATATAAGCATCATTAGGGTTATCAGCAACAACCGTGCCTTCAATTGTAATATTTCGCATATCTAAAGTTGATGAAATATAAAAAGCACCATCCTGGTCTGGTGCCTTAAATGTATTGACAGTTTGACGAATGTTGCCAGTTCCGTCTACTTTAGAAAGAAAGTAAGGTCGGCTTTGTTTAAGCGTAATACTCTCGCCATCTTCGTTTATATAGTTTAATTCCATTATCCGTACCTCCTTTACAATTCAAGAGCCAATTTACGGGACAGATTCTTAAACTCCCGTGCTAATTCTTTTTCAGATAGAGCCTTTGGTGTTACCACTGATAGATTTTGCGTAATGCTTGTGCCTGTAGCACTGCCTTGTCCTGATGAACCTCTGTAATTCAAATCGAAGTTTGTGGGTACTGCATTTTGCATATCCCTTGAAACTGCATCCATTGCATCCTCAAAACCTACACCGATACCTTCACCCATGTCGTGGCCAATTCCGGCAAATAGAGTTGAGGGGGAGTTGATACCAAAGAAGTTCTTAATCTTTGATACTACATTTCCAAAGAATCCGGATATCTTATTCCATAGCCACGCACCTGCGTCTGAGATACCATTCCACAAACCTTTAATCAAATTACCGCCCACTTGAGCCATTTGACCGATATAACCAGTGAAGGCTTTAACCAAACCAGAGATGATCTGCGGAACTGCCTTAACAACCTCCACAATTATCCTTGGCAGGTTTGCAATCAATGCCACAAACAACTGAACACCTGCTAATATGATTTTGTCGATGTTACCAATAATGGCATTCACCAGTGATGTTACAATCTTTGGAATCGCAGCTACAACAGTAGTAATAATCTGAGGGAGTGCTTGAATTAGCGATATCAAAAGACGGATACCTGCATCAATAATCAAGGGAATCGACCCAATGACTGCACTGATAATGCTGTCAATAATCTGTGGAATTGCCTCCACAACTGCCGTAATTATGGTAGGCAATGCTGTCACCAGTGAGGTCAGCAACTGGATACCTGCATCGATAATCTCTGGAATGGATTCAATAAGAAAATCCACCACAGCTTCGATGATAGCAGGCAGGGCAGAAACAAGCTGAGGTATTGCATCAACCAATCCCTGTGCTAATCCTATAATCAACTGCAAAGCCGCATCCAGCAGCATTGGCAGGTTCTCAATCAAACCCTGGACAATCTTCGTGACCGCTGAAACTGCTGCGGGTATGAGCTGAGGTAAAGCTATGCCAATACCCTCCACAAGTGCTGTGACCAGCTCTATTGCCGCATTTATGAGTAACGGAAGATTATCAATAAGTGCTCCGACAATTATCATTAGAGCACTAACCGCCGCCGGGATAAGTTCGGGTAAAAGATTCAAAATCGTTTCTAATACCTGAGTGAATATATGTGTGACTAATTCAAGGAGCATCGGAAGTAAGTCGGCAACCGCCTCCAAAACTGCTCCTGTCGCTGTAGGTAATGCTGCTACGATATTTTCTAAGACCGGTACAATATTTGTGACGACTGCTTGGAAAGCATCCACAAGATTCTCTGTCAAATTTGTCATATCCGCATTGGCATTTCCAAGTCCGGCTGTAAATGATCCAAGTGCAGCTTGTAACAATCCAATGGAGCCTGTGATTGTTTCCGTTGATTCACGAGCAAAGTTCCCAGCATACTGCTCGGTGTTCTCGAAAAACATCTGCATCGCTACTTCGGCTTTTTCCGCTTGTGTGGCGGTATTCCAAGTAAAATCCAGACCCTTTGCCAGAGCATAGGCTTGGATGTTTGTGGCATTCATCGCAACACCCAAGTTATCCATCATGGTAAAGTTACCTTTTGCCGCACCTGTGACCGCTTCCATCGCAGAGGACATATCTATCCCCATAACGGATGCCATATCAGCAGCACGTTGCATGGCCTTTTCGGTTAGTTCAAGACTTTTCTGTTGCTGTATACCAGAGCCCTGAAACAATGCACCCATTTTGTTGGCGGTAGCAAGATACTCGCTTTGAGAGATACCGAGATTTTTATAGGCTTCCTCACCGGTTTTCTGAATTGACGCAGCGTATGCACCGAAGACAGCTTCAGACCCACCAAGGTTTTGTTCCAGCTCTCCGAACTGCTGAACAACTTCTTTGCCGAGCTTAATAGCAGCGGCTCCGGCGGCAACGGCAACCGCCCCCATAGCCACACCAATGCCCTTAAGTACACCACCGAGTTTTTCAAACCTGCCACCTGCATCTTCTGCACTTTTACCGGAATCGTCTAATTCATCTCCGAGATTATCTGCCTCAATTGTCGACTCCTCAAGTTCACGCTCCATACCGTTGAGTTCTGCTTGTGCCCTGTTCAGCTGAATCTGCCAGTTTTGAGTACGACGATCACTTTCACCGAAAGAGGAGGAGGCATTATCAAGTGCAGCCTTAAGAGTGGAAATCTTCTCTTTCTGAGCATCGATCTCTTTATTTAGAACTGCATTCCGAGCGGTAACTGATTGTATGGATTTATCGTTTTTATCAAACTGACTGGTCACAAGGGTCATTTCACTGCCCAGTACCTTAAAGGACTGATTGATATCCCTTAGGGCGTTCTTGAATTCACGCTCACCCTCAACACCTATTTTCAAACCAAAATTGTCTGCCATGCCTTCACCTCCTCCTAAATACCCGGCGGGATAATATCGTCAATCGTCCGGGTTTTCTTCGGCTTTTCAATGCCATGCCATTGCTTATGGCAGGCCCATAAATCAAAGAACAGTCCGATAGGCATAAGCCAGAATTCTTCTGCGTCCATGCCCATCTGTACTGTTCCATAGTAAAAAAGCCGGGTAAAGACTTCTGCGTCCGTTACCCGACTTCCACGTTTTTTGGAGTTTCTTCCTCACTTTCCACGTCGCGCTTTGTACCTTTAAACATTGCTTCGGTAATTGCATTTTTATATGCTGCCAAATCAAGAGGTGAAGTAAGAAGCTCCACTTCTTCTTCGGTAAGCAATTCTTCTGGTGCATTCTTATTCTTAAGGTTACGAATCAAAATAGATTGATTTGCAAGTAGCGTGATTAACCAAACAATCTCGTCCAGAGCCATCTCGAAGTTTTCCGATTTCATCAGTTTTTCTCCAAGGTTTTCAAGACCACCGTAACGACCGGCTATTGCTTTTGTTGCACGTGTGGTCAGAACCAGTTCATAGTCTTTGCCGCCGATGTTGATTGCGGCGCTTCTCTCATTATCCATAGCTCAATCCTCCTAAGGTTCCGGCGTGTAGACCGGCTCGTAAACTTCAGTGAACCAACCGGTTATCGTGGTCGATGAAACACAAGGATCGCCTTCAGTAACTTCCGCTTTCCATGGGTGTTTCCCCATGCCATCCAGTTTGTTCCTACGCATAACCGTTCCTTCGATAGTAGGTGTTGAAAAGGTAATAGAGTCAGCTTTTGTCTGCAGATTCGTTGCAGGCAATCCGAACTTCACGCGATAGAGCCAAAAATATCGGTAAGTTCCATTTGCCTTCTGTGCGCGAAAGCCTACCGCAACAGGTGTTCCCACGTTCTCACTTGCAGAGATAAGTACACCATTATCATCAGTTGATGCACCAGTTAAATCCGCGGCTACTGTTGGGCCAATGTCATCCACACCGAGGGTTAGTGTGCCGCTGTTAAAGTCTTTTACAACCTCTGCGGCACCGTCATCTGCATATAAAATTGCTTCAACCAACTCCACTGAAAGCTCTGCGGTGATGGCTTTAGCAAGTACCGAAGGCACAGCGTATGTTTCTTCGCCATTAACATCTTCAGATATTTTTGAGTAGTACAGTCTATCTAAACCAATAGTTGCCATGTGTTATTCCTCCAATCTATAGTTTTTTGCCACGTCAATGGCGTAATGATGATATCCGGTATCATCCTCGTGTCCGATATATCGACGCTCGGTCACAGTAAAGTCGGCATTCAATAAAGTCTTTGTGAGCTGCCTTTTGCGCTCTAAGTAGTTATTCTTTGAGAACAGCGATATCCGTGCTTCTTGAACATCAAAGCCAGGGCGATTATCTGCATGGACTTCAAAGATGTCTAAAAGGGGGACTATTACGGCATACTCATCTGGTGCCAAACCAGAAAAAACCCCGGTTTCCACGGGGAGAGATATAGAAGTTATAAGAGTATTTAATTCTTCTAAAATATTCATATCTTACTGATCTCCTCTTCCAGCTTATCTATCATTGCATTAGTGCAAGGTTTTCTGGATGTAGTTCTTGCTGGTTTCAAGAAGGGTTTTGCAGGTTGGCCATGCTTTCCATATTCAATGATACTGGCAATTTTCGCATTGCTCTCTCCATCAGACCTTGGCTCCGCAAAGCCAACTTTCACATTGAAGTTACCATCTCTATCCTGTTTAGCATCTGAAAGTCCTAATGAAGATAACAGCTCACCAGTGCTTCTGGATGGATATTTCGTATCTGTACCGATTACTTTATTCAGATTATCTTTTACTTTATCCAATACCACTTCACCACCAGCCTCCAAGACCTTAGGAAGAATTATATCCGTCTTGTCGGATAACCTGGATATCTTTAAAAGAAAATCCTCAGGCATCTTCATATTCACTTTTGCCATATCCATCACCTCACTGTAGGTTCCAGCTTTTCAGCCAAAATCTCAATATACATTCCACGACCTCTTACATCTTCCACACTTAAAATTTGGTATCTTCCATCGTCACAAACTATCACCATTTCAGTTGTAATCTTAAGTCCAGAAATTTTCCTAAACCGAAACAATGAAGTAGCATTGGAAAATGAGGCCATATTTGTCCATCGCTCACTGCCGTGCCTATCTTCCTTATAGGCCCTTACACTAGCGAGTATGTTATCACCTTTTGTAACAAAACCTTCCTCATCCTTGACAGGTACTGTGCTAATGATCTCAATGAAGGTATTCATTTTTCCAAAGCTCATAATCTACACCTTCCAATCCCGATCAAGCCGTAGAAGTAGATTCACTGTGTTCCAAACCTGCTGACCTGCCTGGACACTATCTGAGAAGAAACCAGCCGTCGAGCCGTCTCTGGACTCAAAGAAATGACTCGACAGCATGATTACTGCCTGTTCTGTGGTGGGTGGCATAGTGTTTTCTGTGTAATAACCCTCAGCGACATGCTGGTAACTCTCTGCGTAGGAGACGGCAGCTTTGATGTAATGTAACAGAAGGCCGTCATCCGCATCATGCGACAAAATTAAGTTTGCTTTTACTTTGGGGAGAAGATTATCTGTTGTCATATTGACTGCCTCCTTTCAGTGATTATTCGTCAGCAACCATCAACCCCGCCGCTTTCAGTTTAGCGAGTAGTGCATTAAAATCTGTAACAAGACCCGCTGCGTCGGTAGCAGTGCTATCTGCCTGGTTTTCTGCAATAGGAAGCCCCGTTACCGAGGCTCCCTCCTGGATTTCAAGCGTTCCGCCTATGACGGTTTTCTCGCCGCCTTGTTCGGTATAATTCTTTGTGTTATAGCTCATGTCGCACCTCCGTTAAGCTTTCTGCTGAAGTACCTTAATGGCTTCAGGCAGAATTAGTTTGCCGTCTACACGCTGGGTAGCTACAAAGCCTACCTGGCCGGTAACAGCATAAAGTTCATTAAGTCTCTTAAATACTCTACCTTGACGGTCAGCTACCCAATAATAACTGAAATCACCGAATGCGATTGTCTTTGCTCCAGCTTCAATAGTAGGTACATAAGAAGATGTATAAAGCGGACGGTTAAGAATCGTATCTGGAGTTCCAGCCTGGATAGATGGCTGCCATAGGTACTGACCTTGACCGTCTTTCAACTTACGAATTGCCTTTACTGTTGAGTCGTTCATGATGAATACGGACTTATTTCGATAAGGTGCTTTTAATGAATAGAACAGATCAAGCACTTCATCGAGAGTAATAGCTGTTGCTCCTGCAGTAGTGACACCTAATTGTGCTCCTCCTGTAGCCGCCAAGATACCGGTCGGTTTACCAGAACCGTCTCCAATGAAGAAAGCTTCCTCTTCCTTGTTACCGATACGTCTTGCAAATTCCCTTGAAATATAAGGTTCAAGCTGAAATACACTATCGTTTAGAAGTTCCTCTGAAACCTTAATCATTGTACCGAGCTTATATGCTCCAATAGATACTTGACCGAAGCTGTCATCACTCTCAGGGATTGCTCCTTCCTCGTCAATCCAAGAAGCTGTGCCTTTAGATGCTACTACTGGAATTTTTCTATCGCCGGAAGCGGTAGTAATAACTTTAGCCAGTCTACGGAAGATGTTCTCCTCTTCCAAAGCATCTACAAGGGTTCTCTCAAACTCGTCAGGGACTAAGTATCCACCCTCTGAATCCGTACCAATTTTAAGAGCGTTTTTTACGGTGGGATCAAGACCCTCACCAGCACGTGTACGCATCGCATTCCAGAATGCTTTTCTGTATTCGTCGGTTGCTCTTCCAGTTTTACCCTCCAATTTGGGATTGGAAGGTTTACCTGTCAACGGATTAGCCATAGGAGCGTTAAGTTCCGCATCCAATATGGCTTGTTTCTCCAAACGGTCGATTTCCTTACCAAGGGCAATTACATCAGCTTCCATTTTGTTGTAGGTTGCTTCATCCTCAGCAGAAATCAAACCATCTGTGCCACGCTTGGTATCTAAGAACGCTTTTGTAGCGTCCCATGCTTTGGCGCGTTTCTCGCGCAGTTCTAAAATCTTGTTCATAATCTTTTCCTCCTATTAATGAATAATGTTGTTGAGCCGCTTTTCCAGCGAATCAACGGGTGTACCTTTTTTAGTAGTTGTTTTCTTAGGACATACTTTATCAAGTAACGAATTTGTGACTGCTCTACGGCTAAACGCATAGGTGAAGTTCTCTTGCTGAATATGCTTTTTCTCATCCTCCAAAATTTCATCTGCAAAGCCGAGTTCAATTGCCTTATTAGCGTTTAGCCAGGTTTCCGCATCCATGAGATGTGAAAGCTTTGTCCTTGATAAACCAGTCTTGATTTCATAGGCATTGATGATGCTTTCCTTTACCTCCGATAGCATGGCTATGGCCTTTTGCATCTCTTCGCTGTCACCAATGGCTACAGTCAAGGGGTTATGCACCATCATCAGTGCAGTAGGTGCCATAAATACAGTAGTTCCTGCCATAGCGATTACAGAGGCGGCAGATGCGGCGATGCCGTCAATCTTGATGGTCACTTTGCCTTTATAGTCCATGAGCATGGTGTAAATCTGGCTTGCTGCAATGCAATCACCACCCGGTGAATTCAGCCAAATAACAATGTCACCCTCACCGGCAAACAAATCTTCTTTGAAAGCCTTAGGGGTGACATCATCATCAAACCATGATTCCTCGGCAATCACGCCGTCGAGGTAGAGCGTTCGAGTGTCGGATTTTTCGTCCTTGACCCAGTTCCAAAATTTCTTCATTCGGTTTCCTCCAATCTTGTCGTATTTGCGAACGCACCAGCGTCCTGTAACTTGGTCATTGCTCCATTAATGAGATAAAGATCACCTCCAAGTTCCACAGGTATTCGGTCAAGGTTCTCAAGCTCTCTGATGTCATTCGCACTCATCCATCCATTTTGTCTAGCCGTTGCGTAACCACTCATACGGCTTACATAATCTCCTCTAAGCAGACCATCCACATTAAATTTGATAAATACAGTGGGTTTTTCACTTGCCGTGAGAAGAGAACGGAACATATTTTGTTCCCATCGCACTACCCAAGGGTCAAGTGTGTATTTTACAAACTCTAAGGATTGTTGCTCAATATTTGAAAAGCTGCTTTTCTCAAGGTCAGCCAGCATATGTGGTGGTACTCTAAAAATACGGGCGATTTCATTAATCTGAAATTTCCGTGTTTCAAGAAACTGTGCTTGCTCAGGAGGGATGCCTATTTGCTGATATTTCATGCCTTCTTCCAGCACAGCTACCCTGTGAGAATTAGTTGAACCTTGATAGGCAGCATTCCAGCTGTCCTTCACTTTCTGTGGGTCCTTGATTGTTCCGGGATGCTCCAACACACCACCAGGTGCCGCACCATTTGCAAAGAACTTAGCACCGTATTCTTCCGTAGCCATGGCAAGTCCAATGGCATTTTTGGCCATAGCAATCGGTGAATAACCTACTAATCCATCAAACCCCAAGCCGGGGATATGGAGCACATCAGATGGGTCGAGATAGACCAGGCTATCTTTACCAAGGGTGGGTGCGTCCTCTATGCCTCGCTGATATAAATAAAAAAGCCGTCCGTTTTTGTCACGGTCGACTGTCATTTTGTTTGGCATGAGAGGATAGAGAGCGATAACCTCGCCACGTGCGTTCCTTATAATCTGTGCGTAAGCATTTCCCCATAATAAAAGATGACTCATCAGCGTTTCACGGAACGTAAAAGAAGTCATCTCAGGGTTTGGCTCATCATGGAGCAATCTATATAATGGATGTTTTAAATGTTTCTCTTTGCCACCGCTATCGTTGTATTTATAAACATGAAGCGGAAGTCCTGCTAATGTTTCAGCCAATATTCTCACGCATGAGTAGACCGCCGTCATCTGCATTGCAGTATGTTCATTGACAGGCTTTCCAGCAGTAGTTCCACCAAAAAAGAAACTGTATCGGCTACCACTAAGACTATCCTTAGGCTTATCACGAGCCTTAAATATCCCTTGTAATATTCCCATTGACATCACTCTCCTTTATTAAAAAATAAGCAGTCCACGTTCATCATAAACTGACGAACCCGTACCTCCACCACAGCGAATAGCACGGTCAAGTGCCATAATAGTTGCTACGGCACCGTCAATCTTTTCAGTTGACTTTTCCTTATCCGCCTTTATATTTCCGGCAGGGTCTGTTCGGATATAGATGTTATCCATCATCCAACGAAGAATCGGATGCCCACCGTGTGCAATCTTCTGTTCCAAGGTTAGTTTCATCAGTTCTTTGGTTGGTGGAGACATATCTTTAAAACCTTGACCGAAGGGAACCACCGTAAAACCAAGGTTCTCCAGGTTCTGCGTCATTTGCACAGCACCCCAACGGTCGAAGGCAATTTCTCTAATGTTATATTTCGTACCAAGTTCCTCAATAAAAGTTTCAATAAAACCATAGTGCACAACATTGCCTTCTGTGGTTTTAAGAAACCCTTGCTTTTTCCATACATCATAATTTACATGATCCCGCCTGACACGCAAATCGATGTTGTCCTCCGGTATCCAGAAGAATGGCATTACAGTGTATTTATCATTCTCGTCCAATGGGGGAAAGACCAGCACAAAAGCCGTAATATCTGTACTGCTCGATAGGTCAAGACCTCCGTAACAAACTCGCCCACGCAGTGATTCCGGGTCAACAGCAAATGCACAGGCATCCCATTTTTCCATAGGCATCCAGCGCACCGCCTGTTTTACCCATTGATTGAGCCTAAGCTGCCTAAAACTGTTTTCCTCGGCTGGGTTTTGCCTTGCTGATTCAAAGGCTGCTTTCACTTTGTCCATACTAACTGTAATGCCAAGCGATGGATTTGCTTTCTTCCATACCTTTGGATCAGTCCAGTCGTCCTCTAAAGCAGCGCCATATATGACAGGGTAGAAAGTAGGATCATTTTTCCTTCCATCTATGATATCCAAAGCCTTCTGATGTACTTCCCAGCAGATACTGTTCTGATTGTCTCCAGCAGTGGTTATAAGGAAATACAGTGGCTGCATTCTGGCATCACCACTTCCTTTTGTCATAACATCAAAGAGTTTTCTGTTCGGTTGGGTGTGAAGTTCGTCAAATACCACACCATGGGTATTAAAACCGTGCTTATTGCTGACATCGGCTGATAGCACTTGATAAATACTGCCCGTCGGTTGATAGATGAGTCGCTTTGTAGAGTCAAGAATCTTCACTCGTTTTGCTAAAGCCGGACACATCCTCACCATATCCGCCGCAACATTAAAAACGATGGATGCCTGATTACGATCAGCTGCACAGCCGTATACCTCAGCACGTTCCTCGTTATCTCCGCAGGTGAGCAACAGGGCAACAGCCGCCGCAAGCTCACTTTTTCCCATCTTTTTGGGTATTTCTACATAAGCGGTATTGAACTGCCGATAGCCATTAGGCTTTAGAATTCCGAATACATCACGGATAATCCGCTCTTGCCAATCGATTAATTCAAACGGCTTACCCGCCCATGTTCCTTTGGTATGAGAGAGTGCCTCGATAAAGGCTACGGCATAATCAGCGGTGGACTTATCGTAAACTGAATCCGCTGCCTTAAATATTGTTGGTGTGTATTTCTTAAGTTTTCTTATATCCGCCGCCTCCTTCCAAGCATAAAAATAGACCTGCATCATGCAAGCCTTTAAATCTATCTGTACGAGAAACAGAGCCACTTTTGGCACTGTCCTCTTATTGGTTTGAACTATTTAATTCTCTTCGCCAGTCAGAATAAAACGGGCATAGGCACCAGTGTTATCAATAAGGTAAGCAAGCAGCTCATCATACCCTTCTCGCAGAGCGATTTCCTGTACCTTCCTAACATCAAACATATTGGTTTCACCCGTGTCTCGGATGGCAAGTATCTGTTTCTTTATCTTCTTATCCATTCTCGGCCTCCTTTGAATCCTCTACAGCCTGTTTTAGAATACTGATATCAAAATCTGCACTCTTGTAACCTTCTAAGATAACACTGTAATAATAGCAGCTTGGAGTACCAAGTGGTCTGCCATCATTCATGATATACACCATAGTTTCTATATTCTTTTTCCCAAGCTTCACTTTGACCTTTTCTTTTCGGTAAAGGAAGGGGAAACCCTCATAGCGATCGAGTGCCGTTTCGTCTGAGGGGGTAATCTCCCACAGTAGGCATGGCACTGTCTTGCCCTTTAAAGGCTCCACGGTTGCCACAGAGCCGCCGTGTCCGCCTCGAAACAATAACTGGTAGTCCTTTAAAACCACCGGCCCAACCGACTTTGCTGTGGGGCAGCGGTGCGCCATTTGCTCAAGATTAAGGTTTGAGCCATAGGCGAGATAGAATGTTTTATTCATTGTCTTTGTCCTCCTTATTTTTGCAAGACAACCTTTCAGGCTGCCCGAAATCGCCACGCTGCCGAGCCTTCCAAGTGGGTGGTCAAATGTTCACGGCAGTTTGCGAATTCCTCGCCAATAAAACCGATGCGGTTGAGGTAGGTTCGCATTGCAAACTTTTCATTCTCAACCTGTGGTTTCTTTGCAGAGGCACACTTTTGTGTCAATGCTTGGTTGTTCAGTGCAAGGGCGAGAACGATGTAGCTTCTAATCTTGCCTGCGTGAAGTTCGCTATTAAATCCTCTTAGTTCGACCGTGTGATTTCCGTTGAAAAAGCTGTGCAGGTTAAGAAAATGGTATCGACTTGAATGATAATGCCTGTCGGTGCTTTCGCTATAACCCTCATACCAAATGCTCTCAATCTGTGTCAGCGTTTTTGGTTTCTTTCGGTTGATTTTTTCCACCAGTATCTCATCCATCTTTTTGCAGTAACCCATTCGTGAAGGTGCTATTTGCAATGCCTTGTAAAAAAGGTCATTCTTGCTTGCGATGATGTTTACAAAGTTTCGTATGCTCCTTGCAGTGTGCTCTGCTCCATCTAAGTGGATGTGTATTCCACAGGAGTTGTTGGTGAAGGCTCCTGCCTTGCGTAGCCTGCGTACCAGCTCCTGCAATGTTTCAATATCCCCTTGGTAGGTTAGGATGGGACTTACAAGCTCTACGCTGTATTCTCTGGTTGCTGCAACCTTCTGCCGTCCTTGTTTCTTCTGGCAAGAGATGCTACCGTCGCTCATAATTTTCCAAACCCGTCCGTCAGCGGTTGTAATCTTCTTAGTGTCGTAATAATCGCCTGTGTTCACAACCGTCCCGTTTAGGTATTCGGCTGCAACCTTGGCCGCTTCGTTTCTTGTTATTCCTGTGAACTCAATTTCAATTCCAAAATTCTTGTTTAGCATTTATTCTTGCTCCTTTTAAAGTGTATTTGTCTCTTTCAACATGTACATATATCACTCTAAAAGGCTTATATAGCAAGACACTTATTCGATATAAACACACAAATTTTCTTCCATTTATGGCTTAGAATGTGTGTACTTTATTCTTCGATTTTCCTGCACAAATCATCCCCGTAGACCATATTTAAAGAAGAACCATTCTCCCAACGAACCATTATACTGCCTGTATCATCGACTCCAGTAACAATTCCTTTCGTTCCGATAGGAGGTGCTTGGAAATCGTCCATACGAACAAGTTCTACTCGGCATCCCACGGGGTATTGCTTGCGGATGCGTTCTACAGTTTCTCTTGAAGGGAAGTTATTCATTAGCCGTTACCTCCTCATCTTTAATTGGAGCACCATTTTTAAAGGCACTATTACCAGATAAATTTTTTAATAGGATTTTTCGTTCCGCTTTGTATTCAGTACCAACGAAACCAAGTCGGATAAGAAAACAGCGAAAAGCATATTTCTCATTTTCTACTTCCTTTTCGGTAGCATTGACTCTCTGCTGTGTTTTTGCCAACTCACTGAGTGCAGTAATAAAATGGGTGTAGGCTTTGACCTCATCTGAAGTAAGCTCTCCTTGAAACCAAGGAAAACTGATTGTTTCTTCGTTTGTTATTATAGGGATGTAATCTGTGCCAAGAGCCTTTTTAATTAAAGACGATTTACTTTCTACCAATCGCTTGAGGTTATCAAGAGCCACATGGGTGAAAGCTGACCTTGGTAACTCAATGGTCAAACGGTTAGTATCCTCATAACTTTGCTCAAGCTCTGCATACGCAGGCGGTTCCTCATAATCATGGTAAGGGCTGACCCTTCCGCCAAGAGCTGCTTCGTATGGAATTTGTATATCCTCCGGCACTTGTTCTGCTTCTGGAAGTGGAGTTTCATATTCTTCTGTAATCGCTTTGAAGTCATGCAATCCTTGAAGGTCAGCTACTAAGCCAGGATTATCCTTACCCTCGAGCATTCCATTCTTATCGATGTGATAGCCTCCTACTTTATAAGCAAAGGTAGGTGCACCAAGGTATACCGTCGGAGCATTTAGTTCTAGGCTGATTGCTCCTACCAGCGATTTTCGTTTTGGACCTGTAACATTGTAATTTATCTTCATTTTTCATACCGCCTTTCATTTTTCGGTACTACATATATCACTCTAAGTGCTGTAAATAGCAAGTCATTTTGAGCGTTCTAATGTAGAGAATAATGTTTTTTATTCGGCGGTATCTTGTACAGAAAACACAATGCCCGATAAAACAAAATATACACAAGGGAGAGCCACTCCATTGCCCCACATCTTATATTCTGCAGAATCGGAATGTGGATTTTTTAACCACTTCGATATCTGCTTTAAGGTTTTAGGTTTAGTTGATTTCCCCATAACCTTACGATGAGTTTCAAATATGTTATACCAGGTGCGTAAGTCATCCATTGTTGGATTTTCTGTTCCAAGATCACTACACCACCAGTCCGGGAAACCTTGAAGCCTTGCACATTCAGTCGGAGTTAATCTTCTAACCGTATATTCAATGCCGTCTGTATCATTAATAAGCGGTGGGTCTTTGTAATCAGTCGCAACCAGCGTATTTGCAAGTTCCTCTTCAGCGGTAGTAAAAAATGATGCCTTGCTTGAAGAATAGGTAGGAGTTGCTACAGCACTAGGTCCTTGTGCATTTAGCGTTGATGATATTCCATCTTCTGTAATCCCAAGATTTCTGGCATAATTCTGACCGCAGTTGAAAGATTCTCTATCAATAGCGAAGACAACAGCGTGCTTATCTACAGTATTTAAAGTAAAGCTTATATTTTCATTAACCCCGTCACCCTGCGGACCATTCTTATCTTTTCTGCCAATCATGGAGCCTTGCAAGGCATAACTTTCTACAATAGCAATTCCGCCTTGATTGCAGGAAGGATTCCCTCCATTTCCATCGATGGTGCGTGAAGTATCAGCCTCATATACACCGCTGTTTGGATTGGATGATTTCATGGCATTACTGTCTTTAGAGCAGATACCATAGGCTTTCGGAACAAATAATGTCTGGTCATTATTGCAGGATAATGTTGCCGATTTATCATTCTGAATAAGAGCACCTTTGCCACCACCCTCACAGCCACATCGGATTTTGAGAGTTTTCGGTGTATCATCAACCACAAAAGGCTGATTATTTCCGCCTGTTCCATAAGTGGCTGATATTGTCGGTGCAACATCAATCGGTCCCGTAAAGCGAGTATCTCTTCCATGATTATCAAATACCGCCGCATCCACAACACAAGGTGGGTGATGTGCCTCTGCTCGTAGAGTACAAGTGACATCTTCTGTGATATCCATACGATTACCACCCTGGTCATTTAAGATCACACTGCTTGAGCCTGTTTCTCTAATGCCCTTTTCAAAACAACCGGCAGTTCCTTGCCACGAGCGGAAGCTCTCCTTAGAATACCCAGACAAGCCTTCTGACTTAAATAGTATTTCTCCGGCACTCCTGCCTGCAAAATCTGAGACAAGGAAGATGCGTTTTCTTCGTTGGGGAACTCCCCAGTATTGAGCGTCAAGCACTCGCCAGGCAATGGAGAAATCATCTCCCACGATATTTCCTGCTTGCCTCCATTTATCAGCTTTAGGAACTGATAAGGTTTCATCTTTGATGTGACAGATACTTTCAAGGACACATCTGAAGTCCTCTCCTTTGTTTGAGGAGAAAGCACCCGGCACGTTTTCCCAGACGATGTATCTTGGATATTTACCATCTGTTGCACACCTCATTTCTTTTACAATTCGAATGGCCTCATAAAAAAGACTTGAACGTTCTCCGTCCAAGCCATCACGCTTACCCGCCACAGATAAATCCTGACAAGGTGAGCCAAATGAAATTATATCAACCGGTTCTATCATGCTACCATCTAAGCAAGAGACATCACCGTAGTGTTTCATAAAAGGCAGCCTTTTGGTTGTAACCCGTATAGGAAACGGCTCAATTTCTGAAGCCCATAGTGGTTTAATACCACAAAGCAGACCGCCAAGCGGAAAACCTCCACTGCCGTCAAAGAGAGAGCCGAGGGTAAGTTCATTCTTCATCGGCACTCACCTCTGGCAGATCACCATATCTGATCTCTGAGTTATCCCTCAAAAGAAATACACCATCTGAACTTCCTACTTGCTCGATATATCTATTTACTATGACATCACAATATTTTTCATCCAGTTCGATGGTATAGCATATCCTGTCCGTCTGCTCACAAGCAATAAGGGTAGAACCACTGCCACCAAAGGGATCGAGTACAATACAATTAGACAAACTACTATTCAGAATCGGGTGAGCTACCAATGCCACTGGTTTCATAGTAGGGTGGTCTGCGTTTTTCTTTGGCTTTTCAAATTCCCATATAGTAGTCTGCTTTCTATCTGCATACCAGTTGTGCTTGCCGGACTTCTTCCAACCGAAAAGAACCGGCTCATGCTGCCATTGATACGGCGAGCGGCCGAGAACAAGCGACTGCTTTTTCCAGATGCAAGTACCAGAGAGATAAAATCCAGCCTCTGAGAATGCCTTTCTAAAATTCAGACCTTCCGTATCTGCATGGAACACATAAATAGAAGCGTCCTTCGCCATTGCTGCTTCGGTGTTCTGAAAAGCCGAGAGCAGGAATTCATAGAACGCTTCATTACCCATGTTATCATTTTTGATTTTACCTGCGGAACCTTCATAGTTGACATTGTACGGAGGGTCGGTTACCACAAGGTTTGCGAGTTTGCCATCCATTAGTAGTGTGAAAGTGTCAGCTTTAGTGGAATCACCACAGACGATCCTGTGCTGTCCGAGTCTCCAAACATCGCCTTGCTTGGTAACTGCGGGCTTTTGCAGTTCGGCATCTACATCGAAGTCATCTTCATGAATGCCATCCTTAAGTGAATCCTTAAACAAAGCATCCAGTTCAGCAGGCTCAAATCCAGTAAGAGATACATCAAAGTCGGCTCCTTGCAGGTCAGCAATTAACAGCATCAATTTGTCTTTATCCCAGTCACCACTTATTTTATTGAGAGCAATATTAAGAGCCTTTTCTTTTTCCTCGTTCATTTCGATAACCACACACTCGACTTCGGTGATGCCCATATCAAGCAGCACTTTTAATCGCTGATGACCGCCTACAACATGAGATGTGGTCTTATTCCATATAACGGGTTCAACATAACCGAACTGTTCGATGGAGCGTTTCAGCTTTTCATATTCCGGGTCACCTGGTTTCAAGTCTTTACGAGGATTATAGTCGGCTGGAATCAGTAGCTCAGTTTTCAGTTTTTCTATCCGCATATAATTCAGCCGCCTTCCTCAAATTTGTGTACATATTGACATTCTCCCAGGGAAACAGACTAGAATTAAAATGTCCGTAAACCGCTGTATCGGAATAGATTACATTTCTTAAGCGTAGTTTTTCGATGATTGCAGCAGGCCTTAGGTTAAACACTTCCTGCACAATATTGGTAAGTTGGTCATCAGTAATTTTACCTGTACCAAACGAAGTCACATCAACCGCCACAGGGTTTGCTTTTCCTATGGCATAAGAAAGAGCGACCTCGCATTTCTCTGCAAGACCGCTCCATACGATGTTCTTTGCAATGTAGCGTGCCATGTAGGCACCACTTCGGTCAACCTTAGTAGGGTCCTTGCCACAAAGGGCACCTCCGCCGTGGGATGCAAGACCACCATAGGTATCAACCATGATTTTTCTACCTGTCAAGCCTGTATCGGCAGCGGGGCCACCTTCGACAAATCTGCCGGAGGGGTTTATAAGGATTTCGGTACCGTCATCAAATGGGAAATCCTCAAAGCACTGCCAAAGTACATTATTTCGGATATCCGAACTCAGTTCTTCCTGGGTTTTGTCTTTATCATGCTGGACTGAAACAACAATCGTTTTTACACGTCTGGGTTTACCGTCCTCATATTCCACTGTTACCTGTGCTTTGCCATCTGGTAGAATTCCTTTGATGAGTTTTCCTTTACGGCAATCATCAATGCGCTTTACGATACGATGAGAAAGCACAAGTGGGAGGGGCAGGTTCTTACTGGTTTCATTGGTTGCGTACCCGTAAACCGTACCTTGGTCCCCAGCACCTATAGAACCATAGGGGTCAGCTATACCATTTCGTACTTCAAGTGCAGTATCTACACCAGCTGCAATGTCTGCACTTTGATGATGCACGAACACAAATACTGTAAACTTCCATGGATTGTATCCGACCTCTCGAAGTACATTTTTTACGATGAATCGGATATCCACTTTACCGCTGCAGGTGATTTCGCCCGCCACGATAATTTTGCCTTTAGTAGCCATGACCTCGCAGGCCACGCGGGAAGCTCTATCTTTACGCAAGCAAGCATCCAGAATATTATCAGCAATGAGGTCACAAAGTTTATCCGGATGTCCAGCACATACACTTTCTGCTGTTTTATAAGTAATCATATTTTTCTCCTATCTACTACAATATATTTATGGTTAATGTGCCTGACAGCCAGTCAGGTCACTATCCATCTTGTTGCTTAAGCTGTTAGAATGTAGATAGCAATAGGTATAGCGTCTCCTTTCTTGGACTTCGCGTCCGTAAAAAAGACTGCTAACCAGCTCCTCATT
>JAEZZQ010000001.1 GCA_023442465.1 Bacillota bacterium | reverse complement strand
CTTTAAATTCATTGTCATAAGATTTTTGATTTTGTGCCATAGGTTGTTTCTCCTGTTCTCGTATTGATTATGATTATATATCAAAGTCCTTGAGAATAGGGTGTCAACTTTTATGATACAACATCATTCTCTTTTTCGCACTTTGTATTACACTCCTTTCGTAGTTTTTATCTTTTGGGGTGCAGGGGCGGTCGCATTAATATTGTCTATAGTAAATACCCAGCCCCTAGCTGATGGATGGAATGAGATGAAGAGACTTCCAGTGGATGTCTCGGAATTTCATACCAGAACATCAGCGGCTCCAGGGTGTAGGGAGTGAAACTCCCACTAGGGTTCCAAGGGGCAACGCCCTCTGGCAAGTTTAGGAACAGCCCATAGGCTGCTTCCGGTGCGAATGTGGGTACCACATTTGCGAAACTTGCCTATCATCCGCCACATACTACACTGAGATTATGAAGAGATGTGACAGCGCTAATGGAAAGTCTCCTGTGGAGAGTTTCTATTAGTAGCTGGCACGTTCGAAATAATCTTTCGTAGCCTACATTGGATGATAGTGGTCTTGTGATTTTTCGTAGGGATTGGATGCAACAGGCGATGCAAGTTCTATGCGTTGCCTTCATTGCATCCGATCCTGGAGAAAAATCACTCGGCTACAACGTAGACGAAATGCCCTTTGCTCCCTCTGCTATAAAAGTGGCGTGTATTACATTTCTTATACTTGTCTGACCATATGCAACACATCTGATTTTCTTCTGTAGATGTGTCGTGCAATATGTAAGACAATAAATTCAATCTATAACACCCACTTTGCAAACTTATAAATTCTGCAAATAAGAAAAGGCTTCTTCTGGCATAGTTTCATCTATCGTTTCATCCATCGTATCCTGCAAGATTACTTCTGCCCTTTTCTCCTGTACCTTCTCCAGGGAAGAAGTGTTATTTTCTTCCCTATGCGTTTTCACAAAAGGTTGCATTTCCATCCTTGCCAAGGTACTTGCTACCGATTCTACAATCATCGCTACCATCTTTTGATCATGGGCTTCCAATGCCTTTAAAAACAACTCTCGCTGATCATTTGCCTGCCTCTTTAAATACTCCTGCATCTCCTCTTTGAAATGCTCTTGCTGTTCCATTTGCATTTCATTTTCGTGATAGCATTTCAATGCTGCTTTGATATAAGCACCACTACTACCATATGGATCATTTGCGTTATCACGGTTATGTCCCATAATTACTTCATACAGTTCTCTTTCATCCTCTTTCGATAGATTTAATCGAAAGGACAAAGATTTCTGTAACTCACTTTTTCCTGCCATCGCCTCACCTCTATTTCTTGAAAAATATCATCTTTGTACTGTACTGCCTAGAATTTTCCTTTCTGCTTTGCCAAGAATTCATATCCTTTTGCATTTGCTCGAACATCTTCTAGATAGTGAATATTTGCACTTTTCAAGGTTCCATAATTCTTCATCAGCGTGGCACCGCCACCTGCATAAATGACTGTGAACATTTCAAGATCAAATCCAAGTTCCGCTAACTTTGCTTCCATCCCTTTTGCAAAATCTGCAAGCCCAGCTTTGATAATTACCTTGCATTCAATCGGGATGTTTACATCCTTTTCAAGAATCATCTGCTGAATCATATCTTCACTGACCCTTCGGTTACAGTTCTGGTACACATTGCTCTTAATTCCTTCCATACATTGAATCAGTGCTGCAGGAATCGAAGTACTTTCACTTTCAACTGGTACATAATTTCTTGTATGAATCACATCAATGGTTTTTGACCCAATATCCACAATCAGATTTTCTCTGCCATATTCTCGTAGCTTGTCGGCTATAGCCGCATAGCACTGTGGAAATACATAAACATCTATAATCTGAATCTTATAATTCTTACCGGAATAGTTAAACTGAATATTATCTTCTCGTAACAGATAACGATAAAAATCATCTTTTTCTTTTCCAAATCTGCTAAATGGTAAACCCACCGCTAGAATCACATCTGCCTTGCACTGCTGATAAATATCCATTTCCTTTGCTATTGCAGCCAGTGTCAATAAAAAATAATTCTCATTCTCTGTCTTTGTCTGCATAAGGGGGAGTCTTCCTTCTCCCACCTTATAATAATTTCCCTGATAAATTAATGTGTTGTTACTAAGGGTGGCTTCTCCACCCAATTTTTCAACACCATTTTCAAATGTTGCATGTGGAGTTTTCATCATGGAAAATCCATGATCAATGCCTACCACCAGTAAACTTCTATCACTAATAAACATAATTGCCTCTCTTTCTGTAGCTACTCATTGCTTCCATACAAATGATCTAATAATTCCAATACTGTCCGTAGCGACTCCAAAATCTCAAAATCCAGTTCCTCGGACATACTAATGTTACATAAATGCTTGTCTATCAGTTCCATACGCTTTTTGATTGCGTCAAAGGTTTTAATATTTCCAGTCACATGAATCTCCTGCTCTAAACAACTATTGATAAAATATTCTGATCTCATAAGACCCGAAAGCGCTATACGCTCATCTATCAGCTGTTTTTCTTCTGGTGAAACTCTAAAATTCATTATGACATTACGTTTGCGATTCTTATCCTTCTTAGTAGCATTTACACCAGTAAGAAGGGTGGTACGTCGATATATTTTACTCATAACATTCTCCAATCCGAGCAAGGAATTAAATCCTTGCTCTTACATATTCCAAATCCCCATAATAAGGAGTTCCAACCAGATACCACGCATTGCCATTTTCATTCCAAGCCATTTCAATTCTGGTAGAAATCCATTCATCTTCAACAAGAACTTCCATTCCTTCTCCACAATGAAATCCATCATTTTCCCACAAGTCCGATACCAAAAGTCCATATCGCTTATTGGAGCTGTTGTAGCCTAAGCGTCCTTCCATCATTCTTCTGATTCCTCACTTTCATCATCCTCGAAATCTGATTCGTCATGAAACATATCATTTAATTTATCAGCCATAGTGCGCTGAACCGATGGATACAAATGTGCATATCGCATGGTAATTGTGGCGCTCTCATGACCTAATCTTTCTGCAATCTGAACTGGTGAAAATCCAAGCTCAATAAGCGCTGCACATGCACTGTGTCTCAGGTCGTGAATACGAATTCTTTTTACACCAGCAGCTTTCGAACCTCGATCCATTTCATGATGCAGATAACTTTTTGTAATGTTAAACAATCTCGTATGTTCATCGATTTTGTATATCATTCCAAAATAATCCTCCAATTCATTGCAAAGAAATTCTGGTAGTTCAATCACACGATTTCCTTTGTCGGTCTTTGGTGTGGTGGTATATTCAATCCCATCAATTCTTTGTACCTGCTTATCAATTTTTAATGTTCGCTTTTCCAAATTGATATCTCCACGCTCTAGTGCAAGCATTTCGCTCATTCGTACTCCTGTCCAATATAGAATTTCAAAAGCATAATACGAGATAGGTTTATCTTTGATTGCATCTGCAAATTTGGTATATTCGTCTTTTGTCCAGAACAACATTTCCTTTGCTTTTGCTTTCCCCATCTTTTTCCCCTTACTACATGGATTCTTTGCTAAGTCATAGTAGCGGACTGCATGATTCAATATTGCTGTCAATTGATTTTGAAGGGTTCGCAGATACGTCTGGGCATAGCCTTTATCATTTTCATCTCGCTTACTTAACAGTTCGTTCTGCCACTGTAAAATATCCGTAGGCGAGATTTCTGATAAACTCTTTTCTTCAAAATACGGTCTAATATGGGTATTGATGATATGAACCTTTGTCCTGTAGGTGTTCAGCTTAATCTGCGGTTTAATATCAGAAAGATATACATCAATAAACACTCCAAATCCCATATTGATATCCTTACTTTTCTTTGCTAAAAAATCTCGTTCATAGGCTAATGCATCTTTTTTGGTCTCAAAACCTCGTTTATCATGTTGTTTCTTTTTGCCCTGCCAATCGATATAGCGCAGAGATACTCTCCAACGCTTCCCATCATAGCCATTCCAATTATCTTTAAAAACTGACACTATTCATTCCCCCTTTCGTGCCAATGTGCCATATCATAATTCACATCACTCTTGATACTTGTTTCTAAATCGCTTTTTGCTGTGAGCAACATTCGAATCAAATAATTCTTCTTATTCACAATCCTTGTATCCTGAGAAACATCATCAAATTTTTCAAGAACATATCGGATGGCTCCACTGTCGAGACGATAAAATTGATTTCCCATTGACCTTGCATCGTAGGTTTCACCATTATTAAAAGTAATGGTTCTATCTGTGGCGATAATCTCACTCATATAGTCAAGCAAGGCATCTACCATTGCACCATCACCATCAAAAACCAAAGTTTCATAACTGATTAGATATTTCAGTTCCTCTATGACACGTACTTTGATTTCATATTGTGATAACTGGCACTCCCTACATTCTTGTAATAGATGATGATAAGATAAGATTTGACACAGCTCACTATATTCAAACCTTTCTATCAGCTCCTGCATGGGAACCAGACTTTTTGATATCGTAGGTATTACTTCCGTCTCTCCATCCTTCCTCTGAAAGATTGATTGATGATTATTTACTCTTTTGTTATTTACTTTGTTATTAATTACTTGTGTTGGATATTCCGTATGCGGTGAGCCCGTAATCGAAGGAACCGTTTTCGATTTCTCCGTGAACGGATTTACCGTAATCGGATTTTCCAATTGCGGTGGAACTGGTACTTGATGCACTTCAATCACATTTTTACCAAAGCGTCCTCTCCCAGTTCTTTCTTGTCCACCAGTCAAATATCCTCTTTTCATTAATTCATTCACACTAGATCGGATGCAATCCACTCCGTCTGGTAGAATTTTCGAAAAGCCTTTCAAATTAAAATCCCAATTGTCTGATAGGGACAATATTGTTACCAGCATTCCTCGATCTCTCAAACTAAGCTTTTGATCAAGTAAAATATCTTTGCTTACATTCACATATAGTCCCTGGGTTTTGTTCTTTAAAACTGCCAAAAAATCACTCCTTTCAATTGAAAAGGGGCGGCGACTATGCTAGAATACTTTTATATCAAACGTACATGCATAGTCATGTACCCAAGCTCCTGCGCCAACAGGGGCTTTTTCTTTTCTTTAAACTTCATCATCAGTTACCTCTTCATACATGCTTCTTCATAGTAGATACGGTTGATTTTCCCACTCATTACAAGCAACTTAGGATTTTCTTTTTTCATCCGTTCCGATAAGTCCTTAATAATGGCGTATCCTTTGCTTCGGCAAACTCCCCAATCAGCACATACCTCGTTTACATCTACATAAACTGGTTTCTTCATCTCTTCCATACGTTTCTCTCCTCTCGTGTAATATGTGGAATAGAAATAAATTTATTACTATCTAAATTTTATTATACAGAAACATATTTATTTCTGTCAAGTAAAAATTAGAAATATTTTTATTTCTGTTCTTTCTATTTTTTCTATTCTATGATAAAATGGGTTCATCATTAAGAAAATGAGGTGATTTTTGAGATGTCAGTTGGACACAAAATAAGAGCCATACGTGATCTAAGAGGTATGACTCAAAAAGAACTTGGTATCAAAGCTGGATTTTCTGCCGCTACTGCCGATGTTCGAATACGACAGTATGAAAGCCATAAAATGATTCCAAAAGAAGATAAGTTAAAAGAGATTGCAGCTGCTCTAGATGTAGATGTGTCTGCACTAAAGGATCATGATATCTACTCTGATCTGGATCTGATGCAAATTTTATTTGAATTAGAGGAAAATCATGGACTGGTAATAGAAAAAGAAGCCGATCGGTATGTATTGTCATTTGACGAGTCACACCAATTGTTTCGATACACCAACTATAAGCTTGACAGTTGGTACCGAGCCAAATCACGACTTCTATCCTATTCAGAAGATTCTGGATATGACGATAAAGAATATTTACTTTGGAAATACAGATTCCCGCTTGATACTATGGAAATAGAGAAAATGAATGCAGCTAAAGTGCAGGAAAAGTACAAGCCATTTGTGAACAACACCTATAGCATAAAAAAGGTCAATGAATTCATTCTTTTATTTGAGAAATTAATTAGATGTGGATTTGGTATACAGATTGCTTCAGCGCCTGAAAGATCTGGAATCGGAACTTTTGTGTGCTGTGCGATATTTAAACATTCGGAATTGTTAGAAGCTACGGGAGAAGCAGCCAATGCTTATGCGGAGTATCTTTCGATGATAAGTTACCTGGAGAAGTCGGGTATTGAAATTGAACGAGAGACGAACTCCTTTGATGGTGAAACTCTGTTAGGGGTTTATTTTTATAGCTCTGTGCTGTCCACTGCGCTGAATCATACTGTACGGGAAATAATTAAGGCTTACAAAGATGGTATGTTGGATGATAAGATTATGCAGATGCAGTATATGGATTCACTGCAAACGTTTAATGTGCCGATTGAAAAATAACACTCAATAAAACAAACCCCAATCTAGTTAGTGATTTTTGACTAGATCGGGGTTTCTATTTTTTAACTCATTTATTATTGTATAATTTTAGCATTCCCAAGTGCCCTGTTGTTTGCTAAAATACCACACTCTATAACTCCATATTATCTCTAGTTGCATTAACAATAGAATGTTCTTATGCAATTACAACTTTTTAACCGGTCTGACATACTTCCAAAAGCGTTCACTATCATGATAAAAATAAAATACTCTACCTTGTGTAGTATCAAGACAATAACCCGACGTAGTATAATCGAAGTTTTTCATCGCCTGTTCAATTTTTTCCTCAACATTTTGATTTTGTGTTTGAAAATCGAATGGACCATGCTCAAATACAATATACTCTCCCTCCGGAACATCCATCATCTGCATCTGTTTTGGTATTTTACCGCAATAGTCGGCAGGAAGTCGTACACCGTAGCTTTCTGCCAATGGAATACCCCAACTACAGATTCTTCCTGTAGGTTCGTTGATATATGCCATGATCTGACCACTCCCACTATTGGCTTCTCTGCCGCCCATATCGTCCAGTTTTCCTTTTATACTGTCAAGTAGTCCACAAATTGTTTCACAGTCCTGCCCTGGAATCTGACTTTGCTTTTGCCAGAAATCCCAATAACCGATACTCTCATAATTTCTTATGTGCAGATACTTGTGTGAAGGTATCGTCACAAAATATACTTTTACATCTCTATCAGTATTTACCATCCTTGTTCCTCCAATATTTATTAAGTAGCAATCAAAGGGCTTAATAATAGTGCGAAGCACAACAGGAATAGGATTACTACGATACTCACTTGGAGTTACACCATAGGCTTCTTTAAAGGAGCGTGAAAATGCCTCATGACTGGAGAATCCATACTTCAACGCAATTTCCATAAGACCCTTTGAGGTATCACGGACTTCCTTTAGTGAAAAAGCAAGTGTTCGATGTCGTAAGTAATCACGAAAATGCATTCCGGAAATTTCTCTAAATTTTCTAGAAATATAGAATTCAGAATATCCCAGTTTTTTAGAAAGTTCTAAAAGTGCTAATCTTTCGTCATTTTGATTCCTTATGCACTTATCGACTTCTTCTACGATTATCTGCACCAGTCTATACCATTCACTCATCTCCTGTTTCACCTCTTCTTGATTGCTCTATGGTTATTATATTATTTCGGAAAAAATTTTTCTTGATTTCGATTGCGATAATACTGATTTATACTCTTCATTATGTATAAATAATCTTTCTTAACTTTTTAATTTCTAGTTCTACATTGTGTTGATCATTTTACGTTGTTTATATCTTTATTAACTGTTCGTCTTACAGAAAGTATCATCGGTTCAAAATATTTGCGCCAAAATATATTTGCGAAGGGATTTGCAGTTTCAAAACTAACATGAATATACTGTACATTGTACTGGATACATTGATTCATTATTTCACTTAGTAAACACTTTCCAATCCCCATTCCACGATATTCGGGTTTGATATAAGCACCAACTTTACTAATTAAACCTGTATTCGTGCATGCCAAATTTTCTATATTGTATCCTTTCTGCACAGATAAATTCATAAGTCCTATCGGAACCTCTTTATCCCATACAACAAACAAATTATCAGTTTGAATAATATCAAATATATCATCCAATTCATAAGTACTTCTTTTTAAAAAAATGGGTGAATCTATATAGTAGTTTACGGACTCCGTTACTAAATTAAGTAGTAACTCCGCATCACTATATGTAGCCTTAGATATTATATATTTGTTATTTGATTGATTTACTGGCTTTTGTACCTTTGCATAAGCATCAATTACATGTGACCCAAAACCAATATCGTACAACATATTTTTTAAGATATAGTTATCGTTAAAAATCATCCATAAATGGTTAAATCGATCATGATCTACCCATTTTTGTGCTGCATAGTTATACATTTCATGATATATTGCCTGGCTATCTTCTTCAATTGAAGCATGACCAATAATAGGACAAAACGCTGATTTTTCATTATGAAAATCAAAATACATCCAAGCGATATAGCCAACTATAGCATCCTCATTTTTTGCTACAATTGCATTACCTTGGTTTATTTGCTGTTCTAGATACAGCACAATGCTGTCTTCTCCGTCACTTAAAAAATCAGACATAACCTCATTATTTGTGTACCTTAAATATTGATTCCGCCACATGCATATCAACTCTGGAATATCTTTTAGTTTCGTATTGGAAATTTTATACATACATTATCCTCTCCTCAAGTCATTAAACTGTACTTAAATGGTATTATATAAATGCTCCTCTATTCTGCAACCAAATTCATTCTATAGCTTAAGGACTATTTTCTACATAAACAATTATACACTACCATTCTTAAAATCCAATCTCTTTATCTTAATACTCTTAAATATTCACTTCATATCAATAACAATATTCTATGGTGGTACTAAATTCTGCTGACATTTTGCTGACGCAAAAACTGGGAAGCCGCTTATTTAGCGGCTTCCCAGCGTTTCTAGGTCACTCAAACTCAATCGTCGCCGGCGGCTTCCCCGTACAATCATACATCACCCGGTTAACCCCCTTCACCTCATTCACAATCCTGCTGGTAACGCACCCCAGCACCTCCCAAGGTATCTGTGCTGCCTCAGCAGTCATAAAGTCCGAAGTGTTTACCGCCCTAAGCGCAATAGCATAATCATAGGTCCGTTCATCGCCCATAACACCTACCGAACGCATATTAGTAAGAGCTGCGAAATACTGCCCAAGAGCCTTATCTACGCCCGCTTTAGCGATTTCTTCTCTATAAATGGCATCCGCTTCCTGAACAATTTTCACCTTCTCAGCCGTAACCTCGCCGATAATTCTAATACCGAGTCCAGGTCCGGGGAAAGGCTGTCTATATACGAGATGGTCCGGAATACCCAACTCCAGTCCCGCTTTTCTCACTTCATCCTTAAATAAAAGTCGAAGCGGTTCAATAATTTCCTTGAAATCCACATAATCAGGAAGGCCCCCTACATTATGGTGAGACTTGATCACTGCGCTCTTACCCAGCCCACTTTCAATAACGTCCGGATAAATCGTTCCCTGTACCAGATAATCTACCGCACCGATCTTCTTCGCTTCTTCTTCAAATACACGAATGAATTCTTCGCCGATAATTTTTCTTTTCTGCTCCGGCTCCGTCACTCCTGCCAGCTTGCCATAAAAACGTTCCTGCGCATTCACGCGAATAAAGTTCAAGTCATAATGACCGTTAGGACCGAATACCTCCTCCACCTCGTCACCTTCGTTTTTGCGGAGCAAACCATGATCCACAAATACGCAGGTTAGCTGCTTACCGATCGCTTTCGACAAGAGAACAGCCGCCACAGACGAATCCACGCCGCCGGAAAGGGCACAAAGCACTTTGCCGTTTCCTACTTTTTCACGAATTGCTTTAATATTTTCTTCTACGAAAGAACCCATCTGCCAATCGCCTTTGCAGCCGCAGATGTCTGTTACGAAGTTGCGAAGCATTTTCACACCTTCTTTTGTATGCACTACTTCAGGATGAAATTGCACCGCATATAAGCCTTTTTGAGCATTTTCCATTCCCGCTGCGGGGCATACCGGGGTGTGTGCTGTTATGGTAAAGCCATCAGGCACCTTCTCAATATAATCGGTATGGCTCATCCAACAAATCGTCTTCTGAGACACATCCTTAAAAAATATCTTACTATTGTCCACGTCTACTTCTGTTTTACCGTATTCGCTTACCGGTGCGGTCGTCACCTTGCCGCCCAGAAGATAGGACATCAATTGGGACCCATAGCAGATGCCCAGTACGGGAATGCCGAGTTCAAACACCTCTTTATCACAAACCGGTGAATCCGCAGCATATGCGCTGTTCGGGCCGCCGGTAAGTATGATGCCCTTGGGTTTCATTTCCTTCAGCTTATCTAAACTCATGTCATAAGGATGCACTTCACAATAAACGTTACATTCTCTTACCCTTCTGGCAATCAACTGATTATACTGTCCGCCAAAATCCAGTACGATAATCATTTCTCTTTCCATCTCTATGTTGTCCTTTCGCTTCGCTCAAATCTAATCGTGCGTTTCTATTATATAGGAAACAAGAAAGCCTTGTCAAACTTTCTTGTTTCCCGCTTCATTTCAAATCCTTTATCTTTTTTTATAATTTGACTTTTTATGATTTGCCTTTTTCTATCATACAGCGTTCCCACTTATTCCCGCGGTATCGATGCCCATAGCAAATCGCGCGGAATGCCCAGTCTATCGTCATGGCAATCCATACTCCCATAAGGCCCAATCCAAAATATTCGCTGAAAACATATGACGTAATAATTCGAAATGTCCACATGGAGCCAATTGCTATGACCATCGTCCATACCACATCACCGGCCGCCCTAAGAGTATTGGGAACCGTAAAGGATGGCATCCAAAGGATTATGGCCATTGCTGCATGATACCGGATAACCCGGATGGCCAGCGTTTCCGTTTCAGGGCTTAGATTATATATTTTCATAATCCATGGCGCAAAGACAATCAACAGCAAGGAGATTACGCCGGTACTGGCAATAGCCAGCCAGATCAGCTTTTTCGTATAATATCTCGCCTGCTTATAATCCCCCGCTCCCACACATACTGCTGCTACCGAAAGAAGCGCAAGGTTAATCGCTTGTCCGGGAAGGATATTAAAGCCTGCCAGTGTATTGCATACCGCATTTGCTGCTATCGCAAAGGTTCCGAAGGTGGAAATGAGGCTGAGCAGCATTATTTTCCCTAACTGAAATAAACTGTTCTCCATTCCGTTGGGGATGCCGATATAAAGTATTTTCTTAATGAGCCCTACATCGGGCTTCCACGTAATCTTACCTTTAATGTTAATAATTTTATTGGGATTGAACATCAGGTATAAAATAATTGACGCCGCAAGAGTTTTGGATATGGTGGTAGAAATGGCGGCGCCCGCAACGCCCAATTTCACTCCGTATATCAGAATAGAATTGATGGTCACGTGCACGATGTTCATGAGTATAGATATCCACATGGTTGTTTTCGCGCTGTTCATGGCACGGAACAGGGCGGCACAGGAATTATAAATTACAAGAGGTGTTATGGAAAGTGCTGTAATAGTAAAATAGGTGACGGCACTGGACATGACATCCGCTTCCACTTGTCCGAATATAACATGAAGCAGTGGCTTATGCCACACTACGACGCAGACCGAGGTAACGACGGCTGTAATTGCAGAAAAAAAGATTAACTGCCACGCCGCTCTTCCTGCACTTTCAGGATCCTTTTGTCCTAAAAAATGCCCTGCAACCACAGCCCCGCCGGTAGCCATGGCTGCGGATATGTTGATGATGAGCACATTGATATTGTCCACCAGCGATACGCCGGACACTGCCGCCTCACCTACGCCGGATACCATTATCATATCGATCATACCGACAAGAATTGCCAGAAATTGTTCCATTACGAGCGGGAGAATTAACTTTTTGAGGTCTTGATTAGAATACAACATTTTATCTTTTGTCCTTTATTATTTTACGTCGACTTTACAAATCCCCATATGTCATTGTATTCCCAATTCGTGCTGATGTAAATATTTTTCTCTTGTAGCAAGCCCACCTCTGATGTGGCGCTCGGATTTATTGACGTCAAGAACCTTCCTTGCTTCTTTTGCGAGCACCGGATTAATCTGTCGCAGCCTATCTGTGACATCTTTATGTACCGTAGATTTGCTAATTCCAAATTGCTTCGCCGTCTGTCTTACGGTGGCATTGTTATCAATAATATAATTAGCAATATCAATTGCCCTTTCTTCGATATAATCCTTCAAAAGAAATCCCCTCAGAATACTTTTTTACATTGTATGAAGGATTCTGAAGGGTTATGACTGTCTTTTATTTCCCACGTATTATTTTAAAATCTGAATTCCGCCAATTATCGGCAACGGCTTCTTTTCCCCTTTTGCTGCCGTTATGATTCCGAGAATCGAGAATACAAAGAGCATCATACTTATAATAAAGTATCCGAGGGTAAGCAGTATGCTTCCTCCCATTATGAGCTTGAATACCCCGAATAATATATTTGTCAGCAGCAAGACCAATCCTTGATTCGCATGAAATCTGGCAAACTCGGACTTAGGCGACACAAAAAGGGGAATCAGTACCAAAATACCCAAATATGCTAATACGGCATATACTTTGTTCGTATTTATATCTGCTTCTTCCTCTTGTGGCTGCTGATATACAACTTCTCCCTGAACTCTTTCCGGCGATTCCTCTGCATTTGCAAACGATGCTCTGCAATATCTGCATGTAACCGCATTCTCTTCAATAGGTGCTCCGCATTGCTGACAAACTTTTTCTTCCATACTTTTGTTCTCCCTCATTCTTATTATTAGTTTCTTAATAGTTTCATCCTTTTTCTTATTGCGCTATGACAAGCTAAACTATAACGCATAAACTTCAGTATTTCCATAAGTTACTGATATTTCATCCACTTCTGCGCACATTCATAGTAAACTTACACCCCGGATAATTTTCACACCCATAGAATTCCCCAAATTTCCCCTTACGCTTTATCAGGCTTCCGCCGCACACAGGACATTCAGGCTCAGGTGCTGTTTCTTTCACAGTGCTCAATATTTTTCCAAGTTCTTCATAACACCTCTGGTTCATAATACAGTCATTCAGTGCCCTATGAGCTCCCTTCGTTTCAATTTGAAAGTGCTTTGAAACATCAATGAGCTTATGGTGGGAAAGCTGAGGCAGGCATTTCCTTGCCAGATACAAGGTATCCACATAGTCATTTTTCATGTCCATTCCCAGATGAAGCTTTACCGCATCATAAGCAAAATTCGTATCGAAGGTATGTATATTATGCCCAACCAGAATATCTCCTCCGATATAATGAGCGAAGCCTCCGATTGCTTCTTTAATATCCGGCTCGTTCTTTACCATATCATCGGTAATTCCATTTACTGCGGTAGCTCCTGCCGGAATATGTCTTCCCGGATTCACCAAAGTGGAATATTCTGAGATGATCTCTCCGCCCTTTACCTTAATTGCAGATATTTCAATAATCGCATCTCTTCCCTGATCGATTCCTGTCGTCTCCAAATCAAATACGATGTAATCCTGCACATACTTATTTAAACGCTTTCCCTTATTTCTATTTTCTGAATTTGTAAATTTTTCCATTCCCGTCAATTCCATTTCCTCTTTCCGTACAGCCACTATGTATCTTTTATCTCTCTTACTATTTTTGTTTCCCTTTACCCCTTTTGTTCCCTTTCATTCGTCATATTCCCTTACTCTTTTTATTCCTCTTTACCTATCTTATTCCCTTACCCTTTTTATTCCTCTTTACTCTTTTTGTCCCTTTCTCCTCACCTTATACCCTTTACTCTTCTTATTCCCTTCTACTCACCTTATACCCTTTACTTTTCTTGTTCCCTTCTACTCACCTTATACCCTTTACTCTTCTTATACCCTTTACTCTTCTTATTCCCTTCTACTCGCCTTATCTTCTTTACTCTTCTTGTTCCCTTCTACTTGCCTTATTCCCTTTACTCTTCTTATTTCACTTTACTTTTTTGTCCCTCTTTACTCTCCTTGTTTCCCTTTACTTTTTTATTCTCCTTACCTCTACTCTTTTCCTCCCCTCACCCGTTCCTCGCTTTACCCTTAACCTACTTCTCCTCAACCACCTTATCCCCATTCTTCCCCTCAACATACCCCCTCATCTTCCTCCGTATCCCCTCAAACTGCCTCTCCGTCACCGGATTATCCGAATTGAAGTTCATCAGCTTCTCCAAATACCCCTGCTTCTCCACCAATTCAATGCTCACCGGATATACCAGCTCATAAACGAGGGAAATATGCCCCACTACGTTATCCACTGCAGTCTTCTTCAGCTTCCGGTATACCGCTTTCTCCTCCTCGAAGCATTCCAGCACTTCCTCGGTAACTTGTCCATTTCTTAGCTCCTCGCTCGTCACATTATATATTTCCTCCAAGGGGAAATCCACATTGACCTTCAAAATATCTATTTTATCCGCATCTCTGATAATATGGCAGAACATTTCCGTCCTCGCCTCCAGCTTATCCGGAATACGGTAAGCGTTATGACAATTTACCGCTGTAAATATCGTTTCATCCTCCAAGGTGTCCTCTATATAATCTCTTATTTTCCCCTGAGAAAAAAGAATTTCTGCGCCGTACTCCGCATGGTTGATCGACAAATCGTCGATGAAGGTTCCATAGTTTTTCAGCTGTTCAAATCTGCCTACATCATGTAATAGACCGATCAGCCATGCCAAATCCACATCTTCTTCAGATAACCCCAGAGATTTCGCTATCCCATCACATAACGCACTTACCCGGTAGGTATGCTCTATTTTAAGACGCACCTTCTCGTCTTGAACGTTATAAGCCTCCACATAGCTTTGAAAAGCCGCTTCCGCCCTTTTCCTATCTATTTTCATTGCAACTTCCTTTTCCTCACAATTATTCTGCCATAATTATTCTGTCAAACCTACTCTATCAAACCATTCAGCTCCTGATACAGAAGCTTTGCATAGCTATCCGTCATTCCACAGATAAAATCCGTCACCAGCAGCAATCTTAAATATAATCTTTCTCTTTCGTCCTTATCCTTGGAGTATATCTTGTAGATCGCTTTATAATTATCGGAAATGAGCGCAATCATTTTTTCCTGAACGTCGTTTAGCTTTCTGTCCGTATCATAATAAATTGCCGCATCCACAAACTTGTCGAGAAGGAAATTCATTATCGTTTCTGCCGCGATTTCCAGCTTTAATATCGGTTTGGACACGAAGGCATAGCGGTATGCGATGTCACCCAGCATATCGGCCATATGTTCAATGTAAGTGCCGGAAAACAAATCTTTTTTATATGTACCGTTCATGATTTCCTCATAGTTTTTTGTGAATCCATAAGTAGCGCAGGCAATCATCTTTCCCTGGATTCTCACCACCCAGTTCTGTACCGCGTAGGTCTCGGGCTGGGCGATTCCTCTGTCCAGCGCCTTTTGATATCTATCCTCTAACGCTGCGACCAGTCTGTAGTACTCATCCCCTTCTTCTTTTCCGGCACCTCCCACCTTTAACTCTTGCACAAGCTGCCCATAGGTAATACGGCCCTTTTTGAAGGAATCCTCAATATCTGCCGTTTTATAGGCAATGTCATCCGCCGCTTCCAGCACATAGGTAAGCGGATGACGCTTCCCATCCGTGCCCAGCGTTTCCTGCAAATCCGCGAAAATATCCCTTTCCGCATAATAATATCCCATCTTCTTATCCTTGATGTCTCCGCTTTTCTTGTTGATTCCAAGAGAGGATACGGGGTACTTGATAATGGTGCCCAAAAGTCCTTTGGTCAGGTTCATCCCATGCTCGTCCACCAGATAATGCAGCTTTGTCACGAGCCTCAGTGCTTGCGTATTTCCTTCGAAATGACACAAGTCCCCTTTCATCTGAGGCAAAAGCAGCTCTTCCAGAGTCTTTTCACCATAGGTAAGCCTGCCCAGATTTTTCAGAAACCACTCTCTGATAACGGTTTCACCGAAATGTCCGAAGGGAGGGTTCCCTATATCGTGCAAAAGGCCTGCACATTGCAGTATGTCACACACATCTGCCTGATAAGACTCCTTAAAAGCAGAGTCCTTAATCTCTTGAAGAATCTTTTTCGATATATTCTGTCCTAACGACTTTGCAAAAGAAGACACCTCCAAAGAGTGGGTCAGCCTCGTCCGCACGAAGTCGCTCTTGTCCAAGGGAAAGACCTGCGTTTTATCCTGCAGGCGTCGGAAGGACGCGCTGCCGATAATCCGGTGGTAATCCTTCTCGAATTCCGTGCGCAAATCTCCTGAATTCCCGTTTGCCTTATACATTCTTATCCTATCGCCGCATAATAGCTGCTGCCATTCCATTCGTCTCCCTCGCTTTCCGCCCTTTCTTACTATAAAAGCAGTTTTTCTATTCTTTTTTAACTTTACTATGTTTTATACTTAAATACAAGGATTTCAATCCCTTCCATGAATTGATATATTACCATACCGCGAAGCCAAAATTGCGTCTCTATGTGATTTTGCGAGGGCTGTAAGCGCCAAAATGCTGTTTCATCGCATTTTATATGCATACATGTTGCAGACAGCTTAGCCGAAGGCTAAAGTTGTAACAAAAACGTTACTGTTCACACAGTAGCTTAACACTTGCTGTTAAGCTACGTAAGAACGTGATGCAAGAGATGATTTCTGCTTCGCGGAGCGAATTTAAATGTAGAAATCATGCGTTACTGAGAACGGAGTGAACAGTAACACAAAGGCTGAATCTGTAACATTGACATTCCTTTCGCCCATAGTATATTATATATTAAGATGAGTTTATTTTCTATCTTCTGATAAAGGAAGGATATACGACTATGAGAAAAAGAACGGGAAGGCTCCTTTCTCTCCTGATTATCGGCGCACTTGCCATGAATGGATGCGGAGCCGCAAATACACCGGCAAATACAGACGCACAGACACAAGACACTCAAACTGGCTCTGATGCGCAAGCAAACAGTTCTCAAGAAGACGGCAATGCACAGAGTGACGCGGCTGCTAACACAAACTCAGATGCAGCACAAAGCGATACTGCAGCCGGCACAGGCTCTGCGGACTCGCAAGCCGATGCTGCTTCCGGCACATCCAACGCATCCGATAACTCAGAGTCCGAAATTCCCAGAGCAAGAGGTACATCCTCGGGAACGGCTGCAGGTATTGGCAATGCTGCTCAGGAGGCGGACGGCGAAACCCATAACTTCGTAGGTATCATTACTGATGCGACCCAGTATTCCGTTTCTGCCCAGTCAGCCTTGGGAAATACCTTTTCCCTGACGATTCCTGAGTCCGGCGTTCAAGGCAACCTGCGCTATCTTACCATCGGACAGATAGCGACCATCACTTATACGGGCTCTTTGGATGAGAATCATGCAACTCTCGTGGGGCTTTCGGACAGCTCTCTGCTTACCGGAATCTATGTGGAGGAATATGCCTTTGCGATAAAGATCATCAATGCGGTAAAGACTATGAATGTAGACGCACTCGCCAGCCTGACCAACTTTCCTGTGTTTGTCGATAAAGGGAATGGTTCCAAGGGACCGGTAAACGATGCGGAAACCTTTAAGAAGATAGACAGTGATGTTCTGTTCACGGAGGCTTTAGTGGAAAGAATGGGTAACTACAATCTTTTTGATTTGGAATATACCGATGCCGGTTTTGTCATGGGTGACGGTGGCCCGAACATTACCTTCGATGTGGATGATGACGGAATCTTAGGGATTATAGGAATCAACTGCACGGCTACCCCGAGCAAATAGTAAATACCTCAGCTTAAAAACAGGATGTAAAGACATGAAAATAATTGTAATAGACGGTCAGGGCGGCCGGATCGGCAGCCTGCTCATAGAAAAAATAAAAGCCTCCGCCATTCATGCGGAGGTTATCGCTGTCGGTACCAATAGCATCGCCACAGCCGCCATGCTTCGTGCAGGAGCAGATGCGGGCGCTACCGGAGAAAATCCGGTTATCGTAAATTGCCGGGATGCGGATTATATCATGGGACCGGTGGGCATTATCGCCGCGGATTCCCTTTTGGGCGAGGTCACCCCTGCAATGGCTTGTGCCATAGCCTCCTCACCCTGTGAGAAAATATTGCTTCCCGTGAACAAATGCAGCCTGCATATAGTAGGTTCTTCCGGATTGGCAGTTCCGGCACTTATCACAGAAGCGATCGCATATCTGCAATCGCTCCTTTCTTAAACTTTAACGTTATTTAATTCTTCCGAAATCAGAAAAAGTCCGCGATGCGAACCTTTCTGATTTTATTTATGCAATTCTTCTCACAGACAATATCGATTTGTAAGTAGCTGATGTTATCTTGATTCCCGATCTCTCCGTGCTGGCATGCACGATGTTTCCGTTTCCTATGTAAATTCCTACATGTCCCGCATAACAGATAACATCCCCCGGCTGCGCCTGAGAATAATCCACTCCGCTTCCCGCGTCCCGTATTTCCCATGAGGTACGTGGAACTGAGTATCCCTTATCCTTGAACACACGCCATACGAATCCCGAGCAGTCAGCACCATCCGTAAGGCTCGTTCCACCCGCCACATACGGATTGCCGATGAACTGGCAGGCATAGGATGCGATTGCCTGACCGGAACCGCTTCCCCCGGAAGGAATGCTTACGGAAGAACCGGATGAGGAGCTTGAAGATGAAGAGCCGGACGACGATGAGCTCGATGAAGAATCGCCGCCATTTGCAGCCGCGGCCGCTGCTTCTTTCCTCTTTCGTTCCTCTTCCTCAGCCTTCTTTCTGGCCTCTTCCTCCAGCTTTTTGATCTGAGCCGTCTGCTGCTTAATTTTTGTCTTATAAGCTGCAGCCTCTTGCTTTGCTTTTGCTATCTGCACATTATAATTTTCATACTCCTGCTTCTTCTCCTCCAGCAGTTCCTCCATATATGCCTGTTCTTCTTCCAATTCGTGCCTGGAGGCTTCCAATTCCGATTTTTCATCCTCCAGCTGATTCCATACCTGCTGCACGTACTCCTTAGCAGCCTGATATTCCTCCAGCATTTTTCTATCATATTCATAAAGCTGTTCTATATAATCCGCCTTATTCACCATATCGCCGAGGCTGTCGCTGGTCATAAGAAGCTGTACGTAGGAAATATCTCCCTGCTCATACATGAACTTGATGCGAAGTTTCATAGCCGCATACTGCTCTTCCTCCTGCTGCTTCGCTACCTCGTATTCCGCCTCCGTCTCGACGATCTGCTCTTCCTTTTCCACGATTTCATCCTTAATGATATCCACGCTGGCAATAATTTCCACCACATTGGCATCCAGCTCGTCTATCTCTCCGCTGACCTCTTTTTGCTGTCCCTGAAGGCCGGAGATTTGTCCCTGCACACTATTCAGTTTATTTTGGTCCTCTGCCTGTTGTTTTTTAATGTCATTAATCGTAGAGGCGTATACCGCTCCCGAGGGAAGGAATGCCATAGTGAAAGCCATAGCTACACCGATTAATTTCACAGCTTTTTTCTTCATAGATAACCTCTGTAAGTCTTATATGCCTGGACAACTTTTTCCTATAAATCGCAGTTTTTCACCGTTCTGGGAAAAGGAACAACGTCTCTGATATTTCCCATTCCCGTCAAATACATAACGCAGCGTTCGAAGCCCAGTCCGAAGCCCGCATGCCGCACGGAACCGTATTTTCTGAGATCAAGATAAAAGTCGTAATCTTCTTTGTCCAGTCCCAGTTCCTCCATGCGCTTCTCGAGAAGCTCCAGCTTATCCTCTCTCTGGCTGCCGCCGATAATCTCGCCGATTCCCGGTACGAGGCAGTCCATAGCTGCAACCGTCTTGCCATCCTCGTTCAGCTTCATATAGAAGGCTTTGATTTCCTTCGGATAATCCGTTACGAATACAGGACGCTTGAATTCCTGCTCGGTTAAAAACCTCTCGTGCTCAGTCTGCAGATCGCAGCCCCAGAATACCTTATATTCGAATTCGTCATTATGCTGCTCCAGTATCTTAATCGCCTCTGTATAGGTAACATGTCCGAAATCGGAGTTAAGCACATGGGTAAGACGCTCAATCAGTCCCTTATCCACAAACTGGTTAAAGAAGTTCATTTCCTCCTTTGCATTTTCAAGCACATAACGAATAACATGCTTTAGCATCGATTCCGCAAGAATCATATCATCCTTCAAGTCAGCAAAGGCGATTTCCGGCTCAATCATCCAGAATTCCGCCGCATGCCTCGTGGTGTTGGAATTCTCTGCACGGAAGGTAGGGCCAAAGGTATAAACATTTTTAAAAGCAAATGCATAGGACTCCACATTAAGCTGTCCGCTTACGGTAAGGTTGGTTGCCTTGCCGAAGAAATCTTTGCTGAAATCTATACTTCCGTCCTCATTTTTCGGAATATCCTTCAGGTCCATGGTGGTTACCTGAAACATTTCTCCTGCACCTTCGCAGTCGCTTCCCGTGATGAGCGGAGTATGCACATAGACGAAGCCTCTCTCCATGAAAAATGTGTGAATCGCGTAAGCAATCAACGAACGCACCCTGAATACTGCCTGAAACGTATTGGTACGCGGGCGCAGATGGGAAACTGTTCTCAAATATTCGAAGCTGTGTCTCTTCTTTTGCAACGGATAATCCGCCGTGGAAAGGCCTTCCACCTCTATTTCCTCCGCTTGCAGCTCAAAGGGCTGCTTCGCATCGGGAGTCTCCACTATCGTTCCTCTTACAATGATTGCCGAACCCACATTCAACTTGCTGATTTGTTCGAAATTATTCAGCTTATCGCTGTACACGATCTGTAGCGGCTCGAAAAATGTGCCGTCATTCACTACAATAAATCCGAAGGTCCTCGAATCGCGGATGCTTCTGATCCATCCGCCTATCGTCACTTCTTTTCCTGCGAACTCACCGCGCTCACGGTATAAGTCTCTGATATCTGTCAAATCCATCTTCTTTTCTCCCTCGTCTCGTACCTGTTTATTATTTCACAGCACTGCCTTCTCCATGCTGTCTGCACTGCTCTGCTCTTTTTTACCTTCCGGCGTTCTTCGCTTATTCTGCGCTGATTACTGCGTTTTCGCGCATCATTCCTAAGACCTTTTCGCTCATCATATATTCTCTGTAGCTTTCCTCGTCTACCGCCTCCTTGAACGCATCCACAGATTCATAGGAAGACTCTGCGACCGTGTTCTCTATATCTGCCCGAAGCTCCTCATCCGTCACATTCAAGCCTTCCGCGTCCGCAATTGCCTGCAGCAGGATATAGCGCTGTGCAGAATTCAAGGCTTCAGTTTTAATTTCCTCGGGATAAGTCGCCGCATCCATTCCGTAGTAAAGCTGCATGTACTGCTCCAAGGTCATTCCATACGCGGCAGCCGCAGAGGTAAGACTTGAGGTCAGCATCTCATTATAACGGTCTAACATCGCCTGCGGAGGGTCCTTTATGAACTCGCTCTTTTCTACCGCTGCGCTGGCGAGGGCATTTTCCACTTGAATATCATATGCGCTCAGCTGCTCCTCATACATCATATCGTAAACATACTGCTGATACTCTTCCACCGTACTGCACTCAATGCCAAGTCCCTTCACGTATTCATCTGTCAGTTCCTGCGGTGTGGCTGACATGATCGTGTTGATCGTCACCGTAAATACTACATCCTTGCCCGCCAGTTCCGCAGCCTGATACCCCTCCGGAAATGTCAGATTAAGCTCCACCGTATCTCCGACCTTCGCTCCGATCAGGCCATCCTCGAATCCATCGATAAACTGTCCCGAACCAATCGTAAGATTGGAACCCGACGCGGTTCCGCCATCGAAAGCAACGCCGTCCAGGGTACCCACGTAGTCGATATTTACCGTATCTCCCTCTATAACTCCCCTATCCGGATTCATACTAAGAAGATAGTTGATATAGGAATCCCTCGTTTCATCCGTAACCTCAGGGTCCGCCTGCGTAATCTCCAAGCCTTTATATTCACCAAGCTTCACATAATCCTTCGCGTCAATTTCATTCAAATATACCTTTTGACTGTCATCTGTACTTCCACATCCCGCAAATGTAGCTGCCGCCGCCGTCATAACAGCAACACTCACAATTTTTAACAACATTGCTTTATTTTTCATTCTTAAATCTTTCTCCTTTTTCCGCCTTACCTTATGTAAGATACCAGTACTTCACATAAAATAGGCAATACCTCAGTTATACCACAAATCTCCCCTTCTTAAAACCCTTTTCCTATTTTTTTCATAACTTATTGTTACTGTTTAGACTTCGGCCAAACTGCAGCATATATGCACACAAAATGCGGTGCCACTGCATTTTGGCTCTTGCAGCCCTGGTAAAATTGCACAGCGACGCAATTTAGGCTCCGCGGTATGGAATGCTGGATAGTGACAACATATTGGCAAAAGCACCTTACGGTAATGATAGGGCAAACCGTAACACCTTATTCCTATTATAATAAAGGAGAAAGAGGCCTGCTCACCTGCTCTAAGAATCTTACCCGCAAAGAACGGCTCACATATCCGTTCTTCGTAATCTGTTTGCACTTTTTCATATCCTCGTCGAAAATCTCCCTCATCTTTATCGCTTGTTCCTCATTATATATGACTGCATTCACCTCGAAATTAAGCAAAAAGCTGCGGATATCCATATTGGCTGTACCGTAGCACAACACCTTATCATCCACCACCATTCCCTTGGCATGAAGAAAGCCATCGTTATAAGTGTAACATTTCGCCCCCTCCATAACCAGATCTCCGATATAGGAATAAGTCGCCCAATAGACAAATGGATGGTCCGGCTTGCAGGGAATCATTATATTTACCTCGATTCCCGAATGAACGGCTATCATCAATGCAGAAAACATTGCCTCATCGGGTATGAAATAGGGAGTCTGTATATAAATGCTCTTTTTCGCTTTGCCAATCAGGCGCAGATAGTTATCCCGTATATTCTGGTATCTGGAATCAGGACCGCTGGATACGATCTGTACTTCGCAGTTTTGCTCCGATTCCACTGGCCCCTGATAGACATATTTACCTGTCAGGAACAGGTTTTCCTTCGCTGTAAAATTCCAATCCAAAGCAAAACGAATCTGCAGGGCAAACACCGCCGTTCCCGTTATCCTTAGATGGGTATCCCGCCAATAACCGAATTTTTTATCCAGCCCGATATATTCCTTGCCGATGTTGAACCCGCCCACATATCCTATTTTTCCATCGATTACCACTATTTTTCTATGGTTGCGGTAATTGATACGAAGATGCAGACGCCTTAAAAAAGCCGGAAAAAACTCCGAGGTCTTTATCCCCTGACTGTTCAGCTTCCTCCAATAGTTTTTCCGAACGGAACGGCAGCCCATGCCGTCATAGAGAACACGCACCTCCACGCCTTCCTTCACCTTTTCCACCAGCACGTCCTTGATCCGGTTGAACAATACATCGTTTTTTATAATATAATACTCCACATGGATATATTTCTCCGCCTTCCGCATATCCGCAATGAGCGCCTCAAATTTTTCATTTCCATCCGTGAAAACGGTAATATCATTGTCATTCGTGAGCATGGCTCCCGATGCTTCCAGATTGTACATGACCAAATCCGAATACTCCGCGATCTCCGGGTCCTTGTGTTCCAGCTCCTTGTTTCGCAGGCTGTATTCCTGTCTGCGGATCGCGTCGTTCAAATGGTCTTCTATCTCCTTGATTCGGAACATTTTCTGCTTATGCATGTCCGTTCCGATGAGCAGGTAAAACACAAACCCGAGAATCGGAATAAAATACAAAAGCAGCATCCATGTCCATATGGCCTTCGGATCCTTCCTCTGGAAAAATACGATAATAACCGCAAATATCAAGTTAATGAAAATCAGATGGCTGAAAATAAATGAAAAGCCCGCCTGAGCATTTTCCCAAATCATAAACTCACCCTTATCTCTTTCCGGCATCCAAAGGCGGATACGCCGCCTTTGTCTACTCGCCCTTACCGCTTATTATATAACATTCCTCCTGTTTCTTCAACGAAATTTACTGTTCACACAGCAGCTTGACACTTGCTGTTAAGCTGCGTAAGAACGTGATACAAGAGATGATTTCTGCTTCGCGGAGCGAATTTAAATGCAGAAATCATACGTTACTGAGAACGGAGTGAACAGTAACATTGCTAAAGCCCGAGCAGTACAATTGCGCTTGATTATTTAAGGAAACAATGCTACAATAAATTTTGCATTAACCTAAAATAGGAGGAACTTTTGTGAATACTTTATCAATTGTATTATTAGTCATATTAGCCGTTTTAGCCATTGCTGTCGCCGTTTTGTATTTCCTCGGGAAAAAGGCACAGAAGAAACAGGAAGCGCAGCAGGAACAGATTGATGCGATGAAGCAGACCGTTTCCATGCTTATCATCGATAAGAAACGGATGAAGATGAAAGATTCAGGACTTCCTCAAACCGTAATCCAGCAGACACCCAGATTGCTGCGTTTTTCCAAATTTCCCATTGTAAAAGCGAAGATCGGTCCGCAGATCATGACTCTCGTCTGCGATGAGAAGATTTACGATATGGTCCCTGTAAAGAAAGAAGTAAAGGCAGTCGTAAGCGGTATATATATTACCGATGTAAAGGGACTCCACGGCAAGCAGGCAGCCGCTCCCAAGAAGAAGCAAAGCGCATTTAGACGCACGGTGGAAAGACTTCAGGAAAAGGCCGGAGCAAAGCCCATAAAATAAAGCGAATAATAAATAAAAAATTACTGTACTTAACTTAATGATCGAATACAGCAAACGAAAATATTACTAAAATATGATATATTTAATACTGATATAGAATATAGAAAAGACGGCCTCGCGAAATGCAGTGCCGTCTTTTTCATTCTCATTCTCCCTGAAGCGAAAAGCCTCCGCTTTCCTTGGAACGTATGTCCATTCTTATTTTACAATCCGCGAAATGTTCATAATTGATTTCCAGAGCATAATCCACATCCACCACGATTCTCTCCTCCTCTTCGCCCAGCCGGATGCTTCTGGCGTCGATTCCGATTAAGATTTCCCCATAAGGGGTCGCGTAGCTCGTCAGATTCTTTTTGTTCTTCTCGAAGCTCATATGGACGTTTACCAGTCCCTTTTTCGTCAAATCCAGAGAATTACGTTTGAACTTAATAATGTTCTTCGTACTTTCGTCAAAGCCTTCCGTCGTTTCTTCGTAAATGACGTAATGGCTGTCATCCCGTTTATAATACTCTGCCGGAGTAATCGTCTCTATCTTATCTGCGTCCACAGAACCCGTGTCGAATTGTAGTCCTCTTAAAGACAGCAATACCTCTTTTGTCATAATTATACCCCATATCCGCTTTTGCGGTCTCAAAATGAATAGTTGAAAGCTTTTTTCCTTCAACCTTGTAAACATGCCGCGCTACGGCACAAACAATCCGCTCATGCGGGCCAATCGTTGAACTCTTTCTAATAGTTCTCTATATTAATAGTTTTTGCGGATAATATTCCGTATTCCAAAATAGAATTCGCAAAGGTCTTGAATTTATCAGCCATATCACTCACGTAGAAGCGGTAGCGGTTATCACCAAGGCCGGGGGCTTTCTCATTTAACAGCTTTTCTCTTTCTAACAGCTCCTTTAGCTCCCTCGCCGTCTCATAGGCAGGATTGACCAGGGTTACTTTTTCCCCCATGATTTTTCCTACGGTGGAACGAATCAGCGGATAATGGGTGCAGCCGAGAATCAGCGTGTCGATATCGCAGTCGATGAGTTCACTCAAATATCTTGTCGCAATTTCATCCGTTACCGGGTCCTGCCAAAGTCCTTCCTCCACAAGAGGAACGAACAGCGGACACGCCTTGCCGATCACCTTGATGTCAGGATTTATTTTATTGATATATGTAGAGTAGATGCGGCTTCCTACCGTACCCTCCGTTCCGATAACACCTATCCTGCCGTTTGCCGTAGCCTCTGCAGCCACCTTTGCTCCCGGCTTTACCACTCCGATGATAGGCATATCGATTTCCTTTTCGATCTCATCCAGAGCATAAGCACTGGCCGTATTACAGGCGATTACGATTGCCTTGACCTGCTGCTCCTGCAGAAAATGTACGATTTGTCTGGAGTATTTCGTAATCGTCTCTTTGGATTTGCTTCCGTAAGGCACTCTTGCCGTATCCCCGAAATATATTATTTTCTCGTTGGGAATCTGCCGCATGATTTCTCTTGCCACGGTCAGACCACCCACGCCCGAATCGAACACTCCTACGGGCAGCTCATTGAGAGCCTTTGCTTCCTTTATTACTGCCATTGCTATTTCCTTTGCTTTCTGTTATACTCGCCGTTTCCTTCAAGCTCTTCGGCGTATCGGTGCTTTGTCCGGAAGCATCTTTCGCTGCTTCTTCGCTGCTGCCGAAAAAATAATCAAAAAATGCGCTTTTTACCCGAATTTGTCCCGGCTTGGCGTTACTAAGCTGAGTATACATATCCTGCCCGGACAAATCCTCTATACTTTCTATATTTCCTGCATTTTCTACATTTCCTGTACTTTGCGCATTTCCTACCCCTTGCACATTTCCCGTACTTTGCGCATTTCCTATGCTTTCTGCACTCCCTGCATCTTCCAGCTTTCCTATATCCTGCATACTGCCATATGTATCCACATAAACAACTCGGCATATGTCCTGTGTAAAACACAAGTCAGGATATATCATACCCCAAAATCCCATAGCTGCAAATAGAATCACACCGGTTTCCCATATTTTTTTCATCAGACTTCTCCTTACTCCATTCCGCTTCGTCCGTTTGCGAAATCTTATTAAAAGAAGTCTGCCCTCATTTCTCCGGCCTTATTCCATATGTGTCCCTATTTCTGTTTGCTCTCCAAACGTATCTGCCTGATAATGGAGGTCTCCTGATTGTCGATATGAAGCTTCGCCGCTCTCGCCGCAGCCTCGCAATTCTTATTCAAAATACTTTCGTATATTATTCTATGCTCCTCTATCAGTTTTTCATGCTGGCTTTTGTCCTTAATATACTCGAAGCGGTAACGATACATCTGCTCCGCCAGATTATTCACAAGCTGTACCAGCCTTTGATTGCCGGTTGCTGCCACGATGATGTCATGGAGCGCTACGTCTGCTCTGGCTATCACCGTTACATCATTTTGCTGAGTAGCCTTTTCGAACTGCGCGCATGCCTCCTTAAGATGCTCCATCTCCTCGCTTGTAATGCGCACACAAGCCAGCTCCGCGCAAAGTGCATCCAATGCGCGGCGCACCTCCAAAACATCTTTTAAGCTCTTCTCCGTAATCTGCGCCACCTCGGCCCCTCTTCTGGGAATCATCGTGACCAGACCCTCCAGCTCCAGCTTGCGGATCGCCTCCCGTATCGGAGTCCTGCTGACTCCAAGCTTATTGGCGAGGTGAATTTCCATCAGCCGCTCCCCCGGCTTCAGTTCACCGGTGAGAATCGCCTTTCTAAGCGTGTTGAACACCACGTCTCTAAGAGGCAGGAATTCATCCATATTTACCTGAAAATTATCACCCATATAATATTATACCTTTCATTCTCGTGTTCAAAAATACCTATTACCTCTCTTCATTTACCGGATCAGTGACAAATACCTGCTTTGCCAGCCCCGCCCGCTCCAGTGCCTCCTGTGTCTCATACGCCCGCTCTTTGGAATCATATATCCCGAATACCGTAGGTCCGCTGCCGCTCATCAAAGCGTTCAGCGCCCCCCGCGCTTTCATGAAAGCCTTGATTTCCTCCACTTGAGGATACTTTTTAGCCGTTACTGTTTCCAGCACGTTGCCAAGTCTTGCAGCCACACCCTCCAAATCCTTATTTCCAAGAGCGTCCATCATCCCGTCGATGTCAGGATGATATTCCAAATGATCCGCATGCAGATTCTCATAAACAAATTTGGTGGATACGTCGATATCAGGCTTAGCGATCAGCAAAAAACAGCCGGGCATGCCGGGCAGATCCGAAAGTACTTCCCCGATCCCTTCCGCTAACGCCGTTCCGCCTTTAATGCAATATGGAACGTCCGCGCCTATTTTCACCGCCAGAACGCACATCTCTTCCATAGACATTCCTAAAGAAAACATCTCGTTCATTCCATGGAAGACTGCCGCCGCATCGGTGCTGCCGCCAGCCATTCCCGCCGCCATGGGAATCCGCTTCTCAAGCGCAATGTGCACGCCCTGTCCGATACCATATGTCTCCGTGAGAAGCTTTGCCGCCTTATAAATTAAATTACTCTCGTCTCCGGGAAGCTCCTCTTTATCTGTAACGACCACTATTCCCGCTTCCTCGCGTCCCGTGAATGTCAAGGTATCGTACAGGCCGACAGACTGCATGATCATCCTGACTTCATGATAGCCATCCTCTCTGCGTCTTTTCACATCCAGCCCCAAATTGATCTTGGCATAAGCTTTTCTCGTTATCTTACCCATATTGTACCCCGTTTGCATTTTGTATACATTTAATGTACTTAATTATATATAAAATAAGCGTAAAAATCAATGTACGCTCTAATTAAATAACTATAAACTGACGATATACATTACAAAGCCAGGAAAATATTCCTAGCCTGACTATTTATCACTCAATGATAACGCATAGGACCAAGGAGGGTTTAAAGATGAGCGTAAATGGAGTTACAAACGGTGTGAACACCGCAGATGCTTATGGTACATATAGTGCGGCAAAAAAGGGCAGCGATACAGAAGCTGTAAAAGAAGAAAATAAAAGCGGAGTAATTTATGAATCCTCCGCATCTACGGAGACGGCTTCTAAAAAGGTTTATAAGCAGGATACCGCGCTTATCGCTAAGTTAAAAGCGGATGCAGATGCCCGCGCTGCTCAGTTTAAGAGCCTTGTAGAGCAGATGATCGCTAATCAGGGCAAGACCTTAGGAAAAGCGGACAGCATTTGGAGCTTCCTCTCAAGCGGAAATTTCACTGTAGACGCTGCGACAAAGGCGCAGGCACAAGCCGACATCGCCGAGGACGGGTATTGGGGAGTAGAACAGACCTCCGGCCGTATCATAGATTTCGCAACGGCTTTGACCGGAGGTGACCCTGATAAAATAGAAGCTATGAGAGACGCCTTCAAAAAGGGCTTCGAGCAGGCCACAAAGACGTGGGGAGACAAGCTTCCTGATATCAGCCAGAAAACTTATCAGGCTGTCATGGATAAATTCGATAAGCTCGCAGAGGCTGCAAATTCTAAAAACTAGACAAATAACGAAAAAAGGGAAAGCATGCAAGACATTCTTTCCCTTTTCCAATTTCATCCTCTATTTTGAAATCCCCTTTACAATAAGCAGCTTATCTCCTGCCTTAATATCATCCGTGGTCATTTCGTTGGTTTCCTTGATCTGGGAAATCGGAACATAATATTTCTTGCCTACATCCCAAAGACTGTCACCCTCCTTCGCCACATAGATCACAATGCTGGGAAGTTCATTCAGTTTATCCATATTCAGCTCCGAGACGGCAACATCCGTCACGATGTCTTCCGTCTTTCGGTCAAAGGCAATTCCCTTAAACGAAACTACAGCCTTAACGTCCAACTCGTCGCTGTCTATCATGGCAACCGATAACTGTTCTATTCCCGCATTTACCTTATAAGCAGAACTTTCATTAATACCCGGCACCTCCAGCACATGGCTGAATGGGAATACTCCCTTCACAAAGCCGTAGGGTACCTTGCTGTCACTGCTCAAATACAGTGTCTGTACGTTCAAAACACCCTTGACATGAATACCGTTTTCTACGACTTCTTTATTATCTATCCTGGCCTGTGCATCGCTGTGAAGAATCTGGAGCATATGAGTATCCGAGCCTTGCAGCTTCATTCTGTCGCTTACCTTGATCTTTCCGGCAGGCCTTCCCAGGAATCCTTTGAACTGCGCCGGTCTGCTTACCGCCTCCACTTCCTTTACCACGCCGTAAACGCCGGAAAGGATATCCAGTCTGGTTTCTTCATAAATGTCGATGTCCAAATCCAGAACGACTTCCACACCGAATATTCTCTGCTCGCCATCGAAGTCGGGACGTATCTCTACTTCTACATGGCCTATGGAATATTCTATATCCCCGATCATTCCCTCTTCGCAGCCGCTGCACTCTATCATACCACTGAAAGGAACCGTGGTTGCAAATGCCCTGACCGGATTTTCTTCTCCTTCTCCCTCATATAAGAAAAATGCGTGAAGGTCCCCTTGCACCGAGAGCTTTCCTTCTCCTGCCCGGAATTCTACATTATCCACATTGATGCCCTGCCATATGATCTGGAAAATATTCGGGTAGTTCTGAGGCAGCTCCAGCTCCTCCTTGATACGGAAAATATCTCTTTTTTTCACGGTCATTTGCAGAATTTCCAGAGGTTTCTTCCTATATTCCACCGGTTCCTCGTGATACAAATCCACAGCAGTCTCCTCATCGCACATCGCCTCCAAAAGAAGCTTAAAGGAAACGAGTGCCTGAACACTTAACTTTCTGGAATTGATAAGCCCAATGGTCATGTCTTCCAAATCCCATTTCGCCTTCACATTGTCTCCGCCTTGAACACCCTCCATATATACCTGCTCTTCGAAAGGAATGCTGCCCTCCATACAACACGGTATTGTATTATCGCCTTCCGGCAGATACATTACCGCGAAATTCAGCTTTCCCTTTATCGTCACATGGTCCTCCGTTGCCTTTACCTCTTCCAAAGCCACGCTTCCTCTATCATAAATGAGCTTGCTCACATCCGGTTTGGAATCTGAGATATTGACGTCATCTTCTAACGTGATCTGTGTGGTTGCCTGACCTTTGATGCGGTCCATATGTATATTTTTTCTTACTAATTCCACAAAAATACCTCCGTATCGCCTCAATTACCATTATCAAACTTTGACAAAGTTTACTTATAGTAATTGTATTACGCACGGAGGTTATTTATTCCGGTTATTTTTATTGCTTCCGCTGCGTCCTCCTAAACTTTAAACTGCCCCATCAAGCCGCTCATTTCCTCTGTTTTTCCTTGCAGCCGTTCCGCTCTTGCCGCCAATTGATCTAATACCTCTCTCTGATTTTTAATAGTTCCCGTAACTGCTTGAGTAGATGCTGCCACCTGTTCGGAAAATGCCGATATGTTTGTTATGGATTTCACCATCTGGTCTCTGCCGCCTCCCATGTTCCCCAAATCTCCCAATATAATCTGAAATCCGTTCAGTAGCTCTCCGATACATCTCTCCATCCGGGTAAATATCTGATTCGTCTCTTCCAAAGACACCTTCTGTACATTTACGATTCCTTCTGCCTTTTCCGCTGATCTGGTAGCCTCGGCCGTCATCCTGTTCGTTTGATCTATAATATTCTTTATTTCATTCCCTGCCGCCATAGATTGATCTGCCAGCTTCCGTATTTCCTCCGCGACCACTGCAAAGCCTCTTCCCTGCATACCGGCACGGGCTGCTTCTATGGAAGCGTTCAGCGATAACAGGTTCGTCTGTTCGGCTATTTCATTTATGGTATTCACTATACCGCTTATATTTTCCGATTGTTTTCGTACCCTCAGTATATTTTCCACCAATTCTCTTGTTACATCTATTGTGTCGCCTGATTTTTCATTCAGTCTGTTTATTTTCTGCCTTCCCTCTGTCAGCGCCCCCATAACCTCATCTGCATTTCCGTTCATATGCTCGGTATTCTCACACATATTTTGAATCTGCTCTGTAAATTCGGACATCTGCACCATGCACTGCTCCGTATCCTCTGCCTGAGAAGAGGCTCCTTCCGATACCTCATCCATAGTCGCCGCTATATCCTGAATAGCTGTTACCACGATATCCGAAGTCTCATTGACCTTCCTTACCGATACCGCTACTTCCTCTTCAAAACCGGTCAGTTTTCCAATCAGTTCACGGACACATCCTCCCATATGATTTATGGACTCTGCAAGTGTACGAAACTCATCTTTTCTTTTGGTTGAAACGGACTGGGTAAAATCTCCTCCTGACATTTTCTCAAGGAATTGCCTGACATTCTTAATCTCCTTTCCGATACCCATAGATATACCGATTCCCAAAGCCAGAGCTATCACAACGGCAATAGCGACAAAGGCAACCGTAACTGTACGGATATGGGACACTTCACTAATAATACGTTCCATGGGAATCAAAGCGCATACCTTCATTCCCGTCCCGCCGATATCAGAATATGTAAACAGATGCTTTTTCCCACTATACTCTACAAAGCCGCTTCCCTTCCCTTCTCCTCCGGCAGCTATGTAATCTGCAAATATTCTTTCACTGTCGGAAAGTGATTCCGAATTCATCTGCCCCTCCGTACCCGCCTCCCTCACCAGTATCTCCCTGCCGTCAGTCGTTACGATTCCTTTTATGCTGCCTTCCCCGAAATTCATAGTACCCAGCGCTTCTTCCATGAATCTCCTGCTGATATCCGCTACAATTACACCTGTCTTATCCGCAAACCTGGTCACGTAAGAACACGCATACTTTTCCCTTGCATATCCAAGCTGCTCGTCAATATAATCATGGTAACCAATCCATGTATTCACCGTCTTGTCATCCGCAAAAACACTTGCCGGCTCTGTCTTCATGAATTCCTCATAGGCATTATCCGGCAAAAGTTTGGATTGTGTAGTGCTGATCACGCACTTTCCCTTTTCTGCAAAAATAAAATAGTCACCCATATGTTTCAAGGTAACCTGAGAAACACTCATACTCAGCAGCAAATTATTATATGCCTGCACGCCTTCTGAAGTATTATGCTCATAATACTTGGAATAATAGTCCTGAAGGTCTTTATCCATCAGCATTTCCGTCATCTTTGATTTCGTGGTATCACATACCAGACTCAGGTACAGATCCATAGCCGCCATCGTCGCCTGCGCGGACTCCTCATACTTTTTTGTTACAACGCCGGAAGCCGTACGGTATGATACTGCTCCCAATAAAATAATGAGAATGATAGGTATGCAGAAAGCCTTCATAAGAGATGCTGCAATTCCTTTTTTCTTTTCTTTTTTCTTTCCTTCGTTCTTTGCTTTCCTCTTTATCTTCATAACTCCCGTCCTTTCACCCCGAAATGGAATTCCCTAAATTCAATATAGCATTCCAAAAATCGCCATTCTATGCAAAAATTGCCTGGATTCGCTCAAAAGTTGCTAATAAAAATCAGGAGAATCCTATATTTTCAATAGGTTCCTCCTGATTTATGTTCGTTATTCCTTATTCGATATTTGTACTTCCGGTTTCCCTGCGCCTATTCCACGCAGCCAATCAACGAATTGATATCCTCAATCCCATATTTTTTCATATAATCTTCGATGCCTACTACCGTTTCCTCCGTAGCATAAGGATTCACGAAGTTCATCGCTCCCACAGCCACCGCCGTCGCTCCTGCCATGAGGAATTCGATGGCATCCTCTGCATCTGAGATTCCACCCATTCCGATAATAGGAATCTTCACCGCGTGAGAGGCTTGATAGACCATGCGCACCGCCACCGGCTTAATGGCAGGGCCGGAAAGTCCACCGGTTTTATTCGCCAGCACAAAGGCTCTTTTATGGATGTCGATTTTCATTCCGGTAATCGTATTGATCATGGAAAGGGCATCAGCTCCTGCTGCCTCCGCAGCTTTCGCCATTTCTGTTATATCCGTCACATTAGGACTGAGCTTCATGACCACCGGCTGCTTTGCCTTTTTCTTAATCTGGGATGTAATGTCATAAAGGCAGTCCGCCTTCTGGCCGAAGGCGATTGCGCCCTCCTTCACGTTGGGGCAGGAGACGTTGATTTCCAGCATGTCCACTCCGGAATCTCCAAGGCGTTCCACAACCTCCAAATAGTCCTCTACCGTTTTTCCGCAGACATTGACGATGACTTTCGTATCATATTGTTTCAAAAAGGGAAGGTCCCTTTGCAGGAATACTTCAACTCCCGGATTCTGCAGTCCGATGGCATTGAGCATCCCTCCGTATGTCTCCGCTATACGGGGAGTGGGGTTGCCCTCCCAGGGAACGTTGGCCACCCCCTTGGTCACCACCGCACCCAGACGGTTCAAATCCACGAACTGTGCATATTCCATGCCCGACCCGAAGGTTCCTGACGCCGTCATTACCGGATTCTTGAACTCCACGCCCGCTATCGTTACTTTTGTATTCATTCTAAATAACCATACCTTTCTCATAGCCTGCAAACTTTGGGCCGCAGGCACAAATTTGCGTGTGAAAAATTTATTTTTCACACTGCCCTCCTTCGCTTTCCTGTCAGATTTCCACATCCCGCGCATCGAATACGGGGCCATCCGTACAGATTCTCGCATTATTGACATGGGAATGTTCGTCCTTTTCCTTCGTTTTGCAGACACAGCCTAAACATGCGCCTACCCCGCAGGCCATCCGCTCCTCCAGCGAAATGTAGGCCTCAATTCCTTCCGCTTCCGCATACTTTTTTATCGCCCGAAGCATCGGCATCGGACCGCAGGCCATGATGACCTGGGGGCGAATGCTTAGAGCCTCCATAGCATGCAGTACGTTTCCCTTGGTTCCGGCACTGCCGTCCTCCGTCGCCGCATATACCGGCGCATATTTTTCCATATCCTCTTTCAGAAAGAGCTGTCCGTTTCTATAGCCTGAAATTACGGTTATCTCTTCGGCTTTTCCTTCGCTCTTCAGTTCCTTGGCAAGCTGCAGCATGGGAGGTATCCCGATACCCCCGCCCATGAGGACCACCCGCTTTCCTGCCGCCTTAGAAAGGGGAAAGCCGTTGCCAAGGTTTCCCAATATTTTAATATTTCTGCCCGTGTGATAAAGGGATAATTCTTCCGTTCCTTTTCCCGCGACGCGATAGACGATCCTAAGCCTGTTCCCTTCCCTATCCGCTTCGCATATGCTTATCGGTCTGGGAAGAAGGGTGCTTTCGTTATGCGGATATACACAAATAAACTGCCCTGCCTTTGCCGCAGCCGCCAAATCGCTCTCTATCCACATATCGTAAATATCATCGGCTATTTTTGTCTGTGACAGAACTTTTGTTTTTACTTTTTTCATCTGTTCCATTACCCTTTATCCTTTCAAAATTTAATATAGCTTATAGCGAGTCAAATGCAGGCAAGCCTGCGCCTAGGGCGTGTCTGAAAACTGCTTGTTTCAAGATGTGCGTCACGCTTTGTGGGAGATTTGTTCCCAAATGAAGGCGGCGTAGTGGGCTACGTCAACTGAATTTGGGGCAAATATACCGCAAAGCGGGGCGTGCAGATTGGGACAATGAGTTTTCAGACACGCCCTAGCTCATTGCTCGCGGGAATAAACAATTTTTCCTCCGCAAATGGTATAATGAATCCGGCATGGCAGACTCTCTCCGGTAAAAGGGGTGTTCGATGACTTGGAAAGATAGTCTGTAGGTGTCCATGTCTCATTTTTATCGAATATAATCAAATCTCCGGGGCCGCCTTCCTCCAGATAGCCGGCATCTAAATGATAAAGCATAGCCGGCTGGTAGGACATGCGGCTTAACAGCTCGTTCATGGAAAGGTATCCCTTCTCCACCAGCTCCCTCACTCCTAAGGAAAGGGAGGTTTCAAGGCCGATAATACCGCTGGGCGCTTCCGTAAGAGACTTTCCCTTCTCCTCCGGGCTGTGGGGAGCGTGATCCGTGGCGATAATTCCTATCGTTCCATCCTGAAGTCCTTTTATAATTGCCATTCTGTCTTCCTCCTCTCTCAGGGGAGGGTTCATCTTTGCCAGGGAACCATGAGAAATGACCGCCTCCTCTGTCAAGGTAAAGTGATGGGGAGTAGCCTCTGCATATATGTGCGGGTTCGTCTTCCTCGCTTGACGAACCAGATCAACTGCCTCTTTTGTGCTGATATGCTGAATAGATATATCGGCGCTGCAGCCTTTCGCAAGGGCGATATCGCGCCTTACCATATCGATTTCCGCCATTCGGTCCGAGCCTTTGATTCCATAATACTCAGAAGCCTTTCCTGCATTCACGCCGTTATTGGTAATATACGCCGGATTCTCCTCGTGAAAGCTAAGGGGTTTACCCAGCTTCTCTGCCTGATCCATGGCCTGCTTCACAACTTCTTCCTTCAAAAGCGGAATCCCATCATCGGTAAAACCTACCGCTCCCATTTCCGCCAGACGCTGCATATCCGTAAGGGCTTGTCCCTTCATCCCTATGGTAATATTAGCGCAGGTTTCCACATGAATTCCCGTCTCTTTTCCCTTTTGAAGCACATAGGCCAGAGTTTCCTCGTTGTCCACGGGCGGTCTGGTATTCGCCATTAGAACCACCGTCGTAAATCCGCCCTTCGCCGCTGCTTTCGAGCCTGTAGCTATATCTTCTTTATGTGTAAAGCCGGGGTCCCTGAAATGTACATGCACATCCACCAAACCCGGAGCAACCATTTTCCCCGCCGCGTCGATGACCTGTACATCCTCTTTAAGTTCGATTCCGGGACCCAGCCTGACAATTCTCTCATCCTTTATTAAAATATCCGCCGTGCCTTCCTTTCCGCTTTTCGGGTCCAGCACATATCCGTTTTTTATCAATAGCATCCTCGTTCTCCATGTTCCGTTTTTACATTCCTGTTTCTTTCATCCTTGTAAACTGCCGCGCTGCGGCACAAACAATCCGTGAAGAAGGCTCAGGGAGGCTTCTTCCGTGTGAAACTATAGAAATTCTTAGGTGATGTACTTTATCAGCTTAGAATTTCTTTTCACACTTATCCTCGAAACAAGTATAGCCTATTCCACCCGTAACAATCAATCAAAAACTACCGACTTATCAAAATATTCCGTTTTCAGCACAATATAAGGATAGGACGCGCTTTCCTTCTCCTGGGCCTTGTAAAGCTCCCTGCTTTCTGCCTCCGGCCCAATCAGGTTCGTATCTACATATACCGCATTTCCCGTCATATACAGCCCGTTTACCGTTATGCTGTAGCCCCCTGTCTCCTGTTTTCCATAGCCGATACAAATGTAAATATAATCGTTGTCCTGATAAGTGATTTTAAATTCCTTTTCTTTTTTTTCTTCTATGATCTGCTTTAATTCCTCCGGTAAGTTATCCTCTCCCAACACGGTAAATTCTATATCTTTAATCTTTTCATTCATGTCCTTCGCTTTACCCCCGCACCCTGGCAGACACGAAAGCAGCATTATAACTGCTATTACGAGTAAGATCCCCTTTTTTTTCATTTTCGCAGCATCCTTTCCTCTTTCTATGAGTGTTCTGTACTCATTTCATTCTATTTAAAAAGCAAAACGACTATTCCTCTCCTGCACTTTTTTTCTATTGCCTAATACAAAAGCGTCCGTTATAATAAATACGTCAACGCGCGTAGCTGCGCGTCCACTTTTTGTAATAGAGGCACTTTTCTATTGTATAAAAAGAATCGCCTTCAGGAAGGATGAAACACCATGATACGTATTATCGGAGTCGCCACTTTTGTTATTTTATTTCTTATATTCAGTATTCCTCTTCTGATTGCCGAATGGATTCTCGGCAAATTTAACATGACCAAAAAGAACACTTCCTCTCTCGCCATAGTAAACTTTGCATTTCGCTGCTGCTTAAAGATTGCGGGCACCACTGTAACGGTAATCGGAGAAGAAAATGTTCCCTTAGATGCTCCCGTATTGTATGTAGGTAACCACAGGAGTTATTTCGACATCCTTCTCACTTATACGAGAGTTCCCAGACCTACCGGTTACATTGCCAAGAAAGAAATGCTTAAATATCCTTTATTAGTGAACTGGATGAAAAACCTTCACTGCCTGTTCCTCGACCGCAAGGACATAAAGCAGGGGCTGCAGACTATTTTAGAAGGAATCGAAAAGGTGAAGTCGGGAATCTCTATCTGTATCTTCCCCGAAGGAACGAGAAACAAGGTAAACGATACTTTTCTTCCTTTTCACGAAGGAAGCTTTAAGATAGCAGAAAAATCGGGTTGCGCCATTATACCTATGTCCATTAACAATTCAGCAGGCATCTTAGAAGATCATATGCCTAAAATCAAAAAGGCACACGTGGTAATTGAATACGGCAAACCTATATATATAAAAGACATGCCGAAAGAAGACCGGAAGTTTATCGGCGTATATGTACAGAATATCGTAAAAGAAGCTTATTTTAAAAATAAGGACCTTGTATAAAAAAATGACCTGAAAAATCAGCAGAGAACAATAATCCTCGTTGACTCTTCAGGTCATTATTTTATTTTTCTTCCAATGCTTTCACAATCTCTTCAAAGGCCATTCCATGGGATGCCTTCACCAGCACAGTATCACCCTTTCGCAGAATACCTGACATCTTCTCCAAAAATTCCTTTTTCCCCGGGAAATAGTAAAGCTCTGTACTTTCACTTCCCGCTTCCCGTGCCGCTTCTTTGGCACTGTCGTGCATATTTAGGGACAGTTCTCCGATGCAGACAATTACCTCGATGCCCTTTTCTATTGCATAGGCTCCTACCCTTCCGTGCATCTGCGCTTTATTTTCTCCAAGCTCAAACATATCCCCCATGACCGCCACCCTTCTGGTAAGTGCTGCTTCTAATAAATCGAGGGCTGCGCACATGGAAACCGGATTGGCGTTATAGCAATCGTCAATGACTACACGATCCGGAAGACGAATGATATTGCTCCTTCCTCCCAAGGGCTTTACCTTGGCAATTCCTTCCTGAATCTGTGCTCCGTCAAGCCCCAGAAGGCCTCCTACACAAGCCGCTGCCAGCGCATTGTACACCATATGCGCGCCGGGTAAAGGAATCTTCACCGCAAACTCGCCGCTCTGCATATGGATTTTCGCCCTGCTGCCAAAAAGCCCTTTATTTTCTATCTCGTCCGCATATACGGAATTGGATTCCTCCAGCCCGAAATAAATTGGCTTTCTTCCCTTGAGCGTCCCCCCATTTATCTCTTCTACCCTGCGAAGCATATCGTCATCGCCGTTAGCGCATACCGCCCCATCTTCCTGCATGAAGTCAAACATCTCTGTCTTGGCCTGCAATATCCCTTCTCTGGATTTTAAGTTTTCCAAATGACATTCTCCGATGTTGGTTAGTACGCAAATATCCGGCCTGGCTATCTTGCTCAGTCTGTGCATCTCGCCGAAATCGCTGATTCCCATTTCAAGCACTGCCGCCTGGTGATATTCCTGTATCTTAAGAACGGTCAGCGGAAGTCCTACCTCGTTATTGTAATTGCCCTCCGTCTTAAGTACCTGATATTTTTCAGCAAGCACCGAGGCGATGAATTCCTTCGTGCTCGTTTTGCCTACGCTGCCCGTTATGCCTACCACTTTAATGTCCAATTGCTTTCGGTAGAACTCCGCAATATCTTTCAGCGCCTGAAAGGAATCCTCCACGAGAATATAAGGTCCTGATACTATCTCAGGCGCTCTTTCGCACACAACGCCTGCCGCTGCCCGTTCCATAACCTGAGGAATGAAATCATGGCCGTCCACCCGCTCTCCTTTCGCCGCTATAAATAAAAAATTCTCTTTTATCAGCCGCGAATCCAATACTACGCCCGATACCTCTTTATCCATTCCCTCATCGCAGCAAAATAATTTCCCGCCGCAGGCCTTCGCTATCTTATGCAAAGTAAGGTTTTTCATTCTCTTTTCCCAGTTCCTTTCCACTTATCGCAATTACCTATCTATCTTATTTCGGACAATTGTAAAACGCGTAACCTTTGCCCATTTCATATACCGTTTCACAAACGCCGATATCGCCTACTTAAGGGCGGATTCTATGATTTTCTCGCACAATTGACCGAAACTTATTCCCTGCGCCTGCGCCTCCTGGGGCAGGAGGGAGGTAGGAGTCATACCAGGCAGAGTATTCGCCTCCAGGCAGAAAACTTCTTCCTCGTCATTCATCATAAAATCCATGCGCGCATAATTCTTAAGGCGCAGCACCCGAAATGCCTTCTCCGCCAAAAACTGCATCTCCTTCGTCTTCCTCTCCGAAAGAAGGGCAGGGCAGGTCTCCACGGCACTTCCCGCCTGATATTTATTCTTATAGTCATAAAAGCCTTGAAGCGGCGCAATTTCAATTACCGGCAAGGCTTTTCCGTCCATGACCCCTACGGAAAATTCCCTTCCATTTATATATTGCTCTATAATGACCTCTTCGTCATAGCGAAAGCCCTCTGCTAACGCTGCCTCATACTCTCTCTCGTCCTTCGCGATACATACCCCTACGCTGGAGCCTCCGCTACAGGCCTTAACGATGCAGGGAAATGGTACGGATTTTCGGTCCTCTTCTCCCCGCTTCAGGCTGACGCCCCGGGGCACAGGAACGCCGTGGTAATCCAGCAGCTCCTTGGTAAGTCCTTTATCCATGCAGAGTGCAGAGCTCACATAATCCGCTCCTGTATAGCGGATTCCCATCAAATCGAAGCAAGCCTGTATCTTTCCGTTTTCTCCGTTTTGTCCGTGCAGCGCCATAAATACTACGTCTGCCGCCTGACAAATGGAAATGACATTGGGACCGAAAAAGTTCTTGTCTCCATCGCTGCGAAGGGCCTTCACCGCTTCAATATCGGGATTCTCCTCTCCCACCGCGCCGATTTCCTCCGCCCAGTCGTCCTGTCTTTCGAAAATCGCTTCCACATCTTCTTTTTCATAGCCTAAATATACGTCCAGCAGCACTGCCTTGTGTCCGTTATCTTTAAGCGCCTGATATATCATTCTTCCGGAGCTTAAGGATACATCCCTCTCCGTACTGATTCCTCCTGCCAATACCACTATTTTCATACTATCCCTTCCGCCTTTCCATCCTGCGAGCTTCTATCTCCTGCTCCATTCCCTACAGCATAGCACTCATTTCTTCCATAATAAAACATATAAATTGCCTATATCTATGCAAAAAATGCTTTTTACCTATCCTACTCTTATCCTTCAACGTTGTTATACCAGCTTATCACCTCGCTCATCATGAAGATAAGCTCGGCATTCAAATCGAACCGATTCATAATTCCCAGCTTAGCGTCGATGGCTGCATAGTTATTGGTTCCGGCACCGTCTATGTAGCTGATTGCCTTTCCGTTACGCCCCATAAAATAATGGATATGATTCTCTATGATCGTCTCATATTCGTGGTTGGCAATGATATGGTCGGCTACCGTAAGCCGCATCATCTGATGAAGAAGCTCGTCATTGTTATCCTGCTCCTTATTTCCGAACGCCAGATAACCTGCCCCTCTCGCCCGCTCAGAAATATTCTCCGCATCGTTCATCAGCGCCTTCATCACATCACTGCATATATTCATATCTACGCTCTGTTTCGTGGATATATACGTGGTACAGCCCCAGAAGAAATAATCGTTCTCCATATTATTAGAGCCCTCCGCCAAATAACTTTCTGCAGCTCTTCTATAGGAGCTGTAGCCGGTGGCACGGTAAAGCTCGGTCGCCGCAAAAAAACGCTGTTCTATCTCTTTTTCACTGCGGCTGTTCTCCATAAAGCGCCACGCCCTGTCCGCTGCCCTTAAGCATTCCGTGGCATAAGCCGTATCGTACGCCTGATAAATATAGCTGAACTTCGCCATCACCGCCGCAAAGGAAGCCGTCGCCTCTAAGGTCACCGGCTCCACATAGTATTCCTGTCTGGTAGCATAAGGCGTCATATGCTTTTCCTTCACTTCAATCTCGGAGTACACTCCTCCCGTGGCGGAATCCTGCATCTTAAGCATCCAGTCGGCCTCATATTTCACCTCGTCTAAAATGTCAGGAATCTCGTTCCCGCTCTCCGGGATACCCATCTCGTCGGGAAATGCCCCCGGATGCAGTTCATATGCCAGTAGAAGGTTCGCCATGACCTGACTTCCCTTCACCACGCTTTTGGAGTAATTTTCATCCATATGCCAGCCGCCGCTCACATCCACCGATATTCTGTTATCTTCATCCAAAAGGGCGGCCTGTGTATGGCAGGCGGTGTGTGCCGCATCTCCCGCCAGCGCCTCTACAAGTGTAATACCGCAGCGGCTGAAATAATACTTTTTACACGCCAGATAAAATACGTCGTCGTATATGCTCTTTTCTATGCGGAAGGAATAGGAACGGCCCAGAATCGGCGCTTGTATGTAATAGCTTCCGGGCTTTTCCAAATCGTCGAATACACCGTAGCCGTTATATTCTTTCAATGTATCGTTATATCTCTCGTCCCCAACCTTACCTGTAAAAACAACCTCTCCGGTTTCCTCGTCCACTACCTCGAAGCTGTCCGGCATCCTGCTTCCTCGAAATACCGCAACCTTTTTCCCCTCCGGAACGTATCCGGTCTGGTTCACCAAAATACCGGGGCGGCTTACGGGAACCTCATAATCGAAAACGGGTTCCAGCCCCAGACTCTCCTGCTCTTTATTTTCTTCCTGATTTCCCGGCGATACGGCAGCTTCCTCCGCCGGATATGTATAAGCACAGCCCGCCAGAGCCAGGGCGCTTACCAGAGTACACAGCCATAAATATTTTTTCATAAAATCTCTTTCTTCTTAGGGTATGTCTATCATCCATTTCCCGTCTTTTGCTGCCGCCGGTATATCGTCCGGTCCATTTGCTGATGATATACCAGTCCCGCAGTCTTATAGAAATTATAACCCGAACCCTTCGTAAGGTAAAGAGCAATCCACGTCACAGCGGAGGTAATCTTCCTAAGCTGCATCTGAAGATGCAGTACCGGTTACCTCCGCTTAAATAGCTTCATTATGATTTTCACATCCTGTTGTTAACTTAGTTTCGTCATGGGATTTACGGGAACTCCATTCTTTGTCAGTTTGAAGTAAACATTGCATCCTTCTACCACAAAGTATTTCGTAGGAGCTGCCACGCTGCCGATGATATCGCCCTTATTCACATAGCCGCCCTCCGATACCGTAATATCCTTAAGCTGTCCGTATGTGACCTCATAGCCTCCGCCCAGTTCCACAACTACTGCATTGCCGATTTCGGGATCAGTAAATACGCTGGTGACCTTACCGGCTGCTGCTGCCGTAATCGTCTCCCCTTCTACCGCGGAGATAATAATGGCAGGGTTATATTTGTACTGCTCCAAGGTGGGAAAGTATACGGTCTTGTCCATACTGTAATTAATGAGTATGTTGCCTACGATAGGCCATGCCAGACTGTCGCCATCATTGAAGGTAAGCGCGGGCTGGATGGAGGTGGCTATTGCCATAGTATCTTCCATCTGCTCTAAGCGTGCCGTATCGATGGTCTCGTCGAACATTCCTTCTTCGTTCTTATCATTTTTTTCCTTATCTTTATTGTCTTTGTCGTCCGTATTCTTCTTTGTTCCCTTCTGAAGGGCGTCGTTTGCTGTCTGAGTAGTCTGCGCATTCTCTACGTTTGCTGAATTGGTCTCTTGATAATAGGGATCGTAGTCCAAATCGTCAGATGTCACTACGCTTCCTGAATTTTCTGTTCCCTGAACAGTCTTGTTATCCGCCAATTCACTTTTCTCATTTTCTATCGAACTGAAATCGACTACATAGCCGTCGCTCTTTTCTTCGCTCCTGCCCCTTACAAACAGCCCTGTCACTGTAAGTGCCGTAAGCACAAATACCGATGAGAACAGCATGATGGCTTTTTCCCTTTTCGCACTGGATCTATTTCTTCTTCTCATATTGATTCCTCCTAAAGATTTTATCCTCATCGATAGTTTTGCCGATTTCGCATTCTTTATTCAGTTTTTTCTATCACAATATCTGTAAAATAATAGTTTAATATATCTATGAAATCGCTTCCTTTTTTTGCCGCCTCGTTGGCCGCATATTGACAGAAGCCAAGCCCATGTCCCACACCCTTTACTTTTATGACAACCGTGTCATCAATAATCGTATTTTTTTCAAGCTCTACTGTAAAACAGGAGGAATTCAAGGAAAATATCGAACGAAACGTCTCTCCTGACATGGCAGAACCGCCCATCTCTATCTTTGTCACATAATTGGCCCTGTCTCTGTCTATCTGAAGCATATCCGTAAGCTCTTTTCCCTCTTCCCATACTATCCCGGGATACACCTCCTGCATCCTTATGAGAAATGCGGTTTTGTTTATTCTGACAGTCTGCACATATTCTTCCGCCGTGAAATCCCTTTCACACATTACTGATTTCAAATAAGGATATTCCTCACTTTTTAATACTTCGTTTCCGTTTCTTGTCATTCCGGCACTGAGGGCAAAATAAGGGGCCTTTATGGGTTTTTCCTTATAGCTCATGTACATTCCCCTCGTGCTGTTTACGGCATCCCTGCATTTCTCATATTCCGCTCCATCAGTCATGGCAACAACGCTTTCCACGTAAATATATTTTTTACCATCCTGCTCCTTACTATTCGCCGGATTCTCTCCTTCCTGCTCCAAACTGTCGCGGTACGCTTTCATAAGCTCCGTCCGCAGAATTACCGCCTGGGCTTTTAAAGTTTCCGGTTCGTAGCTTGTGTCTATCGTTGCCGGAAGGCGGCAGGCCAGATAGGTCTCTAAAGGCATTTTCTCCGTTCCTGCCAAAGTAGTATTGCACACGATAAAGCTCGTGCTCTCCTGTGTCTCCTCATATCCCGCACTAACATTTCCAAAGAAAAAAGTGACAATATAAGGAAACAGAAAAATAAACAAAAGAACCGCACCCATATCCCGGTAATCCGGTGTGGATACGATTCTTTTATTTTCTATTATTCGCTCAGCAATTCTATATTTTTTCATGGGACACCTCTACCCTAATTGTATGTGAGGATATCCGCTTTCTATACTTATATTTTTCAGCTCATCACATCCAGATGCGCCCTATCGTCTCCATGGCACGTCACATCCAAATGCTGTATGCTTCCGGCTCCCCCATTTTCATATAGAAAAAGACCGGTACGCCTTATCATTCCGTTAGCGGCATTGCTTGCGGCGGTAAGGGAAAAATCGGTGGAAACGTTTGTAAGGCAGATCGCTCCTACTTTTTTCTCCGATAATTTATAACATTTGTCGCCGTTTTCATCCTTTACCCAAATGCAGAGCTTGTTCCAAATCTCGTCGGCTTCGTCGATCCAACCGTTGCCATCGGAATCATAAGCTGCCAGATCCGAAAAGCCGTTTCCTGACTTCGCACCAAAAAGCTCGCTTCCATCGTTAATGACTCCGTCCCCATTCTTATCCAGAGCCAGATAGCCGCTGCCTTTGCCCAGCTTGGAAATCTTGTCTTTCACACCGTCCGCGTCAATGTCAAAAAAGAAGGTCTGGTCAGTAAGCTCCGCGATGTTCCCTTCCAAATTGATGACGAGAGGGTCACACATCCGTGATTGTATCTGCGTATAATTCTCTTCGTAGTAGGAGGAAAAACTTCTGCTCATCTCCACATCGAGGCTGAATTTAATTTCTCTGCCGTCTGCGCATTTTACGGTACCCGCAGCGGAAAAGGAGGTATTCTCTTCTTCCCTATAGCAGATTTCCTGATTGTAATAAAGAACTTCCGTGACCGGCTGGGGCGCGGACTTCCGGAGGCCGCTCACTTCGCTCAGCATCCTGGTATAATCCCACTTCTTTGTCTCTCCGAAAAATATCTTTATCAAATATTGCATGCAATTTTGCCTGATCGTACTCAGCCCATCTCTTGTATTTAACAAGTAGGATGGGCGGTTCACTCTGGAATAAGAACTCATTTCCCGCAGCTTCTCCTGCAGGGCTTTCTTCTTCTCTTCCTCCGTCTGCTCCTGTGTTTCACCCTTAGTCCCCGTACCGAAAATATCTTTGGACTGCCCGCCGTCTCCCAAGGGGCCGACCATACCAACAAGGAGTAATGCACTTGTCTTTCTTGACGTAACTGAACTGTAACTTCTTTCGGATTCCATTCCTATGCTCGAGGAATTAATGATCAATTTCTGCTCCTTTCTTCGTTCGCTTTTCAGCTCCCACACTCTGCGCGCGCCGGCTGCGCATCCTTTTTTTATGTAATGAGAGCACTTCCCTGATTACAAAAAAGATGGTATCTATCAACGTAACTATGTTACGTTTCATAAATACCATCCGTGGCTTAACGATGTTATATTGCAGGGAAAGTCCTCGGCCGAAGCACTTTGCCCTGCATATAATATATCGGATATTCACAGAAATACTTTACTAAACTCTGTTATAATTAATCAAGCAGCCTCTAAGAATAATCTGGCGCTCTTCATCGGTAAGCTCTCCTAACGACAGTTCGAACCTTACCATATCGCTTTCGCCTACTGCAAAGGCTGCGATGCTGTCCGCTTTTTCCTCTACCGCCTTCTTAATATCAGGTATGAAAATATAGTCCAGATTCTTAAAAGGAAGCTTCTTATCGTCCTCTTTGATGATAAAGGGAAGCATACCCCAGTTGATCAGATTGGAACGATATCTCTTCGTGGCATATTCGTTCGCGATATTCGCCCAGCCTCCCAGCACCTTCTGGCAGGAAGCTGCCTGTTCTCTGGCGGAACCATCGCCCGGTTTTACCGCGAAAATGGTAGAGCCAAAACCGATATTGCCTTCTCCCACCTCGGGATAGGCCTTTTGAATCACCGCCATTACAGGCTTTAATTCCGGCTTTACTTCCAACGGACACTTCCCTTCCATAACCGCGGTCTGCGCCGTCTGAATATCCTTGGCACGTCCCACGTAAGCAGGGTCCTTTCTGGACAGCGTAAATTCTGCAAGCCCTAAAGGATTAGAACGGTAGGAAGATGTCTCCCCGGAAGGAATCAGCTCGTCCGTAGTGGTAACCGTATCGTGTATCTCAGAAACTACGCGGAGTACCAAATTCTCAGGAAGTGCTCCCATCTTCGGCCAGTCCTTGATGTTGGGGCCGAATTGAATCTCCACATCGGGTTCCGCCACTCCCTTGGAATCGAATACACGGTTCGCATAGATGTTGGAGTCAAAATGGTATTTATACTTTCCGATCGTTCCGTCAAAGTCTGTCGCTGCCGTAAGAATTCCCTTATTCGCGCTTGTGGCTGCGATAGAGCGGGCATCCATCAGTGCTACGGAGGAAATCTGTCCGTTTTGCAGCTTAGAGCCTTCTCTGTTAGGGAAGTTTCTCGTGGAATGGCGGATGCTGAAAGCGTTGTTCGCCGGCGTGTCGCCCGCACCGAAGCAAGGGCCGCAGAAAGCCGTCTTAAGTACCGCACCCGTCTCCATAAGCGATGCCGCACAGCCGTTCCTGATAAGCTCCATATAAATCGGCGTGGAAGCGGGATATACGCTTAAGGTAAATCCGTCCGAGCCGATATAAGCTCCCTTCAGAATGTCCGCTGCCGCGCAGATATTCTCAAATCCCCCGCCTGCACAGCCTGCGATGATACCCTGGTCCACATAAAATTTACCGTTTTTCACTTTATTCTTCAATGTAAAATCAACCGCTCCGTCCAGACTGACTATCGCCTTTTTCTCTACATCGTCAAGAATGTCGTCTAAATTGGCGTTCAGCTCTTCGATCGTATAAGTGTTGCTGGGATGGAAGGGCATTGCGATCATCGGTCTGACTGCACTCAGGTCTACTACAATCATTCCGTCATAGTATGCCGCCTCGCCCGGCGTGAGCTCTTTATACTCTTCTTTCCTGCCGTGTATCTCGTAGAACTCCTCGATTTCCTTATCCGTTTTCCAAATAGAGGAAAGGCAGGTGGTCTCCGTCGTCATTACATCGATACCGATTCTAAAATCTGCGCTTAAGGAATCCACGCCCGGTCCGACGAATTCCATTACTTTATTTTTCACATAGCCATTAGCAAATACCTTGCCGATAATGGCAAGCGCCACGTCCTGAGGTCCTACACCCTTTACCGGCTCACCGGCCAGATAAACGCCGATCACCTCCGGCATGTTAATGTCGTAGGTCTGGTTCAAAAGCTGCTTCACCAGCTCCGGTCCGCCTTCTCCCATCGCCATGGTTCCCAGAGCGCCGTAACGGGTGTGGGAATCCGAGCCAAGAATCATGCGTCCGCCGCCTGCGAGCATCTCTCTCGCATACTGGTGGATAACAGCCTGATGAGGTGGCACATACACGCCGCCGTATTTCTTCGCACAGGAAAGGCCGAACATGTGATCATCTTCATTGATAGTGCCTCCTACCGCACAAAGAGAATTATGGCAGTTGGTCAGCACATAAGGAACCGGGAACTTCTCCAGTCCGGACGCGCGCGCCGTCTGTATAATGCCTACAAATGTAATATCGTGGGAAGTCAGTTTATCGAATTTTATTTTCAGCTTGTTCATGTTGCCTGAAGTATTGTGCTCTTCCAAAATACCATAGGCAATCGTTTCCTTCGCCGCATCTTCTTTATTTATGTTTTTACCTGTCTTACTCTTGATTGCTGCCTGCGCATTTCCATCATCGGGAATCAGTTCGGTTCCATTTAACAGATATGCGCCGGTTTCATATAATTGTACCATGCGTATCCTCCTGTCATTCTTTAGATTATCATTTCCAATTATAATGTAAAAACCGGATACATGCAATTGGTAAAAATATGCCCTTATCATACACCCGTGCTTTCTTTCATAAGAACATATGGATATTGTAAATATTAATTCCCATTATAACAGCCATCAGAACCATAAACAGTTTATTCACATGTCTGTCAAGAATCCTCTCATTAATTCTGCCTCCTGCAAGCGCTCCTAGAACACCGCCCATAATCATAAATCCTAAAATACTGACCGGAAATTCAGGGGCTGTATTCGTTGCCAGCGTATGGAGCAAGCCGGTAAGCTGGGAAAATAATATGATGTACAAAGAATTGGCAGCCGCCTGTTTGGCTGTCATGGAAAAGCAGAAAGAAAGCACCATCAGATTAATGGGTCCTCCTCCAATGCCCAGAAATGCCGACATAAGGCCAAGAGCCAGTCCGGTAACAGCACACAGAAACAAGCTCCTTATATGGTAAGTTTTCACTCTATGCTTGTTCAACGTGTAAACGAAAGTGAGCGCTGTCACAAACAAAAGAACTCCTGACTGAACAACTCCAACATGGCTGCTGTCCGCAAAATGGGTGTAGGCATATTGAAAAATTTCTTTTCCCCCTGCTCCCCCTATTGCCGCCCCTGCCGCAAGCGCCGTTCCTCTTCTCCACTCGATCACTTTATCTCCGGTTCCCAAAGAACGTACCACGGAAACGAAAGACATGGATAATACGGTACATCCTGACAAAAAACTGACTGCCCCCACTTCCATTAATCCAGCCGCATCCAAAACGGGCTTTATGATCACACCGCCTCCGATCCCACAAACAGCACCGATTACCGATGCCAAAAAGCTAATGATAAAAAATAAGAAATACATACTTTATCTGCCTCTTTCCTTTATCTTCCGTGCTATATCATTCAGCCTGTCCATGCTGTGCGCAAAAAACATCTTATAGGACTGACAGAAATAATTTCTCCTCCCGCTCCCATCCTGAAGTTCCATCCGGTGTCTTGCGCACCCTCCGCGGCATAGTGGAAAATAGGAACATTTTTCACACTCTTCCCCATGCTCTGCCGATGATTGTATAAAGCCGATTTGTTCTCTTTTTTCGGCAATTTCAAGGAAGCTGCATTCATTTAAGTTACCAAGCTTGTAATCATCCAAAACATAAAAATCACACGGATATACCTCACCGTCCGCTTCTATTGCATGCTGAATACCGCATATCCCCCTCTGCTCACAGCTTTCCGGCTGATACCCCAGAAGAATTGCCACATAATTTTCAAATTGCCTGATATAAGGCTGACGCCCCCACTGAAGATCAATATACCACAAGTCAAATAATTCTTTCAGAAAGTCTCCATATGCTTCGGGAGTGAGAGAGTATTCTTCCGTTCCCTGTTTTTCAAACACAGGATCCAGACATGCAATATATTGCTGATATTTAAATCCCCTTTTTTTATAAAATTCATATATCCTGCGTATCCTGACAGCCGTACTTTTATGTACCACTGTCAAAACATTGTACTCTACTCCCACTCGGTCAAACATGGAGGCCGTATTTATTATCTCTAAAAAGGTGTCTTTGCCGCCCTTTGTTCTTCTGTAAATATCATGAGTTGCCTTTATCCCATCTATAGAAAGTCCTACAAGAAAGTGGTTCTCTTTAAAAAAATGACACCATTTTTCATCTATCTCATAGCCATTTGTCTGAATGGAATTCTGTATATTTACTCCTTTATGATTATATAGTCTCTGCAGTTCAACTACTTTTTCAAAGAAATCCAGTCCTGCAAGGGTGGGCTCACCTCCCTGAAAAATAAATCCGCATGTGTGTTCTGCATAATGCAATGCTTTTTCTATCACTTTCTCTAAAGTATCTATTTTCATAGTACCATAGGATGCTATCTCCCTCTTACTTGCAATATCGCAATAAAAGCAATAACTGCATTTCATATTGCATAACCCCGAAACTGGTTTTATCAACAATTGCAACGCCGGCATACCTTTCACCTTTCCTTCCCCTGTTCACTGTGCAGTAAGCCATACCGTATTGCAACCGGTATGGCTTACTGTCTATGATATCAGATATGCTATTGAATAACAGGTTCCCTTTCTCCCGCTTTTTTCATTTCTCTGATAAGCAGTTTTTTCATTTCCTCTTTGATTTCTGCATAAGCCTCATCATCCGCAACATTGTGAAGCTCATAAGGATCTTTTTTCAGATCATAGAGAAAATCCGGTGCATACACATCGCTGTCCGCATATTCGAACCCGTTTTTATCCGGCGCATATACGCTGAAAAGGTAGTCCTGCGTCCGGACGCATCTCCCCACGCGGCTCTCGCTGATCTGAGCAAAAACTGCTCTTCTTTCCTGTGTATCTCCTTCCAATACCTCCTGCAGATTTTCCCCCGCCATGCCATCTTTCACATGAATTCCTGCCATAGCAAGAAATGTCTTGGGAAGACTTATCGTACTTACCAGCTCTGCGATACGCCTGCTTCCTCTAAAACCCGGTCCGGCAATAATGAGAGGCACATGAAGAGACGAGGAATGACAAGAGCGTTTATAATCATCTCCTCCGTTTAGATGGATGTCTTTATTCCTTGTCCGGAAATGAGAACCGTGGTCCGACGAATATACAATAATCGTATTCTCATATAAGCCCTTTTCCTTAAGTTTTTCCACCACTCTTCCCAGATTATCATCGAGGCTTTTGCAGCAGCCAAGATAATCCGGGTATTCTTCTCTCGCATTGCCTTCTAATGCCTCCAAATCACCCGGCAGCACAAAATCCTTAAATACTTCTTTCGATCCGTCCGGGCCTTCGTAGTGCTTACGATCATTTTGATGATGAGGCTCAATATGAGAGATCGTCATAAAAAACGGCTGCTTTCCATCGCAATTTCCCAGATATTCCAAAGCATAATCCGTAATCTTGTCTACGCGGTATCCCTTGAATTCGCATTTATTCATATTCTCGTCATATACATACCCGTCATATCCATGAGACGTAAACTCAAGAATATCGGACGCACGCCAAAAGCCTTTATAACCGCCTCGTTTTTCCGGGGGAATGGCTGTTGTCGCATAATCTGCCTCCGGTTTTGTACTTCCCGCATCATCACTGGCCAAATGCCACTTCCCTATATACGCGCAGTCATAACCCGCTTCATACATGTAATCGGCAACCGTCTTCACATCATCCGGCAGGGAAATTCCATTTCTAAAGCATCCCATTTGTGTCGGATACAGCCCTGTCTGGAAAATAGCACGGCAAGGTCCGCAGACAGGCTGGGGTGTATAGGCTTCTTCAAAAACCACTCCCTCCCCCGCCAGCTTGTCCAAATTGGGAGTAATGGGAAGGGGCTGCCCATAACAGCCTATGGTATCCCATCTTTGCTGGTCGGAAAAATAAAACAAAATATTGGGTTTATCCATAATAATAACCATGCCTTTCTCGCATTATCCGCTATTTGCGGCAGTCCACCCATCTCATTTCCATAGGGTTCAAGTCCAGACTATATGCCAGCCTGCCGTCAATATAAAGTTCTGTATGTTTTGCTTCCTTTGCATTATTGATTACCGCAGCTTTTCCGGTCTTTTCAAACACCGTTACTTCGGTATCCACATTCGTTACATAGAATTTCTTCATTTCACTTTCCATGCCTGCGGCATAATAAATCGCACGAAGCAGGATGCGGCAGTTCTGAGGGGAATACGGAAGTCCCGCAAAATAAACGCTGTGCCCTTTTCCGTAATCATTTACAACAAGCCGGCTGTATTCTCCGTCCTTATTTAAAATCTGGTAATTCTCTCCCTGCGCATAAATGCGGCTCATACCTTCGCCGAAATCCACATTCCCTTCAATATCTTCCAGAATAAAATGATCGGTATCCAGTTCATTATATTTATCGGTGCTGAGAGAAAAGCACATTTCTTTATCCACACCAAGTACGTCGCTTAATTGAAAATAGCGCCCTTCAAACTGATATGCCGTAGGTTCTCCCACGCCGATAAAACCGCCTCCGTTATCTACAAATTCCCGTAAAGAGGTCACAACTTCCGGATCGATCCAGTTTTCTGCTCCGCTGAAAGATGTATAAGCATCTCCCGCATTAATGATCACCTTGATATCTTCCGCTATCCCGTTTCTGATCTCATCAAATGTAATAAATTCCACATCGAAAGGCATACCGCTCAAGCATTCGATCACACCTACATAAGAATAAATTTCTCTATGCCATATGGCATGATGCACCTGATTTGCCATCCATCTTCTCAAATTTCCCCAGCAATTTAAAACTGCGACCTTAAACGGTGCCGTATAAGCTTTTGTACCCTGCATATTTTCATGAATGAGACGGAACTCATTTACCACATATTTTATCTCATCAATAAATCCCGGCCATTCGGAAGCGAGTTTCAAATATCCACCGTATCCGATACGGTCAAGCGGTGAACGTAAAATTGCACGCCTTGCCTTCAGCCAGTTATCCTGCGCTTCGCCGATAGGATCTCCCCCCTCGCAGAATACATCCGGGAAGAAATAAGGAAGAAGCCTTCCTTCCGTATATTTTACTCCTTTAATATCAGAAATCATACGGAGTGTCACTCCATCGCCTACCGAACCTACCACAGCATCCAATCCGATATCCTGAAAGTATTTTCCGAAGGGTTCTGTTCCGATCCAGTGGTCGCCGAGGAACATCATCGCTTCTTTGCCGTATTCATGTACAATATCTACCATTTCTTTCGCCAGCTTACTGACTTCTATCTGTTGGAATTCAATGAAATCCTTAAATTCTTTGCTCGGTACCCGGAACAGGGAATTATGATAACCTTGATCCACGATAAACTCCGGGCGGAATTTGTAACCGGCCCACCTTTCAAACTGTTCCAGAATGTAAGGGCTTACGCTTGCGCTGTATCCGAACCATTCCACATATTTTTCACGCTTATTTTCGTCAAAAGTCAAAGTGAATTGATGAAAAAATGTAGTAAACCGCACTACATCGATGTGAGGATTTTCTTCACACCATCTTTTAAGTTTTTCTTTCACATGTATCTGTGTCTTCGGCTGCCTTACGTCAAAAGTCAGCTGATGGGGCGCATCTTTCCAGTCATTTGTAATGAAATTATACATATGCACCGGATCCCAGACAAGAAATGCCAGAAAGCTGACCGTATATTGATGGTATTTCACAGATTCGATCACTACCTCTTCCGTTTCACCGTCAAATTCCCATTTATACACGGGAACTACCTCTCCGGTCGTCCTGTCTACAACCTCCCACCATCGTTTCGGATCGTCAATTGTATTTACCTTCAGCTGCTCGGTATGAAACCCTTTCATCAGTTTGATCCTGAGCTTCGTATCTCTTGCCGTCACGCGGTCACTGATCAAATATTCCTGCTGGATTTCCTCTGGATTTTCCTTCGCCCAATCGTTATCTTTTCTTGTCGTATAATAGGTTGCATATTTTTTGGCACTCTGAGTTAAAAGTTCCTCCGGCATCGCCGTTCCGTCACAATCTCGCAGCGCATCCGCTCCAAGAAGATTTTTCAGCCTTATTGTCTCGTCTACCATATCTATGTCGGTAGGTAATGTCAGTCTGCCAGTCATCAACATAATCCTCTCCTCTATTCTTTTTTTCTATCGGTACTTTTTATTGTAAGAGTACAAAAGCATAAGCAGTCCGGCAAGACCGGTCAGCATAATGCCAAGGTTTACATAACCAACCTGCTTCTGTCCCCATATGATCATCGTTAAAAAAACCACAAATAAAATCATCTTCACTGTTTTTACTGCCAGCAGTTTTTTCCCTTCCATAACTATCCTCCTATCCTTTTAGGCCGCCCAGGCTCATACCCTGCGTCAAACGCCTTTGTACCAGCATGTATAGTATCAATGTAGGAAGCATGACAATGACAAGCCCCGCATACAGCTGCCCATAATTTGTTGACGCCTTTTGCGCGCTTACCAAATTCATTAAGCCTACCGGAAGTGTCTTAAACTTATCTTTTGTCATCAAAGTCATAGAAATAATATATTCGTTCCAAAATGCAAGGAAATTAAATAAAATAATGGTAATAACAGCCGGTCTGGCCATAGGAATCATGATCGTTGCCATGGTACGCACATAACCGCTTCCGTCTACAAACGCCGCTTCTTCATAATCCTTCGGAATAGATGCAAAAAATCCTGATAAAAGATATACGGTAAACGGCAGATGGGTAGATGCATAAATAAGAGCCAGCATAATAAGATTATTCAGCAGCATCGGGGGCATACCATGTCCCCGCAGGAAAGTATCGCCATCCACCAGCATGAGGAAAATAGGCACAACGATATAATTTACATTTACGAACAAACCTGCCATAAATACTACATTAAGGGTCTTACTGCCTTTAAAGCGGTATCTCGCCAATACATAAGCCGCCGGAATGGCGATCAACAGCAAAAAACCGAGCGCCAATATTGTTACGATGATCGAATTCACCATATAGGTTCCCATATTGGCCTTCTCAAAGGCATCTATAAAATTCTGAAAATTGAGTCTCTCAGGAAGTGTCCATGGACTTCTCCCGTAAAATTCAGCATTCTCTTTCAAAGAGGCCATAAATACCCATGCAACCGGAACAACGATAGTCACGGCAAAGATGATCAAAGCCAGATACACAAAAAACTGCGTCATAGCTTTAGTATAATTATGCTTTTTATTCATTGCAGGGCCTCCTTTCTAAAATTCCAGCGTTTCGCGTTTTGTTACTGCATTTACAATACCCGAAAGCGCAAATGAGAAAATAAATACTACTACACCGATAGCCATACCGTATCCATAAGAAGAATTCGTGTAAGCCTGGCTGTACATATAATTCAAAAATACATCGGAGGCTCCGTCAGGTCCGCCGCCTGTCATTGCCTTTACCAGCATAAAGCTTAAATTAATGGTACTGATAATAAAAAAGGTAAGTGTTGTTCTTATATTGCTCCATATAAGAGGCAAGGTCATCGTAAAAAACTGCGTGATGCCTCCCGCTCCTTCAATAGACGCAGATTCATAGATACTTTCCGGGACGCTTGCCATACTCGCCATATACATTACCATATAGTAGCCGATTGCCTGCCAGATCAATGCGATAACAATTGCCCATATAACCAATTTCTGATTACCGAGCCATGCGATCAGCCCTTCTCCGTTTTCTCCTACTGGACGGAACAAATAAATAAAAGTATTTAAAAGACCGTCGCGCTGATCATAAATAGCAGAAAAGATTGCGGAAATTACAACTATAGATAGAATATTCGGAATATAAAATACAACCCGGAAAAATCCCTGTCCTTTTAGCTTCTGCCTGGATAGAATAGCTGCAAAAATAATTGCCAGCGCCATAGTTATAACGGTTACAACTACAATAATGAGAATGGAGTTCTGCATGGAACGAAGGAACTTCTCATCCGCCGCCAGCTTTTTAAAATTCTCAATACCTACAAAGGTTTTTTCAGCCGAAAATCCGCCCCATTTATAGAGTGACATTTTAAATACGTTAAACGTCGGCATAATCATAAATAGAAACATAAGGATTGTTGCCGGTGCAACACAGCAGAAAATAAATGCTCCTCTCCTCTTTTTTCTACCTTTCCTTTTTTCCATCTGTCTACCTCCTAATTACACTTCTCTCAAAAAGCGGCGGGTAGCCTTGATTACCCACCGCTTGCTTCAGTCAGAAAGTTCACCTCGTGTATTTTTTAAAGCGAGTTTTTACTTCAAAGCGCCTCTTAACTGATCACTTACGCTCTCAACTGCTGCCTGCCATTCTTCCACTGTCTTATCACCTGTTACAATACTGTCAATGGTAAAGAACAATGTGTCTTTCATGCTTACGCCTTCTACCGCTTCTGTTGCAGCAAATCCGCCCATGGAAGCGATAGCGCCCGTATCATAAACGGAATATATTGTTTTTGTATCTTCATCGGTAATAAAATTGCTTACACCCTTAATCGGCTGAATTGCTCCGCCTGTTTTCGCAAAGATTTCTGCCGCTTCATCGGAATAAAGATAAGCCATGAATGCTTTTGCAAGTTCCGGATTTTCTGCCTGTGCAGGAATCCATGACTGTTCAAAGAAAGTAAACGCACACTGCTCGCCGCCTGCTTTTATTGCCGGAAGAGGTGCGAATCCCCATTTAAAGCCTTCCGCTCTCGGAGCATCCGCCATTTCTCCAATAATCCAGTTTCCGTTGGGCATAAAAATTGCCTTGTCATCCAATACCAACTGCTGATTCTTCTTAAAGTTATCTTTATTTGCATTACCAACTGTGGTAGGCTCCATATATTCCGCAAGCTTTCCGACAATTTCGAACACTTCTTTTGCTTCCTGTGTTTCCCATATACCATCTTCATAGCTCATAGCCCTGTTATAGAAATCAGTTCCTCCGGCTTCTGTCAGCATTCCGAATATAAATGCATCAAAGTAGCCTGCTACCGGATAAGTAAATAAGGAAATTCCTTCTGCTTTTGCCTTATCTCCAAGTTCCCACATTTCATCCCATGTCTGAGGCACTTCCCAGCCTTTTGTTTCTAAAAGGTTGGCATCATACCAAAGTCCGCAAGGGCTGTAGAACATCGGGGCAAGATATGTCTCACCGTCATTATAAGGATTGGTTACCAGCGTGTCCGTAAAACCGGTAATAATCTTATCTCCTACCGATACGTCTTCACCGGGTACCTGCATGGATAATACGTCCGTAATATTCATAATCGCATTATCTTTTAATAATGTTTCGGGAAGTGCCAGTTCACGTCCTGTCGCCAGATATACGAAGTCAGGATAATCGCCTGCCTTCATAAGAGGGCTGATCACTTCTTCCAGATTTTTTTCTGCCGTAAGTTCAATGGTAACACCCGGATTATTTTCCATAAACTTATTTGTTACTTCCGTCCACATCTGCGTGCCGTATCCGCCGTCAAATGCCGCCACTTTCAAGGTCCCTTCAAGAGCTTGCGCAGAAGCCTCCTCAGTCTCTGTTTCCTGCGCATCTTCAGCAGGCGCTTGTGTTTCATCTGCTGCCGGTGCTTCTTCTTTTGCCGGTGCTGTGCTTCCGCAGCCTGCCAATGTACCTACAACCATTGCTGTAGCCAATAAAACAGATATTACTCTCTTTTTCATTTAGTTCCTCCTTTTGTTAATAACAACCAATTATTTTCTTGTATAATTAGTATATCTATTTATTTTGCCTCATTCAATTTGTATGTTGCTGTATTTTTTATCTTACTTGCTATATTCATAATAAAAAACTTTATTTTCCTCCATCAATGATGTATAATTGCATAAAATTAGTAAATATAAAATATATCAAATTGGATATTATAAACAATTCCTTTATTATATTATTGTCTATTTTATTTTTATTTTATAAAAAAAATATGAAAATACTAAAATATATTATTATCAAGATGAAGCATTATAGCACAAACCGTAACCTTTATAGTATCCCAAATACAAATATTACAATCCATATTCAGGAAAGGTATCTTGCAATGAGTAATGAAAGTATCCAGTTGGAAAAAAAAGAATTATCAAAAGTCAATTTCACCCTCCGTTACATCTCCATTTCCAAATATGAAGGAGATTGGCAGAGTCTTCCGCACACACATCATTTTACCGAACTTTTTTATGTTATCAGCGGAAGAGGCGTCTTTTTAATCGAAAATGAGCTCGTTCCTGTAAAGCCAAACGATCTTGTCATTATTAATCCTCATATCGAACATACGGAAAAGACTATGACAAATGATCCGATGGAATATATTGTATTCGGCGTGGATGGACTTGCTTTTTCTTTCGAACACATGAAAGAGGAAGGCCGGAAAAATTACAGCTATTACAGCTATACCTCCTCCAAGAACCATCTGGTTGATTTCGCCCAGCTTATGTTAAAAGAATTCCGTGAAAAGAAATCCGGATTCGATGTCGTTTGCCAAAGTATTCTACAGGTTCTCCTCATTTATATATCAAGGGAGCAGCATCTATCCATCATCTCCGATTCCACATTTAAAATATCGAAAGAATGTGCGCTCGCAAAACGCTATATCGATATCAACTATACAAAAAATATTACGCTGGACTCACTTGCGGAAGTTACCCATATTAATAAATATTACCTTGCTCATTCCTTTGCAAACTGTCTGGGGCAATCCCCCATCAGTTACCTTACCGATAAGCGGCTGAAGGCAAGTATGGAGCTTCTTATAAATACCAACCATTCCATTGCACAGGTGGCTTCCGGCACCGGTTTTTCCTCCCAGTCTTATTTTTCACAGACTTTTAAAAAGACTGTTGGAATGACTCCCCAGCAATACCGCAAAATGCATGCCCCCGGTATTAAAAAGGCCGAAACATAAAAACGCCGACTGCAAATCACCGGCGTTTTTATAGACGATCCTTTATTTACTGTATTTTCTTACAATAGCGTTCATCTGCTCCCATTTCGACTCCATATCTGCTACAAGCCGGAACTGCGTGCGGCATCTGTCCAGATTATGTTCGGGTTTGTGAATTTTAAAATACACATCTCCTTTCAGATAATCTGCCAGAAAGCGCATACCACATTCAAAAGTCATCAGCTTGGCTCCCATGGGAAGCAGTTCTATCTCTTCCTTCGTCAGGCTGCCTCCGCATCCTTCCAGATACCCTTTTGTATAAATATCAAACAATTCCAAATCTAAAGAGATCAAAGCCAGATTTCTCTCATCTTCCGCTCCGGTATTTGCACCGAAGCGGATAGAATCGCCATAATCATAAAGCGCCGAACCAGGCATTACCGTATCCAGATCAATAACGCAAATGCCTTTTCCGGTCTCGTTGTCTATCATAATATTATTTAGCTTCGTATCATTATGCGTCACGCGCAGAGGTATCTTTTTCTGTATCAGCGCATCGCATATGACATGTGTGTCATGTTCTCTGCCGAGAACAAATTGTATTTCTTCCCGCACGTTCTGCGCGCGTCCGCATACATCTTCTTCCACAGCCTTTTTAAAATCCCGGAAACGGCTTACCGTATTATGAAAATTAACGATCGTTTCATGTAAGGTATCCGCCGGATAATCTGCCAGCAGTTTTTGGAAGTTTCCAAAAGATACCGCACTGTTATAGAAATCTTCCGGCTGTTTTACCTGCTCAAAGCAGGTCGCACCTTCAATAAAAATATACATACGGAAGAAGTCACCTTTATACTCCAGATAATTTCCCCCGTCTGCCGCAGGAACCACATTCAATGTTTCTCTATCCGGGTCCCCTCCTGCAGCAATGATTTTCTTTCGCAAAAAGGAGGTTACATTTACCACGTTTTCCATAAGCTCTTTCGGACTGTTAAAAATATCGTCATTCATTCTCTGTAAAATATACCGCTTGGTTCCGCCCTCCCCGAGTGCGCAGGTCAAACAAAATGTATCATTGATATGACCGTTTCCATAAGGCTGCAGCTGGATAACTTCTCCCGGAAGCCGGAATCCCGCCGCAACCCCGTTCTTAACTTCTTCTATGCTTAATCCCATTTGTATTTTCTCCTTTTTTTAATGCCCAAGATCGTCATGAATATCCGCTAAATTATTTTTTCCAGCTCTTCAACTATAATCTGCAGCGCTTTTATACGTGCATATTTCTTATCGACGGATTCCAGAATATGCCATGGAGCATAGGTTGTACTCGTTTTCTGGATCATTTCATTCACAGCCATCTCATAGGCATCCCACTTTTCTCTGTTTCTCCAGTCTTCCTCCGTAATTTTCCATTGTTTTTCAGGAGTATTCTGTCTGATTTCAAAGCGTTCGAGCTGAGTGTCTTTATCTATCTGTACCCAGAATTTAATGATGACCGCACCCCAATCGGACAATTCCTTCTCAAACTCATTGATTTCATTATATGCGCGCTTCCAGTCGTTCTCACTGCAAAAGCCTTCCAGACGTTCTACCATAACTCTGCCGTACCAGCTCCTGTCATATATAGCGATATGCCCCGTCTTCGGAAGCCTCGTCCAGAAACGCCATAAATAATGTCTCGCTTTTTCATGGGGTTCCGGACTGGCAATCGGATGCACTTCAAATCCTCTTGGATCGAGGGCTTCTGTAATACGTCTGATATTACCCCCTTTTCCCGCTGCATCCCAGCCTTCATAAACGATGATTACCGGCACGCGTTTTCTGTACAAGCGGTTATGCAATTCCCGGAGATGTTCTTGATAGCCTTTAAGCTCTTCCTTATATTCTGCTTCCTCAATTGCCTCATCTAGCGGAATCTCCGCAAGTCTCGGCATTTTTACGAGAGGAAATACATTCTGCAAAAGGGGTACCGCAAGTGCCCGGTTCTGCAGGGCAATATCAATTCCCTCCGTCAACGTCTCCAACATCTGAAGCTCTGCCCATTTCTTTGATTTCGCATCTATCACATACCACGGAGCGGAGGGAGAGTTGGTCTCTTCCAGATAGCGGTCAAAAATTTCCACGCATTGCCCGTAATGCTTGTTCTGCCATTGATCGTTACTGCTCACACGCCAGCTCGTATCGATGGAAGACAGAAGATCGTCTATCCTTTTTTTCTGTTCCTTTTCACTAATTTGCAGGAAAAACTTTATAACGAGATACCCGTTATCCGTAAGCTGTCTTTCAAAACGCCTGATGCTGCCGATTCGCATCTCATAGGTTTTTTCATCCATTTTCTCCTGCAGGCATACTTTCGTCACTTCATCCATCCAGCCGGATTCCAAGAACATGAATTTACCCGCTTCGGGAATCTTGGAAAAATAGCGGTATAAAAAAGGCTTCCTGAGTTCTTCTTCGGTAGGTGTATCCATCGATACCACTTTAAAAAAGCGCGGGTCGATATTACGGATAATCTGCCCGACAGCACTTCCCTTTCCGGCAGTGCCAAAGCCCTCTACCAATACGAATACGGGAAGCTTATGTTCCTTTATCTGCATTTGCTGCACAGCCAGCCTCTCTCTCGCCGCCTCCAGCCTCGTCTTTAATTCTTCCTCCTCAGGCTTCTCTAAAATATTTCTGTTTTTTAACATGAAACCACTCCCTTCTCTTCTTTTATCCCCCATAGATAATTGTTTGAAACTATATTTTAAATTATACCACTAATCACCCTACATATCTTGTATAAAATGCTCTTATCCTGTCAGGAAATGCCCCCTAACGCTTTATGCTGCCCCATAAAGGCGTAGGATACAAGCCGTCCGCATGCATTCCGGCGATGGCCTTCATAACACCATCTTTATCTTCTCTATAAGTTACACCGTACCATCGGTCTTTGCTGGATAAAATCTTCACATCGGCTTTTCCATTCTGAATCATAGTATCAATGACGGTAGGAAGTAAATATTCGCACTTTAGTGGATCAATCGGCAGGTTTTGTTCCAAAAAGGCAGAGAATCCGGCCTCTGTCTCATGCAGGAAAGTTCCGCCGAGTCCCCAGAAGTTCATCGACACCAACGTGCCTCTCGGCAGGTCATGCCACACAACGCCTCCATCCTCGGTAAAACGGGCACCTCTATCCGTTCTTTCAATCCTGGTACGCTCTACAATATTGACAAGATATCCGTTCTTATTCTCCGTACATATTCCGCGCGCTACGCTTCCTTTATCCGTTACCGTGTTTTCTATCAGATATCCCACCATGCAAAAATGGTCTTTGCCGTTCTCCGGCTGTTTCGTTGTCAAAAACTCATAGATGGTTTTGTAGGCATTAGGACCATAGTAATCATCCGCATTGATAACGCAAAAAGGTCCGTCCACAATCCCTTTTATAGACATGAGGGCATGAGCGGTCCCCCATGGTTTTACCCGTTCTTTTGCCGGGGCATATCCCTTGGGAGTATTTTCTATTTCCTGGAATGCATAAGCTACTTCCATATTTTGCTCCATGCGGTTGCCGATAATTTCCTTGAAGTCCTCCTCCATCTCATGCTTGATAATAAAGACCACCTTTTCAAAACCGGCGCGCATTGCGTCGTAGATAGAATAGTCTATGATAAGTTCACCGTCAGGGCCCACGGGGTCAATCTGTTTCAATCCTCCATAACGGCTTCCCATCCCTGCCGCAAGCACTACTAATACTGGTTTCTTCATCCTGGACTTCTCCTTTTCTTTATATTTTTCATCCCTATTTTCTCTCAATAGCTTTATTGCAGAGCGAATATGAGATTATAGTTGCTATGCTCTTATTATCTTTATTTTTGAGTTCTAATACAATCGTTATGTTGCTCACTAGTTTATATATATTGCTTTAACAAAAAATAATATAAAAAAACAAACAACATTTCACATATTCAGACAATGAAATATGTGAAATGTTGCTTAATATTAAGTGTGTGTCGTTTATAATTTTAGAGATGTTGCTTTTTCTGCGCTTCCGCATAAGATTCGAAATCCTTCAGGATAAAGTACGCATCTGCCCTGACCGTAGATATTTGTCCGAAAACATCCGCTGCGGCAAAAATCATCTCCGTATTGATCGGTTTAGCCGTCTTTCAAAACTCCGAATACTGCCATGTATTTTAAAATGTAACGCTTACATCACTGATGGATGCTTATAAATTCATCTACATTTTCTTTCGTCACTTTTTTATATGAATACCGTATATATTTTTCTTCCGTCATCACAATATCCGCCGGAAGACTTTGACCTGTTTTCAAAGCATAAGACAGCTCCAAAAGGCTTCTTCCCTGACCGATATCATCATTATATGCCGTTCCGTACATGTAGCCTTCTTTTACAGCCGTCAGACCTGTCAGCGTCCCATCAATCCCCACTATGATCGGTATATTTTCCAACTTGTTCCTGTCGATATAGGCATCGATTGCCCCTAATGCCATATCATCATTATTTGAAATAATCACTTCTATTTCATTGCCAAATTCTTCAATCAGTTTATCCATCTTACTTTTACCCTGATCTCTGTTCCAGTTTGCCAAAGCATAATCCAGCTTTTCTACCTGTATTCCGTTCTCTACAATTGTATTAACTGCATATTCCGTCCGTATAATGGCATCCTGATGACCGGCCTCGCCTTCCAGCATGATATACTGGATTTTATTATCCGCATTTTTATCAACACTTTCCTTCTTCTCCTTTAGTAGATCAACAATCATCTCCCCCTGCATAATTCCGGGTTCTATCGTTACTGCCCCGACATAATAGGCTTTATCATATCTTTTTAAATCCTCCGGAACAAGCTCTCTGTTAAAAAAAATAATGGGAATTCCCGCGCTTTCAGCCTTGTCGATAATCAAGGTAGGGTCCGTCCGGTCCACAAGGTTGACACAAACAACATCATACCCGTTATTTACAAACTTCTCCACCTGATCATTCTGCTCCAGCTGACTTCCGGCCGCGTTCACGATATCCACGATTATTTCAATACCGGTTTCATTTTCCTTTTGTACGGCACAGCTTTTCAACTGTTCCATCAGACTGGCAATAAAGGTATCATATTGGTTATATACACTGACACCTATCTTAATCCTTTCCACCTTATTTTTTTCCTGGGATCTTATATGAATCGAACCCATTGCAATAAGTATTCCAATCAAAAGTACCAAAAAAACAACCGCTATTATCTTTTTCATCTCTATACCCCATGTCTACCCCCGGCAGACGCAAAACCAATCGTTAATGTTTACTGCACAAGAGGAAAAATAATCCTTTGATTTTCTTCATTATGCAATGTATCACCTGTAACCACTATATGTTCGACAATTGTATTTTTATAGGCCATATCTTTTTCAACTGCCTGCACCGCATTCTGCACACTTAAGTACCCCATATTGAAATCATTAGGCACCACCAGAGCCTTTATAATTCCCTTATCCATATAGTAAATATTGGCTTCCGCATTTCCAAATCCATAAATACTGATTTTCTCATTATTAACTTTACTTATTTCTGTCGCGTTCTGCGTTCCGACACAGTCCATACCGATTATATTGTCTACCCGTTCATTACTCTGATAATCGGATGCCCTCCATTTTATTGTAATATTTTTTGCAGAGGCAAGCGCTTCCTCAAACCCTTTTAACCGTTCTTGCTGTGCTGCTATTTTATCATTATCTATAAGGATTCCTGCTGTTGTTTCTTTTCCTTCCTGCTGCCTGACAAATTCTTCTCCCAAATGATATCCCATTTCATGATTATCCGGCGAAACTTGAGAATATAAGTGTCCGGGCTTCAAATCTGTCTCAATCAGAATGACCGGCGTCCTGCGTTCACTCTTCTGCAACACTTCCTGGATCTCCTGGCTGTCTACCGCACAAACAATAATGGCATCCACCTTTTTTTCCAATTCCCTGTTTATTAAGTCCTTCTGTTCTCTAGCATTTTTGCCATTTACTACTGTATAGAAATTAATCTGTGCATTATAATCATTGCCGGCTTTTTCAAGTCCCTGCTGCAGGACTACCCATCTTTCCGCGTGGGCTTCTCCCGCAATAACCGAAATATTATATCGTTCCTTTTGGTTATTTCCATAAAATCTTGCGATGATCAAAGCGCCCGCTACTGTAATGACAAGGACAAGGATCAATATATTTCTAATCTCTTTTTTATCATTCATCTATTCATCCCCCTTATCTTTCAGGTCTTCATATAAAATTTTAGGCAGACATATTCTCGCGCACGTTCCTTCATCCGGTTCACTTTCTATTTCTAATCCGTACTCCTCCCCAAAGCGCAGTTGAATTCTTTGATGCACATTGATAATACCCACTCCCGAACCTCTTTTGTGCACCTGATTATTCTCTACCAATAATTGTTCCACATTCTCTTTCGGAATACCCAGCCCGTTATCAGCCACTTCTATGTAAACCCTGTCCTCCATATATGCACGTAGCGTAATAATACCCTCTCCATCCATAAATTCCATGCCGTAATAAATTGCATTTTCCAAAAGCGGCTGGATAATTAATTTTACTGTTGCGTACTTACATACCTCCTCATCGATATCATACTTCACTTCAAACTTATTCTTATACCGGATTTTCTGTATATTCATATAATTTTGGGCATGTGATATCTCATCCTTGACGGAAATAATTGTCTTTCCCTTGCTCAGGCTAATGCGGAAAAGGCTGGCCAGCTGTGTGACAATGGTAATTGCTTCTTCGTATCGCTCCGTTTCAATCATCCAGACAATCGTATCCAATGTATTATATAAAAAGTGGGGGTTGATCTGCGACTGCAGCGCACCCAATTCCATCTTCCTCTTCTGTTCCTGCTCTTTTACAATATCATCCATCAGTTCGCGCATCTGAGAAACCATCGACTTTATTGTCCTGCCCAATTTCTGTATCTCATACGAGCCGCCCTCATTTATCTGGATATCCAGATTCCCGCTTTCAATCTCACGCACAGAATCCTCCAGATTTTTTATAGGCTTGGCAATCTGCCTGGACACAAATTGATTAATAAATGCAAGAATACAAACGGAAAGCATGATAATAAAAAGTGCAAAAATCTGTATTCCGGAAACTGCCATCTGAAAAAATGTGTTTGGAATCACACTGACTATTTTCCAGCCTGTATAACCAATTGTTTTTACAATAACAACTCTTTTTTCTCCTTGAAAAGTTTCCTGATAACTTCCATCGGAATAATCCATCGCTTCCAGATTATTCTCCTGCAGAAGGCCGGAATAAATCAGTTCCTGTTTGGGATGGTAAATAATTTCTCCATTTTTGCCAAGAAGATAGGTATAGCCTAAGGAAGTATTGGCATTGACCTTCTTAAACTGCTGCTCAATTGTGCTGTAATTCATGTCAACAAGCAAAACACCTCTTTGATTGTTTCCTTTGGAGGTCAGTTCTACAATCCGGCTCAAGGATATTACCCAGTAATACCTATGGCTGGAATCGTCAAACAGATTCTGTACGTGAGGCAATGAAAAATGAAAGTTTTCCAATTCCTCATTTGCCGTAACAAACCAGTTCTGATAGGCGATGTTCGCATTTTGCTTCACTGCATCAATCGGGGTTGCTCCTAAAAGATTACCTTCGATATCAAAGCAGGCAACAGAAACAAGGTTATCTTTATTTGCCTCATACAGAAGATTCATTTCTGCTTCCAGAGAGTCTGTAGATATATCCTTGCTCTTAATCGTTGCGTAATACATGGCATCCGATATACGCATCATACTTCGCAGATAATTTTCCAGGTTCAGACGCACCTGATCGATTACCTGCTCCGTAGATTCTATTTTCGTTTGCCGCATTTCTATTTCGAATTTTTTCTGCAGCGTTACGGCAATTAAAGTCATGCAAATAATTGCCACTATTGTAAAAGAAAGTTCCAATGTGAACTGAATGCTTTTTCTGCCTATATACCGTTTTGCTCTCTCATAAAACGTTCTTCCTTTTTCAGTCATTATCCCACTCCATTTGCGCGATAAAGAGAAGGTGAAACCTTAAACTTTTTCTTAAATACATAGCTGAAATAATTCGGTTCCGCATAGCCTACTTTCTCTGCGATTACATAGGTTTTATCTTCCGTATTCTTCAGTAATTCCTTAGCTTTTTCCATTCTTATATCAGTCATATAGTTAATCAATGTAAGCCCCACCTCTCTTTTAAACAAGGTAGAAAAATAGCAGGAGCTTATATTTAAATGGCTGCACACCGACTCTACTGTGCATTCAGAGTCAGAATAATTATTTTGTATATAATCCTTTGCCTTTTCGATCAGCAGCTTTGTACTGTCCTTTCTTTCCTTACGAATTAAGCTGCGCACCGTAAAACATACACTTCTTAGAACTCCTTCCAGCCTTTCCACCGTGTTCATCTCCTCAATATCAGAAAATGTATAGGTACCGGTTTTAAGAATTTTATGCATATCCAGCCGGTAACTTCCACCCAGTTTGTATAATTCCGTCACAACTTCCATGCTCACTATCTGAAGCTGCTGATAAGTCAGTTCCATCCGTTTCAGTCTTATCATAAAATGTGTAATTGCCTCTTCCAGCTCTTTTTCCCTGCCAAACTTTATCTGCTGTATAATCTCCTGCACTCCCTCCATATCTATGATCGGGGTGCTGTTTAAATTAGGATCCACCTCGCCGATATAAATGGCACAGCTTCCCTTGTTCAACCCCCTGTAAGATATAGCCGCATTGGCGCTTTCATATGAGTGCGGAAGCAAAGAAAGCTTATTGTGCATCTGCCCGATGCCTGCCAATAAAGATACGCTGATTGTTCTTTCTGTCATTTTGCATATACGACCCATAAAATCGATAAAGGCACTTAGATCTTCACTTTGTTCCAGCATAACAATGTATACAATTTTCCCAAAATATACAAAGCTTTCAAACTGCCATTTTCCTTCCAGCTTTTCATCCACATACTTTTTCGCGGAGACGGGAAGCAGCTGCTTTTCAAGTGGCTCCTTTCCTTCTTCCGGCATTTCCGGATTATTCGCATGAACTACTGCCACGGTATAAAACGGTGAGCTGAGATTCAACTGATACATATCCAGATAAGCTTGAATCTGACCGTCAGAAAGATTACCTTCTATCAGGCTGATCATATACTGCTTCTGCATAACAGGAAGGCTTTCCATGTAATATTCCTTAAGCTTTTGTATGTCTGTACTTTCTCTTCGTTCTTTATCAATAGAGTTTTTGAGCCTTAAGAATACTTCCGACAGCTCCTTTGCATTTGTAGGCTTTAGGATATATTCTTCCACTTCCGCTTTAATTGCTTCTCTCGCATATTCAAATTCATCAAAACCCGAAAAAATAAGAATATGGATATTTCCATACTGCTCTTTTACTTTTTTGCACAGGGTAATTCCATCCATAAACGGCATCTTAATATCTGTCATAATAACGTCTGTCTCCAGCGTCTCTAACATCTCCAGAGCATCCTGCCCGTTCTTGGCATATCCTACCACTTGAAAGCCCAATGCTTCCCAGTCAATTTTCTGAAGAATCGCCTGTATTACTTCTTCCTCATCATCCACTAGCATTACACGATATAGCATCTGTTTTCTCCCTTAAAAAACTCATGAAACAGTTATGTAAACTTAACATTTAACTAAGTAATAAATCTGCTAAATCCTCAACGCAAAAACGCTGAGGATTTACAATTCTACTATTCTCGTACTGCAGTCATATATATAACGTATAACGTATTTTACTTTTTCGCAAGATATTTTCTCAAGTCTAATGCTACCGCAATTACAATTACAAGTCCCTGTACTACATACTGCCACGAAGTATCGATTCTTAAGAACTGCATGGAAGACTTTAACAGCTCGAATACTAATACACCGACCAAAATACCGGACACCTTACCAACGCCGCCGTTTGTAGAAACACCACCGATAGTACATGCTGCAATTGCCTCCAATTCGTATCCCAAACCGGTATTTACAGAAGCGCCTCCCGCCTTGGCTCCTAACAGGAAACCGGCAATCGCATAAAGTCCTGCTGCCGATGCATAAATAAGAATTATTGTTTTACTTACATTTACACCGGATACCTCTGCCGCCGCTTCATTACCACCGATAGCATACATATATTTACCATGTCTTGTCTTATTGTATAAAAACCACATGAATGCACCGATGACAAAAGCAATGATAAAGAAATAGGGAATTCCAAAAAATCTGCCTGTTGCAATATTCGTATAAGCTTCCCTGTAGCCGCCAAGCGGCACTGCTTTTGTATAAACGAGGCAGAGACCATATACGACGATCTGCATACCCAGGGTTGCAATAAATGGGGGCACCTTCCAAAAAGCGACAACACATCCATTGGCCACGCCAAACATTGCACAAACCGCAATTACAATTAATAATACTGCAGGAATCGAAATATCTCCCATGCCTTTGAAAAATTTATCACTGTAGTCCGCTTTCTGCAAAAGAGTACCTGCGATACAAGCGCCGAGACCAACCATACGTCCCGCGGAAAGGTCAGTACCTTTTGTAATCAGACAGCCGCTGACTCCCAGGGCAATAATGAAACGCACTGCAGTATTCACCGAAATATTAGCAAAGTTACTGCCGGATAAGAAATTAGGTTTTGCAATACTGACTCCCACTACAAGCAAAAACAAAATAACAATTAACATATGATCGAAAACACTATTTTTAAAATTGGAAGCTTTCGCTTTATTCATGTCTATTTCCTCCTTGATCAAAGTGTGTGGCAAGCTGCATGATTCGCTCCTGGGTAGCTTCTTCCCGTGTCAGTTCCCCGGTCACACGGCCATTGCACATAACCGCAATTCTGTCTGATACACCGATAAGCTCTGCCATTTCTGATGAAATCATGACAATTGCCTTTCCCTGCTTTGCCAGGTCAATCATAATCTGATAGATTTCATACTTGGCACCGACATCAATGCCTCGTGTAGGCTCATCCATAATTAATACTTCCGGATTATTTGCCAGCCACCTTGATATGACAACCTTCTGTTGGTTACCACCGGACAAGGATTTGATCTGGGTTTTGCTGCTTGGTGTTTTAATACTTAATTTTGCCACATTTTCCTGTACCAGCTTCTCAACCTTTTTGTCATTGACCATAATGCCCGCATCCAAGTACTTATCGATAGAAGCAATGGATACGTTATCCGCAATATTCAATACACCAAAAATGCCGGTACCTCTTCGATCCTCTGTAATTAATCCAATTCCATTTTGGATCGCATCATGAGGGCGTCTGATATTTATCTTCTGCCCTTTATAAAAAATATCGCCAGATTGAATATGGCGTATCCCGAATACTGCTTCCATAAGTTCTGTTCGCTGTGCACCGACCAAACCACCGATTCCAAGTATTTCACCTTTTCTTATAGTCAGGTTTACATTTTTAAAGGAACCGGGGCGAATACTTGTCAGCTCTTTCAACTCCAGAATAACCTCTCCCGGCACATTATCCTTTGGGGGATATACATTGGTCAGTTCGCGCCCTACCATCTTTGCAATAATCATATCCATTGTTAAATCTTTCGCTTCCCAGGTTCCCACATATTGTCCGTCGCGCATAATGGACACATCATCGGAAATCCTAAGGATTTCATCCATTTTATGAGAAATATAAATGATGGAAACACCCTTTTTCTTCAAATCCTCAATAATGGTAAATAAAGCCTCCACCTCGTTATCCGTCAAAGATGAGGTTGGCTCATCCAAAATAACTACCTTTGCTTCCATAGAAACTGCTTTTGCAATTTCCACTGATTGCATCTGCGAAATTGACAATGTTCCCATTTTCTTTCTGGGATTATACGGCATCCTCACTTCTTCCAATAAGAGTTCTGCCTGCGCATACATTTTTTTATGATCTACTACCTTAATCGGCCCAAAACTTTTCAACGGATATCTGCCGCAGAAAATGTTCTCCCCGATGCTTCTTTCCGGAATCGGCTGCAGTTCCTGATGCACCATAGCAATACCTTTTTTCAAAGCCTCATCCGCGTTTGCAATTTTTACCGGTTTATCCTGGAAAATGATTTCTCCGCCATCCATTTTGTATATACCGAACAAGCACTTCATCAAAGTAGATTTACCGGCACCATTTTCCCCCATCAGCGCATGTACAGTGCCGGGTCTCACTTTAATCGTCACATTATCCAGCGCCTGAACTCCAGGAAAGCTTTTATATATTCCATTCATTTCTAACATGTATTTACTCATATTAGTGTAACCTTCCTCTCATGATACTGAATCGTTGCATAAAACCCGGGTGTGCCGCCTGACACACCCAGAAATTTTAACACGTTACTACTTAACTATTTAATGATATCCAGAATTTCCTGTGCGTTATCTTTTGTAACCTTGATGTAGTCTACACCGATTAATGTATCGAGCGTTTCACCTGCCGCAAATGCTGCTGCCGCTTCCGCTGCCGCATGAGACTGACCGATATGATCATTGAATACTGTACCTGTAATTGCTCCGGAGATTACGTTTTCAAGAACTTCCGTTAAAGCATCAACACCCAATAAGTAAATGTCTGTACCAACAGTTCTGCCTGCTGCTTCAATCGCCTGTTTCGCACCGAGTGCCATCGCATCGTTGTTGCAGAATACAACTTCAATTTCATCACCGTATGCAGTTAAAGCATTCGCAACGATTTCCTGTCCTTTTGCCTGATCCCAGTCACCGCGCTGTTCATCCAGCTTTTGAACCTTCATTCCAGAATCTTCTACCGCCTTTACAGAGAATTCCGTTCTGTACTGCGCATCCACATTTTCAGGATCGCCTACTACCATTACATATGCAACCGTTCCATCTCCATTAATGTCACCCTTGTCTGGTAATGCATTAACGATTTCACCCTGGTATGTACCGGACTGTCTGGCATCCGCACCAACGTAGGTAGCCATAATTCCTTCAGATGCCCATCTGTCTTTTTCTTCATCCGCAGGCTCACGGTTAATGAAAACAACCGGAATCTCCGCTTTTGCACATTGATCGGTAATCTGCTGAGCTGCCGAAGACTGCACTAAGTTTACAATTAATATGTCAACGCCCTCTGTAATAAAGTTCTGAATCTGGTTCGTCTGCTCTGCCTGATCGTTTTTACCATCCATTACCGTAACGGTAGCTCCGCCGGCTTCCAAGTAAGACTTTAACTCTTCCCTGTATAAGGTCATGAAGTTATCATCAAATTTGTAGATACAGATACCGATATTAAGACCATCAACACCCTCACATCCAGCTACTTCTGCCACTTCTTCGGCAGTTTCTTCAACGGGGGCTGCCTCTTCAGCCGGTGCCGCTTCTTCAGCCGCCGGTGCTGCTTCCTCTGTTTTCGGTGCTGCCGCTTCTTCTGTTGTTCCATTGCTGCTGCCACAGCCAACCAGCATCGCAGCGAGCATTGTTGTTGCAAGAATTACGCTTAAAATTTTTCTTTTCATTTGGTTTCCTCCCTAAATGATATGTTTTTTACCTACAACCATATTCTAGCAACAAGGAAACATATAAAATATACAATATTTTTCTTTCTACTATGAATATTTTTCTTTTTTTATTGTCATATTGTTTATTTTATAATTTTATTTATTTATTTTTTATGCACTTTGTTCCCACACTTAATTATCCTCATATTTCGATTGTCTAAAATTTTTTAAAAGATTCTGTTTTACCTTGCAATTCCTCCACTACTATGTTTATTTCTGTTAAGGTTTTAGTAATCTGCTCCATTCCTCTCGTTAGCTCGCCTGTATTTTCCGATACATGTGTTATTCCTATCTGGCTTTCTTCTATGGTTACTCCCATTATCTGATTCGCATCCACAATTTTACCGGACATTATTACGAGACTGTTCATGGCATCATAGAATTCTTTCATTATGTTATCGATGACAACCGAGGATTCATAATATTCAACTCCGGTCTTTTCCAATACGTCATAATCAGGAAGAACCTTTTTATTTACAAACTTTAAAAGCAACATTGCATTATCCGCCAGTGATTGGACCGTGACAAATACTTCATTACTGATATTTTGAATATTATTGGCGATGTTCTTGGAATCGTCCGCCAGCTTTCTGATTTCTTCCGCCACAACGGCAAAGCCTCTTCCCAACTCCCCTGCCCTTGCCGCTTCTATAGAAGCATTCAATGCCAATAGGTTGGTCTGATTCGCAATGCCTAAAATATCTCCGGAAAGATTTACCACCTCTTCTATCCTCTCACTGTCTTTCACAGACTTTCTGACGATGGTTCAAGTCACCTTCCTGTCTCTTTATCTCTGCAATCATCTTTCCAAGCTGCTTTGTGGAAAACACTACAGGACGTATGATCATTCGATTTATAGCAATTGCCGTAACGGCAGCCGCTATAACGAGAAGGAGTATGGAACCCGCCAGAACACTAGGAATTTGCTCCGTATATCCTATCAACTCCTGTTTACCTTCTACCACCGAAGCATTGGCAATATCTTTTAATTGCTGCAGCTTCCCTTCCGCACTGCCTACCACATCAGGAAGATTCGTTGTTACCAAAAGCTCTGCGTCCGATTTCTTAATTCCTTTGCTATATTTCAAAATATTATTGACCAATTCCTTATAAGTTTTTAGATCTTCCTGTAATCCTGCAAAAATCGGCCGGCATTCTTCATTATTAATCCGGCTCTCGTAAGAATCCGCCACCACATCTATTTCCCCAAAAGCTGCCTGTATTTCCTTTTCAATTGCTTCAATCCTTATTCCTCTGCCCAAAACTACGTGATTTAAAGTTAGGCTTTGTATGCTTTTAAACTGTTCCGTCAAGCTGGAAATATCATCTAAATCCTGCATTTGCCGGCTCAAAAGCGTTTCACTTACTTCTTTTGTATCGTTCATATTTTTTGCCAGGATAAACATTCCGCATACCGATACTAAAAGCCAGATACAGATCATAAGCAACATTTTTACCTTTATCGATTTCATATCCTTTCCTCCATATATAGTTAATTTTGCTCTATTTTACTGTATCAACATTTTTTTGTTAATAATATACAATTTTTTTCTTTTTTCAATAGATTTTTTTCTATATCTTACATTTTTTTAGCCGAAATAAAACAAAAACCCCTTTCATTAGATATTTTCTCATCTAACAAAAGGGGTTCTTCATTTTATATTATCATTTCTTATATTACTTCTTTAGAGGTAAAACTACCCTATCCAAATGCCATATATCCTTCACATATTCCTCGATGGTTCTATCAGAGGAGAACTTGCCGGAGCAGGCCACATTTAAAATAGCGCTCCTTGCCCATCCCTTTTCGTCCCGGTATGCCGCCTCCACCTTTTTCTGTGCCTCCGCATAGGACTCGAAGTCCTTCAGAATAAAGTACGTGTCCGCCTTAGCTGTGCTCAGCGTATTTAACAGCGAATTGTAGAGCGGACGGAACAAATCCGGGTCATTCTTGGAATAGGTACCGTTAATCAGCTGCATCAGTACTTTTCTGACATCGGAATTGTTGTTGAATATTTCCATTGGGTCATATCCGCCGAAGTTCTCATAACGAATGACTTCGTCGGAGCTAAGGCCGAAGATAACCGCATTCTCTTCTCCTACTTCTTCTACGATTTCCACATTGGCACCGTCCATCGTTCCCAGCGTAATCGCACCGTTAAGCATGAATTTCATGTTGCCTGTGCCGGAAGCTTCCTTGCTGGCTGTGGATATCTGCTCGGAAACATCGGATGCCGCAAAAATAATTTCCGCATTGGATACCTTGTAGTCCTCGATGAATACGACCTTGATCTTGCCGCGGATGGAGGAATCGTTATTGATTACTTCCCCTACTGCATTGATAAGCTTGATGGTCAGCTTTGCATTCCTGTATCCGGCCGCCGCTTTCGCACCGAAGATGAAGGTTCTCGGATAGAAAGGCATCTCCGGGTGCTCCTTTAACTGATTATAAAGGTGCATAATATGAAGAATATTCAAAAGCTGTCTTTTATACTCATGAAGCCTCTTTACCTGAACGTCGAAAATCGATCTCGGATCCACTTCGATGCCGTTGTGCTCCAGAATATATTCCGCCAGGCGAATCTTATTCTTATACTTAATGTTCATGAATTCCTGCTGGGCCTTCTCATCGTCCGCATAGACCTTCAGCTTAGTCAGTCTCGTAAGGTCGGTAATCCAGTCGGAACCTATATGAAAAGTAATCCAATCCGCCAGAAGCGGGTTACCGTGGAGGAGAAAACGTCTCTGCGTGATACCATTTGTCTTATTGCTGAACTTATTCGGCATCATCTCATAGAAATCTCTAAGCTCCTGCTTTTTCAATATCTCCGTATGCAGTCTGGCCACGCCGTTTACCGAATAGCCGGAGGCGATGGCAAGATGTGCCATCTTGACCTGACCGTCATAGATAATTGCCATTTTACGGATTTTTTCATGATTACCGGGATATATTTGCTCTATCTGCTTCACAAAGCGGCGGTTGATTTCCTCTACGATCTGGTAAACTCTGGGCAGCAGCCTGGAGAACAGTTCTATAGGCCACTTTTCAAGCGCCTCTGACATAATTGTGTGGTTCGTATAAGCACAAGTCTTCGTGGTGACCGCCCACGCCTCATCCCATGTAAGATAATACTCATCCATAAGGATGCGCATCAGCTCGGCAATCGCCACGGTCGGGTGAGTATCGTTCAACTGGAAGGTAACCTTCTCGTGGAATCTGCGGATATCCTCATGCTTTCGCATATACTTCGCCACTGCCTCCTGGACCGATGCCGATATGAAGAAATATTGCTGCTTTAAGCGAAGCTCCTTGCCTGCATAATGGTTATCGTTAGGATAGAGTACCTCAACGATGTTTCTTGCCAGATTCTCCTGCTCAACCGCTTTCTGATAGTCACCCTTATCGAAGGATTCCAGCCGGAAACACTCCACCGGCTGAGCATCCCAGATGCGCAGCGTATTCACAATACCGTTTCCATAGCCTACAATGGGCAAATCGTAAGGGATAGCATTCACCGACTGGTAGCCCTCTTGCTTGAAATTGCTCCTGCCGTTCTCATCCACATATACATTCACATAACCGCCGAACTTTACCTCTTTGGCATATTCCGGTCTTCTCAGCTCGAAGGGATTGCCGTTCTCCAGCCAGTTATCGGGTACCTCTATCTGATAGCCGTCGCGGATCTGCTGCTTGAACATTCCGTAACGGTAACGGATGCCACAGCCGTATGCCGGATAACCCAAAGTAGCCAGGGAATCGAGAAAACAAGCGGCAAGCCTTCCCAGACCGCCGTTACCCAGTGCCGCATCCGGTTCCTGATCTTCTATTGCGTTGATGTCCACGCCCAGTTCTTCCAGCGCTTCCTTTACCGGCTCGTAGGCCTGCAGATTGATAATATTGTTGCCGAGCGCCCTTCCCATCAGAAATTCCATGGAAAGGTAATAAACCATTTTAGGGTCCTGCTTCTCATATTCTTCCTGCGTCTTCATCCACTTATCGACAATCGCATCCTTGATGGCATAAGATACCGCCTGAAAAATCTGCTGTGGTGAGGCCTCCTCCATACTTTTTCTATATAACGTTTTTACATTATAAACTACACTTCTTTTAAATAAATCCTTGTCAAAAGACAAGGCAGCCTTCTTAATCATGTACTACCTCCCATCCAACTTCTTTCTATTCATAATTATACAATATGTGGCAAAAAAAGCAATAAGATAAGAAAACGGCGGCAAAATCCTTTTTTCCGGGATCTGCCGCCTGTTACTGCTATTTCCTGCTGATGCTTATCGTAACGTTCTCGCCGTTTACGTTCCATTCCTTGGAAGCCTCAAGCGTTTCCCCCGTTACCATTTCATCCGCAAGCACCTTCGCTGATATTATGCTCTCATTTTTCTTAACAATACCTGCAATTTTATCATTTCCGTCAATCGATACCCGAATGTGATCCATAACTTCGAAATCGGCATCCTTACGCATCGTCTGAATCTTACTGATCACTTCATATACAAAGCCTTCTTCCACCAGCTCTTCCGTCAGCTCCGTATGAAGCACTACCGTCACCGTATTGTCCGCTTCCGATACGTAGCCCTCCTTCTGACTCATCTCGATCAATAAGTCCTCCTTTGAAAGCTCTACTCCCGTACCGTTTATATCGAACTTAAGCGCTCCATGCTCATTCAGCTCATCCATAGCCTCGTTGCCGTCGAGGGACGCTAACTCCTTCTGGATGCCGCCCAGTTGCTTGCCGTATTTCGGTCCTACCGTGCGAAGCTGGGGTTTGAAGCTGTAGCTGGTGAACTCCCTCACATCCTCCGTAAAGACTACTTCCTTTACATTCAGCTCCTCCACGATAATATCCTGATAGAATGTTCCCAGCTCGTGAGGCGCTTTTACAAACATCCTTCCGATGGGCTGACGGTTCTTGATATTTGCCGTATTTCTGCAGGCGCGTCCCATAACGACAATTTTCAGGACCTCATCCATATTCTCTTCTAATTTCTTATCGATAAAGCTCTCATCTTCTTTCGGGAAATCACATAGGTGAATGCTCTCCGGCGCGCTCTTATCGATGCTGCCAACAAGGTTCTTGTAAATGTCCTCGGTCATGAAAGGAATCATAGGAGCCGCGCATTTACTTACGGTAACTAACGCCGTATAGAGCGTCATGTACGCATTGATTTTGTCTTGCTCCATTCCTTTGGCCCAGAAGCGCTCGCGGCTTCTTCTCACATACCAGTTACTCATATCGTCCACGAAATCGTCCAAGGCTCTTGCAGTCTCAGGTATCTTATAGGCATCCATATAGGAATTCACGTCTTTTACCAGCGTGTTAAGCTTGGAAAGCAGCCACTTATCCATGACTGCGAGCTTATCGTATTCCAGCTCATATTTCGTAGCATCGAAGCTGTCGATGTTCGCATACAGTACGAAGAACGCATAGGTATTCCAAAGCGTACCCATGAATTTTCGCTGTCCCTCCTGTACTGCCTTTCCGTGGAAACGGTTGGGAAGCCATGGAGCGGAATTAATATAGAAGTACCACCGGATAGCGTCTGCCCCGTAGGTTGCCAGCGCATCGAAGGGATCTACCGCATTTCCCTTGGACTTGCTCATCTTCTGGCCATTCTCATCCTGAACGTGCCCTAACACGATTACATTTTCATAAGGCGATTTATTAAATAGCAGCGTGGATTCTGCAAGGAGGGAATAGAACCATCCCCTCGTCTGGTCCACTGCCTCGCTGATAAACTGCGCCGGAAATTGCTTTTCAAACAGCTCCTTATTTTCAAAAGGATAATGATGCTGTGCAAAGGGCATCGCACCGGAATCGAACCAGCAGTCAATCACTTCGGGCACACGCTTCATCGTGCCGCCGCACTCCTGGCACGAGATAGTAATTTCATCGATATAAGGTCTGTGCAGCTCAACGGTCTTCGCTGCTTCGTTGCCGCTCATTTTCTCCAGCTCCTCGCGGCTTCCGATAGAGTGCATCTTACCGCAGTCCTGACATTCCCATACATTTAAAGGTGTTCCCCAGTAACGATTTCTGGATATCCCCCAGTCCTGAATGTTTTCCAGCCAGTCGCCGAAACGGCCCTTGCCGATGGATTCAGGAATCCAGTTGATCGTATCGTTGTTGCGGATCAAGTCCTCCTTTACCGCCGTCATCTTGATGAACCACGATTCGCGGGCATAGTAGATGAGAGGGGTATCGCAGCGCCAGCAATGAGGATAGCTGTGCTCGAACTTGGGAGCATCGAACAGCAGGCCCTTCTTCTCCAAATCTGCCAGAATCATCGGGTCGGCCTTTTTGCAGAACACTCCTGCATAATCCGTCTCCGCCGTCATCTCACCTTTGGAATCCACCAACTGTACGAAGGGCAGGTCATAGATACGCCCAACGTTAGCGTCGTCTTCACCGAAGGCCGGGGCGATATGAACCACACCCGTACCGTCGGTCAGCGTAACATAATTGTCACAGGTCACATAATGCGCTTTTTTATGCTGCTTCTCACAAATTTCCAACGCGTAGTCGAAAAGGGGTTCGTATTCCTTATATTCCAAATCCTTGCCGGTGTAGGTCTCCAGTATTTCATAAGCAGCAATGCTCTTCTCTTTATCCCCCAGCTTACCCAGCACGCTGTCCAAAAGTGCCTCGGCCATATAATAGGTATAGCCGTCTGCCGCCTTCACCTTAACATATGTCTCCGAAGGGTTCACGCAAAGAGCCACGTTGGAGGGAAGGGTCCAGGGCGTAGTAGTCCATGCCAGAATATAAGCATCTTCTCCCTTTACCTTAAAACGTGCTACCGCGGACTTTTCCTTTACATCCTTATACCCCTGTGCCACCTCGTGAGAGGAGAGGGGCGTTCCGCAACGGGGGCAGTAGGGAACGATCTTGAAGCCCTTATATAAAAGCTGTTTATCCCAAATCTGTTTCAGCGCCCACCATTCCGATTCGATATAATCGTCGTGGTAGGTAACGTACGGTTCGTCCATATCCGCCCAAAAACCTACGGTACCGGAGAAATCCTCCCACATACCTTTGTATTTCCATACGCTTTCCTTACATTTGGTAATGAAAGGGTCGAGGCCGTATTCTTCAATCTGCTCTTTTCCGTCCAGCCCTAATTCTTTCTCTACCTCCAGCTCCACCGGAAGTCCGTGGGTATCCCATCCGGCCTTTCTCGGAACCATATAGCCCTTCATCGTGCGGTATCTGGGAATCATATCCTTGATAACGCGGGTGAGGACATGGCCGATATGAGGCTTGCCGTTTGCCGTCGGAGGCCCGTCATAAAAGGTGTAAGTCGGGCAGCCTTCGCGGTTTTCCATACTCTTTTCAAATATGCGCTCATCCTTCCAGAACTTTTCCGTCTGTTTCTCGCGCTCTACGAAATTCAAATTGGTAGATACTTTCTGATACATTTTCTTCATCCTTTCTGAAATAACGAGCAAGGCACTGTGTGAATTGCTCTTATTATTAATGAAAATTCATCAAAAAAACCCCGTCCTGTAAAAGGACGAGGTCAAACTCCTGCGTTACCACCTGTTACGACATACGCCCGCCGTTACATTCAGCCTTCGTCTTTACAGCAACAATTGATGCAAACACTTGAAAAATGCGGGATATATGATTTCTTTTAACGGAAGAAAACCGGCAACGCCTACTCCAATAGTTTGGGCATTGCAGCTCGGAAGTGATATTCCGTATCTTCTTACTCGCACCGGCCTCACACCATTCGCCGGTTCGCTGTGCCTTTCTTAAGATACCTACTGTCTTCGTCAACGCTTTTTCTATATACTATATAAATGAGATTATAAAGCGTGAAACGAAGAATTGTCAAGGGTCAACCGAATGAAAGCTATGGCAAATGTAGAAAATATGTGCTAGAATATTTTATAATTTACTAAAAAATAGCTTGTCGGACTGTTCCGGCAAAATAGGAGGCAAAATGGACAGACAAAATCTGACCTTGCTCACAGATCTTTACGAACTCACTATGATGCAGGGCTATTTCAAAAACAAAAGCCAAAACGAAACCGTAATTTTTGACGTTTTTTACCGCTCCAATCCCAGCGACGGCGGCTATGCGGTATCGGCGGGATTAGAGCAGGTAATCCAATATATTAAGGAACTGCATTTTTCGCAGGAGGACATCGATTATTTAGCAGGACTTTCCATTTTTCAGCAGGACTTTCTCGATTATCTGAAGGATTTTAAATTCACAGGAGATATTTATGCGATTCCTGAAGGAACGGTTATTTTCCCAAGGGAGCCTTTGGTAAAGGTCATCGCGCCGATCATGCAGGCACAGCTTGTGGAGACGGCCATCTTAAATATCATCAACCACCAAAGCCTGATTGCTACCAAGGCAGCCAGGGTATGCTATGCGGCCAGAGGCGACGGAATTATGGAATTCGGTCTTCGCCGCGCGCAAGGTCCGGACGCCGGAGTGTACGGTGCAAGAGCTGCCATGATCGGCGGCTGTGTGGCCACCTCTAACGTTCTCTGCGGACAGCTCTTCGACGTTCCCGTAAAAGGAACTCATGCTCATAGCTGGATCATGAGCTTTCCCGACGAATATACCGCTTTCAAGACTTATGCCGAAATGTATCCTTCTGCTTGTATTTTGCTTGTAGATACTTATGATACTTTAAAATCCGGCGTTCCTAACGCCATCCGCGTGTTCAAAGAGATGCGCAAAGCCGGAGTTCCCTTTTCCTACTACGGAATCCGTCTGGATAGCGGCGACCTTGCATACCTTTCCAAGAAAGCCAGAAAGATGCTGGACGAAGCCGGTTTCCCCGATGCGGTCATCTCTGCTTCCAACGATTTGGACGAGTTCTTAATCGATAGCCTTAAGGTTCAGGGTGCTTCCATTACCTCGTGGGGCGTAGGCACCAGTCTTATCACTTCCAAAGACTGTCCGGCATTCGGCGGCGTATATAAATTATCGGCTATCAAGGACAAGGACGGAACCTTCATTCCCAAAATCAAGTTGTCCGAAAATACTGAAAAGGTAACAAACCCGGGAAATAAGAAGATTTACCGCGTTTATGAAAAGGATTCGGGAAAAATCAAGGCCGATTTGATCTGCCTCGTGGAAGAGCACTTTGACGAAGAAGAATCCCTTCTTCTTTTCGATCCTCTGGAACCATGGAAAAAGACAAGGCTTCCCGGCGGAAGCTATACGCTTCGGGAAATTATGGCTCCTATCTTTTTGGGCGGCGAGTGCTGCTATGAGTCTCCGAAGGTTATGGACATCCGGGCATATTGCCAGACAGAGTTAGATACTCTATGGGATGAGACGAGACGTCTTATCAATCCCCATAAGGTATATGTGGATTTATCCAAGAAGCTGTACGATATTAAGATTGATTTGCTCGACCGTATGAGTCAATCTTAGAACGTCAATTTGTAACAGAAAGCGAGGCATTCATATGCTTAGAATCATTACCGACTCCGCTTCGGATTTGCCGAAGCAGTACGCGCAAGATCATAAATTGCACGTTATCCCTACTCCTGTCGTCATCGACGAGGTGGACTATCTGGACGGAAAGACTATTCAAACTCCCGAGTTTTATAACATATTGGACGATACAAAAAGAGATATAAGAACCTACCACATCAATCCCGCTATGTTCGAAGACGCTTTTCTTCCCTATGCAGAAGCAGGAGACAGCATCATTTATCTTTGCTTTTCCACCGGGATCGCAGGCACCTTTAATGCTGCGAATATCGCAAAAGCAAATATTTTGGAAAAATACCCTGATTTCGATTTGACGATTATTGATTCCAAATGCGCTTCCATCGGTTTCGGGCTTCTCGTATCCAAGTTGATCACTATGCTGGAAAACGGAGCTCCAAAAGAAATCCTCATCGAGGCTGCCGATCACTATATTTCCCATGTACATCATGTCTTTACCGTCCACACCCTTGCTTACCTCATAAAAGGCGGACGGCTTTCCAAATTCAAAGGAACCATTGCGGAAACACTTGACATGAAGCCAATTCTCATCGTGGATAAATCCGGAAGCCTTCAAGTTATCAAGACGGTCCGCGGGCACAAGAAGTCTTTAAAGGCACTGGTAGACTATACAAAAGAAAATGCTTACGATCCCTCTGACCAAACCATAGCATTTTGCCATGGCGAAGATGAAAAGGCCCTTTCTTTTGTTCTCGGTCTGTCCGACGAACTGTTAAGACCGAAGGATAAGCTGGTTTCCACCGTAGGCTGTGCCATAGGAGCCCATACCGGACGAGGCGTTATCGGTATTTGTTTTTTTGATACTTCTGACGACAAATATAAGGAATACTTATAAATATAGAAAGGCAATATCCTCACACGTTAGAACAGCAAGATTTTTCTTATGATATAAAAAGACCGTCTGTGATTTAAGATGATAAGCTTAAACCTCAGGCGGCTTTTATTATTTCATAGGAAAGTACTCCTATGAAATAAAAATAGATGCGCAGCTACGCGCGCGGAACAAAAGCTGTGCGGCTAAAGTATTTGGTCGCGAGTGTGTGCGAAGCACACTTTTGTTCTTTTTATTGCTCCATCTGTCTTCCAAGAAAACCCGAAGCGGATAGGATGAGCTTCTGCTCCACCTCTCCCAATTTCATCTTTTCATCGTTCTCCACAAGAATCACTGCCCCGATCACGTCTCCTTCGCATATAATGGGACTGATCGCTTCATGAAAAAATTCCTCTCCGCTGTCGCTTGAAATCGGGATGAAATTGCGGTCACCCTTGGATGCCAGCGCCGTTTCCCGATTGTTTATTTTTTCTTCCAGCTCTCTGCTCAAGCTTTTCCCCATGAGATTCTTATATCCGCCGGACACTGCGATAATCTGATCTCTGTCAGCAATCAATGCGGTATGTCCTGAAACTTGTGCGAGACTCTCCGCATATTGCTTCGCAAAAGTGCTCATTTCCCCAATTGGAGAATATTTTTTCAAGATGATTTCGCCTTCTCTGTCCGTAAATATTTCGAGCGGGTCGCTCTCCCTTATGCGCAGTGTGCGCCTGATTTCTTTGGGTATTACAATACGGCCTAAGTCGTCAATTCTGCGGACTATCCCAGTTGCTTTCATATTCTGTTTCCTCCATTTTCCAAATATTTCAGTCTTTTCGCTGCCATTCTTCTCTGGCTCGAGAATCTACAGCGATGTGTTGCTAGTATTTGTAAATGGTGGATTATTATACCTAAATCTTTTCAAAAACGCTCACTTCCGACTGTAACTCTTCTCCGACAATTTTACTCTCTTTTGTCTTATCCGTTATCAACGCGATGGAAGAAACCAAATCGCCGGTCAGAGCTGCGGTATTGGTAATTCCTTTTGTACTTTCATCTATGGTATTGGCAATTTCACTGATTCCATTGTTCATCTCACCCATGGTCGCTTCCAGGCCGGAAGTATTGGTTGAAAACTCCTCCAGAATCTCGTTCAGCCGCTTCGAATCTACGCTGTATTTCTCCAATATCCTTACAAAATTATCGTAATCCGTAAGAATACTCGTATCCACATAGTCTAACATCCTCTTGGAATTATCTGCTAATTTCTCCACGCTTTCCGTAACCAGATTACTGATGTTTTGGATATTATTTGCTGTATTCCTGCTGTTTTCGGCAAGACTTCTGATCTCCTCTGCAACAACCGCAAAGCCTTTTCCTACGTCGCCTGCTCTGGCGGCCTCTATGGAGGCATTTAACGCAAGCAGGTTCGTCTGGGAAGAGATATTGAGGATTTCATTTGTCAGCTCCTGAATCTTTATAACTGATTTGCTCCTCTCAATAGAGGCATTTAGTCCTTCCTTCAGCTCCGTTACGATATCGTTGGTACTTTGCTTGGAATTCTCCGCGCTCTCACTGAATTCTTTGGAACGAATTTCTATATCCTGAGACAAATTTTTCCCGTCTTTTACTTGATTATTCATATATTTGATGGAATCAAAAATTTGATTTACTCCGCTGCTAAGCTGTTCCGAGGTGGCTGATACCTCCTCCATTCCTGCCGCAAGCTGCTGCATCGTCGCAGAAAAATCGTTCACACTCTGTTCCGACTCCGAGACCTAATCCAAGACAATTTCCACCGACACTCCGAGAGATTCGGACTTCGACTGGATTTTCTGCATGATAGATTGCAGCTTATCCAAAAATGTATTGATCCCAAATACTAAGCTTCCGATTTCATCTCGATTGCGGGTAATCAGCCGCTTCGATAAATCACCCTTTCCTCCGTCTATTTCAACCATTATTTCATTTAATTGACTGTTTGCCGCCTTAATGGGATTTATGAGCGCTACCAGCGTAACGGCGACGATAACCGCTCCCAGAAGCAGAATAAAAATAATAATGCCATAATTAAGTACGGTGGAAAACTGATATTGCGCGTTGAGCGTATCCGAAGCCGCTACCACCTCCGTACGAATCAATGTATACAGATTTCCATAGGCGCTGTCCAGCTTTGCTGCCGCCTCGTCCATTTCCGTATTCCGGACTGCCGCATCCTCCATACCGCCTGTCCCGTCGTTCGCGGCATCGCCCACCGCCTGCTGCACCATATCGGGCATCATTCTTCCCATCTGACTGGCCGCTTGTACATATGCCGCATACGCCTCCTGATAACCGTGAAAGGCGGACATGATCTCGTCATCATCAAATACCGACAGCACATCCTTCAACTCCGCAAACGCAGTTGTAGCCGCCTCCGCTTCGCTGTTACTGTCCTCGGAAGAGCTGTTGACGAACTTCTGTACTCTCTCCACGCTTCTCGCCGTATTAAACAGCAGCGTGACCGCATCCATATTGTCATTGGCAATAATTTGCGCCTTTTCATTCATATTCCTGACCAGAAATGTACCGGTAATGCTGCTCGCCAAACCTGTAAGCAGCAATATGGCTACTAAACCGAGGATTTTAACGCCTATACTCTTTCGCATAACTTATTCTCCTTCGCATAATTTGTATCTTATTTAATCACTATTTTGTGAAAGAAATATGATACCTTCATGAAAGGTTTGTGAAAAAGCATTTGCTGTCCCCGTCAATTTCCATATTTGCTTCTATACCAGCTTATCCGCCCACTCCGCTTCCTTAAAACCAACCAAAACAAAATCTTCTCCTACCACGACCGGCCTCTTCACAAGCATTCCGTCCGTGGAAAGAAGTGCATATTTCTCTTCCAAGGTCATTCCCGGGAGTTTATCCTTCAGTTGCATTTCCTTATACAAGTTCCCGCTCGTATTAAAGAAGCTCTTTATATCCTTCCCGCTCCTCTCATGCCACTCCTTCAACTCTGCGGCCGTAGGATTATCCTCCTTAATGTGCCTGTCCGCATACGTAATTCCATGTGCCTTCAGCCATTCTCCCGCCTTTTTACAAGTACTGCATTTCGGATATTCCACAAATAAAACGTTCATAGCATCCCTCTTTTCCAAAACTTTTTAGTTTATATATTCACTTCTGTTTCTTTCTAACATATTATCACATGATTGCGATTTACATACAACATCTCATTTTATATTACACTCCGAATTCTTTCCCGCGATATCCTGAAAATATAAGCCTTGCAATAATGCTGTTACTGTTCACTCCGTTCTCAGTAACATGATGGTTTCCTATAATTATTATTTATAAATATATATATTGACAATATATATTATACAATATATAATATGCATAATAATTATATATATAAAAAACAAAGCTATCGGTATCGGTCTTTTCCGGCGCCTTCGTAATTTCAAGCGCCTACCATGAGCCTATGCCGAAGAAAGGAGCTCATATGATATACCCAGTCAGTGCCCCCCTGCTCGACTTTCTCCTTCTCTCTATCGTCCGGCAGCAAGACAGCTACGGCTACCAGATCAGCCAGCAATTAAAAAGCGTATCCAATATGAAGGATTCGACTCTCTACCCCATCCTTCGCCGCCTGTCCGACAACAATTTCGTCATTACTTATGACCAGCCTTTTCAAGGCCGCAACCGCAAATACTACCGGATCACCGAGGCCGGAGAAAACCAGTGGCAATTCCTGAAAAACGAGTGGCACCAGCATACTGCCACCGTCGAAAAAATTATAAATGAGAAAAGAATTTTCCAAGAGGGAGGAAATGAAAATGAATAAAGTGGAATACATGCAATCTTTAAGAAAACAATTGCGGCGTCTTCCAAAAGAGGACTTCCAAAAGGCCGTAGATTATTTTGAAGAATACTTTTCCGACGCAGGCGCCGAGGAAGAGGCTCAGGTAATTGAGGATCTGGGAACACCCGAATTCGCCGCAGAACAAATCATAGCCGACATCGTTCGCAAAAATGCCGCCGCCCCGGTCAAAGACGTTAAAAAAGGCTTAAATGCCGTTTGGGTAGGCGTACTCGCCGTATGTGCAGCCCCCTTTGCTCTTCCTCTGGCTCTGGCCTTTGCCATGGTAATCATCGCTTTTGTTTTATGCATATTGGCGGTCATCTTATGCTTTATCTTTGCAGGTATTATAATTACTATTGCCGGCCCCCTTTACATCGTTGCCGGATTCACCGTGGCCGTTGCCAATTTTCCCGCCTTTATTAGCTGCCTGGGGGCAGGCCTTGTCTCCATGGGACTCGGTATGCTGCTGACCTTTGGCATGATACGCTTCTGTCAATGGTTCCTTACCCGCATGGTACGTTTCTTTGGACATCTCATCGAAAAAGGAGGAAGAAAAAATGAGCAAAACAAATAAGTTTCTTGCCCTATGCGCTGCTTTTGTCGGTTTAGGCATCATTTTATACATCACAGGATTTTTCCTCGGAGAAAGCGTTACCGGCATCGGCATAAGCAATGACGGCTTTCAGGTATATAGCTGGAACCAGACAAAGCTGAATGAAACTGACTTTATAGAAATGACAGACATCGAACTGGACGCCTTTCAAAATATCGACATGAAGGTTTCCTATGCCAATGTGGAAATCAAAGAATCGGACCGCTTTAAGATTTCTTATAAAACGGCTCAGAATCACCCGTTATCTTATGAAATCAAAGACGGTACACTGCATTTAACTCAAGCGAATAATATTGCAGGCTCCTCTTCCTTCCATTACATGTTCCTCGGCTTTTCTGGTATTCAAAACGGCAATATATGGGAGAATGAATCGGTAACTGTTTATATTCCCGGGAATACCGAGTTAAGCAGTATTTCGGTCAATAACGACTGCGGAAACACTAATCTTTCCTCCTTAAATGCTTCTTCCGTCTCCATATCTGCGGATTACGGCGATGTAAACCTGACTGACATGAATGCCCCTTGTATCGCTTTGGACGTAAACACCGGCTATTTGAATCTGGACAATATAATTGCAGATACCCTGACAGTAACTGCCGATTACGGAAATGTCACACTAAACACCATCGATGCCTCTACCGCTGCTTTGAAGGTAAACACCGGCAATGTGAATCTGGATAGTATAGTTGCAGATACTCTGACAGTAACTGCCGATTACGGAGATGCCATCCTAAGCACCATCGATTCCTCTTGCGTTACTTTGAAAATAAATACCGGCAATGTGAATATAAAGGATATCGCTTCCGGCATCATTGAAGCAGCAATCGATTACGGTGACCTGCAGTTAAGCTCCGCAGATACCGATTCTCTCTCCGTAGAAATAAACACAGGCAGCCTCGGCATGGCAGATATAACGGCAAATACGTTCACAGCAGACATCGAATACGGCGAAAACAACGCAGAGCGAATCACCATATCAGGAGATACGGACATTACTATAGGAACCGGTTCCCTGCACATGAAAGATGCCAATCTTCAGACCTTAACGGCAGATAATGAATATGGAGACGTTTCCTTGGAATTCTCTTCTCCAGCCACCGATTATTCCTACGATTTATTTACAGAATACGGTACCATTAAAATTGAAGGGCAGGATATGGGAGAAAAATACAAGCCACTTTCCTCTTCAGACATAGGAAAGCATATCACAGTCTCTTGCGAGTCCGGCAGCATCGACATAAAGGGCTTATAGTCTATATGCGAGAGAGTTTATAGATCCAACCGTTTCATGATTGCAGAATATGTTATTTCTGAGGATTCATAATATCATGATATAGTCAAAGAGAAGGTGCCCCTAAAGTCATTTCATGACTTTTGGGACACCTGTTTTCCTTTATTCCATACTATCCTTCCATTAATTTCACATACACTTTTCTATTTCTCGCCCCGTCATATTCCAAGAAATAAATTCCCTGCCAGGTTCCCAGAAGAAGATTGCCATTTTCTATGATTATTGACTCGGAAAATCCCATCATACTGGCCTTCAAATGAGCCGCAGAATTCCCCTCCATATGATGATAGCCATCCTCCCAAGGAACGATCTTATCGATTTCCATAGTGAAATCCCGCACTACATCCGGGTCGGCGTTTTCACTAATGGTGACCGCTTTCTCTATTCTCCAATCACTTTAATGAGCACTCTCTTGTTCCTCTTTCCATCGAATTCGAAATAAAAGATTTGTTCCCACGTGCCGAAATCCAGTTTGCCGCCGGTAATCGCACATACTGTCTCACGTCCCATGATCGTGCGCTTTAAATGGGCATCCGCATTGTCCTCATAGCCGTTGTGATGATACTGGTTATAAGGCTTCTCCGGTGCCAGCTTCTCAAGCCAAACCTCATAATCGTGATGCAGCCCGCTTTCGTCGTCGTTGATGAACACGCTGGCCGTAATATTCATGGCATTTACCAGCACAAGACCTTCCTTAATTCCGCTTTCATCAATTGCCCGCTGAACCTCTCCAGTAATGTTCTGAAGTCCTCTTCTCGAAGGAAAATTAAAATGCAGCTCTTTTCTATAAGATTTCATAGCCATACCCTCCCGATTGCGCTGTATCGATGACAGCACACCAGACAAATTCATTTCTTAGCAGGTTTCTTTACAGATTCACAAACATACCTGCCTTCTGCTCCATATATTCGCTCAAATCCACATGGAATTGCTCCCATACGGCTTCATTTTCCACATAATACTTAGGACAGATCTTGCCGCCTTCGTCGTAGTGGCGAAGGACATCCTCCGGCGCAAGCTCGTACTTATGCAAAAGCCATGCCGTCAGCTCTATCAAGGACTGATAGGTCCGGTCCGTAAACTGCCCGTCCTCTCTTTCATAGCAGCACTCGATGGAAATGGAATCGTAATTGCGCTTCATTACCGCGTAGGCAATCTCTCCCGTAGGAATACACTGCACCACTTCTCCGTCACAGCCTATAATAAAATGGGCGCTTGCCGAACGCTCATGGGTTTCGGCAAGAGACTCGAAGTAGCTTCGGTTCTGCAGTGCTGTCGTACCCTCATTTGCCGTATAATGAATAAAAATATTCTTAACCTCCGGCAAAGCGATTCCCGGTCTGGAAAACTCGTTAACCGTAAGCAGCTCCACGTTCAGCGCCGGCATAGCCAATTCGGCGGCATAGAAGTCCTGCCACTTGCCCTGCCTTCCATCCCTCAAGGTCTGAATTTTTTCACTTAGCACCGTCTTGTTCTCTTGTCTTCCGGTCCTGCCGGATACGAAGAACACGAGGGCAATAATACCTGCAATCAAGGCGAAGCTCAGCGCGGCTGTCATGCCCATGACTGCTATTCTAATTAATTTTCTTTTTCTCTTGCGCTTTTTCCTGCGGATTCTTTCTTCCTGCGTCAGAACATACTTTCTCTTCTCCAGCCTGACCGCATCCTCTATCTGCATCTTATGTATTTCCATTTTTAACACGACTCTGCCTCTCGGACAGTCCCTCCGGCCTTTTACGGCAATATGTATTCATTATACATAATTAGTGGCCGTGAAAATAAAAATGGTTCACTTTTTCATAAAATATTAAGAATTAACGACGTTCATGTCATATCTGAAGTTTATATCATATCCAAAAAATTAAGCTGATTTTCTCCGTAATTTCGCTTATATCCGTGTATGATATCCTTCATTTTATAAAGAATCCCATGTTTCTCGCATTCCTTTGCAAATACCTTATAAAGCTGAGACGACCGGGGTGACCGGCACTCATAGTATTCCCCATACTGATTTCTATACTTTCCTACAAGATTATCCTCGGGAAACAGTTCATTCAGCTTTTCATAATAATAATCTCTCTGATTTTGTCTGAGCGTCATACCGAAGGCCGGATAGATAAAGTTAACAGAACACTGCGCTGCCTTATGTACAATATTTAAAATATTTGCTTCGTTGTCTTCCAGAAACGGCAAAACCGGCATAAGCAATATGCCGGCAAATATTCCGTTCTCCCGTAAATTTGAAAGCGCTTCAAACCGTCTGGAAGAAACCGCTGCTCCCGGCTCCAGCTTCGCCGCCAGCTCATCATCTGCCGTAGTTATCGTCACCTTACAAAGCACCGGAGAATGCTCTTTTATATCCTTTAAAATATCGATATCCCGGGCGAGCAAGGGGCTCTTAGTCGCGATGGCCACCCCGAATTCGAAAGCATGAATGAGCTCCAGAGCATGTCTGGTCAGACACAATTCTTTTTCAAAGGGATTGTAAGGATCACTCATAGCACCGGTGCCTATCACTCCCTTTTTCACCTTGCGGCGCAAATCGTCACGGATTATTTGCAGCGCATTTTCCTTGGCGCGCACCTTGTCAAAGTCTTCGATATGGTAGCACTCCGACCTGCTGTCACAATAAATACAGCCGTGACAGCAGCCCTTATATATGTTCATATTATAATCCGTACCAAACCATTCACTGCTCTTCGTTTTCGTTATGATCGTTTTTGCCGGAATATATTCTATCATGTACTATACCTGCATCTGCAACAGCCTGTTTTTCAGTTCACCTTCGATACGGGCAAGCTCCACTTCCGCCTCTCTTCTCTTCTGACGTCCTTCCGCCTGAATCCTTACTACTTCATCCAGCGTTGAAATCAAAGACTCGTTCGTCTGCTTCAGCGTCTCAATATCTACGATGCTTCTCTCCGCCTCCTTGGCAGTTTCTACCGTAGCCACCTTCAGTACTGCCGCATTTTTCTTAAGCAGCTCATTGGTCATATTCGTAACCTCACGCTGTGCCTGAGCCGCCTGAGAGGAATGTGTAATGCCAAGCGCCAGCACCATCTGGCTCTTCCAGAGAGGAATCGTATTCACGAGAGTAGACTGGATCTTTTCCGACATAATTGTATCATTGCTCTGTACCAGCCTGATCTGCGGAGCCATCTGGATGGATACCATTCTGGTCAGCTCCAGATCGTGAATCTTCTTCTCAAAACGGTCGCACTGCGCCACGAAATCATTCACCGCCTGCGCATCCTCGGGCAGATTGCTCGCCTGCGCTCTCTCCATAAGTGCAGGAAGTTCCTCCTGTCTTACCTTGCTAAGCTTCTTCTTGCCCGCGAGAATGTACATGGAAAGCTCTTTAAAATAATTCTTGTTCAGATCATACATCTTATCGAGCATCGCCGTATCTTTTAAGAGCTGGATCTGATGATCTTCCAGCACACTGCAGATTTTGCCTATATTGACTTCCGCCTTGTCATATTTGCTCTTAATGGAAGCAATTTTATTGCTGCCTTTTTTGAACACTCCGAGAAAGCCTTTTTCTTCTTCCTCGTCGAACTTCTTCAGCTCATATACCACGCTGGATAAAAGCTCACCGATTTCCCCCAGATCTTTGCTGCGCACGTTGGAGAGCGCTGTCTCGGAAAAATCTGCAATTTTCTTCTGAGCTCCCGCTCCATACTGTAAAATTATAGTCGAATTGTTCAAGTCGATCTTGAAAGCAAAGTCGTCCACCATCCTGCGCTCCTCGGGGGTAAATGTACTCTCGTCCAAAACTTCGATCTGTTCCTTCCGCTCCGCGCCGGAGGATAGAACCACTGCCGGTGCCTCCGGCTCCTTTACCATCTCCTCAAACGGGCTGAATGTTAACACCGGTACCTCATTTCTGTTCTCTTCCATTGCCATAATCCGCTCCTTTATTTTCCCTCATTCTCTTTTCTGAATTCATCCTTTAAAAGGCCTTCTTGTGCAAGCATAGTGGATAATACGGAAATATCCGTAGAAATATCCATTGCATCGTCCTCAAAAAGCTTGTCAAACATCTTTTCAAAGGCTCCGTTTATATCGTCCAGCATTTCTTCGATTTCTTTTTTCGCCGTAGTAATGTTTTCTCCCTGAACCGGCTGCACACTGAACTCCTGATATGCTTCCACCAATTTAAGCGTAGTAGGCATATAGTAGTTCATGAATCTGCGTATATCGGACAATTTCTCCGGATTCCCCTCCACATGCTCGAAGATACGGGTGCAAATCCGCTCCAGGCGTAAAAGCTTGCCGGAAATCTCCTCCTCCGGCATGCTGTCGTTAGCCGCCCTGATACGGCGTATATATTCCTTTCCTTCTTCCACAATAATCAAAAGCTGCTTTCTCACCGGATCCTGCTCCAGCAGTTCCTTCTCTCTGGCGAGGCGCTCCTCTTCTTCCTTGCGGCGTTCCAGTTCCTTCTGCGCATCCTGATACATCTTATAAGATTCATCCGTCAGCATAAAGCAGGTCTCCTGCTGGTCCAAATGCCCCTCACGAAACCATCGGCGCCTTATCATACGCTTTAAGTCCTTAATAACGAACTTGTCCTTTTTTCCTACGGCCTTGGCAAGGCTCTCTATGGAATGAAAATCCTTCGCCCCCATGGCCCTTACATATTTCTTAAACCGTCTTGCCCTGCGCCTTAAAAATCCGCCCGATGCGGCAGCCACTGTACAGATACCGCCTAACACCAACGGTATTTCTATGGACATGACTCCTATTCCGAACAGATTGACTGCGACAAAGGACAGTGAATATACTGCGAGCGCATAGCTCCAGGAAAGCACCGCGCCAAGACTTCCGAATACGGTAAGCAACACGCCGGATACGCTTCCCTGAGGGCTTCTCTTTACCGGAAGCTGTCGTTTATTGCGATATTCCTTCATAGGCTGTGCGGTTTTCGCGTACTGTCCCGGGCGGTAGGTATTCTGATAATTCTCTTTCGGAGGCATGCCCTGATATGTTTTGTCCCGATGCTGCCCCACATTCTTGTTCGCGTTATCAGTAGCTTCCTTTACCGAACGGCTCACTTCCTTCACCGTATTTTCCACCGTCGCTCTAATATTTTCCTGTAATTCCGTAACTTCCTTGGATTTTACGAATTTATCAATTTTTTCTCCAATGTCCCGCCCCCAATTGGAAAAATCCATATCGTTCATCTTACCATTCTCCGCTGCTCTTATTATGCTGAAATCAATCTATAGAAATTTACTTTAGTAGTATAGCATATTGACGGTGTAAAGTACAAGAAGTGAGTCGCTATTTTCATACAAATACAGGAGACAGTGTTACTGTTCACACAGTAGCTTAACACTTGCTGTTAAGCTACGTAAGAATATGATTCAAGAGATGATTTCTGCTTCGCGGAGCGAATTTAAATGCAAAAATCATGCGTTACTGAGAACGGAGTGAACAGTAACGAGCGAGTAAAAGGAGAGACCTTTACCGTCTCTCCTGCACGTTATCCCGATTCCTATAGGTCTTTTTCCTTAATTTCCCGATTGATTTCCCTGGCCTCCCATTTGTAATAGAAATAGAAGCAGAGCCAAACGATAAACGCGCTGATTATCGCTATCAGGATGCTTGCAAGCATAAGGGAAATATTTCCCAATGGTATCCACTGCATATAAAAAGCTATCGGGATATACACGATAAAACCTATTGCTGCATGGATCAAGAGCTGCTGCACTTTGGATAGCTTTTCGTTATCATACACCACAGTTGGAAGGCTCCAGCCCATTCCGACGATTATCGCAGCCGCTACCTGCGCATTGAAGCCTCTGGGTGAAGACAAAAACCACTCATTTCCCATCATGGTATAACCTACCATCGAAATCAGGCAGGAAATGGTACATCCCCAGGAGATACCGACACATATCAATTTAAATATTTTTCTAAACATAATTTTTCCTCACTTTCTAATTTGAATTTTCACACTCTGCATATTGGATTGCTAACATCCATTCATTCAGGCTGCTTATACTTTCCACAGGCGTTTCAAAGTCCGAGATATTTCTTGAACTCCATAAGATATGCTCTGGTAATATAGTCCTTACAGCCGTTCTTCATCACAAGATACATCATGGCATTAAAAGCCGGCTCAACGCTGTCAATTTTCTTCAGATTCACAATGGTAGTCTTGGAAATCCTCATAAAATTTTCTCCCAGTATATTTTCCAACTCATAAAGCTTTTTTTTGGACAGATATTTCTTATCTTGGCCGTACAGGAAAACCTCCTTGTTTTCCGCACGTACCATATAAATTTCGGACCCGTCCAAAACAACTATTTTCTCATTTTCTTTTGCAGTGATCACGTTCCCCTTCGCTTCAAAAACTTCTGCAGCGCGCTGTACTTCTTCCGTTACTGCATTTGCATAAATTACTGCATAAGGTTCTTTTATATCCGCAGATAGTTTTATTTCTACCTTCACAATCCCGCCTCCTATTATATTTGTAAACCGGTTCGATATTAGAATAACTGTTTTTCGCCGCTTTGTCAGTCTTTTTTAGGTAACACGCACAAAAAGACAGATGAGCTGCATAAACGCTCATCTGCCTTCTGTAAAAAGTTTCTTCCGGTTATTATTTTACTCCGCTTTCGATTATCCCTCTCGCCATATCAAGCATATCATCCGCAGTAAGCGCAAGGTCAAAGCCACCCAGATTATACACGATTCCGTCCTTCACCCATCCTACGGAATAAGCCTCCTTTATTTCCACATCGGAGGTACCATAAGAAATCTCCACAGCGCCGCTTTCCAGCGCCTTCTCATCCTCATCTGTCAGTTTGTAATCGGGCGGAACGAATTTATACGTGGTCTTATTGAAGGCCAATGTAACATCATTGTACTGCATTGTTTTGTCAGCAGCAGAAATATCAAATGCGGTTTCTGGAGTTTCACCGGCAAATAGCTTGCGTACGGAGAGGAAAATACGTTCAGCTCCCGGTTTCTCATAATAGATATTAATTTCCTTTTGCTCCTCCTCTTTTTGCCCCGCCTCATTTTGTATCGCAATTTCATGTATATCTATGCTTTTCATTTTGTAACCGTTAGCAAAGGCCTCCACAGCATCTATCCGATATCCTACTTTTTCCTCCGCCTTTCCCAAATCCTCAAACTTCGTATAATCCGGTATTATGGAGCCGTGGCTCACATAATGTTTGATCCCGCTTCCTGCAATCGATACCGTTCCCAGCACAAGACATGCTGCCGCTACTCCGATCGCTACTTTTTTCATACTGAACCTCTTCATAGATATAGTCCTTCCTTTCTCTTCTTTAAAAAGCCGGCTGTCGATTTGCCGCTTCAAGCTTTCGGAGGCACTTATCCGTCCGCTCATTTCATAAAGGGTTTCCTTCAATGTTTCATCCTTTTCATCCCACTCCTTATGAATAATGCAATCCTTTTTGCTTTTCATACTCTTTGCCTCCTTCCTCCTGCGCTTTCAATATTCCTTTTAGTTTTTTTCTCGCATTGTGCAGTCTGGATTTTACGGTTCCCTGCGTGCATCCCAGCACCTTCGCAATCTCTCCTGCGGACAGCTCGTTGTAATAATACAAAACGATTACTGTCCGATGCTTGATGTCTAAGCCTTGTACCGCATCGCTTATCATTTTTTCCGTCTCGTTTCTCACAAGCTTATCCAGAGAGGTGACTCCGTCCGTGGCCTCCGCCTGCATGCCGATATCTTCGCCAGGAATTTCCCTGCCGCGTTTCTTGGTCTGTCTATATGCCGTCCGGTACAATATTTGAAAAAGCCAAGGCCGAAAACCCTCGTCCTTTTTTAATTCACCGATATGCAGATAGCATTTTACAAACGTCTCCTGTACGATGTCCTCGGCATCATCCCTATTGCCGCTCACCAGATATGCCATGCGCAAAAGTATATTTTTATATTTTTCATACAGCGCGTCAAAGGCCGCCTTATCTCCGCCTTTTAGCTGCTGCACCAGTCTTGATTCTTCCACGACCTTGGACTCCTTCCTCTTCCTTCCGATACGTATCTGACTATAAGAGTACTCTTTTATGAAAAAGGTTCATTTTCTGGTTACTGTTCACTCCGTTCTCAGTAACGCATGATGTTCTGCAATGCAAACTTTTTGCATCTAAATTCACTTCGCGAAGCAGAAATCATCTCTTGCATCACGTTCTTACGTAGCTTAACAGCAAGTGTTAAGCTACTGTGTGAACAGTAACATTTTCTGATCGATCTATTTTTATTTTAGCATAATTACACTTGCACTGAACTTTGTTTTTTGTTACACTTTTTACCAAATCATTCATACGGGAACAGAAAATCGCCACGTAATATAAGAGGAGGATGTACATGTACGAAGTATCGAGTATGGATATGTCTAAAATCGCACCGCTTTTTCAAAACGCCGCTCACACCATTATTTGGTCCTGCCTTCAAGGGTACATGGGGAGAGCATGGACCGATGATCTGGAGCATCCTTCCAGCGCCCAAATCGTCGTGGGAGATTTCTGCTTTTTTGCGGGTGCCCCTGACAGTGAGCTGGCGAATAATATCCATGTGGATTCGCCTTCAGGCCTTCTGCTTCTCATTCCTGAAAGCCCGGGCTGGGGAATTCTTATCGAAGAAACTTATCCTGAAAGTTTTGAGCGCTTTATGCGTTATTCCATAAAAAAAGAACCGGAAGCATTTCATAAAGAAACGCTTTCCGGCAATATTACAAATCTTCCCGGCGGATATTCTCTTCACCGGATCGATGAAGCAATCTACCGCCGTCTTTTGAATCTGGAGCAGCTTCGTGACCTATGTTCTGTATTTAGCAGTTATGAAGCCTATGAAAGATATGGTCTGGGATTTGTCGTTATGTGCGAAGACGCTATCGTTTCCGGAGCCTCTTCCTATACTGTCTATGATAAAGGTATCGAAATTGAGGTGGATACGCTCCCCGAATACCGCAGAAAGGGTCTCGCTCTTATCTGCGCTTCCCGTCTGATCTTGGACTGCCTGGAGAAAGGGCTTTATCCGAGCTGGGATGCTATGAATAAAGAGTCCGTAATGCTGGCAGAGAGGCTTGGATATCATTTGGGGGAGGAGTATGTCACATACATTGTAGTAGAAAAACCTTAATCCAAAACGGTATTTTCCTCAAGCAAAATTTCATTCATATCCGCGAGAAGCTCCTCGGTCAGTGTAAGCAGGTTTTCTGCATCCTTCTCCACCACTGCGCATTTCTTGTAACGGAAGAGGAAGAACGGAACTCCTTTGGCGTTAAAGGTAAGCTTAGGATATTTTTTTAAAAGGGCGGGGATATTCTCCGCCTTTATTTTTGCATCAGCGTTCAGCAAAAAGCGTATCTCTCCATTCTGTCCCCTTACCTCCGGCATGTAGAGCTTATGGGCATTTACACGCACAAGCGCGATCCTAAGGAGGTTATCCACAGATTTCGGAATTTCTCCGAAGCGATCCAGCAGTTCCTCCTTCATATCATCGCTTTCTCCCTTGTTATCGATACCTGCAATCCGCTTATAGATATCCAGCTTCTGGAACTCATTCACGATATAAGACGGCGGAATAAATGCATCCACATCCAAATCTACGGAAGTATTGAAATCCTCCTGTGTTTTCATTCCCTTCAGGTTCTTTACCGCCTCATTCAGCATTTTGCAATACAAATCATATCCTACCGCCTGCATATGTCCATGCTGCTTCGATCCAAGCAGATTGCCCGCACCTCGGATTTCCAAATCTCTCATAGCTATCTTAAAGCCGCTGCCCAATTCGGTAAATTCTTTAATGGCAGCAAGACGTTTTTCGGCAATTTCCTTCAGCATCTTATCCCGCTTATACATCAAAAATGCATAGGCAGTGCGGTTAGAACGGCCTACCCGGCCTCTAAGCTGATAAAGCTGGGAAAGCCCCATATTGTCAGAATCGTGTATAATCATCGTATTCACGTTGGAGATGTCCAGACCCGTCTCTATGATGGTCGTCGAAACCAGAACATCGATTTCCCCTCCGATAAAGTCATACATAATCTTTTCCAGTTCGTGCTCTTTCATCTGCCCGTGAGCGAAGGCAACGTTGGCCTCCGGCACAAGCTCGGCAATACCCGAAGCAATATCAGCAATATTATTCACCCGGTTATAGACATAGTAAACTTGACCGTCTCTGGAAAGCTCCCTGACGATCGCTTCTCTTACCATTTCCTCGTTATATTCCAAGACATAGGTCTGAATCGGAAGGCGATCCTCCGGCGCTTCCTCCAGCACGCTCATATCCCGGATACCGATAAGGCTCATATGAAGGGTTCTCGGTATGGGCGTTGCCGTAAGGGTGAGCACATCCACATTTTCCTTCATCTTCTTTATCTTTTCTTTATGGGCCACGCCAAAGCGCTGTTCCTCATCGATGATGAGAAGACCCAGATCCTTGAAAACAATATCCTTGGAAAGCACCCGGTGGGTGCCGATGACAATATCCACAAAACCTTTCCGCAAATCCTCTGCCGTTTTCTTCTGCTCCGTCGATGTCCGAAAACGGGAAAGCAGATCCACGCGCACCGGAAAGTCCTTCATTCTCTGTACGAACGTATTGTAATGCTGCTGTGCCAAAATGGTGGTAGGTACCAAGTATACGACCTGCTTACCTTCCTGAACCGCTTTAAACGCCGCACGAATGGCAATTTCCGTCTTGCCGTAGCCCACGTCACCGCAAATAAGGCGATCCATGATCTTCGTGCTTTCCATATCCTTCTTTGTGGCCGCTATTGCTGTCATTTGATCCTCCGTCTCCTCATACGGAAACATCTCTTCAAACTCCTGCTGCCATACCGTATCTTTCCCGTAAACAAAGCCTTCTTTCTGCTGCCTTACCGCATACAGCTCCACAAGGTCTTTGGCCACTTCGTTTACCGCCCCTTTTACCTTGCTCTTCGTCCGGCTCCATTCCTGCGTACCCAGCTTATTGAGCTTCGGCCTTTTGGCATCTGCCGAGGCGTATTTCTGGATTACGTCAAGACCGGTGGCAAGTATATAGAGATTACCGCCGTCCCGGTATTCTATTTTGATATAGTCTTTGACCACTTTTTCTACTTCGACCTTTTCGATTCCCTTATAGATGCCAAGTCCGTGATTTTCATGAACTACGTAATCACCCACTTTAAGGTCGTTGAAACCGTTGATTTTCTGACCTTCATATTTCTTGACCTTCCGCTTTTTCTTTTTCTCCGCTCCAAAAATATCGCTCTCCGAAATAACGACGAATTTTATCAGCGGGTATTCGAAGCCCTTCTGTGCGCGGCCGTAAAAAGTCATTACTTCCCCGGGCTGTATTTCCCGGAAAGAATCATCGCTGTAAAAGCTGGTCAGATCCTCGTTTCTCAGGTCCTCTGCCAGACGCTTCGCCCTCGTTCGTGAACCGGATAAAAGAAGAACCCGGTACCCGCTCTTCTTATACCGCTTCAAGTCCTTAAGCAAAGCTTCGAAGCTGTTATTATAGGAAGCGACGCTTTTCGCTCCGATATCGAATTTCTTATCCGCTTTGAAGAGAGAATTCTTCAAATCTATCGCCGCCAAGGTCACCGCTCTGTTCTTCGCCATTCTGGCAGCCACTTCTTCCGAGCTGAACAGGATATCCGCCTGGCCTGGCAAAGCGTACCCCTTTTCCATCCGGTGCATCATGCTTTCCCTGAATTCCTGCTCTACCGCATCCGCATGCTCCTTTACCCGTGCCGGCTCATCGATGAAAATGCAGCTCTTATCCTTATCGAAGAGCTCCATAAAAGAAACCGTTTCCGGATAGAAATAGCGTATGTAGCTTTCCAGATTTGCAGCCTCCTTAAATTCAAGAATCTGCTCCTTCAGTTCTTTGATCTGGGAAGTAATACGATGTGCTTCCTCGGTTTTAAACTCCTTTCGGAATCTGTCACCGCATTTTTTAGCCTCCGCTTCTATCCGTTCTATTCCTTTTTTCATTTCCTCGGCGGTAAGAACCATTTCCGTAGCCGGATAAATGCAGATAGACTGCAGCTTTTCAATAGAACGCTGGCTTAAAATGTCGAAGCTTCGGATAGATTCTACTTCCTCTCCCCATAGTTCGATCCGGTAAGGATTCTCTTCCGTCAAATCAAAAATATCTACAATGCCGCCGCGAATGGAGAACTGTCCCGGCGCCTCTACCTGATAATTCTTTTCATATCCCATTTCCACAAGCTTCCCTGCGAGACTCCTTTCATTCACGGAGGCCTGGCAGTCTATACGGATTACATTTTTCTCCAAAACGGACAGGGGCACTTGTGGCGTCATAAAGCTGTCGAAGGTAGTCACCACCGTAAGCGGCCTTCCTTCGATTACTCTTCTAAGCGCCTTTATTCTTTCTGTAACGATCTGATTGCCGTGAATATCCGCCTGATAAAAAATCAAATCCTTTGCCGGATACATTGTGACATTCTTGTCATATAGTTTGCAATCCTCAAATATCGCCTTCGCCCTCAAATCGTTATAGGTAACAATGATTTTATATTTAAAGCCCTCGCTTAGCCCATACGCCATATGAAGTTTCTGCGAATCCACACATCCGATCAGCGACACCGCAGCCTGCGGCTTACTAAGGAGCTTTGTAATTTCTTCGAATTCACCCAGCTCGTACAAGGGTGCGGTAAATGTCCTCATCTAAATATTCCTCTCCTGGTTGTTTTTTAATTCCTTGCAGCAATCGCCGATATCTTTATAACGATACTTTGCGGTTGAATTCATTCATAGCGGTATCGGCTCCGTCGGTCAGCATAATTTCCAACGCTTTTACCGCCTTGTCCAGCGCCTCGTCCACCGCCGCCTTTTCCTCTTTATTGAAGTGCCCCAGCACCCAGTCGGCAAGGTCATAATTTTTCGGCTTCTCTCCCACGCCTATGCGTACCCGCTGAAAATTATCGTGTCCCAACTGCTTTATAATGTTCTTCAATCCATTATGGCCTCCGGCGCTGCCTTTCTTTCTGACGCGTATCTGCCCCGGCTCCAGACTGATGTCATCCGAAATGACAATCAAATCGCTCTCCGCTTCCGCCTTATAATAATCGATGACAGGGCGGATGCTTTCTCCGCTTAAGTTCATGAATGTAAGGGGCTTTACTAGAACTACCTTCTGGCCTCCCACATAGCCCTTCCCAATCATCGACCTGTGTTTCAATTCAGCTACACTAATATTATATTTGTCCGCAAGGGCATCTATCACATCGAAACCCACATTATGCCTTGTATTTTCATATTCTTTTCCCGGATTTCCCAGGCCTGCAATAATATACATTTTTATACCCATCTGCGCGTTGCGACGCGCACTCAAATCAATAGTTGAATACGCATTTTTATTCAACCTTATAAACATGCCGCGCTGGGGCACAAGCAATCCATGAAGAAGACTCAGAGAGGCTTCTTCCGTGTGAAATTATAGAAATTCTTAGATGATGTTTTTTATCAGCTTAGAATTTCTTTTCACACTTTTCTCCTGTTGTCCATTAACGCTTACACATCATTTTAACCTTAAACCTTCTACATTTCAACAAAGTGTTTTCTAATGGCCGAACAAAAGTGTGCCTCGTCCGCTTTCACAGCCAAATACTTTGGCGGCACAGCTTTTGTTTGGCGCGCGCAGCTGCGCATCTATTTGTTTTATGTAATAGATGCACTTTCCCATTACATAAGAAACGGGAATGCTCATTTAAAGCATTCCCGTTTCTTCGCATGTTTTTCTTTGTTTTATTTCGGCTTTTATCCTATTCTTCTTCATCCGGCTCTAAAAGCGCCTTTTCATAGCTCTCCAGTATCGTCGCCTGAATCCGCTCCCTTGTGCTCGAATTGATTGGATGGGCGATATCCCTGTATTCTCCATCCGTCGCTTTTTTACTCGGCATTGCTATAAAAAGCCCCTTCTCTCCTTCAATTACCTTGATATCATGAACTACAAACTCTTCGTCCAAGGTAATCGATACAATTGCCTTCATCTTTCCTTCCTTCGTAATTTTACGCACTCTTACGTCTGTAATATCCATGTCGTTTGTCCCCCTTGGCTAATCATAGGTTTATCGCTATATGACATACCTGTCATTATGCTCTATCACAACTTTAATACCTTCCTCGCCCTTATGGTAGGAATTGGCCCTAATGGTATTCCTACTCTCCACTATACAGTTTTCAATATGGGTGTTGTCCCCGATATAAACATCGTTCAGAATAATGGAATTCTTTATGTAACAATTATTTCCAATGTATGTCTTTTTAAAGATAACGGAATCCTCAACTGTCCCATTTACGATGCTTCCGCTGGAAATCAAACTGTTTTTCACATTTGCTCCCACATTATATTTCGCAGGCGGCAAGTCATCCACCTTGGAATATACATCGGGATACTGCCTGAAGAAGTAGTCCCTGATCTCAGGCTTCAGAAAATCCATATTCGTGTCGAAATAGTCCTGAACCGTCGCTATATTGCTCCAGTAAGACTTAATCTTGTAGCCGTATATCCTCTTCATGTTCTTATAGCGGATGAGAATATCCTTTACAAAATCATAACGGTCTTCTTCCATGCCCTTTTCTATCATCTCTATGAGCTGCCGCCTTCTTACTATGTAAATACCACAGGAAACGGTACTGGATCTGGCCACTATGGGCTTCTCTTCAAATTCCTCGATACGGCTCTCTTCATTCATCTTAATGACACCGTATCTTCCCGCATCCATATCTACCGGCATGTCCTTGCATACAACTGTAATATCCGCCTTCTTATCGATATGATATTCCAGCACCTTGTTGTAATCCATCTTATAGATTCCGTCACCGGAAGCGATGACTACATACGGCTCATGACTGTTCTTTAAAAAGGTGAGGTTCTGGGCAATAGCGTCCGCCGTTCCTCTGTACCAAAAGTTGCTCTCTGCCGTAACCGCCGGCGTAAAAACGAATAATCCTCCCTGCTTACGTCCGAAATCCCACCATTTGGAAGAGCTTAAGTGCTCGTTCAGGCTTCTGGCATTGTACTGCGTAAATACCGCAACCTTTTGAATATGCGAGTTGGACATATTGCTAAGAGCAAAGTCGATGCTTCGGTAGCTTCCCGCAATAGGCATCGCGCATACTGCGCGCTTCTGGGATAGCTCTTTCATTCTGTGATTGTTGCCGCCTGCTAAAATAATACCAATCGCTCTCAATGTTCTTCACCCGCCTTTATCAATGTTCTGCCGCTTAAAAGATTTGCCTGTTCATAGTCCTCCAGCGCCGTGACTCCAAAGATTACGGTATTCTTTCCTATGGTCACGCCTGCGGGAATCACGCTCTTCTCTCCCACCGTAACCATTCCTTCATTGTAGATATGCGGATCCGTCTCGTTAGCCACCTCGTCGCCGATTCCCATCCTTACATTGTTCCCGATGTCTACATTCTCTGCGATAATTACTTTGTTCAGTTCACAATCCGAACCGATGTGGGCTTCGTTCATGATAATGGAATCCCTCACCACAGTACCCTTCTCGATAGTAACACCGCAGCCGATTACCGAATTGTAAATCTCCCCGTGAATATCTGAACCTTCTCCGATGATGCTCTTCTCGATTACGCTCTCGGAGGATATGTACTGAGGGGGAAGTATCGTGCTTCTCGTATATATTTTCCAATATTCTTCATACAGATTGAACTCAGGAACGATGTTAATGAGCTCCATATTGGCTTCCCAATAGGAACTGAGCGTTCCTACATCCTTCCAATAACCGTTAAATTCATATGCGTACAGCGGAGAACCCTTCTTATGGCAATATGGGATGATATGCTTGCCAAAATCCAGCGCCGGCTGTTCCGAATTCATAATCAAGGATTCCTTCAGAACCTTCCAGCTAAATATGTAAATCCCCATAGAAGCCAGATTACTTCTCGGATGTTCGGGTTTTTCCTCAAAATCCGTTATCTGCTTATTGTCGTCGGTAATCATGATACCGAACCTCTTTGCTTCCTCCATGGGCACCGGCATGACTGCGATCGTTACCTCGGCGTTGTTCTCCTTATGGAAGTCTAACATTACCTCGTAATCCATCTTATAAATATGGTCACCGGAAAGTATCAGCACGTAGTCGGGATTAAAGCTATCAATATAATCGATATTCTGATAAATAGCGTTGGCAGTTCCTGTGTACCACTCGCTGTTGGTGCTCTTTTCATAAGGCGGAAGCACCGTCACACCGCCAATATTCCTGTCAAGATCCCACGGAATACCTATTCCTATGTGTGTATTCAGCCTAAGAGGCTGATACTGGGTCAATACTCCCACAGTATCCACACCGGAGTTAATGCAATTGCTGAGAGGGAAATCGATAATTCTGTACTTTCCCCCGAAGGCTACCGCCGGTTTTGCCACCTTCGATGTCAAAACGCCCAGACGGCTTCCTTGTCCCCCAGCTAACAACATGGCAATCATTTCTTTTTTAATCATGTCATCACCTCTTATTAGTCTTACCTGTTAGTCACACTTAAGTAATTACTATATTGTGTTTTAGATTATACCATATTATACTAAGAAAGTGAATATTTTTTACAAAATACTTTTCGATTTACGGCATTTTTTATGTAAATTTTTTACAATATTTTTATCTTTAAAGAATATTATTTGTATATTTTTTATATCTTTTTGCAATTTTCTGCGTATCATGCAGTCACTTTTAGTCAAAATGTGCCGTATTACGGGGCTTGTTTCCTTCCATGACAATATCCGACTCAAATTGCTATTGGTTTTTTCCGGCTATGTGAGTATAATATAGTATGCGTATCGTCCGGAGGAAAAAACATATCGTCACCCCGGGCAGTACAGTATAAGCATAAAAAAGAACAGGAAGTGCGGTTATGTATAACATTGATTTTCAACACCCTATTCACATATACTTCATCGGCATCGGCGGCATCAGCATGAGCGGTCTCGCTGAGATTCTTCTGACGGAGGATTTCAAAGTGTCCGGCTCGGATATGAGACAGTCTTCTTTAACCGAAGCCTTGAAGGAGAAGGGGGCGGTTGTCCATTACGGACAAAGGGCAGAGAATCTGACCTCCGATATCGACCTCATCGTATACACCAGTGCCATCCATCCCGATAATCCCGAGTTCATCGCCATGAAGGAAATGGGCATTCCCCACCTGTCGAGGGCCGAGCTCCTCGGTCAGATGATGAAAAATTATAAGCTTCCCATCGCTGTCAGCGGCACCCATGGCAAGACTACCACCACTTCCATGATATCGGAGATTCTCCTCGAGGATGACCGCGATCCTACGCTTTCCATCGGCGGCATCTTCAAGACTATAGGAGGCAATATCCGGGTAGGCAAGTCCGAATACTTCGTGACGGAGGCCTGTGAATACACCAATAGCTTCTTAAGCTTTTTTCCGAAGATCGGAATTATACTTAATATAGAAGAAGATCATCTCGACTTCTTTAAAGATATTCATGATATCCGCACTTCATTCCATAAATTTGCCAAGCTTCTGCCGGCGGATGGAACTCTCATCATTAACGGAGACATCGATAATTACGAAGAAATCACCGAAGGGCTGCTTTGTCAGGTCATTACCTGCGGCTCTGCTCCCGACTGCGATTACAGCTATACCGATCTGCATTTTGACGAGCTGGCCCATGCATCCTTTATGCTGAACCGGAGAAATGGTTTATCCGAAGCCTTTTCCCTTATGGTTCCCGGGGAACATAACGTGCATAATGCCATGGCTGCCATCGCCCTCGCCGATGTCCTGGGTATCGGCAGCGAGACGGTGAAAAAGGCTCTCCTGCACTTTTCGGGTACCGACAGGCGTTTTGAATATAAGGGCAAAAAAGACGGCGTTACTATCATCGATGATTATGCTCATCATCCTACAGAAATTACTGCGACCTTGAAAGCGGCTCAGAATTATCCTCACAATACATTGTGGTGTGTTTTTCAGCCTCACACATATACGCGGACGAAATCCTTCTTAAAAGAATTTGCCGCCGCACTCTCACTGGCAGACAAGGTAGTCCTTTCTGATATATATGCAGCCAGGGAGACAGATAATCTCGGCATTAGCTCGGCCAATCTTCAAGCGGAAATAAATAAGCTGGGAGCTGAATGCTTCTATCTTTCTTCTTTTGAAGAAATTGAAAATTTTTTATCAGAGAGCTGTGTTAAAAATGACTTGTTGATAACTATGGGGGCTGGAGATATCGTAAAAGTGGGAGAAAATCTTCTAAAAAAATAGCTATCCACAATATCCACAATTTTAAGAGCCCTAAGCTTTTTAAAATTTGTGGATATTTCAGCTTTTTGCTCCTTCGGGAAAGCACCTCCGTAACCCCCGATTTTTACATGAACTTTACATATCTTTGTTCATCGTATATCCTTTTTTGAACTATAATTATCCACATTATCCACATCGTCCACATTTCTGTAAAATGGCGTATTTACGGCGTTTTCTGGCAAATTGACTATTTATTTTTGAGAAGGGTTATGTTATAATTCAACTTGCTTTGAAATGAGTATAGTAATATAATGGTTACTGTTCACACAACAGCTTGACATTTACTGTTAAGCCGCGTAAGAACGTGATTTAAGGGATGATTTCTGCTTCGCAGCGCGAATCATACACGCAAAATTTTTGTATTGCAGAAATCATACGTTGCTGAGAACGGAATGAACAGTAACATATAATGAAAATGGGTGAGATAAATGGGGCGTTTAACAATTTATAAGGACAACTATGTGGATGCAACGGCTGTATCCAATATTTTTATTGACGAATATATGACGGATGCTAACGATGCACAGCTTAAAATATACATTTATCTTATCCGCATGATGAATGCCAATCTGTCTTTCAGTCTGTCCGATATTGCGGACAAATTTAATCACACGGAAAAAGACGTGATGCGTGCGCTCAAATATTGGGAGAAGAATCATCTTCTTTCCTTAGAATACGACGAATCCAAAAATTTGATCGGCATTCATCTTCTCGATTTGAGCCGCCAGATAAACGGAAGTTCTATGCCTGCTGCACCGGTAATGGCACGGGTTGCCAAGGAATCCGTTTCTCCCCCCGTAGAAACTGCTTTAGAGCAGGCCTCCGCTCCGGAAGATAAGCAAACGGGCGAAGAACCATATGAAAAGCCGTCTTATTCCTTAGACCAGTTAAAAGAGTTTAAATCGAAAGAAGAAACCTCGCAATTATTATTTATCGTGGAACAATACATAGGAAAGACCTTATCTCCCTCCGAAGTGAGAACTATATTCTTCATTTCGGATAAGCTCGCTTTTTCCGTAGACTTAATCGATTATCTGGTCCAGTATTGCGTAGAACGCGGGAAAAAGGATTTCCGTTACATAGAAAAAGTGGCTGTCAGTTGGGCACAGTCAGGAATTACCAATCCAAAGGATGCGGAAAAGTATGCTTACAAATATGATAAATCAGTTTACGACATTATGAATTCTTTGGGCAAGAATACCTCTCCCACTTCCAAGGAAGCGGATTACATCCGCCGCTGGACGAAGGAGCTTGGCTTTGGAATGGATGTGATTCGCGTTGCCTGCGAGCGTACTGTCTTGGGAACGGATAAACATCGTTTCGAATATGCTGATACCATTCTAAAGAGCTGGCACGATGCGGGTGTCCACCATCTTTCCGATATTGCCAAGGAGGATGAGAAATTCCTGCGCGGCAAGACTTCCCGCACACTGCCCAAGTCCGTTTCGAACAATGCCTTTAATCAGTTCAAGCAGCACGACTATGACTTCGAGACGCTGGAAAAGGAACTCTTAAAAATCCGATAATTTAAGGAGACTTCGCTGTGACGTTAAATAATGTTCAATATAATTTCATTATTCGCACATATGAGGAAAAGCAGGACAAGAACCGGCATTTATTAGAGAAGCGCCGTGCCTACATTTATGAGCATGTGGACGGCTACAAGGAACTGGATGACTCCATAGCCTCCATTTCCGTAGAACATGGAAAAAAGCTTTTGAGCGGTGATAATTCAGCCCTCGACGATTTAAAAGTGATCATTAAGAACTTTTCTGAAAGCAAGACGAAGCTTTTGGTCTCTTCCGGCTATCCTTCCGATTATCTGGATCCGGTTTACGACTGCCCCGACTGTAAGGATACCGGATACATAGACGGACAGAAATGTCATTGTTTCCGCCAGTTCGAAATTTCCATGCTTTATGAGCAGTCTCACATCAGCAAGATGCTGCAGCACGAGAATTTCGCCAATCTTTCTTATGAGTATTATAAGGACGACGACCTCGTGCTTTTTATGGACGCCGTAAATACTTGCAAGAAATTTATAGAAAATTTTAATTCCATCTATCAAAATTTATTCTTTTATGGTACAGTAGGGTCTGGCAAGTCATTTTTGTCCGGCTGCGTCGCAAAAGAATTGATTGAAAAGGGCCGTTCCGTTCTTTATTTCAGTTCCTCTTCCTTTTTTGAGACCTTATCCCAGCTTTCTTATGGGTTCAGGAATAAGAGTGGGCTAGGCGAGGCATACGACGATATTTATGACTGCGATTTGTTAATCATCGATGATCTGGGTGCAGAGGTTGTGGGCAACTATACTTCTTCCCAGCTCTTTTCTTGTCTGAACGAGCGGCACATCCGACACAAGGATACGATTATCTCTACGAACCTTTCGTTGGAGGAACTACGTGTGCGCTATTCCGACAGAATATTTTCAAGGATTACCAGCAACTATACATTGTGTAAATTATCCGGACCGGATATCCGAATATATAAAAAACTAAACAGAGCAAATTAAGTACCTGCGCAGCAGAAAGTGAGGATTTTTTCATGGCAAAGCGTGAAGAAAAAAGAAATCTTGAGACCATTCCCGTTGGTTCTCTAGGCATTATTCCTTTGGAAGGATGTAAATCTTTGGGGGAAAAAGTTGATTACTATCTTGTAAATTGGAGAACGGAGAGAGAAAGCGAGCACAAAGACTCTCTTGCCTTTGCAGGTTATCAGCGTAAATCTTATATTCTTGGCGCGAAGGTTCCCCGCTTCGGCACTGGTGAAGCGAAGGGAATTATCATGGAATCCGTCCGTGGGACCGACCTTTATATCCTTGTCGATGTGGCGAACTACAGCCTCACATACTCTTTATGCGGACATCCAAATCACATGTCCCCTGACGACCACTATCAGGATTTAAAACGAATTATCGCTGCGGTAGGAGGCAAAGCGAGAAGGATTACCGTCATCATGCCTTTTCTATATGAGAGCAGACAGCACAAGAGAAGCACGAGAGAGTCTTTGGACTGTGCGCTGGCTCTTCAGGAAATGGTTGCCATGGGCGTAGACAATATCATTACCTTCGATGCACACGATCCGCGGGTACAGAACGCGATACCTCTTCATGGCTTTGAGACAGTACAGCCCACCTATCAGTTCATCAAGGGACTTCTCCGGCATGTGCAGGGCCTGACTTTGGATTCCGATCATATGATGGCTATCAGCCCCGACGAGGGCGGTATGGGACGTGCAATTTATATGGCCAACGTGCTCGGTCTGGATATGGGTATGTTTTATAAGAGACGCGATTACACGAGGGTCGTAGACGGCAGAAACCCGATTGTAGCCCATGAGTTCCTCGGAACCAGCGTAGAAGGCAAGGATATGATTATCATCGACGATATGATTTCCTCCGGCGAAAGCGCCCTCGAGGTGGCGGCTGAACTCAAGAAGAGAAAGGCAGGCCGGGTGTTTATCTGTGCCACCTTCGGTCTTTTTACCAGTGGCCTCTCCGGTTTCGACAAAGCCTTCGAGAACAAGATCATTGACAAGGTGCTCACCACCAACTTAATCTACCAAACACCGGAGCTGCTTTCCAGAGAATGGTACATTAACTGCGATATGAGCAAGTATATCGCATATCTTATCGATACTTTGAACCACGATGCCTCTATCAGCGATTTGTTAGATCCTAATGAGCGCATTCAAAGCGTTGTGGCAAAATATAAGAACGGCGAGCTGGAAGACTAGTATAATCCACGCGAAATAAAACATAAGGTTATTTCGCGCGAATCATACTAGCTATAAAGATGAATTATTTTATTATCCATATGGGTTGAACGATTATCCGTTGAAACCATATGGATAAAAATTTACACTTGCGGCAGGAAGTCCGCAGGATATGAGAAAGGCATAATTATTTTATGAAACTGCACTCCGCACATAAAATTTCACTTATCCGGTCCGGTTCAAGGGCCGATTTATTTTTGAGCAAACAGCTTGGAAGCAGTCAATTTTCCTATGGGGAACTATTTTCCATGCTGCTTCCGCTTATTCTGGATCAGTTTTTTATTAATATCATCGGATTGCTTACAACGGCTATGATAAGTTCTTCCAGTCAGGAATCCGTATCCGCAGTCAGCCTCGTATCCCCCTTGAATATGATGGCCTATTCCATCTTTAATGCCATAGCCGCCGGAGGCACCGTAGTCGTTGCACAGTACAAAGGACGGGGAGAAACTGAAAAGATACGTACTGCTGCAGGGCAGGTAATGTTTGCCACCTCTCTGGTAGCTACTGTTTTATGCACTCTTTTAATCGTTTTTTCAACGCCGTTAGTATATACCCTATTTGGAGCAGCAGACCCTGTCGTTAAAGAAAAGGCCTGCAACTATCTCATCGGGGTATCTCTTTCCATGATTTTTCATTCCTTTTATATGGGATCCTTCGCCGTTTTACGCGGGTTGGGGGAGACGAAGACCTGTCTGCGCCTTACGATGCTCATCAATCTGATCCATCTGTTCGCCAGCATGCTCTTTATTAACGGCTTTCATATGGATATTATGGGAACGGTCCTTTCCTTAAATATTGCCAGACTTATCGGCGGCGGCTTTGCGGTCTTTTTATTGGTGCGTCCCAAAAGTATATTCAAGGTTTATACGAAGGATATTTTCCATATTAATCCTTCTATGTTGAGATCCGTCTTTAAAATAGGCGTTCCTTTCGCTTTGGAGCAGGTATTCTTTAACGGAGGAGGCATGCTCGTTCAGACTTATATCGTCTTTCTCGGTACGATCAGCGTTGCAGCTAACGCCATCGCAAGCTCCGCTTTTTCTATCCTGTATTCCAGCGGAATGGCGATAAGTACCCTTGCCATCACCGTAGTAGGCCAGTGTATCGGCGCCGGAGATAAGGAGCTGGCAAAACGTTACGGCGCGAAGCTGGTATGGTTAGGTACCTTTATCATCACCTTGTCCTTAGTGGTGTTCATGCCTCTCATGCCCTTTATATTGAAGCTGTATCAGGCACCGGAGGAAACGCTTTCCTTAATATATAATCTGCTCTGGATCGCAGCTCTTCCCATGCCCCTCTTCTGGTCGGCATCCAATATTCTGCCTTGTGTCTTTCGCTCCGCGGGCGATGCCAATTACAGCTCCATCTCCTCCCTCATCACCATGTGGGTCGTCAGGGTCGGACTGGGCTATCTCTTCGCTCTTCCCCTGGGCCTCGGCGTGCAGGGCGTGTGGATCTGCATGGGAATCGAGTGGGCAGTACGGACGGTTATTTATTATCTTCGCTACCGCTCGGGAGCGTGGCTGACGAAGAATACCATAGATTAGCTTACTGTGTTACTGTTCACTCCGTTCTCAGTAACGTTATCCAGGACCTTGAATTTTACTCATACCTATGATACACTTATCGAGTTGCAATATCCCCCGGTCAGTTCGAAACCTTCCTGACCGGCCCGTTTATAAAGCGGGAAAAAAACAAAACTAAAGGAGACAAATTCACATGAACAAGAAAGTATTACTAATGGTCCAAGCGGCGATGATTGCCGCTATTTATGTTGTGCTCACTTTTGCAGCCAACGCCTTTGGCCTCGCCAACTACGCGGTGCAGGTCCGTTTCTCGGAAGCTCTTACGATTCTTCCCTTTTTCACTCCCGCAGCAATACCCGGATTGTTTATCGGCTGTCTGCTCAGCAACATACTGACAGGATGCGCTTTGCCCGATATTATATTCGGAAGTCTCGCCACCTTGCTTGGCGCGTTTCTCACTTATAAGCTTCGCCGCTACAAGTGGCTGGCACCGGTTCCGCCCATCGTCACGAACATGATCGTGGTCCCTCCAGTGCTGCTTTATGCTTATGGCATACGCCCCTTATGGTTTTCCGTAGTTACCGTTACTGCCGGGGAAATTATTTCTTGCGGCATCTTAGGAATGCTTCTGCTATTTTCCTTGGAGAAATACAGAAACCGCATTTTCAATCAATAAATTGAATAAAAATATATAAATTCTTTCCCATTGCAAAACAAAAGTGTGCTTCGTATACTCTTGCAGCCAAGTACTACGATAGCACAACTTTTGTTCTGCGCGCGTAGATGCGCATCCATATAGCTGTTGTCTGTTCCATTCTATATCTACTCGTCTAGCGGAACTTCACCTCCGTATTACCGCTTGAGGCTCTGGTTCTTATCGACGTTATTACATTTTCCCCATAGGTTCCGTTTGCTTTATTGCCTTTCTTGCTATAAGAGAGATACTCGTCAAAGTCAGTATCTATGATTCCGCTGCTCGCTTCCGCTTCAAAGGAAAAAGCGCTGTTCTTAGGGATATCCAGCCTGATATTGCCGCTGCTCACTTCTGCTTCCACCGTTTCTCCCAAGCTGATTAATTCTGCTTTGATGTTCCCGCTGTGAGTTGATGCCTTAAAATTCCCAGAGGCTCCTTCTACCGTAATGTTTCCACTGGAAGCAGACGCGTAAGTGTCTCCCGCTCCGGAGGATACTACAATATTTCCGCTGGAGGCAGTTAACGTTCTTTCTCCTTGCGCCTTGCCGAAGGAGATGTTCCCGCTGGAAGTCTCTGCAGTAATTTTCTCTGCTTCTATTTCCTTGCAGGTAATATTTCCGCTTTTTACATTTGCATAAAACTCCTTAAAGCTCCAAGCCGGGTCCGATGTGATATTTCCGCTGGAAGCCGTGGCATTTACACTTCCGCCGAAGGCTTCGGGCAAATATATTTCAATTCTCTCACTGCCCCCCAAAAAACTCAGAAAATAAATCCCATTCACCCTCTCGTTCTTCTTAATATATAGGGTATTTCCTTCTACTTCCATCCTTGTATGATCTTCTCCGCCATCATGAAGATATTCCTTTATAACGATTTTATCCGCCTCTCCTTTTAAGAAGATAATATTTTCTGAACTATATGAAATATCTATATTTTCAATTCCATCCGCCGCGAATTCCTCCGTGTTTTTCAAGCTTACCATTCCGAATCCTCCTATAAAGTGAAAGGAACCGTAATTATAGTGCCTTGCATAGCTTACAGATGCCGTGCAGATTACGATTGCCCCGCATAAAAATATAATGAAACCCATCCACGTTCTTTTCATATCTATTCCTCCGTATCTTCATCCGAATACGGGGAACGATATTCTTCATATTCCTGTTCCTTCCTAAGGCCCTGCATATACGATACCAAAGGATAGTAGATTGGAATCGTCAAAAAGATTACCCAGGCCGGATGCCATGCATTCCCAAAGAAGCCGGCGCAAAGGAATAGCAGTGTAGCCAATACCGGATAAGCGAAAATATGCATGTTTTCATTTTTTATTGCAGATACGAAGCTGTGCCACAGAGGAATCAGAAGGAAGAGCATCCAAGCCGGATGCCATGCATTAAAAAACGTTCCCGCCAAAATATAAAGCAGCACAATAATCAGGGTAAATGGAAAATGATGATGATGGCTGAACCATTCCTTATCGTATTTCTGTCCATTTACATATACACCTTTTTTGTCGATATGAACGTTATCTCTGCTTTTTTTGTCGTCTACATGTATGCCGTCCCAGCCTACATGCACCTCACTTCCATCCTTATCCTTTACATGAACCCCGCCGAAGCCCACATGAACATACTCATCATTATCTCCGGATGGAGATAATTCTTCGGAATCCGAAATCCCCTGCGCTTCCTCTCTGGAAAGGGGAATCTCATCCTCTGTCTTTAAAAGCTCATCTAAAGATACTCCATACAGCCTCGCCAGTAATATTAAGTTATCCGTGTCCGGTGAAGCCTCCGCCCTTTCCCACTTGCTAACAGCCTGCCTGCTGATTCCAAGTTTTTCAGCCAAGGCTTCCTGCGACAAGTTATTGCTTTTTCGCAGATTCACTAACCGATTTGCAATTTCAATATTCATAATACTTTCTCCTTTTCTTAATGCGAAAATCCTCAATGGGAATTTTCACATTGGGAACCTTCTTGATCTAATTATAGAAATTGCCCCCCGGTTGCACTACCAATTCTAGTTTGAATGGACGCAACCATCGGTTGCGAACAGCTAAAACACGCTGTTTTTACACTATTCTCCCCTAACATAAGTGAAAAAGCGATTTCCATTTTCTTCGAACATCTGCTTCGAGTCATTGATACCTTTTTTGTAAATTGTACCGGTAAGCGGGTCCATTAATACCGTATTAAGCTCGTTAAAGCCCACGATCAAAACTGCGCTTCCGTCGTTTAAGGTGGCGAGCACCGGTATATCTTTATTGGTATAATACAATATAGCGTCCAGACTGCACCCCGTCAAATCCAGAACCTGGACTCCCTCCAGATTGCTCTTCATAATATCCAGTATATTTTCCCCTCGATTTAATAAATACTCCGAATTGCGCATTACGCCTTCGTATTGGAGAATCGTATCCAGACATACGGCAAGGCTATTCTTTTCCTCGGTAATCGCTGCCTCTTTGATCGCCATAATCTGGTTCTTCACGCTTCTATTGCCCTTGATCCAAATATAATCGCCCTTTTCATTTACTACGATACCGGAAAGCTCATAGGCCAGATTGACTGCGTTTCCTTCGTCGGTGAAGATTCCTTCCACTCCATCCTTTCCATATACAAAATATCGTGAAGCTTCCGTTTCGCTTTCTTCCAGCGCGATTTCCCTTCCGCCCTCGAATAACACTTCCTTTGGAGTCAGCCTCTTTAAGGTCTTCGTATTAATATTGCTCTTTACGGCTATCTGCACTATTTTTTCAAATTTATCCGTAGGAATGGACTCCACCGTATTATTTCCGGCAGTCTCTATTTTTGTATTTACGATCTGGTCGTTGGAAATCTCCGTATAAACTCCGGTTTCCTCATTTTTCTCCAAACGCAGAAGACTGATTTGATTGCCCTGAATCTCGCTTCCGACCACATAGATTCCCGCCTGCCTATAAGTCTTAAGCACTTCACCGCTCTCGTTTTGTATCATAATATTATACATAGGAAACAATATGCTTCCGGTATTGTCCTGAACCACATCTGAGCTTTTAGCCAGTCCGTATATCAAATCCTCGCCCATAAAACCCAGGGGCGCGATGTATTCCTCCGCTCCTCCGGATTCTGCTCCCGCTGCTATTTCTGTCTTTTCCTTTGTGTTCAGATTCATGAGTATCAGCTTTTTGCTTGCATATTGGTCCCCTCCGGTCTGCCATACCACCATCCGGTTGGAGTCCGATACCTTATAACTGCCTTCTATCAGGCCGGAAACCATGACCTCACAAGTACAATCCTCAAGATTAACCGCATAAATGGAGCCCTCATGCATAAAAAAGAAAATTGCGGACTTATTAATATAGGAAAGCTGCTCCAGCTCCGCCTTCAGTATTTCATAGGAACCTGCACTTGGTATATAGGCCAGCTCTTCAATCGTATTCAAGGGCCCGCTGAAATGATATACGGATATACCCACCTCTCCCTCGTGCTTTCCGCGGTTCATATATCCGTAGACAATGAATTGAACATTTCCAGCCTCGTCCACATTGAGTATTTTTATTTCGTGTTTCTCCCAAGTGGTCCTCTCATCGTCATAATTTCCGTCATAAAAACTGAACAGAAGAGAAAGCTTATTATCGGGTACATTATAGCAGTACAATCTGCTCCCATCGGTAAACGCAGCTACGTTTCCGCCGTCACTCTCTACCAAATCGATGTTCTCAGGCTGGATTATTCCGAGATCGATCTTGTTATTGCTGTAAACATCTGCTTTTTCATCAAAAATCTGATTCATCGTCTTCTCGAAGTCCAGCAGATAAATCCGGTCAGAGGTATAACGTATCCGGTAGAATTCTTTGATCCGGCAAATCTTCGTCTGCTTGCCGTCTTCTATGGACACAAGGTAATTCAGTTCCAAAGCACCGGTCTGAGAGGCCAGTTCTTTTATCGTTATATCAGGCTCCGTTAATTTATTTACGGTTAAGTCTCCCCATGTGACCTGATGGAAGCTGCTGTGTATCGTTACCTTGCTGTAAGTCGTATTGTCTCCGTCAGAATTGGACTCCAGATATTTGGTCAGCTCCTTAGCTGCCTCCTTATCGAAGGTTTTCCTATGAAAATCCAGCACATAGTCCACTTTTTCGTCCGTAAAATAATTTTCAGTCTGGATAATTCTCGTGTAATAATAAATCGTTCTTCCGTTGTCGTCGGTAAGGAGCAGTACGAGCATATATTCCGTATTCTCTTCAATCAAATCCTTTATGGAAAATTCCGCCTCTATGGTTTCTTCCGTTTCCTTATATTCGGTAAGCTGCGTGTTTTCCACCAGCCTCTCACCATCGATGCTTCGCACTTCAAAGGACAGCCCTTCTATCGTCTCTCCGTATTTATCCACGGCAATATTCACTTTTCTCCCTTGTCCCAGAGGCGTTATGCTATCCCTTTGGTAACTGCATTCCATACTGTCCTTATATCCGTGCAGGCTGTTTACCTCTCTGCCTCCTACCACCATGTGGATAACCGGATAGGTCGCCGGCCCCATTTCCATCGTCATCTCGGTATTACCCTGGTTTGCCACCGCACTGATAATAAAAAGAGCTATAAAAAACACAGCCGCCAGATATAAACATTTTATCGCTGTTTTCTTCATTTTCCATTTCCTTATTCCCCCGAAAGCAACGAGCCAAGCTGGCTTGGCCTCGGTTACTGCTCACGGGTCATTGACTTCATAATATTAATACGCCGTTTCATTGCATTAATTTCTGCAAGGTAGTTTCCACATTCATCATATTTGTCATTTTTTTCACATTTGTTTCTCTGTGTTTCCCGATTTTCTCTGTTCTTCTTATCCCACGTATTAAAATGTTCTTGGGCGTATGCTCCATATCTATGAATTCCAGTATCTGTACCTCATATCCATGTTCTTCCAAAATATTCGCACGTACCGCATCGGTAAGAAGTGCTGCCATCCTCTCCTTAATCAGCCCGTACTTAAGAGCCGGGGCCAGCTCCTCACACATTATCTGCCCGTTCACCTCGTGCTGGCAGCATGGAACAGACAGAATCGCCTTCGCCTTCCATTCCACCGCCTTTGCCAGCGCATAGTCGGTTGCAGTATCGCATGCGTGAAGGGTCATGACCATATCCACTTCCTGCGCCCCATCAAAGGTGCTGATGTCTCCTTGCAAGAATTTCAAGCTCTCGTATCCATATTTTAAAGCGAGAGCATTGCAGTGTGAAATCACGTCCTTTTTTAGATCCAATCCTATAATCTGTACATCCAGTTCCTGCAATATCTTTAAATAATAATAGACCGCGAACGTAAGATAAGACTTCCCGCAGCCGAAATCGATGATTTTAATCGTTCTTTCTCTAGGGAGTGTGGGCAGAATATCCTCAATAAATTCCAAAAAACGGTTGATCTGCTTAAATTTATCATATCTTGCCTTCACTACCTTTCCGTCCTGGGTCTGTACACCCAGATCCACAAGAAAAGGAACGGTTCTTCCCTCCTCCAGAATATATGTTTTCGTTCTGTTATGTGACCAATCGATATCTTTCTGTCCGGCTGCCGTTTTCTTATTGATCGTTACTTTTCCTTTTTTACTTACGAGCACCGTTGCCTTTATTTTTGCTGTCTCTATCTCACATTGCCGGAAATTCTCCGACATATGTGTCATAATTTTAGCTATTAAAGCTTCCTTATCATAGTTCTCATGAAATACCTGCGCTCCGATATACGCAGTTTCCTGAAAATACAATTTATCCTTCAACATCACAGGGCGTACCTTCACCTTATTTATTTTTTCCTTATCCGTCGGATTGCTTAAAATAATCTGGTACAGCCCTTCTCCGATTGCTTCCTGCAACAATTCTTCCATTTTTTATCCTTTTCCTGAACGTCCGGAACAAAAGTGTGCTTCATGCACTCTTGTATCCAAATACTTCGGCTGCACAGCTTTTGTTCCGCGCGCGTAGCTGCGCATTCATTCTTTCTGTAATAGGTGTATTTTCCTATTACGAACAAAAGTGTGCTTCATGCGCTTTCGCAGCCAGATACTTCAACTGCACAGCTTTTGTTCCGCGCGCGTAGCTGCGCATTCATTCTTTCTGTAATAGGTGTATTTTCCTATTACAGAAAAATAATATAGTCATGACAATTTATGCCATGACTATATTTTACTGACTTTACTATAAAACTACAACTAAAACTTTAAAATACCGCTATGGCTTCGATTATGTCTTCTCTTATAAATCTCATAGCAGAGAATAACCTGCACCACATCAGATATCGAATCCAGCTTCTCTTGTGCAACAACCTCGCCCGCCTTCTCCTCTTCTTCCTGCCTTCTGATAACGTCTAGGATATTCTGGGATAGTCTGTACATCTGCCACTTATCAGGGTATTCGTCATAGATCATACTGCCTTCATAATCCAGCTTATCCAACATGCTGGCTACTACTTTCTGGTACCTTTTTGCCTCTATCGGATACATCTGCTGTAAGTACTCCAGATCTCTCATCGCCGTATCTTCTTCCTGATAATAAAGGGGCAGCGGATATGTCATATAAAAGGGCAAAATTCTTTGATTATACATGAGCAACGTCCTTTATAAAAAGATTATTTTTTATGTTATCATATGCGTTTTTCCCTTTTTTGACTTTCCTGCTTGACTTTTGTTTGGGGCAAGTGTAATATTTGGACATATATACCTTTTACTACAAACCGCAACCAGCCGCGAGCTGTCATTCCCTTTCTTTGCTTTGCGGCATTCCTGGAGGACGCATGACAAATCCTATTCTTTACCGTAAAAGAATCATGCCGGACGAGTGCATTTTACTGAAGGACGATATTATTGTCACATGTAACGATGAAGTAATCATTACCAAATGGAACGCTTTAAAGCCGAAAAAAGATCTGCATCACGGTTATTCCTGTTATTTTCTGAAACAGGGCTTCAAGGTGAGCAAATTCTACCGTGAAGACGGTTCTCTCCTATATTGGTATTGCGATATTGTAGAATACATTTATGATGAAGCGAAGAATACTCTGACCTCCTTAGACTTGCTGGCCGATGTCATCATCTATCCCGATGGCTTCGTGAAGGTTGTGGATCTGGACGAACTGGTTATTGCTTTGGATAAAGAATTGGTGCAGAGCGATTTGATAAAGAAATGTCTCTTTCGCCTAAATCATCTGCTTCAGATCATATATGCCGGAAAATTTTCCGCCTTACAGAAATATATCGAGGACATTTTGTAATAGGAGCACTTTCCTAATACATAAAAATAAGCACAACATTTGAACTGCCCCCTATAAGTTAGACCAAAAAATCTAACTTATAGGGGGCAGTTCAATTTCAAAGAATTATCATGCCTTTTTATATGAAAGCCTAATAGAATACATGTCCTCCAATGTTAATGCCGCTCAGCCCTTCGATGGGAGTTCGGAAATATACACAGTTTCCAACATTGGTATTTCCCTTCATGGCATCGTCCGCAGCCTGATAGCAGCTGGCAGTAGCCTTTCCCTCCGCCAGAGCGATTGCGAGCCGTCCGCTTGCCACAGGAGAAAACTGACCTCCCTGATAGATGACTCCAACCACCGAGTCCGGATAGACAGAGCTAAGTACGCGGTTAATGACGACTGAGCCTACCGCAAGCTGTCCGGCATAGCCCTCACCACCGGCTTCGCAGTAAATGAGATTCGCAAGAAGATACCTGTCCCCCTCGGCAAATCCTACTTCGGAAATATCCCTCCATGCAGACTGCGCCGCCAACTGGGAGAGACGAATTTCTTCGGCAAGCTGCGCCTGGAGCTTGGAAATGTTTTCTTCCTGCTCCTTTATGCTTTGTTCATATGCCAGAGCCTCGGCTTCCGCCTGCGATATTTCATTTTTCTTTCCGGCAATACTGGTGGAAGTCTGTCCTACCAGCCCGGATACACGGCTTTTCTCCACCTCTACCTGGGCTTTATAGTCATCCAGTTCCTTCTTCTCTTCCTCCAACTGCTTTTCGGCCGTCTGGATCTGCTCCTTCGTCTCCGTATATTCCTGAAGCTTCTTCCTATCATAAGCAGAAAGCTGATCGATGTAATCGCTGCGATTTAGAAAATCGGAGAAATTCGCGGAGGCAAAAAGCATTTCCAACATGACATAATCCTGCGTTTCATAAATAAACTGGATTCGTTTTTTCATGCTCTCATATTGGAGCTCCTCTGTGGCTTTTGCATCTGCCAGGTCTTCTTTCGTCTGTTCTATCTCAGCTTCCTTATCGTCAATTTGCGCTTCCAGCTCCTCCAAGTTATTGCTGACCTCCTTCAACTGACTGTTGAGTGTATTCAGCGCTCCTTGAAGCGAGTCCTTTTCCTGATTCAAATTCTGCAGGTCTTCCTGCGTCTGGTTCAAATCTTCCTGCGTCTGATTCTTCTGGTCCTGCGCTTCCTGCAGCTTTTTCCTGGTAGCATCTGTCGCATATGCAGTGGTCGCAGTCGTCATGGGTATACACCCTGCCAGCAATACTGCGATGAGTACTGCCGCCATATTCTGTTTTCCTGTATGCTTCATTTATCCTACCCGCCTTGGCCCGGTGACCGAAAGGTCCCCTTTTACATTTCCAGTTCTACTTTTCTGCCCGTCCTCTGGTACTGGTAATATCGCACTCCCGCCGCATCCAGCATCCGCTTGGAAGCTTTGGTCGTGGGCGTATCTGCATATTTATCGCTGTCGTATACGATAGTCCTGATGCCCGACTGAATAATCGCCTTCGCACATTCATTGCAGGGAAAAAGCGACACATAAATCTTCGCTCCCTCCAAACTGCCGCCGCGGTAATTCAATATAGCGTTCAATTCGCTGTGCGTCACATAGGCGTATTTAGTATCATATATATCTCCATCTCTGTCCCACGGAAATTCATCGTCCGAACAGCCTGCCGGAAAGCCGTTATATCCCATGGATAAAATCTTATTATCCTCACTGACAATGCACGCCCCAACCTGAGTACTGGGATCTTTTGATCTCATGCCGGAAAGCTTCGATACTCCCATAAAATACTCATCCCAAGAAATATAGTTTTTTCTCTTCATGTATACCCCCATGCCCGCTTTGGCAAACTCAAAAAATCATCCTTATTTGGTTCCGAATATCCTGTCCCCCGCATCCCCCAGACCTGGAACGATATATCCGTGATCGTTTAATTTCTCATCCAGTGCTCCTACATACATATCTACGTCAGGATGAGCTTTCTTCATCTTCTCGATTCCCTCAGGCGCTGCAATAATGCACATGAAATGAATGTTCTTGCAGCCCTTGTCCTTTAGCATCTGAATCGCTGCTACGGAGGAGCCTCCTGTTGCCAGCATCGGATCTACCACGAACACTTCTCTTTCCGCGCAGTCTGCCGGAAGCTTACAGTAATATTCCACCGGATTTAAGGTTTCCGGATCCCGGTATAGACCGATGTGCCCCACCTTCGCTGCGGGAATAAGAGTCAGCATACCATCCACCATTCCGAGTCCCGCGCGGAGAATAGGAACAATTGCCATCTTCTTGCCCTTTAACGCTTTTGCTGTAGCGGTGCAGATGGGAGTTTCTATTTTTACATCGGAAAGCTGCAAATCTCTTGTAGCTTCATAGCAGATTAACATGGCAATCTCACCAATTGTCTGTCTAAAATCCTTCGTACCGGTATCTTTTCTCCTGATATAACCGATTTTGTGCTGAATTAACGGGTGATCCATTATTACTACCTTTGCCATTGCAATACCTCCTGTGTATGCTGTTGTATTTTTTTACAGTTCATCTTCCATCGCCGCAATCTTGGTAACTCTCCGGCAGTGCTTCTCTTCTCCGGAAAATTCCGTATGAAGAAACACATCCACAATTCCAAGCGCCAGATTGGTCCCCACGATACCCGCTCCGAGGGCGAGCATATTCGCATCATTGTGCTCTCTTGTCAGCCTTGCAGAAACCGTGTCCGAACAAAGCGCACAGCGAATACCCTTTACCTTGTTCGCAGTGATGGATATTCCGATTCCCGTGGTGCAGATGACGATTCCCGTCTCGCACTCTCCCGACGCCACCGCTTCTGCCGCCGCCCGTCCGTACTCGGGATAATCGCAGGAATCCAAACTTCCACAGCCGAAATCCTTGTATGCAATACCATGCGCTTCCAAGTATTTTATAATTTCCAGTTTCAGACCATATCCTCCATGGTCACATCCTAATGCAATAGACATAAGCGCCTCCTTATTCATACTATTTTATATATTTTCTATATGATGTCCTGCCGCTTTCAACAGCCGGTTCATAATAGCTTGTCCTATTCCCCCATTTCCCGAAGTCCCATCGAAAGCCTCAGAGTAAATAACCGTTACATCCTCATCATCAAATTCACGCAGTATCCGATAAAGCGTCCTAGCGATGGACTCCTCATCTTCCCGCCTTCCTGCACTTTTTATGCTGTCAGCACCGTAAAGGGAAACGGTGGCATCCGTCCCGATAATTCCGACCTTTTCTCCCCTTTTTTGCATGTCCGCCGCCCTGTCGTTTATCTCCCGGACCACGTTTTCCTGAAGCCCTACAATAATGGTCAGCCTGCCTTTGGGAGCGTAATGTCTGTACTTCATTCCCGGAGCCTTCGGCGCTTTTCCCGGGCTGTCGCCCAATATCGTCTCATCCACCTTCACTTCGCCCAGAATCTTTTCCAGCATTTCTTTCGTGATATAGCCGGGGCGCAGTATCATAGGAGTCTCTTCCGTCAAATCTACAATCGTGGACTCTAATCCAATACCCACCTCACCGCCGTCGATAATCATCTCTATTCTGCCATCCATATCCTCCGCCACATATTTGGCGATAGTAGGGCTTGGCTTGCCGGAGATATTGGCGCTTGGTGCTGCAATATATCCGCCGGATGCCTCTATAAAGGCCAGCGCTGTTCTATGCTCCGGCATCCGAATGGCCACCGTATCCAGACCTCCGGTAGTGGCATAAGGTACCTTATCCGATTTATTCAATATGATCGTGAGGGGACCGGGCCAAAAAGCCTCCGCCAGCAGTTTCGCCGCCCGCGGAACCTCTTTTACGATAGGGACCATATCCTCCAGCTTACAGATATGCACGATAAGCGGATTGTCCGAGGGCCTTCCCTTGGCACGATATATTTTCCCCGAAGATTCCTCATTCAATGCGTCCCCCCCCAGTCCGTACACTGTTTCTGTGGGAAAGGCCACCAGACCGCCGGCTCTGATAATATCCCCGGCTCTTTTTAAAGCTTCATAATCTATATTTTGTTCATCCATACGGACTATTTTCGTTTCCATTTAAATTCACCCCGTATAGTATACCACAATCGTTTTTTTTTGTCTCTATTTATGTAAGGCAAATTGTAACTGTTATTGTAAACAAGTTACTGTTCACACAGCAGCTTAATACTTGCTGTTAAGCTGCGTAAGAATGTGATGCAAGGGATGATTTCTAAGTCCAAAAAACAATACAAAAATTCCCACCTCCGCTTGAGCAGAAACCTTCTCTGCTGCAAGCGGGGTGGGAAAGAGTGTTTATTCTTCCGTCGTCAGATAAATGACTCCCAGCCAGTAATAGCCATATAAATCGATATCGTCGCCCATGATTTCATAAACCGCATCCGCGACGTCATAGAAATCGCTGTCGTTCAAATCATATTCCGTACGCAGCGTTGCCGTACCGGTTTTTTCCAGCTCTTTTGCCAGATTGGCCGCTATTTCTTTTATAGGAAAATAGCTGTCCGTAATGTGGTAAAACTCATTATCATCGCTTTCTCCAACATAATCTGCGATTGCTTTATCCAGCATATACTCCTTATCCTCTACCAGAATTCTGTCACCTACGGAGGAAGGCAGGTTCAGCAAAGCATTATAAATGAATTCGCTGTCGTTGTTGGTAACATCTACAATCTGCCACTCACCATCGATTTTTACCTTGTTCCACGCATGTGCCAAATCCCCGTCTAAAAATCCCGTAACAACGATGGACTCCAAGCCGGCTTCCGTTGCTAACAACTTAAACGCCGCCGCATATCCGGCGCAAACGCATTTTCCATCCAATAGAGCGCCATAGGCATTGAAGGAATCGTTAAATTGGCTGTCCACATACATAAAATCATTTTCTTCTGCATTGGCAAGGGCATCCTCATCATAGGTTATGGTATCACATAAGTACTTGTTAATTGCCAGTTCTTTTTGCTGATCACTCATATCGTCCGTAATGATTTCTCCGATGACCTCAGAGACCTTTTTCTGGATCTCCTGCTGCTTTCTTGCCTGCTCACTCAGGGAATCTTCATATGTAATGCGAATCGCCGTTCCCTTCTTGCTGATTCGATAGCCTTGAATCCCCAGAATCAGAGGATTCTGATAATAGGCTTCCATCAAGGCGTCATCCACAAGCTCTGTATCTCTCGCTTCCGGAAAATCTTCAAGATCAATCAGTCCGGCACCGCCCAGCATATTGGTCGCCAGATATTCCGATAAGGCATTGTTTGCCCATATGTTGTCCGTAACAGCACGTATCTCGTCACTTTGTGATTCCTGCTCTTGTTCTGTTTCATACCGCATGCCGTATTCCGGGGCAACATCACCGGACTTTTTACGAAGCTTGCTCTCCCTATCCTCTAAAAATGCCTTATCCGCATCCAGATTGGCTTCATCATAATCCTCCACGCTCATTTCATAGGCAAAGGGAGTTCCTTCTACGATATATGGTATGGACAGGCAGGGCACTGTCTCAGCGCTGACAGGATTTCCCTCGTCATCCATAGTAATCAGACGCTTATCCTGAACATAAGCTTTTTCTGTCTGATAATCGATCAGCTTTGTCACCGTATAACCATCGCACATAGTTACATAATCATAAATAGGAAGGGACTTTACAGAGTTGTAGTTTAACATGGAAGACAAGAATCCTTTTTCCTTCTCCGTATTATAAGCAGTTTGATAGGGAAGGTTCGGAGCCATTTCCGAATTCTGATATACATTGCTCATCATAGACGTTCCTTCGCCGTTTACCGCAATTACACAGATTCCCTCTTCCGCCGCATATTCGCTTGTATCATAACAAGGGATATCGGGAGTTCCGTATTTATCCATATTATAATCATAATTCGATTCATTTTTCCACTCATCCTGACTGAGCCGGAAAGTCTTAAAATCTTTGTTGACCGTTGCCATATCGCTGTATTCAGGGGCTTTGGTGGTCCATGAGGTATTCTCTGTTATGCCCAGTACATACAGAAAACTTCCGTATCCGTTTTCTTTCGTTGCCGAAGTCTGGCAAACCATGTATTCTGTAGCACCTTCTACTTCATTCCACTTAAACATCGGTCTTCCGTCAGCTAAAATGGAATACGTCAGCTTGGGAGCTTCTTCCACTTCCCCTTGGAGGGTAACGATGCTTACCTCAGGTTGTTCCAGAAGTTTTCCTGTTTCCGTATCTCTATAGGATGCAAGATACAAGGTTCCGAGGTTCCCCCAGCTGCTGGCTGCTCCATCATCGAACAGGGCTGTTTTGGTATGCGGATATTTTTCCGCAGTCTCCGTATCCAGATTACTGATGCTGATCTTGCAAATAGAGCTATTGGGCGGCATAATTTTTACCAACCCCGTTTCCTTATCCCATTCGTAATTGCATCCCAGCGGATGAGTGAGGTCGGGATCCTGATAAACTGCAAACAGTTCCGTCCAGTATTCCACACCCAGGGATGCCGCATCGTAGCCCAATTCGATTTCGATAGCCTCTACACGGCCTAAATTATCTACAGGTTCGCCATAGGTATAACCATACAGACTTTTATCCGCATATTTTTCCTGAAGTCCTGCTGCCAACTTGGTCGCTGACAAATAGGTGCCTTCCACTTCTCCGTATTCCTCATTCGCCTGCTGCTCATTTTCATTGAGTGCGGCTGATACGGCCCCTCCTCCGTTATCGCCCGGTTCGTTTCCCGAAGCTCCATCCTCATTCGCGCCTTTACTGTCCGCCAAGGCCTGCTGCCAATCGCCCTTCATTCCATAATAGCTGCTATATACCGCTCCACCTGCAATAGCCGCAATCAAAAGCAGTGCTACAAGCATTGCAGGACGCCGTTTCTTCCATTTCAGCTTATTTGCTTCCTTCTGCTGCGCGGAGAGCTGTTTTTTCTCCACAAGAATCCTTATATGATCATTTTCAAATTTCATTATTTTAATTTACCCCTTTCAAATCAGGAAGAGTGCGCAATACGGACTTTTCTGATTTCAATAAGAAGGCCGGGGATATGCCTCTCTTCCCTTCATAATAACCGTACCGGTTACTTTAAATAAGCGCTCATGGCCTCCGTCAGCTCATCCTCACTGTCCGTTTCGGACAATACTTCATATCCGACCCGGTCTTTTTCATAATAAGCCTTTAAATATCCCGTTTCGACATCCTGTACAATGAATACGGCAATACCGTTGACCGTCACTTCTTTTGCACTGTCGAATTCCTGTGGCCTTTTCTCCACCTCTTTTATATCAAGCTTTGTTTTGTCGTTCTTCACAATTTTTCCAGCCGCATACTGCTCCTGCCTGGATAACTGTATCTGAGTGGAACTGCCCGGATTCCTTGCCATCATAGGCACAAGAATGCACAGACAAAAAACCGCAGCGGCAGCGATCGATAAGTTTCTATAGGAAAGGAGCTTTTTCCTTTTCTGTTCCTTTGCTTCTTCCTCTTTCATTGCCTTTTTGGTTTCTTCCAACAGTTCTTTCGTGACATGTATCCGGGATATTTCCTCTTGATACTGGTCTTTCATATATCTACATCTCCTTTTAGCATTTCCTTCAGCATTTCTCTCGCTCGGAATAATTGTGACTTTATCGTAGATTCTTTTTGCCCTGTTACCTTACCTATCTCTATGATTGACAGCTCCTCATAATAAAACAGATATATCACATGCCTGTATTTCGGTGGCAGCTTGCCTACCGCAACCGTTACCGGAATCCCCTCTTCCGGTATGGAATACCCTTCTTCCACGGTCTGTTCGATTTCCAGTGTCTCCATCGGACATACGTTTTTGTTCCAATATTGAGCAAAATGTTTTTTACAGCAGTTGATCGTCACTTTTATGAGCCATGCTTTTACATGCTCCCAAGTCTGTAGCTTATGGACATGTTTTACCAGCCTTACGAATACTTCCTGAAAAATATCATCCGCATCTTGCTTATTTCCCATCTGGGATAATGCCAGCCGGTACACCATATCGGCGTACCGTTCTATGGCACCCTCCGCCGTTATATTGCTTTTTCCCTTTGTCATAATGCAGTCCCCTCATCCGGTATTATGATAAATATCGCACTATCAATTATATCTTATGCTCAAAGGATTTGCATCTTTTTTGTAAAATTATCTGGCCTGACCGTTTTCCAAAATATCCGCAGCTACTGCAAAAGGATCTTCAATAGAATCACCGGTCTGGAACACATAAATAATATATAGATCGTATTCACTAGGAATGTAATACATTTCACACTTAGCCTTATTGTTACCATCGGATATATCATAAACAAACTTTGCAGCTTTTCCAAGGCAGGTATCGCAGCTCGAAATATCCATATCACCTACGTATTCCCCTGCTATCTCTTTCACATATTCTTCCGCGATATCTTTGTTGGCTATAAAGTCGTTTACGCTTTGTGTTTCATCCGAGCCCACGTACTTATCCATCAGGACGATTCCGCAGCCTGCAAAACTGGAGTCTCCCTCTGGTGCATACAAGGAAGAATCATAACTGGAATTCTCGTTATCCAACGCCCAGTTTTCCGGAAGCTGGAAAAGTAAATATCCGGTAGAATAAGTATTATCCCCTCCGCTTGCGAGATAATCCGTTCTCTTCTGCTCCGCTCTTTTTGCATCCCAGTCGATTTCAAACTGATAGAATGCTTCCAATTCCTCCAACAGTTTGGGCGTTTTTCCCGTAACGCTGCTTTCATCCACTGTGGTCGTTACCAATACCATCTTATCTTCCAGTTCAACCAGATAGTAGGTCACAAAGAACGTAATATATTTGTCATCCCAGCTATCGTATTCACAATACTCTACTGTAGCTCTCGCCGCATTTTCCCCGATTTCTTCCACTTCACTTTTTACCAAATCCTTGTAGTCGGCAGTATAAAAAGGGTCATAACGTTCCTCTAAATAGCATCCCAGATTTTCCGTAACCAGATAATCTTCCATGTCATATTGAATGTAAGGCTCCAGCTCCACCTCTAAGGTAACTCCCAATGCCGTGCTGTAGGCATTGCTTCTATTAACGCTTGTGTAATCCGCTTGGGGAATATAAACCGTTATCTGCTTTTTCTCCATTTTTCCAGTTTCTTTATTCGCTTCGCTGTCCGTTCTCAATATTTCATCATACAGATATGTGAAACCTTCATAACCGTCGATATCCTCCTGCCCAAGTACCGGCGTTTCGGAAGCGGTCTCTTTCTTCTCCTCCGCTTCTTCCTCTTTTGTATCCTCTTTCACTTCTGCATCCTCGTCAACTTCTGCCTCTGTTCCTATATTGGCAGTCGGTGCCGGCAGTCTCAATGCGCCGCAGCCCCACATACCTACTGCCATGCCGCTTACGATCAAACACATCACTATCTTCTTTTTCATTTTCTTCCATCCTCTCAAGAATATATTTTTTTGTTTCTCTACTTTAAATACCTTTGAGCGTTTGAAAAGGTTGCATAAATAAATTTTATTTATATTTTAAATGCAAAAACAGCAGGAATGCCGCCGTCTGCTTCGGCTTCTCCCTGCTGCCCCATATCATAAAACCAATCTTTTATTTTTTATTTCTATTTTTGTGAATTCAAATATTGTAATACCCCCATATGTACCGCCCAAGCTGCCTTTTCCTGATAAATCTCTGAATTCAGCTTCTCCGCCTCTTCCTTATTGGAAAGAAACCCGCACTCCACGATAACAATAGGAACCGAAGTCTTTTTTAATAAGTAGTAACTGTCATTCGCCTTTGCTTCCCTTTTATTCTCAGGGTCCACACTAACGATAAAGCAGTTCTGTATCGTCCTTGCAAGCGCCTTCCCCGTTTCACTGCCGGTATAATAGAAAACCTGCGCTCCATGCACATATTCTTCCTGGTAACTATTCTGGTGAATGCTTATCACAATCTCCGGCTGCGCCTCTTCGATAATGGCAATCCTGCGTTTCATGTCCTGAACCTTTTTATTGGAAGCATTTGCATCGTACAAGCCGCCCTCATCCGTCCTCGTCATAACCACCTTTATATCCTGTGCTTCTAAAAATTTCTTAACAAGATTCGCAATCTTAAGGTTAAGGTCTTTTTCCAAGACTCCATTAATACCCACCTTGCCCGGATCCGTTCCGCCATGCCCCGCATCGATAACAACACAGATTTCCTCAGGGTTGCCCTTGCTTTTTCCCGAAAGAACTTTGTCCGCATTAACATAGGCGGCACTCTCCCTCGCCACAAAATACATGGACACCAGAAGAATTACCGCCATCACAATACCTAAAATCTTTTTCTGCTTTTCATCTATCATTGCTATCCTGCTTATATTCCTGCCGTTACTTCAATCTATGAAATATAAGAAAGAAAAATGAACACTTTCTATTTGTTCAGGTAATTCTCAATCACATCCCATACGGATGCTTTTTCAAATCCCAATTTCCACTCCGCCACGCCGGCGATATCGTATTTCTGCATGATGTTCAGCTTGACTTCTATGGACTGCTCGTCCTCCAGCCATACCTGATAAAAGCTGTCGCCTTCTTGTATCTCGCCGTAGTTTTGACAAGTCTCCTCATCCCATCTCGTCTCGATGTTATGATTTCGCACGAATTCCTCCGCAAGATCCATTCCCACCGCCTGGCTGGTGAGCTCGGCACCCTTTGTCTCCCATATTCTCGTATAAAATGGAATTGCGTTGATTACCTTCTGGGCTGGTACCTGCTCCACCGTCTTCTTGATTCCGTTCTCCACAAAACCGATAGAAGCTACACTTCCTGCTTCGGAGCTTCCTTTATAATATTCGTCGTAGCCCATAATGACTACATAGTCCGCCACTGCTCCCTGCTCCGCCCTGTTATAATGATCCGTGTAGCCTGTAGGAACATAATTATCTACCGAAAGCACTATTCCATTCGCCCTGCAGGCAACGGACAGTTCTCTGATAAACTGTATGAAATGCTCACCCGCATCCTGACTGATTTCCTCGAAATCCACATTGATTCCGTCCAGATCATATTCCAAAGCCGTATTTATCAAATTTCCAATGAGATAGGTTCTCTTGCTCGTATAGGATAAGACCTCATACGTATCTACCGCTTCCTTATTCGTAAAGTTATCTATAAGCCCCCATACCTCAATTCCCTGCTCATGCGCTTTTGACACATAGTCCTTGGTAGCAAAGCTTGTAAAGTTCCCGTCGTTGTCGCTTAGCGCAAACCATGTGGGGGAAATCGTGTTAATTCCCTTAGTTTTCTCCAACGCAGAGGCGAGTGTGTCATTTCCTGCAGTTCCCGCAACGGCATGCCATGCCAGATTGATTTTATAGGGCTTGGAAATGTTCGTATATATCGGCTCCTCATAGTCTGTAACCGGAATGGGCGACTGCGTGTCGTAGTTGTCCAACTGCTTGTTCTCTACATAGCCGATAAAGGAGTCGGCAGTCTTTACCTTGCTCCATTTCTCCATTTCCTCGATGACCGCCACAGTGTCACCCTCAGCCGCATCTGTTAAAATCGGGCTCTTCACTCCGCCCTGATAACGTACTGCCGTATCCTTGGTAAGCTGGGCTGTCTTACGGTCCTCCCATTTGGTATAAATCTGCATGTGATTCGGATCGGTAAAGGCTTCATATGAAAAATTTGCATATTTTTTCACATAGTCTATCGCTATATAGAAGATATCCCCTTCATATCTGGAAATGACATACTCTTCGGAAGCATCGCCGGCTGACGTGCTGTACTGAGAAGATCCGATCTCGCTTCGAACTGTCTCCTGCGGCAGGGTAAGCAGCAATAAGCCTTCGTTCCTATCTTCGTAAAATCTGTCATTAAAATACTTATGGACCGTAGCCAAATCGAGATAGTAAGTTCCCTCAATCAGCCTGGCCGATTCCTCGATCAGCTCGTCCTGCAAAATAATCGGCACCTCGTCGGCGCTTTCTATTGAAAAGTATTCGTCGAGATCCTTTCTCTCCTTCGAATACGAGTATTTATCCACAATCTTTATACCAACACTTATTGCAATAACCACGATAATAAGGACGATCGCAGTTATTGCCGGAATCAATTTCTTCATTTATCCAGCTCCCTTCCAATCGTCCTTTATTATAACAAACTATTCGAATACCGTCATTACCAAATTTGACTTTTTAATACTTTTTGTCGGCTTTTTATTATATTTCGTCAGGCACCTATTTCACTGCACCTTACAGTTTCGGGGGTCTTCCTGTTTGATGCAACAAAGCCTAAGCTCATTTTTGCGCAGAGAATGATTGTTACCCTTTTTATGACCAACAGCAAAACCGTGATATATTTTTGTAAATTTTCTTATACTTTTCGATAAATTGACGATAATAAACAGTGACGGAATGTCTGGACGTGTATCAAATAAATGGTATAAAAATAAAATTGTCCCTTTTTAAAAAACTATATGCGAATTATAAGATTGTGAAAATTAGTTGGAAAATTTTATTTGACGGACAAGCACATAAGCTTGTAAGACATCCTCCATACTATGTAAGAGGATAAGAATTGAAATATTAAATCACTATTAAATCTGTGAAAGATATTCCAATATATGCTTTAAAATGATACAATAAATATATAAAAACTGCTATGCCTCCTTCCGATACTTACTATCCGGAGACATCCCGCAGTAGTAATTATAACCAACTTTTCCGGATATTTCAAGTAAAACTTGAAGGAAAAACCATTTTTTATTAAAATTTTTTAAACACTGAATCAACTCTATTGACTTAAACTTAGGTTAAGTATAATATACATTTAACTGTAAAGTATTATTCTTTAGGGTTAATAGGTTCAGGTTAGTCACAAGATAAAACAATGGCAGTATCTTATAGTAAGGATGTGATAACATGAAAATTGAAAAAGTTAACGACCATCAGATTCGCTGTACACTTACCAGAGAAGATTTAGCCGACCGTGAATTAAAGATCAGTGAACTCGCATACGGAACCGAAAAAGCGAAAAATCTGTTTCGAGATATGATGCAGCAAGCATCCTTTGAATTTGGATTCGAGGCTGAGGATATTCCGCTGATGATAGAAGCAATTCCACTGAATTCAGACTGTATCGTTCTTATTATTACGAAGGTGGAGGACCCGGAAGAGCTGGATACACGTTTTTCCAAATTTGCTCCTTCAGTTCACGATACGGAAGAAGAACTCGATGAAATGATAGACAGTCTTTCCGAAGGTGCCGATGACGTGCTTGATTTGTTCAAAAAAATTCACGATGGCAATTTTTCAAGCACACAGGAGGAGGCGGAGGAAATTACCGCTAATCCAGACATGCCGCAGAAGAAAGGTGCCAAGAAGCCTGAACTCTCCGTTCATGAGAATTACAATTTGACGAGAATCTTCTCGTTCGATTCTCTCGGTGTGGTTTCTCGGATTTCTCACCTGCTGGCCCCCAACTACAGCGGAAGCAATTCCCTATACAAAAATGACACCAATCGCCGTTATGTGCTGTTAGTGGCTAAGGGCAGCCATACGCCGGTTGAATTTAACAAAATATGCAATATTTTATCCGAATACGGAACCATTGAAAAATATGCTCTTGCTAGTGAAGCATATTTAGAAGAACATTTTGAACCCATTATAAAAAATAATGCCATACAGTCGTTAAGTCAAATATAAACACAAAGGAAAGAGGTGCATCGGATTACCGATACACCTCTATTTCATGTAAATGGATACTTTATACCGCTGCAACTTTTTCCATCAGGTCATCTATTTGTATGCCATGAACCATAGCTGCTTCTTCCAATGTTTCTCCTTGAGCGGAAGGGCAACCCAAGCAGTGCATTCCTATTTCCATAAGAATAGGTGCCACATTAGGATTTATTCTCAATATTTCTCCAATTGTCATATCCTTCGTTATCTCTGCCATCTTTTCTACCTCCTTTTGTATAAAAAATGTTTTCTGGGAAAACTACTAATAGTATAATACTTTCTCCACCTTCTGGCAACCTATTCCGAATTCTTAATAATATTAACAAAAAATTTATATTTGAGCTGTCATAACGCCTGAATGTTCCTAAAAAAGTACATTCCGTCGCTTGACGCAGTAAGAGGCTTTCACTTATAATGAGTGTGCCCGAATTGTAATTAAAAAACTAATCGTATAACAAAGTAGGAGGCTTATTTAAAATGAGACCAGAATGGAAAGACTTTGTAGGCGGCAAATGGGAAAATGAAGTCAATGTTCGCGACTTCATCCAGAAAAATTATCATCCTTATGACGGAGATGAATCCTTTTTAGCTGACGCTACACAAAACACAAAAGACTTATGGAACATGGTACTTGATTTGCAGAAGAAAGAGCGTGAAGCCGGCGGTGTTCTCGATATGGACACGAAGGTTGTATCCACCATCACTTCTCACGGACCGGGTTACTTGGACAAGAGCAAAGAGACGATCGTCGGTTTCCAGACAGATAAACCGTTCAAACGTTCTTTACAGCCTTACGGCGGTATCCGCATGGCAGAAAAAGCTTGCTCCGATAACGGCTACGAAGTAGATCCCGAAATCAGCGAATTCTTCTCTACTCATAGAAAAACACACAATGCCGGCTGCTTCGACGCTTACAACGAAGATATGAGAGCATGCCGTTCTTCCCATATTATCACAGGACTTCCAGATGCTTACGGACGCGGACGTATCATTGGCGATTACAGACGTATCGCTTTATACGGCATCGACCGATTAATTGAAGATAAACTGGTTCAGAAGGATTCTACCGGACGCGTTATGACCGACGAAGTTATGCGCCTTCGCGAAGAGATTTCCGAGCAGATCGTAGCTCTTAAGATGATGAAGAAAATGGCTGCTTCTTACGGCTGCGATATTTCCAATCCGGCTACTAACGTAAAGGAAGCCATTCAGGCAACCTACTTCGGATATTTATGTGCAGTAAAAGAACAGAATGGTGCGGCTATGTCCCTCGGACGTACTTCTACCTTCATCGACTGCTTCGCAGAAAGAGACTTGGCAAACGGAACCTTTACCGAAGAGCAGATCCAGGAGTTTATCGACCACTTCATCATGAAGTTGAGATGCATAAAATTCGCTCGTACTCCTGAGTACAATCAGATTTTCGCAGGTGACCCTGTGTGGGTAACAGAATCCATCGGCGGCGTGGGTGTTGACGGACGTCATATGGTATCGAAATCTTCTTTCCGTTACTTGCACACGCTGACTAACCTGGGCGCTTCTCCGGAACCGAACCTGACCGTTCTCTGGTCTACAAGACTTCCTGAGAACTTCAAGAGATACTGTGCTAAGATGTCCATCCAGACTTCTTCCATACAGTATGAAAACGATGACCTTATGAGAGTAACACATGCGGATGATTACGGTATCGCATGCTGTGTATCTTCCATGGTAATCGGTAAAGAAATGCAGTTCTTCGGCGCACGCGCTAACCTCGCAAAATGCTTGCTCTATGCTTTGAACGGCGGTGTGGACGAAGTAACAAAGAAACAGGTAGGCCCGAAATACCGCAAGGTGGAAGGCGATGTTCTTGATTACGATGATGTAATAAGCAAGTTTTCAGATATGATGGAGTGGCAGGCAGACGTATATGTTAATACTTTGAATGTTATCCACTATATGCATGACAAATACTGCTATGAAAGAGCACAGATGGCTCTTCACGACAGGGATGTAAAGCGTTATTTCGCAACTGGTATCGCAGGCTTGTCTATCGTTGCCGATTCCTTGTCCGCAATCAAATATGCGAAGGTTGAAGTAGTAAGAGACGAAGACGGAGTTATCGTAGACTTCAAGACCACTGGTGATTTCCCGAAATACGGTAACGATGATGACCGCGTAGACAAGATCGCTCACGACATCGTTTCCAAATTCATGACTGCTATCAGAAGACATCACACCTATAGAAATGGTGTTCCTACCATGTCCGTACTTACGATTACTTCCAACGTAACCTACGGCAAGGCTACCGGAAACACACCTGACGGACGTAAGAAAGGCCAGCCTTTCGCACCCGGTGCTAACCCGATGCACGGACGCGATACACATGGCGCTATCGCTTCTCTCTCTTCCGTTGCAAAGCTTCCTTTCGAAGATGCACAGGATGGTATCTCCAATACCTTCTCCATCATCCCGGGAGCTCTCGGCAAAGAAGACAGAGTATTTGCCGGCGACATCGATTTAGATTTAAACAGCTAATCAACTATAAAACGAAACAAGAAAGGGGTTTGTTATGGACGAGAAGACAATGATTGACGATATTGTGAAAATGTTGGATTCCGGCGTGGCTCAAGGTGTAGGTCACATAAATGTGGATGTGGACAATTCTCAGGAAGAATCGAAAAACGTTCAGACTTTGGGATGTACAGACTGTTCCAGAACCCCGTTAGCATGCAGTGTTCCTACCTTGGAACAGGGCTTGGACGACTATCGATAAAGAAAAAGGAGATAAGTAAAATGGCAGATATTAGTGCAGCACAGGTTGATAACCTCGTATCATTATTAGACGGATATGCAACGAAGGGCGGACATCACCTGAACGTTAACGTTCTTAACAAAGACACTCTTCTGGATGCTCAGAAACATCCTGAGAACTATCCTCAGCTTACTATCCGCGTATCCGGATATGCAGTTAACTTCATCAAGTTGACTCCCGAACAGCAGAATGACGTTATTTCACGTACATTCCACGAATCCGTATAATTGCGCAAAAACAATTATCATCGAGGGCCTTGAAACCATTTCAGGGCCCTTTTTAAAAGAAAAGGAAGATGGACATGCAAGGCAGAATACACTCAATTGAAAGTTTTGGTACGGTGGACGGCCCAGGTACGAGATTTGTCGTTTTTTTGCAGGGCTGCCCTATGCGTTGTGCATATTGCCACAATCCCGACACTTGGGAAATGAATGCCGGCAATCTCATGGAGCCGGAGGCAGTATTTGAACAATACAATAGGAACAAAGCCTTTTATAAAAACGGCGGTATGACGGTAACCGGCGGAGAGCCTTTGATGCAGATCGATTTTCTGATCGATTTATTCACCATCGCAAAAAGAGAAGGCGTTCATACCTGCATCGACACCTCGGGCATCACATACAAAGCGCAGAACACGAAGTGGATCGCAAAGCTGGACCAGTTAATGACCTTGACCGATTTGGTTATGCTGGATATAAAGCATATCGATTCTCTGAAGCACAAAGAACTTACGGAGCAGCCCAATGAAGATATCCTCGCATTTGCTGCCTATCTGAATGAAAAGCATGTGGATATGTGGGTTCGCCACGTGATTGTGCCGGGACTTACCGACGATGATAAGTATTTGTTCGACTTAGGATATTTCATCGGTCAGTTCAGTAATCTGAAAGCACTCGATGTGCTCCCTTACCACACGATGGGAGAAGCTAAGTATAAACAACTCAATATGGAATACAAGCTTTCCGGCGTTCCCGCTATGGACAAGAAAAAGATTCCCGAGAAGAAAAAGGTAATACTTGAGGGAATCAAGAAGCGCCGTTCAGAACCCGGTCAGCCTCATTAGGGGCTGTAAGGGGCTTTCTTGTTTTGTGTTAACATTGTTAACTGTTCACACAGTAGCTTAACACTTGCTGTTAAGCTGCGTAAGAACGTGATTCAAGAGATGATTTCTGGTTCGCGAAGCGAATTTAAATGAAGAAATCATGTGTTGCTGAGAACGGAGTGAACAGTAACTTAATATTTTATGTTTCACTTGTATTTAACCCGGTTTTATATTAAAATAAGGTATAGTTTGATAACAATTTATCAATAAGGATACATATTAAGGAGGAATATCATTATGGCATATGTAATTAGTGATGCTTGTGTAAGCTGCGGCTCTTGCGAAGGACAGTGTCCGGTTGGCGCAATCAGCGCAGGCGACAGCCAGTACGAAATTGATGCTAGTACCTGCATCGACTGCGGTTCTTGTGCAGGCGTTTGCCCTACCGGCGCTATTTCTCAGGGCTAATATTATTATAATAACGCTCCTTAAGCCTTCAATCAGACGATTGAAGGCTTTTTTCTTGCAGCGAGACGGCTTTGCTTCTCTTCTGCCTTCTCTTTCCTCCTTCCCTTTTTGCTGTAGCTTCGAAGCAGTTCATCGATTTTCTTATAGTGCTCGTCCTCTCTCCTGTTTCGCTCGGTTTCCCGCACTTCCTCCTTTTCGTCCTGAAGCCGGAATTGATAATCCATTTCCTTAAGGACACTTTCTTTAATATCGTCACACAGCTCCTTGTTACTCTCCTTTACCGCTTCCGATATCATATGCTGCAAAAGTATTTGCAGCCGCATACTCTTTTCTTCTCTTCCTATGGCTCCGAAACCGACACTTTCCTGCCTTGCCTCGGACAATTCCTTAGACGCGATGATTTCTATCATCTGCCCCCCGTGTTCTTTGCTCATTCCAGACTCCGGCCCTTCGCTTTCATATGCTTTTCTCTTGTTCTCATTGGCCTTGTCCAATCTTTCGCCATGCAGCAGCCCGTTCTCAATCATTGGATTACCGCTTGTGCGCTCCAGCCTGCCATTTCGGACTACTACCCGGATCGCCTTGAGCTGCAGACCCTGCTCCTTCAGATTTTTTACCTCCTTAAAGCATTCCACATCTTCTTCCGTATAGTATCTATGTCCCAGCTCGTTTCTCTTAATCGGAATTCCAAGCTCCTCCTCCCAATAACGGAGCACGTGGGACTCTACCTCCACCAGCTTTGCTGCATCCGAAATTAAATAGCGTGTCTGTCTTTCCATTCTTTTTTCTCCTTTCTGTCTTCCTATATTCTCCGGTTTATTTTTTCGACACTTTCCCGCCGCTATATACTTTGTTGAATTTTGTATTTTATCGGGTTATTTTGTCAACCGTATACATAAAAAGAGGACTGTATACTATACATGTCCTCTTTTGTAATCTTATCTGCTAATTTTAAAATAAATATAGATTATCATTTCTGCATATTGGCGAACTTGGTATATTCCGGCAACCAGACCAAATCTATCGTTCCGATCGGACCATTTCTCTGCTTTGCCACGATAATCTCTGCAATTCCTTTTTTCTCAGTATCTTTGTTGTAATAATCATCTCTATAGATAAACATAACCACGTCGGCATCCTGCTCAATGGCTCCCGACTCCCTAAGATCCGACAGCATCGGCCTGTGGTCCGGTCTTTGCTCTACCGCCCGGCTAAGCTGGGATAAGGCCAGCACCGGAACGCTAAGTTCTCTGGCCAATGCCTTTAATGAGCGGGAAATATCAGAGATTTCCTGCTGTCTGGAATCTCCCTTACCGCTTCCCGACATCAACTGCAAATAGTCGATAATAATCATTTTAAGCCCGTGCTCCAGCTTGTACTTTCTGCATTTGGAGCGCAGCTCCGCAATACTGATACCAGGCGTATCATCTATGATCAGATTCGACTTGCCGATAACTCCGGCTGTTTCAATCAGCTTTTCCCAATCGCCGTCAGACAAACTTCCCGTCCTCAGTTTCTGCGCATCAACCCTGGATTCTAAGGAAAACAAACGGTTGACCAACTGCTCCTTGGACATTTCCAGACTGAAAACAGCTACGGTCTGATTCAGCTTGAAAGCCACATGCTGAGCGATATTAAGCACGAAAGCTGTCTTTCCCATAGACGGTCTGGCCGCGATGAGAACGAGGTCGGAAGGCTGCATTCCGGCCGTCCGATAATCCAAATCGATAAATCCCGTGGCAATACCCGTAACGCTCCCTTTATTTCTGGAGGCCTTCTCGATTTGATCCATAGCGTTCATGACAATCTGACGAATCGGTACAAATTCTCCCGTATTTCTTCTCTGTACCAGATTAAATACACGCTTTTCCGTATCCTCCAGTATTACTTCCAGACTTTCCTTTCCTACGTAGCATGTATTGGCTATCTCTTCGTTTAATTTTATCAACCGGCGCAAGGTGGCTTTCTCCGCCACGATATTCGCATAGTATTTGATATTGGCAGAAGTAGGCACCGCGGTGATCAAGTCCCTGATATATTCCAGACTGCTCATCTCCGCCGGAATATCCTTTTCCTTTAACTTGTCCTGCAGCGTTACTAAGTCTACCGGCTTCCCTTCATCATTCAGTTCTATCATAGCCTCAAATAGAATCCCGCACTGCTTGCTGTAAAAATCATCCTCCGCTACTATTTCGGAGGCTACAACAATTGCTTCCCTATCCATAATCATAGCGCCTATCACGGATTGCTCGGCTTCTATACTATGGGGCAGTACCCTTTTGAGCAATGTTTCTTCCATTGCTGCCACTTTTCATCCTCTCACTTTTCGTATCTTTTATTTTTCTTCCTGAACCTTTACCTTCAGCTTACCTGCTACCTTCGGGTGCAGCTTTACGGATACCTCGTATACACCAAGGCTCTTTATCGCTTCCGGCATCTGAATCTTCTTCTTGTCGATTTCCATTCCGCACTGACTCTTGGCAGCCTCCGCAATTTCCTTTGAGGATATGGAACCGAAGGTCTTTCCGCCTTCTCCTGCCTTTATCGTCAGGACGACTTCCCGCTTTTCCATTTCTGCCGCAAAGTCTTCGGCAGCCTGAAGCTGTTCTGCCGCTATTTTTTCTTCGTTGGCTTTTTGCAGCTTTAAGTCGTTAATGTTCTTGCCGGTAGCCTCCAGTCCAAGCTTCTTGGGAAGCACGAAATTTCTCGCATAACCGTCGTTCACTTCCACAATCTGTCCCTTCTTGCCCAAGCTCTTCACATCTTCTATCAATATAACCTTCATATCTGTTCATGTACTCCTTTCAAGTTTTGAAAACTTTTGACTGAACTTATATCTCGCCGTTTTCAATCATCGTATCTAATGTATGCTTAATGATGCCGATGCCCTCTGCCAGGGACCTGTCCTCCATCTGACATCCGGCTACATTCATATGTCCTCCGCCGCCCAGCCTTTCCATAATAATCTGAACATTGACTTCATCGATAGAGCGGGCACTGACATAAATCTGGTTCTGGTATTCGGTCAAAATAAAGCTGGCCTTCACGCCTTTAATATTAAGCAATTCGTTGGCTGCCTGCGCTCCCGCCACCGTAGGATTCAAAACATCGTCTCCCGTGCAGATGGAAATCGCATACGCATTGCGGTAAATCTCCGCCTGACTGACAGCGTCCGCCTTTGCCTTGTAGTCCGCCGCATCCTCTCTGAACAGCTTGCGCACTCTCGTGACGTCCGCACCGTTTCTTCTAAGAAATGCCGCTGCCTCGAAGGTCCTTACTCCCGTCTTCGTCATAAAATTGTTGGTATCTATCATAATGCCCGAATACAGACAGTCCGCCTCTGTGCTCGTAATCTTTATATTATCTCCGATATATTGCAGAATCTCCGAAACCATTTCACAAGTAGATGATGCGTATCCTTCCACATAAGAAAGGGTCGCATTTTCAATAACCTCCGTACCCTGCCTGTGGTGATCGAATACCACGATGGATTTGCACAAACGAAGCATTTCCGGACAATCCGTGATGCTCGGCTTGTTCACATCCACCACTACCAGCACCGCATTATTTCCTACCATCTCGATAGCTTGCTGGCTGTTGATAATCAGGTCATCAGCATATTCGGGATTGTTCTTGAACATCTCGACCATAGGCTGCAGCGATGTGGTCACGTTGTTGACGACGATGTGTACCTTGCGCTCCAGCGTGTGCGCGATCCGCGCCACACCTACCGCCGCTCCGAAGCTATCCACATCCGCATTCCGGTGTCCCATTACGATAACCTTGTCCTTGCCGGATATGATTTCTTTCAGCGCGTGTGCCTTTACCCTCGCCTTGACACGGGTATTTTTCTCCACCTGCTGGCTCTTTCCGCCATAGTAAATGGTGTTGTTGGGGGTCTTCACCACGGCCTGGTCGCCGCCTCTGCCCAGAGCCAAATCGATGGCATTGCGTGCGAATTCATAATTCTGCGCATAGGTAAGTCCGTTCAGGCCAACACCTATACTGATGGTCACCGCCATTTCATTACCGATATTGACGGTCTTTACATCTTCCAGTAAGTCGAACCGGTATTCTTGAAGATAAGCGATTGCCTTCTTGCGCAAGATAACGAGGAACTTATCTTTTTCTATCTTCTTGCAAATGCCGTCCAGACCGGCTATGTACTTATTTACTTTTCTATCGATCAGCGCGATTAAAAGGGAACGCCTTACCTCTTCCACGCTTTCTAACGCTTCATCGTAATTATCGAGATAAATCAGACCTACCGCAAGGCTCTGGTCATCCACCTCCTGAAGAGCAATCTTTAAAGCGGTTTCATCGAACAGATAAAGGGCAATCAAATAGCCTTCATAGTCTTCCACCTCGATGATATCGCTGCCCTCTTCCATGTCCTTCAAGGATATTTTCTTCAGCTTAGCCACATAATCGCTGTCCTCAAAGCATATGCTGAATTCCACCTCATCCGCTTCGCCGGGCAGCTTTTCCTTCGTGATCGTAGGAAACAGGGAAGTAATCGACTTGCGGTATCCCCTGCTCTTATGTACCGTCTTCTCAAAAGCCGCATTCGTCCAGATGATCTTGCCTTCATCATCTAACAGAGCGTGAGGCAAGTCCAAATCCCGGAGAAGCTTTCTCTGAATCTGTCCATATTGCGTAGCAAAACTGATCAGCTCGTTCATGATAACCGGCTTATTGTATAGCAAAAGCGATGAAACTACCGCGAAATAGAAAATAACAAAGCATGTAAGGACCAGCCCTGCGCGGTAATCGATCAGATAGATTCCTAAGTTTACGATAATCAATAAAATACCTAAATATACGGAAGTCTGTAAATATTTTTTTAATCTGCCTTTTAACTTAATGCTGTTTTTCATACCTTACCCTTTTCCCTGCGGGTATCATCTACCCATTTGTAACCCCATAGTTACTGTTCACTCCGTTCACAGTAACGTATGATTTCTGCATTTAAATTCGCTCCGCGAAGCAGAAATCATCTCTTGCATCATGTTCTTACGTAGCTTAACAGCAAGTGTTAAGCTACTGTGTGAACAGTAACACCACATAACCTTGAAAAATACATTTCTTACAGTATAGCATTTTTTTCTTTGAAGTTCCATACTATTATTTAGTCGTTTTCTATCCTTTTACGACATATTTTGTAAAATCAAAAAACAACTGCCTGGGAACCTCCTCATACTCTCGCATCTTTACAGAACAAAAGTGTGCTTCGTACATTCCCAAGGCCAAATACTCTGGCAGCACAGCTTTTGTTCCGCGCGCGTAGCTGCGCATCCATCGTTTCTGTAATAGGCGCATTTTCCTATTACAGAACAAAAGTATGCTTCGCGTATTTTCCTATTACATTACAGAAAAAAACAATGCCTTACGGCATTGCTTTTTTAATCTGCGTCCGATAGCTGCCAGACCGACTGTCTTTCCACTAATTCCACTTCTATTATCTCAATCATGGACAGCTTCTTCTTTTCCCTGATCATTTGGAACAGAGCCGCTGCCGCCCGTTCCGCTTTTACAGAAATGTTCTGCGATACAGTCGTAAGCTGCGGCGTAGAATATCTGCATTCCAGTAAATTGTCGAATCCGATCACGGATACGTCCTGCGGGACTCTCTTCCCGCTTAAGCGCAAGCCTTGGATCAATCCTAACGCCAATATGTCCGCCGTAGCGAAGACAGCGGTGATTTCTTCCTCTGCAAACGCGATTTTTTTCCCTATGCCTACACCGCACTCATAGGAAGTTCCAACAGCATGCTCACTTAAAATATTATCCTCATAACCGCATTCCCGCATCGCCTTCAAGTATCCGCCGTAGCGCTTTTCAACTACATTTCCGTCGATATAGCACGGTCCAACGAAGCAGACAGAGCGATGGCCTTTGCTGATCAGATATTTCGTGGCGATATAGCCTCCTCTGAAATCATCTACGCCAATATTTACAATTCCTTTTTCTTCCGTATATGTATCGATAAAAACCATCGGCAGCTGCAATTGCTTTTTCAGCTCTCTCACTTCGTGGCTATACGCTCCGAGAAAAACTACCCCATCTACATTCCACGTGTTGATAACCGGAATAATTTCATTACAGCTATCCACGCATCGTACCATCAAATAATATCCATTCTTACGAATCCATTTTTCCAGCACACCGAGTATTTCCGCGTTATAAGGACTTTGCAGGAAGTTCTCATTCTCAGACACATATGGAATTACTACTCCGATAAGCTTTGATTCTTTCACCGCGAGACTTCGCGCTACTGCATTGGGAACATAATGATGCTTTTTAATGATCTCCTGAATCTCTTCAATCTTCTCTGCAGATACCTTTTTATAATTACCGTTAATTACATTTGAAACCGTTACACTGCTTACGCCGGCTTCTTTTGCAATATCCTTTAACGTTATCATACTAATGCTCCTTCAAAAATAGTTATTATTAAGAACATTATACCCTATTTCCTTTGCAAAAAACAGTCGGCCTTTCTCCTATTTTTCTATGGGCACCATTATCAGATAGCTTTGGTGGGGCTTTATGTGACATATTATTTTTCCATCCCTTTTTTCCGTATCCAAAGGAATGCCGAAGTAATCCTCTTTTTCCCGAAAATGCTCTAATCCATAGTTCTCAATCGGAAGAATCATTTCATATTCGTTGTCATCCGTCGAACAAACAACAAAGATAACTTCTTTTTCCGTAAATCTGGAAAAAGAAAATACATAATCCTTATCCCAAATAACCTGAAAGCCCCCGTCCTGCATCGCCTGCGAGCTTCGCTTCAGCCGCGCCAGCTTCTGGTAAAATTCATAAACCTCCGTAAATTCCTCCTTCCGCTTCCAATTCATAGGATAACGGCAGCTCTCTGTCGAATCGATACGTCCCTCCAAAAGGATTTCATCTCCATAATAAACATTAGGACATCCCGGCAATGCAAACATCATCATAACGGCCCCTCTGTGCTCCTCCCCATTCACCTTAGGATTATTATAAAGCCTGGTCACATCATGGCTGTTCAGCAGGTTGAACATCTGATACTGTACGGAGCAGGGAAGTTTCGCATAAAATTGTGTAATTCTTTCCGCCAACTGTTTCGCCGTCATTTTACAGGTTAAGCGGCTGAGTATCGGGTTCCTTACATGGAATAAATCGATTTCTCCTACAAATTCACGAATCGGCCGGGCACAGCCGTAATAATTCATCGTTCCGTCCCACGCATCTCCTTTCAGATCCTCCGAACAGTCCGCCCAGTCCTCCGCCAGCAAATAAATATCGGGATTTTCGGACTTAAGCTCCTTTCTTATCTCCTTGAGCACTTCCTCATGTACATCCGTCACCTTGTTTCTCGCCAGACAATCCGCCACATCAAATCTCCAGCCATCGATTCCGTAAGGCTCTTTCATCCATTTTTTAAGCACGGAGTTCCTGTTCTTATATACCTTTCTCCGCAACTCCTCAGACCCATAGTTGAGCTTAGGCATAGTCTCCACTCCGCACCATGTATCATAATTTCCCTTGTCATCCCAAAAATAAAACTTGCGAAGCTCCGATTCCGGATTTTGATATGCTCCCACAAAAGCTTGATAAAATTCGTTCTCTTTATTGAACCACTGTGCGGCGGAGCTTGTGTGATTGATCGAAATATCCAGCATGAGCTTCATATCTCTTTCATGCAATTTCTTTATCAGCCTTTTCAGCGCCGCATCCCCGCCCAAATGAGTATCCACATGATAATAATCCAGACTGTCGTATTTATGCACCGAGGGGGATGCGAAAATAGGATTCAGATATATTGCATTTACACCAAGCTCCGATAGATAATCCAGCTTCTTGATGACTCCCTCCAAGTCTCCCCCATAAAAATCCAGAGCGTGCGTCTGCCTATAGTCTACCGCAGGCGTATTCCAATTTTTTACCCGAATGGCAGGATGCCCCTGATAGCTGTATTCCCCATCCTTAACGCTGATTTTTTCATTTCCGTTGCAGAACCTGTCAGGGAAAATCTGATAAAAAACAGATTCCTTTATCCATTTGGCCGGATGATAGTCCGCAAGTATCACAAAGTCCCTCGATTCATCGGGAATATGATCCGTGATACGGTGCTGCGTATAATAATAAATTTTCTCTTCCGTAACCAAGTAGAATTGGTAGCGGTATACCGGATCGTTTATCCGAACCTGCGCCTTATAATAATCCAATCCATTTTTTGTTTTCCACAACTTCATCTCGGTTAGTTTTTCAATTCCAAATTCTTTAGAACGCAGAAGCACATGCTTTACACTTTGATTTTTTAACATTCTGATTTGTATATCGACCCGTTCACCCTTTGCAGGATAAGGCTCGCTGACGTAATGTCCTGTTCCATCGGAATAGACGCTTTGAAGCCATTTTTTCATAAGATGTGTCCTCTTTCATTCTTCCTCAGCAAGCAGCAGTTCATGAATCGCTCCGTATAGCTCAGCATTTATATTTAAGCTCAGCAAGCTTGTCAAAGCACTGCCGCATGTATTTTTTGTGATCATATTATAAATCTTCTCTTTTTCGCTATATTCAATTTTAGCCTTATCCAGCAGCAGAAAGCATTTCTCCGGTACATTATTGCTTCCTAAGCGCATGCCCCCTTGAAAAGATATACTGACCTCTTCAGCAACTCCTGCCTCTAATTCCAGCACTACTTCATTTCTTATCGCTTCATAGTAAAACGATAGTTCCGCTAATGTTCCCTCTCTTTTTACCCATATCGTCTGCGGTTTTTCAAATCCGAGGAAGCGGATCCGGTATTTTCTTCTCTCCGGTATTAATTTCAAGTCGCCCTTTGCTCCATGGATCCGAAGCTCTCCGCCTTTCCTGTAATCCATCTCAAACTGCGTGGTCACATACTCTCCCTTTTCAAAAAGCAGGCTGATACCATCGTCCTCATATAATTCGAATTCCCCGTCCGCCCCTGCGGCTACTATCAGTTCCAATAAGTCCTGGTTATCCGCACCGTTTTCTCTCTTCTTATCTCCATTCAGCGGTACAATGGCTCCTGCCTTAAGAAGCACCGGCATTTCCCCGATTCCCCGGTAAAGGTCTATCCTGCGCCCGCCTCTGTAAATCGTGCCGGTGAACCAATCGATATAGGTCCCCTCCGGTATCCAGGCGTTCGCCTTAGCCACCCGTATTACATCGATAATAGGCGCAGTAATAGGAACGCAAAGCATCTGGGTTCCAAAAAGGTATTCATTCGGCATACAATACGCTTCCTCTTTTTCCGGGTACTCATAGTATAAGGGTCTTAACAGGGGAATCCCTTCTGAGGAAAAAACCTTGTTCATTGTATACAGATAGGGAATCAATTGATGCCTCAGCCGCAAGTACTTCGTAATGATCCTATTAGTCTCCAAAGAATAGTTCCATGGTTCCTTATGATTGAAAGGACTTGCCGAGCTGTGTATACGGCAGATAGGAGAAAACGTGCCGAACTGGACCCAGCGGATCTGCAATTCCTCATCGTATGCTCCCAGCATATGGCCGCCAATGTCATGGCTCCACCATCCGTATCCAATATTAGCCGCAGTCGCCGTAAAATATGGCTGAAACTTCAGAGTTTCCCACGATATAATAGAATCGCCGGAAAATCCCACCGGATATCTGTGGCTTCCGACTCCACCATATCTGGACAGAATCAGCGCCCTCTTATTTTCCTTTCCATTGTCCAAATAATGATAGTGGTTAAGAAGCCATAGTGGGTCCACCCCCGGCAGTCCGCTTTTTTCCCCCTGCTGCCAGTCCACCCACCAGAAATCCACTCCCATCGCTTCGTTGGGAGCATGCAAATATTGAAAATATGCCTCCAGAAATTCAGGAGCAGAAATGTTGAAGGCTATGGGCTCCCGCCTCTTCGTATCCATACCGAGGGCGTCTGCCATTTTCTCATAAGCCTCCTCATGTGACAAAACTCCTTCTGCCGGATGCACATTGAGAGATACCTGAAGCTTTTTTTCATGGAGCCATGTAAGAAGCCTCTCCGGCTCCGGAAACAATTCCCGGTTCCACGTGTATCCCGTCCATCCGCTCCCTTCACCGGAGGCAATCTCGGTAATGTGCCAGTCCATATCGATCACCGCTACGGACAGCGGAATTTCATTTTCTTCAAACCTTTCTATCAGCGCTTTATACTCTTCTTCTGTATATTTGTGATAGCGGCTCCACCAGTTGCCGAAGGCGAATCTCGGAAGCATAGGCGGCTTCCCTGTCAGCCGGAAAAAATCCTTCAGGCATTCCTGATAGGCATGACCGTATCCAAAGAAATAAATATCCTTGCCGATGCTTTTTCTCCCCGTCAGTTCACCGTTTTCTTTGATTAAATAGGAAGTGCTGTCATCCAGCGTAGAATACCCCTGCCTCGAAATAATACCTTCCTCCAGCGTTATCTCCCCGTCCGCTTCGTCCAAGGTCCTGGCGGTGCCCTTTAACGTCAGGGCCTTATCGGTCCATTTCCAGCTTCCGATATACCTGCCCGCCTCGTCCTTTATTCTGATCATCAGGAAATCCTCCGCTTTACTGTCCTTGTTATATTTAAGGCATATGCGCGCAGTTTCCAGAAACAGGCTTTCCTCCGACTCCTCCAGGCAATAATCCACGACAGGAAACTTCCGGGACCATACAACCTGCGTAGGCGCGTCCACGAAGTCTTCTTTCCGGTTATATTCTATCCTGAGAAGCGCAGGGGTCATCAATGTAATGCGAAGCTTCCCGCGGTGTACTATATTTTCTTCCAATGCCCTTCCTCCGGCATCAATTCTATATATTTTCTTCATTCGTCCTTCTCTCACTCCTTAACGGCTCCTACCACGAGTCCCGTGGTAAAATATTTCTGCAGGAAAGGATAAATCAATAACAGCGGTATGACGGATACGACTATCTTTGCCGAATTCAGCGTCTTTTCGGATACCGCAAGAAATTCTTCCAGCTTTTTAATATCAGTTATTTTGGAAATATCAAAGGTGGTAGCTATCATTTGTATATAGGTCTGCAAGGGATAGTTATGTACCTTCGTTATGTACAGAATCCCCGAAAAATAATCGTTCCAGTGCCCTACAATACAGAAAAGCACGATAGTAGCTATGCAAGGTTTCGATGCCGGTATAAATATATTCCATAAAATCTGAAATGGAGTAGCGCCGTCAATCTCCGCCGCTTCTTCCAGAGACTTCGGTACGCTCCTGAAAAAGTTCATCATCAGGATAACATTCCCCGTGCCCACCGCTCCCGGAAAAATCAAAGACCAGATGGTATTGATCATTCCCAGCTTCTGCACTACCATGTATGTAGGAACCATGCCGCCGTTGAACAGCATAGCAAATATCACGAATTTAATGTATATTTTCTGCGCACCGAATTCTCTTCGGCTTTTGGATAAAGGATAGGCCATGGTAATTACTAAAAATATATTCAGTGAGGTACCTGCCAGCACCCGTAACACCGAAATAAAAAAGGATCTCCAAAACTGCTGGTCATTCAATATCTTCTGATAAGAGCTCAGCGTGAAACTCACCGGTATAATTCCCACCTTACCGGCTGTAGCCGCCGCGCTGCTGCTAAAGGATAACGCCAACGTATTCAGCAGTGGAAGAAGGCAGCTTAGGCCCATCACTACCACCACCGCGTAAATGAATACGGTCAGTAAATCTATTTTTTTCCGTTTTTTCATCTTTGCCCTCCTTAGAACATTCTCCGGTCGGAAAATGTCGTGACCAATTTATTCGCAGCTAATATGAGTATCATTCCGACCACAGATTTAATCAATCCTACCGCCGTTCCCAGACTGTATTGCCTTTTTAACATACCCACTCTGTAAACATAGGTGTCCAGAATATCTCCCGATTCGTAAACGAGCGGATTGTATAGATTGAAAATCTGGTCAAACCCTGCGTTCAAAATGTTAGGCAGGGCCATCGTCAGCATAATGAGGATAATCGGCATGATTCCCGGCAAGGTGATATACAAAAGCCTTTTCCATCGGCTTGCCCCGTCAATGGATGCTGCTTCATACAGACCCGGATCTATTCCCGTAAGCGCCGCCAGATAAATGATCGAGCCATAACCGAATTCTTTCCAGCTATCGGTAGTAACCATTAACGTTCGGAACCATTGGTTGCTTCCCAAAAACATAACAGGCTCCATTCCTATTGCCGTCAGCAGTGCATTGACCGGCCCGTCATAAGAAAATATATTTTGGACTACCGCAGCAAACACTACCCAAGACAAAAAATGAGGCATATATACGATCGTCTGAACCGTTCGTTTAAAAAACTTCATCTTTATTTCATTTAGCAGCAGGGAAAAGCAGACCGGAATAAGGATTCCAAGCAAAATCTTCCCAAGCGATATGATAATCGTATTAACAAAAATCTGTCTGCTATCCGGAAGGCTGAAAATAAATCTAAAATTATCAAGCCCTACCCATTTAGATTCCAAAATCCCCTTTACCGGACTGAAATTCTGAAATGCCATCACAATTCCAGCCATAGGAATAAAATTAAAAATGATTAAAAATATCATCCCCGGAAGCATCATCAAATGATAATATGCTTGCTTTTTCGGTCTATTCATAAAATAACCCATACCTTTCTTCACTGTCCGCGGTCCCACAAAAATGCCTGAACCGATATGATAAGCTAAACCGGCTCAGGCCTAATGTTCGGTGCTAATTAATCGCTTCGTTCACTTCCTCTGTGATTTGCTGTCCTCCCGCATTCATCCATTCTTCTGCAAAAGTATCGAATTCGTCTACACTTATTTCGTTTGTCACTATTTTAAGAATGGTGGTTCTTTCCAGAGTTCTTAAACTTTCCCACATCAGTGACATAGAATCTGTCTGGCTGAAGAATACCGGCTGTACAATATTTACCTCGGTATCATTCATGAGCTTGCTGGCTACCATACGTGCATTGTAGTCCAGCCAGTTCGCCTTTTCAGGCTTTTCCTTATTGTTTACCGCTTCTAAGTATTTCGTGCAGGACTCATACAAGGAATGCTCATAGGCATTCATTTCGTCCGGATTTCTCGTTCCGTCGATGGCTTCGCTGATGTGCTGATATGCACGTGCTGCAGCATCGTACCAGTCAAATCCGCCGATTACCTCCACGCCGTAGCCATGGGCTACATAATCCAGATATTCCTTACATTCCGCACTGTCATCCGTATACGCCGCATCTCCCTGATTATAATCCAAGGTGATTGATTTTGCTTTTACGAGAAGCTCCGGGTGCTCAAACCCTTTTCGTACTACAAAATAATTCTGATTGGGATTTCCCGACCACATGGTTACTTTGTTATCCGAACCTGCAGGCAGGATATAGGCACGCCATTCCACATCGGGATTCAGCTCATAGGAACCGGCCAAATCATAGGGTGCCCACCAGCCGCAAAAATAGGAACCGCATTTTCCATCCGTCACAAGTGCCTTGATATCGTCATAGGTCCTGACCGCCAGCTGCTGGTCGATCACTCCTTCCTTATACCAGTCCGCAAGCACTTGCAGTCCCTGCTTCATTTCCGGCTGCACCGAGCCGTATACCGCTGTTTTGTCCTTGCCCTCGACCCATTGCTCGGGGTAAGCGCCGAAGCTCGTAAAAATATTATTGGCTTTATATGCTCCCGAATAGTTTCCGTAAATATAATTAGTGTCTCCGTCCACGCACAGCGGAATTCCTACAGTCTTCCCTGCACCGTTCTCTCCCGGGTCTTGTTTCACAAAGGCCTTAACGATATTCTCTATATCTTCCAAGGTCTTGGGTTCCTCCAGACCGAGCTTATCCATCCAGTCCCCTCTAAGCCAGAGCATCTCGGGTCCGCTGGAAATAGCCGTTGTAGGAATTGCATATAATTTCCCGTCTATGGTCGCCATATCCAGGGACCGATTATCGTTGGACGCATAGATTTCCTTCATCAAATCGCTGGCGCAGTTATTGTATGCATCGGTTAAATCCTCCAGCATATCGTTCTCGGCCAATTCCTTGAAGTCGTCATAGGTAACGTTCATAATATCCGGAATATCCCCACTGGTGATCGCCATGGAAACCTTTTGATTATAGTCGTTATCGTCCGCCGCTTCGAATGCGTTCTCATTTTGTATGTTCAACTTGGATTTCATAAATCTTGTATAGGCGCTTTCCTCCGCCGTATCGGTACTGCCCTCCGGATATGCCACATCGGCACGCACCCTCAGGCCGATCGTATAGGTGACCGTCTCGGGGTACGGCTCATAAGTCGATGTTGCTGCTAACTGCCACGGGTCCGAAGTACCGCCTTCGGATGCCTCTCCGGCAGCCTGTGTCCCGGCATCTTTTACATCCGTGACTGTATCCACGCTATCGGAACCGCCTGCACATCCTCCTAATAGCCCCGTTACCATCGTCATTGCCAGCAGCAATGAAAGTGATTTTCTTAACTTCTTATTCATTTTTAACCTCCACACAGTTTACTACAGTATTTGCATCATTTAGTTTAGCGCTTAACCTTAGGTAATTATATTATATGTTTATATATTTTTCAATATATTTTTTATTATTTGTTTAATTTGTATATATTTGATTATTTTCATTTATAGTTGTGACAATTTATAGGTTTATCGCTTCACTTATGAGGAAATGGGAGAAATATTCAATCAATGAAGACTTTTCTATTCTTTAGAACAAAAATGTGGTTCATGCACTCTCGAGACCAAATACTTTGGCAGCACAGCTTTTGTTCCGCGCGCGCAGCTGCGCTGTACTTTCCTATTACATAAAAAAGACCAACTATCATTTACGATAGTTGATCTTATTTTTAGTATTAATCCATTACATACGGCATCAATGCGATGTGGCGCGCTCTCTTGATTGCTACTGTAAGAGCTCTCTGATGCTTTGCACAGTTTCCTGTGATTCTTCTGGGAAGGATTTTTCCTCTCTCAGATACATATCTTTTTAATTTATTTACATCTTTATAATCGATAACATTGTCTTTGCCGCAAAATACGCAAACTTTTTTTCTTCTGCGCATGCCGCCTTTTCTTCTCATCGGAGAATCAGACTTCTCTGCTTTATTATAAGCCATAATAGTGCCTCCTATCTCATATTCAATTATCAGTTATGAACTCCATATTATAGTAAATACCGAGTTCTCATTTCTTTAATTAAATGGAAGCTCTTCATCTATTCCATCGGGAATATTCATGAAGCCGTCCCCTGCCGCCATGGGCTCGGGTCTTCCACCACCGGAAAAATTACTGTTACCGGCAAAACCCCCGTCTGTACCGGCACTGTTTTTGCTCTCCGCAAATTCCTGATCCTCGACAACAACATCCGTCGTATACACCTTTACGCCATCCTTATTGGTATAGCTTCCCGTCTGGATACGTCCGGTAATCGCTACCTTCGTTCCCTTCCGGAAATATTTCTCCGCGAATTCTCCCGCCTTACCGAATGCTACGCAGCCGATAAAGTCTGCGGTTGCATCGTCATTGTTTCTGCCGAATCTGCGGTCTACAGCAAGTGTATATCTGGCAATTGCCATCGGGCTTTCCCCTTGTGAATATCTCACTTCAGGATCCCTCGTTAAACGTCCCATAAGTATTACTTTATTCATACGTTCTCCTGTTCTATCTTATGCCTCGTCCTGTCTGACGCATAAATATCTGATTACATTATCCATGATACGAATTCTGCTTTCGATTTCTACCGGAACAGTGCTCTCAGCATCGAAGTGAATGAAGTAGTAGTAGGCTTCTTTCATTTTCTGAATTTCGTAAGCTAATCTCTTCTTACCCCATTCATCCACGTTCGTAACCTGTCCACCGAATCTCTCTACAAGAGCTTTGCATTTCTCAATAACTGCCGCTCTTTCTTCGTCTTCGATTTTTGCACTGACAACAACGGATAATTCATATTTGTTCATGTGCGTTACCTCCTTTTGGTCTCTGGCCCTCATTCTCAGATGAGAGCAAGGAATTTAAAATATATCACGAGTTACTATGATACCATACAAACCCATTGTTTTCAAGGCTTTTGTTTAATTTCTTTGACATTTTTCTCAAGCACCCTGCGCGCTATCATAATCTGATGGCCGCAGCCTGCACATTTTAACCGAAAGTCCGCTCCTATCCGCAGTACCTCCCACTCCTTACTGCCGCATGGATGCTGCTTTTTCAATCTCAGAACATCTCCAACCTGAATATCCATACAATCTGCCCTCACAGTCCTATCCTGCTTTTACGCAAAACTCACATTCTTACGCAGCTTAACAGCAAGTGTTAAGCTACTGTATGAACAGTAACCATTCTTTTCTTCCTATTTATGAGCACGAGTGTTCTTCCCGTGTCCGGCATATGCTGCAGTCTTATCACAGCGATTTTAAGACTTCACCGATACTGCCCTGAATGGTGAAATTTGCCACATTATCCCTCATAGTCGGCGTCTTGTTAATAAGCACGAGCTTATTACCCTTATATCCGTCAATCATTCCTGCTGCCGGATATACTGCAAGCGAAGTCCCCCCGATAATGAGAACCTCCGCATTTCTTATATAGTCCATGGCCTCCGCCATTACCTGTGAATCCAAGCCTTCTTCATAGAGAACTACGTCCGGCTTAATGGAGCCGCCGCACTCGTCACAGCAGGGCACTCCTTCGGAATGCAAAATATGTTCTGCGGTAAAAAACTTTCTGCAGTCCTCACAGTAATTCCTAAGTACTGAACCGTGAAGTTCCAGCACCTTTTTACTTCCTGCCGCCTGATGCAGGCCATCTATATTCTGCGTGATGACTGCCTTTAGCTTCCCTGCCTTTTCCCACTGTGCAAGCTTTATATGAGCTGCGTTGGGCTTCGCCGTCAGACACAGCATCTTATCTCTATAAAAACGGTAAAATTCCTCCGGCTTTCTTCTATAAAAAGTATGGCTTAAAATCGTTTCAGGGGGATAATCGTATTTCTGATTATAAAGGCCGTCCACGCTTCGAAAATCAGGTATACCGCTTTCCGTAGACACCCCTGCGCCGCCGAAGAATACAATGTTATCACTTTCGTCTATTATTTTCTTTAATTTCTCTATTCCATCCATGTCATCCGCCCCTTTCCGTTTTCTTTATACTATACACCATTTCAGGCCGGTTAGGAACCTTTGTAAAATTATTTTTACCTTAACTTTACAAGCCCTTGATAGAACTTCTCATCCATATGACATAAACTGTCCATAACCTATTATCTTTTTGTTCCAATCTCAAAATATACAGCTTATACAGATAATAAGAAAGGCATGGTCGCTTATATGAAACGTAAAAACCACTCTTTGAAAATACAATTTTTTAAAAATCTCTCTCTGACCTTCGTCCTCCCCTTCCTTCTTTTACTATTTATTATCACTATCTACACTTACCATACGGTAAAACAAGAAACAGAACGCAAAAGCACAATTTATGCTTCCATGCTCTGTAATCAAATGAGGACGGAAATCGAGAAATATACTTCCATCGTGGAAACCGCTGCTATGCAGGAGAGTGTGAAGAGTATGGACTATACACAAGCCGAGCCCTATTTGCAGGCTTTACTGGCGGTGGAGGGTTCCGACGTCTGGTCCCACTTTCTAATTGCCAACCAATACGGCACCGAACAGGTACATACCGAAGGGAAACAGGGACACGGCTTCTCTATCCGCACCCAGGAAGCCTTTGCCATGCCTTGGAAAGAGGAGAAAACCTATGTGAGCGAGCCCGCTGTCTCTATCAGCACCGGCCGGGCTGTTCTCGGAATCAGCACTCCTATATACCGCAACGACAAAAAGGTCGGAGTACTCATAGGTTATCTGCGGCTGGAATGTATTTCCGATATATTGAACAGCTACCAATTTACGAATAACAGCTATGTCTTTATGCTCAACTCTGACGGTACCGTCTCCGCCCATCCCGACCAATCTCTGGTATTGAACACCCGCTTCGGGCTCCCGGATGAAGGCGATACCGAAGCTATTGCTGCCTACGCCCTAATCCCGGAGAGTCTTAAGAACGTTTACCTTTCAATGACCCAAGGGAAAAACGGAAGTGTCATTGTAAAAGATAATGACACCAGCTTTCTCTATTCCTATTATCCGCTGGGGATAAGGGATATGTCCGTATGCATCGTTTCCCCTCTGTCCGAGTCCTTTACGCTCGTATACGGCCTGATCAAGACCATGATCATAAGTATGCTTCTCATATGCCTGACGGGAGGCTTAGGCACCGTCATGATGTCCCATAGGATTTCTTCCCTGTTCCGTTGGATCATGGAACAGACCTCGCTGTTGTCCTCGGGTGTTACCAGCTTGCGGGAGAAGAAGCTTCCTTACAAAAATACAAAAGAAGTAAAAGAGTTAAAGTCCTCCATATTTGCTCTTTCCGCAGGCTTAGAGCATGTGCTGTCCGGTCTGGATGCCCAGTCACATGATTTGACCCTTACCGTAAATGATGTATCCGAGCACATCGCCTCCTCCGATGCGAATATTGGCAATATATCCTCCCACCTGCAGCACATCGCCTCCGGCACGAAAGCAGCCTCGGAAGCTACGGAGACATTAAAAAACAGCTCTTCTAAAAACTTGAGTTTTGCAACCGCTATCGCTGATTTTTCCAAAGAGGGAAAAACATATACCCTGGATATGATGCAGAAGGCGGAGGGGCTTGAAAAAAATGCAAGGCACGGAAAGGCTTCCGCCATGGAGGTACTTGCATCCATGCGGGAAAATCTTAAGCTTTCCATGGAAGAAAGCGGCAAATCCGCGATGATCGGTAAACTGACCGAAGAAATCCTCGATATATCCAAGCGGACAAACCTCTTATCATTAAACGCCTCCATTGAAGCGGCAAGAGCCGGATCTTCCAGCCACGGCTTTTCCGTAGTCGCCTCTGAAATCCGCGCCCTCGCAGAAAGCAGCAAGAACGCCGCAGGCAAAATTCAAGACATCAGTGACGTCGTAACGGCAGCCGTAGAAAGGCTGGCACTGGATGCCGATAACCTTTTGTCCTTTATTGACACATCTGTCATAAATGACTATGTCTTTTTTACAGATATCGCCAATAACTACTATGCAGATGCTACCGAGATCTCCCGCATGATGGAGCGCTTTTCGGAACACGCCGAACAGCTTAGGGCCTCCTTCGCCCTTATGGACAGCAATATTTCCCACATCTTCGCCACTATGGACGAAAACAGCGGAAATATCACGGGAATCGCACAACTAACCTCGGAGTTCGCCGTAGTTCTCCATGGCATCCGCGATGAAGTCAACGCATGTAATGAAATATCGGCGCTGCTCCGAAGCAGTCTCTCCGCCTTCCGTGCAGAATGAAATCAACCGTTGCCTTGCCTTACGATTTTATAATAGGTCTTGGCCGTCATAAGGTAGCTCAGGCCATAAAAGGCGACAAATACTACAGTTATTGCAGCCGCACAGATTATCAGCAAAGAGGTATTGAAGAACCTCAATGTGGCAAATAACTGATCCACCATGAAAAGTCCTGCTATGGTGTGCAGCACCGCTCCTAATAAGGGCAGGAAGAATACGAGGAGAATCTGTCTGTGTATCGTGGTCTTGATTTCTTTCTCGCTCATGCCTACCTTCTGCATAATGGAAAAGCTGTCCCTATCCTCATACCCCTCCGAGATTTGCTTGTAGTACATGATGAGCAGCAGACACATGAGAAAAACAAAGCTGAACAAAATACCGATAAACAAAAGTCCCCCGTACATACTAACAATATTCGCCCGGCCTTCCAAGTTATTATCGAACTCCACAAATCCCGGCCTGCCCTCACTCCACGCCTTAAGTTCGATCATAAATACATCCTGATCCGCGGTTTCTCCATCCATATCAAATCGGAGGATCCTATAATCGCTGCCTATAAAGCCCGTGATATCCTCTACACCGTTTTTCCCTGCCCAGCTTTCCACCAGTTCATCGTGCATGCTTTTATCTCTCACAACGATGTAGAACTCGCCCATAAATACATTTTTTTCCGATTTGGGCTCTATCTTCATTTCCTTCAGCTCTTTTTTTACCGCAAGCGGCCTGTCCATAAAAGTTAACGTATCATAGGAGAAATCAGCTCCGCTGGAAAAAATGAACACCTCGTCTTCCCCCAGCGTTTCCTGCTTGTTTTCTATTCTGTTATAGTCTTCCAGCGTAATAATATTGACCTTGTAATTATCCCTGCTTCGTGACTTCTCCGTAAAGCTCGTTTGAAAGGCGTTGCCTTCCTTTCCGCAGGACAGCGCGATACGCTCGTAGGATACCAACCCCTTTATGTCTACGCCGTTCTCTTTTCCAAGAGCCGTCACTTCGCTGCTTATCTCCTGATCTTTTACCTCTTCCCTTTGGAAATAAAGACCTGCGTCATAGGGGAAATCAAAATACACCGCCTCGTCTAATCCCAGATACAGAGATGAGGTACAAACCAACGTAATGATTACCATCGTGGAAAAAATACATATATTCACAAGACTGGCCGCGTTCTTTTTCATGCGGTAAAACATCCCGGAAATAGTAATAAAGTTAGCAGGCTTATAATAAACATTTTTATTTCTCTTAAGAAACTTTAAAAAAGCCACACTGCCTGATGTAAACAAGAAATAGGTTCCTATGATCACGAGAAAAACAGCAAGAAAGAAGTTGAGAAATATCATGGAATCCACCTTGGAACGAATGGAAATGACATATCCTCCTGCCAGAGTCACCCCACCCATAATCGCGTAGAGCCATAAAAGCTTCGGCTCTTTTTCTCCCTTTTTACTGCCAGACAAAAGCTCTGAGGGCTTGGATTTTCCCACCTGTATTAAATTGGAAATGAGGTTTACGGCATATACCCAGAAGAAGAATACTGCGGTTTCCGCAAACGCTGCCGGGTAGAAGACAAACTCTACGTCCACAGGCAGACCGGTCATACGAAGGAGCAGCAAAAACAAAAGCTTTGAAAACACCGTTCCGCTTACGATTCCCCCCGCTATAGCCACCGCATACGAAAGTAAGGCCTCCGTAAGCATCATCGCTCCAATGTGCTTCTTTTCCAGCCCGAGAATGTTATAAAGTCCAATTTCCTTTTTTCTTCTCTTGATCAGGAAGCTATTCGTATAAAATAAAAACGGCAGCAGAATAATTCCTAAAAGCACCCGCCCAATCTGCAGAAGCATCCATGCATATGCGCTGTGGGGCAGTATGCTCATAATATCGTTGTGCAATATAGATGAAAAGATAAAATAAGTAAATGCGGAGAAAATACCCGCTCCGATATAAGGATAATAAACCGTTCCGTTTTTTATCATCCCGGTCCATGCCAATTTAGGCAGGATACGCCATTTTTTGATTGTTTTGTCCATCATGACGCCTCCCCGTTTTTAATCGGTTCCTCGCCGTTTCCCGTTTGCAATACGGTAAGTGCATCGGAAATCATTTTATACATTTCCTCGTTGGAACGGTTACCCCTGTATATTTGATGAAATACGCAGCCATCCTTGATAAAAAGAATCCTTCCTGCATGGCTTGCCGCCTGTATGCTGTGGGTCACCATGAGAATTGTCTGTCCGTCTCTGTTAATATCCGCAAAAAGGCGCAGAAGCTTAGACGATGCCTTCGAGTCCAGGGCGCCGGTAGGCTCGTCCGCAAGCACGATTTCAGGTCCTGTAATAAGCGCTCTGCATACAGCCGCACGCTGCTTCTGCCCTCCCGACACTTCATAAGGATATTTATTAAGTAACTCCGTAATTTCCAGCTTTTCTGCCAAAGGACGCAGCTTTTCCTCCATTTCCTTAAAAGGTGCCCCCGCTAAGACCAAAGGAAGAAAAATATTGTCACGTAAAGATAAGGTATCGAGCAGATTGAAATCCTGAAAAACAAAGCCAAGATGGTCCCTGCGAAAGGCACAAAGCTGCTTTTGCTTGATTTCTGCCAAGTTCTTGTCATTTAAAAGCACCTTGCCGCTGGTAGCCTTATCCAGTGACGCCAAAATGTTGAGAAGCGTAGTCTTTCCCGAGCCTGACTCGCCCATAATCGCTACGTACTCCCCTTCCTCTACAGAAAAGTTCACATCGCAAAGCGCCTGAACTTTTACCGCTCCAAAGTGCGTCGTATATATTTTTTTTACATTTTTTACTTCTAATAGCGACATTAATAAATCCTCTCTTTCATAAATCTTTCCTCTATTATAAAAAAAGAGGGAATGTACTGCCATCGCTTCGCCTTACATTTCCGCCTCTAACCTTACACTTTTGTCACATTATCGTCATTCCGGGCGAAACCCAGTATTACTCTCGTCCCCTCATTGACCGCAGAGCGGACCTCAATTTTGTGGGACAGCCTGTCCATAATCTGTTTGCATAGGTATAGGCCGATGCCGGTAGACTTTCTGTTCATTCTTCCGTTGTATCCGGTAAAACCCCTCTCAAAAATACGGGGCAGGTCGCTTTCACATATGCCCATTCCCGTATCCTCAATCACAATATGGTTTACTCTTCCGCTGTGCCGCTCTCCGCTTTCGTCCACCCCGTATATACGAATTCCTCCTTCCGCCGTATACTTAAGAGCGTTTGATAATATCTGTTCTATAGCAAAGCAAAGCCACTTCTCATCGGTTACCGTCCTGCATTCGAAGTCCTCCAGGTCAAAGGAAAGCCTGCTGCCGATAAAAAGAAGGGAATATTTTTTTACGGCCTGCCTAATGATCCCGCCTACGTCATATTCCTGAAAAAGCATATCCGAAGACATATCGTCCAACCTGGCATAGTATAGCGCCATCTCTGCATACCGCTCTATTTTAAACAACTCTTCGGAAGCTTGCCTGACAACCGTATCTCTTCCGGCAGCCGTGTCCTTTCCGGCAGCCGTGTTCTCTACAGCTTCCATATCCGGCATCCCCTGCAAAACGAGGCGTAAGGCTGAAATAGGGGTCTTTATCTGATGTATCCACATCGTATAATAATCCGCCATATCCCGGCTTTTTTCATCTGATTCAGAAACAGTTCTTCTCTTATCCTCCTCCGCCGCCAAAACCATTTCGGCGTAAAGCATCTCTGAAAGGACCTTCGCCTCAGGCAGATGATAAGCACTCTCACCTCTTTTGGAAAGCGCATCGTACAGCTTCAGACACTTATTCCTGTAATGGATATAATCTATTATCCCGGCAAAGGCTGCAATAAAAGCCGTTACCACCACCGCATACAGCATATTAATGACACTTTTGTCATAACCATAAAGAGCCGCCAGTGCAAGAAAAATAAGTACAATCATTGCGTATGCCGCCAGTAAAATGCTGCGCTCTTTCAAATAATTCCCGAATATAGTTCTTTCCTGCTTTTTCCTCATAATTCCCCCAGCCTATAGCCGATTCCTTTTTTCGTAACGATCAGCTCTTCCGCACCAAGTCCCTCCAGCTTCTTGCGCAGGCGGTTTATATTAACGGTCAGCGTGTTGTCATCCACAAAACACTCCTCGTCCCAAAGCCTTTTCATGATAGCTTCTCTGGTTACCGTTTTCCCGGTATTCTCGAATAAGGTCTGCAATATCCTATATTCGTTTTTGGAAAGTTCTATTTTCTCATCGCGGTATACCAAAGTCATATCGGAAAGATTCAATATCATGCCTTTATATTCCATAAGAGACGTCTGGGCGGAAAACGAATAGGTCCTTCGTAAAATCGCCTGTACCTTCGCAGCCAGCACGTCCAAATCAAAGGGCTTCGTAATGAAATCATCCCCGCCCATGTTTACCGCCATAACGATATTCATGTTGTCGGATGCCGAGGACACAAATATGACCGGCACTTGGGAGACTTTTCGTATTTCCCCGCACCAATAATATCCATTATAAAAAGGCAGGCCGATGTCCATCAGTACCAGCTGCGGCAGAAATCTGCCAAAATGCCCCAGTACATCACCGAAATCGGTAACCGCCTCCACTTCATAGCCCCATTTCATTAAATACCTTCCTACTTCCTCTGCTATGGTATTGTCATCTTCTACAATTAAAATCTTATACATACTCCCTCTAGCCGCTTTCCCTTCCGCTTTCATACCGTTGTCTTATCCGTATATGAAATTTTCTCACATTATGCTTACTGCGTCAATCTTGTTGTAATGTGCCGGGGCTGGATCATCCGGTTCCGGGGAGCAAGGGCTGCATGAACATCGAACCTGATTATTTACGTGCTGTTTCTTTGAAATACGATTTCACCGTTTACTATTGTATAGACGGTTTCTGTCGAAACTTCCATCGGATTACCTGTGAAAATAGCAATATCCGCGTCTTTTCCTGCCTCTAAGCTTCCTACTCTGTCTGCCACCCCGCAAATAATTGCCGGATTTATTGTAATCGCTTTAAGTCCTTCTGTAATTCCCAAACCCTTTTTGGCTGCCAGGCCGGCGTATAAGGGTAAATATTGAATAAGCGTAACAGGGTGGTCTGACATGATTGCCACTTTCACTCCTGCTTTTGTTAAAACTCCGGACGTTTTGAAATCAGCATTCTGGACTTCAAGCTTATTTCTGGAAGACAAATCAGGACCCACTATTGCATAGAAACCACTTTGCTTTATTTCATCTGCAATAATATGTCCTTCTGTACAGTGATCTAATGTCATATTCAGGTCAAACTCTTTTGCGATTCGAATTGCTGTTAAAATATCATCGGTACGATGAACATGGGCCTTTAATGGTATTTCTTTATTCAGAACGGGAAGCCATGACTCTAATTTAAAATCTTCTTCAAAGTCTTCCTTATTATTGAAAGCTTTTTCCTTCTTTTTCTTATACTGTACTGCCTGGAATAATTCCTCCCTTAACATTGCAGCTATGGACATTCTGGTCGTCGGACTCATATTTATTTCTTTATAGGCAGCCTTCGGGTTTTCCCCAAATGCCACTTTCATTGCAGCGGGTGCCAGAACAACCATTTTATCAACTACTCTTCCATGTGTCTTCAAAAAAACAAATTGACCTCCTACAACATTTGAACTTCCCGGTCCGGCCATAACAGAAGTTATGCCTGCCTGTAAAGCATTATGAAAGGCAGGATCAAGAGGATTAATAGCATCTATCGCTCTCAAATAAGGAGTTATTGGGGTTGTCGTTTCATTGCAGTCATCTCCTTCTTCCCCCTCCTTCTCCTCCGTTATTCCAATATGGCAATGCGCATCAATTATACCCGGCATAACCCACAAGCCACTCGCATCAATAATACGGGTATCCGCTTTTAACGTTGTTTTAATTTCTTTTCCTACTTCTATTATTTTGTCATTTTCAACCAAAACATTTCCCGGATTTATGAAATCACCTGTAATTGTATATATGATACCGTTCTTTATTAAAAGCATAAATCACCTCCAAATAAACAAAACTATGTTTCGCACACTCATTTATGTACAAATAAAATACAAGTCATTCCCAATGTAAAAACTCCTTTCCGGGAAATACTAATAATGTAATTTTTGAAATGTTACATTTCATTACAAAAACAGTATTAACAAGAAAGGAGTTTTTTATGTCTGAAAATCATTTGGCAATTGCAAATGTACCGATACAGCCGTGGGGTGAATTATATTCGCAGGAAGAAGCGCTTAATGTCGGTACCATATTCCAAGATTTAAATATGCCGTTTTTTGCGAGCGAGTCTGTAATGGGAACCACAAATCCTATTGCAAGCGGCTTGAAAAACCTGGGAATTTCAAAAGAGCAAAAAGACAGGGAGCAATTAATGACAAAAATCAATCAGATCAGTTTTTTTCTGGATGACCTGACACTGTATTTAGACACACATGAACAGGATGCTGAAGCACTTAAGCTTTACCGCGAAAAAGCACAGGAGTGCGCAGAGCTTAGGAAACAGTTTGCACAGGAATTTTATCCTTTGACCAAACTATGCGTTCCTCAATGCAAAAGCGGCGAAACAAGCTTTTGCTTGCAGGATGGTCCGATGCCATGGGAAGGAGCGTGCGTATAAATGTGGATTTATGAAAAAAGACTTCAGTACCCGGTTAAAATCACGAAAACATGTCCGAAGACTGCACAGCTAATTATCAGCCAATACGGGGGGCCGGACGGAGAATTATCAGCATCTATGCGTTATTTATCACAACGCTACAGCATGCCGGTCAAAGAAGTCGGAGGTCTGTTAACAGATATCGGTACGGAGGAATTGGCACATATGGAAATCATATGTGCAATGGTATATCAGTTAACAAAGAATCTTACGATCGAACAGGCTAAGACAGCAGGCTTTGATGCATATTATATCGATCATACCACTGCCCTTTGGCCGCAGGCCGCCGCCGGATTACCCTTTACCGCAATAGAATTTCAGTCTAAAGGAGATGCGATCACTGATTTAACAGAAGACCTTGCCGCAGAACAAAAAGCAAGGACGGTATACGATAACCTGCTTCGTATGATTCCGGAGCCTGAAGTCAGAGAGCCGTTAAAGTTCTTAAGAACAAGGGAAATTGTTCATTTCCAAAGATTCGGGGAAGCTTTGGAAAAAACAAAAGATAAGCTGGATAGTAAAAATTATTATTACTTTAATCCGGAATTCGATAAAGATATGTTCCACGGTAAGTTATAGTATTTCTCTTAAGAGAAACAGCCGCACGACCCAAAAAGGCCATACGGCTGTTCCTCAAAAGAAAATGTGATTCTAAAGCATATACCCCCCAAATACCAATTCGACTTCCATACATTATTAAAAGAAGGATTTATATTTCTTTATCATTTTATATAAATGCGGCACATTTGTCTTGATGTTTCTTTGTGCTTTTTTGAATAAAATTGTCTTTTTCGTATTCTATACTTCTTCTGAATACTCCTCCGATAAGCTTTATCTGTTGTCATGCCTTCATTGCGCTGATATTTTCAGAAAAAGCATCCAGATTACAGTCATTATATGAATTTGTTTGCTCTTATTTTAATATATCGCTTATCACCTCTTTGTCTATCGTAAATCTCTGTACACCCATATAACCCGGAGCCACTTCATATTCATCGAATATAATAACAAGATTTCCTTCATTATCCAGATAAAAATTCTGGTCAGCCTTTATTTCCTTAAAATTATCCTCCGGATAATCCTGATTATCTAACCAATAAATCGAACCTTCGTCTTCGGACATCTTAGTCTGCATCTGCTTTTTAATCTCTTCGCTGACCATAGAAAGATAGTTGCTGCCTTCTTTGAACAAATCTTTTAATTCTACGTTTTCTCCCGTAATTTTATCGATATTGTAGAATCTATGGAATTCATAGCCGCTTGCCTCAGTCTGCACAGCCGCTATATCCAGGGCAAACCACGTATCATTATCGGTAACTACTTCGTAAGATACATCTAAATTCTGATATCCTTCCATCTGCATATTATTTTCAAATTGTGTCAGCAGCTCTTTTGTATATTCATCTACACTTTTATTGACCTGATCAACAGCAGGATGTTCTTTTGACTCCTCTTCTTCCGTTATTACCTTCGGAACCTTAACCTCGGCGCTGTTATGCCCGTCATCATATGTATAGTCACGGATAGTAATCGCGTCAAATATTTTTCCGATTAGGGGAATCCTCTCCATTGCATATGCGACTTTTTCATTTGTATTCGGAAGAATAACCAATATGGCAATTGCCGCAGCAGCTCCGATCACAGCCCGGTTCCACTGTTTCTTCGTCTCCGCCCTTCTCTTATCCGCCTTCGCTCTATCCATTGCTTTTTTCATTATTTCTGCCCCTTCATCCGGCACCTGCATATTTTCATATTCCTTCTTTAAACCCATTAATTTTTCTTCAGCTTTTTTCATAATACCTCCTAATCCGCCAGAACAAGCCTAAGCTTATCCAGCACACGATATAAACGGCTCTTCACTGTACTGAGATTCATCTCCATGATTTCTGCAATCTCTTCCAGCTTTTTATCCTCATAATATCTTAGGATAATTACAGTTTTATCCTCCGCATCCAGGTTTTCAATTGCATTCCTTAAGTCTATATCTTCATACCTGTCTTCCTGTACTATACCATTTTCTTCTGCTTCCAAAGGCTCGGTTTTCTTTTTCCTGAGCACAGAATAAGCTTCATTTATTACAATCCGGCATATCCATGTGTCCGCAAATGAAGCATTTTTCAAGGAGTCGCTTTTTAAAATGGCTCTATAGGCAGCCTCCTGTACGATATCCACGGCATCTGCTTCATTATGCACATAGCTGTATGCAAGCCTGTAATATTTGCTGTAATTCATAATGAATGTTTTCTCTACGATTTCTTCTGTTTTATTTTTACTCATTTTATCCTCCTTCGCAGCTACATCAATTAGACGTTTATGCATAAGAAAAAGTTTCATGATCATGAAATTTATAAATTTTAACAATATTGCTCCATTTCCGACCGTTTGTCAAGGGTATAGAAAAAAGCAGGATACCTGTTTTCAGGTTTCCTGCTCAGCGGTGTTACTGTAGGAGCCGCGGTTACTCAAATGTAATTATTCCTTTAGACATCCATCGACGATATGCACGATTCTTCCCGCCGACTTCGCCACATTTAAATCATGAGTAATCATGACAATTGTGTGCCCCATGTCGTTCAAATCCTTAAACAGCTTGAGCACATCCTTGCCGCTGTTGCTGTCCAGCGCTCCGGTAGGCTCATCTGCCAAAAGGACGGCGGGTTCTCCCACCAGTGCCCGGGCTATGGACACTCTCTGCTTCTGTCCTCCGGAAAGCTCCGAAGGCTTATGCTTCATTCTATGGTCCAACCCAAGCAAACGGATGGTATCCATACATTTTTCTTCCGCTTCTTTTGTTGTCATACCCCGAACGATAAGCGGCATGGTAATATTCTGCAAGATATTATAGGTAGAAATCAACTGATAGTTCTGGAAGATAAATCCGATTTCCTTGTTTCTCACATCGTTCAGCCGCTTTTCCGGCATCTCATGAATCGGCTGTCCGTCCAGAAAATAAGACCCTTCATCCAGCACATCCATACAACCGATAATATTCATGAGAGTAGTCTTTCCCGAACCGGAAGGGCCCAGAATAGCTACGAACTCTCCCTTTTCCACCTGAAAACAGATGTCGTGGAGAACGGGCACCTTTTCTTCTCCCAGCATATACCCCTTATTGATATTCATCATAGCTATCATGCTGTCATTTTTGCTGCTTTCCTGCATCTTCTTCTCCTTTTTGGGACTATGGATTATTCCGTTATCCACACTGACTTCACTATATCGGTACCCTTTTCCAATAAAATGGCTACATTGTTCCCCTCCGACAGTCTGGAAAATGTGGTAACTGTACCGAGTCTTGTAATTACATCGGTTCCTACAGGAATCTCGTAATCTTTTTCCTCTCCGCTCTCTGTTAAAGTACAAATAATGTCGTTCCCGATTACCGACGTAAGGCGGGCATATATGATCTCTTCATTTTTTCCCGCGGTAATCTGTATCTGGTCGCTTTGTGAGGAGTTTTTTGCCGTCATGGTAAACCCGGTGAAGCAGACCACCCCTATCAGCAGAATCACCGCGATGATCGTTTCCTTCCGCCCTTTCCTTTTTTTCGATTCTTGTTTCATTTCTATTCCTCCTATGACATAAGCCTTATTCATGGTTAAGAGCGACTACCGGAATGAGCACCGACGCTTTATATGCGGGATAAAAGCCGAAGATAGTTCCGGTCAGAACTCCGAAGGCCAGAGATAATAATCCGCCCCACAGACTCAGTTCCACACGCACGGAAAAACTCTCGATAACAGGCGTAATGCCCAGAGAAACCAGTACACCCAGCACCGCGCCTATAAGGCTGATACAGCTTGCTTCAAAAAGGAATTCCAGAAGAATATCCTTCTGACTGCATCCAATCGCTTTCAGTATACCGATTTCATTCGTCCTCTCCTTTACCGACACGAACAATACGTTCATAATGCCGATACCTCCGACAATAAATACGATAACAGCCATTGCGATGAGTAAGAGAGTCAGCGTTTCATTGGACTTGGATGCTGCTTCCATCTTACTTCCCGCATCCGTTATGGTAAATTCCGCATTGGGATAGCTTTCTGCCATTACTTCCTGCACGTATGTAATGATTTGATCGACTTCGTTCACTTCCTCCGCTACTAAGGTAATGGAAGGACTGATATCACTTCCCGTCAAATATTTGATTCCCGTCTCGTAAGGGATAAATATCGCATCATCAGGACTGATTCCCGATGCCACCGTTCCCATCTCCGACAACACTCCCGTCACCACATAGGGACGATTGTCTATGTATACAGAAGCGTCATAAGCATCTATCATGCTGCCGAAGATTTCCTTTGCCGCACTGTATCCCAGCACGCAGGATTTTTCTTTGTATTCGTCGTTTTCCCCGGTGAGGAAATCACCGATCGCCAGCTCCAGATTGCTGATTTCGGCGTAGTTGCTTTTCACGCCCGCTATCGTATAATTCGTCGTTTCTTCCAGCTCACCGCCGTCTACGTCAGCCTTTGTCGTATAGGAGATGGTAGTATTCGCGATTCCGGGGACGAAGGTTTCCAGATCCTCCATGTCGGACACGGACAAGACGATTTTTTCCGTATTCGTCTGCTCCTCACTGCCGGGAAAGCCTCCGCTGAAACCTCCTCTATCGCCGGGGCCCCCTCCGCCCATATTGCCGCCGCCGGGAAAACCACCACCCATGTTTCCCCCCGGAAATCCGCCTCCGAAGCCGCTGCTGCCGTTGTCGGTGTATTCATAGGAGATGTCTATGGCTCCCGCGTTCAGGTTCTTGAATTGCTCGGCCACCTCCATCTTGCCCCCGGTACCTATGGCGATAACGAGCATAATCGTTGCGGCACCTACGATGATACCGGTGGAGGTCAGAAAAACTTTCGATTTATTTTGCGAGAGGTTCAGCCAGACCAGCTTAAATATTTCCGATAATCTCATGTTGTTAACCTTACCTTTCTATTAATATGGTATCTCCCTCTGAAAGCCCTTCCTTTATTTCCACATGCACGCCATCCGAGAACCCGGCAGTCACTTTCCTCGTTACAATGTTCCCATTTTCATCCCTCAGCTTCACATAGGACGCAGTTCCTTCCCTGATGACTGCCCGGTTAGGTATGTACAGCACTTCTGCCGATTCCTTCGTAATGAAGGTGACCTCCGTACTCATTCCTTCATACAAACCGTCGATATTTCCTGTAATGGTCACTGTAACCGAATAGGTTGTAGTGTTCGTGCTGCTATTGATCTGTGCGTCGCCGATTTCTGTGACCTTACCCTTGAATACATCATCAGGAAAAGCCGTGAAGACCACATTTACCGCATTGCCCGTCTGTGCATATTCCATATCCCCTTCGTCTACCGTCACTGTTATCATCGCTTCTTCATAATCGTTCAGCGTAATAAGCAAGCTATCCTGCTCCAGGCTGTCACCTGTATTTATGCCGACCTGCGCAATGATGCCGGTATATTCGGAGGAGATGATTCCGTCTTGAATGATACTGTCGAATTCATCCAGTTTCTCTTGTGCGGTATCATAATCCACCTTGGCCTTTTCCCTTTCAAAATCACTCTGCCCTACCGTCACATCATAAATTTCCTGTGCATTTTCATATTGGTACTGCCGAAGCTCCTTCTGTGCCTTCGCTTTGATGGTTCCTGCCTCCAGCTCCTTCTGAGCCAGCAAAAGCTGAGTATTCAAAGAGGCAATGCTTTTATTTAAGTCCTCTATTTCTTCTTCTGTACTGTCTATTTCATCCTCAAGAGTCTCTATCAGATCCTCCGTATCGCTTACCGTATTCACCGCTACGATCCACCAGTACAGGCTGTCATCCCTGCTGGTGTAATCCCTTGCATATTCCGCATTAGCCAGCACCGTTTTCTGTTCCTCCAGCAGGGTCTGGCTTTCTGCCAGGTTCCCGGTATCTTCCGCCAAATCCTCCTGCGCCTTGGCAAGTTGTTCTTTCACGCTTTCTACCGATTCATTCAGTGCAGCCAGCGTATTGTTATATTCCGATTCCGCATACGCGCCATATGCCGTATTAATATCCAAATCGCCCTGCGCCTGCGTACTCACCTGCTGCTTATTCGTTACTGTCTGCTCGTAGGTAAGCTGCGCATCAGAGGCATCCTCTTTAAGCTCCTGCCTGATACTGTTTACACTTTCATCCGTCAATTTTAAAATCGGAGTCCCTTTTGCAATTTCCTGCCCCGCCGACACATACACCTTCTCTACCTCTAACGTTCTGCCGGCAGACGATGAGGTGGTGGTTCCGGCATTCTGGAACATCTGTCCCATGCCTCCGCCCATAGCTGAGTTCCATGCAAAAGTACTGCTGCTTCCCGTATATTCACTGATATCCAAGTCGAAGGTCTGCTCGGATGTTCCGATAGTCACATTCCCGCTTTCTGTAACTCCTACCGTCAGGTTTCCTTTTTGCACCTGCGCCTCTCTATATGTGACTTCATCCTTGCCGCTTATTACGGCAAGGCTTATGAGGCCTGCGATACAGAGTGCAAATACTGCGAAGATAATACCGGCCAAAGCATACGCTTTTTTTCTGTCCGCAGAATAAAGCTCCTTCCACTTGATGATTCCCTTTCCGCTTAAGGTACTGAATGCCGTCTTTATTTTCCTCACAAACGCAATCAATTTCTGTTTCATTCTTTCAATCCTCATGCCTTTCTCACGGCCTAAAAGCTTCGGCCTACAGCTTTTATATCAATTTCCGGGAAAGCCGCCGCTCATGTCAGGCATATTTCCTCCATTGCCGGAAAAGCCGCCGCCATTTTGCATATTTTCACCGCCTGAAAAATTTTCTACATCCGGCATGCTGCCGTCACCGGACATTTCCTGTCCTATTACATCGACTGAGTCACTCTGCTCCATGATTCCGCTTTCCGACAATTCCTCATCGCTTGCGCTTACTTTGCTTTCTATATAAACAATATCTCCTTCGGAAAGTCCGCTTACAATTTCAATATTGGTACCGTCGGAAAAACCGGTTTCCACTTCTGTAAGTTTTCTGTTTCCTGTCTGGCCTTTCGTGTAGACATAGCTTTTCCCGTCGATTTCCTGCACCGCCTTTTTGGATATATACAGAACGTCGGAAACCGAATCCGTAACAAATGTTACATCCGCTGTCATTTCTCCAAACAGCAAGGAAATGTCTCCTTCTATCTTAATGGTTACCGGATAGCTGATTGTAGAAGCATAATCCGAGGTAGCTGTAGTCGTTATGGAACCTACCGTTCCTTCATATACCTCATCAGGATAAGCCGCCATAACGATGTCTACCGTATCGCCTACCGCAATAGCCGAAACGTCCTCCTCCGATACGTCTATGGTCACTGCATATGCATCTTCTTTTACATAGCTTAAAATTGCACCTGCAGCAATCAAGTCATCACCGGCCCCATATGACACACTTGTCACAACTCCGCTCCCGTCCGCATAAATGATTCCGTCCTCTCCAACAAAAGACTGAAAGTCCTCCAGATTCTGCGCTGCCTCATCCATATCTGCCTGTGCCGACGCTACAGCCTCTTCCAAAGAATTGACCGTGTAATTATAAATATCTTCGGCCAGCTCCCCGCCTACTACTGCGTTATTATAGGCGCCTTTGTTCGTCAGTCCTTCCACTTCCAGACCACTCCGTGCTGCCGCAATATCTTTCTGCTTCTCGGTTATGCTCTTCTCGCTGTCTTCTATCGTCTGATTCAGCTCATCGATTTGTCCCTGAATCATATCCAACTGTTCCTTGGCGCTCTTATAATCCGCATAATTGCTTGCATAAGCGGTAGCATTATGTACATCCGTATCCTCATAGATGTTTAACGCCTGAGTATATTCTGTCTGTGCATCATCTAACGACTCCCATAGGTCCTCATCCGCAAGCTGCTCCTGCGCATAGGCAATATCCGCTTCCAGCACTTTAATATCCGCAGAAAGGATATTCACGCTTTCCTCTGTCCGGGATTGGGAGGAGTTATAGGAAGACTCCGCCTTATTAGCTTCCAGTATGCTCGTATCGTAGGTTCCTTTTGCCGCAAGAAGCTCTATCTTATATTCCGTCTCCGCTTCCGAAAGGGCAATTTGCGTTTCAGTATAAAGCGTATTCACTCTCTTGCTCACCGCCTCCACGCTTTTCTCAGTCAGCTTAAAAAGCGCATCTCCCTCTTTGATATGCTGACCGCTTACCGCATAAACGTCCTCTATCTCCAGATATTTGATGGTTTCCTCCTCATCGTCGTCTTCGTCATCGGAGTCTTCGTCATCGTCGTCTTCATCCTCCAGCTCCAGCGTATAATTGATGCTGGATTCATCCAAAGTGATATTTCCGCTTTCCATAATTCCGAGAATCAAATCTCCTCTTTGCACCTGTTCTTCTTTATATATATATCTGTCCTCGCTCAGCCTTGGTTTGATGAACACCGTGTAAATCGAAGCGGCAATAAGTGCGGTCAACACTATGGCTGCAAGAAGGAATTTGCGCAAAAACTTTTTACTTTTTAACCTTTCCCTTAATTTTCCAATCATTCTCCGTTACCTCCGTCTGAACGTTGTGCATTTTTCCCCGCCCCTTGAACGTCCATAGCCGACGAAGTACCCGCGCCCTCAGTGCTGCCATTTGGCATATTACCTTCACGCATTTCGGCCCCGGTATTGCCGTCTGCACTGCGCTGGTTTCTTCCCTGCATCTGTTCTATCTGCTCTTCGTTCATACCGAGATAGACATAGGATGTCAAATTGGATTCCAGATTGCTCATGTCGCCGCTTAGCTCTACCGTAACCGTATATGTGACCGCGGATTTACTGTCGGAAGAGGATACGGGATTAATGGAAATTACCGTGCCCTCATAGTTTCCGTATTCGCTGATTACCACATATGCACTGTCCCCTACGCTTACCGAGGCAATATCCGCCTGATCCACAGACGCCGCTACGGTTACCGTCTCCGGGTCGCTGTAAGCCAGAAGAATGTCCTCTGTACCGAGATAGCTGCCCTTACGCACTCTGTTCATAACAATTGTTCCGGCGCTCTGCGTATAGAAACAGCCATCCCCCAGGGTACTTTCAAATACTTCCAGATTATCCTTCGCATCTGCTTCATCATCTTTTAAGGCTTCTAAATCTTCATCCAGTTTCTTGACAGTAGTGTCATATACCAACTTCGCATTTTCGCTATCGGCAATTGTTGAATCGTAATCTACCTTACTCGTTATGACCTGCTTCTCATATGCTAACTCCGCCTCCTGAAGCCGTGCCTGCAAGGTCGCCAGATTACTCTTTGCCTGATCCAGGGAAGCGGTGGCCATCAATGTATCCTTTTTATAATTGTCCATAGCTTCTTCGTATTCTTCGCCGTTCTCCGTAACAAGCTCATCCATCATATCGTATACCGTAAGTTTATCGGCTTCGCTGCTTGCACTGCTGCCGCCCGATTTCCCGCTGCCCGACATCCCGCCGCCTGGCATACCTCCCGTACTGCCGGAAGCTCCGGAATCGCTCTGAGCTGCTGTACTCCCGCTATCCGGGCTCTGGCTGGTCCCCGTACCGCTTAAACTGCCGGCACCGTTCGGGTATTGGTCATTCAAGCCTTCGATATCCCATTTTTCATATAAGTCCATCAAAAAGGAGAAGTTGTCGTAATAAACTGCCTTCAGCTCCTCGATGTTGTAATAACTATAGTAATAATCACTTTCCACCACGGCGGTATACTCGTCGTAAAGCTCCTGCGCATCCTCTACCTGCTGCTTCAAATCTTCCACATCAGTCTTCGACTGTTCCAACGAGCTGTCATATTCTGCCTGCGCATATTTCGCGTTTACCTCCGCCGTTTGATATGTACTGTCTGCCTCCAGCTTGTTCTGCTCATAATCGATCAGCCCCTGACGATAAGCCAGCTCTGTTTCGGTAACCGCATTTCTTAATTCTTCCTTGGCCTCCTTCAGGCTCTCATCGGAGATTTTGAATGCCTTTGTTCCTTTTTCCACCGTATCTCCCATGGAAAGATAGCTTTCCTCTACGAATAACTGCGTCTCCAGAAAATCCAGTTCATATTCTTCTTCCGTCATCCCCGTGCTGGTCAATCCGCTGGCCGTAACGATATTTTCTCCAAAGCCATTTATATCCGGCCTCATTCCTTCCATATCCCCTTTATTTTTTCTAATGACAAAAAAATAAATACTTCCTGACGCAAGAGCTGCCACAAGCAAAAGTATACATGCGGATAAAATAAACTTCCGCTTCCTTTCCATACCCTTCCATCTATCCTTCAGGCTTATCCTCTCCTTCTTCTGTGCATCCGTATTTACCTTTTTCTTCTTCTCCTTCATACGTGCCTCCTGCATTCATAATGCAGCACACCCCAGAAACTAAAAGCGCCGCATTTACTTTTCCATCTATAAGGATAATTTAATAATCTTAAAATAACCTTGAAACCTAAAACGAATTTTTCAATTTTATTTTAAGGTTCGTGTTATACTATACCTACAACAGGTCCGGTACATCGAAACAGAAATCATCATTCAAATGCGGAAAGGATAACAATATGCGGTTACTGGTAATAGAAGACGAAGAAGCGCTTGCCGACGCACTATGCGAAATACTGCACCAGAATTCTTACATGGCAGACTCCGTATCAAGCGGTCTTGATGGCCTTGATTACGCGCGCTCCGGCATCTATGATATGATTCTGCTGGACATTATGCTGCCCGGCATGGATGGCATCTCTGTATTGAAAACCTTACGCAGGGAGCAGATTTTTACTCCCGTCATCCTTTTGACTGCCAAATCCGAACTTCAGGACATCGTAACCGGTCTGGATGCCGGAAGCGACGACTATCTTGCCAAGCCCTTCTCCACCACGGAGCTGCTGGCAAGAATACGAGCCCTGACCAGACGTGGCAGCAATTATACCGGAGAAATCATCACCCATGCGGATATATCCCTAAACAAAGGAACGATGGAGCTGTCCTGCGGCAAAAATTCCATTAAGCTGGGCGCAAAAGAATTTCAACTGATGGAAATATTTCTTACAAGTCCCAAACAGGTGATTCCCAAGGACTTATTGATAGAAAAGGTGTGGGGCTTCGATACCGATGCCGAATATAACAATGTGGAGGTCTATGTATCCTTTTTAAGGCAAAAGCTCCATTCCCTGGGAACCGCCGTTCAGATAAAGACAAGCCGCGGAATCGGTTACTATCTGGAGGTGCTGCCATGATCAAACGAATGCGTTATCAGTTCATTCTGGTCACGATGGCCTGCATCAGCTTTATTTTCATACTGATTTTATGCGTCATCAATATCTCCATGACTCTGTCCAGCCGCAATCAAGGCTATTCTCTGCTCTATCGCATCGCCGATATGCCGGTAGAGAAGGACAAAGGTTTCGTCGTAAAAAAACATGAACAAATGATGGGAGAAAATGAGAATCCGCCGGGTAATCCCATTGGCGGTTTCGACGTCTTTCGCAGCTTTTCTGTCCTATATGATTCAGACAACAATATTACTGACGTTTTTTATAATGAAAGTTCTGACATGACGGAGGATACCATTCGCGCTCTGGCTGCCAAGGTAATGGAAAACCCACATGAGCGGGGAGTTCTTTCCAAATATTTATATATTATGAAAGACAGAGCAGATGGCCTGCAAATATACTTTATGGACTATTCTGTAGAAAAGGATATATCCCTCAGACTCTTCTGGACCTGCTTATATATCGGCCTCATCGGCATTCTCTTCATCTTCTTCCTCGTGGTGATTCTATCCCGCTGGATTGTAAAGCCGGTGCAGACCACTTTCGAAAAACAGAAACAGTTCATCGCCGATGCCTCCCACGAACTTAAGACGCCCCTCACTATCATCACCACGAATGCTGAGGTACTTGCCGCCGGAATCGGTGATAACAAATGGCTGAAGCATATCCTCTCGCAAACACAGAGGATGAATTCCCTTATTAAAAACCTCTTGGAACTGGCTAAGCTTGACTCTTACGATCAAACCATAGTATTTTCCCAATTCGACATGAGTACTGCTGTGAAGAACGTGGCACTTTCCTTCGAAAGCATGGCCTACGAATATAGAAAGAAATATGAAATAGACATCGATGAAAATATTTCCTTCAATGGCAGCGAAACTAGCATTAAACAACTTACTACCATTCTGCTGGATAATGCATTCAAATATTCGGATGACAACGGCAGCATTTCCATCCGGCTTTCGCAGCACGGTGAAAAGAAGGTACTGGAAATCGAAAACACCGGAAAAGGCATCCCAAAAGAAGACCAGAAGCAGGTGTTCGAGAGATTTTACAGAAGCGATGCTTCCAGAAGCCGCGAATCCGGGGGCTACGGTTTGGGGCTGGCAATCGCTTTCTCTATCGCAGAAGCTCATAAAGGGCATATCTTCGTTAAAAGTGACGAGCGTACTTATACGAAATTCATTGTAACCCTGCCATAATAATAGAAAAGTCTTCCGGGCAGATGAATAAAGCAAATAAATAAACTCAGATAAATCTATTGACAACCCACGAAAGATTGTGTACAATTCATTTTATAAGCATTGTATACAATTTAATTTATCAAAATCAAAAGGAGAATTTCAAAATGCTGCATAAAGGCAAACCCGATGCGGAAGACTTAAAAGAGGTACAAGCTTTTACCGAAAAAATACTGAACCAGGCCAAAAGCTAGAGAAGTATGTACACAGCTACAAATGGAAAATGGAAGGATGAGGAGAAACAATATGGAACGATATGACATTGCGATCATAGGTACCGGACCGGCAGGATTGTCCGCCGCCATTACGGCAAAAATCCGCAATAAAAAGATTTTGCTGATCGGAAACAGGGACTTAAGCACAAAAGTGCAGAAAGCGCATACCATCCAGAACTATCTCGGTCTGCCCTCCGTCAGTGGAGACGACATGGGAAAAATCTTTCAAAATCATCTCGATTCAATGAATATTGAAATTACCGAAGAGAAAGTAAATGCTGTTTATGCCATGGATGACTATTTCGCCCTCCAGTCTGCAAATCAAATGTATGAAGCAGATTCGGTCATTCTGGCAACAGGTGTGGTACTGGGCAAACCATATCCCGGTGAAAGTGAACTGTTAGGCAAAGGGGTAAGTTACTGCGCCACTTGCGATGCCCCGTTATATAAAAATAAAACGGTAGCAATCATTGGATTCAGCAAAAAGGAAGAACCCGAGGCCGAATTCATGGCGGAAGTGGCAGAAAAGGTTTATTATATCCCCATGTATAAGGAAGAAGTATCCGTCTCTGATGAAATAGAAGTGATTCGTGAGCTTCCAACAAAAATATGCGGAACGGATAAGGTCGAGGCGTTGCAGACAAAGGAACATAGCTACGAGGTAGACGGCGTGTTTGTCCTGCGGGAGAGTGTCTCTCCCAGTCAGCTCGTTCCAGGCCTGCAGACTGAGGATAATCATGTGATGGTGAATCAGCAAATGGCAACCAGCATACCGGGCTGCTTCGCATGCGGAGATCTTGTAGGCAAACCATATCAATACATTAAGTCCGCCGGAGAAGGAAACATTGCCGCATTGTCAGCCGCGTCCTATTTAGATCAGAAGAGAAGAGAGCAGAAAAGTGCATAAGCAAATGGAGGAAAAAATATGGTAAAGAAAATATCAGAAAAAGAATTTAACGAAGTGAAAGAAAGCAAATTAGCAGTTATCGATTTTTCAGCACAGTGGTGCGGACCGTGCAAAATGCTCGCTCCGATTCTGGAAGATGTATCGAAGGAGCTTGACGGAAAGGTAGCGTTCTTTAATGTAGATGTAGATGAAGCCCCGGCCCTATCAAACCAGTTCGCTATCCAGAATATACCATCACTCGTGATTTTTAAAGATGGTGAGAAAGTGGATATACAGGTAGGCTTTCAGCCCAGAGCAAATCTTCTGCAGTTCATCAATGCTCATCTTTAAGTAAAAGGCGTTGCATCAAACGCATAAAGATGATAAATTAAATGCTATAGATTCATACCAACGGGAGAAAACTTATGGCCGATCAATATGATGTCTTAAAACTGGAAAACCAATTGTGTTTTCCACTATATGCTTGTTCCAAGGAAATCGTGAAGAAATACAAACCTTATCTGGATGAACTGGACCTGACTTATACCCAATATATTACTATGATGGTTTTGTGGGAACATAAGCAGATGAATGTAAAGGAATTGGGTGGATACTTGTATCTCGATTCCGGAACTCTGACACCGGTTTTAAAAAAATTAGAACAAAAAGGCTGGATAGAGCGAAGCAGGGCAACGGAAGATGAAAGGGTGTTAAATGTCACCTTAACCGAGGCCGGCTACGCGTTAAAGGAGAAAGCGGTTGAAATACCGAAATCTATTGGCACCTGTATAAAATTGGAGTCGGAAGAAGCACAAGTCCTCTATAAAACTCTATATAAAATATTAGGGGAGCTTGCGCAATAGAAAGTGGTAAACTTGATTTTATGGTTTTCCATTTGAGCTTGTTCAGATGTTTCAAATTTAGCATCCTGAACGAGCTCTTTTTTATATCTGCCTTTATGTTCCTCAAATACACGTTCAAACTATCTTTCTGGCATAAACTATCCATCTTTCACATAATTCTCTTATTTATTCCCTGCTGTTTCAATAGTTGCTTTCCAGGGAAGCACCGATTAAATAAATGTCGTCAGATTTGGTGATCCAATGTACTATTTATTATAGATATTAAATTCCGGCAAGATTATTATAAATATCTAATGAGGCAAAACACCAGCTTTGCAAGCATGACACAGGACCGGATTTTTATATGCATAATTCCCTGTCATATATTTGAGTATCTTTGAAAAAGGGAAACCCATGGCCTGGAATAATGACATCTGATTTTTCCGATGCGATAGCAACATTACGAACAATTTCGTCATAAATTCCATTTGGCACATTATGCTGAACGACAACCCGCTCAAACCATCGCTTGTTGGTAACAGCATCCCCGCATATGATAATACGTTTTCCCTTATAGTTAAACCTGATTCCTCTTGGGTCCTTCGAATGTCCGTAAAATCGGACAAACTCCAGCACTCCAAACAAACTCACCATTTCATCCATAAAAACAATTCTATTATATTGATCCTCTGCCAAAGATTCTATACTTTGATATATATTTCTTTTCTGGCCATCAATTAATCCGCTTTCGTTGAACGACCTCCATGATAAATCATTTAACACGAAATTCATGGCTATATCTTCGGAATATCTGTTCTTTATTGATACAACCTGTTCGTAAGACTTTAGTTCTGCCATTGTGGTATAGATGTCCGCATTTATAAATATACATAAATTAGAAAAATGGTCTATATGCATATGTGTCAATATAACAATATCAATATCTGATGGCTCGAGATTTATGCCTCGCAGATTCTCAATCAACTGCTCTCTGAATTCTATCGATCCTGTATCCACCAGAACATTATGATTATCCACTCTAATATAAGTACACGTGCTGGAAAATCGGGGAAATCCCGTTCCTTTCAGAATCACCTTAGCCTCAGTAATAGTAGCTTCCATCTAATAACCCATGTTCTTTCCAATAACTATATGCCATTTTAGTATATTTCTTATTGTTCATCCATCGCTTCTTTACGCTTTCAAATATTTCCATGTCATACTCCGAGGGTTCTATACTCAGCTCTTTATCAATAACCTTTCTCAGAGTATTTAATATCGTATCCAACTTGTTTCCAAACTCTTCTTCATTATCAATCAATAATTTCCCGGTATAATCCCCCAATACATTTGCGCTCAGATTTCCCACATACTGCGTACCTAACATTTTTAATGCCGTCGACAAATAAAGCTGAGCTATTTTATCCGATAAATTATAGGTAATACAAGAAAAACTCGGCTTGCCCATCAATATTGGAAGATGAAAATATTGAGCCATCCTGTCGAAAAAATTCTTCGCCACTGAAGGTATTTCCATACAGTATACCGGGCTTCCAAATAGAATAACATCCGCCGCTAGCATCTTACCGATTATAACATCCATATCATCTCCTGCCATATCCTGTAATGGGCACTTTCCCCCCGGTACACAACATATGACACAACTGTTGCACGGCATAATATTTTGTTCAACCAATCTTATATTTTCAAATGTACAATCCGAAAATTCCATTTTTAATTTATCCTGGATAAGGTTTAATACAAAATCGGTATTGCTTTTCCCGAACTTCATCCCCACTTTTTCTTTTGTTGCCTGAGTGCCATTAATAATCAGTATATTTATTTTTTTCATATATAGTATTCACTTCCTGTCATTTAATCGATAAATAAGTAATCTCCATCATAATTTTTTCTCACGATATGCTCAAGGCTATCGATTGCGTTCTTTTCAATTAAGTCTGTTTTTTCCAATAAGTCCTGAACATTATTATCATACTTGAAAATACCCTCTTTAATATCTTCGCTGCTCATTTTAAGTAATTTAGCTATCATTGACCAATTATGTGCCGATTCAAAATATACATCACTCATATTTATCAAATCATCAATTCCGAGTAAATTTCCTGCCTCCTTCAAAAATCTGGCATATAGCTTTCGGAAATTTCCTCCGCCTGTCCCGACTGTTTCTAACATCATATATGCAATATAAGCATTTTTTTTGACGTGCTCTTCCCCTTTTTCTATGGTCCAGTATGGTACCTGCCGCAAGAACTTTTCCATTCCTCTGATTCCTGTTTGTGTGGTAACGGGATGCTTCATTGTATGAATGTTATAACCAATTCCACGAAATACCGCTTCTTCTATACTAAATATTTTACGGGGCAAATAGAAGCTTATCCACATATTTGCCGATGGAAATTCACCGGAATCCGAGTTACGGGCCAATGCAAGTTCTTCGTAGCTTACCCTTTGCACACTTTGCCACGCATAATCCACCAGAGCCACTTCTTTCGCAGCATCGTCATAGCCAACAAGGCATGCCTTATGTCCACCGTAACGTACATAATCAAACAAGTCAAAACGGGATTTCATATACGGCAGAAGGGCCGCATCCACATCCAACAGAACGGGTCTGTCAGAATCGATCAGCTTCTTGACCTCCCACCAAGCCGTGTTATCATTATATGATATATTAATATCTGTAAAAAAACCAAGATTCTGACCTATCTTCTCCTCTATATCATGTCCTCTTCCCAGAATCATATAATAAGACGGAGACCAGCATTTTCTATACAGAAAACCAAGTCCCGCACCGATTCCAAAGCACATTTCCTCACTTAAATCAATATTATATTTTCTTAATATGTCACTCATCAATGTGCTGCTGCAATGCGAACCCATTGCATGAGATATATTAGAAACATATTTCATCATATTACAGCTCCTTATCGTAAAGTTGACAGGCAAAGACTGCCGCAGCCGTTTGCCCGAACAAGCTGCCCCGTACATTTATCGGTAAACGCAGGTAGAAAATCAGCATTTTTCAGCCGATAAACAAAATTCTTTTTTTTCGGAATCAGCAATTAGCCGGGCAACGCTTTTTCCGGATATGCCCGCACGAGGCATCGACATTCCATTGCTTGACCATTGTCCAATAATATAACAATTTTCAGGTAGATTCTTTGCTACTTGTTTTGCATCTATTTCTTCAGTCCACCCTAAAATACTCCCATTTCTATTTTCAGTATACCTCTTTATTGTTGCAGGAGTAGAAACATCAATTACTTCAATGCTCTCCCTGATACTCCATCTTTTATCCAGTACTGTTATGACCTCATCGGCTATTTTCTTTTTATTTTCAAGATAACGTCCATAGTTCTCCCGATATGTTTTATCCCATAGCTCATACGATGCATAAACAGTTGCCTCAATAATTGTTTTGCCTATGGGAGCTGACATACCGTCACCGGCAACGATACGGATATCCAGATTGCGGCATTCATTTTCCATATCCACTTCAAATGGTTTTTCACATTTTATATTCTGTGAAACATCCTCAATTATTTGATTAACGCCTAATGATACCTGAACAATGGAAGGAAACGTTTTTTTCTTTTGTATCGATTCTAAAAATACAGTATCACAATCCGGTAAAAGTCCGGCGAATAGTTCATACATATCGCACGCTGCCACTACATAATCCCCTTTTCTGATTTCCCCGCTTTTCAGTTCGACCCCTACCGCTTTTTTATTATCCATTATGATTTTTTCTATTTGCGCACCGGTATAAATTGCTCCTCCCGCCTTAGTATATGTATCGGCCATTCTGCTGATCAGGGCCTCTGCACCGCCTTTTATCAGGCCAACTCCCCCGCCATGCTTTAACGTAGAAAGAGAATACAGTATATACAGTATATTTATATTATTGCCGCAGCAAACAAGGCCATTTATAATGGTCTTCATCGCCTCCGGGTCATGAAACATATCCGAGAAGCTTTGAACACTGTACTTTCCCCAATAACCGAGCGCTTCCATCCCTTTTTTATTTTCGCTTAGAAACATCAGTTTTTCTGATATACTCATCAGCTCCATTGGTTTTTCCATAGCAGAAAAATCAGGAAATGATTTAATTCCTTCTATAAATTTATGTATCAGCTCTTTATCCGGAGGAAAAGCCCTTGTTAATTCCTGTTCGAATTTTCCAAGATCTGCATAAAGGTTGATATATTGACCTGTTTTGTATTCAATTTTCTTAACTATATCAAATTCCATCATGCTTTCTTGTGGAAATATACATAATTCATTCCAGATTTTGTAATAAGGATGGGCCGGTGTCACACCGCATAACCAGTGCATGCTCAAATCAAACAGATAATCGCCTCTTCGCCATGAGCAACTTAATCCGCCGGCTCTATTTGACTTTTCAAATACAATCGTTTCGTATAGATTATTCTGAAGAAAATAGCCGGCCGATAAACCAGCTATCCCTCCCCCAATGATGATTACCGTTTTTTTCAAACCAGTACCTCCCCCTTTTGTAAGGCCAATACAATTGCAATGTAATTTAATATTTCGAATTTCACTCTATCAATGCTTAATCGTACACTCATTCAGTAACTTGCAGGCAGCTTCTTCCGATATAATAATTTTCTCAAGCAAGTGTAAAAATTCGCTTTTTGATTTACCATTACATTCCTTATTCTTAATGAGTTCCAACAGATAACTCCATTCAGTCCCGAGCTGTTCATATTTTCTTGCCGCTTCTATTAATGCCGGATGGTACTCGCTGGCTTCCGACAAAAAATCAGCATATGTTTTTCTGTATAAACCGGTTTTTCCATATAAAACTTCACTCATATAATATATTTTATCTATTGATTGCCGCATTTGTTTACTTGAAAAAAGGCCATCGTTATGTAAGGCATCGGAATAAAGCGTTCTCATCCCTTCTATACCTATCACATAATCATCATTAAATATAACCGGAAACTCCAGCATTTTTATATCTTGTCTTATTGCTTCAAGCATCGCATGTTCCGGAGGATGCAATTCTTTATGCTTGGGCATCAGTATATCGGTCCATTCGTATTCAGCGGCAATAAATTTTGTTTTACAGGAATGCATTTCCATAAACTCCTGATACGGTATTTCTATGGACCCGCGAAGATTTGCATCAAGGCATACCATATTTTTTGTCTCTTCATCCAAGCCGGCCAGAATGATAGAATAACCATTTATATAATAGCCTTGAGGTATGTCATATATCTGTTTCGCAAGTCCATTATCCTCCAAATAAAATTCATAATTGTCTTTCAGAAAATCGTAATAAAGCTCCAAATTAACTTCGACTATTAGCGGCATTCCCTGCGCCAGCATGCTTCTATAGTTCTCATAAGCCTTTTCATGTGAACTCCCCCTATACACATCGAGCCAGATACACAGATTCTTTGCAAGCCGCCTTCTGTCTTTGGAAAAACTTCCTCCAAAATACATTCCTTCTACGGTAAAATCAGGCGAAAGCCTAAAGTTTTCACCTCTCATATATTCAAAAGACAGACCCATCCCCAAGGCAAAGGCTGCGTGCGGAGATACATTGTAACTGTAGTAATGAAATATTTGCGCGTACAAACGTGCAATATGAGGCACATCCGATGAGAGGGGGAGATAATTGTTAAAAACCTTATGTAATATCATATCTATTACTCCAAAACTTCTTTACTGAAATTCTTCACGCGATCATGGATATCGGAAGTACAGCCGGCCGGCAACGGTAAATCTAAAATCTTATAAGCAACACTTTTACCGGAGTTAATAACAGAACCTGCCGACAGCCCAAATTCCGTCCAATGTCCGACCATGTAGAAAGAATCAATATCCGTATAAGCCGGCATGCCAAGTTTATCTGCCTGGTGTCTGGTATCCTGTGTGGGAGGCAGTTTCCTGAAGCCAATCGTTGAACCAAGGTGATTCAGCGTAGCCTTCTCGAAGCTCTGGGGCGTCCATACCTCTTTTAAGACAATGTGTTCAGACAGTTCCGGGAATACCCTCTCTGCCATCCCGATCATCATATCGGCAACTTCCTCCTTCTTGGAATAATATTTCTCACCTTTATTATTTACTTCACGGAATCCGTCAAAATAGCCTTTCTCACACTCCGTTTCATTCAATATCGTATACGGGACGAGTATTGAAATGATTGCGGTAGAACATCCCGGTGGGGCAACTGTGGGGTCATTTACAGACGGGAACACCATCCATAACCAAAAATCCTCCGGTAATTGATTATTATTAATATCCTTATGTACCCGCGGGATATCCTTGGATGGAAAATAAATTGTGAGGTCATACTCCATCCCATATTTTTCATATAAATCGATGTCCAATCCCAGGTTAACGATATAATAGGACAGGGAGTAGCCGCTTTTATCCCAGAGTTTAAATTCATCCATCATTTTTTGGGGCACATTATCGCTGCCTATCAATTTTTCAATAGTCAGTTTGGCATCCGCATTCGATATTACAGCAACATTGGCTTTTATTTCAGTTCCATCGTCCAAAACAACACCAGTAGCCTTGTTATTGACAACATGGATTTTCCTTACGAGAGATGAGTGAAATAATTCACCTCCATGCATTCTAATGATACGAACAAATTCATTCACTAAATTCCGGCTTCCACCTTTGATAGCATGTCCCTGATTGATATGCTTAATATGGAACAGATGGTAAGCTGAATAATTCCATGCGTAGTCATATAAATATGCATCATGAGTTCCCATAATATATGCTTTTAAATCCGCGGATGTAAAATAATGGTCCATAACATCTTCAAGGGAATTTAGCCAGAGATACGGATATTTCATGACTTCTTTCAACGCATCATTCTTATTTATCTCCGACTTCGTTCCCCTTTCCATTAGTGCAGTCATACTATTTATCAAATCTCCGAAATATTGTGCGATAGCCTCCGACTCTTCCGGAAACTTTTCACTAAGCTTTTCTGTCATATGTTCAAACGTCGTTGCCCAATAATCTCCATCTTCAAAAATTATATGATCCCCTCGTCTTGCGGGAACTACCTCCAATTTGGGATTGCCACCTAATTCCTCCAAACAAGACCGTACGAATTTCCAACTAAAAACAGAGTGTATTGCGCAGTCAAAAGCAAAGCCATCTTTTACAAAAGTTTGACCATAACCACCAAAATTTTTTGCCTGTTCTAAGACACAAACCGATTTCCCATGGGCGGCAAGATATGCCGCCGCAGACAAACCGCCGAGACCAGAGCCCACTATCACACAATCATAGCTTGCTTTGTACATATTTTTTCCTCACATTCTCTTTCGTTAATTATTCCCTTGCCTTCATAACCGTTACATAATCTACTGTTTTCAGCTTAGTCCTAAACCATATCACACTGAAAGCATAACAGGCCACATAGATTATAATAATAAATAAAAAACTATACCAATTATATCTGATATCAATATATGTCTGCATGGATCCAATCAGCGTTGGCCATATCAATCCGAATAGCAGATAGGAAAGAGGTAAGCCTACCACTATTCCTGAAAAAAGCGATACTTTTATAGGAAATAAATAAACAGATGACAATTCCTTTGTATTGTAGCCAAAAACACCTACCAAAGCCACCGAAAAAGAACTGCGGTCAAATTGTATCTTGATCAAAATAAAAGTAAGCAATACGCAAATACAGACCGAAATGATCAAAATCATGATACATAAGGGTATTAAGCGATTCATAATACTTTCTACATCAGAAGTAACATTTTCTTTTGTCACTTCCTGATATACATAATCTTTATCAATATCCAACTTGCTTTTGCTCAGCAATACATTATAGTAATCATTTTTCTCCCCCAACATTTCACTCATCTGGAGCCGGTTCATAAAAACAAGCAGGCCGCTCTTCGCAGCAACAACATCCTTTACCGTCAAATTATAGCTCTTGTTTTCTCCAATTTCTTTTAGGCTAATGGTATCACCTTTATTTAAACCAAATTTCTTGCTGATATTATCGGAAATATATACCCCATCTTCCTCCGGAATTGAGAAATCATAGAAAATACAATCTGTATCAATACCTGACAGTACGATGCTGTTTACCGTTTCATCCTTCATCACCAGTGCCATTTCTTTCTGATACACTTTCTCAGTATCATCAAAGTCTTCCAGTCCATCGGCGGATGTAAGATAATAACTATATTGGTAAGCAATCTCATCTTCAACTGCAGATATATAGTTGCTGATAGAGTTCCAAATACCCATGCTAAACAATATTAAAAAGGTGGATAGTATTACTCCTGTGGATAACACAAAGTAATTGCTTAAATTAGATATCATTTCCTTTATTTTAAATCGTTTTAAAAAACTGAAGCCTATCAACATTTTTGCGTGTATAACACGTTTCTTTTTCTTGATGTCTTTTCGCAAGAGTTTAAGAGGCTCAATGGATAAGCGTCTAAGCAGCATTTGTAAATTAATCACCAACACCATTATAATTGGAAATGCTATGCCTAGTAATAAATGATATGGCTGTATCATTTTGGCAATATCGGGAAAATTATAAACATAGATAACCGATTGTACAAATATGCCTCCGAACAAAATTCCCAATATGCTTCCCACAATACTGGCTGCCGAAACAATGACAGCCGGCAAATAAATATAATGCATACATAATTCTTTCCGGACATATCCCAAAGCATAAAGTGTCCCGATTACCACACATTCCGATTCCACCACAGATGAGATATAATTATATATGACAAATGCTACAATGATAACAAGTACTACCGCAATAACCAACGACACATTTTTTATAACGGAGACATCCGATTCATAATTAGTAATTCTTGGATTATCCTCTGCCTTTACTTTAGAAATAATAAAATTATCTTCAGCAATCAAATCGTACAGTGCTTCATCGTCATGGCCGTTAAGTAGATAGGAATAATGATATGTAACATCAATCGACGAAAAATAGTCTGCCGCATCATTTTCATTCATATAGCAGAGACCAAATTTATCGTAATCTGATACAGCATCCGATAAATCCCTTAGAGCTATAACATAATCCGGTGATGCAGCATAACCGGCAACCTGGTAGCTCTTACCGTCAATTTGAATCTCATCCCCCACATAATAACCATTTGTTTCCGCAAACCCTTTACTCAGTACAACTTCACCAGATGCCGGAGCCCTCCCTCCCTGGATTACTTCGATCAAGTTAATATCACTTCTATTGCTGAAAACCCTGAGAATCTTGTCATTTTCAATGCTAACATCAAAATATGACTCATCTTCTATATCCATACCGGCCAATGTGATTTTATCATATGCTTCCTGGGATAATTCCTGCACGCATTCCACATAACCATCTTCCACATTACAGTTATGGAACATATTTGTAACAGCTGTAATTACCGAATCAATGGAACTAGATATCCCTACCATAACCAAACTGCTTGTCAGGATTAGAACAAAAATTCCAAAATGGCGTAAAAAATTTTTTCGTAGTTCACGGATATTTCTTTTATTTATTGGCATCTTTACTAATCCTTCCACTTACCATTCAATATCAGCAGCTCTTTCAATCTTTTCATTATGAATCAATTGATCGATCTTCCCGTCTTTAAGTTTCAAGACAACATTTGACATCTTTCCTATTGCCGTATTATGAGTAACAACTATTATTGTTGTTTTATATTTTTTATTCAATTTTTCAATTAAACGAAGAACTTCCTTGGAATTCTTATAGTCCAAAGCACCGGTCGGTTCATCGCAGAGTAAAAGAGTCGGTTCCTTGATAAGCGCGCGTGCAATTGCCACGCGCTGCTGCTGCCCTCCGGACATTTCGTTCGGATATTTTGATGCCTGTTCACTCAGATCAAGTACATCCAATAATTCATCAATTTCTATTCCCGATTCGCACAAATATTTACAAACTTCAATATTTTCCCTTGCCGTGAGATTAGGCACCAGATTATAAAATTGAAAAATAAATCCTAATTTATTCCTGCGGTACAAAGAGAGCTGTGACTTGCTCATAGATGTGACTTCCTGGCCTTCGAAATAAATTTCACCCGAATCGGCCGACTCCAATCCTCCCATAATATTTAACAAGGTAGATTTCCCAGAACCGGATGGGCCTACAATTGTAACGATTTGCCCTTTTTCAATTTCGAAACTTATATCTTTCAGTACTTCCACATAACTCTCTTTTTCTCCGTAACTTTTCGAAAGATTGTTTATTGCTAGCTGCATTTTCCCTCCATTTAACAGTTCTATTCATAATTAGCAGTATCGTACTTTAGTCTACCTTTGAGGATACATAATCTGTCAGTGTTTTTAGATTTTGAAGAACTGCCATATCCTCATCTCCAATTTTGATATCAAATTCCTTACCTACCGCGACGATAATTTCCAGTGCATCAATGGAATCCAAGCCAAGGTTCTTAACCACACCGCCTTCTGTCTGTTCGTCCATTTCCTCCGCTGCAAATATCATTGCCTCGTCATCCACATTCTCCGGCTGAATCCTAAGATTAAGTCTCTCAATTATACATTTTTTCACTCTGTAGCTTACTGATTCGTTCATTTTAATATCCTCCATATTATAATATTATTTATTTCAAACATTCTTTCTATAGAATGTAGAAATCTTTTTCTGATATCGCAATTAAGTATACATATCTAACATGTAATCAAATATCTTACTTATTTGTGATTCTGATATTTTAGCAGCATCATAGGTCATACTAAGATTAATCTTATGCTCAAATCCAATAACACCCAGTGTTATCCGGTCCGGTAATTCCAGCGGTGGAATATACTCAATATCAATCAGTTCATGCAATCCTTTCACCTTATTGATTGCAGCAGCTCCGATGTTAGAAACGTCAAAAATCACCTGATAATCATGAAAACCAAATAAATCCGCTGTCTGCCTTGCAACAAGGCTGTCAAATTCTCCGCATACCGTAAATGGCAATGCATCCAAAAGAGTTCCTTCAACCCCCATTAACATATTGAGGACCAAATATTTTTCCGTATTCCGGTTCAGCTTATCAGTCATTTTTTTATGAAGTTCTACTGTCTCCTCCCAAAAGTCACCTTCCTCTTTTTTGACATACTTAAAATCGATACCGGTACAATAATTCCCTACGCACTGCCGGGGCAGAAAATCAAGTTCATGCCTGATACTCACCGGTAAATTCACTTGAATATATTTGTCAATGCATTTCGGCAGTACTTTATGAGCCGCTTTAAACAATGCCACAATAATTGATGAAGTCAAGGTGACTTTATGTTGCCTGCAAAGGTTGAGAACACGCTCTGCCTCTTCTTCCTTCAAAGTATAACTGGCATGCCTTACACGATGAGAAGCATAATAGTTTTCATATATTTTCCTAAATTCGTCTTTATCGAATACTTGTTTTTCCTTTTCCCATTTTTTGTTCAGATAATCTACATAATATTTCTGTCTGGGAGAAAGGCCGGAATCACCCGGCAATTGGTCCGCTGTGGAAATTATGGCCGGCTCTTCCACTTCATGGACGGAACCGCCGCCATATAATATCAGTAAGTCGTCCAATAGCAGTAATATGGACCTCGCATCTCCTACCATATGGTGCGCTATTAACACCAGCGAGAAATAATCCTTATATTTTTTCACAAAGATTTTGATCATCCACTCTTTATCTATCGCCATAAATCGTACGGATTCTTTTTCGATTAACTGTCCGGTATCTTCCGAATAGATTTTTACTACTGGCTGTGGTGAATTTTTATTGGTATAATAAACTTGGCCGTTTTTATCTTCAACATTAAAACTTAAGATAGGATGCACCTCTTGAATCTTTCGGACCGCCTGTAACATTACCTCATGATCATAAACTCCCCGCATTTTGACATGAAAGGTGATTTTAGTAGCCATAGAACGGTAATGAAATCTCTCCGACCTTACCGGGACCTCCTTTAATATCATAGTTTCCCCCTTTATTTATCCTATAAGGACATGCCTCCATCCACTGTAATAATTTCTCCCGTCAAATATCTCGATTCGTCGCTCAATAAAAACTTTACCCATTCTGCAATATCTTCCGGTTTCCCCAATTGTTCTATATCAATCCCATAGCCGGCACAGTCCCGGATCATATCCGTATCAATAAATCCACTATTAATACCATTTATTCTTATATTGTATTTCATAACCTCTTTTGCAAGAGACTTTGTAAATCCATTGACAGCATATTTGGAAACTGTATAGGCAACACATCCTGCAGTACTTCTCTGTGTGACCACCGATGAAATATTAACGACCCTTCCTTTTTGCCGGCGCATCATTTCGGGAATTACACATTTCGTACAGTGAAATAATCCATGTAAATTAGTATTGATAACATTATCCCAATCATCCTTAGAGGTAAACATAAAATAACGCATAAGTAATATGCCGGCATTATTAACGAGTCCATCAATCTTTCCATACTTTGCAATAATATCTCGGATCATTTCTTTTACCGCTTCATAATCAGAAATATCGCATTTATATAACTCGCCTTTTCCGCCCCTGTTTTCAATCAGTTCCATTGTTTCTTTCGCCATATCATCATTATTTTTATAATTTATAATAACGATAGTACTACAGCCAGCCAGCTTTTCACAAATGGCCCTTCCGATTCCTCGAGATCCTCCGGTAACCAGATATATTGTCTTTTCATCTTCACTGGATTCCATATGTACTCACCTGCTTTTTACAATCCTCTATCACATTTTTGGCTGTTACCTTTGCGGCTGTCATCAACGCACGTCCCCAGCCTTCCGTTAAGTAGAGCCCCGGGGGCAGAAGTCTTTTCGTAAGCGGATTCTCGTTAAACTCTCCCGGCGAAAAGCTCCATGCGTTCACTTGCCCTTCCTTCCATCCCATCAATCCACAAATATCCTCTTCCCGAATAATTTCATATGAGCTTATCTCACCGCAAAAAGATTTTACATAATGTACAGCATCGCCTGCCATCAGACTTACAGCCGTATCATCCCGGTCGTAAACATTTATACGCAGTTGAATACCGCTGCTGTTTTGGGCTGCGGTGCAAGAGTAATTAAACTCATCACTGCCCTTACCTTGCATATTATTCCAGAACCTGTAAATATTCTTTCCTGTATCGGTTTGACCCTTAAGCTTACCATTGATGTATACGGTATAACATCTATCTTTACAATCATAGTTTATATTGAATTTTTTAAGTGGGTCGCCGTCCATAACCAGCGCATTGCTTTGGTATTCACATTCGCCAATCATTATCTTAAAGCACTGCTTTTCATAACAGTATTCATAACGAATATCTTCATATTCTGCCTCTATTACACGTACTGACCGGTCGAGGATAGAAATAAGGGAACCCTTAAGTTTCTCTCTTTGCCCGGCTTCCAAGTGTCCTCCATGATACATTTGCATTATGTAACCAGCCATTACTACTAAAGATACGTCTTTTGAAGCCATATCCTGCTTCAAAATTCTAATCAGCTGCTTATTATGGAAATTCTCATATATAAAATCCGTATAAGTTTTCTTCGCATACCTCACTATATTCATTATTTTTCCATAGTCAGGCAGCTTTGCAGACATTACCATGCATATCCATTCATCATTTAATTTTTCAATAACTGAAAAATAATGGTCAAGGCCCTTGCTTTCCTCCGGAAAGTAATGATATAGAAGTGCTTTATAGCTATCCCAGCTATATTGGCATGACAGTACATTCCCATCCAAAACAATATGCTGCATAGGTAATTCCTTTTCACAAAAGACAGCAGGTTCCAGATGCAGCTCCTTTAGCAGTTCATAAAATATTCCAGAATCATAATCATAGGAAAATTCACATGCCGGAAATTTTTCATTATGCTCCGGAAAAAAGCCTGCATCCGGCTTCTGATCCTTTATTTTTATATACATGACATCCTGGCCGGAATTAGCCAGCAATGCTCCACATACCAAATTGGTAATGCTACTTCCTACAACAAGAATTTGAAATTTCTCCATAAAGATTCCTCCGCTTTTAACTGGTATATCTTTTGCATGCCAAAACTGTCATATTACCGCCAAACGCAAATGTACTGGAGAGAGCTATATCAAATTTGTCGATTTTAAGCATTTTATTTGGCACAGTGTTTATTAATTCATATCCGCTCAATGCCTTTTTGTGATTAATTGTTGGGGGAATAAATTTATTTCGCATGCTTATAATACAGGCAATAAGTTCGACTGCTCCCGAAGCACCAAGAGTATGTCCAACCATTGGCTTAATAGTACTGACTGGTATCTTGTCCGCATAATCACCGAATACTTCTTTAATTGCGTTCAGTTCCATTGAGTCATTGAGCATTGTGCCCGTACCGTGTGCATTGATATAATCAACATCACTTATTTTTATATTGCTGTTTTTTATGCAATCGGTAAAAGCACGGATTGCCCCTCTTGATTTTGGGTCAGGTTTCGTATCATGATATGCATCATTTCCCATGCCATATCCGATTATTTCACAGTAAATCTTTGCATCCCGGTTTAAAGCGTGCTGAAGCTCCTCCAATACTAAAATACCGCCGCCTTCACCAAGAATAATCCCACTGCAGTCATCCGACAGAGGTTGATTGACCGTTGTAGTAAGATTTTTCAAAGATCCAAATCCTCCTTGCGACAAACGGCTAAACGGATCTACTCCTCCGGTCAGCATGGCAGTTGCTTTTCCGCTCAGAATGCGGTCGTAAGCATAACCGATCGCATTTGCTGCAGAGGAGCATGCGGTATCCGATACAGAGGCAATATTGTAGTAATTATATTTTTCAGCAACATAGGATGCCGGCTGTATATGTGGCTGGTCCATTATCACTTGGACTGATACCTGAGACTTGTAAACAACTGACTCATAATACTGGTCAAGGCAATCCACATTACCCAGGCAACTGCCTATGGATACGCCTATATCCTCCCCGCTCACTGTAATCCCACTATCACCTACCGCTTGTCCGCAAATATTATCCAATAAAGTAAATATTCTGCCCCGGCTATTTTCTTTCCCCTTCAGCTGCTTTATGTATGCCGCCTGATTGGTACGGTACCTGTCGGCATCAAACAGGCTGATTTCATCCACACCGGATATGCCATTCATTAATGCCTCGGTATATTCCTCAACATTGCTCCCAATAGAAGTCTCAATTCCGAGGCCAGTAACGACTACTCTTCTTTTGCCCATCTCATCTTTCCTCTTTAATGCAGTATAAAAATCAGAATTTTATTATCGTATAAGCGTTACATTTATATTATTTCCAGCCGTATAAGAGCAACACATAATAACTTTTGCACAATCACCAACTGTATGCATTAATTCAATCCCGGCCTTTATCGCAACAGAAAATCCCTCTCCAAAAAATTCTCCCATTTCATATTTAGGCCTTACTATCTTAATATGTTCCACATATCCTCCGAATAACTTAATCATAGCCGTCTTATCAATTTTTTCTATTTCATCACATCCATTGGAAAATGATACGACACCGCCAATTTCTTCCGCAGTTATCAGAGCTTCTTTCATTGCACGCTCCGCCGCCAGAACGAAACGATCTGCCGCGGTATCCGGTGCAAGCTGATTAATTACCATAGGGGCGTAAATATTAGCTGAAGCAAGAACCTCTGCATAAACTTTTCCTTTATAGTCTGACCGGGTATCCATCTTTTGCAGTATGAACGCACTATAGCCACCTGCACATACTGTTTTAGTATTTGCAAAGGTAACACCATCCCGGTCTAATACACCAGCCGATATGCATGCCGATAGGTTTGTTTCAAATAGTTCATCACATTCTCCTATCACCATAAACTGATTTTCCCGCTCTTTCATCAACTGTACTGCATATTCCAGCGGTGACGTGGCTATCAGGAAGGAAGTGGAATTCAATATTCTGAAAATCTTGCATATTTTTCCAAGGGAAGCATTGGTAACCAGACTTGGGAATAACGATGGCGGTACATTATCAGCCCCATCTCTGATCAAACTCAGGAAAAAAGTCTCGGTAGACCTTAAAGGGCCCCAATAGGTATTAAAAACAGCCCCGCACTTTTGTTCTTCCATGTTGTCAAATCCCGCATCTGTAAGTGCGGTAAGGGCCCCCTGCATAATCATTAATGAAAAACTATCCATACGCCGGGCCATTGAATCCGGTAGGTTTTCTGTCAAATCACCAAAGTCTTCCCCATACTTTTTCAGACATGTCGCCATTCCCGTTATATATATTCTTTTCTGATGACACATATTATTTCACCTCCATTCCTATCATACTTTTTACGGTAATATTTAAACTTTACGTAAAAAGTAATCAACAAATCTAAAATAGTAATCCTCTTCTTTTTTTGTATAAGTCAAGGCATCCTGAGAACAGAGAGCATTAAAAGCTTCTAAACTTATTTGTCCTCCAATGAATTGTATATATCCCCATATCTCCTTGTTTCCAGGATACTTTTTTTCCCTTAAATATCTCAAATTTTTATTCAAATTCACATAAAAAGTATCCGCAGCTTTTTCTTTATCCAAATGGTAATTTACGATTTCACTGTGAAACACAAAAGATGCTCCATTACTTTTCAGGCGATACCCCAGCTCTACATCCTCCGGCCCCCATCCAATAAAATTCTCATCAAATCCACCGGCATCCAGAATAGATTTCCTGCGTAATGAAACATTTGCTGTTGTGAATCCCAGCCAGGAAACATAATCCAATTTACTGTTCCAGATATGTTCTCTTATATTTAAGTAAACATCTTTTTGCACAAACTGGTCCAAACTGCTGCATAGTGCCCCTTTCTCATTCTTAATCGTATGCATAGCCATAATGTATTGGCTAAACGGTATATTTTTTATCCGCCCTACTACAACAAGATTCGATTCTTGAGATTGCAGATGGCATTCGTAATGATTTCTGATAAAATCACAGTCTCCCAAAACATCATCATCAATAAAAAGAACCACTTCCCCTTCTGCCCGGGCAAGTGCATTGTTCCGTGCTTTTGCTTGTCCCATGTTTATCTGGTTGATTACTGTAAGATTGAGGTTTGTCCGATATGACTCCAGATATTCTGTAGTTCCGTCATTTGAACCATCATTCACCAGTATTACTTCAAAAATATTTTTATTTAAATCCTGTTTCTCCATATATGCTAATGTCATCTCAAGCCGTTGCCGGTTATTATACGTAGGAATGATAATACTTAGTTTCATACTTTACCTCATTGGTTAAATACATATGTAATTACAGCTTTTGCAACGATGGACTTATCTACTCTCGCCACCATGCCAGCCTGAGCGAAATTATTTTTTTCTTCCATTATTTCCCCTGTAATTTCCAGAACATCTCCCGGCAGGACCGGTTTTAAAAATTTGGCATCATTTATTTTAACTATCCTTCCTTTTAAAGAATTTTCCATATGATCTTTATGATAAAAAATAAAGCCTCCGATCTGCGCCATGGCTTCCAAGATAAGAACTCCAGGCATAATAGGTTCATCAGGAAAATGCCCCTGAAAAAAAGGCTCATTTATTGTTACATTCTTAATTCCCTTAACCGATTTCCCATATACCTGCTCCGTTATCCTGTCACACAACAGGAACGGATAACGATGAGGCAATACCTTCATAATTTCATCAATCCCTATAACCATTACCAATCCCCTCTTTCGTCGGATGCATTACCATTTAAATTATTTTGTGTACCATTTCCGCTGTCATAACCACCGCATTTTCATCCAGCGGATTACACGCCTCTACCTTCGATGTATAAAATCCAAATGAACTATCCAAAGAAATTATATGATATTCCAATGTCTCTATTACCGGATTCATTGATAGTATCTCAAAGCTCTTAACAGCTGCTAATATAAGCTTCTTATTATATGAGCTCTGTCTTGAGCGTATATTATATTCAACGGTCTGTCCCATTCCTTCGATACAAAACACAGCAGATAGTTCATGGCTGGCCGAACAACGCGTATGATTTTTTACTCCACTATAGTAAACACTATCTTTTGCACACAGGAAAGCATCCACATATATCATAGGGTACTTTTGCAATAACAATCTCATTTTTCCTCTTCTATCTGCTGATCACAATACTGGTGATACAATTTAATGCTTTAATATTTACGATTGCCGGTACCGTTATATTGTTCAATGTCATATCTATTATCCCGTCAAATAAAGTAAAAAATTCCCCTGCGCTCAGGTATTTCCTGAAGTTGTCACGACTATAAACAATATCCGGTGTATGGATTTCCCGTAATTGGAACAACCGGTTCACTGCCTCTGTTTCCATTCCCGGCTCTGTAGAACATAAATACACCTTTCTTATGTCCTTTTCTTCCACTCCCGACTCATGTAGCGCTTTATCCATGGCTCTGTAGAAATATTCTGAAGAAATATCACAGCACTCAAACTGATTGGCAATGCTGGCCATACCAACTCCATGGATGCGTGCCATTATTTCCGCTCCGCGTTTCTTTGCCGATCCTTCCTGTTCCAATCCGATAAAAGAGGAACTCTCATAAAATTCCCTTTCTCCATTACGGGTAAATGCCAGTTGACTCTCTGTATCATCGATTCCGCCTGCAAACACTACTTGTGAACAATTCTCCCGAACATCCTTAATGGCATAATATAAGGGGTTCGAGCCACATAACATATAACTGATTCCTTTTAATTTATATTCGATCGATATCCGTCCAAGCCCTGCATTTATTACCGTATTCGAGAAAAGCATGGGGCTTGCCTGATCCAACCCGCCGTCCATTGCAGTCTGTAAAAAATCATTCACCGTATTGACCGGTCCGAAATAAGTATTCGCTATGATTCCTCTTCCATCCGGATCAATATCAAAATATTTAAAATGTTTTACTAAATCTCTAAACGCCGCAAGCCCAAACTTGGTAAACCGATCATTACGTCTGACATCCATGTCCATGCATAATTCATCTATATCTATATCCTCAAAAATTGCAGCATCCTTACTTACATATTTATCCTGATAATCATTAAAGCCGATACCCAGCGGTGATATAGTTCCAATGCCTGTAACAACAATATTTTTCATCTATTCACCCTCTTTCTTCCGCAAAATCCCGAAATATAATGCTAGACGCATTACCCGCAAAAGCAAATGAATTTGACATAGCATATTTCATCGCTTTTTTCAGCAGTTTGTCCTTTACCACGTTATACCCTGCTTCAATTGGCTCTTCCAACAGCGCTGTCGGGGGAATAACTCCATGGTATAAAGATAAAACCGTAGCTACGGCTTCCACAGCGCCCGCACACCCCAAAGTATGTCCTACGGCTCCTTTTATAGAAGAAAAATGTACACTTTTCGCCTGCTTATCCCATATTTTATCAAGTGCAAGAAGCTCCATTAAATCATTTAGTCTCGTACCAGTTCCATGCATATTGATATAATCAATATCGCAGGGCTGGATTCCCGCATCATCCAAAGCTCTCATGATACTTCTTATAGCGCCTCCGGCCTTTGGATCGGGTGCCGTTGCATGATAAGCGTCATTACTGCAGCCATAACCGGCAAATTCACAATAGATTTTTGCATTCCTCGCCTTGGCATGTTCATAGGTCTCCAATACCAGAAAGGCTGCCGCTTCGCCAATAAGAATTCCCTTTCGCTCGTTATTGAACGGCCTGCATAATTCTTTTGCCAGTGCTTTCAGCGCCACGAATCCGCACTGCGACATATAGGAAACCGGATCACAGCCTCCTGTAACCACGATATCGCATTCTCCTCCCCTTAACAAAGTAAGTGCACTTCCAAAAGAATTGGAACTCGCCGCACAAGCCCCTCCATTGGTGACAATAGGCCCTTTTATTCCAAATTGCTTCATAAGTTCACATGCCGTATAGGATGGATAAATTTGTACACTATTGTTTCTGTCATAATGACAATTCTCTTTGAGGCTTCGAATATACTTTTCTACTTCCTGATATCCTCCAATCGATGTCCCTATCGATATTCCTATCCGCTCCTCATTTTTCCGGTCTATCACCAAACCGGCATCCTTGACAGCTTCAGCAAAGGCAAGCCGCGCAAGCTCCGTTGTCCTATTAGATCCATCTTCCGTTAGCTCACTGCTTATAAATCCTCCCATTTGCATAATATTATCTTCGTTAACAGTCTCAGGATATACTGTCGTAAGCCCGCTTTCCCCACTGCAAAGCCGCTCCCAGAACTCTTCTTTATTCATACCGGTACAGTTCAAAACACCCAGACCCGTTACTACTATCTTCATAATTGTATTACCTTCCCACTTTTACTTATGATACTGTATTAAAACAGCAAACTGTTTTGACTTCCCTTACAAGATACACATACTCTTCCATAGAGCATTGATAAAATGCTTCTGCCTGCATAATCTCATCTCTGTTTGCAAAGCTGGCCCGATATCCATTTAAATTACGAATCATATACACATATTGCTTTGTTGCTGTCTGTGAGCGATGAAACTGCATTGCCTTACACTTGTCCTCAAAACACGAGGTAATATCAACCACAAGATTGGGAATCAGGGGAACCCATACCTCATAAAAAAATATTCTGATTTTATCACTGATTTCCATTTGCTCCAATGTATTCAGCAAAAGATAATTTGCTGCCCGGTGATCCGGGTGTATATCCAGAATATATGGTACAAAAACTGCATCATATTTTTCTTTCATAAACAGTATCTGCATGAATCCCGTATCACTTATATGGTCAGAAACGCTGTTGTCATCCATATCAAGATAAAATAACCGACTATTGCCTCCCTCTATTAAATAATTCACCGCCGCCTCAGCTTCTGCCTTTCTAATCTCCCCTAAATACCCATCGTATTGCATACTTGAGTTTCCCCGGCAGCCATTCGTTACATAAACTATATGAAATTCCGTTCCTCCTTGAGATAACAGGCGCATGATCCCGCCGCATCCGACAATATCATCATCCATATGAGGCGCTATTATCAGGGCTTTTTTAACATTTTTTATACCGTAATGAGGAATCGGTATGAACCTTGTAGTCCTACGTATAATCTTTTCAAGCATCTGCAGCATTACATCATCACTCCAAATTTATCAAGCATGTTTTTATATCCGATATTAAAGCCGTATAATAGTTTCCTATCCTCTTTCTCCACATAACTCATCCTGCGGCTTATTTCATAAATTGAGTAAAACCTTCTGCCGAATTCCTGAAAACAATTATTCAACGATTCAGCAGTCATACTTTTGGGATGAAAAACACAATTACCCATATTGTATTTGCTCCAATCATTATCGAAAATTCTATTTTCTCTTTTCAGCCGTTCATAAAACTCCGTATTAGGAAGAGGCGTCACTATATTAAAAGTTGCCATCGGAATACGGTTCTTATTGATGAAGTCAAATATGCTATCAAATGTCTCCTCCGTATCATTGTCATGGCCAAATGTAAAACTTGGATTGATATATATGCCGTTCTCTTGAATTTTTGCTATTTGTTCCTCGTAATTCGATATTAAGTTATGTGCCTTATTCATGTTCAGCATATTTTTTTCATTAATCGTTTCCAAACCGATTACCACAATAAAACAACCACTCTCTTTGGCATATTTCATCACGTCCGGATTAGTTGTCATATTGCGTAATGTAGCCTGGCTCCACCAGCGGATATTAAGCGGAGTAAGCGCTTTAAACAGTTCAATGCTGCGCTTTGCATCTGCTGTAATCTCATCATCCACAAAAAAGAACAAATTTCCGTATCGTTCTTTCATGCTCTTTACTTCATTCACCACCTCATCAACCGGCTTTACGCGGTACTTTCTGCCAAAGAAGGTTGACACATTACAAAATTCACAAGCATATGGACAGCCCCGGGCGGTCTGGATCGTATTCATCATTTGATATCCATTGGGTAATAAGTCCCGTCTCGGTTCAGGAAGACCGCACAATGCAGGGAATCCATCCTCATGATAATAAAACTTTTTCACACAATTATTTCTGTAGTCGTTGACAAGGCTCTGCCAAATGACTTCTCCCTCGCCTATCATAACGGCATCTGCATGTTCCGCTGCTTCATTGGGAACAGCGCTTGGATGATACCCTCCAATAGCAACAATAACGTTTCTTTTTTGGAATTCTCTTGCTATCGCATAGGCATGGTATGCCTGGCTTGTCATACATGAAATTCCTACAATATCAACAGCGGCATTATAGTCGATATCTTCAATATTCTCATCAACAATCTCCACGTCTATATCTTTTGGAATATGTGCGGCAATGGTAGCGAGACCAAGCGGCGGAAGCCAAAACGGTTTTACCCGTTCTACTCCCTCTCTATGCACCGAAGGCATTATAAATAATATTTTCATGAGTTTCCCCTTCACATTGTATTTTAGCAGCCGTAAATTTACCTTTGCCGCTTCCCAATTATCTTGCGTGGTTATCAGCAAAATATATAATCCGTAGCCAAGTTATCCAGAAATATACTTTGACCGGTAATTATCTTGGATGAACATATGAAATCAGCAATTTGACCACATACCTCATCAACTTCAGCAAACTTCTTCAAGAACCTTTGGTTCCTTGCTTCCGATAATTTATAAGTACTGAGTTTGCTTTTGACATATTCATTACTCACAAAATCAGTAACAAAATTAACGGCTCTCACGCCATAACGTGCATATTCTTTTGCAAAGCTTTTAATAAAGCCAATGCTCGCCGCCTCTGTCATTGCATATGCCGCCATATCTTTCACCGAAAAATAGGCGGAGGAATCTGTGATATTACAATACATGCCCTTGCTTTCTATCATCATAGGTAATGCCTGTTTAACAGCATAATATAAACTGTTTATATTTTCCGAGATCATAAGTTTAACTTCATCTGCCGATATTTCATTAGCAGGCTTAGCGTAACATGTATTAATGGAGGTCAATAAGCAATCCAAAGATAATTTTTCAGCGGACAGTCCCTCCATCATACGTGAAATGGATTCTTTTTCCTCCAGCTTTATCAATGTACCGCGGAACTTGCTCTTTCCGTCCGACCGGTTCATGAGTTTTTCAGCATTTTCCATATTTTCAGCTGTATAACTGAAATAAACATCATATCCTCGATTCCCTATAGTCTCGCACAGTGTATAATCAATTTCGTTCATTTTGCATATCATAACAAAATTCATAGCTTACCTCTTTCAGTCACCACGTTTAAATACAGCTTAATCCTCCATCAGGTACAAATACTTGTCCCAACATATATGCCGGGTTTTCCTTAAAAATATATCTTATGACCGATGCCACATCCTCTGTTTCCCCTAATCTGTGCAACGGTATATTTTCAATATGCCTTTCCAGTATTCTCTCGGGCATGGTCTTTACCATTTCTGTCCTTATGAAGCCAGGTGCTATGGCATATACATTTACCGGATAACCGGCTAATTCAACCGCAAGCGAACGTGTAAAAGAAATAATTGCTGATTTGGTCGCCGAGTAATTTAGCTGTCCGGTCTCTCCTTTCAAGCCACTTACCGATGCCAGATTGACAATGATCCCCTCACCATTCCTTTTTAAAGCAGGAAGCACTGCCTTTGTACAATTAAAAGTACCAAATATATTGGTATTGATTACATCCAACCAATCGCTTTCTTTCATAGTCATTAAAAATCCATCCCGAACGATACCTGCATTATTAATCAAACCATATATCTTTCTCCCCTGTATTTCCATATCTCTGATACAATCCTGAACCCCTCCGACATCAGTGACAGATACCTGGAATATAAAACATGCGGCTTTACTATGCACTTCAATATCTCTTGCCGTTTGTTGCGCTGCTTCCGTATTCTTTTCATAAAATATTGCGATATCATAACCAAGCAATGCCAGTTCCATGGCAATGCTTTTCCCGATTCCTCTGCTGCCTCCAGTAACAATAACCGTTTTTTTCATAAGATTCCTTCCATACGCCAACCCAAGACTGCATGTATCTATATTCCATTATCCTTTGATCAACCAATTCTTTATATCATTACAAATTTCTCTCTCCGTATCGCAAATGGTTCTGAGCATTTTTTTACAATTATCACTATCATCACCGCTCTCATGGAACAGACACCATAGTTTTGCAGCAGAATAGACTTTGGCAGCAATAGCATATATTGCCGCATCACCTAATCTCTCTGCTAATACCGCCAGAAAGTCTGCGTATTCTTTTCTCGCTTTATAAAAAGAAGCTTCCTCCTCATACTTTTTTCCATTGCAGTAATCATCATAAAACACCTCTAAAGCACCCAAGCCTTTTTCTTTGTCACTTAGCCGTCCATATTCCAATATGTCCGCATGCAGTGCGCTTCGGAGAATAATTTCCCATGCATTCTGTGCAGGAAAACCTTCATGGAAGCTGCTTTCAATCAATAATACACGGCATTCATTATTTGATCTTATAATTTCACCGACCGATGTCTTTTTTTGAACTCCCTGATAATCCTCTGTGCATATAAAGTCATTTTCATCCACACCAATAATCATTTCGCTTCTGCCATTCCTACATAATATTGGAATACAATCATGTCTGATATACTCCTTTATTTGTGACAGCAGATAGGTGAAATCTTCTTTCAGACAGTTGATTCTTACTACAAAAGCAAATCTATGCAAGAACCTTTCTATTACATTTTTCCTTAGCGGTGAAATCACCCCCGTAGTGCTCTCATATTGAAATTGTAAGCCACAGCCAATTGCATAGCACACCTCTTTTGAAAATCCCTTGTTTCCATAATAATTCATGTAATGAGACAGGAATTCATGTTCTGAGAATGCCTGCTCCTGCGCATGATAAAAATAGGAATGCAACGTATTCTTAAGTTCTTGCGTAAACTCTTGTTCCAATGCAACTATACTGCCGTAATCAGCAATTCTAACTTTCAATCTTTCAAGATCCCGGGTAGATAAATATTCATGCAAATCCCGCGAAAACAACCGCCACCTTTTTTCCAGACAAGAGGCTGTTTTACTTAATCTAACAAATCCCTCCAGCCCTGTAGATTTATATGCAGTATCGCAATATCGCTTTAAAGAACCTTTATAAAGTATATTGCTATCGTACAATCCTCCGATCGAAATTAATATCCATGCCGCATTTGCCCTTATGTATGTTTCATCACATGTCTCCAGTATATCCAGAAAATCTTTATAAAACTTTAAAACACCTCTCTCACCTACAAATGCATGGTTACCGAAATTAAAATTATAAGATGTCTTCAAATACATTTTCATAAAAGAAGAAATAATCACATCTTTTTCTAATACAACAGGCTCTGCCGGAGGCATAATAACCATAAACTCATTCACTGAAGGCATTTCTCTCGCCTCAGCATTCATGGCCCTTCTTAATAGGTCAACAGACATCGACTGTATTTTAACCTTATCACCATCAGCAAAATATACTGTCTGCGAACTGTCATCATACTCCAGTATCTGAATAAAATGAACGCCAAAATCAACATTAATACAATCTGATATTATTTCCGGAAATGCCTCTTGATCATAGATTTCCGGCGCATATATATTATAAGCCAGCCGTACGATTACCGGTATTTCCCGATCTATATAATTACAAATCAGCCGGAAAGTATTTTCAAAAGTATCATAATTGTAAATTTTCATTTCCAGCCCCAATGCAACTGCTGCATCCAGCGTAATATTGGAAGTATAGCCGCTGATACTCAAATACGGCAAATCCGCATTAAAAGAATGCTGCTCACAGCAAATAGTTGCCATGATACCTGAAACGCCAAATAAATCATGAATCGTCAAATCCGTTCCATAATATTGGATGATATCCCGTACGGCCACAGCCTCACAATGCACACCGATCCTATGAATTTCTTTATATTTCTCGACCATTTTCATTGTTATTCCTCAATGCTGTCCTGTTTATATTCCCGTTTTCAATATCCATACTGTTTCATTGATTGATTTAGATTTTCTATATCAAATACCGTGTGCAAAAAAACAGGCAGAACGACCGATATAATAACATCATTTAGTAACAGGCATTTAAAGCAGAATTGGGGGAAGTATGTAAAGCTGCCCCATAAAATATTTCCATCTCTGTTTATCTCATCCACTTCAAACATTTTAAAGTCTGCCTTCAGCCCCGTCTTAAATACTTTTGATACCGCCTCTTTAGCCGTCCACAGCACCATATGCAGGCCTTTTGAGCAATGTTTATACTTTTCTTTATCCGTACATACCAATTCAATCGCTTCATTATATTTTGTATTGGCAAGTTCCAAATCAATACCTATAGAGCCCGTCAACGTAGAAACAAGTGCCACCGCCATATTAGCTTTATGTGAAATAGAAACAAAAAAAGGGACATTTTGATCAGTAATAATTAACGGCTCATGAAATATACCGCTGTTAACATGGATATCAGCCATGTCCAGATGCGGAGCAAGTCCCTTTACCGCATATTTAGCCGTATATCTTCCAATCAGATACTCTTCTTTTTTTATCCGTGCATTAAGCCTCGTATAATTTTCTTTTTCTCTGTCACATAGATAATTGACTAAACATTTGTCTTTTTCGTTATAATGACAGAATGAAATGCAAATATTGAGTTGTTCGTTACATTGTCTTAGCAGGATGCTCTCTTTTTCAGACATTATCTTCTCCGTATTATTTGGATCAAGCTATGTAATTTGATACCTGATTAAATTCCTGTATATCCTTCTCATGCACTGTTATAAAGTCATCATATCTTTCTTTTATACTATAATGTTTTGCTATATCGCGGATCTGCTGAACTGTGGAAAAAGCCAAGGACAGCTTATTATCGGGCACTCCCGCACTCTTCCTCAGCTCATCCGCATATATACAGATTTCTTTTCCTGTCAGGGTCTCCAGTTTCTCCATTGCCGCATCCAACTCATTTCTTTGCAGCAAAATATCACTGTACTCTGCTACCCGGCTTATAAACCGGATCGAATTCTTCCAGAGTAAATATTCTTCCATTATTCTGCTGATAAACTCATACACTATTGCGATATTTTTATCTTCAAACCTCCAACTGTTGTCTTTCCCCAACAACTGACTTTTTTTCAGATGTAACCAGACTGGTGTGTTGCTCACTGCAAACAACCTCGTATTGATACTCTCGACCGGAAGTTCATAATTATTGATAAATTCTACATTATTTATAAAGTTCCCTACAGTCGTATACGGTGTAAATGCAATATAACCAACTGTCATACCGTACATTCTCTGTGAGGAACAGTTATATCCATATTTATTCATGGTCTCCAAAGCATTTTTAATCTGATCCTGTGTTGTTTTCTTGCCTAATAGCTTCAGTTCACCCGAATTAATATTTTGAATTCCAATATATACACTCCTCATTCCTGCTCTCTGCAGCAACTCTATGATTTCCCCCCGTACCATAGGAGCATTTATCTGTATCGTAAAATTGGGTTTAAAATCTAGTTTTTGAAATGTTTCGAGTAAAAGTTCCGCCTTTTCATATCCTGCTTCCAATGGTACAAAATAATCATCCCAAAAATTAAAGTTAGTAATTCCATATCTTTTGTTCAATTCATTTATTTCTTTTGCCAGGCTTTCCACACTTCTTTGCCTGAATCTGTCTCCTTTATTTATCCGAAAAACACTCGAATTGATACAATATGTGCATACTCCCTTACAACCTCTGGCACAATATATGCTCAGTTGTAATTTCTTTCTTTTTTCGACAGGAACATCTTTTATGCACTTCTCAAAGGTATCTCTGGCCATAAACGGTAGGCTGTCCAAATTATTGATAAGCTCTCTCCTTCGGATATCTCTCTTGTATTTTGTAACTAATCCTGATATCCCATCTATACTTACTCCGCATTCTATAGACATCGCCAGCTCACCGATAGTCTGTTCTCCTTCCCCTAACATGACAGCATCCAAGCCCTCCACCGTCAAAAGCTCTTCATATCGCAATGAGGCTCCTAAACCACCGCATGTGATTATGGCAGAGGATAATATCTTCTTCAATAAGTTTATAACGCTGCCAATCCATTCCAACGATACCTCCGGTAAAGATGGGATAGAAATTCCCACTAATCTAAAACTTTTACCCTCGCAGAACTTTTCAAGTTTATCTAATTGGTATTCCCCGTATAAACAATCAAAAATACTTACTGAATACCCTTTACTCCTTAACGCCGCCGCTAAAAATAATATTCCGGCTGACTCACCACAACTTTTTACAGCAGCACCATTCATTAACAAGATTTCCACCGTACACCCCATTTTGCTTATATTTGTGCAAAAAATCAGCATTCTCCATATCAAAAAAATGCCCTTTATTATTTATTAATAAAAAGGCATTGAAAATCACAATTACTTGATTTATCCAAACAATATTTTTATAACGTTAAATTCCGTTAGTCTATTTCTCTTATGTAAGGATTTTTTCTATTTATTCACCATTTGTTCTATCCATGCCCGTTCGAGATTATGTAATTCAACTTATTGTTTTGTAATTCTACAATTTAATTATTATTATGACAATAAGTCCGGCAATTTTTTCAATCTGATGGGCAGTTTTTGTAAAATATCCGACAGCGCCTTACATCCACATCTGTTTCAGAGTAGCTGTTACGCTCTCCAAAACAGATGTGGATGCTACGGTTATGCATAAAAATGGTGCTTCCTAACAGTTTATTAAAGTTCCACGGCTTATACTATAAAACGCTTCATATTCTCCTCCAGATTTTTAGAGCAATTCTTTAGCATAACCGCCATATTCGCAAGCTCCTCCAAAGTATTCAGCTGTTCCTGCGTAGATGCGGATACTTCTTCCGACGCTGCCGCTGCTGCTTCGGAAGCCTCCGCAATATGATTGATACTGCCAAGAACGCTGTCCTTATCTTGATCTATCTTATGAATTACTTCCATAATCTTTTTCATATCTTGCAGCAGTTCATTCATTGCCATATCAATTTTATCGAAATACTCTGCCGAAGCCTTTGACGATTCTGCCTGCTCCTTGATCACCGTATTCGCTTTCATGATAAACTCCGTGGAAGCCTTTGTTTTTGACAGGATTTCTTTGGTTAGACTCTCTATCTTTTCTGTCTGTCTGCCGGACTGCTCTGCAAGCTTTCTTATTTCTTCGGCGACAACCGTAAAGCCTCTTCCATGCTCTCCTGCTCTAGCCGCCTCGATAGACGCATTTAAGGATAATAGTTCAGTCTGCTCCGAAGTTGTATTAAGAATCTCTGTGAACTCATTAATAACTGTTATACTTTTTGCAAGCCCTGATATCTGTTCGGCAACCCCTTCCGTGATGGAGATAACCTCTAGCGCCTTCCCATCAAGTAACTGCGCCGCCTGAATTCCCTCTACCGTATAGTTCTTAACATTTCTGGCCGCAGATTCCATGGCATTTGTACTGCTTACTGCATAGCTGATTCCATCCGCCAAGCTGGCGAAAACCTGCACACTATTGTCAATCTCCTCACTCTGCATCCCCGCACCCATGGCGACATCATCAATCGCACTGGATATCTCCGACGCAGTACGAGTAGTTGACGCGGATATTTTGGAAAGAGCTTCCGCTGTTTTGCTTACTTCCTCCGATAGTTCATTGCTTTGTGATATGAGTGTTCGGAGGCTTTTTACCATAGCATTAAAGGAACTTGCCACCTTTCCGATCTCATCGGTGCGCCGTGTTTTGGCTGTGACTGTCAAGTCGCCTTCCGCCGAGACAGACATTGTTTTTTCCACACCCTTCAATGCTTTTGTCATATTAAGTGCAAAGAACAATCCCCCAAATACGGCTAATACAGAAAAAGCAGCACCCACCAGCACGATTAAGTTCTTAATTTCATTGGACCCCTGAAGTACTTCTGATTCCGGAATCATGATTATGTAAATAAAGCCTGATTTATCGCATTTATTATAAGTAACAATCGTACTGACGCCATTTACCTCCATGGTAAAGGTATCGGCATCAACCAGCATCGCCCTTTCTTCCACTTCTGTAAAAACAGCTTCTTCCTCTCCTTGTGCCATCTCGCTATACGGAAGAGCGGAAATCCTGCTGCCGTTAGAAGCAATCAGATAAGAGCTGTCATTTTCACCAACTTTAATTTTGGATAACATGGACTGAAATGCATCGTAGCTTAATTCAATCTTAACCGCTCCGACTTCCTCTGTGTTCGAATAATAAAAGCTTTTAACCGCTTTTCCTACTGTGAGATATCCGCTATTCACATAAGTATCTACCTCGTCCGCATTTAACCATATCATATCCGTACTGTCTATCAGCTTCCGGTAAACAGCAGTCTCACGGATATCTGTGATGCCTTCCGGCAAAATGCAGACCGGACCTATCATATCCCCGGTAACATACATTAATGACAAACTGCTAATAAACTTATTTGTAATGGTAATACTTTGAATCTCTTTATCAAGCACTTGCAAGAGCTTCCTTCTCTCCATACTCCACTCTGCTTTTTCTTTATCGCCGAGCCCTTTCGGCGGCTCCAGATTATTGACAACATCCTGAAATGCAGTACTTAAAGAAACTTGTAAAAACACTTGGTTTATACGCTCCATCTCCTGATCGATCATATCGGCCGTCTGCGAAGCAAGAGCTTCCTTTGCTTTTCTGGATTGTTCCTCGAGAGCTGTTTTCGATATTCCGGTGGCCATCACTCCAATAATCAATATCGGCACAAAAACAACCGTTACTATAACACTGATCAACTTTTGCAGTAAACTCATTCTTTTCAGGAATTTTCTCATTCGTATTACCCCCATGAACCATAATACATATTGATAACAGTATAGATCATAATTATCTTCTATAATATTCCAAATCTATACTGATTTTCCCAAAAATATACTACATTCTTAATGTCTTTTCGCACATACCTCCGTTTCCTGCTGCTCCTTTTCCCGCCTTCCCTGATTCCTATACTCCTTCGGTGTAAGCGCCACGTACTTCTTAAATTGCACGGAAAAATATTTATAATCGCTGTATCCTATCATTTCCGCTATCTTATAGACCTTATGATTTGTGTTTACCAATAATCTCTTCGCTTCCTGCATGCGAAGCTTCTGGATATAATCAATATAAGTAATTCCCGTCACTTTTTTAAATAAAAAGCTGAAATAAGTCTCCGATAGATATACATGCTCGCTGATCATTTTCAGAGTGATTTTTTCGCTCAGGCATGTGGAGATATACGCCTTTGCCCTGTCGATGAGTATTTGCTGTTCTTTTATTTCCATCGGGGCAATGGTCTCATCAATTGCCTTTGCGAGAGTCACCATAATATTGATAATATAAGCCGACAGCTCTTTAACGGTCAGCGCTTCTTTTACAAATTCATTAAACTCATCCCCGATAATCTCCTCCATTATCCCATTGCTGTTCATAATCTTAGACTGAACCATTAGTTTAAGCGCAACACAGTAATTTTTCACGATTTCCGGCAGTAAATTCTGCTCGGAAAGCGTGCGGAACATGGATACGAGATATTTTCTCGTATCCTCATAATTTCCATTGCTGATGGCGATAGCTGCATGCTCCATTTCTTCCGGATAGAACCGGATAAAGTTCTGTTCATATTTAGATTCATTATTGTCCTGATAAACCTGAACTCTGTATTCTCCAAGATAAAAATTATTCTGAATTGATTTTTTTGCCTGGCTGAAGGACTTGGCTATATGGTGAATGGAAGGATAGCTTAGACCGATCCCTATCGTATACGGCACTGCCACATGTTTGAACAGGCAGTTATGGATGCTGTCGCTAATGCTTTCCAGGCAGGGAACCATCAGCGCATCCTGCTTTTCCTTTGACGGGAAGCAGAATACAAAATTAATTCTGTCACAGTCCTCCACGATATAATAAACATCATCGATATCACACAATTCCTCATTTATGATGTTCCGATAGGCAAAGGTAAGCAACCGCTTGTCTGTGCCCCAATTGGATTCCAATTCTTCAAAGATACTCTTTCTATCGAATTTTATCGTTGCCGCCGCAAAATAATGCCCGGTGAAATCCAGTTCCAAAGATGCCGTCTTCTCCTCAAAATCATTAAAAAGGCTAATATCTCCGTCCAGCATGGACTGGAGAAATTCATTCCTGAGAGTTTCATATCCCGCATTCAAATAAATATTGCTGTGATATATTTCCTCCTTAATTTCCCTTTTCCGATCCATGTTCTCCTTCAGAGCGGTAAAGGTATCCAGTAATTTTTGCTTATTGACGGGCTTCACTAAATAATCAAAGGTTCTGAAATTAATTGCCTGACGGGCGTATTCAAATTCCGCAAATCCGCTTAAAATAATAATTTCGATATCAGGATACCGCTGCCTCGCTATTCTGGCCAGCTCCATACCGCCCATGACCGGCATCTTAATATCTGTCAATAAGACATCCACCTGAACTTTTTCCAGTTGTTCCAAAGCCGCCTTTCCATTCGAGCTTTCTGCCACGACTACAAATCCCAGGGACTTCCAGAGGATGCTGTTCACGATACCCTTACGTATCATATTCTCATCTTCCACTACCATCAATCTATACATAGCTCACTCCTTAACCGGGATACACAGACTTACTGTTGTACCTTCCTTTATTTTTGATTTAATACTTATGCCATAAGGTTCGCCAAAGTATATCTTAATTCTTTGATTCACATTTCTCATACCGATGCTGTCCCCTACTCCAAGAATCGAATCATTCATTGTCAGCGTTATACCGTCACAAACATCCTTCTCCATACCTCTTCCATTATCCTGTATCTCGAAGACAATCGTATCCGCTTCTTTCTTACCTGTAATATGAATGATTCCGCCTCCTTCTATTCCTTCAAATCCATGAGAAATGCAATTCTCAATGATGGGCTGAAGAATGAGCTTTACCGTTTTATAATGGACGATTCCGGGATCTATGTTCCATATGACATCGAACTGATTCTTATGCATGATCTTTTGCAGGCATACATAGCTTTTAACATTTTCAATCTCCGTATTGATGGATACAAAAGCTCCTTTTTCCGACACGCTCGTTTTAAAGAATTCACCGAGAGCCGATACCATCTCCCCAATCTCTTCATAGTTATTCATCTGTGCGATCCAAAATATATTATCCAGAAGATTATATAGGAAATGAGGATTGATCCGCTGCTGTAAGGCTACCAGTTCCAGCTCTTTGATTCTTGTCCTGAGCTGCGTCTCATTTATATTTGTAGTATAGGTTTCCTCCAATACTTCGTTTAACTTGTTGAGCATGGAAGTAAATACTCTGTTTAAAATCTCATTTTCGTCCTGGGAATTTATATCTGCTTCTTCCTCCGGCTCAATAACGATATCTCCCTCTTCAATCCGTTCCATCCGTCCAAGCAGCCGGTTCAACGGGATCTTAATACTTTCATGTACCAGATAAGAGGCACTTCCGGTTCCGGCCACTACGAGCAGGAATATCACAGTTACCGTTATTAACCCGCGAAGGTCATATTTTGTCCGGATAAAAGTATTATTTATGTTAAGTCCCGTATCCAGAATCGGAATTGTCACCTCGTAAAATAATTCCGTTTTTTCAAAGCGGGACCCGGCAATAACTCTGTCCTGACTGTCAGTAATTGCTATTTTCTGCTTTGCGGAACCCGCTGCATTATCAAGCACTTCCTTTACCGCATTCAAATTGATAAGTATCACATACCTCGCTTTCAATCCGCTGGTATAGTCTACTTCAACCATTTCCGTTCTGCATAGCGCAGGCTGCTGTCCGTAATCTACATAGCTCCAGCTCGGACCATCCTCCAGTCCTTTGCTGATTTCTTTTGCATCAACTAATATTTTCATATAGGAAAAGGATGTTCCGTCTTCAAGAATGATTGCCGCATAGCTTATTTCCTCCTGATTGGAAACAATACTCGCTATTGTATTTTCAATCCGGTTGCTTACCTCTTCGGTCTGGTATATAGGAGAGATTGCGTACAAATATATATCTGTTAAAATATCATTGTTCTCTTTCAAATATTTAAACTTTAACTCCAGCTGGTCGAACATATCATTGACCCTGATATCGGATTCATAGGTGAAATTATCATAATTACGCCTAATGTTATCGTTATAATAGAGAAATTCGATAACCCCGCTGATAATGATCATGATTGAAATTGGAATAACGCATAATATAATAAAGGCATAAAGAAGGCGTCTGCGTATCGAAATTTTCCTGAGATATCCTACAAACTTATCCATATTGTTTTTTACCTTCGCTTCCGTTGTCCTTATAGACAGGCATTGTTACCCTGATTTTCTCCGCTTCTTTATCCATAACAACCCCGAACGCATCTCCATAGTAAAGCCTCAGCCGTTCGTCCACGCTGTTAATGCCTCTGGTATTTACCTGTTCACTATCAAGCCGGCTTAAGAAATATTCCACAGCATTTCCTGTCATAGTCACCTGAATGGTATCAAGTTCCCCTGCAATGGATATGCCGATGTCAATCTGGCTTTCGAGATCGTCCAGATTGGCTGAAATCACATCCTCTACAATAGGGTGAATCGCCAGCTTTATAATCTTTGTATGCCGCATGGATATGGATACATCCCAATAGTTTACAATGCGATTCTCAAAGCGCTTATTTTGTAAAAAAATGTAATTATTTACGCTTTCGACCTCATTTTCAATGGTAATGTATTCCCGGCCTTTTATGATAATGACCCTTAAATAATTGCCAAGTGCATTGACGATCTCACTGATTTCCTCATCGCCCTCCAATTGCCCGTTCCAATAAATAGATTCCAATGTATTGTATAGAAAATGAGGATTTATCTGCTGCTGCAGTGCAGAAAGCTCCGCTTCTCTTCGAAGCTCCCTCAGCTTTGTCTCCTGCAGCTTGATTTCATATTGCTTTTGCAGGGCATCTACAAGATTGCGGCTCATTTTATTAAAGCCTTCTATTACGGCATGATATTCATCGTTCCCGGCATCCTCTACAAATTTCTCCACCTTCGGTTTCTTCATTTCTTCCATTAAACGGTTAATCGGTTCCGTAATGCTCCTTGTAAACAATATGGCAAATGTAAAAGCCAGTACAGCAAATAAAACGGCGGTAAATACGGTAATTCCAAACTGAATAAAAGCCGACTTAAGAAGCGTCTGTATATCTATAAGGTTAACGATGGTAAGATTGGTATTGGAAATAGGCTCTGAAACGGATATGGAAAACATCTTATCTCCGCCAAAGACGGAACCTACCTGTTCTTCGTTAGAGCCGCTGATAACAATATTGTTTTCATCGATAATCATTACCTCATTTAAGAGATTCGTCACATTTTCATAACATACTTTATTAAAATAGGATAGATCTAAGGCGGCGACAATATTCCCGACGCACCCCTCATTGCTGTATATACTCCTGGTCAGTATTACATAGCTGTTCTGGTCGCTTGGAACCTCCTTGGGGCTTACCTTCATAAGTACCTGCCTCGCTGATCTGGAAAGCAGCTTGCTCGTCTCGAAATCACCGTTGGTTACCGGGGACGGATAGTAGAAATAAGAACGGTTCACGGAAGCGATCTCACAGGCATTCACTGCACCGCTGGAGCCAAACGTACTTCCTAAAACAAGACGTATGTGATTTTCAATATCACTTTTCTGATTCCAGTCCACTTGATGATAAATCATAAGTTCATTCACGATCTCCGGATTCATTGCGACCTCTTCCAGCAGATTCATATGAGAAAACATATAATAAGAGATGTTGTTGGCAATCTGAGAGGAAGATTCCTGCAGGAACATTTTCGCTTCCCGTTCGTTTTTCGAAAAAGAATATACCGCATTATAGCCGCCGATCAGCAGTATCGGCAGCACAGACATATAAACAAAACACCAGATCAGCCTTCTGTAAATACTGTATTTGTACAGGTTATTTAAACCCCACTCTTTTATCATACCAAAACATCTGTTAACCATTAACGCTCCCATACGCCGCTCAATCAGACGCCCATTCACTTATTGTATTGAAATCCCCACAATTTTTCTGCAATGTATGACCAGTGCCTGATATCATTACTGTTATCGGCATCGATAATATATGGAGGAATCGTTACCTTCGCCTGTTTGCCGGTAATGCTGATATCACAGGTCTGCCAATAAGTTCCCTCACAAAAATACTCTCCTTCCGGAATCTCTTTTCCGGCCAGTACATAATCTTCCAATAAATCCACCGTGATATTGCCATATGCAATTACATCCTGAGCGATAGCCGCATCTACATATCCCTTGTTGATCAAGCTTACAAAATATGGTTCGGCATCGATTGTCACAAGAATAACATGCCCGTCCTTCCAAAAAGGATACCAATGTCCTGATTCCTGAAGCGCTTCTACCAGCCCCCTCCCCGGATGCTCGCTGGAACAATGGACTGCATCGATTTCCATTCCTTCTTGAAAAGCTTTGGTAAGCTCTTCCTTCACAAGCTCAGGCATCCCTTCCGTTGCCCTCGGTACATAAGTAATATCGGGATACCGATTGATCACTTCTTCAAAGCCTTCTTTCCGGAGACGCCATGCATTGCTTGTTAATTTCCCGTAAGCATTGAACACGGTTCCCCTCGCTTCCCCGTATTTCTCAATCAAGTGTTCCACAATAACTTCCGCCGCCAGCTGTCCGGCCTTATAATTATCAAAGCTTACATCGATTGCCAATGTTCCTCCTACTGCGTTGGTATCAACGGTACACATAGGGATTCCCGCCTCATTCCCGCGGCGGATTACTTCTTCGATGGAAATGCTGTCAATTGCAGTAGTAATGATCGCATCCGGTTTCTGCTTGATAAAATTTATAATCTGCTGGTTCTGCCTCATAGGATCATAATCAGCCACAGAGTTTTGAAAAATCCATCCTCTTTCCTCTACCGCTTTCTTTACCGATTCATTCATAATGGCATAAAAATAGGAATTAAAGCTTTTGTGTGCAAATGCAATTGTAACGGGTTGTTCCTCTGTATCAGCAACATCTTCTGCCCTCATGCTGTCAGATTCCATACCGGTGCATGAAGCGAACAGCATCATGCACAATATAATACCTATTAATATCTTACTGCGCCGCATTCCATCTCTTTGCCGCTTTATTCCCATATCTTTACCATCCTTATATTGCCGATTGGAATCTGTTACTTAATTTAAAAATTATAACATATTTTCCGTTGCTTGTGGATTTCATCCCTCTTATATTTTCCAAAATGGGATGCCCCTATAAGCAGGAACACCCCAACATTTTACCTTCTGGTCCTCATTGCATCACTTTTAATGCTTTTGAGGCGTTTCATAACATCATTTCCGCCTTTTCCGAAATAATCGTGCAAAATTTTATATTCCTGAAACAGCTTATCGTATCTTCTCACATTATCGGCATTGGGTATGTATACTTTGTCCTGAAGACGGGACATATGCTCGGATGCTTCCTCAATAGTATCATAACCGCCTCTTTTACTGCCTGCTGCAACCGCTCCGAACAGGGCTGCTCCAAGAGCCGGTGCCTGCCTGGATGCGGAAATATGAATTTCCTTATTAGTTACATCCGCATAAATCTGCATCATCAGCTCACTCTTACGAGCAATGCCTCCTGCTGCATAAAGCTCCTCAATAGGGACTCCTCCTTCTTCAAAGGCTTCAATAATAATTCTTGTACCATAAGCAGTCGCTTCTATCAAAGCCCGGTAAATCTCTTCCGGCTTCGTCTGCAGGGTAGCCCCTAACAGCATTCCGCTTAAAGATGCATCCGTCAATATGCTGCGGTTTCCATTCCACCAATCCAGTGCGATCAGTCCGCTTTCTCCCGGGAGCTGTTCTCTTACCTTGCTCTCAAGAAGCTGATGGATACTGCTTCCTTTTTGGGCCGCTTCTTCCTCGTAGCTTCCCGGTACACAGTTTCTGACCAGCCAGTCGAAATGATCTCCTACACAAGCCTGCCCTGCCTCATAAGCATAATATCCCGGAATCACACCATCTTCCACCACACCGCCGACTCCCGGAATAAAATGTTCCTCCTCGCTCATCATAATATGACAGGTACTTGTTCCCATAATCATAAGCATCTTACCCGGCCCCGTAATCCTGACTGCCGGTAAGGCCACATGCGCATCAATGTTTGCCACTGCCACAGGAGTTCCTTCCACAAGCCCGGTTAGCTCAGCCGAGTCCTTTGTAAGATATCCGGCCAGGTCTGTTGTTGCATATATGTGATTACTCAACTTCTCCTCTACGAAGTTTTCCATTCTGGAATCCAGCTCTGCAAAAAATTCTTTGCAGGGGTACCCATCCCTCTTAGACCATACTGCTTTATAGCCAGCCTGACACAAGCTTCTCTTTTCTTCTCCGACGAGCATCATAACCACCCAGTCCCCGGCTTCCATAAAGCGGTCCATTGCCTCATAAATTTCCTCATCCTCATGAAGTATTTGCATCGCCTTTGGAACTACCCATTCGGAAGACATTTTTCCGCCGTAACGTGCCATGAACTTTTCGCCCCTGCGATGGGCAACTTTGTTGAATAGGTCTGCCTCCCTCTGTGCCGCATGATGCTTCCAAAGCTTTACATAAGCATGAGGCCTATCCTTGAATTCCTCCTTAAAACAAAGCGGCGTTCCGTTTTTATCCACCGGAAGTACCGTACAGGACGTAAAATCAACACCGATTCCAATAATCTCTTCTTTGCTTACATTGCCCTTCCTAAGTACTTCAGGCACTGTTATTTGTAAGACATCCAAGTAATCCTGCGGATGCTGCAATGCGGTTTCACTTGGCAGACGTTTCGCGGAATCCGGTAAATATTTGTCCATAACGGCATGTTTGTACTCCAATACGGAATCACAGATTTCTTCACCATTTTCAACATCTACCAGCACTGCCCGCCCGGACAGTGTTCCATAATCGATACCAATGGTATATTTTTTCATTATCCTTCTCCTAGCATCTAAAACTAATAAAAGTTATCCGAATTAGAAACAGCTGAATGCTCCGTCAATCACAAAGTCTGAACCGGTGGTGAAATCACTTGTATCACCTGCAAGATAAACAGCGATTGCCTGCAATTCATCCGTATGTCCAAGCCTGCCCATAGGTGCCATTGCGTTCCACTGTTCGATTAAGGCTTTCAGATGCGGTGCGTTCAGAACAAGTTCGGTACCCATATATCCCGGGCTGATACTGTTCACCCTTACGCCGCGCTTTGCGAATTCAACTGCCATGGATTTCGTCAATTGGATAACGCCTGCCTTGGAAGCATTGTAGGAGCATTGAGGCTGGGGCACGTTAACAATATGCCCGGACATGGAGGCCGTGTTAATAATCGAGCCCTTGCCCTGCTTTAGCATAACCTTGGCTGCTGCCTGTGAGGTTAAGAATACTCCGGTCAGGTTAATATCAATTACTTTTTTAAACTGGTCCAAAGTCATCTCCTCCGCCGGAATATTCATACAAATTCCAGCATTGCAGAAAGCAACATCCAATTTACCGAATTCTTTCAGAATCGCAGCAATCATTTGATCGACATCCGTCTGGTTGGTAACATCCGTCTTGATTGCCATTGTTTTAACTCCTGTAGCGTCAGCAATTTCCTTTGCCGTCTTTTCCGATTCTTCTATATCTACATCGACAATTGCCACATCACTTCCTGCCTCAGCAAGCGCAGTCGCTATCGCTTTACCAATTCCCCTCGCACCTCCCGTGACAAATGATGCCTTCCCGTCTAATCTCATTCTTTCCATAATACCCATATGATTTTTCTCCTTTATCCTATACTTAATCTGAATCGCTTTCCATCCTTGCCCGCTTTAAGTCTTATACCCTTTAAGTAAGTGCTTTCTTCTTCTGTAAGCTGTCGAAACCTACCGCCAGCACAAGCACGATACCTTTTACAACCATCTGCATATAAGTACTTACATTCATAAGAACCATGCCGTTGGTAAGAATTCCTATAATCAATACACCGGCTATTACGTTCGACATCTTACCGTAGCCGCCGGTAATGGATACTCCTCCGAGCACAACACAGGTAATCACATCGAATTCGTAACCCAGACCTGCCGTAGGCTGTGCGGAATTCGTTCGGGATAACATAACAATACCCGCAAGACCTGCAAATAAACCGGATAGCGCATATACCAGATATTTCGTAACTCCTACTCTGATACCGGAAAGCTTGGATGCTTCCTCATTGCCGCCCACCGCATAGAAATAACGTCCGAAATAGCTCTTATTCAAAATAAAAGATCCGATTGCAAAGCAGACAATCATAATGATTACCGGGACAGGCACCGGCCCTAAATACCCCTGCCCTATTACTTTGAATCTTTCATCAAATCCATAAATCGGCGTACCTCCGCTGATAAGATAGGAAGCGCCCTCAAAAACAATCTGTGTCGCAAAAGTAGCGATAATTGCAGGAATTCCGATTGTCGATATAAGACAGCCATTTAAAACGCCGACGAGTATCGATAATATCAGGGATACGATAATGGCAGCTACCATGCCAAAGCCCATATTTACCATTAAGAATGCAGCAACGATATTAACAAAGGTAATAATCGAACCGGTAGAAAGATCAATGCCGGAAATCAGGATGACAAACGTCATGCCTATGGACGCTATGCCTAACATCGATACCTGGCGCGCTATGGTAAACAAATTGCTCGAAGATAGAAACCTTGGGTTTGCCAGTGAAAATGCTACAAACAGAATGATAAATACCATCCAGATAGCTTTTTCCTTTAATATTTTTATGATTGTGCTCTTCATCTTTACCTCCTAAACGGCAGATGCCATTTTCATTATAGTTTCTTGATTAAATTCGTCTTTTCCCAGCTCTCCGGTAATCCGGCCTTCCGCCAAAACTATAATCCTATCTGACATTCCCATTAATTCTTCCATTTCTGATGAAATTAATAAAATTGTTTTTCCACTTGCGATTACTTCGTTCATCAGCTTATAAATCTCAGCTTTAGCACCTACATCAATTCCACGGGTGGGTTCATCAAAGATAAGCAATTCCGAGTTTGCAGCAAGCCATTTACCGATAATGACCTTCTGCTGGTTGCCGCCGCTTAGGTTCTTTACTATTTGATGCAGTGTGGGAGTTTTAATTAATAATTCCTCCTCACATTTCTTCGCTATTTCCAGTTCCTTTTTATTGTTAATTACCGACGCTCTGGATATCTTCTTGTAAATCGGCATATTGATATTATTTTTTATGGATATGCCGAGCAAAACGCCATGACGTTTGCGATCCTCAGGTACCAGCGCAATGCCGAGATCAATCGCCTCCCTGGGAGACTTCGGATTGATTTCTTCCCCTTTAAATATCATCTTTCCTTCCGTCTTCTTCGCCGCACCGAAAATCATCTGTACCAGTTCTGTCCGACCGGCACCTACCAGTCCACCCAGTCCAAGAATTTCACCTTTACGAACCTGTAAATTAATATTCTTATCTCCATTGCCGCTTACATTTTGTAACTCCAGAATAATTTCATCCTTCTTATATGCTTCCTCACGCGGAGGAAATGTCTCACTCAAAGAACGGCCCACCATTAGCTGAATCAACTCATCTACATGGGAATCCTTTGTGATCAGCGTCTTGATATATTCGCCGTCACGCAACACTACGATGCGGTCGGACAGCCTGTATATTTCTTCAAGCCTATGGGATATATATATAATGGATACTCCTTTTTGTCTTAGCAATTCGCATACTTTGAACATGCTTTCAACCTCAGCGGTGGTAAGCGGTGCAGACGGTTCATCCATAATAAGCACCTTTGCATCCTGCAGAATTGCCTTGGCAATCTCAATCATCTGCTGATAGCCAACGGTAAGATCTCCGACCAAAGTCTTGGGATCGATCTTAATATTTAACTGTGCAAATGCCTTTTCCGCTTCTCTTTCCATCGCTTTTTTATCAACGACGATTCCTTTCCTGATCGGATTTCCCAGAAAAAGGTTCTCAGCGGCTGAAAGCCCTTTAACGTTATTAAATTCCTGATAAATAATCGCTATCCCGTTCTCTGCCGCAAGCTGAGGGGACATATGGGTGAATTCTTTCCCATTGATCACTATCTTACCTGAGGTAGGAATAACCGCACCGGAACAAGTCTTGATCAACGTGGATTTTCCGGCGCCGTTTTCTCCGATCAGCGCAAGAATCTCGCCTTTTTTTACCTCCAGAGAAACGTCCTTTAATGCAACTACACCCGGATATTCTTTTCTAATATGTTGTAGTTCCAAAATATATTCATCTTTCATTATTTACACCACGCATTCTTGTTTTTGAATGTGGAGTTATTCTAAAATAACTCCACATCCATAATTTGTACTACTGTCTTCTATTATTTATAGTCTGCCAAGTATTCCGCTGCATTTGAGCTGTCGATAACAAGAAGCGGCCTTACTAAATTCTGCTCTGCAAAGGTCTCACCATTCAGAAGTCTCTCATAAAGATCGACAACTGCTGCCGCTGTTTTCTTATTGGAGCCTTCAAAACCTACGGATGCTCTTGTTGCTTCACCGTTCACAATTGCCTCTAACTGCTGCTGTGTAGCATCTGCCGAGAAGATACCCATATCGTCGGGAATATTTCCTTCCATCTTTGTCATAAATGCTTCGTTAGCACCGATGTCACCGCCTGCACCGATGGAGCAGACAATCTTAGTATCGGGGTTAGCCTGAAGAATCGTTTCCATATTGGTGATCGCTGCCTGAGCATCAAGTGCCGGCTGCTGTGCTACAACCTTATATTTGCCCTTTGCTATCTCTTCAAGAGCACTCAGAATACCTGTTTCTCTTTCAAGGAGAATAGGAGTCTGAGGATAGTTCATAATTGCTACTTCCGCTATGCTTCCATCCGTGTAATGCTCGTTAATGAAATTAGCTGCTTCCTGTCCGATTACATATCCCAACTTGGTATTATCGAGAATCCAGTTAAGATCGGTATTTGTCATTGCATCATCCCAGCACATTACCTTAATGCCTGCATCCCTCGCCTGTTTTAAATAGTCTTCAATCGCATTAGGATCAGACGGATGAACCATGATCAGATCTACCTGATTGGTTATGAAGTTTTCAATCTGCTGAATCTGTGTCGCTGAGTTATCGTTACAAGCAAGAATGGTGTATTCCCATCCTTTTTCCTTCAAAAGCTTTTCTACTTCTCCAAATACTCCTGCCCAGTAGCTGTTCTCAAGCGACTGAAGAGTAATTCCAACCTTGAAGTTCTCAGCCTCTGCCGTATCGGCAGCAGCTTCTTCTTTTGCAGGTTCTGCCACGGCTTCTGTCTCCTTGGCTTCTTCCGTCTTCGGGGCTGCCGCTTCTTGTGCAGGTGCCTTTGTACCGCATCCTACCAATCCGGAGAATGCCATAACTCCAACCAGTAACAAGCTAATGATTCTTTTTTTCATTTACTTTCCTCCTAATAAATTTTATAGTTTCTATATCATAAACAGCTTTGGCCTTAAGCTGCCTATTTCACAGTAGTTCGACCGGCCTCAGGCTAGTCGTTCAATCGAATAACAACCTTCCCTTTTCTTCGATAATTCTCATCTTCGAAAGCTTTCACACAATCTTCGAGAGGAATGACATCGCTGATCATATCTGTCACATTCAACTTCCCCGACTCTAAGATTGCAATAGACCGTTCAAACGTATAAGGATTGATGAAGGATGAGGTAAGCTTTAATTCCTTCTTAAATACCATCTCCGGATCAACAGATACGATTGTATTCGGTCCGGTCAGACCGAACATCATAACGGTTGCCGCTTTTCCGGCACATTTTATGGCTGTGTCAATGGTCCGGATACTGCCCACGCATTCGATCACCACGTTAACATTCTTGCAATTTTCCTTCAGCACAGCTTCTATGTCTTCTTCCAGGGGATTGATCGTAATATCTGCCCCAAGCTTGATTCCCATTTCCCTTTTTTCAAGTACCGGCTCCGAAAGAACAATTTTGCTGGCTCCGGCCATTCTTGCAAGCTGCAGCATAATAAGACCAATAGGTCCCCCTCCGATTACCAGCACCTCATCGCCAAGCTTAATATTGCATAAATCAATACCATGCAGACAGCAGGATACCGGCTCGGCCATGGCCGCAGTCAACGCATCCATGCCTTCTTTAAATTTGAATACCTGTTTCTCGCAAACAACACAATATTGTGCAAAGCCACCATCACAGGTCGTTCCGATTCCGATCACATTTTCACAGAATTGCTCCATCGCATTCTTGCAATAGTAACACTCACCGCACATGTTGTTAGGGTCTACTGTTACCAAATCTCCAACCTTTACTTTGTGTACCTTCGCTCCGGTTCTTTCCACGATTCCGGAGAATTCATGCCCCATGATCAGCGGCGGTGTGGCTTCAAAGGCTCCCCCGTCTCCGCTGTATATATGGATATCGGTACCACATACCCCGCAATATTTAATCTTAATTAAGACATCCGTATCACCGACTTCAGAAACTTTCACATCCTCCACTCGAATATTCTTCGGCCCGTTATAGATTAGTGCCCTCATGTTCATGGCAATACCCCCTCCGATCTTTCAGCAGGAAACCCTCTTTTGAATATCTCTGGCTTCCTTAGGCATCCGTGTATCACTAAGATATTATCAGCTTATCTAATTTTCCAACTAATTAATATCCCATTAGATTTCTAATTATCTAAGTATCTTATGAAGTTGTTCTTCTGCCCTGACAGGCAGAGGATCGAGATACAGTTTAAGCAGAAATTAAAGTATTTGATTTCATTTATCATATGGATTACTATATTATTAATAAAGTTCCTGAAGGCTATAACGAAGCATTCAGAACGCCTGTCACATATTTATAAGGGAAAGGTTCTTCTAAGAAAATTATCCGAAGAGGAAATGTAATAAAAATAACAAAGAATTTAGAATAAATAGTCTTACTATTTCAGGAGGAGGTTCATTATGAAAAAAGTAAAGGTATGTAAACATTGCTCTAATTTTGATACAAAGGAAATCAAGAAACAGGCAGAGAACATGAATTGCAAATTAAAGTTCGACTGCATCGGCAAGTGCCGTAAGAAATGCCCTGAACTAAAGGATAAGTACTATGGAAAGATCGATGGTGAGCTCGTCGTATGTTCCTCTAAAAAGGAATTCTTTGAAATGATGAAATAATTACCGGAAGGATTTGATTTGTTTTTATCAGGATATTGTTAAATAGAACGTTTGCATCTACTAATTGGGATGCAAACGTTCTACTTTTACTTAGCTTAATGGCATTGATCTTGAGAGGAGCATATCAGATTGTTATCCGCCATACCTCTGTTTTTTACGATATCTAATAGTAAGTCCCACTCCCGCAGCTATAACAGTTGAAATAAGAATATAGAGCACCAGACCATTGGCATGCTTTTTCTCCTCTTTTTCCTGGGCATATCCTGAGTAAGCACTCATATCACGGATCGCAAGCTTCACATTTTCCGATTGGTAAGCCGGTGAGCTGAAATACTGTTTCATATCTACGATTTCATAAGTACCCGTCGCCTGATTGTAAACGGTAATAAGGTCTCCGCTGTTTGTGCTTTTTTCTTCCGTTTCACTATTGTCCTTGGCTGTGTCCTCCTGCTCTTTTGAGGATTTTATTTGCGGCGGCTTTTGACCGTTGTCTATTCCTCCGCCTGTATCTGATACGGAAGTTCCTGCGGTCGATGTCCTCGATGCTTTTGAGGCATTCCCCTCTTCATTCATTTTTTCCTGATCCGCTTCCGACTCCGTCTCTTTTATTTTACCGCTATTTTGTATGTCTTCCGCTAATTCATCCTCATTGTCCGCTGTACCTGATGCCTGTTTCTTTCCGTCTTCCGACTCTTTTCCTACAGGAATCTGTTCCATAAGGCTTGACTCGACCTCCGCATCAGGATTCAAAATTTCACCAATGCTTCCGTCTGTTCCTGGCTCCGCACCATTACCAAGCGCGGTTCCGGAAGCAACCAAATCGCCATTGCCCGTCCCTTCCCCAACAATACCTGCAGATTCTGCGGGCGGATTCCCTGCATAACCGTCTTCCTCTCCTGAAGCCACCGGTCCATTCTGGGTATCATTACCACCTTCCGCAATTCCTGATTGTCCGGCAGTATTTGTATCCGTTCCAAACGCGCTTCCGTTCCCGCCGCTTCCCTGTGACTCTTCGGAATCCAAAACGGCATTGGAGGAGTCCGCTTTTCCATCTGCCGGAATTTCTTCTGCCTGGCTGCTTTTTATCCTATCGGAATCGCCTTCTGCCATCGCTGTTACACCCGACGTTTTTGTACCTTCTTCTGCCGCTCCCGTTTTTTCATGTTCACTCTTCATACCATCTCCGGAACTATTCTCATCGATTTCTTCTCCTGAGCTGTTGCCTTCTACCATTGTAAAAAGACGGTCGGCAGTACCTGCAATTTCCGCAACCTTATTATTCGCCGCATAGCTGTTGCTCATCTGGGCATACATGGACTTGTCTCCCATAAAATATACCTTAATGTAATCCAATAAGCTTATCTCATCGGCAAATGAGTAATCAAACAAATATTCCCCTGTCATATAGTTATATCCGGCAATTCCTCCATTGGAATACTCCACTAAGACAAAGGGAGCCGAACAATTCAGATTGTTTGTCATATAGACGATTCCGCTTCTTTTAAAGTCTTCCGGCGCGTTGACATTCTCTCCCTGATGCATATCTACCATAATGCCATCATCACCTAAAATCGTCTGGTAACTGTCTCCAGCCTTCACATAAAGTAAAATGGAGTCTTTCACATTCTCAATCATACCGTCAATAAATCCCATTACCCCTGTGCTTCCCTTCAGTATTTGGGTTTCTCTCTGCACAATATCTGAACCTATGATTTCTGTAAACTTCGAATAGGTTTCTACTTTATAGCCGTCATAATCAAAGGTTTGCAGCGGTATCGGATGCTCGATCAGTCCGACACCCGCTGCACTGCCAAGTATCGTCCCGCTTTCTATTTCTATAACCTGCCCGTCTTTCGTCAGCGCTTTTCCATTATAGATGGTGATATAAGAGCCTGCCATTGTCTGAGCGCTTGGATCTTTTCTTGTCCCCTTTGATTGCCCTCTACTCTCTTCTCCTGACTCTTTTTGCTCCTCCGCTTCTTCTTTCACCGTTGAACCCGTTCCCGATACGATACCTGCCTCATCAATATAATAATACTTTGTTCCGTACGTCATGACATGCCTTGCCAAAGCAGATGATTTATAATAAATCGGTTCACCGTCTTCCCAATAATACTCCTCCGGATAGTCAAAGATATCTTCCAGCATATAATCGGTTCCATACACCTGTCCGTCTGCTTCCATATCTATTACAAACTGGTCAGGATTCGCAACGCCTAATTGAAGCTTAAGTCCCGCCCGGTAATCATAGGTGTAGGTATATACACGTTTTGTTATCAGTTGCTTATCTACTGTCTGATTTCCGTATGACAGCATAAAGCAACCGTTTCCGTCTACAAAGTTCTGGCTGAATTCTATATTTACCTTATCCACATCAACCGGATAAATAATAGCATATGTATTATTAAGACTTCTCAGCATAAAAGGAAGCATCCACACGCTGGGCAGACGGCGTCCATACGGGTATGGGCAATGCCAATCTGTGCGCCGACTGATAGCTTACCAAATAATCCGATATTATATTTGATTTTTCATTAATACGGATATGCGGCAAATAATCTTTGTCCTTATACATACTTGCATCAAGCAACGCATTCCACACTGCTGTACTTGTAATACCTGAATGAATAAACCTGTGGTAGTCTCCTTTTACGTTAAGGCCATTATAGGTTCCATTCGCCTCTTTCCATTCCGTTTCATGTCCTGACTGACTGCTTGTCCATGTAAGCCATCCAAGAGACCGGTACATCTGTAAATTTCTAAGATCTGATGCAGATACAATACGGACATTGTATGCATCACTAGGTGCATTTTCACTGGCAATACTGCTATACTCATTTTTGTTCCAGCGCTTAAAGCGATAGGTACCGCTGTTCTTTGCATAATCCGGAGCATCTGCATTTTTTGCCAGATACAATGTATCATTTTCTGTCGTTCCTCCGACCCTCATCCCATCCCAGAAGTAAGTACGTCTCGCTTTATCTGCCGACGTATTATCTTTTGATATCGATATGCCATTTGCTTTCCCTTCAAATCCATCCTGATAACCGGAAAAAGCATGTGCAGTCCCTGCCGTATCGGAGGTAACTGATTTGGCAAGAATTAAATTCATATATGTGTACTCATTTTCATTCGAAGCTCCGCTCTTATATCCGCTTTGATCTGCCTTGCTGCTTCTTCCGCCGCTCGCCTTATGCGATGCCGCTACGGAATTACTATAGGCCATTTCATTGCGTCCGATAGCTCCTCCCGCCCATTTATTGGCATGAACGGTTCCTGCAAAATAATTATACCTCATCCCTACTCCAGAGTAGGAATATACCGGATTACCGTTTATCGTAGCCGTAGTATAAGCGTTCTGATAGATTCCTGATATTCCGCCAGCGGAATGCCCCTTGCCTGCCACGTTTGCATTAGAATAGCTTACAACTATCGCTCCTGCATTGTGGAAGCCCACAATACCTCCTGTCCCGTTATACCCTACAATCTGATATTGCTGCTTAGCCGCAGGAGATATCGTATTTTCCGGTTCCGCATAATAAAAGCTGCGATTCACACCATTTGTACAGTACCCTACTACGCCGCCCACATAATCAAAACCGGAATTAGCAATTGCTGAACTTGTAAGTATATTCGTATTCATAACGCCGCTGTAAGAAACGGTAGCTTCACTTCTTCCGACCAATCCGCCGACAGAGTCAAAGTTTCCGGCAATCGTTTTTTCCGCCTTGATCAAGGAATTATTAACATAGCAGTAATTAACCGTCCCGTTATTTGCTTTGAATCCATCGATCAAACCTATGTTGGAATGGTTTTGGACATCGATCGTCGTATTTTCCACTGCATTATAATTATCACTAAAATCATGATAACCGCTGATTCCCCCAACATAATAATACAAGGATGCCGGTGTCTTATTTGTAGTGACTAAAGTATTCTTTACTGTCGTATTGCTGGCGTCATAGCATCTGCCAAACGCTCCTCCAATATAGCTGCCATGCCCTTTTACTATAATACCATCTACCACTAATGGTCTTGCATTAGCCGCCGAGTTGCCGGCAGCGCCTTCCCAGCCATTTGCATATCCATACAGCAGGCCTGCCAGACCTCCGACGTAATTACCATTGGTACCTGACAGCATAGTCTCCTGCACGCCTACCACCGTAGTAGAAGCGATAATATTACCGCTGCTGTCATATGTTGGCGTGCCCGTCAATGTAATATTCCTGAAACAAGGTGCATTTATCGTTGTTCTCGGACTTGCATTTACGCCGACAATCCCCCCGACATAATCATTTCCCCCACCGGTAACAATAATGTCATTAAAGCTTATATTATCAAAGCCTGATTTCTCGGTTCTTCCTACCAGACCTCCGACACTTCCGCTTCCTTTAACGGAAATATCCTCTCCTGTAATGTCCTCATATAAGGTGCCTCCTGTCGAGAATCCAACAAAGCTGCCTACCTGAATTTGTTTTGTTCCATTCAAACCAACTTCAATATTTTTCAATTTAATATCTGACAGCTTACCGCTGATCTGGTATCCTACAATTCCTACATTATTTTTATCCGCTGTCCTGTTATCAATCTTAATCCCTTCAAATTCTACATTTGTTATCATTCCGGCTGAGGTTCCAATAATTCCGGTACAATCACGCAAAGCCGAATTTACCGAGCAGTTCTTAAATGCAATATTGCTCAATTCTGTATTCAACCGGAAAATAAAGTTTTCATTATTTCCCTGGAGACTCCCTTTTCCGGGTCCGATATTCACATTGGAAAGAACCGCCTTCCCAGAGCTTACTCCACCTCTTAAACGTCCAATCTTGGCGTTCGTTGTAGGATTAATACCCGTGAATGAAATATCGTTAACAATTCGGTAGTTTTCGTAATTTCCGTAATTGTTTGTTGGATTGATGTATTTATTCCACGTGTCTACATCCCTGATATCGCAAAACATGGTGAGCGGAACTCTGACAGGATTATCAGAAAAATCTGCCTTCCCAACCGTGATACTGTTATCATCCTCTACTTTCTGGTATGTAATCTCCGTCAATAAATAGCTGTCCTGCCAGTGTTCTTGCTTGGATTCCTGCAGGTAATCCGCATATATCCTATTTTTCCCGCTGCTTATACCATCAAACGTATATTTCAGATTTTCTATTTTAACCCCGGTAATTTTATATCCATTAGGATTATTCAAATCCATATAAATATATCTTTGGTCTTTATTAACCCCTACATCTCTTACTTCCAGATCATTATTTTGAACATGGACCAGACTAAGGGGTGTGTCTGTCTGAAACGGCAAAGGAATTGTAGTTCCGGCATAGTACAATACGGGCATGACTCCCTTCGTTACCTTTGAGTAATCATATACTTTGTCCATCTGCGCTATTGTTGTATAGGTATCCGGATTCTGCAGTTGGTCATAAGTTAATAAATCCAATGTATTATCATCTTTAGGCTGTCCGGTCATACCGTTAAGAAGCTGCACCTGCGAACCATAAAAAGAGACTACGCTGCCGGCATAACTTCCAATCGTATAGGATACATATTCCGCATTCGGATTGGAGCCAAATACACTCCCCAGCGCAATACCGCTCATATTGTTTCGTGAATTAAGTACCGAAATCAATGCCGCTTCGCCTATAATTCCACCCATTTTATCCTGATAACCGGTTACATTTACCCTTGAAATTACATTAGTCATACCATTATCTGTTGTGTTGGCAACATAATAACCTGCAATTCCGCCAACATTCATACCGCGGACGGACATATCCCCCGTAGCATAAGCGCCGTCTATAATACAATAATTATTAAAACCGATGATTCCTCCGGCACCTTCGCAATTTCTAATATCTTCTACCGCCATGTTCAATTCACGAACATAGCAATTACTGATACGGGCTTCCGTACCATATCCTACCATTCCGCCGATACGGCCTGTTGTATTGGTATTTTTAGGTTCCAGATATTTTATATTAATACCTGAGATACTGCTGTCTTGAATTTCAGAAATCGCATAGCTGTAAGCCGCGATTCCGCCCATATATCCATATCCGGTCAAAGAAACCTGTTTTAAATGCACATTGCTGATCACTCCGTAAAAAAGTCTGATCAAGCTCGCATCAGCACCGGTTGTTCCCGCGGTTCCAAGTGTGATATTTTCGACACACAAATTCTTAATCTCACCGCTCACATTGGCAAAAAGGTTAGGATAACTACTTGTAATCGTTATATTCTTTATGGAATACCCGGCCGGATTGTCCGATGTGTTGCCACGGTACTTATTACCATCCAGCTTACCTTTATATTCCTTCGCTACATTAATACGATTGGCAGCAATTCCCGTAAAATCAATATCTGCTTGTAATCTGGCGTTTTCCGTCGGCGCACATACTACGTAATCATACCAATCCTGCGCATTGTAAATATTCCGGTAAAAATCTACAAGAAGAATAGGATTCGGGTTAAATGTTACGCTCTGTATCCTCCCATTTATATAACACTTGACCGTTGTAATTTCATACGCTGAACAAAAACGGGCGGCACCTGATACCTTAGCCCGCAAAGTCGTAAATCCATCTTCCGACACAACAGAGGCGGAATCTATTTCTGTTGTAAGATTATCGATGACGATTTCCCTGATATCCGCGTTTGGGATTACTCAGACGAAATTCCACAACAGCCGCCTGTTCATTATCTGTATATTCAATCACCGTCGAAGATAAAATCTCAACCAACCGATTATTGATTCTGCTCGGCAGCGGTATATATGGCTGCTCCGGCATCTCTTCAGACATCTTAACGTGCGGATAATATCCGACTTCAACATTGGAAGTGATAAATTGATCTCCTAAAACTGATGCCTGCCAGCTGAAATCATTTAATGATTCCAAACCAATTCTATTTTGATATACAGATTTGGTATAAGTAATATCATTCTCATTCCAATAGTAGGCGTTGCTTGTCCTGGAATTATTGGTTCCAAGAACAGGCCCTATATCCGCATCATAACTATTGTTATTGTATGCCGAACTATAATACGATTGGCCGATTCCGTAAATACTGGTGATTCTTCCCCCTGCGTTTCCTGCTACAGAGCCATATTCCGTTACAGCAGCAGTCCCTTTGTCAGGGTTGGGAACCACCACATTTACCAAACTATAAACATTATAAATCCTGCCATTAGAGCCTTGCGCCCCCGCTATCGCACCAATGCGGATAGCACCGCTCTGCGACGGAGTTCCCACATCTGCATAGATATCAACACCGTAAGCATATCCATACCTTATGATCCCTTTATTATAGCTGCACAGCAATCCGCATTCATATCTGGCAGTAAAAGGCATCATTCCATCCTCAGGCTCATTGCTGATCGCAAAGTTTTCAATAACTCCCGATACCGTATTAATGCGGCATAACAATCCGAAATATCTATTTGCTACGGCTGCCCCACCTTTGAATCTCACATGCACATCATGTATGCGGCCATAATTATTAAGACACAGCACCCCTGCATCATAAGCTGCCGATGTATAATTATCCATCTTTACATCAAACACCATATTACCTATTTCACCCTTAGGACCAATATTGGAGAATAACGAACTGCCATTGGTTTTATAGTTATAGGATAACGTATATCCTTGAAAATCAATGGTTCCATTAAATATTGACGCCAAATTGACAGGTCTTGCAGTTTCTCCCGCATTGTCAGGGTTCTCATAATAAATATCACTTTCCAAACTAATATCATTCGTGATAATATATTTTCCGGTACCGCCTCCATTTTTTATTTTCCATACGAATTCCTTCGCATTATCGATATTTTCTGCAATCTGGTCTGCAGTAAAGGTTAATGTATCCAATTCCAGTATCTGTCCGTTAATAATTACGTACAGTACCAGTGTATATGTATTATCCCCTTTATCTACAAGAAAAGATTTATTATGTATCACTCTGTTTGAAGTATCATAATCACCGGTTCCTATTGTATACGCTGCCGGATAGCCGGCACTTCCCGTAATATCCACCCCGTTTTTCTTGACTTGAATAAAATAAGGAAGGTTTTGAAGAACTTTATCCTTATCGGCTAACGTCACCTTCGTATTTGCACAAAGTCTTTTGCTGTCATAGCCTGCAATATTATGCAGCTTAATCGTTCCCGACAAGTTAATAGAATCGCTTAACAGCAACTCCTTCAGAATCTTATTGGACTCAAAAGTTGCATTGGTATAGCCTTCATTATATTGATTATTTGGCATTCCTATCTCTTTCTAATAAAATACTCATTAGGTTGTTATCAAGACATACCTACATACAGGCGGAGATGGAAAAGAACGGATGTATAGGTCTAAATGTATAATAACATTTTTGAACAACAAAAATCCCCGTAATAATGAATATTTTCGGGGATTAAAAGAGAGGCGTCTAACGGATTTGAACCGATGATCAGGGAGTTGCAGTCCCATGCCTTACCACTTGGCTAAGACGCCATACAATGTCTAATTATAACAAATCGATAAACCACAGTCAATTAACATCAACAAAAAATCGCATTGATTTGCTGTAACTTATCGACTAAAAATGACTCCGACGGGAATCGAACCCGTGTTACCGCCGTGAAAGGGCGGTGTCTTGACCGCTTGACCACGGAGCCTTATCTCTTTCCTATGGACTTTGCCACGGTCAGTATCTCTCTTTGAGTGTACTTCTCTCCATCCGTGTCTTCCACTTAATGAATGCTTTCCACTCCTTACAAGTATCTTCTACTTGTTACAGATGTTCTTTACCTATTACAAGTGTTCTTTACTTGTTACTCCCCGAGTAGGGCTCGAACCTACAACCCCGCGGTTAACAGCCGCGTGCTCTACCATTGAGCTATCGAGGAATCTGTTTCTTTAAGGGGCCATACCCTCAAAACCGAATACCAATCAGCTTCTTCCCTTTCGGGTGCCTGCCTTTACTCTCTTATATCTCTTTCATCCGTTTCTTTCTTGTCTCTTATGAGTGTTCTATGAGTGTGCTTTACTCATTACGAGTGTTCTTTACTCATTATGAGTGTTCTTTACTCATTACTCATTCACCAGCCTTACAAGGATAAGCCCTCGACCGATTAGTACTTATCAGCTACACGCATTGCTGCGCTTCCACCTTAAGCCTATCTACCTCGTACTCTCCAAGGGGTCTTAACACGATTGCTCGTGGGG
>JAEZZQ010000039.1 GCA_023442465.1 Bacillota bacterium | reverse complement strand
ATGAAGTTTTGCAATACTTAATTCCAGAAAATCTTAGAAACCTTAGTTTGCTGGAATTTAATCTTGCAAGGAATATACCAGACCAGAAGTTAAGTTTGCAAACTGGAACCTCGGATTCCAATTCAGCCTAGATTACAGTATATCATCAAATTATGGAAAGTAAAAGATAAAAATCGTGTGAACTCGTCGAATTTAGTGTGTTGTTGTGTTAACCCACATCTGAAAGCAAAAAATACAGGAGCGCGATTTTCTCCAAAATCATGTTTCATGTCAAAAAAACCATGTTTCATGCAGCAGACGGTTTTTTAAAGTGTTTTATGATAGATTGAATGCAAGAGAAAAATCCGATACAAACCTATTGAGATAATCTCTTGAAAATATACGAGGGATAACAAGAAAGGATGAAAGAGTATGAAAAAAGTAGTAATAGCATTGTGTATGATTTTGTTTACAACATTGTTTGGAGCCAACAATATCACGATTTCTAATGCAGCAGCTAAGGTAGAGTCCATAGAGATTACGACCCTGCCTGATCAATGCGCCTATAATGTGGGCGATGGTTATTCCACAAAAGGCATGATTGTTGTAGCTAAAATGTCAGATGGGAAAAAAGAAACAGTAGATAATTCCAAAATCACTTCATTTTCCGGAGTAGAGCTGTCGGAAGGAAGAGCTTTTACAGTGGAAGGCTGGAAAGCCGTTGAGCTTCGGTATGGGGGTGCCAAGACCAGCTATGCAATCGCTGTTTTTGATCCTACGAAGGAATATTTTATTACTTATGATTCGGATGGTGGAAGCGCTGTAGAGTCAAAGAAGATTGTCGCCTCCACAAAGGCATTTGAGCTGCCTGCACCAACAAAAAAAGGAGCTACCTTTTTAGGATGGTATGCCAGCAATGGTACAAAATATACCATGTATCAACAAGGAATGGAACCACACATACAGTTTAAAGCAAAATGGGGATATTCAATTATCTTCAATGCCAATGGCGGTACCGGCAAGATGAAAAATGGAGTTCTTGGAGGGGACTATAAGCTGCCCAAGAATGGATTTAAGAGAACAGGGTACAAGTTTGTAGGCTGGAGTACAAAAAAGGCTGCAGATTCAATGACTTTTTATCAAGTAGGAGATTTAGGGGCATATCTGTCGAATAATAATAAAAACGTGACTCTTTACGCTCAGTGGGTAAAGCCTGCAAACTATAAGATAAGTTATGTTTCTGTAAAAGGAGTGAAACTACCTTCCAAGGCAATTAAAAAGTATACAGCCGGGAAGACAACGCAACTTCCATATCCAACTGTTACAATAGTAAGCGATGGTCCTATGGGCATGAATTTCGCAGGATGGAGCATTACCATTAAGGGGAAGAAATATGGCTCGTTTTTTGAAATTCCTCCTTATATGTCAGGGGATATAAAATTAACACCCATAGTTATGCAAGGTGAAGGCTGACAATAAGATGATATAGTATGAATATCCAAAGGAAACGCTCAGAAATTCGCGGCTCGGTTTTGCTGCATTCGGACTTTTTGAGCATTTTATTTAAAAACCTATTAATAGCACCATAGCACGTGATACGGATATAGCCTGAGGCTCACAACCAGCCGAATCATAAAACTTCAGTGAACGGCACCCCCATCGCCACTTGGTATTGGGACAGCGCAAAAAAAGCCATCCCCGACAACTGTCTGTTCTACTTTGACTATGTAAAGATTCAGAAAAAGTAAATGAATTCATTGATAAACTCGACAAAAAAGAACGATCAAATGGAGGAAAAACTATGAAAAAGCAAATTATGGGCATACTGCTCACTCTGTGTATGGTTCTTACCCTACTGCCGACAACGGCACTGGCGGCGAACTCTGCCTGTGTGTTTAATTCACTAACCGGCAAATCCCATATCGTTTCAAGCAAAGGGCGTTCCGGTATCCCTGCAGATACCTTTAAAGTTGGTGAAAGATTCGAAAACATCAGGGCTACAATTGGCTACTACTACAGCGGTGCAAACGAAGCACACTTCGGGCACAACCCTAAATGGTGGCTAAACGGTATGCCGCTTGAAGAAGGGTATAAATTTAACCAAGTAGGGTATTTCACCTTGACCTTACAATGTGAAATGACGGATTCGGAATACAATAGATGGAAAAAGGCTGCGGATAAAGCCGGAATTAAATTTCCATCATCTAAAATCGCCGTTTCTTCTATGCAGGTTGGTGTATTGCCGGATGTTGACTGGCACAATATTATGGAGTTCACTCTCGCTTCGTCAATGTCTCAGACAACCTACCGCCAAGGAGCGGATGCGTTTGACCCGACGTCAATTATAGTCCGTGCCGGTATCGGCGCATATGGCGGAAAACTCAAATACCAAAAATTGAAGTGGGATGACCTTACCTTCTATGCAGGGGCACGTGGAATGAAATATAAAGAGCACGGCGTGCAAATCACGAAGGGCTATCGCTTCTGGGAACCGGGAGAGAAAGACCTGTGGGTAGTCGTTGGGAACAAGAGCCTTGTTATTCCGTTTACAGTTAAGCCCTTTGTTTCTTCTGTTAAAATGACTAACGAACCTGATGCGGGTAGCTCTACCTTCGCCACAAGCGACTACTCCGTTAAAGCTAAGTATAAGAACGGAACCTCAGAGGTAATCAGTGGCGACTGTCTCGACCTTTCAGTCGGGGGTCAGAGAATGTATCAAGGCGGCGAATATGAAGTCCCTTCCGGCAGTCCCATTGTTAAAATAAGCATGGGTGATTTTACTGTCGAACGTAAAATGACATCTTCACCATCGATGTATAAGGTCGGTACGAACCCTGTCTACAGGTTAAGCCCGAACGGCGACATTATTGGGACATTCCCGGCGGACACCGTTCTGGAAGTTACCGAGATAAACGGTGATTGGGCAAGGGTAAAGTATGAGGGCAAAGCGTATTATATGTGGGCACCCAGACTGACCAAGGTTACGACACCATCAACAGCCCCAAATGCCACCGCCACCGTTATTGAATCCGGCGAATACTATATGAAAATTGGCGACAGATGGGTTCACCCTGGTAATGACTATAATTACTGGCTTACTCTGTCAGATAAAAAGCCTGATAAACCATTTAAGGTTACACTCGTAGGCGAAGATAAAGACCGTGGACCTGAATATACAATTGAGTATTGGGATCGTTATGTGGTATGCAGTAATGGGTGTGTAGCGGATCTGCAATTGCATGCGGGTATTAATAAGCTAACGTATCGAATCAATACCTATCCAAGCTCCGGCTTCAGCACAATCAGACCTTACGAAAGCCAAAGTTACCTTATAAAAGGCACAGGGGGTGGAGTGTTCGCTGAAGTCTCAAAGGGTTCCGCTCCCGACTTAGCGAAAATCATCTTCATCAAAGCGGATTAGCTTCCCGACACGCCGTCCTCCACACCTACGCAGCAGTGATGCCACACAAGGAGGACTAATCGCACCGCACTCCACGCTACAAAGCAACCTCCCCCAAAAAAATCATGTTTCATGTCGAAAAAATCATGATTCGTGTCGAAAAAATGATGTTTCGTGCAGCGGACGGTTTTTTGGGGGAGGATTTTGATAGAGTGAACTTAAGGAAACTACCCTATACTACCTGACAGAGAATGGAGGATTTGAAATGAAAAAATTACTGGTACTTATGATGGCACTTGCCATGACGCTGAGCCTTGCGGCCTGCGGAGGAAACAATGCTGCTCCCGAAGCGTCTCCTTCCACACCCGTACAAGTCGAAAAAACGGAATTCACAGCAGAGCAGCAAGCTCTCGCACAGGATTTTATAAGCATGGCGGAGGAATTTGATGCAATCGCTGACAAGGTAAATGCAAGCCCCAAGCTTTTGGAAAATGAAGAGCTTGTTGCATCCATGAATGAGCTTGCCGATGAAATTATCAAGGCTGATGAATACTTTGCCAAGCCCGAAACGCTCACCCCTGAGGTTATGGGTGCCCTGACGGTGGCTATTGATGCAGGCCGCACATTCATCGCTCAAGCCAGCGAAGCATTGGACGAAGCATCTGCAGCAGCGGATGCCGTGATTGTTCCCATAGAGATTTACAACATGACCAGCATGGATATTTATACCCTCTCACTGTCTCCCGCCAATGATAACGACTGGGGCGAAAACCTGATTGCCGAAGTAATTAAAAAAGGGGACATTGTTATGTGCGAGCTTGCCTTCACCGAGGACACCCTTGTTTGGGACCTTTTGGTGCAGGATGGCAGCGGAAATCAAGTAACCTTCATGGGCGTTGACTTTTCAGATGCCAGCACAGATGGTGCCAAGCTGATCCTCGAGGCAACAGAGGGCGGAAGTTACTTTGCAACGGTCAGCTAAAACGCTTTTTCTTCGTATGATTCTACCAATCCAAGTCAGTTTTACCTAAGGTTTCCAATGTATGCTGCCATGAATTGGTTGAAAGCGCAAGCAGCCTAGCAAAGAATAGAACGCAGATGATTTTAGTAGGGATTTTAATTTGACATGTGTACAGACGATTATTAAAATAAATTGAGAAAGAAGGTCATTGTTTATGAAAAAGAAAATTTGCAGTATACTCCTTATGCTATGTATGATGATAGGGATACTGCCAACCATGGCAACAGGAGCTGAAATGCCGGAAATTATAACTATTAATATGAAAGTTGGCGAATCGAAAAAGTTGGAGGTTGCAGCCGCTAATTACTTTATGTCCACTAATACAGGCATTGCTTTGGTCAGCCAAAAAGGAGATCTTAGTGCAAAAAGTGCTGGAACTGCTCACATCTACGCATATCTAAACGGTAAGGTGGTTGGTTTATGGAAAATCAAAGTCGAAGCTAAAACGTCAGATGTTGAAAGCCCAGCTGTCACGAAGGGCGATTTCCCATTTGTGCCAGATGAAAAAAACTTGACAAATGGTCATATTAAGTCTGGGTGGAAATATTTCATTGCCTATGACAATGGCAAATTTCGCATCACACCAGATGATATAGTTGCCCCATCCAGGAGATACAATAACCCTTTCTATGTTGAGCATTTGGGTGGTTCTTATTATTACATTAGAACTGTAGATGGCAAATTCCTATGTTATGAAGGTGACAAACCCTATTATAATGACAAAGAGCAAATAGGCAACGCATTGATTGTAAGGGATAAACCTTATAAGTGGTATGTTTACCCTCAAAATGATGCAGGTGTAATAAAATACTCTTTTGCTACCAATGAGAATCACGAGCTTTTTATTGGTACATATGAACCCTGCGGTGAACACCGTGACGGCGAGCTAAGGATCACCAAAGCGCGAATAGGAGTAGGAATGCAAATTGGTGAACGCCGATCGTTTGAAGTATTAGATGCTGACAGACAGTCAATTCCGGAATGGTGGTATAGGTATAAAGGTGAGGAAGTTCAGACCGATCAGTATGGTTATGACTATTACAGCAAACAAGATTTTAAAAACGAAACAAATCTACCAGTAATAACCGTAAGCGAAAACTATAATCTTGAAATACCCAGTTTTCAAAAGGATTTTCCAATATACGGTAAGATAGTACAACGTCAGATACTATCGCGAAATGAGAGGGGTACATATATTCTCGCAATTGTCGATGACACCTATGTGACCATTGAAAAGTTGTCAGTAGATGGCAAGAGTCTTGGGAGTAAGACCGTTAAGTTAGATGATGAGTTATCAACGTTTGGAGCAATTTATAGCGGTGAAAAGTTCAACTACATTGCCTTTGGACAAAATAACCCCAATGAAGATAGCAATAAAGAAAGTATTAGAATTGTTAAGTACGACAAGGAATTCAATCGTATTTCTAGCGTATCTGTCAGTAGTAGGCAAACAAAAGCAATAAAACCATTGAGCCATACTGCACGTTTTTCAGAGAGCGGAAATCAGCTTGTTTTGCATACAACACGTCAACGCTTTAAATCAAGTGATGGATTGAATCACCAAAGTAACCTTGATATAATTGTCAATACCGATACTATGAAAACAACATATGTCAGCTCCGAATATCCTAAAAATCACGTCAGTCACTCGTTTAATACATTTGTGCGTTTTGATGGAAATGACTTTGTGTTTTTAGATCATGGTGATGGATTTCCGCGTTCTGTTGTTCTACACAAAGGAACACAATCGTCTTATAAAAAAGCGAGCATGTTTAAGATATATGGACCAGAGGGTGCAAACTATACCGGTGTGATGGTAGGTGGGCTTGAAATTTCTAGCAAGAATTACTTAACTGCCCTTGCAAGTATCGATCAGGCATCAGCCAAATGGAAAAAAGCTAGCAAAGATTCTACAAAAAATTCTTCTATGGTTCCCATAAATGAAAAGAGTTTGAAGCAGCATAAAGTTATATTGTCTGTACTTCCACGCAACTTTGGTGACGGAGCTACTGCAAAAAATATTACAATAAAAAATTATATTGGTACATCTAAAATTTGCTCACCACCACAACTATTAAAATTTAATAATAATAAATTCGCCGTGCTTTGGGCTGAATATTCATTACAAAAAGTGAACTTTGCCATAGATGAAGACGGAGAAACGACTGATGTTGAAGTCCCTCTGTGCTATGTTGTGCAGTATGTTGATGGGAACGGAAAAAAATTAAGTTCAGCAGTATCATACCAAAAAGTTGATGATTTTTATAAAGAATACCTAAGTGCCGTGGCTACAAAGTCCCATTAGCAGAGCCTGAACCTAAATAGACTACACCTGCGCACCATCCACCCAGCAGCAGAGGGCTGCTGCGGATGAGCAAGCGAAAGCGGATGCGGATTTCGCAAAGCTTCAGGGCTTTTTTGATCGTATTATTGAAAATTACGAAGATCAGCAGGCCATAGGCACACTGCTTGAGGAAGTAAAAAGCGGTCAAAAAGAAGAAAGCGATCTCCTTGACGCATACAAGCAGTTGGCGGAAGATGCAAATGAAATGCTTCAAGATGTGCAAAGCACAGCATGGGAAACCAACATCTACGACGACAAAGCGGAGGTGCTGACTGCATGCATAGAGGCACTTGCACTATATCAGCAAACCCTTTATGAGGCGGCTGACGAAAATGATGCTGCAAAGCTGGAAACAGCGGCGGAACTGGCTGCAGATTATGATAAAAAATTAACAGCAGTCCTTGCCGCTATGGGCATAGAGTAATTTAGCTGCAACGGCATTTCAAGAAGTGTCTTTGATTGACCTGAAACGGCAGGAGGTCTGAAAGACTTTCTGCCGTTTCCAAAAACAGAAACAGGAGGGAATATACGATGCTACCAACTTTTATCGCAATCATAGCAGTCCTTGCAGTCATTGTCCTATGGGCTATCTCCACCCAGCGCAGACTGGTGGTGCTTGATGAGAATATCAGCAACGCCATGAGTCAGATCGGA
>JAEZZQ010000017.1 GCA_023442465.1 Bacillota bacterium | reverse complement strand
GTTCACACAGTAGCTTAACACTTGCTGTTAAGCTACGTAAGAACGTGATGCAAGAGATGATTTCTGCTTCGCGAAGCGAATTTAAATGCAGGAATCATGCGTTACTGAGAACGGAGTGAACAGTAACCAACTTAGAAGAGGATATCGATCGTCAAGATCAATACCCTCTCCTAAACTATACTATCCAATGGTCTGTACCTCCAGTTTTTCATTTTTTATCTTTCGTACTCTTTCCATTTTTCTTTCGTACTACCGTACTGTAACGGTCGATAAATCTTTATTGAAGATAACTTCAATAACCTTATCCTATGTCCTGCGTTACTTTTTCTTATGTACTCGACTACTACTTCTTTTGTAAATCAACTCTTTTGTACTTTCAAAATAACGTTTTCGGTGGTCCATACCTCTCTTTCTTTTGTATTTTATATATTAATTTCTTTTGTTATGTCTACATTATATGATACAAGTCCATATTTGTCAACACATTTAATCAAAATGTTTTATATTTTTTCATTTTAATTCCTTTTATGGTAAATTGTTACATATTTATCACTATTTTCAATCAATTAACAATCATCATCCTCTTTTTTAGTCATTTATTTCCAATAATTCAGTCAAAATCTGCCATTTTATCTCACTCCTCCATTATTTTCCTTGCAGCCTCCTACATATCGAGTATAATATAAGTATAGCTCGAAAATCTTTAAAGGAGGAAATCACCATTCATAACCCTTTTTTAATAGAAGGCATTCTTACTCCGAACGCCTCTGTCAACAAACTACTTATTGCCAAGATGCCGGACTGTTCCGTAAGCCAGAACCTTTCCGGCAAAAGCGCGCAGGATATTTTTTCTACTGATTTATTGATAACCGAAATCAAGAACTCTGCGGATAAATTACAAATAGACATTTCCGCACTTGAGGAAAAATCACTCCCGCTCTATCTGGAAACTTGTCTGGAGAGCGACAGCCCTACGGTCTCCTCAGAAGCCCACAGAATCCTGAAGCTCTTCGGTGAGCGTCTGGCCGTCATTCTCCTTTGCTTAAAGGAAGGCTCTGCCGAAAACAGAAAAGCGCGCGGGGACTGGACCGACGAACATTGGAATTATTGGAGCTGCCTACAGCAGATTATCTTGGTGGGCGGATTAGCCAGCCCGCCCTTAGGAGGGCAATTAAAATATTACATGGAAAAGGTATTTGCCCTTTCTGACAAAACACCCTACCGTATCATTCTTGGAAAAGATTCCACCTATGCGGGATTGCGCGGCTGCGCAACATATCTGGAAAGCGGGCCGCAGTTGCAGATCAACCTGATATTCGACTACGGGCAAAGCTTCATCAAGCGCTGCTATGTTACTATGGAAAATGAGCAGGTCAAAGATGTTGTGATTTTAGAAAAGACCTTGTCACAGCATGTGGAATGGGATATCAAAGACCCCGTTACGGAGAAAAAAGAAGCAGTTCTTTTAAACAACCATTTTCTCGAAACCATTGCGAAGACCATCCGCGAAGTAGAAGCGCTGGGGCTGACCATTCATCCCCACATCATCCTGAGCATTGCCAATTACGTAAAGGACGGTGTCATCGCTAACCGGGGCGGTTACGGCAAGCTGCGCCTGATCGCTTCGAATTATGCGGAATATCTCTCCGGCTATCTGAAAGAAATATATAATAAGGATTATTATTTCACAATGGTCCATGACGGGACGGCAATGGCGGCGGGATATTCCAATCATCCTATGTCGGTCTGCCTTTCCCTCGGCACGGCCTTCGGTGTAGGCTTTCCTAAGCCATGATCCTTGACCGAAGTTTTTCAGTAATATAATAAATACCGGGAATATCTCAATCGGTATAAATAAGGAGGCAAACATATGACCCACAAACAAGCAGCCTTTGCATCGGCGGCGGAGAGCATTATCAAAAATTTACAGAAAAGGAATATGGAGGGCTATTTTTTTGAAGATTCTGCATCCTGCATAGAGGCAATCATTTCCTCCATTCCGGAAAACAGCATAATTTCCTGGGGCGGAAGTGAAACGATAAAAGAATCCGGCCTTATGGACCGGATTAAAAAAGAAAATTATTCTTTATTGGACAGAGATGCCGTCCCCGATAAGGAAAAGCGTAAATTATACGCGCAGACGATGCTCGCCGATTATTATCTGATGAGCACCAACGCTATCACTCTTCAAGGAGAATTAATAAACATTGACGGCCGCGGCAACCGCGTGGCATTCTTAACCTTCGGGCCGGAAAACGTAATTGTTCTGGCAGGCATGAACAAGCTGGTTACAGACGTGGAGGACGGCGTTAAGCGCACACGCAATATCGCAGCTCCGGCTAACGCGAAGCGTCTCGACAAAAAGACGCCTTGCAACGCAACCGGACATTGCGGAGATTGCTTCTCCAACGACTGCATGTGCAGCCAGCTCGTCATCACCCGCCGCAGCGGCATCAAAGGCCGCATTAAAGTATATCTGATAGCGGAAGAACTGGGTTATTGAACCAGTTCTTCCATTTTTCTTTTTAGAACATTCGTAATTTCACTTACTTCTACCGTTGCTGCCGCAATTTCTTCCGTTGCCGCTGCCAAACTCGTCACCTTGGCATTTACGCCGTCGATAATTTCAATCAACTGTCCGGCTCTGCTCTGCAGATTTAAAACAGCTTCCCCGATTTTAAACTGATTTTCCTCGCTGTCACTCGCCGTCTCTTTGGAAGAATCCGCAAGTTTCTTGATATTCTCTGCGATAATGGCAAAACCTCTTCCCGCGCTGCCCGCTCTTGCCGCCTCAATACTCGCATTCAAAGATAACAGATTTGTTTCATCGGCAACATTCGTGATTTCCTCATTGTTTTTCTGAAGCCCCTGCACCAAGGTTTCAATGGAAACAAGCGCTTCTTTCAATTGCTCGCTGAATTCCACGACTTCTATCATCAGCATGTTAATGCCCGTACTTTCCTGCGCATTGTTATTATTGCCCTCGGACATTTCCCTGATAGACTTATCCAAATGTTCGAAATCAAAAACAACGCTTTCCATAAGAGCGGAAATCTGCTCGTTCTTCACCGCTATCATTTCATTCTTTTTCTGCATCTCTTCCGAAAGCATCTCTACACGTTCTTTATCCTTTTCTACTTCATCTTTCATAAAGTGAATACAGCTTGTTTTCGTATTACAGCCGTTATAAACAGCCTGTACCATATCCCGGCATGTACTATAACCGCAAGCGGAACAGTTGATCGCTCTATCCTGAGCAGTCAATTTATTCATGCTTCTGAAGATTTGATCGGCTTCTTTTTCATCCAGCTTTTTAATCGTCACTTCTTTGGAGCGGTCTCTATAATTTCTCATAAAATCATTAATATCTAATTTGGCAAAGGCACTGTTCAGCTTTTTCAGTCTCTGTTTTTCTGTCAGCTCCTTTGCGAAAGGATGATTCCTTCTCTTTCTTTTACTTTTTTCTCTTATTTCCTGCAGGACATACAAATTATCTTCCGACGCTTCCTTTTCTTCTTCTATTGCCGTTCCGTATGCACATCCTTTCGCGCAGTTAAGAGCATCTACCATAAAAGGCAGTTCTTTGTTATTCCGTACCCGCTCCTTATAGTTTTCAAGGAACTCATACATGTGCTTTTCCCCTTCAATCTGGCGAATAAAGACATCCTCTCCGCAGAACCAGTAGACGTTCTCTTTCAGACCTCCGGGCATTGGGTACACGGAACCCAGACCATACTCTATTTCATCCGTAGCATCGGGCCCTGTTATATGATTCTCGCGCACATATTTCATAAGATGATCAAATGTCACATTGTAAGATATGTGACCATAAGTATTCGGATCTTCTATTTCATTTTTCTTAGCGATACAAGGACTGATAAATGCCAGCTTATCGGAGATATTCATATACTTTTTGGCATATATGGCACTGCACATCATCGGTGAATGTATCGGAACTAATTGAGGAATAAGCTCGGGTATATATTTCTCAACATATCCGACTACTGCCGGGCTTGGTATTTTAGCGTGCCAAAGGCATGTATCAGTGAAAAAAGACACATGCCTCCCCTTTTACAAATTAAAATACTAAACCAACGGATACTTCTCCGTCAATTTCTGAACAATTTCCCTTGCTTGCGGAATCTTCTCTTCTCCGCCCTTGATCACCAGCGCAATTGCCTCCGCAATCGCATCCATATCTTCAGTATCCATACCGCGTGAAGTTACTGCCGGTGTTCCGAGCCTGATGCCGCTCGTAACAAACGGAGACTTCGGATCGTTCGGAATCGTATTCTTATTTGAAGTAATATGTGCCTCATCCAATAACTTCTCAACCTCTTTACCGGTCAAATCGAAGTTCGTAAGGTCTACCAGCATAAGATGGTTATCCGTACCGCCGGATACAATCTTAATACCTCTGTTAAGAAGTCCGCTGCAAAGCGCCTGCGCATTATCCACAACTTGCTGCTGATACTTCTTGAAATCTTCCGAAAGCGCTTCTTTAAAGCATACCGCTTTTGCTGCGATTACATGCATAAGGGGGCCGCCCTGAATTCCGGGGAATATCGCTTTGTTAAAGTTATACTTATCAGCGGCTTCCTGATTGCACAAAATCAGACCGCCTCTTGGGCCTCTGAGCGTCTTATGGGTCGTTGTCGTTACCACATCCGCATAAGGGATCGGATCCGGATGAAGTCCTGCTGCTACAAGTCCTGCGATATGCGCCATATCCACCATGAGCACTGCTCCCACCTCGTCCGCTACTTCCCTGAATTTCTTAAAATCGATGGCTCTCGCATATGCCGATGCTCCTGCGATAATCATCTTAGGCTTCGCCTCCAAAGCAATCTCTCTCAATTTATCATAATCGATAAAGCCTTCGTCATTAACTCCGTAAGGAACGATATTGAAATATTTACCGGAAATATTGACCGGACTTCCATGTGTCAAATGTCCGCCGTGAGCGAGGTTCATTCCCATGATGGTATCACCCGGTTCGCATATTGCGAACTGAACCGCAAGGTTCGCCTGCGCTCCCGAATGAGGCTGTACATTCGCATAATCACATCCGAATAATTCCTTGGCTCTTTCGATTGCAAGATTTTCTACCACGTCCACACAATCGCAGCCGCCATAATATCTCTTCCCCGGATACCCTTCCGCGTATTTATTCGTAAGCGGGCTCCCCATTGCTGCCATGACCGCTTCGCTTACCCAGTTTTCCGATGCTATCAGCTCAATATGGGAATTCTGTCTGTTCTGCTCGTCCACGATCGCCTGCGCGATTTCCGGATCGATTTTCTTTACTTCATCCAATGAATACATATCCTTTTCCTCCGTCCTCTTTATTACGCTAAAGTTCATCTTGAAGTATAACATAGTTTTTTCAGAATGAAAACCATTTAAAAAGAATATCCTATTAAGGAAAATTTGAGAGATACTTGCGTATTTATAGGCATATACAGCCTTTTTGTATCCTTTGTGCTGTTTTCAGAATAAGCCTGTTTCAGCAGCTATTAACGAAGGGCGGATAATCGCATGCTCAAGCTTACAAACTTTTACACTTTACATCTCAAAATACATATATTAGTACTATAAGAAATCCCAAGGAGTAACAATATGGATAGCAATACCGGAGGATTACCGGGTAATCGGAATGACATAAATCAAGGCTCCTCCTATATAACCAACAGCCGGCAAGAGGCTTTAAATAACACCCTTTTTTATACTACAAAATGGACCAGCAAAAATATACAATTCGCACTTATGTCCGTACCAGTCGACACGGAAACCGGACTGGATGTCCATTATACTTCCGACCAACTTTTTTATATCGAACAGGGGGAAGCATTGGTCATTATGGGTCCCTGCTATAATTGCCTGGGCATCCCATCTCACGCGCCCGAAGGATATACAATAATCGTTCCGGCAGGTATGTGGCATAATATCTTGAACGTCGGCAGTACCGATTTAAAAATGTACAGCATCTTTGCTCCATCTCTACATTCCCATAACACTGTTTTCAGAACAACACAAGAATGGTTTGATTACTATGAAAATGATTAATAGTGATAATCTGAATGTTTTTGATCTGAAAATGCGTTAAAAACAGAAAAAAGATCAATCTGAAGGTATATTTCTTTTTAGGAGAATGAACAAGTTTCCAAATCTATCCGACAGAATAATATAATATTGAGATAATCCTCATATTTGACTCCTAAATTTTTATACAAACGGCACAACACAATAACTGTTGTTTCATCATAATCTGGAGAAAGGCGGCGTAACGGATATTCCTGATGCGCCGCCTTTTTTATGTAATAGGAGCAGTAAAAAGAAAAGCGCCTATCCGAAAACGGGCGCCTTTCCCATGTATAAGGGAAAACTATTCTTTCACACCAGTATTCATCAAACAAAGCCAAAATACCGAAGCAGCCCTAAGTAAATGCCATAAGCAAATCCGTATGGGTTATTACGTAATTTTTCCGCGTCCGAAAGGTTGCTCAAATATGCTAGTTCAACAAGATTTGCAGGCATATTGGCATTTCTCAAAACATATAGGGAGGGGTTTTCCCTGATTCCATTATTTCTCGTTCCGGTCACCTGATTTATTCCATACATGATCTGTTCAGCCAGCCATTGAGCCTGCGTACCGTATTGGTAAATGTACACTTCGGTCCCATTGGTGGCAGGATTGGGGCTATAATTGCAATGAATGCTGATAAAATAGTCTGCCGGCCACTCATTAGCCATTCGGACTCTCTCTGCCAGACTAGTGGTATTGTTTGTTCCCAGTACTGTATTGGGTTCCGGTCTGGACACACGTGCCTCAAACCTTGAATCATTATTCAGCAGGTTCCGCAGATAAATCCCCACCTGATAATTTATTTCAGATTCCTGCAAACCGTTTGCCTCCGCACCGCTGTTAAAATACCCGCTGGGGTTATGTCCCTGATCAATAAATATCCTAATAGCCATATCAGCATTTCCTTTTCTTTTTAGCTATTATAAATATATTCCAGGTTCTACCGATTGCTACCTTTTCCCCGACTTTTTTATATTACAGGAAAGGCCTTGTCGTTTTAACGTACGAAGGTGTACGCTGCACACTTTTATTCTGTAAAAGAAAATGCTCCTATTACAGAAACAACGGATGCGCGCGCAACAAAAGCTGTGCTGCTGCGCGCGCCAAGCAAAAGGATACTTGACCTGATTAATACTAAAGACATGATATAAAGCATATACTTCGTGTAGCCTTCTCATTCAATATTACAAAAACCAAAATTAAAAAAACGGCTTCTTGCTTATTTCTGATCAAGTGCGGCACGTTAAGATTAAGGAATATTTAAGAAATTATATCCAATGTCTTATTTACTTCCTTATAAAATACTGATAAAATGGGGATTGATTAAAAAGCGGTATATGTTTGATGCAAATGAGGGCGTGCTATGTATTATGTGATTGTAAATCCCGCTTCCAAATCCGGACGGGGCCGGCAGATGTGGACAGAACTGGAAGAGATTTTCAAGGAAAAGGAAATACCACATAAGGTTGTCTTTTCAAAGGGAATCGGGCATGTTACTCAGGTCGTTGCAAAGCTTACTGCTCCTCTTGCCGATGATCCTGACGCAGAGCCTATCAAGTTGATTATTCTTGGTGGTGACGGCACTATGAATGAAGTGCTTCAGGGCATCAGCGACTTCGACCGTGTATGGCTGGGCTATATCCCCACCGGTTCGAGCAACGATTTGGCAAGAGATTTACAGCTTCCGAAGGATCCTTTGGAGATTCTTTCCTCTATTATAGAAGGGAAGGTTACACGCACCATGGACATTGGACTGCTCACCTATGATAATCCGCCGGGAGAATCCTCCAGGCTTCACGCACAGGAGATACCGGACACCCGGTATTTTTCCGTAAGCAGCGGTATCGGCTTCGATGCTGCCGTATGTGAGGAAGCGCTGGCCTCCCGATTTAAAAATATATTAAACAAGCTGGGGCTTGGAAAGCTTACTTATCTCGTTATTGCTTTAAAGCAATTGATTGCTGCAAGGTCCGTCTCCTGCGATATCTATCTGGACGACGCAAAGGAACCCATTCATCTTGACCACTTTTTGTTTACTGCATTCATGATCCACAAGTACGAGGGCGGAGGCTTTAAATTCTGTCCGACGGCAGATTCTGCTGACGGAGTTTTGGACTTATGTGTAGTAGGAAACCTGCCTAAACCGGTTCTGTTGCTGGCTCTTCCTACCGCTTTTTTCGGAAAGCATTACATATTTTCTCAAATAAAACATTATATGGCAGCGAAGGTAAGGCTTACCGCCTCCATGCCGCTTTGGGTACATACCGACGGCGAAGTATATGCGAAGTCCGACAGTATCGTTATCTCTTGTATTTCACAGAAAATAAAATTAATGATGTGATTTTTAGTCTGCCATAGGAGGGCATAAGGTGCAAAATGAAAACTTTTTATGAAAAATATAAACATGGGATACCGATCATGATTTATGGAGTCATTTATCTGACATGGTTTATGTATCTGGAGGAACACGTTAAGAGAAACTTCCGTGTCATTCATGTGGCATTGGATGATTATATTCCTTTTTGTGAGTTTTTTATCATTCCATACTTTTTATGGTTTATTTACGTATCGGGGGTAGTCATTTACCTCTTTTTCAAGAACAAAGAAGACTATGCCAAGTCCTGCGTATTCTTCATTACCGGCATGACTATTTTTCTCACTATTTCCACACTGTTCCCCAACGGACACCATTTACGTCCCGCCATCATGCCAAGAGACAATATTTTTACCCATTTGACGACTTACCTGTACAGTACGGATACCCCTACCAACCTGTGGCCCAGCATCCATGTATATAATTCGCTTGGAGCGCATTTTGCCATTGTAAAAAATCCCCGCCTGGCGGGTAAAAAGTGGGTAACCAGAGGTTCATTGATTACATGTGTTTCCATTATTCTTTCCACCATGTTACTCAAGCAGCATTCCTTATTCGATGTGGTCACCGCTTTCATCATGGCCGCTGTCATGTATGGCGTTGTATACAAATATGACATTGTCATGGCATACAAGGAAAGAGCTCATGCCCGTAAAAAAGCAGCACCGCAGGTCAACTAAGACCTACGGTGTTTTTTTAATTGAATTTGAAAAATCGCTGGCAAATGCGGTAGCCTTCTACCGAAATCTTTCTTCCGCTCTTTCCGGGCAGATTCATAGAACTTCCGAGAATGCCGTATCTAAGCCTGGTATAAAGCATTTTGTCTTTCTGCCTTATATAATCCCAAAGCTCCTTCTTTTTCGCAAGATGTTCTTCGCTTCCTCCCCGGATAAGAAGTATGGAGGAGATCGTCGTTATGATTTCCAAATAGTTGAACATATATCTCTTCATTTTGCGGTTTGCCTTGATTTTTGCCTTATTCTCAACCATATAATCCACCATGATTTTATTGACCTTGATTTGCTGATCGATTCTGGAAATCATAATGGTCTCGTTTACTGACTGCCCCTCCCGCCCGATGTAATAGCGGTAAAAGTTCACGTCCAGATAATACATGTTCTTTACAAAAGGAAGGGGCTCGAACACATACAGATTATCCACATAAAAGGTGTGCTCCGGCAGCTTCAGCCCGCAGTCTTTCAAAAGCTTCGTCCGAAAGATAACGGAGTGCATGAGGATATACTGTCCCTTGCGGAAATATCTCACGTCGTCCCATGTAAACATTTCGTTCTGAGGCAGAGCGTGATGATAACGCATTACCTTGTTCCTCTTCTCACCTTCTTTTTCATAGACGAAGTTGCTGATCAGCATATCCAGCACCTTTTCTCCCCCAGCCAAATTTCTCAGGGTATCCAGTATCTGTATATAGTCGCTTTCTTTTACCCAGTCGTCGCTGTCCACCACTTTGAAAAATAAACCGGAGGCATTTTCTATTCCCGCGTTCACCGCTGAGCCATGCCCCCCGTTTTCCTTGTGCACCGCATGTACGATAGACGGGAACCTCTCTGCATATTCATCCGCAATTGCTGCGGTACCGTCCTTAGAACCGTCATCCACTATGATGATTTCCACATCTTCTCCGCCTACCAGCAGAGATTCCACACATTTTCTCATATACCCTTCTGAATTATAGCAGGGTATTGCAATTGTCAATAACTTCATCTTCTTCCTCCAACCACTAAAATTTATGGATTTTATGATTTTTTATCCTTAGAAGCCCTTTTTTCTAAATTATTTCCTTTTTTCTTCTTTGCCGCCGCGATTGCTGCCAATAACGGCAATCCGACCAGAACGCTCCCTATTCCAACGGCGAAACATATTCCTTCTATATTCATCTTAAAAGCCTGCCTATTAAAATATATTGCTCTTATTTTGCACAGACAGAACAGATTTCATTCCTCGTCATACACCTAATTTAATATCCAGATATTTGGCGTATGACGCATAGGCTGCTGGAATCGGATAGCGCTCTCTCACCTCGCCCTTATCGGCGAATATCCAACCGGCTTTTGCTACACCCTCATTCGGAGCTTCCAGCTCGTCGATATTAACCGCAAAACCTATCATATGCCATTCCTTGTGGGAAAAAATATGCTTTGCTTCTCCGATGCTCTGAATACGGATAACCCTAAGCCCTTTCGACCTTAGAAAATAAAGCACCTCTTCCTCCGAGCGATGTCCTTCCATCATGGGAAAACCATACATCCCAGCTAACAACCCCTTTTCCGGTCTTTTTTCGAAAGCAGCCTTATCCTCAGCCTTGATGACGAGCACCGTCTTTTCTTCTACAGTCCTTTCCTTCTTCGATTTCTTTTTTGGAAATTCAAAGATTCTATCCTGTAAATGTGCTTTGCAAAAGCCTTTCCAAGGGCACTCCATACACTTCGGCGCACCGTTTGGCAGGCACACTGTAGCACCAAGCTCCATCAGCGCCTGATTGAAGTCGCCCGGCCTGTCCTTGGGTATTACGGCGCCTAACTCCTTTTCTACCCTGCTCTTCGTCTTCTGGGAAAGGATATCCTCTCCGTCCATGCGCAGCCTGGAAAGTACCCGCAGCACGTTGCCGTCTACCGCGGGCACTGCCTTCCCATAGGCGATGGAAGCTATCGCGCCCGCCGTATAACTCCCGATTCCCGGGAGATCCATGAGCTTCTCATACCCAGACGGCATGATACCTTCGTATTCCTCCATAATTATCTTCGCAGCGCGCTGCAGATTACGAACCCGGTTATAATAGCCCAGACCCTCCCACAGCTTTACCAAACGTTCTTCCTCCAAGCAGGCAAGGCTCTTCACATCGGGTACTTGGCCGATAAATCTGTCAAAATATGGCTTCACCGCCTCTACCCGCGTCTGCTGCAGCATAATTTCGGAAAGCCAGACATAATAAGGCGTAGGATTTTCTCTCCATGGAAGTATTCTCCTGCCGCCGTCATACCATGAAAGCAGCGGCTTGGCAATCAAGTCCAATTCAGTCAATACCACCGGCACCGGGTCCCGAACTTCCATGCTGTCCGGCGTTACCTCGCAGTCATAGGCCAGAATCTTCACACCTGCTTCCCGCGCTTCTAAAAGGGCCTGTGCAAAGGCCGGATGGGTTTCCGCATTAGGAGCAAAGAAATCCACCTCTTTCATCTGGACTACCAGGATAATATAAGCACTGTATCCTTCCTTTATTGCCTCCGCCAGCTCTCCCACATGCTTCACGGCACGCTCCGACGGGGCATCGGGAAAATACACCGCATTACCCTTTTCCAACGTCACGCCTTTTACCTCGAGGAAAATTTTTTCCTCCTCCGTTTCTATATAAAAATCAAACCGGGAATTTCTATAGACCTTTTCCGGATACACATTTTTTAATCCTGGAAAAAGCTCCTTTTTCAGAAGCCATTCGTGCACCGCTTTATTGGGTGCTGACGAATCCATATTTATCATACGCTCGCCCTTTTTTACCGATACCAGATCATAAGCGGTGGAGCGCTCCTCATTGTCGCTCTTTTCCAAATAAACCGTGGCGCGGGGAGTCAAAAGCTCCCTGCATCTCCCCGTATTTTTCACATGAACCTTTTCTTTTTTTCCGTTTATCTCCACATAGGCAATAAAACGGTTCGGACGCTCCAAAAACCTGCCCTCCGTAATGTTCCTATACTTCATTTCAATACCATATCTTTCTTACGAATATCTTTTACTCTATGAGTGTAATTTACTCTATGAGTGTAATTTACTCATTGTTAAACCACCGCTCCGCAATCAATATGCAAAAAATGCTCAGCGTAATCTGTTGCATTCGAATTTCTCCAGCTTAAGGAGACAATTTCTAAGCTCCGCATACCTTTCCTCTATATCGCCGGGCTTCACTTCTATATCCGTAGCTATCGCCATGACATTGATCATATCATCGGTAATGCGGTGGTGAAGGCCGGTCAGTATATTCAACCTGTCCTCATAAGAGTCCGCATCAAGGAAATTTAATACTTGCGGATCAATATCCAGCGCTTGCTCTTCCTCTTCGTCTGTCGATTGTATTGCCGTTGCTATCGTCAATACCCTTTCCGGTTCTATCGCCGCTTCTCCTGCCAATTCCTTTGCAGGCTCTATTTCTGCTTTTTTCACAACTTCTTTTGAAGGCTCTATTTCCGGCTCTTTTGCCGCTATCGACACCACTTCAAACCGATATTCCTGCGTTGTCTGAGGATATTTTTCTTTATCCAGCTTCTCCAGAAACATATCCATAGATCTGGCATAAGTCTTATAATCTCCATACATTGCCTGATATATGACAAGCATTTCTCCCGTTTCCGAGTGCTCTGCTATCGTAATGATCTGATAGGTATTTCCCTTAAAATGCCTGTAAATCTCATGTGGCTGGGGTATATGCTGCATAATGTATCCTCACTTCTTCCTTAAATTTTAACACTGCTCCTATCATTATAATACCCCGCCGTCAACTTGTCATGCTTTTCCTGCTACTAATCTACCCTTTTACCACCATTCATCCTTACTCTCTATGCTTTAACCCGCATTCTTTCTTCGTTCAATCATTTTTAAGCTTTAAAAACACATAGGAGAACCGGCTCTCCTCCTCCGGAAATCCCACGCCCGAAAGCTCCGCCTTAATGCTCTCCCTCCCAGTTTCATCCAAGCCCTGAAGTCTTTTATGATGAATCAAAACGGTATACTCATTTGGCATATCCTCCTCCGTCACCTTTGTCATTGTTATACCACAATTTTTATATCCGTATTCCTCCAACACCTCCCTTATCTCTCCGATATATTCGTTCTCTATTGCGCGATAATACTGTCTGTCCGCCAAATCTCCATCCTTTTCCCGGCTCATCACAGTTCCTTTCGCACAGAATAAAATAACTGCTATAAATAATAACGTTACTGTTAAGCATTTCTTTTCAATAATTACACACTTTTTCTCTTTTCTCATATCATTCTATTCCTTTCGCTTGTACATATTTTTGTCTTCCCTTTCTTTTATTATATCATTTTATAAGTCCAATAAAACGGACTTTGACTCCCGAGTTTTAAAACAAAAGCCTTTCTCTGGTGTCCAAAAAACACCTTAGAAAGACTTTTCTACACATAATATTATAAAAAGATCCGAAAAAGACCGTGCCGTTTTTACACCTCGGCGCTTCACTCCTCTTCATCGTAAAACACAAAAATATCTCCTTCTCTGCGTTATCGCTTACTCCAATTCGGTTTATCTCCTTAATACCGTCCCCTGTCATAAGGACATACTAACGCATCATAAAGTATACTTCCATTCTAACTCAAAATCTCAGCGGTAATTCCTTCCACTCCAGAATCTCAGCGGCAATTCCCTTCTACCCCAGAATCTCAGCGACAATCCTATTCACCAAGGCACCATCCGCTTTCCCCTTCACCTTCGGCATCAGCTCCTTCATCACCCGGCCCTTATCCTTCGCTGAAGGATTTTCTATTGCCAAAGACGCCAGCACTTCCCCTATCGCTCCCCGAATCGCTTCCTCGCTCATCTCCTCCGGAGCAAACTCGCCAAGCACCTCAAGCCTCTTTTTACACTGCTCCTTAATATCCCCTCTATCCTCCGGAGCAAGCTCCATCGTCTCCTTCGTCTGCTTAATCTCCTTCTTGATTACCTCATACTCCTCGGCCTCCGTCAAATCCTCCCGCTTATCAATCGCCTTATTCTTAAGCGCTCCAAGCAGCATAGACAAGGTTTCCTTCCTATCCTTATCCTTATTCTTCATCGCCGTTACCATTTCCGCTCTAATTTCATCAATCTTACTCATTTTTTACCCTTTCCTTTCTCATTCTCCATATTTCATACTATTACTTCATACCCTTAATACCCGTGGCTTTAGACAAGTACACAATATCTACAAGCAAAATAAATTTTATTCTAAAAATCTATTCTTCACCCAATTCACTCTGCCTCCAAACTCATCGCTTTCCTCAACCTCCGCTTACCGCTCCCTATACTGATTTTATGTATAATCTCGTAACCTTGGCGGGGACTTTCTTCGGCAGCTTTGGGTTCGCTTCCGTCAGCACGTGGCCAGCGTTTTCTTAATGGAACCATCCACACCCAGGGAAAATGCTGCAAGGATGCAGCATTTAGGCAGTGCAGCACACGGATGTGCTTCACTGCCGGCCCGTTCGTTACCACCGCCCCCCGGTTCCATTTAGAAAACCCTGGCCGCGTGCGTCGGAAGAAAACCCAAAGGCTGCCGAAGAAAATCCCTCACAACCTCCCTCCCCACAAAAAAATCACCCCACCCCACTATACTTCACAATCAACAACTCCACACTCATCACATCATTCATTCCCCCCGTCTTCACCGCTTCCTCTGCCTCCACACAAGCCTCCAGCGCACTCCTCAAATCCGCGCCGCTGAATTTGGAAGCCTGAACCGCATACTTACCCGCTATAAAAGGCAAAAGCCCGACCTTTTCCCCAATCCTTTTATTATCATAACCCTTGACTTTTAGTTCTTTCACTTGAAGAAGCATATTATACTGCCTCGCAATCAAAAAGAGAATACGCATCGGCGGTTCCTTTAAAGCCAGCAAATCATAATACAAATTCAGGGCCGCCTTCTGCTTCTTATCTGCAATGGCATTCACCATATCGAAAATATGGTTGCTCACCCTATGTGTACATATATCCTCGATATCCTGCTCCGTCACCGCATCCTTTTCCATACAGTAACACATCAGCTTTTCTAACTCCTTGCGTATATTCTCCATATCCGTTCCTGTCTTTTCCATAAAATAACGGAGAGCCGAACCGGATATCTTCTTATCCTCTTTTTTTATCATACCCAACACCCATTTTTGAAGCGTCTCCTCGCTCTGAATGGGAAATTCCACGGCGGTGCCTTTCGCGGATACCATTTTAAAGAGTTTGCTCCTCTTATCCACCTCTGTCTCCACAAAAACAAAGCAGGACGTTACGGGCGGCTCGTTCAAATACTCCGCCAGCACTTCTCCTCCCTGCTTGAAAAGCCCGCTGTTTTCAATAATAATCACGCGACGGTCCGCAAAAAAAGGCATGGTTTCCGCCAAATCGATTACTGCGCCGGGAGATACACCTTTTCCTTCGAAATAATTGTAATTCATCGTATCTTCCTCATCCGTCAGCGCGCTCTTAAGTCTATCCCGATACTGCTTGCGAAGGTATGCCTCTTCTCCGTATAAAAGATATATATTTTTCAATTGTCCCGTCTTAATATCTTCGTTGATGCGCTGCATAGTATCTCCTTCTGTCGTATTTACTTCTTCATTATAAATACCTTTTATTTCTCTGTCAAACCTTCCGTAGCACTGCCTGCCGCAGCACTGCCACACTCATGCGGAAGCGTTAAAAAATCCAGCAGATGATATGGTATTAAAAAACACATTGTAAAATTCAGCAGTGCCAATAAACCCGTCAGTTAATAAGCTGGTAGTTAATAAACTCAATTGACAATAAACTCAGCAGCCAATAAACTTAGCAGTCAACAAACTCGGTTGTTGTTGGATTATCATCTATATGTTACAATTTAATCATTATTTTTTCGTTTAAATGACAACTATTGTTTTAGAAAGGTGCGGTATTACATGAAAATTATGATCATAAACGGAAGTCCAAGAAAAAACGGTTCCACAGCTTATTTATTGCACGAAATAGAAAAAGGATTGATGGAGCAGGGCTGTGAAATCATTTTTTATGATTTATGCAATCAGGACATTTCCTTCTGCAAAGGATGCTGCATCTGCTATAAAACAGGCAATTGTATCATCAACGATGATGCGGAAAAAATATCACGACAGCTTGGAGAGGTCGATGGTTTAGTAATAGGATCGTCCACAATAGCGAGCAATGTTCCGGGTACATTGAAAGTGTTCATCGATAGAGGGCACTTTGTAATAGAACAATTATTGCATGGCAAATACGCCGTGTGCGTTTCTACCTACGAGAATTATGGCGGGCACGAAACATCAAAGATACTTAAAAGCCTTGTAACCCTTTCGGGTGCAACATTGAGCGGCACAATAACAGAAAAAGTTCCGTTCAACAGCGATTATTCCGCAAATACAAAATTAAATAATAAAGCGAGAAAGTATGCAGTTAAGATTTATAATGATATTTTACATAAAAAGCCCCGTACCATACAAAGCCTGAAACAAAAATTAGTAATTGCCATCGGCCTTAAGCCCTTTATACTTCGTAAGAAGGACGCCTATACCGGCGTGCAAAAAAGGTGGGCAGATCTCGGATTATTATAAATATATATATATGAAAATCGGCTATCTGTCCGCTCTCCGGCAGATAGCCGGTAATAATTCATCGGAAGGTTTCGACTGCTATCTTTCTTCCGTCAGTATGTATGGTAATCGCCCCCTTATCCTTTGTTATGTAAACTATACATTCCTGGTTTTCCAAACGGTCCAGCAAATCCGGATGGGGATGTCCGTAGCTATTCCTTTCAGCACAGGAAATTAGCGCAAGCTGCGGATCCAAAAGCTTGAGCAAATCTTCGCCCGTTGAATTGCCGGAACCATGGTGTGCCACTTTCAGGAGCGAAATAGGGCCTTGCAAAATACTGCTTTTTTCTATATACCGCTTTAACTCTTCTTCCCCGTCTCCCTCCACATCGCCTGTAAAGAGGGCCTGAAAGTTTTTGTAGCGCAGATATAAAACGAGAGAATATTCATTCGCATCCAACGTACTATAACCTTCATATGGATGGAGGCAGGTAATTCTCATTTCCCCGTTTTCAAAAAACTGCCCTCTGCTCATATACTTCACATCGATGCGGTGTTCCTTCGCTTCCCTTATCAGTTTCTCATACGCTTCACTCCTCGCACTGTCTCCGATATCCGGCAGAATCAAATCCAAAATTCTTATTCCCCCCTTATCAGAGGCTTCCATAAGTGTTTCTATCCCGTTATAGTGGTCCCCGTCTGCATGGGTGACGAAAACCGCCTCCAGCCTTTTCACTCCCTGCGATTTCAAATAAGGAAGCAACTGGTAATTTCCAACTTCACTTTTCGATGTACTTCCGCCGTCGATCAAATAGTGCATTCCTGCCTCGCTCCTTATATATATGCCGTCTCCCTGGCCAACGTCCAAGACCGTTATGGAAAGTGCGCCGTCATGCCGAAACATCAATAAAGCGAGGGCAGCGATTATCCACTGCACCTTCCACCAAGAGGACATTTTTTTCCCCACAGCAGATAAGAAGACAAGCATGAGAATATATACCTCCACCTGCCAGCGCTCCGGCTTCCCGGCTATGATATTTCCGTAGGAAGCTTTTTCACACAGCATACAGGACTTTTCATAAATCCAGAGAACAGCCGAATTGATATATGCTGCCTTCCGGGCGATAACGGGCAAAAAGCCTCCTGTCAGCATGCAAAACATTCCGTTATACATAACAATAGTTGAAAGGGGGATTACAATAAGATTTATGAAAATAGAACAGATCGGAAATTGATAATAAAAGATAAGATGGATGGGAAGCTGCACGAGTGCGACCGCCCCGCCTGAAGCAAGCGCTTGCCGCATCTTATGGATACTATTCCATAGCTTCCCGGCGCTCCCCCGCGGCTTCCTATCCTTTTCCCATAACACCGGCATAAGCAGGCAAAGCGCCGCAATCGCTCCAAAGGAAAATAAGAATCCGCTATGCTCCACATACCGGGGCTGTTCTATGAGAAGGAGCATAGCCGCCAGAGAAAGAGCGGTCAGCATATCATAAGTCCGTCCTATCATGCGGGCGACAAAATGCAGCCCGAACATGACGATAGCCCGCACTGCCGACGCCCCCATTCCTGTCATTATCCCATAGCACCAGATTACCCCTATGCAGATAAACACGTTTAATTTATTGGGTACCCTAAGGCTTATAAGCATCTTATACAGTCCCATCCCGATCACAGAAATATGCATGCCGGAAATCGCCAGAATATGAATGATTCCGCTTCGCTTATAAAGCTCCTTTATTTCTTCATCCATATTGCCCGTATCTCCCAAAAGCATCGCCTTCATAATGGAGGCATCCTCTTTGTTAAAGCAGTTATCCAGCGAAACGCCCAGCTTCTTTTTTATGAGATACAGTCCCTCCCGCAGCTTGTCACATTCCAGGCTGCTGGCTGTTAACTTTGCCTTGTTCAGCTTAAAATCCAGCTTCATGATGCGGTAGTAATCGCGCACATCGAATTCTCCAGGATTGGAAGCCTCTCGAAAACACTGCACAGTACCATTCACTCGTACCGTACTTCCGATGGCAGGCTCCGCCTCAGATTCCATATAACACATAATATTTTGTAATCGTTCTTGTGGGAGTTTGATAGAATACTCCGACTTGCTCGGAATATGAATTGATTTAAGATAGAGAATAAGAACCTTTTTGACGCTATTGCCGTCTTCAAATACCCGGTACTCCTTTTGATAGACCTGACCTTCCAGTAAAAGCTGCCGCCCGTCCAGGCTTCCGTAATCGGGGACGGGCATCGGTATAAACCGCATACAACAAATCAGCGCCACCACAAATGTCAGGCAAAACAGACATAGGGGCCTTCGCATAAACCTCCTCCTTCTATAAGCTGCTCACCTACTCCGCCGGCGTAACGATGTCCAGATTCCTCTCGAATGAGGTAACGAGGCTCGTATTCTCCCGGAACATAATATTTGTCTCCCCCTCTACCGCAATCTGCACCTTATTCACATTGGCCAGTTCCACAAGGGAGTTGGCAAGAGAATATATAGTTACATCGGAGGTCACATTACCTGCAACAGTTAAAAAATTCTCGCTTAGATTTACATAACATATCCCATCCTTTACTGTAACGCTTATAACTTTCGTATCAGGATTGATGGTCGGATAAACCTCCCCCTTTACCTGCTCGCTGGGACCGTCGATGAGCTGCTCGACGATGAGCTTCTCCATGGAAATATTCGTATTATAAACGAGCTTCCGATTCGTTTCTATCAGCCTATTGCCTTCTTTGTTCGCAAAATAAAGGCGAAGTGTCGCCTTTTCATAAGCGTTGATCTCACTTCCCGAATTATCCACAAACATATCCGCAGACATCGTCCCCAGCACATTTCCTTCCCGGTCCGTCAAGGGATCATTTTTCACATAAAAAGAAACGTAACTGATTCCCTCTATCTGTGTCATCGTCCTGACGATTGCTGCACGTACGAGAACTTCTGTGGTAACCGGCTGATTCTTGTAATGCTCGTCAAAATTGAGGATGAGCTGTCCCTCTTCCACAGAATAGCTTAACAACTTGAATTCTCCGGCTAAGGGAGCCTTGTATTCCAGCTTTTCAGGAGTAGCGGCAAGTTGTGTCAGCAGCTCATCGATCAACGCGTCCTCCTCCGTATTCTCCGCTACATATTCATTGGAAAAAATCTTCGTTTCATTTTTATTTATATCATAAATCTTATATATTCTGCTCTTATCCACCTGCTCTTCTCCGCTGCAGGCCGCCGTTAAAAATAAACAGAAGATCATGAGCACGAATATTAACTTTTTCTTCATTACCTTCTCCTTATATCACTGTCTTGTGAGCACTTTCCACTCATTGACCTCACAGTTGACACTAACGTGAAACGAATGTTCTCCACGTTACTGTTCACTCCGTTCTCAGTAACGTACGATTTCTGCATTTAAATTCGCTCGGCGAAGCAGAAATCACTCTTGAATCATATTCTTACGTAGCTTAACAGTAACTTCTCCACCGCGTTTGTCACCATATTTCATACCTTATTTATGCGGCTCCTACGCTGAGACATAGCCTAACGGGAGCTTCACCGTAAAGGTTGTTCCTTCCCCTTCCACGCTGAACACTTTTATAGAGCCCCTGTGCATAAGCACCGCATTTCTTGCAATGGAAAGCCCGAGACCGGTTCCTCCGATTTCTCTCGAGTGGGACTTGTCCGCCCGATAGAACCGCTCATAAATATGCTCCAGGGAATCTTCCGGTATTCCTATCCCCGAGTCCATAATATCCAGCGTAAAAAACTGGTAATCCGCATCCAGTATTACCTTTACCCAGCCCTGTTCGTTGTTGTACTTAATAGCATTTTCCACCAGATTAGTAATGATGAGCGTAAGCTTTACCTCGTCCACTTCCGCCACCACAGGGCGTTTGCTTTCGAATACCACCTCGATATCGCGCTTTCTCGCAATAGGGCGGAGACGCTTCAATATAATCTCCGTCAGCGCATTAATATCCACCACGCTGATATTTAAGGATGATGCTTTTTTATCCATCTTCACGAGAGCAAGTAAATCGTTAATGATCTTGTCCTCTCTGTCTATTTCCGCCGCAATGTCTACCAGAAATTCCCGATACAGCTCCGCAGGCACCTCCTCCTGCGTCAAAAGCGAATCCGCCAGCACTTTCATGGAAGTGATGGGCGTCTTCAGCTCGTGCGACACGTTGGAAACGAATTCCTGTCTGGAGGTATCGAGCACTTTCATCCGATTTATCAACTGGTTGAAGGCATCCACAATATGCTCCGTTTCCAGATAATCCGATACGGAAACGGGTTCGTCCGTAAAGCCCTCTTTCACCTCACTGATTGCTTTTGTTACACGGTCAAAGGGCTTTATCAGCACATTGGCCAATACCATAGCGATCACAAAGATGATGAACATCATGAGAATGCCCATAATCGACGCTTTTCTATTCAAAATATCCATAGTTGTCATAATGCTGTCTGTGGAAACACCCGTCAGCATTACTCCGCTCACAATATCGGGAGTACTGGAATCTCCATCCTCCCCATGCACACCACCGGACGCCGCTATGATAGGAGTGGTCATTTCGATGTAGCCATTCTCTCTGTCATAATTGGATACGCCCTTACCCTCTTTAAAGCATTTAATAACCTCTTCGGTAATGATCGTCTTTCCTTCGCTGATCGCATACGTATCCTTTATTACCTTTAAATTGGAATTGATAATGATTACACGCCCGTCGTAAAGATTGGACAACTGCTCTAACTCCGCGCTTATTACCTCTGAAGAGGTATCCTTAAGATAGTTGTATGTAATCAGATGATTCGCTATAATCTTTAGCTGGTTCTGCACATCCAAGGTGCGCAAACTGACAGCACGGTCTTCATAGCTCTCTAATATGGCAAAACGTATGATAAAGCTCGGAATAATGCCTATTAAAAAAACGATAACAAAGATTCGTGCCTTAAGACTCTTAAGAATTTTCAATTGATGCAGTAAACTTTTTATCTTAATTTCCATGATAAGACCCCGTCAAGTCAGGCATAATAGTATCCTACTCCCCACTTTGTATGCACATATTTCGGCTCGCTCGGGCTCACTTCAATCTTCTCGCGCAGTCTTCTGATGTGAACGTCCACCGTACGAACATCCCCTGGATAATCCGCGCCCCATACAATTTTCAGAAGGCCTTCTCTGCTGTATACCTTGTTGGGGTTCAGCATAAGGAGCTCCAATACCTCGAATTCCTTCGCCGTCAGATTGATTTCCTTTCCCGCAATGTATACCCGCCTTCCTTCACAGTCAAGCTTTACATCCTTGCTCTCTATGATCTTCGCTGCTTCCTCCGCCTTTTCCTTTCTCTCCGTCCTGCGCATGATCGCGCGGATTCTTGCCTTTACCTCAAGAATGTTAAAAGGCTTGGTAATATAATCGTCCGCACCGTATTCCAGTCCCAGAATTTTATCCATATCATCCCCTTTTGCGGTCAGCATAACAATGGGAACATTAGAAAATTCCCGAATCTGCTGGCATACCTCGAAGCCGGTAAACTTCGGGAGCATTATATCCAGCAGAATAATATCGTAATCCTTACTTCTGGCATAGGAAAGCGCCTCTTCGCCGTCATAGGCGCAGTCCACTTCCATACCGTCCTGCTCCAGACTGAACCGTATACCCTTCACTATCAATTTTTCATCATCTACTACCAATACCCTTTTGCTCATCTCACACCTCGTTATCCCCTTTTTAATATTTATCCAAAGTATATGCTTACTTGACACAAATCTTATCCTTCAGCTTCGAGAACATTCCCTCTTTGATTCCCTCCACCTGCATAATATCCTCGGGCTTTGCAAACCCGCCGCTTTTTTCTCTATATGCGATAATGCTGTCTGCCCTGCTCGCTCCAATACCGGGCAGAGAACAAAGCGCCTCCCTGGAAGCAGTATTGATATTGACAAGCCCGCTTTCTGCTTCCTTCGTTCCGGAACCGGAAATAACTGCACCATCCGGTAAACCGTATGAAAAAGTAACTTCTGATGTGTTTCCCGCCGCCAGCATGGCTTCGCTTTCCTCCACCGTCGGAATGACGATTTTCCAGCCGTCCTCCAACTGCAGTGCCATATTCACATAATTCTCGCATGCGTCCTCACGAAATCCGCCCGCTGCCTCTACTGCCTCAAAAATACGGCTTCCCTGTTCCAGTTCATAGACCCCGGGATTTCGCACCGCTCCGCACATATGTACAAACAGATGGGCTTCCTCCATCTGTTCCTTCGCCGCTGGCTCAGCCTCCCGTTCTTCCTGCCCGTCCTCTTTTGCCGGTTCCGGTTCCTCGTATACGAGATCCTCCGTCTCCAAGAGAACCGCCTCCTTGCTTTCACAGCCTCCGGCAGTAAGCAGGCAAAGGGATAGAAGAAAAAGCACAAGGAGCCTTCTGCAAGCCCCGGCTGCGATACCGCTTTTCATCCTATTTATTATTCTGTTGTTCATCCGCATAGTTTCCTTTCATATTCCTTTATTGAAAGCTTTTCGTGAAGCCTTCAACCGTATGAGGAAGACCCCTCTATGCGACTGTAGTTTCATTGTAAGATAATTATCCGGCATTTACAAGTGCCTTTTCTTCCTATTTCCATTTAAAAGTGATAATTCCTACAATTGTTATAAGCATTCCTATCACTTTGCGCATTTCAAACGGCTGCTTATCTACACCGAACCAGCCAAAGAGCTCTATCACATATGCCACGAGAAGCTGGGCCACCACGATGAGCATTACTGCCCGCGCAGGTCCGAGCATATCCATGCTCTTAATTACCGTATAGGTGATGAAGGCTCCGATAGCTCCGCCCAACAGCATATATTTCGGTTCCACCTTCAGCAGCGTGCCGAAGGATGACCTGTCCGTAAGAAGCCATGCGCCCAGACAGACGAGGAGAGCAGTAAACTGTACAAAAGCGTTGGCCACCCAGATTCCTGAATCCTTTGTAACCTGCGTGTTAAAAACACCTTGTATGCTCATCAAAGCGCCGGAAATAAGTGCAATAAAAAATCCAATCATATGGGTCCTCCGTATACCAAAAGAGTTTTTAAAACTTCTTCTCTGATATTCTTACCCATATGATTGGAAAAATATTCAATGAACACCTAAAATGGAATCCTAAATCAATCGCCGGTATTGCCTGTGCTCTCGCCGCTCTCCTGCGCCTCCTGCCTGAGCGCGTCTTCGTCCAGATATTCGATTTGTTCAGACTCTTCCTCGGCTTCCTCTATGGCTGTCTCCGTATAAGGCTCCCCGGTGACCTGCGTCATGATCTTCTCCGACAGCTCCCGCAGCCTGTCGTTCACATCTGCGCCGTCCCATATCTGTGCAAAGGCAATTTCTAACTCCACCCAGAAATTGCTTGTTTCTATCATCTTGGGCATCGGAACTGAAATCTCGTATTCGTTCACGAACTCCTGAAGATTGATATTTCCGTAATCCACATCGTAGCGGGAAGCTACCTTTCCGGTTCTCGCATACAGCGTATCGGTATATTCACAAGTTAAGAACTTCGCGAAATCGCTCGCAATATCCTGCTTATCGGAATAGCCGTTCACCACCACACAGCTGGTTACCGAAAGGGACCTTGTCAATAGTTTTTCATTGATATCCGGCACCGAAGCTATGCTGTAATCATAAGCGAAGGTTCCGTTTTCCCTGGCCTCCTCCAGCTTAGCCACAACGTCGGTGGTAGCCACCGTGTATACGATCTTGCCGGCGATGAAATCATCTATAATGTCCTTATAGCTGATTTCCTTCGTATCGATGGAAAAGAACTGGTTCAAATCCTGATATACCTTCAGGCAATCGATGGCATCCTGATTGTAAATATTCATGTTCGCCGTGCTGTCCCCCGACTCACCGCCTACGATCATATAATTTCCCGCGAAAAAATAATTATAGAAAATATCCGTTACGTCCCACTTGAAGACTGCTTCTACCTGCTCCGGCGCGTCGTATTCATTGGCGAAGTTCAAGATATCGTCGATGGTCGCCGGAAGAATAGTCTTTATCCTCTCATCGATTTTTTCCTGCGTAGCGGCATCTACCACGGTCTCTTCGCCTGCGTTCCCCTCTATGATATCGGGCATGTCTCCCTCATCCAGGGATACGCCGGCATCCTGATCCGTTTCCTCCGGCTCATTCGCCTGGATTTCAGCCATTGCCTCTTCTCCCAGCGCGGCATCCGCTTCTGCCTCAATCTGCGCTTTTGCAAAATCCTCCAAATAAGTCTTGTTATACAGCAACGCACTTGTTTCGAAATAGAAGGGGTAGCCTATTACCTCTCCTTTATACGTCACCGCCAGTCTGGCAGCATCGGGATAACCTTCCTTAATGGCCTCCCACTTCCCTTCGTCTATAGGGGAAGCCAGGCCGGCAAGATATGCCTTCTCCAGGGAATCGTTACTGATAATATACAAATCCGGCACGTTCTCCGCCTGGATGGAAGCCTTATTTATATTCTCCAGATATTCCAGCCCGGAAGAAAGAACCGGAATCACCCGGACTTCATGTTCTTTATTATAGGCTACCGCAGCGCTGTGTAAATAATCGGTAAGCGCTTCATCCGTATACCAGAAATATATAGTGTCTTCCTTTTTGGCAAAAATCGTTTCTTCTTTCTCCTGACTGATTGTTTTCCCTGAAAAACCGATTATTGCAACGGCTGCTGCCGCACACAAAAGCACTGCTGTTCCTAAAAGTCTTTTTTTAAGACCCATACTAATCCTCCGCGTTTATGAAAGGCTCCGCTCCAATATCGCGATCATATTGTCTACGTCCGCTTTCGTTATAATAAGAGGCGGTACGAAGCGGATAACGTGCGTTCCTGCATTTATCAAAATCAAACCGTTATCCAGCGCCTTTTGGATGATTTCCCCTACCGGCTTCGTAAATTCAAGCCCCTGCATGAAACCGGCACCGCGCCGCGTCTTAATAAAATCATATTTTTCTGTCAGTTCATCCAGCTTCTTTTCCAAATAGGGCGCAACCGAATTCACATTTTCTATTATATGGCTCTCCTCAAATAAATCAAGCACTTTATTAATTGCGGCTGCTGCCAGAGGATTTCCTCCGTAGGTAGTTCCGTGATCTCCGCTGGTGAGCGATTGCTGTGCCACGCGCTCTGTCATGAGGAATGCTCCTACCGGAACACCGCCCCCTAACGCCTTCGCCGTCATCATGATATCGGGCTTCACGCCGTAGCGCTGCCAGGCGAACATCTCCCCGGTGCGTCCCATTCCGCACTGGATTTCATCTAGAATGAGAAGGATATCCTTTTTTTCGCAAAGAGCCTTTATCTGTTCCATAAATTCTTTCTCTGCGGGATAAATACCTCCTTCGCCTTGTATGGTTTCAAATATAACGGCACAGGTTTTATTCGTTACAAGATTCTTTACACTTTCAAAATCATTCATTTGTGCAAACTTTATATTTCCTATCATCGGCTGAAAAGCTTCTCTGTATTTCGGAGTTCCGGTTATGGAAAGCGCACCCATTGTCCTTCCATGAAAGGAATGCTCCATAGCGATTATTTCATGATCCGTGGTGCCGTCCTTTAAATAAGCATATTTTCTGGCTGCCTTAATTGCCCCCTCCACCGCTTCGGTTCCGCTGTTAGTAAAGAATACTCTGTCCATTCCGGAGACTTTCTTTATCTTTTTGGCAGCTTCAATTGCAGGCACATTGTAGTAGTAGTTGGAAGTATGGATGAGCTTGTCGATTTGCTCTTTCAGAGCGTCGTTATAAGCCTTGTTGCAATATCCGAGGGCGAACACTCCGATTCCTGAAACGAAATCGAGATATTTCTTTCCTTCGATATCGTAGAGGTGGACGCCTTCGCCTTTATCGAGCACGATTTGGTATCTGTTGTATGTATGAAGAAGCGCTTTCTCAGCTTCTTCGATATATTCTTTCATTCCTGACTGGTTCATAATGGAGGCTCCTTTCTGTTTGTGGGAGAACGCAATATTATGACTCCGATACCGGTACGTCATTGAGCTGGTCGTCGTCGTGGAGGATTGCAGTTCCTACTCCGTGATAGGTGAAGATTTCGAGGAGCAGGCAGTGTGGGATTCTTCCATCAAGAATATGGACTCTGTTCACTCCGTTTCTTATTGCCGAGGTACAGTTAGCCAGCTTGGGAAGCATGCCTCCGCCTATAAAGCCGTCTTCTATCAGTTTATCCGCTTCGGATGCCTTCATACGGGAGACGAAGGAATCCTTATCGTTGATATCTTTATAGATTCCTTCAATGTCGGTAAGGAATGCCAGTTTCTCCGCGTGTACCGCTTTGGCAATAGCGCAGGCTGCATCGTCGGCATTGATGTTGTAGGTCTGAAAATTATCGTCCAGACCGATAGGCGCTACGATAGGTAGGAAGTCTTTTTCCAGCAAATCGTACAACAAATCAGGGTTGACTTCTTTGACATCTCCCACAAAGCCAATGTCTTTGCCATCCGAATATTTGCGGTCCACTTTTAGGAGGCAGCCATCTTTACCGCTGATGCCTACTGCTTTTACGCCTAACTCCTGAACCATTGTTACAAGGCTCTTGTTTACTTTGGATAGTACCATTTCTGCGATTTCCATGGTCTCTTCGTCGGTAACGCGAAGGCCGTTTACAAATTCTGCTTCTTTTCCTACTTTTCCTACCCAGCGGCTGATTTCCTTTCCTCCTCCGTGTACGATAATCGGCTTAAAACCTACGAGCTTGAGCAGGGCAACGTCTTTGATCACGTTCCTTTGAAGCTCTTCGTTGCTCATAGCGCTGCCGCCGTATTTTACTACGATTACCTTCCGGTTAAATCGCTGTATGTAGGGAAGAGCCTCTATCAAGACCTCAGCCTTTTTTAACACCTCTGTCATATCTTTATCCATTGTTGCTCCCATCTGCCCGCTTTAACGGGCGTACAAATCAAGGATGTTGAAAGTGCATTTCTTTCAACCTTCCATCTCCTGATTTTTTCTTTTTCCTTACTTTCATTCTTACCGCGCCCGATGCTTCACGCTTACGCTTCTGCGTAAGCTCTGCTTCTCTCTCTTTTTTAAGACCGGTAGTCCGCGTTTATCTTTACATAATCATAAGTCAGATCGCAGCCCCATGCCGTCGCTTCGGCATCGCCCATTTTCATATCTACAAGCACTCTGACTTCCGGCTCCGAAAGGATTGCCGTAGCTTCTTCCTCGCTGTAATCCACCGCTGCCCCGTCCTTATATATCTGCATCCTTCTGTTATCGCCCTCGAAGAAAAGCTCGATTTTTTCCGGGTCGAAGTTCACTCCTGAGTAGCCCAGTGCACAGAGTATCCTTCCCCAGTTGGCGTCGTGTCCGAAGATAGCGGCTTTGGTCAGACTGGAACAAATTACCGCTTTGCTAAGTATTTTCGCGTCCTTTTTCGACGCCGCATGGATGACCTTTGTCTCGAATAATGCGGTCGCGCCTTCTCCGTCTCCTGCCATCTTTTTCGCCAGTGTTTCGTCAATATAGTGAAGAGCCTGTGTGAATTTATAATAATTCTCATCCTTGTTCACGATTTCCCGATTGCCCGCCATACCGTTAGCCAGCACAACCAACGTGTCGTTGGTCGAAGTGTCTCCGTCAATCGAAATCATGTTGAAGGTGTCCTGAACATCCTCGCTTAGCGCCTCCTGCAAAAGCTCCTTGGAAATTGCAATATCAGTAGTCACAAAGCCAAGCATCGTACACATATTAGGGTGTATCATGCCGGAGCCTTTACACATACCGCCTACCGTAACAGTCACTCCATCGATTTCGATAGTTACGGCCGCCTGTTTGGAAACGGTATCCGTGGTCATAATCGCTTCTGCCGCCATCGTTCCTGCGAGCTCACTGCGCTCCTTTCCTTGTGCCAGCTTGCACACTCCGTCTGTTATCTTATCTATGGGAAGCTGCATGCCGATAACACCGGTGGAAGCCACCAACACGGCGTCTTCCGGTACTCCCAGTTCTTTTGCCGCGCATTGTGCCGTCTGTTTGCAGTATTCATAGCCCTTTACACCGGTACAGGCGTTAGCGATTCCCGAATTTATAATTACTGCCTGCGCATAGGGGGAGGTGGTCACCACATTTTTATCCCACAAGACAGGTGCTGCCTTTACTACATTACTTGTAAACACTCCCGCCGCTTTACAAGGAATCTGGCTGTATATGAGTGCCATATCCTTCCTGTTCTTATATTTAACGTTCGCTTCTGCGCCTGCTGCCTCGAATCCTTTTGCGGCAGTTACTCCTCCCGAAATAATCTCCATCTTTTTCTCCTCCCGGTGTCCTTAAGCATTACCATAAGTCCATATCCTTTATTTGCCGATCACTTTTTACTTGTTAATAGCTTCTATATTTTCTTCATCTAAAACAAAATCATAATAATTCAAATCCTCGCGCTTTGTCCATCCGATGCGGCTCCAAAAAGCGTTCCCCATGCTGTTTTTTGTAAAGGCGATCAACGATACCTTACTAATATGCTCCGCCTTAAGAGCCTTCACCGCTGCCGCCACCATAGACTCTCCAATGCTTCTTCTGCGGTAGGCTTCGTGTACGCATACATGGTACATGCAGCCCCTTCTCCCATCGTGGCCGCAAAGAATAGTTCCTACGATTTTTCCGTCCTCCACCGCTACTACGCTGGTTTCAGGATTTCTCTTAAGGAAGCGTTCCACACTTTCCATGGAGTCATCGATGCTGCGTATGGAAAACCCCTTGATACTCATCCAAAGCGCATGCACTTCCTCATAATCCTCTATTGTCATTGTCCGAACCATACCTTTTCCTCCTAGCTTTCATCGTCAGTCAGCTCGACCACCGTATAATCATGCCCTGTATATGGGAGGAAGCGTGATATGACATCCGCCGTCTTAAGCTTCAGGCTGGTGGTATTCACACACGGATGGCAGCCTAGATATTCCGATTCCAGAACTTCTCTGTCGATAAGCAGGTGCACCTCGTTATCCTTATCATTCATCAGCCCCATAACGCTTACCGCTCCGGGGGATATATTCAGAAGTTTTTCCATGTACTGCTCCGGGGCGAAGGATAATCTGGCACTTTGTATCTGTCTGCATACTTCCTTCGTACTGAATTTCTTTTCTCCGGGCATTAACAGAAGATAGAATTTCGTCCTCTGAGCATTGCATAAAAATAGATTTTTACATAATCTTATATCCAAAATCTTATCGACACCCTGACATGCCTCTATGCTCGCCACCGCCTCGTGGTCCAGCCTTTCATATGGAATGTTCAATTTCTCTAAAAGCTCGTAAACCGCTGTCTCTCTGGGCAGCCGCCCTTCCGGGGAAGGTTTCCCTTTATAAATTGTCATATCAGGGGCGATTTCGTTCTTATCGCTCATAACTTTTTTCCTCTCACAAATTCAGTCCTTTTTCTTCTTCACAACCCAGCATGATATTCAGGCATTGTATCGCCGCACCCGATGCACCTTTACCAAGGTTATCGAACTGTGCGGTGAGCACCGCCCTCTCCTCGTTGCCCGTCACATAAAGCTTCAGACCGTCCCAGCCGGAGCAGCCGTTACCTGCCATCATTCCCTTTATTTCTTCCTCCGCAGACTGAGGCATCACGTGAATCAATTTCTGTCCTGCATAATAATCATAAAAAAATGACCGAAGCTTATCCGGCGTATGACAGCCCTTTAAAAACTCCGTATATACCGGAACGGAAACAACCATTCCACTGTAATAATCCGCAACGATCGGAGAAAACAGCGGTTCCCTTGACAGTCCTGTAATTTTTTTCATTTCTTTTAAATGCTTGTGCTGCTGGCTAAGCGCATACTCCCTCGGCGAGTCGAATTCCTTCGCCCTGTTCTCATCCTCGTACTGAGCGATCATGGATTTCCCGCCTCCGCTGTAACCCGTAATGGAAAAGCCGCTGACCGGATATTCTGAGGATAATATTCCTTCCGAAACGATAGGATATAATAAGGAAATGAAGCCCGTAGCATGGCAGCCCGGCACCGCTATTCTTTTTCCCTTTTCCACCGCCTGCCTATGCTTTGCGGATAGCTCCGGGAAGCCATAGGACCAATCGTCCTTTGTCCTGTGCGCAGTAGAAGTATCGATGATCCTTACACTTTCATTTTCAATCAGGCTGACGGATTCTCTGGCCGCCGCATCAGGTAGGCAAAGAATCGATATGTCCGAGGAATTGATCAATCGTCTTCTTTCCGCTTCATCCTTTCTAAGCTCCTGAGAAATGGAAAGTATCTCGATATCCTCGCGTCCCATAAAACGCTCGTGTATTCTCAGTCCGGTAGTTCCTTCGCTTCCGTCGATAAAAATTTTCGTTTTCATCCGTCTCACCTCTTCTTCTCAATATACGTTACTGTTCACTCCGTTCTCAGTAACACATGATTCCTGCATTTAAATTCGCTTCGCGAAACAGAAATCATCTCTTGCATCACGTTCTTACGTGTAACCAATATACATCCGGCAAATTCACACAAGTTTTTATGAATTTCTTTTAATCTCTCCACTCGTTTATACTATACATAAGGTAAATAATACTATTTCCCTTATGAAATCTCAACTGTTTTATATGTTACTGTTCACTCCGTTCTCAGTAACACATGATTTCTGCATTTAAATTCGCTCCGCGAAGCAGAAATCATCTCTTGAATCATATTCTTACGTAGCTTAACAGCAAATGTTAAGCTACTGTGTGAACAGTAACTTTTATATCTCGCTGGACACACTCGCAACTTTTATCTTTGTTTTCGCATAAGTATACATCTTATTTGCATAATATTCAACTATTTTTTTATTTTATTCATATTTTCATGAATTGCATGTGTTTTTATACATAAATTCACTCTTGCATTTCAGAAAATAATGTTGTATATTGTTTGCATAGCAATTTTGTTCCGCGCACAACTGCGCATCGTTTTCATTCACATTTTAATCATATTTGGAGGCAATATAATGAAAGAAAAGGTTATCCTGGCTTACTCCGGCGGACTCGATACTACCGCCATTATTCCTTGGTTAAAGGAAAATTTCGATTATGAAGTTATCTGTGTATGCGTTGACTGCGGTCAGGGCGAAGAATTGGACGGCCTGGAAGAAAGGGCGAAGTTCTGCGGCGCTGAAAAATTATACATCGAAGATGTTACGGATGAATTCTGTGACGAATATATCGTTCCCTGTGTTCAGGCACATGCGGTATATGAAAATAAATATCTCCTCGGCACCTCCATGGCAAGGCCCGTCATTGCAAAGAGACTGGTAGAAATCGCCCGCAAAGAAGGCGCTACTGCTATTTGCCACGGCGCTACCGGCAAGGGAAACGATCAGATTCGTTTCGAGCTCGGAATCAAGGCTCTCGCTCCCGACCTGAAGATTATTGCTGCTTGGAGAAACGATAAATGGACTATGGATTCCCGTGAATCGGAAATCGAATACTGCAAAGCACACGGCATCGACCTTCCTTTCTCTGCGGATTCTTCTTACAGCCGCGACCGTAACTTATGGCACATCAGCCATGAGGGTCTGGAATTGGAAGATCCTGCTAACGAGCCGAACTTTGAGCACCTTCTCGTACTTGGAACTACCCCGGAGAAGGCTCCCGATGAAAGCGAATACGTAACCCTGGCCTTTGAAAAAGGCATCCCCGTTTCTGTAAACGGTAAGAAGATGAAGGTGTCGGACATCATCCGCGAGCTCAACGTTCTGGGCGGGAAGCACGGCATCGGTATTATTGATATCGTTGAAAACCGTGTAGTAGGCATGAAATCCCGCGGCGTGTACGAGACCCCCGGCGGTACCATTCTCTACGAAGCTCATCAGCAGTTGGAGGAGCTTATCCTCGACCGCGATACCTACGCATTAAAAACGGATATGGGTAATAAACTGGCTCAGATCGTTTACGAAGGAAAATGGTTCACTCCTCTTCGCGAAGCGGTGCAGGCTTTTATCGAATCCACACAGCAGTACGTAACCGGAGAAGTAAAGCTGAAACTTTACAAAGGCAATATCACCAAGGCCGGCACAACTTCCCCTTATTCTCTTTATAATGAAAGCATTGCCTCCTTTACTACCGGCGATTTATATGACCATCACGATGCGGAGGGCTTTATCAATTTATTCGGCCTTTCCTGCAAGGTACGCGCGATGAAAATGCAGGAAGCAAGCAAAAACAAATAAACCGGTCTGTAATCATCGACAGACGGTTACAGAAAGGAGTTCTGCCCATGGACGTCATAACCATATTACTCGTATATTTTGCAGCCGTGAACATCACAGGCTTGTGCCTCATGGGACTGGACAAATATAAAGCAAAAAAACAAGCATGGAGAATTCCTGAATCTACCCTTTTCATTATGGCAATTATCGGCGGAAGCATCGGCTGTATACTGGGCATGTATGCTTTCCGCCATAAAACAAGGCACTGGTATTTCGTCTACGGCATGCCTGCGATCCTGCTTTTGCAGATAACCCTTATTCTGGCGATTCTATATTCTCCGGTTCAAATCAAAATTATGTAAGTAGGAGGTCTCATGATGCAAACGGAAAGCTTTGCACTTCATATAGCAATCTGTGACGACAACGTAGGCGATCGCAAGCAGATGGAAAGGCTATTACAGCGGGAATCCGATAAACGGGCAAAGGAGAAAAGCATTCTCTACGTGGACTCCTACGGCAGCATTCCTGCAATTATGCGTTCTCCGATGATTTATGATGCTTTTTATATCGATATGGTTTCCGGAGAAACAGACGGTGCTGCACTGGTACTTTTGCTTCGCGAAGCGGGCGTAACCGCACCTATCGTGCTGTGCGTCTCTTCCGTCGATTATAGGAAACTATTTTGCGCTTTCCCCGAAGTGGAAAAGCGCAATATCTTTTTTCTGGACAAGCCGATTAAAAAAGAAGAATTATCCGCCTCTATCGACCAGATGTCCGCACTGAAGAATCAAATCATGCCTACCATAGAGCTGCGCGGCGAAACGATTACACGCTATGTGGAAGAGGACGATATCGTCTACGCAAAGGCAGATGGCAGATATATTCACGTCTACCTGAAGGATGGAAGTATCATAAGTATTCTCAGCACTATTACGAACTTATATTCCCAGTTGGCCGCTTATACTCATTATGCTGCCGTTTCCCGCTCTTCCATGGTGAATGTGACCTATTTAAAAAAGGTGTCCTTGACCAAGCTCACACTTACGGACGGTACGGTAATCCGCACTTCTCCCTCTTATACCATGGACATCAAAAAAGCTCTCCGGCAATCCGCCGAAGAGCTGTAATCAGTATTGATAAAACGTTTTGTAGCATTATTTTATTACCTACCTGTTCAAGGTCTTTTTACAATCTTCATTCTTGCTACCCAACAGCTTTTTAACTTTACCGGAAATAATTTCATTATGTTATTGAGCAGACCCGGAATCATGATATCTTTATTTTTCATCAAATAGTGATAAGAATATTTTGCAACAATTTCCGGTGGCATTGCATTTTTAGGGGTTGCCGTTCCTTCATAATTAAAAAAGTTGGTCTTAGTTGCTCCGGGACATAACGTGCAGACCTGAACCCCTTTCCATTTTGCCTCATAGCGGATTGCCTGACTGTAACTTAATACAAAAGCTTTGCTGGCGAAATAAGTACTGGTATACGGGCCGGGTTGAAAAGCACCCGTGGAAGCAACATTTAATATTTTTCCCTGCCCCTGCTTATACATATCAGATATAAATAATTTGCTAAGTTCAACCAGACTAATCATATTTAATATCATCATATTTTCATCCTGCTGATATATTAGTATCGGAGCAGCAAATTCCTTCTCCAGCTTCTCTTTTGTATCTTTTAATCTTGTCATGTCCGATGCTGCAACTATTATCCCATAGCAGTTATTGGCAAAGCAACGAGCTAATTCATAACCGATTCCGCTTGTTCCTCCAGTGATTAATACATACTCTTTGATTTCCTATATTAACTCCTCCCAAATAGTATCCCTCTTTTTTGATAAGCTAAATAACAGGGAAAAAATAATAACGGGCTGCCGCTGGATTAAAAGTAATTACTGCAAAATGGACTCACCAAATGTAATGCAGCGCATACCTTCGATGAGTCCATATTCCTTTAATAAAAACATTGTCCGGGCCATCCCAGTCAAAAATTTCTCTCTTAACATTTCTTGTCAAATGGTGACGATAATTCCCCCGTCGTTCGCATACATGCTGCTGATGCCTGCGGTATCCATCACAAGAACATCCTTTACATGTATCTTATCCAATATCATGCTCTTTATTAACTCCGCTCGTTCAGGGCAGTTGCAGTGTGTGATCATAAGCACCTTTTCTTCGGACTTCACTACTTCCTTCGCCAGAATATCTGCCAGCTTGGTAAGAGCCTTTTTAATACCGATCGCCTGACCTTTTTGAACAATCGATCCTTCTATCGCGCCCATAACGGGCTTTATACTTAAGGTCGAGGCTACCAGAGCCTTCACACCCGTAAGACGTCCATTTTTTCTAAGTGTCTCCAGATTATCGAGAACAAAATAAGTACTCATAGCATCTCTAAACGCATCCAGCTCCTTCACGATCTCCTCGAAGGAAAGGCCTGCTTCCTCCAACTCCATGGCCTTCAGTGCGATATGTGTCTCTCCGCAGCTTGCTGATTCGGAGTCACATATATAAATATTCTTTTCTCCGTATTTTTCATGATATAAATTCTTGCCCAGCACTGCACTGTTATAGCTTCCGCTAAGCTTTGAGGAAAGGGTAACTACGAAGACATCCTGTGCCTCGCAATGATATGCCTCGCGGTATCTTTCCGGAGAGGGGCAGGAAGATTTGGGGCAACCGGAATATGCCGCAACTTTTTCCAGGAATTCCTTTTGATTGAACGTCTCATCATCCATGACCTGATAGTCTCCTACCTCAAGCCCGAGAGGAACAATTTCGAATCTCGCATCCTTTTTGTATTCTTCCGGCAGTTCACAACAACTGTCCACAACGATTTTATAGCTCATATCAATGACCATGCCTTTCTTCGTGGCCTGCATACTTTGCAGGCATATATTTGTAAGCCAAATCACTATGCAGCATAACAATTACCATTCCACGTAGTATTGATTACTACTTATAATAACACGCCTGCCATTTTCTTGTAAAGATACTTTCTGCTTTTTTTATAATTATATGGATTAACTTTTTGTTTTCCACTATAATAGCAGTAATGCTATTATTACTATAGCTTGTGACTGCCGAAACCATTTCATTAAAAAGAGGTAAGAAATGAAAGCCTATCGAATCAACGACTTAAAAAACTTCATGAATAAGCTCCTTCTCTCAGAAAGCTTTGATTATTTTCTCTTAGAGGAGGGCACCATCGTTACCTATAATACGTTTCGCATTGACGGACGCATCCAGAAGGATTTCTATACGAAAGAAGAGCAGGAGGATTTCTCCCTCTGCCCTTACGATTTCTCTTTATGGAAGGATATGCGCCCTATATGCCTCCAACTCATAAAGGGAAAGCGCACTCCCTTGAGCTTTAAATTTGTACTCCATCTTCTGCCCGAGCATATGAAGAAAATCATGTCGGACACTGCTTTCGAGGGCGGGGAGCAACAGCTTAAGGCATTTACCCTGACGATAAAGTACGATGGGAACACGGCATCTGTGATGACGGGAACTTCCACGAATACCTTCGTTATGGATAAAACGCCGGAACAGCTCTGGGATCAGGCTTTTCAAAAGTTCATGGAAAAAAACCAGCTTCTGTGGGAAGAGATTTGATTCATTGTCACTATTCAGCCTGCGGCTTCATAGCAGCAATTGATGCACCAAAATATAGAAGTCTGAAATCGCAGCGTTTTATTTCTTCATCTTCGGATTGAATATAAGGCTCGCAAGATAGCCGAATATCAAAGCGGCGCTTGTTCCTACCGCTCCCGCCTTAAATCCGCCCTGAAATATGCCGATAAAACCGGCGCTGTCCACCGCTTCCTTCACTCCCTTCATCAATACGTTGCCAAATCCTAAAAGGGGCACCGAAGCTCCCGCTCCCGCATATTCCTGAAAGGGTTCATATATTCCAAACACGCTGATGACCGCTCCCAGACACACGAGAAGCACCATGATGCGCCCCGGCATCATCTTTGTCTTTTCCATTAATATCTGTACCAAAGCGCATATAAGTCCGCCCACCCAAAAAGCATTGACATAATCCATAAAATAACCATACCTTTCTTAATCGCCGGAATGTCTTATATAGACATAGGCTTTTATTAAAATTATTTATGGAATATTATGTGCAATTCGATTATTTTTTATTGATTAAATAATGAAAAATCCTCTGAAAGCTATTTTATCTATGTAAATTAGGGAATGTTCTTATTAAAATAAATGAAATCATCTGCTTAGCTTTCAATAGTAACATAATTGCAGATATCGGCGGAGAAAGCCCTCCGATCTTATGTATCAATAAATCAAATGACAGCAATCATCTTACATGCTATACCTAATTACATTTCCATGCACTGACTTTTCAAAGACTTTTTAGCGGATGGCGTCCTTCATACTTTTTACATAGTCAAAAATAGGCTGCCCCGCTTCTTCGCCATATTTCCCTATAATCTTCACTATGGCGCTTCCTACGATAACTCCGTCTGCAATATTCGCTATCCTCTCCGCCTGTTCAGGGGTGTTGACACCAAATCCTACTGCCGCAGGCGTATCCGATGCCTCTTTTACGGAAGACAAAATAGCGCCTAGATCCGTTTTTATTTCGCTTCGCATCCCGGTAACTCCCATGGAGGACACTACGTAGATAAAGCCTTTCGCATCCTTCGCTATCATTTTTATCCTTTCTTCTGAGGTAGGCGCTATGAGAGAGATGATATCTACGCCGTACTCTCCGGCCGTTTTTAAAAGTTCCCCTTTTTCTTCGTAAGGCATATCGGGAATGATCAGTCCGTTTACTCCTGCATCTTCGCATTTTGCACAGAATTTCTCATATCCATATTTATATACAGGATTCAGATAGGTAAGGAACACTAAGGGTACCTTTGTCTTCTTCCGTACATTCTCCGCCAGCTCAAATATCTTATCGGTAGTCGTTCCTGCGGCCAGTGCCCGGATATTGGCCTCCTGGATTACCGGCCCTTCCGCTATAGGGTCGGAAAAAGGAATTCCGATTTCTATCAAATCGCATCCGGCTTCCACCATCTTCATAATAAATTCTTCACTTTTCTCGATGGACGGATCACCGCCGGTCAAAAAACCGATAAAGGCTTTCCCGTGCTCAAAAGCGTCTTGTATACGAATATTATTCATGGATATTTACCCCCTTATATCTGGCGATTGCCGCCACGTCTTTGTCACCTCTGCCGGAAAGACAGACGATGATCACGTCGTCTTTCTTCATTGTGGATGCTATCTTTCTCACATGGGCAACCGCATGGGCACTCTCTATTGCGCATATAATGCCTTCCGTCCTCGCCAAATACTCAAATGCATCCACCGCCTCATCATCCGTAACGGGAACATACTGCGCCCGTTCGCTGTCGTGCAGATTGGCGTGCTCCGGCCCGATTCCCGGATAATCCAAACCGGCAGATATGGAATAGACCGGCGCGATCTGTCCGTATTCGTCCTGACAGAAGTAGGATTTCATCCCATGGAATACGCCGAGCGTTCCCTTGGCGATGGTCGCCGCATGCTTCTGCGTATTCAGCCCATGCCCTGCCGCCTCGCAGCCTATCAGGGCCACCTCTTTATCTCCGATAAAATTATAAAACATTCCCATGGCATTGCTTCCGCCGCCTACGCAGGCAACCACAGCGTCAGGAAGCTTTCCTTCGTATTCCAGAATCTGTTCTCTCGCTTCCTTGCTGATTACGCTCTGAAAATCCCTGACAATCGTGGGGAAAGGATGGGGGCCCATGACGGAACCCAATACGTAGTGGGTATCGCTCACTCTGTTGGTCCATTCCCGCATCGTCTCGTTTACCGCATCCTTTAACGTCATCGTTCCGCTTGTGACCGGATGCACCTTCGCGCCCAGAAGTTCCATGCGGTATACGTTCAACGCCTGCCTGTCCGTATCCTCTTTTCCCATGAAAATCTCGCATTCCATGCCCAGGAGCGCTGCTGCCGTTGCTGTAGCCACGCCGTGCTGTCCTGCCCCGGTTTCCGCGATAACTCTCGTCTTTCCCATTTTTTTCGCAAGGAGCACCTGACCTAATACATTGTTGATTTTGTGGGAGCCGGTATGATTCAAATCCTCTCTCTTTAAATAGATCTTAGCTCCCCCCAAATCCTGCGTCATTCGCTCTGCATAATACAGAAGAGAAGGGCGGCCCGCATAATTTTTAAGCAAATCATCCAGTTCCTTAATAAATTCAGGATCATTTTTATAAAACTCATAGCTTTCTTCTAACTTAATCACTTCATTCATAAGCGTCTCCGGTACATACTGTCCGCCGTGCACGCCAAATCTTCCCTTAGACATCTCTGACTCTCCTTATGATTTCCAATATTTTATCTCTATCCTTTACTCCGTTTGTCTCTACGCCGCTGCTTATGTCCACCGCATAAGGCTGTGCATGGGAAAGGGCAGCGCCTATATTCTCCGCATGCAGTCCACCCGCCAGAAAATACGGAAGCGGCGTCCTTGGAATCCGGTTCCAGTCAAAGACCACTCCGGTTCCTCCATAGCCTCCCCCTGACGTCCCGCTGTCGAACAAGAAGTAATCTGTTCCCGCATTGGCATATTCTTCGAAATAAGCGAAAGGATATTCTTCTTCTCCGATACGAATTGCTTTGATGACAGGGCCGTTTGCCCGCCGCTTGATTTCTTCCACATAGGAGGGCGTTTCCTGCCCGTGAAGCTGTACTATATCGATGATACCGTTCTCCATAAGCCTGATTACCTGCTCTGCGGGCGCATTCACGAATACGCCCACGGCGGCTATCCCGCTTTTTGTTCTGGACTTAAGGCGTGCTGCCCCTGCTTCGTCTATCTGCCTCCTGCTGCCTGCAAACACGAAGCCGAGATACTCGGGGCCGGCCTCATTCACATAATCGATATCACATTCCCTCGTAAGTCCGCATATTTTTATTTTCGATTTCACATTTCTTCTCCCCGCAATATGGCAAGCTGCCTTTTCTTATCGGGACTTCGCATAAAGGTCTCCCCGATCAGTACGGCATCCGTCTTATTCTGCTTAAGTATTGCCACATCCTGCGCCGTCTTGATTCCGCTCTCCGATACGAAGATTATTTCTTCGGGGACAAGTTTCCGCAGACGGCTGCTGATTGTTATGTCAACCTCGAAAGTTTTCAGGTTCCGGTTATTTACTCCTATGATTCCGGCGTCCGCACGAAGCGCTGCTTCTACTTCATCCTCCGTATGTGCCTCCACGAGGGCGGACAGTCCGAGACTATGTGCGATTTCCAGATATTCCTTTAACCGCTTTTCCTCGAGGAGCGTACAAATCAGCAGAACGCCGGAGGCACCGAGCAGCTTCGCTTCAAAGATCTGATACTCATCCACCGTAAAGTCCTTTCTAAGCACCGGTATCTTCACCGCTGATACTATCTGCTCCAGGTAGCTGTCGCTGCCCAGGAAATAATAGGGCTCTGTCAGTACGGAAATCGCTGCCGCTCCCGCCTCTTCATATTCCTTCGCAATATCCAGATAGGGAAATTCCTCCGCAATAACGCCCTTCGACGGAGAAGCCTTCTTCACCTCACAAATAAAGGACATCCCTTCTGCAGATAGCGCCTTCTTAAAGGGAAAGTCTCCTCTTTTTTCCATATCGGAGACCATTGCCTCCGCATCCCTTCGCAAGGAATAAATGTCTCTCTTTTTTTTCAGCTCCTCCACCCTCACACGGGTCTTTGCCGCAATTTCCTCTAATATCATGATATAAACTCCTTTTTCTAAAACCTGCTTTGGTTTTCGAATCGATTTCAATATTCTCTTTTTCTCTTTTTCCAGTTTCTTTTGCCGCAGATCACATATCAGGAATTAGATAAAGATATAAAACGTTCCAATTGTTTAAGTGCACTTCCATCGTCTATCGTTTCCTGCACTTTGCAAACCGCCTCCTGTAAGGTAAGGGAAGAATCCGCCACATAAAGCGCAGCAGCTGAATTAAGCACTACTGCATCCCTTTTGGGTCCCTTTTCTCCTTTCAGAATCGAGAGGGTAATCTGTGCATTTTCCTCGGGAGTTCCTCCAAGCAGTTCTTCCTTTTTACATCTTACCATACCAAACTGCTCGGGCTCCAGCGTATATTTTTTGAACTCGTTGTTTCTTACTTCGCACACGGTGGTAGGGGAACTCATGGAAATCTCATCGAGGCCGTCCTGACCGAACACTACCATTGCATTCTTGACTCCCAGATTGGCAAGCACCTTCGCCATGGGCTCCACCAGTTCCTCATCGTATACGCCAAGAAGCTGCATATTGGCTCCCGCCGGATTGGAAAGAGGGCCGAGAATATTGAATACAGTGCGGATTCCCAGTTCTTTTCTCACCGGAGCCACATATTTCATGGCTATATGATAGTTCTGCGCGAACAGAAAGCAGATTCCTATTTTCTCCAGAAGCTCCTTGCTCTTTTCCGGAGAGATATTGATGTTCACTCCTAACGCCTCCAGCACGTCCGCCGCTCCGCATTTGCTGCTGGCTGCACGGTTGCCATGCTTGGCAACAGGGACTCCCATAGCCGATACGACGATTGCCGAAGTGGTGGATATGTTGAAGGAGTTGGATTTATCTCCTCCCGTACCTACGATTTCCAATACCTCCATGTCGTGAAGCAAGCGAATGCAGTGCTTTCTCATGCCTGCTGCCGAAGCGGTGATTTCCTCAATATTTTCTCCCTTTAATGACAGTGCTGTCAGGTATGCGGACATCTGAATCTGAGAGGCGCTGCCGCTCATAATTTCATCCATTACCACTTCCGCTTCCTGATAGCTCAGATCCTGTTTCGTTACTACCTTTTGAATCGCTTCCTTTATCATCTTCTTAATCTCCCTTCCGGTTTCACTGTTTTATTCGGTTAAAAGTTTGCTTATGCCTTCAAAAAGTTACGAAGGATCGTTTCCCCATTCGGTGTAAGGATGGACTCGGGATGGAACTGAACGCCGTATACTTCGAAGTCTCTGTGTTTCACTCCCATGATTTCTCCATCCTCGGTTCTCGCCGTTATGAGCAGCTCCTCCGGCATGGTATCTTCCACTGCGGCGAGGGAATGGTATCTTGCCGCTTTCATCGTCTCAGGAAGCCCTTTAAAAAGTTTGCAGTCCTTCTCTACCGATAGCTGGGACTGTTTCCCGTGCATAAGCTCCTTCGCATAGGATATTTGTGCGCCGTAAGCTTCGCATATCGCCTGATGTCCGAGGCATACGCCGAGTATCGGAATCTTCCCTGCAAAATGCTCGATCACCTTCTCACAGATTCCCGCATCTGCCGGTCTGCCCGGACCGGGTGATAAAACGATATGGCTGATATCCAGCTTCTCTATTTCGGGAATCGTCAGTTCGTCGTTACGGATTACCTTAATTCCCGGGTCTATGGAGCCGATAAGCTGATATAAGTTATAAGAAAAACTATCGTAATTGTCGATTAACAGTATCATACTAGACTCCTCCTTCTGCCGCTTCCAGGGCATTCATTACTGCCTTCGCTTTGTTGATACACTCCTGATATTCTTTCTCCGGTACGCTGTCCGCCACAATTCCTGCTCCCGATCGGATGAATACCTTTCCATTTTTCTTAAAGGCAATCCTTATAGCGATGCAGGTATCCATATTTCCCGTGAAATCGATATATCCTATGGCTCCGCCGTATATTCCTCTCTTGTTATTCTCTAACTCATTGATAATCTCGCAGGCCCTGATCTTCGGAGCTCCTGAAAGAGTTCCTGCAGGAAGCACCGCGCCTATCGCATCTAAGGGTGTTTTATCCTGTCTGATTTCCCCCTTCACCGTAGAACCGATATGCATAACATGAGAGAATTTCTCGATGGACATGTATTCTTCCACATGGACCGAGCCGAAACGGCTAACCTTACCAATATCGTTTCTGCCCAAGTCCACCAGCATATTATGTTCGGCAAGCTCCTTGGGGTCTGCAAGCAGTTCCTTTTCCAGCCTCTCATCCTCTTCCTCCGTCTTCCCCCTCGGTCTCGTTCCGGCTAACGGGAAGGTGTACAGGCTGCCGTTCTCCAGCTTTACCAAAGTCTCCGGCGAAGCTCCCGCTATTTCGATATCGTCGCTGCTGAAATAGAACATATAGGGGGAAGGATTGGTCGTTCGAAGCACCCGGTAAGTATCGAAAAGGCTTCCTTCCACATCTGCCTCCAATCGGTTGGACAGCACCACCTGAAAGATGTCACCTTCTCTGATATAGTGTTTCGCTTTTTCTACCATCCAGCAATATTCTTTCTCCCTAAAAAGCGGACGAAACTCGGATTTGATACGAAGGGGCTGTATCTGTGCCGGAGTTCCCTTGGTAATAAGCGCCTCCATGTCGTTAAGCTCCCGCATCGCTTTCTTATAGTTTTCCGCAGGAGAATCCGTCTTCATATTGACAATCAGAATCATTTTCTGCTTCAGATTATCGAAGGCGATTACCTTATCGAAAAGCATAAGATCTACGTCCTTGAAGTTTTCCTCGTCCTTGGCGTCGAGATTCAAGGAAGGTTCGCTGTATTTTATATAATCGTAGGAAAAATATCCTACCAGTCCTCCGGTAAAGGTGGGAAGCTCTTTGATCCGCGGGCTTTTGTTCTCCTCGATGATCTGCCTGATGTACTGGGCGGGATTCGCATCCTTTATCACTAACTCCGTGCCCGTACTGATCCGCACTGTCCTGTCCGTACAGGTGATTTCCAATTTGGGGTCGTAACCTAAGAAGGTGTATCTTCCCCATTGATCCGTATCCTCAAGACTTTCTAACATATAACAGTGGCAGCTTACCGATTTCAATATTCTGAGCACCTCTATCGGGGTGCAGAAATCGGAATAAATGACGCGGCTGATCGGTACCATCTTGTAATCTTTGGCAAAAGCCTTAACTTCTTCCAGGGTTGGTGTGTACATATTGGGTTCCTCCTTTTACTTTTTTGATGAACAGGGCTATTGCACATTTCTACGAGCAGCGCAGCTTTTGTTCCGCCCGTAGCTGCGCATCCGTTTTTATGTAATAGGAGTACTTTTCTATTACATAAAAAAACCGCCCTTGACAATATTTTCATATTGTCAAGGACGGATTAGAATCTCTATCCGCGGTGCCACCTTGATTCAGGAGAAGCATCTATTCCAAAGGTTTAAATATATGCTGAAATCTCCTGCTCTTTAAGGAATACTATCATATTCCCAGCAACTAACGTGTGCTTTACGTCGCTGAATACTCGGCTGTACTGCTGGTAGCCTTTGACTGCGCCCTCCGTGGTCCATTTAACAAACTGCATTCTGCCGGTTCTCAGCAATCCCGGCTCTCTGTAAGGGCAACATCTGTTTTTATCTCCACTTCAACGGTTTTCATGGATTTATTTAATTTTCTGTATTCTATCACTGAATTTTGCTCATGTCAAGACTTCAATTTATATTTTTTCTTCCCACAGACCGTGACGGCTGCATCCAAAATATAATGTGCCCCTGCCTCTGAGCCTGGGGAAACGCACTTCGCCGCTTTGCTCGGGATACAGCCTTATGAGCAGTACCTTGTCCAAAGTAACAAACGCGATAAAATTAAGAAAATGCTCCTTGCTCATTTCGTGAGAGAACGTAATATAATAGTCCTCCTCCACCGTCTCCACGTTCAGGCTATGCACTCCCTGCGCCTTTTGAGGAATGAGAGCCGGCAGCTTTCGCCCGCAGCAGGATATCTGCGCCTCCCCGGCGGAAGTAATGATATTTGCGCAGGTGGGGCATACATAAAACTTGATTTTTTTCATATTTCCGGCCTCTGCACTGTTCGGCTCCAAATCTCCCAGCAGAATTTTTTCAATGTTAACTTCCAGGATTCCCGATAGCTCCTGCAATAAAGACACGTCCGGACAGCCCATCCCGCGTTCCCATTTCGAAATGGCCTTATCGCTTATGTTCATGGCATCCGCCAGCTGCTTCTGTGTCATTCCTTTTTCTCTCCGCAAATCGTAAATCAATTTGCCCACTTTACTGCAATCCATGAGGTTACCTCCTAGATTCATATTAACCGCTTACGCCTTACCAGGCAATAAACGCGCCGTAGAGTTCCGTTTCTTCTTCAGACCGCCTCTTTATATATTCCGCTTTCCTTAGGACTTTTCTCCGGAAGCTGTACTAAGACCACCGCCCCAAATACGAGGGCACAGCCAAACAACTCCTTTTGCGACAACGCCTGCCCAAGGATAAGCCATCCGCCTAACAGCGATACCGAAGACTCCAGGCTCAGTATGAGGGAAGCCACGGAAGGCTCCACATTCTTCTGGGCTATGACCTGCAAGGTATATGCTACTCCGCAGGACATGACACCCGCATATAAAAGCGGCCAGATTCCTGCAAGAAGCTGCTCCCACGAAGGCTGCTCCAGAATAAGTCCCATAACGGTGCAAATCGCACCCGCCGCGAAAAATTGAATACAGGATAGTATCACCCCGTCCATCTTCGGCGCAAAGTGATCGATCAGTAAAATATGCACAGAAAACAGGACCGAACATATGAAAGTAAATATATCCCCTCTTCCCAGCGAAAAGTTCTCGCCCACACATAACATATAAAGTCCGCATACCGCAACTGCGGCGGCTATCCAAACTCTTCCCCGTACTTTTTTATGCAGGAACAAGCCGAGAACCGGCACGATAACGATATACAAGGTGGTGATAAATCCAGCCTTCCCAACTGTAGTATATTTAATTCCTATCTGTTGAAATATAGAGGCTACGCAAAGCGCCAGGCCGCAGCATACACCGCCCTTTAACATAAATGAAAAAGGCGTCTTTCTTCTTTCCCCGCCTCTTTTTCTCTGCCCCATAAATACTATAGGCAAAAGTACGATTCCTCCTAAGAAAAACCGGGTGCCGTTAAAAATCAGAGGCCCCATATAATTCATGCCAAGGCTTTGTGCCACAAAAGCAAAGCCCCAGATGCCGGCCGCCAAAAATAAGAGCAGACTGCTTGTGAACGCTGTTTTTTTCATATCAGTACTCCGCTGTCCTCTCCGGCGGACGCAGGTTTTTTAAAGCACCTTCGATTTCCGCCGCTATGTCTTTTATCATTTTATCTTCACAGTCAATTACGATATCCGCATAACCCCGGTAAAGGGGAACTCTCTCCTCGTACAAACCCTCTAACGTCTGCCCTTTGCGGACGATAACACCTCTTTCATTCAAATCTCCCAGCCTATTGGCTACCGATTCGCAGGAAAGCTTCAGGTATATTACTGTTCCTATGCTTTTGAAGTGTACCATGGCCTCCTTGCCGTAAACGGCACTTCCTCCCGTCGCAATAACCGTTTTCTCCATGTCTAGTGACTCATTTACCTCATTTTCCACACGGATAAATCCGTCAATTCCCTTTTCCTCTATAATCTGGTGCAGGAGCTTTCCCGTCCTCTCCTGAATGACCAGATCGGAATCTACAAAACGGTATCCCAGGCGCTTGGCGAGTACCACACCTATGGTACTCTTTCCTGAGCCCGGCATACCGATCAAAATAACATTATTCATCTTATAACCATATGCCTTTCCTCTGCATCAGCCAAGATATGCGATAACCTCTACCTCACAAAGAACATTCTTCGGAAGCTGTTTTGCCGCTACACAACTACGTGCGGGCTTCTCGGTAAAATATTTTTCATATACCCCGTTAAAAGCCGCAAAATCTGCCATATCTGCTAAGAAACATGTCGTCTTTACTACCTTAGTGTAATCGGTGTTAACCTCCGCAAGAATCGCTCCTACATTTTTCATCACCTGTTCGGCTTGTTCTATAATGTCGCTTCCCTTGATATCGCCCGTGGACGGATCAATGGGAATCTGTCCCGATGCGAACAGCATATCACCTGCTATGATTCCTTGAGAATATGGCCCAATTGCAGCCGGTGCCTTATCGGTAGATACTTTTTTTAACATATGCGTTCCTCCTGATTCTGTTACATTTAAAAGTTTTATTGTTGTATTGTATTTCAGTTCTTTGCTGCTTTCATCGCTTCTATATTGCTGCAACTTACTGCAACACGATTCATTGCAGCACTATCCCTCGTCGAACTGCGCCATCACATAAAAGCCTCTGTCGTTCTCGATGACTTGCGTTACCACGCCTTGTCTTGCCAGCATCCGCTGATTGAAGGGATAGTTGCCTGACATAGCAAGCGCCGGATCTATCGTATAATAATAGTTGCTGGGAAGAACTCCTTCCGTCACTGTAACAGAATCGCCCTCCTTAAGCAGCCCCTGACGCTCCATCTTAAATTCCATTTCCCGCATAAAATCTCCTCTTTCCGCGAACCGGGTTCTCGCCAAACTCGGCTATCATGGTTAATTCTACGTTACTGTTCACTCCGTTCTCAGCAACGCATGATGTTCTGCAATGCAAACTTTTTGCATTTAAATTCGCTCCGCGAAGCAGAAATCATCTCTTGCATCACTTTCTTACGCAGCTTAACAGTAAATGTTAAGCTACTGTGTGAACAGTAACACAATTGTACTAGCCTTTTGCAGATTTTTCAACTGATTTGTTGTGAATTGGCACGTTTCCGTGTACAATATATGATAGAAATATATTTGGTATGTCATATCGATCATATGATACCGCTATATCAAATGTATACCGGATCAGAGAAAGGCGGCTCGCCATGCTTAACAAGAACGAGATATTGTTATTTGAAAAACATTTAACATTTTGGAATAAACTGACGGATAGGCAAAGAGACAGTGTCATAAACCATACCTCCGTTGTCCGCTATCAGAAGGACAGCTCCATACATACCGCAGACCTTGACTGTGTCGGTCTATTGCTTCCGAAAAGCGGTACCCTCAGAGTCTATATTCTCTCAGAGGAGGGGAGGGAGGTTACCTTATACCGCATCCGCTCGGGCAGCGTCTGCATTCTTTCCGCGGCCTGCGTCCTGCAAAGCATTACCTTTGACGTATCCATAGATGCCGTAACGGATTGTGAACTCCTTCAAGTAGATTCCACAGCCTTTTTATCCCTTATGCAAGAAAATATTTATGTGGAGGCCTTCGCCTACAAGAAGGCGACAGAACGCTTCTCCGATGCCATGTGGGCGATGCAGCAAATATTATTTATGAGTTTCGATAAGAGGCTGGCTCTTTTTTTGCTGGACGAAACGGCTAAGACAGGTACACTAAGCCTTAGAATGACTCATGAAGAGATTGCAAAATACATGGGAAGCGCAAGAGAAGTGGTCAGCCGGATGCTGAAATACTTCTCATCCGAAGGACTCGTGCGGCTTTCCCGCGGCGAAATCCTTATCACTGACCGTAAAAAACTGACGACTCTCGTCTGATATTCTATTTTTTTGAGACTGTTGAAGAATTACATTTTATTTCGAAATATCATATTTTGCTGTAAAATTACAGCATTTTTAAAATTTCAGCTTTGGATTTCGCTCCGATGGAGGTGTTTACCGCGTTCCCGCCCTTAAACACTATAAGCGTAGGAATGGTCATCACGCGGAAACGCGCTGCTAACTCCTGCTCTTCATCTACGTTCACCTTACATACCTTCACGTCGGTAAGTTCCTCTGCCAATTCCTCCACGATAGGCAATACCATACGGCAGGGGCCGCACCATGGTGCCCAGAAATCTACCAGTACGGGCTTATCAGAACCTAATACTTCTTCGTCAAAATTATTCTTCGTCAAATTAATCTCTTTCATATTTGCTCCTATCTGCCCGCTATAGCGGGCGTACAAATTAAGGATGTTGAAAGTGCATTTCTTTCAACCTTTTTACCTTAACCTTTCTTTTTACAATTTATAATGAAACATTATTTAAATAAACAAATTCACATTCGATTCTTCCGCATCTCCCAGATAAGAAGCCACACCTGCCAGCTCTACACCGTCGATCAGCTCCTCCTTCGTAATTCCCATTACGTCCATGGACATGGTACATGCCACCAGCTTCACGCCGTTTGCCATCGCCTGCTTCATCAGCTCTTCCAGAGAATCTACATTCTTATCCGCCATTACCTTCTTCATCATTGCCGTTCCCATACCTGCCATATTCATTCGGGACAACGTAAGCTTCTTCACGCCCCGAGGCATCATGGCTCCGAACATCTTCTCGATGAAGGGCTTTTTCACACTTTGTTTTTCCGGCTTGCGAAGGGCGTTCAATCCCCAGAAGGTGAAAAACATCGTAACCGGACGTCCCATCGCGGCCGCTCCGTTGGCGATGATAAAAGAGGCGAGCACTTTATCCAGATCCCCGCTGAATACTACCATCGTTTTTCCCTGTGCTGCACTGCCTGCGAGCACGTTTTCTTTTATCCGGCATTCTCCCTCTCCCTTTCTGATGAACACCACATTTCCTTTTTCCTTGAATGTTTTGTTCTCTTTTGGCTCGGACTTAAGGAACGTATTGCCGGTTCTGCGGCACCACGACTCCACATCTTTTACAAATCCCATGTCGGTGGCACAGATTTTCAGGATTTCTCCGGGCTTCATTTCACAAAGGGCTTCGTTCACCTTCATGATAGGACCCGGACACTGCATTCCGCAGCAATCCACGTTTCTAATTACCTTCCCGATTATATCTTCCGTTTCCGGGGCATCCCCGCTTTCCTGTGCCGCCTTCAGCTCCTGCTGCCCGCCGCCTCCTGCACTCTCGTTTCTATCCTTGTAATGCATGGACTTGTAGAAAGTCATTCCTCCGGAAAGCACCTTCACATTGGAAAAGCCGTTCTGCATCAATATCCTCGCTCCGTTATAGGCGCGGACGCCGATTGCACAGTACACGATAATCAGCTGCTCCTTGGAAAGCTCTTCCATACGCTCTCTTAGCTGACCCAGAGGAATATGGTAGGATTCAGGGATGGAAAATACTTCCCGCTCCACCGCTTCCGTTACATCCAGAACCGCAAAACCTTCCATTTTCTCCGCCAGCATGCGGTCCGTCTCGTCGTATGAAATGAAGCTTACCATTCCTTCTAACACGTTCTGTGCCACGAAGCCCAGCATATTTACGGGGTCCTTCGCGGAGGAATAGGGCGGGGCATATGCCAATTCCAATTCCGCCAAATCGTATACCGTTCCATTCAGGCGCATAACTGTCGCCAGCACGTCGATTCTCTTATCTGCACCATCCTCACCGATAATCTGTGCACCCAGAATCTTTCCCGCCTTGTCAAAGAGCAGCTTCATGGTCAACATAACTGCACCGGGATAATAGCCGGCATGAGATTTCTGATCAACCAGGATGGAATAATAGTCCTTTTCCTTTTTCAGACCTTTTCCAATCAATGTCTTTTCGTTAACACCCACCGCTGCTGCCGTCAAATCGAATACTTTAGCAACGGAAGTCGCCTGTACTCCTTTATAGGTTCTGTCCGTTCCTGTCATCACGTCAGCCAGTACTCTCGCCTGCTTGTTAGCCGGTCCTGCCAAAGGCACCATGGTTCTTTCCTTTAACGTATAGTTTTCCGTTTCTATCACGTCTCCTACCGCATAGATATCCGGCTCGGAAGTCCTCATATATTGGTCAGTTATTATTCCGCCCCTTCCATTTAACACGATTCCCGCTTCCTTTGCAAGCGCACTGTTAGGACGGATACCGATGGAAAGAATTACCATATCCGCTTCTACCGCTTTTCCGCTGGTCAGATGAATTGTCGTCGCAGCGCCTTTATTCTCGAAGGAGGAAACGCCGTCTCCCAGTATCAGCTCCACTCCGTTCAGCTCCAGATTCTCGTGGAGAAGCTGTGCCATTTCATAATCCATGGGTGCCATGACCTGATTTTGCATCTCGATGATGCTCACCTTAAGTCCTGCCGCATGAAGGTTTTCCGCCATTTCCAAACCGATAAAGCCACCGCCGATGACTGCTGCATTTTTCGGTTTATTCACATCTATATATTCCTTTATCCTATCCGTATCAGGAACGGTCCAGAGGGTAAAAATATTCGCCCCGTCGATTCCCGGAATGGGGGGCTTAAGAGGTGAGGAGCCGGTAGCGATGATGAGAGCGTCGTAACTTTCCTCATAGCTTTCTCCCGTCTTTAAGTTCTTTACCTCTACCTTTTTTTCTTCCTTATGGATTGCCGTTACCTCATTTTGCACGCGCACCTCGATGTTGAATCTCTTTTTCATAAGTCCCGGCGTCTGCAGCAGAAGATTATCTCTCTCTTTTATCGTATCGCCAATATAGTAAGGGAGGCCGCAGTTCGCGTAGGAGATATACTCTCCCCTCTCCAATATGACGATTTCCATATGTTCATCCATTCTTCTAAGGCGTGCGGCCGCGGTAGCTCCCCCTGCAACACCTCCTATAATTACGGTTTTTGCATATTTTTTCTTTTCCATATCAGTAATCATACCCCTTTCAAAGCAGAATGCTGTTTTTATGAATACATAGTAGCATAAGAAAAAACTTTCTTCCGTGACTTAATCACATTCCGTAATATGTCTGAAATTTGCAGAAGAAACACATTAAACGGAAATTATAATTTTTCCGTCCTGAACCTCTATCCGCACGCGATTTCCTTCGATTCCCGCCTGCTCCAGTATGCCCTTGGTAAGCTGTACTCTCCCTGCTCTGTCGAGTATCGCAAATTCCTCCTGCATATTCTCAGCCTCCAGCTCATTGACATCCAGATGTTTCATCCGTTCTAAATAACCTTGCTTCATAACGCGCTCACTGCTGATTTTCCCATCTCTTATCATGACCACCCGGTCTACCTTTTTGGAAAGGCTCACGTCGTGGGTAACGATAACAATAGTCACTCCCAGCTCCCTGTTCAGCGCGCGGAACATGTCCTGAATCATCAGGGAGGTTTTCTGATCCACCGCTCCCGTAGGCTCATCCGCTAACAGAAGCTTTGGGCCGTTAGCGAGAGCTATGGCAATAGCTACCCTCTGCTGCTCTCCGCCCGATAATTGGTGGAGAAGGCTGTCCTTGCGATGGGACATGCCTACAAGCTCCAGAAGCTCCAAGGCTCTCTCCCGTCTCTTTGCCTCGCTTTTCATCGCTTTATCATCTCTGCAAAACTGCATCGGCACTTCCACGTTGCGGATTGCGCTCAGATAAGGGAATAGATTTCTTGAATTCTTCTGCCAGACGAAGCCTACCGTATTTTTCTTGTATTCCACAAGCTGCTTTTCGCTCAGGCGGAATAAATCCTTGCCATCCACAAGAAGCTGCCCCGCCGAGGGCTTGATAAGGCCGCCTACCATATTGAGAAAGGTTGATTTCCCGCTGCCGCTGTTGCCTACCACCGCCATCAGCTCGCCTTTTGCCACGTTCATGTCAAGTCCCTGCAGCGCCATGACCTCTATCGTGTTCGTCTTATATATTTTTACCAATCCGTCGCAAACTATCATCATTTCTTCCAATAATCACACCATCCTCTATTTCGAAAACCGCATCCCCAAGCTCCATCAGGCTGGGGTCGTGGGTGGTCATAACGATCGTTACGCCCTCCTGCTCCACCAGCTCTTTAAACAGTTTTACTACCAAAAGTCCATTATCCGTATCCAGGGCCCCGGTAGGCTCGTCCGCAAACACCACCTTGGGCTTATGTGCCAATGCCCGGGCTATCGCCACCCTCTGCTGCTCACCGCCGGAAAGCTCCTCGGGCATGTGATACATACGTTTCACAAGCCCCACCTTCTTAAGGCATTCCTCCACACGACCTTTCCTGTCCTTTTCATAACCCGCAAGCCTTAAGGAAAACTCCACATTTTCATATACATTCATAACAGGAACAAGGGCAACCGCTTGAAAAATATATCCCATATGATATCTTCGGAGCTCCTCCCTCTGATGCTCCGACATAGCATTCATTTCCTTCCCGTCAAAAAACACCTTGCCTTCCGTAGGCAAGTCCAGCGCACTGAGAATATTGACCAGTGTAGTCTTTCCAGAACCGGAACGCCCTTTCAGTATGGTAAGCGTTCCTTCCTCTATCTCGACATCAATACCGTTAAGAACCGTAATCTCACTGCCTCCGGCAAGAGGAAATTTTCTTGTAAGCGCTGAGGTACTTATTATTATTTTCTTTCCTTCCATTCCCTACCGCCTTTCCCTTAATCTTCTCCGAGCTTTAACGCCTGTGCTATCTTCATGCCCGCTACTACCTTCGCCAGTATGAGAAAACATATAGTTAACATAACAGAAAGTACACCGCCGATTCTTATCATATCGAGAGGCGCACTCACCACCTCAAAAGCCAGTGCATGCTTCCCCGGCAGATAAGCGATCATAAGCAGCGGAATATAGAGATAGGAGGCAAAGAAGCCTACAAAGGCGCCTGCCGCTATCGCTGTCAGAGAGGAAAAAATCTGCTCGTGAACGAGCATGTATTTCACCTCTCCCATAGAAAGCCCCATCGCACGGTATATTCCGAACATTAGCTCCCGCTTCTTAATGACCAGAATCCAGTGAATCAAAAAGCCGACGGTACAAAGAATCAGTATGATGAGGAAGCTTATGGTGAGCAGACCGTTGGTCACCTGAACAGATGCGTCATTTTTGCTCCGTATCAGTTCGTCCTTCACGCCGACTACATTAGTCAACACCATTTCCTTCTCCTCGGCAAAAGTCTTTATCAGCTCAGTTCCCTTGTCCGTCTTAACCCACACCTCATAGGGAGTGGCACCAAAAATGCTTACCACCTGACTGTAATTGGCCACAATTAAGTAATTATCCGTATAGCTGATACTGCCATCCGCCGTTCGCTCCTCCCGGTAGGGGGAATATCCCGGCCATATATCCACGAAGCCATAAATAGTTGCGGTAGCTAAGGCCCTTGCATTACCCAGCTCGTCGAATAGCGTATATTTAATGCTGTCTCCGATCTGCGCTCCCATCTTATCGCGGAAATTAGAAGATACCAGTACACCATCCGCTGCCTGTGAAATATCGTTTAAGTAATAGTACCAATGCTTATCCAGAGCATTCTCCTTCATCCAAGCGGTTTCCCCAAACTCTTTCGTGTGAATCGCCATGAGCGTATTCTTCTCAAATACCTTATCGCCGTAATACATGCGCACGCCGGTATCCCTGATGACCTTAGTCATCTCCTGCACCTGCCCGGACAGCTCCTCATAGCGGAGGAAATTCGGTTCCTCATAGGTTACCAGCTTTTTATTCTTCTTTGCGAAGGGCAGATTATTCTTCCACTGCTCACTGCTTACGATATCTGCTCCCGTGTCGTAACGAATCCTTTCCTCGATGCTGGTATTCATGGTACGAGCCGTATTCGCATAAAAGATTCCCATAGCTATGGTGAGTATGAGGAAAACAGAAATGAAGTTCTGCTTCTTACCGGTTCGTATGATTTGCAGAAATGATACGTAGACTGCAGGCTTCCACCGACTTCTTCCGATATGGTACACGGCCTTGACCACAAGCTTAAGCAGCCTGAGAAAGACCATTCCGCAGCCCAGCATAAAGATTCCTGAGCTTAGGAAAAGAACGGGGTCCATGCTCTCTCCCCGTATGATTTGCTGCGCCAGAGATTCCTGCTGTTTCAACAGGCTGTATCTTATATAGAGGGAAAGGGCGAGCAGCGCCACATCCAGATAATATCTTTCCCAGAACGACTTTTCCATTACATTTTTCTTATGCTTTATTTCCACCACGCTGAGCGCCGTATATCTGAGTACAGGCAGTGTCATGAACAATATTGCTGCCAGAATCGCCGCCAGTACGGAGACAGGAAGTCCCATATCCGGCACTATGCGCAAACGCCTCCCTCCTACGAATTCCATAAATGCATTAGCACTTCCTAAAAGGGAGGCGAAGCCCCAGCCCAACAGGATACCGAACACCGCCCCTGCTATGGCGAGGAGGAAGGATTGCGTGAAATAGACGCCAAGTATCTGTCCGTTACCTACACCTCTGCTCTTTAGCATAGCGATTTCATTCTGCTCCATCTCAAACACATGAGAGGATACCATATACAAGAAGACCATCAGCAGCACAAGAAGCGGTATCTGCAAGGTTCTCATCGTCGCCTTTACCTGGTTTTGTGCATCCACATAGCTGCTAAGAAGCCCTCCCAGTTCCGACTTGACCGTCATCTTCACTGCCGGAGGTTTAGCCGCTATATCCGCTAAGCCGGTTATCGTTTCGTCCGCCTGCTTAAAGCTCATGCTCTCGTAATCGAGAAACACATCATAGGTAAGGCTCATATTTACTGTGTCTGCCTCCCTGCTACTCATGATTTCGTTCAGGGCCGTCTGAGAAAGGAATAGATTGTTTTCATAGCTGTTAGGGAATCTTACCCAATAACTGTCATGACTGTCATTTTCCTTAAAAATCCCTGCAATGCGGATTTTAAGCTCCTTTCCATCCTTCATCTGAGTCTTCGGAAAGGTAATCATTTCCCCTACAGACAGATTGTCGCTAAAAACCATGTTCTCATTTACGATACATTCATATATGCCCCCCTCGTCCGCAGCCTCGGCAAAAAGCTCACCCCTTAATATCTCCGTATGCTCCTCCATATTTTCCATATAGCTGGGGATGAAAAAGTAGTCTTGCTTAGAGTCGTTGCTTTGATAAAAAGGAATGCCTAAAAGGCTGTCGGAAGTAAATAGCATAACGCTTTCTTTTTCCTTAACGGGGAGCTTGTTCTCTATAGCCGCGCTTACCGTTTCGCACACCTTCTCAGCCTGAGCGACAGCCTCCTCCTCCCTATCCGTATAGGCAAAAGGATAGACCGCCTCTACCAGGGCCGGATATGCGTTATGCTCTCCGATGTAGGTATCGAACTTGTTCTGCAACAGCTTACTGCACGCGGCTCCCTGATAGAGCACGTTTCCGGCAGCGACGCTGACCAATAAGACAATCCCCAAAAAAGTACACATATTCAACCATTTTTTATGTATCAATTTCTGCCATACAAATCGAATCATCGCCTTCTCCTAATTCTCCAATATGATTTCCTGCCCTGCACTCAATCCTTGTATGATCCAGGCACTATTACCTTCGTTGTAGCCCATGGTTACGTACTGCTTCTTCATCTGCCCTTCTTCCATAAGCCACACATATCTTCTGTCATTTTCGTTATAAATTGCCCGGGTATCTATGATAATCGCGTCAGGCACGCTCCAAAGAATCACATTTACACCGAAGGACCTTACACTTTCATAGGACATACCTTCCTCCAGTGAGATATAGGAAATTTTCGTCATCTGAGGGTTATTCTCGCGAAGCACCCTTTTTTCGTTATACACCGTCTTCGCCGCATCCTGATAAGAGCCGATCACCTGCCCTTTCAAGTCCTCCTCGGTCTGATATAAATCCACAGTCACCTCCCTATCCATGGGAACTACCTCTTTATCGTCGGTATAAACCATGATACAAAGAGAGGAGGGATCCGCTATCTTGCAAAGCAGGGTATCCTTAGGAATGGAATATCCCTCGGGCGAGGCCGTCACTTCCGTGACGATTCCCGCAGCCTCTGCCGTTACCTCAATAACCCCCGATTGCTCTCCGGCTTTCTCGATATTGCGTTTTAGCGTCTCGGTCTCATATTGGTAACGAGCGTCCTCCAGCTCCATGGAAAGCTTTATTTTATTTAACTCCTGCACCGTTTTCTTATACTCAAAAGTATTCTGCGTTTTATTTTCTATCATGGCACTTATGCGCTTCTCTCTTTTATCCGCTTCTTTATTATCCAGAGTTCTCTGAAAGACGTATGAGGCTTTTAGTTCCTCTAACTCTTGCATATATGCCTCGTTCTTGCTTTCTCCTTCTCCTGCCGCCAGAATCGCTATCGTATCGCCCTTTGCTACCTCCATCCCGTTTTTCACCTTAAGTTCTTGCAATACCGCATTCTCAGGCTTTACCAGGACACGCAGGGACGAAGTCTGCCTCATATTGGTCTGGTCGTATTTTTTCACGATTTCGAAGGTGCTTTCCTGTGCCTTTTCGATAGTATGCTTATTGCCGGGCATATCGCTTATCGGATAATATACGTTTTCTCCCTCCGTAAGTCCTTCCTCTATCTCCACCGCATTGACCGTATGGATGCCGGGAGTTACGCTCCTCTTAATTTTCTGTCCATTTTCCAGTACATAGATGAAATACTCGCCGTTTTCGCTGAAAAGAGAATCGGGCGCAACGCAGACTACCTGCTCTTTCTGATTGGATAAAAGGTAGACCGTCGCGTTCTTTCCAACCAGCTCTGTCATGGCCGTCTCGTCCTTTGTACCGAAGCGTGCTTCCAGGCTTATTCCCTCATTGATCGCTATTCGCCTTTCCTGATCCGAATAAGGAAGATATTCCAACTCATATTTTTTCCCGTCTATTTCCGCATAGATTTCTGTCGCCTTCTTTACCTTGGCATCCACAATGTCCGCCGATATGTAAGCCTGTTGTTTGTCCGAAATCAAGACAACAATTTCTTCTGCCTCCACACTTCCCGCAGCATTGTCCGCAGAAAATTCCTTTACATATACTACATAGCCGCTTTCCTTTGCCGTTAAACAGGCATTGTCCGTCTTCCGGGCATAACGGCTTAGCTGCTCCTTCTTTTCTTCAATGGCTATCTGTCTTAAGCTGCTTTCGTATTCCGCTCCCTCTTTATCTGCTTCCAGCGCCTTTGTCATATCCTCGATGGCCTTTTTCTCTTCCTTCGTATCCTTGCTTTCGGATATCGCCATGGAAAGCTGCATCTGGGCGACTGTTATATCCGTTTCGTCCATCTTCCTCTGACATTCGTCCTCTTTCTCCAGCCAGGCAACATCACTCTCAAGCTGCGCTCTCTGCCTTTCATCGTCCGAGCAGTTCATCACGGCAAGCACTTGTCCCTCCTCCACATATTCCCCAAGACGTACCGGTATCTCCTCCACAAGACAGGCATCGGGAAAAGCATAGCTTACGGCATAAGGCTTTACTCTCCCCGCATATGCCTTTATATCACATATATCTTCCCGCTGCGCAATCCTGCCGGAAAGACTCACCTTCACCGGCTCTAAAAGCTTCGGCACCGTCGGCTGCTCCCCGCATCCCACGAATGACACTGATGTCATACTAAAGATGATACATAAAGCTGCCGACGACACAGATATCCTTTTGCAAATCTTCCGCTTATTTTTCGCCGTACTCTCCGTTATATCTTTTTTATCTTTCTTCCTATACTTGCCAGCAACCCCTGTTCTCTTCTCCTTAAATCCCATAAGCCCCATAATTACATCTATACCCTCCGCCATTTAATTATAAAATTCTAAGATTCTGAAATATGGTTTTTGCTCATTCGTACAGCATTACCGTATCATCCTGCTCCACCCCTGCTGTTATTTGCACGTAGTCCGTATTGACCGTTCCGGTCTGTATTTCTACAGGATTTGCAAAGCCGTCCTCTCCCATTTTGTACACATAACTCTTCTCTCCCACGATCACGATTGCCTTCTTCGGCACGTATAAAGCGTCCTTTACCACTCCGGTACTCCATAGTAATTCTCCGTATGTACAATCCTCGGGAACCGAATAACCCTCCTGAAGGCATACATCTACCTCGGTAACACCCTCCGCCCTTTCTGCTCTAAGAATTTGGGCCGGATATTCCTCCTCGTTCAATATAATAATTACCTTCTGTCCACTTTCAAAGTCGTTCTCTGCCTTCGTATTGCCGGAAAACTGCTGGGCTGCCGACTGTAAGGTCAGAAAGGCTTGCTTTTCATCCGATAAAAATCCTCCGCCATAGCTCGAAACCCTCGCTACCGTACCATCTATGTCCGCATAAATCCGATGCTTTTTAAGCTTACTTTCCTGTTCCTTCCGCGCTCCCTCCGTCTCCTGCATATCATTATCCAACTGCTGGAGCTGCAATTGGTAACGTCCTATTGACTCCTGCCGCGCATCTTCCTTCTCTTCTATGTATTCCTTCCTCTGCCTCGTCTCCTCCAAAAGCTGTCTGGTATGCTGGATGTCCAGGGCGATGGTTTCCTTCTTCGCTTCCAGGGAAGCTATTTCATTCTTTATATCATCGCTTTGAAGCTCCGCCAAAAGCTGGCCTGCCCTTACTCCGTCTCCCTCTTTTATGTAAACCTTATCGATGCTGATGCCGGATACGCCGAAGTAAAGCTCGTGCTCCTCCGTAGTGGTCAACTTTAGGAACAAGGTCTCTGCATTTTCCAAATCGCCGCGCTTTACATATCCGAAGCTTGCACCGCTGGCATCATAAGAGGGAATCGTTATCTGATTTCTCACCTCTTCCTCCTGCCGCAGCAATCCACAACCCGTAAAGGCAACTATAAACAGGCATACCGTTCCCAGTAAAAGCACTTTCTTTTTATTTTTCATATTCTCACCCCATCTCTCATAATCCGCCCCGGTATAAATAACATTTCCCATGCGATAAACGTCCATTTTATGCTTTCAGCGTTTACTTAATCGATTAAGTAAACGCGTAAAAAATTTCCCATGAATCATATCCTCTATTATATAATCCATGGGTATAATATTCAACAGTTATTTTATGCCTCACCCTCTCCTATTGCCTCTATGACCACTCCATGGGCAATTCCAGGTACGGTCTGCCCTTCGTTGAAGCTCGTCTTAGACAACAGAGCGCCGGTAGGGACGAACAATACACGCTTCCATACGCCTTCTTCTATCTTTTTTAAAATATAGGCTGACAGAGTTACCGCACTGCATCCGCAGCCGCTTCCTCCTGCATGGGTATCCTGCTCCTTGGCATCGTATATCTCGATACCGCAGTCCATATGCTGCCCGGATATATCCACATCCTTTTCGTTCAGCAGATCAAGCAGCGCATGCTGCCCCACCGTTCCCAGATCGCCGGTGATGATTTTATCGTAGTCTGACGGCCTTCTGCCAAAATCCTTCAAGTTATTATAAATGGTATCACACGCCGCCGGAGCCATACAGGCACCCATATTCTGAGAATCTTTCAGGCCGTAATCCACAATCTTACCGGTAGTGATTCCGGTAATTTTCGCCCTCGCCTTCGTTCCTTTATCGCTGCTAAGCAGGAACGCTCCGCTTCCTGTTACCGTCCACGATGCCGAAAGCGGCCTTTGATTGCCATAACCCAGAGGAAAACGGAATTCCTTTTCCGCACTGGCAAAATGACTGGAGGTTACGCAGAGCACATGCTCCGCAAATCCACCGGACACTGCCATCGCTCCCATGCTCAGGGTCAGACCGCAGGTAGAACATGCGCCGTACATTCCGATTAACGGAATCTCGTAGGAAGCCAGCCCGAAACTGCTGGCGATGGACTGCCCCAGCAAATCGCCGGCAAAGATATATCTTATCTCTTCCTTCTTCATTCCGGCCTTATTCACTGCCAAATATACCGCATCCTTCTGCAAACTGCTTTCCGCCTCTTCCCACGAATCGCAGCCGAACATATCGTCCTCACCTATCATATCGAACAGCTCCGCCAAAGGGCCCTGCCCTTCTTTCGTACCTACTATGCTGGCACTTTCCCTTATATATACCGGGGTTTTCAGCTCTATACTCTGCTTCCCCATGGAACAAACGTTTTTTTCCTGACTCATACTATACCCACGCTTTCCGGTTATTTGTTACTGTTCACTCCGTTCTCAGTAACATATGATTTTTGCATTTAAATTCGCTACGCGAAGCAGAAATCATCTCTTGAATCACATTCTTACGTAGCTTAACAGCAAGTGTTAAGCTACTGTGCGAACAGTAACGGTTATTTTCGTTATGTATAGTATTATTTGAAAAAAAAAGAAAATTATTCGGGAAATACTATTCCAGAATTAATATTCGAAAATTATCATTTTTCCTCTCTTGCGATTCCCTTAGACAAGAGAAATTGCTTCCATTTCTCATAATATTGCGCCTTCAAATGAATTTCGTCCGTGGTGTAGTCTTTCTCCAGATTTCCCTGCGTATCGCATACGGCCTCGTTCACATCAATATAGAAAATTTTCTTATTATCGGCGATTTCTTTTATCGCTTCGTTTCTTTCATTGATATTCGTGTTGTTGAATATCGGGTCCGTCTCGTTTTTCACTCCGGCGACGCGCATAATGCCTTCCACAAAGATGATCGCATCCGGCTGAAGCTCTTCGAGCCGTCCCACCACCTTCTTATATTCCGCCATAAAAGTCTCCGTCGTACCGGTTCCCAGCTCATTGATGCCGAGCATAAGGTATATCTTTCCGTATTGCTTCTTCTGCAATGCCGCTTCTACGGTAATCTTATCTCCCGTCTCCTCATCCTTTACAATAGGCTCGGTAAACACATCATATATCGTAAGCGATGTCTTCGCAAAAAAATCGCACCGTTCCTCCATGCCGCCGTACTCGAACAAGCCCACGGTTCTGGAGTCGCCGATAAATACCGCATCATCAAAATATTCCTCTCCCACTTGTACAAAGTCATAGGTTCTATCCGCACGTTCTTCCCCGGACACAGCCTCTTCCCCTGCATCTCCGGCCGGAATCGCCTCTTCAAACAAGTTTCCCGATTCCCCTTCGGCAACAAGAGCATCTGTTTCCAGCTCACCGTCCTCCCCGCTTCCGATGGGCAGATTCAACGCCCCCGACACTGCTTCTATTACGGAACCGTACCGAAAAGACTCCCACGGGTATTCCCCCTTGCTGATTCCTTCCAGCGTAAGGGCGAGAAAAGGCGTATCTGCGAAATGATATTCATAGTCCTTGTATATGGAATTTTTTCCGATAATTCCTGCCAACGTAAAGAAAACACCGCTTATTACGAGGATAAGAAATAACGGACATTTTTTTATCCACTTCATACTCTCACCATCCCCTTAAAACTTCAAGTAAGCAAAGGGATTGTTACCCATGCTTACCGTAAAATATACGGATAACCAGAAAATACAGACCATTCCTGCAATGACTGCCGGATGCCTTCTATGCTTTTCCACAGACCGGTATGCTGCCGGTATGCACCAGATAACTCCCGCCGTAAGATATGGGGCATACATCTTCAGATATTTGAAGATATCGGAGGAATTGACGGCAATGCCCGCTCCCCCTGCAAAGGGAAACATCCGTCCTAAGTACAGCCCGAGCTGGCTGATATCGGTTATCGCAAACAGCATCCATGTAATCGGAATCAGGAGGAGCACATAGCACCTCCCAATCAGCGGATATTTTTGCAGCCACTTGCCAATCCATAGCTTCTCCAGAACAATAAACCCAAACAGTACCAATCCCCACAAAATGAAGTTCAGGCTTCCTCCGTGCCAAAGTCCGGTCAGCAGCCATACGATCAGAAGGTTCCGTACAGTCTTGCCTTTTCCTTCCCTGCTGCCGCCCAGCGGTATGTATACATAATCCCTGAAAAAGCTTCCCAGCGTCATATGCCATCTCCGCCAGAATTCGCTGATGCTGCGCGACGCATATGGGTGATCGAAATTCTTGATGAAGGAAAAGCCCAGCATCACGCAAAGCCCTGATGCCATGAGCGAATATCCCCAAAAGTCAAAATATAGCTGCATGGAATAAGAAACCGCTCCAAGCCACGCAAGCGGTGAGGATATGCTCTCATAGCCGATGGTGTGAATATCCTTTCCCAAAATTGCTAAACGGTCTGCCAAAAGTACCTTGGTCCCGAGCCCTAATACAAAATATTGCAGTCCTTCCTCTATATGCTCCCAGGAATAAGTTCTCTTCTCCAGAGTAAAATCGCCTTCGTTATAACGCATGATCGGTCCTGATATAATCTGAGGAAACATCATGAAATAAACTGCTGTGCGTTTAAAGGTCGGCAGAGCCTTAATATCTCTTCTGTATATGTCCATTTGGAAGGAAATCATCTTGAAGGTATAGAAGCTGAGGCCCAAGGGCAGAGCCTCGTTCCCCGCAAAAGCACCCAGAATTTTAAATATAACTAACAGCCCTACGTCAAGCAGTAGCGCTGTAATCAGCCATTTATTCCCCTTTTTCTTATCTATCCTCTTATGAAGTTTCTTTTCACGAAGCTTCTTCTTATTCTTAACACTATGCTCGGTCTCGTAAAAGCATATTTTTTTCGCCAAAATATAATTCAGCCATACGAATGCCAGGAGGAGCAAGATGAAATACGGCTCGCCTACGGCATAAAATACGATACTTCCAAACAATAAGGCCGTATTTCTGTATTTCTGCGGTGTTATATAATAAACGGCTAAGAAAATCGGCAAAAAGCGAAACAGAAATTCTATCCCGGAAAACACTACCATTTTTCTCAATCCTTACTTTTTTAAATTCGCACTGTATTTTAAGAGCATTATTATTGTAACACCACATGTTTTTAATCTCAATAGGAAACCCTTAAGATAATATAAAATTTATGATAACATGTTACTGTTCACACAGTAGCTTAACACTTGCTGTTAAGCTACGTAAGAACGTGATGCAAGAGATGGTTTTTGCTTCGCAGAGTGAATTTACATGCAAAATTTTTTCATTGCAGAAATCATACGTTGCTGAGAACGTAGTGAACAGTAACGATAACATAAACGCGGCATATATTTTATTTACATGTATACAAACACCTCTCATATATAGTAAGATAGCAGAGTATATCACAAAAGTAAACGGAGTAACCTATCATTATGAAAGCCTTAGATAAAAACGTTTTTTATCACAAAATCTTTAAACTGGTCCTTCCCATCGTTATTCAGAATCTTTTAAGCGCAGCCGTAAGCTCTGCGGACGTAGTCATGCTCAATTATGTGGGCCAGTCCTCTATCGCTGCCGCCTCTCTTGCCGCGCAGTATTCCAGCATTCTGTTCATGGTTTATTACGGTCTGGGTACGGGGGCAACCATGCTGTGTGCCCAGTATTTCGGCAAAGGAGATATGCGTGCCATCGAAGCGGTAGAAGGAATTGCACTTCGGTTCTCAGTTGCTATTTCCATATTATTCGCCGTAATGTCATTCTCGGTCCCCCATCTGATGATGCGCGTATTTACCGACGACGCGGAGCTGATCGGACTGGGGGCATACTATCTGCGCTATATCAGCGTCAGTTATTTGTGCTGGGGATTAATTGAAATATATCTTTCTATTTTAAGAAGTATCGGACGAGTTGTTGTGGGAACCGTATTGAATGCCGTGACCATAAGCTTCGACATTTTCTTGAACGCTGTGTTGATCTTCGGTCTGTTCGGCGCGCCCAAGCTTGGCATTATAGGTGTTGCTGCTTCCACTTCCATCTCCAGAGTACTGGAACTGATAGCGTGTATCGTCATATCTCATTTCAGTAAAGATATTAAATTGAATCTGAGATTTATGTTTATTCGCAATAAGCTTCTGTTCAAAGATTTCATCCGCTTATCTCTGCCCGCCCTGGGCAACGACGTGTCATGGGGCGTCGCTTTTTCCATGTACTCGGTAATTATCGGCCACATGGGTGCGGATGCGGTTGCCGCTAATTCCTTTGTCAGCATTATCCGTAACTTCGGCACCGTCCTCTGTTTTGGCGTTGCCAGCGCAGGCGGTATATTACTTGGAAATGAAATCGGGGAAAACCGTTTGGAAGAGGCCCGTGCTAACGCCGGCAGGCTGATGAAGCTTACCGTTTTGAGCGGCCTTGCGGGCGGCCTTCTCATATTTGGGGCTGCTCCCTTCGTCCTAAAATATGCTGCATTGTCCGAAACCTCACTTCACTATTTAAAATACATGCTCCTTATCAATACTTACTATGTAATGGGCGCCGCCGTTAACACCACCTTGATAGCCGGAGTCTTCCGCGCAGGCGGCGACAGCCGTTTCGGATTTATCTGCGATACCATCGACATGTGGTGCTATGCCGTGCCTCTGGGCTTTTTGGCTGCCTTTGTGTTCAGGCTTCCCGTCTTATGGGTATATTTCCTGCTCTGTACCGACGAATTCGTGAAGTGGCCTTGGGTCATCAAGCATTACAAGAGCGGGAAATGGCTGAAAAATATTACCAGAGATAATTTATTTGAGGACGCCTAACGGTTAGGCGTCCTCTCTTTTCACACTTCTCTATCATGATCATGCTGTCATGCAATTACTCCCATTACTTTCAATATCCAATAACCCAACCCCAAAACCCAGCTAGTAAATATTCCATACAAAATTACAGGACCTGCTATAGTAAATATTTTACATCCGACGCCAAATATCTGGCCTTCCTTCTTGAACTCGATTGCAGGAGCCGCTACGGAATTGGCAAATCCGGTAATCGGTACAAGGGCTCCTGCACCGCCGAATTTTACGATGTTCGGATAAATATTGAATCCCGTAAGCAGAATACTAACTAAAATCAGCAAAAGGGAACACCATCCTCCCGCCGTTTCCTTGTCCAGTCCTAATGAATTCGTACAGTAGTTCAAAATGAACTGCCCGAGGACACATATTGCTCCTCCCACGAGAAACGCCTTTATCATTTGCATCCATAAATTGTGGGTAGGAGTTACCTCCTTGACATATTCTTTATATTCCTGCTTTATCTGTTCTTCCATATGCTCAAACCTCTCTGAAAAAATTTTTGCCTATTTCGCTTCGATTATATTTCCAGTATGCGGATTTTAAGCAATTTTATTCATAAATGCACTTGGTAATACTTAAGTATTTTTCAATGGCTGCTTTCTTGGAAAGAATTCACGTTCCCCCATACAAAAATACCGCCTTTATAAAATAGACAAGCCCTCCTGCTATCTTTCCCAGAGCCATGGCAAGCACTACTACTCCGAGGCCGTGCCGGAAACCGATCCTTCTGGCAAAAATTGGAATAGAATTCAGCATTTCTGCAATCGCAAGGGCCAGGCATCCCACGAAAATTCCGGCAAACAGCCCGAAAATAATAAGGATTACCGTACCTATCATATGCCAGATGGATTCCGTGTTCTCTTTTCCGAAAACATTATTTTTAACAACAAAATCCCCGATTCTGCCGTATCTGTCGAATATGCTGAAAAAATTTCCCGTCAATGTTCCAAGGACAACCGCTTCTTCGAATAAAAAGATTTTTCTGCTGACATGCATTTTTCCCGCAAATCGTGGAATCAAGCCGACAGATATCAGTACGGTGAATACGCCGCCTGCAGCGAACAGGCCGAAGCTAAGCCCCATGATTCCCAGTAAAAGCTGTTTAAGAAACATCAATGGTCTTCCCCTCCCTATCCGCAGTTTCAATCAGCGCATTGTTCACGTCCTTTTCATAAATACGCATTTCCACCTCGATCGGGGTAGGGTCTTTCGTGATTCTTCTTCCTCCGATATGGTTAAAGAACACGATGATACCAAGAGCGAGCCCTATGGAATAGGCCAGCTCCAAAATCGTATAGTTTGCCGCCGCCTGCCCCATAACGAGCTCGTATACTTTTCCAAATACCTTATTAATTCCTATATCATTATGAAAAGCCATTATGGTAAATGCTGTGCCAAAAAAGCTGATACCCGCCACAAAAACAATTTTCAAAAAGACAAAAAAACTCTTGTTCTTATTCATTTCCACACGCTTCACCAGCACATCCATCTCTCCTACATTCTCTACGCTTACGTTCGGACAAGCCTGCTGTATCATTTCTATCAACTTCAGAATGCTGAACACCTGGCGCTTCTGCCCCTTTTCACTGAAACGATGTATCTTGATCGCCTTTACCTTGGCCGTCACATGAGGATCTGCACAATACACCTTAGCCACATCTTTTAGAAAAACATCATCTACGGTAACCTCTGTACAAAGTTCCGCTTTTAAATAAAGAGTCTCTCCTGACATTTCTTCACCTGCTATTCCTTTGCTCCTTACTTCCTTTATTGACATTATCCTTTATTATTGCAAATAAATAGCAGATTATGCGAAAAGACCATACTATTTTACAATCGTATATTCCATATATTCATAATGCAGTCTTGTACCTTCTGCGATTGCCTCCGGCAGAAGCGCTCTCGCCACAAGCTTCAGTTCATCTTCCTCCGCATCTGTGCGTTTTAAATTAGCATAATCCCCCTCGATACTTACTACTACATAATCAAAAGCAGTCATTTGTACCTTCCTCCGTTTTCTTTTTGTTAAATAATAGTATATCCGATACTCTATAACATCACAATATCTGCCTGTTTTTATTCGGCCTACGGCTTCATTACTGTTCACTTCGTTCTCCGCAACGCATGATTTCTGCATGTTAGGTTGCTCTGCGAAGCAGAAATCATCTCTTGCATCACGTTCTTACGTAGCTTAACAGCAGGTGTTAAGCTACTGCCACTACTCTTTTACACATCTGCTGCTATATAAGGCTTTCTCTCATACGGACCAATATCCTTTTTTCCATACGGCTGACCTGAACCTGACTGATACCCAGTTTTTTGGCTACTTCCACCTGTGTCTTGTCCTGAAAATATCTAAGGGTAATCAACTGCCTTTCTTCCTCTTCCAGCTCGCCCATAAGCTGCTCGAGCAACATATGATTCAGCAGTTTTTCGTTGGCATCCCTTTTCTCGGGCAGCTTGTCCACCAGAAATATTTCATTTCCGTCAGACTGGTAAACGGATTTATATATGGATTCCACCTCTACATTTGCTTCCATAGCCATGACAATATCTTCTATGGACAGCTCCGTGAGCTTGGAGATTTCCTCCAGCGTGGCTTCCCTTCCCTGCTCATATGATATTTTTTCGGCAGTCTGTTTGATTTTCCATCCGTTTTCCTTCAACGTCCTGCTTACCTTGACCATTCCGTCATCCCGCAGAAAGCGTTTGATTTCTCCGCTTATCATAGGAACCGCATAAGTGGAAAACTTTACCTCGAAGGATAAATCAAATTTATCGATAGCCTTCATAAGGCCGATACTTCCTATTTGAAACAAATCCTCTGCATCGTAGCCTCTCCCGAGAAAACGCTTCACGATATGATGGACCAGCCCCAGATTTTTTTCTATCAGTACTTCCCTCGCTTCTTTATCACCGGCTTGTGATCTGGCAATTAGTACTGTGACCTCCTCCATAGACTACTCCTCATCTTCTATCCACGAGGTACAGCCGATTTTCTTTTTCATCTGCACAACCGTTCCTTTGCCTGGCTCGGATATCACTTCCAAATCGTCCATGAATGCTTCCATAAAAGGAAATCCCATACCGGAACGGTTCAGCTCCGGCTTTGTGGTAAATAGAGGTTCCATCGCTCTTTCGATATTTTCTATTCCCTTTCCTTTATCTATTACCTCGATATGTAATACATCCTTTTCAATTAGGCAGTTTATTACGACCTTGCCTCCCTCAATCCCGTCATAACCGTGAATGACCGCATTGGTCACTGCCTCTGAAACTGCTGTTTTTACATCCGACATCTCCTCCAGTGTAGGGTTCAAAAAGGATATAAAAGCAGCTACGGATATTCTCGCAAAAGCCTCGTTTTCTGATATTGCATCAAATTCCATCGTCATTTCATTTCTCATCCCGTTCCTCCTAGTCCATAATTTCCACTATTTTATGTAAACCTGATATTATTAAAAGATGTTTTATTCTATTATCCATATTGACCGCAAACACCTTACCCCCGAAGCAGGAAATCTTTTTATAACGCCCCATGATAATACCAATGCCGGAGCTGTCCATAAACCTCGTATCCTCAAAATCAAAAACTACATTGCTCACTCTATTCTGCATGATGAACTTGTCCGCATTTTCACTTATGTATGATGATTTGTGATGGTCAATTTCCTCAGGCATCCTTACCATGAGATAATTGTCGATCACTTTAAAATTCTCTTCCATGCACTTCTCCTTCCTTTTCTTTGTAAATGACATATTTCCTTTATGTATATACATAAAATACAGCATGTCCATTTTTGTCGAATTTATTCGTTTTCCCAGGGGACTTTTTCGTAACAGGAACACTTTCCTATTGCAGAAAAAGAGAACATAATCGCTTATGTTCTCTTTGGTAAGTTTCTATTTATTCTATACTTTAATTCGCGTTATTTATCTCCGCCAGATATGTTCCCGACTCAGTGGCCTTCTTCGTGCCGGGGAAAAGCTCGATTACCTTCGCATAGGCCTCTTTCGCTTTATCGACATTGCCGTTTCGCCTGTAACAGTTGGCAAGATAGTACAGCGCATCTCCGTTGGTCTGGTCATACTGGTAAGCCTTTGCCAGTTTCGGAATGGCACTGGCATACTTCTCCTGACGATAATCACTGTAGCCTTCATCGAAATATGTCTTCGCCAGTTCGGGACCTATCAGTCCGGTCAACGTATCGTACAAAGCTGTAAAAGATTCAGATGCAGAGGTTCCCAGGCTTTCTAAGTCTATTTGATCCAGATATTCAGAAACGGTCACGATGTCCGCCGCATTCTTAAGGTAAGCGCCGGAAGCGAGCAGGAGCTTATCCGTTGCCTGCAAGGCGCCGTCTGTTCCCACATAGCCATCCAGCTCCTCCTGAAGCTTGGCCTTTTCCTCCGTCAGGTTATTCACCTGCTGCTCCATCTCATCTATGGTCGCCGTCTTCGCATCCAACTGCTCGCTGACCACCCGCAGTTCGTCATTAATCGTAGACTTCGCTGCCTGAATTCTAGCCGGCAGTATGAGGAAGCTGGCTATCGCAATACCTATTATAATCCCTATACCCATATTTACGAAAGTGGAAACCCCTTTGGACTCCTTCGCGTTTAAGGGCTGGATAATGGTTTCATTGCCGCTTTGGTATGTTACCGCATCCTTCGACTGACTCTTCTTTTTTGAAGCTGCCTTCGCGCCCTCTTCAGGAATGAGCATATGATCCACTTCCTTTAAGTAGCGCATGGTAGTTGTATTGTTCGTATCGATCTGGATACATTTATTCAGTTCTTTTCTCGCCTTTTCCCAATCTTCTCCGTTAATATATAAAAGCGCAAGGAGTTGATGGGCCCTTATGAGTTTCGGATTCAGGGAAAGAACCTTTTTCAATTGGATTATCGCAAGATCCGAGCTTCCCTGATTGCAGTACAAAAGCGCCTGATTATATTTTTTAATCGTCTGATTGATCGAATCCAGCCTCGCCTGATTACTCTGTATCATTTCAATATAATCGTCCGCAATGTTTTTCTTAGGACGCAGGTTCTTACTGATTACCCATTCGCTGAGCGCCGCTACCACTTCTCCCATTTCGAAATAAACCAGACCCAGCAGGTTTCTTGCCTCAATGTTGTTCTTATTGAACTTAAGGCTCTGGCGCAGGCTGGTAATCGCTCCGGAAAGATCTCTCACTCCTGCTTTCTCCAACCCGTCGTTGTAAAAGCGATTGGATATATACATAATTTTCTTATATATGGACACATCTGCCCCGCATCCGGTGCAAAAATCATGTTCAGATAAACGGCAGCCACAATTATAACAGATCATGCCGTCCCCCCTATTCTTCTTCCATGCGAGACATCGCATTGTGATTCTTCGGCTTGCTCTGTACCGTCGTCTCATGCTCTTCTATATCTTTTATCATCTTCACAAAGATGTCTGCCATATCCGTCAAATCCTGGTTGTAAATCGCCTCTTCTGCATCTTCCACTTCCAGACTTAGATGAAACTTTTTCAATTCTTCCTCAAAATTAATCATCCGTTCTCCTCCTTAGCAACGCCTTTATCTCTCCGACCAGATAAAGGGAGCCCACAATATATATATAATCTCGCTCTTCTTTTCTCTCCATTAAAAATGCTAACGCATCCCCTGAACCGGCAAACACCTCATACCTTCCACTGCCATACCTCTCAAACGCCGCGCGTAAAGCCTCCGTAGATGCCGCCCGCCCGCTGTCCAGTCTGGTCAACGCGGTCAGCTCGAACAATGGTTTCTCTTCCAGTATCCGTACCATCGACTCATAGTCCTTATCCGAAACGGTAGAAAATAACATGTACCTTTTCCCTTGGCATAAATCTGCTGAGACCGACTGCACAAAGGCCCTGATCCCGTCCTCGTTATGTGCGCCCTCCAAAAAAATACCAGGCATTATTTCTTCCATTCTTCCTTCCCATACGGTCTTTCGAATTCCTTCCGTCAAATGCTTCAGACTAACCTTCGGGTCTTGGAGCACCTCTATACACCTCGCCGCTATGGAGGCATTTTCCACCTGATATAATGCTTTTGTTGCTACTGTGAGCCTAATATAATCATAATAACGAGAATGAAAGGAAAAATCAATGCTTTTATTTGTTAAATTAACATTAAACCAGTCTCCGCTCCCTACCGGAAATGCTTGAATTCCGAGCATTTCAGCTCTTTTTAATATTACCTCGGAAGCTTCCTTTCTTTTATCGCAAAATACGACCGGAGCGCATGGTTTTAGTATCCCCGCCTTCTCCTTTGCTATTTTGCCGACCGTATCCCCCAGATATTCCATATGGTCCATTCCTATTTCGGTAATAACCGTAAGAACCGGATTTTTTATCGTATTCGTGGCATCCAGCCTGCCGCCCAGACCGGTCTCAAGCACGATATAGTCCACGCCTTTTTCTTCAAATATAAGCATTCCCATAAAAAATAAAAACTCGAAAAACGTCGGGTGATATGCTGGGTTATCCGCTACCTCTCTCATGAGTTCTATTTTATCCATCACCGCTTCGAAGGCTTTCGTAAATGCCTCCTCTTCTACCGGGATGCCGTTTATCCGAAACCGTTCCCTCATTTCCACAAGGTGAGGGGAGCAAAACATTCCTACACGGTATCCCGCTTCCCCAAGGATGGAACACAAGTAAGCACAAACGGAACCTTTTCCGTTTGTGCCTGCTACATGAATTACTTTTTTCCCGCTTCCGGGATTTCCCAGGAGTTCCAAAAAGCGGCTTGTATCCTCAAGGGTATTCTTTCGCGTCAACCATGTGGATGCCGGTCCACCTGCTGACATTGTGAACTTCGGTACATTTAAAAGATATTCCTCTGTTTCTTGATAGGATTTCATCCTTATACTCCATGTCCGCTTTGGCGGACTCAAAATCAACAGTTGAAAAATCGTTTCTTTCAACCTTATAACCTTGAGTGTTGTTTACTCACTATGAGCGTTCTTTACTCATGATGAATGTTCTTCACTCTTTGCTCCTTTTTGCCTATTTCTGAAGCTGCTGCAGGCGCAAAACTACCTGCTGCCGCATCTGCGTATATTTTTCCAGCTTTTCCTTTTCCTCCGCAATTTTATCTGCCGGAGCTTTAGAAATAAACTTCTCATTGTTCAACATGCCGTTCACGCGGTTAAGCTCGCTCTGCAAGCGCTTTTCTTCTTTTTCCAGACGCTCGATTTCCTGTCCCAAGTCCACCAGCTCCGCAAAAGGGATATACAAAGCTGCATTCGGTATCATTACAGAAACCGCATCATCCTCGATTCCCTGCTTATCTTTCTGGAGCATTGTCTCAGAAGCATACGCCAGAGCGGAAAAGAATAGTCTGCCCTCTTCAAACGTGGTGAGGATATCTTCCTTCTCGCTTACCACATATACTTTCGCTTTCCGGCTGGGCGCTACGTTCATCTGCGTTCTTACGTTTCGGATGCCGCGTACCGCTTCCTTTATCGTCTCGATATCTTTCTCTTCCTTCGCATAGCTCCATTCTTCCTTGTATACCGGCCACGAGGAAATCATGATCGACTCTTCCTGCGCCTGTAAGGAGCAGAAGATTTCCTCCGTCAGGAAGGGCATATAAGGATGGAGCAGCTTGAGCGCGTTAAGAAGCACTGTCTTTAAAGTCCAAAGCGCAGCATTCTGGCTGGCCTCATCGTCGGAATTATAAAGTCTGGGCTTTACCATTTCGATATACCAGTCGCAGAATTCATCCCATATAAAGTCGTATACCTTCTGCACTGCTATACCCAGTTCGAAGTTCTCCATATTGTCGGTAGCTTCCTTAATGAGGCGGTTAAGCTTGGATAATATCCACTTGTCTACCGGCTGTAAGCTTTCAAACAAAGCTTTGTTTTCGGCGGCAATCCGGCTTTCGTCCTTTCCTTCCATATTCATCATGATGAAACGGGAAGCGTTCCAAACCTTGTTTGCAAAATTGCGGCTCGCCTCTACTCTCTCATAGTAAAAGCGCATATCGTTGCCCGGCGCGTTTCCTGTGACCAGCGTCAGTCTGAGCGCGTCCGCACCATATTGTTCGATAATTTCAAGAGGGTCTATACCATTTCCGAGGGACTTGCTCATCTTGCGCCCCTGCGAATCCCGGATAAGTCCATGGAATAATACGGTATTAAACGGTTTTTCGCCCATCTGCTCGTAGCCGGAGAATATCATGCGGATAACCCAGAAGAAGATAATATCATATCCTGTCACAAGAACATTCGTCGGATAAAAATAATCCAGATCCTCCGTCTTTTCCGGCCATCCCAAAGTGGAAAAAGGCCACAGCGCAGAAGAAAACCACGTGTCTAACGTATCCGGGTCCTGCGTAAAATGCTGACCGCCGCATTTCGGGCAGACGGACGGAGCTTCCTTGGCAACTATAGTCTCCCCGCACTTATCACAGTAATAAGCGGGAATGCGGTGTCCCCACCATAACTGACGGCTGATACACCAGTCGCGGATATTATCGGTCCAGTTAAAGTACGTTTTCTCCATGCGCTCCGGAACAAGCTTGATTTCTCCCGTTTTTACCGCTTCTACTGCAGGCTTTATCAGCTCATCCATTTTAACGAACCATTGCTTTTTAATGAGGGGTTCGATGGTCGTCTTGCATCTGTCATGTGTCCCTACGTTATGGGAATAATCTTCCACTTTTCCTAACAGTCCCATTTCGTCCAGCTCGGCAACAATTGCTTTTCTCGCCTCGTAGCGGTCCAGCCCTTCGAATTTTCCGCCGTTTGCATTAATGGTGGCATCGTCATTCATGATGTTGATTTCGGGCAGGCTGTGTCTTTTTCCTACTTCGAAATCATTGGGATCATGAGCGGGCGTTATCTTCACAACGCCGGTACCGAATTCCACATCTACATAGGAATCCCCTACTATGGGAATCTCTCTGTTTATTAATGGAAGAAGAACTTTTCTTCCTATTAAATGCTTATATCTTTCATCCTCCGGATTGACCGCAACCGCAGTATCTCCCAACATCGTCTCAGGGCGAGTTGTTGCAAACTCCAGAAACTCCGTCTCGCTGGGCTTTCCGCTTTCATCCATAATAGGATATTTAATATGCCAAAAATGTCCATCCTGCTCTTCATATTCTACCTCTGCATCCGAAATGGACGTATTGCAGACCGGGCACCAGTTGATGATCCTGCTGCCTTTATAAATCCATCCCTTTTCATGCAGCTTGCAGAACACCTCGGTAACCGCTTTATTACAGCCTTCATCCATAGTAAAACGTTCTCTGTCCCAGTCGCAGGAGGAACCCAGCTTCTTGAGCTGCCCGATAATTCTTCCGCCGTATTCTTTCTTCCACTCCCACGCGCGTTCCAAAAAGCCTTCGCGGCCCAGATCGTTCTTATCGATGCCTTCCTCTTTCATCTTCTCGATAATCTTGACCTCCGTAGCAATGGAAGCATGATCCGTTCCCGGCTGCCAAAGCGCATTATAACCCTGCATTCTCTTGAAACGGATCAAAATATCCTGCATCGTGTTATCCAGCGCATGCCCCATATGAAGCTGACCCGTAATGTTCGGAGGCGGAATCACGATGGTAAAGGGTTTCTTGCTCCTATCCACTTCGGCGTGGAAATATTTCTTATCCAGCCACTTCTGATATAATTTGTCTTCGATTCCCTTGGGATCATAGGTCTTTGCCAATTCTTTGCTCATGTTTCTTCTCCTCATCTCAATTATTGGAACATATCATAGGGCAGAATTCCCTATTACATAATAAAAAGCCCTTCGCCGGTTAAACAACCGACAAAGGGCGTAGATTACGCGGTACCACCTTTATTTTTCGCTCATGGATTCCGAAAATGATTCTCAGAGTCCTATCCTGTAACGGGGATAAATCGTGAAGACTTACTTGGCGCAGCGCACGGTTAGGCCTTCCGGTTCCAAAGCTACCTTCCGCATACCTTTCTTCAGACGACCTTTCAGCCGGTGGGCCGTCCTCTCTTTTAAGGGGCTGTGCGTACTCCTCTTTGTCATTACCTTTTTATATTTTGCTTCTTATTATTAATATTAAATATAGTAAACCAAAGCCGTTTTGTCAAGACGGACTTTCATACGAAATACTTTTGCCCATATTCGGAAAGTCTGCCGCAAACGTCGCATCCGCCGTAAACAAAAGAATCAGCGCCAGACATATGAGCTGCAGCAGCTTTCTGCCATTTTCCGTTTTCCATATCTTCCGGTATAAAAGCCGCATATACGGTATGATATAGCAAATGAGCATCCATCCTGAAAGTCCGAACATCAAGCTTCCCCATAAACAGATTCGCCCGCTGATGTTCAAAAAATCATTGCTGTAATCCCACCAGCGGATTCCCCACGTCCGTTCCAGAATCCAACTGGCCAGATACTCCAATACAGAACAAAGAAGCATCGATATAAAAAATACGCGCACAGGCTTATACTCATACCTCCCCAGCACAAAGGAAAGGATAAGCCCTCCCGTTCCGTAGATTGGAAGCCATGGGCCGAACAGTACACCCCGGTTGACAAATTCACCCTCCATCCCCATGTAAATCAATACTTCCCACAGCCAGCCTGCGAAGGAAAGCAGAAAAAACAGCGGTGTGTAAAAAAAGAATCCGTAGGTCTCATTTCTTTTCTGCCTGATTAACTCTGCATAACTAATTTTTCGATCCATAAATATAACTGCCGCCTCGCGTTCCGCTCATTGATACCCCAAATAACAAGAATGATATTATATATAGTATCTCCGGCAAAAAGGTAAAAATACATAGCGGGCGTGATGGGATCCTAATTCCATTCCCCCGAAAAAATACTGATAGAAAGGGGCTTTCTGACTCATGTTTACCGATCAGGCATAATATACTAGATAGCTTAAGTATTTCTATTTAGAAAATCCAGCCAAACCTGGCTTCTGAAATTAGAACACAAACCATAGCCCTGCAGATAAGTAATATAGTCTTTAAACCTTGAATAATCCGGATTAATTTTACTATGTTCCATAGTCGTCATAATACGAATAGTTTTTTCAATGTTATTAGATTTTATATAACAATATAGGGAATCCCATATCAAGCAACCCTCGGTTTTAGAGGCATTCTCCAAATATTCGCCCCATTCAAACCATTCAGCTTCAGATAAATCTTGTATATTCTCAATTGGGGGATAGGTTGAAAAAGCATAATAATTATTGTTATATTTAAATCCTAATTTTTCAGCTAAAGCGATTGAACCTTTATTAGTATCTACACAAAGCCAATTTATTTTTTCGTAACCTTTATTAAAACAATCCTTAACGACTGCAGAAACAACTGTTTTTCCAAATCCATTTTTTCTATATCTTTCATCCGTATGAATTCCAATTGTTATTTTTTTATCAAAGCTGCAATCACTTAATGACCAACTTACAATAACATTTCCATTATGTATAAAATACCCTGCCCCATATTTTTCAAATCTTGTATCATCTCCCCAATCAGCAATCCATTCAAGCAGTTTCTCTGCGTTTTCGTAAGAAGTTTTCCTTAAGAAATCAACGTCAATTTTCTCGATTATAAAGCCATCTTCTAAATGTTTATTACATTCCTTAAAATCATCAATAGATAATATATAGTGCCTCCTTTTGTATTTTCTAATGAAAGGATTTTTATGAATCATTGGTATTAAATCGATCCACTCACTCGAATCAGGCGTTAACGGGTCCCAAAAGTCTATTAACGCAGACACTTCAGAATTAAAGTCGGCATCATTAGAATTACCCGCAATCAAGTTGCATTCACAGGTCTTTATCAATGCAGCTGTCGGATTATCTATACTGTTTGCATATATTTCACCAGGCATGGCGCCATTTATAACAGAAAATACAGATAATTCATTTTGAGATTTGACTAAAGGTATTATTTTATTAAAATCATCATTATTTAATTTAAACATAAATTCCTCCTAAAATATAATTGTTTTATAACTCATAAACTATTAAATACTATCTTGTTTTATGTTCTGCTGATTTTATTTCTTAATTTTTGTTTGGATGTATTAACAGCTTTGTTTTTACCCCATTCATTTTCATTTCTTAATTGACAATACAATTCCCAGCGTTCACTGGAAATAGTCATGTTTTCAATTGCTTTTTTTACTGCACAGCTAGGTTCCGTTGTATGTGTGCAATTACTATATTTGCAATTGTAAAAAAGTTCCGTTATATCTGAAAATGTATCATCAATTCCTTCTTTTGCATCCCACAAACCTAATTCTCTAATTCCCGGCGTATCAATAATCGCAACTCCTGATGGAAGCATTATCAATTGCCTATGTGTGGTAGTATGACGTCCCTTTGAATCGTTTTCACGTATCTTACTGACTTTCATCAGTTCTTCACCTGCAATTGCATTTAAAAGAGTAGATTTCCCGACACCCGATGAACCAAGGAACACAATTGTATTGCCACCCTTTAAATAAAAATCAAGCTGCTTCATACCGATTCCTGATATTGCGCTAATTACGCAAATATCAATTTTTTTTGATACGCTTTTTACCTCTTCCGTATAATAATCCACCTTATTGCATAAATCTGCTTTTGTTAATATTACTACCGGTTTTGCTCCACTTTTCAATGTTACACTTACAAATCTTATAATACGATTTAAATTAAAATTCTTATTGAGCGACTCAACTATAAAAACATAGTCAAAATTTGCCGCAAGCACCTGCTCTTTTATCGTCTTCACATAACCTGCCGCATGTCCTGAAAAATCCGTTCTTGAAAACTTGCTCTTTCTTTCATAGACTTTTTCAATAATAGAATCTCCGTTTTGGTTAAAGTAAATTAATACCTTATCCCCTACAACTGGGAACATGTTATTTTCTTTATAGAATGTTCCCTGTAATTTTGCATGAATTTCTCCCCGTTCACATATTAACGTAAATAATTCCCGTTGGACTTCACAAACAATAGCCTGCATTTGTGTTCCATTTTCTTTCCTTTTCAATGATTTTCCTCCAATTTTGGGTACAAAAAAACTTGCCCATTGGCAAGCCTGTTTATACAGTATTTACAAAAGGGTTCCTTATACGCAAAAAGCAAACGCTTTCTGCATACTTCAATATTAAATTATTGATTCATCACCATATCTATTTTTTTCATAATTTAATCAACTCCTTTCGAAAATAAATTGAAGTCTTTAATACTGACTTTATTATTATAAATTAAATAATATATGAAATCAAGTATATATCTCTGTTTTTTAATTTTAAAATAAATAATCTATCGTTTACTAACTTTCTGATTATTATCTGCTCAAGAGGGTACCCAAAGAATTTTAACCTTTTATTCTGCCCATTGCATTTGCTCACAGGGAATACCCATCTTCTTGCATTCTTCACAAACAGCTTGCTTTTCTATACTATTCCCGATAGTATATTTTAAAATCTTATTACGGAAGACAATAAATTTAATATTTCCTGCCTTAAAATCAACAAACCAATTTCCGCCTTTAGTCTCATCTGAAATCATTACTTTTGATATCAAATTTGGAAAATCTCTGTTTGTCGAAGTAAAATATATAACCGTCCAGTATTTTGGATTTCCTTGAGTCTTCCATATTTCTACTTTGTTGATAGTAAGGGAATCAAGTACCAAATCATTTTCTATACTTTCTTTAATAAGGACGCCTTCATATAATCCTGCTCTTTCATTAACAACAGCATTGTTTCCACATGTGTGAATCTCTTGTGCGCAGTCAATGGTCAAATCATCTTTTAGTAGCACATCGATAGAGACCTGAAAAAATTTACTCAGTATCAAAAGCTTATCAACATTTGGTAATGCTATATCCGCCTCCCATTTCGATATACATTGTCTGCTGACATTACAAATTTCTGCCATATATTCTTGTGAATACCCGTATTTCTTTCTTAACGTTTGTATTTTTTCAGATAGTTTCATTTTATACCTCATGTCCGCTTCGGCGGACTAAAGATCAATAGTTGAAAGCGCTTTTGTTTTTGAATGAAATACTCTCATTCAAGAATATAGCACTCTTTCTCTTCAATGATAATTGCTTGACTATTTGTTAGATTTATGTGTGAAGTATGGTTAATGTCTATGTCCTCGGATATGTTACCTTCTATGCAGTGCACACTTAATGTGCATGGTAAAAATCCAAGGTTATCTTCGAATCCATTCACGCATATGCAACTTCCGGCACTTACACCAATATATATTCCCCCCTGATCAATGAACCGCTCCAGCAGACTTACAAAATTTGCTTCATACATTTTGTCAAGAAGATATCTACTATCACCGCCGCAGACATAAACGGTATCAAAAGTAGCCATTTCTTCATATTCCATTACGTAGTCAAGGTTATAGGTCTTTATGTTTTCAGCCGATATACCCGCATTCAGCAAATCGTCCATGCACTTTGGCAGTACAGCTTTTGCAGCATCATAAATAGCCGCGGTCGGTATCCATATTGCCTTTATTTCATTCGATGGTTTATTAACCATATCAAGAAACTTTTGCTCTATTTTTTTGTTTTCAAAGCCGGCTGATGTTAGGATAATTTTTTTCATTATATACCTCCATGGGAATATTATATTTGTCAGATATCATTATAATAAACCCATCCCTTAACATCTACCAACCTGTAAGTTCATTTCAGCAACCTGCAAGTGCATAAATTATATATTTTATTAAGAGCAAAACCTAAGGTAATACGTAGTGGGATGCTACATTCTCGTACCTATATTTTTATTATAGCATTCTATTTTGCTTCTTCCAACCAATTCCAAGTTGGCTGTTCCATGTCGGCCCCAAAACAGTATGCCAGAATTTTTACAATTAAGCTAACGTTACGCAGTCAAGTTACAATTCAACATGCCGTGGAGTATTTTACAAATAACTTCCGCCATTTCATCCGGACTTTGAATTGCCCCATTTTCTAACCACTTTTAATGTTAAGGCCCAAAACCCGCCATTATTAAAAGCATATAGATATGTTATATGATCACTGTACTTTGATTTTAACTCGGGTGAGACATCATTATCCTGTAATCTGGGCATATATTCGTCATACTTTATAAACAAAAATCCAGATAATCCATGGTTGTTCATGAATATAAGAAAATCTAAATGTTTCAAACAATTTGTAAAATATATTTTTGCAGTAGTATATGCAGATGGACTTTTTTCACTTTTTAATGTGTCAATATATTCATCACATATTGTTTTAATGCATGCGCAAATTACATCATCTTTAGACTGAAAATGGCGATAAAATGTACGTCGGTCTAAATCAGCTTTCTTCGTAATTAAGTTTTGAAAGTGTTCTGTACTAATAAAAAATATTGTATGAAGGAAAAATATTGAAAAAGATGGTGATTCTAATAATTGCTATTGCGTTAGCCCTACTGGCAGCAACAATAATTCTGTTTCATGAATATCAGGTATTATTTATGAAACCTTCCAAAACAGGAAAAATTCAAGATTCGGAAATATTGGCTGTTAAAAATAAAATCGGCGAACATACAATAAGATGGTTAAAGCTCCGGGACATACAACCGGCTCGATGATATATATATTAGATAATGATTATATATTTGGGGGAGACAGCTGTAAGATAAGTAACAACACATTGGATATTCATCCTTTTGCCATGAACGAAGAGCTTAGTCGAGAATCAATTCTAAAAATCAGTAATTTATTAAGAGTACTGAATTTACATTAACATCACATTATGGCCACTATAAATCTTCAGACTTAGTTATTGACTAATAATACTAATCTCTTATATATAGGCTATATCGGGAACAAAGAATCAACCAATCGTTCCAGCTTACACAGGAAGTAATTCTCCGGCACAAAAGTTTCTATCGGAAACATATAAAACCGAATCTGTCTATTACAGATTTTGTCATCATGTGTTTGCCTTCCGTTTTTCTTCTTTTGTTCCATGGGCGCAGTAGCCGCCCAATAATACGGTTACATACCTATCCGTTGGTTTCCTGTCTCGTTATTATTGTTTTTTCAGTTGCTTCCATATGCACTCATCTAACTTATCATAAATCTTTTCGATTAAATATTAAACCAATAGACTATATTTTCATTCATTTTCTTAAATGCTAATTTTCTGGCCATGTTATATGAATTTGGGTTTGATTCAACACAATCCCATTGTGGAATAAGTTCATTTCCCAAGCAATCGTTTATGAACTCTATCGCCATAACTTACCCTTACATTCCCGGTTCACAATACCAGAAAAGCTCGGAGATTTTTCATTTACGACATTGGCTACATCTTTTATCTTTATATCTTTGCTTATTTGTATCATCAGTAAAACCCCCATTCATAGCAGATATTAACTCTGCCATACATTTTATCAATTCTCTATACGAAGAATTAATTTGCGATGTCTATTGTCTCATTATTATTGTTTTTTCCATTTGCTTCCTTATGTACTCTGTGCATAAAGGAGGCGATTCTATCTCTATTCGTGCAATTCTAACGGCAGCCCGTCCGGGTCAGCAAAAAAGGTCATTTTTTTCCCCGTAAACGTGTCCGTCCTGATGGGTTCCGTTTCGATTCCAAGGCCCTTCAGTTCTTCTATGACCTCTTCAATCTTCTCCACCCTAAAAGCCAGATGCCTCAGCCCGCAAGCCTCCGGGTAACTCGGTCTCTTGGGACTTCCCGGTATTCCAAACAGCTCCAGTTCCATATCCCCTAACTTTAAATCCAGCTTATAATCCCCGCGCTCTTGTCTGTAATTCTCACGAATCACCTCAAATCCCAGCAAATCCACATAAAAATGTTTTGATTTTTCATAATTGGAGACAATAATTGCCACATGATGAACCTGGTTTAATTTCATATTTATGAGCTCCTTTCTTTCCATATCATTCTACCACACATTCTTTTTTCCTTATACATCGATTCTTGTTCTAAAAGCAGATCAAAGGAATTTTAAACTGGCCTAGTCAAAAAGTTTTAAAATGGTACTTTTTATAGCTCCATTTCTGAGTATAATGTGATTTAAACATGAATACATAGCGAAACAAGATTATAGGAGGAGAAACCATTATGAGAAATGAAAAGGTTCACAAAATTGTATTTATCGGTTTAATTGCAGCTTTATCCTACGTAGTATTTACCTTTTTACAAATTAAAATCACATTGCCCGGAGGTGATGCCACCTCAATCCATCTGGGCAACGCTGTATGTGTAATCGGCGCTTTGCTTCTCGGCGGGGTATCCGGAGGCTTGGGCGGTGCTCTCGGCATGACGATCGGCGACCTGATGGACCCGGTCTATGTTGTATACGCCCCCAAAACCTTCCTGCTTAAGTTCTTCATTGGCTTTATAACAGGCATCATTGCCCACAAATTAGGTAAGATTTCTACCGAGACCAATTCGAAAAAGGTATTTAAATGGACGGTATTAGCAGCGGTAAGCGGCCTCCTTTTCAATGTAATCTTCGATCCGCTCATCGGCTATTACTACAAACTGCTCATTCTGGGAAAGCCTGCTGCAGAAATCACTCTCGCATGGAACATCGCCGCAACTTCCATCAATGCGGTGACCTCCTCCATCGTATCCGTTGCCGTATATATGGCTCTGCGCCCGGCATTGAAAAAATCGGGGCTGTTCTTCACTATCAATAAATAGCATTAAGGGTATTCTCCTGCACGGAGAATACCCTTAACAAGGCTTTAACCATATTATTGTATTACCGAAATATTTGTTTTCTTGTAAATATTTCAGGATTAATCTTCTTCCGGAATAACAATAGCCGCAACCAAGTATATGATCAATCCCGTTCCAAAGCTGGCTATGCTCAGAATCAGCCAAATGAGTCTCACCACCGTAGGGTCCATCCCCAAATAATTACCAAGTCCTCCGCAAACACCGGAAATCATCCTGTTAAACTTTGACCTCGTCAACTTCTTATAATCGTTATCCATATCATTACCATCCTTTTCTTATTTTTTATTTTAAAGTATTTCTTTTTCTTTACAACAGCTTATCTCCTCATTCAAAGGATACTTTAATATTTCCCATAGCGCATTCCAGCGAACAATCTTTCTTGGCATCGTTATCTATAAACGCATCGCTGGACAGCGCGCCATATATCTTGTCTCCTATATTAATACTCCCTGCATCGCAGCTCGCTTTATAGTTATAATCCTTCTCTGAACCCGAAAGCACCAACTCTACGGCACCCAGTCCGCAGTCCACATTTATTTCCTTCGTGATATCAGCTTCCACATACGCATGCCCTACCCCTACGTTCATATACAGCTCCTGCGCTTTTACTCCCCCCAGAGTCACTTTTCCGGCACCGATATCTATTTTCAGGCTGCGGCAATTGATGTTATCCGAGGTCGCCATTCCTGCGCCTATCTGCAATTCAATTTCATCCGCATCCAATTCTCCCAAGGCTGCCAAACCTGCGCCTTCCGCTATCGCTACCTTCTCAAACTGCACTCCTTCCGGAATATAAAGATAGACCTTCTCTCCATCATTTACGCGGTTCTTGTAATTTCCTGTCAGATGCAGCACGCCGTCCTCCTCATAATATTCATATATTCCCGCGCCTTCTTTCTGGATTCCGAAATTCCCGTCCTGCGCTTCCTTTATATAAAGCGCCGCTCCTCCAATTGCAATGTACATTGTCTTTATACCCGATTCACCGGCTGTAATCTGGCTGTAATCACTTCCCACAGTAATTCCCTTTCCATCGTAATCCCAGTTCTGCGCATCATCAAAGCTCCAGTCTTCCATATCGAAGTCCCAGCCATCACTATAATTCTCATACTCTGTACTATCGGGAATCCAGTCCTCTTTGACGTCTGCCCATTCCTCTATATCATTGAAATAATTACCGGTATAGGCATGTGATACTCCGTATAACATCTTCGCCCAGGAGCTGTTTTCTCCGATTTCATCCACCTGCTTCCAGCCGCCGCTCGCAACTCCTATTACACATATTGTACCCCCGACTAAAATCAGAATCAATGCAGTAATCAAACAAATCTTCGTAAATTTCTTCATGCCTTTTCACCTCCCTTTTTTCTAAATAGCTTGCCAAACAGATCCGATACTACTCGCATAAGCCACGGAATCGCCCTTAAACAAATCCAAACAGAAAGCCAGATGAAAAATAGAGAGAGGCCTCCGACGAATAAACTCGCTCCAATCAGGCAAACTCCTGCCAGCGGCGCATAGAATAAACATCCGATTCCTATTACGAGCAATACGATCGCCGTTACGAAAAGCAGGATACCTGCCAATGCTATCCCGAGGAAAAATCCCAGGACACCTACAAAGATCCCCACTCCGGCACTCAGAAGTCCTCCCGCTATGGAAAACAGCAGCGGAGAAGCCAAGATACATAAAATAGCGATTATCGCAATCATACCACCCGAAAGAGAGCTCTTTTCTTTCTTTTTTATTACCTCATTCTTTTCTTCGTGCTGTGCAGTGTAATCTTTATATCCCGTTTCTGTAAATTCCCCGGTTGTTCCATTATCACCTAAGCCTTCTTTAATCGTCTTCGCTATTTTTTCAGGTGTACCGAGAGACTCAAGTACCTCCTGTTCATTCTCTACTCCTGCATCGTTCAGGTAGTCATTATAGTATTGTAATGCCTCTTCCCTTTCTCCGTCTGATATATCGGAAAGAAGCGATTCCAATTTCTGCATAAATTCCAATCTATTCATGTACGATTCCTCCCTCGAACATTCCGTTTATTTTTTGAGAATATTTCTTCCATTCGCTTTTGTACAACGAAAGCTGTGCCCTTCCTCTCTCCGTAACCTTATAATACCGTCTGTTTCTTCCGGCACATTCCATATCATATACTTCCAGGCACTCATCCTTCTGCAGCCGCCTCAGTACCGGATATAATGTTGATTCTGACAATTCTATGACCTGCCTTACCTCTTGGGTTATCTTATATCCATAAGTCCCCTCCGGATCGCTCGATACAACCGCCAGTACAATTGCGTCAAGCAGTGCCGCTCCTGTATTAAATACCATTTAACCTACTCCTTTCGTATCATATTAAATATTCTTCTCATAACCTTCCGATTCTGCACTCCTTTATTCCTTCCTGCTTCTTACATTCTTCCTTCATTCCATTGCTGAATATAATATTATATCATGTATACTATCATTTCTTAATTCATACTATACAACATATAATATTATGTTGTCAATAAGCATTGTAATTTTTTTTAAATTAAGCTAGAATATATGTAAGGGAAAGCGTATTTATGGGCCTTTCATAAATACAAGAAACGGGAGAGTACATGAGATAAGGGAGGCTAAACAATGAAAAAATATGAACGAATATCCTTAATTGTAAGTGCAGAGCAATACCAACTGAATAAAGGTATGGAAGATGGTTTCGAGCTCTACACCAAGGTTATTACAAATGGCTGGATCAGCCCAGACAACTTAATTCAAATCACCAGACCGGACGGTACCATTGTCTGCCCTTTTATCCAAAACAGACGGGGAGTCATTTTTATCCGCGAAGGAGACTATATTATCGCAGAAAACGACAGCGAACGCCATGTGTGCGGTGCTGATAAGTTCGATAAACGTTATAAACCGGTATAAAACCAGGACATGTACATTTGTATAAGACTAAAATATGTCTGTATCGAAGAAAACATGTAAAATTTCAAAACAGATACAGTAAAGCACTACTGCTCGCTGTATCTGTTTTTTATGTAATAGGAAGATGCTTCTATTACATAAAAGGTTACTGTTCACTCCGTTCCCAGCAACGTATGATTTCTGCATTTAAATTCGCTACGCGAAGCAGAAATCATCTCTTGCATCACGTTCATACGCAGCTTAACAGCAAGTGTTAAGCTACTGTGTGAGCAGTAACCATAAAAGCCCTTCGGGCAAACAATGCGCAGCTGCGCGCGCGGAACAAAAGCTGTGCTGTCAAAGTTTAGGGCACGAGGATGTACGAAGCACACCTTTGTTCTTATCACCCATCTTATTTTAAAAATCGGGAAGGAGTCCATATGCCCCTCAGACAAAACTACCTATTAGAATGCTGCACAGACAGCGTTGAGTCTTCCATTAACGCCAAAAAAGGAAAAGCCGACAGGCTGGAACTTTGCTCCAATCTCATTATCGGCGGCACCACCCCCACCCTCGCCCTATTTCAACGAGTTCGTGAAACAGTAGATATCCCTATCCATGTCTTAATACGCCCTCGTTTCGGAGATTTCCTTTACAGCCTTCATGAACTAAACATTATAATTAAGGAAATAGATATGTTCCGTGACGCAGGCGCTGACGGCATCGTCATCGGATGCTTAAACGCTGACGGCGGACTGGCAGTTCCTGAACTAAAGGAGCTGACAGCTCATGCCGGGGCTATGCGCATAACCCTTCACCGCGCCTTCGATATGTGTAAATCTCCTTTCAAGGCCATGGAAGAAGCAAAGGTGCTGGGCTTTCACAGCATCCTTACCTCCGGCCAGCAATCCTCCTGTCTGAAAGGCATTGACTTACTCAGACAATTAAGTAAAGAAGCGAACGGCTCCATCTCTATTATAGCCGGTGCAGGAATTAATGAAGCTGCTGTCCGCACACTGCTTGAGGAAACTTCCATCACATCCTTTCATATGTCAGGAAAAAGAATTGTGGAAAGTGAAATGAGCTTTCACAATCCTCACGTCTCCATGGGGATTCCCGGCATGAGTGAATATGAAATATGGCAAACGGATGCAGGAGAAATCTCTGCAGTCAGAAAGTTATTGGACGAAACACGCCCGAATTAGTCTTATAAATCTTTCTTCTCAAATACATTGATTGAAAGCTTCATTGAGCCTAGCAGCAGTACGGTGCAAAAAGCAAGAACGCCTGCACTTTGTATTAACTGATTCGCCTGCGCATCTATGCTAAGGAAACCCGAAACTGCACCTAAACCCGGGTTACCGCCCAGAATGTTGATGATAAATGCAGAACCTCCCATAATCACCATCAGTGACAGTAAATACCACATCCTGCCCTTTTCCACCCCTACCTTAAACATGATCGGCAAATTGGTTGCTATAAAGAGGAATGAAACGGAAAGCAAAGGCATGATCATTTGCAAAATAGAGTCAATCTGTACGCTTCCGTATCTGACTAAATTAGTCAATACAGTCAGAACAGCATACAATATGACTGCCAGCCCGACTCCAGCCAATCCGAATACGTATTTGCTTACGACAATATCATGTTTGGAAAAGGGGAGCATCGCTGCATAGCCGGTCCAGCCGCTCCTCTCATCGAGTCCTAATGCGGTAATAGGCAGCATTGCCATAAATATCACCGCGAATACCGTCCAAAATGAGCTGTCGCTCACCACACCGATGAGAATATAGATTATTACAAGAGCAAGCATGAACTTCGCCTGCTTCCATATCATATAAAAGTCCTTTAACAGCAATCCCTTCATTATTTATCCACTCCTTTTACCATAAATAAAATAATATCTTCAATCGTCGCATTTTCTATATTCATTCCCCTCGGTACCTTTTTACGCTCCACCAATGCATCAACTCCGTAGCTGCTTTCTCTTTTTCCTTTTATTGCCGACCATTCCAACTCATTCAGCTCAGTTTTTTTGCAGTGCAGCATTGCGTAGGTTTCTAAAAGGCGGTCTTTTTCCTCGCAGAATACAAGCTTACCCTTATGGAGAAAAGCGATATAATCGCATAATTTTTCCAGATCGCTGACAATATGTGAGGAAATTAGAATGGAATTCTCTTCTTTTCTCGTAAATTCAAGAAAAATATCGAGGATTTCGTCTCTTACAATGGGATCCAGCCCGCTGGTGGCCTCATCCAGAATCAGCAGCTTCGCACGATGAGACATCGCTGCCGCTATTGCCAACTTCATCTTCATTCCTCTGGAATAGTCCTTGAAAGGCTTTTTCACGGGAAGGGAAAAACTCTCGATATACTGAAAATAAGTCTCTTCCTCCCAGTTTTGATAGGTCGTTTTCATAATGGCGTTCAATTGCTTTGCCGTTATGATTTCCGGGAATCCTGTTTCATCCAGCACGATACCGATATCCTCCTTCGTCAGCTTGAAATCGGTCCGGTTATCCTTACCGAGTACGGTTACCTCACCGCCGTCGCGCTTTATAGCGTCCATAATCAGCTTAATCATCGTGCTTTTTCCCGCACCATTCTCACCGATAAGCCCCATAATATAACCGGCTGGCAGTTTCAGGCTGACATTATCCAATTTAAAGTCCTTGTACTCTTTTGTTAAATTTTTTATTTCCAAAGCATTCATAATTTACTCCTTTGCTATTCTTCTTCCAGAAATTGAAACATCTTCGCCAAGTCTTCCCCCGTTAATCCGGACGACCTCGCAAGCTCAGAAATTTCCCGCATATGCGCTTCTATCTTTTTTAAGTTTCCTTCTCTTATAAACTCCATGTCTTTCTTCGCTACAAAACACCCCTTGGAGGCTATCGTATAAATAAATCCTTCCTTTTCCAGTTCATCATACGCTCTCTTTGTGGTGATTACGCTGATGCGTAAATCTTTGGCAAGAGATCGTATGGACGGAAGCGCATCACCTTCCTTTAATTCTCCGGCTATAATATTTTTCTTAATCTGCGTACATATCTGCTCATAAATCGGCTGCCCACCGGAGTTGCTAATCAATATGTCCAATTCTCTCACCTCTTTTCGTTCCACACTTTGTGCTGCGGCTTTATTCTTCACGCTACGGCTTTTTTCCTTCGTGCTGCGGCTTCTTTCTTTGTGCTGCGGCTTAACACTTCACACTACGGCTTCTTTCTTCACTTGAATAATCCATCATTGTTCATACCGTATATATACAATATATACAGTATGAACCGATATGTCAATATCCTTTTTAACTAATGTCTCTAAGATGAAATAGAATAAATACCAGTCTTCTTATCCTATAAAAAAGCGTCCCTAATTAAAATACACCCCAAATGTTAGTCGTTTTGTCTAACATTTGAGGTGCTCTTACATTCTGCAGATGCTTACGTATATTATGTTGTCTTCCAAAAATAAGCACTATACGCAGGAAGCTCGCATCCGCCGTTAAAATCATGCTCCTCACCACTGATTAAATCGAAAGCCGTACGGCAGCCTGCGTCAAATTGTGCCCGGAAGCTTTCTCCATCGGCGTTAATCGCCACAAGCACCCTTTCATTTTGCGCCTTTCTCTCAAATATGCACTGCTTATTCGTAAGCAAAAGAGAACGGAAATCTCCGTAATTCAATGCTTCGGAATTCTTCTTCGCTTCTGCGAGTTTCCCGATATACTCCACCAGCTCGCCGCCTGCAGGCGCTTCGAAGCAAGCCCGCAGCGCCTGGTCACCTTCGCTTTTCTGTGCCTTTGCCCCCCATTCACTTCCATAATATACACAAGGAATACCAGGCATCCCAAAGCATAATGCGTAAATCAGCGGAAGGTGCTTTTCATTAGTAAGGATACTGGCTATTCGAGTCACATCGTGGTTATCCACAAAAGAAAGCAGGTGCTTCCCCTTATAGAGAGTCCAGTTCTCCGGTCCGAACTGCCGAAGCAGAGAATGATTGATTTCGAACATATTCATGCTGTTAAAGCTAGAATAAAGCCCCTTATAACATTCATAGTTAGTAGCCGAATGCAGCATGCTCTCATTTACCATCTGGTTATAATCTCCATGCAGCATCTCACCAACAAGGAAAAAATCCTCCTTTTTACTGTCCGTAAAGCGCCTTAGCCTGCGTACGAAATCATGATCCAGACAATAAGCTACGTCCAGCCTCAGCCCGTCGATGTCAAACTCGTCGATCCAGAATTCCACACAATCCAGAAGATGTTTTACGACCTCCTCATTCCTTAGATTCAACTTCACCAAATCATAATTACCTTCCCATCCTTCATACCAAAGCCCGTCGTTATAATTGGAGTTTCCTCCTAAATTAATATGAAACCAATTCAGATACGGGGATGTCTCCCTGTTCTTTATGACATCTTGAAATTGATAGAACCCTCTTCCCACATGATTGAATACGCCATCCAGCACCACGCGGATTCCGCTTTCATGCAGACTTTTGCATACCCGTTTAAAGTCCTCATTGGTTCCCAGCCTGCAATCAATCTGTTTATAATCTCTCGTATTATATCCATGAGTATCCGATTCGAATACCGGCGAAAAATATACTGCATTTGTTCCCAGACGCTTCATATGGGGAATCCAATCGATTGCCTTCAATATCCCAGACCGGGGCACGCCGTCGTTTTCAAATGGTGCACCGCAAAAACCCAGCGGATATATCTGGTAAAACACACTTTCATAAGCCCACATTCTATGTCCTCCAATCCGTGTCGAATAATCTGTTTATTACTGCTACATTATAACATGAAAAGCCTCTCATATATATCCCTACTTTAATATAACCCCTCTATTACCCTCTGCATTGATTTACATAATATTTTATGGGTTCAATCAGCACTTTACCCACAATTACGGGATGTCCAATTCAGTCAATTTTTTCTCTTGCTTCACATAACCTTTTTGACTAAACTAGTATTTTTTCTGATTTTTCAAGTTCTTCTTGCAAAATTATAAATGTGGAGAACTTGTACGATTTCTAATGCTTTTTGAGACATTTTGAAAAGAAATCCCCAATTTCCACCGAGTTATCCACATATGATGTTTGTGTCATAATTTGTGACCCATCTTCCATTTCCTCTAAATTCTGACGTCATTTGTCAAAAAAATATTTCATTTTTCATTTTTCGACATCGACATAAATCTTGAACAGCCTTCAAGTTATGTTAACTTTACCTTTTTCGACTTCAATGCTATACTACTAAAAAACAAAGAAAGGGCTTATATTCGCATGCTCTTTTTATCAAAGCTTACACAGGAGGAAATATGTTAAAAATAGGTTCACATGTAGGGATGAAGGGCAAGGAAATGTTTCTCGGCTCCGCCAAAGAAGCTGATTCTTACGAAGCAAACTCTTTTATGATATTTACAGGCGCTCCCCAGAATACGAAGCGCAAGGCAATAGAAGAACTGAACATAGACGCAGGTCTTTCGTATATGAAGGAACATGGCATCACAGATTCTATCATCCATGCTCCATATATCATAAATCTTGGCAACAGCATAAATATCGACACCTTCAAGCTGGCCATAGATTTCCTTTCGATGGATATACGGCGTACTGCCGCATTGAAAAGCAAGGTTCTTGTGCTTCATCCCGGCGCTCACGTGGGAGCGGGCCAAGATGCTGGTATCCGTAAAATAGCGGAGGGCCTCAATGAGATATTAGATAAAGACACCCCCTGTACCATCGCCCTGGAGACCATGGCAGGAAAGGGCTCTGAAATCGGCAGAAGCTTCGAAGAGCTTGCTGCCATCTTCGATAAAGTTATCCACAATGAAAAACTTGGGATTTGTCTGGATACCTGTCATATGCACGATGCAGGCTACGATATTGTCCATGGCTTTGACGAATGTATGGATCATCTGGATCGATTGATCGGAAAAGATAAGGTCGCCGTCCTGCATATCAACGACAGTAAGAATCCATGCGGTGCCGGCAAAGACAGACATACCAACATCGGGCATGGATATATCGGCTTCGAAGCACTGCACTCCATCGTCCATCACTCTGCCTTTGCGGATATACCCAAAATATTAGAGACGCCTTATATTCCCTCGAAAGAAGACCCGTCTAAGCTGCTGCCGCCTTATAAGGAGGAAATCCAAATGCTGCGCAGCGGAGTGTTCACAGCCAGCCATCCCAGAAACGTTCCACCCTCTTTGCCACCCCGTCAACCGTAACCACCTCGAAATGTTCCCATTCACGCGGGAACATTTTTTGATAGGAATGATTCAGAAACCGGTCGTCCAAAAGCGCTACCAAGCCTACGTCCTCCGCCGTCCTTATTACCCTTCCCGCCGCCTGCAATACCTTGTTCATGCCTGGATAGCGGTAAGCATAGTCGAAGCCGCTGCCTCCTTTTTCATCGAAATAGTTCTTCAGGATTTCCCTTTCGTTGCAAACCAAAGGCAGCCCCGTGCCTACGATAATAGCACCGATCAAGCTGTCTCTCTTTAAATCGATGCCTTCGCTGAATATCCCTCCCAGCACGCAGAAGCCCAGCAGGCTTTTTTCCTCCTCTATCTCCACGTCCATACGAATCATCTGTGCCAAATCGCAGTCGTCGTTCCACGCAAAGCGGTTCAGGAAGTCCTCTCTCGCCCGTTCGTCCATACGGTCCTCCTGAATAATACATTCCACACTGCCTTTATCCGCAAAATAGTCCTCAAATATCTCATACACCTTCTGCAAGAAAGCGTGTGAAGGAAAGAAAACCATATAATTTCCATGCCGGTTCTTCACGATTTCATAAAGGTAGGAGGCAATATTATAATATTCCATGTCCGTGCGCCTCGTATATCTGCTGGTCACATCGCTTCCAATAAAAAGAGCCTTTTTCTCCGGGTCAAACACCGACTTGGCATATACCTCATAATCCCCCCCGTCGCCGCCTAAAAGCCCTTTATAATACTGAATCGGAAGCAGAGTTGCGGAAAATAAAATGGTGCTTCTCCCCTTTGCCATACATTCCCGTAGATTCACCGCCGGATTTACACAAAAAAGCTTTAAAATAAAGCTTCCGTCCTCCCTCATCTCCGAGTAAACGACATAATTCTCATCCACTCTCTCATAAATATCGAGAAAATGGGATACTGCAAAGTAAAAGTCCAGAATTTCTGCTCTTATTTCTTTTTCATGTACCGCATGGCCGCCATCCTGCTCCTCCAAGTAAGTCTCCATCGCAGAGCTAAGCCTCTGTAACGCCATGACGAAGGGCGAGATATATTCTTCAATCCGATAACTCGTACACTCCCGTTTCAAAAGTAACAGCTCTTTGTTGCATTTCTCGAGGTGATGCTCCATTTTGCCGTCAATCTCTTTTACACTCTTCTTTAATTTCAGAAAGTCCTCTTTGCAAAGCACTGCACTGTACATTTCCCTGCCGCGCTCCACCAGATTATGCGCCTCGTCGATAAGAAAAATGTAGTCACCCTTTACCCCATCCGCAAAAAAACGTTTCAAATACACATGTGGATCAAACACATAATTATAGTCACAAATAATGGCATCGGAAAACAAGCTCATATCCAAACACAACTCGAAAGGGCATACCTGATGAGCCTTTGCATACTCCTCAATCACCTCTCTGGAGAAATTGTCCGAATGGGTCAATAAATCATATATCGCTTCATTAATGCGGTCATAATGCCCTTTTGCATAAGGACAATATTCCGGATTGCATTCTGTTTCTTCCATAAAGCAGATTTTTTCCTTGGCCGTCAATATTACCGTCTTCATTTGAAGCCCTTTTTCCCTCAGAAGCTGGAAAGTGTCATCGGCAACGGTTCTGGTAATGGTCTTCGCCGTCAAGTAAAAGATTCTCTCGCCTAATCCTTCACCCATAGCCTTAATCGCAGGAAAAACTGTAGAAATCGTCTTGCCGACTCCCGTAGGAGCCTCTATAAAAAGCTTTTTTCCGTGGTAAATGCTCTGATAGGCATAAGTTACCAGCTCCTTCTGCCCCTCTCGATAGGGAAACGGGAAGGAAAGGCTTTTGATGGACTGCGTCCTGCTTCGCTTCCATTGAAACTCGAAGTCAGTCCATTTCTTATACTGGGTCAAAACATCCTCAAACCACCGCTTTAATTCCATAAAGGTATAGCTGGAATGAAAATATTTGATTTCCTCCGTATCCAGATTACAGTAGGTCATACGGACACAAATTTCCTTCAGCTTATTCTTATCGGCATAAATATATGCATAGCACTTGGCCTGCGCCAGATGTACGGCAAAAGCCTCCTTTATCTTTTTAAGTTCCAGATAGGTCCCTTTGATTTCATCCACCGTTACCGGAGTCGCTTCCGTGCCGTCTATGATCCCGTCTGCCCTTCCCTCTACGACAACCGTATATTCCTCCGTCTCATGCGGATGCCGCAGCACTACCTCCGCATGATAATCGGAACCCATTCTCCTTTGTATCATCCGGTGTACCCGGCTGCCTTCCTGCATAGCCTGATCCGGCGCCGTGGACCTTCTATTATCAATATTTCCCGAACGCAGCACGAATTCCACCAGGTTGCGGACGGATATATGTATTTCTGCCTTTTCCTTCTGTTCCATTTCCAAGACTCCCTGCCAACGAGTTATTCGGGATATTACAGAACAAAAGTGTGCTTCGCTCACTCTCGCAACCAAGTACTTCGACAGCACAGCTTTTGTTCCGCGCGCGTAGCTGCGCATCCATTTTTTATGTAATAGGTGCACTTTCCTGTTACGTAAAAAACTCCCCATAAAGATAGTCTACTCTATCTCTTATAGGGAGTCAAACAACATTACCTTATTATTTGCCATTGTCCGTTTGTTACTGTTCACTTCGTTCTCAGCAACGTCCGTTTCCTGATTCCCGGAGCAGATTCGAGCCCCGGAAATCAGGATGCGACGGCAAAGTGTCTCATAAACGACTCAAAATCATCATCGTATCCTGAATAGGAAACTGTTAAAATCTGATTAAAGTCCAATCCCAATACTCCGACGATGGATTTTGCGTCAACTACGTATCTATTATAAGCAATATCAATATCAAAGTCACATTTCGATGCCGCTGCCACAAACCTTTTCACTTCGTCGGGTCTCAACCTTATTTTACGATGTATCATAAATATCACCCTTCCTTGAAAAATCCTTTCATGAAAATATCTTTCTCGCAGTTACTTGTGTATTATACCTTATCCACTATAAAAGTAAAGTGAAATTTTTATAAACTGGATTCATGGAAATATTAGCCGCTGAAAAATCTTTTCATATTGACCACTCCCAATCCGCAATATTCGCCAAAATATAAAAAGTTGCACAATTTATCTTTTATCTCTTTACTTCGCTAAACTGCATATTGATCATTATTTCCTAAATTCTACCATATATTCTTGGAATCTTAAGGGAAGCATGCTTTTTTGTAAATTCAGGTTTCTTCTCTCTTTTATTGCTATTTTATGGCAGAAATACGTAAACAGTTCCTGATATTCCAGCTCTTCCTTCGAATAATTCTCCATCGCTTCCCGGCTGATTTCGGCATCCGTAACGAGATACCAATCCTTTGAGGCCGGATGAACGGCAAATATTCCCCTGTTCTCATCATATATGACAAAATTTGTAAGAGGCAGCCTATCCGCGAAGTGAGGAGCTAAAAAGGTCACTATATTGTTCTTAGGCCCTATCCTGGAAAATAATATGCCGTTTTCCAGCTCCTGGAACCGAAGAAATCCCATCAAATGAAGAACCTCGTTGTTGGTTCCCCGGCTCAGCTCGAACACCTTGTGCACGTAGGAATTCGCCAGATTGCCCATAACCTGCCTGCCATTTTTCATTTGCAGTCCGCACACCACAGTCTTGTATACAGCCTCTCCCTTCTGCATGTCCTCCGAAGCCAGTGCACGGCATATATTCATATACGTCTCCTCGCCCAACTCCCTCTGAATAGTGCGGGATACCTTTACTGCCATTCCGGCATCGGGCGCTGTAGGGATATATTCTGCAAATAAGCGCAGATTCTCCTCCTCCCCGATCTGTATATGCAGATGGCTGTGATCCTCCTTCAAGGAATAGGCTTTATAGATTCCTGTAAAAATGCCCTCTAATGAATCCTCGCATATTAAATATTTCTCTTCCATACCGCACATACCTCCACTCCCCGTTACATCTGCCCCAGCACTGCTTTATGAGTATCGACGATATCCGGCTGCATAGTAAAGCCTACATCATCGAATAAGGATAGCTGCTTATAAGTAATTCCATCCTTGTCAAAGGGAAGCTTTTCTTTGACCGTGAGAAGATTTCTCGTGATATAATCCTCTTCTATCTTCGTGTTGTACATCATTCTTCCATTGCACGTAATAAAATAGAGCGCCCGTTTAAGCACCACTCCTATCTTTTTCAAATCAGGAAAGCCAAGAAAACCGTTGCGCCTCGCCATTACGATTCTCTGCGCACTCTTCACCCCGATTCCCGGTATCCTAAGCAGCAGTTGATAATCTGCCCTGTTTACTTCCACCGGAAATATCTCCAGATGACGCAGCGCCCAGTCGGCTTTCGGATCCAGCAGAATATTGAAATTGGGTCTTTCTTCGCTTAAAAGCTCTCCTGCCTTAAACCCATAAAAACGAAGCAGCCAGTCCGCCTGATAAAGCCTATGTTCCCGAAGAAGCGGAGGCCCTCCGGGAAGCGCGGGCAGTTCTTTATCCTCGTTCACATTCACGAAGGCAGAATAAAATACTCTTTTTAATTCAAATTTCTCATAGAGGCTTTCCGCCACCGTCATTAGCTGATAGTCATTTTCCGGTGTGGCACCTACGATAAGCTGGGTAGATTGTCCTGCCGGAACAAAGCGGGGTGCATTTTTATATAGAACAATTTCGTTTTTACTGGATATAATTCCATTTTGAATCTGGCGCATGGGGGCTAAAATGTTCTTCCTATGCTTATTGGGCGCGAGGCGGCTAAGTCCCTCCGCCGTAGGCAGTTCCAGATTCACGCTCATCCTATCGGCTAACAGTCCCGTCTTTTGAATCAGAAACGGATCTGCGCCGGGAATCGCTTTTACATGAATATACCCCTGAAACCGGTGTTCCCTGCGCAGCTTATACAGGGTCTGATAAATCAATTCCATGGTAAAATCAGGATTATATAGTATGCCCGAGCTTAAGAAAAGTCCTTCAATATAATTTCTTTTATAAAATCCCATGGTCAGTTCGCATACCTCATCCGGCGTGAATGAGGTCCTGACAACATCGTTGGATTTTCTGTTAATACAATATTTACAATCATAAATACATTCATTTGTAAAAAGTATCTTCAATAAAGAGATACATCTACCGTCCGCACTGAAGCTATGACAGATACCACCCGCAACGGTATTCCCCATACCGCTTCCGCTGCCCTTCCTATCCACACCGCTGGAGGTACATGCCACATCGTATTTGGCTGCATCTGTTAAGATTCCCAGCTTCTCCATTACAGACATCTCTTCTGAAACCTTATAATTCATCAAATCTCGTCACCGCCTCGAACACCCGTTTGTATTATGATACCATATTCATTCCCGTTTATCAATAGTTTTATCGAACAAATGTTCATAATCTGGATAGTAATTTTTTTGTTTCATTGACATTCCCACACAACTTTAGTATAATCTTGTCAGAAAAAGCTAATGCTTTGTCACCGGATAAAGTATATAAGGCATTCAGGGGCAAACCGTAGGTATGGTGCATTTCCCGCATCAGAAGGTTTGTTTTTGAGTGTTTTTTGTTTTATAACGCATAAACCAACTATATTATGAAGGAACATATCTCATCATGATCACAAAAAGCTATAACTATTTACCAAAAGAAGCTTCTTTTCTGAGGGAATCCATATTCGTAAAGGAGCAAGGATTTATCGAGGAATTCGACGACCTCGACGATATTTCCACCCACCTCGTCCTATTTGAGGGGGAATCGCCGATAGCAACCTGCCGCTACTATTTTGACAGCGGGAAATCGGCATACACCATGGGCCGTATTGCCGTTGACAAAGCCTACCGGGGAAAGAATATCGGTGCGCATATCCTGGAGGAGGCCGAAGAACGAATACGCTCAGCCGGAGGCCGGAAAATATATCTGTCAGCTCAGGTAAGGGCGGCGGGCTTCTACGAAAAACAAGGCTATGTAACGTCAGGAGAACCCTATTATGACGAATACTGCCTCCATGTGCTGATGTATAAGCAATTGGAGGACAGAGATGAATAATTTGAATTATCTATATATTATGCCTATTTTGCTGGTCATCCTTTCCAATGTCTTCTATCATATGTTCAGCAAAAATACGCCCTCCGACGTAAATCCGTTTCTTGCGCTTATCGCTACCTATGGCGTGGCCCTTGTTTCCAGCATTCTCTTGTTTTTTCTAACGAAAAAGGAAAGCTTGATCATGGAAATGAGCAAGATGAATATATCCAATTTCTTGCTGGGACTCGCCGTATTGGGCGTAGAGGGCGGCTATCTTCTGATGTATCGAAACGGCTGGGAAATCAGCAAGGGCTCCCTGATCGCAAATATGTGTGTATCAGTTATTATGCTGTTTGTCGGCTGGCTTCTTTATAAAGAGGGCCTTTCCATGAAAAAGCTGGCGGGAATCGCCATTTGCATTGCCGGCATGTTCATAATTAATACAAAATAAGAAAGAGGTGTCATATGTTTAGGGAAATGAGAAGACAAAAACAGATTCTATCGGAAGGAGAATGTATCGATGTCCTGCAGCGGGGAACCTCCGGCGTTCTCGCTGTATCCGGAGACGACGGCTATCCTTACGCTGTTCCGCTCAGCTATGTGTACGATGATTTCAAAATCTTTTTCCACTGTGCCAAAACGGGACACAAGATAGATTCCATTGTAAGAAATGAAAAGGTCTCCTTCTGTGTTATCGATAAAGACAGTGTGGTACCGGAGAAATATACCACTTATTTTCGCAGCGTCATCGCTTTCGGAAAAGCCGTAATCCTGGAGGACGAAGCACAGAAAAGAAGCGCTATCGAGAAATTGACAAAAAGGTATTCTCCCGAGCAGGCACAAGGGCACCTTCAGGAAATCGACAAATCGCTCCCACAGCTTTGCATGATAGAACTGGATATCGAGCATATGTCCGGCAAAGAAGCAATCGAATTGGTACGGGAGAAGAACATGATTTAAGAGATGATTTCTGCTTTGCAGTGCGAATTTACATGCAAAATTTTTACAATGCAGAAATCGTGTGTTGCTGAGAACGGAGTGAACAGTAACATTTAATATACAAAATATTGCTTCACAGTATTTAACGCTTGCATTATCAGGCAAAACGCGGTTAAATATTAGTTGTGTATAATTATGTAAGATGATTAATAATAAAGAAAAAGTGAGGATGATTACTTATGAGCAAGCCGGTTATTCCCAAAGACTACCAGTCGGCACTTAATTTGCACGATACCCAGATCGGTATTAAAACCGTCAAGGATTTCTTTCAGAATCTTCTTGCCGAGCGTTTGAACCTGCTGCGCGTATCTGCACCCTTATTTGTTACCCCCGAATCAGGTCTGAACGACAACTTAAACGGCGTAGAACGCCCCGTTACCTTCGGCATTAAGGAGCAGGGTGATGCGGAAGCCGAAATCGTTCATTCCCTCGCCAAATGGAAACGCTCGGCGCTTCAAAAATACGGTTTTTCTCACGGAGAAGGTCTTTATACCGACATGAGTGCTATCCGTAGGGATGAAGAAACCGATAATATTCATTCTATTTATGTGGACCAATGGGACTGGGAAAAAATCATTTCCAGAGAAGAACGGAATATCGAGACCTTGCAAGAGGTAGTCCGTACCGTATACAAAGTACTGCGCAAGACGGAAAAGTATATGGCGATCAGATACGATTATATAGAAGAGATACTTCCCCACGACATCTTCTTTATCACAACGCAGGAACTGGAGAACATGTTCCCCGATAACACGCCGAAGGAGAGAGAATATTATATCTCGAAAGCTAAAGGAGCCGTATGCATTATGCAGATCGGGGATTTGCTGGAATCCGGCGAAAGGCACGACGGGCGTGCTCCCGACTACGACGATTGGGCTTTAAACGCGGACATTGTTGTTTATTATCCGGTTCTCGATATCGCACTGGAACTATCTTCCATGGGAATTCGCGTGGATAAAGAGGCTCTGCTTTCTCAGCTGGAAAAGGCAGGATGCCCGGAACGCGTGAAACTTCCTTTCCAAAAAGCAGTCGTTGAGGAAGAACTTCCTTATACGATTGGCGGCGGCATCGGACAATCGCGTATCTGTATGTTCTTTTTACGCAAGGCGCATATTGGAGAGGTTCAGTGCTCGCTTTGGCCTGATGAAACGATGGCTGCTGCCAGGGAGAATGGACTGCAGTTGCTTTAAGAAATTGCAAAGCTATCGGAATCTTCAAAATCAGTTTGAGATTTTTTATTTTAATAATAATGATAAGCGGTATAACATCTCACTGTTATACCGCTTTTTCCATGCACGCACTAACCGCAGAGCCGTCCCATACTCCGATATGGTTATAGATTGCACTATGACAGCGCCAGTTCATTATTTTAACCAATAAATTCAAACAAATCTTCAACTGTTGTGTCGAATACTTTTGCTATATCCATTGCTAATTTTAAAGAAGGATTATATCTGCCGTTTTCCAAATGAACTATTGTTTCTCTTCTTACCCCAACCAATTGGGCAAGTTCATTTTGACTCATTGATTTCTTTTCCCGATATTCCTTTATTTTTGTATTTAACATAGCCACCTTTTACATACCCTTCTTATCATAATATATAAATAATAATAATCTGATTACAGTTGCAATAAGAAGTATAAGCATTAAATATATCCCAATCGTAACCTTTGAAATAAAAAAGCTATTATACGGTGTTATAAGAAAAACACAAAAAGTGCCAATCGCAAATATAAAGAAATACACCACTATTCCATTTATTTTAGATAATATGGAAATTATCAGCTCATCCTTTATTCCGCCTAATCTTTTCCCCTGTAAAAAGATTAGGAACCATATCACGCTCCAAATCAAAGTCAGTAAAAGCGGAATATTGAAATCTGAATTCTTTAGTGATGCGCTAAGAAATAAGTACAGAACTGTTATTACTTCCATAACAAGCCTTAGTTTAGTATTCATTTTCACTTTCATAATGCACTCTCCCGTAGTGATATATTTATAACTTGTGTGTTATAAATATATCACTATGAAAAAAATTATGCAATAGAAAAAATAAAAAAGTATAGATTATCCTGACTATAGTATTTGCATACAATTTTTTTACAATGAAACGCTATAAAAACTGTATTCAATATGTATGTGTGATCCTATGGCCGAATCTAAAACTCAAGTTTAAAAATAATTTATAGTATCTTTGTTGACAGATAATATACAAGTGATATAATTGAATCAAATTCAATTATTGAATATTATTCAGTTTCAAAATGTCATCAATTATCAAATAACATTACAATTCGAAAGAGGGAATGATATATGTACAAAGCCGAAAGAACAAAAAGTGATATGGTAAATGCTGTGATAGAGTTAATCGAAGAAACCGGCTCATCTAATATCAGTATTAGCCAAATAGCAAAAAAAGCAAATGTAGCAGTCGGATTAATCAATTATCATTACAAAAGTAAGCAGGACTTATTAGTTGATGCGGTAAAGCAATATATAGAGAATAGCATTAGAGAAGAAAATAAAAGCTTCCTAAAGAAAAACGTCGAGTCCAAAGAAATGATTGTGCTGTCTTTTCAATCATATGCAGACTTTTTAGCCAGGCATGGAAAAATAAGTAAATTGTATATAAAGTTCTGTTTGGAAGGATATATAAAAGCGGATTCCTTAAAACAGGCTATTGAATATTATTCTCCCATTTTAAAATCAATAAACAGCAATTTAAGTGATGACAAAATAATGATTATTTTGAATATGATTTCCAGCACCATACAACTATCATTTCTTGAAGTTGATATTATCAAAGAAAATATTTCTTTTAATTTCTTTGAAAAAAAACAGCGTAACAAAATGATTGCAGATATGATTAACCTTATTCAAATCTAAATTTAAAAAGGATAAAAAGTATGAAAAATATTATATTTTATTTCAGTGGTACAGGAAATACATATTGGGCCGCCAAAACACTGGCAGACAGAATCGGAGATTGCCAACTTATTAATATTGCCCAATATGATAACTTAAGAGCACTCAGCGCCGACCGTGTTGGAATCTTTTTCCCGGTTTACTATTGGGGATTGCCAAATATCATCAAAAAATTTCTAAACAGCGTATTAATTGATACTTCCTATTTATATGAAGTCCATACAATGGGGGGATATGACGGGATTGCAACTATTCAGCTTGAAAAAATATTAGATACACGAAATATGAAACTTTCTGCCTCTTATCGTATAAAGATGCCTAATAATATAGCACTCATAAACAAAAGTAATTTATTAACAGATGTTAATCGGCTTCCTGACGAAAAAAGTATCAGTAAATTATTTAATAAAGCGACAGATAAATTGAACAAATATTCCTCTATGATCATCGATAAACAGGCACATCGGAATTTTGAACCTTTTTTTGTAAGACCATGGCATAGTTTTGGATATAAATTAAATGAAAAAGAAACAAGCGTCCTTTGGCAAAGAGGCAATATTTTTTCTTCCAACTTAGACAGTTCCTGCACCGGTTGTGGATTATGCAGCAAGGTGTGTCCTGTGGAAAATATCCGCATGGTTTCTCAAAAACCGGTTTGGGGACAAAAATGTGAATTTTGTACGTCCTGCCTTCATGCATGCCCCGTTAAAGCAATTAATTATGGGTATAGTAAGGGGAAAAAAAGATATAAACTTCCGCAGAACTTAGACTAGTACATAAAGAAGCGTTGATTGGTTTAGATATAATAAAAGCAAGCACATTAAGACAATTCTCAAAATTCCCCTTTGACACTAAGTAATAATATGCTTGCTTTATTATCAAGTTTTTGCTGCGGTGCAGGCTTTTATTCGATTTAGTCCTGAGCCGCTTTTTTCGTTCCGTGCCAGCACGGCAATATGCTTAAGGTTTCCAGTGTTACCGGTATAAGCATTATCATTTTAAGCTTCCATATAGGTGTAATCCATATGATTGCCAATAATATTACCGAGATTATTACTGCACCTGTATTTTTCTTTTTGATAAGTTTGCCGTCTTCAATCGGATTATTTTCAGTAAAAAATGGTGCATACAATTTATTAACTACTATAATTCCTATTGTTAAAGCTATCATTACGCCAATCGGCAGATAACCGATATACTCCGCGCCTACACAGGAAAGGACACACACCAGCGCCATCGACAAGAAGCAGCCAAGGCTCGACTTCATATGTACTCCTCCTGCACAGGAACGTAACAAAGAAAAACATCCAATTGACAGGATCACATCCCATGCGCGACCGAAAACGAATCCGAGCAATACTAGCCCCATCACTTTGAACAGAGAGTTAAAGATTAATTCTATTCCATAGGTAACCGCTATGGCTTGTGACTCCGACATCTCATTGCGCTTCAAACACCAAGCCGTAATCTTACTCGCAAGCATATGTTCCATGCTGTACACCTCGTCTCATCTCGTGATTCTATTTATAACATACTTCGATAATATATTACCATATTTTTCATAAACGCTCAATTCCATTTCTTAAACGATTATTTTTTCACCTTATTTCTTATATAAAAATATAATCATAAATTTGTTGTAATAAGTAGTAAACTGAATTATTATATCGTATCATGACATCATTAATATCAACTTTTACTCAGGGGGAATGATGTTACCAGTATACATTTGTGATGATGATGAAAATCAATTGCAGCATCTTAATAAATTGGTATCCAACACAATCATGATTGAAGATATGGATGCTTCTATCGTTTGCACCTCTTCTTCACCCTATCAGCTTCTCTCCTATTTGACCGAGCATAAAACTCCATCTTTATATTTTCTCGACGTTAATCTGAATACTTCCATTGACGGCTTCGCTCTTGCCAGGGAAATAAGGAAATATGATCCACGGGGCTTTATCGTGTTCGTTACTGTTCACAGCGAGCTTTCCTATCTCTCTTTCAAATATAAGGTCGAAGCCATGGATTATATTATAAAAAGCGACAGCAAGGATATTTCCTCCCGTATACGGGAATGTATTCTCAAAGCCCTGGAGCTTTATACGCTCCCTACCAATACTATTCAAAAGGCTATCGCCTTAAAAATCGACGGACGTATCATCTCCATGAAGCTTCCCGATATTTACTGCATTGAAACTTCCGTAGAGGCGCATAAGATTCGAATCTATAAGAGAAACGGATATACCGAGCTTTTCTATTCCTTGAAAAAAATAGTAAAACTTTTAGACGAATCATTTTTTCAATGTCATAAATCATGCATCATTAACCTTTCCCACGTGAAAGAAGTAAATATTAAGAATTGTCTGGTCATTCTGGAAAATGGGAAGGTCTGCCCGGTTGCTACGCGCATTGTAAAGACGCTGGCTTTAAAGCTGAATATGAATATTCCTTAAGTGTTTCCATAGAACTTTATTTTGGGCGTCCTTTTACTTTACTGAAAAACAAATAATATACGACGAACAGTATAGTCGTAACTACCCATGTAAGCGGATAACTGAACATGATCGTGTAAATATTCTTTCGAAGCGGAACAGCCAGCATAAGCCATATTACGCGCAGCGCGCATATCCCTATCAGACATATCAGCATAGGAATCCAGCTATCGCCCACACCGCGCAGTGCACCGGAGAGAATCTCGATGGCTACATATGTGAAGTAAACAGGTACGAGGAAACGCAGCATCTCCACTCCTATCCTTATTACCGCTGTATCTGCAGTAAACAGCCGATAGCAATATATTCCCCAGAAATACAGTACAAGGGAAATCAAAAAGGTAGCGGCAAAAGTCATAGCCATACATATCCTTACTCCTTTTCTCATCCGATCTTTCTTCCCCGCTCCATAGTTCTGCCCCACGAATGTAGTGACCGAAATGCCGAAGGCGCTGACGATCATCCAAAATATGCTGTCTATCTTACTATAGGCCGTCCATGCCGCTACAGTATCCGTTCCCAGGGAATTAATGCCGGCTTGTATAATGACGTTGGAGGAACTGTACATGATTGACTGCATGCCTGCCGGAAATCCTATTTTAATAATCCTCGCTAACATCCTTTTATCCAAACGGATATCGCGAAGGACCAGACGGTGCATATCCTTCGTCCTTACTAACAGCATTATAATAAGTACCGCACTGAGCGTCTGGGAAATGATAGTCGCTAATGCCGCCCCTGCCACTCCCATGCCGAGGCCTACCACAAACAGCATGTCGAGAGCGATGTTTGTCATACAACTCACGATCAAAAAGTACAGCGGCCGTTTGGAGTCTCCTACTGCCCTGAGTATTCCGGCACCTATATTATAAACGAGATTTCCTACCATCCCTAAGTAATAAATCCGAAGGAAGGTAATCGACGGCCCAAGCACATCCTCCGGTGTATTCATAGCTTTTAATACTGCCGGAGCAGTGAGGATACCTGCCGCCGACATAACAAGACCTGCAATCACGCTGAAAGCAATGGCTGTATGCACCGCATACCCCACCATCTCCTGCTTCTTCGCCCCGTAATATTGGGATATGATAACGGTGGCTCCGCTGGATAGACCCACAAAAAAGCCTACGATTAGCTGAATCACTGTATTGGTGCTTCCGCCCACGGCAGAAAGCGCCTCCTTTCCCACATATCTTCCTACGATAATGGCGTCTATCGCATTATATAACTGCTGAAAAAAAGTTCCGAATAAAATAGGGAAAAAGAAGAGGAGCAACTGTTTCCAGATTACTCCCTCCGTTATGGCATTACTTTTTCCCATATCCGTCACTTTTATATTTTTTTCATCCTGCATCAAATTACCGGACATTTCTTCGCTCATATCCTTCCGCTTTTGTGGATTTCTTTAAATAATTCCATCATTTGTGTACACGATTAGCAGTATATCGCACTTATCCCGGTTTTTCAATGGGAACTTAAACAAAGAGGATATTTACCTTAAGTTTCCGGTAAATATCCTCTTTACTGCTTTATTTTATTTCATATTTCTATTTCTTTACTTATTTTTATTTCTTTTCTGTTTTTCCATCTCTACTTCTCTTTTATTTCTGTTTCTTTTTCATTCCTATTGCACGTTCAGATTGCTGTAACCCATCAGGCTCTCATCTACCGCCCGGGCAGCCTCCATTCCTTCACGGATTGCCCATACGACTAACGACTGGCCTCTTCGCATATCACCGGCCGCAAAGACGTTCTTCACATTCGTCTCGTATGCTCCCGGAACGGTCTTAACGTTGGTCCTTTCATCGGTTTCCACCTTGAAAGCCTCCGTCACGTACTTCTGGCTTCCGAGAAAGCCTGCCGCAATAAGAACTATGTCTGCCGGAAGCGTCCGCTCGCTCCCCGGAACCTCTTTCATATTCATGCGGCCCGTCTTTTCATCCTTTTCCCAGGCGAGCTTTACGATTTTGACGCTCTTCAGATGACCGTTTTTGTCCTTGATGAATTCCTTCACCGTAGATTCATAGATACGGGGATCGTGTCCAAATACCGCGATCGCCTCTTCCTGACCGTAATCCGTCTTGCAGACCTTCGGCCATTCCGGCCACGGGTTATTCTCGGTACGCGCATCCGGTGCCTTGGGCATCATCTCTATCTGGGTTACGGATTTACAGCCATGGCGCACAGATGTGCCCACACAGTCATTGCCCGTATCACCGCCTCCGACGATCACCACATGCTTATCCTTTGTATTCACGTAATTTCCATCCTGCAAATTGGAGTCTCTCAGGCTCTTCGTATTCGCCTTTAGGAAATCCACCGCAAAATAAATACCCTGTGCATCCCTGCCGGGAGCGGAAATATCCCTCGGATTGGAGGAGCCGCAGGCCAGAACCACTCTATGGAAGTCTTTTTGCAGGCTTTCCGGAGACAAATCCTTGCCTACATCCGTTCCCGTCACGAAGACGACCCCTTCCTCCTCCATAATCTTTATTTTACGCTCCACGATGCTCTTATCCAATTTCATATTGGGTATTCCGTACATGAGCAATCCTCCCACTCGGTCGGAGCGTTCGAATACGGTTACCTGATGCCCTCTTTTATTCAACTGGTCTGCCGCCGCAAGACCTGCCGGTCCGCTGCCTACTACCGCCACGTGCTTTCCTGTGCGCACCTTAGGCGGCTTCGCGGACGCATAGCCCTCCGCATATGCATTTTCGATAATGGCATATTCGTTTTCCTTGATTGCCACGGGACTGCCATTCAGTCCGCAGGTACACGCGCCTTCGCATGGTGCAGGGCACACTCTGGAGGTAAATTCCGGAAAACTATTCGTCTTTTTCAAACGGTTATATGCCTGCTGCCAGTTTCCCGTAAATACCAAATCATTCCATTCCGGTATCAAGTTGTGAAGAGGACAGCCGGAAGTCATGCCGCCCAGATTCATTCCTGACTGGCAAAAAGGCACGCCGCAGTCCATACACCTGGCTCCTTGAATTCTCTGTTTTTCCTTCGGCAGATGCTCATGAAATTCATCGAAATTTTTTATTCTTTTTTTGGGTTCCGTTTCCTTAGAAACTTCCCTGTTATAATCCATAAATCCTGTTGGTTTTCCCATCGTATAGGCCTCCTTTCCTTCCTACTTCGCACTGTTTACGTAGAATGCTTCTATTTGTGCCTGCTCCGCACTAAGTCCCTTTTCTTCCATCTGCACGATAGTCGTCAGCATTCTTTCATAGTCATGAGGAATGATTTTCTTGAATTTCGGCAGATAATCCTTGAAGTTATCGAGGATTTCCTTTCCTTTTGCCGAATTGGTAAGCGCTACATGCTCTTTAATCATTCCCTTAAGCTCCAGTACATCGTATTTGGAAGTCAGCTCGTGAGAAGAAACCATCTCTTTATTCAACCGGATGTACAAGTCGTTGTTTTCATCCAGAACATACGCAATACCGCCGCTCATTCCTGCCGCAAAGTTCTTGCCCGTAGGTCCCAGTACCACTACACGCCCTCCCGTCATATATTCACAGCCATGGTCGCCTACGCCCTCGACTACTGCATGGGCCCCGGAATTACGAACACAGAAACGCTCTCCCGCCATACCATTTATAAATACTTTTCCGCTGGTCGCACCGTATAAGGCAACGTTTCCTATAATGATATTGTCCTCTGCCTTGAAGCTGCTTCCTGCCGGAGGATAAACGATCAGCTTGCCGCCGGACAGGCCCTTGGCAAAATAATCGTTGCTGTCACCTACCAGCTCCAGCGTAAGGCCCTTCGGGATAAATGCTCCGAAGCTCTGTCCTCCCGTACCCTTGCATAAAATGCGGTAGGTATCCTCTTCCACACTATCCCCAAGCTGCTTGGTAATTTCTGATCCGAGAATCGTTCCAAACGCACGATCCGTATTTTTTACATCTACCTCCACACTTCGTTTCGTTCCCTTGGCAATCGCGCCGGAAAGCTGCTTCAACAGCACCTTCTCATCCAAGGTCTTCTCCAAATGGAAATCATATACCTGCTTAGGGTCGAAGGTCATTTTCTCCTGACTGCCTACATAAGGATTAGCGAGAATCTGCGCCAAATCCACCTGCTGCTGGCTCTTCGATAAGCGTTCCTTCCTCTTGAGCAAATCGGTGCGCCCTACCAGTTCGTCGATGGTGCGCACGCCCAGCTTCGCCATATACTCCCGAAGCTCTGTGGCAATAAATCTCATGAAATTCACAACGTATTCAGGCTTACCCTTAAAGTTCTTTCTAAGCTCCGGATTCTGCGTCGCTACGCCCACCGGGCAAGTATCCAGATTACACACTCTCATCATAACGCAGCCCATGGTCACAAGAGGAGCCGTTGCGAAGCCGAATTCCTCCGCGCCGAGTATTGCCGCAATAGCCACGTCGCGTCCGCTCATCAGCTTACCGTCCGTCTCAATGCGCACCTTTCCTCTCAGACCGTTCATTATAAGCGTCTGATGAGTTTCTGCAAGGCCTAACTCCCACGGAAGTCCCGCGTTATGAATGGAGTTTCTCGGAGCCGCTCCGGTACCGCCGTCATAGCCCGATACGAGGATGACTTGTGCTCCCGCTTTGGCAACGCCTGCGGCAACCGTCCCTACTCCCGCCTCGGAAACGAGCTTTACAGAAATTCTGGCATCCTTATTGGAATTCTTCAAATCATAAATCAATTCCGCCAAATCCTCAATGGAATAAATGTCATGGTGGGGAGGCGGAGAAATCAGACCTACGCCGGGAGTGGAGTGCCTCGTCTTGGCCACCCACGGATATACTTTTTCCCCGGGCAGATGACCGCCTTCACCGGGCTTTGCCCCCTGCGCCATCTTGATCTGTATCTCTTTGGCGCTGACGAGATAACGGCTGGTCACGCCGAAACGTCCGCTTGCTACTTGCTTGATCGCGGAACAGCGATTCAGTCCGTCCTGCCCTATAGTCAAGCGCTCCAAATCCTCTCCGCCTTCGCCGGAATTGGATTTGCCCTTCAGCGTGTTCATGGCTATTGCCATCGTCTCATGAGCTTCCCTGGAAATGGAACCATAGGACATGGCCCCCGTCTTGAATCTGGTGACGATTTCCTCCACACTCTCCACTTCCTCCAGAGGGATGCCCTGCTTCGGATAATTGAAATCCATAAGACCTCTTAAGTTTTTAACGGAGTTTTCATCGTTCACAAGCTGGGTATACTGCTTGAACATGCCATAGTCTCCGCACCTCGTTGACTGCTGCAGCAGATGAATGGTCGCCGGATTATAAAGGTGCTCATCGGCGCCGCTTCTCATCTTATGATGTCCCAAGCTATCCAGCGTCAAATCGGTTTGAAGATCTAATGGGTCAAACGCTCCCGAATGAAGTTCATCCACTTGCTTTTCCAAATCTTTTAATGCGATTCCGCCTACACGGCATACCGTATTTGTAAAATATTTATTGATGACATCGTAGTTTATACCGATAGCTTCGAATATCTGAGAGCCTTGGTAGGATTGAATGGTAGAGATACCCATTTTGGAAGCAATTTTCACGATTCCGTGCAAAACGGCGTTGTTGTAATCATCCACTGCCGCATAGTAATCCTTGTCGAGCATCCTGTTGTCGATCAGCTCCTTGATGGATTCCTGCGCCAGATACGGATTGATAGCGCAAGCGCCATAGCCTAACAAGGTGGCAAAATGGTGCACCTCCCGCGGCTCTCCCGATTCCAGGATCAATGCTACGCTCGTTCTCTTTTTCGTCTTGACCAAATGCTGGTTCAGAGCAGATACCGCTAACAGAGACGGAATCGCCACATGGTTCTCATCTACACCGCGGTCTGAAAGGATGAGAATATTTCCTCCCTCTCTGTAAGCTCTGTCCACCTCTACGAAAAGCCGCTCTATCGCCCGCTCCAGACTTGTATTCTTATAATAGGTAATGGGCACCTCTTCTACCTTGAAGCCCTCCACCTTCATACTCTTTATTTTCATCAAATCCGTATTCGTAAGAATCGGGTTGTTGATCTGCAGCACGTTGCAGTTCTTCGGCGTCTCCTCCAGCACATTTCCTTCTGTTCCGATATATACGGTGGTGGAGGTGACAACCTCCTCCCTGATCGCATCGATAGGCGGGTTGGTTACCTGTGCAAAAAGCTGCTTGAAATAATGAAACAGCGGATGATAAGTCTTGCTTAATACCGGCAGCGGTGTATCAACGCCCATTGCCGCAATGGCCTCTCCTCCGTCTCTGGCCATGGGAAGAATGCTCGCTTTAAGCTCTTCGTAGGCATAGCCGAATGCTTTCTGCATACGCTGTCTTTCTTCATCGGTAAATTCCGGCACCCTTTGATTGGGGATGTGAAGGCTTTTCAGCGTAACGAGGTTATTATCCAGCCATTCGCCGTAGGGCTGTGAACAGGCATATTTTTCCTTCAGCTTATCGTCATCGATAACTTCTCCCTTCACCATATCTACAAGAAGCATCTTGCCCGGACGGAGTCTTTCCTTCACTACGATTTTCGTCGGGTCGATATCCAGCACGCCTACTTCGGAGGAAAGAATGAGCTGCCCGTCATCGGTTATCATATAACGGGAGGGCCGAAGACCATTGCGGTCAAGCACAGCACCCATAATATCTCCGTCTGAGAACAGAATGGAGGCAGGGCCGTCCCACGGCTCCATCATGGTGGCATAATATTGATAAAAGTCCTTTTTATGCTGATTCATCGTCTTATTGTTCGCCCAAGGCTCAGGAATGGTAATCATCACCGCAAGAGGCAGATCCATGCCGCTCATAACGAGGAATTCCAGAGTGTTATCCAGCATGGCGGAGTCGGAACCGGAAGCATTCACTACGGGAAGCACTTTATGGAGCTGTCCTTTCAAGTGTTCGGATTCCATATTCTCCTCTCTGGCCAGCATCTTATCCGCATTTCCGCGAATCGTATTGATTTCACCGTTGTGCACGATAAAGCGGTTAGGATGTGCTCTTTCCCAGCTTGGATTGGTATTGGTCGAAAAGCGGGAATGTACCACTGCAATGGCTGATTCGTAATCTTTATCCTGTAAATCGGAAAAGAAGGTACGGAGCTGTCCAACCAAAAACATTCCTTTATATACGAGAGTCCTGCTGGATAGGGATACTACATAAGTATTGTCGCCGGATTGCTCGAATACGCGGCGCACGATGTAGAGCATACGGTCGAAATCGAGCCCTTTTTCTACATTCGCCGGCTTTTTAACAAAGCCCTGCATAATATAGGGCATGCATTCTACAGCCTTATGTCCGAGCACGGAAGGGATGGTTTCAACTTTCCTCCAGCCGAGGAAGGTCAGGCCTTCTTTCTCCACGATGATTTCGAACATTTTCATGGCCTGGTTTCTTTTCATTTCCTCCTGTGGGAAGAAGAACATTCCTACCCCGTATTCTCTTTCTCCGCCAAGTATAATTCCCAAAGGGGCGGTCACCTTTACCATGAATTTATGGGGCACCTGTGTGAGGATTCCAACACCGTCACCGGTCTTTCCTTCTGCATCTTTTCCGGCCCTGTGCTCCAGATTCTCTACTATTTTAAGGGCATTTTCCACTGTTTCATGGCTTTTTTTGCCTTTGATATTTACGCAGGCGCCGATACCGCAGTTATCGTGTTCGAATTCCGGACGGTAAAGAGGAGCTTCCGGGAGGGACATTTTCGCATCAAACATATATTTTCTCCTTTCACATGTTGCAAGCTTCGCAATGGCCTATAGGCCTTGGTGAACTTAACGGATATTTGTTCACAGCTTGTTTATAACAAAAAAGGACGCAAAAAGCTCTTTTACGCTTCTTTGCGACCTATGCAATTACTATACACCTATTTTTTTATGATGTAAATAATTATTTTCATTCTTATTGTCTGATAATATGACTATTTAGTTATTATTTAACTATTGTCAGATTTTTAATTAAATTTTCTCACTATTTTTTTTGGGTTTGTTTTGGTAAATCCTCGGATTTATTTGATAAATACTGGGGTTTAATCCATATAAATTCCCAGATTCATTATTTTAGGAAAAATGAAGACTCGAAAAAATTTTAGGTAATTTTTTTTAGTTTCCACATGAAAACGAAACTTGCAAAGGAAATTGTCAGAAAAATAGAACAATTTAACACAGTCATCATTCCGGTCAGACCCTGGCTGCTGTAAGCAACAATGAATACGCTTAAGTTGGCTAAGGAATGGAAGAGGACGGGGGCGGTGAAGCTTCGGAATAGTTCATAGGAGAAAGCAATTGCTATTCCGAGGATGCAACCATAAATTCCTTGTACCAGATTGCCGTGGTAGCCACCGAATAGTATGCCGCAGATAATGATGGATAGCACGGGGTTGAAGTACCTTTTCATTCGGTTATAGATAAGACCTCTGAATACGATTTCCTCGGCAAGCGGGGATAGAACACCGTAGATGACTACGCCTGCGCCAAAAGCCACTCCAAATTGCCTGGCAGCTACGTCCTGATAGGATGGGGATTTCCCTGCAATTCCGGTGAGCATTAGTAAGAGGTTGGTTCCCAGCGCCAGCGTTATCGCAAATACTGCCAGTAGAATGTAAGCAGCTATCGTATTTGTCCTTGAGGATGCCTGACGTGTTGCCTGAAACCCTTCTTGACGCAGTCTGGCAAACCGGAATTCTGTTTTAGCTATGGGCCAGACGAAGGCCATACCGATTAGCAGGGAGAGCGCGTTTAGGACGGCGTTTACTGTCTGAGTGCGCGCGAGAATGTATTCCGAATAGCTTCCTCCCAAGCCTAAGCTCATATTCATAAGAAACGCAAGCAGCACCTGTGCCAAATCGTGGGCAATAAAATATACCACAAAAGGCATCAGTATATTCCATGTCTTTTTCAATGAAGATTCCGGTTGGGGTGTCATCGTATCAAAAGCCTCCTCAATTCTTCTACTGTGTTCACGATATAATCGGCTCCTGCTGCCTCCAGTTCACCTTCCCCGGCATAGCCAAAGGTCACTCCCACAGTTGTCAGGCCGTGCTGCTTACCTCCAAATACATCGAATTCCCGGTCGCCGATCATTGCGGTGTGCTCTTTATCTATATCTATGGCTGCCGCCGCATCTATCGCCGCTGTTTCGCTGCGTGCAGCCGCTGCTTCTCCTGATACTGACGCTGTATCCTTGTCGTATGCACGTTTGGCAGAAAGCTGGCGAAGGGCCTCTTCTACCACTTCTTCCTTGCTTCCGCGGACGCCGTTTAGCTCACTTCCAACCACGACATCGAAGTATTGGCGGATTTCAAAGTGATTCAGAATTTTTTCCACGAATACGGTCGGCTTGCTGGAAGCCACTGCCAGCACTTTTCCTTCATTTTTCAGCGCAGCCAGCATATCCTCTGTACCCGGATATATTTTGTTCTGGAAGATTCCGGTAGGGGAAAACCATTCTCTATACTTTGCAATCGCCGTTTCTGCCTGCTTCTCATCAAAACCGTAATATTTTATGAAGCTGTCCTTTAAAGGCGGACCGATGAAAGGCTCCAGCTTGTCCAAATCCGGCTCGTCGATTCCAAAAGACTTAAGCGCGTATTGTATCGATGTCGTAATCCCCTCCTTGGGGTCCGTCAGTGTTCCGTCCAAATCGAATAGCAAATATTTGTATTTCATTTCACTTCTCCTTGCCTGTAAGATGTGGCGTTACTGTTCACTCCGTTCTCAGCAACGCATGATTTCTGCATTTAAATTCGCTCTGCGAAACAGAAATCATCTCTTGAATCACGTTCTTACGCAGCTTAACAGCAAGTGTCAAGCTACTGTGTAAACGATAACGATCTCAATTACTGGAAATTATATCATTATACTGCCTTGACGCGCAACCCTGCCTGTGATACACTACAGCCCATTTCATTAATTCTCACAGTTTTTTGGCAGAATCCAAAATAAGTAACCGGCTTGGCAAGATATAAGTAACTGTACGTTATATTACTACTAAGAGAAAGCAAACATGATTACACTGGAACGTATAAGCAAGACCTATAAGGTCTCTAAACGTGGCGCAGTATTTTATTCGTCGTGTAAGGCTTTATTTCGCAGGGATTATGAATAGCCTTGGATGATGTCTCCTTTTCCATCGGAGAGGGAGAAATGGCCGGTTATAACGGCCCCAACGGAGCTGAAAAAAGCTCAACCCTCAAAATTCTAAGCGGTATCCTTACACGGGACAGCGGCAATTGTCTGATCCATGGACGTATTCCGTGGAAGAACCGCATCGAGCATGCGAAAGACATCGGTGTCGTATTCGGTCAGCGCACCCAGCTATGGTGGGATGCTGCTGAAAACTCTTGCAAAATCAAGCGCGCTGGCACTGTGAGCAAAAATATACCGCTCCTCCCAGATACGCCGTCTTCTGTATGGGATTGCCGCAATAAGGACATGGCCCCCCAAGGGTCTTCTTGCTGAGCTTCGTGCGGTATCCCCCCGCCTGCCCGAAGAGATTTTTCTCAGTATCTCTTCCTCCCTTTTCCGTCATTTCCCGAAGAACATTCGTAACTGTGCCATATAAGTGCTTCCAATCCTCTTCACGCATGCTGCCGATTTTCTGCTTCGGATGAATTCCCGCTTCCAGAAGGATGTCCTGCAATACGCCGTTGCCAAGTCCCGGAATCCTCTGCTGCGTAGCGAGCATTGCCTTTGCGGAAAGCTTCCCGCTCAGTTCCTCTCTCAACGACTTGAAATACGGGTAATCGAAGCCCTCTGTTCCGGGCATGGGCTTTTCCTTCGCCACGAGATAATAAAAATTATCGTATTCCTCAGGCCGAAATAAAAACATCGCACCATACATCTGGACTGTGCATATGAGAGAGCTTTCGTCATCAAAGGTTATCCTCATCTGATATCTTTCAGGGAGCTTTTCTCCCTTTTCAAAATATCTTATATTTGTTCCGTCTCCCACCGTAAAATTGTAGTCCTCCGCTTCCATCTCCACCATGCTTCCGATTCCATGGATTTCTCCCACGGTCTTTCCCTGAAGTTTTCCGGCATACTCCTTCGGATCGTCGGTATACCATGCAAAAGAATGCTTCGTATGCTCGGTCTCCACCTCCGTTATTTTCTTTCCTTTCACCGTATCGGTCAGTTGTTTTGCTAACGTTAGACTTTCTGGTATCTCTATCATTTTTATGCCACGCTCCTTTCATGCCCTGAAGATTTTATATCATTTTTTGTTAGGAATATTATAGCATTTTTAAATAGTCAACAGTATGTCATATTATATTTTTATTAAGTAAGCAGTTATCAATTGCAACTATTTCAGTTCTCCCTATGATTTGGTCGCCGGAGCCCAGACGGAATTAGGCCTGCTTAATATGAAAATTATGTCACAAATTAATTTATTATATGGTAAAATTATAATGCTGAGATGACTGCCGCAGGTTCCCTGCAATATTGCAACTATCACAACGATAGAAGCAAAACCTATTTTATCTGTTTTGGAGGACATTCTATGGATCAGGCTATTCAAAGCTATGTTGAAGGCTATAACAAAGAAATTCAATTATTATTTAACAGCCTGCGGGAGATTATCTATAAAAGCGTATCCTGCGAAATAGAAGAAAAAATGTGGGCGAAACTGCCAAGCTTCTATGCCGGTGAAAGGTTCATCCGTCTTATCCCGTTTAATGACCATATTAATGTGGAGGCTGCTGCCGTTGTCGATTATAAATCCCAATTAGAGGGTTTTAAAATCACGCCAAAGGGAATGCTGCAAGTTTATCTTCATCAGGAAGTTCCGTATAAAATACTTGAGGCTATATTTGCTGAACGTTACAAGCATGAATGAGTATTTGCTGAATGATTTTGAAAAACGAGGCTATAGCGTTGTAATGAAACAGCAAGTGGAACGAAATGGAATCCTTCTCACTAACTATATTATGATCAAAAAAGGGGGGCATTTATGAATTTAAGAGAAAGAGCCAAACAGTTAAAAACCGATATTCCTGCGCTTTTCTTAGCTTTAAAAAGCCCGGAAACGCCGATTATCGCGAAAATTTTGGCAGGAATCACCGTTCTCTATGCTCTCTCTCCCATCGACTTCATACCAGATTTTATTCCGGTACTGGGATATCTGGATGACGTCATCCTTCTTCCTGCATTGATTTCGCTGACAATAAAATTTATACCGAAAGAAATCTTTCAAAAATGCCAAGCGGAAGCCGGGCACATTTGGCAGAACGGGAAACCGAAGAAATGGTACTATGCCATACCTATACTTCTCGTCTGGCTGCTTCTTCTATGGCTGATAGTAAAAGCGGTCTTTTTCTGATATCCCCAAATATGGTATCAATCCTTATAAATATTAAAGGCCATTTTCCTCAAGGTTCTCACAAACCTTCAAAAGAACTCTGTGAAAAGTCTCCATATCCTCCTCTGGAATATCCTTGCTTATTATAGCTTCTAACCGCTGAAAAGCCGCCCTGATATTCCATGCCGTTTCCCTACCCTCTTCCGTCAGGCAAATGAGCGTGGAGCGCCTGCTCTCGGGGTTGATTTCCCGATTCAAAAGCTCCAGCTTTTCCAGATTATCGATAGCTCTCGACATCGTGGTTGTATCCATATGGCAGCGGACAGAAAGCTCCTTCTGGCTTATATGGTCTTCCTTTAAAAGGTTATTCAAGATGCCGGCCTGACCCTGTCCGGGCGTCAGCCCATTATCTAGAAGCACCGGAGAAATCAACTGTTTCCTCGCCTTTTCTTCACGCATAAAAAGTTCTCTTATACTACTACTCATTATCGTTCACTTCCTCTCTCAGATTCGTACCCTTCTTATTTTCACTTATGACTGGTTCCTTAACTCAATTCAAACTGACCGGTGTAAAGCTGATAATAGCGCCCTTTTTGCGACAGCAGCTCTTCATGATCGCCTCGTTCTATGACCTTACCCGCTTCCAGAACAAGAATCGCCTTGGAATTGCGGACGGTAGACAACCTATGGGCGATTACGAATACGGTGCGGTCCTCCATCAAGGTGTCCATCCCCTTTTCGATCAGCTTCTCCGTACGAGTGTCGATCGAACTGGTAGCCTCATCCATTACGAGCACTGGAGGCTGGGAAATTGCTGCCCTGGCAATCGCCAAAAGCTGTCTCTGCCCTTGAGACAAATTCGCTCCGTCGCTTTCTAACAAAGTATCATAGCCCCCAGGCAGTCTCTGGATGAAGGAGTGTGCGTTGGCTAACTTGGCCGCCTTTACCACATCCTCTTCACTCGCCAAAAGTCTTCCGTAACGGATATTATCGGCTATCGTTCCGGTAAATAAATGGGTATCCTGAATAATAAGGGAAATGGAGCGCCTCAAATCCGCTTTTTTAATATCCCTGATGTCGATTCCGTCATAAGTAATCTGTCCCTCTTCTATTTCATAGAAACGATTGACCAGGTTGATAATGGTAGTTTTCCCCGCTCCGGTAGAACCTACAAAAGCTATTTTCTGACCGGGCTTTGCGTACAGATTAATTCCGTCTAAGATTGTATGTTCCTTCGTATATCCGAATACGACATCGTGGAAACGCACGTCACCTTTTAAAGGCACATACGAAAAGCCGCCGTCTGCCTGCGGGATTCTCCACGCGAAGGCTCCCGTATACGTATCGCTTTCCTGAAGCGTACCGTCATCCGCTCTTCTTACTTTTTTTAATGTAATAATTCCTTCATCTATTTCCGGCTCCTCCTCCATCATTGCAAATATTTTCTCCGCACTGGCTAACGCTACCATCAGGAAATTGATCTGCATAGTGAACTGATTCATGGGCATTGCGCTTTGCCGCACATATACAAGATAAGAAGCCAAAGTTCCGATGTCCGTAAGGCCCGCCAGGGCAAACAGTCCTCCCACACAGGCCGAAACAGCATAATTGATGTAGGAAAGCGCTACAATGGTAGGTATGGTCTTTGCTGTATAGGTAAAGGCCTTCGTAGAAGCTACCCGTAATTTTTCATTCAGCTCGCTGAACCTTATAAAGTCCTGCTCCTCATGATTGAAGATTTTCTCTACCTTCTGTCCCGCTACCATTTCCTCCACATATCCGTTGATCGCTCCCAAGTTCTTCTGCTGGGCAGAGAAATATTTTTTGCTCATCTTCCCGTTATGCCGGATATATAAAAGCATAAAAATTGAAAACACTATAACAATAAGAGACAGCCGCAGGTCCAGAACGATTAGCATAACGATTGTTCCAACAGAGGTTATAAAGCTTTGAATGAGCAGCGTGAAGCTATTGTTCAGCGCCTCCGATATAGTGTCCACATCATTTGTAAAATGACTCATCAAATCGCCGTGAGTATGGGAATCAAAATAGCGCAGCGGAAGCTTTTGCGTATGCTCGAATAAATCGCTTCTGATTTCCGACACCACCTTTTGCGAAACATGGACCATGAGCTTATTATAGAAATAGCATGTCAAAACTCCAGCCCCATATATGGCTCCCATGATAACTATCATTTTCATAAGCCCCGGTATATCACCCGGCATAATATAATCGTTTACCACCGTTTTTAATAAATAGGTGCCTGCAATGCCGGAAGCAGAGCTTATGCAGACAAATATCGCAATCACAAGCAAAGAAGCTTTATGCCGCCCCAAATAACGAAGAAGCTGCAGCAAGGCTTTTTTGGCATTTTTCGGTTTTACATTAGACGTAGGTCTGGCCATTATAAATTACCTCCTTGCTGCTGTAGGCAATCGCCAAAATCAAGCGGATCTGACGTCGGCTCATTCCCTTCGCGAGAATAAATATCGCGGTAGATTTCATTACTCTTTAACAGCGTTTCATGAGTTCCTATTGCATTTATTTTACCGTCGTCAAGGATTATGATCTGGTCAGCATCCATAATAGAGGTAATCCGCTGGGCAACGATGATTTTTGTCATTCCCGGCAGCTCTTTATTGAGTGCCTCCTTGATTCTGGCTTCCGTCGCCGTATCCACAGCACTGGTGGAATCGTCGAGAATCAATACCCTGGGTGCTTTCAGTATGGCGCGCGCTATACATAATCGCTGCTTCTGCCCGCCGGATACGTTAACGCCTCCCTGCCCCAGTTCCGTATCATATCCATCTTCCAGACGACCGATAAATTCATCTACACAGGCAATACGGCAGGCACGCTCTATCTCCTCCGGGGTCGCATCCGCCTTGCCCCATAAGAGGTTTTCCCTTACCGTGCCGGAAAATAACGTATTTTTTTGAAGTACCATAGCGATAGAATCCCGCAGATTTCTTTGAGTAAACTCATAAATCGGATGCCCATCGATAATAATATTTCCCGCAGTCACATCATAAAGTCTCGGTATCAGCTGAACCAGTGTGCTCTTGGAGGAACCGGTAGGACCGATGATACCCACGGTCTGCCCGGACTGAATATCCAGCGAAATATCGGACAATACATATTCCTTTGCCGTTTCCTTATATTTGAAATATACGTGTTCGAAACGGATGCTGCCGTTTTTCATTTCAATGTCCTTGGCCAAATCATCTTTGATGGCAGGCTCCTCCTCCATTACCTCCCCGATTCGCCTCCATGAAGTCAGGGAACGTGTGAACATCAAAAACACGTTGGAAAACATCATAAGGGAGTTTAACACTTGAAGAACATAGCTTAAGAAACTGGTAAGGCTTCCCACCTTCATCCCACCAATTGCCACCAGATTTCCTCCGAACCAGAGAATGCTTATAATCGTTACGTACATCACGAACTGGAATGCTGGCATGTTAAGAACTGCCAAAGAAAAGGCTTTTTCAGAATTATTTCTTAGATTCTGATTTACTTCTTCAAATTTGGTGATTTCATAATCTTCCCTGACATAAGCCTTTACTACCCGAATCGCTGCCAGATTCTCCTGAATAATACGGTTTACATAATCCACGGCTGCCTGCATTCTCGCATATAAAGGACGGACATTTTTGACAATAAAGAACAGGCTGATTCCAAGCATAGGAGCTGCGATCAAAAAAACTACCGCCAGGGCCGCATTGATTTTAAAGGATAGAAAAATTGCGATAAACAACATGATCGGAGACCTAAATCCCGGCCGCAGACCGTTGGTAATAGAGTTCTGAATGGTCGTAACATCGCTGGTAAGTCTGGTAACCAAAGATGGAACGCTGAATTTATCCGTATTGGGAAAGGAATAAGTCTGCATTTTCTTAAATTCCGCTGCCCGGATAGCCGCTCCTATCCCGTTTCCGCAGGCCGCAGTAAATCTGGCATATAAGATACCAAGCCATAACGAAATTGCCGCACAGGCCACCATCTGAAAACCCTTCCACAAAATGTAGCTTCTGTCCCTGTTCACAATTCCAACATCGATGATATCAGCCATAATCATAGGAATGATAAGCTCGAATACCGTCTCTACCTCAATACAAATAATTGCCAGAATCAGTTCCTTTTTATAGTCCTTGGCATAGACCAGAAATTTCTTCATAATAGATTCTCCTAATTATTGCTATCACAACTGTTGCGCATGCATCAATTGTAACAGCAATAATTATAATACTATGTACGTGGATAGTCAAGAAAAAAGGCGGCCGTTTGGCCGTCCTTAGTAAAACAGTATTTGAACGAAGTATGGCGTAGCGTAAAAGCTATGCCATTTCTTCATGTATCGGGTTATTCAGTTCCGGCATATCATTCCAGCCGGGCCGCTCAAAATTTGTTCCAGAAAATCAATCGTACACGAAAAAAGGTGCAAGGTTAGTCGGCCTTCTTCATCGATTGAGTTCAGTAATGTTTCTATGCTTCAAAGATGTGATTAGGTAACAAATCATTTAAACTAATGATTTTACTGCCTTTACTTTCATAATAGCGCAGCATTTCGTCAATTTTCCTTTTATCATAACTTGTAATGCAATCGGATAGGACATTAACGCTATAATCTGCTTTACATAAGTTGTAACAGGTTGATTTAACACAAGCAACCGCATCTGCCCCTGCTATGTAGAAATCACATATTTCATTTTTACTAATAAAGTCGGTGAATTCTTCACTGCTTAATACATTTCCTTTGTATTTTGTAAAAACATTTTTTGATACTAAGTTCAAGTCGGAAGCCAATTCGGCCCCATATGTGTTGGTTTTAAAAGTCCTTGTGCCGGCTGATAAATTTTCATGCCTTATATAAATAACATGAATATGATTATTGACGGCCCAATCAATGGCTTTATTGATATTTCCAATAACATCCTTATAATTCTTTGTTATATCATTTTGAATATCGATGATTACTAAGGCTTTTTTCTGCACAGTGTTCCCTCCTGATAGGTAGATTGATTTCTTTGCTTTTTATTATACCTTGCAATTGTTGACAACAGTATGGCAACAATTCTATAATGATAAAAAGAAATTGTGAAAGGCGGCTATCCGATGAAAGTTGACAGGCTTGTTAGCATTATTATGATACTCCTTGATAAAGAGCGTATCGGCGCACAGGAGTTAGCAGATATGTTTGAAGTTTCACCCCGTACAATCTACCGTGACATAGACGCGATCAACATGGCAGGTATTCCTGTTCGCGGGGCATCGGGAGTGGGCGGGGGCTTTGAAATCATGCAGAAATACAAGATGGATAGAAAGGTTTTTTCGACTGCCGACCTTTCCGCTATCTTGATGGGGCTCTCCAGTCTTTCGGGCATGATACGAGGTGATGAACTGGTAAATGCCCTTGCGAAAGTCAAGAGCTTTATCCCCGCCGACAAAGCGAAAGACATTGTATTAAAAGT
>JAEZZQ010000046.1 GCA_023442465.1 Bacillota bacterium | reverse complement strand
ATCCGCAGGTCCCTGGTTCGAGCCCAGGTTGGAGAGCCAATCTATTCTCCCATAGCTCAGTCGGTAGAGCGACGGACTGTTAATCCGCAGGTCCCTGGTTCGAGCCCAGGTGGGAGAGCCAAGATTCCGAAAGAACCCACTCATTGCGAAGTGGGTTTTTTTATTCTTTTCTCTTTTATGATCCGTATTTGATTTGAGTCAGTTTATATTCTTTGTGATTGGCTGTCTGGCAAGCTTTGCCTTAATTTGCCTGCTCTTCCCCCATCTGTTTACCCGCCAGACGAAATTCTATCCCAAGCGTGTCATTACAGCTTTCGAAAGCAAGATGTTTACTCGCCTGAAAGATGCTTTTCCGCATCATCACATTCTGGCACAGGTCGCATTTAGTGCTTTGATCACACATGACAATATGAAAATGCGCAGCAAGTTCAACCGTAAAGTGACCGATTTTGTGGTGATGGACCGGGAATATAATGTAGTGGCGATTATAGAACTGGATGACCGCAGTCTTTTCCTAATTGACCAAAGTTGTCAAATTGATTCTTTATAGATTTTTCATTGACATAGTACATTTTTTAACCTTTAATTTATTTGACAATCGTCATGGATGGAACATTCTGTGAAAGTTAAATACCTTAAGGATTATGATCACTCAGACACTTTAGATATTGCTAGCCGTTACTGGCTAAAACAAGAAGAACAGAAGCTTAATAAGCTTACTGCACTAGTAGCCCTCTATTGCGCGTATATCGAATGTTTGAAGGGTACATCGAGTCAACACTCAATATTCAATTTAACATCGTCTGCTGCACTGGAGGATCATGTAGAGTGCTTTATAGGATTTATCTACACTGAAATAGATACAAGTAATTACAACAAATACCACTATAGCTATGAAGTTCAGTTAGTATTCAATAATCTAGCTTTATTTCTAAATAAAAGGAAAACTACAATTTTCCTTTCATTTAATACAATAAGTGAAGACGTAGAACATTGTATATTTCTATATAAAAATACTGAAAAAAATATAGAAAAAATTGAATATTATCAAGGTTGGAGCATTTGCAGCAATGATAAGAAAATTATGAATCTAAATATCAGTATTATTTACGATGCATATGGAAAAGAGTTCACACATAAATTACATCAAATAATGATAACTTATGGAAAAAAAATAATATCAACCACATTGTCAAAAAAAATTGGATATCTAGTTAGCTTATTTAGAATTTTAGTTCTAGTTTATCCAAATATTAAAAACTTACAGAGGGCAATGTCTTCAGAGTATGCATTTGAAAGCATGCTTATTATTTATAATTTATGCTTAATTGATGCAAAAATAAAAAACTATAATATTGGTCATTTTCACGGAAGATGGAGTTGTATGGTCGATATGTACAGCTTATTAGTCAACTATGGAATATTTCAAGAACCTCTCACAGAAATACTTAGGCCAATCTATAAAAATTGTACAAATAAAAATACTACAACAAATGTGATAAAAAACAATAAACAACAATTATTACATAATAAATTAGTAACACAAATTCCACTAAGCTATACAGATAGTGAGGCTAAAGAATTAATTTTTATTAAAATAATTAATGAAATTGACCATATAGTCTACTGTTCAGAATTACTCAGACAAAAAGTAAATGAAAAATATGATTATTTTATTGAATGCAGCAACAAAGGAACTATTAAAGTAAACCAAAATAATAATTTAAGAAACCCTGTACCGATAGGAACTCTAAGTAAAAATAACACATTTCGTACTTATTATGAAACTCCCTTTAAACACAAAGACATTAAGAATTATTCAAACTTTCTAGGTATATCAGGTTTTAGCAAGGAAAAAGATATCATTAAGGATGAAATTTTTTATTCAAGTTATAATACATTATATCCTTTACTTATACTATTAATTAATCAACATCCCGCGATTACTGAATCATGGCTACTGAGTTGGAAATTGTATGACAATAAGAGTAATGTAGGTCTTTTTAAAATTGGGGAATCTTGGTATAGCAAGTCTTTCAAAAAAAGAAAAGGAGTGAATCATGCTGAACAATTAATTAAGTTAAATTCTCAATCGGTAAAAATAATTGAAGACATCATAAGAATTACTAGCATAGCAAGAAATTATTTAAAATCAGAGAATAATAAAGATTATGAATACATGCTATTAGCTTCAAGAACTGCATTTACAGAACCAAAAAGAGTAAAAAAGATTGAAAATGGTACATGTACCACACTAATTAATTGCTTAAAAAATTCATATGAAATAACAAGTTATAGAAATAGTGAGATATTACTTAATAATAACGAAAGTAAACATATCTTTCAAAATTTAACCTTAACAAGGTTTAGAGCAAGTTGTGGTGTACGTGTTTACTATGAAACAATGTCTGTCAATAAAATGAGTATCGCACTAGGTCATGAGGAATATAACCCTAGTTTGATAGATTCATATTTACCAGATGCTCTATGGAAATTTTACACAAATAGATGGATACGAATATTTCAAAATGCTCTAATTTATGAATCTATGAAAGAGTCTATTTATTTATTTGAATCAGTAGACTTCACTAAAGATGAACTTGATAAATTCATAAATAATCATGCATTCAAAGACATGCCTCATCATATTGAAAAAGGATTTCATGAAATAAATATTGAAAAAAAAAATAACAACGATAAAAATAGTTATATAGGTATTTATTTAATAACAGTTCCTCTTCTACAAATTTTTCTGGCAGTTAAATACTTATTTGAGGAGACTTCTCACAATGAAAAAGACATAAAGAAACATTTAAAATGGTGGTACACAAGTGCGAATTATGTAATATCTCAGATTGAAGAATCACAAAATAATTTACAACAATGCTTGTATTTGACTAAAGACATAATAGAAATGTATAAAATAGCGAAAAACAACCCAATAAAGCATCAAATAATTGAAGGAATATTTACAAATGATCGTGAATAATGCATTAAAAGAAATTATATCCGACATTAATAAAAATATTGAAAATATGTCAATAAATGAACTTATGCTATTAAAGAATGAGATGATAAAAAACCCTAATAACTATGAATTAATTGAAAAATCTTTTGAAAAAACATCGACCATACACAATTTAAAACTATCAGATGTAAGAAATCCAGATTGGTTTTATAATAATACTAAATTTGAATCAAATATATGGATGATAAAAATTAATAAAAAAATAACAACGATCAACTTCAATAAAATAAAGATTGATAATAATATTAAACTAACAGAAAGACCAAAAATTCTAAATACCTTCAAATACTGGCTTTGCATTCAAAGCCACCCTATTTACAATAATGGTTTTTTACTCAAAAATCAAACAATAAGCATCAACTTAAGTAATATAACACACTTCATAAACTCTATTTTAATTAACTCAAAATATTTAAAATTAAGCAAGTACAATTTAGAAAAAGTCAATGAAGACTATATTGTTGACTATTTAGTCAATATAGCAAACTATGGTAAAATAAATGCATCAATAAATTATTATAATTTAGTTGCAGAGTTCCTAAGAGAAAAGATTAAGGAAATAAATTTAAATGATATATTAGAATTTGAAAAAGAATTTCCTTTTGTTAATAATCACAACCATAATGATGAACTTGACTTGACATTAGAAGAGCTAAGAAAGTCTAAATATTGGCTTTATTTTAATAAAGGTTACTCTACATATAATCCCAACAAAGTGTTAACTAATTTTTTCATTAAATGCTTTGAGAATAAAATCATTGTTTTTAACCAGCACCCCATTACTTTACATCAATTAAACTTAATTAAGGATAAATCTAATACAGAGTATTTATCTCTTCCTTGTAAGACTAGAGATGAAGAAAACTTTTCATATCAAGACATTCAATCTCAAATAAAGAACTTAAAGAAAATTGTATTTATCCACTCTCAAAATGATTGTGCCCAAATAAATATTTCAAACTTTAATACTATAGGTGTAAAACGAATAAGTAAAATAACCCCTTTAAGAGATCTGGGGCGATTTGCAACACTACCTGCTGAGGTAACTTTTAAAGCAATACATGATTCATTTGAATTTATTCATAAATATTTAGATATATTACTTGATACTATTATTAGATATTCTTTATTCATAAAGAATAAAGAAGGAGATTTCAAAGATTTCTATAACTCTCCAGATTTTCCTGACACATTAAAGAGCATAGGTATTAAAGAGTTAAAAATACCTGATGATGAAAATTTTTTTATAAATTTACGAATGAATCATGGATTTATAGATTTTTACAATATTCTTTTAGGGTCAATATTAGTTGCATTAGGTGCAATCACCGCTAGACGCATCTCTGAAATTATTGATCTACAATCATTAGATTGCTTGGCAGAGTAAAACTTGAAGTGCGACATAAACCACCTAATTAATTTAAAGGGTTTATGGAGTATATAAAATTGTCATACCATCATCTTAACTTTGAAGATCGTACTGCATTAATGCTTGAGTCA
>JAEZZQ010000036.1 GCA_023442465.1 Bacillota bacterium | reverse complement strand
CTTAATTTTAACAAAAGTTTGGTTCTTTTTCTATTCACTTAATAAGTGAAATGCAATATTCAGTTAAAAGCTTGTAACTAAGCGGATTTAGCCGCTGCTGAATGAATTATCATGAATAATTCAGGCTTAATGCTTCTATTTTCTCTTCTGGAAACTGAATCTTAATTTCTTTCTCTGCCATATATTTCTCCTTTTCAATAATGCTTTCTTGGTTTCTGGTCCGCGAAAAACAGATGCCTACGGCATCAAAGAACACTACTGTGGTCTGCCATAAAGCACCTGTTTATCACTGTCAAATAAATTTCGATACACAACTTTTCCTTTTGAGGAAGAAGCATCCACTACCATTCCGTCCCCGGCATAAATACCTACATGAGTCACATTCATAAATCTGCCATTTGGCTTATAACTCCAAAACACTAAGTCTCCGGTTTGGAGTTGTGCTTTTGCAATAGTATATTTATTTTCCACACAGTATCTTGCCTGTTCCGCTGCCGTGCCGGGTAAAATAACCCCCGCCTGCCGGTAACACCACATCGTAAGATAACTGCAATCCACATAACTACCTTTTCCCCGATATGCCTGAGAGTATGGATCACCGAGCCTTGACATAGCAGCATCAACGATCTTTCCACCATATTTGCTGGCCGCAAGGTCATATACTGTGATATTTTCCGTGGCAGACCAGCTTCCCCAATCAATAAACCCATCTCCTTCTAAGGGCGGGCTTTTTCCATACTTTGCCTGATACCAGACATTCACAGCATTGGACTGATCTTCATAAGTTGCGGTTATTTTTGCATCTTCTTTTAGCTTCTGGTAAATTTCTACCTTATCAGTTACGGGCACCGTTACGGTATAGGTTACAGTTTCTTCCTCTCCATCCTCATTCATTACTACTTTGGTTCTTTGTTCGTAACGTACAAAACAGTCTATAAATTTCCTATACTCTTCCTCACTGAACTGGAGCTGTTCTGCGCCAAAAAACAGAGAATAAAACACAGATTTCACCAGATAGTCATCTACTTCCTCCCCCTCTGCCATTTCATTGACTTCTGTAAGAATAATATCCAGATGTTCAAAACTTCCTCTCATCTGTCCGATATAGACTCTATAATCCTCTGGCATCTTTTCCCCTAAACTTCCACCGTGAAAAGAATATTTTACTGCCTGTACATTATGATTCGCACCCCCAGCGGCAATTCCCATGATGCACACTACCGCTAAAATAACCGGAAGACATACGGCCACTATTACGGAAGCGATTCCAGTCCATGCTCTCTTATCCGTCAGCACGTTAGCGGCTGCTTTTGCAATCAGAGCTGCTGTTGTTGGTTCCAAAGTATTTCCTCTCTTTCCATTCGCTCTGTTTCTTTCTCTGCTCTTTCCTGTACTTTTTCCACTGCTTCATAAAGCGTTTGCAGAGGAATCCCTGCTTCCGTGTACCCTCTTTTAATGGTATCCAGATACTCATTTGATGGCATTCCCAAGGCATGTCCTGGATTCATAAGGTACCCCATAATGGACTCTACGCCCTCTTCTGTCTGTACCTCTATTTCCTCTTTCCCATAGAACCTTGGATATCCCTCATAAACATCAAGGTGCCTTTCATCATTCGGTCCAATCTCCCATATAAGCACCGGCACAGAACCGCCCTCTTTGGGTTCTATGGTGGCAAAGGCTCCTCTTTTATGTCCTCGAAATAACAATTCATAGTCCTTTACCTGCCCAGTTCCAATGACCTTTGCTGTAGGACATCGATACCTCATCTGCCCAGTATCCATGTTGGAACCATAGGCAATATACTTTTTACGATTTTCCACTTTCTTCTCCTTTCTTTGCTGCTTTTTCATTTACATGATCATTTCCAATACATGCACTTCCTCAAAAGCATTTTCCTCTTCCGGGATGACTTCCATTCTTTCTTCTGCCCTTTGTGTTTCCTGCTCTATCTGCTGCCTTTCTTCACGCATTCGAACACGCTGCCTTTCTGCCTGCTCTGGCTCCTTCCATGCAATTCCTCCCTCTAAATTCTCCAACAAGAACTTTCTGGCCGTCTTGAACTCATCACCAATCATCCCAAGTCGTAAAAGCCATGTCCGGAACGTATACTTTTCATTGGTACTGTGGGTCTTTGCACGGCTGGCACAACTTTGGCTCAATGCCTGATGAGAAATAGCAAGACAGAATTGGATGTAGGTTTTGATTTTTCCTGCATGAGTAGTGGAATTAAAAAGCCTAAATTCTATGGTGCCTTTTTGGAATACACTATGTAGATTTAAACAGTGATAGCGGCTTTCATGATAATGTTCGTATCTTCCATCTTCACCTTGATACCAGATACGGCTGACTTCTTCCAGCGTCTGCGGCTTTCTGCGGTTTAGTTCTTCCAAGAATTCCATCTCAACTTTCTGGCAGAATTGGTCTTCCCTGTTTACATCCACCTGCATGGCTTTATAGATCAAGTCTTCCTTGCTGGCCATGATATTAGTAATATTGCGCAGCGTCTTGGCATTATGAGGAGCCGCATTGATATGAACATGAATACCGCAGGAGTTGTTTGTTATGGCTCCGGCACGACGGAGCCTACGGATCATCTCCTGTATCTTTTCAATATCCGCATACACACAGATCGGGGAAACGAACTCTACCTTATATTCCTCTCCCATACTCCTTCCATTTTTAAGTTCTGCTGTAATACTTATATCCCGCATCAATTTCCACTTTCTCCCCTGCTCATCTATCACACTGTATGTATGATAAACTCCTCCATTATATTGGAATGGTTTCTGAAAGTAATCACCAATTACCCTTGCGGCCTTCTCTCTTGTTAATCCAGTCATCTCAATCTCAATCCCGAATTTCTGCTCACGCATATCCATCCGCTAATACCCCCGGTCTTACCTTCCACCTGCACTTCCAAATAATTTTGCCTTGTAATCCGGAGCATGCACCATCAGGTTATACCTTTCATTTCCACACTTATAGAGACACACACCGCGTTGAGGATATTTAATCAGGTTGTATTCACTTTGCTCCAGCTGGAGAGTATCCATATAAAATCTGGCATCAATGTTTCCGGCATTGAATAAAAAGGCATGGGTCGGAATGGAAAACAGCGGCTTCGTATATTCTCGAATCCCCTCCAAATCAAAATCCTCCAGATTCTGACTTGCCAAGATGACCGCACTGTCTTTCTTACGCACACGTTTGGAAAAGTTGCGGATATACTCCACTGCTGTTAAGTTAGACAGGAAAAGATAAAATTCATCAATGCTGGCTACTGTATTCCCATTTGTTAAAAGTTCGTTGGACATGTAGGATAGTACATTGAACAGCATGGCGTTCTTAACGTTCTTACTTGCCTGCAAGAGCCCTTTTACTCCGAAAGTAACAAATCTATTATCCGTGATATTGGTATGCCCATTAAAGAAATTAGACTCCGCTCCTTTGCACATGGAGTGAAGTCCTAAACAGATTTCCTGCAGAAGTTCTGCTGTATATAATTGTCTTTTCTTTACATCAAAACCTTTAAATTCTTCTTCAATCAAATCATATAAGTCTGACAAGATCGGATAATCCGTGGACTTACACTTCGTAAAGTCCGTCTGGTCCGTGATCCCCCATTTGTCGTACAGTTTTCCTAACATAATCTCAATCGTATCAATCTGACTATCGGTGAAATCCTTATAACTAGCAAAAAAATCTTTCAAAAAAGAAATATGCTGACTAAGTTTTGAAGTACAACGGAATGCCCTTGGTGCCTCACTGTCATCCGGACTGCCATTTTCATCCCATGTCTTTGGTTCTAATACGTTGATGATATATTCTCCTGACATCAGGTCGATGAAACAGCCCCCAAGATTTTCCGTTAAGTCAATATATTCATGTTCCGGATCAAGGCAGATGACCTTCATTCCGGTCTCTCTTAAAATAGTCAGCAATAGCTTTAATAGGTATGACTTACCCTGTCCGGAGTTACCCAAAATCAAAATATTAGAATTGGTCTTATCCTCTGCCCTTTCATTAAAATCCACAATGATATGGCTACCGAACTTGTCCCTTCCGATACAGAAACCTTTCCTATCCGTCTTTCCCGAATAATTAAAGGGGAACAGATTGGCTACGCTGGAAGCTGGAAGTGCCCGTTCAAACTGATCGCGGAAGATATTGCTCCCTGCCGGTTGGACGCACATAAACCCCTGCTTTTGCCGTAATAACAGCTTATCTACATTTAATTTAGAACGTATGAGTTCGGTCAGAACTTCTGTCTGTAATAGTTTCAGCTTATCCATATCGGGAGCAGACAGTTCGATGTATACCGCTGTATGTAACAAAGGTTCTCTGTTACGATGCATGGTCGCAATGATGTTCGTCACATCCTGTAGATTACTTGCTGCCGTAACTGTTTCTTGCAAGTTCTCCGTATTTCCCTGCTTCATACGGTTTTTATTTGCTGCATTGCTGATGATCTTCTTTTCTTCTGCTGGCGTGACTTGTCTGGTATATATCCGTAATGTCACCCCATCTTTTTCCCCTAAGTGCCGAAGGATTGCCTGCTCATCGGTAGAGGTCGGATATTCCCTTAAAGCCCAAACACTTCGATAGGTATTTCCACAGATATAGTGGTCGGTATAGAACTGTATGGTAGAGGGAGCAATCATATCTAAAAAACTTTTTATCAAAATCTCTGGCTCCGATTGATTCAAACCATGTTTTTTCTTTTTATTCTTACCCAATATAAACCTAATCCCTCCTTATTCATTCAAGATAATCCACCGCTCTCCATCGAATTCTTCGAATTTTTCAGTGGTTACATTCTGTTCAAAATATACAGCCAAGATTCTTTTTTTATCTTCTTCCTCTGCTCTTTTCGAAGTGAATCCTTGTTCACTCAGCATCTTATCGATCCGATTCAGATAAGAGAAAATCTCACTTTCTTTCTGCCTGTTTAAACGGATAATTATTAAAAATTCCCTGGCGGTAGCCACCTGTGCCTGCATGCGGTCTAGTTCTGTGGCATCCGCCTCTAATAGCTTTCTGATAACTGGATTACTTTCTTCCTCCAGACGATGTTTTAAATATTGCTTGTTCTCTTCAAAGTTTTCACGGGAATTTAAGCACATCATCTCGATTTCAGTAATTCCTTTTAGGACCGTCATCAGCCCATAAATTCTGGCCGACAAGCTTTCCTCCGATAATACGGACAGATTGCTCGGTTGAATTAGAAAATATATCAATTCCTGATTTCTATCCGTAATGACCCCATAGGTTGACAGTTCCTGAATACCCATTAAATCCCTAGTGGATGGGTTCTTTTCTTTCCCCAACTTTTTGTCACCTCCATTCATAATGTTGTTTTTCTGTCAAAAAGAAAGCACAGGCATAGCGGATAAAATCCATAATACTGGTATCCTCCACCTGAATCGTCAAAAATGCATAGGCGCCTGCGATGACCAATGGAAACCATACACCGCCATAAGCAAATGCAAAGACAGAGACGAGCAAAAAGATCCCTGTCACCGCCAAATCTCTAAGCTTCCATAGCCACATGGTAGCTTTTGCTTTTAAATTATCCGGATACAGATATATCAACTTGCACTCACCTCCCTCCTTCGTAAAAAATAAGCAATACCACATAGAATAAAATCTACACATGGGATTGCCACGCTATTTCCTAATGCCCGGTATTTCTTGCTGTCACTGGCTCCCGGTATATCCGTCCAGCCATCTGGAAATCCCATCAGTCTCTCACACTCCAAGGGGATGATCCGGCGGACCAGATTCTTCTCATCCACGATGCATTTGCTCTGCTCTACATACTGGTTTCCAACATGCTTTTCATCACCAGCACACAGACTTCCGATTACTTCCTGATACAATTGCACCCTGGACGCCGGTGTATAAACACAATGCCTATCTTCCGTGGTTAGCGTGTAACTGAGCCCCTGTTGATAACCACTTCCATTTCCGCCATTATGTTCGGTCCGGTTTATAATATTTCCGCAAATACAAAATGGCTCCGGGTTCACAGCTAGTGGGGTGTTATTTCCTCCGGTTCCCAGCGCAGAGGTAATGGTCTGTACTACAGATACCGGTCCCGTATAACGAGTGTCTGGTCCATGATTGTCAAACAGAATGGGCTGATTGTTTCCAGACATTCCGGCGGACGCTGTGATCGTAGGGCAATATCCAATCCCTATTTCTGCTCCGCCCTGACCGGTCGCCATAATAATGGGAGGATTGGAAGCTCCATCTGCTATCAAAGTTCCTGACTTATCATTGGATAGATCCATCCGTTCTCCTCCTTGGTCCATCAGACAGATTACACGGTTAGGCCCGCTTGCAGTAACAGTGCTTTCCGTAGAATTTCCGGCAGTTCTTTCCCTCTTTTTTCTGATCTCCTGATAATTCCTCCACACGCAATCGGACTCAAATAATATTTCCGGGGCACTGTATCCTCCAAAATCTGCGATAAGGAAGATTCTACGGCGTCTCTGGGGGACTCCCCAAAATTGAGCATCCAATACTCGCCAAGCGACAGAGAATCCTTCTCCCATAATAATCCCGGCAGGAGTCCATACCCCTCCCGGCGGTCTAGGTAAAGATACGGACTCCTCCGGTATCCGGCAGATTTCCTCAAGGACGGTGTGAAAGTCTGCTCCTTTTTCTCTTCCGCTTGAGAAGGCTCCGGGGACATTTTCCCAGACCATATACCGAGGTCGAATATGCTCAGCTGCTCGTTTTCTATGACTTTTTCTTCTCCTTTCATCCTGTGTTCTCATTTCTTTTACAATCCGTACTTGCTCTAAAAATAACCCGGACCGTTTTCCTGCAAGACCGTTTCTTAGCCCTGCGATAGATAGATCCTGACATGGCGAACCTCCTGCAAGTACATCCACCATAGGAAGATTCTCACCGTGAAGTTTTGTGATATCTCCCATATGCTTCATTTCAGGAAAACGAAGGCTCGTCACCTGCATGGGAAATCTTTCAATCTCACTGGCCCATACCGGCGTGATTCCATTGCGGATTGCCGCCAGTGGAAAACCTCCAATACCATCAAATAAGCTTCCTAACTTTATTTCAATAGAATACAGCCTCCTTATACCGCTACTGCTTTTACCACAGTTTTGGAAATATTAATTGCGGTTTGCGCTGCATATACGCTGCTCATGATATTGGCCTTTGTACTGGTATCTAACCCAAACTGTCCCGCAATCCGTGGCACTTCTGTTGCGGATAACATAAGTCCCAACCCTAGTAATGGATGATCTTTAAGTGTCATAAGCCCTGCGGTCAGAACTGTTGACTGTAAAAAAGCGGTCACACAAATGCCGATGACCTGCTTACACCATTGAGTGAATCCATCCACATATCCACGTGGTACAGAAAACATATATAAACTGCCCACTGCGATCTGCACCACAAGGATTCCTCCCCTTTTTAAATTTGCAAAAAACACTTTGATTACCGCATATCCCATCATCACTGCACAAAAAATGTCCATGATTGGATTGCCGGCACCCGGGATAAAAGAACTTGCCAAAGCTTCTGTGGCAATCCTGCCAATACTTTTCACATCCACGAGCCCGGAAACTGAATTACCAAAACTTCCCTGCAAAGATACACAAAGAGAATACAGGTTGATGGGAAGAACCGTAAACAAGCTGACTGCCATAAAACCTTTTAGATAATTCAGCGCTGTATCCTTAATACTTCCTCTTCCGCCTTGGTATTCAATCGCACATTCAAAAGCACCCACTACGAGGCCCACCACAAACAGTGCCCACCCCAAGTAACTAAAAAAAGTGGTAACTGCTTCTACCCAAGGCAACGATAGCAGTTCCACTCCCATATTGTTCATCATGGCAAAAAAATCACTTAAGAATCCAATCACTTTTCCATAGATCCAGTCAATGATCTGATCTAATACAATATCTGCCACAAAATCAAATATAAAAATCTCGTACTCCTTTCCGCAGACCTATTTCTTTAAATCTTAATATATCCTGCTATTAATCCAATAAAGAACAGGAGACCTATCAATTTAACTGCATGGCATCCTGCTCCAACCGCTGTTCTTCTATCCTCCGTACAATTCCATAATTCGTTTCTTCAAATCCCAAGTCTTCCGCTATCCCCTCATCATTTTGTCTGCAAGGATCGTGATCGTGGTAAAGTATGCCAACCTCACTCAGTGTCTTTCCTTGGTAAAACTCATACTCATCCAACTTTCCTGCTAACACGGCAGCTTCTTCCACATCAAAGCATATTTCATAATCTAAGATAGCTTTATACTTTCCCAACTCTTTAACTACATTATGTTCTTTCATTGCCCCTGCAAGCTTGTTCACCTTTTCCACATCGTAATAAGCGTCAGACATCATATCCGTTTCAATCCTATAAAAAATACTATATATATCACATATTTCCAGATCATGATAGGAATCTGTCCCTAGCTGTTTTGCTATGATTTTCAGTTCATCCTCTTGAATTGGGAGGTCTACCCATATGCCGTTTTCCGTCTCTTGTTCCTGACTATCATCCGATAAATGGAGACGTACCTGGATGTATGGTCCATTCTCATCCAGAAGAACAGACCTATCAGACATGGATAGTCCATCATATATTTTATTCTCAGACAATAAACGGTGAGTAGCATTGATGGCATCCGCAATGGTGGCACTAGGTTGCTGTTCCATTTCTTGCTTTAAGTGGGAACGCATTTGTACCGACATACGCTGGATCTGCTCTCCAAGATAATTTAATTCTTTCATGGATGGTGGTTGTTCTTTACTTTCAATCACTGTGGTTAGTATTTTTTGTAAGCTATCAGCCTTTACTCCATTATAACTAACTGCCTTATGAGTGTAATCTCCACTTCCATAGGGAATCTGACACCAATCCAAGTCTTCCAGCATTTCATATTTTTCGCATGGATACATGACAAATCCTTGCTTTCCCGTCCGGCTATTTTCTAAAGTCAAGCGCATAAACCAACGCATCTCTTTATCACACATAAGCTTTCCCTTCTAAATTTCTTCAGTGGCTACATCCCCAATATCTTCCAGATATAAGTGGGGGCTGTTAATGTAAATACGAGACAGGAAAAGAGAATGGCTGGAGCAGCCCATTCAAACTGTCCATGTTTTCGATAATCGAAATAAGCCGTTCCTAATTTTGCAAAAAAGAATACGGCTAAAATAAGATCGATAGCGGGAAACACTACTTTGTTTACTACCGTCTTTATCTGGCTGGAAGCATCCGTCCATGTTCCTTCAATGGCTCCCGCCACATCTCCTTTTGCGTAAGCGTTTGTACTAAAACCCATACTTAAAATCAGGATGAGGCATAATAATAAAGCTATTTTTTTCTTTTTTATCATTCATTTCCTCCATTTATTATAAAAAAATAAGGCATATCGCCTTGATCGATAATTCTATAGCATCTTTTCTTCCATCTAATTTACATACAAGATTCCTTCCAAACTTTAAGTTTCCTTTCTGCAACGGATAAGATCCTATTTTAATTTCCTGAACACTTTTTTAATCAATATCCCTATTTTCCTTTCAAATTGGGAATAGGTGATTCCACAATACGTTGTATCAAGTAACCATTTGTTGTATTTTATGGAATCGGTGCGATATGCCAATCACTCCATAAGTTTCCGTTGATGTTAACGGAATCTGTCAGATTCATGCAAAGCATCCCGTCCGGAGTCCAAGCGTCCAGTAAATAAGTATAGACAGTGTAGGTTCCATCAGGCATCCATATCGGTGTAAAATGTGTTTTTCTCTGAAAGGTAGAATACGGGTTCTTTTGGAATTCAAATTCTGCATGGTAACCTGTTTTTGTCCGTTCCAGCAATCGCCAATAGCTTTTATAGTAAAACTCCGGAAAGTAGCTGACCGCTGTTTGAGGCGGTGTTGTAGCGGAAGTCTGATTTGAGGAAGCAGACGCATTCACTTTGATATTCACACCATATCCGCTTTTTATACTGCTTCCTGTTGCTGTAGGGGATTTCTCATCGGTAGAAAGTTTCATGGCAGCTTCCAAACCTGCCGAATAACTTTCCAAATCAAATTCCCACCACCCCTCATCTTTCCACGTACCTTCATCTACCCACCTGCCATGGTTTGAATCACAGTCTTCTTCACAAGCATCCGTATGGGAACCCGAATGATATTTCCAATCGCTATGCCATACCCAATGCTCCCTCCACCAAGGTCTCCACACACTCCAAAATGCGGATGTCTTTTGTGCACTTCCTGGTATCACGGCGTTTCCCCGGTTATAGGCGTCATTTCTATCATCTGCTATTGGATTGGGCGGTGGATTCTTATCAAGATCCACAATATTCGCTGTAATCGTACCTTTACTTGGGCCGCCGCCTCCACTTACACTTACCTGAATGGTAATATGCTGAATCGTAGATGGTGTGTGCCATTTTACCCATGCAAGCTGCTGTCCTCCACTTGGATAAAATACATGATCAACCGAATAATTCCTTCCAAGGATCTGAAAGGTTACGCGAACAGGATGGTCCGGATCGCTTTGTCCTCCGCTGATAGTCACTGCGGTTACCACATCCGTATTTACCCGGTATTCATAATCCGCACTTATTACCTCTGGAGTTATTACATCGGTAAACCTGACAATTCCAAGGCCTAAGGCAGAAATGATTTGTTCGTCTGTCACTTTCTCTGTTTTTAATCCTGACCATGCCGGATAGCCCAAATCTGAAGTTTCTAAAAACATGGCAAGCGGCAGATTCTTATGGGATAACGAGGACATTTTACTCCTTACTTGCCCGCCTTTCACCTGATTATATTTTGCAGCTTCTGTTGCTGTAAAAGCAGTACGTATTCCGTTTATAGTCACATAAGCTATCGGTTCCAATAATAATTTATAATCCCCTCCGACTAATGTTTTGAAGTCCATACCTACGTATCCTGCTATACTTTTTATCACCTGCTCATCCGTAAAATATCGCTTGATAGCAGAAAGGGTTGCTCCCCCGCTTGATGAGGTGATAATCTTAGGCAAGGATTGCTCCGGATTAATATAATGATATGTTCCGGTCCTTGGTGTCAAAGATGCTCCCTCCCTATATACCGATTTACTTATTTTACCAAAATGAATGACGATATTGTCCGGTCTTTTATTGGTCAGATCAATGGAGGGTGTGACCGCAGAACCATTGCTGGTTGTTACTACCGTTACCCGCACCCCTTCATCTCCACTGCTCCAATAATTATAGGATGACCCCTGTCCCAATCCCCCTCCTCCCGTATCAATATTGCCATCCCCGACTGCATGAACCGTCAGAGGCATAAGGAAAGAAACAAGCAAGGTTGCAGTAAAAATATGCTTTATGATTTTGTACATATTTGCTCCATTTCTGTAAACAAAAAAGCACAGAAGTTATTCTGTGCCTCAGACTGTAAACAAATTAATTCTTGAATTTTGGATTATGTAAAAACAGAAGATTTATACAGACTAAAGGCACGGGGATTTTCGTGCCTTTAGTAAATCTACGTTATTAAATTGGAATTTGTGAGTTTATCTTGATGCTCATTTTTACACAATATTTTCACCTAAAATAATTTTAGGCATAGTAGTTAAACATCTATTCCATCTCTTATAAAATTGTTCAAGCCCTAATTTTGATACTCTTGCATGTGTTTCTTCATCACGGACAGTCCAATGTAAGACATAGGTCACCTTACCAACATATCTTGTGAGAGTAATTGGTAATTCCCCTTGTTTTACAGCATTAAAATCAGTTTGACGATGTGTGCGCTTAATATATTTAACGTCAATTACCCCCTCTTGCCACATATAAAATTCTGCAACTTCTTTCATAAGAGCCTCAATCTCATCTTGCTTTTCAATTTTAGCTTCATAAATACAAATTTCGTTAAACATCTATCCACCTCTATCCTAAACAATATAAATAACCTACACTTCAAATTCAAATTTGTTAATTTATTATAGAATACCATAAGCAAGGATAAAAATATATTATTGATTATTTATACACACATATTTACATGCTTCTTTTAACAATTGGCTTTGTGTACAGTCTGAAGCACAGAAGTTATTCTGTGCCTTTCTGCATACTGTTCTAATCCATAATCCCTATTTTATTTCCGTTTTCATACATATCCTCTGCAACAATGCCGGAACCGCCGCCACCTTCATCTACGATCCAGCCAAATCCTTCAATATAAATCATCCCATCCTTTCGATCACCATCCTTTGGTGCCGTCGAGGGAGCTTCGCTTTTTTTCTCTGGCTCTTTGGGCGCCTCTTCCTTATAGACCGGCTCCTTATTGGGGTTTTCTACATTGGTATTTTCCTTTATTTCCGGTGGATCAGAAGGTCTTTCCTCTTCTGTTTTCATCGGAGCCGATTGAATTTCCTGCTTCTTTTCCCCTATCTGCACCCCTGGTTCTTTCTCAATAATCAATTCTTCCGGCTCTTCTGCCATTGGCTCTTCGCTTTCGATGACTAAAGATTCTTCCATCGGCGGACTTACATCGGCAGGAACAAAAGGTTCCTCCTCTCGATATTGTCTCATCCAAATACCAAGAATCAATGCAGTTCCTATCACAGCAAGTCCTGTCACCGAAAGTATCTTCTTTGTTCTTTCCTTCATAATATGTACCCTCCTAATATTATGTTTATCTCCTTCATATATCCTTTCATGACACACCCTATCACATCCATTTTACGAAGTCTATGGATAAATAGTAAATCATTTTATTCTGTCATATCTACTAAAACTTCTCTTTATATGCTGCCTTTGCTTTTATATTCATAGTCATAGTTGATAAAATTTTTCCTCCAAAACGAACGGGGACTTCTAATTGTATCGTTGCTTCTGCGTAGTAAGTCCCTCCTGGCACAGCAAGGGGTGTATTAGGAATCCTTATCTGCAGCCCTGATATCCGGTACTCCCTTTCCCCATCGTTATTCATCCGCACATAGCCATTGCCATCTTCTGTCAGACCGAGTAAAAATCCAAGCCTTCCATAGATATCACCATAATCAACAACCGGAAAAAAGGTTTCTCCATCTGATACATATCCGGCAGCATACCCTTCTCTAACCCCATGGTATACTTCATCGTAATTATCATTGATCACCGAAATAACAGCCGATTCTGTCGCATCCTTTATCCCGGCGGCCGTTATCATCAGACGCATATACTCCCCAACTCCCAAGATAATAAATAACATAGCAAGAACAGTGGCAATTACCAGCGGTTCACCGCTTCCATGCTTATCTTTCATGAGCCTTCTTATTTTTTCGACACATTGGTTCATTTCCAGTATACCTCACTTTTCCCGGAAGCTCTAGCTTTTATTGTAATGGGAAAAGACCCGAAACCTCCAAACAGCCCTAAGTCTTTTTGTAATGTTACGGTCACGGTCACTTCCTCATTTAATGGAATGTTCCCGGTCCTTGACCACGTAACGGAAGGATCGACTCCCGTCTTTTCCTGTAAAATACGCTGTCTTGTAGAAGTCTCACTCCCTACCCTTCCGCTGATTTCTGCCTCCCTTACCAGTTCGTCCGCAAAATTATCCATCTGGAGTTTTGTGATGTAAATAGGGAACAACCTTACGCCAAGAGCAAGAACCAACATAATACAAAAGACTAACACGGCTACATCAATGTAGCCCTCTCCCCTCTTGCATACCAACAACTTTCTCACATTCTTCATCCGGCCCTCCTAAAACATACTGCTCATGGATTTGATGATTTCAACTCCAAGTATGACAAAATAGGTTATTAAGAAGCACATCAACATGACAAAGGAAAAAACTCTTATTTTAGGTGGTATCTTGGCGGCTTTTGCTTTCAGTCTCTGTAGCTCCATCTGTTTGAAATCATGGGTCAGCATCTGAAAATAGACCACTCCATCATCCCCTCTAAGCACACCCACCAACCCTCTCACGATATCGGATAGTTGAGGAGAATTAAGCCTTGCCTCAAATCTGGTCAATGCTGCTTCATAATTGGAAGAGCGCATATCTGCACACACAATATCCAGTTCCTGACGAAATTCTGTCCCGGCATTTTCCTTATAATGCTCTAAGATAGCCAACACGTTCCTGCTGTTTCCTAGTTCCTGTGTCAGCGTAGAGACAAAACGGTACAGTTCTCCTTCAATTTTTTCCCTCTTCTCCTTCAATGCTTCTTCGGCTCTCCGACTTTCTTTAAAATACACCATAATACTAAGGAGCAGTAAAAGAACAGCCAGAAAAGGAAACAGATACAGACTCGGAATAATAAGCAACAGTATGCTTCCTGCTTTTACGTAAGCATAAGCCATATAGACTTCCGGAGTCATACCGATACCCGACGCCTTCAGCACATTCGCCATCCGGCTCTTCTTGTAGTCATTCATCCGAACAAAACCGGATACCCTCACTGCTCCGTCTAACAAAAAGGCATCGATGGTTTTGGCCAGTTTCTTTTCCTGTTTTCCGGTATTGATCATGGCCTTTGTCGCTTTTAAGGTCGGAAGACGCAGGAGCCCTGAGAGCAGCATGAACAATCCATACGCAAATATGATACAAAATATAATCAAAAACATGTTCATATGCCCCCCTATGTCCGGTATTCAATTGGTCTCGTCAATTTAATTACTAACGCTGTGGAAACAAAAATAATAGTCACAGTGATGCTTAACATCATCTTCCCTGCCATCGTATGCATAAGCGTGTCATACCAGGAGCGATTCAGAAAATACAGCAATGGAATGTTTCCCAACACTAAAATGACCATGGTGATAAACTCTTTCCTCGGTTCAAACACCAGATATTCTAACTCAGCATTTACGATACGCATATCCGACAACTTAGCTACAATAGGTGTCAGCGTCGTCTTTAAGGAACGATCATACAGGCACGCTTTCAGAGCATCCACCCATTCCTCGAACACCTCATTTTGAATGCTTCCCTTTAATTCTTCCAGCCCACTTTCCAGATCCGGCTGGATAAATCGGATTCTGGATACGAACTTCTGAAACACATGTTTTACAGGAGGATTTAAGTATTCCAGATTCTCTTCCACCGCAGTCATGATATCCTCACTTCGCAAATAAGCAGTAGTGATTACCGATAATGCAGTCTCCAGTTCCGCCGAAACATCCTTTTTAAAATGATTTTCTGTCAGCTTAATATACCAAAAGGGCAGGAACAGAAATCCTACCGCAAGCACCGGAACTAAAAACACATTAGAAAGCAATAATGCTGCAAACGTCCCTGCTAAAAAGAGCAGTAAGGAACAAGTGCAGATAAATGGGAACTGATCTTTTCGATCCGTAGCCTCTAAGATCGCCTGTATCTCCTCTATTTCTCTTATCAACAGAGACTTCTTTTTTCTTCTGGTTTCCTTTAATATCTCTTCACGGATACCTTTGGGCTTATTTAAAATCTTTACAAAAACATTCCCGGAAAAATCCACAACGTTCAGCCGAAACAGCAGAAAAAAACCTGTCAGCATAGCAATACAGGACATGACTTGCAAGGTCATCATGCCGCCACCTCCCTTTTCGTGATACGGGTGAGCACATCGGCTGGCATACCATTTTCTAAAAATCGTTTTTTCAGACCTTCCGATATTTCTGCCCTTCTTTTATGTTCTCCATGAATTACAAAGGTTTCTCCTTCCATCCGATTCTCCGTAATTTCATACCGAAACAGAGAGTTGAATCTCCTCTTTCCATCGGGCAGTATCTCACACTCCATGATTTCCATTAACTTTCTCTTTTTGTTCTCTAACTGCTTGGCAAACACTACGATAGGAAAAGCTTCCGTTACCAAATCCATCAAGGTATCATCCTCCATATCGTATTTTCTTTTACATAAGGTGACCATCCTTCGATAAGTGGATTCACAAGAATTACTATGAATGGTCGTAAGGACCGTATGTCCAGTCCTTGCAGATTCCTGCGCGGTATAAGCTTCCGAACTTCGCATCTCTCCCACACAGATAATCTCCGGATTAAATCGCAAGGCCATATCAAGCAGCATATCCTGGTCAATATTCTGCTTCTGATTTTCACTAGTTCTTGTGATGGTATGTATTACACTGTTTGTTACCTTTCCGTCCCTCTCCCTTACAAGTGCCAATTCCCGGCTTCCATTTTCAATCGTAAAGATTCTCTTACCGTCCGGAATCGTGGTTAAAAGCCATCCGGCCAGCGTTGTCTTTCCAGAACTGGTTGCTCCTGCCACACACATACTAATGCCATATCTTAAACACTCGGCCAGAAAATCCAGCATTTCTGCTGTTGCCGTTTCTCCTTTCACAAAATCTTCCTTCTGCAGACTCTGTGGATTCACAATACGAATGGAGGCTGCAATCCCCACATCTTCATCCACCAACGGTGTTTTTAAAACTGCTATACGGATATTTTTTGATAAGTGTCCCAGAACCGCCGGTGAGGAATTGTCTAATACCATGCCCGATACATGAAGCATCCTACGGATCACATTGATCGCATGTTCCGGGGAATCAAAGTGTTCTTCTAGTTTTACACACCGGCCATCATTATATTGTACTTCAATATCCTTCCACGAATTGATATCAATTTCCTCGATTCCTGTACCAAATATATATTTTGTCAAAAAGGAAAATTCAGCCATCTCCGTGTACAGATCATCAATCAATTGTTCTCTGGTCTTTTTCTTTACCCGAATGCCATAATCTAAGATATATTTACTGATATAGCGTTTGACCTGTGCCTTGACCTCCTCATTTCCTTCTTCGATCATCAATGTGGAATATTTGCTGGAGATGTACTCCTGCACTTCCTTTAGAACATCGGAAAATTCCCTGCCCTCTTCCTTTGCGGAAAAGAAAAGGCTTTGATTATTTCCTGTCATATGCCAAATACCTCCTTCCCGATTTTCTCGATTTCCTTACGGAATTCCCTGCTTTCCTTTAAAGCGAGTTCTCCTAACATTTCTCCGGATAGTACCTGTTCTTCCAACTCCTTGCTATGGGGAATTTGAAATGCTACATTCCCAACCACCTGTCCGATATGAGTGCTGGCCTCTTGTGCTTTTATGTTAGAAGCTACTTTCAGCTGTTTGTCCGCATCCCATTTTTGATCTTTTAACAGTGGGAGCTGCGAGGAAAGGTAACTGACAGACTTTAAATCGCAATTGACCAACCGAAGTACCCTGTCTGCTTCCATCAGTGCCACCGCCGATAAAATATCCGAAGCAATCATACTGGAGCAGTCAATAATAACAAAGGGGGCAAGCTCCTTTGCCTGTATCAGTAACTCTTCAGCCTGCGTTTGCTCATAAGGTGGATAGCTGAATACATTTTCTCCTTTCAGCATCCCAAGGATGGAAAGGTGAGGATTCCTCTTATAAAACATACAATTTTTCTTTACAAGATTCTCTGTCACGTGAGTGGCAGCAAGAATACTTCCAAGAGAACGCTCTCCATCTAACTCAGAGGATGGACAGATACAGGGAACCGGCGGTGTCGTCATATCAGCAAAAATCAAGACAACATCTCTTTTTTTCTTTATCAGATACTGCGCCAGCTTTATCGATACCACCGTTTTTCCAGAAGAGGGGCTGCCCCATACCGCCAAAACCGTTCCTTCCGGCTCCATGCTTTCCTCTTCCTGTACTTCCACATCCCGGCGGAATATAGAGTTATGTTTAAAATTCAGCACCTTACTCCTCCCCATCTGGTATTTCATTTAGTTGTTCTATTATCTCTGGCGTACTTTTTCCATCTCCCTTTCCGGCAGCAACATTTTTTTCAGTTCCCAAATCTTCCCCCTGGGTTTCCATGGCTCCTCCGTCCTTCTCTGTCTCTTGTAGCTGATATAGCACTTCCTCCTGTGCCTTTATGAACTGAGCAGCCTTTGCTTCTATCCCCCTATAAACCAATGACAGATGCATTTGTCCCTCTGCTTCCAGCTGCGCCAACCTCTTACTCTGCTCGGGCCTGACTAATAAAGTGACCGTGGATGGAAGTTCTTTATCCTCGGATTCTTCATAGGGATTGTCCTGATTGGCATCAAAGCCTGATTTTGCAGTTACTGCGATTACTTCCACATATTTAAGTTCCATCGGAATCACCGTTTCGCCGCTTCCCAAATAATCCGGTGCGATCACCGACACAATATCTCCAGACTTTAGTTTTCCAGACAGACCTTCGGCAAAAGTAGTGATGGTAATAGACATTGCCTGTTTCTCCCCATTGAGATGATACAGGTATTTATTTTCTGCCGCCGGTTCTTCTGAGACCTTATCGGTAAGGATATAATCACCAACAGATACATCCGCAGTCAAATATTTACCTTCCACTTCTGCTATTCTTTTATAAATATTTTCCGGCAGATTGTATTTTCCGACCTCTACCTCCGTCAGCATATTCTTTTTAATTTCTTCTCCTGCTTTTACACTTTTTGTAAAACGGACAATGGTCTCCTTTTGGGAAACCCCTGCATTAAATAAAGGCGTAAGTACAAAACAGATAAGTAGTGATATCACAATGCAGAATATCCCAAGTACAGTTCTATTTTTCCATAATTTCATTTTTGTCTTCCTCCGAATTTATTCTTCTACCTTCTTGCTTTTCTTTTTATTACAATTACGATTCCGGTAAAAAGTGCGAGTGCTCCTGCCAATATCCATCTCTTTTTCATTCTCTTCTCCTTTTTTCTCAGTGGACTGTCATCCACTGGCTCATTCCCATGCCAAGAAAGAGAAAAGGAACCAGCGGATATGCCTGTTCCTCCCTTTTCTTTCCCATGATCTGTTCCACCACTTTTTTTCCTAAGTGGAATGCCAATAACAAAATGTAACTAAGACATACCCCCCAAATCCCTTTTTCCAATCCTAATACCAACCCACAGGCGGCGGTGATTTTAATATCGGCACCTCCTATCCCCCCTGCCGTCACTCCCACAGCCAGTAGCGGAATCCCAATAAAAATTCCGGGAATCCTTACAAGCTCCAGAGGTAGGAAGCTGATACATACGATTGCAATCCAAATTTGGTCCGGGATGATTCTTGTTTTTAAATCCATGACTGCTGCGGTCAACAACAAAGGAAAGAAGCTGACGAGTCGAACTTTCTCTGCGGTAAACAGCCATGCAATCTTATCCTGCATAATTGAACATTTCCTGCACCCTTCTTGTTAAGGTAGGCATCACCACATCACCAAATAATGTATATAACCCAGCCAGAATCAATGCACCAAGGACAACTGCAATTAAGATTTTAACAGCCGTATCTACATAGTTCTCCCCTCTTCGATCCTGTAAAAGCACCCTTATCTTACCCGATACTTCCGTCACTTTTTCTTTCATGATCCCACTCATTTTTCTCATTGTTTTCCTCCACACAATTTTACTCTAACAATTTTTGTCTACCGAAGCTTGCAATCATATTTTACATTCCAGACATTTCCATGGGTTGTCCTTCCGGGGCCTGCTGCATTTCATGATGCTTTTGCACACTGGTCTGCCCCTGTGTCACTGCCTGTTCGTAAGCTTCCAAAACCGCCTTATTCAGGTCATCTCTACTTTCAGCGGTAATGGGAAAGCAGATGTCCTTATATTCATTTCCTACTTTCATGCTGGGCATAGACACGAATAATCCTTTCGAGCCTTCCACTACCTTTACACCTCGTATGGCAAAAGCGCCTCCTATGTTCACCGATGCCGTTGCCTTAATGCTTTCATTCGGTTGGATGGAATGGATACGGACCTCCAAGGGTAAATCCTGCTTCTGCGGTTCTGCTACCTTCGCCTGCTGTGTCTGCTTTTTTTCGGGAGCTGCCTCCCCTATTTTTCTCTCTGCCATAATTTCCTCCATTAATTTTTTTTATAAAATAGCATCATCTGATTTAGACAATGCATTCTCAACGCTTCTATTCCTAAAAGGTAATTTCTTTAAAATTGGTAGCATCTACATAAAAACTTCTACACATATCTTTTTCCGTAAGAACGAGGACGTCGGAGATGGAAAGCATGTGACCATTCCATTCCTTTGGAGTGTCCCATCGAAACTTCTCCCAAATGGATTCCAAATCAAAGGAATCAATCTCTTCCTCATATACCATCTCATACTCTTTCTTTTGTGGTAATCCAAATCCTCTTTTCTCTCTCTCTGCCAGACTGATGAACCGTATGAGAACAGGAGTATCTTTCCTTAACTGATAGATTTTTAAAGTCCCCCGCCTTGTAATCTCATCTACTACATTTATTTCTCCCACAGAGATCCTGTCATAAACGCCTTCTTTTATTTCCACCTCCAATCCCTCCTTTTCCCTTAAAAAACATTTCAGTTCTTCTCTGTCAAACATAGCATCCAGAACCACTTTATTATCCATCCGGTAGCCTGCCGGATTACCATAATAAATTAGCACCTCATTTTTGAAGTATATTTTTTTCATACGACCTCCCCATTTCACATACCTCTTAGATGGGGAATCAGTTCATCGTCCAGAAATTCCGGCTCTGAGCAAAAGACAAATGCTTTCGATAGGGAAATCAAGAATGGATCTCCTCCTGTAGTATGTAAGGTAATGATGCTATCTTTTCCACAGTCCATAATGTACTTTGCAATAGCGGGTAAGTTTCCATCTACCTCACTTGGAATTACTTGATCCTGTGTGATTTCGAATGCCTTGTACTTTTCTTTTAACAAAAGTCCTTACCTCCTATCTTTGCTCTGCTATTTTCAAAATTTTAGAAGCCATGGCTACTTGTTTCTCATAAGGCATGGTCTTTACTGCCGCATGGATATAGGCATCCACTGCTTCCGGATTTTGGCTACCGATCTCCACAATATCTACTTTTACTACCGTCAGCACACCACTTTTCACTGATAGTTTCAGGATATCCCCACATTCCATTTCTGCTTTACTTCGTAATTCCTTTGGTATCAGCATCCTTCCGTTTTCATCCAGTAGTTTATAAATTGGTTTATTCATCGGCATCCTCCTCCGCTGATTTTAAAACGATCTGCACTTTATCACTCGATATGCCAAGTTCTTCAAAGATGGCAAGCAGTTCCGGCGGTATTACCTCCTCTACAGAGACTTCCTCTGCCGGATGGATAAGAATTTTTTTATCCATACAAACGATCTCTAAATCAGCACCCATGGGAATTCCTGCATCTGCAAGCAGTTCCGATGGAATTTTAAAGTCTACTGCCTCCTCTTTTGCGAGTTCATGAAAGACGTCCCTATCTTTTCTGGTCAATAAAAATTCTTTAGACGGATTCACAAGATCCTCCTCCCCCTCTGCCATATAGACCAGACGTATGGCTTCACCGGTATGAATCTCCATTTGCTCTAAGACTTGCATCGGCAGTTCGATGAAGCCGTTTTCATTTATGTATAACTCAAGTTCTACTAATTTAAGCATCCTCTTCCTCCTCTCGCTCTCTTCCTCTCCATATGGCAGATGTGTTCATCATCTCAAACAGATTCATCTGGACAGGAAGGCTCTTTCTTCTTTCCCCCATATCATAATTGGCAATCAATACTTCCGGGAATTCCGCTCCGTTCTCATATCTCTGCGCAAGATTGTTCAATCGGCTTACCGACTCAATGGAAAAATCCTGATACAACTCCCGAATATACTCACAGTCGTTGTAAGAGACCATGAACTTACCGCTTATTTCAGCTAATGTATCCCTAAGCCGGATATGATCTTCCTTTTTAAAGACCACTTCATAGCAGCTCTCCGTTTCATAATAAGGAGGATCGCAATAAAAAAAGGCATTTTCTCTATCGTACTGACGAATAAGTGCCTCAAAGTCCTTGTTCTCTATCACCGTATTTCGAAGCCTACGATTCGCTTCCCATAAAATAGTAAAGGTTTTCCGTATATCAAATGGCTGGCATCCATAAGAAGTACAACCACTTCCATAAGAATAGCGGATGATTTTATAAAATGCTGCCGCCCGTTTCACATCGCCAAGCTCCGCTTTCCCTTTTAGGATCGCACAGATTTCTTCCGCTTCCGCCTCTTTTAAATAGTGGTTTGCTATCTCGATTTCCTCTGACAGATGTTCACTTTTAAATTCTTCCATGGTAAGAAATTTACGAAGCAAAAAGAACTCATCCCTGGAGTTAAGTGGAAAAAAGTCCAATTCTTTGATCAGCGCCATGGTTCTTTCTTTGACACAGTAAAAAAGATTCACAAGATTGGAATTAAAATCATTGTAAACCTCCATACATTTATCCGGTGGTTTTCCAAAGAGCACCCACCCTCCCCCGCCAAATACTTCAATGTAGCGGTCATATTCTTTTGGCATCCGCAGATAGATAGCATCCCGCAGGGCTTTTTTCCCTCCGATCCAGCTGACAATACTATTCATCTTGTATTATCACCTCTTCCTGTAGGTATTGTATTTTCTCTGGTTCCGGTTGTAGTTCATTCTCTGCCACCTGCGGTTCTTCCTGTTCTTCAAGAGAAGGTTCCGCTCCCTCTTCCCCTTGCTTAACCTCTTCCGGTATTACTTCTTTTATCGCATCCTCCACAACGTCACTGTGTAACTGTTCCTCAGATAAGGGAGGAGCTGCCATCGTTTTGTAATTACCCGCTCCATCTGCATATTTTATGTGGGCACCAATAATCTGTCCTTCTACAAACCCACATCCATGAGTGTATCCGATTACGGTCCCTGTCGTCATACCACAGCCGAGTTCATAACCATTTATTCCCTCGGAGTAACCACAGACTATATTCTGTGTCGTCATATCACTTCCCCGGGAATAGGCTTCTCTTTCTGCGCAAAGCCCACAGCGATATCCTAAGTCCCCTTCCCCTTCCTTTGAACTTATCAGCACACCATTTTCATATACCTTATCTACGTATCGAAATTTTGCATAGTTCTGTCCGTGTGCACTACTACAGCACGGATGGCCGGTTCCCTGCCCGGTAAACCAAAAACCTGTTATCTGACGCACCTTCCGTATGGCCTGATAACAGGAACTCTCATGATTATGAATCACAGGAACTGTATAACAGCCGCCGCCATTCCTATAGTCACCGGTATGTACATGATAAATAGGTATATTGAAACAGCCGCCTCTCGCCCCAACAGAGACTCTTTCAGAAGGTGTCAATGTACCATGGCCATCCTTATGGTGGTGATATTCATACGTAATTTCTCCTGGTATCTGCTGGGTCCCAATCACGATACTTTGGGGAATAGAAAGTATCGCATCTGCAATTTCTCTAAATGTGGCATCCTGTCTACAATCTACACCTTTTGTGAGCAATGCGGATGCCAGCATTTTCTTACCATCACTCACATATGTAAAAACCGTATCGAGTTTCTGTCCCACTAAGCTAAAACCATTCTCCAAATAACTGCGTAACCCTTCATCTCCTGTATTTACTATATTCGTAAGGTTATCATATTTTTGATTCAGAGTCGTATTCATCTGATATAACTGGTCGTTGATATTTACATCCATATCTGAAAGATTTTGATTGAGTTCCTTTTGCAGATTAGTGATCGATGTGCCATAATCTTCTTTCATCTGAGCCATGGTCTCTAAAAGCTTGGTCAGATTCTGCGTACTCTTTCCTTCCATTCCTTCTTCCATCTGGCCAAGCACAGCGATGAGTTCCTGATGATTCTCTTCGGAAAGAGTCTTTACTTCTACAATCAAGTCTTTTAATTCCTCATGCAGAGCCTGATAATCACTCTGTATAGTCTGTAGATTGATAAAAAGGGACGAGAAAGATTCCATAATTTCCTCTTGTCTTACCTCTTCGTGGCGTTCCATTTCTTCGGATAGGGTAAGGACCTGTGTCTGTGCTTCCTCAATCTTCCTTTGAAGAGATACCATTTTTTCAGAAAGGCCAGTAGCCTTCTGCTCCATGAATTTCTTCAGTTCATCGTTTTCAAACAAGAGTAGGCCGGTCAGCTTCTCCATTTCTCTGGATACGACTTCTGATAATTCTTTTTCTGTTTGAAAAAGTTCATCTATGAGACTCTTTTCCATCTTATCATTCTGTTCTGAAAATTCTTTTTCCACCTGATTCAACTGCGAAGATAGATTATTTCCTGTTTGAGAAAATTCATCTGTGAGATTCTTTTCCATCTTATCATTCTGTTCTGAGAATTCCTTTTCTACCCGATTCAATTGCGAAGATAGATTATTTTCTGTTTGAGAAAGTTCGTCCGTGAGATTCTTTTCTGTCTTATCAATCTTTTCTGATAATGCATTCTCTGACTCTAAGGACCTTTTATCTAATTCATTTTTTGCGTCATTAAGCTGATTTGATAATTCATCCATCTGTAATTTTTCATCCGCTGCCGTCGATTCTATTAAGGCAATTAGGTCTTTATGAGAATCTTCCATCTGTTTTTGGATATGCAAAATCCGCTCCTTGATATCCCGGAGCGCTTCCTCCATCTTCTCTTGCCGTTGCACCGCATTTCCTTCCGCTTCCAACATTCTTTCTAACAACACGTTTCTGGTATCCTCCAGCTGAGTCCTGCTTATTTCCAATTGCTCCACAATTCGGTTCAAGCCTTCCGTAACCTTTGCATGATCAGAGCCATATCTCTTGATATAAATCTCCAACTGCTTTTCTATTTGAAGGATATTTTCAGAAGTTTCATTTAGCTGTTTTTCAAAGTTTTCATTTAATATGACTTCCAAAGAACTATGGTTCTGAGATACTGTCTCCTTGACCTGTGTTAAGTATTCAGATACCTCTTCTAATTCCTGCGTCATTTCTTCCTTCTTGGCCGATACTACTTTGGTCATCTCCTTCTTGGTATTATTTGCTGCTCTGGATTGTATTGCATAGATTCCCGCAAGAAACAACAAAATAACCATTGCGGCAATAAGCACAGATACAAACATCCTTTTTTTGTTACTATACTTTTTCTCATTCATTTTTATTTCTCCTACAAAAAAACAGACATTTGCTTTCCTGTCTGTTTTTCTTCTCCTTATTTTCTTTCCCTTGCTTCCTTCAAGCCATCAAAACGATATTGGCATGTTCATTCACTTAGTGCCCCAATCTTTTTCATAATCTGTATACCATCTTTGATTCCTTGCAGATAAAGCTGCTCTTGTTCGTAACAGCTAAGATCAACTGAAATATCTTTATACTTTTCCACGATTTCCTTAAACTCCGGATAGGACTTCAATATTTTTTTATGAAGTTCAATCGCTAAAGACCTTTGTTTTAGTAATAGTTCCTTACCCACATCCGATTCATAGATTTGATGTCTATAAAATTCAAGTAACTCGTGAAAAAATGGTGTCAAAATATCCGCTTTAAACTCCATCTGCTCTCTCCCTTCTTTTTGTTAGTACACACCATACTACAGAACCAGACAGATATCTAGCAAAATTTTCTCCAATCTCTATTTTAGGATCGAATCTGCTTTTGGTCACAAAATGGGGTCTTTCCCCCATATTTCTTCCCGAATCACTTCAATTCCACATGTCCTCATGACAAATGCATTTACAATAATTCGCAAGATATGATCCGGTATCAATTCTCTGTCGGTCAATTCCGAAAGCCGAATATGCTTGGTACCTTTGTAAACATCTTTTGCTGCATGGAATAAAATGTATTCTTCCAAGCTGACTCTTCCAATCCGAATCCGATCAAAATAGATTCCTCTTTCCAACACATTTTCCTTTGTACAATCCCACAACTTTTCATTCGCCGTAAGAACAAAGGCGGCTGCGGCATATGCCGGAATCTGCAAGATACTCTCTCGCCGTTTTCCAAGTAGCAAGTTATAAAAGGCTCGCCTGTGATTACTATTTATAAAGATGAAGTCTTTTTCCTCCACCGAAAAAACTTCCTGCATTCGTTTCTTTAAATGCTCCATCTGCATTTGACAAATTACAATATCCACGATTTCATTGTAGTTTGCCCGGCTGCTCCATTCCTGAGTATCCAATATCTGTATTCCACACCCTCTGGGGCGATAATTGGGAGGTTGCTGCATTTGCCTTTCCAATAATTCATAAGGGGTATTCCTGAAAAAATTTACCATAACTTGCTCCTTTCCGCAAAAAAAGCCGGGCCTATTTTACAATTCAAAATAGACCCGGCTCATGTATATATCTTCATATGTTGATTCCTACGCAATCGCTCTGCGATTCTTTTTTCTTTATCCTGTTCTTTTCCTCTAAAAACAAGGCTTCTACGTCATCTCCATCCCTTCCTGTTGAGCAAAAGTTCCAACCCACTGTTCCACACTCTGACCCGTCAAGGACTGTACCCCTCCATAGCTGGTAAGAACAATACCTTTCTTTTTGATCAGTGCTTTCCCATACTCCGATAAATTGGTGGTGTCAAATAAGTCCTCCTTGTATTCCACACCGTTCGTAAGAAGGGAAAGACATCCATATACAGCAGGGTCAGAGGCTTCTCTTATCAAGGAAAACTCTTTTATTTTCTGGGAGAGTTCTATTGCCTCCTCTAAATCAATCCCTTTGGATGCAGTTTCTATGACTGCTTTATAGGTAATCAGTTCTCCCCTGCTCTTCACTTGCTGAAACGTTCGTGCCAACTCATTGACCAATCCATAGGCATCCCCTTCGCTTTCATATAAGGCATCTCCAATTTTCTCAGCAAGGTGGGGCACCATGCTATCCACCACAGAAAAATGACATTCTTCCGGAGAATCGGCCCCCACATTTTCGATAGCTTGGAACAACTCTTCATCACTGGCAGGCAGCCTCAGTAATGTTACTTGCTCATTCATCTGTTTCGAATGACTGGAATCCTGGTTTTCTATCTGAAGTAATATCCCATAGTCAGGTTCTTTTGAGGGAATTGCATCACCGGCTTTATAGGAGAGTACTATTTCTTCATCTTGAACCACATATCCATCTGGTATGTATACCCCGCCCTCACTTTCTCGCATTTCTCTCCCGACTTTTGCATAGTCTAACCAAGAAAATATTTTTTCCGGTAAGCCATCTAATTCGGCTATAAAATCGTTATCCACATAAAACTTTCCAAGGGAGTAACCATCTTTTGCTTCATATATAACCTGGCAGCCTCCTGTACTTTGTGCAAAGTTGATCAGGCGTTCGAGCACTATGGGACCATCTCCATTTTTCACTCTTTCCATCTTGACCATTCCCTCAAAGCAATCAAGCTCCCATTGGCTCAAGGAAGCTAACATTTGTGAAAGATAGTTCATTTCGTACAGATTTGCTCTGTTATCAACATTGTCTGCCAGATACTCTTGGTCCCCATTTATAATAAGAACGGCATAGCCCATATCTCCATCGGGAGTACCCAGCTTATCCAATGCATCTTCCAGTTCATAGCGTGTTGCCGGTAAGTCAAGTATAATGGAAACATCCTCCCCAGAATCTCTAAGACAAGCAACTTCCAGTCTAAAAACAACTCTATTTTTTGCGCTGGCTTTCTGTTGTGATGTAGTATAAGACTCTATTTTTCCCTTCCATCCAAGTAGAGCTTCTTGATGCATCCTGTTGACCTGTTCCTGTGAGATTCCATTCTTTTCATTATAATGCTTCACAATTTCTCGGTTTGCTTTTCGATTATCTGAGTTAAGGCCGGAACGTTTAAATCCTACTTTCCCATACTCAATCATCATAATTTCCCCTTCTCCATTTAGAAACAAGCAATCTCTGGGAAAACCATTTCTTAACTTACCTATCGACAGCGATTCCTTCTCTTCACCCCGAACATGATTCCTCATCTGACCAATCCCTTTCCTTTGTTCTATTTTTTGTAACATTGTGTTCTGCCAACATAATCAAATCTGCATTCCACCCATTTGATATTCCTGCTCTTCCATCTCCATCTTAGAGAATACGTCCACTCCTGGAACCAAGGCCAAAGACCGTCCATTGTCCCATTTCATATGAATCTGCCCAATGTAATCCACGAAATTTACGGTTCCCTCCATTCCCGAAGGAACCGGTGCCAAAGGATCTTCCATACTCTCCAGTCGAATCCTAGTACCTTTCGGATAATTTTCCTTTATCCTCTTTATCCAATTTTCATCATGTTTCATTTTCTTCCTCCAAACAAAAAAGGACGGATTTTTTTTCTAAGATAATCCGTGTCTCATATTATCATGCTCATCCATTTTTCAGATACCGGTCATAGATATCCCCTCTTGATACCTCACCTCCTCCGCTTGCCTCATGATACCCTCCAAGGTTTGTATAGGTTCTTCTTCCAAGCGATTGATATCTCGAAAGCAAATTTCATCTTCTCCTTGAAAGTCAATCGGTTCTATGCTTAAAACAGTTCCACAGAGCATTCCTTTTACATGTTCACTTGCAAGGAATATATCATTTTCATTCTCTGCCTTCGCTCCGTCAGTTTCATATACCTCATACCAATATAAATTCCCCGGAACCGTTTCAGGCATAATTAAAGCTCCTGTTGCCCAACATAGCTGTCCATTCACTTCAATCTTCTCATAACTCATCTCCTCCGCTCCTACTGTTTTTTTCATTTCACTTCCCATCTCCTTTCTCCTTTTTTTTATAAAATGACCTTTTTTACCTGATGCATCTATAAAAAAGGCAAAAAAATAGGGCTAAAAATCGCCCTAAAATCAGCCATTTTTAGCCCAAATTTTACTCTCAAACCACAACATCTTGTGGTCAAACCTTACTTTTTCTTATCCACACCACAATACTGCATCTTTATCACCGCTTCAACGTGATTCGTAAACGGAAACATATCCACCACCACTCCCGTCACTCCCCGATACCCCTTCTTCACCAAATACTCCAAATCCCTAGCCAGCGTTTCCGGGTTGCAGGAAATATACACCACTTTTTTAGGTTTCAACGCCGCCAATGAATTCAAGAATAACTCGTCGCTGCCTGCGCGAGGCGGGTCCATGAATACGGTGTCTATCTGCGTCCCCTGCTCCGCAAGCTGCACTATGAATTCACCCGCATCCTTCTGATAAAACTGGATGTTGGATATTTTGTTCTGTTTGGCATTTATTATAGCGTCCTTCACGGCATCCTTATTTAACTCTACACCAATTACCTGCTTAGCTTTATCTGCTGCCATTATGCCGATGGTACCGATGCCGCAGTACGCATCGAGTATCGTTTCTTTTCCGGTGAGTCCGGCATATTCTATAGCCTTACCATAGAGCTTCTGAGTCTGCACGGAATTGACCTGGTAAAAGGATTTGGGGGAAATCTTGAAGGATTTTCCATTCAGACTATCCTCTATATAACCCTTTCCATATATCACCTGCTCCTTATCCCCCAGAACCATGCTCGTCTTCCTGTCATTCACATTTATGACAATTGTGGTAATATCCGGCTGGAGGTTAAGCAAGGCTTTCACAAAATTGTTCTTGGATGGCAGAATGGGGGAAGCGAGCACAAGCACTACCATAATCTGACCGCTGGTATATCCCACGCGCACCATCACATGACGAAGAAGCCCGTAACCCGTATCCTCATCATAGGTCTTAATTTTAAAGGAAGGAAGAAGCTCTCTGATAGAAGCAATAATTTCATCAGCCTTTTTATTTTCAAGCAAACATTCTTCGACAGGAATGATATAATGCGTTCCCTCTTTATATACTCCTGACAGTGGTTTGCCTTTTCTATCATGTGTAAAAGCTGCGTTCACCTTATTTCTATAGTGTTCCGGCTCCTCCATCCCTATAATGCCTTCCAGCTTTACAAAAGGCTTTAAAAGTTTTTCCGTTTCCCTTTGCTTCCATAGGAGCTGTTCGGAATATGGCACATCTATCATTTTGCAGCCTCCGCATTCTTCAGACACTTTGCATCGGCTGTCTTTGTTCTTCATCCTAAACTTTCCACCCTTTTCAGAGGCCCCTTTAATACCTTCTTTCCTCCAATTATCTTTAGATCTATCCTCTCTACCATTCCCTTTCACACCATTTGTCTGCGAACTATCACCAGTCCCTCGATTTTGTGCTTTCCACTCTCCGTTTACACTTTCAGTTCTTCGCCCATTCCACTCCCTATCAGCGTTTCCATTTCCTTTCCTGCCTACTTTCCCTTCACCTGTCCGCAAGCTCTCGCCATTACCTCTCCCTCGTTTTTCCCACGCCTTATCAGGACTTCCATTCCCTTTCCTGCTTACTTTCCCTTCATCTGTCCGCAAGCTCTCGCCATTACCTCTTCCTCGCTTTTCCCACGCCCTATCAGGACTTCCATTCCCTTTTCTGCCTGCTTTCCCTTCACTTGTCTGCGATCCTTCGCCGTTACCCCTGCCTCGTTTTTCCCACTCTCTATTTACACTTTCATTTCTTCGTCTATCCCTCTCCCCATCTGCGTTTCTATTCACTTTTTCATTTGATTTTCTATTTACTGCTCTACCTTCTTTCCCTTCATTTCTCTGTGAACCCTCACCATTATCTCTCCCTCGTTTTTCCCAGTTCCTATTTTCATTCCCCCACTTACCTTGATCCTTATATTTACCCTTCTCTCCTTTTCCGCTCATGTTTGCACTCCTGTTTCCGCTTTTTGTCTGCACACTTTTCCCTTTAGCGCTATTACTACTACGCCCCTCATTTCTCTTCCCGCTTGCCCTGACTTCATTCCTCTTATTTCCTATATCCATAGCGCCTCGTCTCCCTATTCTTCCTAATTTCTGTCTTCCATCAATCAAATTACATGCAGTATTTCTCTCATTCCATGCGCCACGCCATCCTCATCATGACGCTTCGTTACATAATCCGCCGCTTCTTTACATCTCTTCGAAGCGTTCTCCATAGCAATTGCATGTCCCACATGAAGAAGCATGTCAACATCATTATCTCCATCGCCGAAGGCCGCAACCTCCTCGCGCCGTAATCCTAACAAATCCATAAAATAAGCAACGCCAGAATGCTTCCCCGCATTCTGGTGAGAGATTTCAATGAGCTGGCGAATAGAAGAAGTTATGTAAACTTTATTCGTTCGTCTCTCCACTCGTTCCCATATATCCCTTTTTTTATTTTCATCATTAACAATGATGTCTATACTGTCCAACTCTGCCTGCTTTTCCATTATAAAGGATACGATATCCTCTTCCAAATGCCTCGTCGTTCTTACATATTCCACGGCTTGCGGAGAAGCACCGAAGGCCTCCGGATTCTCAATATATTCCTTTCCCGCATATGCCGTTCCATCTATAAAGGCTTCATATGATACGGCATCCCTTTCTGTCTCCTTCATAATAGCAAGCACATCCTCTGGCTCCATCAAATATTTATGAAGGCATCTTCCCGAAGGAACATGATACATGGCCGCACCGTTCCCCGTCACCGCATATTCAATTCCCGGAAAACTCCTGATCTCCTCCGGCAGCGTATAAAATGAACGGCCGCTTGCCACAACAATATGTATTCCCCTATCAATAGCCTGCTCCAACGCCGCTCTATTCGTCTCAGATAATTTTCCACGCGCATCCAATGTTGTCCTGTCCAAATCCAACGCAATGCATTTAATATCCATTTCCTATTCTCCTGCGCATTCCCTGCTTAATATTTCTTGCCTGGTATTCCTCGCTTCGCATTCCTTACCTAGTTTTTCTCGCTTCACATTCCTTACCTAGTTTTCTCGCTTCGCATTTCTTACTTAGTCTTCCCTACTTAGCATTCCTTTCCTAATTCCCTAACCCAACACCCCATACATACATTTATTGCTTAGTTTTCTTTACCCTATATTTCCTGCCTGACAGCTCTTACCTAACAATATTCATAGATATTCCTAAAACTCACTATCCCTAAAAGCTCCCACCAATCTGCCTTTTACAACTGCCTATTCCCTTAACCCCTTCTCCTTAGCAATTTTCTCCCTGCTATCCTCATTCAATTGCTCCTTCAAAGCCACAAGGTAAGAAGAAAATGCCACCTCTTTCTCCCCATAACTAAGCTGTAAATCGTATTCTAAAGGCAGCCACGTACTAATATCTGCCTCATTATGCTGCAACACTGCCTCCATTTTATCCAGCCCCTTGCATAGCTTCGCCTCAGGAGTCTTCATCTCCTTCATCTCCTGAAACAAAGCTCTCATTTCCTCCCTCTGCTTATCCGGCAGCTCCCTAAGCAGACCGTCGATCGCTTCCTCCTCTGTATCTTCATCCCCCTTGGTCTTTTCAAAGGCAGGGATATCTCCGGTCACAGCCTCGCCGAAATCATGCAAAAGACACATAACAATTACCTTATTTATATCCGTTTCCGGAAAAGCATCCTTTACCAGGTATGCCATAACAGCCAGCATAAAGCTGTGCTCCGCCACACTTTCCTTTCTGCCGCTGGTCGTCCACGAATGCCGCGTATTGCATTTCAGCTTTTCCAGCAGACCTATAAAGTGTATCAGTTCCTTAATTTCCATTTGTCCATTTCTCCATAAATTCTATTACCGTACTCCGGTAAGCCTCCGGCTCCACCAGGTTGCTGGTTCCGTGAGCCGCCTGATCCACAATTAATATTTCCTTGGGGGCAGCGCAGGCCTCGTGATTTTTATAGCTCATCTCGGTGGGCACGAAGGTGTCTCTTCCGCCGTGGATGAACAATACCGGAATCTTATTTTTCTTCATACACGAAATTGTGCTGCACTCTTTAAAACGAAACCCCGCCCTCTTTCTGCATACATAATCAGCTGCATATAGAAAAGGAAATTTCGGTAGATGATAATCCATTTTCATCACATGAGAAAAAGTATCCCACGGCGAAGTAAACGCACAGTCTGCTATGATCGCTTTCACCTGAGACGGCAGCTCCAGGGCTGTTGCCATGAGCACCGTAGCACCGCCCATGGAAATACCGGAGAAAAAGATGCTGCATTTTCCTTCGAAACGGCTAACCACATATTCCGCCCATTGCTTCAGATCATACCGCTCCTTCACGCCGTAGCAAATATAAGTACCTTCACTTTCCCCATGACTTCTTTGATGAGGCACAAGAAGATGATAGCCCATACTGTGATAGAATTCCACCAAACCACTGAAATCTCCTAATCCATTATTGCGATATCCATGCATCAGAATCATCACCTTATCGGAATCTCCCTCTGCCGGCAGATAATATGCGACCAACTTTAGACCATCAAAGCTCGTTATCGTAATCCTCTCCTTCTTTTGCGAAAGGAACCATGCCTTCCCGGCTTCCATTTCCTGTCGAAAGCATTCGAATCCCATGCCGGAATCCGGCTGCTCCTCAGTCCTATTATTTTTGATGGCATCTATTTTACCGCCGATGCCGTCCACAAAAAACCTTACCGCCGGATGTTTAAAAAATGTGATTTCATTATCTCGTACAACGGCTATCTTAAACAATAACCGGGCTACCACATAGACCGGCAATATGAAAAATGCCGACGCTATGCAAAGAGAACGTACTCCCTTTGTCCAACACCCATTTTCTTTTCCTTTTCCCAATTCCATACTCACCCTTTCTGCAAAAGCCTGTCCAAGTTATTACCCGGCCTTATCTATAAAAAGCTTCACTTTATAACATTCCACAATTCTTTCTGCTGCTCATATTGTTCGTTCATCCAGTCTATCGCTTCCTCCAAGCCTGCTTGGCTGAACTCAAACTCGATATGCTGCTTCTTGCTTTCGGGCGTTTTGGCATATCCCAGAGGCTCCGGCCAGACAACAATCTCTAATTTCGTTTCTTCTCCCACGTCCTTCTTTTTCAGCATAAAGCGCATTCCTTCCATGCTCCCTAGGTATTCCTCTCTTTTCACATAATTCAAAACATGAAATTTCTCCTTGTCAATCACCTTAATCACCACTTTCCGCATCTGCTGCACGAACTTTTACATAATAAATTATAACCGAGCGACCAATAAAAAACAACTCACTCCTAATCATATAACGTTCTGTACTTTACAACCTATATTTACACCTAAAAGTATTTGTTTCCAGTTTCATAAACAGAAATAAATACATATATGTAAATCTCTTCATACTCTATTACTTTATGCACAACCTTTCATATATACAGGTACCGGCATACACGAATTCTTATATACATAAATTTCTATATACACAAATTTTTATATTTGCAAACTCCCGCATACACAATTCCCATATACACAAATACCCGCATACGCCAATTCCCATATTCGCAAACTCCTGCATACGCCAATTCCCATATACACAAATACCCACATGCACCAATCCCCATATACACAAACTCCTGCATACACCAATTCCCATATACACAAATACCCGCATACGCCAATTCCCATATTCGCAAACTCCTGCATATGCCAATTCCCATATTCGCAAACTCCTGCATACACCAATCCCCATATACATAAATACATATCCCACACATGCAAAACACCCATTTGAGGTTCCCTTCCCTAAAATGAGTGTCTGCATATATCACACGGTCCGTTAATCACGTCCGAGTTGTTATTTAATTTCTCTTACAACCTGAATATCCCGATGCTTTCCTTTAATTCATCTGCAATCTTTTCCAGCCCGCCTGCACTGGCAGCGATGTTCTCTACGATTGAACCCACCTCCATAACAGAAGCCGAGGTCTCCTCCGTAGATGCTGCATTTTCCTGCGCTATGGCAGTCAGGTTCTGCACGCCGTCTATTACCTTCACTCTCGCTTCATCCAGTTTCTTCGTCTGGTCGGCAATCGCTTTGATGCTAAGCATCGACTGGCTGATACCCGCCTTTACTTCGTCGAAGTTATCGTCTGTACGGGTTACCTTTATATTCTGTTCCTTCATGATCTCCTGAATCTCGTTCATCGTCGTCACGGCTTCCTGAGAATCGTGAATCAAATCGCTGATAATGGTTTCAATCTGCCTTGCCGACTCATCAGACTGCTCGGCGAGTTTCTGGATCTGAGCTGCGACCACCGCAAAGCCTCTGCCTTGTTCCCCGGCTCTCGCCGCTTCTATCGTCGCATTCAAGGATAGTAGATTGGTCTCTTCCGCAATGGAGGTGATCAAGCTGGTAGCTTCCTTAATCTTCATTGCCGATTCGTTAGTCGTATTCGTCTGTTGATATATAATGCCAATAGCTTCCGTAACCTTGTGGTTAATGTCATTAAGCTCCTGAAGCGTATCCGTAGCCGCGTCTCCCGACTCCTTTATCTGAGAGGAATTATCCGCGAGGCTGCTCACCTCTCTGTTCGTTTCCTCCACCATACTGCCCATCAGCACTATGTTTTCCGTAGCTTCCTGCGTTTCCTCAGCTTGAGAACCGGCACCTGCCGCGATATCGGAAGTAGCCTTCTCCACCTGTGCCATCATCTCCGACGCGCTTCCTGCCTTCTTGCTCAACAACTCGGCCTCCCGATGTACCTGCCCGCTTTTATCGGCTATCTGTCCGATCAAGCGCACCAGCTCTTCCCTCAGCTTCGCCATCGCGGTAAGCATTTCTCCTACCTCGTCCTTACGCCTCATCGCCTTCGTATCGATGTTCACGGTCAGGTTTCCGTTTGCCACCTCTTCAATGGCTCCGACTCCGGCTTTCACACCTTTTATAATTCCATTGGAAATTAACCATGCGACGGCAACAAAAAGAACGACCGAAATCAGTATGATGGCCAATAAGCTATAGAGGATATTATTGATGGAGGCCTCTGCTTTTTCCTGACTGATACCGGTGAACACCATTCCCACCGGAGTATTGGAATCGTCGTTGTATATAGGAAGATAATACGCAAAAAATTCTTCACCTGCCACATCTACCCTCTGGGCAAAATAAGCATTTCCTCCCTGCAATACAGTCTCAATCACCTTATCCGATGCCTTGGTTCCTATGACGCGCTCTCCCTTGTCATCCTTCACAGAGGTCATATATCTCGTATCTCCGAAGAAAATTGTCACTTCCATTCCAGTTTCTTCCTTGATATCATCCACGACTTCTGTGCTCTGGGATATATTCAAGCCGTCGCCTTTCCACATATCACCATTTTCATCCAGACGAAAGTCTCCTTCCCTTCCTGAGCTGATGGTATCCCTTACTGCTATTGTTGTCGAAATGAGTCCTTTTTCTATTGTATCCGTCATAATAGCCGTTATCCTCTGAGCTCCTATCACATAGGTAATCGCTCCTAATGCTAAAAGCGGTATGCTGACCAACAATAGAATTTGCGTTCTGAGTTTCATTTTTCTTCCTCCGTTTATCTTACGTATATACCAAATTTAATTTTATCTAACTTCCTAAATCATCTATGTTCGGTCTATCTCCCATTCTGTCTATGTTCTATTCTGTCTATCTCTCATCCCGGCTATTTCTTATACGGTCTGTTTCCCATCACGTCCATTTCTATCCGGTCTGTTTCCCATCACGTCTATTTCTTATCCGGCCTATCTCCCATCATGTCTATTTCCTACCCGGCCTATCTCCTATTCCGCATTGGCAGAACCGAAAAGTTTGTTCTTTAACACGTCGTATAATTCCACATTAGTCAGGTTCTGATACGGGCATACGTAAAATACCAGAAGCAAGCCGCAGGTCAACGCACCCAGAAGCCTCCATCCGATAAAAGACAAATCCAGCACAAAAGTATTCCATTTCTCACCGTTCATCATATCCCGGCTGAGTCTGAATACTTCTTGGCTGTCCATTTCCGGATTCTCCGCCAAGATATAAGGAATCATACGATACTCATAAAACTTGATAATTCCCGGCACTATCAAAAGAAGATACCATAAGAAATTAAACAATCCCCGCAAAAACTGCGTTTTTACTACATTCATATAAGAATTTTTGAAACTAAAACCGAGTTCATTTAACTCCGCCGGCTCCACCCTGCTAATAATGAAGAATCGTCTTATATTTACCTCCAAAGGACCGAAAAGAAATATATCTATCACAATTCCAATCACAAATAAGACCAAGAGAATCGCCACAATCGTAGTAATAATGAAAGCCAAATATGGCATTCCCCCATTTTCACTTATCGTTTTGCTTATCTCTCTGTTACTCCCCGAGTTACTGAATAGCTCCCCCGTTATTACTGCCAATATAAGGCTGACCAACACCGCTTTCCAATAACACTGTTTTAAAACCCATTTTGCTCTACCCTTCAATTCACTTCTTACCCACATATTTCTTCTTCCCTTCTACTAAATATCTCATATAGAAACTCAATTTATTCCGTTATATATCATATACTTTTTCGAATAACTATGCAATGCAATTTTGTTAACTTTTTTAACCAATTTTTAGTTTTCTACAACAATAATATTTATACAATTTCCCCAATGGAATACAACTAATTGTGGTTGAATCATTTCTCTTGGAGCCGGGATCCCTTTCATAACACTGTTTCAAAGATAGCAACACTAAATACAACAAATACATATAATATATACTATAGAAAATATCAAGGAGTAATAACATGGATATTTATACAGGACAAAAATCCGACGTCATAACACAGAATACTGCTTCCTATGTTACAGATTTGGAACGGGATACAACGGCTAATGACCTCTTTTTTTTTACCAGGTGGACCAGTAAAAATATGCAAATAGCACTTATGTCAGTACCTGTGGGCTCTGACACCGGGATAGATATGCATCAAAACTCAGATCAGATATTTTATATCGTACGGGGTAATGCCTTTGCAGTTATGGGTAATTGTCAAGAATGCCTTTCCATGCAGGTACAGGCATATGAAGGATACGCCATAATAGTCCCTGCCAGAACATGGCATAACGTGATTAACATCGGCCAGATCGATCTAAAAATGTTTACTGTTTATGCTCCGGCCTTCTTTTCCTTTAACGCAGCTTATGAAACGAAGGAAAAGTGGTTCGAACACTATGAAAATTAAGAACTGGCAATAGAAAATATAAAACAAAATAATAAAAGCCTAGAAAATCTAGGCTTTTGCATCGGAGTGACAAGACTTGAACTTGCGGCCTCTACTTCCCTAAAGTAGCGCTCTACCACCTGAGCCACACCCCGAGACGCAATCATTATTATATATGCTATACGTCATAAAATCAACTAAAACTTTTACAAATTATTATTTTTTTTAGATTCTGTTTTTTTAATCTCTGATTTTTTAACAACTTCCGCCTTTTGCATAATTTTTTGCTCGTTCCTCTTATTAACGTCCTCACGCAGCAGTGAATATATCGTAGAAACGATAGGGATAAAGATGAGCATACCAGCTACTCCCATCAGGCTGCCGCCCAAGGTAACGGCCATAAGCACCCATATTGAGGGCAGTCCTACTGAATTCCCCACTACATGAGGGTAGATCAGATTTCCTTCTACCTGCTGTAAAACAATGAACAGAACAAGGAACCAGACCGCCTTTATCGGATCATCTACCATGATGAGAAATGCTCCCACGAAGCACCCGATAAAAGCTCCCACGATCGGTATCAATGCCGTAAATGCTATAAGTACGCCCACCAGCACCGCATATGGAAAGCCGAAAATCACCATACACACCACGAACATGGAACCAAGAATGATTGCCTCCGTACACTGTCCGGTAATAAAGCTGCTGAAGGTTCTTCCTGCCAACAAAAAAACCTTCATCATTTTCTTATATATCTTCTCGCTGAAATAAGCCTGCATTATGCGTTGGATCTGGTCTCCCAGCTTTTCTTTCTGGGCGAGGATATAAAAGGAGAAAATAAGGGCCACAAAGAGATTTACCACTCCTCCGATAATGTTGGAGGCCACCGTCACGGTAGACGCCAGCATGCTTCCGAATCCGTTTTTCAGAAAATCTATAGTTCCGCTCATGATGGAATCCCAATTGAGTTGTTCGGGTTCAAGCTCTGTAAGCACAGAAAGGAGCTGTGGCTGTGCGGCAAAAAGTTCCTCCAGCTGTGCCTGCATGTCTACGAGGAACTGGGGAATCTTATTTCCCAAGTCGATCAAGGTCCTCGTCACTTGGGGGACTACGATCAATCCCACCAGAACCAAGGAAAGAATTACCAGCACAAAGGACAGTACAATACTGATAGGCCGTTTCATTTTTTCAACTCTTATATTTTTGCTTTTACTAAACAACCTTTTCTCTATCGCTCCCATAGGTATATTCAGTACGAAAGCAATTGCACCGCCGTATAGAAAAGGCTTTATAATACCGATGACAAAGAATATTCCTTGTAACACAACGTCGATCCTCCATACGGCAAGACATATGAATGCCGTGAAAATAATCAGGCCTCTTATACTTTTCACATTCTTTCTGTTTAAATCCATAATCTTCTCCTATTTCGCTCTTCCGTTTCTCCTGTTTTGTTCTTTCGTTTTTATACGGTGTTTTTACCTCTGCTTTAATATCTCTAACACATAATTCCACATTCTCTCCGTAGAAGAAATACTCAGACGTTCCTCCGTAGTATGAATGTCCTTCATATCCGGTCCTATGGATATGCATTCCAGCCCCGGAATCTTCGCCGACAGCAGCCCACACTCCAAGCCCGCATGAATGGCCCGCACTTCCGGCTCCTTTTTGAACATTTCTCTGTATACCTGCGCTGCCATATCCCGAAACGGAGAATCCACTTGATATGCCCAGCCGGGATAATCGCCCTGAACCCCTTGTGTTCCGCCTGCCGCCTCCACCAGACGTTTCAGCCGCCTGATCAATACCCACTTAGCACTTTCCAGAGAGCTTCTTACCGAAAAATGAGCCCTGAACGCTTCCTCCTTAAGCTCAATAATTCCCATATTCAGAGAGGTCTCCACCAATCCCTTTACATCCGCGCTCATGGCCTGCACTCCATTCGGCGCGGTAAAAAGCAGGTAAGAAACCTTTCTTACAGACTCCGCTGTCAGACAACGGATGCTTCCTCTTGCCGGATCCGTCACTTCTATAAAGACTCCGGCGTCCTTCGTCTGAAGCTCCTGCTTTAGCTCTGCTTCCACTCTCTTTATCACGGCTGCCAGCTCTGTTTCCTTTTCGCAATCCACTGCTACAGTAGCCGAAGCCTCCCGGGGAATGGCATTGTCGGCAAGACCTCCCTCCAACTGTGCGATAGAAAAGCCCCGGATATCCTGAAGTTCCTCCAAGAGCCGCCCAAGCAGCCAGTTGGCATTTCCCCTCTCTTTATCTATTTCTGCTCCCGAATGGCCTCCTGACAAACCTTTTATACTCACCTTGCATATGCTGCCGCTTTTCATCTCCCATGTGACGGGCACTTCCCAGTCCACTCGCGCGCCTCCTGCACAGCCTGCCCAGAGGATTCCTTCCTCCTCCGAGTCGATATTCAGCATCCGCTTTCCCTCCAGCATAGACACATCGATTCCTCTTGCTCCGTCCATGCCTACCTCTTCGTCCACCGTAATGATGATTTCCAGTTTCGGATGCTTCAGCGTTTCATCGTCCAATATAGCCAGCGCATAGGCTACCGCTATTCCGTCATCGCCGCCCAGACTGGTATTTTCCGCATAGACATAATCTCCGTCTACCTTAAGCTCCAGTCCCTGCTTCTCCATATCGATAGCAGCTCCAGGCTTCTTCACTGCTACCATGTCCATATGCCCCTGCAGAATAATCGGCGCTTCCTTCTCATAGCCGGGCGCCGCCTCCTTTATTATAATTACGTTTTTCAGCTCGTCCTGTATACATACTAATTTCCGCTCTTTTGCAAAAGCCGCCAGATAATCGCTCAGTCTGTCTATATTTCCTGAACCGTGTGGAATGCGGCATATCTGCTCGAAATAATAAAATACCTTTTGGGGCTTTAAATCTTTCAATATATCCATCGTTTCATCCTCGTTCTTTATACTGATTTCAGTAACCGGATTGCAATGATTTATCCGTTACTTTTATAGTATACACTGAATATACCTTGTTGATAAACAGAAATTACTCAATTTTTACAAATTATTGGTAAATCTTTATATAGAACAAAAGTGTGCTTCATATATTCTCGCCGCCAAATACTTCGGCAGCACAGCTTTTGTTCCGCGCGTGTAGCTGCGCATCCATTGTTTCTGTAATAGACGCCTTTCCTATTACAGAACAAAAGTGTGCTTCATATATTCTCGCCGCCAAATACTTCGGCAGCACAGCTTTTGTTCCGCGCGCGCAGCTGCGCATCCATTGTTTCTGTAATAGACGCCTTTCCTATTACAGAAAAACAAACCCTAAGGATAACATATCCTCAGGGCCTAAGTTTCTTATCATAATCGCATTATATGATACAATTGCCGTTTCACTAAGCAATTGAACCTACCATGCCTTTAAGTTTATTACGCAATTTTGCTCTTTGCAAGTTCTGCGAGTGCTGCAAAGCCTTCTGCATCGTTTACTGCCAGCTCTGCCAGCATCTTTCTGTTCATATCTACTTCAGCAAGCTTCAAGCCATACATAAATTTGCTGTAAGATAAGCCGTTCATTCTGGCTGCCGCATTGATACGTGCGATCCAAAGCTGTCTGAACTGACGCTTTCTTTCTTTTCTTCCTGCATAAGCGCTCGTTAAAGCTCTCATAACGGACTGCTTAGCTACTCTATACTGTTTTGATCTTGCTCCTCTGTAACCTTTTGCAAGCTTTAATACTCTATTGTGTTTTTTCTTGGCATTCATGCCGCCTTTAATTCTTGCCATGTCTCATTGTCCTCCTTACGACTCATAAAAATATTGGTATTACAAATAAGGTAAAATCTTCTTCATATTCTTAACATTGGTTGCATCTGTAATAGCCGAATGTCTGAGATTTCTCTTTCTCTTCGCGGACTTCTTCGTCAAGATATGGCGTTTGTAAGCCTTGTTTCTCTTCAATTTACCTGTTCCTGTTAATTTAAAACGTTTCGCAGCTGATCTGCTTGTCTTCATTTTTGGCATATTCAATTCCTCCTATACTTCATCAATTTTATATATTTTAACTGTACGAACTAACGCTTTTCAGTTAAAAACATCGTCATACTTCTGCCTTCCACCTTAGGAGCTTTCTCCACAACCGCAATATCTGCTAACGACTGAGCAAAATCATCCAAGATATGCTTACTGCTTGACATATGAGCCATCTCACGTCCGCGGAAACGAAGAGTTATTTTTACCTTATCACCTTTAGCTATGAACTTCTTGGCTGCGCTTATCTTTGTATTCAAATCATTGGTATCAATGTTCGGAGACAAACGAATTTCTTTTACTTCAATTACCTTCTGCTTCTTTTTCGCTTCTTTTTCTTTTCTGGCTTGTTCATATCTGAACTTTCCATAATCAACAATTTTACAAACAGGCGGCTTTGCAGTAGGTGCAATCTTTACTAAATCGAGTTCCGCATCCTCAGCCAGTTTCATAGCATCCTTTGCAGTCATAACTCCTAGCTGCTCCCCGTTCTCGCCAATAACACGTACTTCCTTGTCTCTAATCTGTTCGTTAATCAATAAATCGCTAATGGTTTTGCCCTCCTCGTAATAATAAGCATAAAAAAGTGGATAGCATAACTATCCACAAATATACATCCTCGCTGCCCGCATTATGTAAAATATCACATAGCCGGGAAATTTTGGAATATAAACACCTATGAGCCTGATTGCTATAGGGTGAGAGTGGATACTCTGCTTGATTTTATCCGTGCACTTCACACGCTTAAATAGTATAACATTGGCTCTTTCGTATGTCAAGCACTAAATTTTATTTATTTTCTTGAAAGACCATCCGAATCGTCTGGGCGCTCTGCGCGAATTCCTCCATCCTCTCGTCGTCCGGCGACTGGGAATACGTAATCGTATATGTTCTGTCCGCTGCAATGATATAAATGAGCTGCTCCGTCGTCATATTCTCTATGGTACAGGAAAGCTCTATCTTATATGCCGGACAGCCGTCCACCGTAAGCTTCTGCATTCGGTAAGTTCCGATAACTGCCTCTGCACCGTAAGCTTCCTTGAAGCTTTTCTCCATTTCTGTCTTGTAAGAGCCGGAATCCAAGGCATCACCCAGAGCTTCTGCATCCGCTGCTTCGGAAACGGAATAATAAATATTGGAAGAATCCACCGGCCTTCTTTCCGAGATATACATTCCTTCTATGCTGTCACTTGCAACATATCCTTCCGGAAGGAGAAATGTGCACCCCTCTTCGTTATACACTTCTTTTTTATATACATTTAAGGCTTCCGTATCCGTATCGTCCTTAAGCGTCGTCTGCCCCGACTCTTTCGAACCGGATATGGATACTCTTTCCTCCGCTGCAAAAACCGTTTTCACTGCGAAGGTTCCGCACGCCGCCAATATCGTCAATGTCCCTGCCGCTGCCAAAGCAACTATCTTCTTATTCTTCATACTAACCCCTGTAATTCCCACAAAATCGTTTTATACTTTCTCATTATAGAGAAAATATTTCTTATATACAAGTGAAAAAACAAAAAATGTAATAAAGTTCACAATTCCGTAACAATTACAACAAAAAAATCTCCGCGAAGCTTTTCTCTCTGCGGAGATTTTTTACCACATTCTATCTTTCCATAAAAGTAGCACAGGCGGTTTCCCTGCAATCGGAAGCGCCGCTGCCCTTAATATCCACATGCTGGGCAAAGCACTTATAGTTGCTGTTATACACACATTTAGTCGCTTCACAGTCTATGCTTATCGTCTTACATGGATGCTCCAATGCACTGGTATAGGAATCTCCCCTTTTCTCGGAAAAGCTTTCACAGCAAGTATCGTCTTCGTGATGCGCATGCTTTCCTCCTACCATGATGTCACCCTTGCAGCAACATTCGCTTTTGTTATAAACGCAACTATCCACTATACAATCTAACTGAGCCATCATCTAACCTCCTATCAGACAAAAATATTAACATGATTAGTATGGCTTTCTTTTATAGAAAATATACGACTATTTGCTTTCTTCCTGTACTTCTTCTTTTCTTATTTCTTTCGTTCTGATTTCCTTACAAACCTGCTCCACGAACTCCTCCAAGGACTTTACTCCCTCGTCTCCCGTAAAGCGGCTTCTTACAGAAACAGTCTTATCCTCTTCTTCCTTCTGCCCAACTACAAGCATATACGGAAGCTTTGCCAGTCTCGCCTCGCGGATTTTAAAACCGATTTTTTCAGAACGGCTATCCATGGTTGCGAGTACGCCGTTTTCCTTTAATTTCGCTTCCACTTCCTGCGCATATTTTTCATATTTTTCGGAAATGGGAAGAACGCGCACCTGCTCCGGGCAGAGCCATGTAGGGAACTTTCCTTCATATTTTTCAATCAGCCATGCCAACGTTCTTTCATAGCAGCCCAGGGACGTTCTGTGAATGATATAAGGTCTCTTCTTTTCGCCGTCCTTATCCACAAAAGTCATGTCGAAGCGCTCCGCAAGGAACATATCGAGCTGTATCGTGATCATCGTATCCTCTTTGCCGTATACGTTCTTCGCCTGAATATCCAGCTTAGGGCCATAGAACGCTGCTTCTCCTTCTTCCTCCGTGTACTCGATGCCGATATGATTCAAAATCGTGCGCATCATATCCTGAACCTCATTCCAAAGTTCGGTATTGCCAAGATAATGATCCTGATTGTTCGGGTCCCATAAGGACAAGCGATACGATACGTCATCCTGAAGTCCGAGAGTCGTCATGCAGTATTTCGCAAGGTCCACGCAGCCCTTGAATTCCTCTTCCACTTGGTCCGGGCGCACAATCAGATGACCCTCTGAAATCGTGAACTGGCGTACACGGGTAAGTCCGTGCATCTCTCCCGAATCCTCATTCCTGAAAAGGGTTGACGTCTCACCATAGCGGAGGGGGAGATCTCTGTAGGATTTCTGGCTCTGCTTATATACATAATACTGGAACGGGCAGGTCATAGGGCGAAGGGCGAAAACTTCCGCATTCTCGTCGCTCTCATCTCCCAGCACGAACATTCCCTCTTTGTAGTGATCCCAGTGGTCGGAAATCACATACAAATCCTTTTTCGCCATAAAAGGTGTCTTCGTTCTCACATAACCGCGCTTTTCTTCTTCGTCCTCAATCCAGCGCTGCATCGTCTGAATCATCTTCGCTCCCTTGGGCATCAGCAGCGGAAGTCCCTGACCGATTACGTCAACCGTAGTAAAAAGTTCCATCTCACGGCCTAATTTATTATGGTCACGTTTCTTAATGTTATCCAAATACTCCAAATAATCAGCAAGCTCTTCTTTCTTATTAAAAGCCGTACCGTAAATTCTCTGAAGCATCTTGTTATCGGAATTGCCTCTCCAATAAGCGCCGGAGGAGGAAATCAGCTTAAACGCCTTGATTCCCTTCGTGCTCATGAGATGAGGTCCCGCACACAAATCCACGAAATCGCCCTGACGATAGAAAGAAATTACCGCATCCTCGGGAAGGTCGCGGATCAGCTCCACCTTATAAGGCTCGCTCTTCTCTTCCATAAACTTTATCGCCTCTTCACGGGAAAGAGTGAACTTCTCCAAAGCGTTCCCTTCCTTAATGATCTTTTTCATTTCTGCTTCCAGATTGTCAAGGTCCTCTCTCGTAAAAGGCTCATGTTCAAAATCATAATAGAAGCCGGTATCGATGCTCGGTCCGATAGCAAGCTTCGCCTCGGGATATAACCTCTTGACCGCCTCCGCCAGCACATGGGAAGCCGTATGTCTGACTACTCTTATTCCTTCTTTATCGTTTGCAGTCAAAATATTGAGCGCACAGTCCTGCTCTGCAACAGTACGCAAATCCACGACCTTACCGTCTATTTCTCCGGCACACGCCGCTCTTCCAAGGCCCTCGCTGATGTCCGACGCAATATCGATAACGCGCATCGGCGAAGCATATTCTTTACTGCTCCCATCTTTTAAAATTATTTTCATTAATTTCCAACTCCTTTATCTCTTTTATTGCTTTTGTTACTTTTATTCCTCACAGCAGCAATCATCTTCGCAGTCGCAGAACTCATCGGCCTCTAAGCCGCTTACATTATTGTTTCCAGTGTTGTTCCCATTATTGCTTCCAATCATCACTCTTTTCTTCGGTGAAATCAGCATTCCGATTACCAGACCGGCCAAAATACAAACGGTCAGGGTCAAAACGTATTCCCTTTTCTTCATTATCTTCATTTCTTCCAAAATCTGCTGTAACTCATTCCATCTTTCCTGCATTTCATTTTCCTCCTTTTATTTTGGCGTACAAAAAAATCCCTTACACCGCACTCCATGTACGGTGTAAGGGACGTATAGCTGTCTTACGCGGTTCCACCCTTTTTGCCCTGTTTTAAAACAAAGCCGCTTCATTCGGTGATAACGGTGCCGCCGGACCTGATTGGGGTCACTCCGAGATGGTCTTCAGATACTTTCCGTCAGGATACTTCCAGCTCTGCTTGCCTGAACAAACAGGTACCCCTCTCTGATACGTTCCCGCATCTTACTCTTCTCTTCCTTGTATTATCCATATTTCATTGCTTATTATTATTCTATGCTACATTTTTTAATCTGTAAAGACTTATTCTTATTTTTTATTACTGTTCACTCCGTTCACAGTAACTATTTTTTGCCGCAGCATTTTTTATATTTCTTGCCGCTTCCACAAGGGCAGGGATCGTTAGGATATGTCTTAGCGCCTTTTACAATCGTGGCAGAAGCCTTCTGTATTCTATAAAGCTCTTTTCTCTTTTCCTCGTCGAAAATATCTTCCCACTCTTCCAGCTCGTACAGCCAGTCCGCACCTGCACCGACCATATTCTTATAAAGAAGCTCGTTATCGAAATCAAGAGATACTTCCGTGTCCTCCTCCATCTCATCGATGGGGTTCTCTGCCTTCAGGCTCTCGTTGATTCCGTCGAGAAATCCTGTCATCGTCATAATATCAACATCAAACTTCTCAGCCAGTTCCTTCACGGTACCTTTTACTACTTCCTCGGGATTCTCCAGAAGCTTTGCATAAATTTCCTTCTCTTTCTGGAAATAATCTGCCCAGAGTCTTTGTAAATCGCCTTTATTGGCTGTTTCCGAATAGGCCATGTCATGCCACTGTTTTAATAATGCCATTGTAATACCACCTTCTGCTTATTATATATTTTTCTTCAAATCCGAGTTGACTATTCCGTTAAAAACAGAAAACTATGTCCAAACTATTGATAGTATATAATATTTTTTAAAAAAAGTAAATTTTTTTTATTTTTTATGAATAAAGCCGAAAATGCCGTCAATAATAAAACTATCAAAGGAACCCCCTCCTTTGATAACTACCCAAGATAAGAAAAAATACTTATCCTCCCCTAAAAAAGTCCCCGGGAATGTAAAAATACATTTTCGGGGACTTTTATTATTTCCATTTCATGCGGAGTGTGTTATGTTATGTATAAAATATGAAATAAGAAACGGAGTTCCTATGAAGAAAAAATCGAAACAGATTGCAGCTTGGATCTGCATCGTTCTACTGGTTCTGTTATACGTAGCTACCTTTGTTATTGCCCTGCTGGATTTCCCCGGCTCAGGCACTCTTTTCCAAGCCTGCCTCGTGGCGACCATCGGCCTGCCCATTCTCTTATGGATTTACATATGGCTTTACGGCAAGCTCAAGGACAAGCACACTATCGCGTCCATGGATATTTTAAAGGATGAAGAGGAGTAAAAGCTCCTCTTCTTTATACGCTGCACAAATCACACTCATAGATATCGTCATCCTTCACTACTTTTTCGATAAATACATTGACACAGGACTCGTTGAATTGGGTTCCTGCTCCCTTTTCCAACTCGCTGACCGCATATTCTTTCGACAGCGCCTTGCGATAGCTTCTCTCGCTTCGCATCGCGTCGTATGCGTCCGCAATGGCTATGATTCTCGACTGAAGCGGTATATCCTCTCCCTTCAGTCCCCTGGGATAGCCCTTTCCGTCCCATCTTTCGTGATGAGAAAGCACATATTCGCTCAGTTCCGAAAGATCGCTTACCGTACTCAGTATCCGGTAGCCTATTTCAGGATGCTTCTTGATTTCTTCCCATTCCATTTCGTCCAGTTTTCCGGGTTTATTCAAAATTCCCTCTTCTATAGCTACTTTGCCGATATCATGTAAAAGCCCCACCGTTCGAAGCTCCTTCACTTCATCATCCCTAAGACCCATCGCAACGCCCATCTTCTCGCAAAGCTGGGAAACTCTTCGGGAGTGCTGCTCCTCTCTTGGGTTCTTCTCATGCAGCGTAGTCATGATCGTATAGACAGTCTTCCCCTTTACGCTGGAGCTTTCTAACAGCTTCTTTTTATACATATATCTTTCTGCTCTTTTCATAACCTCCAGCAGCGGCTCATCGCTGCTTTTCTTCGCGCAGTAACCGAAGGACAGCGAAAGAGGTACAGAATTGACATCCATTTTTCTGGCTGCCTCGTTCATATCTTCAATAATCTTCTGCATTTGTGCATCGTCCGTTTTCGGAGAAAAGATAATGAATTCGTCGCCCGCTTGTCTGCACACAACGTCCTGATCTCTCGTGTTCTCAATGAGCACCTTAGCCACCATCTGAATATATTTATCACCCGTCGCATGCCCGAAGGAATCGTTGACCAGCTTTAGTCCGTTTATATCAATCATTGTAATCATAAGAGGATAATTCTCATCCTTATCCAAAGCAACCAATTCCTGCTCGAAAAATCTGCGGTTGAACAGACCCGTAAGCTGGTCATGATAGCTTAAGAAGTTCAGCCGTCCTTCCGCCTGCTTGCGCTTTGTAATGTCATTTACGATAATTGCCAATTGGTTGTCCATAGGCCTATAAGCGATAATCTCGTAATAATAATTTGTCTTTTTCTGAAGTCTTTCGTAGCGGGTAGGCTCTCCGGTGGTAATAGTATGTATCAGCTTCTCAGCGTTCTCCGGCTCCATGTTCGCGTGAATTTCATGAAAATATTTCCCCATGATGTCCTTCTGCTTGAATCCCGTTAAAACTTCATGACTGTAATTCGTATCCACCACTTTATAATGATAGAGATCGTCTCCCGGATTTCCTGCATAAAGAGCCAATCCTAATTGCATTTCCGTTATCAGAGACTTATATTTCTCTTCACTTACCCTAAGCTTTTCTCCATATTCTACAATTTGCTCGTACTGGGTGCGCAGCTCCTCATCCGAAGCGGTCAGTTCCTCCACATAGGACTGCAGCTCTTCGTTGGAAGCCGACAACTCATCGTAACTTTCATTCAGCCTCTTTTTCATCATCTCCACCTTTCTCAAAAGTTCCGAAATGAGAAAATAAAGAATCAGTGCCGTACAAAATACATAAGCCGTCCCTTTATAGGTATTCACCTTTAAAATAATATGTTCCTCTTTAAAGAGATAATTGACGATCCTATCAGAAAAGTAAATCCAAAAAAGCCCGATTACAAAGTATATTGCACATATCCTAAGACCTTCTTTTTTAAAAGGATCGCTTTTGTGCCTGCTTAGTTTATCTTTTAAGTATTTAAACATATAAGCCTCCAATTAAACTTTATCTTTCGCACAAAATTTTACTTCGGTTGTACACTGGATTCATAACAAAATAAAAGTGTGCTGCGCATCATTTCCCTGAATTACAACATATGTACTTTTCTACTTAACTCCCAGTCTGGCAAGCTCCGCCTCGGCCTGTTTCTTGTTCTGAAAATAAACCGTATGAATACCGAATTCCTCCGCAGCCGTCAAATTGGCTAACGTATCGTCCAAGAACACGCACTCTGTTGGATTCAACTGATATCTTTCTATTAATAATTCATAGATTTCCGGTTGAGGCTTAATAAATTTTTCCTTATAAGATAATATTCCTCCATCCACATATTCAAGGAAGTCCAAGGCATCCTTGCAGTCACTGTCAGCACGGCTGGCGAAATTAGACAAAACCAACACCCGGTACCCCTTTCCTTTTAACTCTTTTATCCACGGAATCGCATAATCATATCTTATAAGCATTCCCTGAATATTTTCCAACGACTCCCTCAGTTCCCTTTCAATGCCGGGATCATTGGCGATGAACGCATTCATAATCTCTTCGTCCGACAAAGCTCCTCTGTCGTATTCAGCCCATGTTCCGCTCTCCACCGTAGCCTTTGAAATCCTGTCCAGTATTTCCTCCGAATAGCCGAACTTTTGAAAAAATGCCTTCCACTCAAAGCCTGTCAATACATTGCCTATATCAAAAATAATTGTATTTATCACTGTCATTTCCTCCTAAAGCCTTTTTGCAATTATTCTTATCTGTCCTCTTTATCGCTGCATATCATTTGCAGCAAATTTCTTGCGGCGGCGGACAATAAATTTCCCGTATCCGTTACAACACAAAAATGCCGCTTAGGTATGATTTTATTAAAACGAAGCGCAAATATCTTCCCTGATTCCAAATGTTCCGCTGCAAACTCCTTCATAATACTTCCGACTCCCAGATTTCGCAGGGTGAACTGAACGATCATATCACTGGTTGCCAGTTCAAATTCCGGATTCATCACTACCCCGTTTTTTTCGAGAAAACTATCCAAATAGCTTCTTGTGCTCGTCTTCTTTTCCAACGAAATAATCGGCAGCGTTTCCAAGTCCTTCAAGTCCAGCGTTTTATTTTTATATTGGATAAACTTGCGGCCTGCAATAAAAATATCCTCTATTTCCTTTACCCGTACCGCCTGTATACCGGATACGGCCTCAAAAGGGGTGCTTACCACACCGAAATCGATCTTCCCCTCCTGCAAATAATGCAAAGTCTCAGGCGTTGGGGCATTTGTTACCGTAACCTTAATTCCCGGATATTGTTCATGAAATTTTTCCAGATACGGAAGCAGGAAAAAACGAAGTGTCATATCGCTTGCACCGATGCGCATTTCTCCTAATTCCAGATTGAGCATCTGCGCTACCTTCTTTTCCCCCAGCTCTATCTGCTCGTAGCCCTTTGCCACATAGCTATATAAAAGTGCGCCTTCCGCCGTCAGCTTTACTCCCTTAGAGACTCTGACAAAGAGCTTCGTTCCGATAAGGCTCTCCAACTGCTTCAGAGACTGGCTTACCGCCGGCTGGGATATGGAAAGCGTCTCCGCCGCCATCGTCAGACTTCCCAGCTTCGCGGCGTAGTAAAAAACCTTGTAATATTCCAGATTATTCGTCATACTCTGCCCTTACGCTTTCATGCCCGTTTCGTTTTCCTTATTGTACCATATCCCTAACAGCTTGACTATTTATTTTTCCCGCCTGCAAGACTCCGCGCCATACCACGGCCACTTCAGCAAAAAGCCGCATGACCACTTTTTGCGGTCATGCGGCACTTTATTATTTTTGTAAAAGGCTCTTTCTATAGATAATATCATTTCTTCCCGGTCCGTTACTTACCATCGTAATCGGATAACCGATTTGCTCCTCTATGAACTCGATATAATTCCTGCAATTCTCCGGAAGCTCTTCATAAGTCTTGATTCCGCGGATTTCGCATTTCCAGCCCGGCAGCGCTTTAAGTACCGGCTTCGCCTTCTCCAGCTTCGCTGTTACGGGGAACTGAGTCGTCACTTCGCCGTCGATTTCATAACCTATGCAAACAGGAATCTCGTCCAGATAGCCCAGGACATCCAGAACCGTGAATGCCACGTCGGTAGTTCCCTGCAGCCTGCAGCCGTATTTGGAAGCGACACAGTCGAACCACCCCATGCGGCGGGGACGTCCTGTAGTAGCGCCGAATTCTCCTCCGTCGCCGCCTCTTTGTCTGAGTTCATTCGCCTCTTCTCCGAAAATTTCAGATACGAAAGCACCTGCGCCGACTGCCGAAGAATATGCTTTGCAAACCGTAATGATTTCTTTTATTTCATAAGGAGGAATCCCGGCTCCTATCGCGCCGTAAGCAGCCAGCGTAGAGGAAGATGTCACCATAGGATAAATGCCGTGATCCGTATCTTTTAACGTACCGAGCTGACCCTCCAGCAATATCGTCTTCCCTTCCTTTATCGCCTGATCCAAAAAGGCGGATACATCGCATACATATGGCTCCACCATTTCCTTATAGCCGCGAAGCGTCAAGAACAGCTCCTCAGGATCGAGCAAAGGCTTATGATACAGATGCTCCAAAAGCACATTTTTCGCTTCCGCAATCCTTACAACTTTTTCCTTTAACAGATCCTCATCGAAAAGCTCACTTACCTGAAAGCCTATTTTCGCATATTTATCAGAATAAAACGGAGCAATACCGGACTTGGTAGAACCGAAGGATTTTCCACCCAGCCGCTCTTCCTCATATTGGTCGAACAAGATATGATAGGGCATTACAATTTGGGCTCTGTCCGACACCAGAATCTTGGGCATCGGCACATCCCTATCCGTAATAGACTTGATTTCATTAAAAAGAACCGGAATATTCAAGGCTACTCCATTGCCGATCACACTGGTCGTATGGTCGTAGAATACCCCTGAGGGCAGCGTGTGGAGCGCAAACTTACCGTAGTTGTTCACAATCGTGTGCCCTGCGTTTGCTCCTCCTTGAAAACGAACGATAATATCCGCCTCCTGTGCAAGCATATCCGTAATTTTACCTTTTCCTTCGTCGCCCCAGTTAGCGCCGACAACTGCTTTTACCATAGTCGATTTCCTCCTGCAAACTTGGTTTTTCCCTTGTTCCATAAAATGTACGGTCCCGTTCCTCCTTCGACTAGGAGTTCTGCAGTCTAGTCTCAATAGAAACAAGTCAATACACTAGTATGCCGGGGCATCACAATCTTTACTCCTCCCGGATACTTTACAATTATACAATAAAATTACTCATAAATAAAATCAATGTTATTTATGAGTAACATAATCTGTTCTTATATTATTTTTTTTTAAAAAATATAAAGACCAAGGCAATGTAAGAAAGTAACTTCCTCAAAGTAATTACCTCAAAACAACTATCCAAAAAACAATTACTCAAAAGCAACTACCTCAAAGCAATTACTCAAAAGCAACTACCCAAAAGCATTTACTCAAAAGCAACTACCCAAAAGCATTTACTCATAAGCATTTACCCAAAAGCATTTATTCAAAAGCAACTACCCAAAAGCATTTACTCAAAAGCAACTACCTCAAAGCATATATCCCAAAGTAATTACCAAAAACTGCTACCTCAAAGCAATTTTCACGAAGCAAATTCATTTACAGCCCTCATTCATCCATGTACCTGTCCAGGTAATCCAGTCCCTTTTGGTAAGACCCCTTAGCTTCTCTCAAAATGCTCTCATAGAAAGCAACGGCCGCCTCTTGCCTCTGTTTTGCAATTTCAGCGCCTCTTTCCGTTAAGAAACCGGAGTACAATTTTTCCAGCTTATATTTGTATTCCTGAAAAAAAGAAGGACAGGTATCGTCAGTTCCATCCAAAATTTCTCCCCCCGGTCCCGTAGAATACAGCGGCTCCGATACTTGCCCTTTGTATACAAGAGTGCGTGCAATGCCTATAGCACCGGTAACATCCACTTTATCGGCATCGAATAAAATCTTAGCCTCAATGCTTCGTGGAAGGTTATCCTTTCGATAGCGGTGGGTCAGAATACACGCGGAAACCTTATCCGCGGATTCCTTGGAGAACCCCTGCTCCACTAAAAAACTGTATGCCTTCTTTGCACCTACCCGCGCATGGCACAGCGCCGGGTCTTCAAATTGTTCCTGCCTGCCGATATCATGCAGCAGGCAGGCGGCAATCAAAACATCATAATCCACATCCTGCTGCATTTGTGCGATATCCAAGGCCTCGTACAATACACGGTAAATGTGCTCTTTATCATGTGCGCTGTCCTTCATGCAAGACAGCATATGGGCTTCGAGCATGCTAAAGACTTCTTTTTTCACTCGCTTTACTCCTTATTCTTTTCCATCCCAGCAATAAGTACACAGCTTACACCTATCAATGCCCACCGCCTCTATCATATCATCCAGTCTGTGATAGCGAAGGGAGGTAAAATTCAGCTCCTTACTGATACGCCCGAGCATCTCCTTATATTCCTCTGTCTCCGGATCGGAATAGGCGCTTAGTTGTGTAAATCTGCCCTCCCTCTCCAAGTCCTTGATGACCCGTCTGGTAATTAAATCCATTTCTGAAGTGGAGCGGGAAAAATTCAAATATTTACAGCCGTACAGAAGAGGCGGACATGCCGGACGGATATGTACTTCCTTGGCACCGCTCTGATATAAAAATTCGGTAGTCTCCCTAAGCTGTGTGCCACGGACGATAGAATCGTCGATTAAGAGCAGGCTTTTATCCTGAATCAAATCGTGCACCGGAATCAGCTTCATCTTTGCAATTAAGTTTCTCTGGCTCTGAATCGTGGGCATAAAGGAACGCGGCCACGTAGGGGTATACTTAATGAAAGGTCTGGAAAAGGGAATTCCTGACTCGTTGGAGTAACCGATGGCATGCGCAGTCCCGGAATCCGGCACTCCCGCCACGATGTCCGGCTTCACATCATCGCGCTTGGCCAGCAGCGCACCGCAGTTATATCTCATCCCTTCCACACTGATTCCTTCATAGGAAGAGGAGGGATACCCGTAATACACCCATAAAAAGGTACATATCTTCATATCGGTTCCCGGAGCTGCAAGAGTATGCATTTCCTCCGGTGTGATGATTACAATTTCTCCGGGGCCTAACTCCTTTTCCTCGGTATAGCCCAGATTCAAATAAGCGAAGCTCTCAAAAGATATGCAGTAAGCATCCTTCTTTTTTCCGATAGAAACCGGGGTCCTTCCCAAACGGTCTCTGGCGGCATAAATCCCCTTGGAGGTCATAATCAGCATAGTCATGGAACCGTCTATGATTTCCTGCGCATACTTTATGCCTTCCACCAGATTATCCTTCTCGTTGATTACTGCCGCGACCAGCTCCGTCGCATTGATATCCCCTCCGCTCATTTCGAGGAAATGAGAATGCCCGGTGGCGAAAATCTTCTCCACGATTTCATCCATATTGTTTATTTTTCCAACTGTCTCTATCGCATAGGTACCGTGGTGGGAACGCACGATCAGCGGCTGAGGCTCATAATCGGAAATACACCCGATACCCATATTTCCGCTCATTTCATTTACGTCCTTATCGAATTTCGTACGAAACGGCGCATTTTCAATATTATGGATCGAACGGTCAAATCCTTTTTTCCCATACACCGCCATACCAGCCCGTCTCGTTCCCAGATGAGAGTGATAGTCCGTTCCGAAAAACAAATCGAACATGCAATCACTTTTCGATGCTACTCCAAAAAATCCACCCATAACTACTCTCCCTATTATCTCATATATTTCGGTATAAAAAGCGTATCCTTAAAACCTTACGGCCTTAAAAATACGCCCATACATCCCGATACTTTATACGTTAATTTCTGCCGTCACACCCAACAGCTCTTTATTTTCTTCCAAAATAGGCGCGATTACAGCCGCAAGAAACGCCTCCACCTGCTCCCTGGAACGCCCCACATATTTGGTCGGGTCCATAGTCTTCTGCAAGTCTTCAAGGGTCATATTGAATGCCGGGTCTGCCGCAATCAACTCTAACAAATTGTTATCCTTGCCCTCTTCTTTCACATTCTTCCCGGCTTCCATGGAAAGCGTGCGGATTCTCTCATGCAGTTCCTGCCTGTCGCCTCCCGCTTTTACCGCATCCATCATGATGTTTTCCGTGGCCATAAAAGGAAGCTCGCTCATCAGTCTCTTCTCGATTACCTTCGGGTATACTACGAGGCCGTCTACCACATTCAGACACAAATCGAGAATTCCGTCTACCGCAAGAAATCCTTCCGGAACGGAAAGTCTTTTATTCGCAGAATCGTCCAGTGTTCTTTCAAACCACTGAGTCGCGGAGGTAATGGCGGGATTCAGTGCATCCACCATCACATATCTTGCAAGAGAAGCTATTCTCTCGCTCCTCATTGGATTTCTCTTATATGCCATTGCAGAAGATCCGATTTGTCCCTTCTCAAAAGGCTCCTCTATTTCCTTCAAATGCTGTAACAAACGAATATCGTTAGACATCTTGTGAGCGCTTGCCGCAATGCCTGCCAGCACGTTGACTACTCTTGTGTCCACTTTTCTGGAATAGGTCTGTCCCGATACAGGATAACATTCCGTAAATCCCATTTTCTTCGCGATCATCGGGTCTATCCTATCGATTTTCCCCTGATCGCCGTCAAAAAGCTCAAGAAAAGAGGCCTGTGTTCCGGTAGTTCCTTTGGAACCCAATAGCTTCATATGGGAAAGTGCATGGTCCAGATCCTCCAGATCCAGACAGAACTCCTGAAGCCAAAGCGTTGCACGCTTTCCTACCGTGGTAGGCTGAGCAGGCTGAAAATGAGTAAAAGCCAGGGTCGGCTGATCTTTATATTTGTCCGCAAAATCCGAAAGCTCCTTCATCACGTTTACCAGCTTCTTTTTTACCAGCTTAAGCGCCTGGGTCATAACGATAATATCCGTATTATCCCCTACGTAGCAGGAAGTAGCGCCTAGGTGAATGATTCCCTTCGCCTTGGGGCACTGCACGCCGTAAGCATACACATGGCTCATGACATCATGACGCACTTCTTTCTCCCTCTCCCTGGCAACATCATAATTGATATCCTCCGCATGAGTCTTCAGCTCGTCGATCTGTTCCTGAGAGATATTGAGTCCCAGCTCCTTCTCCGTCTCCGCCAGCGCAATCCACAGCCTTCTCCATGTCCTGAATTTCATATCAGGTGAAAAAATATACTGCATCTCTTTGCTCGCGTAACGCTCTGAAAGAGGACTTTGATACCTATCTGTGCTCATACCGCTTCTCCTTTTTCTCTTCACTTTTTACTTTTGGATTTGTTCTTTCCGCTAAAATACCCGTGAAACTCGCAGTCTTCCTCGAATTCCACGGGTCATTTATTTTACATGTCATAATCCCCTCTAATATCCTCCGTGGGAGGAACGAGCGGATATGTTCCGCTGAAACAGCCCTTGCAAACGCCCAGGCCGTTTACCATTTCTTCCAATCTCTCTTCTTTCAGGTATGCCAGAGAATCGGCACCTATCACCCCGCAGATTTCTTCTATGGAACGGTTATAGGCAATCAATTGCTCCCTTGCCGGTACATCCGTTCCGAAGTAACAAGGCCATAAGAAGGGCGGCGAGCTCACCCGCATATGCACTTCTTTTGCTCCTGCATCCCTGAGCATGCGCACGATACGGTCGGAGGTAGTACCCCGGACGATGGAATCATCAATCATAATGACTCTCTTTCCGGAAACCGCTTCCTTTAAAGCATTCAGCTTGACCTGTACGCTGGTCTCCCTGTTTTTCTGCTTGGGTTTGATGAAAGTACGCCCAACGTAGGAATTCTTAACGAACGCCTGCCCATAAGGAATACCCGACTGAAGGGAATAGCCCAAAGCCGCACAGTTTCCGGACTCCGGCACTCCTACCACAAGATCTGCCTCTACCGGAGAATCCATGGCGAGGAATTTACCCGCCAGTATTCTGGAATTATAGACGCTTACTCCGTCGATATAACTGTCCGGTCTTGCGAAATAAATGTATTCAAAGACGCATCTGGCATGCTCTTTTTCGCTTATGCAAAGGCTGGTATCGGATTCAATACCTTTTTCAGGGGAAATCGTGACAACCTCTCCCGGAAGCACATCACGGATGTACTGCGCTCCTATCGTTTCCAGCGCACATGTCTCGGAAGCCAATATATAAGCGTGATCCCTCTTTCCGATACAAAGCGGGCGAAAGCCAAAGGGGTCTCTCGCTCCGATAAGCTTTCTCGGCGACATGATTACCAGGGAATAAGCTCCCTTGATCTTCTGCATCGCCCTTCCGACAGCCGCTTCTACCGTGTTCGTGTTCAGGCGCTCTCTGGCAATATGATAGGCGATGACCTCCGAATCGATAGTGGTCTGAAAAATAGCGCCGGTATATTCCAGCTCATGCCGAAGCTCGGGTGCATTGATCAGGTTACCGTTATGGGCTAAGCCCAGGGTTCCCTTCACATAGTTAAGCACTAACGGCTGCGCGTTCTCTCTCGTGCTGCCTCCTGCCGTGGAATAGCGCACATGCCCTACGCCGATATCGCCTTTCAGCTTTTCCAGCGTTTCGGGAGTGAAAGATTCGTTTACCAGTCCCATTTCCTTTGCGCTTAACACCTTGCCTTTCGGTCCCTTGGTATCGCTGACCGCAATACCGCAGCTCTCCTGCCCTCTGTGCTGGAGCGCCAAAAGCCCGTAATAAATGGCAGATGACACGTCGCCTCCGGCAAAATCATATATACCGAATACGCCGCATTCTTCCTTTAGCTTATCCGGCTCCTCCATTACAGAGATATTTTCCAACTCTGCTCCTGTCTCTCCTTCGATCCGTCGTTGCAGCATCTTTTTATAACCCCAAACGTTTGAAGACTTCGTTGTATGCTTCCTCTACATTTCCCATATCCCTGCGGAAACGGTCCTTGTCCAGCTTCTCGTCTGTGTGAACGTCCCAAAGTCTGCATGTATCCGGAGATGTCTCGTCAGCCAGAATGATTTCTCCATGATAACGGCCAAATTCTATTTTAAAATCTATCAATTTAATATCTGCCTGAAGGAAATATGCTTTCAGCACTTCATTTACTTTAAATGCATATTTCTCGATAATTTCGATTTCCTCCCATGTCGCCAGTTCCAGAGCAACCGCAAAATAACTGTTGATCAGCGGATCTCCTAGATCGTCGTTCTTATAGCTGAATTCGATGGTAGGCTCTTTGAACGGAGTGCCTTCCGGAACGCCCAGTCTCTTGGAAAAGCTTCCTGCTGCCACATTACGGATAATTACTTCCAGCGGAACGATTTCTACTTTCTTTACGGCCGTCTCCCGATCGCTCAGCTCTTCTACAAGGTGAGTCGGTACGCCTTCCTTTTCCAGAAGTTTGAAAACGTGGTTCGTCATTCTGTTGTTAATAACGCCTTTTCCCACGATCGTTCCCTTTTTCTCACCGTTAAAAGCTGTAGCATCGTCCTTATAATCCACGATTACGATATCCGGATCATCCGTTGCAAACACCTTTTTTGCTTTTCCTTCATAAAGCTGTTCCAGTTTCTTCATTTTTTCCTCCGTTCTGCCCCATCAGGCACAAAAACATAATATTATTGTATACCAAAATACAAAATCATCACTATGAAGTATATACCAGTTAATTTTATAAATCAATACCGCGGTCTTCCCTCATATCATTTTTTCCATTGTGCCGAAAAAAAGAAGATTATGCAGTGAATTTTCCAATAAATTCCCTAACGCGCTCGTTGGGGGCCGTAAAGATTTCCTCCGGAGTTCCCTCCTGCTGTATCAATCCCTGCTCCATGAAAATAATGCGGTCCGACAGTTCCTTGGCAAACTGCATCTCATGGGTCACGATAATCATCGTCATATGCTCTTTTGCCAATTCCTTAATGACTCTCAGCACTTCGCCGGTAAGCTCCGGGTCCAGCGCCGAGGTCGGCTCGTCGAAGAACAGAATCTTAGGCTGCAGAGCCAACGCGCGGGCAATAGAAACTCTCTGCTGCTGTCCTCCGGAAAGCTGATAGGGATACGCATCTTTTTTTTCCTCAAGCCCAAGCTGCTTTAACAATTTAAGAGCTCTCTCCTCCGCTTCCTTCTTGGAGACCTTATCCACGCTTATGGGAGCATCCGTAATATTTTTCATAACACTGTAATGAGGAAAGAGGTTGAAGCTCTGGAATACCAGGCCGAAATGCTTATGTATCTCCTTAAGCTTCTGCTTCCCTGCATATACACACTTTCCGCTTTCCTCCCATGCGGCAGCCTCGCCTATATATTTCAGTTCCCCGCCATCCATCTTCTCCAGCATGGTCGCACAGCGAAGCAAGGTAGATTTTCCGGAACCTGAAGGGCCGATAATGGATACCACTTCCCCCTCCTTCACCGACAAAGAAATATCCTCTAACACCCCCGTACCATCAAATCCCTTTTTCATATGGTTGATTTCAAGCAGATTCATTTCCTTTCACCCTCCTTCCTATCTGTAATAGTTCAGCTTCTTCTCCAAATACTCCATGAAGCTGGCAACAATTAAATTGAATAAATAATAGAAAAATCCCGCTGCCATCAACGGCATGATGCTCGTCTCCTTGGCCGCGATCTGCTTAGCGATGGTAAACATCTCCGTTTCCGCAAGCACGAACGCCAGAGACGTATCCTTCACAAGCGTAATCGTTTCATTGGTAACCGGCGGCAATATCCGCTTCATTACCTGAGGCAGTATGATTTTGAAAAACGTCTGGGATCTCGTATATCCCAGCACCTTCGCCGCTTCGTATTGCCCTATAGGCATAGATTCGATACCTGAGCGGTATATTTCCGCAAAATAAGCCGCATAGTTGAGTACGAAGGCAATGATTACCGCCATAAAACGGTAACCTGAGGATATTTTCAGCCCGAACACATAAAATGGTGCGAAATATACGACAATCAATTGCAGCATCAAAGGGGTGCCACGCATAACCGATATGTAAAATTTACTGACACTTTTCAATATTCCGTTTTTGGACATCCTTCCAAAAGAAAGGACAAGCCCCAACGGCAAAGAAAATAACAGCGTCAGAAAGAAGATTTCCACCGTTATTCCCATCCCTTTAAAAAGTTGTGACACAATCGTTGCCAAGCTCATGTAATGCCTCCCATTTTCCGCCATATATATTAAGATAACATAAAAACCAAAAAACCGCTGCCGAATATATTATATTGCAGCGGTTTTTATATTTTACATCCGTAAAAGACCGGTTACTTTCCTATGCAAATGCTCTCCGTCAAACCGAAATCGGAGTATTTTTCCGCAATTTTCATAAAAGTTCCGTCGTCAGCCATTTCCAGCAAGGTTTTCTGCACCTTATCCCTAAGCTCCTCATTGCCAAGCTTAAATCCGATTCCATACTGCTCGGAAGCGAGCTGCTCACCTAGAATCACGAAGCTGTCGCCTCTGGAGCTGATCTGATAATTCGCTACGCCGATATCGATGGCAAGAGCATCAATCGCATTCTGCTCCAGATCCATAAATGCAACGTTATAATCACCATACTGCTGAAGCTCCCCAAAAGTAGATGCCAAATCGGACGCATCTCCTGTCAGCGCTGCAAGGGCTGAGGAATCCTTCTGTACTCCTACTACCTTTCCGGCAAGGTCAGCCTGAGAGGTAATGCCGGAATCTGCCGCCACTACGAACACCTGGCTGTTATCAACATAAGGTACCGACCATGTATAAGCGTCTTCCCGTCCCTGAATCGTAAATCCGTTCCAAATACAATCGATGGAACCGGAGGATAACTCCATATCCTTGGAATCCCAATCGATCGGCTGCGCTACGAAGGTCCATCCGTTGCGCTCGCATACCTCTTTTGCAAGGTCCAAATCAAAGCCTATGTATTCACCGTTCTCATCCATATAACCGTAAGGGGGGAATTCCGCATCGAATCCTACAGTAAAAGTATTTCCCGAATCGCTTCCGCCGCATGCCGTAAGCACGCCCGCAGCCATCATCGCCGCGCATAATAGTGCAATCGCCTTTTTCATACTATGTTCTCCTCATCCGTTTCGTTTTTACAACAATAGATAGTTTCTAGTGTGCTTTACGTTTCTTCCATTACACTGCGCCATAGTCACACTGCATCTTGCTAAACTGTCAGCACGCTGTCATAGTATCATGCCCGGCTTTTACTGTCAAGGACAAAACATTTCCATAAGTTAAATATCTCCCAATCGGTCCGTCAGCTCTTTAATTTCACTCGCATACTGAGGATAACTATCCGCCATATCCTTTATCGCATTTTGGGCTCCGGCTATGATCACCTCTTTATTATAGTCTATACGGCGGCGCAGCGATTGTCTCCGTATAATGAGGCTATGCCGTATTTCCACCATTTCTTTGCTGTCCAGAAGCGCTGCTGTCTGATGAAGCCAGATGGCGGGATCCTTAATCTGATAGCATTTTAAGATGCTTAACAGCTCCTGCTGGCAATCGTCAAGCTCGAGCTCCGCCTGCCTGTAGCTCTTGCGTTCTTCCTTCTCTATCTTATATTTCTCCCACAGGGTATTCATCTCCTTGGCACTGGAAACCTGATATTTCAAATAAAGATAGTCCAAAAGGTTGGTATTGTTCACATATCGTATCTTTACCCTGTTTTGAAGCTGAATAATCCTGTTAATGCCGGCCTCTACTTTCTTAAGCTCCTTAATGGCTTCCGCATGCCTCAAATAAAGAAGGGTGATGACAAGGGCTGCAATACCTGCCGTCAGCAAAAATCCCAGCTGCGTATCCATATCCATGCCATACTGCAATACGAGAAGCACTGCGAAGCATACGACAAATGCTACGCCGCAGATAATTGCCATTCCTCTGGAATCCGCTATCATATTTCTCAGTTCATCTTTTCTATATAAATAGGCATGCTTTTCTCCATCCAGCCGGAACATATCCTGCTTGATGCGGTTTTGATCCTCCTCGGCCGAAGCAAGCTTGCGGCAGGCTTCCTGCGCTTCTTTCTCTATTCGTTCCACCTGATGAAACCGCTCGTCGCTCATACGATTCTTTTTCCCAAGGTAGACGCCCCGCTCATTCTCCAGTTTGTCAATTTTTTCTGCACTTGCCTTAAGCTCACGCATTTCTTCCTCAGGAAGCGCTTCGATTTCCTCCATATCCTTTAAATAGGAAGTAACCGTGTTGTATTCCAGGTTCAGATTTTCAAGCTCCAACTTCGCATCCGCTATCTGATCCGCAAAGGCCTTAATATAATCCTGTCTCTGTCCGCTGTCATGAACTTGAATCGACTTTCTGTCATATTCCAGTTCCATCCAGTTCGCGTCTTCATATTCCTCCAGCCTTACGTCCCTTTTTGCCTTCCAGCCCAAAACCTTCTGAAATAATTTGTTTTTCTTAATCAGTCCCATACTTCTCCTTCGCTATTCGGAAACATTCTCTCTGTACTGTTCCTTCAATTCACCGGTTATGCGCTCAATTTCTTCATAATAGGATATGGAATTTCGCTCCTCCTTACAAACCTTTAAGGTAAAAAGCATCCTGCTTTTTTCCGTAGTCTCGAATTGACTCCTGGCCTCCTGAAACAGCTCCTCTACCTTCAAAGACAACTCGTAATCCCCTTCCTGCCCCGCAATAAAATCCACATATTCCGTCTCGTTCATCCTCATGCGGTTGGCTGCCAGATATCCGAGGCGGGACTCCTCAGCGCCGTCACATTCATATGCCTGTTTAAAGCTTTCTGCCGCCTCCACGAATTGGAAGAACAATGCGTAAACAGTACCTCTGTTATGATATATCTTGGCCTTCAAGTCTCTTTCTGATTCCGGAAGTTCCTCCAGCAAAATGTCATAACTTTTCAGCGCGAGTATATATTTGCCGTTTTGCGCAAAATGATCTGCTCTCACCTTTTTCTTTTCATACATGCTAAGACCGATTCCGCTTCTTAAATTTTCTTTTATCCTCTCAGTTTCTTCTCTCTCGCCATAGCCTACGAAGTCCAGAATACACTCTATAAAATCGCCGATGGAGCATTCCTCTTTCAGCATGCGCAAAAGGCGTTCCGACAGTTCTTCCAGCCCGCACTCCTTCGCCAGCCAGTCCGCCAAGTTCTCGTCCATGATTTCTCTGTCGATCAGATGGATGTTCTGCATAAGACAATAACATAACTCCTCTGCGGAATAGACATTGACGTACGCTTTCTCCATAAAATATGGCGACTTCGCATATCTTCCTATACAAAGTAATACTTTTCCCAAGGCCCTTCTCCTCCCGCTTTTGTAGTTACACCATGTCGAATGTCTTTACCCATTCTCCGCCGGAAGAAGGAAAAAGCTCTCCAAAGCCCATATCCTTCACCCTTATGTTCACTTGGTTCTCCGAAGCCATTTCCATCGCGATGCGAAGCCTTGTCGTTCGCTTGGGCCTCTCAGGAATTCCTTCCAGCGTCATGTGAATCTCTCGTGCTTCCTTGCCGTTAAGAGGCGTGAGAATAATGGATATGTCGCTGCCATCCTCCAATATCACATCGTATTCCTTCCCCGCTTCAAACCAGTTGACTCCGGCGTCCATAACCGCAAAATAGGAATCCAATCCCCTTCGCAGCACCTTCATTCCTATGTTCGCCTTAAGTTTATCAAGACCGAGAAAAGCATAATGCTTCCCTTCCCCGCTCCATGTCAGTTTCTCCCGTATCCCATAGCAGGCCCCCTTGCTGTAAAGGTTGTTTCCTTTGAACACGCGCCTTCCCATACAAAGGTATTTCAATGATTCCGACGCCCAATCCTCCTTGTAGCCGTCTCCGATCAAGTAGGCGCAGGATATGATTCTGTCCTTGCACTTTTCTTTCACAATGTCCAGAAATTGCATGTCCAGCAGATGTTTCTCGGCCTCATCCATTTCAGTTAAGGCTTCGGGGTCTTTCCGTCGTATTTGTTCGTATTGCTCGATATCGATGTACATTACCATCGGAGTAGTCTTCTTGTTGCTGTTAAGAGCGTACACCTTCATCCGCCTGTTGTCGTAGTCGCACAGCAACACCTCGTAAGTCCACAGCTCCTTAGGCTGATAAATCGTATAATAATAGAAGCTTTCCACATGGCTCTGAAAGAAAATCTTGTCCGTTTTCAGGTGTAAGTTCGCCGCCACCTTGGAAAATACCTCCACCATCCGTTTATCCAAGTCGTCTGCGGTAAACATGATTCCCTCCAAATATTCCGGCGGCGCCACCAGCCCTAAGGCGGACATGCTCCGCTTAATGAATAAGGTGAGAAGGGCAACCGAATCGAAGCTGTCCCCATCAATTTCCACAGACTCCCCCTCTCTTGCCAGACTTAGAAGGTCTTTTACCAATACGCCCTCCTTCTCCTGAGCGAACTTAAGAGCTTCCCTGCCATAAAACCATTGGTTTACTCCATTTTTTTTGCAGAGTACCAAGGGAATATTGAATTGCTCCGTTCCCGTTACCGCCGCAAGCGTCTCGGGCTCCTCCGAGTCGGGAAAACAATAGCTAATCTGCGCATAGGAATCGCATAGGTCATAGCCGATGGCGATTCTTCTGCTGTTCTTTTTAAGAATTCCTTCTGTTTTTTCCAAAAGCATAACTTATAAAACCCCTATATCCCCGCATATCAGCGCAGCTTAAATATCTGCGAGGTCATATACTCCTTCCCGTAATACTCTTCCAATAAACAATCCACCGTATTGTAATCCTGAAGTGTCTTTCCCACTACGATGTCGTTTATCATGCTGAATCTGTCTTCCGCTTCCTCCTGCAAAATATCGCTCTTACTGATGGAAGCGCTTTCCGTAAGCTGCTCTTTGCCATCCCCTTCCTCCGTAATATAATATTGAAGCTTTTCTCCGAAGAACAGGACGAACGCTTTCACGCACACACCGCCGTACATATCCCGCATTTCTTCTTTTCTATATTCCTTTTCCGTGAACTCCCCTTTTTCCACAATGTAATGGATAACTGCCTTTCTTCCCGGCCTGACCTTATACTCAATCATCGTCTTATCCGCAAACTGCTTCATAATCGGGATTTCCTTCGTATACTCCTTAAAAAAAGAAAAATAAATATTTTCATCCAGCATATCGTATAAAAACTTCTTAATTACGGAGTTTATCTTCGGCGTGGTATCCTGCTTATTCTCGGCATAATATTTCAGCAGCGCCAGCTTACACACCTTATGAAGCCTCTCTCCTCTGTCGTAGACCCTAACGATATCTGCAAAAATAAACTCATCCGGCAGCTTGTCCTTTACAAAATAATCAAAAGCACATTGAGAAAGAACCGCATGTTCCACCTGTGCCTTCGCGCCTCCCGATACATAGGCTTTGAATATTTCCATCCGCTCTCCCACGAAGGAACCGGCAAACAGCATCTGCACAAGAATTCTCTCACACAGTTCATAGGTCTCCGCATCAAAGGCTGTCGCAGCTTTCCATATATCCCGCAGCTGCCTTAGCAGTCCGTTGTAGAAATAACCGAGATAGGTAATCAGATTTCCGTCATACTTTCCCTTCTTAAACGCATAATGAACGCAATAGGTCAGCGCCGTATCCTCCAAAAAACCGTCCCGTGATATCAGGCGGCTGCACAGACGTACAAGGGTCTTTGTCTCTATACCCTCTGCACCGAAGCGCTTTACCCATTCAAAGGCTTTATCATACATTCCCCGAATGACCATAAGGCGAAGGATTTCATTTCTCTCCCGCTCTTCCATGACCTCCGGCTGCAGCTCCTCCAGATAATCGTCCAATTCCCGCATATAGTCCTGCTCATAGTAATAATGCACCAGCTTGAGCCTTACTTCGCTCTTGGTACGTTCCGCCATATGAGCGTTAGCGGCAATATACCTGAACCGCCTTTCATTTGCCTGCGTAATCTCCACAAAAGCCTTATCCCCTGCACATATATGCAGTGCAAGACCCATATGCTCCGTCACATAAGGACTGATGATCGGCATCAGGTTATCCGGCGGCATCATCACTTCCACCTGGAAGGGTACGCTGGCACAATACCGGTTTCCCTCCTTATCCTCCAAAAGCAGCTTATAATCGCTGCCGTAAAGAGGCACCCATGCCCCGTCCCCGCCTACCGGATACTTATATTCCTGCCTGCTGACGGAATAGCTTACAACTACCTGTCTGATATCTTTGTTTTCCGTAGTCAATCGGTTCATGAAAATAAGATAGGCCAGCTTCTGTGCCACCTCTTCATTTACCATTCGGGATGATATCGTATTCCTATATAAATAGGCCAGGTTCTTATTCATCCGCCCCTTATGTATCTGGTCCAAAACGAACCGCTCAATGCGTTCGCAGTAATTCAAATATACTTCCGGCTGCTCTTCCCTCCTCTTATATACATAGGAATACAAAAAGGCGTTCTTTTCATAATCCAGCTCACTATGGTAGGAGAAGTACATAAGAATGATCTTAGGAAGAGTCCCGTCATAATCTTCAGGCAGGGACATCATATAGTATTCATAAAGCTTCGTAATGCGAAGCTCCGTCTCTACGCCCAGCCGATACCATTGGAAATAGCGGCTCTCCGCCTTATTTCCTTTTATCAGCAATGTGCAAATGACCTGCAGTGTCTCCTTATCCGGAAACTTCTCATAACAGGAAGCTAATATATAGTAGACCCTTTCCGAATAGGACTTCAGCTTCAGTGCCAAATACCGCACCTGTAAAATCAAGTCCTGCGTCAAAAGCTCCCGTTTCGCAGCGTAACCCAACACCTGAATCTCAAAGGAGCCAAGCTTTAAAAGGAGGGTAGGATTAAGCTCTAGCAGATGCCATGCCTCGACATACAGAACAGGACTCCGTCCCCCTCTGTTGTACTGCTCCTCCAGCATCAGCCAGCGCCTGGAAGGACTCTTGCCGTATTCCTCTGACAGATACAGCATCAGCCATGCAATTCTCCAGTTATTCGGATTGTCATAATATATCCGCTCCACCTTCCTTGATACTTCCTCCACATAGGAAGCCTCTCCATTGTGCAGCGTAGTTAAATATAAGTAATAGCAGTAGATTTCCGGGGGACAACTGTTTTCCCGAATCTCCGATTGGATTCGCTCCAGCTGCCACTGTGCCTCATTAAAGCGTTCCTGCGTAATAAGAATCTGTACCCTAAACAGCCTTATCTGTATGTCTTTCTCATCAAGCACCGCAAGCCGTTCCACCAGCTTCTCCGTCTCAGCCATCCATGTCCGGGCATTCATCTTTTTCATGCGAAAAGAATCATAATATTTCATCAGCTTCAAAAGGAGATTCCGCTTCTCCCTGCGGATTCCCAGCGCCCGCTTATGCTCCATATTTCTAACCGCTAAGACGGGTATCGTCAGGCTGACGCAGGAATTAAAGATATGTATTGCGCCGTAATTCCGCCCGGCATGCAGCTTTTCGCTGTCTATATAATAGTTTAGACAGAAGGAATTCCCCAGAAAGTCATCGTCCGATATCTTTTCCTTCTCCAAGGTAAGAAAATCGCCCTCTGCCCCAATATTCAAAAAAGTATGTCCCCAGCCATTCCGCGTAACTGTAAGACTGTGTTCCGAAATGTCATAGGGATCCTCGATGCAGATATCAGTCTCGCTCAGTATATACTCTACCTTCTGCTTCTTATTTATCTCGAGAAGAAATTCCTCCACGTTCTGCTCGTTACCGTATACCGCAGAAAGCCCTTTGTAAGCCCCGTAGTACTGTCTGTCGTTACCGTCCGTAAATAACCGCTCGAATTCCCTGGAATAAAACAGTTTCACCGCCTCCGCCCAGTTCGCCTTAGCCAAATTGGCGAAATGAAACATGTTCTTGATGTCACCGAGGCTTGACGTCACGGTGCCGGAGACAATTTCGATACGGTATGGAAGCTCGTACTCCCCGTAATTGGATATGATGGAAAACTGGCCGGTAAGAACATCCCCTTCCTTCATCCCCTCCGAACGAAACCGATATGCAATTTCTTCTTTTACTCCGATAAACTCCTTGCTTAAAGATTCCATTCTAAGCTCCGAAGAATATATGTACCCTTCCATGAGCTTATCCGCAGGCCCCGATATGATAAAGGAACCCTCTGCCGTCTCCCCTTTGTTCAGGAAAAGCTCCAGACTTAAGGATGAAAAGTCTAAGATGCCGCTATCATAAGTTTCCTGATTACATTCCGGCTTCTCATAATCAAATCTGCCCTCTAATAAATCGCCCATTACCTTCCTCAAATTATTTCACCCCGCACCAGATTTACATTATTAAATTATACCATTAAGAAACCCCTTTTAGCAACCGCGCGAAGAAATTCAATTTAAGTGTAATTTATAGGTTGACAAAACAACATTTTTATACTATTGTATTAATTAAGTAATACAGTAGTACAAACGACTACCGACAAAACTACTGTCCAATAAATTGAAAGAAAGGAAGGATCACATGGCGTGGATATTAAATGCAGATAAACCCATTTACACACAACTCGTTGAGATAATACAAACGCAGATTATTTCAGGCCGTTATAAAGCCGGCGACCGGCTTCCGAGTGTCAGAGAACTGGCCGCAGAAGCGAGCGTCAATCCTAATACAATGCAGAAAGCTTTCGCGGAACTGGAAAGAAACGGTCTAATTGTAACACAGAGAACGAGCGGACGCACCGTAACGGAGGATATCGAATTGATCAATCAGACGCAGGCACACTTGGCCGAAGAATGTATTAAGAACTTTTTTCAGATGATGAAGGAACTGGGCTATTCGGAAAAAGAGATTTTGAATCTCATTGAAAAAACAGCCAAAGAGGGGGAGTAAATATGGAATTTTTAGCCGAAATCAGAGGATTAACTAAAAGTTACGGCAAAACAGTGGCGGTAAACAATATGAGTCTCATGATACCGCGAGGGAAAATCATCGGGCTTTTAGGACCTAACGGAAGCGGAAAAAGCACTCTCATTAAGATGATGAACGGTCTTTTGACGCCTACCGCAGGAAGCATAACGATAAACGGATTCGCTCCGGGAATCCAGACCAAGGCGAGAATCGCCTATCTTCCGGAAAGAACTTACCTTCAGGACGGTATGCGGGTATGCGATATCGTGGATTACTTCTGCGATTTTTATGAGGACTTCAACAGAAATGCTGCATTTACCATGCTGCAATCGCTCGGCATTTCCTTCGATGCAAGGTTAAAGACCTTATCCAAGGGCACCAAGGAAAAGGTTCAGCTCATCCTTGTCATGAGCCGTAATGCGGATCTGTATATTCTGGATGAACCCATCGCAGGCGTGGATCCTGCTGCCAGAGATTATATTTTAAAGACTATCATAAGCAATTACAACGAGAATGCGAGCATACTGCTCTCCACCCATTTGATTTCCGACATCGAGAACATTTTGGATGAAGTCATTTTTATCCGCGACGGGCAGGTCCTTTCTCATTTGCCGGTAGATCAGATCAGAGAGCAATATGGCAGGTCTATAGACTCTTATTTCAGGGAGGTGTTTGCATGTTAGGCAAATTATTTAAATACGAATGGAAATCCTTCTGGAAGGTTCCTGCGGCCATTAATGTTTTTCTTCTTATCATAACATTTATAGGAGCCATTTCCTTGCTTTCACCCTTTTGGGAATTGGACTTCGAAATCATGGATACCTTGATGGTCGTTGCCATCATGTTTTACTATTTGGCCCTTATGGCGGGTTCCATCGCAGTTGCTGTGTACATCGCCATACGTTTTTATAAGAATGTATACACAGACGAAGGCTATCTTACGCATACCCTTCCGGTGTCTCCCAGAGATATTATTTTTTCCAAGCTGTTCGTCAGCGTAATATGGAGCATCATCACGGGAATCGTTATATGTTTCAGTATTCTTTTCATCCTTTTTGCAGCGATGAAGGATTACATCAATACCTACGAGGTTGTAAACGTATGGCAGGAAATAAAGAAGGATGTCTTACCGGTAATGGAAGAAGTTTTTGGGAATTTATTCATCTTTGTTCTGTTCATTATCTTACTAATGATCATTACTACCTTTTTCTCCATACTGATGACGTATTCTGCCGTAGCCCTCGGACAGATGTTTACCAAGCATAAGGTGGCTGGTGCGGTTATCTGGTATGTAGCGGAATATGCCATCGTACAGTTTAGTTCCTCCATACTGATGAATATCCCGTTATTAGGCTTCATCTACGATCCGTATGCCGCCGAGTCTATGACGCCGGCCGCTGTCGGAACGTTGATAAAGCTGATACTTTTCGGCTCGGCCATCATTTCAATCATCGCAGGAACGGTTTTATACTTCCTTACGGAATATATGATGAAACGAAAATTGAACTTGGATTAATCTGTAAGATAAATTACTCTAAGAATGAAGATTTACTCAAAGAAAGAGAACGGCACTGCAGCGCACGGCAGCCGTTCTCTTTTTGTATATCTTAAAAATCTATTATTTCCGTCTTTCCTTCACCTCAATCCAGGCAGCAATGAGGCAAATCACAGAGCAGACCGCAAAAACAGCCTTGTCTATGCTCTTCTCCACCTTCTTCTGCCTCTCCTTCACCGCCTTCATGCGAATCTTCTGCTTCGCTGCCCCTACCTTCCGCCGGTTCTCAAGCGCCTGGCTAATTCCCTTATCCAAGCTCTTTCGCCACATTATATTCCCTTTACCTCTTCTGCTCCTTTTCATCCTTTCGTCCGTACTCCTTTCTTTTTCCATCCGTTCTTAAGTTTGTGCAGACCTCACGACCTCCATATAATTCAAACACTTTATAGCTTCACGGTTTTACCCCGGTTCTCCCATCCGCGTTACGCCCACATAAATATTGGATATCTGATACCACGTGGGATAATCCACGATTCCCGTCTGAGGAATGTTGAAAATTCCCTGGAATACCCTTACTGCCTCGGCTGTCTGCGGCCCGTAAATTCCATCTGCCGTTATGCCCGGTATCGCAGGATAATTCTGTCCTATGCGGTTCAATTGCTGCTGAATCTGAAGTACTTTTTCCCCGCTGGAACCAACCGTCAAATTATACCCCGGCCACGACGACGGTACGCCTGCAACGCTTTCTGCCGTATTGATATACATATCATTCCCGAAATAATTATGGATTATTTCAATCGCCGTATAACCTTCATCTCCCAAATATTTCGAGCCCCACTGGCTAAGTCCATTGCAGGTCACCCGGCTGCCGTCGCAAAAAGAAGTGAAGATCGGCTGCCTTACTCCAGGCCGGGATAAATAATTGGCGAAAACACTATCTACAAGATAATCAATATTTTCATAGATATTTCTCCCCTTCATCCACTTCTGGTCATAAGCAGTAGATGATGTAATTGTAAAATTATAGCCTTGATTCCTGTACCACTCGGTATACACTCTATTGAGCGTCACCGACATAATACATAAAATATTTGCGTAAATGGAACTTTCCGGCCATGTTGCATAGATTTCAGAGGAAGCAACGTTCTTGATATAGTCTTTATATCTGACGTAATAATTGGGGGCGGAGGAGTCGGAAGGAACACCGTCATGGACAACCACAAACTCAGGAATTACCACCCTGCTAAGTACAATTTCTCCCGTTTCGGCCATCGGTTTAATTTCATCCTCCGGTATTTTAGGCGGATATTCCCCGTACAAGGTATGGTAAGGAATTACGATCTCCTCTTCCGTTCCCGGAATGTCCCGGGGAATCAACTCGATTGGCTGTAATGCCAAAGTATCAGGTAATATCTGTGTTCCCGCTATTAAAATAGGTTCATATCCTGGTGCATTTACTTGGATGTCATACTCGGAATAAGGGCGGTTTTGTTCCGGCTCCAGACTATATTCCAGCGGAGGTGCCGGAAGCTCTATTTCTTCGGTTTGTCCCGACTCATCCGTATCCAAAGTTTCTATAATGGAATCGCTCATTCCGGTAAATGAAATCGAAACCGTAGCGCCCTGAATGGGGAGCGGCCCCAGCGAGGAGGTCACACTTACTTTCAAGCCTCCGGCATATGTGTTGTCCAGTGGCCCCTGCTGCGCTGCATGTATAATATTTACAGGCATAGAAATACCTCTATCTATTCATTTATCTCATTATATGCCAAAAAGCGGCCGCTTGTGAAATATTTTAATCTCCATTCCTCATTTTGCTAAAATCGGGAAAAGTACCTGTGCGGACTTTTCCCGATTGATAAATCATACTATCTTCAATTATTTCGTAAGAAGCATCATGATGTCATTACTTCTCGCAATAAATTTAGTCATCGCTTCCGGTTCGAGCGGTGCGTTCTGAATCATTGCCAGGTCATAGAGCTGTTCGCAAATCATCTTTACGTTATCCCCCTCTTTATTATCCAGAACATACTGTACTAAAGGATGGCTCGCATTGAGAATCAGCGTCTCTCCTTCCTTGCCGAACATGCCCATATCCATTCCGGGCATGGAGTACATCTTCATCATATCCTGCATACGTCTGCTTTCCTCGGATATCGTGACCATAGAAGAAATCTTTTTGTTTTTCAGCTTTTCTATTTTCACGGTCAAGGCGTCCTTTTTCAGGACCTTCTTCATAATTTTTGCGATTTCCTCCGCCTGCTCCTCCATTTCCTTTTCCGCTTTCTTGGAGGTCTTCGCCCTGAGCGTATCCGTGATATCCGCATCGATGCGCTGGAACTTAATGCCTTCATTTTTCGCTTCTAATTGGGAAATAAAGGGCTGGTCAATATTATGAGTCAAAATGACAGCGTCCATTTTGGCATTCCTAAACATGTTGATGTACTGGCTCTGCTGCTTTTCATCCGTTACATAGTAGATTACTTTTTCTTTCTTCTCTTCTTCACCGGCATTTTCATCCACAACATTTCCATCTTCATCTACGATATCGGTCTTCGCTTTGCTGTCATCTTCGTCTACAACTTCAGCCTCTACCTTGTTGCCATTTTCATCTACGGCATCCTCCGTGTCGATTTTATTGACCTCAAGACACTCGGGCAGAGTCAGGTACTTTCCGTCCAAATCTTTAAAGAGAATGTAATCCGTCATCTTTTCGCAGAATTTGTCGTCCTTTAAGCAGCCGAATTTGATGAACGGGCTGATATCATCCCAATATTTTTCATACTCCTCTTTCTCCGTCTTGCACATTCCAGCCAGTTTATCCGCAACCTTCTTCGTAATGTAGTCGGAAATCTTCTTCACAAAGCCGTCGTTTTGAAGCGCGCTTCGGGATACGTTAAGCGGCAGGTCGGGAGAATCGATCACGCCCTTTAATAAAAGCAGAAACTCCGGAATGACCTCCTTGATATTATCCGCGATAAATACCTGGTTATTATATAGCTTAATGGTGCCTTCGATGGATTCATATTCCGTGTTGATCTTGGGAAAATAGAGAATCCCCTTTAAATTAAAGGGATAATCCATATTCAGATGTATCCAGAACAGCGGCTCCTTGTAATCCTGAAATACCTTGCGGTAGAATTCCAGATATTCCTCTTTTGTACACTCGTTAGGATGTCTCGCCCAAAGAGGATTCGTCTCGTTGAGAAGCTCCGGCCTTTTGGCGATTTTAAGCTTCTGCTCATCCTCTTCTTTTTCCTTGGCAACCTCTTCCAATACAGTGTCTGTATCCAGCTTTTCATCCGCTTTGATGATCTGGGTTTCCGTAGTATTTGCTTTTGATAAATAAATTTCTGTAGGCATGAAGGAGCAGTATTTCTTAATAATCTCTCTCGCCTTATATTCGTTGCAGAACTCGAGGCAGTCTTCGTTGATAAACAGAGTAATCTCCGTACCTACTTCCGTTCTCGTTCCTTCTTCCATGTCAAATTCTGTGCCGCCGTCGCACTCCCAATGAACGGGAACTGCTCCTTCTTTATAAGAAAGAGTATCGATATGCACCTGATCTGCTACCATGAATGCAGAATAAAAGCCCAAACCGAAATGTCCGATGATCTGGTCCTCGTTGGTCTTATCCTTATATTTTTCAAAAAAGTCCGTCGCACCGGAAAAAGCGATCTGGTTGATGTATTCTTCCACCTCTTCGGCCGTCATTCCTATACCGTTATCGATAAATTTCAAAGTCTTTTCTTCGGGATTCACCAATACCTGTATCTTCGCCTTATAATCGTTTGGCAAAGTACATTCTCCCATCATCTCCAACTTCTTCAGCTTAGTAATCGCATCACATCCGTTAGAAATAAGTTCCCTCATAAAAATATCATGATCGGAATACAGCCATTTCTTGATAATCGGGAAAATATTATCGCTATTGATTGATAAACTACCATGTTTTGCTGCCATAAAAAGTCACTTTCCTTTCTGATCTTGTTCATTTTTAAACTATTTTGACCGGCAAAAACCTCTTTCCCGGCCGCATAATGAAATTTTAATTCTCTCTATAAAAAAAGTCAAGAGAAAATTAGCACTCATTAAAAATGAGTGCTAATAATTCAAATTTTATCCAGTATACAAGCCGCTTTGCGCATTTCTAAAATTTTTGTAAACTAAAACTTATTCTTTAAAATACTGTCCGTATATGTCAAAAAAGCTAGAGGTCTTCACTTCCGAATCGTGGATGAATGTCACGCTGTTCCAAAGGCTTTCGTTCAGATTCCTCGTCAGCGTGCCCACAAAGGTATCATATTCCTGGCCGAATACCTCCTTCTTGCGCTCCTCCACGATCTTCACCTTATTCGCATCGGTCTCTTCCCTATTGAAGGTACTTATACATTTAATGATATGGTATCCGTATTCCGTTTCCACAATGCCGCTGATCTCTCCCGTTTCCAGATTGAATGCCGCATCCTCGAAGCTTTTCTCCATATCCCCCTTGCCGAAGGAGTACGTTCCTTTATTGTCCTCGCTGTATTTCTCGATCAGCTCTTCGAAATCAGTTCCATCCTTGGCAAGCGTTAAAACTGCCTGCGCTCTCTCGTAGGCATCGTCCTTGGCGGTCTGCGTATATTCAATTTTTGCTCCCGTTCCATCCAGCGCATAGGTTTTGATCAGGATGTGCTGGACCGTAATCGTCCTCGCTTCATCATCGCTGATTTCAGGATTGATGTCCTTGATGATATAGCCGTAAACCTTGTTCGCCAGCGCATATTCACGGTACAGAGTGGTGATAGTCTCTTCCGTCACCCCCATCAGCTCCTTCTCCTTCTCATTCAGAGAATTATAATAGACCCCGGCTGCCTCCGTCACCTGCCCCATCTCCTGCTCGGACAGCTCCACACCATGCTGCTTGGCCAGAAGGTTCATCGTTTTGATCTGAGCAATGCGTGCTAAAGCAGTATCCTTCACATTCTGCTCCAAGGTCGTTCCCTCAATATCCGCATCCCATATGCTGGAGCCGAACACGCCTTCATACTGGTTCTGGGAATTGGTAAGGTACACCATGATCTCAGGCAGCTTGCAGGAAATTGTCTCTATACGGAATATCTCATCCTTGCCAAAGCCGGTAGTAAGAACGACCTTCGTACCGCTCTCATCCTTATTTCCGCAGGCGCTGAACAGTCCGGCAAAACACACTATCATAAGAATCGCTGCTGCCTGTTTCCATGAGCGTTCTCCACTCATTCCGCTTCTTTTTTTCAATAGTTTTTTATCGCACCCAAACACCCTTATCTTTCCATCTCCTTCAATATACTTCTTGCCACGCTGATTCCGTTCGCCGAGGCCTGCTGTAACCCGCGCGTCACACCTGCGCCGTCACCGATCGCGCGAAGTCCCTTCACGCTTGTTTCAAAGTTCTTATCCACCACGACCTTATTGGAATAGAATTTCACTTCCACGCCATAAAGCAGAGTTTCATCCGAAGCAATTCCCGGAGTCACCTTATCTAACGCCTCCAGCATCTCCTGAATATCCACCATAATTCTGTGAGGAAATACCAGTGACAAATCTCCCGGCACCGCATCCTTCAGCGTAGGAATCAAGTTGTTTCTGCAAAGCCTCTCCTCCGTAGTCCTCCTGCCCCGCTTAAAGTCTCCGAAGGTCTGTACCATAATTCTCCCGCCGCAGAGCATATTGGACAACTGCGCAATCTGCTTGCCATATTCGATAGGAGTCTTGAAGGGCTTTGTAAAATTCTTGGATACAAGAATCGCAAAGTTTGTATTATTCGTCTTAAACTCCTTGGATTTGTATGCGTGTCCGTTTACAACCGCAAGTCCGCCCTCGTAATATTCCGTCGCAACTTCTCCCGAAGGATTGGTACAGAAAGTTCTCACCTTGTCATCGAAGGTTGGTGTATATAAAACGAGCTTCGCCTCGTACAAATTCTCGTTCAAAAATTGCATCACTTCGTCGCGTACTTCCACGCGAACGCCGATATCCACCGTTCCGGGCGTAGTCTCAATGCCGATCTCATCGCATTTGTCCTTGAACCAGTCCGCGCCCTCCCGGCCCACGGCCGAAACGATTTCTCCGGCATAATAGGATTCGCCTTTATCGGTAACGATTCCTACCGCTTTGCCATCCTCCACGAGTATCTGCTCCACCATCGTATTAAACATCAGATGAACGCCTTCCTCCTCCAGATGATGCTGCAGCTTGGAATAAATCTTGTAACCTTCTTCCGTGCCAAGGTGACGGATCGGGCATTCTATCAGCTTCAAGTTGGCATTGATGGCCTTCCTTCTTATTTCGCGTATTTCCTTTTCCTTGTCCACACCGTACACGCTTTCATCTGCGCCGAACTTCAAGTAGACGCCGTCCGATTCTCCGATCAGCTTCAGCGTCTCGTCATAACCCAAAATGGCAGGAAGATTGCCGCCCACATCGGGAGACAAGGACAGTTTTCCGTCAGAAAATGCTCCCGCACCTGCAAAACCCGTGGTAATGGAGCAAGGTTTGCACCCTACACACTGCTTGGTCACACGCTTGGGGCAGTTCCTCTTTTCGATGGAGCGTCCTTTTTCCACCACCAGAACCTTCAAATCCTTGTTTTTATCCGCCAGCTCATATGCGCAGAAAATTCCTCCCGGGCCTGCGCCTATTATAATCACATCATAGTTTTTTTCCATTCGATATACCTCATACTTCCTCAATTATTCATAGTTCGTTGTTATGCCAAATATCCGCAAATATTATACCATAACCTTTATACTGCTGCCTACATTTGTTTTTGTAACCACTATTTGTTTTTCTATCTTCTCCGATAGCTCGGGGACATGGGAAATAATTCCTATTAAGCGATCCTTTTCCACTAATGACATGAGTGTCTGACATGCCTGCTCCAACGATTCTGCATCCAGAGAGCCGAAGCCTTCGTCAATAAAGAGCGTTTCTACACGAATGCCTCCGCTGTAGCTTTGAATTACGTCGCTCATACCCAGTGCAAGGGATAGGGATGCCTTGAAGGATTCCCCGCCGGACAGTGTTTTTACCGAACGATATTTCCCCGTATAGTAATCGAACACCTGCATTTCCAGATTGTCTTTCGTCCTGCCGTCGCTCACCTCTTCCGCTCTGGAAAGCTCAAAGCGTCCGCCCGTCATCTTGGAAAGCCTGACATTTGCCGCCCGAAGGATTTCTTCGAAATATCCGGCCAGCACATATTGTTCAAATACAAGTCTTTTTGGATTGTTCCCCGATGCCAGATTATCCAGATCCTTTACCGCTCCGTATTTCCGGTTCAATCCCTGTAGGCGCTCCTGTTTTTCCTTAAGGGACTTCCTGATCTTTTTCACCTCCTGCAAACGGTAATTCCATTTATTCTGCAAGGAAATCGCCGACTGCCTTTCTTCCCGTTTCTCTTTCAGTGCCTCCTTAAGTATCCCGATATCCGCTGTCTTTTCCCCCTTGGTTTCTTCTTGCAAATGAGAGATCATACGCTCGGAGGCCTCTATTTTTCTATAATAATCGTTGATTTCATTCTCCAGAAATTCTATTTGTGCATCGCTTCTCACACTCTGCCTAAAGCTTTGGAAATCCGGAAAGCCCGCCGCCTTATACTTTCCTTCAAAGAAGTCTTGCGCTTCCTGTGTCCGCTTTCTCTGGACAATGATTTCCTGTGCTATCTTTCCGCAGGCTGCCGCCCTTTCTTCCATCTGCACCTGAATTCTTTGGTACAGGACAACAATCTTCTCATATTCTGCATGGGACATCTCATCCACTACTTCTAAAACGTCTTTCTCCGTTCCTTCCAACGCCGCGGAAACCTCCTTTAGCTGTCTCTTTACGTCTTCTTCCTGCTCCAGCCTCCCCTGCACCTCTCCTTTGCAGGAAGAAGTCTTTCCGTGAATTTCCATAAGACTGCGATTCGCCTTTTGATAATTATCCCTAAGAGCTTTCAGCTTTTCTTCATCCGGAACATCCTTGGTTATCTCTGCAATATGAGGATGGTCGTAAGAACCGCAGACCGGACAGGGTTCTCCTTCCTTCAAAAGCCTCGCTGCGATGCCCACCGCTGCCCTCTTGTAAATCCTATCTGCCGCTTCATACGCTTCCTTTTTTCCTTCCGCCGCCGCTTCCTTTTCCAGATATTCCTTTTGAAGTTTACATAATTCTTCCTCTTTTTTTGTCCTTTGCTCCGTTACCTCTGCCAGAAGCTTCTTTTTCCCTTCATAGGCATTCCTGCCTTCGTAAGCCGCAGTTATCCTATCTTTTTTATCATAAAGGGGACGCAGTTCCTTTCTCCTGCTTATCAGCCTTTCCAGCTCCGTTTTCTCCTCCTGCTCCTTTTGTAACAGGGACGTTAGAAGCTTCTTTTCATTTTCGCTTCCAATATAATCTCCGTTAAGCCCAGCTGCTGCCCTGGCTTTTTTCAGTTCCATCGCTTTTTTATCGATTTCATCTTGGTCTTCCTTTAAGACGCGGAGCGTTTCCTTTTCCTTTTCCAGCTTGAGAAACTTACCGTTTATTTGCTCTCCAAGACTTATCGTTTCCATCAGAACAGTAATTTCCTTCTCCACGGCCATATATGCCTTCTCTGCCTGCGAAAAAGCTTCCTCATGCCCGGAAAGCGCTTCTCCCAGGCAGTCGATGATCTTATCATAACGGTAGCTTTCCCCTGATAAAAGAGCGGAAAGTTCCTCATTATCTTCCGTTTCACTTGAGGAAAGCATATGGACATCCTCCTCCATGCGGTGTCTGCATTCCATTACCTGCTTGTACAGCTCATTGGAGCGGCTGCGCAGGATTCCCGCAAATTTATCGTATACGGCCGTAGAAAATATCTCTCTGAAAATTCTTGTCTTTTCTGCAGGAGATGCCGACAGAAGCCTGGCGAACTCCCCTTGGGCTATCATGGAAATCTGTTTGTACTGGCGATAGTCCAGCACGAGAATTTCCTGCAGCTTTCGGTTCACCTCGCTGCTGCCTTGTATCACGCTGCCGTCCGGCATATACAGCACTGCATTTTCCTTTTCCTTGGTAAGCTCTCCGCTGCCGCTCTGCCTCCTCTTTGGGCGGAGGTATTCGGGATTGCGAACGATACGGTATTCTTTATCTCCATGCCGCATCTCAAGCTCCACGAAGGTAGCGGTATCGGCACCTGCGAAATCGCTGCGCACGCTGTTCTTTTCTCTCATCTCACCGCTTAAGTACCCGTAGAGAGCATAAGTAATCGCATCGAAAAGAGTGGTCTTCCCCGCTCCGGTAGCCCCCGTAATAAGGAAAAGCCCCCTCTCCTCCAACCGGGTAAAGTCTACCTCCACCTTGTCCCTATACGGCCCCCATCCGGAAAGTATCAAAATCTCCGGTTTCATATTTCCTGCTCTCCTTCCGTCTCCTTTGCCGTTTCCAGAATAATTTCCATGCGTTCTTCATCCGGCTCTTCGTTTCGCACCATCTGATAAAATCCGGCAAACAGCTCAGGAATGCTCTTGCGTCTTTCCACCGCCCTGCTTTCATATTCCGGATTTCCCCTGTTTTCGTTTTTCATAAGCACGATCTGCATGATGTTCGGATAAACGCTTCGCAAGGTGCCGATAGGGTCGATCAATTCCTCTTCATTGGTAAGCTGGGCCTGAATATAATCGAACCGGTTCGCCGCTTCCGCCACCTCATCCGCCATCAGTTCCTCCATTCTTCCCCTGATTTTACGCATTTCATGCAGCGGTGTGAGGGGAAGCTGCTTTACCGTAATATCCCCCTCTCCTTTTATCTCTACCAGATTCACTGTTTTCTGCCGCCCTGCCTCAGAAAAGGAATAGGCTAACGGCGCCCCCGCATAATAAACCTGTTTTTCTCCGATTCTCTGCGGCTTATGTATATGGCCCAGCGCCACGTAATCAAAGCCGTCAAAAAGGGAAGCCTCCACATTATCCAGTCCCCCGACATGTATCGTCGTCTCCCCGTCGGAAAGCTCCGGCTCCCTGCCGCAGTCGGTAACGAAGAAATGGCTGACCAGCACGCGGCGGGTTCCCTCTTTTTCCTCCTCCGCCGCAAGCAGCTTCTCCACCGCTTCCCCATTGGTTCTGGCACCGATAACCGCCGGCTTTATAAAGGGTAACAAAACAAAGGTTACTTCCCCATATTCATCAAAGAAGGGAACCTTTTTTAAGCTATCTTTATATATTCCGGCTATATATACCCCTTTTTCTTTCAGTATTTCTTCTGCGAAGCTTACACGTTCCGGTGAATCGTGATTGCCGCTTATCATAAGCACCGTAACTCCAAGCTGCACCATCTGCGTAAGAAAATCGTTTAACAGCGTCACTGCTTCAGCCGGAGGAATTGCTCTGTCATATACATCTCCTGCGATCACTAACACCTCTGCAGCCTCTTTTTTTACCATATCCGTAATCTGCTCCAGAATATACTTCTGGTCCGCTATCATGGAAAAATCATTAACCGTTTTTCCAAGATGCAAATCGCCCGTATGCAGAAACCTCATAAATATAACTCCCCGTCCTTCTTGAACCACTTGTCACCATTGGTCAGCAAATAATCTTCTCCCCCCGATACTGCCTTTATGAAGTCGTGAATATCTGCCAGCTTCCGTTTAAAAGCAACTCCGCCGCCCAGCAGCGCCGTCATATGGATATCGGAACCGGCAGTCATCGGAAGGCGATTCTCTCTCGCATAAGCGATCGCCCTCTGATCGAAAGCCGGATCGTAATGGGATTTGCTCTTTTTATTGGAGTGAGTGGCATTGATCCCCTCCACCCCATCTACATGATCAGGGTACAGCCTTATTTTGGGAATATAGAATTCTTCCCGAAACGGATGGGCGTGTATCACCATGCCGCCTGCCTGCTTTACCAGCCTGTACTGCTCCTCCACAGATGCCTGTCTCAGTTCAGGATGAGTTAACATAAAATCTTTATCCACTCCATAAATGAGAAATTCCGTTCCCTGAAATCCTGCTTCATATCCGAAAAAGACATCCAGGCCTATCTTATCACCCATGAATTTTGCATCCTCATAGCCCTTTACAAATTCATTCACCCATTCCCTCCATGGCTTCGTCCGGTATACCGCTGTATTGCCGCCCCAATTGTGGTCCGTCACGATAATTCCGGTATAGCCTGCCTCCTTGCAGACCTTCGCCATTTCTGCCCCGGTACTGCGCGCACATGCGCTGCTTTGTGAGGTATGCAGATGGGTCTCATATAAATAAGGGTATTCCTCTAATAGTTTTATTTTTTGCACTTTGCTTTCCTGCCTTTTCTTATCTCGTCTTTTTGTCCGGCTTTTTATCTTCCATTCTTATTTGAATTATTTATCTGACTCCTCCGATAGTTTTTTACTGCCGGCTTTTTTAATTTTGTTACATATAAAGAATAGCACATTCTGCCCTTCCCTGCATTTTTAATCCCGATATTTAATAAATTATTAGGACAACACAAATATTTTAGTCCTTTCTTCTGATTAAAAAAGGGCCGTATATTAACGTTTGCACATTAATTCTACAGCCCCCATAGACATCTATTTTATTCTATATCACAAATCTTAACTTCTATATCTGTTACTTTATTGCTGCTGTTACCACCGTATAAAATCTTTATTCAATCTCCACAAGCCATCCCTTAGGTGCTTCAATTTTACCCATCTGGATTCCCGTTAAGGTATCAAACAGCTTCTTCGTAACCGGTCCCATATCGCCCATGCCGCTGGGCAGGCAGATTTCCTTGCCATGATCCACGATTTTTCCTACCGGAGAAATAACCGCTGCCGTGCCGCAAAGCCCGCACTCCGCAAAATCCTTCACTTCCTCCAGATAAACCTCGCGCTCTTCCACTTCCAGTCCCAGATATTCCTTTGCTACATACATGAGGGAACGCCTTGTAATAGACGGAAGAATGCTGTCAGATTTGGGCGTTACCACCTTGTTATCCTTCGTAATGAACAAGAAGTTAGCGCCGCCGGTCTCTTCCACCTTCGTCTTCGTAGCCGCATCCAGATACATATTTTCATCGAATCCGTTCTTATGGGCGGATACAATCGCATGAAGGCTCATCGCATAGTTAAGCCCTGCCTTGATATGTCCCGTTCCATTCGGCGCCGCACGGTCGAAATCGCTGACACAGATGGTCAGGGGCTTTACACCGCCTTTAAAATACGGCCCTACCGGAGTGGAGAACACTCTGAACTGATACTCGCATGCCGGCTTTACCCCGATTACGGCATTGCTTCCGAACATATAAGGTCTCAAATATAATGTCGCTCCTGAACCAAAAGGAGGAACGTATGCTTTATTAGCTGCAACAGTCTGCACTACCGCGTCAACGAAACGCTCCTGCGGGAAAACAGGCATCTCCAGCCGCTTTGCCGAATCCTCCATGCGCGCGGCGTTCAAATCGGGGCGGAAAGTAACAATGCGCCCGTCCTCCGTAGTATATGCCTTCATTCCTTCAAATATCGTCTGCGCATACTGCAGCACACCTGCACATTCACTGATGGTGACCATGGAATCTTCTGTCAGGACGCCTGCATCCCATGCTCCGTCCTTGTAATTGGAGACATATCTTTTATCTGTCTCAATATAACCAAAACCAATGTTTGCCCAGTCCAGATTTTTCTTTTCCATGTTCTTCTCCTCTTCAGCTTATGAATGCCGGTTTCTTTTTCATTTTCTATACATTATTATACTTTTTTTAGTAAAAGTCAATTTTTTCATTACTATTTTTCGGAAGCTTTTTCGTATTTAATGAATTGATATGCAATGTCGAAATACGTCTGCTCATCGCTGTCCGCCGTAATCTTCCACTCCGGCAGCTCATCCAGATTTGGAAAATAAGCATCTGCCGTATAGCTGTGCTCTATTTTGGTCACATGCGCCACATCACAATAAGGAAGCATCTGGCGGTAAATGCTTTCACCCCCGATGATATAGATATCCTCGCTCCTGTATTTCTTAAGTTCCTCTAAAAGCTCCTCCAAACTATGTACTACTACGGCATCCTTCACCGTGTAGTCAGGGTTGGAAGATAAAATAATATTTGTCCGGTTCTTTAAAGGCATTCCCTGCGGGAAGGTATCCAGAGTCTTCCTTCCTAACACCACCACCTTGCCTGTCGTTTCTTCGCGAAAGTGCTTGTGATCGTTGGGAATCCTTATTAATAATTCCTTTTGATTGCCTATCGCCCAGTTACTGTCTACCGCTACTATCAAATTCACAGCTCATCCTCCGTATCCGTCCGTTTTTCCATCATTTATCATTCCATTTTCAGTGTACTGCATCGATGGGTAAAGAGCCAAAGAGCTTACCTCATTATCATCGATACTAGATCGCTATCGGTATATTTTCTACCTGCGGTCCCGTCACATAATTTTCTAATTTCACGTCATTTCTTGTAAACTCATAAAAGTCCTTAATATCGGGGTTCAGCGTAAAAACGGGCGCATCGTAAGGCTGCCTGCTTATCAGCTCCTCGATAATCGGTATATGCCTGTCGTAAATGTGAGCGTCCGCGATCACATGGATAAGTTCTCCTACCTCCATATCACACGCCTGTGCCAGCATATGAACTAACACCGAATACTGCACTACATTCCAGTTATTCGCTGCCAGCACATCCTGAGAGCGCTGATTGAGAATCGCATTCAAGGTCAGCTTGTCCGCTCCCTTTTTCTGCGTCACATTAAAGGTCATACTATAGGCACAGGGATACAGATTCATCTCATGCAAATCCTGATGCACATAGATGTTGGTCATAATCCTGCGGCTGAAGGGATTATTCTTCAAATCATAGATCACTCTGTCTATCTGATCCATCATCCCTTCCTTATACTGATGCTTCACGCCCATCTGATATCCATAGGCCTTTCCTATCGATCCGTCCTTATCTGCCCACTCGTCCCATATATGACTGTGGAGATCCTTTACATTGTTCGACTTCTTCTGCCAAATCCAGAGCAATTCGTCCGTGGCGCTTTTTAACGCAGTCTTCCGAAGGGTCAGAATCGGAAACTCCTTCGATAAATCATAGCGATTCACCACGCCGAATTTCTTCACAGTATACGCCGGAGTTCCATCCTCCCAACGGGGACGGACCTTTTCTCCCTCCGTACTCGTTCCGTTTTGCAATATATCCTTACACATATCAATAAATATTTTATCTGCCAGGCTCATATTCGCTAATTATCTCCTTGTCTTTTCTTTATAGCGGTCCATACCTTCATACCGCCATACACTATTTATCCCATTTATCGCACAGCGAATTAATCTGGTCCGCAAAGCGTGCCAGATCCTTATTCGCGCCGCCCTCATTCTTTTTAATTACGGCAAGCAGGCGTGTACCTGCCGCCGTAAGACGTGTAAATACGTCAGAAACAATGTGCGCCTTCTTCTTAACTAAAAGTACCGGTGAAGCTTCATAAATCAATTCACCTGCAAGGAGGTCGAAACATGTGCCGCTGTAAGGGGCATAGGAAGAAATTCCGTATTCCCTTTCCAGACCTTCGGCAAAAGCATCGCAAACGCTGCTTTCTCCGTGCACAACAAATACCTTTTCCGGCTTTTTCTTAAAGCCTTGCAGCCATTCGATCAGCCCGTCCTTATCCGCATGTCCGCTGATACCCTTTAGCAAGCTGATATTCGCGCGAACCTCAATCGTCTCTCCGAAAAGCCTCACCTCATTAGCCCCTTCCACCAACGTCCTTCCGAGCGTTCCGTTCGCCTGATATCCTACGAACAATATGGTACACTCCGGCCGCCATAGATTGTGCTTCAAATGGTGCCTTATTCTTCCGGCCTCACACATGCCGGATGCCGATATAATGACCTTCGGTGTGCTGTCGAAGTTAATCGCCTTAGATTCATCACTTGTTATTGACAGATGCAGGCCCGGAAAGCGTATCGGGTTGATTCCCTGATTGAACAACTCCATCGCTTCTTCATCGAAGCAACTGCTCACGTTCTTCTGGAAAATCTCCGTAGCCTCCACTGCCAGCGGACTATCCACATAAACAGAGAAGTTCGGATATCCTTTTAACCGCCTTTCCGCCTTTATCTGCCGCAGGAAATAGAGCATCTCCTGCGTTCTCCCCACCGCGAAGGAGGGTATAACTACATTTCCGCCTGCATCGAAGGTTCTCTGAAGAATCTGTGCAAGCTCAGCCACATAATCCGGCCTTGTCTCGGAATGTATCCTATCTCCGTAGGTGGATTCTACTACTACGTAATCCGCTTCCTCCGTCCGTTTCGGATCTTTGATCAGCGGCTGGTTCTTATTTCCCAAATCACCGGAAAATACAATCTTTTTCGTAATTCCGTTTTCGGTCATCCATATTTCGATGCTTGCCGAGCCTAAAAGGTGACCCACATCCGTAAAACGAATGCGAACACCTTCACATAATTCTATTATCTGGTCATAGTTACATGGTACGAGCCGTTTGATAATTCCATCCGCGTCCGCCATCGTATATATCGGTTCATGAGGTTCCGTTCCCGAATGCCTCTTCGCTTTGCGGTTCTTCCACTCCGCCTCGTGCATCTGAATGTGTGCACAATCGCGCAGCATAATATTGCATAAATCCGTAGTGGCCACAGTCGCCAGTACTTGTCCTCTAAAGCCTTTTGCGTACAGCCCGGGGAGCATTCCCGAGTGGTCCACATGGGCATGTGTCAGCAGTACGTAATCGATCAGTGCTTCCTCCATCGGTAATTTCGCATTCTCGTATACCTGAATCCCCTGCTCCATTCCGCAATCGATCAAGATATACTTTCCGTTTACCTCCACAAGATGACAGCTTCCCGTCACCTCATGGGCGGCCCCGATAAATGTTAGCTTCATATAAAACGCCTTTCTGTCCGCCTTACAGACACAATTCCCCTAATACCTTTTATCTATGACTTAATAACTGCTCAGCGATAAGCCTCTATGGTTCCTCCCTTTTTTAAATTGTGGCTCACCAACTCTTCAATTTGGTCCGCTCCCTCAGCAATATCCCTTCGATAGTACAGACAGTCTATCTTTTTGTACTGCCCGATGACGGCACCCGCAAACAATTCTAAATCTTCCTCGCTGTTTGCATCTCCATGGAAGAAAAACACCTTTCCTCCATACCCATGTTCAATTTTTTCTTTTAGTGAACGGCCTGCTTCTTTGTCGATGTCCATAAAAGCGATGATATACCCTTGTCCTGCATATTTTTCTGCAAGAAGGCTCCCTTCACCCTTTGCACCGCCCACAATCACACATGTTCTTCTAGGAAGCATGGTTTTTGTCTCCTTGTTTATTGGATTTTTATTCTTAGTGTATTAGTTCAGCGCGCCTTGAACTGTTTTTATTATACAAAAATCGACGCTCCATATCAAGAATTAAAGAGCTTCACGCGATGCTTTACACTTTCAATTATCATTAAAACGTCAGGTTTTACTATTTCAATTCGTTGGCCATCGTATAGAACTGATAATAAATTCCTTTATTTTCCAACAGCGTTTCGTGGTTTCCTTCTTCCACGATGCCCGCTTCCGTCAGCACAAGTATCCTATCGGAATTACGTATACTGGAAAGCCTATGAGCTATGGTCAGAGTGGTTCTTCCCTCCGAAAGCCGGGAGAGCGACTGCGCAACAGCGAATTCACTTTCATTATCTAACGCCGAAGTAGCCTCATCCAGAATGATGATCGGCGGATTTTTCAAAAATACTCTGGCGATGCTGATTCTTTGTTTCTGCCCTCCCGAGAGCTTCACGCCCCGTTCGCCCACATAAGTATCATAGCCGTCCTTAAGTTCCATGATGAATTCATGAGCACCGGCCTTCTTCGCCGCCTCCATCACTTCCTCTTTTTCGGCTCCCTGCTTTCCATATACAATATTTTCAAATATTGTTCCCGAAAAAAGGTATACATCCTGCTGCACGATTCCTATATTTTTCCTCAGGCTCTTTAACGTAAAGTTCTTGACATCCTCACCATCTATCGTAATTCTGCCGCCTGTCACATCGTAAAAACGGGGAATCAGGTTACAAAGTGTAGTCTTTCCCCCTCCTGAAGGCCCTACGATCGCTACCTTCTCTCCTTTTGCTATTTGCAGGTTCAAATTCTCGAAGATAATGTTGTGGTCGTCGGGATATTCGAAGCTCACGTTTTCAAAAACGATATTCCCCTCTGTAAATACCATTTCTTTCGCATCCGGTTCATCGAAAATCTCGATATCCGCGTCCATAATCTGCAGAAACCGTTCGATGCCGGTCATACCCCGCTGAAACTGCTCCGCAAATTCAATGATACGCCTTATGGTCGCTATCATTGTCGTCACGTACAGCATGTACGCCACCAAATCACCTGCCACAATCAGTCCCTTCACCAGAAAGATGCCCCCGGCCACCACCACCGCAAGGTACATGATTCCATCGAACATCCTCGTGGATGTCTGAAAGGTCGCCATATAACGGTACATGTTCTTTTTGATATCGAGGAAGTCCTCATTGTCCTTAGCGAACTTGTCGTTCTCCGCATCCTCACCGGTAAAAGCCTTCACCACCCGCTGACCGAGCAAGCTGTCTTCGATCCTCGCGTTCAGCTCTCCGATTTGGTTCCTCTGCTTGCTGAAGGCCCCCCTCATCCTGAAATTCAAAGGCATGCACACGGCAATCATAATCGGCACGAAAACGAAAATAATAAGCGTCAGCGGCACGTTGATTCCCGCCAGTATGATGAAAGAGGTTATCGTCTTAATCGCCGCAATGAAGAACTCTTCCGGACAGTGATGGGCAAATTCTGTCACGTCGAACAGGTCGTTGGTAATCCGTCCCATAATCTGTCCGACCTTCGTATTATTATAGTAGGTATCCGACAGCTTCTGCAAATGAATATAGGCATCCTTGCGCATATCCGTCTCTATTTTGGCACCCATCACATGGCCCATGTTCGCCATATAGTAGGCAGCGATGCAATCCACGATACGAAGAGCCAGATACAAAAGTCCCAGTCTGCCAATCGTCCCCACCGACAGCGCGGCCAGGTTATACAAGCCTTCATTAGTAATATACCTCATGATGAGCGGCAGCACCAACTCGCACACCGTAGTCAGTGCTGCGCAGAATAAGTCCATAAAAAGCGTTTGTCTGTAGGGTTTGAAATAAGGAATAAATCTCTTTAGCAATTCGTTTGTCTTATATTGTCTGTTATTCATATTCTTTCTCCTGACGTTCGAAATCCATTATAGCATAACTCCCTGCTATAAATCAAACCCGTAAGGCAGGCTCGGCAGCGGGTACCGGCTTACGATCCGCAATTCCTCCTATAATCAGAAGCTCATGCACCAAAAGCGGTGTACACGACAATGCCGCCAGACATCCCCATTCCGTCAGTGTCAGCCTTGTTGTTCCAAACAGTTCGACGAAATAAGGTATCTCTGTTACAAGAACCTGTAATCCAATTCCCACCGCACAGGCGAATATCATATAACTATTGGAAAAGTGATTCATACGAAATACCGACTTATTCACATCCCGCATGCCTATGGCGTGAAACAGCTGGCTCATCCCAAGCACGGTAAAGGCATGGGTCTGAGCTTTGTTTAAGATCTCGGACAGCCTCAGCATCGATTCTATATTAGGAAGGCTGACGGGAAGTCCCTGTCTGAGCAGTTCCCCATATGGCACCTGCAAAAACGCCGTGATGCTTATCGTCGCTATGACCACTCCATAACAAAGCGTACAGGCAAGCCCTCCCCTGGCAAAAAGATTTTCTTCGCTCTTTCTGGGCCTTTGCCTCATAAGCTCTTTTCCATCGTTCTCATCCACTCCCAGTGCCAGCGCAGGGAGGGAATCCGTAATCAGATTAATCCATAGAATGTGACTGGCCTTTAGCGGAGAAGGAAGTCCTACGAGAATCGCTGCAAGCATCGTAATGATTTCTCCAAAATTAGAGGAAAGCAGGAAGAGAATCGCCTTGCGAATGTTTTCATAAATTCCTCTTCCCTCTTCGATGGCCTTCCTGATCGTTGCAAAGTTATCGTCAGTCAGCACCATATCCGAGGCATTTTTCGCCACATCCGTGCCATTCATTCCCATAGCAATTCCTATATCTGCACATTTTAAAGAAGGAGCATCGTTTACGCCGTCTCCGGTCATTGCCACAATTTTTCCCTTTTTCTTCAAAGCATCTACTATTTTCACCTTATGCTCAGGCGATACCCGCGCATAAACCTTGATGTGCTCCGCCTTTTCCCCGAACTCCTCTTCCGTAAGAAGCTCCAGCTCACTGCCGCTTAAGCACTCCTCCCGACGGAAAGCAATGCCCAGTTCCCGCGCTATGGCGAACGCAGTATCGATATGATCTCCTGTGATCATCACCGTATCTACTCCCGCCTCCTTGAAAGCTTCCACCGCCTCTGCCGCTTCCGGCCTTGCCGGATCCATCATCCCTACCAGGCCAATGAAGGTGAGCTCTCTCTCCTCCGCATCCGGCGCTCCTTCCCGCATGGCTACCGCCAGCACGCGCAGGGCCTCCGCCGCCATCTGTCCCACCGCCTGCATGATATCCTTTTTCCCTGAGTCGGTCATAGGTATCTTCTTGCCGTGGGATTGCATATACTTGCAGCGCTTTAATATTTCTTCGGTGCTGCCTTTGGTATAAGATACCTTTCCTGCCACGCCCCTATGTAGGGTAGTCATCATTTTTCTATTGGAATCAAACGCTTTTTCATCGATTCTGGGATAGGAACCCTCGGCGGACTCTCTGGTGATCCCATACCGCTTGGCCAGGTCGAGAAGGGCCAGCTCCGTAGGATCACCAATCCTTTCCCCTCCTGAAATATTCCCATCGTTACATAACGCACAGCCCAGAAACAACTCCCGGTATCTATTTTCGTCCAAAGCGTCTGAGGGCCATGTCCTGGAATCCACATAGCATTTCTTCACTACCATTTTATTCTGGGTAAGAGTTCCCGTCTTATCGGAGCAAACCACATTTACCGCTCCCAGCGTCTCCACCGAGGGAAGCCGCCTGATAATTGTATTTACCTTTACCATTCTGGATACGCTGAGGGCGAGTACGATGGTCACGATGGCCGGAAGCCCCTCGGGAACCGCCGCCACTGCCAGAGAAATAGCCGTAAGCAGCATATCTCCCACATCTCTTTTCTGCAAAACCGCTACGAGGAATAAAAACGCACAGATAAACACTGCTACCGCGCTGAGTACCTTTCCCAAATCCGCCAGACGCTTCTGAAGAGGAGTCATCTCCTCCTTCGTCTCGCTGATCATATCAGCAATATGTCCTATTTGCGTGCCCATGCCGGTCTCCACCACGATTCCCTCACCCCGTCCATAGGTCACATTGGTTGACATAAATGCCATATTCTTACACTCGTTTATGCTGGTTTTACCCCCCGCCAAATATCCGGCATCCTTATCCACCGGCACCGATTCTCCCGTAAGGGCAGACTCCTCAATTTTTAAGCTCATGGTTTTTGTCAACCGAAGGTCTGCCGGCACTTGCCTGCCTGCTTCCAAACAAACAATATCTCCCGGCACCAGGTCTTCTGCTACAATTTCCTTCTGTTTCCCGTTTCGCTTTACGATGGCATGAGGGCTCGTCAGCTTCTTCAGGGCCTCGATCGCTTTTCTCGCCTTACCCTCCTGAACTACACCCACAAAAGCATTCACGATTATAACCGTAATGATGATCGCCGCATCTCCCATCTCCCCTAAGAGCATGGAAACTGCTGTTGCAACGAACAGAATAAAAATGAGGGGATCGTTCAACTGCTCCAAAAACAATGCTATTTTTGTCTTTTCTTTTTTTTCCTTTAGCTTGTTCTTCCCATACTGCGAAAGCCTGCTTGCGGCCTCCGCGCCGTCTAATCCTCTTTCCGTATCACTTTTCAGTATTTGACCGGTCTCCCGAATCGACTTATTCTCATACATAAACATGCCTCCGCTTGTACTTTGTCCTATGCTTTTATATGCCTGTACAAGAGAAAATATGTATATAGAAAAAAGGACACCCATCTTGCGATGGATGTCCTTCTCATGTAAAAGGGGAATTTTACATTTGAACTTTCGTTCTAAAATGATTATAGCACACCACTTTATATATGTACAGTCTTTTTTTAAAATTTTTTAAATTTGGGGAGGGGTTTTATGTATAGGAAAAGGCTGGTCCTGAGGCAGTACCGGCACCAATAGTCGACGTACTGCTGACCATATACGTATTGCAGAAAAAAGATTTTTCAGAATAATAGCAGCTCATGGCCCGCCGAAAATTGGAACATGTAAACAAGCAAATCTTATAACAATTTTCTAAAATAAATTGCTGATTCTTCATATCCAATAGCTGAATAAAAATCAGCGGCACGCCTCGTTGCTAATGCAATTAATTTACAATCTTTATCTACTGCTTCTTGCTCAAATGCCTTTGCTAATTCAGAACCTGCACCTGTTCGTTTGAACCTTTCATCAACCATTATTTCTTCCAGCCATGCTACGTTTCCATTTGCGAAAAAAGTACTATGAATAAAGCCTAACGAATATCCAATTATCTTTTTATCTCTCTCTGCAACAAAAACGAATGCATTGTCCGCACGCAATATATTTTCAAACGTTTGTATAAATAATTCTTTTTGTGGATTAAACGAAGCAGCAAAGTCCTCAACCAATTCAAAAATTCTGTTTAAATCCTGTATATTTGCTTTTCTAACCATTTTGTCATCTCCAAATTCCTGTTTGTATGCATGATTCACTTCAAATCAATCATAACACATTTTGCTGCCTAAAAAACATAGCCTCACTTAATGTAAGGCCATGCCTTTTATAGTAACCGGGCAAAAAATACTTCTGCCTTTATCCACCAATTCTTATAGGTTAATCTGCAAATAGGAATTGGATAGCTTCCTATTCCTTGTAATATGGTATTACAAATATTAATTACGCGTTATCAGCATTTTTCTGATGTTGGCATCCACAATTCCATGTAACTGCTTTCAGGTGAACTGTCGTAGTACATTTCAGGAGAATAAACATCCATGGTCAATCCATGTTTTTCAAGCCAAAGTCCACTATATTTTACAGCTTTATTAATAGCTACGGTTACGAGCTGTTCAAAATTTTCTGCTTCAAATCCGCAAACAACATATTCTCTGGCTGGAAGCTCCCATTTGACAAAGCGGCTATCATCTGTTCCCTGCGCCACTTCTGCACCGGCAAAGTAAGTGAAATAACCTTCAGGTACATCACCAAGATAAGCAACTCCCAGCTCACGCCCTCCCTCTATCCTGGGAATAAGCTTTTTTTCTTGGTGGAATTTTCCCCATACTTGACCAGGCATATCTACGCCTGTAGCTTCGCCAAGCGGCATTTGCCCCGCAATAGGAATGATACCCGTCACGCCCATAAAGAGAATTGGTTGCAGGAGTGTTTTGCAGTTGAATTCCAGCACAAGTCCATCACTGATAAGCGGAACCCCTTCATCGATCATTGTGTAGTTAAGCAATAAATCGGGCTTATCGAACTGATTGAGCATTACCGGTTGTTTGCGATATTCTTCCGGCGTCATTTTATATGCTTCTTTAAATGCCCTTGTAAATGTTTCATGGCTCCCAAAGCCGCAATCCAGCGCAATATCTAAAATGCGGTTCTGTTTATCAGCAAGCGACTCACATGCGCAAGCCAATCGGCGCAGCTTAATGTATTCTCGAACTGGTTTTTTAACAAGACGAGAGAATAACCTTTGATAATAAAAAGGGGATAACGCCGATTCTTTTGCAAGCTGTTCAATATCAATATCTTCACTGATATTTGATTCAATAAAATTTAATGATTTTTGTATAGCTTCCCATGCATACATGATATACACCTCCTTTATAATAGATAGTATATTACTGCTACGGTCTGTCCGCTTGACCTGCTCTGCTCTTATATTAAAAATTACTACGGTATTCTCATGATTCCAATAATGAATCCTATACTACTGATTTATAACACAAATCCCCGTTTATCTACGTAGTTCGCTTTAAATTAATCATAACAACTTTTCGCATAAAAAACATGGCCTCCTTTTAACGGAAAGCCATGCCTTTTTATAGTAATCGGGCAAAAAAGATTTCTGCCTTTAGTCACCAATTCTTATAGGTTAATCTGCAAGTTGGAATTTGTTAAGCTTCACATGATGCTTATACCATTCGCTTATAACAACGCAAAATGAGCACTCTCTATAATTGATTTCATTTGACATAAGCAAAAAGGGTGCCCGGCGGGGTCAAGCATAACTCTCCAATTATTAGAAAATTGTTCCTCTGCGATTGTTGCTCCGCATTGGATTGCATATTGAACTGCTTTTTCTAAATCATTAACAGCGAAGTCTATATGAGCCATTTGCTGCTGGGCTTCAGGCTCTGTCGGCCACACAGGCGGCTCATACTCAGGATTTTTCTGAAACAATATACCAGGATATGTTCCCTGATTGGTTCCTGGAGCATATACACATGTCCAATCTTCATCAATAACCATTACTTCCCACTTGAGCAATGCCGCATAAAATTGGGCTAATTTATGCGGGTCTTTACAATCCACTGTAAATGAGTACATTTTTATTTTCAATTCATCATCCATAACGCTAATCCCTCCTAATATAAATAATCTGCACTGCAACTTCCTGTTTATCTATTTCACGGAATAAATCCTGAATCTATAATACCATGCTTTACTGCAGAACAAAAGTGTACTTTGCACACTCCCGCGACCGGATACTTTGGCAGCACAGCGTTTGTTCCGCGCTTATAGCTGCGCATCGTTGGCCCGAAGGGCTTTTTTATCATACTTGTTTTTCATAGAAAATGATTGTCATATCAGGCTGTATGTCCTCTTCTTTACCCGTTGTTACGTAACCCATTTTTTCATATAAATAACATAGCTTCGGTTCTTGTTTTATAGTATCCAATTCCCAACGGCAAGCGTCCGGATAAAGAGACTCTATATTCTTTATGGCTTGTTGGGCATACCCCTTCCCTTGAAATTCCGGCAAGATAAACATTGGAGAAATTCTGCATGCACCGTTATGCAATCTTACAATTCTAATTGCTCCGATATTTTCATCGCCGAGCTGAATGAAATAATAGTCGGTAAAAGTTTGCTCCATCTTTTGTATAATTCTTTCAAGCGGTTCGGCACCTGGATTTGTCGTAGAATCATGGTATTTATCAAGCAAGTATGCAAACGCTTTTATTTGCATTTGATGTATTTGACAGCAATCATCGGTATCAGCTTTCAGTAGCTGAACACGCATTATTATCACCTCTTCTCTTAACCATAACAACAGAAAGTATTATACAAACTGCATTGCATACAATTACTATTTTTAAATCATTTGCCATCATTGTTTGAGAAAATACATTCAAAAGACAATGATATAATACGCATAGCCATAAACTATTACTAATATAATAGATTGCCCCCAAGCTAAAACTACTTCCCGATAATAATTGAAAACTTGTCAACTTTGCTTGTGATAGCAGCGGAAAAAAGATTTTAGTTAAAAGGAATGTCATTGGAATAAATTGTAGGGCGCCTCTTTATCGAATGGATACTTTTTGCTGAATTCAGCTGATTCATCTATGTGACTAAACAGAGATGTCAAATCTGTATAATAGCCACTATGCCCGGTACATACCATTTCAATATTTTTTTGTGAGATCAATTCTTTCAGTCCCTCCTTACACAAAGCATATCAAAAGTTGAGGGACTTGGCTTTTAAAAATCTGCTATTTGTCTGCGTGATTCGCTTTAACCCGATCATAACATATTTTGCCGCACAAAAAAACATAGCATCCCAAAGGATATGAGATTAAATTGACGTTTTAATCTACTTTGTTGATCGGCTGTCCTTTGGAAAAGGCTCTGATATTATCCTGGATCAATGAAACTAAACGTTGCCTTGTTTCTAACCCCCGCCATCCCATGTGCGGGGTAATAATAACATTATCCATTGTATACAATGGACTTGCATCATCTAATGGCTCTACTTCCTGCACATCTAATCCCGCGCCTGCAATTACATTATTTTGCAATGCGTCAATCAATGCTTTCTCATCAACCAGTGCTCCTCGTGCAGTATTGATTAAATATGCTGTCGGTTTCATCATTGCTAAAGTTTCTTTGTTGATCATATGTCTTGTTGATTCGTTCAAAGGACAATTAAGCGAAATAAAATCACTTTGCATGAAAACTTCTTCCGTTGTTGTAAAATGAATGTTCTCTTCATCTGCTCTGGTAGTTCTGGCTGATACTAAAATTTTCATTCCCAGCGCTTGCGCTACTTTGATTATTTCTTTTGCAATATTTCCATAACCGATAACTCCCAATGTCTTACCGTTTAATTCCACGTGATCTACCATTAGGTGTTTATGGAAATTGTCACGATCACCTTCCGAAAGCATTCGAATCTGCTTTTGCATGGAGCTTGCCAGGCTTAAAATTAAAAGGATTGCTGTATGTGCCACTCGTTCACTGCTATACGCAGGGATGTTGCATAATACGATTCCCTTTTCACGTACCGCATCCAAATCTATATTATTATATCCGGTTCCAGCTTCACAAATCATCTTTATACTATCGGGGAATTTTCTAATAATGTCACCGCTGACTTTCATTTCTTTCGTTACAACGATTGTAAAACCGTCAACTCGCTCCAAAATTTTATCTTCAGGCGTTTCGTCATAGATTACCACTTCAGATGCAATTTGTGAGTAATCAACGTTCCCATCATAATTTACCAGGCTGGCATTTAATACTACAGTTTTATCATTCATAATTTTGGCTCCTTTCACTTATACCAGGTGAAACAATATGAAATAGAAATACCGGACCAAACACATAGTCCAGATTATATACCCCCTGCTATTGTAAAAGCAGATAAATTATCTATTTTTAAACAACTAATATATCTAAGCCTTTTGAATGCCAGTATACTTCTTCATATTTTTCAAATTCCTGTCTGTATGAGCTGTTCAATAAACTTTGAATCTATAATACCACCCTTCACCGTATAAAGAAAGACATAGCCCCTTGGAGGAGAAGCTATGTCTTTTCTAAAATTTACCAGCCTCGTTATGCTCAAAATCCCTAGTCACTAATACGCTATTTTTCCGGTTCAAAAGAACAATGGACATGCATTACTTTCCATTCGTTATCAATGCACTCGTAGCTCTAACTGCGGGAACAGGAAAACTTCTGTATCTGGCTATGAAGCATAAGCAAGCCGAGTCTATTTTATGAAACACGTGTAATTTCTCAATTAAAAGCGGTTCTACTCCACCAGACTCCGTTGCCTTTCCATTCTCAAAAAAATCAGATATCAAGTGTAAATGTTCCTCTAAACAATAGGTATCATTATTCTTATGATTATCAAAATAAATAAGGATATTATTGGTAGAGTCATAGAATTCTTTTAGCTTGTTTATGTCTTTGTCATAGAAGGCTTGATTATAATCATCCAAAAAATCCACAAACAACTTATCACTATTGTTATGTTCCATATTATATCTCCTGCGCAAAATATAAATAACCTTCGGTTAGGTGAATATAGATGCCTTTGTTTTCCTGACATTTATTCTTTTTTATACTTAAAGCTTAATTCACTGGCTTGCTCCCCATAACATCCCCAATTATCAAGCGGGGGCTCATGTATTATAATAATAATATCAGTAGCCTGAATTTCAAGTCGCTCACCTAATAAACTTGTAATCCCTTTAATTAGTTCTCTTTTCAATTCTTTGCTTCTGCCGGGAAACAGATTTAATTCAATCAGTGTAAATTTATCCGTTTTTGCAGCCCTGCGTTCAAAGTTTTCAAAATCCAACTCATACAACCGCTGATAGCGATCATCCTCTTCAACCTCCAGTGTTGACATGAGTGCTTCATGAATCGTTTGCAGCAGCAATTTTTTGTATTCATCTGATTTTCCTTTAATAATTTCTACTTTTACAAATGGCATTATACTCAGCCTCCGGATGCAAAAAAATATCGATAACACAAACCTCTTGACATATCCTAACACAGAAAGAGATAGAAGTCTATTCCTGACAAATTAACTTTTTCTGCCTTTTTCCACTGCAATAGATATAGGAAAAAAATTCCTGTTTATCTGTTGACTGAATAAATCTTGAATCTATAATAATGCATTTGATTACATAAAAAAGACATAACATCTCCTTAGCGGAAATGCCATGTCTTTTTGAAGCGCGAGACGGGACTCGAACCCGCGACCCCGACCTTGGCAAGGTCGTGCTCCACCAACTGAGCCACTCGCGCATTACTGCCCATCAATGACGGGCAAATAATAATATACTATAAGTTTATTTCTTTGTCAATGAATTTTTCTTATACATTCCTTCAACTTTTCCCATTTCTCTTCCGCGGCTTAGTCATTCACCCGCATCCGCCGGCTGTTCCGCCAACTGTTCTTCTCCCGCAGCACCAGAAGCATCGTTTTCACCCGTTGTTCCTTCGCTCTCTTCTCCCACATCTGTGGAAACATTGCCCTGTTCCACCCTGTCACGGTATTTTACTCTATAAATTCTCTTGAGAGATTCATTGATACGGTCCTCCGCAATTACTCCATCTTTTACCGCCGCAAGCACTCCATCATATGCCGCCTGAAAATCCTCCGGCATAAGTATCATATCCGCTCCCGCTTTGATAGCCATAACTGCAGCTTCGTCAGACGCGTAATATTCCGTAACCGCCGCCATATTCATAGCGTCGGTTATGACGATTCCGTTATATCCTAATTCACCGCGCAAAACATCTGTGATCACCTTGCCGGACAAAGAACAAGGGGTGTTATCTCCCACCAGATTGGGCGCCGACACATGACTGACCATAACAAAATGCGCTCCCGATCCTATGCCCGACTGAAAGGGGACGAAATCGGACGCCTTCATATCCTCCAGGCTCTTTTCAGCAGAAGCCATTCCGTCGTGGGTATCTTCTGCCGTATCTCCGATTCCCGGAAAATGCTTCAGGCAGGAACTTATCCCCGTATCCTGAAGTCCGCCTACCATAGCTGCCACCATATTTCCCACAGTCGCAGGGTCACTGCCAAAGGAACGACTTCCAATTACCGAACTTCCCGCATCTGTCACCACATCCGCAACGGGCGCAAAGTCCACATTGAATCCCAGCTCATAAAGATAAGATGCAATTGTCGCACCCGCATTATACGCTTCCATCGTATCGCCCGAAGCTCCGACCTCAGCCATATCCGAAACCTCAGGAACCTCTATCTTACTCCCACTCACTCTGCTTACCGAGCCGCCCTCTTCATCCACTGCAAGAAACAGAGGATATTTACTCATACTGGACGTATTCGACAGCATCTGTGTCAATTGCTCCTTATCCTGAATATTCTGGCTGAAATATATAAGTCCGCCGACAGCATACTGATTCAAAGCATCCTTCGTTCCATCGCCGGCTTTAATCGCCTGACTCACACCGGTAAGAGCTTCGGGTGTTATCATGAACAAGCCTGCCACCTTATCCTCCAAAGGCATCTCCGCGATACAAGCCTCCACCATTTCCTCCAGCCAGTCCACCTCTTCCGACGGCTCTTCGTTAACAGTCTCCGGCGGCGCTACTGCGACTTCCTCCTGATTGGAAATCTCCTCCAGTTGAGCTGCCAGCTCCTCCGCCTGCTTTTTTTCCGATATGTTCTTGGTAAGAGTACGAATCCCTATAGCTGCTCCCGTAATCACTGCAGCAAAAAAGATTATCACGCAAACATAAGATATCACCTGATTGCGGATTCTTCTCTTTCTCCTATATTCTCTTCTTTCATCGAAATCATTATTGTCTTCTCTCATATTACACTCCAGCTTGATATATATAGCTATCATAACCTATTTGTTCAAATTTTTCCATATTTTTTTCTTTTTCGACAAAAACAAAGCACAACTTAGGTTACTGTTCACACAGTAGCTTAACACTTGCTGTTAAGCTACGTAAGAACGTGATGCAAGAGATGATTTCTGCTTCGCGAAGCGAATTTAAATGCAGGAATCATGCGTTACTGAGAACGGAGTGA
>JAEZZQ010000031.1 GCA_023442465.1 Bacillota bacterium | reverse complement strand
TGGTAGGTGACCGTCACCGTGACTTCTTCATTGAGCTGAATCCTGCCGGTCTTGGACCATGTCACGGTGGGGGTCAGTCCGGTTTTTTCCCGCAGGAATTGTTCACGGCGGCTGGTTTCGCTGCCGACCTGTCCGGCAATTTCTGCTTCCCGCATGAGCTCCACGGCAAAGGTGTCGATCTGCTGCTTTTGGATGTAGACGGGAAACACTTTCACCGCAAGGGCAATGACCAGCATGGCACACAGCACCAGCACCGCTACATCTATATATCCCTCGCCCCGCTTATTTCTTAGGATTCTCAGCACATGGTCACCCCCTGCTCGAAGGGAGCCTGCTCCTGTTCCGGCTCCCGGATGTAATCGCTTAATATGCGCCATGTGCCCTTGCTGAAGCTGGCGCTATGGATTTCCTGATTTAGCAGTTCCTCCGCGGTAGTTTCCATAGCATATTCAGGATCATCGGGATGACCTTTTATGCTCTGACCAGAGAGCAGAAGCTGTGCTTCTTCCGGCGTCAGGTACACAAATCCGCCGGGAGTCATCATGTCGAGATTGGCACAGGGATGGCGTTCAATGAATTCCCGCACAGTGATTTTTTTGTCTGTTGCGGGACCTGGCGTATATTCCGGGTCAAGAGCATAATTCTGTTCCGCTGTACCCTTGTCCATCAGGCTCCAGAGCGCATGATTGAGTTCTTCGCTGAAATCCACCGATTGCTCCGATATCCACTGATCCCTTGCGACCTCCAGCGGGTTTTCAAAACACAGGAGGTATTCCATATAGTCCTCCGGGTACCCGCCAACGTACAGCTCGTTATAGACAAAGCGGGCGGCGGTAATCTCATCACTTTTTCCGATGAGAATGCCTTTGGAAAGTCCGTCCAGCTCACGGAGGTAATCGTTCCAGTTGCGGTCGAGCTTTTCCCGAAACGCATCTATCATCTGTTCTCGCTGCATTTGCGCACCTCCTTAAAACATCCCGCCGAGGGATGTAATGATTTCATAGACAATAATCGCCATGTAGGTCATGAGAAAGCACATGAGCATGGCAAAGGAGAACACACGGATTTTCGGCGGTATTTTCATGGCCTGCGCTTTGAGGTGTTGGAGTTCCAGTTGCTTCATGTCGTGTGCCAGCATCTGAAAATACATCCCACCGTCATCCCCGCGCAGTACGCCGATGAGCCCTCTGGTGATATCCGAAAGCATGGGCGAGTTGAACCTCGCCTCGAACCTCGTCAGTGCCGCTTCATAGCTGGAGGAACGCATATCCGCCGTGAGGATATCAAGCTCTGCGGCGAAGTCCTCTCCGGCGTTTTTCTTGAAATTCTCCAACATGGACAGTACATCCCGGCTGGCTTTCAGCTCCTGGGTGATGGTTGCAACGAAGCGGGGCAGTTCCTGTTCGATTTTGCCTCGTTTAGCTGCCAGAGCCTCGTCCGCCTTGCGTATCTCTTTGAAATAGACCAGCACGGCAGCGAACAGTATAATGGGCGCCAGCAGCGGGAGGACGATAAGGCAGGGAATTATGCAAAGCGCAATACTCATCGCCTTGACAATTGCCATTGCCGTGAACAGCTCCGGCGAGTCGGAAAGCCCTGCCGCCGACAGCACATTTTCCATTCTGCTTTTCTTGTACTCATCCATGTGGATATACCGGGAGAGCCGGACGGCGGCGTTTCGCAGCAGTGCATCGGTGGCTTTGGGTTTTGCCTTGGCCTGCTTTCCTGCCGACAGCATCGCCTTTTGGGTGGCGAGGGTAGGCAGCCGCAGCAGATCGGCGGCAATGAAAAAGAGCCCTGCCGACAGGAGGACTCCGAATAAAAAGATGTAGATTGTCATGGTCGTCCTCCTATCTTCGATATTCAATGGGCTGGGTGAGCTTGATGACAAACGCCGTAGAAACGAAAATCACGGCGGCGCAAATGGTCAGAATAATCTGCCCCAGCGGTGTGTGCATCAGCGTGTGGTACCAATCCTTGTTCAAAAAGTACATGAGCGGGATATTGCCGACGACGAGAATCTGCATGATGATAAATTCCTTTCTCGGCTCAAACACCATGTTTTCCAGCTCACCGTTAACCACCCGCATATCACTGAGCTTGCTGACGATGGGGGTCAAGGTGGTCTTGAGGCTGCGGTCGTGTTGGCAGGCAATGAGGGCATCGCACCATTCGACATATACAGCGTTGTCAATGCGGTCTTTCAGGTCATGGAGTGCTACCGTCACATCGGGGTCAACCAGCCTGACGCGGGACACAAATCCCTTGAACACCGACAGAACAGGCGGGTTCAGGTATGCGATGTTTTCCTCCACCGCAGTTAAAATGTCCTCGTTTCTGAGGTAGGCCGTGGTGATGATGCTGAGTGCCGTTTCCAGCTCCGCCGCAATATCCCGCTTGAAGTGGCTGGCCGTGAGCTTTACCCACCAGAAAGGCAGGAACATACAGCCTGCCGCCATAACAGGAACAAGGAAAAAGTTCGAGAGCATGACGGCGATGGATGCACCCACGGCAAAGAATAACAGGGACAGGGCGCAGAGCATGGGAAAGCGTGCCGTCCTGCCGGTTACCTTGAGGATGGACTGCACCTCGGCAATTTCACGGCGCAGATAGGACAGCTTTTTCCTGCGGGTGAACTCGCCCACCTCGTCCCGAAGGGACTTGGGCCTGTCGGTGAGCTTTTCGAATACCGCAGCCGTGAACTCCATGGGTGTGATGCCAAGCAAAATAAAAAAGCCTGCTATCATTCCGATGCAGGCAATCAAAAGTACTGTTGTCATGCGCTTTGCGCCTCCTTTCCCCGCAGGCTCTCAATAACCGCCTGGGGCATACCGTTCTCCAGCAGCCGTTTGGAGAGGCTGTCCGAGATGGTGTTCACCTGTGCGTGTGTACCCTCTATAATGAATTTACCAT
>JAEZZQ010000042.1 GCA_023442465.1 Bacillota bacterium | reverse complement strand
CTTAATTTTAACAAAAGTTTGGTTCTTTTTCTATTCACTTAATAAGTGAAATGCAATATTCAGTTAAAAGCTTGTAACTAAGCGGATTTAGCCGCTGCTGAATGAATTATCATGAATAATTCAGGCTAATATATCGCATTTTTGGCAAAAAAGAACTGTAAGGCACCGCGCAACCATCCTGTTTCATCCTAAATTCCCCTCCTCTTTCGCGCATTTATACGGGCTTTTGTTCAATTTTTCCCCGATTTTGCGCGATTATTTCTTGCAACTTATAAAAGACAATGCTATACTTAACAAGTTTATTAAACAAAAGTAGATAAACCGTATGAAAACGGTTAGATTGAGGAGTAACTTATGAAACAGAACAGAGACGATGTAAGAAATGTTGCTATTATCGCTCACGTTGACCATGGTAAAACCACCCTGGTGGACGAGCTTTTAAAACAAAGCGGCGTCTTCCGCGAGAATCAGGCGGTAGCCGAACGCGTAATGGATTCTAACGATATCGAACGCGAGCGTGGCATTACTATTCTTTCCAAAAACACAGCGGTCACGTATAAGGATACAAAGATTAATATCATCGACACCCCCGGACACGCCGATTTCGGCGGCGAAGTAGAACGCGTTCTTAAAATGGTGAACGGCGTTATCCTCGTCGTAGACGCCTTTGAAGGCGCTATGCCCCAGACGAAATTCGTCTTAAAAAAAGCGCTGGAACTCCAGCTTCCCGTCATTGTCTGCATCAATAAAATCGACAGACCCGAGGCAAGGCCCCGTGAAGTAATCGACGAGGTCTTGGAGCTTTTTATCGACTTAGACGCTAATGAAGATCAGTTAGACTGTCCTTTCGTCTTCGCTTCCGCTAAAACAGGAATCGCCTCCATGGACATCGATCAAAAAGGTACCGACATGATTCCCCTTTTCGAGACGATCCTCAACTATATTCCGGCTCCCATAGGCGACCCTGATGCCGGCACACAGGTGCTTATCAGCACCATCGATTACAATGAATACGTTGGCAGGATCGGCGTAGGCAAGGTGGATAATGGAACTGTAAAAGTAAATCAGGAGGTCGTAATCGTAAATCATCACGAGCCCGACAAATTGAAAAAAGTAAAAATCAGCAAGCTATACGAATTCGACGGCCTGAGCAAGATAGAGATAAAGGAAGCCGGCATAGGTTCTATCGTTGCCATTTCCGGCATTGCAGATATTCATATCGGCGATACCCTCTGCTCCCTCGAGGCTCCTGTCCCGATTGCCTTCCAGAAAATATCGGAGCCTACCATCGCTATGCACTTTATCGTTAACGACTCCCCGCTTGCCGGAAAAGAGGGAAAATACATTACCAGCCGCCATCTGCGCGACCGCTTGTTCCGCGAGCTGAACACCGACGTTTCCCTTCGCGTAGAAGAAACTTCTACTACAGAGGCTTTCAAGGTATCCGGCCGCGGTGAGCTCCATTTATCCGTACTGATAGAGAATATGCGGCGTGAGGGCTTTGAATTCGCAGTGAGCAAGGCAGAAGTTTTATACAAGACCGATGAAACCGGTAAAAAGATGGAGCCCATGGAGTTAGCCTATATTGATGTTCCCGAAGAATTTTCAGGCACGGTCATCGAAAAACTGAGCCAGAGAAAAGGCGAACTGATCACTATGGGCGTTGCTTCCGGCGGCTATACCCGTCTGGAATTCTCTATCCCCGCAAGAGGATTGATCGGTTACCGTGGCGAATTCATGACCGATACCAAAGGAAATGGCATTATGAACAGCGTATTTAACGGCTACGGTCCCTTTAAGGGCGATATCCAATACAGAAAGCAAGGCTCTCTCATAGCTTTCGAAACCGGAGAAGCGATTACCTATGGTCTTTTCAACGCGCAGGAACGCGGGCTTCTGTTCATCGGCCCCGGCGAGAAGGTTTACGCGGGCATGGTCATCGGCCAAAACGGCCGTGGAGAGGATATAGAACTTAACGTATGTAAGAAAAAGCAACTTACCAATACCCGTTCCTCCAGCGCCGATGAGGCACTAAGGCTTACGCCTCCCAAAGTCCTCAGCTTGGAGCAGGCGCTGGAATTCATCGACACAGACGAGCTGTTGGAGGTCACTCCTTCTTCCTTGAGAATCCGAAAGAAAATATTGGATCCTACCATGAGAAAACGCGCTTCCATGAAGCAATAACAATATTATTTTTCCTATTACAGAAGAAAAGGTGAGCTATGACCGCTCACCTTTTTTTGTGCTTATACAGTCTGTGTCGTTCCTACTTTCGCATCGCTTTGATAAATGCGATATGCGAAATATGATGTTATGAGGGTTATAGCTATGATAATCGCTTCCATGATTATTATATTCGTTATCACTCCCCTCTGATATAAAACAGCGAATATATCAAGAAAAACATGCAACAGGATTGCCACCGGATAAAAATACCACTTTCCCGGGCGCTTTACCGCCATAAATACAAAAACGGATAACGCGATATGGAAAGCAATCGTAGCTACTCTCTCTACCGCTCCCATCAAATACACATAGGGTGCCGTAGTGTATAAGCTCATCAAACTGCTTCTCACCATATCCTGTGATTCTTCTGGAACAAGTGCCACATAATTGTCAATTCCGCCCATAGAATTCAACGTGGAAATCAGGAAAATAGAGCTTAGCATAGAGAAACCCACCACGAGAATGGACTCAATGCCTCCATGCCCGATTCCATAAGTAACTGCCGATTCTTTGTCATCATTGTTTTTCATGAAAAACTTAAAAGCGACAAAACGTCCCGTTTCTTCAAATAATCCTGCCGCCAGCGCTCCGTAAAGAACATATACCCATGTATTTCCATTCACAAAGCGGGAAAGAGCCGAATCCCTGATAATAAAAAAGCTATGGCTGATATTCTCCAAAACAAGTGCAAAGATAATGAAGATAAGCGCACCTATAAAAAATGGTGCTATCTTCACCTTCCTCTTCTTTTTCCACATAATGAGAAGTACGATGGGCAAAAAGATAGAAACCAGTGCTGTAATCCACATATTCATCGTCGTAACCTGAGATACATTATATACCATTTCATTTCCCCCTATTTTCACATATCTTTATAAAATAATGAAACCCTATCAGCTCAAATGCAGCACCTGCGTCGCAATTGAGAAATAAATCATCAGCGTCAGCGCATCCAGTACCGTGCTGATAAACGGGCTCGCCATAACCGCCGGGTCAATTCCCACACGCTTGGCAAGTATCGGCAGAGTACAGCCGACCACCTTGGCAATAGACACTGCTGAAATAATCGTCAGACAGATTACTACAGCCACATCAATTCCCGACTTATCAAAAAGCATCAGTTTGACAAAATATGCCGCTGCAAGGGTAACTCCACAGATAATGGCTACCCGCAGTTCCTTCCATATAATTTTAAAAATATCCCGATAACCGATTTCATTCGAGGACAACCCCCGGATGATTGTAGCGCTTACTTGTCCTCCTGCATTTCCGCTGGTGCTCATCAGCATCGGAATAAAAACGGTGAGCATCGGAACGGCACTGAGTGCATTCTCGAAAGAAGTGATAATGCTTCCCGTAAAAGTCGCGGAAATCATCAGTAGTAAAAGCCAGGGAATCCTCTTTTTTGAAGTCTCAAAAATTCCCGTTTTCATGTACGGCCTGTCGCTGGGCACGATAGCCGCCATCTTCTCGATATCCTCCGTTGCTTCCTCCTGCAAGATATCTACAACGTCGTCGACGGTAATAATGCCTACAAGCCTTCCCTCATTATCCGCTACCGGCATAGAGGTGAAGTCGTATTTCTGGAACTGCCTCGCAACCTCCTCCTGATCCATCAGCGTATTGAGATATATGACATTCTCGTGCATAATATCCGCAATTACCGCATCCGGCGGGCTGATCAGCAGATAGCGCAGAGCCACCGTTCCTACTAATGTCCTCTTAGGATCCAAAACGTAGCAGATATTGATAGTCTCGCTGTCCACACCGATCTGACGGATTCTCTGTATGGCATCCTCTACGGTCATGTTTTCCTTCAGGTCCACATACTCTACCGTCATGATACTTCCGGCAGAGGATTCGGGATAACGCAGTAAATGGTTAATATCCCTTCTCGTATCCGCACTGGCGTGGGAAAGCAGCTTTTTTACGATATTAGCGGGCATTTCCTCCAGAAAGTCCGTAGCATCATCGGCCATAAGGTTGTTGATGATGTTCGCCGCTTCTCTATCGGATAAGGATGTAATGATATATTGCTGGTTCTCTACCTCCAGGTAAGAAAATACATCTGCCGCCATGCTCTTCGGAAGAATGCGGAAGGTCTTAAGTAACTCTTCCTCTTCTAGCTCCTCCAGAATAATTGCAATATCCGCAATATTGATATCGGACAGTTTCTGGCGGAGTCTTGTGTACTGCTTGGTCTCTAACAGTTCTTCAATAACATCTAAATCTTTGATTTCTTCCATAGCAATGTTCCTCCATATGTGATTTTTATGCTCCGCCCGGGGAGAGGTACATCTGAACCAGATGAACTTATACTCGACTTCATAAAAACCACCACCTTTCATAACATTGCATCGATATAACTTTTTTAGAAACTGAACAACTCACTACTTTGAGTATAATTGCAACTTTTCATTTGTCAACCAGTAACAAAATAATATTTTTTAATTTTCTCTAATTTTACTTTTCCGGCCGTAGCTTCCGTCAGTTCCTTGCAAAGCTGCTCCTCCTCCTCGTAAGGGACCACGAGCTTAAGCCATACTGCATCCGTATATTCCGCTTCCATCACAGAAAGCCCCTTCTGCCCTAATATGTACTGAATCCTGCCGATTCCGTTATAATCTGTGGTCACAGAAAGTTCTGTACCATAACGCATAGTAGCGATATCGGAGGCCTTAAGCCCTTCCTGAACCGCCTGCGTATATGCACGTATCAGCCCTCCGGTTCCAAGAAGAGTCCCGCCGAAGTATCTGGTGACCACTGCTGCCGCGTTTCGCACCCCTGAGGCAAGCAGCACCTCAAGGATGGGCTTTCCTGCTGTTCCGGCAGGTTCTCCGTCGTCGCTGCATCTGGTAAGCTGCCCTCTTTCCCCGAGGACAAAAGCAGAGCAATTATGTCTGGCATCCCAATATTTCTTCTTCATTTCTTCAATAAAAGCAAAGGCTTCTTCTTCCGTCTCTACCGGAGACAGCGTAGCTATAAATCTGGACTTTTTTTCTACAATCTCACCGCTTCCGCCTTTTTGCAATACTTTATAAGGTAAAAAGCTCTGTTCTTTTTCCATCGCAACTACTTCGCTCCATCCTTGTCTAACGCGCCAAAAACATTCGTTACATTCTATCACAAAACGGAATAAAAGTGTATCTAATTGTGAACAATTCTTAATATAAAGGAATTAATTAGTAAAAAAACTTTATTTAACATCCATACTTTGTTATAATCGTAATGTTAGTTGTGCTTTATTATGCACACTTCAAGGAGGCAAAATTCATGAATTATGGAAAAAAGGGTGTCCGTAACAAACAAAAGGCACTCCATTCTAAATCTGCGAAGTGGGGGAGAAAATTTGCACTTACGTTTTTTAATGTAGTCATAATCGCTGTCGTTGCTGCTGCGGTTATCGGAGTGAGCGCAGGGCTGGGCGTCTTCCGGGGAATTATCGACAGCGCGCCTGATATCGGCAACATCAATGTGCAGCCAACCGGTTTTTCAACTTTCGTATATGATATTGACGGCAACCAAATTGCTAAGCTGGTTTCCGAGAACTCGAACCGTATTCCGGTCACTATGGATATGATTCCGGAATATTTGCCGCATGCTTTCGTGGCGGTGGAAGACGAACGCTTCTATGAACATAACGGCATCGACATCCAAGGTATTATACGTGCAGGTGTCATAGGTATTACCTCAGGCACCTTTTCGGAAGGAGCCAGTACCATCACCCAGCAGCTGTTGAAAAATAACGTGTTTACAGACTGGGTAACTGAGGATAGCTTCGTAGAGAAGGTGGAACGTAAGATTCAGGAGCAGTACCTCGCTTTGGAGCTGGAAAAGGTTTCCACTAAAGACGATATTATTTTAAACTATATGAACAGTATTAACCTGGGGCAGAATACGCTCGGGGTTCAAGCCGCTTCCCAGCGCTATTTCAATAAGTCGGTAAGCGATTTGTCCTTATCCGAATGTGCGGTTATCGCCAGCATTACTCAGAATCCAAGCCGTCTCAATCCCATTTCTCACCCGGACGCAAATGCTGCAAGGCGCGAAAAGGTGCTGAACTACATGCTGAAGCAGGGATATATCGATCAGTCGGAATATGATACTGCTTTGGCCGACGACGTATATTCGCGCATCCAAAGTACCAATAAGGAAGTAGAAGACACTTCTGTCAATACATATTTTGTGGATGCTTTGACAGACGATGTGTTAGAAGATTTAGTAGCTGCCGGCTACAACGAAACACAGGCTTACACTCTACTCTACACCGGCGGTTTAAAAATTTATTCCACGCAGGACCCTGAGATTCAGGAGATTTGCGATGAAGTATTCAGCAACCCCGAGAATTATCCCGAAAATGTCAGGTGGTATTTGAATTACGAGCTGACCGTGGAAAAGAAGAACGGGGATATGGAAAATTACAGCACGGAAATGTTCAAGGAATATTTCAAGGAATCCAACCTTAAATTCAATCTCATTTATTCCTCTCAGGAGGAAGCGATGGCGGCAATCGAGGAATATAAGGCGGCGGTAATGAGTGATGGCGATGAAGTATACGCGGAGAAAATTAACCTTACACCCCAGCCTCAGGTATCCCTTACCGTAGAGGATCAAAGCTCCGGAGTCGTGGTAGCCTTGGTCGGCGGACGGGGTGCCAAGGAAGGAAGCCGTACTTTGAACAGGGCTACCGATACCGTAAGGCAGCCGGGTTCCACGTTCAAGGTCGTATCTACTTATGCACCGGCGCTTGACAGTGCGGGCCTTACACTAGCCAACATACAAAACGATGCGCCCTTTAACTATGCGGACGGTACTCCTGTAAGAAACTGGTACGGAGAAGCCTATCGCGGGCTCTGTTCCTTGCGTCTAGGTATTCAGGACTCACTGAATATCGTCGCAGTAAAAACATTGACCCAGATCACCCCCCGACTGGGCTTCGATTATTTGCAGAACTTCGGCTTTACCACCCTTGTGGAGAATGAGGCCATCGGCGGCCAGATCAAAACTGACATCGTGCAGTCTTTGGCTCTCGGCGGTATTACAAGAGGCGTTACAAACGAAGAACTGAATGCAGCTTACGCTACCATTGCAAATCATGGCGTTTATATCAAACCGAGACTGTATAATACAGTGGTAGACCATGACGGCAATATCATTCTAGACAATACTCAGCCCGAAACGAAACAAGTAATCAAAGAAACTACCGCATTCCTTTTAACAGATGCTATGGTAGACGTTGTTACAAAAGGTACCGGCGGTTCTGTTAACTTCGGCGGTATGGCAATTGCCGGAAAAACCGGAACGACCTCCGATTACAACGATGTGTGGTTTGCAGGCTATACCCCTTATTATACGGCTACTACATGGGCTGGCTACGATAACAACACGAAGCTTACAGGCGAGGAAAAAAATCTTGCCAAGAAGCTTTGGAGAACGGTTATGTCAGAAATCCATACTGATTTGCCCAATGAAGCTTTTTCAGTTCCTGCAGGCATTGTAACCGCAACCGTATGCTCCAAATCCGGCAAATTACCGATACCGGGATTATGCGACGCTACTCTTTCCACGGAATACTTTGCAGACGGCACAGTTCCCACGGAAAGCTGCAATGTTCACTATCAAGGCTCCATCTGCCAGTACAGTTCTTTACCGGCCACTGAATTCTGTCCATTTAAGGTAGAAGGTGTTCTGGAGCTCACTCCGATAGAGGATGTATCCTTACAAAGCGGTTCATCCGCTACTGCGCAGGTAACGAATCCAGACGGAAGCGTATCCACGGTGACTGTACCGGCCAACCAGACGAATCTCTGTCCTCACAATGCAGAATTCTTTGCTACACCCGGCTACGAGGCCATTATAGAGCAGCAGCGTAACGAAATACAGCAACGTAACATTGAAGCCCAGCAAGCGGCTCTGGCGGCTCAGCAAGCGGCTGCACTGCAGGCAGCGGAGCAACAGCAGCAATAACTGACTATTTAAAAAGCATCTTACACCGGTCGATTTGACTATGTAAGATGCTTTTTCTATCTGTTCTTTTATAATTTTGTGTATTCCCTGAAAGACCTTCCTTAGCCTCTCTATACTCCTTTAATATCGCGAATCTTCTTTTCCAGAGCTTCCACTCCGTTTTTCGCATTAGAAATCGCTGTACACTGCTCTGAGAATTCGTTGTGTTCCGCTTCTTTAAACTGCTCGTAGTACAGTTTGCCGATTTCTATATAATTCTTCTTGATCACCTCTTCGCATGTACTGATCTGACTCCTTAAATTGGCGATTTCTGCAAAATCCTTCGCTTTATCCGCTACATCCTTTCCCGCAGTTACAACCGTCTCTCCTACTTTTTCAAAAAAATCCATTCCTTAATCCTCCTTGTTTTTGTCATTTTTATAGCTTTTTCCTTCTTCTACATATTCTGCTGCATTATGCAGATTAGTCTGTACTTCCTCTTCCGTCACCTTCCGCAATATTTTCCCCGGGCATCCTATGATCAGGGAATTGTCGGGAACGACCATACTCTGAGGCACTAAGGCTCCTGCCCCGATAATACAGTTTCTTCCTATTCTGGCCCCATTCAAAATAATGGCACCCATACCAATCAGCGTATTATCCCCTACCGTGCTTCCATGCACGATAGCACCATGACCGACTGTTACGTTCCTTCCTATATATACCGGAAATCCGGTTTCCACATGTACTACGGCATTATCTTGTATATTGCTTCCGCTTTCGATTACAATCGAGTCCCTGTCCGCCCTGACGGTGGCATTAAACCAGATACTGCAGCCTTCCCCAACGGTTATATCGCCAAGTACAACCGCACCATCGGCGATAAAAGCGCTATCGTGAATCCTTGCGTCCTTCATCACAATCCTCTTTTCTTTTTCAACACATCTCTTTTATCGTATTTCTATTTTACTACGATTCCACCGTTCTTTTCAATACTAACCTGCCCTCTTTCCGTATGTTATTCCTCTTATTTCCGGCTGAAATTATCTGCCGGTATTTTTTATAATAAAAGGAGGATTTTCACGTTGACAAACGTATTCCAAGATGATACAATAGCCTTCGGTATTGCTGATGTGGCACAGTCGGTAGCGCACCTCATTGGTAGTGAGGAGGTCACGAGTTCGATTCTCGTCATCAGCTTGTCTTATAATAATCTGAAAGTCTTGTTTTTACGAGGTTTTCAGATTTTTTATTGTTCGTTTTTTTGATTACACTTGATTACAACATTTTCGCTTTTAGAAGTAGTTTATTTTTGTTTATAGCTCTTCTTATGCAGTTCATATTTCTGACAAAGAACTTATGATATTTATGCGTCATTACGCTATCTTTATACCGTAACTATTCCTGTGCTGTTCATATCGGTGTCATTTTTATACCATATGCATATATTAATACAACTACTGATTTAAGGTGTTATTATGTTAAATGTATGTCGGAAACTATTTGAGGATGCTATGTATTATGGCGACACGCTCGTGTTAAAATATAAAATCTATTATCCATGCATTATATCCGACTCGAAGTCCACAAACAGCATAAATAATTTTTTCTACCTTGAGGCCAAAAATAGCGAAGACTATTGTCGTACCGTGCTATATCAAATGGCTCAAGAAGATGCAATGGATTCCACAGACAGACCATTCAATAACTATGAATTTATAGTTGATTTCACAGTAACATATAACCAGTGCTGTATTATTAGTCTATATATGGACACTTATACTTATACCGGCGGTGCACACGGCAATACAATACGTAAATCAAATACTTGGAATCTCGCAACCGGAACATTAATGCAGCTTGGCGATGTTTATCCTCTCACACCAAACTCATTGCTCGATCTGCAGGAATGTATCCAGCAGCAAATATCAGAAAGGCTGCAAGAAAATCCAGGCATATACTTTGATAATTATAGATTTTTATTAAGAGATACTTTTAATGCAAATAGTTTCTACCTGTTGCCTTTGCATGGTATTATTTATTATCAACAGTATGATATTGCTCCATATTCAACCGGTATACCGGAATTTTGTTTTCCTACATGTAATATCTGTTGAACATCCCAGACTGCCCATGGCGTTCATTCTCATATAAATTCAATATTACAACATTTTAAGTATATTCAAAAGGGTCATTCACATACTCCTGTAGATGATAGTGGGACGTCGCAGCTTTATAATAAAAAACGATATCAATAGATATCGTTTTTTTGCTGTCTAATTATTGCCTCTGCTCTGTGATCAAATGATATTTCTTAGCGGTGATTCTCAATAAGATTCACTTAAACCTCATTAATTTATCTTTTCGTCAGCGACTTTTTACTCCCAATTGCTTAGCTAATTCCTAAAAGCTTCACTATATAATATTGAGTATTAATAATAAGCCATAATTGAGCATCGAATCTCATAATAGTCCAAAGCGACAGGCCCTGAAGATTATATTCCTCTGCCAGCCCTGCCCGTGCATCAAAACTTCTCGCATCTTTAAACCAAACCACATGCATAATCCCACTACTATCCACATAATAAAAGTACGGCGACTGTGCTGCTTCATTAAATTGTATCGGTATACCGTTGTCCGCCGCCATTTGTATTGCATCATTATTGGATATTACGGTAGCAGCTGTGGCACCGGGAACATAGGGAAGCGTCCAATCATAACCTTGTGTCGTAATTCCCAGAAAAAATTTTTCAGAGGGAATAATACTGACCATGTAATCTAATAATTCTCTTAAAACATTAACTGGAAAAAGTGAGCTTGGATAACTGTAAGACCTCGCCCAATCGTAAGAAGCCAATATAATTCCATCGGCAAAATCAGATAATTTTGAATAATCTATTTTTTCAAAACTGCTGCTGACGGTGTTAAGATTTGTAATAGGTGTTATGGTAATAACTATCCTGTAGCCTTCTGAATGGAATCTTTCGGAAGCCTTTCTCAAATATTCGGTAATGCTGTCTATGTTATCATAGGTAATGTGATCGACATAGACATTAATACCATAATAACCCTTAGTTTTCACTATTTGAAGCGCATTATCAACCAGGCTATCCTGTATAAAAGGATTATTTAAAATAGCGTAAGCTACTTCACTACTAGGCACTCCCTCTCTCGTAATAGTGGAAACAAACATCATGGGAGCAACACCATACGCCCTGGCCAACTGAATAATTTCCGTGTCGTCATCATTGGCGATAATTTCGCCTTCAACTGTAGCTCTATAATTGAATATTGTCAGATAAGATAAAAAAGGAAGTGTTTTTATTAAAACAGATTTATCTATATAAGGAAAAGTATAACCGCTGGTGGCAGTTGTATGTGTTCTGTTTGTTTGATAACTTATGACAATTGTTTCACCGGGATATATATATTCTCTATCTGCAAGATAGGGATTATTTCTTAATAACTCCATTGGCGAAATCCCGTATTGTTCTGCAATGCTCACTAAAGTATCACCGGGCTTGACTGTATAGAGTATTTCCGGTTGAACAATCACAATGGTTTGTCCTATTGCTAAATTGTCAGGGTTGGTAATTCCGTTTTCCAATATTAGTCTATCAGCGGGGATTTGGTAGTATTCTGCGATAGAATAGATCGTTTCACCTGATTGAACAACGTGTATAATCATAATTTCCCCTCAAAGGTTTCATTCATTCTATTATATGCTGTTCATGACATTATGGTATAAATTATTATATTCCAAAAAATATCCGTCTTTAATAAATCCCGAATCATAAGTTATTTCTATAGCTTCTTCTTAATTTAAATCATAATTTACGTTTGTTATATGCAATTCCAACGCGGACAAGATTCGAAATTTATCGGAAAGAATACTATAGTATGGAGATGACACTCATATTTTAACTCCTAAATTTTATACGGACAGCACAGCGTAATAACTGTTGTTTCATAAATAGTCTCCATGTTTTCGACACCTGTGAATTTGAGCGCAGGCACAATATTTGCAAGCATAATAAATTATGCTGTGAAAAATTTATTTTTCATACTAACCCCTCATACAACAAAAAAGACAGCGTAAAGGATATTCCTAAATTACGCTGCCTTTTTATGCGAAAAACAAATACTGTTAGATTATAGTCAGTACGTTTGCAGCGACGGCAACTTCTTCGATGCCCGAAGACAGCTTTTGTTCCGCGCGCATAGATAGTTTGCTTTATCGCATATTAGATACTATTTCATAATCACCGTTTCATGCTGATAGCCAGTTTCACCTTTTCAGCCAGCTTATTTTTCGTCAGGCCGTATTTCTCCATAAGCGCTTGCGCGGTTCCCGAATGACCGAATATATCCTCCACACCATGACGAATCAGAGGAACCGGATAAGTTTCTCCGAGCACTTCCGCTACCGCTGCTCCTAATCCTCCTATAATATTGTGTTCCTCCGTCGTTACGATAGCTCCTGTCTCTTTTGCCGCCTTTATGATAATATCTCTGTCGATCGGCTTAATGGTATGCATGTCGATGACTCTCGCCGCGATTCCGTTTCCTGCCAAAAGCTCCGCTGCCTCTAATGCAATTTGAACCATAAGTCCAGTGGCTATAATCGTTACATCATTACCTTCCTTTAGTGTAACGCCCTTTCCTATCTGGAAATCATAGCCTTTGAAATCAGGGGTAACATTTTCCACGCCTGAACGTCCCAGTCTGAGATAACAGGGCCCTTGGTATTCAATCATGGCTTTTACCGCTGCTTCCGTCTCATTGGCATCACAAGGATTGATCACTACCATTCCGGGAATGGTGCGCATCAAGCTCAAATCTTCTATACATTGGTGGGTAGCCCCGTCCTCTCCCACAGAAAGACCTGCATGAGTGCCGACTACTTTTACGTTCAGCCTGGGATACGCCACAGAATTCCTAATCTGGTCATAACCTCTTCCTGCCGCGAACATGGCAAATGTATGGCAGAAAACCGTTTTTCCCGTAGCCGCCACCCCTGCCGACATTCCTATCATATTCGCTTCCGCAATACCGGCATTGCGAAACCGCTCGGGATACTTCTTTGCAAAATAGCACGACATCGTACATATGGTCAAATCTGCGTCAAATGCCACAATATCAGGATTCTCTCCGTATTTACAAAGAGCGCGCCCATAGGCTTCCCTCGTTGAAATTATTTCTCCCATGCCTATACCTCCAGTTTTTCTATTTGTTCCCGGATTTCTTTAAAGGCCAGCTCATATTGCTCCGGGTCAGGGGTTTTCCCATGCCAGTTTACGTTATTTTCCATGAAGGAAACACCTTTACCCTTTACAGTCTTTGCAATAGCTACGGTAGGTTTTCCTTTGCAGGCCTTCGCCTGTTCTACAGCCGAAGCAATCGCCTCCGGGTCGTGTCCGTCTATGCAGATTACATTCCAGTTAAAAGCTTTAAACTTGTCATCGATGGGATAGGGAGACATAATTTCTTCTACCGTTCCGTCAATCTGTAAATTATTGTTATCCACGAACAGCATGAGGTTGTCCAACTTATAATTTCCTGCCGCCATTACCGCTTCCCATATCTGTCCTTCCTGAATCTCTCCGTCGCCGACCATCGCATATACCCTGTAATCCTTCTGGTATATCTGTGCGGAAACTGCCATTCCTACCGCAGCAGAAAGGCCTTGTCCCAAGGAACCGGCGGACATATCCACACCGCGTACCTTCGTCATCTCCACGTGACCGGAAAGGTCACTGTCCACATTTCGAAATGTTTTCAATTCTTCCACCGGGAAGAAGCCCCGCAGAGCCAAAGTCGCATACAGCGCCGGGCTGGCGTGACCCTTCGACAACACAAAACGGTCTCTGTCCTGCATCCTCGGATTTTCAGGATCGATATTCATCTTGTCAAAATAAAGTACTGCCAAAATATCCGCTTCCGAAAACGAACCTCCGATATGCCCGGAATTGGGCACCTGCACCGCCTTCAGCGCTTGTTCACGTATTTTCATTCCAAGCGACAGCATTTTCTTTTTTTGTTCTTGCTCCATGTTAGCCTCCTATCTGTAATCATACGTAATTCGATGATTTCATCCTAGTTTTATAGTTCCCCATAATTTTAAAAACTCTCACGGTTCATAATATGTTTGCAATATTTTATTTCATGCATTTATATTTATGAAATTTATTTTCATTCAGATACTATCACTATATCTACCTATTGTCAACATTTATTATTTTTTTGTTTAATAAAAAGATTATTTTATGCAATACGGACAGAATATGAGTCTCCGATTCAGTAAATTGTCGGTGTTCCACTTTAGATTAATAAACCATTTTATATTTCTTTTAGCAATTTGCCAATTTACATGTTCTGCTTAAAAATAACTACTTTATGTAATAAAAGCACTTTCCTATTACAGAACAAAAGTGTGCTTCGCACACTCTCTCAGCCAAGCACTTTGGCAGTGCAGCTTTTGTTCCGCGCGGGTAGCTGCGTATCGTTTGCCCTCTATGATATAAAAACCGGCAAGCCCTTGCTATAATTCCTCTTATAACGGATAGTTCAGACAATAAAAACTGTTCGCTATAGGAAATCATATCAAAAGCTTGCCGAATATCATCGGTGCTATTAAACCATTATCATATCTGCATTAAGAAAAGACCCGCATATCTATCCGCCGCGAACAGAGCTTATCCAAAAGCTCCCCGGAGTGACTTACGACCAGCATACCTATATTTCTCTCCATGCTTTCCGCCTTTAAGAAATTCCATATCTGAGCCTGCGTAATCAAGTCGAGCATAGTAGTGATTTCATCGGCGAGAATAAATTTTGTCCCTTCACCCAGTGCCCGCGCAATGCAGAATCGTTGAAGTTCCCCACCGGAAAGTTCTATGGGATAGCGGCTCATCCACTCCGTTTCAATGCCGAGATTCGTTATCACATGCTCATCGATATCCCCTGCCTCGGCGAGCACCTGAGACATTTTAAGCCTTGGATTGATTACGAGTTCCGGATGCTGCCAAATCATTTGCACCGGGCAATAGCCCCGATAACTCCGGATCGCCTTTCCTTCCAAAGACGCTATTCCCGAATCCGGTTCTGCATACCCTCCAAGAATTTTACACAGTGTAGTCTTCCCGAAGCCGCTGGGCGCACACAAACCTACTATTTCGCCGCTTTCTATCGAAAGAGAAACATGGTTTAATATCTGTCTTCCGCCGCTTTGATAGCGAAAAGACAATTCCTCTCCTTTTAGTATCATAATTCCGCTACCTTCAAACTACCAGAACCCTTTTTCTCTGCTTTTTCACGAATATACACTATTACACTCCTTTGCTTTTCATGTTAAACGCCCTTAGGCACCTGCATCCCGTTGCGGGGCATCGCCTGCCACAATGCCTTCGTATAAGGGTGATGCAGCTTCAATCCTTCTGCAAAATCCGAAGCCTGTACTTCCTCCAGGGTCGTTCCCGCATAAAATATTGCTATCCGGTCAGCCGTCTCTATTGCCAGCTCCAAATCATGAGTGATGAGCAGCACTGCTGCGCCCTCATCAGCGATTTCCCGAAAATGCTCCATCACACGTTTTGCTGCCGCGGCATCCAGACCGGGGGTAGGCTCATCGGCTATTACCAGCTTCGGTTTTTCCAGTACCGCCGCAGAAATCAAAACTTTTCGCGCCATACCGCCGGAAAGCTCAAAAGGATAGAGCTTTTCCGTTTCCGCTGCCAATCCGTAACGATTGAATATCTCAAGAGTCTTTTCCCTCGAAGACTTATCCTTCGCATTTTTACGTATCTGAGGTCCCACCTTCATCAATGGGTCCAGATAAGATACGCTTTGCGGCACTAAGACGATTTCTTTCCCGCGAAGCTCCTGAGCCTGCGCCGGTGTCAGGGGATTTCCACAGTAGCTTATCCGGCCTCCCATGGAGGCGTTATATGGCAATATTCCTAAGATGGCGTGAGCGAGCAGACTCTTGCCGCTTCCGCTGGCACCCGCTACTGCTACGATTTCTCCCGGATAGAGAGTAACATTTAAATCCTTTATCGTCTCTATTTGTTTTTTTCTAAACGCCCCCGCATATTGTAAAAATGAAACAGACAAATTCTCCACATTAAGAACCGGTATTCTCTCCATCCTCTTCCTCCTCATTCATGGACACTTGCAGGATCAAGAAGCCTTCTTGTCATACTGCCGATATAATCGAATAGAATAACCACTAACACTAAAGAAATACCCGGGAAAACGGCAAGCCACCAGCTCCCCGTAAGCAGATAGCGTATACTTTCGGAAAGAATGACACCGATTGCCGGCTGTTCCGGCGGCAGACCAAAGCCCAAAAAGGTGATGCCTGCTTCATGCAATATGGCGTGTGGGAACAATAAAATCAAGCCCGTCATAAATTGAGGAAGCAAGTGAGGAAGCATATGTGTGGTTATTATTTTACCCTTGCCGGTTCCCAGTTTAGCCGCTGCCTGCACATACCCGCTCTGCTTAAGCTGCAATACCTCTCCCCGGATTACTCGGGCAAGGGACATCCAGTGAGTACATAATACTCCTATTACAACGCCCCGAACTCCTTTTCCACAAGCAAAAGAAATGAGAATGAGCAGCAAAATATGCGGAATCCCCAGCATAAGGTCGATAAGCCCCCCTATAAGTGCATCCGCTGCTTTTCCCATAACTGCCGCCATAGAGCCCAGTACAAGAGCGATGACAGCGCTTATCGCCGCTGTAAACAGACCGAGCCGTATACTCATGGAAAGACCTGCCGCAGTACGGGCGAACATATCCCGTCCCATCCAATCGGTGCCGAAGGGGTACCTGAAGGACGGCGGCTGATTTTTACGGACAAAATCGGTATCCATAGCAGCATCTTTGCATAAAGCCCCCATGATGATAATAAAAAAAAGAAACGCTGCCGCAAGCATGAGAAACAAAAATGTGTTCCTTCGTCCACGAAGGTTCATGGCCTTCCCCCCTTTCTCATGCGAGGGTCGATCGCTCCATAAAGAATGTCCGCAATAAAATTACCGGAAAATACGGCGGCCGCACTGATCACTGCGATTCCCAAAAGCAGAGGAATATCTCCCCCAAGTCCCGCCGTTACCACCGCCTGTCCGAGTCCCGGATAGGAAAAGACCTGCTCCACCAAAATCGATCCTCCAAAGATTTCACTGACAGAAGCAAATTGAAGCGTAATCGCAGGCAAAAGCACATTTCGAAAGCCATGGTTCTTAAATATTTCCCACTTTTTTTCTCCCCGGGCGGCAGCAAACAGTACATACTCACTCTCCATTACGTCAATCATCTTTTCTCTCGTATGCAGGATGATATTTGATATCCCGGTAACGCTCAGCGTAAGCGCCGGAAGTGCAGCATGCCACAACCTGTCCGAAAGCCTCACCGACGCTACCTCCATTCCGATAGGAACGCTTAAGCCTATGGGAAACAGCTTCAGCCAGACCGAAAATAGAAGTAAAAAGATAAGGGCAAGCCAAAAGGCAGGGGTACTCGCCGTCAACAAGGCATAGCCCTTGATTGCCTTATCGATTGTCCTTCCTCTGTTCATTCCTGACAAAACGCCAAGCATAAAACCGAGTACACCTGAAATCATCCATGCGAAGACCATAAGCAATAGGGAGTTTAACAGCTTTTGCATGATTACTGACGAAACACTCTGCCTGTACAAAAGGGAAATACCCATATCCCCCCGCAGGAAGCCACCTGCCCACGCCAGATAACGATCCATAAGGGGTTCGTTCACTCCCCAATACGTTTCCAGCCTGGCGATTTGTTCCTGACTGAGCGCGCCGAGAGCCGCCTGGCCGATATTCTCCTGAAGAGGGTCTACCGGCGACAAAGATACCAGAAGAAATGCTCCAATGCTGACAAACAGCAACAATAGAAGCATTCGGATAAATTTTTTAAAGACATACCGCATCCACTTTTTCATCTTATTGTCCAAAACTCCACTGGTCTACATTATTTACAATCGACCAGCCATGTCCGTGAGGATGAATCTTCTGTTCCGCGACCTGAAGATTTTCCTTCACCCAGTAAAGGTGGTCTATATTTACCAGCCACACCCACGGTACATCCTCCACCGTGCCGGTATTCCCATCCCACTGTGCTTTCTGCCACAGCTCGTATGATTCCTCCAGCTTCCCGCAAGCCAGCGCCTGATCCATATAGGAGTCTGACGTCTCGTTGGAATAAGGCGAATATTCAGCCAAACCCGTTTCAGGCATGGTATGATAAATATTATAGAACTCCATAGGCGTATGAGCTCCCCATCCCCATATCATAGGCTCACTCTGAGCCCTGTCATAAGCCACATCCCAGCCTACGCCTTCAATTGTTACGGCAATCCCCAGTGCTTTCATCTGATTCGCCGCCTCTGCAGCCAAGGCCTGCCTGACCGAATCGTTTGCCGGATATAGGAGATTCAGCTCTGCCCTAAGGCCATCTTTGGAGCGGATGCCGTCCTCTCCTGCAACCCAGCCGGCTTCCTCCAACAATGTGACCGCTTGCTCAAAATCATATTCCACCATCGTACCGGCATTGAACCACGGCATTTTATCACATACACTGTAGGCAGGTGTTCCGTATCCATTCAGCACGTTATCAATCATCCTCTGGCGGTCGATGCCGATGTTAATCGCCTTCCTGACAGCAATATCGCTTGTCACATCATTTCCTATCCCTTCGCCGGAGGGAATCGCCGGCAAATTAAAGCCACGGTTATCCACGCTTTCCACGCGAAGCAGAGCATAGCCGTCTACCGTTTGGTCCGAATAAGAAGCCGCGGTATAGGCCAAATCCACCTGCTCCGCTTTGACTGCCGCAAAAGCTGCTTCTTCCTCCATAAATACGATAGTTACTTTTTTCATAAGAATTTCATCCCCGTAGTAATCCGGGTTAGCTTCCAGTATAACCTGCTGGCCCTTGTCCCACTGCTTTAATATGTACCGGCCGGAACCTATGGGATTCAGACCATAATCAGGGCCATAGGCATGTGAGGGAACGATGCCTACAATCGCCATGGTATAGGGCCATATGGAATAAGGCTTAGTCATATGGAACTCCACCGTGTGATCGTCTGTGGCTTCGGCTCTGTCGAGCATCGTAAAATCGTTAACGGAGCTCTCTTCTTTTACCGTATTATATGTAAATGCCACATCCTCAGCCGTCAGTTTTTCTCCATCGGTAAAAAAGACGTCCTCCCTGATTTTCACAGTCCACAGAAGCCCGTCATCACTTACAGAAATATCCGTTGCCAAATCATAGGCAATCTGCAAATCGTTGGTGGTAACGGTCAACGTGCTTTGTATCAAAGGTTCATGCACATGCTCACCCGCCCCCCAGCCGTATGCCGGATCGAATCCCGCTTCCGGCTCCGAGGTGACACCCATGACGATGGTAACTGAATCCTTAGAATTGTTCTGATTATTATTTGATTCGGACACATCAGAATTCTCCGCCTGTTTACCGCAGCCTGTCAAAGTAGTAAGCAGCATCAGGCATGCCGCCAGCGCAAAAAGCTTTTTCATTTCTTCCTCCGTAAAAATACCTGCCCCCAAAGCATGCCCCATCTTGCTGTGGCATCATACCTTCGTTGCATATTTTATTTATTGATAAATTTAAACAAAAAATTATCAGAAGTTGCTTCTGCAACCTATATTTCTTCATGAAATGACATACATGCGTTATTATACGTGAATTCAACGAGACAGTCAACCGAACGTCCTTTGTTCAAATCTTTCTCCATGTTCGCACCCCCCTAAATTCAAAAAGATAGCCCGGACATTCATCCGGGCCATGTTTTTATTGACAACCTAAGTTTAAATACTGACATATAGCGTTAAATAACTCGGAACAGCTACTGAAATTTAAACACATAGTTTCGTCCTCCTTATTGTTTATTTTGTTTTCTTTTGTTTTATTTGTATTAGCTAACTGCAAATAGATTGTAACAACTTTGTAACATTTCCGCAATAGGAGATAAATGGTAAAAGCCTTTTGCAAAAAGATAGCCCGGACATTCATCCGGGCCGTGTTTTATTGACAACCTAAGCTTAAATACTGACAAATAGCGTTAAATAACTCGGAACAGCTACTGAAATTTAAACACATAGTTTCGTCCTCCTTATTGTTTATTTTGTTTTCTTTTGTTTTATTTGTATTAGCTAACTACAAATAGATTGTAACAACTTTGTAACATTTCCGCAATAGGAGATAAATGGTAAAAATTTTTTTAAAAAATAAGTAAAAATGCGGCTACTCACCCGCATACAAAAATGCAAAGCTTCCTCTCCTGGCACAAAGTCCTTTTTCTAATAAATCCGCCATTGCCTTCATTTTTAATATATTTTCTTCGGCAGTCCACGGAAAGATACCGGGATCCAGCAGGAAAGTAAATACTGACATAATGACTTCAGAATATTCTGCCGGATATTCACATATGAAACTGCCCTCTTCTACTCCCTGCTCAATAATGCAGGATATGATTTTCGACAAAGAAGATAAAATCTTTGCCAAAGATTTTTGATGTAAGGCCGCATTTTGCGGCATGTGCAAATATTCATCCAAAGAAGTATCGATATATGAGCTCCGGTAGCTTCTTAGCAAAAGAGCAAATTTTGAAACAGCGTCTTCCTCGCTCTGTTCTATAAGTGCTTTGCATGCCAGAATAATATCCTCGTATTCCCGTTCCAGCAAAGCGTCCATCACTTCTTCCTTCGAACGGAAATAATAATATAGACCCCCTTTCGCTATCCCTGCTTTTTGGGCAATATCGCTTACAGACGCTGATCCTGCTTTCCCTTCTTTGAAAAGTTCACGCATAGCACCTAAAATAATCTCTCTTTTTCCCATATACAATCACCACCTGATATTTTTAGTATATCATAAAAACTCTTTGTTGACCACTGGTCAAATTTCTGTTATTCTAAATTTGTTGAACGATGGTCAAATTCTAAAAAGGAGGCTTTTATGATAAAATTTGTTATTTTTATTTCTCTTCTGCTTATATCCATAATTTCATTGTTCGTGCTTTTGATCAATATCATAAGGTTCATCGCGCGGTTCATAAAAAAGGAGGAAAGAAATCCGCATACCAGCCGGATTAAAAAAAATATGCTAATTCTAACGACAGCTATTGCTTTATGTGCAGGTTCCGCTTTGTTAACGCAGCTTACCGCTTCTACTCCCTCCATCCATAATGAAAAGGGAAATAAAATGGAAGGCAGCATCTCTGAATTAAGGCAGGTAACGCTGAATGGACGAAAAGAATGGATCAGCATTCGCAGTGAAAATAGAGAAAATCCCGTCCTTCTTTTCCTGGCAGGCGGTCCGGGCGGTTCGCAGATGGCCGCTGTCAGATACGACCTCGGAGAGCTCGAAAAACACTTCATCGTAGTAAACTGGGACCAGGCTGGGTCAGGAAAATCATATGGTGCCGCGGATATCGGCAGCCTCACAGTCAATACCTACATTGAAGATGGCTATGCGCTGACAAAATACTTATGTGAAACCTTTAAACAGGATAAAATATATCTCGTCGGGGAATCGTGGGGCAGCGCACTCGGAATCTTCTTAATCGACAGAGCTCCTGAATTATTCCATGCGTTTATCGGCACCGGACAGATGATTTCCTTCCTTGAGACGGAAGTCACAGATTATCGGTTAGCCCTGGAAATTGCACATGAAAGAGGTGATACCAAAACCATTGATACTCTCAAGGCCAATGGACAGCCTCCGTATTTCGGAAGCGATGTCACATGGAAAAGCGCCACCTACCTGCAATATTTAAGCACGTACATGGCGGCAAATCCTGATATACATAACGGAGGATATAATACCCTTCGCGACCTATTTTCCAGTGAATACGGTATACTCGATAAAATCAATTACTTTCGCGGGATTGTATCAACATTTAACTCCGTATATCCACAGCTTTACGACGTTGATTTAAGAAAAAATTATAAGGAAATCGATGTGCCTGTTTACTTTTTTCTCGGACGGCATGATATAAATGCACCTACTTCATTCGTGGAGGATTATTTCGAACTCTTGCATGCTCCGTCAAAAGAAATCGTTTGGTTCGAGCACTCCGGACATAGTCCGTGGATAAACGAAAGCGAACGCTTTGTATCTGAACTGTTACGGGTAACAAATGTCCGATGAGGCAGGGATGTCGTTATAGAATTGCCTTTCGCAGCTTCGATTTAATTCTTTGCAGGGCATTGTCCGTAGACTTTTCATCTTTTCCGAGCACTTTCGCTATCTGCACGTAACTCATTCCCGTAATGTAGAGATCCAGCACCTGTTTTTCAAAGGTGCTGAGCTCTCTTTCTATTGTTTTTTCCAGATTTTCCACATTTTCCTTATCGATTACCATTTCCTCCGGGCTAAGCTCCGCCTTGGAAGCAAGGACGCTTAAAAGCTCGGCCTCTTCGCTTCCCGGCTCATCTTTTGAGGTAACACTGCTGTACAAAGAAATATATGTATTTAAGGGCGAGTGCTTCTGCCTTCCCGATGCCTGCACCGCCGTGTATATCTGCCTGGATATGCATAAATCCGCAAAGGTAAAAAAGCTGGCATCTCTCCCACTGTCATAATCCCTTATCGCTTTGAACAGCCCTATCATGCCCTCCTGAATCAGGTCGTCGCTGTCGGCACCAAGGATATACATGGATTTCGCTTTGCTTTTTACCAAATTTTTGTACTTATCCATAATATAATCGGTAATATTCTCTTCGCCGTCTCTCAGGCGCAAAATCAATTCTTCATCACTGTTTTGTTCATAAGAATCCCGCATACACCCTCCCATAATAACAAGGTAGCGCCTGAAGTCTCATCAATTTATAATAATCGCTTCGCCGCCGTATTCATAATTATTCTTCGTTTCCTGCGTCTTTTTGGCATTATCCTCGCTGCCGGAAGCAGGAGGAGGCGTCTGAGATGTGGATGCATCGCCTTGTGCCGGTAAAGTGGTGACGATTACGGCGCTATCCGCCGCCTTCTTATTATTTTCTTCTATCTGCTGTAATTCTTCCGCACTTAAAGGCTCTTTCTCATCAGTTATCTCTTCATTCCCTTGGTCCTTCAAGTTCACATCATTCCCTGACACGGCGTTACCGCTCACCGTCGATTCGGCTGCGTTACCGCTGATCTTTTCGCTCTCAGGGGAATTTCCGCTGACAGTCGTTCCATACAAAGCATCGTTTTCCATAATCCGGATAATCCCACTTGCAAAATGCTCTGCAAGAATCTGATAGCCCGCCGGATTGCCATGTACTCCGTCCGGCATATAGGTGGAAATAATCTGAGAGTCATGAGTATCCAGAATATTGGAATTATATAAGTCAATCACATCGATATCGTATTCCGCTGCCAGCTCCTTAACCGCATTGGTATAAACGTTTTGTGGTAGGAGATAGTCTCTTTGACTCATTAAGTAATCCTGCAAAATGTTAGGTAACGGAGTTGCGAATATAATTTTCGCATTAGGATAATTTTCTTTTAGTCCCCGCATCAGTTCATCCACATCGCCATAAAACGTCCGTGGTTTCCGCTCATTTATGTTTCCCAGCTCGTCAATTGAAGCCGCAAATCCATCGTTAGTGCCTCCCATAACGAGAATAATATCCGAATCCTCCGGAATCTCCTTATAGCGGTCAACAAAAGCCTCGTCCCAGTATCGTCCGTAAGAGGAGCCGCCGATTCCTAAATTATAGACCTCTTCCGCATTTAATATGCTTTTCAGCACAGACGGATAAGCGTATTTTGAATAATCTTCAAGGTCGTTCATATTGTCACCTGCCGTCAGGCTATCTCCGAGACAGGCAATCTTCATATCTGAGAAATCAATTGTTCCATTAGAAATCACCGCCTTATCCTCTCCGTTTACCGTCATGGTTTCCACGTAGGAGGAACGCACATTTCTTTTTTCTTCTAAGGTAGTCTCCATTTCTTCATACCGAAAAGGAATCACCTGACCATCCACCACCGCATTTCCCGATATAGTCTCTTGCTTGCCGTCTGTCGTCACTTCATTTCCCGATATGGTTTCCCCGACCCCATCTGCCGGCGCATTTCCCGATATGGTTTCCGCAGGCTCGGTCCCTTTCGCTTCCGCTAAAGCCGCACTATTGTTCGAAACGCCAGTTGAAGAAACATTGTCCTGCGGCCTTGCCTTTTCGGGTATATCGATGATAATTGCATCATCCTCGCCGTATACCTCATCTGCAAGCTGCCCGTTTGCTGTTACTGACTGCCCTTGCACTTCTTCCGGCTGCTGTCCATCCGCTGCTGCAGAATCTGAAACTGATTCCTGTACGGACTGTCCTTGCTCCGACGCGCCTTCTATCTGCTGCCTATCGGTTACTACAGAATCCGACATTGCTTCCTGCACAGGCTGTGCTTGAGCCCCCTGCTCTTGTCCGGTCGCGCCGTTTATTTTTTCATCCAGAAATTTCTGTAATGCCTCTCCGTTCTCAGACAGTTCCTTAATCTGAGTCCGCATATCGTCTATTTCCGACTGCACTTCCTGATTCCGCACATTCAGCTCTTCCTGATGTACTCTTTCTTTATATAAAACATAGCCCTTGTGAATCAGCAATGCAGCAAGGATTACAGCCAATAGGCCCATAATCCAAAATAAAACTTTCTGAATATGATACGAATCCCTTTTCATAAATTACCCCTAATTATCATTTTACAACCTATACATCCTGCACTGTTAAATCATACGCTGTCTCACTATTTCATAAGCGAGAACTCCTGCCGCCACCGATGCGTTCAAAGAATCTATGTCGCCTTTCATGGGAATGGACGCGATGAAATCGCACTTTTCCCTTACCAGCCTGCCTACGCCCTCTCCCTCATTTCCTATCACAAGACCAATGGGCCCCTTCAAATCCAGCTTATACATAGAGGTACCCTCCATGTCCGCACAAACAAACCATAATCCGAGCTTCTTCAAATCCTCTATCGCCTTGGTCAGATTGGTCACCTTCGCCACCGGCGTATAATTCAGTGCCCCTGCCGAGGTGCGCGCCACCGTAGCGGTAAGCCCGGCTGCACGGTTCTTCGGGATAATGACTCCGTGAGCACCTGCCAAATTCGCTGTCCTGATAATTGCCCCTAGATTGTGAGGATCCTCGATGTTATCCAGCAAGAAAATAAATGGAGGCTCTCCCTTTTTTTCTGCTGCCTTCAAGATATCTTCTACTTCCGCATACTCGTATGCAGCGGCATAAGCGATGACCCCTTGGTGCTTTCCTGTTTCCGACATCTGATCCAGCCGGTCTCTCGTCACGAACTTAACGATGGAATTCTGCTTTTTCGCCTCTCTCTTTATCGTCATAATAGGCCCGTCCTGACAGCCGTCCAATATAAATATTTTATCTATCGGCTTTCCGCAGCGGAATGCCTCTATGACCGCATTTCTTCCTTCAATAGTAAATTCTTCATATCTCATATTTTATCTATCCTGCCTCATCCGGTTATATAAACCTAATTTAATTATATCTCATACCTTTTCCAAACATCCATAACTTTTGGGAAAATTAAGCGTTTCTTAATCAAATATTCATACTATATTATAGTATAATATCTACAATGATATATTCATCCTGCCTATCATTATATTTACAGCTCTGTATTTATCTTATGTAAACTTAACTTCAGCAATTCAATGATCCGGTCCATATTATCCTGAAGATAGAGGTAACCTAGCAGAGCCTCCATTCCCGTCGCCTTTCGGTAATCGTTCAGCGTTGCATTCTTAGCCTTCGTATAAGATTTGGCATTTCTGCCCCGTCTGTATACCGACAACTCGTCCTCCGTCAGCTCCTCCTGCAAGGCATCCGCCATAGCCGCCTGCGTAGCAGCGTTCACATATTTTATCGCCATCTTATGCAGATTGTTGGCAGAGCGGTTCCCTCGCTCTACCACGACCGTCCTGACGATAACATCGTAAATGCTATCTCCGATATAAGCGAGCGTAAGAGGCGAATATTCATTAATATCCACCTCTTTACAGTTAAATTCCCTTTTTAGTTTTACAATTAAACTCTCTTCCATTTAACACCTTCACGTGTATCTTCCAGAATAATACCCTGATTTAACAATTCGACACGGATTTCATCCGCTCTCGCAAAGTTCTTCTCTTTTCTCGCCGTCTGCCTCTCCTCGATAAGCTTTTCAATATCAGCACCCGGAAGCTCTTCCTTCTTCTCCACGATAAGACCGCAGATATCGGACAGCTTTGTGATTTCATCTTTAAGTGCCTTTATAAATTCCGCCGTATTCGATGCGCTTACGTTGGTATTGATGAATTTTACCAGCTCGAAAATTATGGAAATTGCATCCGCTGTATTGAAGTCATCGTCCATCGCCTCATCAAACTTCACGGCAAAGCCCGCTGCTTCTTTTTGCAGTGCCACTTCCTCTGCGCTCATAGGTTCTCCGGACGCATTTTCCAGCAAATAGCTTAGGTTGCTTACGCTGGTCACGATCCTTTCATATCCGCTCTTTGCCGCATTCATCAAATCTGCACTGAAATTCAGCGGACTTCTGTAATGCGCAGACAGCATGAAGAATCGCAGTACTTGTAAGTCATATTTTTCGGCGATGTCCCTTACGGTAAAGAAATTACCCGCAGACTTGGACATCTTTCTATTGTCGATATTGAGAAAGGCATTGTGCATCCAATATCTGGCGAAAGTCTTGCCATTAGCGGCCTCGGACTGCGCGATTTCATTTTCATGATGAGGGAAAACGAGATCCTCGCCACCTGCGTGAATGTCGATTTCATCTCCCAGATATTTCTTACTCATCACCGAGCACTCGATGTGCCAGCCGGGACGTCCATTGCACCAGGGGGAGACCCAGTAAGGCTCATTATCTTTCTTCGGCTTCCAGAGAACGAAATCCAAAGGATCTTCCTTCTGATCCTCTCCCGACACGAGGAGGGATCGATTTCCTCCTTGCAAATCGTCCAGATTCTTATGGGAAAGCTTTCCATATTCTTTGAATTTACGGGTTCTGAAATATACGGTCCCGTCCGCGGCCTTGTAGGCGAAGTCCTTCTCGATCAGCCTGGCTATCATTTCCAGCATACCGCCGATTTCGTTAGTTGCAAGAGGATGAGTGGTGGCGGGCCTTACATTCATCGCCTCCATATCCTTCTTGCATTCCGCAATATATCTTTCGGAAACTATCGCGGCTTCCACGCCCTCTTCCAAAGCCTTTTTAATAATCTTGTCATCTACATCGGTGAAGTTAGAAACGAAATTGACCTCGTAACCCTTATGTTCCATATAGCGCCTTACCGTATCAAATACAATCATAGGTCTGGCGTTGCCTATATGAATCAGGTTGTAGACAGTGGGCCCGCAGACATACATCTTTACCTTTCCCGGCTCTATCGGCACGAATTCTTCTTTTTTCTTGGATAACGTATTGTAAATTTTCATTTCTCTTAACCTTTCTCATTTACTCATAAAACATTATTATTCAATTATGATTTTTCCTGTTCTGTACGCATCTGCCGCCTTAGTTCTCTCAAAGAAGCTTCCAGTTCTAATACGCGGTTTGTCAGCTCGCTGTTCTCGCGCCGCAATCCGGCAATATCCTCTTTTACCGGATCCGGAAGATTGATTTGATCCATCTCTTCCTGAGGCAGCGTCTGATTGTTTCTCTTTACCACCCGGCCCGGAACGCCTACTACCGTAGAGTTTGGAGGAACCTCCTCCAAAACCACGCTGCCTGCGCCTATTTTAGAATTATCTCCAATTTTAAAAGAGCCTAACACCTTGGCTCCGGCACTTATCATTACATTATTTCCTACCGTAGGATGTCTCTTCCCGCATTCTTTCCCGGTGCCCCCCAGGGTAACTCCCTGATACAGCGTCACATTGTCCCCGATGATCGTCGTCTCTCCGATGATGACTCCGTGTCCATGATCGATGAAAAAGCCTTTGCCAATCTGCGCGCCCGGATGAATCTCGATTCCCGTCTTGCGAACACCTCTCTGGGATACCCATCTGGCAAAAAAATAATGTTTTTTCAAATACAATTTATGCGCCAGTCTGTAATGAAGCATTGCCTTGAAGCTGGGATATAAAAAAACCTCCATCGCACTATGAATTGCCGGGTCACGTTCTCTGATTACGGCAATTTCTTCCCGCACTCTTTTTAGAAACCCCATATCATTCCTCCATATCAAAAAAACTCCGTCCTCCTAAGAATATAAATAATAAGAGACGAAGTTATCCGCGGTTCCACTCTAATTAAAGACGATTAAAAATCATCTTTCCCTTGTGTAGCGTAACGTGCTTTTCCGTACCCGGATACTCAAAATCCTTCTTTCTCCGAATCAGCTCACAAATGCACTTGGGTTATCTTCGTATCGGGACTGCTTTCAGCCGATGGCATTCCCTCTCTGGCATCGTCAGATAACTTACTCTTTTTGTTCGAAGCCTTTATCCTATTAAGACGAAGCATAGTTCTTACTTCAGCATATGCAAAAACCCTTTATTTGTCAATACATTTTTATATACTGCCCATATTTGCGGACGTCCGCAGCATGGCAGCTGACGCTTAGCCGTATACCTGCTTCCAAATATTCCTGCTCAAATACCTGCGCGTTTTCCATGAAATACGATACGACCTGCCCCTTATCGTAAGGAATTAAAAATTCAGCCTGCACATAGTCCGCATAAACGGCCTGCAAAATCATCTCGGTCAGCTCTGAAAGTCCCTGTCCGCTCTTTGCCGACATATAAATTTTATTATCTCCTACCTGTTTGGGCAAGGAATCCATGCTGCACAGATCGGCCTTATTATAAATATAGATGGCGGGAATATTTACAGCACCTATTTCCTGCAAAGTCTCTTCCGTTACCTTTATCTGCTGCTTGTAATCCTTATCCGAATAATCGATTACATATAAAAGCAAATCTGCGTTCTTAACCTCCTCCAGGGTAGACCGGAAGGCCTTTACCAATCCATGAGGCAGCTTGTGAATGAATCCTACTGTATCAGACAGAAGGAATTCTTTGTTATTTCCTGTATTGATATTTCTTACCGTGGTATCCAGCGTGGCAAACAGCATATCTTTTTCCAGCACCTTCTTCTCCTCGTCCTGCAGATACCGCTCTACCATTGCGTTCATCAAAGTGGACTTCCCGGCGTTGGTATATCCTACCAGGGAAACCTTGGGAATTCTGGCCGACAGCCTGCGCTTGCTCTGGGTCTCTCTTTCTTTGGAGACCTCTTCCAGCTCTCGTCTAAGCTCCACGAGCCGCTTCTCGATCTTGCGTCTGTCCAGTTCCAGCTTCTTCTCACCGGCTCCCTTGCTGCTCATACTGCCGCTGGCTCCGCCCTGCCTCGTTAAAGCCTCATGCATTCCTACCAGACGGGACAGAAGATATTGCAGTCTCGCCGTCTCCACCTGCAATTTGGCCTCTCTCGTTTTCGCCCGTTTGGAGAAAATATCCAAAATCAGGGTAGTTCTGTCTAACACCGGCGTCTCCAGTTCCCTTTGAAGGTTACGAAGCTGGGAGGGTGTTAACGAATCATCAAAAACAACGATATCCACCTCCAAGGCTTTCGCATATTCCTTGACCTCCTGCACCTTACCGGTTCCAATATAATGAGCCTTGTTCACCGCTTCCATCTTCTGCGTCACTACACCTGCCACCGACATATAGCACGCCTTCGCGAGTTCTCCAAGCTCATCCATGGAACGCTCAAAGTTCTCATCCGCTCCCGTATCCAATCCCACCAACAGAGCCTTTTCCCATTCCTGAGGCTCCGGTTTCAATATTTCTTCTTCCATGTTATGCCTTTCTTTTATCATACGGGCTTTTTTGATGTCCGTATTTTATACAATCTCATTAATAAATACGCTGGAAAATAATTTTATACCATTTAGTTTACATAAAACATCACCTCTTTGCTCGTTCTGAGGTATTTCAAAACACTCCTCCGGCGGGCGATAGCCAAATACCCATGAAGTCAGCCTATCTATCGTCGTAGAGCAAGATACTTCGGCTCCGGCATCCTGACATCTTTGTATACCGGCTTCCCGGTACCCCACAGAACATTGCCATATGCCGTTGTTCCCTTCCAGCATCGGGTCAGCAATCCGGATAGTCAAAATAATATCCTCTTTATCCCCCGCTTCGCTGCAAGCAGTCGATGCTTTTTTTCTAAGCAGGGACAGCATTGTCTGCACATTCATGATTCTTGCCATGATGATTGGCTTATCCCCTGCTTCTTCTAAAAAACTGCTCTGTTGACAGAAACAATCATCATCGAACAGAGCCTCCTGTATATCCGTTTCCTGCCCTTCCTGCGTATATAGAAAATATCCGGTTATTTTTTCTCCTCCGCCTTCGGCTTCCGTTTCCCGCAGTAGATATATTGCTCCGTTTTGCACTTCCAACTCCCTGATCAGCGTATAGTAATAAGCCTCGTCTCTGCGTATGAACACGTCATAATTTTCCTTCAAACGAGAGTTTGCATAGTGCAGCAATTGAGGAATTTCCTTCCTTTGCAGTACCGCCGTTTCCCAAGGTCTTCGCGAATGGCCGGGGGCTGAATTTCTTATCGTTTCCTGGCGCTCCAATACTTTCGCCTTATATTTCTTTTTATCATAAATATAAACAAACTGGAAAGGCTCATAAATTTTCGGACTGGCAGGCATCAAAAAAGCAAAAGGCTGGTTTCCCGCATACATGTAATCCATGGAAGCCTTTAGCAGTTCTCTCATATACCCTCTGTGCCGGTATTTCGCCTCCGTAGCCACCCCTACGATATAATTTATCTCCAATGAAGCAAAGGTATCGCCCACCCGCAGTTCCATAACGTAAGGTGACAAATGCAGCATTGCTGCCGGGACTTCCCGCTTTAAATCTGCCGTTATTAGTTCTTCTGTATCTCCCATGTCAGAATATCGCGCTTCTACTGCCTCGCCAGTATCCGGATATAGTACAAAGGCCCGGTTTCTCCCTGCCTTTTCTTCAAAATAATAGTCTGTGAACTCGTGGGAATCCTCGGAAAACACCCGCTCCCACAAAGTTCTGAGCGCAAGACATTCTTCTCCCGTTATCTCTTTTATCATATTTCTGATCATGCTCCTTCTAAAGCTCTACCGATGGGGGCATCCGCCGCATCCTTCGCATTTACTGGGGGAAGCCATATCCTCCGTGTAATAGTTCATGGGGCTGGTGAGCAGGCAGATAGCTTGTGAAGAGATTCCTTCTCCGGTTCCCGTAAAACCCAGGCCTTCTTCTGTCGTAGCCTTTACATTTACCTGCGCCGTCTCAATACCCAGCGCATGTGCAATATTCTCCCTCATGCTATCGATATAGGGACGCATCTTCGGGGCTTGTGCGATAATAGTAGCGTCGATATTCTCTATCAAAAAGCAGTTTTCCTCCAGCCGCTTTCCTACCTCTTCTAACAGCTTTATAGAGGAGGCCCCTTCATAAGCCGGGTCGGTATCGGGAAACAGCTTTCCGATGTCGCCTAAAGCAGAAGCACCCAGAAGAGCATCCATAATGGCATGCGTAAGGACGTCTGCATCCGAATGGCCGAGAAGGCCTTTTTCATAAGGAATATTAACTCCCCCTATAATTAAGGGGCGGTTTTCTATTAATTTGTGTACGTCGTAACCCATTCCGATTCTCATATCTATTTTATCCTTTCCTACCGCGTGTTTATTCAGGTTGTGGGCGGTATCAAAATCATTAATTTCTGTTGAGCTTCAAGATGCTTTTATGGTTTCGTTTGTCTTGCACCGCATCGTGAAATGATTATAACATTCTTTCTATTAAATAGAAACGGATTTATTGAAGTATATTTTTCGTTACTGTTCATACAGTAGCTTAACATTTGCTGTTAAGCTGCGTAAAAACGTGATTGAACAAAAGTGTGCTCGTGTACTTCCGCAGACAAATACTTTAACAGCACAGCTTTTGTTCCGCGCGAGTGTCTTTCTCGCGCTGCGCGCAGCTGCGCATTTATCTTTTTTTAATAGGAGCACTTTCCTATTAAAGAGATGATTTATGCTTCGCGGAGCGAACTTAAATGCAAAATTTTTGCATTGCAGAAATCATATGTTACTGAGAACGGAGTGAACCGTAACTATTTTCCGATCACATAATATTTTAAGTTTTGACAAATTTATAAAAATTATTAATGAATGAATATCATTCATTGACTTTGGAATTAATTGGTGCTATACTATTCACGAAAAGGAGAATATCACGATGAATAATAAAAAGGAAAAATCAAAGACTGCTTTTAACCAACAGGCCCCTACATACGATGTAGATATGAAAGGAGCACATGCAAGAAATTTGTATCCTGCTTTGTTAAAAAAGCTGTCGGATATCGAATATCATACAGTTCTTGATTTAGGATGCGGTACAGGGGCTATCATTCAAGCGATTCTTAGGGAAACTCCCGATAAAGAAATATACGGAATCGATATATCCGAAAAAATGCTGCAAGAGGCCAAAGAAAAGCTGGCAGACAAAGCAACTCTTACCTTAGGAGATTCCGAACATCTGCCTTATCAGGATTCATTGTTCGATGTCATCTATTGCAACGATTCCTTCCATCATTATCCGCATCCTGAAAAGGTGCTGGCAGAGGCCCAGCGTGTTTTAAAGCCGGGCGGAACCATCATTATAGGCGATTGCTGGCTGCCTTTTTTAAGCAGAATTATTATGAATGTCTTTATACGCTTTAGTAACGAAGGTGATGTCAAAATATATTCCGAACGCGAAATATGCGATTTGTTAAATTTGCATTTTCATAATGTTACCTGGCAGAAAGCAAACCATTCTTCCTACATCGCTGCCGCAGCAAAATAATAAAAGCAGGAGGTACAAAATGACTCGTATTTCAAAAGAACCTGAAGTGAGGAAGCAAGAGATATTAGATGCCGCTACCGTACTTTTTTACGAAAAGGGCTATGAAAAGACATCCATGACCGATATTGCGAATAAACTAGGCATCGCTCAGGGATTATGCTACCGCTATTTCCCATCCAAGGAAATCTTGTTTGACTGTTCGATTCAAGAATACGCACAAAAAATAGCTGATAAAATGAAGGCTGTTCTTTGCGACGACACACTGACACTAACACAAAAATTAGAAAATATGCCATCTTTTATCGACTTTGAAAAAGATGACAGCATCAATTATAAAATATTTCACAATGAAAACAGTAAGAAAATACACGACCAATTGTCTATGAAGGTCTGTGAAATTATAGTTCCCACCGTTTCCGAGCTGATCAGAAAGGCAAATAAAAGCGGTGAGCTGGACATGCCGGACTGCGAAACTGCTGCATCCTTTACCGTGTATGGTCAATTGGGAATCCTTCTGAATGAGCAAATGGATATCAAAGAAAAAATGGAAAAAATCAAAGCATTCCTCAAGCTTATCATGCGGAAATAGCATGACAGCCGGATTGAAATAATAAAAATACCATTTCTTTCCGGCTGTTTTCCTCAATATTATGCCCCAAAAACCAAAGCAGCATTTTTCATGTTCTCTATTACCGGAACCGAAAATGGACATTTCCCTTCACAGCTCCCACATTCGATACAATCGGAAGCGTGTGCGGAAAGTTCTCTGTAATGCTGCCCTACTCCTTTATCTACCGCGCTCTCATCCATAACTGCTATATCCAGGTATTTGGTGACCGCCGCGATATCTATTCCCACAGGACAGGGCTGACAGTGATTGCAATAAACGCAGCTTCCCTTGAAATCACCGTTCATTCCACGAATCACCTCGGTATAATCCAAACCGGCCGGGTCCGCATTCAAGTAAGAGACCGCCTCTTCTATTTGCTTTCTGCTCTGACAGCCTACCATAACGCTGGCAACCGCCGGCCGTGTAAGTGCATAATGAATGCACTGGTTCACGGTAAGCGGCTTTGAAAAAGGAGTCTGTTCCTTAGAAAGCAGCTTTCCGCCGCCCAGCGTCTTCATTACCGTAATAGGAATGTCAAGTGTCTCACATGTTTTATAAAGTTCCAGCCGCTTCTTATCGATTTCCAGCATCCTGCTTTTATCAAAGCCCTCGCTCAGTGTATTCAGGGCATCCACATCGGCCGGGATCATATCGAAAGCAGGATTAATGCTGAACATCAGCAAATCCACAATTCCTGTTTCCACCACCTTCTTAGCGATAACAGGATTATGGGAGCTGGCACCGATTCCCCTTATTACCCCCTTTTGCTTCAGGCTTTCCGCGTAGCGCACGATATCTGAATGAAAGACCTCATCGAAGTGCTGCTCGCTGTCGATAAAAAAAAGCATTCCAAAATCGATATAGTCGGTGCCTAAATCGGTAAGCAGCCCTTCGAAGTACTTCTTGCAGGTCGCAAGATCCCTTGAAATGTCATACTGATAATTTATATCTGTCGAACCGATATGCCCCTGAAGCATGAATTTATCCCGATTGCCCTTTATGGCTTTTCCGATCTTCTGGCGGATGTCGCTGCCCGGCATAAACACGTCCACCATATTTATTCCATTTTCCATGGCGGCATCGAGGGTTTCTTTTACGACCTCATATTCCTTTCCATCCAGATGCTCGGTCCCCAGACCAATAATACCGGCCTCCATTCCCGTTTTTCCCAGTTTTCTATACCTCATACTTTTCCTTCTCCTTCCATTCCTCTTTTATTTTCTCTCCCGTACAGACTTCCTCTTCCCGGCACATTACAGATATGTCGAACACGCCGGAATGAGTGATACCAAAAATTCTGAAATTGGTTCACTTAATGCAGATATATTCAATCCAATTTCTATTTTCATTATATTCAATAGCAGAGAAGCCTATATGTTTCAGCAGTTCAACCATCTTAGTACTGCTTTCGTACTTCTGCAAATGATAAGCAATTTTATCCTTTTCACAAATTATGTAAAAATTACCATTGGGCTTTAATATCCTTAAAATTTCACTTAATCCCTGTTCTATATTTCTCCAGTAAATGTGTGTCTGGACAGCAAAAATTTTATCAAACATATCTGCGGAAAAAGGCAGCTTTTCAACAGAAGATTGTATAATTTTCACTTTGTTTCGCTGGATATGTATTCTATTTTTCTTTTGCGAATTTCTTACTGCAACCGTTGAAATATCTATGCCATAAACCTTTCCATTTTCTGAAACAAATTCAGCGAATTCGTTTACGGCTGCGCCACCGCCGCAGCCAATATCCAAAATATAGTCATTACTTGAAAACTGTATTTTCTGTATTCCCCAATAAGTCATATTTCTAAATGTATTATTCCATATATCCGTCATTTTAGAGCCGATCATCCCACTGGGGTTCCTGCATTGTTGGATTAAATAATTTAATAAGCCATTATCATATTGCTTTGTCATATGTTCCCGCACCTTTGTATGCTTTTTCAACTATAGCTTCTGATGCAGCTAGAACAAAAGTGTGCTCCGCACACTCTCGCGGCCAAATACTTCAGCAGCACAGCTTTTGTTCCGCGCGCGCAGCTGCGCATTATTTGCCCGAAGGGCTTTTATGTAATAGGCGCACTTTCCTATTACATAAAATACCGGCTGCATGTTAGTGGCCGGCAAGTCTCTTTTCCATTACCTCATAAACCAATATAGCGCCATTCTCAACTATCCGTTTTTCATGCTTTATGGTTCTATATCCTCTGCATTCATATAAATGGCTTGCCGGAAGCGATGCGTCTAAACAAACCGTATCATATTTCAACGCAATTTCATCTTCAAGGCACTTCATAATATAACTGCCATACCCGCGCCCCTGAAAAGCAGGATTGACATAAACTCTCGTAATATGGTTATCCTTACGGCTCCCCGTTCCCACCAAACGATTATCATCCAATAAAACACCGATACCACCGTTTTTTATATCCTTAACAATGCTTTCCAGACTGTGATGCCCGCAAAAGAAGTCCACTATCTCTTTCGGATAGTATTTCGGATAAATCGCAGCAATTGTATCTTGTACCAATTGGAAAATTTGTTCTCTGTTTTCTTGCGTTGCCCTTATATATTCCAAAGCGATTCCTCTCCATTCCCTCAAATTTAATTTGTGAGAATTAATATATCCTCGATATCCTAGGCTTGTAATTCGTCCTTATTCATAGAGTTATCAAACGAAAATACTACAATAACAGACGGCCTTATTGCCGGATAAAATAGCATCTCTGTTTTACTATAAATCTAGGAAACGGTTGAACTTTGAGAAAGTTTGGCCTCTATCAGTTCTTTCGCAAGATACATTGGTTCTATCATATTTTTATAACGTATATACTGTGACGTCCCTTTCTCAAATTTCCCCTGCGCCTTTTCACATTTACTGATAATCGATGCCACCGGAGGAAGCGCCTTTTTCAAATCCTCTTCTGTGTAATCATCGATAAGATGCTTGCCCTCCGATTCCTCGTTTTGTGTTAACCCATCCTTTAGCAATGCCTCTGAAATATACAACGCCTTTATACGATTTCTAAGAAGCGTGTGCTGCGAAGTTCCTTCCTTGAACTTTCCCTGCATCTTTTCACATCTGCCAATAAAGGAGGACACTGCCTGAAGCGCCTCCGTTAATTCCTTTTTTGTATAATTATGCATAATATATCCTGACCTTCCCATGATCCCTCCCGACTGTTCTGTGGGTTTAACCATTATGTATTACCTCCAAATCTCTAAATCTCCAAATAATATTTAAAGGAGTCTTATGCTTCTGACCCGGTCAAACCCCAAAGAATCTTCTTATAAAATAGCGCATCGGTTTATATGTTATGCCCTCCAGCTCCTTTTTTACCTGCTCCAGCTTTTCAGGAATGGGTATGCTTTGCGGACAATGCGTTTGGCATTTGCCGCATTTTATACATTGGGATGCGCTGTTGCCTCCGGTGGTCATAATATACATAGCCTTGGACATTATTCTGCCGCGGCTGGCTGCATCGTTCAGTGCAGAAAAGCTGCTTGGAATGTCTACTCCCTTCGGGCAGGGCATACAATAGCCGCAGCCGGTGCAGGGCACCTTCATGGAGCGCTGGATTTCGGCTTTCACCTTTTCATATACTTCCAACTCCGCTTCCGTAAGGGAACCGGCTGCCGCATCGGAAAAAGTCCTCACATTTTCCTCTATTTGCTCCATTTGATTCATTCCTGACAGCACTGTCAGCACTTGAGGATGATTGAGCACCCATCGAAATCCCCATTCCGCAGGAGAACGCTTCACATCAGCCTGTTCCCATATAGCTCGAATAGTCGTTTTCGGATTAGCGAGAGTTCCTCCGCGCAATGGCTCCATGATCATAACCGGAATTCCTTTCTCCCCGGCCCGCTTAAGACCAGCCGTTCCTGCCTGATTATTTTCATCACAGTAATTATATTGAATCATACAAAAATCCCAGTCATATTCCTCTAACAACGCCAAAAACTCATTTTGCGGACCATGGAAGGAAAACCCCAGATTGCGGATGGCACCGGAAGTCTTCTTTTCATCGATCCATTTTTCGATTCCAAGCTCTGTAAGCCGCTTCCACGATCTCACATTGCCCAGCATATGTATCAGATAATAGTCGATATGGTCCGTTTGCAGCCGCTCCAGCTGTGTACCGAAGATACGGTCCAAATCTCCATATTTTCTCACATTATTATGCGGAAGCTTCGTCGCAATGTTGACCTTCTGCCGCATTCCGTCCTTCGCGAGTATCCTTCCGAGAGTAGCCTCGCTGTTTGGATAAATGTACGCAGTATCGAAATAGTTCACACCTTGTTCCATGGCATAGTGAATCTGCCGTTCAACTTCCTTCTCGTCTTTGTTAAACCGCATACATCCAAATGCCAAGGCTGAAATCTTTTCGCCGTTCTTAGGATTTGTTCTGTACTGCATGGTAAACCCTCCTTTATAGTTTTATACTTTAAAGCGGTTCTAATGCGATGAAAGCGCCTCCGCCGACAGTGGTAGAAAGCCATAGCTTTACATCGATAATCTGCTTCCTCCCCTGATCATACATCTGTGCTTTCAAATCCCCATCTGTAGACACCAAAGTCACCCAGTGCCAGTTATCGAGGTTTCGCACCGCTCCATTCGATAAATTCAAAAAAGCTACCGGTAAATCATCTAAAAAGGCAGAGGTTAGAAACTCCAATACCATTTCCATACCAGGACGTATTTCTTCTTCTGCCGGAACCTCCAAAAGTCTGGCCTTCAAGGGTATTTCATGTTTTACGCCAAAACCGATTGCTCCGTCAATAAAAACAGAAGCTCTATCCACCCCTCGCAAGCCCGGCTTTACATAGTTCCAGACCTCCTCCATCAGACGCAGCATTCCCGCATAGCTCGTTCCGTCTCCGTCATAAAGCCCGCTGCATTCCTCCGGTCTGGTAGCTGCCAGATACCACAGTAAATTGGATGCTGCCGTCGGGCCGCATCCGCTCATCCGCTGAATCCATCCCGGATACCAGACTTGATGAGCTCCATAGGAAATCGCCCTCCCTTTATGAATATGAAGCCGTTCGGGATAACGTATCGACGCCTCCCGTAAGGCTTGTGTTTCTACATCCATTGTGTTACCACCTCTTCTATCTATAGCTCTCGCTGCGTAATTGCCACGGCATATTTTTTATTCCGCTTCTGAAACAAGAGTGAAATTGTTCTTTAACCAAAAACGAATCGAAGTCCCTTCACCCCCGTTACCGTCTCAAAGCCTGTAAACTACGCAGTGCAGTTCTTACAACCCTGTATATCTAACATAACACTTCCCCTTTATAAAAACAATTTTTTTATAAGAAAAGGAACGAGAAATTTAACCATCTCCTAACACAGCGGGTTTATCATAGATTGCGCCGTATTTAAGAAATCATTTTCTACCTATTTATTATTTTATTAATTATGAATGAGCTTTGATATGATGGAGCTTTCATGGAATATCATAAATAAAAACGAAGAAAACTGTAGCATGCAGATCACATCAAGGTGAATTACAGCTACCGTTTTCTTCGTTAAATTTATAATCCTTAATACCAGATACGCCAAATCCGGATATTGCCATAAAAATACTGATTTTATATTTGGCTCTTTGCATCTGCTTCATTCACTATACGCAATTCTCAAAGATTGGTTCAATATATTCTTTGATAAATTCTATTCTGTCCTTAACATTTGGCCTAAAAAAAGACGCAATGGAAATCACCATATTTTTCCTTGTATTGACATAAATGACATTTCCTCCATCTCCCATTGCTGCATAACCATCCTTATCGATCCACCATAAATATCCATATGGCAAATCAAGCTTTTTCCATCGGCTATGTTCCTTTGTACTCTCTTCTATCCACTTAGACGATACAATTTGGTTATTTTCCCATATTCCACCGGCTAAATATAATTGACCTATCCTGGCCATATCCACAGGCGTCAGCGTAAGCCCCCAGCCTGCTGTATTTACTCCAGACGGATCAACAACCCAGCCGCTGATATTTCTCGCTTTGTTAAATGCGAGTTGTTCCTCTTTACTATGAAAAACCAAATTGGTCTTAACGCTAATTCCCAGCGGTGAGAATAAATGTTTCATTGCGAAATCAAATACAGATTGCCCGGTCGCTTTTACAAGAATGCCTGACAAAATATCCGGTCCTATGAGGGGTGCGTACCTAAATTTTCCTATCTGCCCTCTTCCCCCTAATAAATCAAGCGCAAATTTTACATAGTCATCACTTGTGAAATACTTTTTATACGGTGCCAATTTATATTTATACGGAGCTGTCATTGTCAATAAATCCTTAACTGTAACATTCCGTATTGTGTTTTCCCTTCTTTTAACTATGTAATCAGGGAAGAAATCCAATACTTTCTGATCGATATCTCTGATGTATCCTTTGTCCGCGGCAATCCCAAACAATATGGAAACAATACTTTTCGTTACTGAATAAACATGGATTCTACTGGAAGCAGTACATTCATTAAAATAATTTTCATATAGTGTTCTACCTTCTTTCAATACAACTATACCTGCAATATTGCTGTAATCATGGTTTATTTTCATTTCCAGCTCTGTCATTTTTTCCTGATTCATATAAATTCCTCCCTTATCAACTATTATCTTTTGAGCTTCTTTTTAACAGGATAATAAATTTCAGTTATAAGTTCACTTTCGTTTGAAACTTGAGAAGGATCGGTTACATATACTTCATAAAGAGCGTTGTCGCATTCATATCCTTCCTTTTCTGCCCATTCACGTTGCCTTGTATATACAGAAGACAGAGCAGAATAAGAACCATATATAATTGTTTTTAAACACAGTCCCGGGCAAAAGTCTCTTGTTCCCGTAACATATTCTTTTACCGGGACAGCAAATTCCATATCTAAACCGGAAGGACTAAATTCTGCACTGTGAAAAAGTACCATTGGCGGGGCAAGAATCGTTAGTTTATCGTCGGCAATTTTCCTGAATAATTTACTGAAACAATTACCATATTCTTCAGCAACTTCGCATTCTGTAACCATTTTTCGGATAGATAGGAGATACATCATTGGTACTTCTACAAGTTGAACATCAATGCTTTCCAGATACGACATAATTGATTTACCCATTTTCAAATTTGATATATCATTATTTATTTGTTCTAAAGTCTCTTCAAATTCCTGCACTTGTTTCTCTATTTCTTTTTTCTTTCCGGTAAGTGCCAGGAAAAGTTTTTCATCCAGTAACTCTTCCGATTCAAGTATTGTTTTAATTTCTTCCAGTGAAAAATTGTATGATTTTAGACGGTTAATAAACAACATCTTTTCTAATTGTTCGATAGAATAATATCTATAACCATTCTCAGGGTTGATTTCATCCGGTATGATCAGTTCTATTTCAGCATAGTAACGAAGTGTCTTTGCGGATACTTCGCATATCTTTGAAAACTCACCAATTGATAGCATAGCTTTTCCTCCTTTTTACGTATCTCATATGCTTTACTTTACACCTTACCCTAAGGGCAAAGTCAATGTGATAAAGTCTGCATGGCACATAATGAAAGTAACATGTTATAAAAATATAGTCAAAAACTGTTTTTCTTTATAATAAAAAAGCGAAAACGTTGTAAATCAGCGTCTCCACATCTACGAGTAGCGAGAGGGGGATTCAAATTCTATCCCCTCGAAAAAATATATTTCTAAGTTTTGTTTCAGGTAATTGCTCATGAATTCCCGCAGTGCGGCTTTTTGTGGTGTGTCATTTTTCCTTGCCATAAATAAACCTCCAAACTGAGTAATTTTATCTTACATCAGTTTGAAGGTTTACACAAACTTTGGGATACTCCCATATTTTCTTATAAATACATCTATATCATCATAAAAATCATTATAGCAGTTTCTAATTTTTTCGTCTGTCCAATCCCACCATGCTATAGCATTAAGCTTTTCAATTTGCTCTGGTGTGAACCTATATCTTATAATTCTAGCGGGAACTCCCGCTACAACTGCATAGTCGGGAATATCCTTAGTGATTACTGCCCCCGCTGCTGCTATAACTCCATTTCCAATGTTTGCACCATTATAATATTACTCCCCTGATGTATTATAAAAATATGAATTCAAAGAAAGAAGCCTTTCATATTATTATATAAAACGTTTATTATATTGTTTGTCATACCAATCTATTCTATCATTTATGTTCTTCTTAATATCGTCTAATTTTAATGAATATACATCAAGGCTTAACTTGAGATTCCATTTAAACATTAATAATGATAAAAAGAATAAGAATATGAACAATATCAAATATGGAATTGGATTACGAATGTCTAAAAGGTTTTTATTAAATAGATTTATTAGTGCTTCACCTGATAAATATAAAAACATTGCAAATGAGAGACCGCTAAATACTAATATTATTACAGTAGATAAATTCAAAATAAATTTTAGAATACCCATAAAATTATTAAAGAAATTTAGAGTATTATTTCTCTCATTCTTATAAATAAAACAATAATCATATAGTAAAACTTTATTTAATCTGTCATTGTCATTATTGTCTATTAAATAAGTTACGTATTTAGGGATATTTTCGTTAGTTCTTTTATATCGATTTTTTATAAACTCACACGTTTTTATATCTTTATTCCTAATTTGTTCATTTACATATGGTACGATTAATTTTTTATAGTATTTCCTCATTCTTTTAATACTAAAAATTTTATCTTTAACAATAGGAATAATTGATACCATTGAAACTATTGTAGAAGTAATTGTTGCTACTATCTCCATGTAATTTCCCCCTTTAATATAACGTATTCAATGTAAAAATTATAATACTAAATATAATTAAAGTAAACGAGTTAATTGATAAGAACTGCTCTTTCATTGGATTATAACCGTTAGATAATAGAAATAATTCTAAATCTAAATCGTCTATATTTGCTTTGGAGCCAATAATTACTTCCTTCACAAATTATGGTTTAATGATCCGCACTGTTCTTTTTGATCAGCATATGTTTTTATTGCTTCTATGACTTCGTTGGGGCTTAATCCTGACGCGCTAATGAGTTCACTTACAGCTTCTAAGTCCTTGAGCTTCTTTTCGTTATAAAGGGCTTCTAGCTCACCTTGTTCTGATTTGATGCTAGTTAGTAATGCGGAGATTAATCCTTCTTTGTCAGAAATTCTTTCTTCAATAGACCTTTTAGGATTCCTTCCATAATTTTCCTTCTATGATAAAAACAATTACAATAGTATACGGACAAGACTGGGTAAATATTCACTAATCAAGCATTTTTAAATTGTACACCGGAAGAAGTATTTTGTCTTTATTTATTAAACTCCACAATTCTAAAATATCTGTCTCTTTAATCACCCTATCCTTTGCAAGATGTAAATGAATATTTGCATTATTATTAATTAATAGATTATAGATTAAAAAGGACTTTTTGTTTTCAAAAAATATCTCTTTATAAAATACCATTTCGCTACCCTCTACTTTCTTACTTTATTTACAGATATGATTATACAAACATTTGTTCTATTTGTAAACAAGAAAATTGTATGAGTGGATAAAAGAAAAGCAATAGATATATGTAATAATATTTATCATAGTTATCAATATCCTACATAACTTAGTACAACCGGCTCATATAATATTATTATCTAATCTCTCAAGGAGTGACAATATGGATATATATACCGGCGGTTTCCCCGGCAGCACAAACAATATCAATCAGGGGCCTAATCCTTTTGTAACAAATCTAAGACAGGATGTCTTAAACAATACCAACTTTTTTACTGCCCGGTGGACCGGCCTATACATGCAGTTGGGGCTTATGACGATTCCGGTTAATGGAGAAGCCGGATTGGATATGCTTATAAATTCAGATCAGTTTTATTATATTGAACAGGGTACTGCTTTGGTTATTATGGGCATGAGACAAGAATATCTCAATTTTCAGACGCAAGCATCTAGAGGGTTTTCTATATTTGTTCCGTCTGGAACCTGGCACAATATTCTTAATATCGGAAATATTAATTTAAAAATGTCTCTAACCATTGCACCTCCCTTCCTTCCATACAATACTAATTTTGAAAAGACTGAAGATTGGGTACCTGCAAAATATTATTGATGCATTTGTTTACCATGATATTTTATGAACAATTTAAGTTAGTGGGATAAAAGAAAAGCGCCCATCCGAAAACGGGTATCTTCCATACGAAAAAAGGGCTGCTGCAGACAAAAAACCAACAATCGTAATATTGATGGTTGGTTTTTAGATACATTCATGGCTATTCCACTAACTTAAGTATTCTTTGTTAGTTACAGCAACAAAATCATTTTTATTTGTACATAACCATTTTCACAAGTTCATCGAGCACTTTTCCCGCTTCCGGCATCTCCTGAATAAAATGTAAACCAAACTTGTATTTAATTATCGCCTGATATTTTTGTATCTGCAAGTTATAAATAAGCACACTTCTACAAACAGCGGAACGCTGCTTGTCATGAATCTCTTTTTTATTGTGACTATCTTATTTATAAAAATTGGTACATATCTTCAGCAAGCTTTTTCTCAAGTCCAATAAGCCGTTTCGTAATATCTTTAGATTTTTCATCAGCCGCTTTATACTGGTTTAGATATTTGTTAAGCGACTTTACGCCCATATTACAACCATCTGTTATCAAATCAGCAATTGTTTGATCTGAGCCATTCATAACCAATTTAACATTTGTTTTTATCCACGACATGCTTTTAGCTATTGGACTTGGTTCTTTACCATCGTCGTGAAATTCCTTTAAAAGGGCGTCAATTTCCGCTTCTAATTTATCATGGTTACTTTTGCAGTCAATCAGATATGTTTTCAAATTATTATCAGAAACATATTCTAACACCTCATCAATTGACTCAACTCCCATTTTAATTCCTGCATTGCACTCACGCAATAATTTTATGGTATCTGGTTCTATCATAATATCATTCAACTCCTTATTTTATATTTTAAAATAAGTATGTCTTTTTTTGTCACTAATATCCAAACTATAACTTCAAATATTGTAAATCGATACATGATATTTCTTTTCTTTTTCGGAAGAAAACCGGAATTCATTTTTATAAACCATCCTATACACATGCTTCACATTCACTTTTTTCATAATATTCCATAATCCTAATGGTTTCTATGCATCATTTCGCTTTAGAACACTTGACTCTATAATTCATCCACACTTAATAATCCTTTTCTATTTAATCACGAAATGCCCCTTGTATGGGCAAATACTTATTCTACCTTATCCGATTTTATTCATCTCTTCATTCGCATAAATATTTTCTGTATGTTCTTTTTTTAATTTGTCTGTTAATTTCATATTGTCTAATTCTTTCTGCAATAAAAAACAACCAGATAAATATTTTCTGGTTGTTCTTATCATTAATTATTTATGTAAAATCATAGTCCAAATAATAATATTTATTAATAAGCTGTCATACCGCCATCAACTACAAGTGTTGTACCATTAACAAAACTCGATTCATCTGATGCAAGGAATACTGCGGCTGAGGCAAGCTCTTCGGGGTCACCATTACGTGGATTAGTTCCAATTCCTGCCATTGCACGTTCCAAACCAAAAGGATCCGGATTACTAATACCCGCCTCACTAATCTCTGTGGAAACGCCGCCGGGACAAATCGCATTGCATCGAATTCCTTTTTTCGCATACATAAATCCAATATTCTTTGTTAACCCAACCAAAGCAAATTTCGATGAAGTATAAGCAGCACCTGCACGAGAACCTTGTAGTCCGCCAACAGATGCAATATTAATGATATTACCGTAGCCCTGTTTGAGCATTTGTTTTACTGCTTTACGGCAAAGAACAAAAGGACCCGTCAAATTTACATCAATAATATGATGCCACATTTCATCCGTCAATTCAGCAACAGAAGTCATTTCATCCATGATGCCTGCATTATTAATCAAGACGTCAATACGTCCATACTCTGCCACAACATCATCCATCATTTGTTCCATCTGCTGTTGGTTAGATACATCCCCTACCTTGGCAACTATTTTGTTTCCCTCACGTTCAGCTTCTTGAACGATAGCTTCCAAGCGTTCTTTCCGTCTTGCCACAGCTATAACGGTTGCACCTTCAGCGGCAAAGCGTAAAGCCATTGCCCTTCCCATTCCTGCACTGGCCCCTGTAATGATAGCCACTTTATTCTCTAACCTCATGATAACCCTCCTGTATATGTTATAGTGGTAGTGTCATATAAATTACTATACCACTTTGTTAAATAATAATCAATCTAATTTATGACAAGTTATTGCAAGAAATATAGTTCAACATGCTTCTTTTATATCAGCAATCCAATATGTTTATAAAGTACCATCCTTCTAAATATTAATTATTAAATTTACCGTTATAATCAGCCATAACTTTATCATCAGAATAAACCCAATAAATATTAATTGCTAATATATCAAGAACCCTTTGTATTCTATTTACAGGTTTAATGTATTGCTCGTTTCTTTATAGGAATATACTTGTTTTCTTCAAGGATTATATCTAACTCTTCGTTTGTACAAATATTTCTTATGCGTCCTTTTGATCTATCTATTAATCTCATATTAACATTTCTTTCTGCAAAATAAAAACAACCAGATATTAATTTTCTGATTGTTTTATAACGATTTTTATTTTTTAATAGTTATTCAATCTAATACTTATTAATACACTCAGAACAAACAAACATAAAGTTTAAGATGACGTAAACTCTCCTCCATCTACGTGAATTATTTGTCCCACAACGAATCGTGAATCATCAGATGCAAGATATACATAGGCCGGAGCGAGTTCAAAAGGCTGTGCTTGCCGTTCCATAGGATTATTTACTTGGGTTACCTCATCCGGAGAAAAGCTTGAAGGAATCAGCGGTGTCCAAACTCTTCCCGGCGCAACTCCATTTACTCTAATGCCTTTACTTATTAGATTATTGGCCAGTGCCCGTGTAAATCCAACTATAGCTCCTTTCGAGGCCGTATAGTCAATTAGCTGCTTGTAACCTACATAGGCCACAACAGAAGCAGTATTAATGATAGAACTTCCTGATCTTAAGTAAGGGATTGCCGCTCTGGTTGTATAGAAATGAGAATATATGTTTACTTTAAAGGTGTCGTCAAACTGTTGGTCGCTGATATCAAGAAGACTTTGCTGCTGAAATTGAATGCCAACATGGTTGCAAAGAATATCTAACTTTCCAAATTTTTTGACAGTTTCTTCTACAATATTAATACAATTTTGTTTTTCTTTTAAATCACCTGGCATTAATAAACATTTCTGACCAAGTTGTTCAATTCTGTTTTTTGTACGGTTTGCATCCTCATGTTCATCTAAATAAGCAATAGCAACATCGGCTCCTTCTTTAGCAAAAGCAATAGCTACTGCAGCACCGATCCCACTGTCTCCGCCTGTGATAAGTGCTACCTTTCCTAATAACTTCCCACTTCCTCTATAATTTGGATTTTCAATAATTGGCCGCGGATTCATTAAACTCTCTAAGCCAGGCTGACGAAATTGTCTCTGTTCCGGCACAGTGATCGGAACATCCTGATAACGAGTTATTTTCCCATAATTGGGGTACATAGGATACTCATTACGCATTGGTTGATCTATATCCATGAAATTCCTCCTAAAATATGCTTTACAAAACCATTTTATGATACTTGTTATAATAATGTGCATAAGCTTCTAATTAAAGCAATTATTGTGTAAGCACATAATATTACAAATTGAATAATAAATATTAGAGTAAATTTTAAAGGAGACTGATCTGTGCCAGATAATAAACCCTGCCCTGGGGTAGAATTTCTACTTATAAATCGTTCCAATGAAAAAGCAGATGTGCTGTATACTCCAAACGCTCATCCTTTTAAACTACCTGAAATTGGGTCCAGACCGCCGTATTATTGTAATCCTCGATGCGAAATGTATTATCCAATTATCTAGTGAATATTTTAATAAAAACTCCTGCATATATTTAACCAACAGGAGTTTTTTATTTTAAACACCAGAATTTTTTTAAGCATCTCTGTTTACATTTCAGATTAAAAATTATAGCCAGATTGGAAATAAAATTCTTTTCTGACTATTTTTTACGACTTTATGATGCCCTGTGTTGTTTTGTCCCATATATGATTTTATTGCCTCTGTAACTTCATCAGGGCTTAATCCTAACGTACTGATTATGTCATTGACGATAAAAGTCCTTGAGGTTCTTCTCGTTAAACAAGGATCCTAGCACTCCTTGCCCGGATTTGATTTCAATCGTGTCCCCTTCTTGAATACCTTATTACTATTAGTTTCATTAATTTGTAGGGTACATAGTGTTTTAAATAGAAAAAAACCTTGATTATAATCAAGGTTTTTACAATAGCGAGAGGGGGATTCGAACCCTCGACACTACGGGTATGAACCGTATGCTCTAGCCAACTGAGCTATCTCGCCATATAATATGGGACCTATAGGGCTCGAACCTATGACCCTCTGCTTGTAAGGCAGATGCTCTCCCAGCTGAGCTAAGATCCCACATTTGTTAGGTTGCTTTCCGCAACCCGCTTTGCTAGTATACAATTTTATTCCCCTGCTTGTCAAGGGATTTTCTGAAACTTTTTAGCAAAATTTTTAACTTTTTCAACAATCTGATTTTTCCTGACAATTCCTATACCGGATTATATCACATTCTCTCCGGTGCCTGGAAACCGAGCACATCGATACATGTTCCCAGTACATCACGCGTCAATACGAGAAGCGCTATAAAGCCTTCTTTCTTGGCAGGATCCTCTTCTGTTAAAATCTTTGTCTCATGATAAAAATGGTTAAGCGCATTCGCCAAATCATAAATATAGGCACACACCTTATGAGGCGCAATTTCTTCATAGGCACTTTCCATCATGGCGTTGAAGCCTACAAGCTGGAGCATCAGATTCTTTTCCGACTCTCCGGTGGGTTCCTGAAGCACTACCTCCACCAACGAGCCTCCCATTTCCTTATATTTGGTCAAAATGGACTTAATGCGCACGATTGTATACAAAATATACGGACCCGTATCTCCTTCAAAAGAAGTAAATCTGTCCATATCGAAAATATAATCCTTCGAAGCCTGATTGGATAAATCGCCGTATTTTATCGCAGACAGAGCCACTACACGAGCTGTTTCCCTTGCCTCTTTTTCCGGCACCAAACGGTTCTCCGTGATTTTTCCATACATCTCTTCATTGATTTCGGAAAGCAGAGATTCTAAGCGCATCACGCCGCCCTCTCTCGTCTTAAATGGCTTGCCGTCCTTGCCGTTCATCGTACCGAATCCAAGAAAATACAGCTTTGTCTCCGGCTGTACCAGCTTTGTTTTCCTCGCGCAGCGGAATACCTGCTCGAAATACAAATCCTGACGCTTATCCACCACATAAATAATTTCATCCGGGTGTATCCGGTTCATACGCTCCATGATCGTCGCCAGATCCGTAGTATTATAAAGGGATGCGCCGTCGGATTTTAAAATCATGCAGGGAGGAATCTCTTTCGTATCCGATTCTTCCTTAACATCCACCACCAGAGCACCGTCGCTTATATATGCGTATCCCATTTCCTTCATATCCTCTACCATATGGGGAATCAGATCATGCACGTCGGATTCGCCCTTCCAAAGATCGAATTCCACGTTCAGATTGCGGTAATTTTTTTTCAAATCGGCTACCGAAACGTTAATAATATGTTTCCAAAGAGCACGATACCCGCTCACTCCGCTTTGAAGCTTGAACGTAGCGTCCATGGCCTTCGCCTTGTAAGAAGCGTCTTCCTTGGACTTGCTGCTGGCCGTAGGGTAGATTTCCTCCAGCTGCGAAATGGTAAAAGGTGCCTCCTTAGGATATTCTCCCTTGAAAGCTTCATCGAAATATACAAGCTCCGGGTAACGCTCCTGAAGCTCCGTAATGATCAATCCCATTTGCAGGCCCCAGTCGCCCAGATGAATATCTCCGATTACCTCGTGTCCCGCATACCGCGCGATACGCTTTATACTCTCGCCGATGATGGCTGAACGCAGATGGCCTACGTGCAAAGGCTTCGCTATATTCGGGCCGCCATAATCGATTACAATTTTCTTAGGGCTCTTTGGCATGTCCAATCCAAATTTAGGAGAATGTGCCATCTGGTTCAAATAATCCTTCAAAAATTCCGGCTTCAGCTTCAAATTCAAAAAGCCGGGATTTACTGCGCTCACTTCTTCAAATATCTTGCTGTCGTTTAACTTCTGCGCCACTTCCTGCGCTATGATAATCGGCGCCTTTTTATACTGCTTCGCGCCTGCCATCGCTCCGTTACATTGATACTCACACAAATCGGGACGATTTGACAATGTGACCTTCCCCAGTTCTTCCGCATATCCTGCCGATAAAAAAGCACGCTTCATCTCATCTGATATTACATCAAGAATTTTATTCATTACATTTCTTCCTTCCTTAACCGGGTGAAGCCACCCCTCATCTCACATCTATATATACTATCATCTCGTTCTTATTTTCGCAATGCCAATTTGTCCTTAGAGTCAAATACCCCATAGCAAGCTGTGGGATATTTGACCCTCGCGGCATTCACCAAATGCAAGCAAGCTTGCGCTTTGGCTCATTGCCCGCGGGAATAAACACAGCCGCAATAGTCTTGTCTATACAGCCCAAACTGTCCGGACAGCTCAACCGACCTCTTGTACCCGTTTTTCTTTTTAAAATCCGAGGGCAAAAAAGCAACGCCGAATTCTTTTCCCATAAGCCCACCGATTTCATTTAGCTTTTCTGCATTTTTCATCGGACTTATCGTAAGTGTTGTGGTGAAATAATCAAAGCCCTTCTCCGCAGCAAGCTGTGCGGTTTTTCGCAGCCTCAGCTCATAGCACAAAAGACATCTCTCTCCGCCCTCCGGGCAGCGCTCCAGGCCCTTGGCGATATGATAAAAGCTCTCCGGCTCATAGTCGCCCTCTATTACTTCAATCCTATGTGCGCGTAGAGTGGAATACATATTTTCGAATATTCCCTCCTCTACCTGTCTGTTATAATCTGCGATTAAGCGTTTTTGCTCCTCAGCTCTTTTCCGGTATTCCACATCTTCTGTAATGTTAGGATTATAGTAAAAAACCGTGATATCGAAATATTCGCGCAAATATTCCATTACATAACTGCTGCATGGCGCACAGCAGCTATGGAGGAGAAGGGTCTTTCGCTGTTCGCTTTCTTTTAATTGTGTTTCTATTATTTTATCCAGCTCTTTTGCATAATTTATCATATTATTTTGTTCTCCTTCCAAAGTCTGTTGGAAGAATATAACCTGCTCAAAAAAGGGCTACCGCAAAACAACGGCATCACTCCCCATCATTTTGCAGCAGTCCCCCTATTTACAGCGACGCAATGTCAACCAATGTCAGCTTTTCTTCCTTATTGACATGCTCTAAGCTAGTCACCAACGCTCTTGCGGTATCCAACGAGGTCAGACAGTTCACACCCGTCTCAATTGCAGTCCTTCTTATGAGAAAGCCATCTCTGGACTTATCCCTTCCCTGCGTAGGCGTATCGATGACAAGGTCAATCTTATGCCCCAGAATAAGATCCATGACCGTAGGCGATTCCTGCTGTATCTTATTTACCTTGCGGGCATTTATCCCGGCTTCCTTAAGTGCATTCGCCGTGCTTCTCGTAGCATAAATGGTATAACCAAGCTTTTCAAAGCGTTTTCCTATTTCAATCGCTTCTCCCTTATCCGCATCCTTAACCGTGATGATCATCTGCTTGTATTTCGGTAAGTTGATACCGGCACCAAGAAATGCCTTATAAAGCGCTTCATTAAAGGTTTTAGAAATACCCAGGCATTCTCCCGTAGATTTCATCTCCGGCCCTAAGCTGATTTCCGCCCCCCGTATTTTCTCAAAGGAAAAGACCGGCATCTTGATCGCCACATAATCCGCTTCCTTTTGAAGTCCCGGCTCATAGCCAAGCTCTCGGATCGTCTTACCTATGATAACGTCCGTTGCAAGATCCACTATGGGAATGCCCGTTACCTTGCTGATATAAGGCACCGTTCGTGAGGAACGGGGATTTACTTCGATAACATATACCTCTTCGCCCACCGCAATGAACTGAATGTTAATCAATCCGATGACATGCAGTGCCTTAGCGAGCCTTCTCGTATACTCCGCAATCGTTTCCTTTACTTTCTCACTAATGCTCTGGGCAGGATATACGGAAATGCTGTCGCCGGAATGAACACCGGCCCTCTCGATATGTTCCATAATGCCCGGAATCAATATATCGGTACCGTCGCAGACTGCATCCACTTCGATCTCCTTGCCCTGTAAATATTTATCCACCAGAATAGGATGATCCTGCGCGATGCGGTTGATGATTTCCATGAATTCCTCCACTTCCTCATCGGAAATGGCAATCTGCATCCCTTGTCCGCCCAGAACGTAGGAAGGGCGCACCAATACCGGATAGCCCAATTTGTTCGCTACCTTCTTAGCCTCCTCAGCGGTAAATACGGTTCCGCCTGAGGGTCTGGGAATATCGCACTTTTCCAAAATCGCATCGAACAACTCCCTGTCCTCTGCCGCATCTACATTCTCCGCGCTCGTTCCCAGTATGGGAACACCCATCTTCATAAGACTTTCTGTCAGCTTAATCGCTGTCTGTCCGCCGAACTGAACCACCGCTCCATCTGGTTTCTCTATATTTACAATGTTCTCTACGTCTTCGGGGGTAAGCGGCTCGAAATAAAGCTTATCCGCAATGTCGAAGTCGGTGCTCACCGTCTCCGGGTTGTTATTAATGATAATCGTCTCATATCCCGCCTTCGAAAACGCCCACGTAGCATGTACAGAGCAATAATCGAACTCGATGCCCTGACCGATACGAATGGGACCGGAGCCCAGAACCAGCACTTTCTTAAGCGGGTTAGTTTTTACTACCTCGCTTTCACTTCCGAAGCAGGAATAATAATAAGGAGTGCTCGCCGCGAATTCTGCCGCACAGGTATCCACCATCTTAAAGGCTGCGGTGATTCCGTTGTCATAGCGCATTTTCTTAATATCTGCCTCCGGTATGCCCGTCAGCCTGCTGATGACATTATCGGGGTACTCGATGCGCTTCGCTTCTTTTAACAAATCCACAGTAAGAGGACCCTTTTTCAGCGCCTCTTCCATCTCGACTAAAATTGCGATTTTATCGATAAACCAATGGTCTACCATAGTTATCTCATGAATGGTATCGTAATCAATTCCCTTTCTGACCGCTTCCGCTATTACGTAAATTCTCTGGTCATCCACAATTTTCAGCCTGTCCAGAAGCTCCTCCATAGAAAGTGCTGTAAAATCATAGCTCATAAGACAATCCACATGCTGCTCCAGCGAACGGATCGCCTTCATCAGCGCGCCTTCAAAATTCGTACAGATACTCATAACCTCGCCCGTAGCCTTCATCTGCGTGGTCAGCGTCCTCTTCGCCGTAATGAACTTGTCGAAAGGAAGGCGCGGTATCTTCACTACACAGTAATCCAGTGTCGGCTCGAAGCTGGCATAGGTTTTTCCTGTAATCGCGTTCTTTATTTCATCCAGCGTATAGCCGAGTGCAATCTTCGCCGCCACCTTTGCGATCGGATATCCGGTTGCCTTCGACGCAAGCGCAGAAGAACGGCTTACACGGGGATTTACTTCGATTACACAATATTCAAAGCTGGTAGGATGAAGAGCGAACTGCACGTTGCAGCCCCCGGTAATCTCCAGCTCATTGATAATGTTGAGAGCCGAACTGCGAAGCATCTGATATTCTTTATCCATCAAGGTCTGTGAAGGAGCCACAACGATACTATCTCCGGTATGTACGCCCACCGGGTCGATATTCTCCATGTTACAAACAGTAATACAGTTGCCCACACTATCGCGCATCACTTCGTATTCAATTTCTTTCCAGCCGGAAATACAACGCTCTACCAAAACCTGACCTACGCGGGAAAGGCGCAGACCGTTAGCCAGAATTTCCTCCAGCTCCATCTGATTGTCGGCAATTCCTCCGCCGGAGCCGCCAAGCGTATATGCCGGGCGAAGAACGACCGGATATCCTATTTTCTTTGCGAATTCCACACCATCTTTTACATTTTCCACTACAAGAGATGCCGCGCAGGGCTCTCCGATTTTTTCCATCGTCTCCTTGAATTCCAAACGATCCTCTGCTTTTTTAATCGTCTTAGCGGTAGTACCAAGAAGCTTTACGTTGTTTCTCGCAAGAAATCCGGATTCATCCAGCTCCATACCGAGATTTAGACCTGCCTGTCCTCCCAGAGTGGGCAAAACACTGTCAGGCTTTTCCTTTTCGATGATCTGCTCTAAAACTTTGACCGTCAAAGGCTCAATATATATCTTATCTGCGATATCTCTGTCCGTCATAATGGTTGCTGGGTTGGAGTTTACAAGTACGACCTCGACTCCCTCTTCCTTTAGAGAGCGGCAAGCCTGCGTTCCCGCATAGTCGAATTCCGCTGCCTGTCCGATAACAATAGGGCCGGAACCGATAACCAACACTTTTTTCACATTAGGATTCTTAGGCATCTTCTCTCCTCGCTTTCATCATATCAATAAACCTGTCAAACAAATACCCGGAATCCTGAGGACCCGGACATGCTTCCGGATGAAACTGTACGGTGAAAATATTCTTGCCGGTATAGGAAAGGCCTTCGTTCGTTCCATCGTTCACATTAATAAATGCCGGTGTGGCAATCTTAGGGTCGAGTTTATCCATATCCACCACATAACCATGGTTCTGTGAAGAAATATAGACTCTGCCGGTCTGCAAGTCTTTTACCGGATGATTTCCGCCCCGATGACCGTATTTCATTTTAAAAGTATCTGCCCCCGTGGCAAGCGCCATGAGCTGATGTCCTAAACAAATTGCAAAAATGGGAATGTTCGTTTGATATAGCTTATTAATTTCTTCTATGATAGAGGTGCATTCCTTCGGATCGCCCGGTCCATTGCTCAGCATGATGCCGTCCGGTGCAGCCGCAAGGATTTCTTCCGACTTTGTAAGTGCAGGATATACGGTAACATCACAGCCTCTCTTCGCGAGAGCATCGGCGATATTATCCTTTGCTCCGAGGTCTAACAGCGCAACTTTTTTGCCGGCGCCGTTTAAGGCTTTTACCATACTCGGTTTCTTTTCATGGATCCCTTTTTCGTACGCTTCCACATCGAATCTGGCGCTTCCGGAAACTGCGCCATTTTCCTTCAGGGAGACGGAACCCTTTATTTCATATTTATGTTCACAGGTTACCTTTTCCACTACTTTTCCCGCAGTGTACTCCTTTAATCTGGGTATGATTTCATTCAAATCATAATCTTCCCTCGTCGTGATCATTCCGTTCATCGTGCCCTTTTCCCGCAAAAGCTTCGTAAGGGCCCTCGTATCGATTCCTGCGATTCCCGGCACTCCATATTCCTCCAGAAATTCCTGAATCGTCATATCCGAGCGAAAATTGCTGGAAATCCTTGATAATTCCCGTACAATAAATCCATCGGGCCACGGTTTCTTAGATTCCATATCGTCTCTGCATACTCCATAGTTACCGATAAGCGGATAGGTCATGCACACGGCTTGTCCCGCGTAGGAAGGATCCGTCAGTACTTCCGGATAGCCTGCCATGGACGTATTGAAAACTATTTCACTGATGATTTCTTTTTGGGCACCGATATGAGTTCCCTCAAAAACTGTGCCGTCCTCCAAAATTAAAAATGACTTCATTGGAAATGCGTTCATTTTTTTCACCCGTCGTCCTCTCTCTAAATTTTATCCAAATTATCTTATTTTAGCACAACATCTTGTATGTTTCAACTATAATATTCTAAAAAATTACCATTTAGCCTTCCATCCGTATCTGCAAAGGCAACCAGAAAAAGCATGCTCTGTACCATATAGAATGGTCAAGCGATTCCGGATCGTCTCCTTTTCATCCCAAAGCTCCACTTCTTATTTAGATAATTTAATCTTTAAATAAAACCATGGAAATCCGACATGTCTTTCCATGGTTTCATCATTATCTTGTAAAATAATATACGCCCGATTCGAATATCTTCATATCCTGCTCTCCGTAAATATTGATTGCGACCGAACGATCCCGGCGTTCCGCATGTGCCATCTTGCCGAAGCATCTTCCATCCGGAGACGTAATTCCTTCGATGGAGGCATAGGAACCGTTAACGTTCCACTCCTCATCCATGGAAACATTGCCGTCGATATCCGCATACTGCGTAGCTACCTGACCGTTTGCGAATAATTTATCCACCCATTCCTTCGGAGCAACGAAACGTCCTTCTCCATGGGAGGCCGGATTCGCATAGGTCTTGCCAACCTCTGCTTCCTGAAGCCAAGGCGATTTATTGGATACTACTTTCATATATACCATCTTGGAAATATGACGGTTAATCGTATTGAAGGTAAGGGTCGGAGAATCCTCCTTCTGTCCTACGATTTCTCCAAACGGAACAAGACCGAGCTTGATCAGCGCCTGAAATCCGTTGCAGACACCGAGAGCAAGGCCATCCCTTTCGTTCAACAGCTTCATAACCGCTTCTTTTATCTTCGCATTCTGGAATGCGGTAGCGAAGAATTTCGCGCTTCCATCCGGCTCATCACCTGCGGAAAATCCGCCCGGGAACATGATGATCTGTGCATCGTTGATTGCCTTTTCAAACACCTCTACGGAATCTCTTATGTCCTCTGCCGTCAAGTTCCTGAATATCTTCGTCACTGCTTTCGCTCCGGCGCGCTCAAATGCTCTCGCACTGTCATATTCGCAGTTCGTACCCGGAAATACCGGAATGAATACCGTAGGCTTCGCCACTTTGTTCTTGCATATATAAACCTTGTCCGTCGTATAAAGCGGGGACTCTACAGGTGTCATTTCCTTCGCCGCCTTCGTCGGAAATACCTTTTCTAACTTGGAGGTCCATGCAGACAATGCCTCTTCAATAGAAATATGAACATCCTTATAGATGAACTCCGGCTCCTTCGTCACCTCACCTACTACACGGCAATTCGGAAGCTCGCTTAATTTCTCCAGCTTATCCGCCTCCACTTCCGCCACGATATCGCCTAAGCCGTTCTCGAACAATTCCTTTGCCGACAGCTCTTCTGACATTTTCACGCCCAGTTTATTGCCGAACGCCATCTTGCTGATGGAAGAAGCGAGTCCCTTGGCATCCTGCGCATAAGCGGACACAATGACTCCTTCATCTATAAGCATCGCAATCTGCTGATACAGATCCATAACATTTTCATAAACCGGAATATCGTATTCGTCCTTGTCGATCCAGAACTGAACCAGCTTATTTCCTTCACCCTTAAGCTCCGGTGTTACGATATTGCGCTCCTTCGCCACATCCACTGCAAAGGATACGAGAGTAGGAGGTACATCGATATCCTGAAAGGTTCCCGACATACTGTCCTTGCCGCCGATGGACGCCAGACCGTATCCAATCTGGGCATCATACGCACCCAGAAGAGCTGCAAAGGGCTGGCTCCAGCGTTCCGGTTCCGAGGTCATGCGCCTGAAATATTCCTGGAAGGTAAAGCGGATACTTCTAAAGTCACCGCCTGCTGCCACAATCTTCGCCATGGATTCCGTCACCGCATAAATCGCCCCGTGGTAAGGGCTCCATGAAGAAAGATACGGATCGAAACCGTAGCTCATAAGAGTCACCGCATCCGTTTTTCCTTTTAATACCGGAAGCTTCGCCGCCATTACCTGCGTCTCTGTCAACTGATATTTACCGCCGTAAGGCATGAGCACGGAAGCCGCACCGATGGAAGAGTCGAACATTTCCACCAGTCCCTTTTGGGAGCATACGTTCAAATCATTGAGTCCCGCAAGCCATGCCGCTTTCACGTCCTCTTTCTCCAGGTTCTCCCTAACCGAAGGAATCGCTATATAATCGAAATAATTTTCTTCTTTTTCAGGAATGTCCACCTTTACATTTGTTTCCTGATGAGCACCGTTGGTATCGAGGAACGCTCTCTTAATGTTAACAATTTCCTTGCCGCGCCATTTTAAAACGAGCCTCGGCGCTTTTGTCACAACGGCAACGGGAACCGCCTCCAGATTCTCTTCCACTGCATAGTCCAAGAATCTATCTACATCGGAAGGTCCTACCACCACAGCCATTCTTTCCTGGGATTCTGAAATGGCCAATTCCGTACCGTCCAGTCCCGCATACTTCTTCGGCACCTTATCCAAGTCTACGATCAGCCCGTCTGCCAGTTCTCCGATTGCCACAGAGACACCGCCCGCGCCGAAATCATTGCATTTCTTTATGATCCTGCTCACTTCTTCTCTTCTAAAAAGCCGCTGGATCTTGCGTTCTGTTGGAGCATTTCCCTTTTGAACTTCTGCGCCGCAGGTCTCGATAGAGTTCTCCGTATGCACTTTTGAGGAACCCGTAGCTCCTCCGCAGCCGTCCCTGCCTGTTCTTCCTCCGAGGAGAATGATGATATCATCAGGATCCGAATTCTCACGGATAACGTTGCGTCTTGGCGCTGCTCCCATTACCGCGCCGATTTCCATTCTCTTCGCCACATAGTCAGGATGATAAATCTCCTTCACATAGCCGGTTGCCAGTCCTATTTGATTGCCGTAAGAAGAATATCCGCTGGCTGCACCGCGTACCAGTTTCTTCTGGGGCAGTTTTCCTTTTAAGGTCTCCGCTACCGGTACCGTCGGGTCTGCCGCACCGGTTACGCGCATCGCCTGATATACATAGCCGCGTCCTGAAAGGGGATCACGAATCGCGCCGCCGAGGCAGGTTGCCGCTCCACCAAAAGGCTCTATTTCTGTGGGATGGTTATGGGTCTCATTCTTAAAGAACACGAGCCATTCTTCATTTACCATTCCCTCGCCGTAATCTATTTCCACAGGAACAATGACGGAGCATGCATTGATTTCATCGGACTCCTCCATATCGTTTAACTTTCCGTCCCTTTTCAGCTTACGCATCGCCATGAGGGCCAGATCCATCAAACAGATGAACTTGTCCTCCCTGTCCTTGAAAATCTCTTCCCTCGTATCGAGGTAGCTTTGATAGGTAGTTTCGATAGGGGTCCGGTAATAACCCTCGCCGAATTCCACGTTCTTAAGCTCCGTTGAAAAGGTGGTATGGCGGCAGTGATCGGACCAATAGGTATCGAGCACTCTGATTTCCGTCATGGTAGGATCTCTGCGCTCGTCGTTTTCAAAGTAATTCTGAATATGTTTAAAGTCTTTGAACGTCATAGCAAGCCCCAGGGACTCGTATAATTCCTCTAACTCTCTCTCCGGCATATTCTTAAATCCGTCCAGAACGGAAACGTCCTCCGGTTCCTCGAACTGCGTAACAAGAGTATCCGGCTTCACCATGTCCGTCTCTCTCGAATCCACCGGATTGATACAATACGCTTTTATTCTCTCAAATTCATCCTCGGAAACGTCTCCCGTTACGAGATAAGTAACTGCCGTCTTAATAATAGCCTGCTCGTCCTCCCGTAAAAATTTCACACATTGAACCGCGGAATCCGCACGCTGATCGAACTGCCCGGGCAGATACTCAACGCTGAACACTTTTCCGTTCGCAGGTATCTCGAAACTTTCCTTATAAAGGATATCCACCGGCGGCTCTGAAAAAACAATCCTGCAGGCAGCCTCAAAAGTATCTTCTGATAGGTCCTCCACGTCGTAACGTATGAACATTCTCACGTCCTTTACGCCCGATATGCCTAAGTAACTTCGAATTTCCTCCTTCAGCTCTTTCGCCTTTACGGCAAAGGGTTCCTTCTTTTCTACATAAATGCGTTTCACATTTCCCATGATGAATTTACTTTCCTCCATTTTTTTAACATCAGAAAAGATTGCCTCGCAATCCTCCAATTGATGACTATCCTTAATTATACCGAATCCTGACTAATTTTCAATGGCATATCCAAATATTTTGCGAAAAAGGGGAGCAGCGGCATAAAAAATGCCCCAAAGTATCCGCTTTGAAGCATTTATCATTCCACTTATTTTATTCATCCATAACGAGGCCCTGCATAATATACATAACTTCTCTATCCACGATATCCTCTGTAATACCTCTCGTCTGAGAGGCTACTTTCAGCCCTTCCAGCACATACATAATATTTCTCGCCGCTCCTAACGGATCTTCGCAATAGAATTCTCCTGCATCCACTCCGGCTTCGATCAGCTTCTCTATAATTTTTACTGCAGTATCGAATTGCTGCTTTAACAAATGGTCCTTCTTAGGAAACTTATTGGCAAAAAAGAATTCGTATACCGCTATCGTAAGATTGTTCCTCTTGCCCAGCAGTTCTTTTTTCTGCTCTTTCAAAAACAGCGCAAGAATATCGGAGGGCACAGCGTCTTCCCCGATACTCCCCGAGAAAACGTCATCTGTTTCTTCCGTCTCCAGTTTCAACACTTCCATAAAAATCTCTTCCGTACTGGCAAAATACAAGTACAGACCTCCACGGCTTATGTCACAGGCTTCCACGATGTCCTTCATCGTAACGTTCTTAAAGCCCTTCTCCATAAACACCTTTCTCGCCGTCTCCAATATATACATTCGCTTCTGTGCCGACTTTTCACTCATCTATACGAACCCCTTACTCAATCCCTGCCTCGCTTAATCCTATCGGTTTATCCCAATACTCAAGAATTTCCTTCATCTTGAGCAATACCTTCAAAATGGAACCGTTGGAAACACCTTCTGTCCACAGCCTTCCTTTTGTCATTCCGCCCAGAATATATTTGGACAATATACCCTTCAGCATATCCATTTCGCGTATGGTAGCGACCGCTATCAGTCTCTGTTCATCCGACGCGTTTCTTATACGGTTCCTGGAATAAACATAAGCATAGTTCCTATCCAGCAGATTGGTTCTTCGCGCATCCTGCACAAGGCTCATTAAGGTGCTGTCATACACCGGAAACGCCATCGAGTGCTCCGAAATCCCTTCTCCTTTATAAATGTTGGACACATCGATCCCCGTTTTCGATTCGAGCCACGGAATATACCTGACGAGCCTTTCCACGTCAGGTCTGTATCCATTCACTACTTCTTGTATGTAAAGTGTGTCTTTCTCCATTGAGCTGTCCCCCTCAGTTTATCCTAAGTCTTTTTAAGTATAACATAAATTGAAAAAAAGTACAGCGACTCTTGTCAAAAAAGGGAATCTTCTGTTGTATTTCATAACTAAAGTTAGTATAATATAAACAATTAATATAAGGAAAAAAATGTCATCAGGAGGGGCAACATGGCAAAAGAATTTAAAGTGGGGACTATAATTTGCGAGAGCGGACAACCGTTCAACGCTCTGCATACGATTTTGACCGGAACGGTGCGCGCCGTATATTCGGACGGCGAATTTTTTTTAGATAAAGGAGACATTATAGGTCTCTGCGAGTTATATTTCAATAATTATATTTTCACCTATATAGCGTCGGACGATGTGACGGTAGCATCCATTCCATACAGTGTGGGCAGCCTTTCCGCTATGTTTAACAAGAATCCGAACTTTGCCCAGCTCGTTACTTCTTCCTGCTATAAGCACATGAAGAATGTTCTGGAGGTATACGAATTCTCCAAATACGACTGCGGCAATCTGTACCAGTACCTAACGGACAGCTATAATGAATACGTGAAGCTCAGCGGACGGTACCGCATATCTCCCCGCGCGCTGCCGGATTTGGAGACCATAGAGCCTCTGGCATTGGAAGAGGATATTCCTCAGTGGCTCACCGACTTTTACGAAAACATGTCCGTAGTAGTAACGCAGACGCTTCCTCTGTCTCCCGTTCCCTACTTCGATTACCTGAATGGCCTGCTCATGAAGACCAGTCAGGATATTGCTGAAATCATGTCCGTTTGCCGTATTATGTACGATTATAAATCGGACATCGCCAGACTGCTCATGAACGAGAACAGGCTGGATCTTTTCGATTTATACACTACGCTGTTTTTCAGAATCGGTCAGCGTGAGGAGGATTCTACCGCCATAAGCGCTGCGATAAGCCGTATGATGATTAACATGGAAGGCTTTAGCTCCATCGATCACGACCTTTATAAAGAAAGGATAAACGTTTACAAGGAAACTCTCGCTTTCATGGAGGAGAGAGGTTCAGACATTCCCATGGAGGATCCGGAGCTTGCCAAAAATGCCGCGGCCGTGGAGCATTCTTTGGACGTTATTCTGGAATATGCGGACTGTGACCCCGATGTTACCGCCAATTTCCGCAAATATATTGAGGAATATAAGAAACAGATCGATAAAAATGCAGTGGATGAAGACAGCCGCAGGCTGCGCATGAACATTACAAAGCTTTTTTACACGATATACATATCTGCCTTTCAGGTCAGCCTTCACGATAGGTCCATACCTACTATACTGAAGATGTTCTTTCAATTCGGATATGTGGATGAAGAGCTGGCAGGAATGGAGAACGTTTCTTATTTGTACTCCATCGCGGAGAACTTCCCTTCTTCTCCCGAGAATCACGTATACACTGCCTATGAATGGCTAAAAGCAGTTTATAACGGAGAAAAGGAACCCAGCCGTAACGAATTCGATATCGATTATATGGCACACATTCACGAGATGAAGGTAACGGGCAAGATTACCGCAGCTCAGGAAACTCTTCTTTCCAAGAACAATGCGAAAAAGGTTATGTTTGAGCTGGAAAATATGTTCCCTCTTGTCAACAAGATTACGTTTGGCCGTATTTCCACATTCTGTCCGGTATTTTCCGACCACAATGTATTGAAGGATTTATCCCAGACGCTCGTTACTGCTGACAAAGTCATCGAGGCCATCGCTCAGATCCGCTCTATCGATTTCGGCGCATACGGACGAGAGACTATTTATTCCAATCCCGAAGGCGGTGTTGCGAAGGAAATGGTTAACGTGGAGGTTCTTCCCGATATTATCCTATTTCCTAATGTCGGCGTCCGCGGAGTTATGTGGCAGGAAATCGAAGGAAAACGCCGTACTACCCCTGCGCGTTTTATGTCCTCTATTTTCCAGATGGAAGACCTTCTTACCATTATGACGAGGCTTACCGGGGAATTCCGCTGGGAAATGTGCAAGCGTATCCAAGGCGCCAGATGGAACGATATTTCCGAGCGCTCACTCACCAGCGAATACTTCGACTACATACAGTTTTATAAAAAGAATCTCGAACTCAGTTCCGATGCCAGAGATAAGATCAAATCCGCAATGCAAAAAGCGAAAAATAGTTACAAGGAAATGTTCATACGGGATTACATCATTTGGATCATGTATGAAGCTAAAGGTTCTCCCCGTCTCAATAAGGTGGCAAGGGATATTCTCTTTACCAACTGCCCGTTCTCCAAGGATATACGCGAACGGCTGACGATGAATCCCTTGTACAAGGATATTCTGGACCGGTATCGGATTCGCAGCGCTCAGAAGCTCCATCATATGAACAACCTTTATCAAAAGCTGCAAAAGAGCCGTTTGCCCGTTCCGCCTGAAATCGCAGCACAGCGCGAATATCTGGATAGATAGCAAATACAACGAATATAACTTATCCGTTGCATTCGGAATTTATAAAGAAAATTTAATTTTACATACAAAAACAAAAAGCGTATACTGCATGGTATACGCTTTTTGTTTCCGGCGATTGCCGCCCACTCTTGAAAGGTAGATGTTTATGAAATACATTTTATTATTTATAAAGAAAACGTTGCGCCTCGTGCTAAGGCCGCTTTCATTTGTTCCCGCCCTTTTCGTCATGTACATGATATTTCAGCTTTCTGCACAGAACGGCATTACAAGCAGTCAGTTCAGCTATAAGGTCAGCTTCAAAATAGTCACTGTCGCAGACAAAGTATTGGATAAAGATTTCTCCGAGGCTCAAATCGAACATTATGCCGACCGCATCCACCACTACGTACGCAAGCTGGGGCATGTAACGGAATACTTCATCTTGGCAGTAACCGTAGCCTTTCCGCTCTATGTATACGGAGTCAGAGGCTTCCCGCTCATGATCGTCGCGGGAATATTCTGTGTCGGATTCGCCGCCTTCGACGAGTACCACCAATCCTTCGTCGCAGGCAGAGGCCCCTCCTCCCGCGATGTGGCAATTGACAGCATCGGAATCTTTATCGGTATCATCCTTGTCCGTATCATCGGCTGGGCTGGGCGAAAAACTATTTTCCGCCCGCTTTCCAATCATAAATAAAACGAATATATCCAAGATCTCCTTCCGCCGCCACATATGTTGCGGCGGTTCCCTTTTCCGAGCGCTCCGGCATATTCCCTTGCAAAAGAAGACTATCCATCCCACAGACATTAGCGATCTCAATATCACTCCCGAGTTCATTCCCGATCATAATGCAATCCCTTATCTCCAGGTGGTGCTTCTTAAGCAGCAGCTCCATATAGGCCTGTTCCGGTTTCTTCACCCCATAATCTGATGAAATAAATATATCGTCGAAAAATTTTCCAAGCCCCAATACCTCAATTTCGGACGCTGTAAACAATCGCTGTGCATTGGACAGCAAAAACACTCTTCTGCCCATCCTCCTCAGCTCTTCAAGCATTTCTATCGCTCCATCATAAACTCTCATATACTCCCTGGACCATTCTCTAAACCTCCCCGCCGCATACGTCACTGCTTCTTCTCCCACTCTTACGCTTTTCCTCGCATATAGCTTCCGAAACACCTCTCCAATCTCTATCTCCGGATGCTCGCATCCATTTTCCTGCCGAATCCTCTCCTCCTCTTCCTTGCATAACAAAAGATAAGCCCGCTTCAGCTCCTCTGTCCCATACGCCGCCCCTTCATTCCTATAAAGCTCTGCCATCCCCTCCCATAAGCTCTCCCTGCTCTCATCCGTCCGAATATCCACCAACGTTCCATATAAGTCGAAAATATAATTCTTATACATTCTTCTGCTCCTATCTAACTCTCATTTCTCTCACCTATGCACAGCCCTTGAAGCCCTGCCGAAAGAATTCCCGCTCTGGCTCAGTGAAATACTCCAATGGAATATGACGGCATAACAACCTCTGCACCTGCCACTCCAATCTTTTCCTCACCCGTAAGAAGTGTACCCCCCAGTGCTCCCTCGCCATTTATTTCCTTTTGATTCACGGTGATTCCGCTCAGATCCACGGTCTGTTCTTCTTCCGAGATATTCATAACGAGAAGTATCTCCGAGCCTTCATACACTTTCTTTATCACGCACACACTATCGTTGGAAGCGCTCTCCACATAACTTACCTCTCCTCTGGCAATTTCAGGATAAACATTGCGAAGTCTTATTGCTTCCTTATAATAATTGTAAATGGAATCCGCCGCCTCATTCTGCTCGCTTAGGCTGCCATATTTCATCTTTACCGCATCCATATCCGGCGGTCCATCGCACATGCCCGTTTCTTCGCTGTTTTCACTCCAATACATAGGCGCCCTTTTATTCTCGTCCTTGCCTGAACCCTTCATTCCCAGCTCTTCCCCATAGTATAGGAAACAGCAGCCGTTCATCATAAGATTCAACCCACCGGCTATTTTCGTCTGACTCTCAGCATTATCTCCCGAATAATAGCCTGCACTTCTTCCCAAATCATGATTGGTATAAAAGGGCGCATCGATATAGTCAGGATTATACTGTGAGAACTTATCATCCAAGGCCTGCAGCGCTTTTCCGAATCCACTGGCGGACTGGTTTCCTCTCACTGTGTTCGCAATGATTCCTCCGCTGTCCGCAAAAGCGAAGTCAAAGACGCTGTCTATACCGCTTTCATAATATTTCGCATAGGTATCCATATCCGTCCATACTTCCGCTACGATATAGGCATCTTGCTTTTTCTCTTTCACCATTTTATTGAACCAGGAAAGAACCTCGTTATTGGCATCTACTGCATCGGAATAATATTCCTTTGCCGCATCCAGCCGAAATCCGTCAACTCCCTTTGCCAGCCAGAAATCAACGATATCCTCTATTTCCCCTCTCACCGCCTCACTTCCAAGATTGAGATCAGGCATTCCGCTCCAAAACTGTGCTTCATAATACCATGTTCCGTCAAGCTCGACGCAGCCGGCTTCCCATTCCCTGGAAAAGTTATAATAATCGATATAAGGGCATTCCTCCACAGAAGGCTCTGCATCTCCTATGCTTTTCAAATAGCTGCTGGCTTTCAGGAACCAGGGATGAGATGAGGAGGTATGGTTCAGTACCAAGTCCAAAATCACATCGATTCCCCTCTCATCGCATGCCGCCAAGAATTCCTCGAAATCATCCATCGTTCCATACTGTTCATCGATTCCATAGAAATCCGTCACATCGTATTTGTGGTAAGTAGTCGACGGCATAGTAGGCATCAGCCAGATACCGTTGCATCCCAGATCGGTATCCGTAGAATCATCTCCGTCATTGATATAATCAAGTTTCTCCGTCAATCCCTTAAAATCGCCAATTCCGTCTCCATCTCCATCGTAAAAGGAATATACGAATACCTCATAAAAGGTACGGTATTTATCATCCAGCACATTCAATGCAGGCCTTTCTTCTGCCTTCCCATCTAACGAAGCATCTGTACTGCTTCCCGTCTCATTCCCTTCGTCCGTTCCATTCGAAACAACTCCGCCCTTCTCATCGGCAGCCTTTCCTATACCGTCTCCGCAGCCCGCAAACGAACTGATACCCAGACAAACTGCCAGTAATATACCGAGCACCTTCTTTTTCATAACCAATCTCCTCCCAATCTCTTCTCTAACCTTATAACAATCTTCTGTAGCCACCAGAACAAAAATGTGCTTCTTACAATCTCGCAGCCAAGCCCTCCGGCAGCACGGTTTTTGTTCCGCGCGCGTAGCTGCGCACTCGTTGCATAAAATATGCAGGCAAAGCGCATTCACGATTTCTTTTTCGGTTACTGCTCTGCCTGCAATTTAAGTTCATATTATTTTAGTAAAACTATCCCTTTACTGCACCGGACATACCATTTGAGTAGAATCTCTGAGTTACCACGAACAAAATTGCGATCGGGATGGAAATACATACGCTTCCCGCTGCAAATGCGGTGTACCAGTTATCGATATACTCTTTTTCAAGCATCTTCCAAAGTCCCAGTGCCACTGTATAATACTCGGCATTGGCCCTGCATATGACTCTGGCAAAGATGAAATCTACCCAAGGTGCAATAAATGTAGTAATGACTGTGTAGACGATGATAGGCTTGCTAAGCGGAACCGTAATCTTCGTAAACACCTGAAACTTCGTTGCGCCATCCAAATAAGCTGCTTCGTCCAGTGCCTTCGGGATCGTATCGAAGAAACCCTTGGCTATGTAGAATTCGATACCGGCACCTCCGGAATAAACGAGGATGAGCGCCACTCGGATCATCGACCCTTCCGACAGCCCCATAGCTTTTAAAATATAATAAACAGCAATCATGGACATAAATGCCGGAAACAGCTTAAGTATGAGAGCTACGTTCATTAATGGCTTGCGCGCCTTGAACCTTAATCTGGACATGCTATAGGAAACCGCCAGCACGAAAAACGTAGAAATAGCGCAGGAAAAAATAGCGATAATTAACGTATTCGCAAACATCTTAGGGAAATTCAACACATTCGTTTCAGTAAAAAGCTTGATATAATTGTTAAACGTATATGTTTTCGGGAAAAAGGTCGACATATAGGAACCCTTTTCTCCTCGAAAGCTCGTTAATACTACCCAGAATATAGGGAATAACCATACCACCGACAATACCGCCAGAAAAATATGAACAAAGGCGTTCGTGAGAGTTTTTCGCGCTCTTGCACCGATCATTTCCTTCTTTTTCATCATTGGAATCCCTCCTCATCTTTATAAGAGCCCGTGTTTCTGTAGGTCACGATGGCCACAACCGCTAATACCACGAAGGTCATGATACCTATAACTGCCCCAAGGTTAAAGTATTGCAAATCAATCGTGAGCTTATACAGCCACGTAATCAGAAGGTCCGTTTTTCCTGCAGTAGATCCCACCGGCGTAGGATGTCCCTGCGACAGGAGGTAAATGACGTTGAAGTTATTTACATTGCCGGTAAACTGTGTGATCAAATATGGCGTCGTCACAAACAGCATGTAAGGCAAGGTTATCTTGAAGAAAATGGTAAATATATTAGCACCATCCACTTTCGCCGATTCATATAGTTCTCCCGGTATGTTCTGAAGAATTCCCGTAACCTGAAGAAGCGTATACGGAATACCTATCCATAGGTTAATTACGATAACGGTCACTCTGGCCCACATCGTATTTGTAAAGAATGGGAGGGAAGTCTCAATGAGCCCTACGTTCCTTAGCATGGTATTTACCGCACCCTCAGGCTGCAGCATCGTCCGCATAATGAGCAGAGAGACGAACTGCGGAACTGCGATGGAAAGCACGAAGCAGAATCGCCAGAAGCCTTTTATTTTTGTATCTTTTCTGTTAATGATGATGGCCAGCATCATACCGAATATATAGTTCAGGCCAGTAGCAAGTACGGCCCATGTGAGCGTCCATGCCAGTACGGACCAGAAGGTCTGACCCATGGAATCACGAAAGCTAAGCACCTTAATGAAGTTCGCCAGGCCTACCCAATCAAACAAAACCAAATGATCCCCATACTTCGAGTAATTGGTAAAAGCCATAGTGAGCATGAAAATAAGAGGCATTATGGTAAAAAGCAATATTCCCATGATCGGAGGCGCCATTAACAATATATGTAAATTTTGATTGAACAAATCCTTGATGTCGTCTTTAAAAGAATTGATATGATTACCCTTTTTGCTGAAAATCTCCGCCTTGTAAGCGCTGCGGAGCGAAGCCATCCAAAGCAAAAGAAAGCCTAATGTAATGGACAAAGTAACTACGCCGTATAACAAGATGATCAGCGAGTTATCTCCGGCAACATACTCATAAATACCCTTTTTTTCATTCCACATTTCCTGCTGGGCCTGCGTACCCAATGAGGGCATCATCGCTAAGTTATGTATACCGTTCTGAACCATGAATAAAATGTAACTGATTTCAATCGCGAGAAATAAAAGTCCCTTGACTATCTGTCCGCGCGCAATGTTCCCCGCTCCCATAAACAGCATAGACAGCTTTGTTACCAAATCGCCTTTTTTTACCGCATTACCTACCGTATAAGGCGTTGCGAACTCTTTTACTCTCTTTTTTCTTTCTCCCATGCTGTAACCTCCTGAAGCGAAAGATACCCCAAGGTGCCCGAAAAGATACGGACACCTCGGAAACTATCACTTTTGTGAAATTTTATACTTTAGGAAACCGTCTTTTCTATCTCCTATTTTACCACTTTACTTCCTATTATTCCACTACAGATGTATTTAAAGAATCGTTAAGTGCTTCTGTTTTTTCCGCTGCATTTGCATGTGTTACTTCTTTGTTAACAAATGCTTTACCCATATTCTCAGCAGGTGTCCAGTAATTGCCCATAGCTGCTACGAACGGCTGAATAATAGCGGTATTATCGAAGGTCGCATTCTGTGCTACTACAAGAGCGTCGCTCTGAAGTGCAGGATCTGCCAAAAGCTCCGTGTTGCAAGGAACGATACTTCTCATTTCATAATGTGCTCTCTGTGCGTCCGCACTTCCTAAGTAGCTTGCAAGAGCAACTGAAACCTGCATATTATCGCTGTTAGGGTTAACGCCAATCGCCTTAGAACCTGCGAATGCCATCATCTGTTTCTCTTCACCGTTAATTGTAATCGTAGGAAGTTCTCTTGCTCCGAAGTTGTCGCCAAGAGCCTCTTTTACTGCTGCGTAATCCCAGGAACCTGAGAAGATTGCAGAAATACTTCCGTCACGTAAGCCTGCAAGGCCAGCGCCGTCAGCATCGTTTACGAAGTTCGGGTTAGCTGCTAAATCTACGAGGTATTCCGTTACTGCAGTCGCTTTATCGCCGCTAAAATCGATTCCCTGTGCTTCATCATTGCTATTGCCAAACAGAGTACATCCATTTGCTACATAGAAAGAAGCGATATACCATGAGTTGGAAAGAGGGAATGCAACCTTCGCTTTTGCTATCATCGTATCCAGGTTAGCTGCTTCTTCCTCAGAAAATACGCTCTTGTCATAGTACATAAACCATGTATTCGTTGTAAAAGGAACGCCGTAAACCGCTCCATCAAGAGATACGGAATCTACAATCGCCTGAGAATTCGTGCTCTTAACATAGCTTTCCGTCTCACCGCCCAATCTTGCAATAGCGTTCGAAGCGATTAAATCTGTAAGGTTATCGTTTGCAAACATATATACATCCGCTGCTGCGTCAACGTCCTGCGTTACGGTAGCTTTCGCATCGCCTTCCGCACATACGCCATAGGTAAATGTAATATCCCAGTTCGGATGAAGTGCTGCGAACTGCTCGCACATAGTCGGAAGCCAGTTACCGTTTTCTGCCGACTGATCCTCTGACGGTCCCCATACGAGAATATCAGCAGTAAGCGCTTCTTCCTCAGTTTCTTCCGCAGGAGCAGCCTCTTCTGCCGGTGCTGCTTCTTCTGCTGCGGCTTCTTCCGTCGTCTCAGCCGGAGCCTCTGTCGTTGTAGTCGCTGTGCTTCCGCAGCCTGCCAAAGATGCCACCATAGCGGCTGTCATGAACAATGCTAACATTTTCTTTTTCATTAATTTTCCTCTCCTTTTTCTTTGACCTTGTCTTAATATTGTCTCAGGGCTGTCGCCCATATATATAAAATGTGCCCTGCACATCCTATACCTGATGTTCTAACGTTGCTATTTAGCCTGCGGCTTCATCGCAACATTTTAGCGTCTATATATAGTAGATATCGTCCTTATCCACGTCCGCCTCTCTTCGCTTAAACAGTCGTGCCATACCCGCCAGCGCCAATTGCTCCCTACTGTAGAAGGGTGGTTCATCCTCGCTTCATTTCCCAGCTTCAGGATATCCTGCATCTGTAAAATAACTACATCTGCAATGCTGGAATAAGCGAGTCTTATGAAGGCGTCCGGAATCGCATCCTTGGAATCTATATTCAAATATTCATATAAAAATGCCAGCTCATATTCCGTCTTATCCCGATAACAGCCCACAATCGTCTCATTATCGTGTGTACCCGCATAAGCGACGGTATTTCTGTCTATGTAATTATGAGGAAGATATTCCGAAGAAATATCGCCGTCAAAAGCGAACAGCAGCACCTTCATTCCGGGCCATTCCATCTTCTCCCGCATCTTTTTTACTGACGGCATGCAAGGCCCCAGGTCCTCTACCATAATCTTGCATTCGCCCGATTCCCACTCCATAATATCCAGAAGCTTCTTTCCCGGGCCCTTCTCCCACTTTCCGTCTTTTACGCCGCCTTTTTCAAAGGGAATGCTGTAATATTTCAAAATACCGCTGAAGTTATCAACTCGCAAAGCATCGTACAGTCCGGCATTCTCCTTCATCCTCATACGCCACCAGCGAAAGTTCTCTTTCTCTATCTGCTTCCAGTCATACAGCGGGTTCCCCCATTTCTGACCGTCTGCTGAGTATGCATCCGGCGGACAGCCTGCTACCCTCTCGGGCGTTCCATCCACTCCTAATTGAAACAGTTCCCTGTGCCCCCATACATCTGCACTGTCCAGAGCCACATAAAGAGGAACGTCTCCGATGATCTCGATTCCTCTGCTGTTGGCATAGGTCTTCAGCCTCTTCCACTGAGCAAAAAATTTGTACTGGCAGAATTTCCAGAAGTCTATTTTTTCTTCGTGCTCATGCTTATAAGCCGAAATTGCCTTCTCATCATGCTCCCGCAGCTCTTTGTCGAAGCTCAGCCATTCCTTGCCCTGCGACTCCGTCTTTATTGCCATAAAAAAACTATAGTCTTCCAGCCATTCCTTTTTCTCCTCACAAAAGGAGAGAAAATCCGTATTCTTTCTATCAAAGCGTCCATAGGCCTGCTCAAGCACCCGAAATCTGTTATTATATAGAACCGCATAATTTATATCGTGTTCATCACTGCCCCAGTTGTAGCTTCCGATTTCTTCCCTTTTCAAAAGGCCGTCTCTTGTCAGATCGTCCAAATCTATCATATAGGGATTACCCGCAAAGGCGGAGAATGATTGATAAGGGCTATCTCCGAAGCTCGTAGGACCAATCGGCAACACCTGCCAGTAACGCTGTCTCAGATCCACCAGCAAGTCCACAAAGCGGAAGGCCTCCTCCCCCAATGTACCTATCCCGTAAGCTGAAGGCAAACTTGTAATCGATAACAGGATTCCTGCTCCTCTTGTAAATCTTTTCTTACTCACCGCCTTCGCCTCCATTGCCTATATACGCTCATAATATTTTTCGTAAAGTTTCGTATCTGAGATAAATTTACCACTTTTCTATAGGTTTTGTCAATGCCTATAGAGAACTTATTATCACATTTGACATATTTACCGATTTTTGTTTCTACTTTTTGTTTATTATTTCTTTTGCCCCAAAAACAATATTCGAAAAAATAATATCACTTGAAATCATTTTGTTTTGCTTATATACTGTTTATATATTGTCTAATGGAAATTTAAGACAATAAAAAGAATAGAAAATGATGCAAAAAAGATTAGCTTAAAAAGTATGAAGCAACAGATGACAGAAAAGGAAACCATATGGCAACGATTAAAGATATTGCAAATAAACTCGGAATATCCGTCAGCACCGTATCAAAAGGCTTGAACGGAGCCAGCGACATCAGCGAAGCGCTTCGTCAGACCGTCCTCGACACGGCAGTGGAAATCGGATATACCACGAAAAAAATGAAAAAAGAAGAACACAAAAAGTTATGCGTTTTTATAGAAAATATGGATTATGAGACGAATAACCAGTTCGGTTACGAAATTATTTTAGGCTTTAAGCAGGCCGCATACCGGGACAAATGGGACATTACTGTACTCCCCATCAATCCTACCTTTCAGATGCAGGAGAAATATGACACCTACATGCTGAAAAATGGTTATCGGGGCGGTTTTCTTCTTGGTTTCTCCCTTCAGGACAACTGGATGAGCCAGCTTAACTCCACCACGATTCCTACCGTACTTTTCGATAACTACATAAGGAAGAATCCCAATGTGGCTTATGTAGGAACCGATAGCTTCGAAGGCATCGATATCGCCATGGAACATTTAATTTCCTTAGGCCATAAAAAAATCGCCTTTTTAAATGGTTCTCCCAATTCCATGGTCTCTGAACAGCGTATGCAGGCATATCTGGATAGTCTCGCTGCTCATAACCTCACATTCAACGAGAAGCTGACCGCATATGGTTATTACGTTGCGGAGAGCGCGAAGTATCATATTCCCTCTTTCCTTGCAGAAGGCGCTACCGCTATCCTATGCGGAAACGACTTAATTGCTTCCGGCGCTATCATGGAATGCACCATGCACGGCTTTCGTGTTCCTGAGGACATCAGCGTTATTGGCTTCGATGATTTACCGATTTCGGCCCACTTGGAACCTCCCCTTACTACCATACGGCAAAACAGGGTAGAACTTGGAAAATGCGGCTATTTTGCGCTGAGCGGGTTGATCAATCACGTTTCCATCAGCCGCACGATGCTCCACGCCCAATACATCGAAAGAGCTTCCACCGCTCCCGCAAAAGAACATAAAAAAACGGTCTGATTTTTGCAAAATATGTCTTGCTATCAAATAACCCTTATGCTATAATATGATTCGGCGGTTCAAAAAAGCCGGATATAGGGGCATAGTTCAAGGGTAGAACAGTGGTCTCCAAAACCATCGATGTGGGTTCGATTCCTACTGCCCCTGCTACTTTAAAAGACCTCACAAACACAGTATTAAATGATGTTTGTGAGGTCTTTTTATTTGACAACTAAACGCAAGCATTAATAATAAAACTCTTACTCTTTCAAAAACTGCTTACCGTTGGATGAACACTTTTAAAAGGGTGTTATTGCATGTAGTATAATTATTAAACTTTACAACTATTTTTAGCGTAAAGATAATTATAAAGTATGCCGTGCCGGATTTCGTCGGTTATGATTTCTGTCATCATATTGATATGCACGCGGTCCTGCATGGCGTAAAGGATCTTACGATATTTCTGTACAGCATTTTGTTCACCAAGTATAGCGTTTGCCAATCCTGCACAATAATTTTCTGGCGGCGAAAACTGCTCACCTGGAAATTGTTGCGGCATCATATTTGATACCTCATTGTATATCTGCTTAAATAACTCATAATGACCGATTTCGTTTTCACGGATTCCACTGATTATTTCTTTATCCTCAATCGAAGGAGCATTCTCTATTAGCCAGCTATAAAACATCCTATCCTCATTTTCACCGGAAAGTGCCTGCAGGATTAAATCAAGAGCGTCCTGAAGGTTTTGAGGATACGTGAACATTTCGGCGGTTTCAGTCTGCTGTTCCGTTGCAGACATATCCATCACCGGTACATAAGGAATCGCCTGTTCGTAAGAATAATGACCATAGTTGCCGTATCCATAATAATTCAATTTACTGCCTCCTAAATAGTTTACTTTCAATATAATATGAATCAAAGATAAACCCGTGCTTTGTGCAGAATCTGGCCATCGTCCTTCACAATACTTTGTTACATTCAAACACGGATTATTAAGCAGTGTTAATATAAAACGACACAGAAGTGAAATGATTAAGGATTTGACAAGGATTTGTTTAATTGCCGGAAAAGATTATTTCCATTTTATTTGCTATATTGATACTAGAAAAATAAGAAAGGTACAACATATGAATAAATTATTTTTACAAACAAAACAATTATGTAAAACATTTTCATCCGATGGACAGCAACAGCATGTTCTCTGCAATTTAGACATCGATATTTATGAAGGCGACTTTACCATTATAATGGGAAGCTCTGGTTCCGGTAAGACTACTCTTTTATACGCGCTATCCGGGATGGATACCCCTACCCTTGGCAAGATTATCTTTCAGGGCATTGAAATCCAGGATTTTAACAGCGATGAACTGGCTAACTTCAGAAAAAAGCATTGCGGATTTGTCTTTCAGAACATCTATCTTCTGGAGAATATGAGTATTTTGGATAATGTCCTGACTGCCGGATATCTTGTAAACAATAACAAACCCGAAATCATTAAACGTGCAAAAGAGCTTTTTCTTCAGGTTGGATTAACAGAAGAAATATGGCGTAAATTTCCCAGCCAATTATCGGGAGGCGAAAGACAGCGCGCTGCCCTTATTCGTTCTTTAATCAACGAGCCTGATATCCTGTTTGCGGATGAACCTACCGGAGCCCTTAATTCTTCTTCCGGCAAAGATGTTCTGGATATTCTGACAAAAGTAAATCAAAAAGGTCAGAGTATTGTAATGGTAACACACGATATAAAAGCTGCCATCAGAGCTGATCGTATCATTTACCTAATGGACGGTAAAGTATGCGGAGAGCTTCATCTGGATAAATACTCGGAGGCTGCGATGGAAGAACGCTCAAAAAAAGCCCGTGATTTCCTTCAGGAGAACAATTGGTAAAGGAGACATTTTAATGATTTCACTACATTTAGCACTTACAAATTTAAAGCGGAAACATAATGGTGCCGTTTCATTCGCCATTATTGTGATAATTGCAACTTGCTTTTTTAATGTGATATTATCAACCGGAGAAGTTAACTCCTCTTTTGAATCTCAAAGCGAAAAATTAAACGGAACTGATTGTTATATGCTTTTTTCGCCTAACATGTATTATGAGGATTTTGCAGCCTTTCTGGAAGCAAAAGAACATGTCACCGGTGTAAACGCAGAAGATATCATCTCATTTTCCGGTAAATACTACTCACCCGATATCAGCAGCCCCAGCCCTGCATCCATGTTCATTCAAAATATAAATGCAGAACGTTCTATTTCCCTAATTGATATTTTGAATCCTCAGGAAAATAAAAGCGGGGTATATTTACCCATCGCTTTTCAGGAACTCGGTTATAAGATTGGCTCTTCCTTCATATTAAGGGATTCCTCTGAGCAAGAGTATACATATGAAATACTAGGCTTTTGCAATGTATCGGAGTTTGGAGCTGTTACTAATTTCTTACAGACAAGAATTGTTGTGACAGCTGATGTTTTTCATGAATTATCATCTAATTTCGGAACTAAAACATTGCTAAACTTCACCGCAGACGATAATGCTGCTCTGCATTATATCGAATCTCAACTCGTTGACTATAGTTCAGCATATACCAGGAATACCCAATGTATAGAAATGGCCGCTGCGCGTCCTGATTTTTCAGTAGCATTTACCTTATTCGCTTCTATTATTTCAACCATTATTATTGCATTTTCAGGAGTAATTTTCATGGTTGCTCTTATTATGGCAATTTATAGAATCAAATCCGGTATTACTGAAAACCTTACCGCCATCGGCACCTTGAAGGCATTAGGATATACAAGCCGACAAATTGCCTTAGGGTATGTCTTCGAATACATAATCATCAGTTTTATCAGCAGTATCATAGGCACCTTGTTTTCCTATGCCTGTGCTCCGTTATATCATAAAATACTCATATTGATCACCGGTGTATTTATTAAAAATACTGCTCACATAAGTTTAGACATAATAATAATCTTGATTATTACCCTATTGATCGGGCTGGCTGCTTATCTATCCACCACAGGCGTAAAAAAACTGCCTGTTGCCGTTATACTCCGAGGGGGGCTTCTTTCTCACAATATTAAGGCAAATGCAGTAGAACTTGAATATGCAAAAGGTTCTATCCATCAGATACTCTGCTTAAAAAATTGGATTATGTTTAAAAAGCAGAATATATCTACCTGCATAATCATTACTATTGTAAGCTTTACATTATGCTTTGGATTCATACTGTTTGAAGGCTTCGGACTCAATGACACTTTTATAAAAAACTTACTCGACAACGAAATAACCGAAGCCAATATCACACTCGATGATCATGCCGATATAGAAGAAATCTCCAAAATTATAGACAATAATGAAAATGTGCTAAAAATTATAAGGATAGGCTTTGAAAGCGTAACAATTGACAATACATCTTACAACGCACGTGTAATCGATAATTTTAATAATCTGGAATCTATTAAAATTTCAGACGGAAGCTTTCCTGTCAACGATAATGAAATTGCTGTTTCTGTTCATGTTGCCAGCTTGCTAAGCAAAAGTATCGGAGATGTAATAACGTTAAACTCAATTGGTATTAAAGCAGATTATATCATCTCAGGCATTACTTCTTCAATCATGTCTTATAATACTTATTTAACCGAAGATGGCTATAAGCGGCTATATGCCGCCTATGCTCCCAGTACAATATGTGCTTATCTCGATAAAGGCTATACCTATGAGCAGTTTGCTGACTTTATATTTAACAAATTCGGATATACCCAGAGCGAACTATTATCCGGGATAGTACCCTCAAATACTAATAATAAATATTCTGCAATCAAAAACATGATCGATTCAAAAATGATCAAACTAAAACAAAATTATAATATCGACAGCATGGAGTATGCTTTGAATATAGATGGGAATACAGTCTTAAGCAGTGGCACCTCTGCTTATCCCATTAAAGATGTGTACTCAAATACCTCTTTGCTGGCAGGTTATCTCAATATTTTTAAACTGGCATTCGGACTTCTGGCAACTTTCATCCTGGTAATTACATTAATCATTATCTTCGTTGTGCTTTCTATTATGGTGAAACAGACAGTGAACGCTAAAAAGCCGGAATTTGGTATATTAAAAGCATTAGGGTTTACTACTGGCGAATTAAGAAAACAGCTTACCTTTTGTCTGCTGCCATCCGCTATTGTCGGCGCTTTCCTGGGTTCCTTTATTGCTTATGGAATAACGTTACCTTTTGTAACAAAGCTATTTTCTCTTGTAGGCTGGCGCGGGTTCGAATATGAATTACCCTCAATAATTACATTACTATCCGCTGCTATCATCATAATTTCGTTCACTTATATGGCATCTTATTTCCTTACTTCAAAAATTAAACACATCTCTGCTTATGAACTGATTGAAAATTAGAAGGAGAATTTATTTATGAAAAAACTACATTTACAAGCCTTTATAAGCCTTTTTTCTCTTCTTGTCGGATTTACGATGCTGCCTATTCCGTCATTTGCCAAAAACAGTAAGGATAACGATTCCACATCGGAACATCAGCCCTCTGAAGCTCTTCTTACTGCAGAAAATAAAATATATGGCATAGGTTCCATCAGCAAGACAGTTACTACAACCGCAATTTTAAAGCTGGCAGACCAAGGGCTTATTAAATTAGACTCTCCTGTATCGGAATATCTTCCGCGATTTACGATGGCAGATGAACGTTACAAAAAAATCACCGTCCGTATGCTGCTTAATCATTCTTCCGGTCTTCTTGGCTCCTTATACTCGAATTCGGATCTGTACGGCTGCGTTGATAATTCCAATCACGACCGAATTCTCAAGCATCTGAGCACTCAGCGCTTAAAGGCTGAACCTGGCGAGTACTCGGTATACAGTAATGATTCTTTTGAATTGGCAGAGCTTATCATTGAGGCAGTAAGCGGCCTTTCGTATACTGATTACATTACAAAGTATATAATGGCTCCTTTGGGTGCCAATAACACCATAACCATGCATTCTGATTTTAACAATTCCGATATCGCCGACACTTACAAAAATAATCGGCTTATGCCAACTGTAATGACAACAACTCTCGGTGATGGCGGTATCCTCTCAACTGCAGCGGACTTATGTACCTTCTCAACTATATTTATGAAAGATCACCCTTCCATACTAAGCAGTGACGGTGTAGCCGAATCAATAAAGGAACAAGCCGCCGGTCCTCATATTTATGATGGCAATTATGGTCTTGGATGGGATGAGGTAAATGCATATCCTTTTAGTACCTATCATATTCAAGCCGTAAAAAAAGGAGGCGATACGGATAATTACCATGCAATGCTTACCGTTCTTCCCGATTATAACATGTCTTCTGCCGTCGTATCCTCAGGGGGAAGCAGCGCTTATGCTTCGCTTTTATCGAATGAATTACTATTAAGTGCATTAAATTCAACCATCGGTCTAAAGGAGGAAGTAACTCAAGAAACCACATTTTCAGGAGAACCCGCTGCCATTCCTGATGAATACCTTGAATTCACGGGCTTTTACAATGGTTTTGCATCCTTTACCCTTGATTTTAGGAATAATAAAATGTATTTAACCTTATATTCCACGCCGGCCTCATCCAGCAATAGAATAGATAAGAGCTTCGAACTGACCTATCTGGATTCCGGCTATTTTGTCTGCAAAGATGACAATATATTGAATGTGATCATGCCTGCCTCACAGCGTTACATAACGGAAGGCTTTCGCCTCATTAAAAGCGGCGATACATATGCTGTACAAGCAGAATATTACGCAAAATACTTCGGTGTATCTACAGACTTTTCCACTTTGACACTTGCCACTAAGCTGGATGACTTTCAAGCTTCCGATCAAGCCAAAACAGCTTGGAAAAACAGAAATAATAAAAAGTATTTTCTTCTTGATGAACATTATGCCAGTGCGAGTTATATATCAAAACCATATATTGAGGGGGAAGTTTTAAATCACAATGAAAATTATTTTATAATAAATGGATCACTTTACGCTATAACCGGTAATGATTCCCTCTCAAACGTTGGAAAGAAACGCGATATCGTAGATATAAATATTACGCTAAAAGATAATATGGAGTATCTGTCATCCACCAGCGGCTTTCAATATGTAGGCGAAGAATATCTGTCCGATCTTAATTTAGGTCAAACCTACACCATTCAAACAGATGGATTTACTCAATGGTATCGCATTCCCGAATCCATTGCCGGGACGTATACTTCCATTGATATAGCAGGAGAAGGAAGCTATTTTATATATAACCCTTACGGTGCTCTCATAGATTCTTCCCTATTTATGAACGATACTATGACTTCGTATCTAATAGAGGACGGCTATATCGCTTTTGCCGGAAAACAAGGGACTGAATTCAAAATAAAATAAGAACATTTTTCTATTACATAAAGGGGATGCCTGCTTCGGCATCCCCTTTGTACCGTTTATACTAATTTTAATTCCAGTTCAACAGCAAATCCATCCTCTTCATTTTGAAAGGAGACGCTGCCATCCATCTTCTTCATAAGATCATTAACGATATATAATCCAAGTCCGCTGCCATGCTTATTTTCTGTACCCTTAGCGCGATAATATTTCTCTTTTATCTTATGTATCTCTTCTTCAGCAACTCCGTTTCCTATATCTTTTATACGAATAAGTAAGCTGTTATCCAAAAGCTTACTTTCAATCCATATCGGGGTATCTGCATATTTATATGAATTATCAATAATATTATTAATAATCTGCTGCATACGAACTTTATCAGCCTTAACAATACAATCCTCAATCCTGCATTCAACTATTTTTTCCTGGCTGTCTGCAATTTTAAACATATTGCCGATATCACTGCTAAGAACCGAACCCATTGTTACCTTTAATTCTCCTAGTTCCTCAAGCTGACTGTTCAGCAAATCTGATGTCATCAGATTGATCTGCTCCGCCTTAGAAGATATGGATAATATCTTAGCAAGCTGAGCTTCATCCTTAATAATTGCACTTAAGAATTCGCATATGAGCATAATAGAAGTAATAGGTGTCTTAATATCATGACTGATGGATGCTATCAGCTCCATTTTGCTCTTTTCTACCTTTTCTGCTTTTTCCCTTGCATGTTTTAACTCCGTACGCATGATATCGAAGCTTTCAGTAAATATACCAAAGATATTTTTCCTGTCCATCTTCAGATCTATTTCCAAATTTCCTATCGCTATTTCTTTCGCAAACTCCTTCATTTGTTCAAATGGTCTTATGATCGAGCGATTGATATAAAAAGCTGATACTATACTGATTCCCCACATTGTAATCAAGACACAAACCAGAATAAAGATTATCTGTGTCTGGTAATTACGCATGATGTCCTCATAGGTTGGTGCAAGAACTACCGTACCAAGAACCATGTCATCCAAGATAATGTTCTGCATGGCGTTTGCTTCCTTCATTGCCTCAATCATAGTTTTTACTTTATAACCATGGCTGTAAACCAGTTCACCGTTTAAATTATAAATTGCAAACTCCCCTATGCCTGACTGCAAATCCATATCTTCCAAATGTTCAAAGTTCTTGCCTGCCTCGATCGTTATCCGGTTAAGCGCTATGATATCATTACTGTATTCCAGCTTCCTTCCGTTTAAAATGATAATTCCCACAATAGAAATTAATGTCGCTATTATCATATTTATAAAAATATACTTTATCTTTTTCATCTCAGTATCATACCTTTACTTCGAATACATATCCTACACCCCAGATTGTCTTAATATATTCCGGATTCTTAGGGTCTTGCTCGATTTTCTCACGGATGCGCCTGATATGGACATTCAAAGTAACATCACTTACATAAGCATCCTCCCATACCTTCTCAAACAATTCCTCTTTTGAAACGACACGGTTATAATGCTGGACCAGATATGTCAGCAACCGAAATTCTTGATTCTTAAATTTTACAATCTCTCCATTTATACTAGCCTGCCTGTAATTATAATCGATCTTAATATGCGCAGGAATCGGCAAATCCGCCTTTTCTTCCTTATTTCTATACGTCTGGTAACGCTTTAACATAGCCTTGGCCTTAGCAAGTAGAATATTTAAAGTAAATGGTTTTACAATATAGTCATCTCCTCCAATATTAAGTCCTGTTAATACATCTCCTTCACTGTCCCTTGCGCTAATAAATAAGACGGGAATATCTGATTTACTGCGTATTGTTTTACAAAGCTCAAATCCGGAACGCTCATTCAGATTGATATCCAAAATAAGTAATGACACTTCATTCGCATCAAAAAAACGCAGTCCTTCCTCATATTCTGTAACATACGCAGCCTTAATGCTAAACATTTCAAAATATTCCGCCGTAGTTTTGGCAATATCCAATTCATCGTCTATAATCAAGCAATCGTATTTCATATCTATGTACCCTCAAAGATATCTTTTCTTAATCTTTCAGCAGCTATAATACTTTTATATCCTGTTATAATAGTACCAAGAAATAAATGAAAAAGCAATTAATACCTCTGCCGGAACATTGTGAGTTCGATGTACTGTTCACACAGCCACTTAACACTTGCTGTTAAGCGGCGTAAGAACGTGATGCAAGAGATGATTTTTACTTCGCGAAGCGAATTTAAATGCAGAAATCATGCGTTACTGTGAACGGTGTGAACAGTAACGGTTCAATTCCTACTGCCGCAGTCCGATATGCCGAAACCGCCTCCAATAGATTATCGTTCTGATAAACCACTCAAAAGGCATTGTCACCCATAATCCCATGATTCCCATTCCGACCGGAACCGTAAGTATATATCCGGCAAATACTCTCACTACCCACATGATAATCAATGAACTTAAAGAGCAGAACATGGAGTCCCCGCCTGCCCGTAATATGCACGGCATAATTCCTGACACCGGCCAAAATAAAATAAGAGGAATAACCATCACGTATATTAATTGCTGAATTAATATAACGGTATTATCAGGCGCCTGATATAGTTTGAGAATAACAGGCATCAGCGGAATAAATACCGCCAGCGATATGATAATAACAAACTGCCCCAGTGCACAGAAACTCCTTCCATATCTTCTGGCATCATCACTTTTTCCAGCTCCGAGACATTGTCCTATTACTGTCATGGAAAGTGTTCCGACAGCCATTCCGGCCGCATAAACAATACTGAGAAAAGAGTTTGCCACCGCATACGCGGAAATATATACCGTGCCCAGCGACACAAGAAAAATCTGGACAATCATACTGCCGCCGTTAAAAAAGATCTGTTCCAATGCATATGGAGCTCCTATTCCAAATATATTTTTTATTGTTGATTCTTCCATCTTGAAAAAATAGCGGATAGGAATCCTCAACGTTCCCCTTTTTCTTACTAACAAATAGATTCCGGCCGCACCGCCGGCCGCTCTTGCAATAATAAGAGACAACGCTGTCCCTGCAATATCCATATGCAAGATATTGAGAAACAGAAAACTGAGGAAAAGATGCAGCAGATTTACCATTACCGTCAGCTTAAGACATGTTTTCGTCTCTCCAATTCCTCTGAAGACAGAAAATGCTCCAAGATAAGCAGCCAGAAAAACCATAGATAATGAAACTCCTGCGAGATATTTCGCAGCTTTGCTGACAATAACCGGATCAGCGCCAATAAACAGTATTTGTACGATATATTTTGTACTAAGCAGAATCAGAAGGCTTATAAAAAAAGAGGCTGCCACAACTATCCCCACCACCTGTCCGGCTGTTTTCTGTATTTTTTCCATTTCTCCCTGTCCGGCATACTGGGCTGTAAGGATTGTTCCGCCTGTTGCCAGTGCGCTAATTACCGCATAAATTATTATTGCGATCGGATTCACCAAACTTACTGCTGATACCGACTCCTGACTGGAAGTACTGATCATCGCAGTTGTCAGAATACCAATTGCATTGATGAAAAAGGCATCTAAAATAATTGGAAGCAGCATATTAAGTACCTCTCGATACGTAAACAAACTACTTCCAAATTGTTTCTCCAGAAAATTACTGATTATCATTTTCCAACGGTTCATTTTTCTTCTTTCACCCTATGTCTAACTTGACTCCCTTAGGAATCCCCTTTCCAGAAATTATTATCCAGAATAAATCGGGTTAATTTCCATGCCATTTTTTCATGGGTGCGAACAGATGGATGCATAGCTGTTCCATATCCGTCCTCCCTGCACTGCATTTCCTGCATAAAGAAAACTACTTTTTTATCGCCGGTTCTTTCCTTATAATAATCCACTGATTTTTTCACCGCGTCGTTCAGCCTGTTTTCCATAACACCAATGGTACATATAATCTCTGTATTTTTATAATTCCGTCTTACCATATGTATGAATTCTGCATACTTAATAATAAACAGGCGCTTTTTGCCCGGATCATCCCGTATGTAACTCGCATCATTTGTCCCTAGATTAATCACCACAATTTCAGGCTGAAATCTGCCAAAATTCCATTTTTCAGCAGGTTCCCAATTCTTTCTGTGAGCCAGATACCAATCACAATAAGGGTATATCTCCGGCATCAATATATCTGTCAGCGGTTCCATAGCATCCGGTTCCACGTAACGGGAAATAATTCCTATTCCGCTGAAGGAAATCAGCGTAAAGTCTGCCTGAAGGCTCCCGGCTGCCAATACCGCATACGACTTGGAAGCATCTTCATCCGCAGTAGAAAACACACTATCTTCTGTTCCTTCATTCCCATACCCGCAGGTGATGGAATCTCCTATAAATTCTATCCTTCTGTCCGAGTAACCAGTGGGCTGAATGCATGCCGAGTCATCCGTAATCAAAGCACTTATCGCTGAGGATGCATATTGAGCCTCCGTTATTTTCATTAATCTAACAATGACCGTCTTTGTTTCATGGAAATCAAAAATCTGATAATCATGTATCCCGTCCTTTAGAGGAAAGACCAACTGGCTGCTGCCATTTATGAAAACTGCGATCTTGCAGCTCTCACTTTCTTTCGCAAATTCTGAGAGCATTCTAACGAGGAGCCTGGAGCCACTGAAAATAAATTCTATATATGCACCTGAATAGCACAAATACAACATATCTTCTTTCCATTCATAACGTCCCATTATTTTTATTTTGTCATCGGATAACTTTATATTCATACCTACTGTTCCTTATGTATGGCGCTGATGAAATGCCTGGTTATCTCTCTTGGTCGTGTGATTGCTGTTCCGACTACCGCCGCAAGTATTTTTTCCTCAAATACCCTTTGAAGCTGCTCCGTATTCCATATTCCGCCTTCAGCAATAACCGGTATCTTAAGCTCTCTTGTCATGCGGCGCAGCATATCATAATCAGGGATTACGCTATTGCTGGTTTCTTTCGTATAACCGCACAGTGTCGTCCCCGCAACATCAAATCCAAGCCGCTGTGCCTGCGCAGCGTCCTCAAAGCAGGAACAATCTGCCATAAATAACATATCAGGATATTTCTTCTTAACTTCAGCGAAAAAATGCTCAAGCGTTTCATTATGCGGCCTCAGCCTATTGGTTGCATCCATAGCGATAATATCAGGAGCCGCTTCCATTAAGGAATCGATTTCTCTCATAGTCGGTGTAATATATACTTCCGAATCCGGATAAACCACTTTATACAGTCCGATAACCGGTAACGATACTGCCCTTTTAATCGCCTTGACATCCTGCGGCGAATTCGAGCGTATTGCCACCGCCCCTCCATCCTTTGCTGCAACGGCCATTCTTGCCATCATATCAGCTCCATACAGGGGTTCTGTTTCCAATGCCTGACAGGAAACAATCAAACCACCTTTGATTTTATGAAGTACATCCATATTCTTCATATCCTCATCTCCTTATTTTATATAGATTGGATTCGTCCAAGCTTTTTTGCCCTTCCTATCCATACATTCTATTCTTACGTAGTGTTCTTTTTCTGTAAGCCCCTCCCCATCCTTTGCAATAAATGTGATACCGGAACCGACAAATCCATCCGCTATAATATTAATTCTTTCTACTGGCGGACCTTGACGCGATCCATGTTTTCGTCAAATAAAACTACGGCTGCTTCCAATCCCGGTAATACGATAAAATCACCTGAATTCTTCTTTTGCCATCTGCTGGCTGTAAATGTCATCCGGGTTAATCGTATGGCTATGCAGATTCCCTTTATACCAGTTTCCCTTAGCCGTAAATCCCTTTTGATCAATTATTTGAGATTTCCTCTATTCCAGCATGGAGACCAATTTCAAACATTCTTTTCCATGGCATATACACAAAATCTATCCATGTTTTCGATGCAATGGAAGAACAATAATCTTTCAGGAATTTTCTTAGTTCCTGTTCTACTATTTTGGAAACGGCCCCGTCTTTTTCTTTTACGTCAAAATAATTCATCCCAAGACCGCTTAATTTCTCCGTCACGTTTTTTCGCACCACCGAGCAATAGCCTGCATCCTCAATATAACGTTTCACAAGGAAATTGCGATGGTTATTGCTGTTGCCAAAGTACAAGGCATCGACGCCCTCTGCCAGTGCTGTGCCGATGGTGTTTGCCGATGTATTCCAGCCTGCATATCCTGCTACTTTCATCAGGAGCTGGTTGTTATCCAGCATTTTAATGAATTCCAAATCCCCGCCATTCGCGTATGCATTGTCCGCTATCGTTACGACCCTGTTTTCCGCAGTCCTGTCCTTTACAAAGTCAATTAATTCCGCAAGATTTCTCTCCGTACGATATTCCGGCAGATTACATGGCTGAGCTGCTGCTTCTTTCATTTGTCCTGCGGGAGCAGTAAGAACCAATATTATATCTGCGGTTTCATAACAATCAGCCAGCTGACATCCGGCAGATAGAATGTGATACTTCACAGTTCCTGAAAGTGTACTTCCTTCATAAAGAGGAATCACATTTTTTGCCATTTCACATGCATATTTTACGTACACCTTTGGTTTCTTCATTTCCGATTTATTGATCATGCGCGTCATCAATGTGAGTGCCACTTCATCCGCTCCAGGATACACCAGAATTCTATCCGACAAATTTCTTTTCTCAATTTCCGCACATATCTGATCCCTGTCCATTGCCGCATATCCATAGGTCGCCGAGTCATCCTGCGGGATTACGAGAAAATCAATATATTCTTCTTTCAAGTACTTCAGTATATGCAGATTCATCGCACGGTTAATCTCTCGTCTTCCGATATAATCGTTCAAATATATCTGATTAATGTCAGGCATAATGCCCTTCATCCCATTTTCACCGCATAAGCCCAGTCTGCTTTTATGAACGATTTCACCGGTCAAATGAATCGTCTCTCCGCACTTACCATAATATTCCGGTTCTTCGTCATCGCTTGAATAGGCAGGACATCTCATAATGACCTGAAAAGCAAATACCGTAAGACCGGGGTTTTTATCTTTTATATGTTTGATCGTTTCCGCAGTCTGCTTTAATTTTTCAACTGTTTCATAATGGAGCCTGGACGGAATCAAACCTCCATACAACAGCATGTCGACGGAAAGAATGAGTCCGTCTGCATCCTTGCATTCTTCCTTCAAATACTCGGCAATCTCATCTACATTTGCCGGTTCTTTTTTATTCCCCAGCTTTGAAGGGCGAACCAGCTTCAAATTATCATGGCGGAATAAATCAACCGGAAAATCATAATTACATGGTCTTTCATCCAAAGGAAGCAATACAATCTTTTTTTTCATCTCTACCACCATTCCTGCGTTTTACGCATATCATCTTCTTCATAATTCTTTATAACCACTACGGAAGGTTCGTACCGGTAAAAAATCAAATTGTCCATAAAAGTCTTTTAGAATAGTCCAGTCAATACAGACTCTTTCTGCTCCAAGTCTTCGAAGCTGCACCAAAGACTGTCTTAAAATATATTCGCCTGCGCGTCTGCCCCTGATACTGCGTGCGATTCCGATAGGACCTAATCCTCCGGTACCTCCCTCATGCACGGCAGTCATACAGTACCCCAAAATTGCGTCATCCGCTGCGCTTTTCATAATAATGATATTTTCAAGCTTTCCCTCATTCCCAAGATATGCTTTCGCTTCATATTCCCAGCGCCCGGGGAATTCCTCCTTCAGGAAATCCAATAATCCGGAAGAATCCTCCTTTTTCAAAATGTCCGTAATAAGCTCTTTTTCAAATTCCAAAGTATCGAAATCATCTATTTTGTTATTGTTTACTATATCTGCTTCCAAATCATAATGCTCATCCCTGTTCAATATAAAGCCGCATGAACGGAAAAACTCTTCATTTTCCCGTTTCGGAGACGGTATCCCCGAAAAAAAATTGGCGAAGTCCTGGCCGATATATATCTTGTGTATTCCTTTATCCCTCAGAATTTTTTCCGACGTTTCATACAAGCATCTGCCCATTCCTTTTCTCCGGTATTCTGAACTTACCATCAGAATGGTAATCCATGCCGTATCCGGATACAGTTTCTGATCGTTGGAAATCTTTACTGCTATGCAGCCTGCAGGTTTTCCTGTGGCTTCATCCCTTATGAGCAGACTCGCCTCCTCGCAGAAATCAGGAGCATCAAAAACAGACTGGTTCAACTTACCCTCCGGAATCCAGAAGGCATGATCGAAACACTCCCGATAGAATTTCATTATAATTTCCGTATCCTTCTTTTGAAGCAAGCTGATATTACCCATTTTCTGTCTCCTGTCTAATCTTCTATTTGTATATATTCCCACCAATCATTTTCTACCAGATAGGATAAATCAAAAATCATGCATCCGTCAGACTTCATAAAGCACATATCGACCGCTTCTTTCATCCGGTTCAGATCATCCTCATATTGCTGCAGAAAGAGACTTCCTATTACGGGTCTTTCACCAAGCGTCACCTTATAGGCCATTTCCGCTGAACCCTCTACGCTATACCAGTCTGCCGGCTTTCCATTTTCAGCCGCCTGCTCTTTGGTAACATCTTCATAATAAAATCCGGAAAGCAATTTATCCGCCTGTTCGATGTATCCTGTCCGGCTGTACTTTACCGGATCTGCCAGTGGATATTCCACCGGAATGTATTTTTTTGATGCCCAGTTTGCGCCAACCTGATAATACAGCGGATACCATGAGCCGGTATAATCCAGCAATTCCACTTTATTACTGCATTCCTTTATCATTCTACTTACTTTTTCCATAAATGAAGAAATAGTAAATGCCCGAAATTCTAAAAAGCTTCCGAAATATCTGCCATATTGAATCTGGATATCCTCTTTTGTCCTTTTCATAGTGTAAATATCCTCAGGCCATTGTATATCCGTAAGTTTGCTGTACTCCAAGAAGCTCTGTTTGGTAAACAGGCTGAAGTCGGAGCTTAAGCCCACATATCTCACACGATCCAGAACCACTCCGTCAACAGGATATTTTTCAGCGACTTCCTTTATCAGCATACATTCATAGATACAGGTTTCCTGATTGGCCGGATTCACAAATATCTCTCCGAAATCATCAATACTGCCGATCGTATGAAGTGCGGAAGAATCTGTGACTTTCTGGATCACAGGCCTGTCCTCATCACTCAACCCATATACCTCCGTCATCCAGCCCGCATTTTTTAATCCGGGCATCTGCGGATGCGGATTTTTCCGGTTCCCTTCCGCAAATACATCAAAAGCCGCATAACCTTTCATTCCAAGACTGTGAATAATATTGAGGCAATCCTCCAAATAATCCCTCTTACCGAAAACGGGATCATAGAGGCTGTAATGGGGGGCATATGCACTCTCAAATATGGCAAAACCTGTGGTATCCTTTACACTCAGGATCACCGATCCAATTCCTGTTTTCACACAGTTTTCCATAGTACTTCTAAATTTGTTCCTGTCACTTATTATATTTTTGTTTGCCTGGATTTCTATCCAGACATAATAGTTATCTCTCATATCGAATCACCCTTTTACAGCGCCGCTTACCGCTTCTACATAATTTTTCTGACATATTATAAATACAATGATAACTGGTACGATAGAAATAATCGTTCCGGCTGCTATATATCCAAATTTATAGTTAAAGGAACCGTTCAAATATTGCAATGCAGTTGCCAGAGGGTACTTTTGCGGATCCTGCAATACGATGATCGGCCAGAGGAACTCATTCCATTTACTGATAAAATCAAAGATCACAACGGTAGAGACCGAAGGCAGGATTCCGGGCATCATAATCTTCCACCAGATACGTATTTCTCCGGCACCATCAATGCGCGCCGCTTCTATCAATTCTTTTGGAATAGCCATATAAGACTGCCGTAAAAGAATAATGCTGAATACCTTAACGGCCCCCGGCAGAATCGCTCCGGCGTAGGTATTCAAAAGATGTATCTTGGCAATTATCAGATAATTGATAATCATTCCTGCAGCTGCGGGTATGATCATGGAAATCAATAAAGCCCCCATAATAATCTTTTTGCCCTTAAAGTCCATACACGCCAGCGCATAAGCACATAGCGCTGAAAAAACAACATCCAATGCAATTGACGAGCAAGTAATGATCAGCGTATTCAGGATATATCTGGGAATATTCATGAACTCCACTACCCCTGCATAATTTGCGATGGTCGGATTCTCCGGAATAAAGCTTAGGTCATATATGTTTTGTCCCGTTTTAAAAGAGGTGGACAGCATCCATAAAAAAGGGCCTGCACAAACAATAGCAAGCAAAATCAAGCCAAGGTAAATAAATACTTTTTTGGTAATCTTGTTTTTCTTTTTTGTAACAACGAGTTTACTCATCACCGTCATACCCCCTCTCCCTTTTTCCCATATATAAATACAACAATACTTAAGATCGTAGTGATCACTGCCTGTACTGCACCTATTGCGGCTGCATACCCGAATTCGAAGTCCTGAAATGCTTTTACATAAGAATAATAGTTAATAACATTGGTAGCATCATTTGGTCCTCCTTTTGTCAGCACATAGACCACATCAAATACGCCCACCGCAGAAATAACCGAATTCAAAGAACAGAACCAGATATAAGGTTTCAGCATAGGTATCTTAATCTTGATCAATGCCTGCAAGCTGTTTGCTCCGTCTACCCAGGATGCCTCTTCCAATTCTTTTGGTACAGACTGCAGCCCTCCCAGATAAAGCATCATGTAGTAGCCAAGCCCTTGCCAGATTGTAATAAACATAATGCAGAGCATAGCGGTTTTTGTACTTGCCAAAAATCCTAACGGCTTAGCAATGGCACCCATTTTCATCAGAAGCGTATTTATGGCTCCATTGGAGTCAAACAAAAATCCCCACATGATGGAAACGGCTACCATAGAGGTAACAACGGGAATATAGAACAGCGTACGGAATAATGCGATACCGAACAGTTTCCTGTTTACCAGCAATGCCAGCAGGATAGATAGGATCTGAATCACCGGTACAATCACTACAAACAGTATGGAATTAAATAATGCTTTACGGAATTCCTGATCTCCAAACAGCTTTATAAAATTGTCCAATCCCGTGAATTCTGTTTTTCCTAACACCGAGTAGTCAAAAAACATTAATGGAAGACTTCCGATAATAGGGACAAATACAAAAAAGATCAATAAGAACAACGCTGGCGCCATAAATAAATATGCCTTTATAGTCTGTCTGTTCTTTTTCTTCATATTAATAACCATGCCTTTCCAACACCTGCAAACTTTGGGCCGCAGGCACAATATTCGCAAGCATAATAAATTATGCTGTGAAAATTCTAATTTTCACACTAACCTCCTTAGGTCAGAGACTGCTCCGGCATATAACCGAAGCAGTCTTTAACTTTTATTTCAATTCAGAGTTGACTAACTGCTCTGCATTGTCAAGAGCTCCCTGTATATCATTTCCTCCAATGATTGCAGCTTCATACGCTTTATTGACATCTGCCTGAATATCTCCCTGGCCCTCAACTCCCAGCGAATAATCCTTTGATGTATCGCTAAGCTGTGCGGACATCGCTCTTGCCTGTCCTTCCAGAGTCTCCGTATCAGATGTAAAATAGGAATCTGCTGCTGCGGCTGTTGTAGACGGGAATATGGCAACCTCTTTACAAAATGCCAGCTGATTTGCATCGTTGGTGATCCATGCAGCAAATTTGATTGCTTCCTCATGATTCTTGCTCGCTTCTGGTACCACTATGTTCATTAAGGCATTTCTGCTGAGCTTTTCCGATCCCGTAAGAGGTGATGCGATTGCAATTTTCTCATAAACATCGGGTGCCTCGTCCTTGATCCTCGAAAGAGAAGATCCTGAGGAGCTGATAATAGCAAGCTTCCCTGTTTCAAACAGCTTCAGCTCTTCATCCCATTTACCCCAGTTGTTATTGGCAAGAACACCTTCTTTGGTATATTCCTGGAACTCTGCAAGCAAATCAGCAGTCTGCTGGGTATTAAATGCTGCGGCAGTATTGTCTTCATTCAATATCGGAATTCCTTCTTCAAACAACATGTTGAATAATTCCGGAGGATTATATAAATAAGCACCCGTGGCATCCTTCATCTGTTTTGCAAGTTGATTTGCTTCTTCATAGGTGGTCGGTATCTCTGTAATTCCGGCCTGTTCGAACAATTCTGTGTTGTAGAACATTATATTAGGTGATGCATACCAAGGAAATGCATATGCCGACTCCCCAAGCTGTGTGGACTCATAAAGGCTTGGGATATAAATGCTCCTTTGTTCCTCTGTCGCTTCCGCATTTAAATCTACCAGTGCACCTTTTCCAGCTAAAGTCAGCGCCATCTGAGTATTCAGGTTTACAACATCAGGGGAGCTTCCGCCGGCTGCCGAAGTAACAAGCTTTTCTTGAATGGATTCATAGGGAAGATCTACCCATTTTACAGTTACACCTGGGTTTTCTTCTTGATACTGGGCTATCAGTCCATTAAAGAAATCCGTAAAAGTCGGTTGCAGTGATATCGTCCAGAATTCAATTTCCACGGGATCGGCTGCCGCTGCCTCTGTACCTGTAGATTCGTCCGTTACACCCTGCTCATCTGCTGCAACCTGTGTATCCCCTTCCCCTTGTGTGTCGGCTGCAGTGCTGCTATTGCCGCATCCGGTAAGCATAACGCTTGCTGCAAACACAGCAGTGAGTAATACATTAACTAGTTTCCTTTTCATATTCGTTCCTCCTTTTTTATATTTACAAACGGGCTAATGTCCGTATTGTTAACCAACAACTGCCGGGCTGACTATATCGCTCCACAGATTATAATTCAGAGTTGCCATCTGATCATCTTCAAAATAATGGAAAGGAAGATTTTCTTCCTCCAATTCTTCCACTATTTTTAAATCTCCATTTACATAAGATGAAATTCTATCCGCCGATTCCCTCAGACGCTGTTTTAATCCCCCGATTCGCTGTGACTGAATTTCAAATCCGAAAGTCTTGTTCTCAAGACACCATTGTTCCCTAAATGCGTTATAAAAAATATCCAGCTTTTCGGTGATCTGAGGAATTTCAGCTTCCGCTATTTCCTTTAAAGCCGCTATATCCTTTTCGCAGTATGCTCTCCTCAGCCGAATGCCTAAATCCACCTTTTGCTGCAATACGTCGCATAATACCTTCTGTGTTTCAAAAAGATAAATGAAATCACTTTGTTGCCGTAAATCAATGCAAGTCTCCAACTTCTTTGATATTTTATCAAAATAATCCTTTTCCAACTGTTCTGCTACGGAATCGAAAGTACCTATCAAAGGATCGTTGTATAAAAAATACTTGCTCGCATTATTATGTTTTCCGGAAGTATCAGAAAGCGGGTTAGTACAATCTATTAACATAAATTCTTCCCATTTCATTCCCGTCAGCATCTGGAATACCGTATTTGTTATTTTCGATTCGTACGCCATATTAGCGTCGGCAAATAATGCCGGCAGATTGGAAAACTGGCTTGCTTCCGCCCCGTTATCTCCCCAGCCGGTAATCACTACCGAATCCACATGGTTCTTCTTGCAGGCATTCAGTGCCGCTTCGCCGCTTTCCATACTATACCTGTTATGGGGTGCAAAGCCAGTCCACTTCCATGCTCCTGCCGCAAATCCGATGTTATCCGTTAACTGAAGATGCTGTCTGAGCATTTCATCATAGCGTTTTTCATCACAGGAATAATAATCCCAGTAAACAATCTCCAGCCCTTCGGGAATGATAACTTTTTCCACAAGCTTTTTATCTGCCTTATAATATTCCCCGCCAAACGCCAGCCGGAAAAACATATCGCTCCAGATCTGAGGCCGCAAACCATACTTTTCACAAATCTCAGTAACTCTTTTTAAATGATCATACATGATCTCAAATCTGTTTTTATATCCATGGGAATCCAGGTATTTTCCAAGCCCTACCATGTGTGCCTCGTCCATTCCGATATTGATTTTATCGGAAGAAAAACAGTCCGCTATTGTTTTTATATAATGCTCCAGAAACTCGTATGTACGCTCACTGTCTGCCAATAGAATATCATCTGTATCTATCATCTTCTGGTATTCTTCATATCTTTTAATCTGATTAAAGTGAGCAAGCGATTGGACATACGGCCTGATTTCCATTCCATATTCTGCCGCATAGTCCGAAATTTCCTTTATTTCCTCCGGTTTGAAAGCCCCTCTCATATATCCCAGATAAGGCTCTTCCGATACCTTTATGGTATCTTCTATATAAAGCCCCAGAAAGTCATATCCGAGCAATGCCAGAAAAGACACGAGCTTTTTTAGTGTGCTCAATGTGGGAACCGCATTTCTGGAGCAATCCAGCATATAACCGAAATCACCAAACTGTTTTCTTTCTTTCAGTTCCAGACTGCCATCTGCCTGAGCAGCAGCCATAATTGCTCTTCCAAGATCCGGCAGCTTTGCATATTCTACTGCTAAAGTGCCTTTTTCTTTACATAGAAAGTAACCTTTATTCTCACTCTCGAAAGCTGCCAACGTATATTCGCATGCATCAGGACTATTTTGCAAAAAAGAATTGGCTTTCTCAACAACCGGTTTAAGTTTCTCCGATAAATCAAAAGTTCTTATCTTCATTTGGGCTTCCACCTTCCGTCGTTTTCTTTGCAATTGACTGCATTATATCAATACCTCCGGTGAGTTTCAATAAATCCGGCCCTTTTGGAAAGTACAATCATAAAAATCCCGGATTGGTGCTTTTTTATGAAACTTCTTCCTAAATCAAGCCGTTCACTGTCTATTAAAAATAAAATTATTATAATAAAAGCAGTAAAAAATACAGAAGGGAACGTTAACATGAAAAACATCAGAATTTATAAAGAAAAGGATTACGAATCTGTCAGCAGAAAAGCTGCAAATCTCATATCGGCACAGGTCATTTCAAAGCCTGACAGCATTTTGGGACTTGCCACCGGAACCTCCCCGCTGGGAGCCTATCATCAGCTTGCCGAATGGTGTACAAAGGGGGATGTGGATTTTTCAAGGGTTATTTCCGTTAATCTGGATGAATATGTAGGTCTCTCTCCTGACAACAATGAAAGCTATCATTATTTTATGGAAAAAAATTTCTTCTCAAAGATAAATATCGCTATGGAAAATACGCATGTTCCTAACGGTCATGTCTCCGATCTGGAAGAAGCATGCAAGTCTTACGATTCTCTGATTCAGGACCTGGGCGGCATTGATCTTCAGCTTCTCGGCATAGGCAGCAATGGGCATATCGGCTTCAATGAACCCGGAAAAAGCTTTCTGCCAGGTACACATATCGTACAGCTGACAGACAGTACAATTAAAGCCAATTCCCGCTTGTTCTCCAGAATAGAAGACGTTCCGCGCAGGGCTATCACCATGGGAATCCGGAATATTTTTCAGGCAAGAAAAATTGTACTAATTGCCACAGGCCAGAGCAAAGCCGATGCGTTATACCGCTCCCTGATGGAACCCGTCACTCCGGAGGTGCCGGCTTCCATCCTTCAATTGCATACGGATCTGTCAATTGTTGCCGATAAAGAAGCCCTTAAACGGATTCCTGATGAATACTGCATCTGATATCTGATGCATGATACAAAAAGCAGCGCATCTTTTAGAGGAATCGCTTTATACAGTCAGAAACCCTCTGAGCCGGAAGAGGAGATTAAGGTTTTTCCTCATATGAAGAGCATCCTCAATCGTAGTATTTTCCTGTCATCTCAAGAATCTCTACCTGAATGACCGCTGTTCCCCTTACCATATTTTCAGGAAGAGTAGTTCCTGAAAGGTGAGGGGTATATTTTTTTACAACCTCCATCAGCGCTTCCCTTTTCAGGTCAATATCATCCACTAAAACAGCCATACCTGAAAGTATTACACTTTCGTATTTTGTATTGGTATTACAAGCCTTGCCATCCGGGCCAATCAATATGTCTTGCATTTCATAGGCAGTAATACTCACATGTGGGTTTGCCTTGATGTTATCAATCTTTTTGCCTTTGGGCAGACCGTGCATATAAATAAAGCCCCTGTGATAGATATGATGCATGGGTGTGACATACGGTGTACCATCCGCATTCAGCATAGCAAGACTACACGTTGCGGTCCGATTCAGCAATTCCTCGATCTTGTCCTTAGTCAACATATGTGTTTTCATTCTGTGTTGCATTATTTGGTTCCTCCTTAATAAGTACTTTACTTTGTAGCAATTATATCGTACAATTGTTGCCATTATAAGTGTCAATTATCAAAATATTAATAGGTACAATTAAAAGGTGAGAATATGTTACTAATAGACAAGCATTCAGATGAACCGTTATATATGCAAATTTATCATCAATTAAGAGAGAAAATCATATCCGGCGAGCTATGTGAGGGAAGTGTACTCCCACCCATCAGAACCTTAGCCGGGACACTCATAGTTGCAAGAAATACCGTTGACAGTGCGTATCAGCAGCTTTGTTCCGAGGGTTACGTTCAAAGCAAAGTAGGCAGCGGTTATAAAGTACAGAAAATTGAGGTTAAAAACCTTGCAGCAGCTCACACGAGACAGACTGATTTTGAAAAACCAACCACACAGGAACAAGAAGAGCCTATAGCCGTACAGTACGATTTTAAATACTGCCGACTCGATATTGCAAATTTTCCACTGCGTATCTGGCGCAAATTGCTGAATCAGGTATTGCTGTCCGACGAAATTGGACGAATCACTGATTATAACGAGAAAAAGGGAGATTTAGCACTTCGGGTACAGATCATGAAATATCTCGTTGGCTCCAGAGGAGTTGTTTGTCACCCTGAACAAATTATTCTTTGCTCCGGAGCTATGTCAGCCCTAAGTTTAGTTTGCCAGTTGCTCATGCAGGAGACCTACATTGTTGCTGTGGAAGACCCCTGTTATGACAGTGCCCGAGAAATTTTCATGAATCATAAATATCATGTTCTTCCTATTGACCTTGCAAACGATGGCGTTGATTTGAAGAAACTCTCGGCTTCTGGCGCAAAGTTACTGTATACCACACCCTCCCATCAGTTTCCAACAGGCATTGTCGCGCCAATCAACAAACGACTGGGGCTGCTCAAATGGGCAGAACAGAATCATGCTTACATCATCGAGGATGATTATGACAGTGAGCTTCGCTATAACAGCAGACCAATCCCCTCCATTCATTCACTCGACAAGCAAGACTGTGTAATTTATGTTAATAGCTTTTCAAAAGTACTTGCCCCTGGCTTACGGATGGGATTTCTTGTTTTGCCAGAGAAATTGTTGGCTCGATACAATGCTAACTTTTCAAGTTACCATTGTTCTATTCCTTGGCTGGAACAGAAGGTCATGTATCACTTTATCGAGCAGGGATATTGGACACGGATGCTGAACAAAACATCCGTGTCCAATAAAAGGAAACATGATACACTAATCAGTGCCATCCATAATCATATGTCAGGACTTTCAAAGATACACGGCAAAAATGCCGGTCTGCACATTTTACTGGAGGTCCACAATGGGATGTCCGAAAAAGAACTCATAGAGTCAGCACAAAAGGCAGGGGTGGGAGTATACCCTGTGTCCAACTATTGGATGAACCCGCAAAGTTACTCGGATAATATGGTTCTCATAGGATACAGCAGTTTATCCGAGGAAGAAATTGTGGATGGAATCATACGACTGTCCGCCGCTTGGTTTTAGGATGCTGAAAATAAACAGCTGGCATTGGAAACCTATTAGGCAGAGTTTAGGGCAAAACGAAAAGCCGTAGGTTTTCACAATCCTACGGCAAATCATAAAGGCCGAGAACACCCTTTGGGGAATATTCCATTCGTGCTGCTGCCTTTTCATTTATATTCTTCTATATCTCTAATCAAGTGTACAAATACAATTATATATAGCTCCAGCCAGACCCGCGTTATTTTTCAGTGCGGCTTGCCTTATTTCAAGATTTTTCCTATATGCCGGCATGATTCTGTCTTTTACCTTAGCAGACAGCGGATCGATAAAGCGTTCCTTCTGCATACTCACACCACCGCTTATTATAATCAGTGACGGGTTAAAAATATGTACAAGGCTTACCAGCCCGTCCGCCACATAATCTATCCATTCCTCTACAGCCGACTGCAGTTTTGCATTGCCTTTTTCCAGTTCTTCAAATATGGTCTTTCCGCTTACATTATCTCCAAACGCCTCAAGTTCTTCCTTTTTTATTCTTTCGTTTATCATTCTGACTAAAGCCGTTGTGGAAGCATACCGCTCGTAGCACCCTCTGTTGCCGCATGTGCATTCCTCTCCATCAGACTTGATAGAAAAGTGTCCCATTTCACCTGCTATTCCACGTGCTCCGGAAAGCAATCTTCCTCCCGTGATGATGCCTCCGCCAATCCCGGTACCAACCGTAATCACAATAACGTCTTCGGCTCCTCTTGCTGCCCCAATCCAATATTCACCCAAAGCAGCGCAATTCGCATCATTTACCACAGTGACCGGCAAATGGAACAGCTCCTCCATTTCTTCTTTGATTCTGCTGTCCTGCCAATTTTTAATATGTCCTGCGGTCCCGCTTACGACACCGGTTCTTGAATCAATCTGGCCGGTAGCTGATATTCCGATAGCTTTCAGCTTGTCTTTATATTCCGAATGTTCTTCAATAAAAACTGCTGAAACCTTTTTTACCGTCTGTAATATGGGTGTTTCATACTGATCGAAGTTAACGGATGCCGTATCCGATGCGAGCAATTCTCCCTTACTGTTCATAATTCCCATCTTTACGGCTGTACCGCCTATATCAATTCCGAAATAAACTTCGTCACACATTTCACTTCTCCATTTCTTACGTATTATGCCCTCTCAGTGCCGAAAGAGTATCGTGATATTTCATTATTTTATTCTTTGCATCGTTCTCAAAATAATAGGTATAAAAAACATCTATAAGAACCAAAATAGGGAATTGAGGCGATATCATGGTACCTCCATCCAGATTTTTAGCCGTGGCAACATATATTATTTCATCACAGTCATCTTGATGTTCTATCTCCTGACCAGAGGTAATCATTACAACATATGCGCCTTTTGCCTTTGCCATTCTGACCGCATCCAGTATGGCTTTTGTCTTTCCGCTTAAAGAAATGGCTATTACCATACAGTTTTCATCCGTCACCGCCATTGACATCTGTATCATCTGCGAGTCGGTAACCGCCTGTATATTCATGCCGAGTCTCATAAACCTCAGCTGAAATTCCTGTGCAGTATATCCGGAACTTCCCATCCCGCAGACAATTACACGCGGGTGCACATTCATCATATCTGAAACACGCTTAACCTTTTCTTCATCCAGAATATGAAAGCCTTCTTCCAAAAGTCTAGTATAGGTATGTTTCACCTTTTTTGTCAAGACACTTATATTTCTTTCATACAGATCTTCCTGGAGTTCTTTTTCATAAGCAAAAATAAACTCCCTATAGCCTTTGTAATTACATTTCTTTGCAAATCTCGATAAAGTAGCCTCCGAAATATAAAGCAGCTTCGATATGTTTTTAGAAGAAAAGTTTATCACTTCATTATTATTTATAAAAAAATCTGCTATACTTCTTTCCACTGCTGTCATATTCTCATAAACCAGCAGAATGTTCTGCTTAACACTATCCATTTGTCTGCTCCCATTCATCGGTTAATCCGCTGTATTCAATATTATTTTATTATACTTCATGGTATAAATTATTACTACCGAATTATTCTTTCTCCCAGCCCCTATACTCTAAATATCACGGCTGGTCCTATTCTCGATTTTTACTATTTTTAATTTCATCATATTTTACCAATCCTTATATTTATTATGGGACAATAGAATAAATAATATCAAATAAATACAATCTCTTCAATGTTGATTTATAAAAGAAAAAATGTTATTCTAATCTAAGAATTTTATTATAAGAGAGTCCAGCTTGTCCTATGACCTTTCAACAGAATTTGATAAGCTACCGGTGTGGGTTCAATTTCTTCCATCCCCGCCATTTGATCAGAGTTTCAGAAATTCACTCGGTTTCGGATTTCTGGACTTTTTGTTTTTCATGAACATAAATGATAAATACAATCGTAATGTATATGGGAAAAATGAATTCATTATAGAAAGGATACGAAAATAGAAATGAAAAATATATCTAAAAAAGTTATGCCGGCGCTACTGTTAATTTTAAGCACAGTCCTGCTCATCGGTCTGGATCAGTTTACTAAAGTTCTTGCTATCAGCAAATTAAAAGAGCAGGCGGATTTCCCTCTCATTCCAGGCGTACTGGAATTCTCTTATCTGGAAAACACCGGAGCGGCGTTCAGCTCCTTTCTCGGTAAGCAGGGATTTCTCATCGCACTGACCTCCTGCGTAATGCTTTTCATCATTTGGAAATATTTTCAGATTCCGGAAGGAAAGAGATTCTATATTATGCGCCTCACCTTTCTCCTTATTATAAACGGAGGAATCGGGAATCTGATCGATCGGGTAAGAAATGGCTATGTAGTGGACTTCATCTATTTCGTTCCCATCAATTTTCCTACTTTCAACGTTGCCGACTGCTATGTGAGCGTGGGAATGGTACTTCTTTGCATTATCTGCTTCTTCTATTACAAGGATGATGAACTCAGCTTTTTGTTCGGAAAGACTTCGCACAAACAATAGTCTTATTTACCAACAGAAGAAGGCTGCCCGCGGCTACTAACAAAGCCACGGACAGCCCATAGCGAAGCCCATCGGGCACAACGCACAAATAAAAACCACATATTATCCCATTCTCTTTCTACCGCGCGAATTGGCTGTTATAGAGTTTCGCATAAAACCCTTCTGCTGCCAGCAGCGTTTCATGGTTCCCCTGTTCTATGATATTGCCGTCTTTCATCACCAGAATGATATCGGCCTCCTTTATCGTCGAAAGCCTGTGTGCCACGATGAAACTGGTTCTCCCTTCCATCAGCTTTGCAAATGCATTTTGAATCTTAAGCTCCGTTCTCGTGTCAATGGAGGAAGTGGCTTCATCCAAAATGAGCATATCCGGCTGACAGAGCATAACCCTCGCAATGCACAGAAGCTGCTTCTGTCCCTGAGAGAGATTTCCTCCTGCCTCCGTAATCAAAGTATCATAACCCTCCGGCAGCCTCTTAATAAAGCTGTGGGCATGAGCTTCCTTTGCCGCCGCAATGATTTCCTCCTCTGTGGCCTGAGGCTTTCCCATTACTATATTTTCCCGAATCGTTCCCGCCTTCAGCCAGGTATCCTGGAGCACCATACCATAGGAGGTGCGAAGGCTCTTCCTTGTCACATCACGGATATCCTTTCCCTCCACCAGTATCTTTCCGCTGTCCACATCATAAAAACGCATCAGCAGATTGATAACCGTAGTTTTTCCGCAGCCGGTAGGTCCCACAATCGCCACCCTCTGTCCCGGCTTCACATGAAGATTAAAGTTCTGAATCAATTTCTGTTCCGGCACATAGGAGAAATACACTTGGGAGAGTGAAACATCTCCCTTCACATCCAACAGCTCTGCCGCATCGTCTGCCTCCGGTATCTGAGGCTCTTCCTCGATAAGCTCCAATATCCTTCCTGCACAGGCCAGCGCATTTTGCAGTTCCGTAACCACTCCCGATATCTCATTGAAAGGCTTCGTATACTGATTCGCATAGGTAAGGAGGCATACAAGCTGTCCTACGCTGATTCCCCCTGCGATGGCTAAAATCGCTCCCGTGATTCCCACTCCCGTATATACAAGGCTGTTCACAAAGCGGGTTGCCGGATTGGCGATGGATGAGAAGAAGATTGCTTTTAATGAAGCCTCCCGCAATCTTACGTTGATTTCGTCGAACTGCTCAAGCGCCTTCTCTTCGTGTCCAAAAGCCTGTACTACCCTCTGGCTGCCCACCATTTCATCAATCAGGGCTGTCTGCTCCCCTCTCGTCTCCGATTGGAGTTTGAACATACGATAGGTCTTCTTTGCAATGAGATTAGCCACCAGAAAGGAAACCGGAGTAAGCAATACGACTACTGCCGTAATTCCTGCATCTATAGTTAACATAATAATCAATGTCCCCAAAATGGTAATTACTCCGGTAAATAATTGGGTAAATCCCATAAGCAGTCCGTCTGCCAGTTGATCCACATCGGCAATTACCCTGCTGACCACCTCTCCGTATGAACGGGAGTCTATATATTTAAGGGGTAAAACCTCAATTTTCATAAACGCTTCATCCCTCATGTCCTTCACGATTCCGAAGGTCATTTTATTGTTGCATACGTTCATGATCCACTGCGCGATTGCCGTAAATACAATTGCTACAGCCATCCGATAAAGAATTGCCAGGATACCGGCAAAGTCCACAAAGCCCCTATCGATGATAAGGTCGATCGCATTGCCGGTCAGAATCGGCACATACAAAGTGAGCGCCACACTGACCGCCGCCATAAAAACGGACATACCAAGATAGAACCAATACTTTTTTATATACCGGAGTACCTTGAAGAGAGTTTCCCTTTGACTTGCGCTGTCTCTGCTCATGCCCTCTCCTCCTTTTTAAACTGTGATGCGTAAATTTCCTTGTAGACATTGCAGCTATTAACTAATTGTTCATGAGTCCCGATTCCTGCCACTTCACCGTCCTCCATAACTACAATAAAATCCGCATGACGGATGGACGCGGCTCGCTGAGATACGATGAAGACAGTCATATTCCCTTCCATATTTCGGATTTCTTGCCTCAGTCTTGCGTCGGTGGCGAAGTCCAGTGCGGAGGCACTGTCATCCAATATGAGTATTTCCGGCATTCTCACTAACGCTCTGGCAATCGTAAGGCGCTGCTTCTGTCCGCCGGAATAATTCTTTCCCTCCTGTGATACTCTGGCGTCTAAGCCTCCTGTTTTTTCCTCGACGAACTCTTTCGCCTGAGCGATTTCTAACGCCCGGCGCATTTCCTCTTCCGAGGCGTTCTCCTTGCCCCATTGTAAATTTTCCCTTATGGTTCCCTTAAATAATACCGCCTTTTGCATGACGATACCGATTTTAGAACGCAGTTCATCCAAGGAATAGTCTCTTACATCCACCCCGTTTATCCTTACACATCCGCCGGTGGCGTCATAAAACCGGGGAATCATATTGACCAGAGAAGATTTTCCTGAACCGGTACCGCCTATAATTCCTACGGTCTGCCCCTTTTTTACTTTAAAGTCAATATCAGTCAGAGCTTCTGCTCCAGCATTTTTATAAGTCAGATGGACATGCTCGAAGGAAACTGCGAAGGCTTCGTCCTCGTCTCCATCCCCATGGCCCCAAGGGGCAGTACCTCCTTCAGGCGATACAAGACTAGGCCTCATCTCAAATACTGCAGCGATTCGGTTGGCACTGGCAAAAGCTTTCGTTACCGTAATGATCAGATTAGCAAGCTTAATGAGCTCCACCAATATCTGGGACATATAGTTTACCAGCGCGACTACCGCTCCCTGCGTAATATAACCGCCCTCCACGCGAAGAGCGCCTGTCCATATGAGCACGATCAGCGCGCCGTTTATAATAACATAGGTTATCGGATTCATCAAAGCGGATATCTTTCCCACAAACTGCTGCATCCTTGCCAGTTCTTCGTTTTCTCCCTCAAAGCGCTCTATCTCTGCCGCTTCCTTGTTGAAGGCGCGTATTACCCTCACACCGGTCAGATTCTCCCTTGTAATGCCGAGAATCCTGTCAAGTCCTGCCTGCACCTTCTTATACAAGGGCATGCTGATAAACATGATACCGAATACAACGACACTAAGCAGCAGAATAGTTACCACAAAAATCATTGCTGCCTTGCCATCGATGGTAAATGCCATTACCATAGCTCCGAACACGATAAAGGGAGAACGCAAAAAGAGACGCAAAATCAGGTTCACTCCCGACTGCACCTGATTAACATCGTTGGTCATCCGGGTAATCAGCGTAGAGGTCCCTATTTCGTCCATCTCTGTAAAGGACAGCTTTTGAATGTGCTTAAACAATTCATGCTTCAGTCCGGCAGAAAAGCCTACCGCTGCCTTGGCGGAATAATACTGCGCGGTAACGGAGCATACCAGTCCGATAACGCCCAAAGCCACCATGATCAGGCACATCCTGACAATATATCCCTTATCCCCCTGCGCAATCCCCGTATCGATAATCGCCGCCATAACCAAGGGAACAAAAAGCTCGAAGGATGCCTCCAGCATCTTAAAAAGCGGAGCCAATACCGTTTCCTTTTTGTAATCCTTAAGATAAATCAATAACTTCTTCATCGTCTAAGCTCTCCGGTACATTTAAAATAATTTCGCATATACTTATATAAGGTCGATGGCATCCCGTACGTTCCTTACACCGATTACCTTTATATCTTTCTCTTCTTTTAACCCCTCCATGCAGACCGCAGGAAGGATACAGGTAGTAAATCCCAACTTTTTTGCTTCCTGCACCCGCTGCCTCGCCATGCTCACGGCCCGCACTTCTCCGCTGAGTCCCACTTCGCCGAAAACAATTATCTTGCTGTCAATAGCCCTGTTCTTAAAGCTGGAAACGATGGCCAGTACGATTCCCAAATCGATAGCCGGTTCCACAATCTTGATTCCACCTGCCAGATTCACATAAGCGTCACAACCTGACATCTGCAGACCCACTCGCTTCTCCAGTACAGCCATCAGCAGATTCACCCGGTTGAAATCCGTACCGATCGCCTGGCGTCTGGGAATACCGAAGTTACTCCCGCATACCAGCGCTTGTATCTCTATCAATATCGGTCTGGTTCCCTCCATGGAGCATGCTACCACCGAGCCGCTGGCGTCCTCCGGTCTGCCGTTTAACATGAATTCCGAAGGGTTCATAACCTCTATCAGCCCTTCTTCCCTCATCTCGAACACGCCGATTTCATTGGTGGAGCCGAACCGGTTCTTCACCCCACGGAGTATCCGGTAAGAAGCGTGCCTGTCTCCTTCAAAATAGAGCACCGTATCTACCATATGCTCTAACACTCTGGGACCTGCTACCGTCCCCTCCTTGGTCACATGCCCTACAAGAAATATAGATATATTCATTCCCTTCGCTAATTGAAGGAAAATATTTGTTGCCTCTCTTACTTGAGATACGCTTCCGGGCGCAGCCGATACGTCCTCGCTGTACATGGTCTGAATGGAATCGATGACTGTCACATCAGGCTTCATTGTCTTTAATGTCTCCTCGATGACATGCAGATTGGTCTCGCACAAAAGCAGAAGATTATCGTTGAATTCTCCGACCCTATTGGCCCTTATCTTAATCTGGCGAAGCGACTCCTCCCCGGATAGATACAGTACCTTGCGGCCAGCTCCTGCCAATTTCTGACATACCTGGAGCAGGAGGGTGGACTTACCGATTCCGGGATCCCCTCCCACCAGAGTAAGAGACCCCGGTACAATGCCGCCTCCAAGCACTCTGTCCAGTTCCCCTATCTGAGTATTGATTCTCTCCTCGCCGCCTAAGGATACCTCCGACAGCTTGGATGGCTCGGCCCGCTTTGCGGCGCTTCCAGATTTCGATGCAGTCCCGCTTCCCTTCGTACTTATCGTTACCCGTTCCTCCACAAAAGTATTCCAAGCCTTGCATCCGGGACACTGTCCCATCCATTTCGCCGACTCATAACCGCATTCCTGACAAAAAAATACTGTCCCGTTTTTACTCTTTGCCATAATTTCCTCTTTCTATCAAAACAAACGTGTGATTCTATAACATAAAAGCGGGACTTTCACAAAATGACCGTCCCGCTTTTCGTTTCTTCTATTTTGCTACTCTGACATTTACTTCTCCGGCACCTGCAAGTTCTACACTTAAATTCAGCTTGCCGCCTAAATTTGTACTCATCTTACCGATACTTTCATTATTTATAAAAACTTCGTATTCTGTCTCATCCTGAAGACCTATCGTAATCTGTGCGTCTTCATCCCCTTCTACGTTAAAGTTAATGCCATCCTGCGTTTCTTTAAAATCGGTTACGCTCGTTCCCGGTACCGATTCATAGACAAACATTCCGTTCTTTTCAAGCTTTGTCATGGTTTTATACGTCTTGACCTTCAGCAGATCGCCGCCGCATTCGAAATCCTCTAACTTCGCTTTTTTCTCCAGTTTGTGGTTGCCAAAACTGATTGCTCCTTCGCCTTCCGAACGAAGTAATTCTTCCACCACTGCCATTTCTTACGTCCTCCTAAGTTCCTTCCTTCGCACAATATGACACTTTTTCAGTATCCTATTCTTACTATCAGTATAATATATTTTTTGTATTTAATCCACTAAAAATTCTGATTTAAGATTCTTTTTTTACTCTAAAGGAAGCCTTTCCATCCTTTACTCCGGCAGTTACGCTATCTCCCGCCTTTATTCTTCCCGCAAGGATTTCCTCCGCAAGCTGGTCCTCTATCACTGTCTGAATCGCACGCTTTAACGGTCTCGCTCCCATCTTATAATCGGAATGCTTCTCCACAATATACTCCTTTAAGGCCGGAGCGATAGTAAGGTTGATATTCATCTGCGCCTTGCACCTGTTTCTTAGGTTTGCTGATAATAAGGTGATAATCTGCTTCATATTGTCCTTATTCAGCGGATGGAATACCATGATTTCGTCGATACGGTTAATGAACTCCGGCTTGAAAAGCCGCTTCACTTCCTCCATTACACCGGATTTCATCTTTTCATAATTCTGTTTTTCATCCGTCTGCGAAGAAAAGCCCAGATTCTTCGGATCGATAATTCTTTGCGCACCTGCATTGGAGGTCATGATGAGTATCGTATTTTTGAAGCTCACCTTACGCCCCTTGGCATCCGTAATATGTCCGTCGTCGAGCACCTGAAGGAGAATATTGAACACGTCAGGATGTGCCTTTTCAATCTCATCGAACAGCACTACCGAATAGGGATTGCGCCTTACCTTCTCGCTCAACTGTCCTCCTTCGTCAAAGCCTACATATCCCGGAGGAGAACCTATCATCTTCGATACGGAATGTCCTTCCATATATTCTGACATATCCACGCGGATAAGGGAGTTCTCCGAACCGAACATCGCCTCTGCCAGTGCTTTGCTAAGTTCCGTCTTTCCTACGCCCGTAGGACCCAGGAATAAGAAGGAACCGATGGGTCTATTGGGATCCTGCAGGCCTACCCGGCCTCTGCGCATCGCTTTAGCCACCGCAGATACCGCTTCCTCCTGCCCGATTACCCTTTTGTGAAGAATGGATTCCAGCTTGAGCAGACGCTCACTTTCCTTTTCTGCCAACTTCTTTACCGGGATCTTCGTCCACATAGAGACGACCTCCGCAATTTCATTTTCTCCTACCACATATCTTTTATCCGCCTGTTCCAAATCGAACTTATGCTTCATCTTCTCATATTTCTTAATCAGAATATCCTGATTGCGCTTCAGCTCTCCCGCCTGACTGAACGCCTCCATTCGCACCGACCGCTCGATCTGTGCGTCTATCTTGGCAATCTGCTCCGACAGCTCTTTCATCTTATCCGGTATGTGCATCGTTTTAAGCCGTACCGCAGCGGCCGCTTCATCGATTAGATCGATGGCTTTATCGGGCAGATTCCTATCGTTGATGTATCTGCTGGAAAGCTGTACCGCCGCTTCTATCGCTTCATCGAGAATCGTTACCCGGTGATGCTCCTTGTATTTTCCTACCACGCCCTTCAAAATACGTATTGCCTCTGCTTCCGTCGGCTCCTCCACGCTTATCGGCTGGAATCTTCTCTCCAGGGCTGCATCCTTTTCCACATATTTTCTATACTCAGCGATTGTAGTCGCACCGATTAACTGAATCTCGCCTCTGGCCAGAGAAGGCTTTAATATATTGGAAGCGTCAATTGCACCTTCCGCACCGCCTGCACCGATAATAGTGTGCATTTCGTCCAGAAAAAGAATAACATTGCCGTCGTCGATAACTTCTTTTATTACTTTCTTAATTCTCTCTTCGAATTCACCGCGATACTTACTGCCCGCTACCATGCCGGACAAATCCAGCGTAAGCACCCTCTTATTCTGTACGGTAAAGGGCACCTCTCCCGACACGATTCGAAGGGCCAGCCCTTCTACCACTGCCGTCTTACCTACCCCCGGCTCACCAATGAGACAAGGATTGTTCTTCATTCTTCTGCTGAGTATCTGGATGACTCTCCCTATTTCTTCCTCGCGCCCGATTACCGGGTCTAACTCTCCCTTTCCGGCAAGCGCTGTCAAGTCCCTACTGTATTGTTCCAGCACCGAGGTTCCACCTTTTTTCTTGCCGCTTTGCTTTTTCACGAGGTCCTCTTTATAGAGCGCCCCGTCCGCACCCATAGCAACCAAAGCATCCACATAAACCTTCTGGGCGGAGACTCCGAGCGTGTTCAAAAGCCTTACCGCCACATTATCTCCCTCTTTGATCAGAGCCAGCAGAATATGCTCGGTTCCTGTCCGTTCCAGACCGAAACGCTCTGCCTGTCTGTGTGCTTCCTCCAATACTTTAACTGCACGGGGAGAATAGCCGTCTCTATCCTTTATCTGAACCCCCCCCTCGGGAGCGATCAAATCCCTGATCATCTCCATAAGCTGGGCATCATCCAATCCGTTATCTGACAGAATCTTCGCCGCAACGCCTGTCTTTTCCTTTAGCAGGCCTGCTAAAATATGTTCCGTTCCCACATACCCTTGCTTTAAACCTGCTGCGGTCTTCTCCGCAAGCACAAGGGCGGCTTTCGCCTTATCCGTAAACTGTGACTGCATCAATCTAGTCCTCCATAATTTTCATATACTTCGTCAATAAGAGCATGCACTTCTTCTCTGGAAATATTCTTACAGCTGCTCCTTGCGAGCAGAACTTTCAAATCTCTCCGCAACTCCTCTACGGCCTCCATCTTATCCACATCTATTGCAATGACAGCACCTCTTCGCCTGTCCACCTTTACAAAGCCCTCCTGCTTAAGAACAGTATATGCTTTATTTACCGTATGCATGTTAATTCCGATATCATCCGCAAGCTGCCTGACAGAAGGGAGCTCCTCGCCTATTCTTATTTTGGACGTAGCAATCCCGATTATGATCTGATTGCGAAGCTGCAAATATAAGGCTTCGTCGCTGTTGAAATCTATCTCTATTATCATCATAATAAACACCTGCCTCCTGACTGTTATACAAATATTATAACACTCAGAATATTATGTCAAGAAGCTGCTTCATTTATAGCCTAGGAACGCGATATCTTCACAGCGTTACACACTCTCGCAGCCAAATACTTCGGCAGCACAGCTTTTGTTCCGCGCGCGTAGCTGCACATCTATGTTTCTTTAATAGGAACCCTTTCCTGTTAAAGAACAAAGGGCATATGTGCACCAAGCCCATATACCCCATCCTTTTATTTTTAATCCTTATCTTCCATGTTTAAAAACTCAAATTCGAACTCATCATCATCGATTAAGAAGTTTTTGGCTTTCTTCTTTGGAACAGGTGACGGTGCAGGTACTTCTTCCTCAGGCTCATAGTCTATCTTCCTGACCTTGGATGCCGGCTCCTTGACTGTTCTTTCCCTTACCGCCTTTAAGGGTTGCTTCGTTTGCTTAACGCCGCTTCGCCTTCTCACTGGAGGTTCTTCTTCATCCTCGTCGTCCTCGTCATCGTCCTCATCGTCATCGTCGTCATCGTCCTCATCATCCTCGTCGTCATCGTCCTCATCGTCCTCATCGCCGTCGTAATCATCGTCATCGTACAAATCTTTAATTTTGAACAACAGCAAAGTAACTGTAACTGCAAGAAGTGCTGCCACTACCGCCAAAACGATAATAATAATTTTCTGTGTGGCGAGTTGGTCGGAATCGCTTTCGCTCTGTGCGGCTCCTGCTTCTGCCGCAGCCATGAGTCCCGACAGCGTCTGGCGCGTTCCATTTATATTATCGTACAGATACCATTCATTTTCACCGGTATCATTCTGGGTATACACCATCTCGTAATCAGGCTTGAGCTCCTCTTCCTCCGGAACGGGCTCCTGGGTTTCTTCCGCCATTGCATCCCCGCTTTCCTCCATGGATTCCGCATCAGCACTTTCTTCGCCGTCCGCTCCTTCACCTTCCGAGTTTTCTTCCGTCGCCGCAGGTTGATCAGACTCAGTAGTGGTCGCCGCAGGAGGATCTCCTACCGTTACTAAATCCGCACGGATAAAGCCCACAACTTCTTTTCCTCCCGAGGTCGTGTATTTTATCTGATACCATTTCTTACCGTCACTTGCTTTCGCTTCTCCGGTAATGGTAACTACCGTATTTTTCGTTGCCGAGCCTAATGTTTCGTGTTCTGTAGATGCACCTTCCCTGATTCTCGCACTTTCGTAGTTTACATATGCCTTAGTCTCCGCAATAGGAGTGGCCGTGGTAGCCGCCGGCTTACTATCCGTCTGCGTGCTGTTTGCAGTAGTGTTGTTCGTAGTCGTACTGTCCGTGGAAGCAGTATTCGTCCCTGTAGAGGTAGTCGCTTTAATCAATAAATCGGAACGGATATATCCCGTGCTGTTGTCTGCCGTCACCTTATACCAAAGCATTCCCGCGCTGTCTGTCACCTCATCGGTAACGGTTACCGTACTGCCCTTTAATAAGCCTACTACCACATCACTGGTGGTAGTAGGTTCCTTCCGCACCTTTGCAGCATCTGCAGATACGATGCCAGTGGTCTGTGTATAGGCCAAGCTCACCGAAGGTGTACCTATCAAAATAGCCATGGAAAGCAGCATATACGCCGCTGCGGCCAGTAATTTCCCTGTTATCGTTTTCTTCATCCGTGTTTCCTCCCCTTATGGGTTATTTATTTTGCTCTGCCTTTATAAAATGCATCGCGCCGTCGTCCCTCTTTTTAAAATCCATTCCGTAACCTGCCAGCGCACGCTTCGTCCTTTCCTGCTCCTCGACATTCCTATGATAAGAAACCGCACACTTCTCACAAAGCGTTCCGTGACGGATATTAACCCCGCAAATTCCGCAATTCATAAATGTCTTGGAATCCGATGCGATCTCCAGTCTGGATTCCCTTAGCATCTGGCGTATCGACTTCTGACTCACTCCCGTTTTCTCAGATATTTCCCCGGACGTTGATCCCGGATTTTTTTCTATGTAATTGCGCGCCTTCCCATAATCATCATAAGCAAGATAACGACAATCCTCGCACTCATATTCACCGACGCCCTTGAAAATCATAATCCCGCCGCATTCTTTGCACACATACGGCCTGTTGTAATCTTCACCCAACTTTCCAACAATAGTGATATCCTTGTTCTCCATATATACTACCCCATTTCTTTCGATACCTCGTCAATCGCTTTTCCAATATCATGGCGCATATATTTATTGTCAAAAAGAACCCACTCCACAGCCTTATAGGCATTGGCCCGCGCTTCCTTCAAGTCCTTTCCCTTAGCCGTCACCCCCAGGACTCTTCCCCCGTCCGTGATGATGCCCTTGTCTGTCTGCTTCGTGCCCGCATGGAAGCAATAATAGCCTTCCTTCCCATCAAAATTCTCCAGACCGCGAATCACAAAGCCCTTCTCATATTTTACCGGATAACCATCCGAGGCGAGGACAACGCATACCGCCGCATTGTCCTCAAACTGTAAGTCTATCTCATCAAGCTTCCCGTCAATGCACGCTTCCATAACCTCTATGATGTCGTTTTTCATTCTCGGAAGTACGACCTGCGCCTCCGGATCTCCGAATCTGGCATTGTACTCCAAAACTCTCGGTCCCTTTTCGGTTAACATAAGTCCAAAAAAGATAATACCCTTAAATTCCCTTCCTTCCGCCGCCATAGCGTCTACCGTCGCCTGATAAACATATTCCTTGCAAAATTCATCCACTTCCTTCGTATAGAAGGGACTGGGGGAAAAAGTTCCCATTCCGCCCGTATTAAGCCCCTGATCTCCATCCATGGCACGCTTATGATCCTGAGCTGAAGTCATAGTCTTCACCGTCTTCCCGTCTACAAAGGAAAGAACGGAAACTTCTCTTCCAGTCATGAACTCTTCGATTACCAGCTTATTTCCCGCTGCGCCGAACTGCTTATCCAGCATGATAGTACGTACACCCTCCCTGGCTTCCTCCAGGGTCTCACAAATCAGTACTCCTTTTCCAAGTGCAAGGCCATCGGCCTTAAGCACGATGGGAAAATCTCCTGCACTCAAGCCTTCCAGATAGGAAATAGCCGCCCTGGCATCGTCAAAATTCTCATACCCGGCCGTAGGAATATTATATTTCTTCATTAAATCTTTGGAGAAAGCCTTGCTTCCTTCTAAAATTGCCGCATTTTTCTTCGGTCCAAAAGCTCTAAGCCCCGCCTTATTCAGCTCATCCACAAGCCCCCCTACCAGAGGGTCATCCATGCCTACGATCGTTAAGTCGATTGCCTTTTCCTTAGCAAAGGTTATGATTTTTTCAAACTCCATGGCTCCTATGGGGATACACTCCGCCAACTGTCCGATACCGGCATTTCCCGGCGCACAATATATTTTCTCTACCTTCGGGCTTTTCGACACGCTTACCGCTATCGCATGCTCTCTGCCGCCGCCTCCGACAATCAGTACTTTCATTTATGTATCCTCCTGCATTTTCCGTCTTTTATTTCTAATCTGCCTCTGGCTATCAGATCGATAGCTTCCGGCAATATCTGCCATTCTGCCTGCTCCATAACGCGCTTTTGCAGTATCTGTGCCGTGTCTGTGTCCTGCACTTCCACTGCTTTCTGCAAAATAATAGGTCCGGTGTCCGTCCCCTCGTCTACAAAATGAACGGTGGCTCCCGTCACTTTCACGCCTCTTTCAAGCACGCCTTCATGCACTTTAAGCCCATAATACCCTTTTCCGCAGAAAGCCGGGATGAGGGAAGGATGCACATTGATAATTCTGCCCGCATATTTTTCAATCATCGCTTCCGGCAGTACGACGAGAAATCCCGCCAACACGACCAAATCCGCGGCCGCACCCGCAACCTCCTGCAAAAGTGCTCTGTTAAAAGCGTCCCTGTCCGCATAGTCCTTAGGTGACACACAGACTGCCTCTATATCCTCTTTCCTCGCTCTTTCCAGAGCGTAGGCATTTTTATTATTACTGATGACCCTTACGATTTCCGTATTCGAAATGGTTCCTGCCTTTACCGCGTCAATAACGGCCTGCAGATTCGTTCCGCCCCCGGATACGCATACGACAACTCTCAGCATAAGGTAACCCCTTTTTCACCTGCTTCCACATGGCCTATTACATAAGGAGTCTCTCCTGCCGCCTTGATCGCTTCCATGGCCGTCAAGACCTGAGCCTCATCCAAGGCGAGCACCATACCAAGTCCCATATTGTAAGTATTGTACATCATTTTCTCTTCCAGACCGCCTTTTTCCTGCAGCAGTTTGAAAATTGCAGGCACTTCGTAGCTGTCCTTATTCACTACGGCTACCGCCCCGTCAGGAAGCATTCTGGGAATGTTCTCATAGAAGCCGCCTCCCGTAATATGGCTGCAGCCTTTTATCATAACGCCGGCTTCCTTTACCGCCTTAAGCGCCTTTACATATATCTTGGTAGGAGCGATCAATGCTTCTCCCAAGGTCTTGCCCAGTTCATCATAATAGATATTCAGGCTTTCCTTCGTCATGTCGAACACTTTTCTTACGAGAGAAAAACCATTGCTATGTACGCCGGAAGAAGCGATACCCACCAGCACGTCGCCCGGTTTAATATCCGCTCCGGTAATCAAATCCTTTTCATCCACAACGCCCACTGCAAAGCCTGCGAGATCATACTCTTCCTCGGGATAAAAGCCCGGCATCTCCGCCGTCTCGCCGCCGATAAGGGCTGCTCCCGACTGAAGGCAGCCGTCTGCCACTCCCTTTACAATAGTCGCTATCTTTTCGGGATAGTTCTTACCGCATGCGATATAGTCAAGAAAAAACAAGGGTTCACCGCCCGCGCAGGCGATATCGTTCACGCACATGGCAACGCAGTCGATACCTACCGTATCGTGCTTATCCAACAGGAATGCCAGCTTTAACTTCGTCCCCACTCCGTCCGTTCCCGAAACCAGAGTAGGCTTCTCCATATTTTTAATTGCTGCAAGGGAAAAAGCTCCTGAAAATCCACCCAGACCCCCGAGTACCTCCGGTCTCATCGTTTCCTTCACATACTTTTTCATTAATTCTACCGACTGATAGCCCGCCTCAATATCAACGCCAGCCTTCTTGTAATCCATGATATTTCCTCCCTGATCGCTTTTTAAGATGTATATATGATTTTGTACTATTTGTAGTTCTTATAGCCAACTTCCTGAAGCTTCGCATCCTTTTTCTGAACGCCGGTCTCCAATGTCTTGCTGTATTCTTTCAGTTTGGCAAGCAGTGCCCCGTCCGATGTCGCCAGAATCTTTGCTGCCAGAATTCCGGCGTTAGCCCCGCCGTTAATCGCAACAGTAGCTACCGGAATACCGGAAGGCATCTGCACGATGGAATAAAGGGAATCCACTCCTCCAAGAGATGTGGTGTGCATAGGAATACCGATGACCGGCATAGGGAAAATCGCCGCGCACATACCCGGTAAATGAGCTGCCATTCCCGCTCCTGCAATAATTACTTTAAAGCCCTTCTCCTCCGCACTCTTTGCATATTCAAAGAACACATCCGGCTCTCTGTGTGCCGAGATAATCTTCATTTCATAAGAAATTCCAAGCTCCTCCAAAATATCCGCAGCCTTCGCCATAATAGGCATGTCCGAGTCGCTTCCCATAACAATTCCAACTTTTGCCATCACAATTTCTCCTCTTTTTTTATATATTTCTTCTTTAAGTTTACTAAAATTACATTAACCACGCAACCTATATTTTCTTAGATTTTTATAAGGTCCGGCTCAGTGTTACTGTTCACTTCGTTCTCAGCAACCTATGATTTCTGCATTTAAATTCGCTTCGCGAAGCAGAAATCATCTCTTGCATCATGTTCTTACGCAGCTTAACAGCAAGTGTTAAGCTGCTGTGTGAACTTTTACGAGTTAGCTCTTAAATGGCTTGTTCAATTCCTCGCAGCCTGACAGAACGAACCTTCCGTTTAAAATGATAGGGATTACCTCTCCGTCTCCCGTTACCGCAGACAGCTCTCCTAACTCGTCATATGGAATGGTAATGTCCGTATGGCAGTTGAAATACGCCTTTTTGCTGTCTGTTCTTCGAAGGGCGGAAACCTCGTTATCCCGGGCGATAATGGCCTTGCCGTCGGGATTATACGTAATCATATCCTCTTCATGGGAATAGCAGGTATCTCCTACCGCAAAATGCGGCCCCATTTTTTCCGCAATCAAAATCGGCAGTTTATCTCCGATTCCGTATTTTAAAGCGGCCACATACGCAACTGTGTTTGTTCCTATGGCGAACTCTCCGATAGGAAGTGTATCGTGGTGGAACATAACGTTTTCCTTTATATACTTCTTGTTCTCGTCCTCCGTATCGAAGTTAGTGCACCCGTAATCGGCTATCATGCCGTCCTTGAAGACGATTTTAAGGTTCTTATATTCCAGTTCTCCCAAAAATACCCGGCTTACATGAAGCACTCCCTCTGTTCCCGTAAGTCTCGGTGAGGTAAACACTTCTCCTACCGGAATATTCACATCCGCCACACAGTTTTCGAAATTCGTCTCCTTCCCGGGGTCTTTAAGCTCATGCAGGTTTATTTTCAAATCAGTCTTGTTCTCTCCCATACCTTTTACCGTTACATGCCGGGCACGGTCCAAAGTATCGATAATAACCTGCTGGATATCGCGATAAAGCTTATAATCCAATGTATTTATTTTAACGATTTCATCAAAAATTTCTTCGTATTTCTCTCCGATAGGCGGTACAGGGAAGGAAATGATGGTAAAGCTTCTCTCTTCCCCCTTAATATATTCATTCTGCAGCTCTCCTGCCGCCGCCATCAGTTCCACGGATAGCTTCTGCTGTTTCTCCGACAGACGAAGCGCCTCTTTTTTAGTCTCCGGTGCGAAGGGGCTTTCTCCGAATATTTCCACTACTGCAGGACCCCCGAGTAATCCTGCTTCCTCCTTCAGCGTCTCATACGCCTCCTTCAGTACCTCCAGCCTGCGGTTCACGTATTGCTTATCCAGGTAAAGCGCCTGATCGTCCTTGTGGTCATAGTCGTATTGCTTGTTCGCGCTGGTGCCGTAATAACCGATTTTATTTACGCCTTTGCCTTGGAAAGCGCTGACTCCTGCCCGGTGTATGACTGACCTCATGCCGATTTTCTCGAAATTACGTACCGCCTCTCTTATCATCCGTTCAAAGCCTAAAGAATATCTTATATTCACGCTCTTCTTCTTCGTAATGTCCTTGCCGCATACCTCAAAACCTATACGGTATCCTTCCGTATAAGTGTCCGCCATAAGCTTGATTTCGCTATCCTGCATATGATTCAGATGCCTTGCCGTCTCCAGCTCGCTGTCCGTCACATATTCTCCGAAATAATAAAGGTAGCGCAAATCCTCCAAGTCGCTGTCCATAATGATTCTCAAAGCGAAGTCCTCTTCCGGGCACAGCTGCTGCCTAAGTCTTTTTTCTGCTTCCGGCTCCGAATAATCGCTGATAAACCAATATACGATCTGCCGCAGCTCCTCGTAAACCGGCCCCCTTTTCTCCTCGTAAGCACTGTAAAACGCATAATACATCTCCAGGAACAGTTCCATGCGGATAAGCATCTCGAACATATCCTGCTCATAAGCAAATACGATCAAACTTCTCAGCTCCGCATACAAAAAGGATAGGAGCTGTCCATACTCTTCTCCAAGTTCCTTTACCGCATGCGCCGGATTCGCATAGCTCGTCTCATATGCTTCCGGCCGCACATCTGCATACAGCTTTCTGTTGTGCTCCTTCAATTCCTCCAAGGATGCTCTCTTAAGCTGCCCGCTTTTTACATATTCGTAAGTATCCGCCATCTCGCATAAAAAGGAGGCTGTCTTATTAAAGTATTTTCCATACCTTTCCTCTAAAGAGTTATCCTCACGCAGCTCCTTAATTCTTTCTAACGAAAGCTCATATCGTTCCAATAAATTATCACTCATACTCCGTACGCTCCTGCATATAAAATAATACTTATCATAGCTAATACTACAACATTAAATCCAATTCCCAAATAAGAGAATAAATAATACCTGTCTTTTTCCATCCTGGAAAGTATTCCTAAAATCAATCCCGTCAAGGAAAAAAGGGTTACCAAAAAAACTGCCGCTCCATACTGTGTCACCGCCGCTCCTGCGTTTCGATAAGACAAATACACTGCCGCAGCAATGGAAATGATAGAAATAACCCCCAAAGCAGTTGACATAATTCCTTTTTCCGGATGCTTCTTTGCCGTAAAGATATATCCGCCCTTACGGCTGGTTCTATGATTTCTGCGGTTCATAATTACCCCTAAAAGGGCATTCTTTTTTGAATGCCCCTGTCGTTTAAAATAAGATTTTCGATTTGCCGGCTAAAAGCTTCGCCCCGCTTATAATAAGAAGAACGCCGCTCGTAATCCCTGCCACCAGAGCTACGACACCAATCGCGATGTTCAAAGCTCCCGAGCCGCCCATAATCTTATAAATTCTTTCCTCCATATTCGCACTCCTCTCTACTTGGCACCATATGTTTCATAATATGTATCGATTGCCGCTTTACATTCATCATTAATATAGATTGTACCACGATATGGCTTATTATACAAATACTCTACTACTTCTTCCATCGTTACGATAGCGTTAGCCTCAAAGCCATACTTCTCTTTGATCTCACACAGCGCACTCTTATCCCCCTGCCCTTTTTCCATGCGGTTCAGGGAAACGATAAGCCCTTTGATATCCACATCGGCCTGCGCCTTTAATATGGGAAATGTCTCTTCGATAGATTTGCCGGAAGTAGTCACATCCTCGATAATCACTACCTTATCGCCGTCCTTTAACTTGCTTCCCAGAAGGATTCCCGTATCGCCGTGGTCCTTCTCTTCCTTTCTATTGGAGCAGTATCTGACATCTTTTCCGTAAAGCTCGCTGATTGCCATGGTCGTCGCCACGCTTAAGGGAATTCCCTTGTAAGCCGGCCCGAACAGCACATCGAAGTCTAATCCGTAGTTATCGTGAATCGCCTTAGCATAATATTCTCCAAGCTTTCTAAGCTGTGTGCCGGTCACATAGCCTCCTGCATTCATAAAAAACGGAGACTTGCGTCCGCTTTTCAATGTAAACTCTCCAAACTTAAGTACCTGACTGTCCACCATGAACTCAATAAACTCTTTTTTATAACTTTCCATAATCCTGCGCGTTCTCCTTATTCTTCCACTATCTGTTTCAAATTACTTAAGCGCCGAAGCGATGTCCTTTTGCATATCCTCGACCGCTGCACGGGATGCTGCCCCGAAATTCTCCGCTCCGAAGCCTGCGTATTTTTCCTCTTTATATGCCGCAATGATGCCTCTGGAAGAATTTACGATGGCTCCAAGTCCGTCCTCATTGAAAAAGTGTGCTAAATCGGCACCCTTTCCACCCTGCGCGCCATAGCCCGGCACAAGGATATATGCCTTCGGCATAATCTTTCTAAGGGCCTTCCCCATTTCAGGATAAGTCGCTCCTACCACTGCACCTACATAGCTGTAAGACTCTCCCATGTGCTGCGCACCCCACTCGGCAACCTTTTCTCCTACGATTTCATAAAGCGGTCTGCCGTCAATCAGGCGGTCCTGAAATTCTCCGCTGCTGGGATTCGATGTCTTAACGAGTATGAAGATGCCTTTCTTTTCCTCTTTACATACGTCGATAAAGGGCTCTACGCCGTCCGAGCCAAGATAAGGATTTACCGTAGCGAAATCTTCATTGAAGCCGCAATATGACCTGCTTCCTACCTGAACCTTGCCCAGGTGTCCTACCGCATAGGCTTCCGAGGTAGAACCGATATCGCCTCTCTTAATATCACCTATTACTACCAGCCCTTTTTCCTTGCAGTAATCCACCGTCTTCTTAAAGGCTATCATTCCTTCCACGCCGAACTGCTCATACATCGCAATCTGCGGCTTTACCGCCGGAATCAAATCGTAGATATTATCTACGATTTCTTTATTGAACTGCCAGATTGCCTCGGCTGCACCCTCGAGTGTCTCTCCGAATTCCTTATATGCTTTCCCGGTAACATGTTCCGGAATGTATTTTAACATTGGGTCCAAGCCTACCACAATAGGCGCATTTGTCTTTTGAATTTTCGCTACCAATTCGTTAATCATAAATTTTTCTTCCTCTCCTTCTTTCCCTCGTTCTCCTAAAACCGTAACGCACAAAAGGCGTTGTCTTAAAGTGCAACGCCTTCTAAATCTTTTAGTACGTATATGTTTTCCACATAATCCGATACTTTATCTTTTTCTACCCAGTCCAGTTCTCCGTATTCCTCCGACAATACAATGTTATCCTCGTCGTTTCCGTCAATGCTGCACAGGTAAGCGATTCCCACACACTGGGAATCTCCTACCATCTGCGACCATGTATACACAATACGGTCAATTTTGCCTTCCACGGATAAAAGTTCTCTGATCGCCCGTAAAACTGCATCGTCAGGCGCCTCTCCGTAATTTACTTCAGCATCGATGAACTCCCATATAAAGGGGTCCGGAATACGGTCGTCCACCCATCTTTTTATCAGTAAATATTTATCGTCCTTTTTAATAATCCCCTTTACTCTTAAATAAATATTCTCCATACTGTCCTCCCGTTATGCTGTGCTATGCGATGACTGCCTCCCGGCTGTCCACATATTTTTTAATGTTGGATGCGTTTACGTATTTCTTATATTCATCCCCGTTTGTCACTACTAGCGTAGGCGCCTGCATAATGCCATACCTGCCGGCCAATTCCAAATTCTCCTCCGCATCGATAAGAACATACTTATCTTCTTTCAGATATTCCTTCGCCAATTTGCAATTGGGGCAAGTCTTCGTGGTAAAAAGATATTTTACCGCTTCCGGCTTCTCTACTTTTACGCTGATTTCCTTTTCATAATTCGACAGAGTGACCATACGGGTCATAGGCTTTTTTAAGGAAGACTGCGCCACACTGTATTCTGTTCTGTTGGCATATTCCTGAAGCTTGCCGTCATTCCAGTTCTGTACCGGTCTGTAATATCCCGTAATACGGCTGTAGACCTCCGTAACCTTTCCGCAGTGGGGACACGTCTTCTGTTCCCCTGCCAGATAACCGTGATCACGGCAGATTGAGTAGGTGGGCGATAGCGTATAATAGGGAAGCTTGTAATTATCGGCAACTGTTTTTACCAATTTCGCTGCTGCCTTCCAGTCAGGAAGCTTCTCACCGAGGAACGCATGAAATACAGTTCCTGATGTATATAAGGTCTGCAAATCGTCCTGTATGTCCAAAGCATCGAAGACATCTATGGTATAGTCCACCGGCAGATGGGAGGAATTCGTATAATAAGGCGTATCCCCCGGATTGCCTGCCGTCTTGATCGCAGGCCATTTCTTCTTGTCATGCTTTGCCAGACGGTATGTGGTGCTTTCTGCCGGAGTCGCCTCCAGATTATACAGATCCCCATATTTTTCCTGATAATCGGAAAGCCTGTTTCTCATGTGATTCAATACTTCTTTAGTAAATTCCTGCGTTCCCTTATCGCTCATATCCGCCCGCAGCCAGTTCGCATTCAATCCCACCTCGTTCATGCCGATAAGGCCGATGGTGGAAAAATGGTTCTCGAAGCTGCCAAGATAGCGCTTGGTATAAGGATAAAGTCCTTCCTCTAACAGTCTGGAAATAACTCCTCTTTTTATCTTAAGAGATCTGGCCGCAATATCCATCATCTTGTTCAGGCGCTTGTAGAAGTCGTCCTTATTGGCGGACAGATAAGCGATCCTTGGCATATTGATCGTCACTACGCCCACGCTTCCCGTGCTTTCGCCCGATCCAAAAAAGCCGCCCGTCTTCTTTCGAAGCTCTCTTAAGTCCAGACGGAGGCGGCAGCACATACTGCGCACATCGCTGGGCTCCATATCGGAATTGATATAGTTGGAAAAATAAGGTGTCCCGTATTTGGAGGTCATCTCGAATAAGAGTCTGTTGTTCTCCGTATCGGACCAATCGAAATCCCGAGTAATGGAATAAGTCGGTATCGGATACTGGAAGCCTCTTCCATTGGCATCGCCCTCGATCATCGTCTCGATAAATGCCTTGTTGATCATATCCATTTCTTTTTTGCAGTCTTTATATTTAAAATTCACCTCTTTGCCGCCTATGATTGCCGGAAGCTCTGCTAAATCCTCCGGTACCGTCCAATCCAGCGTGATATTGGAAAAGGGAGCCTGTGTTCCCCAGCGGCTTGGTGTATTGACGCCATAAATAAATGCCTCGATGCATTTCTTCACTTCCGGATAAGTCAGATTATCTGCCTTGACAAAGGGAGCCAAATAAGTATCGAAAGAAGAAAACGCCTGTGCGCCTGCCCATTCATTCTGCATAATGCCCAGAAAATTTACCATCTGGTTACATAGTACGGAAAGATGCGACGCCGGAGCAGAAGTAATCTTGCCGGTAATGCCCCCCAGCCCTTCCTGGATGAGCTGCTTGAGAGACCAGCCCGCACAATATCCGGTAAGCATGGACAAATCATGGATATGCAAATCCGCATTTCTATGAGCCTCTCCGATTTCCTGGTCGTATATCTCAGAAAGCCAGTAATTAGCCGTTACAGCGCCGGAATTGCTAAGAATAAGGCCGCCTACCGAATAAGTTACGGTGGAGTTCTCCTTTACCCGCCAGTCCTCTATCTTTACATAGCTGTTGACTACATCCTTATAATCGAGAATGGTAGATTTCATATTGCGCATCTTTTCTCTCTGCTTGCGGTAGAGAATAAACGCTTTGGCAGCCTCCGTATACCCTGTCTGCTCCAAGACTCTTTCCACGCTATCCTGAATATCTTCCACGTTCACCTTGTCTTCCTTCACTCTATTCTGAAACTCGGACGTAACGCGAAGCGCCAGCAAATCGATAATATCATTGTTGTACTGCATGTCCGTAGCGTTGAAAGCCTTCATGATAGCATCACTAATCTTTGTCAATGTAAAATCTGTAGTTTCCCCATCCCTTTTAATTACTTGAAACATCTCAATTCCTCCCTACATACATTATCGAACGCCGCACCCCCTGATGCAGACGCTCCCCCATACTCTTTTCAGGTTCACATAACTCTATGCAAACACTAATTAATAAAATTGTAACATCTTACCAGTGAAAAGTCAATAAAAAGCACAAGATATTATGTCAACATTTTTATGTCAACACAACATCTTGTGTCTTTGCATTTTTATCCGACTGTCCATAAATCTCTATGACCGCGGCAAAATATATACTTCGGTCATACTTTAAGGCCTTAACATTACCTCGTCTGTAAGAAAGTGTACTCTCTCTTCGCAGCTTCATCATCAGGATATGTAGATAAATAACTGTCCAAAAGCACTGCTGCCTTTTTATAATCTCCCAGATACTCATAGGTAACGATTTCGTTGAATTTCAGCGTCTGCATCATATCATTATTTTCGATATTCATTCCCGTCTGAAAAGCGCTCAGTGCTTCCTCATACGCACCCATATTCATCTTGCAAAGTCCCAGCTGGTTGTAAACCTTGGCATTGGTCTGGTTGTCCGCGATAAAGCTATTATATACGCTTACCGCATAATTGTTATCTCCCAGCTCCTCATAGGTCTTCCCTAAAAGCAGCACCGCTTCATAGCCTGCCGTCTTTCGTGACTTTTCCAAATAATTTCTGGCGTTATCGTAATCCTTCAAATAATAATACATCCTGCCTCGCTCGTAATCGGTCATGGACTTCGAACCGTTCTCCAGAGCCGACTGCAAATATTCCTGCCCTGCTTCTTTATAACCGTTTTCCTCCAATACGAGGTAGATGTCGATTAATTGAGTGTAATCCTCCTTCGCCAGCGAAATTGCCTTGTCGAAATCTGCCTTCGCCTTATCGAAATCCGTACCGATCCTCAGGCACCCCCGCAGGTAATATGCCACCTTATCCTTCGGCAAAAGAGCGATAATGGAATTATAGGCCTCTATGCTCTTATCGGTCTCTCCCATCTTATAATAAGCAGTAGCCAGATAATAATTGATATCATAATCGATTTCATCCACTTGTCCGTTACTGTGACTAAGGGCCTTCTCAAAAGAAGCCGCCGCCTCCTCATACATCGTAAGCCCCATATAAGCCAATCCCTGTCCTCTATATAAAAGACGCTGGTTCTCACCGTCCACCATAGCTTTTTCGAAGCATTGAAGGGCCCCATTATAATCCAGAGCTTCCACCGCCGCCATACCTTCCTTGATGCTGGCGTTCTTATCCTTTTGACCGCAACCGGAAAGCATACAGCACAAAACTGCCCCTACCAAGATTATTTGAAAAATCCTCTTTTGTCCCTTCATGCCAATAACCATGCCTTTCTTCTCATTCTGCAGACTTTTTGCCGCAAGTATAAATCTACAGATTAAAAATCTTATTTTTGAGAAATAAGATTCTTGTTTTTATATCGGTATTTATATTATACTACTATATTTTTTATCCTCCTACAACCCTTTAAAAGTGACAAACTTTATTCCGTTCATCAAAGCGGGTAATCGCCAAAGACAGGCAAGCTTAGCCTTAACTTGTTGCTTCCGCGAGAATTCATTTATTACTGCAAAGACTCATAAGGTGACAATTCAAAACGGATGAAGTAACCCCTATTGTGGTCACATACCGGACAGTTCTTCGGCGCTTCCTCTCCTTCGTATACGAAACCGCAGTTCAAGCAGAACCATGCAGTCTTCACATCGGATATAAACAGCCTTTTTTCCTCCAAAAGCTGCGCAAATCTTCCGAAGCGGTCGCCGTGGAGCTTTTCTATCTGGGCAATCATATGGAAGGAAGCGGCTACCTTGTCAAAGCCCTCCTCCTTCGCCTTGTCTCCGAATGACTTATACACCGAATCATGTTCCTCATATTCGTTATGCTGGGCCATGCGCAGAAGCTCTGCTACATCGTCTGTGATATCCACAGGATAGCTGCCGTCCACATGAATATTTTCTCCTGACAGCTCCTTCAAATGATTGTAGAAAACCTCAGCATGCTCCTTCTCCTGATTCGCCGTATATTCAAAAATGGCGCTGATCACATATAAATTTTCCTTTTTTGCCTTTGAGGCCGCAAATGTATAGCGGTTTCTCGCCTGGCTTTCTCCCGCAAACGCTCTCATCAGATTATCCTTCGTCTCACTGTTCTTAAAATCTGCTCCCATCGCAATCACCATACCTTTCTTCTCATTCCGCGCACGCAGCTGCACATCCGCTTTTTCTGTAATGGCAACACGCTCCAATATTCATTATTTTCCATTTTATTGGGTTTTATTCACATACTCCATATATTCGTTGCCTTCGAAGTCGATATACCAGATAAATCCGTCTGATGCCACGAAGTTCGTAGGAAAATAATCGATGTTCAGGTTAAGAGGATAAAGCAAGCCGCACATCTGACGAATCTGCTTTATTTCCACTGTAAGAAGCGCACCTTAAGCCACCAGCCCAGCATGATGTCCGCTCCTATCCACGCCAGCACCTCCCCGTAAAACACTCCGCTTTCGCCTATGAAAAGCGGCAGCGTCAGCGCACAACCGCATCGCATCACAAGCTGTACTGCACTGGAAAACATAGGAAGCACCGAATTGCCCATACCCTGTACGCAGGCACGCGCTATATACAGCAAATATAAGAGCGGGAAAAAGCATGCCAGCACGATAAGAAAATGATAGCCCGTTCCTATGGCCGCATTCACATCTGCCACATCCCCTGCCAGGAAAAGGCGCAGAATCTTTTTTCCAAATACCAGCATAATAGTTGACATAAGTAATGCTGTCACTATCCCTATCGCACTTGCTGCCCGCAGTCCCTTCCTTATTCTGTCATAAAGCCCTGCACCAAGATTCTGTCCAGTGTAAGTAGACATTCCGTAGCCATAGGAAGAAGCAGCGATTTCCAACAGTCCATACAGCTTATTGGCTGCCGTATATCCCGCAATAAAGAGTACGCCGAAGCCGTTGATCACAGACTGCACCACCATTCCTCCGGCCGCCGTTATCATATTTTGCAGTCCCATAGGTATACCGAGCCTGCACTGCTCCAAAAGCATCGGCATTTCTATCCTGCACCCTCCCTCCGTAAATCTCAGTATCTTTATTTTATGCAGCTGCACGAAGCAAAGAACTGTTGCCAAAAGCTGGGCCATCACGGTTCCCAAGGCCGCGCCTTCCATTCCCCAGCCGAATCCGAGCACGAACAGTATATCCAGTACGATATTGCAAAGAGAGGCCGCCGTCATAGCTTGAAGGGGCGTGCGGCTGTTTCCAAGTGCCCGAAGAATGGCTGAAAATAAATTGTATGCCATGGTAACCGGCAACCCTGCATATAAAATCCGCAAGTAGCCATGGGAAAGTCCGATAATTTCATCCGGCGTATGTAATAACCGAAGAACCGGATAAATAAGCGCTAATCCTGCCAAAGTGAATAGTACCGCTCCCGCTGCTGACAGATATGCCGCACTTATGACGGCTCTTTTCACCCCTTTATAATCGGCAGCCCCAAAACGCTGGGCAATTGCCACCGAAAAGCCTTGCGTCAGACCCTGAATAAACCCAAACAGTAAAAAAATCATCCACTCCACTGCACCTACTGCTGCAAGGGCCTTTACTCCCAGTGCCTGTCCCACTATAATCGTGTCCGCAAAGGTATAAAGCTGCTGAAACACATTTCCGATAAGAAGCGGCACAGCAAAACCAAGCATCAGTCTGCCCGGGCTTCCTACCGTCATATCCCTCGTTGTCTGCATAACCTTTTTCCAAGTCTCCTGTCCTGCCTGTGAACAATTTGATCGTTCCATCTGTTTACGACATATTTTATATCTCAGATTTTATCATATTTTCTCCTATTTATATATCTTTATATCTGTATTATGCATATTGAACCTGCCACAGCTTTTATTCCGCGCGCGTAGCTGCGCATCCGTTCTTTCTGTAATAAGCGCACTTTCCTATTATAGAAAAAAGCGCAGGCAGATATTATTTTTCCTATCTGCCTGCGCTTTGTTTCCTTCTTCTATTCACATTTTCTTATCGGAATCCATATTTCGCTTAAATACGAGTCGCTGTTCGTATTTTCTTCCGAGTACCATTCCAGTTCCGGCGCTTCCACTTGCTCATAGCCGGAGTTCGGGAACCATTCCGTAAAAATCCGCTTCCATATATTCTGCTGTGCCTCGGGCAGTTTGCCGCGGCACTCGAATTTCACGTACTCCTGCTCCTTGATAATAAGCTCCTTCATACCCTCCAATAATGGTGCATCGGACTCTACTGCTATCATGTAGTCGAATTCCTCTCCTCTTGGATTATAGCAGACTCCGTAAAATTCCGGCCGGCCTTCCTTACAGGTGTCCTTCATCTTTCCCATGATTCCGCCTTCACATACATCCTGCCACATCTGCGGAATAACCTTAAAGTTTTCTCCGTTTACCGTAGTAACTGTTTTCACGGTTCCTGCCAACCGAAATCCTTGCACTTTTTCAATACGATATTTCATTTCGCTCACTCCTTTGATTGTGATTTTAAAAGAAATCTTGGGATACAAAGTAAGAAGAACACCTTTTTCTCTCGCTTCCTTCGGCGTAATTCCGTGCAGATTCTGAAATGCTCTCGCAAAGGATACCGGGGAATCATAGCCGTATTTTAACGCGATATCGAGCACATTTTCCCCACCCTTTTGAAAATCCAGTGCCGCAAGGGTCAGCTTTCTTCTGCGGATATATTCCGCCAAGGGAACATCTGCGATAAAGGAAAACATCCGCTGAAAATTATAAGAAGAGGAGCATGCTCTTTTTGCCGCTTCCGTATAATCAATCTCTCCGGTCAGATTGTCTTCTATATAATTCAGTGCAGCATTCATTTTGTCCAGCCATTCCATTTCTCCGTCCCTCATTTCCTTATTGTTTGTTACAATACAATCATAGGATAGCTTTGCTTTTTATGCGCAACTTTTTCTGCCCGAAAAAATAAAGGTTTATTCAAATAGTTTTATCAGGCTGCTTAATAAACACATAGGAAGCGGAGTCTGACAGCGCCTCCTCATAATAGTAGCCAAGGCGGTCAAAGGCTTTCAGACCTTCCGCATCCTCTATGCTTCTTTCCGCCATAAAACGCACCATCTCCCCTCTGGCCATCTTCGCCTCGGTTCCCTTGGTCACCAGCTTTCTTCCACCTTTTTTATCCTCCCTGTAAGTAACAAACTGACAGGTGATAAACGCTGTCTCCGGCGGCAGATGCGCTTCCACCGCTTTGCTGTATTCCTTTGATGCAAGATTCACAATGAGTTTTTCTTCCCGGGCAAGCTTCCGGGCGATGAGCGCTCCCCAAAAATCATATAGATTATTATAGGTAACACCGTTTTGTCTCATATTAATCTTCGCCTGCATCTCCAACCGATAGGGTACGATTCCGTCGGCCGCCCGAAGCAGTCCGTAAAAACCGGACAATATGTATAAATGCTCTTTCACATATTCCCACTGCCCGTCATCAAAGACAGATGGTGACATGTGAAGGTATTGGAGCCCCTCGTAACTTAGCACCGCAGGGGTCAGACATTTCGTCAAGTCCATCGCCTTAAGCCGCCTCTCATTCAAATCAGCGATGGTATCGTTGCATTTCCATATTTGCTGAAGCGTTTTTCTATCCAATATTTTCAAATAAGCCTTCAAAGTTTCGGCCTGTTCCAAAAAGCATGGGAGGGTTTCATAGGGAAGCAAATCCTCTCTTACGTTCATCTTTTTGGCAGGAGAAATAATAATTTTCATAAGAGCAATCCTCTCATTGAAATTTCCGTTTTTCAAAGCTCCCCTTTTATATGGTACCCTTTCATCTTCAGAGCATTTAACGCCTTTTCAAAGTTTTCTTCTTTTACCAATATGTAGTCCGTATTATAAGTGGATATTGCAAAGATTCCAATTTTTTCTCCGGCCAGAATTCCCGATATTTCCGAAAGAATTCCTATTAATGAAAAATCCAGAACGCCTTCCATCCGAAACGCTTTCCATCCATCTTCCCGTTCTGTTGTATTCTGAGGCACGAACTGCGTACTGCAAACCAAAGACAGTTCTTCGTCGGTCTTGCCCAGAAAATAAAATTCATCCTCGAAATTTATCTCTTTCATATTCTTCAGCTTACACACACTGAACGCTCTGTCAATTATTTTTATATCCATATCTTATCCTTTCGCAGCTCTCTATTTCCTTTATAACTTTTTATTTCTGCCAAATAACCGAACGCTTGCCGCTTCTTTATTTTTCGCCTTTACATATACGATAAAGCCTCCGTTTACACTCGGAGGCTCAATCCAAAAAGCTTTTTTAATTATAACTGATTTCTTATAAAAAGTATACCTTCCGTGTTTTTTTACAATTACGCCAGCTTCCACCCTTGTTACTGTTCACTCCGTTCACAGTAACGTATGATTTCTGCATTTAAATTCGCTTTGCGAAGCAGAAATCATCTCTTGCATCACGTTCTTACGTAGCTTAACAGCAAGTGTTAAGCTACTGTGTGAACAGTAACCCACCCTTCTGCTTTCTCTCTAAGCTCTACAAAATGCTTATATAGCCCGTCCTGTGCGATTAGCTCCGCGTGAGTTCCTTTCTGTATGATTTTCCCTTCGTCCAGCACAAGTATCTGCTGTGCGTTCTCGATAGTGGCAAGCCGATGTGCAATAACGATCATTGTCTTGCCTTTGGACAAGGCAGAAATCGCCCGTTGGATCAAATGCTCGTTTTCAGGGTCCACGCTGGCGGTAGCTTCGTCCAGAATAATAACAGGCGCATCTTTTAAAATCGCTCTGGCGAGAGAAATGCGCTGCTTCTCTCCGCCGGAAAGGGAAGAACCGCCTTCTCCAACCACCGTATGATACCCATCCGGCAGCTTTTCGATAAAATCGTGGCAGCATGCTTTTTTTGCTGCCGTAATAATTTCCTCCATAGATGCCTCCGGCTTTCCGAAGCGGATATTATTTAATACCGTATCGTGAAACAAATAAACATTTTGGAATACCATACTGATGTTGCTGAGCAGGCTGTCGCAAGTTAACTCCCGGATATCTGTTTCTCCAAGGCAGATACGGCCTTCGTTCACATCGTAAAACCGGGCCAGAAGGTTACAGACGGTAGTCTTGCCGGAGCCGGACGGACCTACGATAGCCGTAGTGGTACCCTGAGGGATTTCAAATGAGATATTATCCAATACCTTCCTCTTATCGTATCCGAAGGAAACTCCTGCAAACCCCACCGAAAAATCAATAAGCGGCTTATGAACAGAATCCTCGTCTATAAAGCGGGCTTTTTCAATCTCTTCGATTTTATTCATTGCCGTCTCCATAAGCTCCATGGTATGCGCCGCATTATTAACCTGTTCTACCTGGGAGAACAATTCGAAGGAAAAAATAGCCATCATAAGAAAAACAGGCAGCGACAAGGAGCCGTTTACAGTCATTAAGGCCGTTACCAATACGACAGCGGCAGAGGCAAGCTTTAAGCATAGTTGATGCATTGCATTGCAGCCCACATAATCCAGTTCGATTTTAACATTTATTTTTCTATGGGAACAGTACGCATCCCGGATGCCCTGTACCGCCACCCCCTCCTGCCCATACGCTTTGACCACGGCAATTCCCCTGATATATTCGATCACCGCTGTAATCAGCTCGTTCTGCGCTTTCTGATGTACTATGGCATTCTTATGGCTTCCTTTACTGAGCAGGTACAAAAAGAAGCCGGAGCCCGCAATTCCAAAAATGCAAATGAGTGCTGCCTGCCAGCAGAAGAAGACAAGACATGCAATCATTGCGGCAGCATGAATGTACGCTCCCACCAAGGTATCCGTCATCTTCATGGCATACATCTCAAAAACAGACAAATCGGTGGTGACCGCCCCGCTGATTTCTCCCGTATTATTCTTATCGAAAAAGCCCAGGGATACCCGCTTTAAAATATCGCCGATACGAATACGCTCTTCTGCCGTTTTTTCATATGCGATACTCTCCTGAAAGGTCGCCCTCAAATAGGAAAATAAGAAACGCCCCAAAATGGCTGCAATCATAAATACAAGCGCCCACAGCGCCAGAACAGGCGATAATTCTGTTTCACCCCGGCTATCCTTGATCATAAGTTCTAGAAAGAAAGCCGCCCCCATAATAGGCATAGCCGTAAACATCGTTTGGAGAAAGGAAAAAAGGAATCCCCAATATAAGCGTCTCTTACGCCCACCGGTCCACCGGATAAAAAGGTAGTTTTGCCTGCCCCGTTGTGACCGATTACGGCAATCACTCCATTTTCAGGCAGTCGGGCAGAGGGGATATCTAAAAGCCGTTCCTTCCCGGAATAAGAAAACTGAACTTTTTTAACAGTCAGCCATTTCCTCTCCAAATCAGCACATGTACCGCAACCTTTCAGCTTGGTAAGCGCAGAACTCCTAAGTCCCCTCTCACGAAAGAAAGAAGACGGCATTTTATAGAATTCTTCTCCTGTATATTCTTCACGGATTTCACCGTCTTTCATATACAGCACCCTGTCTGCGATTCCATGCATAAAATAAAGGCGGTGCTCGGCAATCAGTATCGTCTTTCCCTCCGCCTTCCATCCGGCAATAATGCTCTGAAGGTCATTGACGCTTCTCATATCCAGATTGGAGGTGGGTTCATCCAGCACGATGATATCCGGTCCCAATGCGCTGACACAGCCGCAGGCGATTTTCTGTTTTTCTCCGCCGGAAAGCTTAAAAATACTCCTGTCTAACAGCGGCTCAAGGGAAAGTTTGTCTGCAGTCTGCGCAACGCGTTTCAGTACCTCCTCCCCTTTCCTTATATGTAAATTGATTCGTTTTAACCCGGAAGTACTGTTTTCACTTGCATAGCAAAACCGGATATCTTTAAATTCTATCATTTCTGCTCCCATCTGCCCGCTTTAGCTGGCATACACATCAATGAGGGTGAAAATGCATTTCTTTCAACCTTATACTCCATGTCCGCTTTGACAGACGGGGAATCAATAGTTGAAAGCGCTTTTCTTTCAGTCTTGTAAACATGCCGTGCTGCGGCACAAACAATTCATACTCCTTCAAAGTCCGAAGATTTTGTGCGTAGCATAGACGCAATACTACGTCACTTTTTCAAAAAGCAGGGCAAACATACCGCAGCAGGCTATAACGATAAAGTTCACAAAGCCGGTGGTCACGGGAACTAAAAATATTTCTCCTGCAAAAGCGAATGTATATACCGTCGTATAAACGACTGCCGCTTTCCACTTTCCCGAACACAAAAATAAGAGAAGAGGAACCGCGGTAAGCACCGGCTTTATTACGTTCATCGCACCGCCGCTTCCGCCTCCTATCAGCACGGATAAAAGCGGGATAAAAACAGGAATATAGCCAAGCATGGCTGCCGCCATAGTAACGACAAACATAATTGCCGTAAAAATTCCGACATTAATTAAATCCTTTGCTTGTATCTTCTGCTTCATAAATTAATTCCTCCTCATTTAGTTAGATATAACTAACCACAGGTTTATTTGAAAGGCCTTGCCGAAGCCAAGCCTTTCATGAAGCGAGTATATCACCCTGCCCGCACTTTCTCTGCCCCAAAAGGCCGCGAGCAATCCAAAAAGACATAAAGTGTCTAAGTGGAGCATAATCGTTACTTGCGTAACGCAGAAAAAATCCCTTTTTTCTCATAAGGAGCCTTATCGACAGCTACTGCCTGATAGCCGGTATTCTCTATCACGCTTTTCAGCTTCTCTTCATCAATATCCTGCTCGGCGAGAATGACCATACGTCCTTTTCCATGGGAGGAAGTAATTTTTTTTACAGGAAAAGCTCCTCTTACCGCGTCGTTTAGGATGCTTTGGATTACTGACTATATTTATGACCACCTAGAGGCATTTCAGCTAATTATCAGCCATTCTGAGGGTACGAAATATGAACATTTCATACATGAAATGGTGGAAATCGAAGTGGAAGCCACCCATGACTTCATTACCGTTATGCGAGACAAAGGGAAAAATCTCCGGTATATCGACCCGCAGCTAGAACATATTCTGGTCAGCGGAATGTTCACCGCCTTCTTCGAGGTAGTCGTTCACAACATGTCAAAAGAACAGGCCAAGGAATATATCAACGAGCTTCGGGAATTCCAGACGGCAGGATGGATCAAAATCATGGGGTTTTAATCTCCCTTTTTTTGCTCTTTAGTTAGTTGTGACTAATTATATAATCAACAATATTTAAAAGGAGGTATCGATTTGAAAAAACAATCGAATTTATCACGATTAATGGGATATGCCGGAAATTACCGCTATCTCACTTATTCTTCATGGGTGCTTTCCGCATTGAGCGCACTCATTGCACTCGTACCGTTTTGGTATCTTTGGAAAATCATCAAAGAGGTACTGACGGTCCTGCCTGATTTTTCCCAGGCTGAAGACCTTATCCATAATGGTTGGATGGCTGTATTATACGCGGTCTTGTCCATGTGCATTTATATTTCCGGACTAATGTGCTCTCATCTGGCGGCCTTTCGCATAGCATCAAATCTTCGTACGGAAACTATGCACCATATTGTCAAGCTGCCGCTGGGCTTTGCCGAAAGCTTCGGCAGCGGAAAACTAAGAAAAATTGTAAACGAATCTAGCGGAGCCACTGAGACATATCTCGCCCATCAGCTCCCTGACAAGGCAGGAGCAATTGCGACTCCCTTAGGCCTCCTCGTTCTTTTGGTCGCCTTCGACTGGCGTCTTGGACTTTTAAGCCTGCTGCCCGTTCTGCTTGGCTTCTTAATCATGATGAGCATGACCGGCTCCAGAATGCGGAAGAAAATGGCGGAATATCAGAATGCACTGGGCGACATGTCCAACGAAGCTGTGGAATATGTCCGCGGCATTCCCGTCGTCAAGACCTTCGGCCAGACGGTGTTCTCCTTCAAACGCTTTAAGGATTCCATCGACCGCTACAGCGTATGGGTCACTGCTTATACCAAAAGCTGCAGACTGCCTATGCTCTTCTATACTACCGCAATTAACAGTGTATTCGCCTTTTTGATTGCGGCAGGGCTTCTTTTTACAAGAAATGGTGTAACGGAGGAATTTCTTTTGAATCTTCTTTTCTACATCATCATCACACCAGTCATCTCCATAACCCTGACTAAGATCATGTTTCAAAGTGAAAATGCCTTGATTGTGGACGATGCCTTACGACGAATCGACAGCGTACTCGATATGCAGCCCCTCTCCCGCACAAACGTTTCCATGCATCCTGCCTCTAACTCGGTGGAACTTCAGGACGTTACATACAGCTACGACGGAACCAAAAATGCTCTGGAACATATCTCCTTAGAAATCGAGGCGGGGCAGACCGTGGCCTTCGTAGGCCCATCCGGAGGCGGCAAGACTACGTTAGCCAATGTCGTCAGCCGTTTCTTCGATCCTCAAAACGGAAGAGTATTGATTGGCGGAGTGGATGTAAAGGACATCGATAAAAAGGAATTAATGAACACGGTATCCTTCGTCTTTCAGAACAGCCGTCTCATCAAGGCTTCCATTCTGGAAAATGTGAAGATGAGCAGACCGGATGCTACCCGTGAAGAGGTTATGTCGGCTCTTCGAAACGCACAGTGTATGGATATCATTGAAAAGCTTCCCAACGGGATAGATACGGTTATCGGCACAAAGGGCATTTACCTCTCCGGCGGAGAACAGCAGCGTATCGCTATCGCCAGAACTCTTCTTAAGGATTCTCCTATTATCCTGCTGGACGAAGCTACCGCCTTTGCCGACCCCGACAACGAAAGCCGTGTTCAGGCAGCATTTTCCGCATTGGCAAAGGGGCGTACCGTTATTATGATCGCTCACCGCCTTTCCACGATTGCGGATGCCGACCGCATTTTTGTTGTCAAGGATGGACATATCGTCCAAAGCGGCCCCGGCAAAGAGCTTACCCGGACAGACGGTCTGTTCCGGCAGATGTGGAATGACTATCAGACCTCCATACAGTGGAAGGTCGCAAAGGAGGTATAACGGATATGGTAAAAAAATTACAAAGAAAATTCGCTCTGTCCGAGCAGGGTGCAAAAGATTTAATCAAGGGAATTTTCGCCAGCACCCTGCAAAATATCTCATTCATGTTCCCTGTCGGACTTCTGTATTATTTGGTGGAAGATTTGCTTGGAGGAGGCGTTTCCGGCGACCGGGCATTGTTTTACGGAATCGGCAGCCTTTTATGCCTGCTGCTCATTTTGGGAATCACGAGACTTCATTACGACACCACCTATCTCGCTACCTATGTGGAGAGCGGAGTGCGCAGAATATCCCTGGCAGAAAAGCTGCGGAAGATTCCCCTTTCCTTCTTCGGCAAAAAGGATCTCGCCGATTTGACCAGCACCATTATGGCAGACTGTACCTTTTTGGAAACTGCGTTTTCTCACTTTATTCCTGAGCTGTTCGGCTCCATGATATCGACAGTTCTCATTTGTATCAGCCTCTTTTTCTTCGACTGGCGCATGGCGCTTGCCGCACTCTGGGTCACTCCTCTTTCCTTTGCAATCGTAGCATTCTCTGCGAAGGTTCAAGAAAGGCTGAGCCAAAAGTCTATGGACGCAAAAATGGCCTGCGCCGACGGAATTCAGGAATGTCTCGAGACGGTACAGGATTTGAAGGCGAATAATGCGGAAGAATATTATTTAAGCGGGCTGGATGAAAAAATCAAAGCAGTGGAAAAGCGGGCTGTAATCAATGAATTCGTCACTGCCGCCTTCGTAACCTCGGCTATGCTGATTTTGAAGTTAGGCATAGCTACCGTAGCTCTCGCAGGCTCAGCGCTGTTAATAAACGGCACTTTGGATGTAATGACCTTCTTCTTATTCCTGCTTGTGGCTTCGCGTCTATATGATCCCCTTCAGGGAGCATTGCAAAATCTGGCGGCTGTCATTTCCACCCGTGCGAACATCGCCCGTATGAATGAGATTCTCGACCATCCTGTTCAGGAAGGTATCGGCCGTTTGACCAATGATGGATATGACATTGCATTTCAAAACGTATCCTTTGCTTACAACACGGGAGAAACTATTTTGAACAGAGTTTCCTTTACTGCCAGACAAGGTGAGGTTACCGCTTTAGTCGGTCCTTCCGGCGGCGGCAAAACCACCGTTTCCAGATTGGCTTCCCGATTCTGGGATGCAGATAATGGAAGAATAACAGTCGGCGGCATGGACATATCGAAGGTAGAGCCGGAAACGCTGTTATCCCTGTTTTCTATCGTATTCCAAGACGTAACCCTATTCAATAATACGATTATGGAAAATATCCGTATCGGGAAAAAGGATGCCTCCGACGAAGAAGTGCTTGCAGCCGCAAAGCTCGCCAACTGCGACGAATTCGCCCTAAAGCTTCCTAACGGGTATCACTCCGACATCGGAGAAAACGGTTGTGAACTATCGGGCGGAGAACGTCAGCGCATCTCTATCGCAAGGGCATTTTTAAAAAATGCACCCATTATTCTGTTAGATGAAGCCACAGCCTCTTTAGATGTGGAAAACGAAACCTCCATCCAGACAGCGTTGTCCAGACTGATAAAAAGCAAAACTGTCCTCATTATCGCCCATAGAATGAGAACCGTTGCCGGAGCGGATAAAATCGTCGTACTATCCGAAGGACGCGTCGCCGAACAAGGCAGCCCCGACGCGTTGTTAATCCAAAAAGGCATCTTCAGTCATATGGTCAGGCTGCAAACGGAAAATCAGCACTGGACACTGACTTAATCATTATCAGAAGATACATTTTAATACTTTCCTATTGCAAAAAACGGCACCGCAGAACTAACCATCGTTAGACTGCGTGCCGTTCTCTTTTCATTATTCGAACTCAAAGTTCTTGATTCTCTCATACTCCTCCATGGTAATTTCAAGCACAGTTCCGTGCTTGAATCCATAAGGAAAGGAAAACTGAGCGTCCGAGCGCTTAAAAATCCCCTTGGAAATATCCTCGCACAAGAATGGTACATATCCTTGCCCTTTTCCAGGCACTCCGTAATAATCTAACATCAGGCACCATCTGCCGTCTTCCAGCCGGAACGCAGTAGGCGCTTCATACACCCCCTCCTGCAGCTTGCTCATCTCCTCATCAAAAGACTCCATCCGTTCAAAGGGGCCGGTCGGGCTTGTACTCTTCAACAAGATAATCGTGGCCGGATTCTTCTCACTTTTTACAAACAAATAATAGACGCCGTCTTCTTCTGCCATGCATGAGTCGATAATCCCACAGTCCTCCTTGCGGTACAAAAGCTCCGGCTCAGAGAATTTCTCAAAGTCCTTCGTCCGCGTATAATAAATCGCTTTATCCCCATAATCGTTACATACATGGGGAGAGGACCAGTGCAAAATATAATCCTCCTTCTCTCTATCCCGAATAATATCCGGCGCCCATCGGCAGCCGAATTCCTCGCCGCCAAGTGTAATCATCTTCTGCCATGACCAGTGAATCAAATCTTCGGATTCCCACATGACAAGTTCCCGGCTTCCATTTCTTCCGATTTCCTCCCAAGAATTATGGTACTGTCCGGGCATCCCGTAAGCCAGGCTTAAATCTGTGGCAAAAATACGGAATTTACCGTCCTGTGCCCTTACGACCGTGAAATCCCGCACGCCTTTATCGCCTTCATAACTCCAAAGCACCGGAGCTCCTCCGTTCACTTCTTCCCATGTAAACCCATCCTTACTCAATCCGAAATATACCTGCTCGCCATCCGGCGTCTTCTTTTCCTTAAAATGCACAAATAAATATGCTTTCATTTGTTTTTATACCTCATTTCCTATTTGGCGGACACAACATCAACCGTTGAAAGTTTTCTTCTTTTTACACTTCCACCTCTTGTTATTTCCAATGTTTTAATTATATACCGTTTAACATTTTTACTGCAAGCTGATTATGCTTGTTTTACTCCTTGTTTTATTCCTTGTTTTACTCTTTCTTTTATTCCTTCTCTTATTGCATTTAAAATTATCTTCCTACTTCTCCACGTCACAATTGCGGCAGCTATATGCCTTCGTTATGATACAGACGGAAAATTTCCTCAGATTTTTCCTTCAATCTCACTCTTAACTCCTTAGGCTCCAAGACTTCTACCTCACTTCCAAATCCAAGCAGCAAAGAAAACCACATTCGTTCGTTTTCAGGCACTGCAAAGGAATAAGTGAAATCTCCGTTCGGATACTCTTCTATGACCTTTCCTTTCAGGTATTCCCCCACGGCCGTCCGAACGCTTCCTTCACATTTTAATTTTATTTCATACTGTTTTCTGTCATCTTCGCCCCACTTTTTTTCCAGAAGGGTCTCAATGTTAGAATGAATCTTTTCAAAGTTTCTTTCCAATGTCTTCAGATTTTGGATACGGCTCAGCTTGAATATACGGTAATCTTTTTTATATTTACAATATGCGAGCAGATACCACGCATACCATTTATAAGATAAGGCCACCGGTTCAGCCTCACGGGCATTGCATACGTTATCCGCACCGGTATAATCGAATCCGATTACCCGTTTGTCAGCAATGGCCTGCTCGATAGTTTTTAAATACACATCCGTGTTTTCCCCTTCACGGCAAACGCTCAAATCCAGAAATATACTTTGATTTCCCGTCGTATTTCCTGCTGCCATGACCTTTTCCAGCGTCGCCTCTATCTTCTTATTTTCATAGGCGGAGCACATACCCTTCAGGGAAGAAATGACGTTGAGATAATCCTCCGCCGTCACGATACTTTTGTTTAACTTATAAGTGTCCAGAATAGCATAACCGCCTTTTACCCCCACATCCGAAACCACTGGTATACCTGCAAGACCAAGGGCATCTATATCTCTTATAATCGTGCGGGTTGATACCTCGAACCTTTCGGCAAGCTCCTTCGCCGTCACCTTATCCCGGTTCAGAAGATACATTATTATTCCAATAAGACGGTCTATTTTCATGCTGTCCATAACCTTTCTTAGGATTCTATTATAGATTTCATAAATCGCTATCCTATCATTCATGCAGAACAAAAGTGTGCTTCGCACTTTCCTATTACAAAAAAAGCGGCATAATCTAAAATGATTATACCGCCGATGTACAAAAACTTCCAGGAACATTTTCCAATTGTATCACTACGCAAGAATCGCTTTATCGCTGGTGAATTCCTCACCGGAAACGCGCTCGAACTGGTGCAGCAAATCCGCTACCGTAAGCTTCTTCTTCTCTTCTCCTGAAATATTCAAGATTACTCTTCCGTCGTGCATCATGATCAGACGGTTGCCGTGAGCTATGGCATCCTTCATATTGTGAGTGACCATCAGCGCTGTGAGATGATTCTCTTCAATAATCTGGTCAGTCACGCGAAGTACCTTTTCCGCCGTTTTGGGGTCCAAAGCCGCAGTATGCTCATCCAAAAGCAATAAATTCGGCTGCTGCAAAGTCGCCATGAGTAAAGTAAGAGCCTGACGCTGTCCGCCGGACAATAGTCCTACCTTGGAAGTCATACGATCCTCAAGACCTAAGTCAAGGACTTTCAAAAGCTCCCTGTATCTTTCCTTTTCCTGTCTGGTAATTCCCCAGCTCAGCTTCCGGCTTTTCCCTCTGCGGGATGCTAATGCCAGATTTTCCTCAATTTCCATGCTGGCGGCAGTCCCGGTCATCGGATCCTGAAATACGCGGCCAAGAAAGCCTGCTCTTTTATGCTCCGGCAGCCCGGTAATGTTCTTCCCATTTAAAAGTATCGCACCCTTATCCACCGGCCATACACCTGCAACAGCATTCAGCATGGTAGATTTTCCGGCTCCGTTTCCTCCGATAATTGTGCAGAAATCACCTTTATCCAGATGAAGGTCGACTCCATTCAAAGCTGCTTTTTCGTTGATGGTACCGAGATTGAAGGTTTTATGGATATCTATGATATTTAACATATGCTTAGTCCTCCTTATCCTTTCTCGCCTCTAATGCCGCAAGAGAAGCCTTTGCGGTACGGGCGAAGGAATTCTTACGCCTGCCCTGAAGATAAGGAACCGCAAGGAATACTGCTACTATAATAGCGGTAAACAGCTTTAAGTCATTGGAATTTAACTTTAACCAGAGTACGATTCCGACTACGACATAATAAATAATGCCGCCCATAACAACGAATACAAGGCGAAGGGCGAAATTCAAGCGCTTTCCTAAAATACTCTCGCCAAGCACCTCACCGATAATAACTGCAGCCAGACCGATAACGATAGCTCCGCGTCCCATATTGATATCAGAAAAGCCCTGGTATTGTGCCATAAGACCTCCGGCAAGCCCTACGAGGCCATTAGACAACGCAAGCGCAAGCACCTTCGTAAAATTGATGTTGATTCCGTTCGCCTTGCTCATGGACTGATTGCATCCGGTAGCCCGTATGGAACAGCCCTGCTCAGTGCCGAAATACCAATACAGAAGGGCAATCAAAGCCGCCGCAAAAAGACCGCCTACTAAAATCGACTTCGATATATTCATCAGAGAAACGAGCAGGTTATATTTTTGAGAGCTCAAAGCCATATTCGCCGCCATACCCATAATATGCAGATTAACGGAATACAACGCAATCTGCGTCAGAATTCCCGAAAGAATAGGCGGAATACCGAGCGCAGTATGCAGCAGTCCTGTAACCAGACCTGCCAGCAAGCCGGCAAATATTGCTACCAGCAATGCCGCTGGTATCGGAACTCCAGCTAACGTTAGCATTACGGTAACTGCGCCGCCGGTCGCAAAGGATCCGTCAACCGTCAGATCCGCAAAGTCCAGCAACCGGAAGGTAACATAGACACCAAGGGCCATGATTCCCCATATAACGCCTTGGGCAATACAGCCCGGAAGGGCATTCACCAAATTCATCGGATTAAGGGCAGCGAAATAACTCATTTTTATCCTCCTTACAATTTAAGGGGTGCCTGATGGAAAGACACCCCTTAGTACACATCCATTTGTTGATTATTCAGCCTCTATAGCGGTATAGTTGTCAGGAATAGTAACACCCAGCGCCTCCGCACGGTCAGCCATATATTTATAGGTAATATTCGGGGAATATTGAATCTCCATAGCAGATACATCAGCACCATTTGCCAGGACTTCATACGCCATCTCTCCGGTAGCATAGCCCAGATCATAATAGCTGATAGACAAGGTCGCAACGCCGCATCCCGTGCAAATACCTTCTTCACCGCTGACGATGGGAACTCCTGCCGGTTCCGCAACATTGTTGATCGCTTCTGTGCAGGAAGCCGCTGTGTTATCGGTAGGGATAAAAATCACATCGCTTCCGGAGCATGCTGTCTGTGTAACAGAAGCCACGTCATTGGTATCTGCAAAAGTATATTCCGTACATGTATAGCCCATCTCCGTCAAATATCCCTGAATGGTAGCGGACTGATATTTAGAATTAGCTTCTGCCGAGCAGTAAAGGATACCGATATTCTTGGCATCGGGGAACAGCTCTTTGATCATCTCAGCCTGCTTATCCAAAGGTGCAAGGTCAGCGGTTCCGGATACGTTCCTGCCGGTTACGCCTGCCCAGTTATCGATATCCAGAGCGGTGGCATAGTCCGTAACAGAGGTTCCAAGAACCGGAATCGTACCCGTCGCAGAAGCAGCAGCCTGAAGGGCAGGTGTTGCATTTGCCATGATCAAATTATAGTTGCTGGAAACGAACTGGTTTACGATCGTAGCGCAGGTCGCAGAATCTCCCGCCGCATTCTGCTCATCGAAAACCACCTGATCTCCCAACTTCTCGGTAAGTGCATCCTTAAATCCCTGAGTCGCTGCATCCAGTGCCGGATGCTGAACTAACTGGCAAATGCCCACGTTGTATACGGCTCCGGTATCGGCCTGACTCTCCTTTGCAGGAGCCTGTGCGTCGGTCCCGGCAGCTGCATCTTCAGTTTGTGTTGTTTCCGCAGTATCCGCAGCACCGGCAGAATCTGCCGTATTCGTGCTGCCGCAAGCGGTAAAGCTAAGCGCTACGAACATCGTTAGCATAAGTATAGTAATCTTTTTCATAGTTTTCCTCCTCAAAACATAAATGTAAAAATTTAACACATCAAAGTGCTAAAATATAATACTGTATTATATCATTTATGAGGAGAAAGTCAACTATTTTCATACGTAATACCTTTATTGTTACTGTTCACTCCGTTCTCAGCAACGCATTATTTCTGCTTCTTCCTCGTGAGAAAAAAGGCCAAAAGATAACAAACCACTGCCGTCACTATTATGAAACTCATACTTCCTGTAAAGGTCATTATCCCGTCACCGAATTTATATACTACTCCGAACTGCTCCTTAATATCCAGCACTATATCCGCAGGAACCCCGTCAAAGCTCGTCTCCATCACGTCTCCCATCATAATTCTTCGAAAAAGGGATGCGGCGTGGGAAACGGGAAATAAGCGGATAAGCCATTGTACTCCTTCCGGATACATTCCGATAGGAAGATAAATTCCAGTCAAAAAACCGATCAAGGTCCCAAGTATCGTATTTGCTGCGGAAAAGGCGCTGTTTGTTTTAAAGCACGCTACAAAAAGAAGCATAAGTGCGGTACTCATCAGATTCGTAACAAATAAAAGAAGAATGAGCGTAAGGCATGCTTTAGGCTTTATCAGGCTTCCTCCGTCCCAGACAATATAAGCCTGCGCGATAACAAGCGTGATCAGGCTCATAAGCATTCCTATAACATAAGCGGCAATCCAGTATCCCATAAGAATCTTTGAATTTTTCACCGGGGCTGCTACAAAGTCTTTTATTTTTTTGTATTCTTTATCTCTTACAATATTTCCCAGTACGACCAGACTGGTAGTCACTCCCGTCGTGGCAAGGACTCCCGCCATTACCCAGTTATCCATCATCTCTCTGGCACCGTCGAACATGGAGACATCCTTCGTCCATACATCTCCTAAAAACAACACATATAATCCAATCTCTATGAGTATTGCCAGCAACGAGAAAAACACTGCACCTTTATCCCTAAAATATAATTTTAAATTCCTTATGGCAAATGCTATCATTCTCTTAACTCCTTTCCTGTAATTCCGATAAATACATCATCCATAGAACCCCTGATTACCGAAAAATCTCCTATCAGCTCCCTGCATTCATTTAAAATAGGCAGTGCCTCCATAGTGCTTGTCAGGCACACCTCCAGAAGTTCACCCTTTTTCTCAAAAGAAATGCCTCTTTCCCGCAGCTTTTCCTTTACCTGCGCTTCCTCCCTGCACTTTATGCGCAGCTTATCCTTTGCATATTTTTCTTTCAGCGAAAACGGTGTTCCCCTTGCTGCAATCTGTCCGTCGTCCACTACCATACAGTAATCCGCATCCTCCGCCTCTTCCAGATAATGCGTTGTCAAAAACACCGTCATTTCCTGCTCCTCTTTAAGCCTTTTTATCGTATCCCACACACTCTTCCTCGTCTGGGAATCCAGACCCGTCGTAGGTTCATCCAGAAAAAGGACTTTCGGCGTATGAAGAAGGGCTCGTGCAATATCTGCCCTGCGCTTCTGTCCGCCGGAGAGCCTTCCGTAATAGCGGTTCATGATTCCGGTAATTTCCGTAACCTCCGCCGCCCGCTTCACCGCTGCCATGCGCTCCATTTTTTTCATCGGATAAAATCTGGCACGAAGCATCAGGTTTTCCTCCACTGTCAGCAGCTCATCCATCAGGCTTTCCTGAAAAACAATGCCGATACTCTCTCTTATTCTATCGTCCTCCTTGCCCAGCACATAGCCGTCCACCTCTACCACTCCCGCATCAGGCATAAGAAAGGTACATATGCTGTTGATTGTAGTGGATTTTCCCGCCCCGTTGGGACCGAGAAAAGCAAACAGCTTTCCCTTCTCCACATAAAAGCTTAAGTCCTTTACTGCCGGAATGTTTCCATAGGATTTCTTTAATCCTTTTACCTCAATTATGTGTTCCATTTTTACATCCTCCATGTTTCATCACACGCTTTCATTTTTTGTTCTTCTCGATTATATTCCCCGCTTCCTCTCAGGGAAAGTATCCGGAAAGCGACCTGCTTTTCATGGACTTTAAGCTGTAAAAAAAGAACGGTAAGTGGGATTCACTTACCGTTCTTATGCTCTTTTTTTCTTTCCTGAAGCCGCGCATTCAGTTCCTTTGCCAGTTGCAGATCCTTTCGAAAGCCGATGAAGCGTACCATCATGTATACGCCCAATATTACCAGCACTAAAACGGCTCCTTCCAGCACTCCCTGAAACATCCCCGCCTGATAGGCCGCCGTCAGCAGTACAATTTCCAGCGAAAGTATTTGAACAGTCTGGCGCACCAGCAATTGATTCTCCGTCAGTTCCTTTTTGGAGTAAAATGCCAGCATCGTAAGGTCACCCAGCAGGGCATAAACAAGCATCCAAGTAAAATAGCCCAGCCCAAATGTCTCATTCGGATAAAATATGGTGCAGAATACCAGTGTACCGAACATGGATCCTCCATATATGACGGCATACAGCGATATCATTTTTTTTATCAATATTCCTAAATCCATTCAGCACCTCCTACATTCCTAAAAGCTTCTTTAAATCGTTCACATACTGTCTCGATACCATCACCGTTTCCCGATTACCAAGCACTACCTCGAATCTTCCGCTCAAGGAAGGCCTGATAAAATCTATCTTGTCCGAATTAAGGACAACCGACTTGGACGCCCGGAAAAATCTCGTCCCCGCACAGAGCTCCTCGAACTCATAGAGCTTTAGTTTGGATTCATACACCTTATCCTCGCAATAAAAAAAGGATTTGTTATCCACCACCTCGAAGTAGTAAATTTCATGGAAGTGCAGCCTGTGTATCTCCTCTCCCGAGATTCCGGTCAGGCTGCTTTGCTGTGCCTTGAGCTTTTGGACAAGACTTAACATATCCTCATCTATTTCATGACATCGAATAATTACCTCTTCCTCTTCTTCTGCCGAAATCTCTTTTATCGATACCTTCAAGCCGTCACCTTCTTTCCTTAAGTTTCATAGGATGCCCGATTGCGGTTCTCAAATTCTCCATCCCATTATCTTTCTCACTATGTACTTTTCTCAACACCGTCATCGGTAAATAAAACGGAAAAAGATATAAGTATATCCGATATATTCCTACCGGATATACTTATATCATAATTATGCCGTCATAATCAGTCAAGCGATTTTGCAATATACCATTTCTTTTAAACAATTCCCCATAGAATACGGACCCCCGGAAGGCCGCCAAAGCTCGCATTATCATTTGCTTTCTTCTTCCCTTTTTACTATAATACAACTAAATAAAAGACAGGAGCCGTACGGAATAATGGACGAGAAATATTATGAAAATCAACGATTCGAAAACATAAAGATGTCTGAGGAGACACTGGAAGGCTATGAGTTTTATGACTGCGAATTCATAAACTGTACCCTTGAAGAATGCACTTTCGAAAAATGCCACTTTATGGGATGTAAATTCCGTGGATGCACTATCATAAGCCTTCAGGCAGAATATACTCAGATGAAAAATGGGGAATTCACAGCATGCAATCTGGTGGGCATTCATTGGACGGAAGTTTTACCCGCCGGGAAAATAGCCGAGCCTATCCATAAACTGACCGACTGCCTTTTGAAATACAATACTTTTATCAATATGAACTTTATGAAGTTTAACTTTTCCGGAAACATCATACAAGATTCGGCATTCGACGAATGCAGCTTAAAAGAAAGCGACTTTAGAGGATGTAAACTGGACGCGACCCAGTTTTCCAAATGCGATATGCGCAAAGCCGATTTCCGCGAAGCGGCAGGATATTTAATAGACATTTCCTCAAATAAAATGAGGGAGGCGAAATTCTCGTTTCCTGAAGTTTTGAGTTTGCTGAATGAGCTGGGAATAGAGGTGAGTTAGTTTATTTTTATATTCCCTTGACTTCTTGAACATTGTTCAGTATTATTTATATTGAACATTGTTTTATACTGCGTTCAACACGAATGATTTTGGGCAGGTAAACAGAAAGGGTTAAAATTCATATGAAAAATTCCTCCGGCATAAAAGAATCTATCATAACCGCCGCCACCGGGCTGATTCAGCAAAGCAGCGGAAATATTTCAGAAATTACCACTCGTGCCATCGCCGGAAAAGCGAATGTAGGTATCGGATTGATCAATTATCACTTCCAAAGCAAGGACAATTTGATTACCATATGTGTCCAGCGAATCATTCAGCAAGTGATCCTAAGCTTTTCGATGGAAGGAAAAACTTATTCAGACGATAAAGAGCGCTTGACTGACTGGGCTATTCATGTATTTGATTTTCTTTTCGAAAATCCTGCCATATCCCGGATTTCCATACTGGGAGATTTATCGGATTATCGGTCCGATTGCAATTCGGTAAAGACGCAGAAAGGCTTTATGTTCGCTCTGGATCATAAAATGCCGGAAGCTGACAAACAAATGCTGTCATTTATTCTTACTGCTGCTATGCAAACGGCATTCTTAAGCAGGCAGATAACGAAAGAACTGTTAGGATATGATCTGGATCACGCATCACAAAGAAAGGTTTTTATTACGAAATTGGTAAAAGCGTTGTTTGAAGAAGCAAAAAAAGAAGAAGGAGATCTCTTATGAATAAAAAAATCGGTATTTGTGCCGCTGCTGTTAACTTGTTCTCAGTAATTGGTTTTCTCGTTTCCATGCTGGTATCCGCTCCTTATGCAAGCTATTTTACAAGTATAGGCATCGCCTTTAGCTTTGTCGCGATGATTTCTGTCTTTGCCTGTTATGCGGAAGAAAATGCAAGGGCTGCGGGGTTTGCTGCAACTGCCTTCAGCGGGATGTATGCCCTTTGCAATTCCATCGTTTATTTCATACAGCTCACCAGTGTGCGAAGCGGCAAACTGACAGGTCAGGCCGCAGTTTTACTGGACTTTAGCCAATTTGATATGATGTTTGATCTGGATATGCTCGGTTATTGCCTTATGGCTGTTTCTACCTTTTTTGCCGGATTGACAATTCAGGCGAAAGACCCTGCTGAAAAATGGCTGAAATGGCTGTTGATCATTCACGGCGTATTTGCCGTCAGCTGCTTTATCGTACCTCTTCTCGGTTTATTCGATACGGCTGTAAAAGGAAGCGATGCCACAGGCATTTTTGTATTAGTGTTCTGGTGCATTTATTTTGCTCCGATAAGCGCCTTGTCTATCCGGTTCTTTTCAAAAAGGGGCAATGCATGAAAATATTTGCAAAAGCAAATGCGGGCGCATTTATATAATGCTCCCGCCGTGAAAATAGCATTCATATATTTTTACGCCTTCATGCAGTATTTCCTCATACCCTTGATACCAATCGAAAACGCCCTCCGTCCTGCAATGGTAGGTATAGGCACCGGATTGGAACAGGGCCGGGCCTCTATAGGGCATATCATGGGGAACCGCCGTTAAGGCTTCCTTGAGAAAGTCACCGCTGAAATGCTCGCCGGTCACGCGTCCGCAATAATTCATGCACCAAATCGGTACGCCGCCTTTCCATACTGCTTCTTCTCCGCCAAAGCGTTCCCCGCCTAAATAGGTATCATAATAATACAGCTCCCCCTCCTCATATTCCAAATCATGGGAGCTTTTCCTCGACGCATCCAGTTCTTCTCCATGTCCGGCATAGCAAGCCCTTTTCGCTCTGATCAAAAACCCGGTAATGTCCTCTTTTTCCCCATCCCTCTCTTCTATTCGCAGGTTACAGTCATCGGTATCCTTGATGAGTCTGTCGAGGGATATGGAATACAGCTCGCCGAGCTGCACCAGCTTGTCGATATCGGGATAGAACTTTCCGGCCTCCCACTTTCCCACCGCCTGTCTTGAAACGCCTATCAAATCAGCCAGTTCCTCCTGGGACAGTCCTTTGTTCTTTCTCAGCAACTGCAGTTTCTCCGCCATATTCATCGCTTTCATCCTCCTTGAAAATTTCATGCTTCCTTAAACAGAAACAGACAGAAAACTCTTTTCTCTATTCATTCCTATGATAGCATATGAAACTTCTCTCCTCTACCAACCGGTCATATACAAAAAGGCAACCTTAAGTTGCCTCGCGTCTATATATCCGGTTCATCCGCCTACATCCGATCTTTCACTCATTCACTCATTCACTCATTCATCCAAACAGCAATTTTATACAATACACTCTATCCGAATAAGAGTATCTTTATTACATTAAAGTTTATGCCTGCATTAACAAAACGGCAGACAATGAGAAAGGAATGATTACTATTATGGAACACGAAAAAACCTTCGAACAATTTAACAACGGAAAGCTGTGTCTTGCTTCTGATATCCGCAGTTTCTCCAATATTTCCTGGTCAAAGCACCCTGTCTTCGACGGAGTGGAGTTAAAGCATATCGTCACCTCCGCCGATACCGGAAACCGATTCAGTTATCATTTAGTAAAAATTGCACCCAATAAAAAAATCGGGCTGCACATTCACGAAACACAATTAGAAACTCACGAAGTCATAGAAGGAAAAGGAGTTTGCCTGAATGGCGGCAAGGAAATCCCCTATGAACCCGGCGTTCTTACCATTCTCGAGGCGGGAAGCGAGCATGAGGTGACTGCCGGAGAATCCGGACTATATCTCTTCGCCAAGTTCATTCCGCCCCTTTGCTGAGCCGTCCCCGGCGAAACAATCGGGATTGCAATTTGCATGTACGCTGGCAGCTTTATATTCCATAGGCGTTATTCCCAGCCAATATTTAAATTGCTTATTAAAGTGACTTTGGTCGTAAAAGCCTGCGTCAAAAGCCACCGCTGCCGGCGGACACCCATTTTCCAGCAAACGCTGTGCCTTCCTTATGCGCCTTTGCATAAGGAAGCGGTGCGGCGTCAATCCGACCGTCTCCTTGAATACCCTTATAAAGTGATACTCGCTCATAAAAACTTCTTTCGCCAGCTCCTCTATGGTTATCTCCTGCTCCGGATTTTCCCTGATTCGCCTTTCCAAATCATAAAATAAAGATTTCTCTCCCGCATTTTTATCAACACCCTTCTCTAAAAACTGCTTGTCGATACATACGGTTAACAGCTCATGCTCTTTTTCCGATTTCAAGGAATGGGGTTCGTAGGGAGGAAAAGCAAAGCACATCCCTTTCGTATAGGTTCCGTTTTTTCCTTTTCTGCTTACCGTAACTTCTCCGTCTAAAACAATTCCCACCGTATAAATGGAAGTATGATTATGAGGCGGATAGTAAAGCTCTTTCCCTTTTCTGTAAATGAACTCCATTCCATCCAAACGATAATAATAAATCTTTCTATCGAAACTGCTCATAGTCTTCTTTTCCCATGATATAAATGTTATCTCCATGCTTCTTTCCGTCATAGCTGGTATAGCCTTCCGGAATATACCTTAAAAAGCGGAAGCCGAGCTTTTCTATTACGCGCTTGGACTGCATATTATCCGAAAAATGGGCGACTGCAAGCCGGGCAACATCCATTTTTTCAAATGCATAGGCGACAGCCGCTTTTGCCGCTTCTGCCGCGATTTGCCGTCCCCAATATTCTTCCGACAACACATATCCCAGCTCCACATCATAAGAAATCCCGTGCCTCTTAGTGCGGTGAAGTCCGACAGAACCAATAACGGCATGGTTCTCCTTCCATTCAATCGCCCATGTATCATCATTTTTCCGAAACATATCTATAATCTGCATGGACTCTTCTATATTTTCATGCGGTTTCCACCCTGCCATCGGCCCGACCTTATCTCCTGATGCATATGTATATAAATCTTCGGCGTCGGCGTCAGACCACTCCCTCAAAATTAATCGTTCCGTCTCCAAACGTTCCATAATAATCCTCCATGTTTTCGACGCCTGAGAATTTCGGCGAGGACACAAGCATTCTTGCTATCTGCCCTTATGTTTTTCTTTTTTCTTCTGCTGCTTTAACTCAAATAGCTTCTGCTTCTCCTCTTCCCGACGCTTGGCATGAACGTTCTTTTTCTCAGCTTTTTTCTGTTCCTGCCAGAGCTTCAGCGCTTGCTGGGATTTTGTTCCGTTTCCCACATCCTCAAGCTGCTTCTTCACTTCTCTTTGTCTTCTTTTGGGGTTCACATGGTCTTCAATCTTTGCCTGCGAATCGATGCCCGGACTAAATATGAGCTTATAGTAGTTTTCCAATATAAACTGCCATATTTCATAATCCTTAGGTTCCGCCCCGAATACGATTCGGCAAGCCGTATAGCTGCCGGCTTCCTCCCGTTCAAACAATCCTACCCAGAACGGTTCCTCAAAAAACACCTTTAGACTTCCTGCTGCTTTGTTCATAAAACTTCCTCCTTTAACTACAATATGAACAAAGAACGGACAACCAAGGAGGCAGGTTACTGAGGAATTATATCTGTCGATATATCGTTCCCGGCCGGACTACCAACCGACCTGTGTTTTTATCTTTGTATTTTTTATATTAGCTTTTCATCCTGTGGCTGTCAAGCAATGCCTATCTCTTTCTCATTGCCTGCACCGCAAACTTTCCGCTGGTTACTGCAAGGGGAAGACCGCCGTTTAACTGTAACCACTGACTCGCTATGAATACATTGTCCAGGCCCGCCGCTTTGCTTTTGGCATAAAGGCTTTTATAGCCCTTCTGACCGAAAAAGCTCATGTATGCGCCCTTATAGGCCGCACACCAGCGTTCAAAGGTAATGGGAGAATAAGTCCCAAGAAGTACCAGCCTCCCCTCAAGCGCAGGAAATTTCAAGATTATCTGCTTCATAACAGTATCGGCAATTCTCTGTTTCTCGGCCTCGTATCGGTCGGAGTCTCCGTATAGCTCCTTCCAGTATTCATAATCTCTCTCGTCCTGAAGGATATTGCACTGAATAACCCTCTTATCCCTGGGAAAAAGGCTTTCATCATAATCATAAAGCCTAATCGCCTGAAAAGTAAGCTTTTGCCTTCCTACCTCGAAGCTATCACAAGGAAACATCACCGATCCGCCGGAAATGCCGCAATCCTCAGCGCCCATAATTCCGAAAGCCGCCTGAAAAGATGAAGTTACTGAGTACCCATCCTTACAGCCATACATTTTTTTCAGCTTCTTATCCATATGTTTTTTATCCAGCAAGCAGCCGAAGGTAACCGATGTATCCGCAGCGCTGATTATATAATCGGCTGCAGCCTGACTGCCATCATTAAACGTAACGGATACCGCCTTTTTTCCCTCGATATTGATTCCGGTAACAGGCCTATTCAGATGAAGCTTTCCTCCCAGCGCTTGATACTGCTTTGCCATGCGCTCCGCCATCCCTTTCGAGCCTCCCATAGGAATTGCAGCTGTTTCCCCCGTAAAGAAAGCGTAGGAGCTTATGAGGGTGACTGCCATGAACTTTTCGTTATAATATCCGCCCATCATTTCCCGCAGGATGGGATTCTTAAATCTTTGTGCCAGCTCGGTAACCGTTTCTTTTCCATACTCCTTTATGACCCTGCCCATCTGTGACATACTCATTCCAAATTTTATAAACTCGATAAAGTTCATATCCGCAGGAGACTTTTCACAAGGTATTTTTAAACTCTCCGCAAGTTTCACGCTATCGTAAAACTTATTGATTTCTACGCCGTCTTCCGGCGCCAACGCAAGGAATTCCTTCCGCGCTTTCTCCAGATCACTCCAGAAATGAAGCTGTCTTCCTTCCATATCCAGCATATAAAAATATGGTTCTCTGTAAAACTTCGTATTTTCATCCAATACACCCACATTCTTCCATATCTCCCAAAGTCCGTCGCCCTTCCGGCAGCCCGTAAGCCAATGAATGCAATTATCGATGTGATAGCCCTTCCTGTTCCATCCGGTACATTCCCCGCCGATTGCCGGATTTTTTTCATAAATTTCTGTATGAAAGCCGTTTTGCTGCGCGTAGATTCCTGCTGACAATCCAGCGATTCCACCGCCTATAATGATTACTTTATTCATCCTCTACTCCTTATAATATCGATGAGCCATTCCGTCTCAGGCAAAGGCATATCAGGCGTAACCGCAAGCTGTTCCATAATTCCTTGCACGCTGCACCAAAAAGCCGCTGAAAGAGCATACGGATCACCATCCCGAAAAACGCCCTCCGACTGCCCCTTTCGGATTATTTCTGCCGATTGCTCCATCTGATCCACTTCCATAGCAAGCGCTTTAATATGTGCAGGAACTCCGTCACTTCTGCGCGTCTGCGCCATGAGTACGAACAGCAGAAATACCCAGGGCTGTTGTGAGGAAAAGAGAAATAAGGCATCGAGAAACCCGGTAAAAAACTCCAGCGGATTCGAAAATTCCATCTTCTGCGGCTCCTTCGTCCCCTCCACGCCCATTCTGATCAGCTCCTCATAAAGCTGCTCTTTTGATTCGAAATAATGAAACAGCAATCCTACGCTCATATCTGCCGCTCTGGCGATATCGTTTATCTTGGTTTCGGCATATCCGTTTTTTACGAACAGCTCCAGTGCCTTCCAAAGAATAAGCTGTCTGCGCTTTTCTTTTTGTTCATTTCTTGTTGTCAAACTCATCACTCTTTTCATTGATTTTTAATTCACTGAATTTAAATTCAATTAAATTTTATCTTATTCAATGAGATTTGTCAAGGTTCTTTATTCACAGATTCTTTATTTGTAATCATAGGGTTACTGTTCACACAGTAGCTTAACACTTGCTGTTAAGCTACGTAAGAACGTGATGCAAGAGATGATTTCTGCTTCGCGAAGCGAATTTAAATGCAAAACTTTTGCATTGCAGAAATCATGCGTTAC
>JAEZZQ010000037.1 GCA_023442465.1 Bacillota bacterium | reverse complement strand
GCCCAAATCATGGATAATAAAATTCACCGGTTCTGCCGGTGGCTTTGTTCCGTATTGGACTCCATCCATTCGCCAGCCCTCTCCCATCGGTTCCATTTCGTAGGCGGCCGCCATGGTGGTTAAGATACCACTTTCATTTTCCTCTAAATAGCAGACAGTAGCTCCCACAGCCGCCAGCCATGCGCAAAGGCCAAGTGCTGTTGTAGTTGCTCCCATCCTCGGCTGTGAAGAAATCACGGCGACATGGATATTCTCGCAGTCAAAACGATAGGTTTTCCTGCCGCCTGTTTTTTTCGTGCGTTTCTTGGCAGCATAACGCACCATGCCCTGTTCACTCAGGCACTCTAAAATTTCACGCTGTATTTCTTCAATCTCTGTGGAGCAGACGATATTGCCCACACCGCTATCCAGCAGAGAACGGAAAAGAGGACTGTTCTCCGAAAGCCCCTCACAGATTACACTAATACGGGGATTATACATGGTCAGAAATTCTTCTATGGCCTGAGCAAATTCTTCATCGCTGTCCCCAAAGGCAATGCGATCCAGAACCACTTCACTCACATGAGAAAAGTTTCGTATATCATAGACAATAAATTGTTTCAGAACAAAATTGCCCACCATTTTCTTGATGGGCATTTCGCTGTCAGCGTCATACCAGCCGATAAAATCCAGCAGATTGGTATGTTGCGTAGATGAAAGATATAAAATCATGTTTAGCCTCCTTGTCAGTTTCCAATCGCCCAAAACGGGCCTCCTGCGGCGGCGCCTTTCCGGGCTTCGTTCATAATCAGCGACAGATCCCATTCCTGACTGCTGCGCCGATGGCTGGCGGGGTCTGCCACAAGGATTTTTCCCTCGGCAGTCACACCCCGAAGAACAATGAAATGTCCCCCTGTGGTAAAATGCCCCTTACCCATAATGGCAACCACCAGCTTGCCGCTGGAAAGTGCATCTACAATATCCTGTGCGGACAAATCTCCCTCGCAGGATAGTCCATATCCCTCGGCGGCACCCGGTATTAGGCTGTGATAAGAACCGTTGCCCTCACAGCGGTGTCCGTTTGCCACCGACCATTTGGAAAGCTCTACGGGATCATGGGCTTCTCCGGTCAATGTGGAAATCACAATGGACATGGAGGTAGGGCCGCATCCGGCCTCACCAATGGTGCTTGACTGTCCGTACATAACATTCGCCCAGCGTTCATCAAGCTGGTTATAATAGACTACCTCCATACCGCCATCTGAGAACACCACACCCTCATAGCTCTGTCCGCTGCCTTCGATATAGTCCTGCTCATGAATGCCGAGCGTTTGGTTGTATCCATAATTAATCTGCAAGTCCTCGATTGCGGCCAGTTCATCACCCATTGCCCATTCTGCAAAAATAGATAATGGACTGGTAAGAATATAAAGAATTAGGGCAATCAGCATTAGTAAGGCAACTGCCGGACCTAAAATAATAATGAGCAGGCGTTTTCGCGCCTGCTCATCGGTTACGGCTTGTGCCGCTATCTGTGCTAAAAGCTTGGCGGTCAACGGGTCTACTGCCATCAGCGACCACCCGCCTTACCCATATACATCATCTTATAATCTGGAATTTCAAAGTTGATATGCAGACGTTTCGCCCCCACCATAAAGAGAGCGTGTCCACGCTTCCGAGCCAACAAAAGCTCTTGTTCGGCTTCGGTAAGGTCGTAGAGCCTGGCTGTTTCCTTTAGGTTGGGACCGTCTGTTCCCATCAGGAGTTTGTAGCATGGAATGTCAAGAAGTGCCTGCCCATATTGCTTGATGCTCTCAGAGAGAAAATCAATGACACTGTGAGAGATAATAGCCAAGGCTGACTCGTATTTTCTTGCCCGTTTCATGGCATTTCTTAGATAAACGAGGGATTGCGGTACTTTTTGGTCAATCATCAAATAAGCCTCGTCGCAAATTAAAAGCACCCGTTCATCCCGATTTCGGCTCATTTGCTCCCAACAGTAGGTCAAAAGATTGAAATATTGTGTTCGCTTAATGTTGTCGCTGGTTCCTTGGAGGGCATTGGTGTCCAAACAAACGAACCGGCTCTCGCTTTTAATGGTAGTGTGGCCGTTCCAAATAAAACTGTCTGATCCTTCAGCAATATCATAAAGCAGCAGAGAAAGGGCGGCATAAGCCTGTCTGTCCTGTTCGGTATCCGCTTTATCCTTTACCAGATTATATAGGTCGGAAAAGATGGGAAAGTCCTCTGGTGAAAGTGCCCCCACATCGGTGTCCCATGTGATATTGAAATTGCGGTACAACTCCACAAGGCTCTTTTTGAGAACCGCCTTTTGCATATCGGTCAGTGATGGAATGTAAAGGTTGAAGAAAATTTCAAGGTTCTTCATGTGGAGGGCCAAGTCATTCATGCCATAGCCTTCATCACGGTACAGCCGGTCAGCTTCATTTTCCTGCTCATCATCACGGGGGGATGGACGGACCTGGAGGGGATTGAAACGCCCACCGGCGCCGCCCACAGCGTTGACCCAATCGCCGCCGCAGCCGAGGTTATAGCAGAGGTCTTTATATTCACTTTCCGGATCAATCACAATTATTTTTGTGCCTTTCATGTACTCGGACATGATGATATGCTTGATGGCGGTACTTTTTCCTACTCCGGAATTACCCATAATGACAAAGTTACTATTTGTCCTATCGCTGCCGCGCCGCCAGATGTCCACGATAACAAGGCTGCCACTGGAGTCCAGCGCAAGGTAGTAACCCTCTCCATCATTGAAACCGGAGCTGGCAAAAGGAAAGCCGCCCACAAAGGTGGACAGCGGCACGATTTTTTGTAGGATGCTTTCAATTTTACCATTGGTGGGAAAAGACGGGGAGAGGTGCTGAAAGCACTCTTTTTGCAGATTGAGAATGACCCGCATTTTGCATTTGAGAACGCTGATGATACTCTCCGCACGACGGCATACCTTTTTGAAGGTGCGTTCGTCCTTTGAAATGGGCATGACGGATACGCTCATCAGACCCACAGTTTCCCCTTCACGGTCAATCTGCATGATGATTTTTTCGCCGTCCTCGGCAGCTTTTTCCGCACGCTGACGAGATAGAGGGTCTTTGGCACCTTCAGCAAGTCCTCGTTGTTGCACCACGCTTCGGGAAATGGCGTTGATAAGGGTGGCATTGTCCACCGGCTTAAAGCCAATGGATACAATGGTTGATGGGATATTGGTTATTTTAGAAAGCCACTCCGTTTCCACTTTTTGCGGATAACGAATCAGACCATAAATCTTACCGAGGTTTTCCCCCACAGAAAGGCTGTTCTTAGTAAACTCCAGCCCCACAGGGGTAATCACATTGAGCAGGGCGGCATTTGTAATATCTCTTTCTTGTACTATTTGTTTTTTAGGCATAGATGTCCTCCTTTAACATGGGCATACCGGCCTCAAAGTCTGTATCCTCTAAATGGGTATAGGAGGGGTTGTTGACAAGGTTCAAAAGCCGCACGATTTCCTTTTCCGTCAGTATGTCGCAGCCGACTCCATTGGTGGTAAACTTCTCCGCCAGAAGGGATGCCCGTTTGAGCAAATCCTTTTCCACGCCATCCTCACAGCGATCCCAAAGGGAAATATAAAACTGGCGCTCTACGATTTCGCCGGACAGGGCAAAGCTGCTCATCTGCAAAATCTCCTGCCGCAAAAGCTCCTTCCGCTTATCATCGGCAGTCTTTAACATCCCCTGCATATCGGAAATCAAAGGCGAAATATCCACAGGACGGCTTACCGCCATAAATTTGAATGGATACTGAATGTCCGAGAGCTCGGCGGTGATTTGCTTGATTAGATTGTTTTTTTCGGCTTTGCTGTATAAGTCAATGCTGATGGCATGGACACGCAGATAGACCAGCACTAAGCTGTCTTTGGTATATAGATATTTGTCCTTTACATCCCGCACGTTGATAAACTGCTGTGCAGTCTGTACGGCGATTGCTGTTTCGTCCGACACCGGCCGTTTCTTCGCCGTTTTCAGGAACAAAAGCAAAAGACCGCCACCCACAAGGGTGACGGTCAGCATAATAATTGGGAATAAAAGTCCCTCCATCTATCGTTCCTCCATTTCCTCGGCGGCTTCCTCGTCAAAGTCCTCCTGATCAAGCAATCGCCGGTAGCGTTCTCTATCCTCCTGTGCCTGCGGTGAGTTTAAGTATTCCGTCAGCCGCATATCCCCACGGGATTTTTCCAACAGGGCTTCGATGCCTGTTCCTTGCTGATAGATTGCGATAAGACGGTTAAAATCGTAGATTTCCTTTTCATCAGCATAGGCCATGAGCTTTTCAACATTCTCAATCCCCATTGAAATGGAAATAGACAGGTTATCCATGGATTGATACCATGGGCAATTACGGTTATACTCCAGCAGGCAGCTATCATTGTCAAGATCGAGGGTAATCCGCATTTCAAATCCGCTTTTCTGTGAAAATGCCTGTTCGCAGCCTGCGGTTTCTTCGCCGGTAAGGGGTCTGCAAAACATATCCACATCACGCAGACGGAAAAGGCGGTATTCTCCCTCATAATCTAAATGTGCAAAAATGTGTGAAATTGTCATCGGAAAATCTTCTTTCTGTTGCTGGATTGCTTTGGCTTGTGAAAGGCGAAAAAGCGGTGACAGTGCATTTGCTCCCCAATCCGCTAAAAAAGCATGGGCTTCCCCATGCTCAATGATGTTGTATATTGCTCGGTTTCCCATAGGTTGCCCTCCTAGCGATTATATTCTTCGTCAGCGTCCAGCGTGTTTTCAGCCAGCATAGCATATTCCGTTTTTGAATGTTCTTGCATCAGAGCATGATCCACCACGTAGTCCAGACAGCAGTTTAATATGTCCAATTCTTGTTCTGTGGCACTTCTCAGCGGACCGGCGCCATAAGAGAATACCGTCACAGTAGCTGAACACGGTGGCCGGAGATCTCCATCCATCAATATCTCCTTGTATTGCGATGAGTTTTTTACATCATCTTGACTGGCAGTTCCCGGCATCAGAAATCCATCCATTACGCTATTATGAGGAAGATAGACTTGCGAAAAGACAATCCCATTTTCTCCGCAGAGCCGGTCAAGCATTTGCTTTTCATGCTCACAAAACTGCTCTCCGTGCCTGCCTTTCATTCTGTAATCACACAGCATATATGGAGGACCGTTCAGGTCATTTATGCTTTCAAGATACAGGCATTGGTGCTGCAACTTCGTCAGACAAGCCTTTGCTCCCAAGGAGTATGCCCACGATGAAGAATAATGCTCCACCTCTTTGTCCTTGAAATAGATGAAGCCCTCATGGTCACGGGTCATAAACTCCACACCAAGATGGTAGGGCTTTGTATAGTTTCCGGCCTCTACGCTTTCGTACAGGCGGTCAAGAGCCGCCAGTCCAGCTTGATTCAGGTAGCCATTGGCGCCCAGCTCCACCAACTTCAGATGTTCGGGATGGTGCTAGAATATAAATAGTACAAGTTAGACATGGAATTTTTCTAATAAAAAAGTATAATAGAGATAATTGGAGGAATGAACATGGCTATACAGTACACAGAACAATTTAAGAAAGATGCAGTGAG
>JAEZZQ010000028.1 GCA_023442465.1 Bacillota bacterium | reverse complement strand
ACTCGAAATCAGGTTGTCCTCACGGGCACGTGAGTTCGAATCTCACCGCCTCCGCCAGGGGCCTGTTTGCGGTCAATGTCCGCAACAGGCCCTCCATTTTTTTGCCTTTTCTACGCTCTCTTTTGAGAGCATTTTTTCTGCTTTTGTAGAAAACAGCTATGCCTGATCCCTTGCGCTATAAGGCTTTGCCGGATTCGGATAAAGCAGTCCGTAGAAAATCAATTGGACGCTCCAAGTCCAGTAGGTTCAGCCACTCGGTTTCTTTCAAACATTCCATCCATAACCAAGCCGGATTCGATCTGTGCGTGGAAGTCCAGATGAGAGTAAATGTCCGCTGTGGTCGAAAAGGTGCTGTGCCCCAGCCATATCTGGATTTGCTTCATTGATATCCCATTTGCAAGCAATAGGCTGGCGCAGGAATGTCTTAAATCGTGAAACCGGATTTTTTTGAGGTCGGCTTTTTCAAGCACCCAGCTAAAGTGATCCGTTACATAATTGGGGCGCATGAGCTTTCCTGTTTGGTCAAGGCAGATATAATCGAGGTAGTCTCGGCAGTAAGAGCGCTTGAACAGCTTTCGATACATTTCCTGCTTTTCCTTTTCTGCAAGCAGTAGCTTTTCCACCGATGGCAGCAACGGAAGGGTGCGGAAGCTGGATTTGGTTTTCAGTACATCTTCCCCGACCGTTATGGTTTTGCCATCTACCGTGTCCTCAATCACCTTGTGCTTGATGGAGATGGTTTTTTGTTCGAGGTTGATCGCATCCCACTTTAATCCGAGAACTTCGCTTCGGCGTAAACCATAGTAAGCTGCCAGCTTCACACAAATCTCCAAGGGATCATCTGATATCGCATCAAACAGTGCCATCATTTCCTCTGCGGAATAAAACTGAGCCTGATATATATTCTTTTTTGGTCTGTCTACCCGGTCAGCAGGGTTACTGTCGATGATCTCCTTTTTCACCGCATTCTGTAGTGCTCTGCGGAGGACTGCGTGATAATGGATAACCGTGTTCGGTGTGTGGCCCTCATCAAAAATTGATTGATGGAAGTCCTGAATATGCTGTGGGGTAACCTCCCCCAAGGTGATGTCCAGCTCGATAAAGTACCGATTGATTCGACCATCCAGCATGGTTTGATAGCCTTTAAATGTTGTTTTGGCTATCGTCGGCTTTGCTTGAATCAGCCATTTTTGAAGGTAGTCGGTAAACAATACATCCGCTTGAGGATTTCGTTTGCCCTCGATCAGTTCTTTGGCTCGTTCCTCGGCTTCGCGACGCTCCTTTTCTTCCTGCTCCTGTTCATACTCCAACCGGATTTGGTCAAAGGCTTTCTTAGCTTTCCTGTCGCTGGTTCCCGCTACCGGCAGTCCGGTGGGAATCCACTTGGTTTTTCTTTTTCCGTCTACTTTGATATAAAGGACGGCGTAATAAGTATTGTTCTTTTGCTGTAGGCAGCCTGTTATCATTGTTATCCTCCTTTGAAATAACAGCGTATTTGCCTACCATTGACAACATCACAATACCACAGAAGGCATAGGATAGCTACTGTTTTACGCGGAAGCAATCCAACGGATTTTTCTACGGTTTTGGGTCAATAATAAGCAAAAAACCATATCAACCAATCTTGATATGGCACATTTCTTCACTCAGCAAATATTCAATGACGCATGCTTTGGGAATCTTATAGGTTCGTCCAATGCGAACACTATGTATCTCTTTTTCCGAAAGCAATTTATAAGCCAGTTTCCGGCTGATGCCGCCGAGCATTTCTCGTAATTGATTTACCTCGACTACGTCGGGGTATTTTTCAAACATGATTGTTTTGTTGTTCATAAAAATTCCCCCTCATAATAAAAGCGCCGGACTTAGTCCGACGCTGATAGAAAGTGCTTGGTTGATTTCTTCCATAGCCTGTTCATCCAACCTGCCGATCCAGCCCCGAAGCCGTGTCCGATCAATGGTGCGTATCTGCTCCAGAAGTGCAAAGGACTCTCTGGACAATCTGCCCGCTCCAGTAATAGTTGCATGGGTGGGCAGAGGTTTTTTGGGTCTGCCGGTGATGGCACAGACGATGGTGGTGGGACTGTGGCGGTTGCCTATGTCATTTTGCAATATAAGTACGGGACGGATGCCCCCTTGCTCACAGCCCACAACAGGGCTTAAATCGGCGTAGTAAATATCGCCGCGGCTGATTCCTTGTTTTATCATGTTCAAATTTTGCACCTCCTTGGTTTGAGTTTCCTCTGCTTTTCTTAATGGCACAAATATAGGGATCGCTCTACTGTGAGCTTTTCCGCTGGCAGAGCGATCCCCATCGCTTCTGACATTAAGTCTTTTTTCTGTAATAACGGTGCTTAATTCGACACTACTCCCCAAGCACTCTGTACAGAGCATATGGTGCTTTGCACAATAAAGGCGACGGCCTGAACTGCGGCTGGCTTCACCGCATCATGGGAATCTCACCCCCGCCAGGATCTCTGCCGGCTGCCCTCATTGCGTGATCCCCCGGTCAGGGGGGCTGTGACTGGACAGAAGTATCAATATAGGCTGACGGAGTCATTGCGAGACAGGCTGCCACAGCCTGTTTTCCGGTCGGATGGGTACCGCTCTGCACCTTATTTGGCCGTCTTTGATAGGAGCAGAAAGAAACGAGCGAACAAAAAAATAAGTGATTTCACTTTTCTTGCTGCCTGCCTACAGGTGGTCTTGGCGCATCCTCCGGGGTCGCTTTTCCCTTTCAGGGTCCGTCAGCTAATGTATTCAGGTCATCGGATATGAAATTTTCAAAGTACGATTGAGGGAATGGGAAAAACCCCCTCACTACTAATCCGGTTTCGTGAGGGGGTCTACAAAAAATATTTTTACTTTTCCATCATTTTTTTTAGCTTCAGCCGAATCTGACGGTCCCGATAGCTGATGGTCTGCTGCTTGATTCCGGTTTCTCTCTCCAGCTCCATCTGCGTTTTTCCTTGATAATACAGGGAAAAAATCAGATTCTGTTCCTCTTTGGAAAGTTGTGCTATGCATTGACGAAGCCGCTGTGACATGAGCTTGTCCACTACCATATCCTCCACACGGGGCGAAAGCAAATCAGGGATTGCATCCTCACCGTTGGTTTCCTCCGTATCCAAGGCACTATAATAAAACACGCCATGTGCTGTGTCTTTTTCCTCCAGATGTAGTTCACGGCGCTTCATGCGGTAATAGGTTAGATAGATTTCCTCGGTGACAGGGACGAGCTGCCCCTGCACCTTGATTCGATATTCCTTCTTTTCTGCCATATGGCTTGTCCTCCGTTTTCTGAGATTTTGATGGTGAGTCAAAATGTCAGAAGCGGAGGAGAACGGCAGTGCGGGTTCGACACGCTTATATATAAAACAACTCCCAAATCCCCTTTATTTGGAAAATTCAGTCGTTGTATGAGTTTTTTTGTCGAAAGAAAAAAGTCAGTACGTTGCCCTTGGCAAAATACTGACTTTTTTAGAACAGGCTTATAAAATTGTACGAGTGGAGGGTGATATGTACGGATTGCACCGTCTTTAGTTCCACCTCCTATAAAAGGGAATGCAGATAATGCCCATACGGATACCCCCCTTCACCACGGCGTATAGCGAAAGCCGGTATCCTGATACCCCAAAAAGCCATAAAAGATGGCAAGGGCCTGCCCTCTTGGGAGAGGGCAGACCCTTTGCGGTTTTGGCAGCCAGACTATCATAGCGCATAAGCGCCTTAGATCCTCAGCTTTGCGTCCCCGGCTTTTGCCGGGTTTGCCCTTGGCCGTATTTATTTTGTAGCTACTATTTTGTTTTTCTGGCGCCTGCGGAGTAGAAGTAATACCACTTGCCAACAATCTGGAGCCACTTGCCTGATACCAGAACACCGTCTGAGGTGAAATAGTATGTGGCATCGTCCTTTGTAAGCCAACCAGTCGCTACCTTACCGTTTTCGTTGGCAAAGACAAACATTATCGGTAGATATCCATTCGTCAAAAGCCTTGTCGTTTGGAGCTGTACCTGCGGTAATCGCCACAACAACGGTTCATAATTGTTCGTTTGCTACCCAAATATTTATCTTTGATCACCTAAATACCGTTTTAGGTAGATACCCGTAACGGACTGTTTGCAGTTAAGTAATTCTTGCGGGGTGCCTTCAAAAATAATTTTTCCGCCTTGCTCACCAGCTCCGGGACCTAAATCAATTAACCAATCCCCATGACAAATCATCTCCAAGTTGTGTTCAATCACAATTAAGGTACTGCCATGATTTAATAGTTCCTCAAATGCGGCCAACAAGGTTTGTATATCAGAAAAATGAAGTCCGGTTGTTGGTTCGTCAAATACATATACTTGTCCACGTTGCTCTAATTCAGCAGCTAATTTTAATCGTTGTAACTCACCTCCTGATAATGTGGTAAGTGGTTGTCCTAAACTTATATATCCCAATCCCACTTTTTTTAGCTGACTCAATCTGTTGGTAATGGACGGTTCTGAAAAAAAAGCAACTGCCTCATCAACATTTAAATTAAGTATTTCACTGATGTCTTTACCATGATATGAATATTTAAGCATTTGCTGAGTAAACCGTTTACCATTACAGACCTCACATACATCAGTGACGCTTTCCATAAAAGCTAAGTCCAGTTCAACTAAGCCAAGCCCTTTACAATTCGGACAGGCTCCTTTGGAATTAAAGCTGAAACATGAACTATTCACACGATTCTCTTTCGCAAATAACTCTCGGATATTATCAAAAATACCCGTAAATGTAGCAATATTTGATCGACGATTTGTTGTAATAGGTTTTTGATTTATAACAATGCAGTCGGGATAGTGTTTCGGCAATACTTTATTGAATAAGGTACTCTTTCCAGAACCCGCAACCCCTGTAACAATCGTCATGACACCTTTCGGTATTCGCACATTTACGTTGTGGAGATTAAACATGGAAGCATTTTTTATTTCCAGCCAACCACTTTCTTTTCTGTTTCTGTTTTCTATTTTGTGTTTTTGTAATATATATTTCGATGTTAATGTTGGCGTTGCATAAAAAGTTTTAATATCTCCTTGAAAAACAACTTCTCCACCGTTTTTTCCCGAACGTGGCCCCATTTCTATGATGTTATCTGAAATTTGAATAACATCGGGATCATGCTCCACAATCAAAATTGTGTTTCCCTTATCACGAAGTTTGACAAACAGTTTATTGATTTTGTGAATATCAGCCGGGTGAAGTCCTATGCTCGGCTCGTCAAAAATGTAAATCAGTCCGTTAAGGCTGCTCCCCAGTTGCCGAATCATTTTGATACGTTGGGATTCTCCACCTGACAAAGTTGATGTAGCCCGATTTAATGTCAAATATCCCAACCCTACATCTTTAGCAAAAGCGAGTTGCTGTAAAATAGCTTGTGTTACGGTGTCCACTTGGTGAGCATGAATGGTTTCTATAAAATCAATTAGTTCCATGATTGTCATATTGGTACAATCAGTAATATTTTTTTCATTGATTTTGCAGTTTGATACTTTAGGATTTAATCGGCTTCCATGACATACTGGGCAATCTTTTTCTATCACAATCCTATCTATATCCTTTTGATATAATTTTGCATCACGGCAGTTTTTTGATAAAAATGTTCTTTTGATACGCGGGATAACTCCCTCATACATAGAAGTGGGGGGCCATTCGCTTGTTGGGTTTTGAGGCTTGAATCCCGATTTATATAGTAAGGTATCTAATTCGTCTGGCGAATAATCTTTTAGCTTTTTATCATTGTCGAAAAGGCCAGTATGGATATAACGCTTCCAACGTACACCACCGGGGTAAAAGGTTGGAAATTGAATAGTACCCTCATTGAGAGACTTTTCCTTATCCAGTAACTGCTCAATATCAAAACCTTGTACTACACCGAGACCTTGACACTCTTTACACATTCCCTGCGGATTATTAAATGAAAAAACATCGGAATAGCCTACAAATGGAGTGCCTACCCTTGAAAATAAAAGCCGTAGCAGACTATAAATATCTGTAACTGTACCAACAGTAGACCGAACATTATCCCCAAGCCGTTTTTGATTGATAATGATAGAAACGGATAAATTTTGTATTGACTCTACATCAGGTTTTCCATAGTGGGGCAAGCGGCTCCTAATAAAGCTGGTGTATGTTTCATTCAACTGTCTTTGTGATTCCGCGGCGATAGTATCAAATACTAATGCCGATTTTCCAGAGCCGGAAACGCCGACAACGGATGTGATCTTGTTTTTATGGATAGTTACAGTTGCACTCTTTAAGTTCTTTTCTTTTGCTCCTGTAATAATAAGTTCATTCATCAAAATAACATGGCCTCCAATCTTGAATTATTCGTAAATGTATTATATAATAAAACCATGACAAAACCTGTCATGGTTTTATTAGAAAGAGGTAGAAAATGAGTAAAACAACGAAATTATTTGATTTGTTGCTTTATGTAAATACAAAACGATATTTTACAGCAAATGATGTTGCTGAAGAGTTTGATATTTCTGTCAGAACAGCACATAGATATTTGTTAGAATTAGAAGAAATGGGCGTACCTTTATATACAGAGCCGGGCAGAAATGGAGGGTATCGCATTATATCCAGCAGGGTCTTACCCCCAATCATTTTTAATGAAGATGAAGCACTTGCTATCTTTTTTTCATTTCAATCGCTCAAATACTTTAAGTCCCTGCCTTTTGAAGTAGATATTGAATCTGCGTCCAGAAAGCTATTTATGCAACTGCCAGAGGATGTAAAAAAGCAAGTGGAAAATTTAGAATCTACTTTGCTGTTTTGGAATCACAAACGAGATACGGATACACCACTTCTAAAAACAGCCATTCAAAAGGCATCTCAAAAAAAGACAATCGAAATAAAGTATCAATCAAAGAGAGAAATTACATTCAGAACAATAATCCCTATTGGCGTATACGCAAATCATGGAAAATGGTATATGCCTGCGTATGACTGTCAAATTGGAGAAATGCGTATATTTAGAGTAGACAGGGTTTTAGAGATTAACGATTCAGAAAAGGAGTTCTCTCCCCCCGATACAACGCTGTATGACATATTGCATTCGTATGTAATAAAGGAACCTATCCACATATATGTGAAACTTTCAGATGAAGGAATGATTGCCTGCAAAGACAATCCATATTTTGAAACAAGCATTTGCAATAATTCTGATGGTGTTGGTGGGTTTATCGACCAAACAATAGACCGTTCAGATTTTGATTATGTCAGTCATTTTTTTATGGGGTTAGGTATAGAAGCGGAAGTTATACTGCCTTTGGAAATGCGAGATAATATACGCAAGATGGCGCAGAATACACAAGAACAATATAAATAAATTACCTATGTTCACTCCATCTTAGCCACAATAATTTGTAGTTTACAAATATAATAGGCATCGTAGAAGCTGCCCTCATATTCTTTTGTCGTGCCGAAATGTTCGGCAATCACCTCGGCGGCGCGGCTTCGTGTAATCCCGGTCATTTCAATTTCAATCCCGAAATTCTGACCCTGTATCTCCATTTACCCACCGCCTTTACCACATCCTGTGCTGCAGGGTAAGGTCTTTTTCCTGTGACAGCCCCGCTGTTTCCGCAGCAGAGTTGATGAATCCACACAGCCGTTCCCTGCGCCAGGTATGTTTTTGATGTACTTGAACCGCATGACCCAAGCCGTAAGGATAATTACCCGAAAGCCGTTGGATTGGCTAAGTTTGCAGAGAAACACGGAGAGCATTTCGGACGTATTCAATTGATCCGCAAGGTAAAGGGTGCGGATAGGCGAGATCATTTCTATCGCTTGGATATGGGAAAACTGAGCGTGAGGAATAGGGTGCGCGGTGTGACATCTAATGCCGAACTCGACAGAATTTTTGATGAGGATGCAAAAACGGAGGAATAGGCTTCAAAAAGGAGGAAACATCGTGGCTAATTGTGAATATCGATATCCGGCGCTGACCGTAGAAAGAAAGCATGGTGACGAGTGTTTCCTGAACGGCGGCTGCTCCGCTCATCTTGTAGACTTTTGGAGATGGGCATACTCCGACCTAATGGGAAATACGGAGCGAGGCAAACTCGCCGAGTACATTGTTTCTCTGGCGATGCACTGTGCCGATGGTGTTAGTAAGGGTTGGAGAGCCTTTGACGTGTTGTCACCCGAAGGTATAAAGATTGAAGTGAAAACCTCAGCCTATTTACAGAGTTGGGCGCAAAAGAAAATCTCCGACATTCGTTTCAGCGTTCGGGAGACATTGGCTTGGGATTCAGCCACTAATGCTTATGCCGAAATCGCTATGCGCCAAGCGGACGTTTATGTGTTTTGTGTTGAAAACTGCAAAGAACAGAAAGCGGTAAACCCGCTTGACTTAGCACAGTGGGATTTTTACCCCATTGCCACAGGAATTCTGGACACTGCCGTTAGCAATCAAAAATCAATTGGGTTAAATGCGCTGTTGGCCCTTGGTGCAAAGAAGTGTTCTTTTGCCAAATTGCGAGACATAGTGATCGCATTGGCAGAGGCGCCTATTGCAAGAAAATCAGAAACTAAATAATAGACCAATAAGATTATTTGGAGGTACTCTATGGCTTTTCAAACTGCACTAACAATCAAGGAAACGATTGCTAACATTCATAGCAAAAAATATTTACTGCCGTCTATTCAACGGGAGTTTGTCTGGGATGTAGACCAAATAACCCAGCTATTTGACAGCCTTATGCTTGGCTATCCTATAGGCTCCTTTCTGTTTTGGGAGGTTAGCCCTGCTAACGTGAAGGAATTCGTTTTTTACGAATTTCTCCGCAATTATCACGAACGGGATTGTCGGCACAATCCGAAAGCAAGTATTATCGGCAGCGAGACCGTCACTGCTATCCTTGATGGCCAGCAACGATTGACCTCGCTTTATTTAGGGTTAATGGGGACATATGCCTATAAAAAGCCGTATATGCGATACGACAATCCCAAAGCGTACCCACTGAGAAAACTTTATCTGAACTTGCTGAAAAAATCGGATGATGATGACTGGTTTTATGATTTTGCATTCCTTACTTCTGATGAGTGTAAAAATGACGATAGCCACTACTGGTTTTTTGTCGGGGATATATTGGGTTTTGACAAGCTGTCCGATGCGATGAAGTACCTCCAGAAAGTCAACAGCTATCTTGTTAAAATCGGGCAAGGCTCATATGACGAGGATAAAGCTGAGTTTGCTACCGAAACACTTAGTAAGCTGTGGCAAGCGATTCACGCTGATGGAACGATTAGCTACTATCTTGAAAAGAGCGATAAGCTGGACAAAGTCCTTAATATCTTTATTCGTGTGAACAGCGGCGGAACACCGCTCAGTTACTCCGATCTTCTTCTTTCTATTGCTTCCGCGCAATGGGACGACCTGGATGCCCGGGAGGAAATCCACAGCGCCGTTGACGAGATAAATGCCATCGGCAGAGGGTTCAATGTCAACAAGGATTTTATACTCAAAGCCTGTTTGGTTCTGTGCGATTTCCCTGACATAGCATTCAAAATCGATAACTTTAATCACACTAATATGATGAAGATACAGTCGGAATGGTCGAATATTATGGCTGCCCTGCGAGAAGCGGTAACCCTTGCTGCCAGATTGGGTTTTAACAGAGATAACCTGACATCAAATAACCTGTTCATACCTATCGCCTATTATATTAAACACATAGGCTTACCGGCAAATTTTGCGGCATCGCCCAAAAATGCTGAAAACGTAAGGATAATTAAAAAATGGTTTGTAAGTGCCATGCTGAAGCGTGTATTCAGCTCCCAGCCAGATGGTGTCCTGCGTCCCATCAGGGAGATAATCGCTAAAAGTGATGGTTCGATCTTTCCGCTTGAACAGATTATCGAGCGGTTTAAGGGAACAAACAGAACGCATGAATTCACTGATGCTGACATTGAAAATCTGCTGTATCTCAAATATGGACAAGGTGATACGCTGACAGTAATGTCGGTTCTCTATCCTTGGGCGGACTTGCACAATCTATTTCATATTGATCACATTTTCCCCAAAGCAGAATTCACAGAGCGCAAGCTTCGCAAGATGGGAATTTCTTCAGATGGAATTTCGGATTTCTTGGAAAACTTCAATTACATAGGCAACCTTCAATTACTTGAGGGGCTGGACAATACATCAAAGACCAACAAGGATTTCAAGAAGTGGTTTGAGGATAATTTGCCTGCGGAAGAGGCAAAGACTGCATATCGTCAAAAACATCTGATACCCGATGGTGTTGATCTTGCGTTTACAAACTTCCCGGAATTTTTAGAAGCCCGTGAGGCTTTAATAATAGATAGGTTAAAAAAGGAACTGCAAAGATAGTATGTGAGAAAAGGATGGATGATGAAACTGAAAATTGAGGAGTTGTGGTATTCTACCTGCCAAGAAGATTGGCTGATTGCTGAGGATTGTTATTGGAATCAGGTTTCTGACGCCAATAGAAATCTGGAAAAATCGCTTGAGGCATTAAATCCAGATGATATAAATCAAATGAAGGTTGAGGCATTTTATGTCTTTCTCCACGATACTTACTTCGTCTGGAAATATACTGCAAAAAATCGGCTTGCAACCACTCGTATGCAGTTAAAGAGGCATTTGATTGATATCACGGCACTGGCTGAGATACAGAAAGAGTTGTTTTCTTTTGATAAGGCGCAAATTCGCACTGGACTTGAGGTCGCAAGCAGAATCCGAGGTTTGGGTATCGCCGGAGCGTCAGGATTACTTTCAGTTTTATTTCCTGATTATTTTGGAACTGTTGACCAGTTTGTAGTGAAGTCCTTGTTGTGTATCGACGAGTTAAATGAGCGTAAAAGCATTGTTCGGATGCGCCCAGAGGCACTGACGCTTGCAGATGGCGTAGTGCTTGAACAACTATTGCGTGCAAAGGCAGACGAATTGAATCGGATATTCCAGACTTGTACATGGACACCAAGGAAAATTGA
>JAEZZQ010000016.1 GCA_023442465.1 Bacillota bacterium | reverse complement strand
TTTAGACTCACGGGGAAAGTCTACCCTTTTTTCGGACTTTTCGCATGCTAAATCTCATTATCGTTGATTCAAAATCAAAGAAATTGAATTTTCAGGCAGCATTATGTTGCCATGAATAATTCAGGTTAAGTTATTTTATGAAGCAAAAGGATCTGGAAATAGAAAAAATGCTTACTGAATATTTAGAAAAGACTTATGAAAAGATGGTACCGGCTCCGGTACGAGAATTTATGGAAAGCAAGTTATCGGTGGAAAGTGAAGAGATTTCAAGAGAAGATGTAGAACGAAGCAGACCCAGGAGAGCAGAAAGTAGGAATCAGGAGCGGTCAGGGAGAAGAAACTCAAGGGCCGAAACACAGAATGTTGAGGTACGAGCAGAAGCCGTTGCAGAAGAGGGGCAAGGGGAAGAACAGGAAGAAACTAACGACATGGTTATGGGAATGTAGGAGGTATGTATGACTTTTAGGAAATTTGTAAATGAGGTGAAAGAAGGTCTGCCGGATTTTTTACCAAAGGAGTTAAAACAGGCAGAAATAAAGGAAAATACAGTCCAAAAAAATAATGGAATACAGTTAACGGGGATTTCGCTGTTTGAGTTCAATAAGATGTCTCCGACTGTTTATATGGAGCATTTTTACCAAAAATATCTAAACGGCAGTGAGATGGAGGATATTCTTAAGGAATTATCTTCTATATATCAACAGCATACAATGGTGGATATTCCCCCCATCTTAAAAGATTTTTCCTATGAAAATGTGAAGAATAAAATTTATGTTTCTGTTTGCAATGCAGAAAAAAATAAAGAGTTATTACAAGATGTTCCACATGAACTAAGGGAAGATTTGGCACTGACTTACCGAATCCTTATGGATTGTCCCAATGGAAATGTGGGAAGTGCTTTGATCCATAATAGTCATATAAATAGTTGGGGTATTGATGAGAACATGTTAAAGGAAGGCGCCTGGGATAGTACCAGAAAGTTATTTCCGGATGTTTTTAAAGGTATCGTAAGTATGATAGACGAGATGATATTACAGTTACCGGAAGAAATGTTGGGCGAGATACCCCCAGAAGATACAATGTATGTTCTTACCAATACGAAAGGAACGTATGGAGCAGCTTATATGTTTGATAGCGAAGCAATGGAGCGGATTGCGGCTCGGCTCGGCGGTAATTTGATTATTTTACCCTCATCTCTTCACGAAGTTATTATACTTCCAGAAAAAGAAGGGATGGATCTACAGGCATTAAAAGATATGGTGTCAGAGATAAATCGTGTGCAGTTGGAGGAGGATGAAATACTGTCTGATGAAATTTATCATTATGATGCAACCTCTCATAGTCTACATATGGTGGAAGGATTGGATCATTCTACGGGGATTAAGTTTAGTATGTAAAGGTATTTAATTATAAAAGAAGTTTGTACAGGAAGGAGACCAGTTAGATGAAACAAGGAACGGTAAGCATTAAATTCGATGAGGAAAAACTGAATGCAGTGAAGCAGTATATGGAAAAGAAAGATGCCGACATAGATGCAGAATTGAGTGATGTGATAAACAAATTATATGAAAAATATGTACCCCAAGCAGTTAGGGAATATATCGATAGCAGGGGAGCCGTGCCATCGGCAATTAAAAAGGCAATCAAAAGTACAGAAAAAAGTCCAACATCTTCTGTTGTTCACCCAAAAAGCACAGAAAGAATATAAGCTATAGCTGTAGATACGCTAACTTAGCTACCTAGAAGGAAGAGGTTAAATGGAGGTGTTTATGAGGTATTTTGATTGTGATGGAACTGAGATTAAGGCAGGGATGTTCCTCCATATGGAGGACGGAAGTATCGAACAGGTATATTCCTGCGGAGAGAATGATTTAGGTATCAACGCCAGCAACGAAGATTATCTGCGCAGGCATGAAATGGACAATGATTTCTATCGGGAGTGTTACCCTTTGAGTGAATTTAACTTAGGTAAGGTGCAGATTTGCCAGCTGGAACAAATACAGGAAGAGCAGGGATTATCCATGTAGGCAGTACTTATCCCTATTTGGAGCTGTGTTGCCCCTGTGTGCGCTTTTTCGGGGCGGAGTGGGACTATGTAGCCTGAGCGCGATTAATGTCCGTGTTGCCCATTTTCAGAGGAAGGTGAAGAAACCTTTTAATGCATCAGTGAAAGCCTTGAAATGAGGTTGTTTTGATTGGGTCGAAAATGGTGCAGGTTAAAGGGGTTATGCCGCTGTTAGGCGGCCTAACCCGTCAAACGCCCACCGGCAGAGCCGTTGGACAGTATCTCATATGGCATAACTTTTTCTAAAGATTGGGAAAAGTTATGCCTGTTTTTTTTGATTTTAAAGGATTGTAAGGCAAAACGAGCAAAATTTGTTATGCCTTTCAATAGAAAACTGTATACAGAACAGAAAAGCTGTGAGCACAGAACGATAAGGAAAGGAGGAAGATAGCCTCATGGGATAAGGTGCGCACCGCTATCAATATGAGGCTATGAAAGTATTAGAATTATTTGCAGGAACGAGAAGTATCGGCAAAGCATTTGAACTGAGGGGGCATGAGGTGTTCAGTGTTGAATGGTCCAAAGATTTTTCGGATATTGATTTGTATGAAGATATTAGTAATGTCAGCGCAGACGATATCTTTCGACTGTTTGGTCGGCCCGATGTGATATGGGCAAGTCCTGACTGTACTACTTTCAGCATTGCAGCAATCAGCCACCACCGCAGAAAGAATCCGGTGACAGGTAGTTTAGAACCAGTCAGTGAGTATGCTTTGTTTTGTGACAAAGTGGATATCCATGTACTGGAACTGATTCGTGGGTTGAATCCGAAATACTATTTTATTGAAAATCCACGTGGTGGAATGCGAAAGATGGAATGAATGCGTGGATTACCAAGGTACACAGTCACCTATTGTCAGTATGATGATACAAGAATGAAGCCGACGGACATTTGGACCAATCACCCCAATCCCGACTTTTTGCCGATGTGCCGTAATGGAGATGCTTGTCACGTGGCGGCTCCAAGAGGCAGTAAGACTGGAACACAGGGACTGAAAGGTGCAAGGGAGAGAAGCATGATTCCTCAAAAGCTTTGCGAACATATCGTGTTTATTTGTGAGGAAGGAATCAGAATGAGCAATGAGTGATGAAAAGAATAAAGTTCGAAAAGCATTTTATGTAGAAGAGGATATTCTGGAGCAGGTAGACAGCCTGCTCCAGCAAGCTAATGTGAAATCGAGAAATGAGTTTGTTAATCGAGCATTGAAATTCTATATTGGTTATCTCACTTCAGAAAAAATTGAAAACTATATGTTGTCAACTATTTCTTCTGTTATGCATGCAACTGTAAAGGATAGTGAGAATAGAATGGCTCGTGCTATGTTTAAACTGGCAGTGGAAACCTCGAAGCTATCTCATGTGATTGCTTATAGCCATGGAGTAGAGGAAGAGGTACTGAGGAAGTTACATGTAAAGTGCTTGGATGAAGTAAAACGGATTAATGGTGCCATAAAATTTGAAGAGGCATATGCGTTTCAAAATCAAGAATAGTGTAAAAGAAGTTTTTACAGTATAATGGTTTTGAGGTGATGTAGATGGAGACGTTGACAGAATTATTAGAGTCAAGAATGAATCAGGCAGTGGTATGGTTTTTTAGTATGTGGTGGTATTGGCTGCCAGCGGGTCTGGGTTTAGCTTTTCGTTTTGGACTTCTTAAATACAAAATTTTTGACTCAGAGAAGAGAATAAAAGCAATATTTAGAGATATTGGTATTATCGCATTATTGACGATAACATGGAATTTATTGAATGCTAACCAATTAGAGGATAAAGCAGTAGTAATGATATTAATTCTGACAATGGTGTACATTTTCTACGGGATAGCAAAAGAATGTGAGGATACCGGCGGAACAACAGAAAGCCTTTTATTAATTGTTAAAAGTGTATTTGTTACAGTATTATCGTTTCAAACCTTTATAGGGACAATCGTAGGTGCTGTTTGTACCAGCATACTTGCGGTACTGGTTTATAAAGTTTGGTATAGGTTTGAAAAGAAAACAGATTTATTTGAGATAATTTTTTTGTGCGTTGAGGCTATTTTACTGTCTGTGTATACGGAAGTAAATCATATAGAAGGATTTTTACTCATATTCTTTTTTGTGTTTTATGAAGAAACAGCTTTATTTCTTTTAAATTATTTTTCAAAATATATGGCTTCAAAATTTTTAGGAGAAGCTGATGATTATAATTTTTAATATTAAAAAGGGGGAGGCTAGAGCATGAAAGATTTTATATCTTTTGTTAAAGAGTATGCTGTAAGGGATTTTATATATTTCTTTGCAGAATTATCGATAAAAATGTTCAATAAACAAAGGGAATCGTCTAAAGAGCATTTGAACTGCTGTTTGGATTTTCCTATAAATATTATTCAGCATGGATTTATCCACAGGCAAGTAGGGGTAACATTGTCAGCATGGGATATACAAGCTATGGCTTACCTCTCTATTATGAATGCAAATGATTATCGTAAAAAAATCATACAGCCTAATGAAGTGGGGGAAATAATTAATCTTTATCGAGGGTATGAAAATGAACATTCAGGAAGTGAATTTATAAGTGAGGCAGAATTAAAAGACGTATATAAATATATTGCAGGAATAACGTATGAGCAGTTTAAATTCCAAAATATTTCATGGACGATACAGAACTTTAATAGAAATTATCACATATTGGTTGGATCAGATAAGATCAGCAGGGAAAAAATAGTCAGTGTAAATGAGGTTACACAGAATATATTTAACCTTAACGCAGATGAATTGATGACTGTTGAGCTGATTATTTTGTGGCTGTGCAGCCAGCATACGGATATATTAAATGCGCCGGAAGAATTATATTGTAAAAAAGATAAAAGTATTCTGACAAAAGAAAATATACGGAAAATAGTGGAATACTATGCAGTGACATACGATGAAGTAAGAAAATCAAACATAGGCAAACAGATTTTTTATAGTAAGCCTTTTATATGTACAGATAAGAAAAAGGAGTATATTGCAGTTAGCCATTATCTGGTATGGATGCTTATGGGAGATGGATTATACTGGCTTATCAGAGATTATTATTTAAAAAATAATGGAGGACAGAAATTCGTAAATGCATTCGGAGAAATGTTTGAACAGTATTTTGAAGAGATGGCAGACATTTATCTGTCAAAAGGCGCATGGAATAAGATACCAGAACAAGGTAAAAAGAGTGCTGATTTTTTCGTTGAATTTGAGGATGCAGTGTTTTTGTTTGAATTAAAGTCGGGTCTATTAGGAATAGGGGCAAAACAACAGAACCCGAGCATGCAGCAGATTGATAGATTTTATGATAGGAATATAAGAGAGGCCTATCAACAGTTAAAAAATTCTGAGGAAGAGTATCATGGAGAAAAGCCGGTAATAAAAATATTTCTTTTGTATGAATGCATGACAAATACACAAATTGTCATGTCTTCGATACCGGAAATTTTCGAGACAGATAGCAGATGCTATATTATGACAATCGGAGATTTAGAAATGATGCTGGCAACATACAAGAATGATTATGAAAAATTTCGGAAAGTTGTAAAGGAACTGATAGATAATCAGAATAGCAATGTGCATTTTGAAAGTGTGTTAAAAGTGCTTAATGATAATGAAGCTATTGGAAATATGCATTTTATTGGAGAACGTGATTATTTTGAAAAAATAGTGAAGATGTTAGAAATACAATTAAAAGAATAGGGGAGGATTATGGCAAAACTAATCCTGCGCTGTAACTATTTAAAAAATGTCCCGCCGGAACATCTTCATAATTTGATACAATATATTGGAACAAGAGAGGGAGTAGAAAAAGTTGCAGATACAAACGCCTTGCTGCCTGCCACAGTAAAACAAAAAGAACTGATTCAGGATATCATTTCGAAAATTGAAGATGCAGACAGAATGCATGAATATTTTGATTACATTCATAATCCTACCCGTAAGAATGCTTCGGAATTTATTACACAGGCATTGGAATACAATCTAGATATCATTGCAAAGAAGAAAAATTATATGGATTATCTGGCAAACAGACCAAGAGTAGAAAACATAGGTACTCATGGTCTGTTTTCTGATGAAGGGAAACCAGTGGTGCTGTCTCAGGTTGCTGATGAGGTGGCGAATCATAAAGGTGTGATATGGACTAATGTAATCAGTCTGCGGCGGGAGGACGCAGAAAGGCTCGGATATGGCAGTGGCAGTCAGTGGCAGGAGTTGCTCCGTAGTAGGGTACAGGCTTTCGCAGAAAATTATAAGATAGACAGTATGAATCTGAAATGGTATGCCGCTTTTCATAATGAGTCCCATCATCCCCATGTACATCTTGTCATTTATTCGAAAAATCCATCGGAGGGATATCTGACAAAGAACGGGATAGAAACTATGAGGTCTATTCTGGCACATGACGTTTTCCGTCAGGACTTTATGCATATCTATGAAAAGAAGAATGAGCAGAAAAAAGAACTAAAAGAAGAGGCCCAGACTATACTACAGGAATTAATCAAGCAAATGAAGAATGGAATCTGTCATAACGAAAAGATTACAGAACAGATGAGTCTTCTGGCAAGGCGCCTGCAAAACACCGGAGGGAAGAAAGTTTATGGATATCTGAAGTCAGATGTAAAAGCCATTGTAAATGAAATTGTGGATACAATGGCAAAAGAAGAAGCAGTGGCAAAATGTTATGAAAGCTGGAAAGAGTGTCAGAATGAAGTATACCGTATCTATAGAACTACCATGCCAGAGTACCCTCCCTTGTCAGAACAAAAAGAATTTAAGAGTATTAAAAATATGGTCATTGCCGAAGCGGTTAAGCTAGGCAGCGGCCATTTTTATTTGGATGATGCCGGAAGTGAAAAGCGAGAAGAATACATGGAACATACCATGGCGGAAATATCAGAGGAAGATGAACAGACAAACAGTGAAGATGACCAGATAGAGAGTGAAGATACGGCAGAAGTATGGAAGGAGAATATCTTTAAGGAAAATCCGGCAGTGGAAGGGTTAAGGAGCAGAGGTTCAGAAAGAGAAAATCAAACCGTTCAAAAACCACATTCGAAATATTACGCCAGTTGGACAGATACTTATAAAGAAGCCAGAGGATATCTGTATGGGACAGAAGATGCGGAACCGGATATGGAGGCTGCTTATGAAATTATGAAGGAGGAAGCGGAGAATGGAAATGCTCTTGCAATGTATGATGTGGCGAGGATGTACCAGCAAGGGATATATGTAGAGCCGGATGAAATAAAAGCAGATGAGTGGTATCGAAAATCCTTTCAGGTATTTCATTATTCTGTTCAAAGAGCAGAGAAGAAAGGGCATCGTGCCTTTTTGGAATATCGGATTGGAAAGCTATATCAGTATGGTCTGGGAACAGAGGAGGACTTTGGGAAAGCGGCAGAATGGTTTGAAAAGGCAGTTGGTGCGGAATACAAGTATGCCCAGTATTCTCTTGGTACTCTTTATTATCATGGAAAAGGGGTAGAGCAGAGTTACCGGAAAGCCTGTCAATTGTTTAAATTATCACATGAGCAGGGAAATCCCTATGCTTCTTATGAAGTGGCAAAGATGTATGAAAAAGGAATTGGTACAGAAAAGAGTTTGGAGCTGGCGGAAAAATGTTATCATGTAGCATTTCTTGATTTTCTTACTATGGAAAGAAAATCAAAGGATGACATGCTTTTATATCGTATCGGAGCTATGTATCTCAAAGGAAAGGGAACGGAAAAGGATGAATCAAAGGCACAGAGGTATTTTGAAAAATCATCCGAATACGGAAATCTGTATGCGAAATATCAACTTGCAAAATTGTATCTCAAACAGGAGCAAAAAAAGTTGGATGAAGAACAGCCTCTTGACTATGAAAAAATTAAACAAGCGGTGGAATGGCTTGATTATTTTGCAGAGAAAGAGAATGCATTTGCCGCTTATGCTCTTGGAAAATTATATGCGGATGGAAAATTACTGGCAAAAGATTTATCAAAGGCAATCGAGTATTTACGGATGGCTGCCGAGAAGGATCATTCTTATGCAGAATTTCAGTTGGGTAAAATTTATCTTACAGAAGAATGCAAAGATATAGAAATGGCACTCTTTTATCTGAAAAGAGCAGCAGAACAGGATAATGAGTTCGCAGCTTACCTATTAGGGAAAATGTATCTGGAGGGTGAGGAAGTTTCAAATGATATAGAACAGGCATTAAAATATCTGATCCAGTCCGCAGACTTAGATAATCCTTATGCACAATATGTGGTAGGAAAACTTTATTTAATCGGAAAAGAGGTGGAACAGGATAAAGAAAAAGCGTTCTATTATTTGTCAAGAGCTTCAGAACAGGGAAATCCTTATGCCACATATCTTCTGGAACACTGGAATGATAAGTATTATCCGGATACCATGCTGATGGCAACCAGACTGCTAAGACATCTTGGAAATATCTTTGCTGATAATAGAAGTAACGGTGGAAATGGAACAGGAATTACTGCGGATAAAAAGTTAAGGCGAAAAATCAGAGAAAAGAAAATTGCACAAGGCCATGCGGAGGACGATCATATCCCCCAACAGAGCATGTAGCAAAAGGAGTACATATGAAATTAATTTATATTTGTTCTCCATTTTCAGGGGATGTAGAAGGGAACGTAAAAAGGGCGCAAGAATATTGCAGAAAAGCGATAAGAGCAGGCTATACTCCGATAGCACCGCATCTTTAATATCCTCAGATATTGGATGACATCAGTCCTATGGAGAGAGCGCTGGGAATTCAAATGGGTTTACATATACTAGAAATATGTGATGAGATATGGGTATTTGGTCAGAACCTTACCGTTGGGATGGATAAGGAAGTGAATTTTGCTAGGCAAAAGCATATTCCTGTGAAATATAAATCCATTCAGGAGCAAGGTATGAAAATGACATTTATGCAGTAGAAGGGAGAAGTTCTTATCGGAGATTTTATTTATTTTACAGAGGAACAAAAGGAACGTGCCAATGCAGTTCCCATTGCAGACATTTTGCGGAGAGAAAATGAGGCATACGAAAAGGCTGGCAATGAATGGCGTTGGAAAAAACATACGAGTGTGACCTTTCGGGATAACAAATGGTATCGCCACAGTGAAATGGAAGGCAGTTATGCTATTGATTTTTTGCAGGAATTCTATAATATGTCATTTCCAGAAGCAGTGACTTATTTATTGGATGGAGAATCAGGTCAGGTAATCCCTGGAAAAAAGTATGGTAGACCGTTAGAAAAAAGGAAAGAAGCAGAGAATCCAGAGCAGAAAACCATATCAGAGGGGACCTATCAGATAGAGCAAAAGGCGTTTCGGCTGCCTGAAAAAAATGAGAATATGAGACGGGTATATGCCTATCTTATGAAACAAAGACTGATAGACCGGGAAATTATTTCTTATTTTGCCAGGGAGGGAACTTTATATGAATCGAAGGAACATCATAACGCGGTATTTGTGGGGGTAGATAAAGAAGGAGTACCGCGACATGCTCATAAAAAAGGTACTTATTCAGATGGTGGAAATTTTCGTATGAATGAGGAAAATTCCAATCCGGCATATGGATTTGGACATATCGGAACAGGCAGTAAGGTGTATGTGTTTGAATCCTCCATTGATTTCTTGTCTTTCCTTACTTTGTATCCATCAAATTGGAAGAACAGCAGCTATATTGTATTAAATGGTGTTGCAGAGCATGCTATGTTACAGATGCTTAGAGAATGTCCGCAGATAAATACTGTGATACTGTGTCTGGATCATGATAAGGCAGGCATTGAAAATAATGGAAGACTGGCAGAATTGGCGATCAAAGAAAAACCAACAATTCAGATTCAGATATTGCAGCCAGTATATAAGGATTGGAATGAGGATTTAAAATATAAACATGGATTGGAACCTATTATGGCACAGGAGCATCCGGCAATCGAAGAATGTCTGGCATGGGGGAAAGATTTGAAAAAGACAGCAGATAGTATAGATGAGAAATTTGCAACGATGGAATCTTTGCTCCACTATTTTAAAGGCATCCACGATGAGTTGAAGAATGGACAAGATTGGGAGCATCTGGAAGATGCATTTGATGGATATGGGCTACTGTTAGCAGGGATAGCAATCAAATACATAACAAAATGTGGAAAGGAGCTTGGAAAAGATATTGAGGTAGATCGAATTATTGATTATCTGTGCAGAAGGTATTATCCACATAAAGACAAAGGCAATCTAAAGACACGGCTCAAAAATTTTCAAAAAGTATTTGATGAATTAATAGAAGTTCATCAAACCAAGGATTTGGAGTTGCCGGAGAACAAGGAGTTATTTGTGAAGAAATGTATGGGTCTTAGCATGGAATGTGTAAAGACTCATATTTTTTTGCATTTAGAATTAAAAGTACAAAAACAGGAGAGAGGGATGAGCATCGCATGCAATCAGTAACAATGCTCCTTGTAATGGGAAGTGTTATGTTTGTTGTCATTGGAGGAATCTCCATGTTGGCCCATTATTATACGTTAAATGGAATTAAAAGTAAGACCGTAGGAGATGGACAGCATGGAACCGCCCGTTTTGCTACCAAGCAGGAGATAAAGGGAACATATGAACAGGTATTGTATGAGCCGGATAACTGGAGAAAGGGGATTCATCTTCCGAAAGCACAGGGATTGATTCTCGGTAGTTTTGAATTAGGTGGAAATCTCTATGCGTTGGTGGATACCGGTGATGTTCACTGTTTAATGGTGGGGGCAGCAGGAATAGGAAAAACGGCACATTTTTTGTATCCAAATTTAGAATATGCGTGTGCTTGTGGTATGAGTTTTCTTACTACCGACACCAAGGGAGATTTATATCGTAATTATGGTTGTGTTGCAAAAAAATATTATGGATATGATGTGGCAGTTATCGATCTTAGAAATCCAACCAGAAGTGATGGAGATAATATGCTCCATTTAGTGAATAAATATATGGACATATATCTAGCAGACGACAAAAACTTGTATGCAAAGGCGAGAGCAGAAAAGTACGCTAAGATTACAGCCAAAACGATTATATCGTCTGGCGGAGGAGATTCAGCATCTTATGGCCAAAATGCATTTTTTTATGATGCCGCAGAAGGAATCCTTACGGCGGTAATTCTGTTGATCGCAGAATTTTGTCCATCAAAGAAACGGCACATTATCAGTGTATTTAAACTGATTCAGGATCTGCTGGCACCTTCAAAAATAAAGGGTAAGAACCAGTTCCAACTGCTTATGTCGAAGCTGCCGGATGACCATAAAGCAAAATGGTTTGCAGGGGCAGCACTTAATACGGCCGAACAGTCTATGCAATCAGTATTATCAACTGCTCTTTCCAGACTAAATGCTTTTTTGGACTCAGAGTTAGAACAGATTCTTTGTTTTGATACGGATATTGATGCAGAATCTTTCTGTAAGAAAAAAACGGCTTTATTTCTGGTGATGCCGGAGGAAGATAATACGAAATATTTTTTAGTATCTCTCATTATCCAGCAGCTCTATCGGGAAATTTTATCTGTGGCAGATGAAAATGGCGGCAAGCTAGAAAACCGTGTGATTTTCTATTGGGATGAGGTAGGTACCATACCTAAAATTGAGAGTGCGGAAATGATGTTTTCCTCATCTCGATCAAGGCGGGTCAGTATAGTACCTATGATACAATCCTTTGCGCAGCTTACAAAGAACTATGGAAAAGAAGGGGCTGAAATCATCATAGATAACTGCCAAGATACCATCTTCGGAGGTTTCGCGCCCAACTCAGAATCAGCAGAGATATTGTCAAAAAGTTTAGGGAACAGAACAGTTATGACCGGTTCCATAAGCAGAGGAAAGAATGATCCCAGCCAGTCCCTACAGATGATACAAAGACCGCTTTTGTCAGCAGATGAATTAAAATCTATGCCTAAAGGGAGCTTCGTAGTATCAAAGACTGGAACTCATCCTATGAGAACAAAACTCAAACTTTTTTTAAAGTGGGGAATTACATTTGATGAATCTTATGAAATAGAAGAGAAATCAGCAAGAAAGGTGGAGTATGCAGATAAGCAGGAAATAGAGGAGGAAATTATACGGAGAAATATGTGCTTGATAGAAGATGAGGTGGATTCACTAAATGAAATACCTGTATCAAGTAGTAGGGGGATGAGTCCAACGCAAATGAATGAATCTGTAACAAAAATAAGGCAAGCCTTACGTGTCGAGAATTAATTGCAGAAAAAGTATTTCATAAGGAGGATGAGAAGCATTAACCGTAGAGAAATATATAATTCCGGATTACCTCACAGAGCAGTTGCAGTTTATCTGTATTTAAAAGATCGTGCAGATAAAGAAAATTCTTGTTACCCGGCAATAGGTACCATTGCAAGGGAATTGAATCTTTCAAGCAGCACAGTCAAAAGAGCCATCAGTGATTTAGAAAGACAGGGGTATATCCGGAAAAAACAAAGATGGCGGGAAAATGGTGGTAGGAGTAGCTTGCTTTTTGAAATTTTAAGGTAGGCATAAAGGGATTACTGTGCATGTGAGGTGGGCTATGGTATAGTTCGTATTGGCCTATACAGAGAAGTAAACATTTTAGTAAATATAATACAGAGAATCAAAATAAATATTATTATTCAAATTTTAACTAAATATATTAAAAAAACAGGGACAAATTGTAAATAGTATGAAGTTCTTAATCTAATATAAAAAAGAGGTGAATAATTAAGGAAAAGATTAGTTATCTATGATGTCAAAGAAGCCCGTAGAATGTTAGTATAATGTACGAAAGAAAAATTCTATGTTATTAAGGCAACCAAGAGGATAACAGATTAAAAAATTGAAAAATTATAAATTTAGTATGATTATTCTTGATATTATGTTCTAGTAATAGACGTTTACCCTGTAAAAGCATATAAAATATTGATACTATCAAGCTGTCCGACAGAGGATAACCGCTTTGTAGTTCATTATGTGAGAACTGAATAATTATTTTAAGAAGTTGTTTTTGTACGTTTTTTTAGATGTATGTATAATTTTTACGATTGAGATGAATGTTATTGGAACGTTATAATAAAAACATCTTATAAAGGAGGATAATTGTATGAAGAAGAAATTAATTAGTTTATTCTTGTCAGCGGCAATGATCGCAACAATGTTAACCGGATGCGGAAGCAAAGAAGCCGAACCGGCTGATGCGACAGCGAATAAAAGTGTTGAAGCAGAATCTGCCGAACCTGTAAAAGTTGAAGCAGAAAGTGCCGGCGAGGTTACACTTACGTGGGCTGTATTTGAAACGGATAATTATACAGCTGAAGTATGGCAGCATATCATTGACGCTTACGAGGTGGATAATCCAGGCGTAAAAATTGAAAAAGTGTTAATGACAGGTGATTCAAGGCCACAGTTTTTAAAGACGATGTTAGCGGCAGGCAATATGCCGGATATCAACATAGACCCCGTTGACCTGGCCAAAACAGAGGGAATTTACGCTGAAGTGCCGGAAGAAATGTTATCTAAGTATGAAGATGCAGCAATTGCTACATACAACGGGAAACACACGCTGATTCCTGCTTATAAGGCGTTGAGAAATCAGTGCTACTATCAAAAAGATCAGTTCGCAGAAGCCGGAATTACGGAAGAACCAGAAACATGGGAAGAGTTCGTGGAAGTTTGCCGGAAATTACAGGATGCAGGAAAGACTCCGCTTATGGGATGCGGTGCTTCTGATATCTGGGCCACAAGCTTCGGCTGGTGGACGGGTGTTGCTAACGCAGATATCATGAAGGCATATCCTGACTTCAACGCCAAAGTTCTTAGCGGAGAAATTTCCTGGACGGCTCCTGAAATTGTTGATTCACTGAATGCATGGAAATCATTAATTGATGCCGGATACTATCATAAAGGAAGCATGTCCTTCTCTTATACTCAGGCTGGTGAAGAATTCTTAAGCGGAAGCGCCGCAATGTTCATGGATGGCGCATGGTCGGCACCGGGATATGATGCAAAGGGATTAACTGCCGATGATATCGGTGTGTTTGTAGTTCCTGCGCCGAGCGGAGCAAAATCATATTGTACGATGCCGCAGTACTGGGGCGTGTCCGAAACATGTGAAAACAAAGAAGAAGCATTTAAATTCTGCGAGTATGTTCTTGGCGGAAACAAAGAGATTTATGAATATTATTTAAAAGCCGACGGAACATATTCGGTAACAAAAGAGCCTGTAGAATATGAAATGGGGCCAATTCAGACAAAATTCGTAGAAAATTATAAAGAGTACGAACTTGTACCTGAAATCATGAAGACGGTTGGTGATACTGCAATGCCTACAGGATTTGAAGATTTTACTTGTAAATCTTTACAGAATGTATTTACCGGAGCAGATGTTGCAGCTGAACTTAAAACATGGGATGCAGAAATGCAGAAATTGCTCGATGCAGCAAACTAATTAAAGATAATAAGATAATAACAAAAAGGGTTGGGCGGTTCAGGGGTGAACTCCGTCCCAACTCTTTTGTTATTCAGGCGGAGTGTGATATATGAAAAAGAAATCAGAATTATTTGTTCTGCCGGCATTTGTGATTTATACCCTTCTGATGATCATTCCAATTATTTTGGCATTTGGATTAAGCTTTACGAACTGGAATGGAATATCGCCGGAGTTTAAAATAATAGGATTCAAAAATTACATCGATATGGTCAGTGATATACGTTTACATAATGCACTGGGTGTAACATTAAAGATTACCATTACCGTTTGTCTTGCGGTGAATGTAATTGGTCTGTTTCTGGCATGCCTGTTAAATCGTGCCAAAAAGGCTACGAATGCGTTGAGAAGTGTATTCTTCCTTCCTTATGTAATCAGTACGGTAGCTATTTCATTTATTTGGTTATCCATACTATCTTATACCGGTGTTTTCAACAATATGCTGGAAGCAATCGGACTCGGACATCTGGCGGCTGATTACATTGGAAATACAAGTGCGGCTATCAGAAGTATTTGCATAATTGAAATATGGAGAATGCTGGGTTTCCATATGGTTCTTTATCTCACATCGCTTCAGACCGTGCCGGAGGAGCTCTATGAAGCTTGTACAATTGACGGAGGAAGCAGATGGCAGAAATTCCGATTTGTTACATTGCCAATGATTGCTCCCGGAATTACGATTTCAGTGATTATGAGTATTATGACTGAGATGAAGCAGTATGATATTGTTAAGGTTGTAACGAATGGCGGCCCCGGATATTCCACGGAGACAATTACATATAATATTGTGACGCAGGCCTTTGCAAATAACAGATTAGGATATTCGTCTTCCATTGCAGTATTCCTGTTTATCCTAATTGCGGCAATTTCTGTACTGCAAGTAAAACGGGCAAATAAAACGGAGGATAATTAAATGGATAAAATTCAAGGGAAGATAACAAAGATTCAGAATATTATTCTTAATATCATATTGATAATGCTTGCAGTTGTATTTGCGGTACCGCTGTACCTGGCTGCTGTTAATGTATTCAAGCCCACACCGGAGATATCGGCGCATCCGATAGCCTTACCCAACCCTCCTATATTGGAAAATATCATAAGTGTATTTAATAATCCGAATGTAGATTTGTATCAGATGTATTTCAATTCGATATGTATCACGCTATTTGGCGCATCCATATGTATGCTTATTTCATCTATGGCAGCTTATTATCTGGTTCATGCAAAGAATAAAGCGGGAAATTTCTTATATATATACTTTCTGTTTGGATTAATGGTTCCGTATGCTATCGTTTATGTGCCCCTCGTAATGATGTTCAATAAGTTTGGAATTCCAGGCAACCTGTTAACTTTAATTATTGTATTTATATCCGGGAGTATTTCATTTTCTGTTTTTTTATATTATGGCTTTATAGGCGGAATACCAAGGGAGCTTGAGGAGGCGGCAATTGTTGATGGAGCGGGCCAGTCCGTTATTTTTTTTAGAATTATAATGCCGCTTGTGAAACCATGCAGTACGACGGTTGCTATTTTTATTGGTCTGTCTATGTGGAATGACTTCCTGACGCCGCTCTTAATTGGTCAGGTGAAGACGATTACGGTAGGTATTTATACAGCGATCGGTCCGCATGCGTCAAACTGGGGTGAGGTATTTACATACGTAATGTTCGCAACCCTTCCGGTTATTATTCTGTATTTGTTTGCGCAAAAACAGTTTATTTCAGGTCTGACCAGCGGTGCCGTAAAAGGATAATTATAATTACAGAAAGGCGGGATTGTGGTAATGATAAAACAGATATTGTCAGAAATGTGTTTGGGTGATATGACCGCTCTTTATTATATTTCGAATAATAAAGGAGTAGAATTGGTTTTAATTCCTTCAAAAATGAGAGAGCAGTTACAAGAATCAAACGGAAATGTTGATTCTATGGTACAGATAAAAATAGAAGGAGATGACTTTCCGTTTGGATTTGCTAGCGGACATACTATGCGTAATAGTGAGACTACCGGCAAATTCATATTTCATTCCCAGAATAAAGAGGAGGATGATAGCTCGTGTGCGATACATACTTTTCTAAGAAGTGATAAGCAGCTGGAGGCGGAGCATATTCTGCTTTTTGATAAGCATTATGAAGCGGCAGAAATCAAAACAGTTATCAGAAATTATGGAAGCAGCAAGATTTCTATTGAAATGCTATCCAGTTTTTCGTTAAGCGGAATTACACCGTTTGAAGAGGGGGAAGCAACGAACAGCTTACTGCTTCACCGGATCAGAAGCAAGTGGAGTAATGAAGGAAGAATGGAAACCCGCACAATTGAAGAACTGCAGCTAGAGCCATCGTGGTCAGGATGGGGAGCATACAGCGAGAAATTTGGACAAGCCGGCTCGATGCCCGTTAGAAAATATTTTCCTTTTGCGGCAGTGGAAGACACAAGAAGAAAGGTTGTATGGGCAGTGCAGCTGGCAATTCCATCTTCCTGGCAGCTGGAGGTATATCGAAGAGATGAAAGCTTATGTATTTCAGGAGGAATTGCTGACTATGATTTTGGACACTGGTGCAAGGAATTGGGAAGCGGAGAGGAACTTGAGACACCGACGGCTTACTTAACGGTACATCATGGAAAGCTGGATGATGCTTGTCAGAGATTGGTGCGGATACAGAAGAGAAATCTGGATCAACACAGGGTATTTCATAAATTACCTGTTCTATTTAATGAATTCTGTACGACCTGGGGTACTCCGAGTGAAGAAAATATTGACAAAATATTAAATGTACTTCATGGCAAGGATATTGATTATTTTATTATTGATGCCGGATGGTATGCGGATGCGGAAAGAGGCTGGGAAAGCAATATGGGTGATTGGTCGATATCCAGCCAATTATTTCCCAATGGAATAGGTGTTGTTGCTGACAAAATACGAAATGCGGGATTGAAACCGGGAATCTGGTTTGAGCCGGAAGTAGTTGGAGTGGAAGCATATGTAGGTAAGGAAAATGAATTTTTGTTAAAACGTCATGATAACGTGATTACAGCAGGGGCACGTCGCTTTTGGGATATGAGAAATCCGGCGGTTCAAGACTACCTGACAGACAAAATCATTAAAATGCTAAACACATATAGATTTGATTATATAAAGGCGGATTATAATGAAACGATAGGAGTTGGCTGCGACGGCGCAGAAAGCATGGGTGAGGGTTTGCGCCAGAACATGCTTGCAGCAGAAGCGTTCTATAGAAAAATAAGGCAGGAGACAGATGGAATCGTAGTAGAAATCTGTTCTTCAGGCGGTCATAGATTGGAACCCTCTTTTTTGGGGATAGCAGATTTGGCCTCTTTTTCAGATGCACATGAAGAAAAGGAAATACCTGTTATTGCGGCGAACCTTCATCGTGTTATTCTACCGGAACAAAGTCAGATATGGGCGGTTCTGAGAAAAACAGATTCATTGAGCAGAATAGTATATTCAATGACGGGTGCGATGTACGGTGTTATGTGTTTATCGGGTGATATTTTTGATCTGGATAGCAGTCAGTGGAAGGTGGTAGACGAAGGAATCGCCTTTTATCGCTCAATATCACACATTATTCAGGAAGGGGTTACATATTTTTTTGGCACGTCTCAAAACAGCTATCGTCAGCTGAAAGGATGGCAGGGAACAGTTCGATACGGAAAGGACAAAGAAGATGCATTGCTTCTGATACATATTTTTGAGAATCAGGAGAGACAGGAAATACACATTCCTCTTATAAACGAATATGTGATTTGGAATGTATACGAGATTGGAAACCATATGATAAGTGTAAGTGAGAAGGTACTTCACATAACGGCGGATGGCTCCTTTGAGGCAGCAGCAATTTATTTGAAAAAGCAGTAGCTGCTACTGTATAATGTAAATATTATCTATAATATAATTGCGTTGCAGGATGAACATATGTATTCATAGAGAGGAAAGCATGTCGAAGAATAAAGTGATTGATACAATCAGAAACCTGAGTATTTTCTTGAAAATTGTAATCCTGTTTGAGACAGTTTTAATTGTTGTAGTGGTTTTTTTTACTCTTTTTGCCACGAGACAGTTTAACGATACAATCAAAGAAAAAGAACTGGTACTTGGTAATATCAATGTTGAAAGAGTGACGGATTATATGCGGGAAAAGTATCAAAGCATCTATGATCTCTCTAATTATATACATAATGGTAATATATCGGAGCATATAAGCAAAATAAAGGACAATCCTGACAGCATTTATGATTATAAGGTGATTGGCGATTTTAATGTATTTGCTGATGCAATTTTTGCGGCGGATACAGATGTCAGTGACGTGATATTAGTGCCAACAAGGGGCATAAGCTATTCGAATACAAGAAAACCGTATGCGAATGTAAAAGCGAATATCCTGTTTCTGGATAATGAAAATGTAAAGAACTTCATGCAATCAGATAGTTATATTGAGGCATATTATGAGAATCCTTCGATATATTGTCTGCGTGAAAGAAAAAGTGTTGTTTCATTTATGGGGAAAATATATGATGCCAGTCTGTTTCCCCATAAAGAACTTGTAGGTTTATGGATTGTCAATATTCCGGTCGATGCCATTGAACAAAAGATGGTTAAAGATAATGAGCATATGCAGGGAGACATTTCGCTGTTCAACAGACACGGGCAGATATTGTACCATTCGAATCGTGAAAATATAGGCCGGCAGACAGAACTGACAGAAACTGATTATAAGAATGATTATTCCTTTGAAAAAACCATTCCTAATATAGAGCTTACGGCGCGATACAGGTTATCAAATGCAGTGCTGTATCGTGAAAGCAGAAAACTGAATCAAAAGGTCATGTTGGTCCTGTTTTTGGCAATCAGCTTCACCATGATAATCAGTTATCTGATATATAAGACCTACAGCAATAGAATAAAAATACTTCTGAATTCTATGAATCGGATTGAAAAGGCAGAATTTAAGCTTAGAATACCGGTAGACAGTAAAGATGAGATCGGAGCAATCGGAGCTTCCTTCAATCAGATGTGTGAAAGGCTCGATAATTATATTACACGTGTATATGAAACAGAACTCCAATTAAAGGTGGCTGAACTGAATGCGCTTCAGGAACAGATCAATCCGCATTTTCTATATAATACACTGGAGAGCATAAAGGCAAAAGCGCTGGAGGAGGGAGATAAAATAACTCCTGAAATGATTGCGCTCCTGGGAAATCTGTTTCGCTGGAGTTCTCATACAGATGAGAAGTTCGTTATTCTGGAAGAAGAACTGGAATACGTAAGAACATATTTAAAACTGCAGTCATACAGATATGAAGAAAACATGGAAATCTGTATTTCGGCAGAGGAAGTATTTTTGGATTATGCGGTCCCCAAACTGATTCTCCAGCCTATTGTAGAAAATATTATTAAGTACGCTTTTGCCTGTCATGAGCGACCGGGACTTGCAGGTATATTAGTGAGAAAAAAACAGGACAATCTGGAAATTACCGTTTATGATAATGGATGCGGAATGACGAAAGAGTATCTGGATAATGTACAGATAAAGCTCAATACTGCTAAAAAACAGGATGAGTTTGAAAGTATAGGAATACAGAATGTGCATCAGAGGCTGCGCTTGTTGTTTGGAGAGTCTTATGGGCTTCAGATAAGAAGTGTATGGGGACAAGGTACTGCAGTAAAGATAGTACTTCCGGCACTTAGTAAAGAGGAGATGGTCCGACATGTACAAGTTGTTAATAATTGATGATGAGAAGCAGATCCGGGACGGATTAAAAAATATGCTTCAATGGGAAAATTACGGGTTTGAAATATGCGGTGAAGCGGCGAACGGGAGAGAAGGACTCGAAATGGTTAAGCTGCATAATCCGGAATTGGTTATTACTGATATTGAAATGCCATATATGGACGGACTTGCACTCATGGAGAGCCTGAAATCGTTTGAAAAGAGACCGATAGTTGTTGTCTTAAGCGGATACGATGACTTCGGTCTAGTCCGTAAGGCTATGCGGTTCGGCGCGGTTGATTATCTCTTGAAATCATCCGGTATGGAGGAATTTGTACGTGTTCTTGAGGAGGTCATTACCATTCTTGATAAAGAAGAGAAAACCCTGCTGGAATTGCAGGAAAATACGAAATTGATGAAAGACAGCATGTTGAACAGACTGGTTCATAATGAAATTTCTTTTAGTGAATTGCGCATGAAGCTTGAATTGTTAGATTACAGGATACCAAAAGGTGAATGCTGTATAGCGGTAATACAACTCAAAAAGACATTTAAAGCGGATGAAGCAGAAAACGATGAAAATCTTATACAAATAAAACAGCGCATTACAAATTTCTGCGAAAAGCTAGTGGGCGATGCGGGATATGTATTTACGGATGAAGGAGGGAGAATCTGTATTTTATTTGAACAATTTAACGGAAATGATGCAAGAGAGTATTGGAAAAAGAATCTTAAGAGAGTAATTGAATATGTTGCTGAAGAGGAAAAGAGTTCGGTAAGTATTGCGATGGGCGGCAATTCATATACATATAGGAGTGTCTGTAAATCATATAATGAAGCACTGACAATACTGGAATATCGTTTTGTATTCGGATATGATTGCGTGTTGTGCCACACTGAGATAAACAAGTTTCTGAGTCGGGATAAATTATCTCTGGTAGACGGCAATATTTTCAAAAATCTGATAAAACAAGAGAATTATGAAAAAATTGAGGAATACATAAATGAGATATTCAATATATATAATGAAAAAAAGATGTTGGTCGCTCCTTATATATTGCGTAATTATGCATTTGAATTAATTGTTTTTGCGTATGAGTGCTTTGATACTATGTCATATATTGAAAAGAGCAGTTTGCTTAAGATGAAAGCGGAAATGATGGATAATATACATAGTGTACAAACATTGGACGACCTTCAGAGGATGCTTAAAAACAATGTACTTCATATATTGGAGGAGATCCGGAAAAAACGCAGAGATTCTTACAGTAAAATAGTTGCGGATTGTATACAGTATGTAAGAAAAGAATATGGAAATATGGATCTTTCTTTGGCTCTTCTTGCGGAAGAATTCCATGTAAACCCAGCATATCTGGGACGGATATTCAGAAAAGAAACCAGTGTTTTTTTTAACGAATATCTGAACAATGTAAGAGTTGAAAAGGCAAAAGAACTGTTGGTTTCCACTAATTATAAAGGAAATGAGTTGTGTAAAGAACTGGGATTTTCCAGCTACAATTATTTCTATATGGTTTTTAAAAAATTTACAGGCATGAATCCTATTGAATATAGAAATCAGTAACGAAACATATAATATTGTCCGCACTAATTATTATAATGCAGGTCCGGCGCTCGGGGAGGCATTATAAAAACCTGTTGTCACGGTATTCGCTTGGACTCATGCCGGTAATTGATTTAAACGATTTGCTGAAATGAAATTGGTCCAGATATCCTAATTCTTCACTTATTGTAGAAATAGATATATTTTTATTTCGTAAAAGATGTTTCGCGATATTAATCTTGTATTCTCTAAGGTAGCGGGACGGAGTCACGTTTTCACATTTAACAAAAATCTTTGTTAAGTATGATAAAGACAGACCAAAAGAATTCGCAAGGGATTCAAAATCTATTTGCGAACCGTAATTGTTCTGAATATATTTCTTGATAAAATCTACGATCTCATCTTGTTTTTCTCTTGAGAAGATGTTGGTATCCTCTAACTTAGCCTGTGAAGTCAATACTTTTTTTGAAATTTTAGCAAGTACCGCTGATAATTCCGCTTTATCTATAGGTTTCAGCAGATAATCATGGACATTATAACGGATAGCGGATTGAGCGTATTCAAAGTCATTGTAGCCGCTGACGATTACACAAGTAATATAAGGGGAGTTCTCCGATATCTTCCGGGCTAACTTAAGCCCATCCATTTCGGGCATACAGATATCGGTAAATACGATATCCGGTGTAAGCTCCTCGATACGCTTCCAGGCATTGCCCGCGCTATTTTCTATGGCAATAACCTCAAAATCATCGTTAGTGGATGTAATATTCCTTGCAATACTTTGAGCTATGAGATATTCATCGTCAACAACTAATACTGTTTGTTTCATCAAAAAAACCTCCTATCGTAACAATTGCACCGCTGGGATAATTATTTTGCAGTTTGAATATATGTTTACCGTTATACAGAAGTTTAAAGCGAATATAAATATTCATAAGTCCCATTCCGTTTATCTTCAGATTGGGCAGAAGGCCGGAATTATCTATTTCATCTATCAAATGGTTCAGTTCCTTCAATTTCTCCTCCGAAAATCCGGGACCATTATCTTTGACTGTTATTTCCCAGTGCGTTTCGTGAAGAGAACCGTAGATTTCTATATGCCAAGGAGCTGTTTGGGCGGTTACATATTTAACGGCATTTTCCACAATCATTTGCAGACATAATTTGGGAACCTTGCAGTTATACAATTCTTTATCTAAACGATTTTGGTAAATGAGATTGTTTCCATGGCGGATTTTCATACACTGCAAGTAAGCTTCGGTATGAAAAATTTCACTATTTAAATCGACAAGCGGTTCCTTGTCCGTTGATATATATCGTAAAATACGGGAAATATTCTGACACATCATAATAATGTGGTCATTCAGATTTTCTTCGGCCAAAGCCTGGATAGTAGCCAGAGAATTATGTAAAAAGTGCGGATTCATTTGTGACTGTAAGGCTAGCATTTGTGACTGTATTTCCCGGTTTTTTAATTGCAATTGCTTTTGTAAAGATATATTGATAGAATGCTCCATATTTATTAAAGCCTGGTTCAAATATTGTAATTCTTTAATGCTGGTATTGACAGAATGTAAAGTTGATTGCGTTGGATAAGTGTCCGTAAGTTTATACTTAAGAAGCTGTGTGTATATTTCGACAATAGGATTGCTGATTTTTCTGGCGATAATATAGGAAAGGATAACAATGAGCAGGCAGCTTAAGAGGTTGAAAGAAAGATGACTTAACAGATAGGATTTTATTGGCCTCATAAGTTGACCGTTCTTTATTATTGCAACTATTGTAAACCCTGTATATGGTGATTTGTAAGATATAATATGCTGGCCATTGTGATATTTCAACATTGTCTGAGTCAGGCTCTCATAAGGTATTGTATCATTTGTAATGATAGAATAATAATTAATGGATGCCGTGTCGGAGGTACTATACATGCATGTGCCCTCATCATTATAAATCAGGTAAGATTCCTCATAGGAACGGTTTAAGGACTTTATAGAATCAATAGTGTCAGTAAATGACTTTTTGACTTCTATAATACCTTGTGGCAAATTTAATGAATTATAAAACATACGGCATAAGGTAATGAAATATTTTCCGTCATCATATGAAAAATATTTCTTTAAATTTTCATCAATTTCCAGGAAAAGATACTTTTCGCCATGAGTCCGGCTTACATCCTCGTACCAAGTTTCACCTTGAACACTTTGGGAATGGGATGAATTATCAAGGCCGATACCAAAACAGCCATAGTCCAGCCCATACAGATATACCTGATCAACAGGAAAGTTTGGACCAATCATAGTTACTAAAAGATTAGTTAATATTTTTGTATTCTTCAGATTTAAATATTCTTCATAGTTATCAGAGGCATTGGTAGTAGAGTAATTTAAATATGACATGAACTGTTCTTTGACCAAATTAGAGTAAATAATATTTTGGGAAATAGTATCAAGGCTTTGAACGGTCATCTCCAGGTTCTCGGAGATACTGATTATATTGTTTTCTACAGATGATATTGCATTTTGTTTGATTTGTTGTGTTTCCATCGTAATATAAAAAGCGTTTGTCAGTAAGAGGAAAAATGTGAATAATAGTGCATATGGAAAAAAAAGCATTGATAAAATACTATGTGGTTGTGATAGTTTCATATAATCCCCCTATATTTTCTTCTGTGCAAACGTAAAAATATACATATGATAACATAAAATATCCATATGTTTTGTATATCTTTTTGTTTATAATACAATTACAAATAAATAAAGTCAATATATAAGGAGGACGATGAAATGAAAAAGAAACTGTTGGCAATACTGTTGTCTGTTGCAACTGTGTGCTCATTAGTGGGCTGTGGTACAGCAAAAAGTGCCCCTGAGAAGAGTGAAGCGCCGGAAGCAGAGGCAGTAGCAGAAACAGAAACAGAAACAAAAACAAAAGCAGACGTAACCCTTACATTTATGGCGAGTCAGGATTGGATTCAGGATGCAGAAATCGAACTCGCTGAGAAATTTACAGAAGAAACAGGAATTAAGGTCGATTACCAGATCGTACCGGCTGATCAGTATGCTAACCTGCTTTCCACGAAGCTGAATACAGGTGAATGTACAGATATTTTTGCAGCACAGAGCGGTAAGTTTGATATTGTTTCTCAGTTTAACGTGGAGAAAAATGCAGTTGATTTAACTGGCGCTTCCTGGGCGGGAAAGGTTGATGAATTAGCGGCAGTTGAATTATCGGCAAACGGAAAGCTTTACGGACAGCCTATTCAGGACGTATCCGCGGTATGGGCAGTTGCGTACAATATTCCTTTGTTTGAAGAATTAGGACTTTCTGTTCCTACAGACTACAACAGCTTTATGGAAGTATGTGAGGATATAAAAGGTTCGGGCGTTATTCCGGTTTACGAAGCGGTATCAGACGGATGGCATCATGTATTATGGTTCCTGGAAAGTGGTGTTTCTGTAGAAGCAGCCAATCCGGGAACAGTAGATGCTCTTAACAGCAACGAGCAGGTATTTGCAGGAAATAAAGGTTTAACAACTATTCTTGACCAGATGAACGAAATGATTGAAAAAGGATACTGGGGTGACAACTACATGTCAAATGAATATGCGAATGCTGCTGCAAATATTGCATCCGGTGAGTATTCGATGACAATTGCCAACCAGGGATTCGGTGATGAAGTAAATGCGGTAAATCCGGATATTGCAGTTGAAGATATCGGATATTTCGTAATACCGTTAAATGACAATCAGGTGTTAAATGTTAACCCGGCCGGTCCTGCAAGATTCATCTCTTCGACTTCGAAACATGTTGAAGAAGCAAAACAATACTTTGAGTACCTTGCGAGAGAAGAAAGCCTTACATATTTAACAGAAAATGTGGCTAAGTTCAATAAACTGGCGTTTACCAATGCTCCTACCATGTATAATGACACAATACAGACATTCTATGACAGATATGATTTACAGGGGACAGTACTACAGACCTCTGTCAAATATGTAAATCCTCAGTGGGGTGATATTGGTGCAAGCCTATCTGCTATGTTTGTAGGAGATATGAGTTCTGCAGAAGTACTGGAGAAAATTGATAAATTACGTGTAGAGCAGGCTGCTGCCGCGTCTGATCCAGCATGGAACTAAGCTTAATGCTTGGAATGAATGGCCGACGTAAATAGTCGGCCATTTCCATATAGCGATAGAAAAGAAACAGAGTCGAACGACCTGTGAGAAGAGGTAAAATATGAATAAGAGTAAATTATATCCGCTGTGGTTCGCAGCGGGCGCGCTGATTATTTATTCTGTGCTATTTGTAGTCCCGGGGATAATTGGTATCGGATATTCCTTTACGGATTGGTCTGCTTATTCCGATGAATTGAATTTTGTGGGATTGTCCAACTTTAAGGTTATTTATTCCGCCGATGAAGTATATATGAAAATTATTTCAAATACGTTGCTTTTTACCCTTATAACAACGGTTTTAAAAAATGTATTCGGCCTTGCATTGGCTATTCTTATGACCAGAACTATAAAGTTATTAAATTTTCATAGAGGAGTTATGTTTATGCCCTCCGTTTTATCTACTCTGATTCTTGGCATGATTTTTTCATCTATCTTAAATCCGGCCGACGGATTGTTAAATACCTTTTTCAGATCGATGGGATTAGATTTTCTGGCTTTGCAATGGCTTACAAGTCCCAAATATGCATTTGGTACAGTCATGGCAGTCGATATATGGAGAGGTACCGGTTATATTATGACGATTCTGATAGCAGGAATACTCTCTATATCAACGGAGTATTATGAAGCCGCAAGTATAGACGGTGCATCCGGCTGGCAGAAATTCAGATATATAACACTGCCCTTGCTTATGCCGACTCTTGCGACAACTACAGTACTTAATGTTATTTATGGCTTAAAGGTATTCGACATGATTTATGCGATGACAAACGGAGGACCGGGAAAGGCAACTACGGAAGTTCTTTATACGGAAGTGTTTAAGAAATTCGGAACCGGCCAGTACGCTATCGGTACCGCGCTTTCATCGGTTATGTTTGTATTTATGGTAGTGATTGGAATTTATATGATCCGGATTATGACAAGAAATGAGGTGCAGGAATAATGAAAATAAAAAAATATATTTACGCTGCATTTTCTAATATTGTAGCATGGGCGCTTTCGGCGATATGTTTGATACCGCTTCTGCTAATACTGCTTAACTCATTGAAGGACAAAAATGCTGCCGCCGATATGGATCTTTCCTTACCTTCCTTTCCGTTCGTATGGGAGAATTTCCTCACTGTAATCGAAAAAGGAAAGTTGGCTGCGTCGTTTGTCAATAGCGTGGTATATTCATCCGGAAGCGTATTCTTGTGCGTTATCTTTGCAAGCCTTGCGGCATATGTGCTGTCAAGAAATGCAACGAAGCTTAATAAACTTCTTTATATGTATTTAGTTCTTGGAATTACAATGCCGATCAACTATGTGGCGCTTACAAAAGTTATGCTGTTATTAAACCTCCAGAATAAGAGACTTGGTATTATCCTTTTATATACAGCCATGCAGTTACCATTTGCGGTATTTCTGATACACGGTTTTGTGGCGAGAGTACCCAAAGAACTGGATGAAGCGGCAGTGATAGATGGGTGCGGCCCTGTAAGGTTATACTTCAATGTCATATTGCCATTGTTAAAACCTGCCATCGCTACTGTCACCATTCTAATCTTTCTTAATACATGGAACGAATTTGTTTCACCGTTATACTTCCTTGGAAGTTCAGAAAAATGGCCAATGACATTATCGGTATATAACTTCTTCGGTATGTATTTTAAGGACTGGAATCTCGTGTGTGCCGATATACTGCTTACGAGTCTGCCGGTTATTATTGTATATCTGCTGGGGCAAAAGCATATTGTTTCGGGTATGACGGCAGGCGCGGTTAAGGGTTAGTTAGTGCAGCAACAGAAAAAGGAGTGGACATTATCGTGAAATACATATCGCATATGGTTAATGACAGAGAGCTGTTAATATGTTTTGATAAAGGCAATTTATATATTAAACCGATTACAGAAGCAGTAATCCGGTGTGTATATACACAGAATGCTCATATTGAGAAACCGTCATTGTTATTTCAGCAATATGACTTTCTAAACGTAAAATTCAGGATTTTGGAAAATAACGAAAGGCTTGTATTACTCACAGATAAAGTTCTCCTAGATGTTAAGAAATCAGATGGTACCGTACTGTGGAAAAAGCCCGGAACAGAATATGTTTATCTTTATGAGAGCGGGAAAGAACTGCAGAAAGCAGATATTATAAGATTCACGACCGGAATTGAAGAGCCGGTGATCGAACGGGTTCAGACTGCTGATGGTGAAAGAAACTTTGTCAGGAATTTAAAACCGGAAAAGATTAGGGAGGCCTATAGAGGCCGCCTGAATTTTACATTTGAAGAAGATGAAGGAATATTCGGACTCGGACAGGGAGAAGAAGGAATCTATAATTACAGAGGACATACACAGTATTTGTATCAGCATAATGAAAGAATTCCTATGCCTGTATTTCTTTCAAGCAGGGGATATGGAATTATGTTCGACTGCAGTTCTCTTATGACCTTTAATGATGATGAAAGAGGGACTTACATGTTCTTCGACACTGTGGATCAGCTGGATTATTATTTCATGCCGGGCGAAAGTTATGATGAAATTGTGGAAGCGATCAGAACACTGACAGGACGTTCGGCAATGCTTCCGCGCTGGTCATTCGGCTATATTCAGTCAAAGGAAAGATATACTACGGCGGATGAACTGGTTGATGTTGCAGAACATTACAGGAACATAAATGTTCCTTTAGACTGTATAGTTCAGGACTGGAACACTTGGAAACCGGGTTTCTGGGGAGAGAAAACGCTTGACACCAAACGCTATGGGAATATGCGGGAATGTGCGGATAAGCTAAAGCAAATGCATGTTCATACTATGGTATCAGTATGGCCTAATATGAACTCCAATACTAAGGATTATTCACAATTTGCAGAAAGAGGATATCTGCTGAAGGATTATTCTACCTATGATGCATTTGATCCAAAGGCGCGGGATTTATATTGGAAACAGATGAAAGAAGGGTTGTTTGATCAAGGCTTCGATTCATGGTGGTGTGACTCTACAGAACCATTTTCGGGAGTTGACTGGAATGGAAGCATGCAGCGGGAGCCATGGGAACGATATCACCTGGTAGGAGAGGAGCATAAAAAGTATATAGATGCCGATAAGGCAAATATTTATGCAATTCTTCATGCAAAAGGCATTTATGAAAACCAACGTAATTATACGCAGGATAAGCGGGTGCTGAATCTTACCCGCTCCGGTTATTTGTCCGGAAGCCAGTATGGTGCAGTGCTCTGGTCCGGAGATATTTGTGCCAGATGGGATGAATTAGAGAAGCAAATTGTAGAAGGGCTGAATATGGGATTGAGCGGTTATCCTTATTGGACACTTGATATAGGCGGCTTCTTTACGGTCAGGGAAAAGTGGGAGAACAGAGGCTGCGGATGCAACCAGGATCCCTCTGAAAAATGGTTCTGGAAAGGCGATTATGATGAAGGAGTTCATGACAAGGGATACTGCGAATTGTATACACGCTGGCTGCAGATGGCATGCTTTCTTCCGATGTTTCGTTCTCATGGAACGGATACACCAAGGGAAATTTGGAATTTCGGGGGTAAAGGGACAGCCTTTTATGATGCAATAGAGAAATTCATTAAGCTTAGATATCATCTCATGCCCTATATTTATTCGCTTGCAGGAGCTGTCTGGAGAAATAATGCGACTATCATGCGGAGTCTTTTGTTTGATTTTATGTATGACAAAAAAGCGCACGGGATATCAAATGAGTTTATGTTTGGGCCGAATCTTCTGGTCTGTCCGGTTACGAAACCAATGTATTATCTGTCCGGGAACAGATGCATTGAAGCCCCTAAAAGATGGAAATGCTACTTGCCTTCGGGAGCGGACTGGTATGATTTCTGGACAAATGAATATTATAAAGGCGGCCAGGAAATAGAGGCAGATGCATCTATTGATAAAATACCGGTTTTTGTAAAGGCCGGGTCTGTATTACCTCTTTCAAATGATATGCAATATGCGGATGATAATTATGACAGTAATATTTTCATTCGCGTATATGGCGGAGCTGACGGCAGCTTCACTTTATACCAGGATGAGGGTGATAATTATAACTATGAAAAAGAAATCTATAAAGCCACTACTTTCTATTGGAATGATGCAAAGCAAAAACTATTAATTGTTAAAACGGAGGGTAAATATCAGGCAGAAAAACCAGAAGTAATATACGAACCGGAAGTGATAAGGCATAAATAAGATAGAATAGAGTGTTGAGGACATACAAACGTAATATATAACAAAGTTCAATCTTCGGGTTGTTGGTCTGCAGACCGACACTCGAAGGTTTTTGTTTGCAGGCATTATGGAAATGTTCGATAATGCGACATATGGCATATGCTGTTGTCCAATAAACATCTAACTTTACAGGCGAAGGCTTATTATAATAAGTGTATATAAAAAATACATATAAATCAGCATGAAAAAGAGAATATCAAGAGGTATAAGATGAACGATTATTTATTGGGCATTGATATCGGAACCAGTGCTTGCAAAATAGCTTTATTTCAAAAAGATGGCACGGTAGTAGCAACATCCACAGGTGATTATAAGCTGTATTATCCGAGAGCCTCATGGGTGGAGCAGAACCCGGATGATTGGTGGAAAGCTGTCTGCGGTGCAATTAGTGAAGTGATTGAAAAAACAAAAATCAAACCGGCAGATATAAAAGGTATTGGAATTGACGGACAGAGCTGGTCGGCAATTGCAATCGATGAAGACGGCAATGTTCTAACTAATACCCCTATATGGATGGATACTCGCGCGAATGATATTTGCGCCAGATTAAATGAAGAAATAGGGGCTGAAAAGATTTTTGATTTAAGCGGTAATCCTTTGCAGCCATCATATTCGACCGCGAAAATTATCTGGTATAAAGAAAATCTTCCGGACGTTTACAAAAAAACATGGAAGATTTTACAATCCAATTCATTCATTGTATATCGGTTAACGGGTAATATCAGCCAGGATATTTGTCAATCTTACGGATTTCATTGTTTTAATATGAGAACAGGACAATGGGATGATGAGATGTGTAATCTGATGGATATCCCGAGAAGACTTCTGCCTGACATTATGGCATGTCATGAAGTTGTTGGCACTGTGAATGAATACGCGGCTGAATTGACGGGGCTTGCTGTTGGAACGCCGGTTGTTGCAGGCGGCCTTGATGCGGCTTGCGGAACTCTCGGAGCAGGTGTTGTTCATTCGGGCGAGACACAGGAGCAGGGCGGTCAAGCGGGAGGAATGAGTATCTGCCTGGATACATATGCTTCAAATCCTCAAATGATCCTGAGTTTCCATGTGGTTCCGGGACAATGGCTGCTGCAGGGAGGCACTACCGGCGGCGGTGGCGTTATGCGCTGGATGGAAAGAGAATTTGCGGAATATGAACGTTCCGTTGCTAATGATAAAGGGAAATCTTCTCTGGTACAGTTTGATGATTTGGCAAAAGAGGTTGAGCCGGGAAGTGATGGTCTTATATTTCTTCCGTATATGGCCGGCGAAAGATCACCTATTTGGGATCCGTATGCCAAAGGAGTGTTCTTCGGCTTAGATTTTTCGAAGACAAAGGGACATATGATTCGGGCCGCTATGGAGGGCGTTGCATACTCATTGAAACATAATTTGGATATTGCGGAAAGCACGGGCGCTGCAGTAGAAGAGCTGCGGGCCATGGGGGGATCTGCCAACTCATTCTTATGGACGCAGATGAAGTCGGATATCACAGGAAAGCCTATTACGGTTCCTTCTTCTGATACAGCAACTACCTTGGGAGCTGCGATTCTTGCCGGTGTGGGAGTGGGATTATATAAAAGCTTCGAAGAAGCGGTAAATATTACAGTTAAGACGACCCGACGACATGAGCCTGATATGGATAACTTTGAAAAATATAAAATGAATTATGATATTTATTTAAGTTTATATGAAGGTACAAAAGATCTAATGAAGAAATTAGGAGGACATAAGGAATGAAAGCGGGAGTAGTTTATGCGAGAGAAGATATTCGTTACGAAGAAATTGATAAACCGGTTGCGAAAGAAGGGCAAGTTCTTATCAAAGTAAAGTACACCGGTATTTGCGGTTCTGATATTCCGCGTGTGAATGGAGATGCCTGCCACTTTTTCCCAAATGTTCTTGGACATGAATTTTCAGGAACAATAGAAGCGGTTGGTGAAGGCGTAGCCAGTGTAGAACCCGGTAATCGTGTGTCTGGTGTGCCGCTGGTTCCATGTATGAAATGTGAAGATTGCCAAAAAGGTAATTATTCACTTTGCAGGCATTATAGCTTTATCGGTTCGAGAGAATTTGGAAGCTTTGCGGAATATGTAGTTATGCCGGAAAAAAATGTGGTTAAGTTTGAGGATAATGTATCATTTGAAAAAGGAGCCTTTTTTGAACCGGCGACTGTAGCCCTTCATGGATTGAACCGTGTGGACTACAAAGGCGGAAAGAACGTTGCAATTCTTGGAGGAGGTACAATCGGACTTCTGACAATGCAGTGGGCAAAGATTTACGGCGCTAGACGTGTTGTGGTTTTTGATATTGAACCGTCCAGATTAGAGCTTGCTGAATCGCTCGGTGCAACAGGCACTGTCAATACAAGAGATGAAGGCTTCATGGAACAGGCAATGAACCTAACAGATGGAAACGGCTTTGATTATGTATATGAGACAGCAGGTAATGTTATCACGATGAAGATGGCATTCGAACTTGCGGCTAATAAAGCGCAGGTATGTTTCATTGGTACTCCTACAAAAGAATTAACTTTTTCGGTGGAAGAATGGGAATGTATAAATCGTAAAGAATTTACATTGACAGGTTCTTGGATGTCTTACAGTGCACCATTCCCTGGTGAAGAGTGGAAGCTTACCGCACATTATTTTGGTACAGGCGATCTGAAATTTGATGATTCTTTTATATTCAAAAAAGTCCCATTAAGTCAGATTGCAGATGCTTTTGAAATGTTTAAGGTCCCGGGAAAGGTAAAAGGAAAAATATTAATTGATAGTGAACAGTAAAAAAGGTGGGCGGTAAGTGTGAAAGGAGCATAGATATGATGAAGAAGATACATCCGTTACATCAGATGATAGCAGAACGTAAGAAAGGAATAAAAGCAGGAATTCCATCTTACTGCAGCGCAAATAAATATGTACTTATGGCTGCGCTGGATAGAGCAAAGAAATATAAAAGACCTGTCCTGATTGAGGCTACAGCCAATCAGGTAAATCAGTACGGTGGTTATACAGGGATGCAGCCTGCTGATTTTTATGGTTTTGTTCAAAATCTTGCTAAAGAAACCGGATTAAGCGAAGAGTACTTAATTCTTGCCGGAGATCATCTGGGACCTTTGACATGGAGCAATGAGAATGAGGCGGATGCAATGATGAAATCGGTAGAGCTGGTTAAAGCATATGTGGAGGCCGGATTCACAAAGATTCACCTTGATACCAGCATGAAGCTGGCAGATGACTCTCCGACTCAGATGCTTTCAACAGAGGTGATAGCAAGACGTGGTGTTAAATTGTATAAAGCATGTATGGAATCGTATGAAAAGCGCAAGGAGTCGCATCCTGATGTTATGAGACCTGTATTTGTTATCGGAAGTGAAGTTCCGATTCCGGGCGGTGCGCAGGAAGAGGAAGAACGTATCAGCGTAACGAAACCGGAGGCATTTAAAGACACGGTGGAAACATATAAACGTGTTTTTAAAGAAGAGGGTGTTGTTGATGCATGGAAGGATATTGTCGCTGTTGTAGTACAGCCCGGAGTTGAATTCGGAGATGCACAGGTATTTTATTATGATCGCGAGAATGCAGGTGACTTGTGCAACAGTTTAAAAGAATATCCGGAAATTGTTTTTGAAGGTCATTCTACAGATTATCAGAGTAAAGAATGTTTGAAGAAAATGGTAGAGGATGGAATTGCAATTTTAAAAGTCGGCCCGGCCCTTACATTTGGATTGCGTGAAGCCTTATTTGCCCTTAGTACAATCGAGAAAATATTAATTGATGAGGCTGATCAGGCAAAATTCGCCGAAACACTAGAAAATGCAATGCTTGAAAATCCGAAAAATTGGCAGAAACACTATCATGGTGATGAAAAAGCTCTTGCTTTTGCCAGAAAATATAGTTTTTCTGACCGCTGCAGATACTATATCGGAGAAAAGGATGTACAGACTTCTATTGATAGATTATTAGATAATTTATCGAAAATAGAGATTCCAATGAATCTTCTCCATCAATATTTACCGAAACAGTATGATAAGATTGTAAGTGGTGAACTTTTAAATGATCCGTTAGAGATTATCAAAGATGGAGTTGCTACATATATGAAAGATTATGAATACGCTTCATATTAAAAATATTAATAAAAGGAGAAAATGTATGAGTGAAGTTATTAATCCGGCATTAGTGCCACAAATTACGTTAAACACAGGAGAGAAAATCCAGTGTGTAGGAATGGGAACATTTGGTTCTGATCGTTTTACTTCAGAACAGGTGTCAGCAGCAGTAGCTGGAGCAATTCGTTGCGGTTATCGTGTTTTTGACTGTGCAGCATGTTACGAAAATGAAAGTGAAATAGGTGAAGTGTTCCAGACTGCCATGAATGAGGGTATTGTTAAACGTGAAGAATTATTTATCATGACAAAAGTATGGAATGATATGCATGAAAGAGTAGAAGAAGCATGCAAACAGAGCATTGAAGATTTGAAATGTGATTATGTGGATATTTACTTTATCCATTGGCCATTCCCAAATTATCATGCTCCAAATTGTGATGGTGATTCTCGTAATCCGGATTCTAAACCTTTTAGTGTAGAAGAATTTGTAAATACATACAGACAGTGTGAAGCATTAGTAGAAAAAGGGCTGATCCGTAATATCGGTATTTCTAATATGACAATTCCAAAATTGGAAGCAGTGCTGCCATTATTAAAAATTAAGCCTGTAGCATGTGAAATGGAGCTTCATCCATGCTTCCAGCAACAGCAATTATTTGATTATCTTGTAGCACATGATATCCAGCCAATTGGATTTATGCCGCTGGGTTCTCCAACAAGACCCGAAAGAGATATGGAACCGGGAGATATCGCGGATCTTCAGACGCCAATTATGAAAAAAATTGCAGAGTCACATGGTGTTCATCCTGCTATTATTGCTCTGAAATGGGCTCGTCAAAGAGGCCAGATGCCCATACCATTTTCGATTCATGAAAATGAGTATGCGAGCAATCTGAAAGCAATGATTAGTGATCCGCTGACAGAAGAAGAAATGGCAGAAATTGCAACATTAGAAAGAAATAATCGCCTTGTAAAAGGACAGGTATTCCTGTGGCAGGGAGCAAAAGACTGGCATGATTTATGGGATGAAGATGGAGTTATTGTAAAATAGAATATATTTCACCAGTAAAATTTAGTATATAATAACAATTGAATAAGAGTATAATATCCTAAGAGTTTCAAGGCAGAATCTGAACTCCCACCTTTTTAAAATGGTACCCCTTAAAAAGTAATATACTAGCCAGGGAAGATACGGCCTTGAAGCTCTCACTTTTTGTTTGATTTTGAGTTTCTGTAGCTATTAGCAGTTGTTCCATAATAATTTTTAAAAGCATAGGAAAAATGTTGAATAGAAGAATAGTTTAGGCGATCTGAAATATCAGAAATAGTTAATTTTGTATTTTCTAAATAGATTTTAGCCATAGACATTTTTGCCTCCGTTTTCTTTTGTAGAAATGTTTTTCCGTAATATTCTTTTAGAAAACGTTCTGTCTGGCGGGTACTCAAACCAAGGCGTTCAGCAAGATTTGCCAGAGTGATAGTATCATATTCGTAGAGAAAACTTTCTTCTACAATAAGATACTTGCTATCAACCAGATTTGACGGAGAAAATCTGGATTTAGATTTAGTACGGCTTTCATAATTACGTACAATCTTTACAATACATTGTTGCAGCAGCGATTCTACCTGTATCATATAGCCGGTATAACCATGCTCCAACTCAAAAAAGATCTGTTGTATTAACGGATATAAGTCTTGAGTATCTTGGCCAAACCAAAAGTGAACTTTTTTAAATTTATTTGCAACAGTATCAGACGTTTGAGGTGTGTCGGAATAAGATTTATGCAGTTTGAAATAGATGCAGTATTCTGCCATTGGGTTATTTTCAATGGGAATCTGTTCATGTTCAACATGCGGACCTGTCATATATAACGTATTTGGAGTAATATCATAAATGTGATCATCAATATTAACTTTTCCGTAACCATAGGGAATGTAGTGAAGTTCATAGCTGTGATTTCCATGGCTGTGCCGTGGCATAGAGCGAAGGAAACGCTCGAAAACAATATTCAGGACATAAAAAGTGGTTCCATTTATGGTTGTTTTAATGTTAAGATCAGTATATGCAGTTCTCATCGTCACTCTCCAGTTCTGTACGTATATATTTTAAAACAGTATATTATATTACTTGTTTATGAGTCAACGCTTTCGAATGAAAATCTTCGATTGAAATAATTTAGGATTGCAGATATCACGGCAGTAACAGAAAATGGATAAAGTTACTATAAAGGAGAATAATAAAATGTTAAAAGGTATTCCAGCTATAATTACTCCGGAATTATTAAAGGTATTATGTGAAATGGGGCATACAGACGAGCTGACCATTGGAGATGGAAATTTCCCGGGACATACTTATGGGAAAAAAGTAATTCGAATGGATGGCCATGGAGTTCCGGAAATACTTGATGCAATTTTACAGGTTTTTCCGCTTGATACATATGTAGAACATCCTGTAACATTAATGGAAGTGCTTCCGGGAGATGATGTAAAAACACCTATTTGGGATATTTATAAAAATATGGTCTCAAAATATGATAAAAGAGGTGCTGATGCATTCGAAGAAATCGACAAATGGAAGTTCTATGAAAAAACAAAAGAACATTCGTCAGTTGTAATCATGACAAGCGAAAATGCATTATATGCAAATATAATCTTGAAAAAAGGAGTTGTATAAGAAAATATATGATAACTATTAGGGGTATAGTTATATAGTTAAAATTAGAATAGATGATACAGAATGAAGCGGTCTGATTAATAATTCAACAGACTGCTTCATTTTGTATGTATCTTTTGCTAATAAAAGTTCTTATAATTTCAAAAAACTTGTACTACTTGTTCACAGAAATCATTTGAGGTACAAGATTTTATTAGGAAATTTTGTCTTCAACCTTTTGGCTGGAAACGGAGGGGTGCAAATAAGCATACTGCAATGCTTTGTTGAAATCTGCATTCATGATGCTTAATATAATGTTACCATCTTCCCGATACCAGACATTACCATAATTAGTCGAGTTTTGAGGATTATACTCGCTTTCTCCAAAAATCTGATTGACAGATGCATTGATCGTATCATAGAGAGAATAAAGTTCCTGGGCATCTTCAGAAGTATAAGCCCATGCGACACAGACCAGATTTAGATTTTCGTCAAACATATATTTTATAGTGCCGTTTAAATCCATGTATTCTTTTGGAAATGTATAGCACAGACCGCCATAAACAGAATCATATGTAGAATAGTCCTTACCTTCTATTGTAATAATATCTTCCAATGAGCTTTCCCAATTTAATTCTGTGAAAGGGCAACGAAATGATACATCCTCTTCATAAGATAAAGTGCTACAGGCAGCAGACGGGGCAATGAAAAAGCAGAAAAATAAACCACAAATAATACGAAAGAAATATTTCATTCGAAAAGCCTCCTAAATGGTGTAAGATTAAAATTCCGTTTTAGTAAATTGTTTAGGTGTAATGTTTTTATACTTACAAAAAGTTTTAATAAAGTAACTTTCATCATTGAAGCCGCATGAAATCGCGACTTCCTTTATGGAAATGTCTTTGGTAGAAAGCATTTCGCAGGCACATTCAATCCTATAGTAGTTCAAGTAGTCGATGGGCGTACGTTCTGTCATGCTTCGAAAATAGCGACAAAAATATTTTGGGTTCATACCTGCAATTTTCGCAAGTGTATCAAGTGAGATGTTATTATTATAATTCTCAGATATGTAAGCCAGTACATTTTTAATGGAATTCAAGCGCTCTGCTTCTTTGGTGCTGATAATAAGTTTTTCGTATAAATGTTCTTCCATAATAATTCCAAGCAGTTGATATAAATAGCCCTGAGTCATGAATTCATAGCCTGCTTTCCGACTGGAAAGAGACTCGCAAAGCTTTGTGACTACAGGGAGGGCTTTGGAACTATGAGCAGTCAGAAGTGGATGTATTATAATTTTATGATTGATGATATCCTGAATTGTTCTTGCGCAAGTATGGTTTCCCTTCATAAAAAAATGAAAATCAAAGACGATACATTCATAAATACAATCATTACCTTGCGGGGTGCCGCCATGAAGAGTACCATCTGTAATAAAAATCACATCTCCGGCAGAGTAAGTTTGTGTATCATTATTTAAAGTAAGATGAAAAGAACCGGAGATGATTCGGATGATTTCATAATGTGTATGCCAATGCCAAGTCATTTCGTATCGTGGGCTATGTGGTGTTTCATGATAGAAAGCAATTGGGAAATTGAATGTACCCTGTTCACGTCTTTCTTTATAGTCTATATATTTCATATATTGAGATGCTCCTATAAAAAGTGAATATTGTAGCATTTTTTTACATTATACCACTATTGTTTATGCTTGTCAGCAACTATAATAGTTAATAGCAGATGCACGTAACGTTTTGATGTATTAGGTTAAAAAGTAAACAAAGTACTTTTCAAATTTTTAAGGAGGTTATATAATGGCAGAGAACAGATTATTTGGAGATTATCCGGTAATTGGTATCAGACCAACAATTGATGGACGTAGAGGAGCTCTTAAGGTAAGAGAATCTTTGGAGGATCAAACAATGAATATGGCAAAAGCTGCAGCAAAATTGTTTGAAGAGAATCTTAAGTATTCTAATGGGGAACCGGTTAAAGTTGTTATTGCGGATACGACAATCGGTCGTGTTGCAGAAGCTGCAATCTGTGCAGCAAAATTCAAAAAGGAAGGTGTTGACATTACGGTTACGGTGACCCCTTGCTGGTGCTATGGTTCTGAAACAATGGATATGGATCCTATGACAATCAAAGCTGTATGGGGATTTAATGGAACAGAGAGACCAGGGGCTGTATATCTTGCTTCTGTTTTAGCAACACATGCGCAAAAAGGCCTTCCTGCATTTGGAATTTACGGACGTGAAGTTCAGGATATGGACGATACTACTATTTCTGATGATGTAAAAGAGAAAATGCTTCGTTTCGGACGTGCAGCAATTGCGGCAGCAACTATGAGAGGAAAATCTTATTTGCAGATTGGTTCTATTTGTATGGGGATTGGTGGTTCGGTTATTGATTCTGCATTTATCGAAGAGTATCTTGGTATGCGTGTAGAGTCTGTTGATGAGGTGGAAATAATTCGTCGTATGACAGAGGGAATCTATGATGCAGAAGAATATGAAAGAGCTTTTAAATGGACGAAAGAGAAATGTAAAAAAGGTTTTGATAAAAATCCTGATTTTGTCAGATCATCCGATGAGAAGAAAGAACAAGATTGGGAATTTGTAGTCAAGATGATGGTTATCATCAAAGAACTCATGAACGGATGTGATAATCTTCCGGAAGGCTGTGAGGAAGAAGCGGCTGGTCATAATGCGATAGCTGCAGGTTTTCAGGGACAGCGTCAATGGACTGATTTTTATCCGAACTGTGACTTCCCGGAATCTATGCTGAATACTTCATTCGATTGGGATGGTGTAAGAGAACCCTATATCCTTGCAACAGAAAATGATGTGTTGAACGGTCTTGGAATGTTATTTATGAAATTACTTACCAACCGTGCACAGATTTTTGCAGATGTTCGTACATGTTGGAGTTATGAATCTGTTAAAAGAGTAACCGGCTATGAACTGGAAGGCCACGCAAAGGATGCAAATGGTCTTATTCATTTAATTAATTCTGGTGCGGCTTGTCTGGATGCGTGTGGTGAAGCAAAAGACGAAAATGGTGCGGCAGTTATTAAACCTTGGTATGAAGTGACAGAAGCTGATCAGGATGCCATATTAAAAGCAACACAATGGTGTGCCGCTGATAATGGATACTTTCGCGGAGGAGGATATTCTTCCAGATTTGAAACGAGGGTAGAAATGCCATGTACAATGATTCGTTTGAACCTTGTGAAGAATCTTGGTCCGGTTTTGCAGATTGCTGAAGGGTGGACAGTACATCTTCCTGAACAGATATCTGATATTCTCTGGAAGCGTACAGATTATACATGGCCATGTACATGGTTTTCACCAAGATGTACAGGTAAAGGTTATTTTAAAACGGCATATGACGTTATGAATAATTGGGGGGCTAACCATGGTGCTATCAGCTATGGACATATCGGAGCGGATATTATAACACTTGCTTCTGTTTTACGAATTCCAGTATGTATGCATAATGTTCCGGAAGAAAAAATATTCCGTCCGGCAGCATGGAATGCCTTTGGAAGTGACCGTGAGGGACAGGATTACAGGGCCTGCGATGCATATGGACCGATGTATAAAACTATTAGATAAATAGTATGTAGTTTGATGTTATGATGCTGAAAGCAAAGCAAAGATTTCATTGGAAATTTGGGGCTTTGCTTTTGGTTGTATTTTACTATAGCGTTATTTTGACGTAAAGGAGAGTGTGATGGCAGCAACAATACGTGATATTAAAGAGATGACTGGATTGTCTCTTGCAACAATTTCGAAATACTTAAATGGAGGAAATGTGTTGCCAGAGAACCGTATTAAAATTGAGATGGCTATAAAAGAACTTCGTTATGAGGTGAACGAAATTGCCAGGGGACTTGTGACAAATAAGACTCGTACGGTGGGAGTAATTGTTTATAGTATTGAAAGTCTGTTTAACGGAACATTGCTGCGTTATATGGGTGCATCACTTCGTAAGCAGGGATATGGGCTTCTGATTTGTGATTCTTGTAATGATAAGAAGATAGAAGCGAATAATGTGAAGTTTCTCCTGAATAAAAAGGTGGACGGCATGATTGTAGTACCGGTGGCACAGACAGCTAATTTTCTGAAACCGGCAAAAGACGCTGGAGTGCCAGTGGTATTGATGGATCGCTCTTTTCAGGATGCGAAATTCGATTGTGTTAAAATTGATAATAGAAAGGCTGCATTTAATGCTGTAAACTTACTGCTTCAGAATAATCATGAAAGAATTGCAATTATCTCTTCTGGCAAGATGGAATATACCGGATATGAACGCTATAAAGGATACATAGACGCGATGCTCCATGCGGATGTGAAAGTGCCTGATGAATATATAAAAACGGGTATTCATTCTATAGAGTATGGACATGACAGTATGGAGCAGCTACTGGAACTGAAAGACCGGCCTACAGCGGTGTTTATGACAAATTATGAGATTACTTTGGGTGCTATCATGGCGATGAATGAGGCGAATGTCAGATGTCCGGAAGATATTTCTATGTTAGGTTTTGATGATTTGATTCTTTCACAAGTTGTAAAGCCCAGAATGTACATGGTAGCACAACCGATGAAGGGAATGAGTGAAAATGCAGTACAGCTTTTACTGAATCGAATAGAAAATAAAGTAGATGAAATGCCTATAGAGTTTATAATGAGCGCAAAGATTCTGGAAGGAAATTCTATAATGAGTATCTTACCCAAAGGCATCTGAACAAAATGTTTTGTGGTTGGTTTGAAAAGGAGAACTGTAGCCTTGTTCCGAATGGCTGAAGTGGGTGGTATGTTTCTGTGTCAGGAAGTGAATATTATACCATAGTTTTTCTTGAAATATCCCATGCATGTTAATTGACGCTGCGTATTTTGTATTGTATAATATTAAAGAGCGAAACGTTTCGCTCCATTGTGAAAAATAAGAAATATTGAAAAAGACGAAATATTTGTTATTTTCCACAATGGAGCAGTAAAAGAACAAAGAAGTGAATCGTTTCTAGGATGTTGCTAGGAATAAAATATCCATAAATTTTATATTTCGCATAATGTGCGAAATATAAAATAAAAGAGGCGAAACGTTTCGCTTATTTTAGAAAATAAAAAATATTATAAAGACAAAGGTATTATACTTATCAAGAAAAATAATAAAGATTACAAAGCGAAACGTTTCTCTATAATGTGATTTAAAGCAATTTTAAAAATATAGTTGCGAAAGAAGTAAAGGAGCGAAAATGGCACTTATAAGCGCAAAGGAAATGTTACTAAAGGCAAACAAAGAAGGATATGCAGTAGGGGCCTTTAATGTTGAAAATATGGAGATGATAATATCTGTTGTTAAGGCGGCAGGGGAAATGAATGCACCGGTGATTTTGCAGACAACACCATCAACGATAAGATATGCAGGATTGTCGTTGTACTATGCAAATGTAAAAGCTGTTGCTGAAAATTTATCTGTTCCGGTTGCCATACATTTGGATCATGGAAACAGTTTTGGGTTAGCGATGCAGGCATTGAGATGCGGTTATACTTCGATTATGATTGATGGTTCACAGATGTCTTTTGAAGAAAATGTTGAAATATCCCAAAAAGTTGCAGAAGCTTGCAAGTCATCTGATATACCGGTAGAGGCAGAACTTGGAAAGGTTGGTGGAAAAGAAGATGATACTGAGTGTGATTCGCCCGGATATACAGAACCGCTTGATGCAGTTCGATTTGTAAAAGAGACTGGTGTTAGTTCATTGGCAGTTGCGATAGGAACTGCACATGGAATTTATAAAGGAGAACCCAAGTTGGATTTGGAACGTCTTTCTGAAATAAGAAAACTTGTTTCGATCCCGTTGGTTCTTCACGGAGCATCAGGAGTCTCGGATGAGACCGTAAGAGAATGCATCAGAAGGGGTATAAGCAAAGTGAATTTTGCGACAGAATTACGAATTGCTTATAGCAATGGAATTAAAAGGTATCTGGAACATAATCCTGAGACTTTTGATCCAAAGAAATATTGCGGTGTTGGCATGGAATATGTCACAAAGCTTGTTAAACAGAAAATCGAGCTGTGTGGAAGTAAGAATAAAGCATAGTTTGATAAAAGAAATGCGTAAGATAATGCATTTATAATCTCATTAAATCCTGAGTGATTATCAATAAATGCCGGCATAATGGTTTTAAGAGGTTATTAATAAGTAGGGAGGAAAAAAATTGGAAAAAATTAAAGGTAATCCAATTATTAAAAAACTTGGATTTAACAGAATTGTATTGTTTTGTGTACTTTTGCTGATGTATGGGCTGTTCAGTTTGACTGCTAAAAATTTTGTGGGACTTCCAAGAATTTTAAGTGCTCTGAATTATGCTTATTTCCTTGGATTCTTATCTTTGGGTGTAACTTTTGTTATTGCAACGGGAGGCATCGATTTTTCGATTGGTCCGGTTATGTTTTGTTCGGCGCTTATATCCGGATATTGCTTAACATCATACGGGGTACCGGTTGCAGTCAGTTTAGTGATTAGTATTCTGGTCGGAATGATGTTTGGTACGATAAATGGATTTTTGGTAGCATATTTGTCAATACCGCCCTTTATTGTATCTATGGCAAGTATGAATATTGCAAAAGGTTTAGCGGCGGTATTTACAAAAACACAGTCTGTAAGCTGGCCTCAGGCAGCATCTGAACAAGGATGGTTCCGTAACCTTGTTAAAGTTGGGAATGTTCCGGTAGGTTTGTTTATTTTCCTTGCATTTGCTATTGTTTGCTCTATTATTCTGAACAAAACAAAAGCAGGGCGTTACATATTGAGCCTTGGAAGTAATAAAGAAGCTGTGAGGCTTTCAGGTGTTAATATTAAGAAATGGGAAATGCTCGCATATGTTATTTGCGGAACTTTAGTTGGAATTGCTGCCATTTTCTTTGTAGGGGCATATACGACTGTTCAACCGGGATATGGCGATCAGTACAATAATGAGGCAATTGCCGGCTGCGTAATGGGTGGTACATCCATGGCAGGTGGTCTGGCATCTATCGGTGGTACTGTAATTGGTGTATTTATCATCGCTCTTTTACAGGAAGGTATTCTTGCTCTTCACTTTACGAAGGATTATCAGCTTATTATTACAGGGCTTATTGTTATCGTAGCAGTATATGCAGATGTTGTTGCAAGACGCAGAAAGAAATAAGAATCCAAATTAGATGGGAAGGTGAAGGTAAGAGAATGGGCGAAGTAATTTTGACAATGAAAGAAATTGATAAATCTTTCTCGGGCGTACAGGCGCTGGATCGAGTAAACTTTGAACTAAAAAAAGGTGAAGTTCATGCTCTTATGGGCGAGAATGGTGCCGGCAAGTCTACTTTGATGAAAGTGTTGACAGGTATTTATAAAAAAGACAATGGGACAATTACATACGAAGGGCAAGAAATAGAATTCCACAATACAAGAGAAGCGCAGGAAGCAGGTATTGTTATTGTGCATCAGGAATTAAATATGCTTGGTCATCTGACTGTAGCACAAAATATTTTTATTAATCGAGAATTTAAAAAAGGTATTGCCATTGACGATAAGAAGATGAATGCGGAAACAAAAAAGCTGTTTGATAAGCTTAATATTGATATTGACCCGACCGCTACAATGAGTGGCCTTACAGTAGGTAAACAGCAGATGTGTGAAATTGCAAAAGCAATCTCGCATGATGCTAAAGTAATTGTTTTTGATGAACCTTCAGCAGCTCTGACAGAGGCTGAAATAGAAGAACTTTTCAAAATCATACGTGATTTAAGAGAACGTCAGCTTGGTATTATATATATTTCTCATCGTATGGATGAAATCAAAGTGATTACAGATCGTGTCACGGTTATGCGAGACGGATGCTATGTAGGCACCCTGATTACAAATGATTGTACAAAAGATGACATCATCAATATGATGGTTGGGCGTGTTATTTATGAAGAACCGAAGACAAAGAGCATGGTTAAACCGGATGCACCGATTGTTCTCAAAGTAGAGAACCTTAATGCAGGCAAAATGGTACGGGATGTGAGCTTTGAATTAAGAAAAGGTGAGATTCTTGGTTTATCAGGTCTGATGGGGGCAGGACGTACCGAAACAGCCAGAGCAATATTCGGTGCGGACCGGAAGGAAAGCGGCGATATTTATGTAAATGGTAAAAAAGTAGAAATCAATTCTCCGGAGGATGCGGTTAAAAATGGCATTGGTTACCTTTCCGAAGATAGAAAACGTTATGGAATTGTTGTTCAGAAAACAGTCACTGAAAACACAACAATGGCAACGCTTGAAAAATATGTGAAAGGATTGTTTATTAATAAAAAATCAGAACGTGAGATAACGCAGAAACACATTGATTATCTGGCAACGAAAACACCGAGTGTTGATCAACTTGTTGTAAATCTTTCAGGCGGTAATCAGCAGAAGGTTGTAATTGCAAAATGGCTTGTAAGGAATTGTGATATTTTGATTTTTGATGAACCCACAAGAGGTATTGATGTTGGTGCAAAGAATGAAATCTATAAACTTATGAACAAGTTGGCTGAAGAAGGCAAGTCTATTATCATGATTTCTTCTGAAATGACTGAAATATTAAGGATGAGTGACCGTATTATAGTTATGTGTGAAGGTAAGAAAACAGGTGAGATAAACATTGAGGATGTATCACAGGAAGCTATTATGAATATGGCAACGAGAGAGATAGGTTAGGGGGAGAAACATGAGTAAAAATAAATCAGTAATTTCTAAACTGGGTGGTCAGAAATTTATTGTATTTTTGGTAGTTCTGGGTCTGATTATATTTTTTAGTGCTATAAGCCCTGATTTTAGAAAATATACAACGGTAATGAGTATATTGGATTATTCTTATTATATCGCGCTTATGGCAATTGGCGTAACTTTTCCATTAATTACCGGCGGAGTAGATCTTTCTATTGGTACCGGTTTGATTTGTTATTCGCTGACAGGCGGTTACCTGATTATGCATAAAGGCTGGCCGGTTTGGGCAGGTATGCTAGTAGCAGTATTGGTTGGTATTTTAATCGGTCTTTTGAATGGGTGTCTTGTGGCACTTATGGATTTGCCGCCTTTCCTTGCAACGTTATGTACTTGTATGATTACAAGAGGATTAGGTTCTATTTTCTCAAAAGGTTTTGGTATTTCATGGCCGATAAGCGGCACCGAGGGAAGTTGGTTCCGAGATATTTTCAAGACAACAATTAATGGTACAAAGATTCCAATTGGCTTTTTGTGGGTATTGATTCTTGTGATTATTATGGCATTTGTATTGAATCATACAAAGATTGGTCGTTATATAATTGCGATTGGAAGCAATAAGGAGGCAACAATCCTTTCCGGAATCAATGTGAAATTCTATCACATTATGGCTTATGTGATTTCCGGCTTCTTTGCAGGGCTCGCTGCGATAGCTTATTCCGCAGTATTCTCTACGGTTCAGCCGGGTACAGGAGCTGGATTTGAGTTGGAGGCTATCGGCGGAGCTATTATTGGTGGTGTATCAGCTACCGGTGGTGCGGGTTCTATAGGCGGTTCATTGATTGGTGTATTTGTTATTTGTATTTTAAAGACAGGTCTCCCTTATGTTGGATTACAGGCAAACTGGCAGCAGCTTATCACAGGTTTAGTACTTATCAGTGCGGTTCTTGTTGATATCTTAAAAAAGAAAAAAATAAAAAATATATAACGATTATATTTTGGTTCTAAAGTGATATGAGACTGCAAAAGCAGTTACATAAATAAAACCACATTTTTAAGGAGGATTAAAGATGAAAAGAAGGATTTTAGCAACACTTTTGAGCGTAGCTATGGTAGCAACAGTACTTGTTGGCTGCGGAGCAAAAGAAGAAGCAGCACCTGCAACTAAAGAAGCAGCGCCTGCAGCTGAAGAAGCAGCGCCTGCAACTGAAGAAACATCATCTACAACTGAAGAAGCATCAACTGCAGCAGATCTTAGATTTGAAGTCATCGTTAAGAGTTATCAGTCTTCATACTGGCAGGCAGCCGTTACCGGTGTAAATCAGAAAGCGGAAGAATTAGGTGTTACAGTAAACTGTACAGGTCCTAACGCAGAATCTGACATCGCGGATCAGGTTAATATGTTAAACAGTGCTATCAATTCAGCACCAGATGGAATCGGTCTTGCAGCAAGTGACCAGAGTGCATGTCTCGACTCTTTACAGAAGGCTATGGACAGTGGTATTCCGGTAGTATGTTTTGACTCTGGTATTCCGGATGCTCCTGCAGGATCTGTATTATCCACAATCGCTACGGATAATTACGCAGCCGGTGCAACAGCTGCAGAAAATTTATATCCGGCATTAAAGGATAAAATTGCTAACGCTACGGCACCTGTAAGAATTGGAGAAGTTAACCAGGAAGCTACATCTGAATCTATCACAAGTCGTGGTCTTGGTTTTATCGACAAATTTGCTGAATTAGCAGTAGCTGATGGCAAGAAAATTGCGGTTGTTGGTAACGAATATTATGTAAACAATTGTAAAGATGCTGGTGATGAAGCTGGTGCAGACGTTATCATTGAAGTAGCAGTACCTGCCCAAACAACAGTTGAACTTTGTGCTACAGAAGCATCTGTTATCTTAAATAAGGCAGATACAATTGGTATGTTTGGCTCTAATCAGGTTGCGGCAGAAGGTATTTTAACAGCTAATGAAAACCTTGATGTATTAGGAACAGATCCTGCAACTTCTATTTTAGCAGCAGGTTTCGATGCCGGTTCTGTAATTAAAGGTGCTATCACAAGCGGTAAGATGTTTGGTGCAGTTACACAGTCTCCTCTTGCAATGGGGCAGATGACAGTAGAAACACTTGTTAAGATTGCTAATGGCGAATCAGTAGCTGATGTTCCCACACAGGGTTACTGGTATGATACAACAAATATGGAAGATGAATCTATCGCGCCTAACCTTTACGACTAATTTATATTAAAGAATAAATAACTGATTCAACAATAAGGGACTGGGATTTATCCGAGTCCCTTATTTGCCTTTTCCTCATAAATGAGGAGGCATGAGGAATTGAAAGTATCGAAGATACTTTCTTAAAAAGAGATTTGGAGGAAGCATATGTTGGAGAAAAGTGAGAGCATGTTTGATAATATGCTCGATATGATGAAAAAATTAAAAAAAACATCTTATAAAACGAATATGAAAGGATTCATAAAGGATTATGGTCATTTTTTTGATGAGATGACAGAATATGTAAAAAATAGTTCGGATCAAGAAATTGCGGCCCAGGAAGTTGCTAATATTTTTGTGAAAACTGTTATTAGTACATATTCAATAAAAGGAAAATTGAAATCTCATATGGAAGCAAATCTGAATCTTTTTATGATTTATTATGTATTTCCTGCAATTCTTTTAACGGAAAAAAAGAGTAAGTCAGTAGTGGCAGATACAATTCGTGATGTATGGAGAATTGAAACAAAGAATAAAAAATTTCAGTATGCAGATTATGACAAAATATATAATTCATTTCGAGAAAAAATATTTGGTATTTTTTAGGAAGGTTAAATAATATGAGAAAGTATTTTCTTGCAATTGATATTGGAGCTTCTAGTGGAAGACATATTTTGGCACATCTGAGAAATGGGAAAATAAGACTGGAAGAAGTATATCGTTTTTGGAACGGTATGGATAACGTGGATGGAACGCTCTATTGGGATGTGGATAGACTGTTTAGAGCAATTATCACAGGTATGAAAAAGTGCAAAGAGCTGAATAAAATTCCGGTAAGTGTCGGGATTGATACCTGGGGGGTTGATTTTGTTTTACTTGATAAAGAAAATAATTTGCTCGGAAAAGCAGTTGGATATAGAGACCAGAGAACGGATGGTATGGATAAAGAAGTATATAAAATTATCAATGAAGTAGATTTATATTCAAGAACAGGTATTCAGAAAGCCATCTATAATACAATATATCAGCTGATGGCTATTAAGAAAAACAATCCAGATTATATGGAAAAGGCAGAAGCGTTATTAATGATACCGGATTATTTTCATTATAAGCTGTCAGGTAATAAGGTGCAGGAATATTCAGAAGCTACAACAAGCCAGCTTTTAAATCCGGTAACGAAAGACTGGGATTATGAATTAATTGAAAAACTAGGATATTCCAAAAGAATATTCCAAAAGATTTGTATGCCAGGGACTGTAGTAGGTCCTTTGACAAAGAAAGTGCGGGAAATGGTGGGGTATGACTGTCAAGTAGTATTACCGCCTACTCATGATACAGCCTCTGCAATTATGGCAATTCCGTCCAATAGAGAAGATATATGTTATATCAGTTCCGGGACATGGTCCCTTATGGGAGTGGAAAGAACTGTAGCAGACTGTTCTTATGCAAGTAAAGAAGCTAATTTCACGAATGAAGGCGGGTATAACGGAAAAATCACATATTTGACAAATATTATGGGTCTTTGGATGATTCAGTCAGTACGTAAACAATTGGCTCCGAATATATCTTATGGTGAATTATGCAATATGGCATCAAAGGAAACGATTTCATCAATTGTAGATTGTCAGGATGACAGTTTCCTCTCTCCGGTTGATATGGCTGCAGCAATTCAAGAATATTGCCGTAAGACAAACCAAGTAGTGCCCAAAACGCTTCCACAGCTTGCGTCGGTTGTATATAAAAGCCTTGCAAAATGTTATGGTGATAAATTGAAAAAAATTGAAAAACTGACTGGAATTAATTATCCATGTATTAGTATTATTGGTGGGGGTTCCAATGCAGTATATTTAAATGAGCTAACTGCAAAATATACGGGAATATCTGTACATGCGGGACCGGGTGAAGCTACCGCCATTGGAAATATCCTGACGCAGATGATTAGGAATGGAGATTTCAAGGATTTGACAGAAGCAAAGGAATGTGTGGCAAAATCCTTTGAAATTCAAAGTTATAATTAGTATTATACGAATTTACAAAGTTAGGGGAGTGTATGTAGAAGGCTTCCTCCTGATTGTAATCAGCAATTTGTATGTAAGAGAAATTTTTAATTAGAATTAAAATAATGCAATGCAAAGAAAAGGAGAAAAAGAATGGTACAGAATGAATATGAAATTAAAAAATTGATTTGTGACATTGGAAAAAGGATTTATGATCGCAACATGGTTGCAGCAAATGATGGCAACATTTCTGTAAAACTTAATGACAATGAATTTTTATGTACACCTACAGGAGTGTCTAAAGGATTTATGACTCCTGAGTATATTTGCAAAGTTGATGCACAAGGAAATTTACTTCATGCAGATAAAGGATTCAAACCATCTTCAGAAATTAAAATGCATATGCGTGTGTATCAGAAGAGACCTGACGTGGGAGCGGTTGTACATGCACATCCTACATTTGCAACAAGTTTTGCAATTGCAGGAATTCCATTGACGCAACCTATCATGCCAGAGGCAGTTATTGCACTTGGTTATGTCCCAATTACTCCTTATGGAACCCCGTCTACGATGGAAATTCCTGATGCTATAGAACCATATCTCGAGCATTTTGATGCAGTTTTACTTGAGAGTCATGGCGCTTTAACTTGGTCGACAGATGTTCTTGCAGCATACATGAAAATGGAATCTGTTGAATTTTATGCGGAATTATTATATAAGGCAAGACAGCTTGGCGGGGCTAAAGAATTTGACAAAGAAAATATTCGGAAATTATATGAAGTTAGAAAAAAGATGGAGATTCCTGGGCGGCATCCAGCTGATTTGTCTATGGACAAAGAAATGGTAAAAGACAATGGAAGTATTTGTGATTTTGTAAAATCAAATGATGATAAACAGGAATTGATAAAAGAAATTACTAAGAGGGTAATGGAACAACTTGGAAAATAGTTTTGAAAAATTACGAATATTCTTACTTACAGGATAATCGTAGAGACAATAATAATTTGATGTTATTTATTAAACCTATATCATGTTTGGATTCTGAAAGTACAAACAACAGAACATTATTTAATATGAAAATGCAAGTAAATTTAATATTGTAAACAGAAAAACTGTATTGGATGCGTAGGGATTAGGAAAAGTATAGTGGACATGTTGTAAAGGTATCGAAATTAATAATAGGAGGAAACGAACTTATGAAACCAAAGAAAATTGGGACAAAACTGATTTTGGGAATTTTGGCACCGGTAATCATTGCGTTTGTGCTATATACGGTAATCAGTGCAAGAAAAGGACAAGTCATTATTTCTGAACAGACACAGGAATGGGTTAGTGCAGAACTCATTGCACAGAAAGTGACGATTACGAATGAGTTAAACATGGCTTCTAGTGTTTTGTCTAAATTATCAACCACAGTAACAAATAGCTATAAGACATTGTTGCAGTATAAATTCGAAGTGTTTCTGAAGGATATAATTGAAGATAGTAAAATCATCTATGGATCAGGAATTTGGTTTGAACCAAACGAATATAAACCGACAGAAAAATATGGTGGGTTTTATGCATATAGAAATGGAAAGGAAGTTGTAGTAACTTATGATAGAAATACTCCCGAGTATGATTATTTTAATCGGGAATTTTATCTGGTGGCAAAAGAAGCGGAAGAGCAAGTTTATTTAAGGCCATATTATGATGAGATGAGTGGAAAGTCATTAATTACTTGTGTTTTACCTATGCGCAATCCAATTGGTAATTATATTGGATGTGTAAGTATAGAGATAGATGTTTCTTCGCTCCAGAATATTATTGGAGCAGTACGGGTTGGTGATGCTGGAGATGCGATGTTACTCGAAGGTGAAACCGGTACATATCTTGGTAACTCTGATCCAAATAAAGTATCAAGTGGTATGAGCATTTTAGATGAAGAAAACACAGCATTGGTAGCTATAGGGCAGGAAATTCTGGCAGAAGAAAGTGGTTTTGCACACTATCAGGAAGGTGCGGAGTCTTATACATTGTATTATGATACAATTCCTGGAGTGGATTGGAAGATTGTTATAAGAATTCCGCAGTCACAATTAGATAAACCGGTGAGAGAATTAGTAGAGATTCTTGCTGTAATAGGCGTTGTAGCGGCAATTGTATCCGTTATCGCCATTTTAATACAGGTGCGTTCAATTGCAAAAGGACTAAAGAGCGTCCATAAATTTGCAAATACTTTAGCTCAAGGAGATTTCTCGATTGAACCAATGTCCATCCGTAGAATTGATGAACTGGGACAGATGGGAAAATCACTGAATGTAATGTATGAAAGTAATAAAATTATTCTTACAAATATTTATGGATATGCGGAGGATATTCATAATTCAAGTGAAAATTTAAATAATTCTGCGAATAAATTACTGAAAGAATTTAAAAATATTGTAATGCTAATGGATAAAGTAAATGGAGAAATGATGTCAGCCAGTGCAGCAACACAGGAAGTAAATGCGTCCGCAGAAGAGGTTTCTTCTTCTGTTAATATTCTTGCAGGTGAAGCAGAAAAGAGTAAGCTAATGTCAGAAGAAATCAAAGGTAGAGCGAGCAAAATTGAAAAGAGCAGTAGAGAAGCATATAATGATGCTATTCAACTCTCCAGACAATACGAAGATAATCTTAACAAGAGTATTGAAAATGCACAGGTTGTGGAATCCATTGGCAAGATGGCAGAAATGATTTCCGATATTGCACAGCAGATTAATCTGCTTTCTCTCAATGCTTCAATTGAGGCAGCAAGAGCAGGTGAGCAAGGAAGAGGATTTGCAGTAGTAGCAACAGAAATCGGTAAGATGGCTGGAAGTACTACACAGGTAGTGAGAGAAATTCAGAAAACGATTGAGGATGTCAAACTCGCATTTGATCTACTGATGACAGATTCAAAGTCTTTAATCAATTTTTTGAAAGAAACAGTTACACCGGATTATGATAAGTTTGTAGATGTAGCAAAGCAGTATGGTGAAGATGCTGCTGAAATCGAAGGAAATTCTACAAGAATCTCGAATATGTTGACGAATATCGAAAATATCATGGGTGAAGTAACCAACACGGTACAAAATATATCAGAATCAACTCACAACACGGCAGATAGCAGTAATCACATCATGAATACAGTTGATCAAGTATCTCAATTGGTGGGTGAAGTTTCTGAGATGTCTAAAAAACAGGAAAGTATCGCGGGTAGCCTAAATGAAGTGGTAGGAAAATTTAAGTTGGATTAAATCAAAATTTTCTTGAACTTAATCCGATATATGCATTTTAAACACTTTGCTAATTTACGTTAGCTTTAAAAAGGTATGTAAAATATAGTTATTTTGAATTTGGTGGAGCTGTTCTTATAGTCCTTTGCAGTAAAGGGATATACAGCAGTAGGCGGCTTATCAATTAATAATTAGCCGCCTACTTAACTTTATTATCGCTTCATGATATGTATATGCAAATAGCATTCATTATTTAATAAATGTTCTTATATAGTTTCTGTAAGTAGTTCTCGAAAGTCACGTATCAGGTCGCTAAGTTTTAAAAAAATTTCCATTTATCTGTGTGTTTCAGATACGGTTATATTCTTCATGTAATATCGTCATTATTAAAGAGAGTGTTGCGAAATAACTTGCTCCTTGTATATTGAATTAAAGATTTCTATGAAGGCTGTAACTTTCATACTCAGTATTTTTGTAATCAATAAATAGTATTCATGATAAATGATTATGGAATTATAACGGGCAAAAATACATAATATACGGATATTTCTGAGCCATGTTTATTAAGGGAAAAATCATACTATACAGAGACAGTAAACAAAGACTATTAAGCTTATTTATAAAGATGGATGATCCTAGCCATGATGTATTTATTATGGAGTAGACATTCATTTTTATTTGTGTACAAGTTAAATTATTGCATTAGAGCACCCCCGCTTGTTCTTCATTTCAAATATTACGAAATGGAGGACAGGAAAGGTGCCAGATAATATTCAAATTAGGATAAAAGATTTTTATAAAGATTCTATAGAAGATATGGAATATACCTATGTAACTCAGGAAGTTTATGAAATGTTAGTAAATTCTTTTCGAAGAGAATCTCATGCAGAGTTTATGAGGGATTTGCGACATAGAACAGCAGAAGGGTACATAGAAGGTGAAACGGAAAATCTGCTGATGGATACAGAAGAAAGTCTTGAGGAAAAGGTAATCAGACAGATGGATTTAAAAATATTACAGACAGCGATGCAATCACTCACAGAAATTCAAAAAGAGCGATTGCATCTTTATTTTTTTGAAGGGCTTTCTACAAGAGAAATTGCTGAAAGACAAGGAACAAATCAAAACGCTGTTTGGAAATCAATACAGGCAGCTATAAAAAAATTAAAAAACTTTTTTAGTTAAGGGTGGTCAAAAGGCATATTTGTGTGAGTACCTTATGAGAGGAACTTTCAGCTCGGACGGATGGTCTCTTCCGGGTATCTCCTCTCATGGTACTTTGATAAAAGCCGGGAGAGGATTCTATTTTATTAATATGATACTTCTACCGAGAGCAGGATGCCTCATATCTCACGAAAGGACTGCCAGCCATATCCAACAATCTGGATACATTAGCCATTTCATGAGCCGGTTATCGGTACGCAATGACACTCCTGCAGCAAATAAGGCTGTAAAAAAGATAGCATCTAAGGAGCCGAGCGAGAACATCGGATAACAGCCTGTTCGTGGCAAACAGGTGCGAAGAAGGGAATGCGCAGATAATGATACTCCTTGAGATTAGCCAGCACGCAGTGGTGGGGGTGAGATTCCCGTGATGTCTATCTGCCGATTTCGGCAGAGGCCAGCAGACAGTTCAGATTGTTGCCTTGGATACCAAAGAATGGAGGAAGAATATTTTTCTCTCTGTTTTTGGCGGCATCTGGCTCCGGGGAGTAGTGTCGAATGGGAGCAGACATTTCAGCGCAAAACTGAAATGAAGAACAAAATTGGCAGTAAGGCTTAATAACAGAATTCATGCGGCGGAAGTGTTTGATTCCGCCGCATTCTTGTGGAATTAAGCAAAGTCAGGAGGGCATGAATGAAAAAAGAAGATATAGAAATGGTAGAGCAATGGTTAAAGAAAGATAACCTTGGGTTTGCCTATCTTTACTTAGAAAGTGGAGAAGCAAGAAAAGAATTTATGTTTGAGATGACAGCAGAAAATATTGCAAACTTTATAGGCGCCCATTTTTATGATGCCAAGAAAATAATACTTACAGACATGGTAGACCGCCTGATTTTAGATACGATAGGAGGGTTTGTTGACCGATGTCCCGATCAGTTACTATGCGCGGAGATCATCTCTTTCTTGGCTCCAATCCAGATGGGGGAATATGAAGCGGAGGATTTTCTGATGGCAGATCGTTTGTTGCTTAAAGAATACTATGCCTTGAAAGATACAGAAGACATGGAGACAGAAATGTCTATGTTATAAAGCAGATTCCTATAATGAAGCTATTTCAAATTATCAAAATGAAGGGAGGGCACAATGATCATTGCAATTGGAATACTAGGTGGATTGATTATAGTGTTACTTTTAGCAGCAATGGCCTTGATACAGGCAGGTCGATATCAGACGGATATTTAAAATATGAAAATAACATATAGGAGGAGACATGGGAGTGGAAGATAAAGCCAAAAGTGTTGTGAGGGTAGCGTACCATAGGGTGGGACGTTCAGAGTCAGCAGAAAAAATGACTTTGGAAGAGCAAAAAGAAGCAGCCAAACAGATATATGAGCAAATGTGCGGAGCGAAAGTGGAACAGGATGAATCGGATAAGGAAGAAGATTGGATGATTCCGCAGATGTAGGAGGGAAAGATGGAGACTGGAGCAAATGAAGTTATGTATAAGATGGCTGATTTTCTTCTGCAAAAGATGCAGGAAAACGGCCTAATTAGTGAAGAAGAAAGGGATAAAATCAGGGTTTTAAATATAGAAACTTTTTCCCTCGAATTTGCAAAAGTATATCTGTAAAAACGCTAGATATATAAGGATGAGTGTGGTAATGTATGTTGCTAACAGGAGAGAAAATTCCTGAAAAATAAGGAAAGGAGAGAAGAGTATGGCTAAGAAAGTAACAGTCATTCATGCATTTTCTGACAGCCAGCATACAGTAAGCAGACCACATTTAAGAGTATGTGCTTATGTCCGTGTCAGTACGGGAAGTAAGGCACAAACAGAATCCTATTTAGCGCAGGTAGAATATTATACCCGCATGATACAAGAAAATCCTTTATGGGAATTTGCTGGTATCTATGCAGATGAGGGGACTACGGGAACTAAGGTAAAAGGCAGAGATGAGTTCCAGAATATGATACAGGATTGTGAAGACGGAATCATAGACCTTATTATTACAAAGTCGGTGACTCGTTTTGGCAGAAACACATTGGAAAGTATTCAGACAATCCGAAAACTGAAGGCCCTCGGCATAGGAATTTATTTTGAGAAAGAAAATATCAATACGCTCACGGAAAAAAGTGAACTGATGATTACCGTGCTTTCTTCCATCGCACAAGGGGAATCAGAGGACTTTTCGGGAAATAATCGATGGTCTACGATTAAGCGGTATCAGGATGGAACGTATATCGTGTCCACCCCGCCATATGGGTATGTTAATGACGAAGAGGGTAATCTGACCATACAACCGGAAGAAGCAGAAGTGGTAAAAAGAATTTTTGCCCTTTACTTGAATGGAATAGGAACCTATCTGATTGCCAAAATGTTGGATGAACAAGGAGTGCCGACGATTCGAAGTAGTGAATACTGGCATGACGGTGTAATAAAAGGAATCTTGCTAAATCCTGCGTATGAGGGAGATTTGTTACAGCAGAAAACCTATACGGAAAAGAAGATTCCATTTGTTAGAAAAGTAAACTATGGGGAAATGGAACAATATTTAATTACCGATAATCATCCACCCATTGTTACAAGAGAAGAAGCTCAAGCAGTCAGGGATATCATAAAATACCGGTCTGATACTTTATACATGGATGGGGAGAAATACAAGAACAGATATTTGTTCACCAGTCGTATTATCTGTGAAGAATGTGGAAGCCATTTCCGAAGGCAGAAGATATATCTTGGCAAACCATATGAAAAGGTTATCTGGACATGTTATAGGCATGTGAAAAACAAAGACTATTGCAAAACGAAGGCAATCAAGGAAGAAGTGCTACATGCGACATTCCTCACCATGTGGAATAAACTTTATACAAATCCAGGAACCGTGTTGGAGCCACTTTTGGAAGAGATGAAAAAGCTTCCGATCAGTACCAAAGATGTGCAGGAAAATGAACAACTGGATAGAGAAATTATGAATTTAACGGAGCAGAGCCGAATCCTGATTCAAATCATGAAGAAAGGATATATGGACTCTGCCATTTTTATGGAAAATTATAGTCAGCTATCACACAGACTTCTAGAATGCAGAAGAAGAAAAGCGGTCTTATTAGGAAAACAGAGACGGAGCAGGGAAATCGTAAAGACGGAGCAGATAATCGGACTCTTAAAAAGTGAGGATGGCCTACTGAAGGAATTTAGAGAAGATTTATTTGATCTCATGGTAAAGGAAATCAGAATCTCCAGAGAGCATGAAATTACCTTTTATCTGAACAATGGATTAAAGCTGACGGAAAAGGAAGGAGGGGAAATAGATGCAGTGGCATATGCCAATCGGCTATAAAATGATCGATGGAAAAATTACAATTCATGATGAAGGCAGAAAAATCGTGGAACAGATATTCAAGGACTATGCAGATGGCGTATCAGCAACACGAATTGCCATCGGACTGAAGGCGTCAGAAATCAAAAATGCGCAGAATAGGGTTTCTTGGAGTCATGTATCTGTCGGTAAAATTTTAGAAAATCGTGATTATTTAGGGAATGAATATTATCCACAGATTATCAGTGAGGAACTATTTGGACGGGTACAAAAAAGGCGTGAGCAGGTCTGCGCGGAACTAAAACGTGGAAAGTACATACCCAATGTTAAGGAAAAAAACTTATTTAGTGGAGTACTGACTTGTGCGGAATGTGGAGAACCGTATATTCGCATACGACCAGATAAAAGCAGAAGACGTGGGATTCCAAAATGGAAATGTAGAAATTATGTGTATCATAAGCAAACTGCATGTGGTGGAGGATTCATCTCCGACCAGCAGATTATGGAGCTTTGTGTTCGAGCGATGAACCAGCTTCTACATAATCCAAAGATTTTTTTACAGGCAGGAGAAACCGACGGATCGGCTGACAAGAAAAACCGAGAGCTTAAAGTCACCATAGGAAATCAGAAAGATAATCAAACATGTGATAGCATGGAAGTTTTATATGAGCGGGCATCGGAGCGATATCGTACGCTCAAGATAGAAGATCAGAAATATAAGACGGAAGAAATGCTTGAGTTTCTGAGTGGAATCGATGTAGTGAGAGATTTTCACGAGGACTTATATAGGAAGCTGATTAAGCAGGTTATTGTATGTAAGGACCATTCTGCAAAAGTAATTTTTTACAATGAAAGTAGTGTAAAGATTGACTACGAAGAAGATATCAAACAAATTTTACATGGAGGTTAATAATGGGAAGTACGGCAGTGAAAAAGAAAGTATCTGTGATCCCTGCCAAGCCTCAATATGACAGAGGCATCAAACTGACGGAAAAGAAACTTAGAGTGGCGGCATATTGCCGTGTCAGTACAGAGTTAGAAGAGCAGGAAGGCAGCTATGAAGCACAGCTGGATTATTACACGAAAAAGATAAAAGAGAACCAAAATTGGAGAAACGCAGGGATCTATGCTGATGATGGAAAAAGTGCTACTAATACCAAGAAACGTGCTGATTTCAAGGCAATGATACAGGATGCCTTAGATGGAAAAATAGATATGATTTTGACAAAATCAGTCAGCAGATTTGCAAGAAATACGGTAGATTCCTTGATCACCATACGGAAATTGAAAGAAAAGAATATTGCGGTGGTGTTTGAAAAAGAAGGAATCAATACATTAGATGGAACCGGGGAGATGTTGATCACCATTTTAAGCAGCCTTGCTCAAGAGGAAAGCCGGAATATCAGCGAGAATACAAGATGGGGCGTTGTAAGGCGTTTTGAAAGTGGAAAGGTACTTGTTAACCATAAGAAATTTATGGGATATACAAAAAATGCAGAAGGTGAATTAATCATCGTACCGGAGGAGGCAGAAATCGTAAGACTGATATTCCGACTTTATTTAGAGGGAAACAGCAGTCGGAAAATCAAATCCTATTTAGAAGAAAAGGGTATTAAAACGGTTACAGGAAATGATAATTGGCAAGCGACAGTGATTGAAAAAATGCTCCAAAATGAAAAATATATGGGAGATGCTTTATTACAAAAAACCTATACCGTAGATTTTATGACTAAGAAAAAGGTGATCAATAAAGGAATCGTTCCACAATATTATGTGGAGAATAATCATGAAGCTATTATCCCCAAAACTCTTTTTTATCAAGTACAGGAAGAGCGGATGAGAAGGGCATCGTTATGCAAGTCGGCGGAAACAAGAAAGAAAGATATGAAAAGAAAATATTCTTCAGCCTATGCATTAACAGGTATCCTGCTGTGCGGGAAATGTGGACATGAATACCGCAGAGTAACTTGGGCACGAAACGGAAAAAAGAAAATCGTATGGAGATGTACGAATCGCCTGAACAATGGTGTGAATAGCTGTGAGAATTCAGAGACGATAGAAGAAGGCCCGTTAAACAGAGCAGTAATGGAAGCGATTCAAAAGATAGCGAGAAATGAGGGAGATTATGTAGGGGCTCTCAGACAAAATGTCATAATGGTACTCGGAAGTCATGGGAGAAACCAAGACCCGGATGAGTACGATGCTAAAATCAAAGAAAAGCAAAATGAGATGGTAGAACTTATTGCAGAGAATGCTAAAGTAGGCTCCTATAGCGATGCGTTTGATAAACGTTATCAGAAGATAGCAGAAGAAATCAATACCCTAAAAGAAGAACAGATGGAGAAACGGCGAAGGGAAAGGGAGAAAAAAAGTTATGAACAACGGCTTCAAGATATGGATAATTTCATACAAAAAAATAGTCATCTCGCCCCAGAGCTTGATAATGACCTTGTGAGAAGATTGATAAGAACCATTAAAGTCATCTCTGCCGATAAATTGATGCTACAGTTTCACTCAGGAATTTGTGTGGAGCAAAGCATCAGTTATGAATAGAAACTGGCAGAAATGACAATGGAATAGGTAAAGGTTATTTCTGCCGGTTTACGGTAAGAATAAAATGCCCGGAAGGGACCGGGCGTTTTATTGTTGGCGTAAAGGCAGATCATAGGCTGGGCAGCAAATAGGAGCATTAGTTTAGAAAAAGAATATCCGAGATAATGTAAAAATAATGAAAATACCGATTTTGTTTTCCCCAAATACTTGAAGATTTGTAAGTTATAGGAATTACTTTAATACCTATTTACACAAACAGACGTTCTTGATATAATGGGCTCGTAACAGAACGTATATTCGAATGTTTTTATTGATGATATGAAGGAGGAGCCAGAGAATTTCCATGAAAAACAGAACCTATGTCGCAATTGATTTCAAGAGTTTTTATGCTTCTGTGGAGTGCATCGAAAGAGATCTTGATCCACTAGCTACCAACCTTGTGGTAGCAGACGTCAGCCGCACAGAGAAAACCATCTGTCTTGCTGTCTCACCCTCCTTAAAAGCATACGGAATTCCCGGCAGAGCAAGGCTGTTTGAGGTGGTACAGAAGGTTCGAGAGGTAAATGCCCGGAGACGCCAAAATGCGCCAGGACGAACCCTTATGGGAGCGTCCTGTAACGACCTTGAACTGAAAACTTCACCGGAACTTGCAGTAGACTATATTGCAGCCACACCAAGGATGGCTCTTTATATAAATTACAGCACCAGAATTTATGATATCTACTTGAAATATATTGCACCGGAGGATATCCATGTTTATTCCGTGGATGAAGTATTTATGGACGTGACCGATTATTTAAATAGCTATAAAATGACTGCCCGTGAGCTCACGACTCAAATCATTCTGGATGTTCGAAGGAGTACAGGGATCGTGGCAGCCGCCGGAATCGGCACCAATTTATATCTCTGTAAGGTTGCCATGGATATCCGGGCGAAGCACATTCAGGAAGATGATAATGGCGTGCTGATTGCAGAATTGGATGAGATGAGCTACCGTAGCCTGATGTGGAATCACCGTCCAATTACTGACTTTTGGAGAATTGGCCGGGGATATGCTAAAAAACTGGAAGAGCAAGGCTTGTTTACCATGGGGGATGTAGCAAGATGTTCTCTTGGAAAACCAAGAGACTATTATAATGAAGATTTACTTTACAAAATGTTTGGAATTAATGCGGAGTTATTGATTGATCATGCATGGGGATGGGAGCCTTGCAGCATATCGGATGTGAAAGTCTATAAACCAAGCACCAACTGTGTAGGCTCTGGCCAAGTATTACAATGTGCCTATGATTATAACAAGGCAAGATTGGTGACTCGGGAAATGGCAGATCTGCTATCCTTGGATTTGGTGGATAGAGGATTGGTGACGGATCAGATTGTTTTAACCATCGGATTTGACATTGATAGCCTGACAGATCCTGATAGAAAAAGGTTATACCGTGGACCGATTACAATGGATCACTATGGCCGCACAGTGCCCAAGTCAGTACACGGAACAAAGAATCTGGACGGAGCCACTTCTTCTACGAAGCGAATGATGGATGCCGTCACCGAATTGTTCGAAGCGATCGTGGATAAGAATCTTTTGATAAGAAGGATTAATATATCCGCAAACCATGTAGTCAGTGAGTCAGCTGCTCAAAAAGTGGATTGCTTTGAACAGATGAATCTCTTTACGGATTACACGGCAGAGCAGATCAAGAGGGAAGCTAGGAAAGCAGAGATTGCCAAAGAGAGGAAGATACAAAAAGCATTATTGGAGATCAAGCATAAGTATGGGAAGAATGCCGTTATAAGAGGGATGAATTTAGAAGAGGGTGCAACGGCTGTTCTTCGAAATAGACAAATAGGAGGACACAAAGCATGATTCAGACATATGAGGATATGATTCATTTACCACATCATGTATCTGCCACACATCCACCCATGGATATCATAGATAGGGCTGCACAGTTTTCACCCTTTGCTGCCCTGACCGGATACGAGTCAGCGATCCGGGAGACTGCTCGATTGACAGATGCGAGGGTGGAGTTGGATGAATCGGTAATGGAGTCTTTGAGAGAACGTCTTCAGATTATTGTGGATAAGATGGAGGAAAGGCCGCGAATTGAAGTTACTTATTTTCAACCGGATGAAAATAAGGTTGGAGGAGCCTATGTCACTGTTACTGAGATTGTAAAGAAGATAGATTTGTATAATAGAATTCTCATTATGATGAATGGAGATAGAATACTCATTGATGATATCGTGGAGATAGGTGGAGAGATATTTGGAATGAGTTAAAAATTAAAGGGGGCAGTGAATGAATGGGATTTAATTGAGATTTTAACAATAATTTCCTTTTTGAATAAGTAATTGGATGAGTGCTTTGTGATGCCACAACATATAATATAGTCAGGGAAAATATTGAGCAATAATGATTGTTGAGGGCGAAGATATATGGTATATTTAAAAAAGAAGAAAGGGTGTGATTGTATGTTAGCAACAAATACACAGAAAATAGAAGAACTAACGGATACTGAAAAATTGGAATTTTATCGTTTGATTGGGGAAGGCTATAAAGCAATGCAGGATGGCAGAACCAGTACAATCGATGAAGTAAGAGAAAAACTGAAAAAGAGGAGAGAAGAGCGTGGCTAATGTGGTATTTACCGAACCGGCAGAGTATGACTTGCTGGACATAGAATACTATATCTTCGTTGATCTCTGCAACCCTCAAGCAGCTCAAAGAATCACGGATGGTATCTTGGATGCGGCTGAGAAATTGAGTGAATATCCAACCGCTCATCCGCTGGTAGAAGACGAGTTATTACGACGTGTCGGTCTACGAATGACTCGCTTTGATAACTACAATATCTTCTATTATTATGATATGCAGAATGATATTGTGTACATAATCAGAGTCTTATACAACAAAGTAGAGTGGCAAAGTTTGTTAAAAGATAAATAGTTAGATTCAAGCCTTCAAGTCAAGTAAGATTTGAAGGCTTTTTCCATCAATAAATTATTTTGTATTGATGGAATTACGATGTGTTATGTGATAAAATAATATATATTAAAAAATCATTGAGTAATCATATGGGGGAATTGTAATGGGTAAAGATATAGCATTTGAATATCAATAAAAAATGGAGAGATTGATGCGGGATTATAACAGAAAGGAAAATCATTGCCGGCATAGTTATATTACCAAAAAGTAACATAAGGAAGGGGCATATTGTAAATGTTAATTGATGTTTCAGATATAAGTACAATTCCTACAGAAGTAGAGCAAAAGATTGTAGAAAGGTTTGACTCACTGTCTCGTGGTATAACCACCAAGATTAAGGTATATGAGATTCAATATGATAAAGATGTAAATTGTGCAATAGAAGATTATATAGGACCGAGTTCAGCGTATCCTTTTTATCAGGAACTCATTTCTATATTTGAGCAATATGAAGTTGTATGTTATCATTCCACCAAAATACTTGATAGAAACATTATTCTTCTAGAGGGACTTAGAACAAACGAGTGGAATATATATAGTAAGAATATTGTTCATACATTGCGAACTCTTAATATGCCAGAACAAGAGATAGGTCAAGCTCATGAAGCTATCAAACAATTATATGATTGGAAATATTCTTCGAATGGAAGGGCGCCACAGTTGTGTTTTTATTCAGATATTGGTCTTCTAAGTGAGGATATGAGAGCTGGATATGAGCAATTCTGTGAGAACATTGGTGGCGAATTAGCGAGGCAAGCGTTAAAGGAAAATTACCCGCAATTATACAGATATTTAAGAGAGAATGGTGAATCACTTTTAGTAAGATTTAAAATTCCATTTTCCTGTATAAATTTTTACAACAAAGATTCTATTATATACCAGTTTGTTTCTTATTTTGCAGGGAAGTATTTTTGGAACTATGATTATAAGATTCATTTTGACGGGGATAGCGATAAAGCGATACCGGGAAGTGACATATTAGAAATTATTCCCTATAGAATAGATAGGTATTATTTTAAAAAATAGAATAAGTTATCTTGGCACTGAGTGTAGGGAGAAAATGCTTATTCCGGATTTAGAACAGATTAATGTGGTGGAAGAGACTGAGCAAGAAGAAGTACAAAAGTCTCCAACAATAGAGTGGAATTTAATAGAGGATTCAGGGAGGAACGGAATGAAATCAGGTGCACCATTTGGATATGATTCGAAAGAAGAAGCAATTGTAGTCAACGAAAAAGAGACAGCAAATATAAAGTGGATTTATGAAATGGTCAAGAGATACTGTGATAGTCCACCTGATTTATTGATAAATGAGATAATCGAAAGAAGTAAAGACAATCCTTATTATAAAAAAGAGCTTTCTTGTGAAGAAGCTAAAGAAAAGGTATCTCTGGACATGGTCAAAAAATATGTAGTTACAGAATTAAATTTTAGAATGAAATATTATGAAACTAATAAGCGAAAAGATACCCTTGATGAGTTTCAGGAATTTTTAGGAAAACCAGTGGATAAGGAGTGCATTGCTGAAATAGAACAACAGTATAGGTCAGGTAGCGAAAATATAGATTATATAAATTCACCAATCATAATGTAATGCGTATATATTGACCGGTATTTCTAACCATGTATAATGGATAGGGAAGGACAAAACATCAATTTGTGGACTAGAAGAAGGTGGTAAAAAATGTATCCATTGAAATATATAAAGATATTAGGAAGTGAAAGCTGCCCCTGTGGTAGCGAAATAAAGTACAAAGCGTGTTGCAAAAATAAGGTAATGGAAATGACTGAAATATCCAAGAAACCACCGGAAGTTCAAGTTATGGAAATGATGCGAAAATCAATGAAGCGATGTTGTATGCATCCAGATCAAGCAAATTGTAAAGGAAAAATTAAAGAAGCACATGCTTTACAGAATAACAAAATTATTTCGCTGCTTGCTGGAAGCCGGCGACATGTTTATATAATGGATACGAAGAAAGCCCCATTGATTATTCCGAGGGCGAATGGAGAGCCAGATGTTATTGTTGAAATGAGTAAAACCAGTGCGAATAAGGCGACTACCGAAACCTGTTTCTGTGATTTACATGATAACATTGCATTTGCAGCTATTGAAAAAGGAGCACCCGATTTTGATGTGTCCAACGAAAAGATGAAATTTGTATATGCTTATAAGGCATTTATTTTTGAGTGTTATAAACAGCGCATGACAATGGATATATATAGGGAATGCTTTAAGATGAATCCAGAAGCCTTTCGGTCTCCCATGATGGTGGGAATGTATAGGATGTTACAAATGAAGATGCGGGAGTTTGAATCAATCCAATCTCATTTTGATAAAGAAATAATGTCAAGCACCCATAGTGGTTTAGTGACATGTGTGATTCAAATTCCAGAACAGATCAAGTTTGCAAATTATGCATATATCGCTTTAAATTATGATTTGAATGGAAATAAAATAAAGCATACAGTAAAAGGAATAATGCATCGTATTGCTGTGACGGTATTTCCGGAATCAACGCAGTCTTATGTCTTGCTTAGTTGTATGGAAACAGAAAGGTCTATTTATCAAAAATTGTTTGAGCAATTAAAAACAGCATCATTGGAAAAGATAAAATTCTATATGTCTATGGTATTACCCTTGTCTTCCGAAAATATGGTTTTGAGTCCAGGGCTGTGGACTTCTTGGGATAAAGAAACTCAGAAGGCTTATACTTTCTACGCAAATTTAAGCGGACCAGATGCTGTTATGTATGGGAAATGTATTGGTAAGGGCATACGAAACGCTGCAAATAGCAAGACAGAGTTTGATTACAGTAAACGTGGAAAAATTGACTTGTTTACATAAAAAATAATTTGATGTGCTGAATTTGCAGAATGGAGAACAAATGGCGTTTTCAAAAGAAATTAAGAGCGAAATAGAACTATATTGTACCAATCATTTGGCGACAGATTTATGGTATGAGAATGAATTTTGTTTTATTCAGAATATAGAGCTAAAGAATCGTATTATTGCAGAATTTAAAGCAATTAGATTTGCATATAAACTTTATGAGGGGATTGAAGCAACTAGTGAAAACTTGATGTTTGAGGTGCGTAACCAGATACTTGCTTATGCGTCAATATACGAAGCTGTAATAGAGAATGTATTAAGTACATACTATTCAAACACTACTGAATTTGACTCCTTAATGCATCATGTCGTACCGATAAAAATATCAATTCCTAAAAATAAACAAGATATATTGCAGGATGCATTATTGCATGACAACAAATCAATTGTACCATTTTATTACGATAAAAAGAAAAAAGAAAAAGTACAAGTAAGATTTGATGATAAATGTAGAACGGCGGAAAGTTTAGGACTAATTCATAAATTTATTAATTTTGATGGAATTGAAGTGGATTTGCCAGCTGAAATAATTGAAATATACTCATACAGAAACGGTATTCATATTATTGCAGAGCAAAGAAAAGGCATTATTTATGAGCTGGAGTTGAGTAAAAAAGCATATCGTAGAATGCGACCATTTATCGATCAATTAAAAGAAAAACTTATTAAAGACGGGAAAATATAGATAAATTAAATTTTCTCTACCTATAGGGAGAGTAGTTATGGTAACAGTGAGAAAGATGTTAAAAAGAGATATTCCCATTCTTTATGAGGCGGCATTGTGTGCTTTTGCACCTGACTATGAACAGTTTGGTGTATATCTGCTGATGATTAACTTGAAGAAAAAATGATTTTTGCCACCGCGCATATTCGAAAAAGCTTACCCAAAGTTCAAAAAAATGGAAGCTTGATACACCTGCTGAAAACTATGGGATTCGTAGATCTTACGAATTACTTGGGTATGTCAAAAGCGGAGATGGTAAGGACTAGAAAAGCGGTATTACTTTTTTCGATGTGAGAAAGCAGTTTGATAGATTAGAATTTTATTGTTAAATATAAAAAGGTAAATAATAGGTGTATATATGTTGACTGAAAAAAAAGATATTCATAAAAAAAGATTATTAGTAAAAGACGGATTATTATATTGCGATGGCAAGCTCGTAGGGGAGTCCAAAGAAAAAGGAGGTTTCCTACAATACTATTTTGATAAAGAACCATTAGGAAATGGAGCAAATGGAATTACTTTTAGCGTTACACATAAAATACTCAACGTAAAGCAAGTTGTAAAAATATATTTTCCAAAAGAAGATGAAAAGGATGTATCTCATAAAGCAAGAGAGGAGGCAATAAAGAATGCAAATACAAAATTGGCTGGAGTAGCAGCAGTAATATTTGATGCAGGAGAGTATGAGTATCCTTGCAAATTATGGTACTCGATAATGGAAAGCGTATCCTCTTATTGTACGATTAAGCAGTGGAGAGAAAAAAGAAATATATATTTTCCAGATAATGGTGCCAAGTTTGATATCAAATAGAATCGGGAGTTACAGAAAGGAGACGAAAATTTGAACCAAGAAGATTTGCTTAGTATTATTAGCAAAGGAGAAGGACATACAATTGAGTTTAAAAAGTCTACTTTAGACATAACAAAAGATGTATATGAAAGTATCTGTGCTTTTTCTAATAGAGACGGTGGACATGTATTTTTGGGAGTAAAAGATAATGGTGAGGTATTAGGTATCTACTCGGATTGTATAGAAAAGATGAAAAGAGATTTTGTTACTGTAATAAATAATGCAAACAAGATGTATCCGCCATTATTTTTAACACCAGTTGAATATGAAATTCATGGAAAGAAAATACTGTATATTTATGTCCCGGAAGGTACACAAGTTAGTAGATGTTCGGGCAGAATATATGATAGGAACAATGAGTCTGATATTGATATAACGGATAATGAAGAATTAGTATATAAATTATATGCAAGAAAGCAAGGGACTTACTATGTAAATAAAGTGTTTTCGAAATGGGGAATAGGAGAATTACGTTCTGATTTGATTGAAAGAGCAAGAAAAATGACGTATGTCAGAAGTGATAAGCATCCATGGCTTTCCATGAGTGATGAAGAATTATTACGAAGCGCAGGACTAATTTTGCTTGATACCGAAACACATCAAGAAGGAATAACTCTAGCAGCAGTATTATTATTTGGTAAAGATACCACTATTATGTCAGCATTACCACAGCATAAAACAGATATGATTTTTCGAGTAGAAAATCTTGATCGATACGATGATAGGGATGTTGTTATTACTAATCTGTTGGAAAGCTACGATAGAATGAGTGAATTTGCCAAGAAACATTTGAATAACCCATTTGTGCTGGAAGGTATGCAGTCAGTTAGTGCAAGAGATGCTATACTAAGGGAAATTATATCTAACAGTCTTGCTCATAGGGATTATTCTAGCGGTTTTGTGGCAAAGATGGTAATAGAGAAAGAACGAATTTTTGCAGAGAACAGTAATAGGCCACATGGATATGGAAGCCTAAATTTATCTAATTTTAAACCATTTCCTAAAAATCCGCCAATTTCAAAAGTCTTTCGGGAAATAGGGCTTGCAGATGAATTAGGATCTGGAATGAGAAACACTTATAAATATACAAAATTGTATTCTGGCGGCACGCCTCAATTCTCGGAAGGAGATATATTTACTACAATTATTCCGCTAAATACAACAGCTACTTATAAAGTGGGACCAGTGCAGAATGACCAAGTCAGTGACCAAGTTAGTGATCAAGTCAGTGACCAAGTCAAAAATCAAGATATTCAAAATAAAATCCTTGAATATTGCAGCGTGGCACGAACTAAGAAAGAGATTAGCGGGTATATGGGCTATAAAAATTTAACATATTTAACAAGGAATTATATTACCCCATTATTGGATAGTGGAAAACTATTATATACAATACCAGAAAAACCTAAAAGCAGATTTCAAAAATATGTAGTTAATATAGAAAAGAAGTGAGTTGAATAATGCCTCCAAAGCAAAAGATTTGGGGGTGTTTTTCTGTTCATTTATAATGAGAAATTTTAGCTGACAAACTGACGATATAGCTCCACTCGGGAGTCTGAAAGGAACGGAATATTAATTATCATTAAATATCAATATAAATGAAAATGAATGAAAAAAAGTTATTCCTGACGTAACAAAACTACAGGAAAAATGATAGTAAAAAAGTATGAAGTTTGTTATTATTTCTATTAGATGTAAAATATAAATGGAAGGTGCCATAAAACAATTTATTGGTCACTGAAAAAAAAAATAACATTATACAAAGATACTTATTTAGTTGTAGGAGAAATTTTGTATAGACAATAGATAAATTTTCGAGGAGGGGCAGTATGAACTGGAGGAATATAAGAGTATATAATAATTCACAAAATAATGCATTTGAAGAGCTGGTATGTCAGCTGGTAAGGCAGGAAAAAAATAATGAGTATAAAACCTTTATAAGAAAGGGAACGCCAGATGGAGGTGTTGAGTGTTTTTGGAGACTTCAAAATGGAAAAGAATATGCGTGGCAGGCTAAGTATGTATTTGATATAGATAGTGTACTGAAACAGGCTGATACGTCTTATAAAACAGCATTAAAAAGTCATTTACAAATGACTTTATTTGTGGTAGCAATTCCTTTTGATTTGCCTGATCATAATTACGAAAGAAATGGGAGAAAGACAAAAAGTGCTTTGGAAAAATGGGAAGATAAAGTGGCTGCTTGGAAAAGCGAAGCAAAAAAGCAGAATCGAAATATTGAAATAAATTTGTTGAATGCATCTGAACTTCTTGGGAAATTGATGAGACCAGAAAATGAAGGTATGCGATATTACTGGTTTAACAATGAAGAATTTACAAGTATTTGGTTTGGTAATCAGCTGGAAAATACAATCAGCGACTTGGGACCGAGATATAGCCCCGAATTTAATGTTCAATTAGAAATAAGTAAAAAGTTTAATTACTTGCGTAGAACATCAAATGAATATATAAGAATACAAAGAGTCAGAAGAAACTTTGTAAAATTAGGAAGAAATTTTGCGAATGAGGTCCTAAGAATAGATGATATTTTGAAACATAAGCAAAATGAATTATTAGTAGCAATAGAGCAGACATCTGAAGAATTGTTACTAAATGGATATAATGAGATGCAGTTACTACCACTTGAAAATATTGAGAAAATGTTAGTGCGAATAGAAGAAATTAGTGATGTTATATATAATGCTGTGATGGAAAAGTTACAGAAGGATTTTTATAATTCCGAATTTTACAGTAGATATACTGAATTTTCGAATATAATCTATGAAATAAAGGATTTAATAAAAAATGAACTGATTTTGTTAAATAATCCCATTATGCTTTTATATGGTGAAGCTGGTTCTGGAAAGTCACATTTATTAGCGGATGTTTGTAAAAAGGCATCTGAAGAAGGAATTCCGTCAGTATTAATATTAGGAGATTATTTTACAAGTAATGTGAATCCCAAAGAACAAATAAAGCAGATTTTTCAGTGTAGCTTGAATTATAATAATATATTAGGAACACTGAATGCAATTGGACAATCAAAAGGCGAGAGAATAATTTTTGCTATAGATGCTCTCAATGAGGGGGAAGGAAGTCTAATTTGGCCTAAATATTTAAATGGCATAGTTACAGAGATGAAGAGATTTCCATGGATTGCATTTGTTGTGAGCATAAGAAGTGATAATATGGATGAGATAGTGCCAGATGATTGTAAAAAAAATATGGTAATTACTCGACATGCTGGATTTGAAGATTGTGTGGAAGAGGCTTGTGATAATTTTTTTAAGCATTATGGAATAAATTTTAGTATTCCTATTTTGGTAGAAGAGTTTTCTAATGCCCTGTATTTAAAACTCTTCTGTGAAACTTTTGAAAACAAAAGGGAGCTTGCTTTCCTTCCAAGTATTTCGGATGTCTTTAATGGTTATTTAAAATATATAAACAAAAAATTGGCCAAGGTAGATCGTTTTCAGTATGAAGAATCTTTAAACCTTGTTGATTTGTGCGTCCAGAAAATTGCATTAAAAATGATTAGTGAAAATACATATTCATTGAAATATAAAGATGCTTTGCAAGCTATCAATGAAGGAATATCATTATATTACAGACAGCAGTCTAACGAATACAAAAATTTTCTTGATGCGTTAATTAAAGAAAATATCTTTAAGTGCGGAACAAGGTATGGACAGGAAGAGAAATATGTCATGTTTTCTTATGAGAGAATGGGAGATTATTTTGTACTATATTATTGCTTGAAAGAAAAAAACGAGGAGGAATCTTTAAAGCATTATATAAATAGTACGCCTTATTTTGAGAATATTTTTGAGACTAATAGATTTGGAAAAACAAATACTATTAATATGTTGTCTATTTTATTACCGGAGGTTTATGGAACAGAGCTATTATATTGTTGCCCGGAAGGACCAATTTCAGGATATATCATTAAAGGATTTTTGAAAAGTTTAATTTGGCGAAAAAATAGGACTGTTGATCAGAAAATCTTTAATTGGCTAAGAGATCAGTCACTAAAAAATGAACATTTAAAGCTGATGGTAATTGATGAGATATTACCGTTATGTTCGTTATCTGACAGTTCTTTTAATAGCGTGTTTATTCATGAAAATTTTTTGGTCAATGAAAAAACAGGAAAAAGAGACTTGTGGTGGAATACACATATTAACGAATGTTATGAAAGGTTTAATCCATTCATATATCGAAGAATAATAACATGGAGTTGGGGATCACATAGTAACCAAAAACTTAATTCCGAATCACGAAAATTATTGGGAATAATTTTGGCTTGGTTTTGTACTTCAAATAATAGAGAGCTACGTGATGGGGCAAGTAAAGGATTGGTATGCATATATAAGGATGCCCCAGAGGAAGTAATAGAATTATTTAAGATGTTTGAAAAAGTAGAAGATTCTTATGTAACAGAAAGACTATTTGCAACTATGTATGGTACGGTTGTTTTGTGTAAGGATAAAAAAACAATTAGAAGTATCAGCGATTATGTGTTAAAAAGAATATTTGAAAAAGAAGAGATTATTCCTCATATACTGATTAGAGACTACGCGCTAGGAATAGTAAAATATGCCTTGACTAATAACATATATGAAGAAGATAGAAATAAAGAAATTAGTGAGAGTATAGAGATACCATTTAGAAGTAAGTTTCCTATGAGATTTCCAAGTCAGGCTACAATTGATAAACTCGAAGAAAAGTATAAAGATAATAAAGCATTTTCATATGTATTGAGTTCATTGGATATTGGAACAGGATATGGAGATTTTGGTAGATATATATTCAAGAATACACTTAATAAATTTGATAATATAGCTGATATCGATAAGTTTAGAAGGTGGATGATTAAAAGAATTTTGAAATTGGGATTTAATCCTGAGTTACATGATAAAGACATTCCAGGCTATTTTGGAAGAAGGGGAGGGAAAACAGAAAGAATTGGGAAAAAGTATCAATGGATTGCATTTTATGAAATTGTGGCAAGAATAGCGGATTGCTATATGCTCCAGCCGGAGTGGGGGGAACAGGTAGCAACGGAATACTTGAAGGGAGCGGATGAATTAGGAGTGAGAACTTTTGATCCCACCTTGTTGATTAGCAATACAAGTATAGAACCTTATTATCAGCCTCCTAGAACGTGGTATTGTGATTACAAACTTTTAGACGCAGAGAGTGATAACATGGAATGGCTTCAACAACCTTTGGAATTTGGGAAGAATTTGATTGAATTTGCTGATAATAATAAAAAGTGGTTAGCCTTGTGTAGTTTTCCGCATTGGAATGAGTATAGGGATGAAGAAGAGAAAGAAGACTCTGATGTACCAAAAAAAACAATGTACGCACAAATCGATTCCTTTTTATTGAAAAAGGAAGATATGCAAAAGTGGAAAAAGTGGAATAAAGATTATCCGCAAGAAAGCAAGTCTGCTTTGCAATTACTTAATTTTAATGGTATGTTTTATAAAGAAAATTACTGGAATACTCATTACGAAAAAATGGATTCCTCCTTCAATGATGAAGGTTGGAGAGAACTGATAATCGATGAAGAAAATACTGGGATACTTTACGCTAATACATCCCAACGCCATATTTGGGAAGAGGAATATGATTTTTCTAAACAGGATACAATAGCATTTGATATACCAACAAAGATAATTATTAATGGAATGGAACTTCAGGATAGCGATACTGTAGGAGAATATTTAAAGGAAGGGAAAGTTGTTTGTTTTAACCCTGGCATTACCCGTCTAGCTAATCATTTGTTGTTGATAGACAAGGAAATGCTTACCGAGTGGTTGAAAGATAATGATTTATCCATTCTGTGGTTAGTCACAATTGAAAAGAGAATTTTCCATGATTTTAGAGGAACAGGAGAAAGAGTGGAATGGGAAGGAATCTTTACGATAAAAGAAAAGGAACTTGAAGGGAAAATGGAAAAAACGGAGTCCTAAAAAGTGAGTGGAATAATGCCCCTGAGTCAAAGTGATTCGGGGGTTTTCTTCTGCCCATTTTATGAAATGTATTTATATCATAAATTCAAGATCTATGGTAAAATAATCAAAGAGAAAATGCTACCATAGAAAAGTGAGCAGAACGCAAATCAATAGGAACAGTCTAAGTTCCTTCTTTCAAACAAATCTTATTTTTCTATGGCAGTAAATGCCATCCTACAAGCTGCACTTTGGGGCAGTTTGCATCAATTTTTTAATCCCGATTTATGACGTGTAGTCGGGAGCGTGCATCTAAATAGCACGCTCGTGGCACGTTGAGACGGTGGTGTTGCTGGAGCGGAAAGCACGGTAAATCAAGGGTTCTGGGAATTTTAGTGGAAAAAGGGACGTGTGTTTTCAGAAGTGATGATTTGTCTACGGAAACTTATCTTACCCCGGGGGTAAATTTATATTTTTAAAACAGTATATCGATTATGGTTATAAGGGGAGGTTAGATTAAATGAAACTTGGTAAGGCATTTGAAATACTCGTAAAGCGTATTTTAGTGAATGTTGGATTTTCAGAAGTCAAGTCTGACGGTTTGTATATATTTGATGGTGCACCTGGTCAAATGATTCAAGGATTGGGCGAGGCACATAACGCGGATGTACTATTGGAACCTCCTGTTCAAACACCATTCTATTCACACTCAAGATTGCTGGTTGAATGTAAAGACTATAGCAGAAAAGTTGGCCTGAATACTATTCGAAGTGTTTTAGGATTACGAGAAGATATCAATCATTTTGATATAGTAGACAAAACTGAGTTAACTGAGCGGCGACATCAAAATCGCTGTGGAGTCATTTACAATTATGAAAGATATTACTATCAGGTTGCTATTGCTGCAATAAACGGATATACTGTACCTGCTCAAAAATTTGCTGCAACTTATCGTATTCCTCTGTTAGAATTTGATAAAATGCCGTTTTGGAATAAATTTTTTGCTGTAATTAATGATAATAGCTTTTGTTTAAATTCACGAAGGGCGTATAGAGATGTTTCTGACAATGTTGAAACAGAGAGGAGAATTATTGACCTTGCAGATGACATTGGACAACATATGGCCGTGGCAATTACCAATTCTGGACAAATGCTGTTTTTATATCGATTAACTGGTCACCAGAACCAATTTGCGGATTATTACTGTTTACATTGGGATGAGCCAAAGCGTCCTTGGAAACTAACCACAGGAGATCAAACATATTTATTCCAATTACCTGACAGTATCATGAAATTGTGGCTGGATAATGCGACAAATGAGCTTGAAATGAAAAAAGAGGCTATCAATTGTAAAGCAAGTTTTTTATCTAATATGATAGTTTATTATACAGAATACAGCCGTCCAATTATTAAGATGATTTCGATCGATAAATATGAGTTGGAAAAGGCTAGGGAGAAGCTGTAGCTTAATAGTGATGATGCATGAATAAACGAAAACAATGTTATGATAATAACTGTGTTATACTGAAAGAGGATATTTTTGTGAGCCTAAATGAAAAGTGTCCTTTTGAATGAGATTAATCTAAATAGAATTCTGATTTTGATGCGATAGGAGGAAGCTATGGAACAGCAGTTTTATGAAGAAATTAAAAGAATTCTAGTGGAAGCTAGAAATAAAGTTTATTATACTGCTAATTTTGTTATGGTGGAAGCGTATTAGAATATAGGAAAACGAATTGTGGAGCAGCAAGGCGGTGAAGAAAAGGCAGAGTATGGAATAGGTTTGATCAAAGAATTATCCAAGCAAATGACAAAAGATTTTGGAAAAGGTTTCACTTCTACTAATTTATAATATATGCGACAATTCTATTTGGTTTTTCCAAATAGTCACGCGCTGCGTGACGAATTGAGCTGGACACATTATCGTTCTCTCATACGAATAAAAATGCAAGACAATTTTATCTTGAAGAAGCTATTAAATCGAATTGGAGTACAAGACAGTTAGAACGCCAAATTAATTCCTTCTTTTATGAAAGGTTGCTGTCCAGCCAGAATAGAGATAAAGTATCTGAAGAGATCAAGATGCTTGAATCAGCTAAAGTGCCAGAAGATATTATACGTGATCCTTATGTTTTGGAGTTTCTTGGATTAAATCCAAACGATGATTTTTATGAAAGTGATTTGGAACAAGCCCTTATCACACATCTGCAGAAATTTTTGCTTGAAGTTGGTAGAGGATTTTCGTTTGTTGCCAGACAGAAGAGAATCACCTTTGACGGGCGTCATTTTAGAATTGATCTTGTCTTTTATAATTACATCTTGAAATGTTTTGTTCTAATAGATTTAAAAATAGGGGATTTGACACATCAGGATTTAGGTCAAATGCAGATGTACGTGCACTACTATGAACGGGAGATGATGAATGAAGGAGACAATCCCCCAATAGGAATTGTGCTGTGTGTTGATAAAAGTGAGTCGATAGTTAAATTTACACTCCCAGAAAATGAAACACAGATTTTTGCTTCTAAGTATAAATTATATCTTCCAAGTGAAGAGGAGTTGCTGCATGAACTAAAAAAAGAATATGATGTATTGGAATCAAGCAAGGAAGAAGAATATCATTGAGGATTTGGATAAATTTTGCACCAGGTGGGTGCAAAATTTATCGAGCTAATATCAAACTTCCGTCCCACCGCATGTGGAGACGGTATGCTCGATGCTGAAAAGTAAAGCGCAGAAAGCTTCAATAGTACGATGATACCTCGCCAGAGTCCACCTCCATGGAGATTTGGTTGAAGACAAAATGAGATATGAATATCAAGAGCGGAAGGTAAAAGTAAGGAGGAATGAATTCTATGGATAGCCAAACCTATATCAACTAAATAGGAAGAAATCTATTGGCAGCAGTTGTTGAATTGCCAAAGAACGATGAAACAAAGAAAGTTAAAAATACAAAGGATAAAGAAACTAAGACAGATGATGAAAATACTGACCTTAGTAATATGGAGAAGTTATATCAGCTTCAAAGGCTCTATCTGGGGATTTATCAAAAACTAAGTGTTATAAATCCTGAAATAGTAGGTTTACCGGAATACAAAGAAACTTATCCGGTAGACAAGAAAAAATATGATAAGTGCGTTGACAGAGTGCATAGGATACTTTTAACTATATATGCAATTGGCTTAATAGGGGAATATACGGATACGGGCTACAGTAATGACTTGGTAAGTGAGTATAACGATAATACCAAGAATGAATCTATTAATAAGGCTCCCGGCAGGCTAATTGAAGTGAATCAACAGGATTTGTATAAACTTTGTAAAAAGCTGCGGATTGCTGCATTAGATTCTATATTGCAGGAACTTAGTCATTTTGGAGTAAGTAGTAAGAAAGAAAATGACAAACTAAAAGTATGGTTTGCCAATGACCCTGAGGGAAGTCTTGCAAAGCATCATTGCATTTATGCAAAGTCTATTGGTGAGGCAAAACCTGAGGATATAAAGGCTATCAGCAACTACTTTCGATGCGATTTTAGCTCTCTTTTTCATCGCAAACAAAAGAAGATAATAATAAACGAAGAGAATTATATAACAGCAGTACTTTCACAGGAAAAGGCAGAAATGTTATGTGAAATAATCAGTATTTTAAAGAAAGAGATGAATTGCCGGGCAGAAATAAAGCTATCATCTTACAAAGGAATCTTGATTGGAGCGATTTCTGTTGCATATAAGAATACAAATACCGGTAGAACCATAGTTAGTCTTGATACAAAGGCAGGAGAGGTTACTTTACGGTTGAATTTCATACCACAGACATTAGGCAAAGTATTCCTGATGATAGATGAATTTCCTGATGAAGTTTTTGACAATATAAAGAAGTGTTATTGCAAAGGAAATGAATGTATGGGACATGAAGGTGTGTTTATACCAGAAGCAGGAATCAGTTTTTGTAATCATATTATAAAATATGAGCTTCGCGAGTTAACAAAGACAAGCTTTACTGATTTTTGCAGATTGCTCCACGCTCAATTTGGCTTTCTAAATGAAATATATTCCCCTTTGTCGTAGATATATGGATATGTTTTCATCGGACGATGGTGTAAAAAATGCTGTGGATATGCAAGTATTCTATTTGCACAAGTAAGTCGGGCGAAAAATGGGGTGAAAAACACGATTTCCCCCTATTTTTGGGCGTTTCATAGAATAACATACAGCAAAAGAATAATATTTTATTATTTTACGAGAGGTTTTAATATGATTAATAAACCGAACCAACATTATGTCTGATGGAAATATTTAGAGCGTTGACTTAATAAGGATGGTAAGACAATATGCCAAAGAAATAAAAAAAAGATATTATTATATCATCTATATTATAAAATAAGATTGTAAAAAGATATAAATAAAATATAATATGATTAGAGCGTCAAAAGTCTCTTTTTTGCCCAGGCCCCAATTTACACAAAATACAACTTAAATTTTATTAAAAAATAATTCGAGATATAGCAAGAACCAGATTAAAACACTGATTTACGATGCTTTATTTAGTGATCAATATTGATTATTTGTGCAAAATAATGAACATAAGGAACCTTTTTTGAAAAATACTTTGACACTTGAATAATAATATAGTAAAACAAGAAAACTTAGGAGGCCGACATGAAATGCAACCCGTTTTTCAAGAAGACCCTTTCCATTTTGCTTTCATCCGTATTTCTACTTGCTCTCTACGCCTGCGGGCAAGACAGTGTCAGCACTCCGTCAACCACGGCTGTATCACCTGCACCAAATGTGACGGTTACGGAGAATCCAGCCAAACCTTCTGCAGAGAGTTCTCCTCAGGCATCTGATGATGCATCTTCAGCATATAATGATGCACTTGCAGCATATAACAATTTCTTGGCAGGAAATATAAAAGCACAAGACTTAAAACATGAGATAAGTGATAGAGTCGTTAATATTAAAGATATTTCTTTAGAGCCGGATTTTAAAACTTATTACGCCTTATTTGATATGAACGGGGATGGAATACCGGAACTTCATCTGCGTCCTATAGCGGGCGGCAGCTATGCTGTTTTTACCTATCTCGATGGAGAAATTGTTTTATGGCACGAAGGTTCTGATTATGAATCTCCGCTAAACAACGGAGCGGTTTTATACGAACGCGATGGTGCAGCACCAACTCACATAAATTATTATTATTTAGTTTTGGACTCCGATGGAAATGAGATTTCAAGAGTATATTTCGCAAAGTATCACAGCATCGATGAAAGTGGTTTGAATGAAAGTACTGATTATGATGTATTTATATTTGAAGAGAAAGAAGTTTCCAAAGATGAATGGAATGCACTAATCAATGAATATCTTTCGATACCGTCTGACTCAATCATATGGAATGAAACATAAGCACAATCCCCCGATTTTAATTAATCAGGGGATTTTTTTATACGCAAAGGCTTAGAAAACGCTGAATAAATAGATATTGTTATAGAAATACCATGTGATTTAATGTAATATTATTTTGAAGATTTATAATAGATATTTATCGAATATGTTAATTGCTAGTTATTGACTAGTGGTTATTAACTAATGGGTAAGCAACATTTAGTTCGAATAATGAATTCGCAAATGAACTCAAATACGTATTACAAAGCTCACGGACTGAAGCTATGAGATGTTGGATAAACACATTGAAGAAGCATATTGCCGGTAACTGTTAAAAAGGAGGCTGATTATGCCGGAATACATTCCCAAACCTACCGGAGAATACCAGGTGGGCATTTATAAAATGGATATGGTCGACAACAGTAGAAAAAATACATATCATATACCCTCCGGGAACCGAAAGCTTGCCATGTGGTTTTTCTATCCGGCGGCTTCTGGGCTTACAGGGAAAATGCACTATGGTATAGAAGAAGACCTGAAGAAATTAAACATACCATGGACTGACAATTTTATAGAATGTTATGAAAACATAGAGCCGGTCAGGGGCAGCTTTCCTTGTATTATTTACAGTCACGGATATAATAGTAATTTATACATAAATACTGCATTTTGTGCGGATATGGCATCTCATGGTTATATCGTTGTCTCTATAAGCCATCCATACGAAGCGAGTACGATTTATTATCAAGACGGAAGCATAATTAATTTTCACGAACCTTTTGCTAAGATTGCAGAGAATCTTAGCATAGTGGAAAGTATAAGATATGTAGGGTTGAACCTTGACATTATTTCGTCGTATAAGACTTTGGCAATGCGGCAGCAGCGTATTTTCAAGAATCATATAAGAGAAGCAAGAGACCATATTGCAGCATGGGTAGAGGATAATAGCTTTGTGCTGGATAAATTAATAAAGTTAAACCAGGAAAGTGATTTTTTTCTAAGTAAACGATTTGACTTTGCTAAGGGAGTCGGTCTGGCAGGGCATTCTTTTGGGGGATGTGCTGCAGTGAACAGCTGTTATATCGATAAAAGATTTTGCTGTGCATTGAATTTTGATGGTCAGGTTTTTGGCGCATGTAGTTCACAGGATATAAAGCGTCCATATATGAGAATAGGACAATCTTTATCAAAATATACGGCATTAACTCCGCTTGCCTATAGTTCGGCGCCTGTTTATGATATAGCCATTAAGAAAGTGGCTCATATGGGATACACAGATTTGATGTATCTGCCTCACAATACGAAAGGGATGGTAGGAAAATTACCAAATCATATCCTATTTGAAATATCTACACAGCTTTCACATTTTTTCTTCAATAAATATTTGCGAGGAATAGAGAATGTTGTTTTCCCTGAAATCAGCAGGAGATACGCAAAGGTTGAATCATTAAACTTATGTAAACAATGGAGGAGCTGACATGTTCTGACATCCGGAAGGCAGTTAAGTCTTTAACTCCATTCTTTTGAGTCATATTGGGAGCATAGTATTTGTATCTAAAAAGAATGATATCTGGAATATAATAAAAAGTATCAAGGGTCTGAAAAGGATGATATCTACAGTATAAACAAAAAGATATCAAGAGCACGAACAGAAAGGATAAAGAGATGAAAACATTATATGTTACAGACTTAGATGGAACATTATTAAATACTCATGACTTTATAACCCCGTACAGCCTTGAAATAATTAATTCTCTAGTCGAACAAGGGATGCTTTTTACATATGCAACAGCGAGGTCATTGGTTTCAGCGTCATTTGTTACAAAGGGTCTTTCTGTAAAAATACCGGTGATTGCTTATAATGGAGCTTTTATATTCGATGCTGAGACAGGTGACATTATTGCATCAGAATTTTTTACAAGAGAAGAAACGGACCGGGTAACAGAGGTCTTAAAAAAATATGATATTAGTCCGTTGGTGTATTCTTTTGTGCAAAATGTTGAAAAGGTGTCTTGGGTGACGAGCCGTGAGAATGATGGAATCCGAAGATATTTAGAGTTAAGAAAAGGAGACAGGCGTCTGCGTCCGCTTGATACGGACAGTTCCTTATATGATGGAGATATGTTTTACTATACTTGCATAGGAGAAAGAGAACAATTGCAGCCTGTATACGAGATATTTTCGGGCGATGACAGATATACTTGTACTTTGCAGCAGGAATTGTACCGTCCGGAATATTGGTGTGAGATTATGCCTAAGAAAGCGACCAAGGCGACAGCCATTCAGAAATTAAAGAAGCTATGGGATTGCGAGAGAGTGGTTTCCTTTGGTGATGCAATCAATGATATTCCGATGTTTCAGATTTCAGATGAATGCTATGCAGTAGAAAACGCAGTAGATGAGTTGAAGAAAATAGCTACCGGAGTGATTGGAGGCAATGAGGAAGATGGTGTTGCAAAGTGGTTGAGAGAGCATGCCCAAATTCACGCTACCATAAGGATAAATTAAGGAAAACAAACTGAAGACGAAAACATGAAAGGATTCGTGCCTGTATGCACGATACTTTTTATGTTTTCGTCCAGTGTTTTCCTGTAGAAATCCGGAGGTTCACTTTTGCGCTTTCGCGCATGGATTCACCCGAAACATCTATCCTGACGATACGGAAGAATCAAAGGAATGAATCTACCTTCCCGGGGTACCGGCGAAGAAAAGCATTTGATTTCTGACCGTTTCAGCAAGAACGGGGGAGACTCGCTCTAAGTGGGATAAGACGATGCGCTGTGTATTAGGCTGGGCATCCACAAGCCCCGATGCAATATTATTCGCCAGGTTATTTTTTTCTATATCGGAAAAGGACTCATACCTCTGAGTAGCTTGTGTGAAATTGTCCGGATCCGGGATTCCTTCACGTATAATTTCACCGGCGACATATCTGCCGTTTCCACTGGATACCATAGATGCGGGAGACCAGTTCGGCTGTTTGTTGACGGGAATATTTCGATAATCGGGCCCCAGCCGATGACGTTGTGCATCCGAATAAATAAATGTGCGCCCCTGTAATATCTTGTCATCTGAAAATTCCAGTCCGGGAACGAGATTTGCCGGATTAAGCGCCAATTTTTCCACCTGTTCGGCATAATTGTCGGAATTGCGGTTTAAAACCATCCGCCCGACAGGCAAAAGAGGATACATCGTTTCATCCCATACCTTGGTATCATCCAAAGGGCCAAAAGGAAGCAGTTTTGCATCTTCAGGATTCATGAGCTGTACACACAGTTCGTATTCTACGGTCTTTCCTTTTGCTATCCAGTCATATAGGTCACGGCCCGAAATGTTAGGGTCCTGGCATGCCAGCCATTGAGCTTCCTGCTGGTCGATGTATTTTGCCCCGGCCAGAGGGAACCAGTGGTATTTCACATAGCGGCGGACACCTTGCGCATTTTGCCAGACATAGGTGCTCACACCATATCCCTTGATATGGCGAAGGCTCTTTATCGTTCCCAAATCTGAGAAAAACCACATCATCATATTTGTCGCCTCGGGATACTTGGCAAACAGGCTCCAAAGCCTCTCAGGATCAGGCAGATTATTCACCGGTGAGGGGGAAAGATGGCTGATGACATCGGGTACGTTAATGGCGTCCCGTATAAAAAAGACAGGGAGATGATTACAGAGTAGATCAAAGATTCCTTCATCGGTATAAAACCTGGTGCTGAACCCGCGCACATTTCTTAATGTATCCGGCGTTCCCTGATTGCTTGCAGCGAGGGAGAAACGAACTGCTACCGGCACCCGTTGATTGGGAGCTTGCAAAAATCCGGCTTTGGTATATTCTCTCATTGAGTGAGTGGTGTAAAAATATCCGAAAGCGCCATAGCCTTTTGTATGGAGGCGCCTTGGCAGCGTAGTGGAGAATACAAAGGTTTCCAAGGTCTCATGCAAAACGGTATCCTGCACAAGTACAGGCCCCCGCACTCCCACTGTCTGGGAATGAGATACATCTGATCTCCCTGTTTTTGGAGATGTTGCATTTGGACAGGGGGATGGGGAAGCTGTCGGTTTAGCGTTATTACAATTACATGGAAAGGACGATTGAGGCTGATTGCGATTCATTTGTTCGTTTTGCCTGCATGCTTTGACTTTCGTTGTAATCGTGCATATGGAGTAAAAGTAAATATGTCAACTCAACGTTATCCCCCGGTATGTGTTTATGGAACATACCGGGGATATTTTGGTACAGAGTTCAGTTGAAGAAAGAGAATAGATTATAAAATTTTCATTTGGATGATTATATGATATAATTTAGTAAAATTAGCATAAGGAATAGATATATTAATTAAAAATATATTTAAAATATACAAATGGAGGGGACATGGAGATTAAATTCAAAGATCGATTATCATTAGGGGTTGCATCGGCAGCAACTCAGATCGAAGGAGGTAACTGTGAACATAACTGGAATGATTGGTATGTAAAAGGAAATATCAAAGACCATTCCGATCCGTCCCGTGCAACGAACCATTATCGCCTGTGGAAAGAAGATGCGGAGCTAATGGCTTTGATGAAGATTAAGTATTATCGGATGGGAATCGAGTGGGCGCGAATATGTCCAAAGGAAGGAGAAGCAGATGAGGAGGTAATTGCACATTATAAAGAGGAACTGCAATATTTAAAGGAAAAAGGAATTACAGTTCTTCTCACAATACATCATTTTACCAATCCCATGTGGTTTGAGAGAAAAGGGGCATTCACTCAGAAAGAGAATATAAGATATTTCCTCGATTTTGTGAAGCTTGTTGTAAACGCATTCGGAGATCTTGTTGCTGAGTACATAACAATTAACGAACCTAATGTATATGCAACCAATTCCTATTATTTTGGGGAGTGGCCTCCCGGAGAAAAATCACTTTCGCGAGCGGTTTCAGTAATGTCAAATATGGCAGTCTGCCATATTGAAGCCTACCGGATGATACATAGTATGCGTGAATCAATGGGGTATCAGGACACAAAGGTGAGCTTTGCCAATCATATCCGCGTTTTTGATCCGCAGAATCCGGGGAATCCATGGCATTGTATTTGCGCTAAGCTATTGGATTGGTTTTTCCAAGGGGCTATAACCGAAGCCATATCCACAGGTAATTTCAGATGGCCGTTAAAAAGATCAAAAGATATCTCCCATGGCGAATATCTGGATTTCATCGCAATTAATTACTATACACGGAGTACGGTATCGGGGTTTGGCGATGGGGTCAAGCAGGATGCACCGAAGAACGATCTTGGATGGGAGATTTATCCGGAAGGGATTGTTCGTTGTACCGATCATATTTATCAGCATTTAAAACGACCGATTTATATCACTGAGAATGGCACATGCGATAATCAGGATGCATTTCGATCAAAATATATTTACGAACATTTAAAAGCAATAAGCGAGTCGGACCTTCCGATAACAAGGTACTATCACTGGTGTTTTTGTGATAATTTTGAATGGGTGGAAGGAGAAAGTGCGCGCTTTGGACTGGTACATGTCAATTATGAGACTCAGGAAAGAACGATCAAAGCTTCAGGCAGGTTTTATACCGGGATGATTGAAGAAAATGGTATATCGGAAGAGCTTTATAAAGAATATGTAGAACCATTAATATATCACTATTAATATTTATTAAATAAATGAAAATCGTATGAAATATAGAAAAATGTATGAAATATAGAAAAATATATGAAATATAGAAAACGAAAGGAGAATGTACTTTGATTACAATTAGTGAAAGAAGCTTTCGTTTGGATACGGATTGTACCACCTATCTTATTGGTAAGACAAAGCACGGGCATCTGGAGCATATTTATTATGGGAACCTGTTAAGTAAAGAGGACGGAGCGGATGTTCTGGCTCAAAAACGATCCATTATGGTAGGCAGCAGTGTTCTTTACAGCAGGGAGGATGATATATATAGTCTGGATGCTATGTGCTTGGAATGGTCGGACAATGGAAGGGGTGATTATCGTTACAGTCCAACGGAATTTAAAATGCCTGATGGCAGCTTTGTTACTGATTTCATCTATGAAAGTCATGAAGTACTGGCAGGCACTGTTGCAATGGAGACAATGCCTGCAGCCTATGGCGGCGACCAGACTCTGCTCATAGTATTAAAGGATAAGATATATCCGGTTTTTATTGACTTATATTATACAGTATTTGAGCAAACCAATGTGATCAGCAGGAGAGCGGTTGTAAGGAATGAAGGAAATGTTCCGGTCACAATCCGCCGTATCATGAGTATGTCTATGGACCTGCCGGATGAGTGTTTTCAGATGTACACCTTAGATGGAGGCTGGATAAAAGAAGCTAACTTGCATAAACGACCGGTTTCCTATGGAATTACGGTAAATTCTTCCACAACAGGAGCGAGCAGTAATCGTCATAATCCTGCATTTTTATTGGCAGAAGCTGATGCGAATGAAGACTATGGAAGCGTATATGCTTTCAATATGATTTATAGCGGTAACCATTATAGTATAGTAGAAAAGAGCGAGCGGGATTACGTCCGTGTATGTATGGGAATTAATCCTCATCTATTTGAATGGGTACTATCTCCGGAGGAGAAGTTTGAAACACCGGAATGCGTGATTAGTTATAGCAGTCAGGGATTCAACGGCACAAGCCATAATATGCATGATTTCATTAATGAGCATATCGTAAGAGGCGGCTATAAGAAGAAGGAAAGACCGGTTCTGCTTAATAATTGGGAGGCACACTTTTTTGACTTTAATGAAGGAAAACTATTGCGGCTTGCCAAGGATGCCAAAAAACTGGGGATAGAACTATTTGTACTGGATGACGGCTGGTTTGGCGACCGCAATCATGATAAAGCGGGGCTTGGAGATTATAGAGTAAACCCTAAGAAATTACCGGACGGAATGAAGGCTTTTGCAGATAAAATAAGAAACCTCGGGTTAGATTTTGGCCTTTGGTTGGAACCGGAGATGGTGAATGAGGATAGTGAGTTGTACAGGAGCCATCCGGAATATGCGATTAAACTGCCAAACCGTCATTCGGTTTTAGGAAGAAATCAGCTGGTGCTGGATCTTTGTAAAAAAGAAGTTAGGGATTATATTATAGAGCAGGTCGGCAGCATTCTGGATGAAGCAGAAATTTCTTATGTGAAATGGGATATGAACCGCCATATTGCGGAAGCATTTTCTGAAGCTTTGAAAAACCAGGGTGAGTTCTATCATCGTTACATCCTTGGTCTCTATGAGGTGTTGGCCAGGATATTTGAGCCCAGGCCCCATATTTTGCTGGAGAGCTGTTCCAGCGGCGGCAATAGGTTCGACTTAGGAATGCTTTGCTATAGTCCGCAGATTTGGGCGTCTGATGATACGGACCCTATTGAGCGGTTAAAAATTCAGACAGGTTTATCCTATTTTTATCCGCAGTCCACCATAGGGGCTCATGTTTCTCAGGCTCCCCATCAGCAGACCTTACGAGAGACACCTCTTGCAACCCGTTTCCACGCAGCTTGCTTCGGATGCCTGGGGTATGAGTTAGATTTAAAGTATCTGTCACCGGAGCAAAAAAAAGATATTGCAGAACAAATTGTATTTTATAAGCAGTACCGGAAGATTTTTCAATATGGAAGATTTTATAGGATTAAATCATATAAATCTAATAAAGTGATATGGGAAACGGTAAGCGAGGATAAGGAAACCGCGCTCACCGGCTTTTTTCAAACGTTAGCCACAGCAGCAGAAAGCAGCGACAAGCTAAAGGTGATCGGACTGGAAAAAGGAATGTTTACCCTTCGGACAAGACCGCAAAAGCTTTATATCCAGCGTTTTGGCGGATTGATAAAACACGTTGCGCCTGTGGAGCTAAATCCCGATGGTGTAATTATGCGGGCAGTTAATCGCCATTATAGTCTGAAGGATTGCGTGGAAACCTACACCTGCTCTTCAGAGGCACTTGCAGCAGGAATACCGTTATGCGAGCAGTTTATCGGGACAGGTTATCATGAAAGTGTGCGAATGCTTGGTGATTTCGGGTCAAATATGTATATTATAGAAACCAAAGACACGTTTCTATAATCAGATTGACGTCGCAAAAAGCGCTCCTTTTATCAGAAGTTTGAAAAGCAACTTCCGATAAGCTATATTACAGAGAAAGAAAATGAACAGCAGAAGCAGCATTTATATTCAACAAGTATGCATAGAAAAGAGGGTAAATATGACAGTAAAAACAAAAAGGAATCATAATCGTTATATGTTTGGCCTTGGAACTATTGGCAGAGATATGCTTTATACAATTGTAAGCATGTATCTTCTATTCTTCCTGACGGATATTTTGGACTTGCCGGATTCTACTATGTGGTGGATGACGGGAGCGATGACCGTACTACGTATATTTGATGCGGTAAATGATCCGATCATGGGATTTTTAGTAGATAATACTCACTCACGATTCGGCAAATTTAAACCGTGGATTGTGATAGGAGGCATTCTCGGCGGTATTCTTACGGCTCTATTGTTCCACGATTTTGGACTAAAGGGAGCGGGATATGTAGCAATGTTTGTAGTGATATATCTTCTCTGGGACTTAACCTATGGAGCCAATGATATCGCTTATTGGTCAATGCTTCCTTCCCTGACACTCGATCAAAAGGAACGTGAGAAAACCGGTTCTTTTGCCAGAATATGTGCAAATATCGGTTTATTTACAACTGTAGTTGCCATATTGCCTGTTACCAAAGCCTTGGGCGGAGATAAAAAAGCCTGGCAGATCACAGCAATCGCAATCGTCTTGATTACATGGACATTTCTTATGTTTACGGTATTTGGGGTGAAAGAGGATAAGAATATCAAGGTTAAGCAGGAGTCCACTTCATTAAAGGAAATGTTCCGAATTTTATTCCAGAATGATCAGTTATTATTTACGGCTATATCAATGGCATTATTTATGATTGGTTATTGCACTACCACCGCTTTTGGAGTCTATTTCTTTAAATATGCTTTTAAAAATGAAGGAATGTACTCGGTGTTTGCTGCGATTCTCGGAGTCTCGCAGTTGGCAGCCTTATCTGTGTTTCCCTTATTCTCAAAAAAATACAGCAGAAAAACGTTATATGCCTCGGCAACTGTATTGGTAGTAGCCGGGTATGTTATATTCTTCCTTTCGCCAATGAATATGCTGTTCATCGGTGCGGCCGGTATCCTTCTTTTTACCGGTCAGGCTTTCATACAGCTACTGATGCTGATGTTTTTGACAGATACGGTAGAGTACGGACAGTGGAAGCTGGGACGTCGTAACGAAAGCATCACTTTCTCCGTACAGCCGTTCATAAATAAAATTGGGGGAGCAATTGCGAATGGTATTGTTGGTGTGACCCTGATCGTTTCCGGTATTAATGCGGCTGCTACACCGGAGGATGTTACGGATTCCGGACTGTTGATCATGAAGCTGGCAATGTTAATTTTACCCCTTATCTTCATTGTGGCCGGTTACATAATTTATTATAAGAAGTTCAAGATTGATAAGCAGATGTATGATGAGATAATATCGGAATTGGCTGTCCGCGGTGAAATAAACAGGGAACAGGAGTGATATTCTATGCTGACAAAAGAAAGTCGTATCAAAGATGTGTATGCAAATCCAATTGGACGGGACGTTATTGATCGGGTACTCTTACAAATGAATATAAGCAAAAAGGCAGTTACCAATCCAATGGTAGGGAATCTAAAGCTAAGGGTCTTACCGAAGCTGCCCAAAAGCCAGTTGGATGAAGGCTTTGTGGATACTTTGCTTACTCTTTTAAACACGGAACAGGAAACGGCTAAGGGCAATGAGGGGCAGATTTTAAAAGCTTGGTGGAAGGAAGCCGTATTTTATCAGATTTACCCCAGAAGCTTTAAGGATAGCAATGGAGACGGCATTGGCGATCTGCAAGGTATCATAAGTAAATTAGATTATTTAAAAGAGCTGGGTATCGATGCTGTTTGGCTTTCACCAATTTATGATTCTCCTAATGATGATAATGGGTATGATATTAGGGATTATCATAAAATCATGGCTGGATTTGGAACAATGGAGGACTTTGACCGGTTATTGACCGAGATTCATAACCGTGACATGAGGCTTATTATGGATCTTGTGGTGAACCATACCTCGGATGAACATGAGTGGTACCGGAAGGCCGTTCATGAACCGGATTCCAAATATGGGGATTATTATATTTTTAAGGATCAGCCTAACAACTGGACATCATTTTTTAGCGGCAGTGCGTGGAACTATGTAGAAGAACGCGGGCAATATGCACTGCATTTATTCTCAAAGAAACAGATGGATTTAAACTGGGAAAATGAAAACCTGCGCCATGAGATACATGATATGGTAAAATGGTGGCTGGAAAAGGGTGTGGATGGATTCCGTCTGGATGTCATCAATTATATATCTAAGCGCAGCGGCTTGCCGGATGGAAATGAAGGCATAGGCAAGCTTATGGGATATTATGGGGTAGAACATTATTTCTATGGACCCCGCCTCCATGAATATCTGCATGAGATGAAAGAAAAAGTGTTTATCCCATATAATGCTTTTTCGGTTGGAGAAACTCCCGGAACAGGAATGGAGATGAGCAAGCTGTTGACTGCTGATTATCGAAACGAGCTGGACATGGTATTCTCCTTTGACCATCTGGAAACGCCGGGGCATACACGTTTTGATGATTATCAATATGACCTTAATTATCTAAAAAGCTATATGATTAACTGGATGGAGAATTACGGGAATCATTGCCAGCCGTCACTGTTTTATGAAAACCATGATAATCCGCGCATGATTTCTAAAATAAATCAAGACCCACAGTATCGGAATGTCTTAGGTAAGCTTTTGGCCGTAATACAGCTTACGCTACGGGGCACGCCATTTATTTACCAGGGGCAAGAGCTTGGGATGATCAATCAAGACTTCCGGTCGGCCTCGGACCTGCGTGATGTGGAGTCGCTGAATCTTTATGATGAGCTATGCAGCACCATGAAAAAAGAAGAGGCATTTGCAAAGATATTAGCCGGATCCAGAGACCATGCCAGGACGCCGATGCAATGGAACGATCAGCAATATGCAGGATTTTCTGCCGGGAAGCCGTGGATTATGATGGATGAGGATTATAGGAATTGCAATGTGGAGGCGCAGCTTCAAGACGAAGACTCTATCCTTCGTTTTTTTCAGAATTTGATTGCTTTGCGTAAGGAGCATAGAGTCATCTATTATGGAGACGTAGTATTTACCAATCAAAAAGAAAAAGATCTATTCACCTATTATCGTAAGGATGAAACGGAAACTCTGTATATCGAGATAAATTTGAGTTCATCCGATAAGAAACGAACAAAATATCCGGAAGGGATCTGCTTGCTGTCGAATTATACAGGGGAATCATTGCCATTCCTGCGGCCATATGAGGCAAGTATATGGAAATATAATTAGTGAAAAAAACAAAAGCAGGAATTAAATAATCTCTGCAAAGCCAGGAAATTATTGAGGATGTAAGTTTTGAAGCGTTAGGGGATGACATGAAAGGAAAGGATATACACTTGAAAACGTATAATAAGCTGGTAAGAGACTGTATACCGGAAATAATCAGTAAGGATGGAAAAAATGTGGTTTCTCATGTATTATCTGAGGAGGACTATATCGCTGAACTTGATAAAAAATTGATTGAAGAAGTAAGTGAGTATATAAAAGATAAGAATCTGGAAGAGATGGCGGATATACTAGAAGTTTTATATGCGATCTGTAAAGCTCGGGGTTATACCATTGAAGATTTAGAAAACAAAAGGAAAGAAAAGGCAGAAATAAGAGGTGGTTTTCAAGAGAAGATATTTCTTGAGTATGTAGATGAGAATATTGCCTCTAAATCTGGAAGAAGCAAGAGCTAAGCAGTTAACACCTAAGAAATTAGCGGTTCTGATTAAAAATAGCAAATCAAAGAAGTCACAGAAAACGGAAGCTATTTCGTTAAAGTAACAATAGTTTGCTGCTAATGATAAAATGAGTTGAAACCTAAACGGGGGAGAAAGTCATATTATGCATAGGAAATTAAAAATGTGGGAAAGAGTTAAAAAAGTCTTGATTCTAATAGGTTGCTGTTTGATCATATTTTTTATGATTGCAGCAATATATCATTTTATCATGCTAAAAGTTGAAAACGTTAAAATAATGAATGTTGGAACATCAGTTGTAGTTGACGGCTATAATATGAATGTTTACATTGAAGGTAAAAAATCAGATACAGAAGCTACTATTGTGCTGCTCTCCGGATCAGGTGTTGCTTCACCCATATATGATTATAAAATACTGTATTCTAAACTTGCGGATGAATATCAAGTAGCAGTTATTGAAAAATTTGGATATGGTTATTCAGACGTAAGTGGATTGCCGAGAGATGTCGCAACTTTAGTGGAGGAAGATAGAAAAGCATTAAAAGCGGCTGGAATTGAGGCACCATATGTGCTAATGCCGCATTCTATGTCTGCATTGGAAGCTATTTACTGGGCGGACACTTATCCTAAAGAAGTAGAGAGAATTATCGGGCTTGATATGGCTGTTCCAGATTCTTATGTGAAGAGCAATATGACAGGTATTACTTTTATGAAGATCATGACTTACTTTGGAATGCATAGAATTCCAGCTTTTTGTTACGTAAATCAAGATGGTTTATCTGGCGGCGAATATGAACAGAACAAATTATTGGTGTATAGAAATTCTTTAAATACTGATGTATATGAAGAATGTAAAATGGTCTTAAATAATGCAAAAACTGTAGGGAAATTACCTGTTCCAGATGTACCAATATTAATGTTTACAACTAATTTGGCTCAAGCATCCGGGTATGAAGGCTGGGTAAAAGCTCAGGAAGATTTTGCTGAGCATGCGAAGAACTGCGTACAGATTAAACTTGATGGCAGTCATAACTTGCACTATTATAAGTCGGATTATATTGTAGAAGAAATCAAGAAGTTTATGAAAGACTAGTAAGTTTACACAATAGGTGCATTATCAAATAATTACGCGTATGATTAAAAAACACTGTTAGACAAAGATGCGGGTATATAGGGCAGATACTCCATGAAGCTTTTGGGTTTAAGAAAAGGACTGAATTTAAATCCCGTCTCTTTCTGATCATTCGAGCCACATTGAGACTGTAATCCTAATGCACCCGTATTTTTATCATAGCAAAAAGTATGACTTGATCTCACGACATCGTGGATTCGTGTTAAAATCAGAGCCCATACCAGGTATACGTTAGAGAAAGATACCAGCGATATTCCTATAAACTTTGCAATCGGACTTTTCAGTGATGAAAAGCCTTGCACGAACTATTGCACTTTGCTATAATATCAAAAATATACCTACGCTACATTCAACTTACAAGACATATGATAAAAAGGATTTATGAGACCGATATGAGAAAAAATGAATCTTCCCCTCAAAAAGCAAACCCGCTGTTCGTTGCTCTGGCTGCTGCCGTCATTCTGTTCGCCGTCTGCTTTTCTTTTATTTCGATGGTGCATAATAGTGTAAAGCAGAGAGCGGTTTTAGAAACAACTGACCGATATATGGTGTTTGAAAGCAAAGTCCAACGGCTGATTTACTCTAATGTCACGTTGCTTCAGGGCTACGAGGCTTATATTAAGCTGTATCCCGACTTGGACGCAGAGGCCTCCTACGATTATATGGATAATCTTCTTTCGACAAACTCAGATTACATCCGTAATGTCGGCGTTCTAAAGGATACGACTATCATATGGAATTACCCGCAGGAGGACAATTCTGCGGCGATTGGGGTGGATTTAGCCGAGGTGAAAGAGCAGCAGGACCTTGTGCTGAAAGTAAAGAAAGAACTGAAACCTGTTTTGCAGGGACCGGTGAACCTGGTGCAAGGCGGGTCCGGCTTCATCGTCAGGCTTCCGATTGTCAGGGAAGATACGGGATACTGGGGGCAAATTGCCATTGTGCTAAAGAGCGATAAAATAATGGAGGAGATTGAGTCCTACGCGAAAGACTCCGGGCTGGATATTGCAGTCTATAATCGTGAGAATAAACTCATTCCGTTTTTGGGTTCCACAGATTCCGATACAAATTCCAAGCTGGAGTTTGCCGTGGATCCGGAATTTATCGACTGGAGCATTACAGTCAATTCGTCAAACGGATGGGAAGACAACTTATTGTTGTTTGCCTTGCTGTTAGTCTTCTCAGTCTGTCTCTGTGCTTCCATGGGCTTTTTGATGTATAAATACATAAAGTCTAATAATAAAATTGTTGTGATGTCAATTTATGATTCCTTATCGGGATTGTTCAACCGGCATTTTCTCAATAAGTACCAAGCCACTGTTTTTGCGGCAGCAAAGCGAAAAGAAGGAAAATTAGGAATTTTGCTGCTCGATTTAGACCGTTTTAAAAAAATTAACGATACGTATGGACATAGCGTGGGAGATCTGGTGCTTGTAGAGACAGCGCGCATATTAAAAGCAAGTGTCGGCAAAAACGAGACCGCTTTTCGCCTGGGTGGGGATGAATTCTTGTTAATATTGCCGGATGTTGAGAATGTGGAACATCTTTTGCGCACCAGAGAAGAACTTCTCGATCGCTTTGAAAAGGAATTTAGTATTTCCGGTTATTCTATCCAGGTATCTCCCAGCATTGGCTATGCAATATTTCCGGAAGACGGCGATGACCTTGATGCGCTCTTCCATACGGCAGATATGCTGATGTATATGGAAAAAGCGAAAAGGCACTCAGACTGAATCGCGATTTTTTGTATGTGGTAGGTTTGTATTTATACGGGATGATAGCGATCGTTATCAATTAAATAAATAAAGACATACATTGGCTCAAAGGGGTACCAGAGACTGTAGTCGTTGGAATCATAGCACGGCTCATGTGGAGACGGTGCATTTCTCATGTGGGGACGGTGGCATTGTTCATAAAACCTTAACTTTCTGAGCTGTTACAGTATTTCATTTTAAGTATTCTTATTTTAGAAATGGATGCGTGTTATATCCGAATTTCAGATACTGCGTGGATGTGGTAATGCGGAGACGGAATCATATAAAAAAGTGAACAGATTCATATGAAAACAAAAAAATATTTCTACATATAGGAAGGTAATATAATGGCAAATCAAAAGTTAATATTAAAGCAAGATATTCGTGAAGCTCTGAATGCAGTAGGTGTCCGAACCGGTCAGACGCTTATGGTTCATACCTCTTTAAGTAGTCTGGGCTTTGTGTGCGGCGGCGCACAGGTTATGATTGAAGCCTTGGAGGAGAGTGTTGGACCGGATGGAACAATTATGATGCCGGCACAATCATGGAAGAATCTGGACCCGTCTGCCGGAGTTCACTGGGAGGAGCCGGAGGAATGGTGGCAGGCTATCAGGGATAACTGGCCCGCCTATAACAAAGATATTACCCCTACGAATACCATGGGAGCAGTAGCCGAGATGTTCCGCAAATGGCCCGGCGCACTGCGAAGTGATCATCCTGCCCGCTCTGTGGCGGCACTGGGACAGCATGCTGCTTATCTGACAAGCGATCATGATTTGTCTAATATTTTCGGGGAAGGATCTCCTGTCGGAAAATTGTATGAGCTTGATGCCAATGTTCTGCTTATTGGTGTCGGTTATGATAAGAATACATCGCTGCACTTGGCTGATGTTCGGGCGGAATATCCGGGCAAGCATTTTGTTTCTGAAAGCAGTGCGGTCTTGGAGAATGAGCAGCGAGTATGGAAGACCTACCAGACGCTGTATGTGGACGGAGAGGACTTTGAAAAAATCGGGGAAGATTTTGAAATGCAATATTCTGTACAAAAGTCTGTTCTGGGAAATGGCACTCTCCGGTTGATGCGCCAGCGGGATTTGGTGGACTTTGCGGTGGAATGGATTGAGAAAAACAGACGGTAAAGTGGTGATGCACGTGGCAGGTATACAAACGCTATCAGCCATATAAGGCAAAACCTACCCCTGTTTTTGGATGTTTTCAGATTATGTGCGTGTAACGCTATTTCTATTTGTTTACAGACGAAATGGGGCTGATATTTATCAGGGCATACTTCATTTTCCATTATACATTTTTTTTAATTGCAAGTCTACTATTTTTTTTCTTTTTTGTTAAGATAGTAAATATAGAGTTACTGTTCACACAGTAGCTTAACACTTGCTGTTAAGCTACGTAAGAACGTGATGCAAGAGATGATTTCTGCTTCGCGAAGCGAATTTAAATGCAGAAATCATGCGTTACAGAGAACGGAGTGAACAGTAACAATATAGAAGGAATGGGAAAAAGAATGGAGGACAAGCATGAGCCACAAAGGTCAGACAAAAAGATTACCGGGAGTTAGCCTGGAAGAAGAAACAAAAATGCTTTCAGATATTCTTGCTATTGCAGACGATAATTTGAACCGGACAAAAGCATTTGTTCAGAATTTGGCAGATGAATTGCATGAATTGAAGGAAGTATATGATGTGGAAGATAAAGAGGGGTTGGCACTGTGGTTTAATGCTGATGCCAGATTTCAGCAAGTTCGGCAGGAACTGCTCCGCATGGAACGAAGCAGGAAAAAGCCGTATTTTGGAAGAATTGATTTTAATGATACAAATCTGTTAAAGCAGGAGTGCTATTATATTGGAAAGTCTGCGATCAGCAAAGAAGCTGCAGAGCTGATCGTCATTGACTGGAGAGCACCGATTGCATCGGTTTATTATGAAAAATCTCTTGGAGTATGTACTTACTCTGTAAAAGGAGAAGGAGCATTTGAGATAGAGCTTTTCAGAAAGCGTACCTATGAAATAGAAAATGATGGACTGAAGGACTTTTTCGATTCTGATGTAGTGGCAAACGACGAGCTGCTGACGAAATACCTTGCCAGAAATAAGCGGGCCGTTTTAAGCGAGATAATCGCTACGATTCAGCAGGAACAAAATGAGATTATCCGTAAGAAGCCGCAGCACAACGTTATTGTGCAGGGCGGAGCCGGTTCCGGTAAAACAACCGTGGCGATGCATCGCATTTCTTATATTCTGTATAACTACGACTTGGAATTCAAACCAAAGGATTTCTATATTATTGGCAGCAACCGCATCCTTCTGAATTATATCACAGGTATTTTGCCTGATTTGGATGTTTATGGTGCTTCACAGATGACGATGGAGCAGCTTTTTATACGACTTCTGTATGAGGACTGGGACAAACAGAAGTTTACGGTAAAGAACCTGAACAAGGGAGACAAAGCGGCCTGCGTAAAAGGCAGCTTTTCCTGGTTCCATGATTTGGAAGATTTTTGCGAGAGATATGAGTGGAATTATATTCCGCGGGAGGATATCTTCGCAGAAAAAACTCATCGCCTGTTGATGAGCCGGGCCACGATTGAGAAGCTACTTAAGAAGTTTCACTTCTTATCGCTTCCGGATAAACTGGACAAATTGACAGAACACCTTATGGCAAAAGTGGAAAATGAGATATATGGAAAATACCATACTTATCCACTGGAAGAGCAGAAGACACTTCTTCGGTATTATCAGACATATTTTGGAAAAAGGGAATGGAAGGGTTCCATTTTTGAATTGTATGACAACTTTCTGTGTGAACAAAATGTGAAGAGAAATATGAACTTGTCATCCGGAACGGAGTTTGATCTTTACGATCTCGCGGCACTTGCTTATTTGTACAAACGAATCAAGGAGACGGAGGTAATTCAGGAAGCAAGTCACGTTGTGATCGATGAGGCTCAGGACTTTGGTATGATGGTCTATGGAGCGTTAAAATATTGCCTTAGTAAATGTACCTATACCATTATGGGCGATGTGTCTCAGAACATCTACTTTGATTACGGGCTGACAGACTGGGAAGAATTGAGGAGTCTTATGCTTCCCGGAACGTTTGATTATTTCGGGATCCTAAGGAAAAGTTACCGTAATACGGTAGAAATTTCGAATTTTGCAATCAATATCCTACAGCATGGAAACTTTCCGATATATCCGGTTGAGCCGATTATCCGCCACGGTAACGAAGTTCGGATTACAAAGTGTGAGGATGAAGAACAACTGGTTTCGGAGACTGCCGGCACGATCTTGCAATGGCAGGAAAAGGAATATGAGACGATCGCAGTTATCTGCAGGGATGAAGAGGAAGCTGCCAAAGTATCGGAAAAATTGGGGAAAAGAGTGGAGCTTCGTGACTTTAATTCTGAAACAGAGGAGTTTGGAAGAGGCGTAATGGTTCTTCCGATAGAATATACCAAGGGATTGGAATTCGATGTTGTCCTCCTTTTCAACGCTGACGATAAGAACTATCCGGCTGAGGATGGTTTTGCGAAGCTGCTGTATGTTGCGGCTACCAGAGCACTTCATGAAATGGTGGTACTTTATTCAGGAAGGTTAACAGATTTGATCGCGGCTCCGGTATCGGAAGAGAAGAAGCAGAAATATCTTATGGAACAGCCAAAGCCAGTTATTCCGCTCATGCCCGAAGAGCCGCCTAAGAGCAAAAAGGAACTGGAATTGGAACTGGCATTGGATGGGCAGCGTGAAATGGAGCTTCGTAACCGGATCGGACCGAAGAGAATTGTAGTTCAGAATTCGGGGGCCGAGAAGATATCAGAGAAAACACAGGCAAAGTCCGGTATTAGAACGCCGATAAGGAAAATAGCCGCGAGTCAGAACATGAAAAGCAGATCGGAAAACTCTGAATTTGGTGGGATGCCGGATACTACCAGCCTAAGGCCATTGGGACATTCCAATTTAAATTTGTCTGTTCGCTGGCTTACCAGCAATAAAAGCTATATTGAACTGACCAATTCCTACGGCGTACTTCGGATCACACCAATATCTGAGGATACGGTTCGGGTCAGCTTTGCAAGGGAGTTATTTGATGATCTTGCGGATATTCCGGCAGAGATAGCGACAACTTCCAGACCTGGCTGGAGTTTCAGAGAAGCAAAAGACAAGGTAGAGTTGAGGACAGGAAAGCTGTTTTTGCGCATTGATAAGAAAACAGGTGCCATCTCTTTTTATACGGCAAAAGAAGAGCTTCTTCTTGCCGAGAGCATTCGGCTTCCAAGACAGATAGAGAAATTGCCCAAAAACCAAACATGGACTTATTTTAACTGGTCCCCCAAAGAAATATTGAAAGCCAGGGGGGCGTCCGATAAGGAATGGCTTAACCTCAAGGATACCGCAAGATATATTTCTCTCGGCGCAAAATCTGAAAGACCGGCCTGTATTATTTCGAACAACGGATATCAAATACTGGTTCCGGCAGGCAGACGGACAATGTGCTGTACGTTATCGGTGTATGGTTCTTATTTACACACAGAGGGTGAGAAACAGATAGATTATTTTTTCCGGACTGCATTATAGGCGTGTTGGATTCGAAAGCTTATCTGCATAGATTACAAATAAATTTTGTGAAGATTGAAAATGTAACAGATAGACTCTTGGATTGATGTTAAGATAAATGTTAGTCCAAGAGAAGCAGTGATTAAAGGTAAAGCCAGGGGTAAACATCATATTGACAAACGAATACTTCGGTAGTAGAATTAAATTAATTCGAAGAAAGAAGTAAAAATGCAGAAAGGTGGATTGATATGAAGATTACAAAGGAGCAGTTTGAAGCAGAGATTTTTCAATATGTAGATCATATCAAGGAATTATTATCCACTAAGATGTGGCAAAATGTTCTTCTGGATTGTTCGAAGAATGAATTGTTTGTTCTGTGGCTGTTATTTCGCCAAGGGGAGGTGAATATGACACAGATTGCCGATTATATTGAGATTCCGCTCAATACGGCAACCGGAATCATCGGCAGGATGGAAAAGCGGGGGCTGGTCATTAGGGAGCGAAGTGAGCAGGATAAGCGCATCGTCACGGTTCGTATGGGAGAGGACGGCTTGACTCAGATACAGGCCGTAATGTCAGAATTCATGCATTATGCAGGGAAAATAGTGGATACATTTAGTTCTGAGGAGATGGATTTGTTTGTCCGGATGCTTCATAAGTTGGCAGATATCATGAGAGAGGAACGCAGAGAGGAGTCCGGAAAGCCAAAGATTAGGAAAATAATGATAGAATAGAGTCTTTTACATGAAAAACAGGAATGTATCGGTTACATTCCTTTTCTTAAAACAAATACTTCTTAACCGGAACTATTCGAGAGATGAAATATAATCAGCTCTATAAAAAAACAATATGAAAGAATAGAAAGGAATTGGCAATTATGAAAAAAAGGATTTATATTTTTACCGGAAAAGGCGGTGTCGGAAAGACAAGTGTGGCAGCAGCCCATGCAATGAAAAGTGCCGGAGATGGTCATAAGACAATTTTAGTCAGTACAGATATGGCCCATAATCTGGGAGACCTTTTTGAAATCCAGATGGGAAGAGAACCAAAATATATCACGGATAATCTGGATGCTTATGAAATTGACCCCGAATATGTGATGGAGCATGATTTTAGCTCTATTATGAAAAGCCTGAATGAATTTTTCCCGCAAGGGGAGGGGATAAGTCTTGCAGATTACGGAATGCTTCCCGGAATGGAAGAATTATTTGCCTTATTAAAGATTAATGAAATCTATCAGAACGGAGCGTATGAAAGAATTATCGTAGACTGTGCACCGACCGGAGAAACTTTAACTCTGCTTAAGTTTCCGGAGTTGCTTTCCTGGTATATGGAAAAACTGTTCCCGGTCGGAAAAGTAGCGGTCAAAGTATTATCTCCCATAGCAAAGCAGTTATATAAAGTGGAACTGCCAAACCGCGCGGCGATGAACGATATTGAAAAAATGTACCTGAAGTTTTATGAATTACAGGAACTTTTGAAAAACAGGGAAACAACCAGTGTGAGATTAGTCGCACTATCGGAAAAAATGGTAGTGGAGGAGACAAAACGCAATTATATGTATATGAACCTTTATAATTACAATGTGGACGGTCTTTACATTAACCGTATTCTGCCGGACAATTTGGAGAATCCGTTCTTTGATGAATGGCTGAAGATCCAGCACAAATACAAAGAACAGCTTTATGAAAGCTTTGCCGCAGTACCGATATATGAAATCCCCTGGTATGACGAGGAAGTAAGAGGGATGAAGGCGGTTAATAGAATCTGCAGTGATGCACTCACGGGGGATGATGTATTTGAAGCCAGAGAGATCACGCAAAGAGAAAGCTTTGAACAGAACAGCAAGGGATATATGCTAAAGCTGTCGCTGCCTTTCGTTGAAAAATCAGAGGTGGATTTATATCGGTCAGATAGTGAAGTGGTGATAAAAATCGGGAATTTTAAAAGAAGTATTCCACTGCCCAATGTTCTTCGGACATATGTTGTTGCATCGGCAAAGATGGAAAACGGGATACTGAACGTTCAGTTTGAAAAAGGAGAGATGGATTATGAACAGTGATAGGATGAATCGGATAAAAGAAGCTAAAATGTATCAAAAGAAAGCACTGTTTGCCCTGTTTCCGGAAAACACGGCAGAACACATAGAAGCAATTGGCAAGGAATTGACAGCAATCGTTATGGAATGCGCGATTGATTTGATAAAGAGGAATGGTGAAAGCGGCAATACACCGGAAAATCAGAATGGAGAGCATCGGAAAGAAGAAAAAGAATCCAAGGTAAAGAAGGTAAATATTGAATAAAAGCATGAGCAGGAAGAATGAATAGTATGAAAAATAAATTTTTCAAAGCATGATTTATTATGCTTGCAAATATTGTGCTTGCGCCCAGATTCGCAGGTATCGAAAACATGGAGGATTAATAATATGAGAGTAATATTATATACGGGAAAAGGCGGAGTAGGTAAGACCAGCGTTGCAGGGGCAAGCGCATTATTGCTGGCACAGACGGGGAAAAAAGTATTGGTTATGAGTACGGATATGGCACACAGCTTGGGCGACAGCCTGGATGTAAAGCTCGGTAAGGAGCCGGAAGCAGTTGCGGAAAATCTTGATGCCATGGAAATCGATGTTGTATATGAAAGTGAAAAAAGCTGGGGACACTTGAAAGACTATATGAAGCAGATGCTCACACTAAAGGGTGATGGAGGAATTGAGGTAGAGGAATTGCTTGTATTTCCCGGAATGGAAGAGCTCTTTTCCATGTTCAAAATACTGGATTATTATGAACAGGGGCAATATGATGTCATTGTTGTAGATTGTGCACCGACCGGAGAGACGCTGTCTCTTTTAAAATATCCTGAGATGCTTTCTGATTTTATGGCAAAGGTTCTCCCAATAAAAAGAAAAGGCATCAAATATGCCGGTCCCGTAGTGGAAAAATTAATGAAAATGCCTATGCCTAAGGATAACGTCTTTGATGATATAGAGTATATCATGGATAAGATGGAGCGATTGCAAAAACTGATGCTGAATAAGGAGGCAGTCAGCCTTCGTATTGTGACGACACCGGAGAAGATAGTTATTCAGGAGGCAAAACGGAACTTTACCTGTCTTCACCTATATAATTATAATGTAGACGCCATCATTGTAAACCGGATTTATCCAGAGGATGCGATGCGGGGATATTTCAGCAAGTGGATAGTAATGCAAAAAGAAGGACTGGATGAAATCAGAGAAAGCTTTGCTGAAGTGCCTAAGTTCTATCTGGAGCTTCAAAAAGAGGAACTGCGCACGCTTCCGGTTCTGGAGGAGGCGGGCAAAAGAATGTTTGCAGAGACGGATATAGCAGAAGTATTATTCTGCCGTGAGATTTTTGAGGTAATAAATACACAAGATGGCTCGGCATTAAAAATCTATCTTCCGTTTGCCGAAAAAAGTGAAATGGATTTAAGACAGAATGGCAATGAAATAATCTTATCTATTAAAAATCAAACAAGACGCTTTATCGTACCGCAGGAGTTTGGGAATAAGACTGTGAGCAGTGCTAAATTTGAGGATGGATATCTGATGATTCAATAAAGCATGCTATGATTTTGCAATAGGGGAAAGCGGTCGTATCAGTCCGGACATCGGGACAGGTGAAAAAGTCACCGTGGATACCGGCCGGCTTAAAGAAAGAGCCGATAACTTATGATTTACTCACATGTTATTGGCTCTGCTTATCCCTGCAACATTAAGCTGCTTTCCGTTTATAAGCCTTCATGGCGAAGAAGTACGCTACAATCATGATACCAACACACCATGCGAGCGCAATCCAAATATCATTGCTTACTGGCTGACTGGACAGTAACGCCCGAATAGAGTTTACGATTGCGGTCACAGGCTGATTCTCCGCGAAAGTGCGGACAACGGTGGGCATTGTTTCAGTAGGAACAAACGCCGAGCTGATAAACGGAAGGAAGATAAGTGGGTAGGAAAAGGCACCGGCACCGTCCACCGATTTTGCGGACAGTCCGGCAATCGCCGCGATCCATGTCAAGGCCAGTGTAAACAGCGCGAGTATACCCGCTACCGCAAGCCATGACAACACTCCTGCCGATGAACGGAAACCCATAATGAGCGCCACGAGAATGATAACGATAACCGAAATTGCATTTGATACCAGTGAAGTCAGCACATGTCCCCACAGCGCGGCTGAACGCGCGATCGGCATGGAGTGGAACCGCTCGAATATGCCGCTTTTCATATCCATAAACAGGCGGTAAGCCGTATAAGATATACCGCTTGCAATCGCAATCAGCAGGATGCCGGGTAACAGATAATTCACATAATTGCCCGTGCCGGTTTGAATCGCACCGCCTAACACATATACAAACAGCAGCATCATCGCAATCGGAGTGATGCAGACCGTGATAATGGTATCCATGCTGCGGAAAATATGGCGCATGGAGCGCCCAAGCATAACGCCCATATCGCTGAAAAAGTGTTTTTTATGGTTTCCCATTTACTTTTCCTCCTTCTTGCCGATGATTGCGAGGAAAATTTCCTCCAACGTCGGCTGTTTTTCCACATACTCCACCTTGGCGGGCGGAAACAGTTTTTTCAGTTCCTCAAGGGTGCCGTTCGCGATAATTTTCCCCTCATGCAGAATGGCGATTCGATCCGCAAGCTGTTCGGCTTCCTCCAAATATTGCGTGGTCAGGAACACCGTTGTGCCATTATCCGCAAGCTCTTTTACAGTATTCCAAACCTCGATGCGCCCTTCGGGGTCAAGCCCGGTGGTCGGCTCGTCGAGGAAAATAAGCTGCGGCTTTCCCACAAGGCTCATGGCGATGTCGAGTCTGCGGCGCATACCGCCCGAATAGATGGAAACCCTGCGGTCGGCGGCTTCTGTCAGACCAAAACGCTTCAGTAAATCATCCGCGACCTGAAGCGGATTGGTAAGGTGCCGCAGCTTGGCGATCATGATGAGATTTTCCCGCCCGGTCAAAATTTCGTCCACAGCGGCGAACTGCCCGGTCAGGCTGATGGACTGGCGCACGTAGTCGGACTTTTCCGCAACGTCAAAGCCGTTGACGGCGGTGGTTCCTCCATCCGGTTTGAGCAGTGTGGTGAGGATTCTGACAACCGTGGTTTTGCCTGCGCCGTTTGAGCCGAGCAGGGCGAAAATCTCTCCGCGGCGTACCTCGAAATCGACGCCCCTCAAAACCTGGAATTGCTTATAGGACTTTTGCAGCCCTTTTACTTCAATCGCTTTTTCCATCCCGAGATCCCCCTTTTTTGTTCGTAACCTTTTTCACGGCCTTATTAACTTCCTGCCCAACAGATTCTTGAATGTCGTCGGCGTTAGTTTTTGAATCTCTGATCAGATCGTCGCAGAAAGTCGCCACGTCGCGGCCCGTCACTTCGAGCACGCCTTTCCCCGAGGCTGCGCCCTCTTCAAAAAGATCCACAATCCCCGAGACCAGACCCACCCCGTCGGTTAGCCCATCGGTCATCACAATAGGGCCGACCTTAAAGAGATATTTTTGAATCTCATTATAAACAATCTGATAATCCTGCGGGAGCGCTTTGACGCGCGCCATGTGCGCTCGCCACTTTTTTTTGTCTTCAATGATATCTTGTATGCTCATTTTATCCTCCTATTTGCCTAATTTTTTAGCGATATTGTTATTGAGTTGCTCGCGCCACTTGTCGCGAAAAGACTTTGCCCCTTCTTCGCCGGCCAGCGCTGAACAGAAGTCCTTTATATCTCCGCCCAATGCCTCCTGGACGCTCTGACCGTCTGCCGTCGCTTCTTCGAGCAGGCCAAGCACACCGTCAAGAATCGGCATGAGGTTGCGGCCGGTGAAATCCGAGTGCGGCCAAATATTGATTTTAATATTTTCCCATGCCGCTTGATAATCCGCAGGCAGCTTTTCAGCTCGCGATTCAAATGCTTTTATTTTTTTCGTCATGTCGTTGCCTGTAATCATGTCCCAAAAATTCATTATTTTTCCTCCTTTAGCTCATTGATTTTTGACGCGACAAATTCCCATTTTCCCCAGAACTTCCGCAGCTCCTCGCGCCCCGCGTCGTTGAGCGTGAAAAACTTTCGCGGCGGCCCCATATCGGATGGTTTTTTGGTGATCTCCACCAGATTATTTTTTTCAAGCCGGATTAGAATGGTATATACCGTTCCATCCACAACATCTGTGAAGCCGAGGGCGTTCAGCCGCCGCGTAATTTCGTAGCCGTAGGTTTCTTTGCGGCTTATAATTTCAAGGACGCAGCCCTCAAGCACGCCTTTGAGCATTTCCGTTAGGTTTTCCAACACAATCCCTCCTTTACTATTTTGTATGACTTGTATGAAGTAATACTTACTACTGCTATATAGTAATACTCAATAGGAGATTTGTCAATAGTGATTACTTTGAAAATAAATCCATCCAAAATGCCGCCGTGCCCCCATTTATACTCAAACCCCGCAGCCATAAGCGCCGTGGGGAAAGTGTCAAAGTCCTCCGGCTGTCCCCGATGAAAAAGAAAAGCGCCCGAATGGCACAAGGCCAAACGCGCGCGGAAACGGCGGCCTTGAAATTTCTTATAATTTCAAAACCGCCGCTTTGGGCCACTGTATTTTGTTTGACGCACAATGAGCCAGCCGCCGAAACAACGGTTTTTTCTAATCTATTGATGGCATTTATTAAGGTGCTGTTGGGAATATTTAGTTTACTGGCGATTTTTTTGGGTATGATTTCAGAATTATTAAAAAGCAATCTTAAAATATTGACATCTAGCTTCAAACTTATTTTGTATTGTCCCATTCCGCTTGAAAGGGGGCTTTTTTGAAGTTCTCTTAAATTAGCCGCTTCTTATGCTTATGCAGACAGCAACTTTTTTCCTATCAGTCTGTAAAAAGTATCGATTTTGGCATGACTTCGGGTTATAATATACTTATCAAATCAGGTTATAATATATCTATAAAATAAAAAACACAAATAAGTGGATAAGTTAAAATGAAAGGTTTATTATAATACTATGTGCAGCAGCCGGTGTGGTGGCAGGGGTACTGTAAACGGATAAAACAAATGAGGATTCCTGTTGTTAAGAAATATAAGGAGGAATGAAAATGTCCTATGTCGTTGATTTTAAAAATGTTTCTACGGTGGGTCTTGAGTCTTCAGCTGTAGCAGAGGCGCTCGCTGGTTTGCGCGCTAATGAAGCCCGTTATTATATGAATAAATATAAGCATGAATTTACAGTTGTACCGGTAAGTGAAAGCCAGGAGACGCTCGATTATGTGAATCGGATTTTAAAAAGAGAACGTGATATTGAGTTTTCCGCAAAGCCTTTAGAAACATCATCTTTTCAAGTGGAAAACATAAAAATGGCCTATGTCTTTTATGAGGATGGTCTGGCAGTCAATGTCATGTATACGGTTGATGACCCTAAGAAGCGTGCCGTTGGTTTCAAACTTTCTGAGGGAATGGAGGTTCCAAAGGAGTTAGAAGGGAAGTTTAAGTTTGCCAGACAGAAATCGAAATTGGCTGGAACAATACGCGGCTCATTTTTTGTAATTAAAGGGGAATATTGAAGTAAATTAGCGATGTTATAAATGACACATTGCAGGAGCATAAGTGTGAAAAGAAATTCTAAGCTAATAAGGTACATCACCTAAGAATTTCTAAAGTTTCACACCTCTCTGAGTCTTCTTCATGGATTGTTTGTGCCGCAGTGCGGCATGTTTACAATGTTGAAAGAGCTTCATACTTTCGACAAGAGATTTTGTGCTTAAGCTGTATGAGCACACTTGTACAAAGTCTCCAGGTTTTGAAAGGAGTATGGCCATAAAAATGACAAAAAGCGAGATACTTGAAATACTTTATAATATAGGCAATGAAAAACGAAGACAGATGTATATAAAAAACGGTGCAGGTGAAAATACTTACGGCGTTTTATTGGGGGAATTACGGAAGCTGGCAAAGCAATTAGGGAAAAATCATGAATTGGCATTAGAGCTTTGGCAGAGTGGAAACACGGATGCACGATGGCTTGCATGTATGCTGTTCGATGTGAATAAGCTGTCAACAGATGAAGGGAGAAGTATGGTCGCTGAATTAACATATGCTGATATGATTGATAAATTCGTTGGTGAAGTTGTCAGCAGCCATAAAGATGCAGATATTCTTGCTGAAGAATGGATGGACTCCGGCAAGGATAACCTAGGCAGGGCAGGGTGGAATCTGATCGTCCATAAAATATCTGCCGGTAAATTAACTGACCATGAGTTAGAGGCGCTGCTTGCAACGATTGAAATTGAATTGCAAACTGCGTCCCCCGGGAAACAATGGGCAATGAATCACGCCCTGTGTGAAATCGGGATACGTTATCCGCAATTTACAGAAAGATGTATCACTCTAGGCGAAACGTTAGGGGTATATCGTGATTTGAAAGTTCCAAAAGGCTGTACTTCTGCTTACGCTCCGCACTGGATTGCAGCGGGTATAAGAAAGAAAAAGTAAAGTTACTGTTCACTCCGTTCTCAGTAACGCATGATGTTCTGCAATGCAAACTTTTTGCATTTAAATTCGCTTCGCGAAGCAGAAACCATCTCGTGCATCACGTTCTTACGTAGCTTAACAGCAAGTGTTAAGCTACTGTGTGAACAGTAACAAAGTAAAAATGCATTAATACGTTAATATACAAAACATCTTGCTTCCCAACATACGGTTTGTTATAATGGACATTATTTTAAAAGCATTCTTGTAGGTTAGGAATGCTTTTTATTATGTGATAGGAAAATGCTCTTATTACATAAAAGTGGATGCACAGCTACGCGCGGAACAAAAGCTGTGCTGCCAGAGTATTTGGTCGCGAGGGTATTATATAAAGCACACTTTTGTTCTATCTTGAGCAGGAAGTTATGTTGACATTAAAAAGGACAAATTTATGGAATGGATAAAGGAAGGATTAAGACTTTTAATAAGTCGCTCCAACGAAGAACAAAAAGAATTCGAAAAGTACAACAGCATGCTTGTTCTAAACAGAATCCGCCTGATTTCTATGGCTAATATTTTCCTGTCAATTTTTTGGGCATATATGGATCTGACAATTATAAGTAGTGGTGCCGATAGGAGATATAGTACAACCCTTATTGCTATGCATACTATCAGTGTAGTTGTTTCGGCTGTGTTCCTGATTTTCTACAAGTGGGTGTTTGTCAGGAGAAAGAGTACCAATTACCGCATCATATATATTGCTTCAAGAATATATGTATTTTTTTATATTCTTTTTGGGGCGGTTTCTTCCATTAATAGCCAAAGATATACCGGCAATATTTATTCCTATATGATACTGGCGTTGATTGCGGCGATTGCTTTCACCCTCAAACCGTCTTTTATGCTTTTTGCATTCGTTATGAATCACATCATTTTCCTTATAGGTATCGGGACTCTTGGTAATGAAACGAGTCTGCTGCTTACCAAAGTAGTAAATTCCACGGTTCTGTCAGGGGCTGCATTTTTGCTTGGATTTATCTTTTATCGTCATAGGATGATGGAGTTTTTCTATAAAAAGAAGTTAATGGAAAATGAGGAGAACTTTAAAAAGCTTTTTTATGTAAACCCTTATCCGGTGTTTATTACAAGGATGAAGGATGGAAAAATCATAGAAGCAAATAAACGGGCATGCAGCCTGATGGGAATCAAAGCAGAGAGTCAGGACAGTTTTAACGGAATAGACTGTTATATTACGAGTGACAGCAGGCGGGCTCTTCAGGAAGAATTGAAGGAAAATAACAGTACCTTTAACCGGATTGTAGAATATAACTTTAACGGCAAGAGGAAGTGGGTTACCGCGAATTACGAAATAATTGATTATCATGGCGAAAAGTCTATTTTAACAGGTATTATGGATATAACGGAGATCAGAAAAGCGGAGGAAGAACTGTCCCATTATGCTTCCACTGATTCTTTGACAGGAATTATGAACAGAAGAATGGGGTTTAAGAAACTGGAAGAGTTGTTAGAGGAAGCCCAAGAAGAATTTCTGGAATTTGCGCTCTGTTTTTTGGATATCAATAATTTAAAGCTTGTAAATGATACCTATGGTCACAGCGAAGGTGACCGCTATATTCAAACATTATGCAGGATAATTAAAAATAAACTGAAGGAAGAAGATATATTTTTCCGCATAGGCGGTGATGAGTTTATAATAGTATTTAAGAAGAAAAATAAAACTCAGGCTGAAACTATTTGGAACGATATTATAAAACAGTTTAATGAAAGAAATCTTCAAGAAGAGTTTTCTTATAATATTGCGGCAAGCCACGGATTATTTTATTTTTGCACGGGCATGGATATGGATTTAGAGCAGATAATTGAAGAAGCGGATAAACAGATGTATGCAGAAAAGCAACGGTTCAGGAAGATGGAAATTTCTTAAGTATTTTTTACATTCCTTTTACCTCTTTTATACTTGTTCTCTTTAACAATGTGATATTATGATATCAATAATGAGAGGGCGTTTTTCATTTCATTTGTAATATGGACGTCTAAGAAGTGACTATTCTTAAGCCCTCATCTTAAGCTTGAAAGCCGGGTGGTAACCCGTAAGGAAATTTTATAAAAGTCGGACATGGCGGTTGCCGATAGGAATGTCGGCTGCCGCCATGTAAATACAATTTTGAGGCCGCTAAGTATAAAACCACACTTTTTGCAAATCATAATGGAATATAAAATCATTATGTAAGGATGGTGAATTTATGGCTAAAGCAGGTATGAGAAGACCCGACCCAAGACAACCCCATGGAACAGAAAGCAATAAAAAAATGGAAATAAAAAAGAACGAAGCGGAACCTGTTCCGGAGATTCAAGGTAAAGCAAAGGCGGGGCATAATAAGGCAAGTAATCTGCACGATAATAATCGAAGCAAATAAAAACAAGCCGGATGAGTAAAGCCATGAAAGCATGACCATCAATTTTGGGGAATGCTATTCATACTTTATCGGAAAATCCAGGGTCGAAAAATAATCCTCAGGCGATTCCGGCCGCCGTATCTGACGTACGGAGCCATCCTGGCAGAGCAGCAATTCGGCAGGCCGTAACTTGCCGTTAAAGTTATTTGCATGAGAATAGGAATAGGCTCCTGCGTCATGAAATATCAAAATATCTCCGGTTTCCACGTAAGGCAGGCTTCTGTCTGTTGCAAAGCGATCCCTGTTTTCACATAAAGACCCCGTAATATCGTAAGTGTGATCACAGTCTTCCTTTTCCTTACCGGCAACGGTTATATGGTGATGGTCGGTATATCTGGAAGGACTCATAAAGCTGTTGGTGGAAGCATCTAGGCCCAGGAAAGTTTTACAGCTTTTTTTGATATGGAGAACCGAAGATACAAAATAACCATAAGGGCCGGTCATGAAAAGGCCGAACTCGATATATAAGGGGAGAGGGGCCAGGCCTGCCGGTTCCAAAATATCCTCATAGGCTTTTCGGATAGCATGGCTCACGGCTTCAATATCCGCACCGGCAGCATTGTCCTTATAGGAGATTCCTAAGCCTCCGGCCAGATTAATAAATTCAAATTTTATATCGGTCTTTTGATAGATAGCTACAACCTTTTCAAACAATAAACGGGCATTTTCTTCGAAATAATCTGTTTCGGTTCTGTGACAGCCAAACTGGCTGTGTAAACCGAAGCGTCTGATTCCTTTCTTATTTAAGTAAGCAACACCTTCTGTAAACTGTTCCTTTGTAAATCCGAACTTGTAATTATTGTAATCCAGTATTGTTTTGCCGCCGTATTCGATTACCCCGCCGGGATTTAAGCGAAAGCAGATAAGGTTTGGAATATCCCCATGCTTTTGCAGATAATCAATGTGGGAAAAATCATCCAGATTAACAATTGCCTCCAGACTGTTTGCTTTTTTGAATTCTGCGGCTGAAGTCACATTAGAGGTAAACATGATTTCTTCGCCATGAAACGAACAGGAATCGGCTAGAATTAATTCTGTTTCGGAAGAACAGTCCACACCGCAGCCCTCTTCTTTGAATATTTGCAATAGGAAAGGATTTGGGGCGGATTTCACAGCAAAATATTCGCGGAAGCCTGCGTTCCAGGAAAAGGCTTTATATAGACGATGTATATTGTGGCGAATAGCCTTTTCGTCATAGAGATAAAATGGTGTGGGATACTCGGTGATAAGGTCCTTTAAATCTTTGAAATCCAAGGGAAAAGTTTTCATGGTAATATATTCTCCTTCTCTGCTCTGTGATATGATTATAGTAATCTTATCCGAGCCGGATAAAAAAAACAAGAATTTCAAAAGCCATCTGTACCGGTACAGATAATGCCTGAAAGGAGAGGGAAGCATGTACAAATATACTCAAATAGCCGATTCCATCAAGGATAGAATATACAGAGGTGACTTAAAATCAGGTGAAAAGCTGCCTTCCATTCAAGCCTATGTCAGGGCATCCGGGTATAATCCGGATACCGTTCTAAAAGCCTATAGACTTTTGGAAGAAGAGCATCTGATATATGCAGCACCCAAAAGTGGTTTTTATGTAGTGAAATCCATGGGCAGACTTTCAAATCCCAAGGATGAGATCGATCTGATTACTGTCAGGCCTCCGGATTCTATTAACCCTTATAAAGATTTTTATCATTGCATGGAGAAATCTATTTCCATCTATCAAAATAAGCTTATGGAATACGCGCCGCCTCAGGGAATGCAGGAATTAAGGGAAGCTTTGGCTAAGCATTTGATAAATTTCCATATATTTACAAGGCAGCAGGATATTTTCATTACCAATGGTGCGCAGCAGGCATTATATATTCTGGCAGCCATGCCCTTTCCCGGGAACGGTACGAAAGTCATTGTGGAGCAGCCGACTTATGCGGTCATGCTTCAAGCCCTTAGCTGCAATAAAATACCTGTCATAGGCATAAGAAGGACAAAGGAGGGGATTGATTTAACGGAATTGGAAGCGCTTTTTAAAGCAGGCGATATTAAGTTCTTCTATTTTATGCCAAGATTTCAAAACCCGACAGGGTTTAGCTGCTGTGAGAAGCAAAAACAGGAAATCATAAGGCTGGCTGATCAGTATGATGTATACATAGTGGAGGACGATTATCTGGCGGATTTAGAACTGGAGGAAAAGGTGGACTCTCTTTATGCCATGGGCGGGAAGGAACGGGTTATTTATATCCGCAGTTTTTCCAAAACTTTATTACCGGGGCTGCGCCTTGGGATGGCAATTTTACCGGAACCTTTGAAAAAGGAATTTATGCATTATAAGCACAGCATGGATATAAATACTCCGGTCCTGACGCAAGGGGCTCTGGAAATATATTTGAAAAGCCGTATGTATAAATCCCATGTGCTAAGAACGAAAAAGTTCTATAAGAATAAGATGGAAGTCTTAAGACAGGCATGCGAGCACTTTTTTTCCAGTGATGTCAAATACCATATTCCATCTACAGGTATTTATGCCTTTATAGAAACGGAGAAAGGTGTCGCGGAGAAGGTAGTAAACAGTCTGGCAAAATGCAATGTTAGGATAAATAGTATAAAAGACTGTTATTTAGACGAATTTACCGTTGCGGAGGGACTGCGTCTGTGTGTATGTAACTGTGAGGATGAGGATTTAGTAAGAGCGGTAAAATTGATAAGAGATGAAATAACAAAATATAAGTTATAAGAATGGAAACTATGAAACAACAAAGCCTTCACAGTTTGTAAGGAAAATGCAGCCGTGAAGGCAGGGAAACGTATTCGGGGCCAACTTTTATAGTTTTGTAGAACTTCGTACAACCAGCTCTGTATGCAGGATTACTTGCTTATCCGGTGCATGGGGGTTCAATATTTTTTCGATCAGGAGTTCACAAGCTTGAAAGCCGATATCAAAACAGGGCTGTTCGATTGTCGTTAAGGGCGGATTGCACATCAAGGACAAGTCGATGTTGTCGAAACCGATAATGGACAAGTCTTCAGGCACCTTTATACCCAGTTCGTTGGCAGCACGGATTGCGCTGACTGCGAAATAGTCGGATGTACAAAACAAAGCATCCGGTCTGTTGGAAAGGCTTAAAATATGCCTTGCATGTGAAATCGCAGAATTGAAATTAATAGAAGAAATATGGGCAGTCCATTCGGGATTTATTTCCAGGCCGGCATTTTCTAAGGCCAGCCGGTAACCCTTCTCGCGATGTCTCGCGTATTTGAATTTCATATTGCAATTTAAAAACCCGATTTTTCTACATCCTATGGAGATTAAATAGTTCACCGCTTTCTGCGCAGCAGCTACGTCATCGATGCTCACATAAGACACGCCGTAAGTTTCGGAATATTCCGAGCACATTACAACAGGGCAGCGGAAGCTCAGCTCTTCCAATAACTTATTGTTGGGAGCGGAGGATAAAATGAGCATACCCGCCAAAGAATTATTTTTTAGAATGTTTAAATAATCATCACTTTCGGTATAATAATCTTTAGATTGCAGCAACAGTACATCATAGCCATTGTCATGCGCTGCTTTTTGGACACCGTCAATGACAAGTGAATTAAAAGGGTTGTTAAAGTCAGGAACACACATGAGAATAACCCTGCTTTTTGAATTATTAAGGCCGGATGGAGCTTTGGGCTTAAATTGCAGTTCTTCCATTATAGAAATTACTTTTTCTCTGGTAGCTGGTTTTACAGTATCTTTATTGTTCAGAATTCTTGAGACAGTTGCAATGGAAACATTGGCTTTCTGTGCGATTTCTTCTATTGTTATTTTTGAATTTTGTGTCATAACAAATCCCCCATTTAAATTTTTATACTTTACTTAGTATAGCGAATAGGAAGTGAAATGTAAATAAAAATGTAAAAAATAGTGTAAAAAATAATTCTTACATTAATTCAAAAGATGAAAAAGAAATAATATACAAAAATCTGAAAAATTATTTATTTATAATTACTAAAAATCAAAAAAAACTTAATACACATTTGACAATTATGGCAAAATAGAATATTATAAAAATGTAAATTTACAGAAATAAAATATTTTTACAGTAAAACGAGGTATGATATGAAATATGGAATAAGTTCATATGTATGGGTCTCTCCTTTTTCCAGCCATACATTAGATCAATTGCAGCACGCGAAGGATATGGGATTCGATATTTATGAAATCGGGGTCGAGAGTCCGGAGGTCATCGATATTGAATTGGTGAAGGAAGAAGCGGATAAGATAGGGATTGCGGTGCACATTTGCGGCGCTTTCGGCGAAAGACGAGACATAGGTTCCGATGTAAAAGCATACAGAGAAGAAGGTATGCAGTATATAAAGACTCTGATCGATATGGCGGAGGTGACCGGTTCGCCTTATGTGGCAGGCCCCATGTATGCAGCAACGGGAAAGACCGGGGTAGCAGATGCCGGAGAACGTAAAAGGCAAAGAGAATATGTGCTTGAAAATATGAAATATACCGCGGAGTATGCTGCTTCCAAAAATGTAAAACTTGCACTTGAACCGTTAAACCGGTTTGAAACGGACTTTATGAATACGGTTTATCAGGGCCTTAAGTTTATGGATGAATTGAGGCAGGACAATGTAGGATTTTTATTGGATACCTTTCATATGAACATTGAAGAAAAGGATATCCCTTCGGCAATACGGCTGGCAGGGAATAAGCTGTATGATTTTCATGCCTGTGCCAATGACAGAGGAACACCGGGAGAGGATCATTTCAACTGGCTGGAAATCAAAAAGGCGCTTGCAGATATTAATTATGATGGCTCTGTCGTAATTGAATCATTCACAACTGACATAAAAGAAATTGCAAAAGCAGTTTCTTTATGGAGACCACTAGCCAAGGATCAGGATACTCTGGCAAGAGAAGGTCTCAAATTTTTAAAAAACACATTATAAGGAGAGAGTAGTATGAAAAAGAAAATGTACAAGAGAGTAGTAGCTTTACTGTGTGCATCCGTTATGGTCCTAAGTCTGACCGCGTGTCAGAAGACTGAAAACACGGATACGGCAGCGGATAACCAGCAGGCAGTAGAAACGAAAGAAGAAACGGCTAATAGTGAGCCTCAGACAGAAGAAACCAGTGCAGAGGGCAAGAAAGTATATGGTTATATTACACCCGGCCCTGATACATGGTATCAGAGAAATGTAGAAGGTTTCCAGATGGGAGCAGAAAAAGCGGGTTATGACGTAGTGGTACTTAACTCGGATTACGATGCGAGCAAAGAAGTTGCCAATATCGACGCAATGATAAATCAGGGAGTTGATGGTGTTTGTATTTTTTCCTTTAATGAAAATGGAGCGAAAATTGCTGCAGAAAAATTTGCAGAGGCCGGAATTCCGGTAGTGGCTACAGACTCCTGTGCTACGGCGCTGGATGCAAAACAGGATATAGTTGCTGCAATTGATTTTGACTGGGTAGAAATGGGAAATAATTATGCGCAGTGGATGGCAGATAATCACGCAGGTGAAAATTATGTTATTATTACCGGTAATTTCGAATCGGTACCTTGCCAGATGATAAATGAAGCAATGACTGCAAAATCCGAAGAATTGGGACAGAATGAGTGCATTGACATAAGAGAAGGCAAGTACGATCCCAGTGAGGCGGTAAATGTTGCACAGGATCTGATCGCTTCCGGCAAGGAATTCTCCATTATATATGTGATGAACGAAGATATGGCTGCTGCTGTTGTTCAAATGCTGGAAAACAATAATCTGCTGGATCAGTACACGGTAATCGCTCAGAACGGTTCTCCTGCAGGTCTTCCTCTTATTCAAAACGGTAAATTGAGCTATACGATTTCTTCTTCTCCCGGCTGGGAAGGGCTGGTATCTTTCCTTGTGCTGGACCAATATGTAACCGGCAGCAGCACAGCGGTAGAACAAGCAGTTATGCTGCCTATCATGCCTGTTGATCAAGAAAATATCGATGATGAATCGAAGGTAGTACCATGGGAAGTTAATGATATTTATTGGGATTTGACCAATGAGTATTTCCCGGAATTAATGAAGTGATTAATGTGGTTAAGGAAAGGCAGTCATTGACTGCTTTTCCTTTATAAAGGAGATAAGATACATTGAAAAAAATACTCGAATTAAAGGGAATTAATAAATCATTTTCGGGCATACAGGTATTGCATGATGTCAGCTTGTCTTTATGGGCGGGAGAAGTGCTTTGCCTTGTGGGAGAAAACGGCGCCGGAAAGTCTACATTGATTAAAATTTTATCGGGTGCTGAGAAACCGGATAGTGGAGAAATTGTGTTATTCGATAAACATTATGACAAGATGCAGCCGTCGGAGGCGATTAAACTTGGAATAGCAACGATTTATCAGGATGTGGATCTGGTAGATACGCTGACTGTTTCCGACAATATTTTTCAAGGATCAGAAATTAAATTCGGCAGAATTTTCATTAACCGGAAGGAGCAGGAGAAGATTACAGGACAATTGCTTGACCGTCTTAAGATTAGAATTCGCCCCGATTCATTAGTGGAAGATTTGTCTCCCGGACAGAAACAAAACTTACAGATTGCGAAAGCGCTGTATAAAGAAGCAAAAGTTATTATTATGGATGAGCCCACCGCGTCGCTGGGCGAAGAGGAAACGGCATCATTGATGCAGCTTATCGGTCAATTGAAAAAGGACGGAATTGGAATTATTTATATTTCACATTATTTTGAGGAAATATATCGAGTGGGAGATCGTGCCCTCGTGTTGAAGGACGGGCATAGTATATGTGAACGCGTGCTAAAAGAAACAACACAGGAACAGCTGATAAAGGATATGGTCGGCAGAGATGCGTCAAACTTCTATCAAAAGGGGAATTTTGATAAAGGTGACAATGCCTTGGAGATAAAAAGTTACAGTGGAAACGGTCTGGTGAAAAATGTGAGCTTTTCAGTATCGAGAGGCGAAATATTTGGCTTAGGCGGTCTGGTGGGAGCAGGACGGACTGAGTTAGTCAGAATGTTATTCGGTGCTGACAGACAGGAGTCGGGCAAGCTTTATCTGGATGGGAAGGAAATAACGCCTGCAAACCCTAAAAATGCAATTGAAAAAGGAATATGTTATGTTTCGGAAGACAGAAAAGGTGAAGGCCTTTTTTTGGAGCGTTCCGTAAAAGAAAATATCTCTATTACTAAAAATGAAAACAAGTTCTTTTTGAGCTTGAAAGAAGAATCAAAGCTTGTTGGGGATCAAATTGGACAATTGGATATCAAGGTTTTCAACCAACAACATGAGGTAGGCAAACTCAGCGGCGGAAACCAGCAAAAGGTAGTAATTTCCAGATGGATTTCCATGCAGGGAGATGTATACATTTTCGATGAACCTTCCAAAGGCGTGGATGTAGGAGCCAGAGAGGAAATATACCGCCTTATGGAGGGACTGTCAAAGCAGGGCAAAATGATTATTATGGTCTCTTCTAATATGCCGGAGCTACTATCTATGAGCGATCGGATCGGTGTAATGAAGGACGGAGAACTGACCCATATTTTTAAGGCGGGAGAAGTGACTGAGGACAAGCTTTTAAAGGCCTATATGGGAGTAGAGGAAACGGGCGAACGGGAAAAGGAGACAGACAATGAATATAAAGATTAAACAAACATTACTCAGGTCGCAATGGCTGATTCTTTTAATGGTTATTTTACTGATTTCTGCAATAACGGCAATCATAAATCCCAGGTTTTTGATGGTGAACAATATTATGAATATCTTTGAGCAGATTGCTGTTTTGGGTCTAGTGGCAGCAGGGGCATCTATTATAATAATCTCGGGAAATTTTGATATTTCGGTAGGCGCTATTATCGGACTCACTTGTTGCATTACGGCAATTTTGATCAACGCAGGAGTGAACGGAATTGCTGCGTCTGCAGTAGGTATTCTGGTGAGCATGCTGTGTACTTTATTAAACGGAATATTAGCAATACTGTTTAAGGCACCGTCCTTTATCATTTCTTTGGCAACTACGAGTGTCTACACGGGTGCCGCACTTTTCATAACAAAAGGTGTGATTCGTACTGTATATGGAGAATTCGACTTTTTAAGCAAAACAAAGGTTTTAAATATAATACCGTTGATATTTGTAATCAGTTTGATCGGCTATGTCATTGTACATATCATTTTAAAATATACGCAAATCGGCAGAAGGCTGTTTGCCATTGGCTGCAATGAGAAATCCGCATTTCTTGCAGGAATACGTGTTACTGGAAATAAATTGATATTTTTTGTGCTGAATGGTTTTTTTGTGGGCGTAGCTGCCGTTCTTTTGCTTTCAAGAGTCGGTTCAGCTCTTCCGTCATCGGGCGCGGGCATGGAACTGCAGGCTATGGGAGCGGTGGTAATAGGCGGAGTTCCTATCAGCGGCGGCAAAGGAAATATTATAGGTACTTTTTTTGGAGTACTGCTTATGGGTTTGATATCCAATGTTCTTAATATTTTGGGAGTTAATCCGTATCTTCAAGAAATTGCTTCCGGAGCTATTATAATCATTGCTCTTGGTATCAGCGCGTTAAGGGTAAATTTACTGAATAAAAACTAAAGGAGGAAGGATATATGTTTCATATTGGTATTATCGGATGCGGAAAAATAGCACAGGTCAGACATATACCGGAATATATGGCGTTGAATGACGTAAAGATAGCGGGATTTTACGATGTCAGCAGGGAAAGAGCGGAAGCTTTGGCAAATGTGCATGGGGGAATTGCTTATGCTTCCTATGAAGAGATGCTGGAGAATCCTCAAATCGATGCGGTAAGCGTATGTGCTGCGAATCATGTTCATGCGGAGATTACGATAAAGGCACTGGAAGCGGGAAAGCACGTTCTTTGTGAGAAGCCCATGGCAATGACTCTGGAGGAGTGCAAGGCGATGGTAGAGGCATCGGAGAGAACAGGGAAAATACTGATGATAGGACATAACCAGCGTCTTGCAAAGGCTCATGGAAAGGCGAAGGAGCTGATAGAAGCCGGGACAATAGGGAAGTTGATTACTTTCCAGGCAATGTTTGTCCATAAAGGACCGGAGACATGGAGCATAGATGCGGGGAAAAACACATGGTTTTTCGATAAATCCAAGGCTGTGTTGGGAGCTATGGCCGATTTGGGAATACATAAAACGGATTTGATTCAATATTTGACAGGAGAAAAGGTGACAGAAGCTACAGCCGTTCTGACCACATTGGAAAAAACAGACGCATCCGGAAACAAGATAGGTGTAGATGACAATGCTTTTTGCATTTACAAGATGCAAAGCGGTATCGTTGGAACGATGACGGCAGGATGGACCTGTTATGGGAATGAAAATAATTCCACGGTTATGTATGGAACAAAAGGAGTAATGAAGATATACAGCGATCCCGATTACTCAATTATATTGGAAATGAAAGACGGTGAGACAGTAAAATATTGTATAGATAAAATCCAAACAAACGATAACCAGACAACGTCAGGTGTCATAGACATGTTTGTAGATGCGTTAAGAACAGGAAAGGAACCGGAGCTGAACGGACAGACCGCACTGAATGCAATGGAAGCGGTTTTTGCCTGTGTGGAGAGTTCCAGGACGGGCAGAACTGTTCAAATAGAGCAATAAGAGATTATGATAGGGCTTTGAAAGGAGCAATAAATATGAAATTAGGATTTGTAAGCGCGATTCTGGAAAAAGACAGTTTTGAGGAAATGATAGATACGGCGGCAGAGCTGGGTTTTTCCTGTGTGGAGGTTGCCTGCTGGCCCAGTGGCAAGGCGGAAAGGAGATATGCGGGGGTCAGCCATATAGACGTTAATTGCATGGAGGAAAGTTATATAGAACATATTAAGGAATATTGCAGGAATAAATCTATTGAAATTTCTTCTTTGGCGTTCTATCCTAATACGCTGGATGGCAATCCGGAAAAGAGAGAAGCAAATATTGCTCATCTGAAACAGGTCATTTTATTCAGCGCAAAGTTAGGCGTGAATATGGTAACTACTTTTATCGGCAGAGACCAGCATAAAACCGTAGAGGAAAATCTGAATATATTCGCGGATATATGGAAACCGATTATGGCATTTGCAGAAGAAAACAAGGTGAAAATTGCAATTGAAAATTGTCCCATGCTATTTGGCCCGGAGCAGTGGCCGGGTGGGCAGAATCTTGCTTCCACACCTGAGATTTGGAGAAAAATGTTCGAACTGATACCCAGCGATTATTTGGGAATCAATTACGATCCTTCTCATTTTGTTTGGCAGATGATCGATTATATTAAGCCTATTTATGAGTTTGCGGACAAGATATTTCATGTACATTATAAAGATATCAAGCTGTATAAGGATCGTTTGGAGAAAGTAGGAAGCATGGCATATCCGCTTGCCTATATGTCGCCGAAGATTCCGGGATTGGGCGATGTGGATTGGGGAAGGTATGTCAGTGCTCTGTCCGATGTGGGATATGACGGGTATTCCTGTATAGAAGTCGAGGACAAGGCTTTTGAAGGAACGAGAGGAAATATTATAAAGAGTCTTAAGCTGAGCAAAAGATATATGGAACAGTATGTTATATAAAGAACGGCTGCGCAGCATACTTTTATTCTATCTCAGGCATATTGCATCGAATGTCTGTTTGGTATATAATCATACATATATTAAAAGACCGGAAAGGGGTAATGGACATGGGAACTATTGATAAAAGTGATTTGTATTATGAAATTTACGGTGAAGGGCTTCCGTTCGTGATTCTGCATGGATGGGGTGTGGATCACAATATACTCTCCCATTGTATGGAGTCTATGTTCGCTGAATATCCTATGCCTATTCAGCGAATTTATATCGATTTACCGGGTATGGGCCGGTCGCCGGCAGCTTTGCATATTCGCACGTCCGATCATATTCTGGATGCATTGGTAGCGCTTTTGGATGAACTGATTCCCGGACAGCGTTTTCTGCTTATGGGTGAGTCATACGGCGGCTATCTGGCCCGGGGAATGGTGAAGCAGCACGCATCCCGGATTGCAGGGCTTATACTGCTTTGCCCGCTCATCGTTCCCGGAAATCGTCAGGGCAATGTGGAGCCGCTGCGCGTGATGGAAAGGGACGAAGCCTTTTTGAGTACGCTCAGTGAGGAGGATAGGGCAAGCTTTGAATATTTAAACGTGATACTTACTGAAAGTGTCTGGAACCGCTTCCGCGATGAGATATTGGAGGCCCTGCGGCATCAGAACACTCATTTTCTTACCGAGGTGCTGGACGGAGCATTTTCCTTTGACGTGGATGAACTGGAACAACCTTTCCCAGCGCCGTGCTTGATACTCACAGGCAGACAGGATACCGAGGTTGGATGGCGCGATCAGTTCAAGCTCATGGATATTTATCCTAACGCCACGTTTGCTGTACTCAATCGCGCGGGCCACAACCTGCAGATTGAGCAGCCTGAGCAGTTTCTGTCAATCATGCGCCATTGGCTGTGTGACAATAGAAAGTTATTTTACGAATAAATCGGTGTATCCAACATCGACGGTAATGGGAGCAGGGTGGCACCGATGATATTTGGACCGAAGCAGGTTATAATAGTTGCCGGAATAAATAAACTGGTTAAAGATCTTGAGGAGGCTGAAAGAAGAGTCAGAAATTATGCTGCACCTATTGATGCGAAGCGATTAGGGAAAGATACCCCATGTACTAAGCTCGGTCATTGTGTAGATTGTAAAAGTCCGGATAGGAAAAAGGTGATTATTGTAGCAAAATCGCTGGGATATCGATCTGTCTTTTTATAAGGAGAATATGACATGCCATTGTCATATTCTCTTTGCTATACTCTTTAAAAAGGAGGAACTGCTCATGAATAGAATAAATAATAATGAGGACAGATACGAAGAATCTCATACTTTTCCGGTTTCAGATTCCTGGCATGTGATCGATGTGATTGATTATGGGTCGCAGAAGATAATAAACGGATTGCCGCAGTTTGGGTTTCATGATTATATCGGCGCCTGCTATATTGCAGAATATCATAGGAATTTTATAGGATTACTTGAGAATGGCGGTGCCGCATGGACGGCAGGAGAGGTAGATCCGGGACTTGCTCCCGTACACTTTAGCGTTTCACTGATACAGCCTAAATATATTTCAAGGGCATTTCAGCATAATACCCTGCTTGTTTCCGAAGATAGGTACATATATCAAATGGACTTATCCACGAACTGCTTCATAGCCCTTATTGATAAGGAGAAAGCCGGAATTGTCGATATAGGCAATTGTATATATGACTATAATGATGATATATGGGTAAATGATGTCAGAGGCTTCCGGGTTTTTCATTTTGGCTATGATGGTACGCTGATAGAAACGATAGGAAAAAAGGAGGCTGGTTTCCAAAAAGGGACGGTACCTTTTCAGCAGGCTGGTTTCCACTGGATATATGATATGAGATTGGGGCATGATGGAAATCTTTATGTTCTTGATAGCAGGAACTATGCAGTGCGAAAGATCGACCCCGAGGCGGAAACAGTGACTACAATTTGCGGGGACGGGGTAGGAGGATATTGCGGCGACGGCGGCGATGCGAGGTACGCCCGCCTTGGAACGAATCCCGCGGAAATATTCGATGGCCCCTGGTCCTTGTCGGTGGATGAGGAGAATAACATAATCATCGGCGATACGTATAACCGGGCGATTAGAGTTATTCAGGCCGGTACGAATATCATTACGACCGTAGCAGATGCGAGTGATAAGACTGCCGACGGTAAGCGCGCCGGATTTGAAAAAATATGCGGTATGGACTATTGGAATGGAATGCTGTATATTCCTGACTGGAGAGAGGAAACTCCCAATACTTTCGTTATCTTGCAGAACAAAAGTAAGGCCTTTTCCGGTCATAATTAGACAGGATAGTCAGGATTGGTGTAAACGTTGCATTTTTGTCAGTGCCTCTTGCTAAAAAGGCACTGACCTTCTTAAAAAAAATTACTTTGAGAAAAGTGAGTTATAATTATGAATGCTGGCGCTGCGTCCTTCGTCCGTTAGCTTTGTTAAACCGCCTGACAGCTTAATGTAGCCCTCATATTCTAGTAACTTGATAATTTTCGATGTGAATTTCACAGTCCAGTTTAAATGCGTCTGTATGGTATCAACACCTGTTTTTGCGTTTTCCTCAGCACTGGACTCATGGTTAAACAGGTGAAAAAGAAGCATTGTTTTGGCAAACTCAATTTTCTGGGTCCTGCGTCTAAATAATGAACAAATCAGTCCTCTGCGAGGAGCAAAAATAAAAACGGCCAGAAAAACCAATCCTGTTACCACTGCCATGCTGCCGGCGATGGATACATCAAACAGTGTCGCGGCCTGATAGCCGAGGACTCCGTTGACGGCACCGATCCCACCGCTTAAGATCAGCATATGTTTGAGATCATCCGTCAGCAAATAAGCCGTTACAGGAGGTCCGATCATAAAGGCTACGACCAGCACCGATCCCACCGCCTGAAATGCGCCGACGGTAGTTAAGGATACAAGTGTCATTAAGCCATAGTGCATCAAGGCCGGAGAGAACCCCAGTACCGCGGCGAGCATGGGATCAAAGGTTGCCGCTTTTAATTCCTTAAAGAATATGATAATGGCGCCAAGGTTGATCAGTAACAGCGTCCCGGTTGTGTAGATTGCCTTCGCGCCAATATCTTTACCGCCGATGACCATGCGGTCGAAGGGGGCGAAGGCCAGCTCTCCCAAAAGTACCGAATCGGTATCCAGGTGAACGGAACCTGCGTAGCGGGTAATCAGGATGATGGCGATGGAAAAGAGCAGCGGAAAAACCACACCGATAGCGGCATCTTCTGCCAGGAGCCGGGTCCGGCTCAGCATTTCCGTCAGCCAGACAGTCATAACACCCATTAACGCCGCACCCGCAATGAGCAGTGGGGAGGAAAGGTCATAGGTGACGAAAAAAGCAAGCACTATCCCTAACAGTATTGTATGAGTAATGGAGTCAGACATCATAGACATCTTACGGAGTACCAGAAAAGCTCCGGGAAGAGCACAGGCTACTGCCACAATGACAGCAATGATTTGAATTTCAATTTGAGGGGACATCCGGCTTACCTCCTTCCAGCTTATATAAAATTTTATTTCGCCTTCGCACATAGATTCGGTGAAGTATCCCTCGGCCAGGTGCAAACAAGACACTGATGACTACTATGGCACTGATACAAATCACGATAGCCGGGCCGGTGGGCAGCTTTGGCACAAGGGAACTGGCGGCAGTACCGATAACGCCCGATACAGCGCCGAACAGTGCTGAGAGCATTACCATGATCCACAGTTTATTCGTCCACTGACGAGCGGCAACGGCAGGGGTAATCAGCATGGCGCTCATAAGGATCACACCTACAGCCTGTAAACCGATAATAATTGACAGTACGATCATGAACGACAGCAGCACATTCAGCCTTTTGGGAGAAAAGCCAAGACTCTGGGCAAAATCCGCATCAAAGGTAAAGAGTTTAAATTCCTTCCAGAACAGAAGTACCAGTACCAGCAATAGAAGGCCGCAGATTACCATCAGGAGGATATCCCGCTGCAAAAGTGTGGATGCCTGCCCAAAAATAAAACGTTTGAGTCCGGCTTGATTGGAGTTAGGGATCTTCTGCACGTATGTAAGCATTACCAGACCCAAGCCGAAAAAGACGGACATGACCAGAGCAAGGGCGCTGTCAAACTTCACACGGGTATATCTCACAATGCTGATAATGAACAGCGTTGCCAGCAGACCGGAAATAAGAGCACCTAACAGCAAAATTTCTGTATTTTTACTTCCTAATAAAATAAAGGCCATGACCACGCCGGGCAGGGCAGAATGTGATATCCCGTCTCCTAAAAGGCTTTGCTTTCTCAAAACGGCAAAGCTGCCCAACACTCCGCTGATCAGTCCCAAAAGGGCGGAACCCAAAGCGACCGTTTGAAAGGTATAGTCTGAAAACAAAGCAATCCAACTGTTCATATCACACCACACTCCTTAGAAGAGCGGCGCAGTTGTGATAGGTTTTCCTCAGATTTTCTTCATGGAATACTTCCTCCACAGGCCCGCTTGCAACTACGCGAAGATTGATCAGGGTTACCCAGTCGAAATAATCCGGAACCGTCTGTAAATCATGGTGGACAACTACTACGGTTTTGCCTTGCTCCTTCAACTCTTTTAAAAGGGCAACAATGGCTTTTTCCGTTTGGGCATCAACTCCCTTAAACGGTTCATCCATAAAGTAGACTTCAGCCTCCTGGGCTAAAGCACGGGCGAGAAATACTCGCTGCTGCTGGCCGCCGGAGAGCTGGCTGATTTGCCTGGAAGCATAATCCTGCATGCCTACCTTTGCTAATGTTTGCTTTGTCAGTTCTATATCTGATTTGCGGGGACGGCGAATCCACCCCAGCTTGCCGTAGCATCCCATCAAGACCACATCCTGTACCGTAGCCGGAAAATCCCAGTCCACACTGCCGCTTTGCGGTACATAACCAATTTGATTTTTCAGGGTTCGTATACTGCCGCTTTTGTCAAGAAAATGAACCGCTCCAGTAACCGGCTTCAAAAGTCCCAGCATAGCTTTTATCAAGGTCGTCTTACCTGCTCCGTTAGGGCCTATTACTGCCATCAATTTGCCCTTTGGGATCTTTAAGTCTATATCCCAAAGCACCGGCTTGGCGTCATAAGCTACGGTAAGGTCTTCTACCTCCACCGCAAAATTTTGCTGTTTTTTCATATTTTTCCTCCCATTATTTTAAAGAGTCTACAATCGTATCAATATTTGCTTTTACGGTCAGAATATAAGTCTCGGCTCCTGAATCCGCACCGCCCAGGGAGTCGGAATACAGCTCTCCGCCTATGGCGACATCAAAGCCTTTTGCCTTTACAGCGGCTTGCAAGGCTTCAATGGTTTTGGGCGGTACGGAGGATTCCACAAAAATTGCCTTGATTTGTCTTTCTACAATGAAATCTGCCAAGGCACTCACATCGGACGTGCCCGCCTCAGCGTCGGTGCTGATTCCCTGCAGACCCCTCACCTCAAATCCGTATGCTTTGCCGAAATATTGAAATGCATCATGGGCGGTAACCAGCACTCGCTGTGATCCTGACAGCTCCGCCGCACGATTGCGGATGTATATATCCGTTTCATCCAGCTCTGCCAAATAAGCTTCCAAATTGGCTTCATAGTCTGTTTTTCCCTCTGGGTCAGCCTGAGTCAGCCCATCCGCAACAGTTTTTGCCGCTTGCTTCCATAGGGAAACATCAAACCATATATGGGGATCATGGACTGAACTGTCGTTTTCCCAGGTTAGAAGCATGGATTCATCCAATCCATTTTCAATACAAATGACAGTAGAACCTTGCGTGGACAGATTTTCAAATATTTCACCCATCTTCCCTTCAAGATGCAAACCGTTATATACTACAACATCTGCTTTCTGCATCAGGGAAACATCTCCGGCACTGGCCTGATACAGGTGAGGATCGATGCCTGGTCCCATAAGACCATTGGCAGTGATGCGTTCGCCTCCGATTTCTATTGCTAAATCGGCCAGCATGGTAGTAGTAGTGACGACATTCAATTTATCTGTCCCTGACTCTGCACTTTCTGCGGGAGCCGAGCAGCCCGCAAGTAATAATGTCAAACTTAGAACTGTGCCAAGAAGGCCTTTAATTTTTTTGTTCATGCGAATCCTCCTTAAAATCTTTTTGTGTGTGATTAATCCTCCACCCGGTCTATATAGATTTGACAAGCGGCTTTATAACTAATCTGAACACGTTTTCCGTCCAAATCAAGAGTGAGCGGGCCTTCATATGCCGCGGCCTCTACAATTCGAACGGGACTCCCTATGGTGATACCGGCTTCCTGTAAATAGTCCAGTAATTCCTTCTCTTCCGTGACACGCCGGATATGAGAGACTATACCGACGGGAAGCAGATTCAAGGTCTGCAGAGGAGTGTAGTGGATCTGACCGTCAGAATGAGGAATTTCGCTGCCATGAGGGCAGTACGCAGGATAATTCAAAAAATTATCCAGCCGGGAAGTCAGTCGGGGAGGTGTAATGTGTTCCAGCAGCTCCGCATCTTCGTGAGCCTCACTCCATGTGTAACCCAGATGGCGCATCAGAAACACTTCCCAGAGACGGTGTCCGCGTACTAGTGAAATAGCAGCGCTTACCCCTCCCGCCGTCAGGCAGGAACCTCTATAGGGTTCATAATGAATAAGCCCTTCCCGTTTCAGCTTCCCAAGCATTTCCGTAACGGAAGCAGGCGCGATCTGCAAGGCTTCGGCAATCTGCTTGTTGTTCACTAATTCTTCCATTCCGCCAAGCTTATAGATGGTTTTTAAATAATCCTCTTTATTTGGTGTCATTTTATCTTCCTCCGTTTGAAACAAATAAGCCGTATGAATTTGGCTGTTAAGATGTTGCAGTTTAGCCGAGGGATGAACTGTAACGGATTGACCATAAGAATTGTTAGGGGCGGGAAATAACGTTTCCCTTGACTAATTTATGATGATTAGTAAAAAGTGTTACGAATATGCTATGAAAATAAAATAAGAGCAGGCGTAAGCCTGCTCGAAGATTTGCGGTATGACTTTATGATTCAGAAGAAGTAGAGGCGCTGTACTTTTCATATTGAGAGGTAAAATATTCGATCTTATGAGAAACCTTTAGTAAATGTCTTTGCATTTCTTCCAATTTCTCTTCCACATTCTTTTTATGCTCTTGCAGCATATCGCATCTTTGCTTTAATGTGATGTCACCTTCCATACTCAGCTTAACGAAATCTTTTATTTGCTTTATGGACATGCCGGTATTTTTAAGGCAGCAAATTAAACCGAGCCATTCCAGATCATCCTCCGTATAATGCCGGATTCCGCTTTCACTTCGTTTTACAAAGGGCAGTAAGCCTTCTCTCTCATAATAGCGTAAAACATGCGCCTTTAAATTTGTTCTTTCCGATACTTGTTTGATAGAATAGTCCATAAAAGAGCTCCTCCAAATATTCACAATATGTTTTTTGATAACCATATCACATTTTATACAAGACTAAAATCATCGAACATGAATCTACCCTTGCAATCAAGAATTTAACTTCTTATTTTATGAGTTTGTTTTCGTTTTCGTATTGACTTAAAGTTAACGTTAAGGTTTATAATTTTATCATACGTTATATTTAGCTGTTTATCAATATAAATTTAGGAGGTTCTGGAATGAAATCACTAAGAGATTGTTTGGAATTGCATAATGGAGTAAAGATTCCATGTGTAGGGTTCGGCACATATCAGATATCGAATGGGGAGCCAGCGGTATCTGCGGTGAGAAATGCCCTCGAAACAGGGTATCGTCATATTGACACCGCGGCAGGGTATGGCAATGAGGAGAGTGTCGGCATTGCGGTAAAGCAAAGCGGTATCAGCAGGGATGAGATTTTTATTACCAGTAAGCTGCAAAACCCGGAACATGGTTATGAAAATACAATGAGAGCATTTGAACAAACGATGAAAAATCTGGATATGGATTATCTGGATTTATATTTGATCCATTGGCCCAATCCGGTTAAATTCAGAAACGAATGGCAGTCAGCGAATGCAGGAACATGGAGGGCGTTTGAGGAGTTGTATAAAGCCGGCCGTATACGTTCTATAGGAATCAGCAATTTTCATCCCCGTCATATCGATGAGCTTATGAAAACCGCAACGATTGTACCTATGGTAAATCAAATACGTCTTTGTCCCGGAGATACACAAGATGAGGTAGTGAATTATTGCAAGGAACGCAATATCATTTTGGAAGCGTACAGCCCTCTTGGAACAGGACAGCTTTTTGAAGTTCCCGACATGCAGTCTATTGCACAAAAATATGGAAAGACTATTGCACAGGTAGGACTTCGCTGGAGTTTGCAGAAGGGATATTTACCGCTGCCTAAGGCGGTAGGGCAAGCTCATATAAAAGAGAATGCCGATATTTTTGACTTTGAGCTTTCCGCACAGGATGTGCAGACTATTTCGGATTTGAAGGGATGCTGCGGATATGCCCAGAATCCGGATTTAACTACTTTTTAAAATGTTTTACAGAAAGGAATATATGTGATGTTGAACTTCGATTTACACATCCCTACGCGTATCTTATTCGGCAGGGATACACACAAAGAAATTGGTGCTTTATTACAGCCCTATGCGAAGAAGGTGCTGCTTCACTTTGGTGGAAACAGCGTAAAAAAGAGCGGCTTGTATGATGCGGTAACTGCTTCCTTGAAAGAGAGCAATCTGGAATTTATTGAACTTGGCGGCGTGGTCCCCAATCCCCGCTTATCCTTGGTTCGTGAAGGAATCGCTCTTTGCAGAAAAGAAGGAGTGGATTTGATTCTCGCTGTGGGTGGGGGCAGTGTCATCGATTCGGCGAAAGCCATTGCAATGGGTGTTTACTACGAAGGTGATGTCTGGGAACTCTATGAACAGCAAAAGCCAATTACAAAAGCCCTGCCGGTTGCAACGATCCTGACAATCCCGGCGGCAGGCAGCGAGTCCAGCAACGGTACAGTAGTCACCAATGAAGAAAAACAGATGAAGCTCGGGTATGGAAGTATTCATCTGCGCCCCTTGCTCAGTGTCATGAATCCGGAATTGTTCTTTACATTACCCAAAAATCAAATAGCAAACGGTGTGGCAGATATGATGAGCCATATTTTTGAGCGCTATTTTACCAATACAGTGCAAACCGATTTGACGGACGGATTATGTGAGACGACTCTGAAAACTATTATGAAAAATGCGGTGAAGGTATTTTCGGATACTCATGATTATGATGCATGGTGCCAGGTCGGGTTTGGAGGAACGATCGCTCATAATGATCTGCTGGGACTTGGCCGTGAACAGGATTGGGCCTGCCACGGTATGGAGCACGAGCTCAGCGCTATTTATGATGTGGCTCATGGTGCCGGACTGGCGGTATTGACTCCCGCATGGATGCAGTACGTTTATAAAACGAATACGGATATGTTCGTGCAGTTTGCGGTAAATGTAATGGGAGTGGAAGGCAGTTACCGCGATTCGGATGCCATTGTGATGGAAGGCATTGCACGTCTGCGCAATTTTTATAAAAATCTGGGGCTTCCGTCCACCCTTTCGGAACTTGGCATTGATGAAAGCAAACTGGAAGTGATGGCAAAAAAAGCAACAGGAGATGCTTACGGCACCGAGCAGCCCCTTGGCAACTTGAAGAAGTTATACTGGCAGGATGTGCTTGAAATTTATAAACTTGCAAAATAAATATAATATATAGGAGAAAAACTATTATGAACCTTATAAAATTAGGACAATCAAATTTACAGGTACCAGTGATTGCAGTCGGCTGTATGCGAATGAAAGATTTAAATAAAAAAGATGCTGAGCATTTGGTGCAGACAGCTTTGGAGAACGGTGCTAATTTTTTTGATCATGCGGATGTCTATGGCAGGGGAGCAAGCGAAGAAATATTTGCGGACGCCATTCATATGAACGATACTGTGCGTGAAAAGATTATCCTGCAATCCAAGTGCGGAATCAGGAAGGCCGAGAATACGTTTGATTTCTCCAAGGAGTATATATTAGAGTCGGTAGATGGAATCTTGAAACGCCTGAAAACCGATTATCTGGATGTTCTGCTCCTGCACCGTCCGGATGCATTGGTCGAACCTGAGGAGGTTGCAGAGGCATTCGATAAGCTCTATAGCAGCGGAAAAGTTAGAAACTTTGGTGTATCCAATCACAATCCCATGCAAATACAGCTGCTTCAGAAATCGCTGAATCAGCCTATTGTAGCAAATCAGCTGCAGCTTAGTATCACCCATGCCACTATGATTTCGTCAGGTATCCACGTCAATATGCTGGACGAGCCGGCAGTTAACCGTGATGGAAGTATATTGGATTTCTGCCGTTTAAACGATATCACGATACAGCCGTGGTCACCTTTCCAATACGGATTCTTTGAAGGCGTTTTCTTAGATAATGAAAAGTTTCCGGAACTGAATGCCAAGATCAATGAAATTGCCGCTAAATATGAAGTGACTAATACCACGATTGCGTTGTCCTGGATACTGCGTCATCCTGCGCATATGCAGCCTGTAACAGGGACGATGAATCCGGAACGGTTAAAAGATTGTATTAAGGCAGCAGATATTTATTTGACCCGTGAGGAGTGGTACGAGATTTATCGTGCAGCGGGGAATATTCTGCCGTAATCTTATTAATATATACGCTTTGTGCATATGATTTGTTTATTATTTATTCCTCAATAGAAGGTTTAAAAAACCAGACTATTGAGGGATATTTTTTGTGTGACATAAGGTCAGGTTCGAAAATACATGTTAAAAATACTGAGCCAAAATGATAGAAATGAGTTATAATAGTTCAATATGATGAATGGAATATGTGCAGAGGTATTATCCTTGGCTGCCGGATTTTGCTGTTTGCGGTGGTATATTTCTTTTCCGGCAGGTTCTCTGTCTGGAGATAGTCAGAAAATATTGAAAAATGTGACCAGGTAACAAAAAGGAGTGTTAGAGATGCCAATTTATAAAGTTCTTGCGAAGAGTATACGAGAATTCAAAACGCCTTCTATTAAAGCGCCCGTATATGTTTCTTTCGAAGTGGTAATGGAGTGTATCATACCATTTATTATAGCGATGCTGGTAAATCAGATTAAAGCGGGGGAGGAATTCGGGGTAATTGCAAGATATGGCCTTGTATTGGTGATTATGGCCGCGTTATCCCTGACATTCGGAACGCTTGCGGGAATGTCCTGTGCCACCGCCTCCAGCGGCTTTGCCCGCAATTTAAGAAAGGATTTATTTTATAGGATTCAGACCTATTCCTTTGAAAATATCGATAAATTCTCTACGTCCTCTTTAGTAACGAGGATGACGACGGACGTATCCAACGTACAGAATGCCTACATGATGATTATCAGAACAGCGATACGCTGTCCTTTAATGCTTGTATTTTCGTTTGCCATGGCCTTTATTATGGGCGGGAAGATGGCGTTTATTTTCTTGTTTGTAACACCTTTGCTGGGAATAGGTTTGTATCTGGTCATCCGTAAAACGATACCTCTGTTCCGGAAGGTATTTCGCAAATACGATGCGCTGAACAATTCTATTCAGGAAAATGTAGCAGGGATGCGGGTGGTAAAGTCATATGTCCGGGAGGATCATGAAAAAGAAAAATTCGAGAGAGCGGCGGAGGACGTTTGCGGGGATTTTACCAGAGCGGAAAAAATACTGGCCATCAACAGTCCTCTGATGCAGTTTTGTCTCTATACGGTTATGATATTTGTGCTGTATTTCGGCTCTTATACCATTATAACCTCGCGGGGGCTGGATCTGGATGTGGGACAGTTTTCTGCCCTGCTTACTTATAGTTTTCAGATTTTGAGCAGCTTGATGATGCTTTCTATGGTGTTCGTTATGATAACTATCGCCGGAGAATCGGCACATCGTATTGTGGAGGTATTAGAAGAGGAGAGTACGATGGAAAGCCCGGAAGGAGGGCTGACTCTCGTAAAAGACGGATCTGTGGATTTTGAACATGTGAGCTTTAAATATTCTAAGGAAGCGGAGCGCATGGCCCTAGAAGGGATCGATCTGCATATAAAATCGGGAGAAACCATAGGAATCATCGGCGGAACCGGCTCTTCCAAGTCTTCTTTGATTCAGCTCATTTCCCGCCTTTACGATACGACGGAGGGCGTTGTGAAGGTAGGCGGTGCGGATGTAAGAGAGTACGACCTGGAAGCACTTCGAAATCAAGTGGCGGTCGTACTGCAGAAAAACGTATTGTTTTCAGGGACGATAAAAGAAAACCTGCGCTGGGGAAATAAAGATGCTTCGGACGAGGAGCTGGAAGAGGTCTGCAGGCTGGCACAGGCTGACGAATTTATATCTCACTTCCCCGAGAAATATAATACCCGCATCGAACAGGGCGGAACTAATGTATCGGGAGGGCAGAAGCAGCGCCTATGTATTGCGAGAGCACTGCTAAAGAAGCCCAAGATACTCATATTGGATGATTCCACCAGTGCGGTGGATACGAAGACAGATGCGCTGATCCGAAAAGCACTTAGGGAGTATATTCCCGAGACGACAAAAATTATTATCGCGCAGAGGACAGCATCGGTAGAGGATGCAGACCGCATTATCGTTATGGAGGGCGGCACGGTGCTCGCTATTGGTACCCATCAGGAATTGCTTGCAGGCAATGAAGTATACAGGGACGTCTATGTGTCCCAGAATAAGGCAGGTGAGCAGAATGAAGAATAATAGAATTGTAAAAAAAGGCGTGCTGAAGCGTCTGATTAAAATAATGTTCGAGTTTTATCCGGTCATGCTGCCCATCGTAGCAGTATGCATTATTTTCAATGCAGTGATTTCTTCCATTCCATCTATATTCATGCAAAATATCATCGCCCTGGTGGAACGTTCCTGGCAAAATGGCGATTGGCAGTCGGTAACAGGCCGGATTGGCGGTTTTGTGCTGCTGCTCTCAGTCTGCTACCTTCTTTCGCTGGCGGCATCCTTTGCCTATAACCGGATGATGGCGGTTATCACTCAGGGCTCTTTGAAAAAGCTGCGTGTGAAAATGTTCCGCGGAATGCAGGATCTCCCGATTCGTTATTTTGACTCCAACAATCACGGAGATATTATGAGTTACTATACCAACGACATCGATACCCTCCGTCAGATGATTTCACAAAGTATTCCCCAGCTAATGATGTCCGGTATTGTAGTTATGACCTTGTTTTGCATCATGATGTATTACAGCATTTGGATGACGCTTGTGGTTTTGCTTGGTGTAGTCATTATGTATCAGGTTACAAAAAAGGTGGGAGGAGGCTCCGCGAAATATTTCCTGCGCCAGCAGGTGGCGCTCGGTAGAGTAGAGGGCTTTGTGGAAGAAATAATGAACGGTCAGAAGGTCGTGAAAGTGTTCTGCCATGAGGAGGAAAGCAAGTCCGAATTTGACCGCATCAATGATTCGCTTTTTTCGGATGCGGAGCGGGCAAATAAATATGCCAATACACTGGGGCCGATCCTGAATAATATCGGAAATATGCTTTATGTAGTAGTAGCCCTGACGGGAGGCTTTTTCCTACTTGCTAAGGTGCCTAATATGAGCTTTTCCGGATTAGCCTTCAGTATCAGCATTGTTGTTCCTTTCCTGAACATGACCAGACAGTTTGCGGGCAATATTAACCAAGTGTCTCAACAAATTAACGCAGTTGTTATGGGATTGGCGGGAGCCTCCAGAATTTTTGAGCTGATCGATGAGGAACCGGAGCCGGACGAAGGCAGCGTGACTTTGGTAAATGCCAGGGAAGTGGACGGAGAAATCGTAGAATGCGCTGAGCGCACAAATATGTGGGCGTGGAAATATCCTCATGGTGACGGTTCCGTTACGTATACGAAGCTGGCCGGAGACGTGAGAATGGAGGACGTGGACTTTGGCTATGTTCCGGACAAGACGATTCTTCACGACATTACCTTGTATGCGGAGCCGGGGCAGAAGATTGCCTTTGTGGGTGCTACCGGCGCCGGAAAAACGACAATTACGAATCTGATTAACCGTTTTTATGATATAGCGGAGGGCGAGATTCATTACGACGGCATAAATATCAATAAGATAAAAAAAGCGGATCTTCGCCGCTCCCTCGGTATCGTTTTGCAGGATACCAATCTGTTTACCGGAACTGTTATGGAAAATATACGATACGGTAAACTGGATGCTTCGGATGAAGAGTGCAAAGCAGCGGCTAAGCTGGCAGGAGCCCACGATTTCATTACTCGTCTGCCGCAGGGATATGAAACGCTTCTTGCCGGCAACGGGGCGAACCTGTCGCAGGGGCAGAGGCAGTTGCTGGCGATTGCCAGAGCGGCCGTAGCGGACCCGCCGGCTATGATTCTGGATGAAGCAACGTCGTCCATCGATACCCGTACGGAGGCCATCGTTCAGCGGGGGATGGATGCTTTGATGAAAGGACGTACTGTGTTTGTAATAGCGCACAGACTTTCTACAGTAAAAAATTCCGATGTGATCATGGTTCTGGAGCAGGGGCATATTGCGGAAAGAGGCAGCCATGAACAGTTGATTGCGCAGAGAGGTAAATACTATCAGTTGTATACCGGAGCCTTTGAATTGGAATAGTGAAAGGTGAGACAAATCTATCATAGGAGGGATAAGAAATGCTGGAACGAAAAGAGGCAATTGCCTTTTGCAGTAAACTTAAGGACGTGTACGAAGATTATCCCTTTCATGATCCCAATTGGACCGTAATGCGGCATAAGAAAAATAAAAAAATATTTGCATGGATATATGAAAAGGACGGACATATATGGATTAACGTCAAGTGCAGCCCGGAGTGGAGAGACTTTTGGAGGAGCGCCTTTGAAGCCGTGCTGCCGGGCTACCATCTGAACAAAGAACACTGGAATTCCATCATACTCAACGCAACAGTACCCGATAAGGATATTCACAGGATGATTGAGGAAAGCTATGAGCTTACTCGTGGAAAAGGGTAGGAGGTATTCTTAGAATAATGGTATAATACTTAGAAAGTATAGCGGCAATCGTAGTTTACCTGCGGTAATCCGGTTTCGCAGGAAAAGGAGAAGATACTATGGCAAAATGTTATCGTTCGGAGTTAGTCGGAGCTTTTGGCTGCCCCATTGATGAGAACCCCACCGGAGTGATGGAAGAAGCGGCATTTCGGGCAATGAGTTTGGATTACAGATATTTGACCGTAAAGGTAAATGCCGGAGATTTGAAGGCGGCGATAGAGGGAGTAAAGGCGTTTCAGATGAAGGGAATCAATTTGACGATTCCGCATAAGGTGGAGGTGCTCAAGTATCTCGATGAGCTTTCGCCTGCAGCAAAGATCATCGGCGCGGTGAATACGGTAATCAACAGGGAAGGAAAGCTTTACGGAGAAAATACGGATGGTAAGGGTTTTCTGCAATCCTTGGAAAACGAAGGTGTTTCACCGCTTGGAAAAAGCATTGCTGTGATAGGTGCCGGAGGGGCAGCGAGAGCGGTCGCAGTGGAATGCGCGTTGGCAGGTGCCGTAAAGGTTATGATTATTAACAGAGATGAGACGAGGGGGAAAGAACTGGCAGACTTGCTGAAAAGCCGGACCGAAGCGGAAGCGCAGTTTATTCCTTTCTTACAAGGCGTGGATATCCCGGAGGGAACGGATATTTTAGTGAACGCTACCTCCATAGGCTTGTATCCCGACTGCGATAAGAAGCCTGAGATAAATTATGATACGATAACGAGTAAAATGGCAGTAGCGGATGTGGTATTTAACGATCCCAATACGAGGTTCCTTGCGGAGGCAGGAAAAAGGGGAGCAAAGACGATTAATGGCCTTGGAATGCTGGTAAATCAGGGAGCGCTGAATTTCGAGCTTTGGACAGGCGTGAAAGCGCCCGTAGATGTGATGGAGCGGACATTAAAAGAAGAATTTGATTTGTAAGATGATACATTTGGTGCGATATAAAAATGCCGGGAGGACAGAGATTGAAAAAAGATTTTATTTTGATGGAGCGGGTGTCCTTCTCTTTTGGGAGACAGCAGGTTTTGAAGAAGGTCTGCCTCTCGCTGGAACAAGGTGTTTCCTACGCCTTGATCGGGAAATCGGGTTCCGGTAAGACAACAATACTGAATTTGATTGCCGGATTTCTAAAGCCCGATGAGGGAAGCGTGAGCATTAACGGGACAAGCGTGTCAGGGCCGAGGAAAGAAACGGCATTTCTTTTTCAAGAGTTAGGACTTTTTCCATGGCAGACGGTAGAGGAAGCAGTTGCCATGCCCTTCAGACTAAGAGGCATGGGGAAGGAGACGAAAGAGCCTGTCTATCGTCTGCTTGAGAAGCTGAGACTTGAGAAATACGGGAACAAATATCCCCAGGAATTGAGCGGAGGAGAACAGCAGAGGGTAGCGCTTGCCAGGACCTTGATCGGAGGCCCGGATATTATCTTGATGGACGAGCCTACTTCTGCTTTGGATGCGGTAACCAAGGAGGAATTGCAGGGAGTGATCCGGGAGGAGCAGCAAAGGCGGGGGACGACGCTGTTTTTTGTGACCCACGATGTGGAGGAGGCAATGCGGCTTGGGCAGTATGTTCTCATCTTGAAAGAGGATGGCGAGGTGGAGCAAAGAGAGAATCCCTATTATTTTATCAAGGATGCCAGGGAGCAGTTAGGATTTTATGAGGAATGCATCAAATTAAGACAGTTGTTAAAAATGGAGAAAGAAGGATAAAAAGAGCATATGGCTATTCGAACAAGGACCAAGAGAAGCGGGGGAATGTTTGTTAAGAATCAATGTTTAGGCTTTGTCAGCTTTCTTATTTTCTGGGAGATATGCCATCTGCTTTTAAATACTCATACGGTTCCCTCTCCTTTGGAAACTCTTGTGTATATGCTGACAGTTCCGGGAAAGCTTGCACTTCATTGCGGGGCCAGCATGCTGAGAGTGCTGGCAGCAATTGGCATTTCGATTATAATAGGAGTCCCGGCAGGTATGCTTCTGGGTGTGAATGAGACGTGCAAGAAGCTATTGTCTCCTTTTTTATATTTTATTTATCCTATGCCGAAAATTGCATTTCTTCCGGTTTTTATGCTGTTGTTCGGACTCGGCAATACCTCGAAGATAATTCTGATGATCTGGATTATCATATTTCAAATGATTTTATCGGTAAGGGATGGTGTAGATCAGATTTTGCCGGTGCATTTTAAAGTGATGGACAGCTTTTGCGCTACGCCCGGACAAAGATACCGTTATCTGATTTTTCCGGCGATTCTTCCGCAGATTTTCTCGGGACTGCGCATTAGCATTGGAATTACACTGGCTTCCTTATTTTTTGCGGAAAATTATGCGGCCACATACGGCATCGGCTATTATATTTTAAGCGCATGGACGAAAATGAATTATGTGGAAATGTTCGGAGGGATTCTGGCAATCGGCTTTTTGGGAATCATATTATTCGATTTGTTAGATTCATTAGAACGTTTCAGCGCGCCGTGGCTAAAGAAAAATGCTGCGGTGCGCTGAGGGGATTCTTAATTATGGGAGAAAGGAAAAGTCGGTAAGCTCTTCATAAGTATAGCTTTTACCGATCAGCTCCTTATTTCTGGTCCATTCGATGATATGATCGAATTGGTCTTTCACAATGGGGCCTGCATAGGCGAAGGTTCCGCTTTGACTTGCGAGGTAACCGCTGATTGCTTCCGGGAACTGGTACTGAGCGAGCAGGTCACTGTATTTGGAAGCATCGGTTTCATTCATATAATCGATAGCAGCATTATAAGCGGAATAAAATGCTTTTATTGACTCCGGCTTGCTTACGATAGTATCCTCGGTAAACATAATGACACCGCCCTTTATACCGGCCTCTTTCGAGCTGCCGAGCAAATGAGCGCCCTGCGCGGCCAGCATTCCGGCCTGCGGCTCCGTGAATACGACGCCATCGATCTGATTAGACATCAAAGCCTCAGATCTGCCGGAGAAGGAAGGGATTTCTACGATTTCATATGAAAAGTTGTATTCAGCAGCAAACTTATCCATGATATATTCCAAAATAAAATTAGGGACGAGGGAAACCTTCTTTCCGCTCAATTGTTCCATAGATGTAATTCCGGAATCGGGAGAAGAAAGTATTTTAAAATCTTCGCTGATGTCCGAGGTGATTTTCATGGGGATACCGTTATCTGCAAAGGACGCGGCAGTCATGACATCACCGATGGCTGCATCGAGGGACCTGGCTTGAACCGCAGCATTACGGTCGTTAGGAGAGGAAAAGGACTGCAAGGTCACTTTTAAACCGGCTTCTTCGAAAAAGCCCATTTCCTGTGCCAGAATCAGGGGAATGGAAGATTCCGCAGGAAGGATGCCGACAGTTAACTCCTCAATTTCTTTTTCGTTAGCCGCAGTATTATCAGCCGTATCTTTTCCGCAGGAAGCGAACAGGGAAAGTCCGGTCAACAATAGGAGCAGTGTAAATAATTTTTTCATGATAAATAAATCTCCTTTCTGTATTTTCTTTTTTTTTTACCCCAGAATTTCTTTAAATGCGGTCAGGTCCATAAAATATGGAACGACTATGCGATTCAAAAGAAGAGGATCTGTCTCTTGGGTGTTTGGTCCATTGTTTGTAGTAAAGGCCAGGAGAAAGCCCTTTGACTTAAGCAGCGAAATGTTACGATCTGCGAACAAACCGAAGGGATAGGCAAAGGTATCCGCTGCATTGACTATGGGCTGAGCGTTACAGCGATCCAAATCTTTGGAGAAATCCAAATCATCAGCCTCCATCATCCTGCTGACTGCGGCACTTGACCTCGTATGGAATAAATCGGTATGGTTAGCGTATTCAAAGACATCTGCCATCCTTTCCAGCTCATGCTGCGTCAGGCAAACGGATCTCTCCGGCATAAAGGCTGTCTTTTGGCTGTTCAGCCAGCCTGAGACTACAAAGGCAACACCATGAAACCCATATTTTTTCAAGAGAGGATAAGCGTAACGTGCGATGGACTGATAGCAGTCATCAAAGGTCAATAATACGGACTTATCGGGTAACGTTGCCTTATCATAATAGTAATTTTTAACCTCTTCAAGAGTTAAGGTATGATAGCCGTTTTCATGCAGATATTCCATTTGCAGCGCGAAGTTTTCCAAAGTGATGAATAGCGGGGAGGGCAAATTGTCTTCATAATCCTGCCTTACTTCGATAGGATGTGCCTGTTCGGGAGAGAACATAGTTCCCTCGCGGATTTCATGATATACAAGAGCCGTAAATGACATTGCGGTATACTCCAATCCGGTTTTTAATTTGTGGAAGCTTAAAACTAATCATAAAGTATAGCACAGAGAAAAATAAAATGATAGATTAAAATTTGCTGATTAGGGGATTAGAGGATTAGGGGATTAGGAGATTAGGAAAATCGATTAGGAGAGGCGTTGTTGCGATAAAGCCGAAGACTGAATAGTAAAGAATTGTTAGAATGCGTTAAGACATGAGCGTGCAAGGGATTGATAGTATATTTAGAAAAAATTTTCAGGTTGATAATTTAAAATTGACAAATAAAAGGGAAAGTTTTATAATTTGGTTAGTCTAAACTAACTCAAATTGTTTTAAGCAATTATATAATGTACTGTCCTTTTAAAATAAAGGGCAGCAATAAATGATGAATATAATTTAATGAGGTGGAATCATGAAAGAAAATGAAAAGAAAACAAACTATGGTAATTGGGTGCCGGAAAATCTGATGCGGAAAATGTGGATAGCAGCAGGCGTGATATTCCTGTTGTGGATTATAAATTGGATTTTTTTAAAAAGCATGATATTTGCGGTAATTTTTGGATTCTTTTTCCTGCTTATGCTGGCAGTAAGCGTCTATATGCAGAGATGCAAAGCTATTTTTGCTTTTGAAAAAGGCGGGCTTATGGGAGAGATACACGAATATCTTGTAAACCATCTTCCGTACAAAGGGGATGGAACTCTTCTCGATATCGGATGCGGTGCGGGCGCCTTAACGATACGCTGTGCGAAGCGTTTCACGGAAGCGAAGCTTCAAGGAGTGGATTATTGGGGAAAGGAATGGAACTATGCGAAAGAGCAGTGTGAAAATAATGCAGTGGCGGAAGGCGTTTCTGCTAGAGTGCATTTTGAGAAGGGAGACGCGGCGAATTTAAAATATCCGTCGGAAAGCTTCGATGCGGCTGTCAGTAACTTCGTGTTTCACGAGGTAAAGACACAGTCGGATAAACGCCTTGTAGTGAAAGAGGCGCTGCGTATCGTAAAGAAGGGCGGTGCTTTTGCATTCCAAGACCTCTTTGGTATAGAAGCTCTTTATGGAGACATGGAGGCGTTTGTAGAGGAACTGAAGGCAGAAGGGATCCGGGAGATTCACTATATCGCCGATATTGAGAGGCTTGACTTTGTACCTAAGTTCGTGCAGGCACCGTGGATGCTGAAGGGTATAGGAATCATATATGGAATTAAATAAGGGGATAAGAAAGTTATATGATGTTGTACTCGAATTCAATTTCATGCCGCAGGGGAATATCATTTTCTCCAATAAGTGGAATTTCCGGTTTCAGTTTTCTGGAAATATCTAAAGCATTATGGTATAACCGTACCATGTCGAAGCCGCGTTTTTGATAAAACCGCATTGCATTAATATTGTCATTTGTTGTGATTACAATAATTTTACTGCATTGGTTTTCTTTTGCTGCTGAAATGATCCTTTTTATCAGTTCAGTAGCAATTCCCCGGCCTTCGAGCAAACTATCCAAAGAAATTATTTCACAAAGATTACCGCTTATTGTATAAGTTAATAAAGCGATGATTTCTGAATCCTCATAAACTGCAATTCCGCCAACTTGTGTCATATCAATAATATGCCCACGTATAATCATCTCGGTGGTTAGCCAGTGATTTGAAATAAATGAATTGATATCTGAACGAACTTCCGCTCCCATTTCCAAATTTCGTTCCGAGCCTTTGTCTCAAAGCCTAAATCCCAGTAGAATTGCTGGTCACCGCCAATTATATATCAATGCCCTTCCGATTCCCTGTCGCCTGCACCACCATACCACTCCTAAAGGCTCAAGCTCACAGTACTGCAGGACTTCGTTGTACCATGTAATAGCGAGCCCTAATGGTTTTCCTTCTAAGTCAAGTGCGACCAAATCGAAATCAGGGTCATATCCCTTTATTTTCTTCAAATCTTCAAAGCGAAGTGTATATCAGCGTTTCCATTTTGTCAAAATATTCGTCAGTATAATATGCAAATTTGTATTTCATATGAATTTCCCGCGTATTCTGCAAGTGAACCCCAAAAGTGTTGTTTGTAAAATTCTACCACTGTTATTATTCCAGGGTCAACCAATTCCGTCAGGGATATTGTTTGATTCATAAATACAAAGAGCATATATAAAAATATTTCTAAAGGACTGAGAGGGGGAGTGACATGGGTATAATCAAAAATTAAAAAGTTTAGAAAGTGGTTGCTTTATAAAATAATTCATGATAATCTACTACTAGACCGACGGTCGGTCTAGTGGAATGCAAAAGGAGAATTACACATGAGAACTATAAAAGAGCACAACGAAAGACAGAATGAAATACTGGATACCGCACAAAAGCTCTTCGCGGAAAAAGGGTATGGAAAATGTACGGTAAATGACATTTTAAATGAAATAGGCATAGCAAAAGGAACCTTTTATCATTATTTCAAATCGAAGGAGGAGGTACTGGACGCCATCATAGACCGCGGGGCGGGGCAGATACTTGAGAGAGCGCAAGAAGCGGCTGCTAATCCAAGATTTTCCCCGGAGGAGAAGCTGTATCATGTTTTTATGGCGATACGGATGGAAGAGGAATCGGATAAGATGCTGATCGAGGAGATGCATCGCATGGAAAACGCGCTGATGCATCAGAAATCCCTAACCTCAGTGGTCACGCTGACAGTGCCGGTTCTTGCAGAGGTGATAGAGGAGGGAAATAAAAGTGGAGTTTTTCACTGTGATTATCCCGAGGAATATATGCAGATTTTTATGGCGTCGGCTGTGACGCTTTTGGACGATGGTATTTTTGAGTTTTCACAGGAACAACAAAAAGGGATTTTCAGGGCGTTGATTTTTACACTTGGAAAGATGCTGGGAATTGACGAGAAAGTGCTGTGGGAAAAGGCAGCAGAGAATTGGATGTAACGACGTTTACGGGTTGAACGGGTTAATAGGAAAGGAATGATTAGTAAGATGAAAAAATTCAGCATCATATGGGGCGGAGAACTGGTTTCCAACATTGGAAGCGGTATGACCGCTTTTGCCCTGTCTGTTTATGTGTACCGGCTGACGGAAAGCGTGAGCCTCGTTTCTCTGGTAACTTTGTTGGCCTATCTGCCGACTATTTTATTAAGCCCTATCGGAGGCGTTTTGGCAGATCGTTATGACAGAAGACTTTTGATGATTTTAGGGGATATGTGTTCCGGGCTGGGTCTGCTTTACATACTGATATCCATTCAAAGCGGGAGTAAGAGCATTGTGCCGATTTTAATCGGAGTGACTGTGAACGCGATATTTGTCGCCCTCTTAGAGCCGTCTTATAAAGCTACGGTTACGGATCTGCTGGCGGAGGAGGAATATGCCAAGGCCAGTGGCATGGTTCAGATAGCAGGGAATGCCAGATACCTGATTTCTCCTGCGCTTGCGGGAATCCTTCTTGGCTTTGCCGATATCAGGCTGATTCTGCTGATCGACATCGGAACTTTTTTTCTGACAGTATTTACGGTGGCAGCGGTGCGAAAGACTTTAAGAAAGCCGTTAACCGGAGAAAAAAAGAAGGGGATGGTAAGAGAGCTGAAGGAAGGATTCCTGCTAATTGTCCAAAATGGAGGTATCCTGGCACTTGTGGCGATTATGGCCCTTATTTGTTTCTTTGTAGGCTTCATACAGATATTGACTCCGCCCATGCTTCTGGCGATCAGTGATGCGAAGACGGCAGGAATTCTATCATCCGCAAGTGCGATGGGACTGTTAATAAGCAGCGTGATCATCGGTGTATTTGGCATTCAGAAGAGACAGGCGGATGTATTATTTCTGTCGGCAGCAGCAAGCGGAGTTTTTATGGCGCTTACCGGAGTAAGCATCCATTTGATTTTTGTGGGAACTGCGTTGTTTCTCTTCTTTTTTTCTATTCCTTTTATTAATACGTGTGCGGATGTGCTTCTCCGTGTCAGCATACCACATGAGCTTCAGGGAAGGGTATGGGGGATGGTAAGTTTACTGACTCAGGCAGGAACGGTGATTGCCTATGCCGTATGCGGTGTGCTTGCCGACCGGGTATTTGAGCCGATGTTCGAGGAAGAAGGGCTGCTGTCAAATAGCATAGGAAAAATCATTGGGACCGGGCAGGGCAGAGGTATCGGATTCTTGCTGGTGCTGTCTGGGTTGGGAATGGTGTTCGCGGCGGTTACGGCGGGCAGGAGCAGGAAGCTTCGCACAATCAGAACCGGTGGAGGTAGTACTTATGTATCTGAAAATATTAAAGAATGATTGGAAGAAAAATCCGGGAAGCAATCTGTCTATGCTTTTTTTTATGGCATTATCCGGTGCGGTAACGGCGGCATCGGTCTTAATGCTGGTACAGCTTCTTTCGTCGATTTCTTCGCTGTATGAAAAAGCGCAGCCGCCTCATTTTCTACAACTTCATAAAGGAGAAATCGTACAGGAGAAAATCGATGCCTTTAACGAAGGCTATCCGGATATTACATACTGGCAGACCGTTTCTATGATAAACGTAGAGGGAGCCGATATTTTTGTGAAGGGGGAGAAGAACTTTTCTTTGGAGGACTGCCGGTTAGATATCGGGCTTGTCAGGCAGAATGAAAGCCATGATCTGCTGTTGGATGAGAACAGAAATAAAATAGGGCTGTCGGATGGTGAAATGGGTATTCCCGTCATTTTATCAGATCAGTATCCCATCGAGCTGGGAGATAAAATTACGGTTCGCTTCGGAGAACAGGAAAAGGAATTTACGGCGGCGGCATTTATCCGCGATGCACAGATGAATTCCACCATGTGTTCTTCCACCAGATTTCTCGTAAGCGACGGGGATTTTGAGGAACTCTTTACAATTGCTCAGGAAACGGAATATATCATAGAAGCATGGTTTAAGGATACCTCTGCTTCGCCGGCCTACCAGACAGCTTACGAGCAGGAGCGCCTTCCACAGAACGGGCAGGCAGTAACCTACTCCATAATTTTTCTTCTGAGCGCGATTACGGATATTATGACGGCAATGGTCTTTCTGCTGATTGGCATTTTTCTGATCGGCATTGCTCTTTTATGCATGAAATATACGATGATGGCAGCATTTGAAGAGGAACTGACAGAAATAGGAACTATGAAGGCGCTGGGTATTCCATTTGCCTCTATACGGGGATTATATCTTGGCAAAATGAGGATTCTGATGTCAGCGGGCATTTTTGTTGGTTATGTAATGACTGTTTTGGGGGCGGGTTTTTTCACTTCTCATATGAGCAGAACCTTTGGAAACCAGCCGGTATCCGGCATGGCGCTCCTTTTTTCAATGGGGGCCTGTGTACTGGTATATTTCCTATTTGAGCAGTATTGCAAAAGGATATTGAAGAAACTAAAGGCGGTAACGATTCTGGACGCATTGGTAACACAGAAGGGCTTTAAGAGAGAGAGAAGGGTTCGGGATAAGCTGCACCGTACAAAGCAGATGCCTGTTAATTTAAGTGTAGGGCTCCATATGCTGCGGCAGAGCCTTCCGGAATATGCGGTGGTTTTTCTCATTATGAGCATGACTGTCTTTTTCGTCCTGCTGCCACAGAATCTGGTAAGTACCATGAACGCGAAGGAATTCATTACGTATATGGGAAGCAGTGTGCATGATGCCATGATAGAGGTAGAGCAGGGAGAGGGAGTGAAAGAGAGATGGATTAGAATGACAGAGGTGCTACGGCAGGAAAAGGATATTTCCTTCCGGAGTACGCGCAGAGTAAGAATAAAAGCCTTGGATAACGAGGGAAGTGCCCAGAACTTGCATGTGGATGTTGGGGAGGGCAGCGGTGATGGCCTTGCTTATCTGGAAGGGGAAGCTCCCGGAGAACAGGATGAAATCGCACTTTCTCTTCTTCTCTCGGAACAGCTCGGAGCAAAAGCAGGAGATACTCTCACGTTCTTAACCCAAAATGGCAGGGAAATATTTGCGGTGTGCGGCGTCTATCAGGATGTGACCAGCGGAGGAATAACTGCAAAGGCAATCTTCGATTTTCCGGAGGAGGAAACAGAGCAGTACACGATATATATAGATATCGAGCAGGGACTCGATAAAGAGGCTCTGGTTTCAAAATGGAGGGAACAGGCGGGCAGAGGATATTCCGTAGAATTCATGAAAACTTTTGTACAGCAGACGCTTGGCGGTGTGGCGAACCAGATAAAAAATGCTTCGTTTATGGCTCTTGGCATTGGTATTTTGCTGATAACATTGATTATTCTTCTGTTCATGAAGCTCCGCCTCGCGGGAGAGGCTTCTCAAATCGCATACAAAAAAGCGTTTGGAATATCGTTACGGGATGTGTGCCGGCAGGAGTTATATCCGGTGTATTTCGCTGCTTTTGGAGGGACTTTCACCGGGATGACAGTTGCCAATATGTTCGGAGATTCTCTGGCAGGTCTATGTCTGTCCTTTCTTGGCATAGGGATAAAGAGTATTCATTTTACTCTGAATCCGCAGACTGCGTGGCTGATTACTCCTCTGCTTTTGTTTCTTACGGCTGTAGCGGCAGCGGGGGTGGGAGCAGGCAGGATAAGGAGAGTGGAAGCTGTGGAATATATGAACGAGTGAGTGGAGAAGAAAGAGGATAAAGCAAATGAAAACAATTGTGGAAGCAAAAAATTTATCGAAAGAATTTCAAGGGACAACAGTACTGCGAAATGTGAATCTGACCGTCAGAAGGGGAGAATTTATTGCGATAATGGGTCAATCCGGCTGCGGAAAATCCACACTTCTTTATAATCTAAGCGGCATGGACCGCCCTACGTCAGGGACAGTTTTCTTTGACGGGCAGGAGCTTCAGGAATTACCGGAGCCCCAAATGAGCAGCATTCGATTGAAGAAGATGGGATTTGTCTTTCAAAAGGCCAATCTGTTAAGGTCTTTGTCGGTCATGGATAATATTGTATTTCCCGCTTATCAGGCAGAGATATTCCAAAGGGAGGAAATCAATGAGAATGCCAGACGGTGGATGGAGAAGACGGGAATTCTCTCCTCGGCGAAGCAGGATGTGAGGAAAATATCGGGAGGGCAGCAGCAGCGCGCTTCTATATGCAGAGCGCTTATGAACTGCCCGCAGATATTATTTGCCGATGAGCCTACGGGTGCGTTGAATTCCTCAGCTACCGGAGAAATCATGGATATTTTCAACCGAATCAATGCGGAGGGAACGGCTATTCTAATGGTAACCCATGACGGGAAGGTGGCGGCCAGAGCCGAACGGATCATTTATCTGGAAGATGGAGCTATCAAAGAAGAACTGATTCTGGGAAAATACGACGAAGCAAGAAGGGAAGAAAGGGAAAAACGTGCGGCTGTCTTTATGAGGTAACGGTCAAAAGGAGATATTGACAAAAACGGTTTTCTGTAATAATGTTAGATTATCATACAACTGACGGAAGTGGAATTAACCACATGAAGTATGACAATGATGTGCCGACCGTCTGGGCGAGTGCCCGGACTGACGGCACTTTTTTTGTGTAATTAGGAAAGCGCTCCTGTTGCACAAAAATGAATGCGCAGTAAAGCGCACTTTTGATTGGAGGATGTTCCTATGAAAGAATGGAAATTACGCTACGGATTAAATCCGAATCAAATTCCCGCTAAGGTATATGCGGAGAAGGGAGAGCTGCCCTTCGCAGTACTAAACGGAAGTCCCGGATATATCAACTTCATGGATGCGTTGAATGGCTGGCAGCTTGTCAGAGAGTTAAAGGCAGCTACCGGTTTGGCTTCGGCAGCTTCTTTCAAGCATGTCAGCCCTGCCGGAGCAGGAACGGCAACTCCTCTGCCGGATGCCCTTCTCCGGGCTTATCACTTAGGCGAACAGGAATTATCCCCGATGGCTATCGCTTACGCGCGGGCCAGAGGAACCGATAGAATGTCATCATACGGCGACTTTATCGCGCTGTCCGACGTCTGTGACATACAGACGGCCCGGCTGATAAACAGAGAGGTTTCGGATGGTATCATCGCTCCGACTTATACGGAGGAAGCCTTGGCATTGCTTAAAAACAAGAAAAAAGGAATGTACGTTATTTTGAAAATAGATAAAGAGTTTCAGCCCGAAGGCACAGAGAAAAGGGAGATATTCGGAATTACATTCGAGCAGGAAAGAAACACGGCAGAAATTACGCAAGAGCTTTTAAAAAACATTCCAACGATAAGGAAAGAAATACCCGGAGAAGCCCTTCGCGATCTGTTAATTGCGTTGATAACGCTTAAATTTACCCAGTCTAACTCTGTATGCTATGCGTTCGGCGGGCAAACGATCGGAGTAGGGGCGGGCCAGCAATCGAGAATCCACTGTGTCCGCCTGGCTGGAGATAAGGCGGATGTCTGGCAGCTTAGGCAGCATCCCCACATATTGTCTCTGCCTTTTCATGAGAGAACGAAGCTCGTAGACCGTGATAATGCAATTGACCTTTTACTGAGCAAGGAACCGGAGGCCGTGACGGAGGGGGATAGCTGGAAAAGCCTTTTTACGGAGAAACCCAGACTTCTTTCTTCCAGCGAAAGAAAGGAATGGTTAGGGCAAATCAGAGGTGTCTCGCTGGGATCGGATGCCTTTTTCCCCTTCGGAGATAATATTGAAAGAGCAGTTAAAAGCGGCGTTTCCTATGTTGCGCAGACAGGCGGCTCTATGCGGGATGATAATGTAATTGAGACTTGTAATAAATATGGGATTGCAATGGCTATGACCGGAGTAAGGTTGTTTCACCATTGATTTTATACGCCGGATATTTTATGGATAAATGGTAGGTTCAACATACAAAGATTTATTGACAAGCACAGGAACCGCGAATACACTTATTAAGTGAACAGTTGTTCAAGAGAGTAACGTGAAAGGTGTTTAAGATAATCAAGTTTTTAATGTAATGCAGTATAAATTGAATTAGGGGAGGAAGAGGGACATGAAATATTTCGGAGAGGGATTAAGCGAGAAACATAAAGAACTTAGCAGGATTATTCGGAAGGAAGGGAAGATTGAGCAGGCCAAAACGCTGTTTTTGGAGATTCATTCGAAGCTTAATTTGTCCGGGGTGGAGGAGGCCGAAGATCCAATTATTAATTCTGCGTCTGCCCAAACTTGTATGAGGGATAAGGTTGAAAGAAAAGCGCTTTCAACGATTGATTTCCTTTCCGCCAAAGCGGACAGGGAGGATAAAAATGAGACGGATAATCTCCTGCGTGATCTAAGCAAAGAGGAATATGCTCTCATGCCTACGAACAAGGACGAGACGATTGCCTGGGTACTATGGCATATCGCAAGAATTGAAGATTTGACCGTGAACATGCTTATAGCGGACAAAAAACAGATTTTCAATGAGGAATGGAAGAAAAGGCTGAATGTTTCCATCAGCGATACAGGAAATGCTATGTCCGACGACGAGATTATGGAACTTAGCCGGAATATTAATATTGATGAGCTGCTTCGCTACCGGAGGGAAGTTGCGAAAAGGACAAGAGAAGTCGTAATGGATTTGAAGGCTTCGGATATGAAAAGAAAAGTATTGCCGGGTGCATTGATGGACATTCAGGCAGTTGGCGGTGTGACTGAGCATCCGGATTCCATCTGGCTCTTGGATTATTGGGGAAAGAAAGATGTTGCCGGCATTCTGCTTATGCCCCCCACGCGTCATGTTATGCTTCATTTAAATGACTGCTGTAAATGGAAGGAGCATATCAGAAGTAAGAAAAAACTTTTTGCCGGCTATTCATTGGAGGGATAATATGGGAAAGAAAAAAAGGGAACATATTGTATTCGATCAGACGCTTAAGCCTAAAAAGAGCATTCCTTTTGCTGCTATAAATAAAAAGGGTGATGAAAAACATAAAATAAGTAAGCAAAGAGGTGGTATGAAATGAGCAAATATAATTCGTTATGGGAATATGTACAAAAAAACGGCAGTACGTCATTTAAACTTACTTTTGATGAAATCCGGGATATTGCGGGAATACCGATAGACCATTCTTTTTTGAACCACAAAAAGGAACTGACGGAGTATGGGTATCAGGTAGGAAAGATATCTATGAAAGAGCAAACAGTTGTTTTTAATAAAACGGATTAGGGGTAAAAAGATATGAATGCAGTCAATAAAACCTTATACATTCCTTTGTTGATTGGAAAAAGGGAAAGAAGCTATCGTGATCATGGAGGGTATAAGTATGTACCTTACGAATGAGGAGCTGGGTTCTTTGCTTCTGGCACTGCAAAGCCAATTCTCCAACGTACTTTTATTGATGGATAGCTACACTGTTTTCGGGGCAAAAGCATCCGGATTTAAAAATCCGGTAAATGATGTAGGTGCAAAAATCGTTTCGGGCATCGATTATCCGGAGATTTTAGAGCAAAACGAGGGGATACGTTTTGTGAGGGAGCTTGACATGACTCCGTCCGGGCTGGTCGATGAGTTAAGTGGTTTCGAACAAATATTTTTTAGGCTCATGTTTGCAGGGAAAGCGGCGAAAAGAATTTACCGTTTATATGAATATAAAATTAACAAATAGGAGAATAGAACGCGAGAAGAGGCGGCATGTTAGAAATGAGGGAGGACAGTTATGTGGTATGGAGTGGCATCTATGGAGGATATTGAGCAGTTGACGGCGGTGAGAATTGCTTACATAAACAGTGATCAGGGAGAAATCTCAGAAAAGGATTCAGCACGGATGATGCATAATCTGACCATATATTTTACAAAGCATTTACAAAAGGATTTAGTTGCTTTTGTAGCAAAGGAAGATGACCGAATCGTATCAACTGCGTTCCTGCTCATCATTGAAAAGCCCTCCAATCCGCATTTCATCAATGGGAAAATAGGAGAGGTGCTGAATGTGTACACGGAAGAAGCATATAGACGGCAGGGAGCTGCAACGCAGCTTATGAAAATGCTGATGTCTTTTTCTAAGGAGAAGGAGCTCGATTACATAGAGCTTAAGGCGTCAAAGGACGGCTTCCCTCTATACAAAAGCCTTGGTTTCGCCGAGCAGATTTCATCCTATATACCTATGCGGTATTAGTAGTCTGTTTTGCACACGAATTTGAAAAAAGGAGAACATAATTGTATGAGGTTAGACGGATTTGGAATCTTTGTAAAGGACATGGCGGTGATGCTGCATTTTTACAAAGATGTCCTGGGCTTTGAAATAAAGGAGGGTGAGAATACTTCGAATGTTTACCTTGAAAAAGACGGAACTCTCTTTTTACTATATCGAAGGACTGATTTTGAGAAAATGACTAACAATCGTTTCCACTATGCGGAGAACATCAACGGTCATTATGAAATTGCGCTGAGCGTAGAAAATTATGCTGCGGTGGACAGAGCATTTGAAGAAGTTATCTCTAAGGGAGCGGTGCCTGTAATGAAGCCTGCGACGGAGGAATGGGGGCAGCGTACCTGCTATGTTGCGGACCCGGAGGGGAACCTGATTGAAATAGGGTCGTTTACTGAGGGCGCTGACTGATAAAATATACAGTTTTGACGGGAAATATTATTGCGATGAAAAGGCTCTGCGATTTAGGATATCAATCAGAGTTTTTGGATGAGGCAAAAATAAACAATGCGGCAGAATTTTCCCATGCTCTTATGAGAATGCCCGTGTGACATAAAATAGTGCAGAAATAAGGCAGTACAAGAAGCAAGAGAAAGGAAGATATGAGATGAAAGAATTTGCAGCGGCGGCTCTGCCGTGGATAATTTTAGGAATTGCAATTGCCGTTCTTGCGGTAAAAGTAAGTAAAAGAAAAAACGACGGAACGGAAGAAGGTGAAACGAAAGGCGACTGCATGTCTGAGGGGATGTGTCTGGGAATGTGCTTCGGCATGCTGTTTGGAACTATGGGCATGGTAAATTTGGGGCTTGGACTCAGTCTCGGGATGTTGATCGGCATGACAGCCGGAATGTTTGTGAAGAAATAGTATCAGGAGAATAAGTATTAGGAAGCGGTCAGTGATAGCGATTGCCATGCGGTCAGCGGCAGTTTTCTGCGCCGGCGGGGAAGCTGGGGTAAGCCAGACTGCGATGCAGCCCTGACATATTTTTTCAAAAACGTATTCTAAAATTATGTTTATTACTTTATAATAAGGGAATAAAAACAGGAGGAGGATTTTGTATGAAATATTATAGTAAATCATCGTTTGCGGCAAACCGGGAGGTTTGCGCAATAATCTAAAAAGCGAATCGCGTTGCGTTGACCTCCAAAGGAATTTCAGGCAAACTATTTGGAGGAGCAAATGAATCGTAAGAATAAAAAAATAGCATATACAGACGGTTACTATAAAAACCATGCTTGTGATAGTGTGTTTACATGCAAAATATGCGGGCGGCTTGTTGTTCCGGAAGGAGCCGGAAGCAATCATAGGAACCATTGTCCTAATTGCCTTAACAGCCTGCATGTAGATGATGAGCCGGGTGACAGGGAATCTGACTGCGGTGGATATATGGAGCCAATCGGAGTATGGGTAAGGAAGAACGGCGAGTGGGCGATTATCCATAGGTGCAAACAATGCGGGAAGCTTGTTTCGAACCGCATTGCCGCAGATGATAATCCTATGAAACTTATGTCGATTGCCATGAAGCCTCTGACTTTTCCACCGTTCCCATTGGAAAAAATTGAAGAATTAACAAATATGATGGGCGGAGAAGGCAGGATAAAGTAACTGTAAGAAGAAACGAAATACTCGCCGCTTTAACAGCGGCACCGCCAGGCAGGGGGCTTGATTGAAGACAAGTTCCCTGCTGCTTTTATTCTATAGGAAAGTGCTCCTGTAGAATAAAATTAAATGCGCAGCTACGCGCGCGGAACAAAAGCTGTGCAGCCGAAATATTTGACCGCGGGAATGTGCAGAGCATACTTTTGTTCTGTGTGAAAGTGTTTCATTCTTATGATATAAACACGAATGGAAATGCCATCAGGGTAAACAATACTCAGATACGGTTTTTGTTCCAAACTTATTTATAGATTTTTTATAAAAAATTATGACTCGGTTCTTGACAACATAGGCAACGCGCGTTATATTACAAATAGAACAGAATGTTTTAGGCCTATAGTGAAAGACAGGGGTGAATAGGTTGAAAAGATATTTTTTCAACATCCTGATTTATACGTGTGCTAAAGCACACAGATAGGAGTTATTATGAATATTTCAAAATTTACACAAAAGTCCATGCAGGCAGTAGAACGCTGCGAGCGTCTGGCATACGAATACGGCAATCAGGAGATAGAACAGGAGCATTTACTTTACAGCCTTCTGACAATAGAAGACAGCTTGATTCTTAAATTGATCGAGAAGATGGAAATTAACAAAGACCATTTTCTGAACCGCGCGGAAGCGGCGCTTCAGAAGAGAGTGAAGGTTCAGGGCGGTCAGATATATGTAGGCAAGGATTTAAATAAGGCACTTATCAGCGCGGAGGATGAAGCGAAGCAGCTTGGAGATGAATATGTTTCCGTAGAGCATCTGTTTCTTGCCATGATTAAGAATCCGAATAAGGAAATCAAAGATCTTTTCAGAGAATACGGAATTACGAGAGAGCGCTTTTTACAGGTGCTTTCTACCGTAAGGGGCAATCAGAGAGTTACATCGGATAATCCCGAAGCTACTTATGACACTTTGGAGAAATATGGTCAGGATCTGGTGGAAAAAGCGAGGAATCAGAAGCTCGACCCCGTAATAGGGAGAGACAATGAGATCCGCAATATCATAAGAATCCTTTCCAGAAAGACGAAGAACAATCCGGTGCTCATCGGTGAGCCCGGCGTGGGAAAGACTGCGGTTGTAGAGGGCCTTGCACAACGTATTGTGAAAGGCGACGTACCTCAGGGGTTAAAGGATAAGAAAATTTTTGCGCTGGATATGGGCGCCCTCGTTGCAGGAGCGAAGTATAGAGGAGAATTCGAAGAGCGTTTGAAGGCAGTCCTCGAGGATGTGAAGAACAGCGATGGTCAGATCATACTGTTCATCGACGAGCTGCATACCATCGTAGGAGCGGGGAAGACGGATGGTGCTCTGGACGCAGGCAACATGCTCAAGCCTATGCTTGCAAGAGGTGAACTGCATTGTATCGGAGCTACCACCTTGGATGAGTACAGACAGTATATCGAAAAAGATGCAGCGCTGGAGCGGAGATTCCAACCGGTTATGGTGGAGGAACCTACGGTAGAGGATACGATTTCCATACTGCGCGGTCTGAAGGAAAGATACGAGGTGTTCCATGGCGTTAAAATAATGGACAATGCACTGGTCAGTGCGGCTATTTTGTCTCATCGCTATATTTCTGATCGTTTTCTTCCGGATAAAGCCATCGACCTTGTGGACGAAGCCTGTGCCATGATCAAGACCGAACTGGATTCCATGCCTGCAGAACTGGATGAGCTGCGCCGGAAGATCATGCAGATGGAAATCGAGGAGACAGCTCTGAAAAAGGAAGAAGACAGGTTGAGCAGAGAGCGGCTTGCTGCCTTGCAGAAGGAGCTTGCCGAGTTAAAAGAGGAATTTAACAATAGAAAGGCTCAGTGGGATAATGAAAAGGCTTCTGTGGATAAGCTATCCAAGCTCAGAGAGCAGATCGATGCCATCAACAATGAGATTCAGATAGCACAGAGGGATATGGACTTGGAGAAGGCGGCGGAGCTAAGCTATGGAAAGCTGCCTGCATTAAGACAGCAGTTAGAAATCGAAGAGGAGAAAGTAAAACGCGAGGATTTGTCTCTGGTGCATGAGAGCGTCAGCGAGGAGGAAATTGCTAAAATAATTTCCAGATGGACGGGTATTCCTGTGGCGAAGCTGACGGAAAGCGAGAGAAATAAGACATTGCATCTGGACGAGGAGCTGCACAAGCGTGTGATTGGGCAGGAGGAAGGCGTCACCAAGGTGACGGATGCGATTATCCGCTCTAAAGCGGGGATTAAGGATCCGACAAAGCCTATCGGTTCTTTCTTATTTCTGGGGCCTACCGGAGTGGGTAAGACAGAACTTGCCAAGGCTTTGGCAGCCTCGCTTTTCGATGATGAGAACAATATGGTCCGCATCGATATGAGCGAATATATGGAAAAGTTCTCCGTGTCCAGATTAATCGGAGCGCCTCCCGGTTATGTTGGTTACGAAGAAGGCGGACAGCTGACGGAGGCGGTAAGGAGAAAGCCCTATTCTGTTGTTCTGTTCGATGAGATAGAAAAGGCGCATCCCGACGTATTCAATGTGCTGCTGCAGGTGCTGGACGACGGACGCATTACCGACTCACAGGGACGTACCGTAGATTTTAAAAATACCATTCTCATCATGACTTCCAACATTGGCGCGGGATATTTGCTGGACGGTATCCGGGAGGATGGCACCATCGGAGAAGATACAGAAAGCATGGTAATGGGAGAGCTTCGTGCCCATTTCCGTCCGGAGTTCTTGAACAGATTGGATGAGACGATTTTATTCAAGCCTCTGACCAAAGATAATATCGGCGGTATCATAGGATTGATTATGGAGGATTTGAACGAACGGCTGGCAGACAGAAACCTTAAGGTCGAGCTGTCGCCGGAGGCGGGACGTTACATTGTGGATAACGCTTATGATCCGGTATACGGAGCAAGACCGTTGAAGCGTTATATTCAAAAGCATGTGGAAACGCTGTCGGCAAAGCTGATTCTGGCTGATGCAGTAGGAGCGGATGATACGATAGAAATCGTTCTGGAAAACGGAGAGTTGAGAGCGAGAAAGAAATAATTTTCATATAAAATAAAGGGTATCTCCAAATGATGCGCCCTCCTTGAAAGGTACAGTTTTATTTCTTAAACTGCCTGTTACAAGGGGGAACAGCATTTGCAGGATACCCTTTTATTCGCTATATCTTTTTTACAGGAATAGCCAGTTTTGCGCCTGTTTCGGGGAAGGCTCCGTAGTTGAATTTCGGTATCGCTTCATTCTCATAGGAATATCCTAATTCAGTGGGATTATAGCTTTCATACGCTTTAAAGACGCAGCCGATAGCAATTCCGAAATCATTTTCATCTTCAAAAGGCTCCGACTTAAAATAAAGCATGACTCCGGAATCGATTTCAATGATTTCATATTTTTCCGGGATAGCGGTATTGTAATCGAAAGGTACTTCTACTCCGGCAGCCGTGGAGGTAGTTCCTTCTTTTACTAAGAACTCCGGCAGCTCTATGATGGCGGCAGTGTCTGTTTTCTCAGGAATGCTGTTCAGTATGCCCTCCCAATCGCAGCCTTTCTCCTCACAGAAGGACCAATAATCATGAGCACTGGCAGAACGTAAAATGATCAACTTTCTTTTTGGTTTCTCAACCGGTGTGACCGTGCAAACCATAGTGTTTTTATCCATTTCCAATCTCTCCTTATGATTAAGATAGGTATGATACGACGATACAGAATACTGGACGAACAAAGGGATAGCTCTCGGCGATTTTCGATATTCAGCGGGACCGATTTGAAAGCTTTTTTTAAATGCTCTGGTGTAGCCTTCATGTGTCTCATAATTGGTGTCCAGTGCGATGTCCACAATGTTTTCTTCGGTTTCCAAGAGCTTTTTCGTACTCGAAGTGAGCATTGTTCTTCGTACATATTCGTTCGGTGTCATATGCAGCAGCTCGCAAAAAAGTCGCTTGGCGTGACGTTCTGAATATCCTATGTGTTCATACATTGCTTTCAGACTAAAATTTGATTCGGCAATATTTTTCTTTATATAGTCCTGCATGGCCTGAACTATTTCAACTTTATCGTCCTGATTCATATCCTTACCTTCATAAATATTTTAAAAAAGTTTTAGATTGTTTTCTTGACTTAAAAGGACAAAAGCACGTATGCGTTAAGATGGGGACTTACTGCCTCATTTTATTAACGGATTTTTGTATCACAATATTATAATTGGAACGTATATACGTAGCAGGTTAATCCCGGTTATTGTTTTTGCAAGAAATTATTATGTGTGCATATTTTCATATAGATACGAAAAGTATATCATTGACTTAACGGCAAGTAAATCGTCCATATTTTTTATATTTTGGATGAATTGCAATAATGTTACTATTCATACTTCGGCTGAACTGTAACGCAACAATTCCTACTCGGTTAATAGGATATTGACAAATGGACTATTCTTTTTTATTATATAATTCATAAAACATATTATTATAGTATGAAATGGAGAAAAGAGGACGCGCATGAGAATATCATCAAAGGGCCGCTACGCACTGGCTGCTGTGACGAATATGGCGCAGCGCTATGACAGCGGAGAATATGCAACGGTAATTAATATTTCAAAAGAACTCGGTATCTCAAAAATATATTTGGAACAAGTTTTTTCCCTCTTAAAGAGGGGAGGCGTGGTCACGTCCACGAAGGGAGCGCAGGGCGGCTATCTGCTTTCGCGCAAACCGGGGCAGATAACGGTATATGAGGTATTGGCATCAGTGGAGGATTCTTTGTTCGAGAGAACGCAGGAGACCGTGGCAGAAAATGCCATGGATATTGAGAATGCACTCAGAATCAAGGTATTTGACACACTGGATGAGGTGATAAGCGAAACCTCGCAGGGAGTTAACCTCTTGGATCTTGTAAATGAAGCAGAAAAGTATAAAGGTGAACATGAGATTATGTTTTATATTTAAAGAGCTTTGTGTGAGGAACTTTTAGCGTTACTGAGAACGGAGTGAACAGTAATTTTTAGGTTTGTGTTTGTATAACTTAATCACAACTGCATAGATTTCCTGACTTTGGAAGGAGTTTAGTTATGAGCATGACAATTGATAAAGAAAGACTCATTAAGGAATTTACCCGCCTGGTATCTATAGACAGTCCTTCCTTATTGGAACGGGAGATGGGCGATTACCTGAAACATAAGCTGGAGGAACTGGGATTTACCGTAACGGAGGACGACGCAGGAAGTAAGCTCGGCGGAAACTGCGGCAATATATACGGTTTTTTGGAGGGAATGCAAGAATTGGAGCCGATTCTTTTCTGTGTCCACATGGATACGGTGGAGCCGTCCAGAGGCAAACTGGCAGTTTTAGGTGCTGACGGGGTAATCCGAAGTAAGGGGAATACCGTGTTGGGAGCGGATGATTTTGCGGGAATTGCGGCAATTTTGGAAGCCTTGTACACGATAAAGGAGAAGCAGCTGGAGCATCGTTCTATCGAAGTGTTGTTTACGGTTGCTGAGGAAATCTACTGCAAGGGTGCGAAGGTGTTCGATTACAGCAATATCAAATCCAAGGAAGCATACGTGCTCGACTTAACGGGAGACGTGGGTGCGGCCGCTTATCAGGCACCTTCGATTCTTTCACTCAAAATAGAGGTTAACGGCAAAGCATCTCATGCGGGATTCGCACCCCATGAGGGCATTCATGCGATTCAGGCGGCGGCAGATGCCATTGCTAAGCTGAAGCTGGGGCATATAGACGATGTTACTACGCTCAATATAGGAGTGATACAAGGCGGACTTGCCACAAATATTGTGCCTGCGCTTTGTACGGTTGGCGGAGAGATACGCAGCTATTCCCACAAGAAGGCATTGGAAACGGCCCGGGAGGTAAAGAAACAATTTGAAAAATCAGCAGAGGCTTTTCAGGCCGCGGTAAAGTTCGAAGTGATCACTAATTGTCAAGCTTATGAAACGCCTAAAGAGCATCCGGTGGTTCGAAGATTCGAGGCGGCATGTGAGACTTTGAATATTCCGTCCTCTCTCCAGCAGACTTTCGGGGGCAGTGATAATAATGCGATGGCGGAGCATGGAATAACGGGAATCGTGCTCGCCTGCGCTATGAACCAGTGTCATTCCTGCGAAGAATACACGACGGAGGAGGAGCTTGCAAGAATTGCAGAATTGACGAGAGTACTTATGACGAGTGAGGTGAATGAGGGATGAAGAATCCTTTGAACTACCAGATTACCGAATATGACTGCGGTCCGACTACCTTGATAAATGCCATGAGCTTTTTGTTCAGACGGGAGCAGATTCCGCCCGATATTATCAAGCATATCATGCTTTTTTGTCTGGATGCCTATAACGAAAAGGGCGAGTTCGGGAAAAATGGAACCTCGCGTATGGCGATGATGTTCATAAGCGACTGGTTGAATCAGTTCGGAAAAGTGAAAAAGATTCCGGTTCAGAGCGAATATCTTACGGGAGAAAATGTCACTGTCGGTGAAAACAGCAAGATCGTATCGGCGCTGCAGCAGGGAGGCGCAGTGGTGGCCCGGGTGATGTACGGCTGCTGGCATTATGTGCTGCTGACGGGAATCGATGAAAAAAGAGTCTGCTTATTTGACCCTTATTACAGGAAGAAGCCGTTTAAGCAAGCGGAAATCGAGATGATTACAGATATGCCCTATAGCTTTAACCGCCGGGTCCCATACAGTATGATGAACGATGCTGGAAAAGGACCTTATGCCCTTGGGCCGAAAGAAACCAGAGAAGCAGTCATTATTTTTAACAAAGAGACACAGAAAACGCCGGCAAGGACCATTGAATATTTCATATAACAATGTGAAGTGACAGTACTCAAAAGAGGGAAGAAAATGGTATTATTGATTATTGATACACAGAAGCTGATAACAAATGAAAGCCTGTATGAATTCGACACGTTCGTATCCGGCGTTAAGTCGCTGATAAAAAAGGCCAGGGAAAACGATGTCGAAGTGATATATGTGCGGCACGACGACGGCGAGGGCGGAGAATTGGTAAAAGGAACGGAGGGCTTTGAAATTTACGAAGAATTCAAGCCGGAAGAAAACGAAAAAATATTCGATAAGAATGTAAACAGTGCTTTTAAAGAAACAGGCTTGGAAGAATATCTAAAAGAAAAGGGCGAAAAGGAAATTATTATAGCGGGACTTCAAACGGATTATTGCATTGACGCATCTGTAAAATGCGGATTTGAGCATGGGTTCCATATCATAATGCCGGCACATGCCAATACAACGGTAGATAACGAGTATATGACAGCAGAAAAAAGCTATGAATATTATAATAAATATATGTGGAATAACAGGTATGCGGAATGTATATCCTTGGAGGCGGCACTTGAAAGGATGAAAAGGTTACAGCAAGATGTACCATAAAAGGGACTGTAGCAGGAGTAATGATGTCTGATAAAAAATAAACCAAAATTTTCAAAAAAATGTTAAAAACTGAAAAATTTTGATAGAATAAACAAAAATGTTGTTCCGTAATTAATCATAAACGAAACTGCTCTCGGTCAAGTAAACGGTGAATAAAGATAAACTCGGGGTATGGTATTATAAACTAGACACTTAAATAAGAAATTATGTGGAAATGGTATCATAAAGCAGACGCATAGTTGAGGGAATATTATGAAAGGCGGTCTGCTTTATGGCAAGAAGGAGCTTTGATAAGGCATTTAAAATTGCTACAGCAAAACCGGCTCTTGAAGATGGCATGTCTGTTTCAGGAATTTTGACGGACGTTCCTTTGATTATAACTCATTATATCGCTAGGTAAATGAATAGCAAAAACACTGAGAAAGTGCGTTTCCCGGGCATGAAACTGCACTTTATTCATGTTATGACCAAATCAAAAGGTTAAAGCAAGAGAATCCGGAACTTCGTAAGGAACTCGAGCTATAAAAAAATCCAGACCTTCCTCAAGAAAAAGAATACATAAAATCTGCTATATCTTCCCGGGTATATAACGCCCGTCCAATTTGAAGGATGAAGTTCATATCACCGACTTAACTTTGTGTATACAAAACTTTGAAAAGTCCAGATTTTCTCCCTATCCATGCGGGTATTTCACCCTATTTAACTATTGATTTTTCCATAATCTGACGGTATTCTATAAAAGTGTACATTTTTAAAAGCTATAAATATATATTTATAGGAGATATTGTAGGTAAACTGTGTCACGCCGGATTGCGGAGTACGGATTCGGTGCAGGTTTAAGGTGGCAACTGGTTTAAACTAAGGAGAAAAGGTATATGAATCAGCATAAACCATACCGGAGATTTCTCACAATGCTGCTATCTGTTGTCATGGCACTGGTATCTGTGCCTGCTTCGGCGGCAGCGGAGGAAATTCTTCCCGGTACAGGTGTTGAGATTATTTCATTTGGAGGATTGGAGAAGGCAGAGCGGGCGGTACCACTAGGAACGGCTTTAGAAGATTTGGACTTGCCGGAGAATCTCACGGCAATGGTATGTCCTGCAATGGATACCAAGGATGGAGAGGAAGCACAGTCAGCAGGGGCAATGGAAACGACCGTGCCGGTAACGTGGGCCGCTTCACCGGCTTATGACAGTGAGAAAGCAGGAGTTTATATATTTACCGCTGGAATCGAAGGATTCGCGGTCAATGCCGAACTGCCGTCCATTACCGTGACGGTGGATGAAATAAATGAAAATAGTACCGCTCTTGATGGAATGGACGGCAGCACGGCAGCAGCGGAGGAGATCCTCCCCCAGGCAAGTGCTGAGCTGCAGTCCGTTGCAGTGATGGCGGATGAAATAAAAGGGAGTATTACAACCTTCGATGAATTAACCGACGATATTCGTTGGCAGAACACCACCCAGCCGTTTTTTCCGGAGACTCTTGCCGGTACGGTGGAGGACAAAACGGTCCAAATTCCCATAACGTGGGAAGCCGATCATGAGTATGACTCGGAATGTCCCCTCAAAGGGTTGTATGTGTTTACTGCGCATCCTGCGGAAGGTTATACCCTCGGGAATGATGTGGAAGTGCCGCGAATCACAGTATATATCCCAATGACAACAGCGCATACGATGACATTTTTTATGGCAGGCAGCGAAACGGCCGATACTTCGATTTCGATTACCAATGCGGACCAGCTTGCTGAAATCGCTGCGCTGGTTAACGGCGGACGGCTGAAAAGTTTCTTGTTCAATGATGAAAGCAGTAAGGCTGCATTGGTACTTCAAAATGATATCGATCTTTCGAACTATGGCAGGAATTGGAACGGCGGCAAAGGCTGGATGCCTATAGGATATGATTCCGGTAAGCCTTTTCAGGAGATTTTTGACGGAGGCGGATATAAAATTACCGGATTGTTTATTGAAACGACAGCCGGTAATCATTACTGCGGTACCGGACTATTTGGCTGTGTGGATGGCGGCACAGTGCAAAATCTTGGTATCATAGATATGAATATTACAGGGGGCGGTTATACTGGAGGAGTAGCGGGAACGATTGCCTCCGGCAGCACGGTGCAGAACTGCTACGCTACCGGCAGTGTCAGCAGTGAAGGATATGCGGGCGGCGTAACCGGCAGTGTTAACGGCAGCAGCACGGTGCAGAACTGTTACTCTGCCTGCATTGTCAACGGTACAAACTATGCGGGTGGTTTGGTCGGGATGACTGCAGGCGGCAGTACGGTGCAAAACTGCTATGCCACCGGTATCGTAAGCGGTTCTGACTACGTGGGCGGTGTGGCAGGCTGGGCGGATGGTACTGTATTGCAAAATTGTGCGGGGCTGGGCAGCCGCGTAACAGCATCCTCCGATATGAATATCGGACGCATTGCAGGCTTTCAAGGCAGCGGTACATTCTCCGGCAATGCAGCTTTCGGCGGCATGACGCTGGAGGTAAATGGTACAAAGAAGACTGCGGTCGGTGACGCTTCCGGCAAGGATGGAGCGGACAAGAGCGCGGCAGAAATTAACGAAGAAAATTTTTGGACGGTTTCGTCCGGATTTACCGGAAACTGGGACACCTCTGTCTGGACAATTACAGCAGGCAGTTTACCCGGTCTTTTTGGCGTAGCGGCGGACATGCCTATCCACATTGTGGACGGGGGAAATCCTAATTTTCCAGGGGCGGGCACGCAGGAAAATCCTTATCAGATTTCGAATGCTGCCCAACTGGCGAAGATGGCAGAGCTGGTAAATGACCTGGGGACCAATCCGGTCTATGGAGGCGTGGGAATATATTATAAGCTTACCGCAGATATCGATTTATCCGGTTATAATTCGGCCAATACCACATTTAATGGCGGCAGGGGCTGGGTGCCCATTGGATATGGGGATTTTAACACCTTTCAGGGAAACTTTGACGGAGACGGACATAAAATTACCGGATTGTATATCAGGACAACAACAGGGAATCACTACGACAGTACCGGATTGTTCGGTTCACTGTTCGGGGGTAAGGTGAGAAATATCGGTGTGGAAGGTGCAGATATAACCGGATATAACAATGTCGGAGGTATAGCGGGATATATCTATAATAACAGTCTGGTACAAAACTGTTATGCGACAGGAGCCGTTACCGGCAATAACAATGTCGGCGGTGTTATCGGTGTTGTCAGAGTTAACAGTAAGGTGCAAAGCAGCCATGCGGCAGGAACTGTTACCGGTAATGAGCGTGTGGGCGGCTTGGCTGGTCTTGCGAAAGAAGCCGGTATCGTGCAAAATTGCTATTCAGACGGTCTGGTTACCGGGTTTCAATGCGTGGGTGGAGTGGCCGGTTATATAGAAGCAGAAGGAAATGTGGAGAGCTGTTATGCCGCGGCTGCTGTGGAGGGAACACGCTGTGTCGGTGGTATAGCGGGCGCCGCGGATGGAAACGGGGCTAAGGTAAAAAACTGCTATAGCACCGGAGCTGTTAATGGAGTAAATGACGAAACAGGCGGTGTGGCTGGCTATGTATATAACGGCGGTACCGTGGAAAATTGCTTTGCAGCAGGAACGGTTACCGGCGGTACCAAAGTCGGCGGTGTGGTTGGTGTTGTTAACCCTTACGGTACGGTACAAAACTGCGTTGCTCTAAACCCCGGTGTCAGCGGTAATTCCAAAGTCGGCCGGGTAGCCGGCGTTATTGCGGCAGACGGTATTTCCTCCGGCAACATAGCATTCGAGGGCATGATGGTTACGGAAAATAAAATTCCCAAGGCCGTTATTAATGATGCAAATGGAGTAGATGGTAAATCGAAGGATGCCGCTGCTCTGAAAACATCGGCAGGCTTTCCGGAGGCTTTAAGAACCAATCCTTGGAGTTATGAGGAAGGAAAGTGTCCCGTCCTCCTGGATAGTGACGGAGAAAAGATCCTGCCTGAACAAAATACGGCGTTGCCTTATCATATTAGCGGACATTATTTTGCAGGAGGTGACGGCACAAGTGAAAGTCCGTATGAAATCGCCTCTGCCGCTCAGCTTGCAAAGCTTGCAGAGCTAGTGAACGCAGGCACATCTCCCTATGCGGAGACAGGAAAATATTATAAGCTTACTGACAGTATCGATTTGTCCGATTACCGGAGTAGTGAGGGATGGACACCCATTGGGACTGGCGATACTGCTCCTTTTAAAGGGGTCTTTGATGGCGGCGGCAAGATGATTACAGGATTATATGTGAAACGGGCAGGAGCATATACAGGCCTCTTTGGATATGTAGAGGGAGGCACAGTGAGGAATCTGGGAATCATAGGCGCCGGTGTTGCAGGCAGCACAGGCAGCTATACCGGCGGCGTGGCAGGTATTGTTGATGATAATGGTATGGTGGAAAGTTGTTATGTTACCGGTACTGTCAGCGGTGGGAGCAATGTTGGGGGCATAGCAGGGAGCCTTAACGGCAGCAGCATCATACAAAACTGCTATACTACATGCAGGGTAGAGGCCATAGGAGACAATGCAGGTGGTGTGGCGGGAAATCTTGACAGCGGCGGTATGGTGCAAAACTGCTATGCAACCGGTACTGTCAGCGGCGTAAGCGATATAGGCGGTGTAGCGGGAAGCATTGGCGGTAACAGTACGGTAAAAAATAGCGTTGGATTGAATTCCGGCGTCAGTGGTATAAACAATACAGGACGTGTAGTGGGTTGTAATAACGGCAGCGTACTCTTAAATAACTATGCCTTCTCCGGTATGAGAAACGGCAGTGCTAAAACACTTTCAGGGCTTGACGGAGAAGATGTGACTATTGCACAGATAAATACTGCAGCTTTCTGGACAAACGCAAGCAACTGGAATATTTCAGGGTGGAATGACGTATCTATATGGACGATTGCGGACAACAACCTTCCGCTTCTTAAAAAGGCGGAAAATCCTCAGCCCGGCAGAGGGTTATATCTGACTGAGCGTGATATTTCCAAGGCTACTGTAACGATAAACGGTACTTTCATCTATACCGGCAGCGAGATTACACCGGAGCTTTCCGCTGTTTTTGACGGCGAAACGCTGAAAGAAGGTGTGGATTATACTGTATCTCTCGAAAGTAATATCAATGCAGGAACGGCCGTGGCGACACTTAGCGGGCGGAACAACTTTAAGGGGACTAAGAATATAAATTTTACAATCGGCAAAAAAATGGTTGCAAAGGAAAATTTGGAATGTGACTTAACCGCGGTAGTATATAATGGTAAGGGGCAGTCGGTTTCGGTGACCAGGAAAGACGGCCTGACCGGATTTGGCGATATTACAATCAAATATGACGGCAAAATAACCGTACCTGTAAATGCGGGGGAATATGCCGTAACGGTTGATATTTCAGAGGGATTAAATTATGAAGCAGTTGCCGGACTTTCTCTGGGGAATTATACTGTTGAGAAAAAGGAAGTCATAGTAAAAGCCGACGATAAAACTATAAAGGCGGGTAATTTATTGCCTGCGGCTACCATAAGCTATACCGGTTTTATTGGAACGGACAGCGAAGACAATGCGCTTGCCGTAAAAGCCATGGCGGAGTATGATGCTGCCGTATCTGCTGCGAAGTCAGGTACATTTCCGGTCAGATTCTCGGTAAATGCTGCTTTGAATGATACCGTTGGTGCAAATTATACGCTTGTTCATCAAAACGGTATATTGACAGTAATGCCGGAAGAGATAATTCCTGAGAAAAAAGACGAACAACCCGTGAGTGTCACAAGTACTGCGAGTGCTGAAGCGGAGAACCCGGGAAGAAGGCCGGAGGCTCACGAAGTTATAGTAATCACCGACACTATGGTACTTGCAGCCATTGAAAAGGCGCAGGTAGATGCTAAAATAAAAGGAAGCATTACAAGAAATATGGAAGCACAGATCTTTTTAACGGCTTCAGACAAGGCTGGCTTTACTCTTGTTATAGAGCGCGCCGCACTGAGCCGGCTGGTAAGGGAAGGCAGACCGTTTAAAATTTCCGGGCTTCCGGTTACTTTTCAATTCGATCCGGCGGCTTTAAAGGAAGTCCAAAAGCAGAGCGGCGGCAACATTAGCATCTCTGTCAACCCGGCAGCTACAGAAGGTCTTCGCAGTACTTTTGATATCGAGATTACTTCGACCGAAAAAGGTAAGCCGGTGGTTATCAGCTCTTTTGGCAGTGGTTCCGTAATTATCGGTATTGCCGTCAGGCTTGGAAAAGAGGAATTTGGAGGTTGCCTTTACGGTGCAGCCGTAGAGGCAGATAAAAAAATCAACCGTATCGCAAAATCAGCCTATGATGCGAATAGCGGACGTGTGATATTTACCGCTGATCATTTTCAGGTTTATGGAATAGCTTATATGCCGCTTGATTCGAAATTTATGGATATTTCTGACCATTGGGCAAAGGAGTCCATCGATTATGCGGCAAGCAGGGGGCTGCTTGACGGAATCTCGGATACGAGGTTTTCTCCCGATTCACCAATGACTCGCGAAATGCTGGCAGCAGCTCTTGGAAAGCTGGCAGGTGCGGAAGTGAGTGGTTATAAGACCAGCAGTTTTACTGATGTGGCGGGAGATAAAGCGTATGCTGCATATATCGAATGGGCATATCGAAAAGGTATTATGAAGGGAATCGGCAATAGAAGGTTTGCGCCTGAGCGTACCGTTACCCGTGAGGAAATGGCGGTAATTATGGCAAACTTTGCCAGAGCTGCCGGTTATGTCCTGCCGGTGAAGCGTGAAGCGGCTGCCTATGCAGACAATTCCAGCATTGGCAATACCTGCAAAAAGGCGGTAAAAGCTACGCAGCAGGCAGGCATTATGATGGGAGAGAGCGGAAACAGGTTCAATCCGAAATCTGGTGTTACCCGCGGAGGGTTTTCGGCCATATTGTATCGTTATATGAAGCTGACGATCAGTCCAGACACCACTGAGGGATGGGCATTGAATGATTCCGGACAGTATCTTTATTATAAGGATGGGAAAATCTTCACCGGTCGACAGGTGATTGCTGGCGTGGAGTATAGCTTTGGGGCCGATGGTACGCTTCTGAACGGGAATCTGCATTGACCGGATACGGACAGAAGGAATCAGGATGATTCATAATCATATCGATGGATGATTTCATGTTCACAAGAGCAAACAGGTGGAGAATCAATCCGGTTTTAAGCAGCAGCGGATAGATAAACTGAAAAGAAGTGAACGTTATTATTGATTTTATAAGTGAGGAGCTATTGCAAAAATAGATGAGTAATCTATTAGGCAATAGCTCCCTTTTTCGGATGAACGGAACACGATAAAGGAAAAGCACCAGTGTTACTCTTTGGACAAATGATGCACAGCCGCGCGTGTGAAGCAAAAGCTGTGTCGCCGAAGTACTTGGCTGCAAGAGTGGGTAAATCACACTTTTGTCTCTTGACGTTATTAAATATAGGTCATATAATAATAAACAGAACAATGTTCTGCTTATTATCTATTATTAATGGAAAGTAGGTACATGGGATTAATGGCTAGAAAAAAGGTCTTATTTGGCGGAAAAAGAGAAGAAATTATTGAAATTGCTTTGCGCCTTTTTATGGAATATGGTTTTGAACAGACCTCGATCAGAAGAATCATACAAGAAGCAGGCGGTGAGGTAGGCATGTTTTATCACTACTTTAGATCGAAGCAGGAGATATTCGATATCGCGGTGCAATATTATCTGGATAAGTATGTGGAGAGCTATAAGAGGATTGCCGAAGACCAAGATAAAAACATAATGGAGCAGCTGTCCGAGATGGCTGGGCTGCTGAAGAAGGCGAGCATGGAATATGCAATACTTATGAGAGAGCAGAGTATGCACTGGACAGTGCAGCATGCGCTGCATGCCCGTACCTTAAAGTGTCTTGAGCCATATATGGCAATCATCCTGCAAAGAGGAATAGAGGAAGGTCACGCAAGAAATGTGCTGGGATTGCATATCGACACTTTGACCGCCTGCGTTATACATGGAATTGAAGGAATCTTACATGTGCACGATGGAAAAGAGCTGAAGGCAGAGGATATGAAACAGATAGAGGAAGACGTATATAAATTTGTTGGACATATGCTTCAAATATCTATGCAGAAAGCGGGTGAAACGGATGTCTAAGATTTTAATGATTAACCTGCCGTATTCAGGCCATACGAATCCGACATTGGGATTAGCGGCAGAACTTGTGAGGCGGGGGCACTTTGTAGGATATATTAATGCGCCGTCTTTCAGAGAAAAAATAGAAGCTACAGGGGCGATATTTATTCCTTATGATAATTATCCCAATGACCTGACGGACCAGCAGATAAAGACCCATTGTTTTTTAGCGGCATATAATACCGGACTAAGGGTTGGAGAAGATTATGATTTGATTTTATATGAACTGTTTTTTTATCTCGGCAAGACGCTTGCAGATACATTGGGCAAACCATGTATCCGGCAATTTTCCATGTTCGCCTGGAATGAGCATGTGGTAAATACATTTATAAGGAAATCCCCCATGTGGTATGTACTAAGGCTGAAAGCGGTCAGAAAATTAATCACACGCAATTCTTCACATGGAATTAACATAAAGTTCGATGAAATGATCAGCGAGATCAACCACAATATTCCTTCGTTAAATATTGTTTATACATCGAAAGAATTCCAGATTTTTGCAGATGAATTCGATGAAAGATTTCATTTTGTAGGCCCTTCTATCGATAAGAGAATCAGTGAGACCCGTATTCCTTTTCATGAAATGAAAGATATTATAATATACGTTTCCATGGGAACTGTACTGGGAAAAAATAAGGAGATATATCAAACTTGTATACGGGCTTTTCAAGGAGAAGACGTCAGTGTGATCATGTCTCTGGGGAAATATATTAAGAAAGAAAGCTTAGGCAGTATTCCTTCTAATTTCTATGTATATGAAAGTGTTCCCCAATTGGAAGTATTGGAAAAGTCCTCTTTATTTATTACTCATGGAGGAATGAACAGTGTCAATGAAGCTATCTATTTCGGTGTACCGATGTTAGTTGCACCGATTGGCGGCGATCAGCCTACCATTGCCGACAGAGTAGAGGAACTGGGGATGGGATTGCGTATAAAAGGAAATAAAATTGGCCCCGATGAACTAAAGCTGCTTATAAACACAATAATAAAGGAAGAGAAATTCAGACAAAATGTTGAGGAGCAAAGCGTTCATATGAAGCAGGCCGGAGGCATCCATAAAGCAACAGATCTTATTGAAGCGGACATTTCAGACAGATTGTTTATTGAGCGGGAACATTAATTGGACGGTGATGAGCCATAACAAAAGCAAAAACGTATTTGAATTTCATTATCCCGGATGGAAAGATAATGGATAAAGACATAGAAAGAAGGATTGAGGAAAGCTATGAACTTACAGATTTTTGGAACCAATAAATGTTTTGATACGAAGAAGGCACAAAGATATTTCAAGGAGCGAGGTGTGAAATTCCAGTTCATTGATTTAAAAGAAAAAGGCATGAGCAGAGGGGAATTCGTTAGTGTAAAGCAGGCGGTCGGCGGACTGGAAGCTATGCTGAATGAAAAGTGCAAGGATAAGGATTCTCTTGCTTTGATAAAATATATCGCAGAAGAAGACAAAGAAGCAAAAGTGCTGGAAAATCAGCAGGTGCTTTTAACACCCATCGTAAGAAATGGTAAAACGGCTACGGTAGGATATAAGCCGGAGGTGTGGAAGGAATGGGAATAGATCGGGGCATCTTTAATCTATATAGTCATCAACCGGAGTATGCTTATTTTTATCCAACTTGAAATCGGAATACTGCAGAATGTCTATATTAGATGATTAGGTAAACGAGAAAGCAGTTTTTAGAAAGAAGTCTTGTTCAATAATGAATTAAAATCCATTATTGAACAAGATCTCTTTTTATTTTATTTAAAATTATTATTTAAAATGATTAGGCGGTCATGATGTCAAAATTATGTTTTACCTAAAACATCCATAAAACATAGCTTTTACTTTTTTCCTAAAATATTTCGAAAAGGAATAAGTGCTTTTTTATTTTTTTTAAAGCAATAATACGTTTTTATTCTAAGATAAGATTTGTTATGTAATTAAAAGTAAAGATAAGGAAGTTCTCTTATAAAGCATATTAAACATATATGATATTGTAATAATGAATAAATATAAACCTACTAATAACCTATAATTTAGATAAAATGACAAAATTATGAAAACCCTTCTATCTTTGATTGACAAATCAAAATTCAAAACATATAATACCAATAAGTTTAGTAGGAAACGTTTGGAATTCCGGAAAGGAGAGAATAATTATGCAAAACAGAACAGTTGCAGTTAACAAAATCATACGTGCCTCTATAGGAATGCAGTGTTGCTGTATTCCTTGTTGTGTTATGCAAAAATATAATTTCTCCGGGGGATAAAATGGTTATATCATCTTGCGTATGCTATTAAGGCAGTCAGGATTATATGATCCTGACTGCCTTTTTATGTAATAGGAAAGTGTTTCTATTGAGTGTGCGAAGCACATTTTTGTTCTGGAATAAAGAAAGGAGTGTGCGGCATGCTTGCCGTGTCGGCGGGCTAAGCGGTACAACAGATATGATATTATGGAAGACTATATTGAAATTAAGAATTTACATAAAACTTATCCTACACATGACGGACCGCTGGAGGTGTTGAGAGGGGTAGATCTTTCCATAAGGAAAGGGGAAATATTCGGAACGATTGGTTTCAGCGGAGCGGGAAAGTCCACGCTGGCCCGATGTATCAACCGGCTGGAGACGCCCGATCAGGGAGAGATTCTAATAGACGGCGTTGATATTTTAAAGCTGTCAAAACAGGAACTGCTCAAAGAACGGCGAAAAATCGGCATGATTTTTCAAACCTTCAATTTATTCGAGGCAAAGACGGTATACAAAAATATTTCATATCCGCTGGAAATCAGCGGGTTCCCTACGGCGGAGATCAAACGGCGCGTTTTGGATACGGCGGAGCTTGTAGGATTATCCGATAAATTATCGGCCTATCCGGGAGGACTTTCGGGAGGCCAGAAGCAAAGGGTGGGAATCGCCAGAGCTTTGGTAAACGATCCTTACCTGCTGTTGAGCGATGAAGCAACATCAGCCCTTGATCCCCAAACCACGCTTCAGATATTAGAACTGTTAAAGGAAATCAACAAAGCGACAGGAATTACGATTCTGATGATCACACATGAGCTGGATGCCATCAAATATACATGTGAGCGGATGGCGGTTCTTGAGGACGGATTAATTATAGAGTCGGGCTCGGTAAATGAAATATTCCATAATCCCCACAGCCGTACCGGAGAGCTTTTTGCGAAGGTATTCCTCGAATTTCAGAGAGCGGATAGCCTTATGAACGGTGAGGGAATATAACGGAGCCTGCAGAGAAAAACATTCTTAAAAATAGAGAAGGAGTGGCAGCATGAGTTTATTGGATACGCCTCTTTGGGAGGTAATAAAAGGTTCCTTTGCACCTGAGGTATGGGAACGCATAGCGCCCGCTATTTCTGAAACGCTTTATATGACAGCATTGTCTTCGATCATCATGCTTATTCTTGGATTACTGCTTGGTATTATGCTTACGGTAACAAATCCGAATGGGCTGGTGCCGATGGTAAGCCTTTATACCGGTTCGGGATGGCTGATCAACTGCCTGCGTTCCCTGCCGCAGATGATTATGATTATTTTAATGATACCGGTGGCCCGTCTGTTTTTTGGCAAATCCTATGGAACAAATGCCTGTATCATCGCCATTGCGGCGAGCTGTATACCGATGTATGCGCGTATAGTGGAAAGCAGTCTGCTGGAAATTGCCAAAGGCAAGGTGGAAGCTGCCAAATCTATCGGAAGCACAAATTTTCAAATCATCTTCCGAATACTGCTTCCGGAAACGGTTCCCTCCCTGATACGAGGATTTACGGTTGCAGTAATCGGAGTAATATCCATGACGGCTCTCGCGGGAATGTTCGGAGCGGGAGGCATAGGGGATATTGCGGTCCGGTTCGGTTATCAGCGCTTTCAGCACGACGTGCTGTTTGCGGCAGTTTACATATTGATAATTCTTGTCCAGTTCGTACAGTTTATCGGAGATTTTACTTCGAGGAAGATACTTAGAAAGAGGAATCTGTTGTAAAAACGAGAAGTTAAAAACATGAAACTATAAAACAATAAATTATAAGAAGAGGAGAAATAACATGAGAAGATCTAACTTATTACCTTTACTGGCGGCAGCAATTTTTTCGATCGGAGTTCTGGCAGGCTGCGGAACGCAGGCCGGCAATGCGGTGCAAGAGACGAAAGCCCCCGTTTCAGAGAGCACGTCGGACACGGGCAGTTCGAAAAATGCAGACGATTCAGAAAGCACAGACGGCAAAAATGACAGCGCCGAGGCAGGGGAAAAGAAAACTGTGACAATTACGGGTATTGCAGATCTCGTACCTCATTCCGAGATTATCGAATATGTAACGCCCAAACTTGCGGAACAGGGTATTATCGTTGAGCTCGTAGCAACATCCGCAGACGCTACAACCAATGAGAAAACGGCAAAAGGGGAGGTGGACTTTAACTACTTCCAGCACTATCCCTATTTGGAGGAGTGGAACACGACCAACGGTTTTGACTTAGTCAATGCAGGTGATATCCATGTGGAGCCCATCACGGCATATTCGGATAAGTATACGAGCTCAGAGGAAATTCCAGATAATGCGGTCGTTGCAATACCTAACGATGGAACCAATGAATACCGTGCCCTGCGTATTTTGGAACAGAACGGTTTTATCAAACTGAATGAAGAAACCGCTACTACCTTAAGCGCTTCTCTGACTGATATCGAGGAATATATTCGTCCTCTGGAAATCGTTGAGCTCGATTCGGCCCAGATCATTCCGACCAAAGCGGACTACGACTTTTTCATTACCAATACCAATAAAGCTTTAGAGGCAAAGATAACTTCCACAAAGTTGTTCAGCGAAGGCAGTGACAGTCCATATGCGAACATTATTGCGGTGCGGGCGGAGGATAAGGATAATCCGGCAATTATAGCTCTTGTAAATGAACTTCAGTCGGAGGATACGAGAAAATTCATTGAAGAAAAATATGAAGGAGCCGTAATACCTGCCAACCTCAAATAAGAAGGCGGTTAGCTGTTGCTATAAAGCCATGGGTCGAATAGTAACAATTAGATAGAATAAGGAGGTTTCACTTTGAAAAATTATGAATATATCGAATCTGCATTAATCCATGGCGGCATATATGGGGATGAACGCACAGGTGCGGTAAATACTCCGGTGTATCAGACATCGACCTATATGCAGGATGGATTGGGAAAAAACAGAGGATATGAATATTCACGTACAGGCAATCCCACAAGAGAGGCGCTGGAATCGCTCATTGCGGAACTGGAGGGAGGAAAGGCAGGCTTTGCCTTTGCCTCCGGTATGGCAGCAACGACTGCGGTACTCAGCCTTTTTCAGAGCGGTGATAAGGTCGTGATATCGAGTAATGTGTATGGAGGTACTTTCCGCGTGTTGGATAAAGTATTTCAACGGTTCGGATTTCAGTATGTCATTGCGGATACGACCGATCTGGAAGCATTTGAAGAAGCGCTCACGCCGGATGTGAAAGCCGTCTTAATTGAAAGTCCGGCAAATCCGCTTCTTACGGTAACGGATATCTCTGCCGTAGCTAAAATAGCAAAAAGAAAAGGTGCCTTGCTCATTGTAGACAATACCTTTATGACACCTTACCTTCAGCGCCCCTTGGAACATGGGGCGGATATCGTCCTCCATTCGGCTACGAAATATCTGGGAGGCCACAGCGATTTGATTGCGGGCTTGGCGGTAGTAAAGACGCAGGAGTTGTCAGAAAGGCTTCATTTTATACAGAACGCAACCGGAGGAGTACTGCAGCCCTTTGATTCTTTTCTCTTGATTCGCAGCATCAAAACCTTGGGCGTCAGAATGGACCGGCATGTAAGAAATGCCGTGGAACTGGCGAAACTGCTGCGAGAGCATAAAGCAGTTAAGACAGTATATTATCCGGGAATTCCGGATTTTCAAGGGTATGAAATAAATAAAAGGCAGGCCAAAAGCGGCGGTGCCATGATATCTTTTGAGCTTCGTGAAGGCTATGATACTCATCGGTTTTTTGAAGAACTGAAGATCATTGCGCTGGCGGAAAGCCTGGGCGGGGTAGAATCCCTCGTATGTCATCCCGCAAGCATGACTCATGCCTCCATTCCGAAAGAAATCCGGGAAAAAGTAGGAATTACGGACGGCCTTATCCGGCTTTCCGTAGGCATTGAGAATGTAAAAGACCTTAGCAAGGATTTGCAATCTGCAATAGAGAGGGCAAAACTATGAGCCTATATCACTCCATGCAGGAATTGATCGGTAATACGCCCCTTGTCAGACTAAATTATCTTGGGTTTCCGGAGGAATTGCAAGTCTATGCGAAGCTGGAGCTTTATAATCCTGCCGGAAGCGTTAAGGACAGAATCGGAAAATATATGATCGAGGATGCCAGGGCCCGGAACGTATTAAGGCCCGGGGATACAATTATAGAAGCCACTGCAGGAAATACGGGAATAGGCATTGCATTTGCAGCTCTTAATCAAGGCTATAAGCTGATTTTTACCGTACCGGAGAAGTTTTCTCAGGAAAAGCAGACTTTGTTAAGAGCGCTTGGCGCAGAGATTATCAATACGCCGTTGGAGGAAGGAATGGCCGGAGCTATCAGAAAAGCGGAGGAGCTTCGTGCGGTAATTCCGAATTCGGTAACGCTCGAACAGTTTAAAAATGGGAGCAATCCCCTGGCCCACTACGAAACAACCGGACCGGAAATATATAAGGACTTAAACGGAAGTCTCGATTACGTCGTTGCAGGAGCGGGAAGCGGCGGTACTTTTTCAGGAATACTGAAATATCTGAAGGAGAAAAACCCGGATGTAAAAGGTGTATTGGCAGATCCGATAGGCTCTACGATAGGGGGAGGCGAACACGCTGACTATGAAATTGAAGGAATCGGCAATGATTTTATCGCCGATACCATGGATATGAGCCTTGTAGATAAGGTAATTAAGGTAAACGACGCCGAAGCATATGCGGAGGTAAAAAATATTGCTAAATATGAGGGGATTTTTGCAGGCTCCTCATCAGGGGCGGCGCTGGCAGCGGTGAGGAAGCTGGCCGAAACAGTTCCCTCCGGCAAGATAGTAGTAGTTTTTCCGGACAGAGGAGACCGTTATTTCGGCAAGCATATTTATGGCTAACAGGAAATCGCTTGTTCTGTCAGTCAAGCAGGAACCGCGAAAAGAGAAAGGTATGGTCATTTTATGAAAAATAAATTTATTTTTGGATTTTTATCGATTGCAATCGGGCTTCTTATCGCATTAGGGCCTCTGACTATTTTTCCGGTTTGCGGAGTGCATGAACATTCCGAGGAAGTGATGAAATGCTTTTGGACCGCACGCGCGGAATTGGGAGTTGGTTTTTCGATTTCAATACTTGGTCTGCTCTCTATAATATCCGGCAATCCTAAGTTCCGCCTCGGCTTAACTGCCGCGATTTTATTAAATGGGATTCTGGCACTTTTGTTTCCTTCGGTTTTAATTGGTGTTTGCGGGAGTGCACGCATGAATTGCCGCGCGCTGACATTACCTGCTTTATTCATTCTAAGCAGCCTTATCGTTACCGCCTCTGTAATCCAGGCAGCATACCTGCGTTATACCAATAAGGAAGGAACGGAAGAATATGGAAAGCAAACCGCTGACGACTAGAAGGCTGTCTGTGTACAATTTGAGAAGCAATCCGTTTCGAACAGCCAGTCTCATCTTTGTGGTTTTGATTCTTGCCTTTGCCACGTTTGGAGGATCTTTGCTGTCGCAAAGTTTGAAGAACGGTCTAGGAAGTTTAAAGGAGCGTCTTGGAGCCGATCTCGCTGTAGTTCCCCTGGACCATGAAGCGGATTACGAAGGAATTCTTTTATCGGGCCAGCCGGAAAAGTTTTATTTCGACCAATCGATAGAACAGCAAATAGAGCAGGTTGAAGGAGTCAGTAAAGTTTCCTCCCAATTTTTTATCTCTACGCTTGCGGCGGCATGCTGCTCCGTACCCGTTCAAGTAATAGGTTTTGACCCTGATACGGACTTTGTAATTCAGCCGTGGATCGCGAAAGTATATCACGAAGAAATCGGCGACGGGCAGATTATTGCAGGCAGCGATATTGTACTTAACGATACGGGAACCTTGAAATTTTTTAACGACACTTATAAAGTGGTAGCCCAGCTTGAAAAAACTTCTACCGGTATGGATTATTCCGTATATGCGAATATGAATACGATAAAGATGCTGGTCGCCGGAGCGAGAGAAGCGGGTATGAATCTGAGCGTGGATGTTTACGGTACGGATGTGGATCACTCCGTATCCACAGTGTTGGTAAAAATAGAAAAGGGCTATGACGCGGATACGGTCACTACGAATATACGGCGGCAGATTTCAGGAATAAGCATAGTGAAATCACAAAATGTCTTTGCTTCAACCGCAAATAACATGGATGTTCTTCTTACCTTTATAAATACCATTACTTTCGTGCTCTGGCTGTTAGCCATACTCGTTTTGGCGGTAATGTTTTCGGCGATGACGAATGGTAGGAAAAAGGAGCTTGCGCTTTTACGGTCGGTGGGAGCGACGAGAGGAAAAATATGCGGGATTGTCCTTATGGAATCTTTCCTCATAAGCATACTGGGAGGAACTCTGGGAACGATGGCGGCTTCGCTTATTATATTTCCGTTCAGTACATATACAAGGGAAAAATTAGGCCTCCCTTATTTGCTTCCGGATGCGGCCGTAACACTGTGGTTATTGGGAATGAGTCTTTTGCTTTCCTTTGCAGCAGGTCCCCTTGCAGCAGCGTATTCGGCTGTAAAGGGAAGCAAAGCGGAAGCATATATCTCCATAAGAGAAGGAGAATGATCGGTATGGCGTTAGAAGTGAGGAATCTTACAAAAGAATATATAAGGGGCCGAACTGCATTTGCGGCAGTAAATAATGTGAGCTTTGTTGTCCGGCCGGGAGATTTTGTAAATATCATAGGACGCTCCGGCAGCGGGAAAAGTACGTTAGTCAATATGATAGCCTGTCTGTTAACCCCTACGGAAGGAAGCATTGAGATAGACGGATCGGACATTACTGCCTTGAAGGATAAAGAGGCTTCCGCCTACAGAAATTCAAAAATAGGATACATATCCCAAGGGCAAAGTACGCTGGCAAGTCTTAACGTACTGGATAATGTAAGAGTGCCGTTCCATCTGTCGAAAAGGGAGGGAACCTCCAAAGAAGCGGCGCTTTTGCTGCTCGAACGAATAGGAATTTCGCATTTGGCAGCCGCATTTCCGAAACATCTTTCCGGCGGAGAGCTAAAGAGAGTTGCAATCGCCAGAGCGTTGATCAATCATCCGGACTATGTGATTGCCGACGAGCCTACCAGCGATTTGGATGTGCAGACAACGGCAGAAATTATGGAGTTGTTAAAGAATATTGCGGAAACGGGAACGGCGGTCATGATGATTACTCATGACATGGAGGCTTTGGAATATGGGAGCCGCACCTTTGTTATGGATGCAGGAATGCTGACTGAGTGCGCAGGTAACCAGGCGTATGTTTTGCATAAGCGGGGATAGGCTTTTCCGGTTCACCAGAATATAAAAAGTTATGAAATAGGAGGATTCTATGGGAAACATAGATTTACAGATACCGGAGGTATCGATCAGGGAAATACGCCTGGGTTCCATTACGGGCTTTCAGGGAGGCGCGGAGGAACTGGTAAAAAGCTCCCGCTGCGGACTAAGGGATAAAGGCAGGTCTTTTTCCCAGTGTCTTGGATGCTCCACATCGCAGGCCGCATGTATGGTTATTTTAGTTCAGGATGCGGCTGTTATCAGCCATGGGCCGGTAGGCTGCTCATCCTGCTTCCATGAGTTTGCATTTACTTATCGGGTGAATTCTCCCCTTCGCGGCATTGAAAATCCGACACAGCGCAAGGTTTTTTCCACCAATCTTCAGGAAACGGATACCGTTTACGGCGGAGGACAGAAGTTAGCGAAGGGTATCCGGGAGGTTTATGAAAGAACCCACCCTAACGCTGTGTTCGTATTGACCACCTGTGCTGCCGGAATCATCGGCGACGACGTGGAAAGCGTGTGCAATGAGGCTGAGGAGGAACTGGGCGTTCCTGTGGTAGCAATTTTCTGTGAAGGCTTCCGTTCCAAGGTATGGACTACCGGCTTTGACGCCAGCTACCACGGCATTGCGAGAAAGCTCATAAAGCCTGCCAGAGAAAAGAGAGATGATACCGTGAACGTCATCAATTTCTGGGGTTCTGACATTTTCAAAGACTGGTTTGAAGCCTTCGGGGTAAAACCGCGGTATATCACGCCCTATTCCACCGTGGAGGACTTATCCAGAGCCTCCGAGGCCGCGGCAACCATTCAGATTTGTCCGACCTTAGGCTCCTACCTGGGAGCTGCGCTGGAGCAGGAATTCGGCGTGCCGGAGATTAAGACGGCCCCGCCCTACGGCGTAGCCCAAACGGACCGCTGGTTCAGAGCGCTTGGGAAAATCCTTCATAAGGAGGAAGAAGCGCAGCGGCTGATTGCAGCTAAGAAGAAGGAATACCTTCCTAAAATAGAAGAACTGCGGCAGAAACTGAAAGGGAAATCAGCTTATGTGACGGCAGGGGCGGCCCATGGTCATGCGCTTTTGGCCTTGCTGGGCGAGCTGGGAATGAAGGCCAAGGGAGCCGCTATCTTCCACCATGACCCTCTTTATGACAGCGGCAGCGAGGAAGGCGATTTGCTGGCACAGCGGGTAAAAGATTACGGCGATGTTCCTAATTTCAACATATGTAATAAGCAGGAATTCGAGCTGGTAAATATGCTGAACCGCTTACAGCCGGATGTTTTGCTGGCAAGGCACGGAGGTATGACTCTTTGGGGAGCGAAGTTAGGAATTCCGTCACTGCTTATCGGTGATGAGCATTACAGCATGGGTTACGAGGGAATCGTGCGCTATGGAGAGCGTATCGTAGAAACTTTAGAAAACAACGAGTTTGTTAAGAATCTTGAAAAGCATGCCATCAATCCCTATACGAAATGGTGGCTGCAGCAGGAACCGTATACTTTTTTAGAAGGAGGTAATGTGCAGTGAGCGGAATCATCGAACAGGAACGTTATACCTGCGCCATCGGCGCGCTGCAAAGTGTGGTAGCTATTCCAAAGGCCGTGCCGATTCTTCATTCCGGTCCCGGCTGCGGCAATATGATTCAGGGGTTTTTCGAGCGCTCCACGGGTTATGCGGGAGGAAATACTTCTCCGTGTACGAATTTCAGCGAGAAAGAGGTTGTATTCGGGGGAATGGAACGCTTAAGGGAAATCGTATCCAATACGTATAAAGTGCTGGATACCGACTTGCAGGTGATCCTGACAGGATGTACAGCCGGTATCGTGGGCGATGATGTGGAGTCTCTGGCAGATGAATTCAGGGATTTGGGGAAGCCTATCGTATCCGTGGAAACGGCAGGATTCAAATGCAGTAATTTCGAGTCACACAGCCTTGTAGTGAACGCGATCCTCGACCAATATGTCAGCAGATTTGAAGATGAGAATCCGGCGCGCAGCGAGAAAAACACGGTAAATCTTTTTGCCTCCCTTCCCTATCAGGACCCTTTCTGGAAGGGGAATTTGAGAGAATATAAGAGGCTTTTGGAAGGAATCGGATTAAAGGTACATATTCTTTTCGGACCACAGTCGGAGGGTGTGGAGGAATGGAAGAGGGTTCCCAGAGCAAATTTCAACATTCTCGTCTCTCCCTGGTACGGACTGCCCATCGTAGAACATTTGGAAGATGTTTATGAACAGCCCTTTACGCGCTTTCCAAACGTACCGATAGGAGCCAATGAAACGGAGCGTTTTCTTCGTCAGGTCATTGACTTTGCTAAGGAGAATGATGCACAGATAGACGAGGAGGCGGAGGAGTTCATAAAGAAGGAGAGAGAGGCTTATTATGAGGAAATCGATAATCTTGCCACTTTCCTGCTGGAATTCCGCTACGGACTTCCGAACCATGTACATATTTTGCACGATGCAGGATATGTGGTGGGGCTTTCCAAATTTTTGCTCCATGAGGTCGGTATTGTTCCTAAGGAGCAGTTTATTACGGATAATACGCCCGAAAAGTTCAAAGAACAGATAGCGTCGGAGCTTAAAAGTACTTCGGAGAAACGTGAGATTCCGCTCACCTTCGAACCGGATGCAGGTAAGGTTCAGGATGCGATACGTGCCCTGAGCCATCAGGGAAGAGGCTTGATCATAGGAAGCGGATGGGATAAGGAACTTGCGAGGGAAAAGGACTACGATTTTCTGTCTGCAGCAGTGCCTACGCCGTACCGGCTTGTGCTTACGACAAATTACGCAGGTTTTTCCGGCGGTCTCAGAGTCATTGAAGATATTTATGATAGGGTTCTGTCGACCTATCGGTAAGGAGGAAGAAAGTTGAAAGAAATGTACTTTCAACATCCTTGGTTTGTACGCCCGCTAAAGCGGGCAGATGGGAGCAAAGATGAGAATTGCATTTGCCAGCGCTGACGGTACATGGGTGGATCAGCATTTCGGAAGCGCCCGCTGTTTTCAGATTTTTGACTTAAATGAGAAAGCATGTGAATTCGTAGAAGCCCGCCGGACAGAAGGCTACTGCCGCGGGAATTGTGAGGGCGGTTTCGAGCATTTGCTGACGGCACTTAACGACTGCGATGCCATTTTCGTGGTGAAAATCGGTCAGGGGGCCGCTGCATTTATGATAAGTCATGGGAAACGGGTATTTGAGGCATACGGTCCCGTGAAAGAAATTTTAGATAAGCTTTTAAAAGAAGGTTTGCTGGAAGAGAGGTGAGGATATGGCAAAGAGCTTCGATGAATTAGCTGCGGTGCACCCCTGCTTTGCGGTGGGTGCAAAAGTAAATAAGGGCAGAGTGCATCTTCCGGTTTCTCCGGGGTGCAACATTCTTTGCCGTTTCTGCGACAGGAAGATTAATGATGTGGACGTCCGTCCGGGAGTGGCAGCAACGATCATTACCCCCGAAGAAGCCGTAGAGGTGGTGCGAAAGGCGGTAGAACTATGTCCTGACATTACGGTGGCAGGAGTGGCAGGTCCCGGAGACACCTTGGCTACCCCATATGCACTGGAAACCTTCCGGCTGATTAAAAAGGAATTTCCCGGCATTATCAAGTGCATGAGTACCAACGGTCTTCTCCTGCCGGAATATCAGCAGGATATTATCGACGTAGGAATCGATTCCCTTACCGTTACGGTCAACGCGGTGGATCCGGCGATTCAGGCACAGATCTGCGGGGGGATCACATATAAAGGAAAAAGATATGAAGGATTGGAGGCAGCGGAAATATTGATCCGCAATCAGCTTAGCGGCATTAAGGCCGTTTCGGATGCGGGAGTTACGGTAAAGGTGAATACGGTGCTCATACCGGAAATCAATGCGGAACACGTGGAAACGGTAGCTAAAACGGTTTCGGAAGCGGGTGCAAAAATTTATAATATTATTCCGCTCATTCCCCAGCACGAGTTGAATTGGTGTTCGGCTCCTGACTGTAGATTGCTTAGTGAGGTAAGAGGCCGGGCGGAGCAATATATCAATGTATTTCGCCATTGCCAAAGATGCCGCGCCGATGCGGCGGGCATACCCGGAGGGGAAGATTTCTCCAAGCTGATTTATATAAGACCCGTTGTGCAGGAAAATACATTTTCTCATGGTTGAGAAATGATCATAGGACGCATTTCAGGAAAGGGGGTGGTGGCATATGGAATGTGAGTGTAGTATTCCGGACTGTTGCAGCACTTTAAAAAGAAAAGGAGAAATGTTATGTCAGAGGAAACGAAAAAGGCGGCATATCGGTTTGACACCCAGAAGGTCAGAGCGGGATATGAGCCGAAGGATCACAAATATGCGGTATCACCGCCTATTTACCAGACTGCGTCTTATGACTTTCGAGATGTGGAGAATGCGAAAAACTTATTCAGCTTTAAAGAACAGGGATTCCTATATACCCGTGTAGGAAATCCTACGGTAGCGGTGCTGGAGGAGAGGGTGCGGGTGCTGGAAGGAGCTGCTGCAGCCATCGGCGTGGCCTCGGGGATGGCTGCTATCAGTTACACGCTGCTTAATCTTGCCGAGGGGGGCGGAAGAATACTGACTTCTCCCTTCTTATATGGAGGCAGTGCCGACAGCTTTAAGAAAATTTATCCCAAATTCGGTATTCACTTCGATATCGCTAAGAACCTGGAGCATCCGGAGAAGCTGGGAGAAGAAATAGGGCCCGATACAAAGGCTATCTATATCGAGAGCATCAGTAATCCGAATACGGTACTGCTTGACCTTGATGCTATATCCAAGGTGGCGCACGAACATGGTATTCCGGTAGTGGTGGACAATACGGTGGCGACTCCGTATCTGTATCATCCTTTTGCACACGGCGCAGATATCGTTGTATACTCCGCTACCAAGGGCCTGAGCGGACATGGAAATCTCATTGCAGGCCTCATTCTGGAAAGCGGGACATTCGATTACAAAACGGAAAAATTTCCGCAATTTTCTGAAAAATATTATACCCTTAGAGACGAGAGCGGTACATACAGAAGCTTTCCGGAGGTATTTCCGGAAGCGCCCTTTACCTCCAGAGTACGGTTTAATTACCTGAATTACTTCGGGGCGGCGCTTTCCCCCTTCGATGCATATCTTTCCATCGTTGGTCTCGAAACACTCTCGGAGCGCCTCTCCAAGCAATCGGAGAACGCGCATAAGCTGGCATTATACTTATCCTCCAACGAAGGAGTAGAGTGGGTAAGGTATCCGGCGCTGGAAGAAAGTCCTTATCATCAGCTTTATAAGCGGGACTTTGAGAAGGGTGTAGGCGGACTTCTTTCCTTTGGTTTCAAAGGAAATGAGAAGCAGAAGGAAGTCTTTTTGAATGCGATAGAGCTGTTCCATTACCATGTGAATATCGGTGATGCAAGATCGCTGATCGTTAATTCCCCGCAGACCACTCATGGAGAACTTGATGAGCAGGAGAAGACGGCTGCCGACATACCGGAAAATCTGATCCGTATTTCAGCGGGATTAGAGGACTCTGCTGATTTGATTGCTGATTTGGAGCAGGCGTTCCAAAAAGCATTTTCCATAAATTAACCACGGAGGGAAAAAATGATGATAGGAAAGAAAAGCAGTGCTGTTGTTTCACTTATTTTAGCCGGTGTGCTGGGACTTACCGCTTGCGGAGCGAAGGAGGCGGCGGTGACAGAAACGTCCGCATCTGCAGAGACGGCAAAGACGGAATACAAATATGGAAAGATAGATATTCCCGGCAAGGATGGAGCGCTTTGCGGTGCACCGATTTATATTGCCTATGAAAAAGGATTTTTTGCGGAGGAGGGCTTCGACGTAAATCTGATTTCTGCCGATACCGAAACGCGGAAAATCGGGCTCAATAACGGAACGATTCCTATAGTAAACGGAGACTTCCAGTTTTTCCCTTCCATCGAGGAAGGAGTGAAGGTGAAGGTAGTTGACGGGCTTCATTACGGATGTATTAAATTCGTGGTTCCTAACGATTCTCCCATACAGACCGTGGAGGACTTCGCCGGAAAAAAAATCGGCGTTGACGAAATTGGAGGAACTCCTCATCAGGTTGCCAGCGTATGGCTGGAAAAAGCCGGAATTTCTGCGGATCCGCAAGACGGCGATGTGACCTTTCTGCCATTCTCCGACGGTAATCTGGAGTTAGAGGCGGTAAAGACCGGAGAGATAGATGTAGCGGCTCTTTGGGATCCGCTGGGTTCCATCGCGGAAAAGAGCGGGGAATACCGGGTAGTGTTCGACCTTTCCACAGACCCTGTCTTTGCCGGAAAGTATTGCTGCTTCCTTTATGCATCTTCCAAGGTGCTCGAGGAAAACCCTGACGAAATTGCGGCACTGCTAAAAGCTTACAGGAAGGCTCAGGATTGGATTGCGAAGAATCCGAAGGAGGCGGTAGATATTATTTCGGATAAGAAGTATTCGGCTATTGACGATAAGGAACTGGCGCAGGAGCTTATCGTAAGTTATACCTATCCCTCTGTAGAGGACAGAGCGAACGGAACGGCCAAAATAGAAGAGGACGTGAAGTACTTTGTAACGGAGCTTAAAAATATCGGCTACTTAAAGACGGAGGATGCGGATGCATTTGCTGCGGAAATCTTCCAGAAGGTAGATGTGGATTAAGCGTTTATAAGCTTATTTGGAGGAAAAAAGGTGAGTATATTAAAACAACGGGCGACGCGCTTGGCGGATAGCTCTTACATTCAAAAAGATGAGTTGCCGTCACGGTTTAAACCGGGGCGGCAGGGCAGGAACAATACCCCTGCCATAGCATCATATATCGGGTTGTCTGCTATTTCACTTTTGGGATTTTTCATAGCGATACTTGTTAGTTTATTTTTTAAGCAGACTGCAGAAGCGCAGAATAACACGTATCCGTTCGGTGCTTATATTTCCCTTACCGCAGACGGGGCGTATCGCTTTGTTCTGACAGCACTGATACTCATCTATGGAGTGGCGGCAGTTTATTCTTTTTGGAGAGAGGAGCGCAGAAAACAGTTCTTAAGCCGGGTGCCGTTCCGCTTTGTCATAGGCCTCGCGTTAGCATTATGGGATATTCTGGGAACGAAGCTCTTGCTTTTACCTCAGCCGTTCTTCCCCGGGCCGTCGAGGATAATAGAATCCTTCCTGATGGAGGGAGACTATATTTTGCAAAATACGCTGTATTCTTTGCGGCTTTTTACCGTAGGCTTCACGTTGGGCGTGGCGTTCGGCGTAGGAACTGGGATTCTGATCGGCTGGTTTCCGAAAGTCTACTACTGGGTATACCCTATCCTGAAAATTACCGGAGTCATTCCGGCGGTGGCATGGATGCCCTTTGCCTTGACGCTTCTTCCCACACCTTTCTGGGCAGCAACCTTTTTGATCGTTATATGCGCATGGTTTCCGGTAGCATTTTTGACAGCGCAGGGCATTGCCAGCACACCTAAGATTAATTTTGAAGTGGCTCAGACTTTAGGAGCGAAGACACCGTATCTTGTCCTGCATGTGGCAATACCTCATGCGATGCCCCAGATTTTTACCGGTATATCCTCAGCTAACGGCTTTGCATTTACAACTCTTGTTATGTCTGAGATGCTGGGGCAGCCGGGTGGGCTGGGTTATTATATCAACGCCTCTAAGGTCTGGTCGGCATATTACAAGGTATTTGCGGCAATTATCGTTATGGCAGTTTTGTTTTCCGCCATCATGAAGGTGATCGGAGCAGTACAAAGCCGCGTTTTGCGGTGGCAGAGGGGGCTGGTGAAATGAGCAGGGATATTCTTTTTGAAATTGAAGCGGTGGACCGTACCTACGTGGACGCCAATGACAACACGGTGGAAGCGCTTAAAAATATAAACCTTTCTATTAATAAGGGAGAGTTTATTTCCATCATCGGTCCCTCCGGCTGCGGCAAGACCACTCTTTTGCGGCTCCTGGCAGGCCTGGATGTGCCGGAAGCGGGGGAAATCCGGCTAAGCGGAGAAGAAATCAAGGGCCCCGATCCGGCCCGGGGTTATGTGTTCCAGCAAAGCAGTCTGTTCCCATGGCTGACGGTGGAAAAAAATATTGCCTCCGGCTTAAAGGCGAGAGGGGTGTATAAACAGAGAAAGGATGAAATTGCCGGGTACATAAAGCTGATCGGGCTTAACGGCTTTGAAAAGACCTACCCCCATCAGATTTCGGGAGGAATGGCGCAGCGCGTGGCGATTGCCAGAGCGCTGATCAATCATCCGGTGGCTCTTCTTATGGATGAGCCGATGGGAGCCTTGGATGCCTTTACGAGGGCAGATTTGCAAGATAAGCTTTTGGAGCTTTGGCGGGAGAACGATACCACGATGATTTTGGTAACACACGATGTAGACGAGGCGCTTTATCTGAGTGACAGAGTTGTTATCATGTCGCCCAGACCCGGCAGGATAAGCGAAGTTTTGAATATTTCCCTGTCAAGACCCAGACAGCGGAGCAGCACGGATTTTACGGCGCTAAGAAACAGTATTCTCGAAAAGCTGCATCTGGTCAGTGAAATACAACAACCAGAATATACAATTTAAGGAGATTATGTCATGTCAGAAAAAAAACAACTAAGACAGATTGCCATTTACGGCAAGGGTGGCATCGGAAAATCAACCACCACACAGAATTTAACGGCAGGTCTTGCGGAAAGCGGGAAGAACGTTATGGTAGTAGGCTGCGATCCGAAGGCTGATTCTACCAGACTGCTTCTGGGCGGGCTTGCACAGAAGACGGTGCTTGATACCTTGCGCACGAGCGGGGACTCTACGGAGCTTTCCAATATCATGCGCATAGGATTTCATGGGACAAAATGCGTGGAATCCGGCGGGCCTGAACCCGGAGTCGGATGTGCTGGCAGAGGAATCATTACATCCATAGGCTTATTGGAGAGGCTGGGCGCATATACGGACGATTTGGATTATGTTTTTTATGACGTTCTGGGAGATGTAGTGTGCGGCGGCTTCGCGATGCCGATCAGAGAGGGAAAGGCAAAGGAGATTTACATCGTGGCCAGCGGGGAAATGATGGCACTCTATGCTGCCAACAATATTTCCAAGGGAATCGCAAAGTACGCGAGGACCGGCGGTGTACGCATCGGCGGAATTATCTGCAACAGCCGTAACGTGGATAGAGAGCTGGATTTGCTTAAGGCTTTTGCTGAGGAGCTAGGTACTCAGCTCATATATTTTGTTCCCCGCGACAATGTGGTGCAACGTGCGGAGATTCACAGGAAGACCGTGATCGAATACAGTCCTGAGGTAAAGCAGGCGCAGGAGTATCGCGCTCTTGCGAAAGCAATCGATGAAAATACGATGTTCACGATTCCAAAACCGATGTCTCAGGAACGTTTGGAGGAAATTCTTCTGGAGCACGGGCTTATGGATGCCATTGAAGATTATCATATTTAATTAACGAAGCGACTGTTCGCTGGCTGTTATATCATGTGCCTGCAAACAGTCGTTTTTTGTTACTGTTCTTACATAGTTTAACACTTGTTGTTAAGCTGCGTAAGAACGTGATTCAAGAGATGATTTCTGCATCAGGAAATGATAAATCCAATTGACAAGTAGACAGGATTAGAATTAAACTGGTATACATAAAACAGTAAATAATGGCGGAGTCTGGCATTTAAGTAAGAAACAGGTTGAAGAAATAAAATCTTTGAACGTAAACGGTGCTTGGGAGGCGCGGGAAATCTTAAGGAAAGCCTCAGGACTTCAGAAGGTGTGAATGAAATGATACCGAACGATCCGGTGATGTTAGTTAGTTACGTGAATATGAAGCTGCGTGATTTTTATGAGGACTTGGACAGGCTGTGCGAGGACCTCGATATAGACAAATACGAGCTGGAAGAAAAATTGAAATCCATAGAATATTATTATGATAAGGAGAGAAACCAATTTGTCTGAACAGATAACGATTACAGTTCAAACAAAAAAAGCAGGAGAGGAAATACATCTGCTTCATGCGGTAGGGCGAACGGTGCTGGAAACCTTGAGGGAAAGCGGAATCGAATTGCCTTCCCTTTGCAGCGGGATGGGAACCTGCGGCAGGTGTATGGTGAGGTTTATCGGTTATGCTCCTCTTCCCTCCCAGACGGAAAGGGGCCGGATAGAGCCTGACAGGCTGCGGGAAGGGTATCGGCTCTCTTGTATGGCAAAGCCGGTGAAGAACTGTGTGATCCAGCTTCTTTTTAAAAGTGAGGAGAAGATTAAGGTGCTGACGGAAAGCACCGTGGGCAGTATGGAAGGTATGGGAAGAGAAGAGGACGGGGATTATTACGGGGGCTTGAAGCCTGGAAGTTCAGTTATCGCAGTGGATATAGGAACCACCACGATTGCTATGAGGCTGTTAGAGACTGTTTCCGGGCGGGTATGTGACACTTATACTTGCCTGAATCCCCAAAGAAGCTACGGCACGGACGTAGTGGAGCGGATTAGGGCCGGCAGTGACGGGAAAGCGCAGCAGCTTCAGGAGCTGGTAAGAGAAGCGATGAGGAAGGGAATGGATCAATTTTTCCAAAGCGCCGGCAATAAAAAGTTATGCAAACCCGAACGAGTGGCCATTGCCTGCAATACGACTATGGGGCATTTATTTATGGGATATTCAACGGATACCTTAGGCAAAAGTCCTTTTACACCAGTGAACATTGCTTTAACTATGTTTGATTTCGAAGGAGTTCCGGCGGCACTTCTGCCTGGAGTCTCGGCCTTTGTGGGAGGGGATATTGTGGCGGGTTTATATGCCTGCAATCTTCATAAGGCGCAAAAAACGTGGATATTTCTGGACCTAGGAACGAATGCGGAGATGGCAATCGGAAACGGCGGACACATTCTATGTACTGCGGCGGCGGCAGGACCGGCATTTGAAGGGAAAGGCGAGGGAAATACGGCGGGGCCGGAGCGAATCGAAGCGATTTCCCATTTATTAAAGGAGGGAATGATCGATGAGACAGGGCTTCTTCAGGAGCCGTATTTCGAGTCCGGCGTTGAGGTGAACGGCATTTGTGTGACACAGAAGGATATTCGCGATATACAAATGGCAAAGGCGGCAGTGCGGGCAGGAATACATTTTCTGGAGGAAAAGTTTGCTGGTTTCGTGCCGGAATGCGGACCGATAGAAAAGGTATATCTTGCGGGGGGCTTCGGCTTCTATCTGGGTAAAGAGGCGGCAGTGCGTGTGGGTTTGATTCCGCCGGAACTTGAGGATAAGTTAGAGGCAGCAGGAAACACGTCCCTCGCCGGAGCGGAGAAAGCGGCAAGGAAAATGTGCAAGGATATCAAGGAAATGAAGGAGTTGAACGATATAATAGAGAATTGCGAAGTATTTAATCTCGCGGCTCAGGAGGACTTTGATAAAACATATATAGAATATATGAATTTTGTTAGATTTTACAAATAGGCGGATAAGATGATATAATACGGTTACTATACAATTACTATTTCGATAAAACGCAAATTTTGCGGGGAGGCATACATGGCAAATATTTTTGGAAATACGGATAATGACAATTCGGCGGTGCTATGGGATTACTTATTCAATGTGGACGAGGGAAGAAAGAATCTTGGAGGGGAGATGCCGGTGATAGTTTATCGCATGCTGGAATATTCCATGAGAGATGTCCTTACATCCATGTACGGTAAGGAAAAAATGATAGAAATTATCAGAAGTGCAGGCGAGAAGACAGGCAGGGAGTTTTATGCCAGATGTCTGGACGGTTCTTTGCCGCTTAACGATTTTCTCGCGCAGGTACAGCAGAAATTGATAGATTTGAAAATCGGTATACTCCGCTTCGAAAAGTTCGATGAAGAGACAGGGCATGCGGTACTTACGGTAAGCGAAGATTTGGATTGTTCAGGATTTCCTTCGATTGGGGAGACCGTATGCAACTACGACGAAGGCTTTTTGGCAGGAATACTGAAGGCCTATACGAAGAAAGAATACATTGTGGTGGAAATCGATTGCTGGGGCACCGGCGAAAGGGTATGCCGCTTTGATGCAAAGGTTGTTCTCGATAAATAAAGTTTTACTCAGAAGGGAAAAGGATGTCCATGGAGCGAAATGATACGGATGTTTTATTCGAATATTTAAGGAAAATATTGTTTGAGCGGAACACTCCCATGCTTTCGGCACAAGAGGTATCTCCGGAGAGCGAGAAGCTTGTGAATGGAATGAATCTGTTTCATGACTGGCTGGAAGAAAATTTTAGATTTGCCAATGACATAGCGGAAGGAAACTTGAACGGAACAGAGCCCTCTAAGGATAATCCCCTTTGCGCCCCATTAAAAATGCTGCGTTCTAACCTTTCCCATCTAATGTGGCAGACGAAGCAGGTTGCAGACGGGGATTACAGCCAGCGGGTAGCAATGCTGGGAGAGTTTTCTACAGCCTTCAATACGATGACTATGCAGCTCAAGCAGCGGGAAGCGGCATTGAAGGAGCACAATGCCCTTCTCTCACATATTACGGATAATATAGGAGAGTATGTAGCCGTTCTCGATGAGGAGACGAGGGAAAGCCTGTATGAGAATAAGGCTCTTGTGGATATGTCTATCGAGGAGCCGCGGCTTGCTGAGGACTTAAGGTATAGCATCAGCAGATACGATATGGAAAGCAGCGGACGTTCCTGGGAGATAAGTTTGTTGTCTTCGGAGGAAGAAGGGCGCACCTTATATTATCACGTAGATTCGTTCTATATCGACTGGCAGGGAAAGAAAGCCATCGCCCATCTTCTTTGTGATGTTACGGAACAGAAGGAATGGGAGTCCTCCATTGAATATGCGGCGAACTCCGATGCACTTACCGGCCTTTTCAATAGGCGCTATTGCATGGAAATGATGGAGAGGTATATCGAGAACAAAAGGGATTTCCTCGTTTGCTTTGTAGATCTGGACAAGCTAAAATATGTGAACGATACCTTTGGTCATTGCCATGGGGAAGAATATATATTGACGATGGCAGCCGTTTTGAAGGAAAATGTAAGGAAGGATGATATCATCTGCAGAATCGGAGGCGATGAGTTCGTTATCCTTATGCCTAAGTGTACGGAGAAGCACTCCAAGATGCGCATGAATCAGGCACGAAATCGCCTCTTACAGTTAACGGCAGAGAAAAACTTGAAATATCCCATGAGCCTGAGCTACGGGGTAATCGCATGTGGTGAAAACAATACGCTCAGCGCGGAAGAGATTTTGGATGAGTCCGATAAGGAGATGTATTTATTCAAGCAGGCGCATAGAAGTGAGTGGAAGGTATAAAATAGATTCCTATTTTGCTGGTTTTTGACATATATATTATGAAGAAAACAATAGTAAGAGGCAGAACATTGCATTTTAAAATTGGACTTAAAGAATGCGTTGCGGCGGGAGTCCTCGTTGCGGCGGCACTTTTGTTTATATATGTCAGAGATTATGGGAACGGTGAGCAGGCGGCAGAATCGGCAGTTTTGAGTAATGAGGTAACGAGGCAGGTGGGGGACGAGGAGAAGGACAAGGGAAAGATTGCTTTGACCTTCGACGACGGCCCTCATCCTTATTATACGGAGCAGATTTTGGATGGACTTAAGAAAAGAGGGATTAAAGCCACTTTTTTTGTGACCGGAATGAATGCGGAGAAGTATCCGGAAATCATTAAGAGAATGTATGAGGAAGGGCATGTGATCGGTAATCATACCTTTTATCATACGCAGCTGACCAGCAGAAACCGAAAAGAGTTTAAAGAGGAGCTGATACGCACCAACTCGGTCATCAGCGGAATTACGGGGGAGGATGTGATCTACGTCCGCCCGCCTTATGGAAGCTGGGATAAAAAGTTCGAAACGGAGCTCAACATGTTCCCGGTACTGTGGACGATCGACCCGCTTGACTGGTGCTCCACGAATGTAGCCTGCATCACAGAGAACGTGGTGAAGAAGGCGGAGGAGAACGACATTATCTTGCTTCACGATTACTATCCGTCTACCGTTACCGCAGCGCTTAATATTGTGGATGAGCTAATGGAGAAGGGGTATAATTTTGTGACGGTGGAGGAGATCATGTTTGATTAGGAGAAAAACAGGAAATAATGACAGCCGAAGCTTGATATCTCGGTTGTCATTATCTTCCCATCTATTATGGGCTCATAAATTAAGACATTTTTAGATTGGTTTGTGGAAAAAACCAGCTCATTTCGAAATACAATGCAACATGCTGTTGAATATCTCAATGTGTCTTTCTTCGTCCAGAATAATTCTATGTAAGATATTTACAATATTGGAATCCCGTATGGTATCAGCTTGGTATCGGTATTTTTGAATAGCCGCTTCCTCTCCTTTGATGGAGTTAATGATGACTTCGGTGACCTCTCTTGGATAATGATTGTATGCCGGCGTCCAATAGGTTTTCTTTCGGTTTTGTACACTCCATAAGCGCGGATCGACGCCCATCTTATAGGTAAGTTCTGCAAACATATCTAAGTGATGCATTTCCACAATACTGATTTTATGAAAACACATTGCAAAATCGGCGTAGATTGGGTTAAGTATGACGCTGTTATAAAAGTAAAGGCTCACGGCGGTCATTTCTGAATTGCTACTGCCCACATTGCTCAACATAGCATACGCATATTCGGGATTATGGCATTCGGGCTGAATGGCGGGATACGGTAAATTGACGGAGATATTGCAGGTAAAATCATTGTTCATAATAAAGATCCTCCTATAGAAAATACATAGTAATATATACGTATATGGAGTAGAAAAAAGAATTCAAAAAAGGGCCATAGTTATACAAACCCTCACAGAGGATTACAAAGCAAGAAAAAATACTTTATTAAAATGAGGAAATCAGCAGAAAAAGATATAAAGAGAGCGCATAGTAATGGAATCATGGGCTCTCCTTATTTATTTTATCCTATTATACAGATAAGGCGTATCTTATTTTTCTTTTTCCGGAATATTGCCTTTACCATAGTATGCCAAGAGGTAAAGCTCTTCTAATTCAGATACAAGAGGAAGTCTTGGGTTAGCTGTTGTACATTGGTCACCGAAGGCCAGATCGGCAAGTCCCGGGAGCTTGAAGAGGAAGTCTTTTTCATCGATTCCATATTCCTTTAAGTTATTAGGAATTTCTAAATGCTTATTGAGATCTTCCACTTCTTTTGCCAGCATTTCTACGGCTTCAGCATTATTTTTTGGACTCCTTCCTAATTTTTTCATCAATTCAAAAATTTTATCACCTACAATATAACTTTCATATTTCGGGAAGGATGTAACCTTAGTGGGGCAATCAACACCATTGTATCGTATTACATGAGGTAATAAAATTGCATTTGCACAACCGTGAGGAATATGATACTCGCCGCCCAACTTATGAGCCAGGGAATGGTTGATTCCAAGGAAAGCATTGGTAAATGCCATACCGGCAATCGTTGAAGCATTATGCATCTTCTCACGTGCGACAGGACTCTGTGCACCCTTGTCATAAGACTCTCTCAGATATTTGAAGACTAAATCAATGGCATGAATTGCCAGTGCATCGGTATAATCGGATGCTACCACTGAGATATATGCCTCAATTGCATGGGTCAGTACATCCATACCGGTCCAGGCGGTTGATTTCTTGGGAACGGTCATAACAAAGTCAGGGTCTATAATTGCAATATCAGGTGTCAGCTCATAATCTGCCAGAGGATATTTCTTATTTTCTTGTTTATCCGAAATAACAGCAAAGGAGGTGACCTCCGAGCCTGTTCCGGAAGTAGTAGGAATTGCCACAAACTGTGCCTTTTTACCTAAGGTAGGAAATTTATAGGTACGTTTACGGATATCTAAAAACTTCAGGGACATATTCTTGAAATCTGCAGTCGGATCTTCATAAAATAACCACATGCCCTTTGCTGCATCAATAGCGGAACCGCCGCCCAGTGCAATAATTACGTCGGGCTTGAATTTATTCATTTCTTCTACGCCCTTCAGGATAGTATCAAGGCTCGGATCAGGTTCGACCTGGTCGAAAATCTCACTGTGTACATAATCGGCACGCTTTCTTAATTGATATAATACCTTGCTGACATAGCCTAATTGTGTCATGGATGGGTCAGTTACAATGAATGCCTTTGTGATGTTAGGCATTTTTGATAAATATGCAGTTGAACCGGACTCAAAATAAATTTTGCTGGGTACCTTAAACCATTGCATATTATTCCTCCTCTTTGCTACACGCTTATAATTTACCAGATCGACAGCGGATACGTTATGGGTAGTAGAGTTGCCGCCGTAAGAACCGCAGCCTAAGGTAAGAGAGGGCATATTTGTATTATATAAATCACCGATCGCACCATGTGTGGAAGGTGAATTTACGAGGATACGGCCGGTTCTCATTCGAGAAGAGAAGGTCTTAATGACATCATCATTATTGGAATGGATGACAGAGGAATGGCCCAGGCCGCCAAGTGCGATCATCTTCTCGCAAAGCTGAAGACCCTTCTCCAGGTTCTGGGCTTTAAGTACTGCGAGTACGGGGGAAAGCTTTTCTTTGGACAGAGGGTACTGCGGACCAACGCCATCTAACTCCGTACATAAAATCTTGGCGTTTACAGGGATACTGATTCCGGCCAGCGCTGCAATATCGAACGGTGACTTTCCGACAATGTCAGGATTAACGGCACCGGTTGCTTTATTGATTACCACGGGCTCCAGGAGCTTGATCTCTTCTTTGGTAGCGAAGTAGCAGCCATCCTTCTTCATCAGATCCACAACTTCAGCATATACGGGAGCCTCGATAATTACTGCCTGCTCGGAAGCGCAGATCATACCGTGATCAAAGGATTTGGATAATATCAGGTCATTTACGGCACGCTTTAAATTTGCGGTTTTTTCAATAAAGCAGGGAACATTACCAGGACCTACACCAAGGGCGGGCTTTCCGCAGGAATAGGCCTGCTTAACCATTCCTGATCCGCCGGTAGCCAGAATCATAGATACATCGGGATGATTCATTAGTTCTCTGGTAGCCTCGATGGAAGGATATTCAATCCATTGTATACAGTTTTTTGGAGCACCGGCCTTGACAGCTGCCTCATATAAGGTTTTTGCGGCTTCCTTGGAGCATTGCTGGGAACTGGGATGGAAACCAAAAATAATCGGGTTTCTGGTCTTTATACAAGTTAAGCATTTGAACATGGTAGTGGAGGTGGGGTTTGTAACAGGAGTGACACCGGCAACGATACCTACCGGCTCAGCCACGATCATGTAATCCTCTTCTTCATTATCTTCAATAATACCAACTGTTTTCTGATATTTGATAGAATGCCATACATATTCTGTTGCAAAAATATTTTTTGTAATCTTATCTTCGTAGATTCCTTTTCCGGTTTCTTCTATTGCCATTTTAGCAAGTACCTGTTGCTTTGCGAGTCCTGCAAGAGCCATCTCATGAACTATATTATCAACTGCCTCTTGATCTAGGGATAAGAAATCATTTAGCGCGCCGAGTGCGTTTTTCACTAATTGATCAACATGCTCCTTGGGTGTGGGTTGCTGTAATTTATTAGACATAGATATCCTCCTTTTGATTGTTAAAAAATTAACACAATGGTTATGCAATGAATATAACAGAAAAAAAAGGATTTGTAAATAGATTTGTTAAAAAAATAACAATTAAAAAATCTATGAGTTTCCTTTTGATTTATATAGTAACTTTTATAATATAAAAATATTTATGTAGATTTAAAATTTATGTTAGATATAAAATAATAGTACATGAAGTTCACGTCAGAACATTCTGATGACCTTGTGCTGGGAATGTCAGACGAAGAAGCGTGTTTGCTCCGATTTTTTCTTATCAGAAAAATAGTTTAGGAATTTATTATGAAATGGGTGAAAGAGAAAAGTATTGGATTATTTTCCTAATATCAGGTTAGACGCAGGCTGGATGGAATTGTTTTACCATACCCAACCGACAGCCGTAACCGAAAGGAATTTAAGGAGGAGCTGATACGTGCCAATGAGGTTATCAGCGGGATTGCCGCAGAGGGTGTAATCTATGCCCGTATGTCCCATGGAAGCTGGGATAAGAAGTTTGTAATCCTCGTTTAGAGCAATAATTATCCCTGATTCCTAATATTGTTTAACATTTCCCCGGGAGTGATTCCATAGTACTTTTTAAATACCTTATAAAAATGCCCTAGTTCTTTGTATCCGGTCATCTCGGCGATTTCTTTGATCGCAACATCCATAAGCAAAAGTTCTTTTGCCTTTTTCATTCTTAGCCCGGTAATATAGCCGGAGAATCCGGCTCCGGTTTCTGATTTTAAAACTTTACTCAAATATTCCTTACTGATATAAAAGTTTTCTGCGGTTTTTTCTAAGGATATATTTTCCGCATAGTTTGATTCTATGTATTTACATATTAGTTTTATATCGATTTTGTTCTTTTCTTTTTTCAGGTGTTCCATTTTCATAATAGCCTTGACAAACAGAGCTCTTATAGACTGTATCATTTCATGAAAAGAAAAATTGCTTGAAAAAACATAGGAACCGGCTTTTTCATCCATGATTTCATTGAAGGAATAGCCGCATTCCGAGATAAACTTTTGGAGCATATTATGGAAGTCAAAATGTATATAAATAGCAATATTTTTTGAGGGGCTGTCCCCCTCTGACCGTATAACTAAAGCTTCCAGGCTCTCGATTCTATTCTGTAACAAATCTAAATTGTTAGCTTTTAAGGACTCATAGATAGAGGTCCTTAAATCGGTGTATTCCGTAAACCAGCTGACATGTAAAACTCCTTGCAGGCTTAAGTCTTTTGTACTATCTGAGCCTTGCTCCTGGCTTAATTCTTTGACGCAGCGTTCTAATTGGGCATTGAGTTCCTCTGGTTTGACCGGTTTTAATAAATAATCAGTCGCTTGTAATTGTACTGCATTTCTGACGAATTGGAAATCGTCATAACCGCTGACGAATATTACTTTAGCATGACAGTCTCTTTTACGTAATGTGTCAATTAGGGTCAAGCCGCTCATATTAGGCATTTTTACATCAGATATAATAATATCAGGATTAAGGCTTACGACCAGTTCCAGGCCATATTCACCATCGGAAGCCTCCGCAATGATCTCAATTCCTAACTCGTCCCATTTGCCAATATATCGAAGGACATCTCGGGTCCAACTCTCATCGTCGATTAATATTGTTGTGTATTTTCCGTTTCGCATAATTCTTTCTTTCCCAGCAGTTTTGTTTTTATTGTTATCGTAGTGCCCTCATTTTGATTACTTTGAATTTTCAAACCATATTCAGGACCGGACATGATACGGATTCTTGAGTGAACATTACTTAGTCCGATATGAGAAAAAGAGTTTAGTGTTTCCTTATTGCCTGAATCTAATGAAGTGCGGATTATATCGAGTTGTGTGGGATCCATACCGAGACCGTTATCGGAGACAGTAATAATTAAGCTGTCTGATGCGATATCTTCATAAGCGTTAAGCTGTATTTTCCAATCCTCGTTTTTTTTATTAAGTCCATGTTCGAGACAATTTTCAACAAGAGGCTGCAGAATTAGTTTCGGTATATATGACTGCATTGCCCGTGGAGAGATTTCTGTCTCAAATTGAAGCCGATGGTCAAATCTGTTATTTTGTATTGAAATATAACTTTTTAAATAAGTAATTTCTTGTTCAAGCGTAACGGATTCCTGTTCGAAACTGATTGCATACCGCAGTATGTCACTTAATGCTGTTACAACAGAATATATATGCCCGCTTTTTCCTGACAGGGACATTCCTCCGATGACTTGCAATGTATTATATAAAAAATGAGGATTGATTTGAGCCTGCAAAGCTCTGAGCTGTGCGTTTCTTTTTTCTATTTCACGTTGGTATTCCTGAGTGACCAGTTCCTGATTGCGGGTCATCATATTTTCAAAGCTTTCCTGAAGCAAGCCAATTTCATCGTTTCGGTTTATTGGAACATCCGCAGCAAAATTATGAATATCTGTTGTCTGCATTTTTTTACTCAATGTAATGATAGGTTTACTGATGATTTCGGAAAATAAGACGGATAATAATGTCGCTGCGAGCAGGGAAAATATCATAATGATAAATGCGATTGTAACAGTATCTTTTAATTGATTCCTGATTAATTGATCGGGAACTATATAAAGCAGGTTTAATTTTCCCTTATTAATTGATTCATAAAAATAGAAATGATTATTTTCAGCAAAAATACCGGAGGGCTCTTCTTTTATTCGCTGCAATATATCGATATAATCATTTTGAACGGATACATTTTGATAATTACCCAGTTCTGCGAGAATCAAATCCTCATCATTGAAAAGAATGGCGCTTTCACCTTCTTCGATATTCTTCTGTATGGTGTCTGTAAATGAGTGTTTGTTCAAACGAATGACTAATACTGCTATTTTTTTACCTGTAGTGAATTCATTAATTTGGTGCATAACAACGAAATCGGAACCGTCTCTTCTGACGACAATATTGGATTGTAAAGCAGCATCTCTTGATTTCCAGACGGTATCCATTTTGTCCCATGTACCATTTTGAAAGCTTTTTCGAGTTGCTATGTATCCGTCCCCGGTCAGATAATTATATATTTCAACGGAAAGTATATTGGCATCGGTATTCAGCGCATCTTCAAAATTATTTCGAATATCAGGCAGAATACTGTCAATTGAATTGTTGCCGATCACCCAGGAAATAAGACCTTGTTTGATTTTCTTGTTGATTTCAAATGAATAGAACAAATCAGCATATTCGCCTAATTCCGTAGTTAGTTTATCGTTCATCCAATTCATTCCAAGGATTCTCGTTTGTATTAATTGATTTTGCATATTCTTTTGAGATATATTTAAAGTAAAATAGGCCAGCAATAAAATAGGAATCATTGATATTAAGAGCATTGCCCCCAAAATTCTTTTTTGAATGGATATTTTCATAAGGGTTACCTTCTGCGAATTTGAGTTGTTGTCAGGAAGTACATAACTGTTACGTATGTTTTATATAGTGATTATTATATCCAAGCAAGTAAGAGATGTAAATAGATTTGCATTTTATGGCAGGGTTTGATGTTAAAAATGCACAATATTAAAAATGTACAATAAGAGAGAACCGTTTATGACAATGAAATTTATCCAAAGAAATAATATAATTGCATTGTAGCTTAGACAAAGTGTTCAAAGTGAGAAGTTATTTTAGAAGGAGGATTATTATAGTGAAAAAGAAATTAGTATCAATAATGCTGTTACTGGCCATGACGCTAACGGCATGTGGCAATGGCGGGGAAAATACTTCGGCAAACAGTAAAGCGGGCGAAGCGGAAGAAACGGCCTCTGTAGGAGATGTTTCTGCAGAAACTACTCCCGCTAAAGAGGTTGAGCTTAATATCATGATGAGCTTTCCTCAGTATATGGATCAGTGGGAGGATTACTGCGACCAGTTTGAGGCGAAGATGCTGGCAGAAGAAAATGTTAAAGTTACTATAAATCTTGAGATGCCCAGTGCGGACCAATATGATAGCATTCTTCAGGCAAGGTTGACCGGCGATGATACACCGGACTTGTTTACAATTCAGGCCAATAATATTCAAACATACGCAAATGCAGGATATTTAACAGATTTGACGAATGAAGAAAGCATTGCAAAAGTATATGATAATGTAAAAGAGACCGTTACAGTTGATGGGAAAGTAATGGGAGTTCCAATTGAAAGTACGGCATGGAGTGTTTTGTATAATAAGCAGATGTTTGAAGATGCCGGAGTTACGCCGCCTGAAACGTTGGATGAGCTGAAAACGGTTTGTGTGGCATTGCAGGAAAAAGGTTATATCCCCTTCATGTTAGCATTCCAGGAGCAGTGGGTTCCTCAGCTCATGACAGCGGTAACACTGGGCGGGAAAACGACAGGGGAGATTCCGGATTGGCTGGAGCGTATGTACAAAGATGAAGCATCTTACGAGGAGGTTAGAGAAATCTTTGATGTTATCAATTTGATCATGGAAAATGGTACCAAGCGGGCGATGGAAGAAGGATCGGAAGTCGGAGCTGCAGATTTTGCTAATGGAGCAGCAGCAATGTTCGTTCAGGGAACTTGGTCGGCAAATACGATAATGACAACGAATCCCGATATGCAGCTAGGGGTATTTGCATTACCTGCCAACAATAATCCGGAGTGTACCAGAATTAATCTCGCTACATCTACGGTATTAGGGGTATATGCCAACGGTCTTGAAAAAGAATTGGCCTTAAAGTTTGCAAATTATGTTTTAGACGATAACGATTCATCGGCATTGTTCCAGGCTTGTGGATTTAATCCGATATCTTCCATTCATGCATTTGAAACTGCATCATGGGTGCAGGATGCATATAAGTATGTGGAAGAGGGCCGTTCTTATCAGGATCTGGTGCTTCCGTCTTCGGTAACAGATGAGCAAGGCAGACTGCTTCAGGAATTGTATGTTGGAAGTGTGGACGTTGATGGAATTATAGAGCGTCTTGACGGTGCATTTAAAGAGGCAAATGAACTTTCGAAATAAGAGTGTGTGATTTCTCAAGCGTGCGGAAACATCTCTGCACGCTTGAAATAACTTATTGGAAGTCCAGCACATAAAAAGAAGAGGTACTTTATATGCAAAGTAAAAGGAAACAAAATTTCAGCCTGATTATGTTCGCGCTGCCGGCCTTGGCCGTATATGCAGTATTCAAGCTTTATCCGGCAGTTACCGGTATATTTTATTCAATGACAAATTGGAATGGGCTGAGCAAAGAATATGATTTTATAGGGCTGAAAAACTTTCGTGAGATGTTGTCGGATGATTATTTTTGGCAATCCGTAGTATTTACGATTAAATATGTAATAGTATTGCTGGTTATTGCAAATGTCATGGCTTTGGTGCTGGCGGTTACTGTTGAGTCGGTCAAAAAAGGAAAGGGATTTTTCAGGACAATTTTCTGCCTTCCTAATATGATAAGCATGATCATAGGCGGATACATGTGGCGGTTTATTTTTTATAAAGTACTTTACTATATGGCAGATAATTGGGGATGGAAATTCATGGATCAGTCTTGGGTGGGAGATACCCGCTATGCGTTTCTGTCTATTATCATCGTTGCTTCATGGGGATGTGTCGGTTACCTGATGATTATATATATGGCAGGATTGCAGGGCGTACCAACTCATTTATTGGAAGCGGCTGAATTGGACGGAGCAAATGGATGGAAAAAATTTTGGAATGTAACTTTTCCGCTAATACAGCCAGCGTTGACAGTTTGTTTGTTTTGGACGTTAAATTCATCCTTCCAGGTATTTGACGTTATTTATTCGCTGACGGGCGGAGGCCCCGGAAGAGCGACACAATCAGTCGCAGTCAATATTTATGAAGAGGCCTTCAGAGGAAATATAAGATATGGATATGCAACTGCAAAGTCAACCGTCCTGTTTTTGATTATCCTGATTATTACTGCGATTCAGTTAAAGACCACACAGAGTAAGGAGGAAGAACTATGAGAGGGAGCAGAAAACACTATCAGATATTTATCACGTTATTGTTAATTATAATAGGGGTGTTCACAAGCTTTCCGCTGATATTGGCTTTCCTTAATTCTTTCAAATCAAATGGTGAGCTACTCAGCAATGTGCTGTCGCTTCCGAGTAAATTATATTTTGATAACTATATAAGATCCCTGGAGAAGATGTCTTATTTCAGGAGCTTGGGAAATACGGTATTTCTCGCGGTCTTGGCGGTATTTTTTATGGCATTGTTTTCATCGCTTGCCGGCTGGAAAATGTGCCGTACAAAAACACGCTTATCGAAATTTTTGTTTGCGATGTTTGTGTTTTCCATGCTTATTCCCTTTAGTTCCATTATGATTCCCTTGTATAAGGTAGTTTTAGCGCTGGGAATTAAGAATTCATTGGTCGGCCTGGCATTGATATATGCAGGCTTGGGTGAAAGTATGGCAATTTTTATTTATTACGGATTTGTAAAAGGTATTCCTATTGAAATGGAAGAAGCTGCGGCGATAGACGGATGTAATTCCATACAGACTTTTTTTCTGGTCGTATTTCCGATGCTGAAGGCAACAACTGCCACTGTTTGCATTACCAATATGCTGTGGGTATGGAATGATTTTCTTTTGCCTCTTATTATTATTTCTGATAATAAAAAGTACACGTTGCTGTTATCTACCAATACTTTATTCGGGCAATACAGCAGTGATTGGACGGCTATCCTGAGTGCGTTGATATTAGCGGCACTGCCGGCAATCCTTCTTTATGTGATTTTCCAGAAAAATATCATGAAAGGTATAGCAGACGGAGCGGTAAAAGGATAAAGGCTACGAGTTCCGAATAGTTCGATAGAAGATGCAGAAGAGAGAAGATTAGTGTGAAAATTAAAATTTTGAGAGCATGATTTATTATGCTTGCAAATCTTGTGCCTAATATGTGCCCGCACATATGGCCCAAAGTTTGCAGGTGTTGGAAAGGCATGGTTATTAAAATGATAAATGGTTTTTTATATGCCAAAGGTAAAAAAATATATAATGAGAATGGGGAAGAAATTCTCTTGAAAGGCTGGGGACTCGGCAATTGGATGCTGCAGGAAGGATATATGTGGAGCGCTGATAGTGAGCGCTTTGACAGACCGCGGCGTATAGAGCAGGTTGTGGAGCAGTTGGCGGGAAAAGAATATGCAGATGCTTTCTGGGTAAAGTTCCGGGAAAATTATATAACGAAATCAGATATTTTAAAAATGGCGGAACTCGGATATAATTCTGTCCGGATACCGTTCATGTATCGGCTTTTTATGGAAGACGGTCCGGGAATCCGTTATAAAGAAGAAGGACTTCGTTTGCTGGATAATTGTCTTTCATGGTGTGAGGAGGCGGGAATTTATGCCTTTTTGGACTTGCATGGCGCTCCGGGAGGTCAGACCGGTGCCAATATTGATGATTGCATAGATAATGTCCCCCGTCTTTTTATTGATTCGGACAGTTGGGATAAGGCAATCGATTTATGGAAAACGTTGGCAGAACGATATAAAGACAGAGCCGTAGTAGGCGGATATGATTTATTGAATGAGCCGATCGCGCCACCAAATGCAGGAAACGGTAATTTTGATTATTTAATTCCCAAATTGACATTATTTTATGAACATGCGATTGCTGAAATCCGCAAAATTGATCAAAAGCATATGTTCAGTATTGAAGGAGCTCATTGGGCTGCAGATTTAAGTATATTTACGAAAAAATTTGATGAGAACATGTTGTTACATTTTCACCGGTATGCGGAAATTCCTGATATCAAATGCTTAAAAAAATATATTGATAAATCAAATGAATTGGATGTGGCGCTTTGGCTTGGTGAGTCCGGAGAAAATATAAATGAATGGTATGCTGCTATTTATCCATTGGCAGAATCTGCCGGTATTGGATACAATCTTTGGCCGTGGAAAAAGATGGATTGCACGAATTCTCCATATTCTGTTAATCGGCCAAAGGATTATCAAAAAGTATTGGACTATATTGGAGGGGGAGTACATCCCGGATTTGGAGCTGCTCAGAGAATTTTCGACGAATATTTGGAGAACTGCAAATTAGATAATTGTACAGAACATTTAGACGTGACCCATCATGTGCTGCGCCGTGCGCCTTTTAGCATGCGGGCCAGCGACTTTGATGAATATCCCGGAAGAGGAACATCCTTTAGCGGATGCAGCGCAGAAAATGCAGAAATCAGTTATAGAAGCGGCTGCGGGATGAAATTAGTGGAATTGGAAGCAGCTAAAGAGAAACGGTGTGTATTCGATTGTCAGTGGGATCGCTATGGGGTAATACTAAGTAAAAGTGAGTTTGCATGTTATACGGTTGAACCGGGCCAGGAAGTTCGTTTAAAGTTAAAATTTGCAAAAGGTTATTCGGGTGGAATACTTGGAGTTGGCAGAACGGATGATAGCAGCTTGAAAGAATTCGAGGTAAAGCCGGAATGTACAAAGCTGGAGGTAAGGTTATCCGATGCTTGTGGAGCTGTGAAGATTATATCTTTGAAAGGTACGGTTTGTCTTGAAAAATTAGAATTTTTATCTGAATTTAATAGGGCGGAGCCGGTGATATACAATGCGCCCGATACTCCCCCGGTGACATTCCCGCATATTTCCGAAATACCTTAGCAAAATAGTTCCCATTTGAAAACCCGGTTCTCAGCGCAATATCATGAATCAAATCCTCTGTATCCAATAAATCATTCATGGCAGCCTGGATTCGCAGGTTCGTCAAATAGCGGACCGGGGGAATTCCCTGCTCCGTTTTAAAGCTGCGCGTCAGATGTTCTTGGGAAATCCCCAGCCTCTTTGCCACTTCGTCTACACCCTCCAGGGTGCTGTATTCCTTCAACATAATTTGAAGCGCCAGATTCACCACGGAGTTTTGCACGCTGGCGGCAGAATGTTCCACTTCCCTCAGAAGACGGCATAAGAAAAGATATAAAAACTCCTGCCCTTCATATTTTTCCAACCGGTCACCGCATATCAGCTTATGGTGCAGCTTTAAATATTGAGTGATCGGATGAGAGTTGGGGTCCAGAAAAAAGACGCAGCCACAGAGAGCGTCCAGCTTTTGAAAAAATGGGGCGGCAGTATTTCCATCGAAATGCAGATATAAAAACGTCCAAGGCTCAGTAGAGTCCCTGTCCAGATAATAGCGGGTCTTTTCCGGTATCCTTGTCAGAAATCCTACATCTTCGGAAAGACAATATCTTTCTCCGTTTTTTTCAAACCATCCTTTTCCCGATAACGTATATTGAAATAAATATCCACGGTATGTGTCCCTCTTTTCATTAGAGAAATCATAGTCCTCACGGAAACGGGATTCAATGCCGCCGTCCATAATGATTAATGGTTGGTCAGCCATATCATCGGTATTCAGTAAACCAAAATGTCCAAAATTGTATTGCATCAAAAAAATACCCCTGCTTATCAAGAAACTATTCTTTTATAACCTATTGCTTTCAACTATAATTGATTGGGGGAAGAAAATCAAGAAGAATGATAAAATCGTTACTGTTCACACAGTAGCTTAACACTTGCTGTTAAGCTACGTAAGAACATGATTCAAGAGATGATTTCTGCTTCGCGGAGCGAATTGGAATGCAGAAATCATGAGTTGCTGAGAACGGAATGAACAGTAATATAAAATCAAAAAAATACCTGATTTGTGCTTGTGTTCAAATTTGCGGGTATTGAAAACATGGAGGATTAGTATGAATAAGAACAACTTTGCAGCACTTCCGCCGATGGGATGGAACAGTTATGATTACTATGATACTACGGTAAATGAAGAGCAGGTAAAGGCAAATGCCGACTATATGGCGGCTCATATGAAGGAATATGGATGGGAGTATATCGTGATCGATATTGAATGGTATTCCCATAAGCCGGGCTCCATGAGAGATAAGTTCCAGTATATTCCGTTTGCAGGTGTGGAGATAGACGAATATGCCAGATTACAGCCTGATCCGGAGAGATTCCCGTCTTCGGCAGGAGGTGCGGGCTTCAAGCATCTGGCAGATTACATACATAGTCTGGGATTGAAATTCGGCATTCACATTATGCGAGGTATTCCACGTATTGCCGCTCACGCGCACAGCAAGGTACTTGGTACTGATTTGACCGCTGACATGGTAGCGGATCCGTCATCCATCTGCGGTTGGAATCCGGATATGTACGGTGTACGCAGTATAGAAGCAGGACAGGCCTACTATGATTCACTGCTGGAGCTTTACGCTTCATGGGGAGTGGACTTTATCAAATGTGACGATATATGTAATACGAACATGTATGTGACGAATCAGTATTCTGCACGCCATGAGATAGAGATGCTTTCAAAGGCGATAGAACGCTGCGGACGTCAGGTCGTTCTGTCCTTATCTCCGGGACCTGCCCTGATCGATAAGGCATGGCACTATGAGAAGCATGCAAACATGTGGCGCATTACCGATGATTTCTGGGATAATTGGGATTTGCTTAAGGATATGTTCCATAGGTGTGAACTGTGGGAGAATCAGGTATCTAAAGGCTGTTACCCGGACTGCGATATGCTGCCGCTTGGCTGGCTGGGAAAAGGTTTCGGAGAGGAACGCCGGACGAATTTTACCAAAGAGGAGCAGCGTACCATGATGACGCTCTGGTGTATCTTTGGTTCTCCTCTGATGCTCGGAGCGGAGATGACGAAAATGGATGACTGGACGCTTTCACTGCTTACGAACAAGGATATCCTCTCTATGCTCACGCCGGACTGCCGTCCGCATCAGCTTGCGCGTGATGAAATGAAAGCGGTATGGACCGCATACAATGCCCGGACAAAGGAACGGTTTGCAGCACTGTTCAATCTGGCAGACGAGGAGATGGAGGTGTCCGTAGCTTTGAAGGATATTGATGAGACGCTTCCGGCAGAAGCTTCGCTGCTCGAATTGTGGAGCAAAATAAGGACCAAGAGCAGTGAAGGTAAGATTTCCTCCATTCTTCCGGCACACGGAAGCCGCGTATACAGGCTGGAATAATGGGGGGATTGATTGTATAATATGTTTTTGATATAAGGGATAAGGACTTAAATATTTCGACAGATGAAACGAGGAGGAAAATGAGATGAAACTGGGTAAAGTGTCCGTAAAATGGCTGCTTTCCTTTTTGAAGAAGTACAGATGGCTTATGCTTTTGGGGCTTGCATTGACGACGGTAATTTCGGTTCTTGCAATTGTCAATCCCTACATATCCGGCATGATCGTGGATGATGTTATCACGGGAGGGAATTATACCTTGCTCCCGAAGCTGATTCTTGTTCTTTTGCTGGTGACTGCTGTACGGGGGATTTTACGGTATTTTTATCAGGTGATTTTTGAGACATGCTCCCAGGGAGTTTTGTATGAGATGAGAGATAGGGTATACCGCAAGCTGCTGCAGGAGGACTTCGCCTTTTATAATAAGAAGAGAACCGGAGATTTGATGTCCAGACAGACCGGCGATATGGACGCGATCAGGCACTTCCTTGCATATGTCATTTATGCGGTCTATGAAAATGTGCTGCTGTTTGCTTTTGCTCTGGTCATGATTTTTACCGTAAATGTGAAGCTGGCTCTTTGTATGCTGGCTGTGCTTCCCTTTACCGCACTGACCACATACCTTCAGGCAAAGGAGGTCAGACCGGCCTTTCAGAGAAGCCGTAACTGTTTTTCCGCATTGAATTCCTTTGTGCAGGAAAATATCAGCGGTAACCGGGTGGTAAAGGCGTTTGCAAAAGAAGATTATGAAATCGGTAAGTTTAACAGACAGAATGATGAATTTCGTGCCGCACAGGTAAAGGCTTCCAAGATATGGATGGTCTATCTTCCTTTTTTTGAAATGCTTTCCAACGCGCTTACGATCATTCTTATGCTGTATGGCGGCTATATGGTTATTAACGGTGAAATCACGCTGGGAAATATGGTGACGGTGAATGGATATCTCTGGATGCTGACCGTACCGCTGCGTATGGCTGGATGGTGGGTCAATGATATTCAGAATTTCCGCACCTCTTTGGAAAAAATATACGGTACCTATGTGGAAGAGCCGAGCGTGAAGACCCCGGAGAACGGTACCATCCGCAAGCGCATGGAGGGGGCTGTGGAATTTAAGAATGTTTCCTACAGCGCCGATGATGAAGATATTGTAAACGATGTGAGCTTCAAGGTAGAGCCGGGGCAGACCGTGGGCATTATCGGCCCTACCGGCGCGGGTAAATCCACGATTATGAACCTGCTGTGCCGATTTTACGACACGACAGAAGGAGAAGTGCTGGTGGACGGCATCGATGTCCGGGAACTGAATCTTTATGACCTGCGGGATAATATCGGAATGGCGATGCAGGATGTGTTCCTGTTCTCGGATACGATTGAGGGAAATATCGCCTATGCCAAACCGGACTGCCCGTTTGAAGATGTGAAGAAAGCGGCGATTATGGCAGATGCCAACCACTTTATTCAGCATTTACCGGAAGGCTATGATACGGTAGTTGGCGAGCGGGGCGTGGGACTTTCGGGAGGACAAAAGCAGAGAATCTCATTAGCGAGGGCCTTGCTTAAGGATCCGTCCATACTGATTCTCGATGATACCACCTCCGCGGTGGATATGGAGACCGAAAGCTACATACAGGAACAGCTTAATTCCGGAAAAATCAAATGTACGATATTCATTATTGCCTACCGGATTTCTTCCATAAAAGATGCGGATTTGATTCTGGTCATGGACGATGGAAGGATCATCGAGAGGGGAACACATGAACAGCTTTTGAAAAATCAGGGCTACTATGCGGAAACCTTCAAAAATCAATACGGCGGATTTGGAACAGAAGAGGAGGTGGATAACAATGGCACGAAATAAATACGATGTGGACGAAGTGCTGGAGGACCGATTCGACGTCAATCAACTAAAGCGTCTGGCCGGATATATCCGCCCTTATAGAAAACAGATGGCAGCAGTTATTTTTATGATGCTGACCGCCTCTGCGCTTGCCATGCTGATTCCGCGGTTCCTGATGACGGTTATGGATGAATGCATTCCGCAGAAGGATATGAAGACCATAGGGCTCTACAGCCTCTTCACCTTTCTGATCGCGCTGTATGTGTCGGTCAGCCTTCGGTTTAAAATAAAGATTACCAATGAAATCGGGCAGAATATTATCCACAAGCTGCGGTACGATATTTTTGCCCATTTACAGGAGCTGCCGTTTTCTTATTATGATACGCGGCCTCATGGAAAGATTCAGGTTCGTGTGGTCAATTATGTGAATAGCTTAAGCGACCTGCTTTCCAATGGTATTATCAATACGATTACGGACTTATGCAATCTCGTGTTCATCCTGTTTTTTATGCTGTGGATCAATGTACGGCTGACACTTATTTGCCTGTGCGGACTTCCGGTCTTGGTTCTGGTGGTGGTCTTAATTAAGAAGAAACAGAGGGTAGCCTGGCAGATTCAGAGCAACAAGCAGTCCAACTTAAACGCCTATCTGGCAGAGAGCATCAATGGAATCCGCGTGACCCAGTCTTTTACCAGAGAGAGCAGGAATACGGATATCTTCAATCAGTTGAGCAGAGGATACAGAGAGTCCTGGATGCGGGCGGTAAAGTTTAATTTCCTGATGGGCCCCAGTGTGGATATCATTTCCACGGTTACCACTGCTTTTATCTATGTGCTTGGAATACAATGGATGCTTGGTGGAGACGGAGGGATTACGGTAGGTGTGCTGGTTGCCTTTACAGCCTATATCAGCCGCTTCTGGAATCCGATCAATACGCTGGCGAATTTTTATAACTCGCTTCTGACGGCGATTTCTTATCTGGAACGTATCTTTGAAACCATTGACGAAGAGGTGCAGGTCAAAGATGTGGAGGGAGCGGTGGAGATGCCGCTCATTGAGGGAAAGATTCAGTTTAAGGATGTGGTCTTCGGGTATGAAGACGGGCAGATTATATTGGACCATATCGACTTCACGGCAAATCCGGGAGAGTCCTTCGCTATAGTAGGCCCTACCGGTGCAGGAAAGACGACGATTGTCAATCTGATCAGCCGTTTTTATAACGTGGGCTCCGGCGCGGTCTATATCGACGATGTGGATATTTCCAAGGTGACCATTCGCTCATTGAGGTCTCAGATGGGAATTATGATGCAGGACAGTTTTATTTTCTCCGGGACCATTATGGACAATATCCGCTACGGTAATATGGAAGCCTCCGATGAAGACGTCATACGAGCAGCAAGAACTGTATGCGCCCACGATTTTATTATGAAGATGGATAACGGTTACCAGACGCAGGTGAATGAAAGAGGAAGCAGACTGTCTGCCGGACAGCGTCAGCTCATTTCTTTTGCCAGGGCGCTGTTGGCAGACCCTAAAATACTGATACTGGATGAAGCGACCTCCAGCATCGATACCGAAACGGAAATCGTGCTGCAAAGAGGGCTGAAGGAACTTTTAAAGGGCAGAACTTCGTTTATCATTGCGCACAGGCTTTCTACCATTCAGAATGCTGACTGCATCATGTATGTGGATCGGGGAAAGATATTGGAGCGGGGAACTCACGAGGAACTTTTGGCTCTGAAAGGGGAATACAGCAATCTCTACTTGTCTCAGTTCGACTTCTTAAAAAAATAATATATATTATTACACTTTTGTTCGATTATTTAGGAGCTGTTTATTACAGCTCCTATTTTAAATATCCAAAAGGCACATTGTGTATTTTCCTGATTTTGCTACAGTTTTCCTCCGGCTAGACAGCAGCATGTTGTACACAAAATGTGATAAAACTGCATTTTTGTGTTAGCAGCCCTCATAAAATTGCATATAGATACAATTTTGGCTTCGTAGTATGGAAGGCTGGATAGTAACCTGATTTTTGCAAAATAAGCCGGATTCTATTGTGCTGGCTTAGAAGGATATGGTAATATTGAACATACGACAGTTATTTTTATCCCTCACGAAAAAGTTTTTCCTAAAAGGGAGCAGAAGGTTATGGATATATTTGAATATATGAGAAGTACAAATATGGAAAAAGAATCTCCGTTGGCGGCAAGGCTGAGGCCGAAGACCTTAGAGGAGGTGGTGGGGCAGCAGCATATCATCGGTAAGGACAAGCTGCTTTACCGGGCGATCAAGGCGGATAAGCTTAGCTCCATTATATTTTATGGCCCTCCGGGAACGGGGAAAACCACGCTTGCAAAGGTAATTGCCAATACGACCAGTGCGGAATTTACCCAGATCAATGCAACAATTGCCGGCAAGAAGGATATGGAAGTGGTGATAGGAACAGCGAAGGATACTCAGGGAATGTATGGAAAGAGAACGATACTTTTCATAGACGAGATACACCGGTTCAATAAAGGACAGCAGGATTATCTTCTTCCCTTTGTAGAGGACGGAACCATTATTCTCATCGGAGCAACCACTGAAAATCCTTACTTCGAAGTAAATAGTGCGTTGATTTCCCGCTCTATCATATTCGAGTTAAGGCCGTTAGAACGGGAGGCCATTCAGACTCTTATTAAGCGGGCAGTTTATGATGCGGACAGAGGAATGGGAGCCTACGACGCCATTATCGATGAAGATGCGGTAGAGTTTCTTTCAGAGCTTTCAGGAGGCGATGCCAGACATGCGCTTAACGCGGTAGAATTGGGCGTTATGACTACACAGCGCGGCGAGGACGGCAAGATTCATTTGACCATGGAAGTTATGCAGGAATGTATACAAAAAAGGGTGGTGCGGTATGACAAGACCGGGGATAACCATTACGATACGATTTCTGCATTTATTAAGAGTATGAGAGGTTCGGATCCCGATGCGGCTGTTTACTATCTCGCCCGTATGCTCTATGCGGGTGAAAGCGTGACCTTTATTGCCAGAAGGATTATGATCTGCGCCTCTGAGGATGTGGGAAATGCGGATCCGAATGCGCTTCAGGTGGCAGTCAGTGCAGCGCTTGCGGTAGAAAGGGTGGGGATGCCGGAAGCTCAGATTATACTGTCACAGGCAGTATCTTATGTAGCCAGTGCACCCAAAAGCAATGCGGCAGTCAATGCGGTTTTCGATGCGCTGCATGTAGTGGAGGAAACTGGAAATCTGCCGATACCGGCCCATTTGCAGGATGCTCATTATAAAGGTGCAGCCAAATTAGGACATGGGACCGGCTATAAATATGCCCATGATTATCCGAACAATTATGTCAAGCAGCAGTATTTGCCGTATGAGCTTAATGGGAAGGAATTTTATAAGCCCTCCGGCAATGGGTACGAATTAAAGATAAAAGAGCATATGGCAAAAATAAAAAAAGAGGCTGAGTAAATGAATTTGAAAAAACGGGAGAATAAAGGAAAAATTAGAGGGAAAATCGATAATAAAGAAAAGGTAGATTGTACAGAGAAGATAGAGAATATAGGGGATCGGGAGAAGCTAAACAGCGAAGAGCGGCTGGAAAACGAAGGGAACATAGGAAACATAGAGAATTTAAATAATGAAGAGAAGTTGGAAAACGAAGGGAATACAGAGAACATAGAGAAGTTAAATAACGAAGAGAATATAGGGAACATAAAGAAGTTAAATAGCGAGGGGAAGACAGAAAGCGAAGAGAGTATAAAGAACATAGAGAAGTTAAACAATGAAGAGAAGTTGGATAACAAAGAGCAGGCAGATAACAAAGAGCAGCCAGATAACAAAGGGAAAGTAAATAACAAAAAAAAGTCGGAAAGAAAAAAGAAAAATACTTCTAAAACGTCATGGCTTATAATAAGTATTGCAATAATCTGCATTGCGGCATTAGTCGGCGCTGGATTTGCTGCTTACTCTTTTAACGAAAGGCAGAAGGAAGCGAAGGAAGCTGCACTTTTAGTGATAGAGAAAGCGGAGGAAGAAAAGACGAAGGAAGCTGAGGAAAAAGAGAAGCAGAAGAAGGAACAGGCAGGCAATATTTTCGAATCTGTCATAGAAGCCGGGCTTAACGTGTTTAATTCCATTAAAGAAAAGCCTGCTTCCGTAGAGCTTGAGGAAGGGGAGTCGGAGGCGTTTTTGGAGGTGGAGTCCTGCCTGATAGATAATAAAACGAGCAAGGTTTCTCTTAAGACCTCTTCGGATTTCATTCCGGTCAGCGACGACAAGTATTATTACTTATTTGCAATCCGCTCTTATGAAGACGGTATAGCGGAGGATATCCCTCCCATCACGAAGGAATATAAGAATACAGAGGTGGAATTCCGGTTTCCCAGACATTTTACCGGAACGGAAAGTGGTGTATTCCGTAAATTTGTGGTTGCCATAAAGAAGGAAGGGAAGTATATTGCGGTAAGTTATCCCCAGTATATTACCAATCCGGAAGCGGTGGCAAAGTATAAATCGAACGGAGAAAAGCCTTCTTCCAAAAAGGGGCTTCTAATCGACCCAAGCAAGCTTGTCACTTCGGAGCTGGACGAGCTTGGAGTGAAGCATGCGGCGTATAATATTCCCGTTTCCAGAATATTGGGGGAATCGACCAACGGCATTTATCCCACGATTTATTATTCCTATAACGGGAAAAGCTACTCTTTTAACGGGCAGGTAATGTCGGAATATGATTTGGTATTCAGCACACTGACCAATAAAGGAATCGAGATAAGCGCGATTATTTTAAACGACGTATCCGTTGCTTATCCTCAGATGATTCACCCCCTTGCCCGCTCCGGGATAGGAAGTGCACCTTATTATGCGTTCAATGGGACGGATGAAAGCGGTACGGAGTATTTGGCAGCAGTGGGAGCATTTCTTTCAGAACGTTATTCGGGAACGGCCAATGGGCGCGGGCTGGTGTCCAACTGGATCATAGGGAATGAGATCAATGCGAGAAAAGAATGGAACTATATGGAATACCTGGGACTTCAGGATTATGTGAAGGAATACGTCAAGGCTTATCGCGTATTTTACAATGCGATAAAAAGTATTAATGCGGCATCTAATGTGTACATATCCCTGGACCAGCAGTGGGACAGGAACATAAGCAGCAGTACGAACTATGACACCAGAGATATTCTGGATGAATTCAACAGGCAGATAAAGGAAGAAGGAAACATCGACTGGGGACTTGCCATACATCCCTACAATGTGCCATTGACTGTCGTGAAGATATGGTCACCCTCCAAGTATGTCAAAGATTCACCGGATACATCTATGGTGACGATGGCAAATATCAATGTGGTAACCGATTATATGCAGCAGGAGGAATTTCTTATGAAGGATGGCAAGGTGCGCTCCGTTATATTGAGTGAATTGGGATATACATCCTTGCAGGGAGAGGAATTGCAGGCAGCAGCTATCGTATACGCCTATAAGATTGCAGAAGCCAACCCATATATCGATTCCATTCTTTTTTCCAGACAGACGGATGCGTTAGAAGAGATGGCGCAAGGGCTTTCCCTTGGACTGAACCATGCGGACGGCACCCACAAATACGCCTACAATGTATTTAAATACATGGACACCGAGAATGCGGATACTTACACGGATTTCGCAAAAAGTATCATCGGCATTTCCCAGTGGCCAATGCCTTAAGAGCCCAATGCCCTAAGAGTCCGATGCCTTTAAGACGCATAGAAAAAGACGGGGCTAAAATAGTTGTTGAATGAGGTATTGATAGATTTGTTGATTTTTCCGCTGCCAGTTGTCACAGATAGCTGCAGCGGATTCTTCCGTAGGAACAGATAAAGTTATGTCAACTAGTTTTACCTTTTTCTCTTTTGCCACTAAATGTGCATCATAATCTCCGGTCGTGGATTTATAATAATCGGCGAGAATGGACACCTCGTTTCGAAGCTCCATCTCGTTATCCTTGAAAAAGGTATTGACTTCTTTTTTTATCGTATCACTGATGCGGTTTTCAAAAAAAGAAAGTGTATTCAAGCCCTCCTCCGTAATCAGCAAATGAGTTCTGTTGCGTATGGACTGGGCGGAAATGAGCCCTGCCTCGGTCAGCTCTGAAAGTGCTTGCTGCAGGGTTAAGAAATTCGTATATTCTTTTTCCAGAATAAAATCCCCTACCTGTGCGCTGGTAAGAGGAAAATTCACCCGGTCAAGCATATAAAGTATGATTAGTTTATAAAGTGTCAGAGGTTCCTGCGGCATGAGAAATACTTCCTTTCCAATATTTTCCCTGATAGGAGTTCTGAAGCTTCATCTGATGATGAAGAGCGTTCAGAACCTTTTTCTTTTCAGTGCTCCATAAAGGAGCGAGGAGCAGTTCCTTTGGTCCGTCGCCGGTTACCCGGTGTATGACGATATCCGGGGAAAGATGCTCCATACAGCTTATAAGTATATGAAGATATTCTTCCATAGTCAAAGTAGAAAATAAGCCCTTTTCATAATCCGCGGCCAAGTCGGTTCCCCGCAGCACGTGGAGAAGCTGAAGCTTTATTCCGAAAACCGGAAGGCTGCTCAGATATTCTACAGTTTCGAGCATCATAGATTCGCTTTCGCCGGGAAGTCCCAAGATGACGTGGACGATGACCGGAATGTGCAGGGTATCCAGCTCATAAACAGCCCGGGAAAAGCGCTTCAGAGCATAACCCCGCCGGATATAGAGAGCAGTTTGTTCATGAATGGTCTGGAGTCCCAGCTCTATCCATATGAATTTGTGGGGATAGGAGGCTTTCAGTCTGCCGAGCAGCGTAAGAACCTCCTCCGGCAGACAGTCGGGGCGTGTAGCGATGGAGATTCCGGCAACTTTAGGGTTATCTAACGCCTGCCCGAAGACTTGCTCCAGTCGTGAGGCGGGGGCATAGGTACCGGTATAGGACTGGAAATATGCAATATATGGTCCGGCCGCCTCGATAGAGGAAAAGGGAACGGCAAAATCGCCGCTTCCTCCTTCGCTGCAAAAGATGCAGCCTTTGGTATCCAGTGTACCGTCTCTGTTAGGGCAGGTAAATCCTGCGTCGATGGCAATCTTATTCAGCTTCCCGCCGAGGGTGTTCTTAAAATAGGCATCCAGAGAATAATAGCGTTTGCCGTGCCATAGTTCAGGAATGCAGATGTCAGGGGATGCCTGTTCTTTTTGGTTAGACATAGTATTAGCCATTCCGTGTTTTCCTGCCGCTCAGCGGACGATATGAGATTTTACAGCTTCAGCAACGGCCTCGGCTACCTTGGGATTGAAAGCCTCCGGCATAATGTTGTCTTCTCCCAGTTCGCTTTCTGGAACGAGATTAGCGATTGCATTTGCCGCTGCAAGCTTCATTTCCTCCGTAATCTGCGTAGCGCGGCCCTCTAAGGCTCCCTTGAAGATGCCTGGAAAGGCAACTACGTTGTTCACCTGGTTAGGAAAGTCGCTGCGTCCTGTACCAACGACTCTTGCGCCCGCTTCTTTTGCTAAATCGGGCATGATTTCCGGAACAGGATTTGCCATAGCGAAAAGAATGGCATCCTTATTCATGGAAGAAACCATTTCCTTGGTCACTATGCCGGGAGCGGATACACCCACAAAGATATCCGCGCCTTTCATGGCGTCGGCGAGAGAACCGGTTTCGTTATTAGGGTTAGTAACCTCTGTCATTTTTTGCTGCATCCAGTTGAGACCTTCCGTCTTAACAGAGACAATACCTACCTTATCGCACATGATGACATTGTAAAACCCGTAGGTAAGCAACAATTTCGTGATGGCTACGCCTGCGCTGCCTGCGCCGTTTACGATAACCTTGCAGTCCTCCTTTTTCTTTCCCGTTATCTTCAGGGCGTTGATTACGCCGGCCAGAACGACAATTGCCGTACCGTGCTGATCGTCGTGAAATACGGGGATGTCCAGTATTTCCTTTAAACGTTCTTCAATTTCGAAGCAGCGGGGGGCACTGATGTCCTCCAGATTAATGCCGCCGAATCCGGGAGCAAGATAGGTAACTGCTTTGATGATTTCCTCCGTATCCTGCGTGTCAAGACAAATGGGTACGGCATTCACACCGCCGAATTCCTTGAAAAGTACTGCCTTTCCTTCCATAACAGGCATGGCGGCATAGGGGCCGATATTACCCAAGCCTAATACTGCGCTTCCATCGGATACTACGGCAACCGTGTTAGCTTTCATCGTATAAGTATAGGCGGCCTCTTTGTCCTGTGCGATAACCTTGCAGGGCTCGGCAACGCCGGGAGTATAGGCGAGGGAAAGGTCCTCGCGGGATTTGACGGGAGACTTGGATACCGTCTCTAATTTTCCATTCCATTGTTTATGAAGCTCTAATGCCTTTTCGTTCGTAGTCATGACTTATCCTCACTTTGATATTGTTGTGTTTTCTATTTGAGTTAGGACGCAGCACGCACATACGCACTGCATACTGAAGTAATCATATAATATTTACCGGAAGTCTGCAAGGGTTTCCCAGCCTTCCATACCGCAGTTTTGCCGAAGGATGAACTGTAACCTGCAAAGCGGTGAAATGAAAAAAAGACTTTCTATTTTACAAAAGCTGTTGTATAATGTTAAAAATAGATGGCATTTGTAAGCAATTCGATTAACATATCAGCTTTATTCCCCCAAGATAAAAGACAATCAAAAAGCATAAAAAGTATGTAAAGAGAATAACCGGCTTTTTGCCGATGAATTGATGTATAATTGTAATATGTGACAAGACGGAGGAGTATATGAGAGAGAAGTATGAATCGTTGGCGTTGGCAGACCTGAAGGAAATTGCCAAGGCCAGGAAGATTAAAGGCGTTTCTGCGATGAAAAAAGCAGAAATTGTGGAAGCAATGCTCGTAGAGGATGAAAAAGAGAAAAATGAGGCTGTAGTTTCAGAAGAGAAGCCTGCAACCGCCCCCAAGAGAATCATTATGAATAAGCCGGCATCCGAGAGGAATGGCGGCGAAATTTCTTTGGATAATAAGCAGGCAGGGAACAGGCAGCAAGAAAATAGACAAACAGAAAGCAGACAGGCAGCAGTCGGGGAGCCTGAAAGCAGATTTGCAGAGGGCAGACAGGCTGAGAATAAATTGCCGGAGAGCAGGCAAGCAGAAAACAGAGTATCGGAAAATAAGCAGAACGAGAATAAACTTCAGGACAATAGGCAGGCGGCAAACGGAAGGCCAGCGGAAAATAGGGCCTCATCGGATAATAGAATGTCTGAAAACAGAGCAGCAACAGACAGCAGGCAGACAGTAACCGGAAGAGGGGATGACGAGAAATATCCATCCGATTTGGACAGCGGCATTATTGCTCATGGAATTTTGGAAGTTATGCCGGACGGCTACGGATTTATCCGCTGCGAGAATTATCTTCCGGGGGAAAATGACGTTTACGTTGCACCCAGTCAGATCAGGCGCTTTAATTTAAAGACCGGGGACATTCTGGAAGGCAATACGAGAATTAAGACGCAGAGCGAGAAGTTCAGCGCATTATTATATGTAAAAAGTGTCAACGGATATTCTCCCGATGTGGCGGCACGCAGATGTAATTTTGAAGACATGACGCCTATTTTTCCCGATGAGAGGATGCCTTTGGAGACACAGGGTGCATCCGTGGCAATGCGAATCATGGATTTGATGAGTCCGGTGGGCAAAGGGCAGAGAGGTATGATCGTATCTCCTCCGAAGGCGGGAAAGACAACCCTATTAAAAGAGGTTGCTAAATCCGTGAAAAGGAATTCGCCGGATGTGCATCTGATCATCCTTCTTATTGACGAACGTCCGGAAGAGGTAACGGATATAAAGGAAGCGATTGAGGGACCTAATGTAGAAGTTATTTATTCTACCTTCGATGAATTGCCGGAGCACCATAAAAGAGTTTCAGAAATGGTAATCGAGCGCGCGAAGCGCTTGGTAGAACATAAAAAGGATGTTATGATATTGCTCGACAGCATCACACGTTTGACAAGAGCATATAACCTTACCGTTCCCCCGAGCGGAAGAACGTTATCCGGTGGTCTTGATCCGGCAGCTTTACATATGCCGAAGCGCTTTTTCGGTGCGGCGAGAAACATGAGAGGCGGCGGCAGTCTGACTATTCTTGCGACGGCCTTGGTGGAAACCGGAAGTAAAATGGATGATGTAGTATATGAGGAGTTCAAAGGCACCGGCAATATGGAGATGGTGCTTGACCGCAAACTGTCGGAGAGAAGGGTATTTCCGGCTATTGACATTCCGAAATCGGGAACACGCAGAGAAGATTTGCTTTTGTCTTCGGAAGAGCAGGAGGCAATCAACATCATGCGTAAGGCACTTAACAGTCTGAAGCCCGAAGAAGCCGTAGACAAGATTTTGGATATGTTTGCGAAGACGAGAAATAATGCAGAGTTCGTACAGATGGTAAAAAAAATAAAGTTTTTCTAATTAAATAAATGATTTCAGGAAAAATACTTGCATCAGCAGATAAGCTGTGATACAATGATAAAGCTGTTTAGGTAAAACTGCAGCAAATGCTGAAAAAAGCAAGTGGATGAGAACAAATCGAGTTTATTATAGAGAGGTGAAAGAGATGAAAGAAGGAATACATCCTAATTACTATCAGGCAACTGTAACTTGCAACTGCGGCAACACGTTTGTAACCGGTTCAACGAAATCTGAGATTCACGTTGAAGTTTGCTCTAAATGCCATTCATTCTACACTGGCCAGCAGAAATCTGCAAGAGCTGATGGACGTATTGATAAGTTCAACAGAAAATACGGTGTTGAGAGTAAATAAGTTATCCGTAAATAGCTATGCACTGAAAAAGGTTGAGGTATCAATATCTCAACCTTATTTAAATACTTTAGTATGATATTTGAATCGATGTGACTAAAGTATTTTATTGTATGCGTGAGGTAAAGCCATATGAAAAAAAATAAATGCGCTCATTATTCCGGTGTCGGCGGGCAGGCGGTACTGGAAGGCGTTATGATGAAAAATAAAGAGCAATATGCGGTTGCCGTACGTAAGCCGGACGGTGAAATCGACGTGGAAGTGGATGTTTATCAAGGAGTGCTCCATGGAAGCAAGCTGAAAGAGATTCCATTTATCCGAGGTGTGTTTAGCTTTCTCGATTCAATGGTCCTTGGAATGAAGACTCTGAATCATTCCGTGGCATTTTATGAGGATGAGGATGCGAAGGAAACGGCGACGGATAAAGTATTCCATAAGGTGTTCAAGGACAAAGCGGAAAGCATTATGCTGGGAATGGTTACTCTGTTTTCCATCGTGCTGGCGGTGGCCATTTTTATGGTGCTACCCTATTATATCGCTTCCTTGTTCGAAGAATATATAAGAAATACTTCCGTAATGGCAATTATTGAAGGCCTTGTGCGTATTCTTATATTCGTCGGATATATTGTGGCGATTACTATGATGAAAGACATTAAGAGGCTGTACCAATACCATGGTGCCGAGCATAAGTGCATTAACTGCATCGAAAGAGGGCGTCCTCTGACGGTCCATAACGCGATGCGAAGCTCCAGACTTCACAAAAGATGCGGTACGAGCTTTATGTTCTTCGTTATTTTCGTGAGCATTATCGTATTCTTTTTTATCAGGGCAGAAAGTCCCTTACTTCGAGTTGCGCTCCGTATTTTATTGATTCCCGTTATTGCAGGTATTTCCTATGAGCTTATCCGCCTTGCAGGAAGAAGCGATAACCTCCTTGTGAAGATACTTTCAGCGCCGGGCATGTGGCTGCAGCGTCTTACCACAAAAGAACCGGACGAATCTATGATAGAGGTTGCCATTGCGTCGGTGGAAGCGATTTTCGACTGGAAAGCATATTTAAAAGATACCTTTGGATATGAGGTGGACGATTCGTGGCTGGAGGACGGTCAGGAAAAAGATGACGATTCTGAAGACCCCGATATGAGCGGGCAGGAAGCATATTGATGAGTATACGCTTTATGGATAAAAGATAAGGTGGATTGTAAAGCGATGAAATATAAAGAATTGTATGATTTCGGAGCCTTGGCACTTATGGAAGCGGGAATTGCCGAGGCTTCTTTGGATGCCAGGCTTTTGCTCGAATTTATCTGCCATACGAATAGAAATGATTTGTTGGTACATGGCGATAAAGAAGTTCTTAAGGAAGAACAGGATATTTATATAAACTATATTGAGCGCAGAAAGGCTCATGAACCGTTGCAGCATATTACCGGAGAGCAGGAATTTATGGGACTTGTCTTTGAAGTGAATGAGAATGTACTCGTTCCAAGACAGGATACGGAAGTACTGGTAGAAGAAGTGATGCGCTGTCTTCATGACGGCATGAGTATATTAGATATGTGCACCGGCTCCGGCTGTATTCTTTTGAGCCTTCTTAAGTATTCCAATGGGTGTAAAGGAGTAGGGGCGGATATTTCACCGGAAGCGGTTGCGACGGCGAAGAGAAATGCACAGAAATTGCAGATATCAGAGGTAAGCTTTGTAGAAAGCGATTTGTTTGAAAGCGTGGAAGGCAGATATGATATTATCGTATCGAACCCGCCTTATATTTCCACCGGAGAGATTTCTGATTTGATGGAGGAAGTAAAGGCATATGAACCGGTTCTGGCCTTGGACGGAGGAGAAGACGGCCTTTTCTTTTATAGAAAAATTATCGAAAAGGCGCCGGAGTACTTGAACGGCGGCGGTTATCTCTTTTTTGAAATCGGATATGATCAGGCGGAAGCAGTAACGGATGAAATGAAGAAAGCGGGCTATAAGGAAGTTACGACAGTAAAAGATTATGCCGGACTGGATAGAATCGTGTATGGATACGTGAGCTGAGAATACGTTACTGTTCACCCCGTTCTCAGCAGCGATAATACTTCCTAATAAGGATATTAAGAGCGATAAAAAATTGTAAGGTGCCCGCGGAAGCGGTAGAAAGGTGTAAAAATGTTTGACAGGTTAGAAGACTTACTCATTCGGTTTGAAGAAATAATGGGAGAACTGGGCGAGCCGACCGTAACAAATAATCAGGAACGTTTTCGTGCTTTGATGAAAGAGCAGAGCGATTTAACCCCCTTGGTGGAAGCATATAAAGAGTATAAGAAGAGCAAGCAGGATATTGAAGACAGCTTGGCGATGCTGGAGGAGGAATCCGATGAAGACATGCGCGAAATGTTAAAAGAGGAGCTGAATGCATCCAAGAAACGCGTGGAGGAGTTGGAAGAAAGACTGAAGATTCTTCTGCTGCCTAAGGATCCTAACGATGATAAGAACGTTATTGTGGAAATAAGAGCAGGAGCCGGCGGGGATGAAGCTGCCTTGTTTGCTGCGCAGATGTACCGTTTATATGTTCATTATGCGGAAAGTCAGCGCTGGAAAGTGGAGACGATGAACGTGGATGAAATAGGAATCGGCGGTATGAAGGAAGTGAACTTCATGATTACCGGAAGCGGTGCTTATTCCAAGCTGAAATATGAAAGCGGGGTACATCGTGTACAGCGCGTTCCCGAGACGGAATCCGGCGGACGTATTCATACTTCTACGATAACAGTTGCAGTAATGCCTGAGGTAGAAGATGTGGACGTGGTAATCGATGATAAGGATATCCGTATCGATGTTATGCGTGCCTCGGGTAACGGCGGACAGTGCGTCAACACTACGGACTCTGCAGTTCGTTTGACTCATTATCCGACTGGAATCGTCGTATACAGCCAGACAGAGAAGTCGCAGCTTCAGAATAAGGCGAAGGCCTTCGCCTTGTTGCGCGCGAAATTATACGATATCGAACAGCAGAAGCAGCATGATGCGGAAGCCGAGCTTAGAAGGAGTCAGATCGGTACCGGGGACCGTTCGGAGAAAATCAGGACCTATAACTTCCCGCAGGGGAGAGTAACAGATCATAGAATTAAACTGACGCTGTATAAAATCGATGATATTATGAACGGTGATATCGTTGAATTGCTGGATAGCTTGATTGCGGCGGATCAAAGCGCAAAACTTGCTAAGATGAATGAGAATCAGGTCAGATGAGGCGGAAAATTATTAAGTTAGGAAAATAGATATTAAGATGAGTAAATGGGTGTCTTACATTGATTTTAAGCGATTGATGTGGGACACTTTTTATATTGAACTGGTACGTGAGATTTTTTGGCGGAGGCTGTGATACTGTTAATGACAAGCTGCTAATGAAAAGTTGTTATGAGATTAATAGTATGGTATGCTCTATGCAGATTTAAATTTTCAGGAGGAATGGAATGACGCTTGCATATAGAAAAATAAGCGATTTTGATAAAGGAATATTATATCGGTTGTTGGCGGATGCATATTCTTTTGATGAAAGATGCTATAAGTGCTGGGGGAGTGACTGGAAAGAATTTGATGATTTCTTTTTCGGTAATTTAGAAATTGCTGATAAATATGGTTTCATTACAACTCTTAATGGTAATCCTATTGGGCACATTTCATGGGACCCGAGAAATATGCCTGAATATGTGGCAATTGGACATAACTGCATTGCAACTGAACATAAAGGAAATGGTTACGGAAAAAGCCAGCTTAAAGAAGCTATCGACAGAATCAAAACGTATGATGGACTTAAGAAAATAATTGTGGAAACCAATAGTAATCTGGTAGCTCCACGGAATTATGAGAGCATGGGATTTAAGTTATATCAGACAAGAAAAAATGATGGTGCAACAGCTTTTTCCGGCGATTATCTTGGATATGAAATCGTTTTATAAAAAGAATTGTTGGATGGATTAGATTATAAAAGGAATAAGAGTAAGTATGCTGGATAGAAATAAAATAGAGATTAAAGAATTAAAACTATCTGAAATAGAGGAAGGTTTCCAACTGATTTGGGAAGTATTTCAGGAATTTGTTGCCTCCGATTATATGCAGGAGGGAATAGATGCTTTTTATGAGGAGTTTGTTCAGGGAGAGCGGTTTAGGGAAAAATTTTCAAGCAGAAAAGAAACCATGTATGGGGCGTTTATAGGAGATAAACTGGTGGGAGTGTTGTCCTTATCTGAAAAAAACACAGTATCGTGTATGTTCATAGATGGAAACTATCATCGGATGGGGATTGGGAGTGAGTTATTTTATGCGGTTATTGAAAAGCTGCATAACAAGGGAGTAAAGAGGATAACATTAAACGCCTCTCCGTATGCGGTTCCCTTTTATCATCATATAGGCTTCGTAGATATAGGTGCGCAAACTGAGTATAAAGGAATTGTATATACGCCGATGGAGCTATTACTATGAAAATTGCTCCAAAGTCTTTTTGGGGGTCTATGGAATTGTTAAATAAAGTGTGAAGGCGGTATCCTTGCTTTTAAAATTTCTATTCATGACGGTAAAGTATTGTACAAATTTGTAAAAATATGGTACAATATTTTCGCAATAATCCGATAAATGTGAAAACGCGTATAGTCTGATTGAATTCAGTTTCCAAGATTAAGGTGATTCATAAATGTAAATAGAAAAAGCGTGGTAATAACCACGCGTTTTTTGTGCTTGAATTAAGACAGGCTGTGAGGGTTATTGCTCGATGTTTTTTATAGGGGAGAAAGTGTGGATGGCGGTCGTTCAGATATTGGCGTTGTGGATTGTTATTCTGTATTTGGCGTACTTTTTCAAAGAGAAAGTAGTGGATGTTATGCCGGCGGCTGTAAGCCTGCTGGTGCTTTTGTTATATGGTTTAGCTTTTTTACGGCATATGTCATTTATTGACATAATTGATGGTGCGATACTTTTGCTTGCGGCGATTCATTTTCTTAGTCAGACAAAAGACCGTAAAAAGGAAATATTGCTTTTCTGTAAGGAAGCGCTCTTGCATCCGGGCTGTACTGTTGCAATTATTACGATTGCGGCTGTTTCGATATGTGTGTCGGGGAAACTTGTTACTTGGTGGGATGACTATAATTTCTGGGCAACGGATGTGAAAGCTCTATTTTATATGGATGGCTTTGCCAGTAAGTATGGAAACGTGGCTGCGGAGTTTGGGGATTATCCCCCAGGCACACAAATGATGAAATGGTGGTTTTTGCATTTGTCACCGGATACATTTAAAGAGGGGCTTATGTTTGCCGGTTATTATGCAATGAATCTGACATTTTTGATGCCGCTTATGCGGAGACTGCCTGGACGGAATATAGCGGTCCTTGTGATGATGCCAATTCTCCTTTGGATATTTCCCAATGTGGCGGAGCAATTTTATCTGACAGGGAGCTGTGCAGATTTGTCCATGGGCATCGTATATGGAGCATTTCTCGCTTCGGTGGTGGATGAAGAAGGACACGGCGCAGCGTTCTATTATGGAAGGCTTGCTTTATATCTGATGATATTGGTGCTTCTTAAAAATGTAGGTTTTATCTGGGCAGCTTTTGGAATCGTATATTTCTGTGCGTATCGCCTGCTCGTATGGAAAAAAGAGAATCGGATTGTATGCTGTAATATAAAAAAAGAATGGTTTACTATTGGAATGACTATTTTGCTCCCTATATTGACCGAATCCGGCTGGCTCCTTTTTTGTCTTCGAATGCGCAGGGTGGCGAAGCTTACGGGCACAGCGGTGACCATGGCCACGGAGGGAGTACATCTGCCGGATTATTCGGGAGAGCTGATAAAAGCCTTTTTTGAAGCTTTTTGTATCTGGCCGCTGCATAGGTGGAAAACGTGGGGGCTGGATTTATCTCCGCTTATCTTATATATTATCATTTGTCTTATGATTGTTATTATGTATAAAAGGAATGTATTGGGTAAGGTATATGCTTTATTTATGGCAGTATTTTTTGCAGTAAGCGGCATAATTTTCTATTCCTTTAATTTAGTAAGCCATTTGACCATTTTTGCTATAGAGGAACAGTATTTGGAGCCGTTTGGAATGGTATCTTCTATAGAAAGGTACGGGGCACCGTTTACGATTGGAGGACTGTATTTTCTTGGATTTTTGTGGCTCAATAAGTCAGATCGAAAGCATGAGGGCGAAAGCGCAGGATTTTATAAGAAATATGCGCCTTATCTGCTGTGTTTTGTGATAGTTTTTATTTGTGCGGATCATAAGATGGCTTATGAAGGACTGGTAGGTTATCGAAAGGGTACGGAAGCGGTCGCATTGGAAAGAGAAGATATTCTAAAGGGACCGGCGAAGCAGTTTCTTCAATTGCTCAGGGAGGAGGACATGGCTAATGTGGCGGAAGGGGAGGCCGGTGTAAGAATTTTGTACCTGAGAGATGGGAAGAACGCCAGTTGGGTTCAAAATACATATGTCAGCTTCGAGGCATCTCCGGTATCCATGATGTATGGAACCCTTTTTCCCTCGGATATGGGAAGTGAAGATGTAGTAAAGGCGGTGGTGCAGTCCCATGCGACGTATTTATACGCAGACGATACGGGGGAAGCGGCCGGACATATTTTCGACGGTATGGCAGAGGGAGGGGTATTCTGTTATAATACCCTTTATAAAGTAGATTTTATTGACGGAGCCATGAGGCTGTCCGTTAAGGAGCAGACGTTTGATGGGTGGAAATAGTGATACATATATGGAAGTACCGGTAATTATCCCGGCATATGAGCCTGATGAAAAGCTGATCGGACTTTTGAAGGATTTGCGGGAAGCGCACATTGTAAATATTGTGGTGGTGGATGACGGAAGCGGAAAGCCGTACAGTCATTTGTTTGAAAAAGCCCAGGAGGTATATGGCTGTATGGTACTTAGGCATGCGGTGAATCTTGGAAAAGGGAGGGCATTAAAGACGGCATTTAACTATTGCCTTCAAGCATATGAGAACATGCCCGGTTGTGTGACGGCAGATTCGGACGGACAGCACAGCCCGGAATGTATAATTAAACTGATGAAAGCGTTGTGGGAGCAACCAAAAGCGCTGATTCTCGGATGCCGCGATTTCAATGGAAAAAATGTCCCTTTTCGTTCCCGTTTTGGAAATAAGTGTACCAGTAAATTGTTCCGCTATCTGGCGGGTATCCGTATATCGGATACACAGACGGGGCTTAGGGCTGTTCCTATGTACTTTATCAGAACACTGATGAATGTTTCGGGCGAACGTTTTGAATATGAGACGAATATGCTGATGGGAGCAAAACGCAGCGAGGTCCCGGTAAAAGAGGTTCCGATTCAGACGATTTATATAGAAGAAAATAAGACGAGCCATTTCCGTGTGATTCGGGACTCTGCAAGAATCTATCTCATATTCGGCAAATTTTTATTTTCCTCCGCATCATCCAGCGTGCTGGACTTGGCTCTATTTACGATTTTCTGCCACTTCCTTCGGGAAAAGGATATTATTGGAATGACATATATTACGGCGGCAACGGGATTGGCAAGAGTAGTGTCGGCGGTATATAATTATCTTCTTAATTATAAGGTGGTATTTAAAAGCCGCAGTACCATGAAAAAAAGTGCAGGCAAATATTTATTTCTTGCCGTGGTGCAGATGGGATGCAGCGCACTTCTCGTGAATCTTTTGTATCCGTTATTTGGCGGTTACGAGGTTTTCGTAAAAATACCGGTGGATGTATTTCTATTTTTTATCAGCTTCGTGATTCAAAGAGAATTTGTTTATAAATAAATATGGAATGCAAGGTGGGTGCAGGAGGCGGATATGAAATTAGGAGAGGTAGGATTTTTAACAAATGATGTGGTCAGGCTGGCTGACTTTTATAAGTTTCTATTAGAAATTGATAATGGGAGCGACGACAGTGTGCACCAGACTATCATTGCGGAAGAAACGATGTTGACTATTTATAACGATGGCTCTGTCAAAAACAACCAAAACCAGAATATTTGTATTGCATTTACTGTAGATAACGTGGATGAGGAATACGAAAGATTGTTGAAAAAAGGTGTAAAAATAATAGATAAGCCGATAACCCGTCCTTGGGGGGCCAGAAATATGAGTTTTTTGGATCCTGATGGGAATACAGTGTATTTAAGAAGCTTTTCTAAGAGTGTGAAAGAAGGGTAGAGATAGAAAATGAAGATATTGTTAACCGGCGCTAATGGTTTCTTGGCATCGAGGTTGTGTATAGCATTAAAAAAACATGAGGTTATGGGGCTGACTCGCGGGCAGATGGATTTTACGGACTGTAATGAGGTTGAGGATAGAGTAAGAGAGCTTTGCCCGGATATAATGATCCATTGCGGAGCAGTGTCTGATATAGGAGCTTGTGAAAAGGAACCTGAGCTATCATATAAGGTAAACGTACTGGGAACGGAAAACATTGCTAAGATATGCGGGAAATATGGTGTAAAATTGATTTTTTGCAGTTCGGATCAGGTTTATTTAGGACATGCAGGAACTAGCCCGCATTCAGAAGAAGAAAATTTGTGTCCGCCCCACGTCTACGGTAAGCAGAAGCTTGAGGCAGAGAGAAAATGCCTGGAGCTAAATGAAGATAGTGTAATCTTGCGGCTTAGCTGGATGTATGATAAGGGAATGAGGATAGGTGCAGAGCATGGAAATTTAGTGGCCAATGTTCTGAAAGCGGTACAGGAGGGAGCGGAAATCAGGTATCCGGTATTTGATTTCAGAAGCATTACCAATGTATGGGAGGTTGCCTATAATGTGGAAAAGGCATTTAACCTTTCTCACGGAATCTATAATTTTGGAAGTGAAAATGACCTTTGCACCTGTGACGTGGTAAGGCATATTTTAAGGCTGAGAAATATTTCGGCAGCAAAGGTAGAGGAAGAGAGAAAGTCGTTTGCGGATAATCCCAGAAATCTTCGGATGGATATAAGCAAGATACAAAACTGCGGAATTGATTTTCTGAGTACGGCGGAGGGCTTGAAGGAAGCTTTGAAGGACATGAAGGAAATGGAATAATAAGTGCAAGGAATGAAGCAAGCGTAAATATAATAAGCCTATAACTTTTTCAACAGTATAAGAAAAGGTTATAGGCTATTTGATACTCCGTCTGTGAAAAGCACTGCCCTTGCAGTTATCATAGTTGTCATAGTTGCTGTAAGCTGTTACAGATATCAGTACAACGAGTGTTGAGGACGTTGAGTCATGCAGCTTCATTATTTTCAGTAAATCAGCTTCGATTTTCTAATTGGGTTTCATTCTGCGGTAATTTACGTCTGTTTTTATCCATCAGTTCTGAATGTGTTAATAATAATTTGTTATCTGTCTTATGCTATCTCCTTCCCATAAAAATATAGCAAAAGTTATCACAGAATCTAATCGATTATTCTATGATAGTTACCATTAGCAATGGGAATGGTAACATGAAAAGTGATGTCAATGAAATAATAAGGGCAGGAAGGGTAGATATCCGCATAGAAAGTCTTGTAATCCCCCATTTCTTGATATAAAATCAGAATATGAGTATAGCATGGAAACAAAGAAGAGGGAGTAAAAATGAGTGAAAAGAGAAAAGACAGAAGAATGGAACTGGAATCCACGCTGATTATGAAGCGCCTGGATAAAGACGGCGGCGATAAGGAAGTCAAAATTGACGTGGTAAATGTATCCAAGTCCGGAGTAGGATTCCGATGTGAGGAAGAACTGGAGATAGGGGCAGTTTATGAAGGCTTTCTGAGAATATGGATGAAAGAGGTCATTCATACTTTTGTTGAAGTAGTTCGTATGGAACGAAGCGGAGATAGTATAAATTATGGCGGCTTGTTCATTGGAATGCCGGAAATGGAAAGTCATAGGATCGATGTTTACGATTTGGTAACTTCCGTGCAGGAGAAGATGAAAAACGAATCGGAAAATAATCCGGAGGATAAGCATTGAAATTGCATGAGGTCACAATAGAAGAGGCATGCAGGGATGCTTATTGGAAGAAACATGAAGAATATTTAATAAGAGATATTTTCCCTAATGAATCGATTGGCAGCCCGATTACGCAGGAGGATAAGGAGTATTTTCTTTCAGAAAAATATAGGAGTGGGTTGATTGCTTTATGCGATAGGGCAATTGATCGGACACATATGATATTTTTTAATAAAGGAGAAGTTCAAATCGGTTTTTGTTCCTATTGCGTATATGCTTCAGAAGGAAGCACAAGGTGCGAAATATTATGAGCTGAATTTATCCGATGAAGAAAACCGGCGATTTTGGATGTCCTTAGGCTTTGAATACAACGGATATGACGAAGATGGAAGCATTTTATATATTTTAATGCAGAAAGGTTCGGAGGAGATTTTCTGTGAGGATTTAAAGGAAGAGGATTATTGGCAGATTCTAAAGCTGCATAATGGGTACCTGGCTGAAAAAGAGGCAGCTTTTTTAAGTGATGATGAGCAGGATGAGCTCATAAATAAAATAGAACGGGGCGAGCTTTATTTCTTTGTGGGAAAGTGTGCGACGAGAGCTGTGGGAATGTATTGTGCAGATACAAAAATGTTGTTTGTTGAGCCACTGTTCAGGGAAAGAGGAATTGAAAAGCGGCTGATGGATTTTTCGGCAGCATTTCTAAGGGGAGTGGAGGAGACGGAACGATGACAATAAGAAGAGCAGAGGAAAAAGATGTGGAGGGGATTAAAAGACTTCTTTTGCAGGTAGCTGCGGTGCATCACCAAGGACGTCCTGATTTATTCAAGGGCAACAGCAGGAAATATACGGATGAGGAGATTAAAGAGATTATTCTCGATGAAGGGAAGCCGATATTTGTGGCGGCCGACGAAGATGGATATCTTATGGGTTATGCTTTTTGTGTATTCCAGCAGCACATAGGGAGCAATATCCTTACAGATGTAAAAACGCTGTACATCGATGACCTTTGTGTGGATGAAAATATCAGAGGCCGTCATGTGGGAAAGCACCTTTATGATGCGGTCATCGAGTTCGCAAAAGAAAAAGGGTGCTATAACGTTACATTGAATGTATGGAGCTGCAATGAAGCAGCAATGAAATTTTATGAGAAGTGCGGTCTAAAGCCGCAGAAAATCGGTATGGAGACCATACTTTAGAAAATATTACCGGAGTGTACATAGATGAAAAGCATAGTTACGGATGGCAGGGATGAAAGGTTTATTTCACTTTGCCGCAAGCTGGATGAATACTTGAATGATATTGTAGGCGGCAATGAGATGCGCGAGAAGTATGACCAGTACAATACCTTGGAGGATATTCACGATGTCGTACTTCTTTTGCGGGGAGAGACGGCAATAGCCTGCGGCAGCTTTAAAGAGTATATGACAGGGATAGCAGAGATAAAGAGAGTATTTGTTAGTAAAGAATATCGGCAAGCGGGTTGCGGAAGAAAGATCATGGAGGAATTGGAGGCGCTGGCAAAGGGAAAGGGCTATCGCCAACTTATTTTAGAGACGGGGAAACCATTGGAAGGCGCGATGAAGCTATATAAAAGGCAAGGCTTTCATATCATCGATAATTATGGACAGTACGCAGATATGCCGGAATCGATTTGTATGCAGAAAAGCCTTTAACGGAAATGTGAAAATGAGATAAATACCCCGACGGACAAGGCCTTACACGCCTGTGTGCGATTTTGTCCATTGCTGGTAACAAAATATGAAATAGAAAATTGAGCATGTATTGAGCATGTATGCAGTCGCTAAAGAAAGAAGGCGTTCAGATGAAACAGATAGAATACCGCGAGGAACTGACTGCTGAAGATTATAACAGGCTGCGGGAAATGGCAGGATGGAGAAGGCTGACGGAGAAGCAGGCGGTAAGAGGCCTTGCAAATACGACCTTTCTTATATCCGCATGGTCTGATGGGAAGGCAGTAGGTATGGGGAGAGCATTGTTCGATTATGGATATACGGTATACATCGGAGATGTGATTATATTGCCGGAATACCAAGGCTGCGGAATCGGCGCCCACATCGTCCAGGGCCTGATAAATAAAGTGAAGGAAGCGGCAGAAGAAGGCGACGACCTTATGTTTTGCCTCGTTGCTGCGGAGGGGAAGGAAGAATTCTATGAACGGCTGGGTTTCCAAAGAAGGCCTTGCGAAGGGCTTGGGGCAGGGATGTCTATGAGGGTAGAGATTCATAAAGAATAAGCGGTTGTTTGCTGTCTTTACGGAATATCTTATAGATAACGCCTATCAGTAGACTATTGGAGAATTGAAATTGCTTTAAGGTGATGTCACTCAAAATAACAAACTGGCGGAACTAGAGATGAATTTGTCTAATAGCAAAACGGGAGACGAATAAAATGACAAAACAAAAGACAAAACAAATACTGGAAGCTTTGGACAAAGAGTACGGAGTGACCAAGGAGGGCTTTGTTCATGAAACGGACTGGCAATTATTAATCGCGATTATGCTGAGTGCCCAAAGTACGGATAAGCAGGTGGAAGAGGCGCTTCCGGATTTGTGGAAGACCTTTCCCGATATGAAGAAGATTGTGGATGCACCGGTGGAAGAAATTGAGAATTCGATAAAGAGTGTCGGATTATATAAGGTAAAAGCAAAAAATATGAAAAAGTGCTGTGAGCAATTACTGCAGCATCATGCCGGGAAAGTTCCTGTAACAATCGGGGAACTTACGGCCTTGGCAGGAGTTGGAAGGAAGACGGCGACCTTATTTTTGGCAGATGCTTATGAGATACAGGGAGTAACGGTAGACACACATGTGTTTCGCATTTCCAGGAGAATAGGCTGGGCCAAAGGAAAAAATCCGGTGCAGGTAGAACAGGAATTGATGAAGGCCCTGCCAAAAGAGCACTGGAACCGTATCAATTTCCAACTCATATATCATGGAAGAAGTATCTGTACAGCCCGGAAAAGTCGTTGCGATAATTGCATCTTAGAAAAGTGGTGCGAAAAGCACCTTTAAAGAAACAAGAAAACTGATTTAAAAAGTTCAGGATTATGTTCATAGAAGCATAATCCTGATTTTTTTATGTAGTAGGAAAGTGTTCCTAATTACATAAAAATGGATGCGTAACTACGCGAAGTGCCCTTTTGTTCCACTAAGAGACTACTGCAAATTAAATAAGGAATCAGCGATGTGAACTGCCGCCCGTTAAATAAGAAAAAGTAAAAATTATTAAAATAATCTCATTTTTTAAAAAAATAATTTTACATAAAACTTACATACAAATTACCAAAGCATGATATTTGGTATTTTTTTTGTGTGTTATGCTCGTATTACAGACATGAGGAAAGGCTTACATACGCCGTAGATGACCTCAGAAGCCATTTTGAAAGTGGAAATGGCCTCAACTGTAAAAAATATATAAAGAGGAGAATGAGAAAATGAAGAACAGGACAATGAAGACTTTTGCCCTCATCGGAGCGGCGATATTGACAGTAGGTGCTCTTACAGCTTGCGGCAGTCAGACAGTAGAGTCCACAGTACCGGAAACAGATGTACAGACAGAAGCGGCACCGGCAGAGGAAACACAGACAGCGCCTGCAGAGGAAGCAGCCCCGGCGGAAGAAACCGCAGACTTGAGCGGTACGATTTCTATGTCAGGAAGTACCTCCATGGAGAAGCTTGCAAATGCGGTAGCAGAAAGCTTTATGGCCAAATATCCCGGAGTAACGGTAACACCTGAGTTTACAGGTTCTTCCGCAGGTATCGAAGCGGTAACAGCAGGCAGCGTAGATATTGGAAATTCCTCCAGAGCACTGAAAGACAGTGAAAAAGAAGCAGGTGTAGTTGAAAATATTGTTGCAATCGATGGTATCGCAGTAGTAGTTGACCCGGCAAATACGGTAGCAGGTCTTACTAAGGATCAATTGATCAGCATCTACAAAGGAGAAACAAGAAATTGGAGTGAAGTAGGCGGAGCCAATGCACCTATTGTAGTTGTCGGACGTGAAGCTGGTTCCGGAACGAGAGGAGCCTTCGAAGAACTTCTTGAGATTGAGGATGCTTGCGCATATGCGAGCGAGTTGGACAGCACGGGTGCTGTAATGGCAAAAGTAGCATCGACTCCGGGAGCGATAGGTTATGTATCCCTGGATGTATTGGATGATACAGTAATCGCCCTTTCGCTGGATGATGTAGCAGCTACGCCGGAAAACATCAAAGCAGGAAATTATTTATTGAGCAGGCCCTTTGTAATGGCTACAAAAGGTGAGATTTCAGAGCAAAATGACCTGGTGCAGGCATTATTCGGATTCTTAGCTTCCGACGAAGGTAAAGAGGTAATTACTGGCGCTGGCCTCATCTTACCGGATTAATAAATAAAAAAGATAAAAAGTGATTTGTATAATGGGTACGGGGTTCTCCTCGTACCCACAATCCGGTAAAAGAAATATGAATGCAGCATGCCGGAAAGTCGTATGAAATAGGGAGAAGATATGAGCGATCAGAAATCCTTCACAATTATAGGAAACAATGCAAACAAATCTAGAGTGGAAAAAACAGCGCAAATTATTTTTACTATTTGCGCTTTTATGGCAGTATTGGCCGTAGCGTCTATTACTGCTTATATGATTTTTAACGGAACGCCTGCGCTGTTTAAGGTAGGACTTACGGATATTTTATTCGGAACCGTATGGAAGCCTACGGCGACAGAAGCCTCCTTCGGCATTTTATATATTATCCTCACTTCCATAGTGGGTACGGCTCTGGCCGTTTTAATAGGAGTTCCCATTGGAGTTTTTACGGCTATTTTTCTGGCAGAAATCGCGCCTAAGAAGTTGGCGGCTGTGGTAAAGCCTGCGGTAGAGCTGCTGGCGGGTATTCCTTCGGTAATATACGGACTTCTTGGGCTGATGATCTTGAATCCTATTATGTATAAATTGGAGCTGAAAATATTTGAAGGCTCGAATACGCACCAGTTTACCGGAGGTGCTAATCTGGTATCGGCAGTAATCGTTCTGGCGATCATGATTCTTCCTACTGTCATTAACATAAGCGAATCGGCGATTAAATCGGTGCCTGACTATCTGAAAGCAGCGTCGCTTGCGGTAGGAGCTTCTCAAATACAGACAATATTCAAGGTGATTTTACCTGCGGCGAAATCAGGAATCATTACTGCCATTGTGCTCGGAGTAGGTCGTGCGATCGGCGAAGCGATGGCTATAAGTCTCGTATCGGGAAGCTCGGTAAATATACCTCTTCCGTTTAACTCGGTACGTTTTCTTACCACAGCAATCGTAAGCGAGATGGGATATGCGGCAGATGTACACAGGCAGGTATTATTTACGATAGGCTTAGTGCTGTTTGTCTTTATCATGCTGATTAATGTAACCCTGACGAGAATCTTGAAAAAGGGAGAGAAAAACAATGAATAGCCTTACGATAAAAAGAAAGAGAATTTCAGATACAATTCTGCGCATACTAATTTATATTTCTGCTTTTTTTTCTGTGCTGCTTTTAATAGGAATCATCGGCTATGTATTTTTTAAAGGGATAAGAACAGTCAATTGGAGCTTTTTGACGTCCGTGACCAGCAGCCTGAAGGGAACTGTGGGCATAGCGGGAAATATTGTAAATACTTTATATATTATCGTGATCACTCTGCTTATTGCAACACCTCTTGGAATTGGCTCCGCCATATATCTGAACGAATATGCGAAGCCGGGACGTCTGGTAAGAGCCATAGAATTTACGACAGAAACTCTTTCCGGAATCCCTTCCATTATATTCGGTCTGTTCGGTATGGTGTTTTTCGGAAATGCGTTGGGCTTGGGGTATTCCGTTTTGACGGGAGCGCTTACGCTTACGCTGATGATATTACCCCTGATTACGAGAAATACGCAGGAAGCGTTAAAGACGGTGCCTGACAGCTACAGAAGCGGAGCGCTTGCTATGGGCGCAGCCAAATGGTATATGATAAGAACGATTTTGCTGCCCTCCGCAATGCCGGGTATCATTACTGGTATCATTCTGGCAATCGGAAGAATCGTGGGAGAATCCGCAGCGCTTCTTTTTACGGCGGGAAGCGGCTACCTGCTGCCGAAGGCGGGTATGGGACTGATCGATAAGGTTATGCAATCGGGAGGTACCCTTACGATCCAGTTGTATTTAAGTATGTCCAAAGCCCAATACGATGTGGCGTTCGGAATTGCGGCAGTACTTTTGATCATTGTGTTAGGCATTAATTTCCTGACCAAATATCTGGCGAAGAAATTCGATGTAAATACCGTTCGATGAGTGCAATGTGCCGGTAAATGCAACGCGTTGGTGAACGAAGCTTACCGGCGAGCGCAGTGCACTGCGGGTGTAAGATAAGATTTTTGAAAGGATAAAAGGGAAAAATTATGGAGAAAAGTATGAAAAACAGCAAAATCAGCACGAGGAAGCTGAATTTATATTATGGGGATAACCACGCTTTGAAGGATGTAGATATGGACATTAAAGCGAATGCGATAACGGCCTTTATCGGTCCGTCGGGCTGCGGCAAATCCACATTTTTAAAGAGCCTCAACAGAATGAATGATTTGATAGACAGCGTGCGCATTGAAGGGACAGTGTCTTTGGACGGAGAAAATATTTACGATCCGAAGGTAGATACGACGCTGCTTCGTAAAAAGATCGGTATGGTATTCCAGCAGCCCAATCCGTTCCCGATGAGCATTTATGATAATATTGCTTACGGGCCGAGGGTACATGGAATTAAGAGTAAAACTAAATTAGACGAAATTGTGGAGAACAGTCTGCGGGGAGCCGCAATTTTTGATGAAGTAAAGGATCGCCTGAAAAAGTCGGCACTGGGTTTGTCCGGCGGGCAGCAGCAGAGGCTATGTATTGCGAGGGCATTAGCCGTAGAGCCGGAGGTACTTTTAATGGATGAGCCGACCTCTGCGCTGGATCCTATTTCCACGCTGAAGGTGGAAGAACTGATGGAAGAGCTTAAGAAGAAATATACGGTGGTGGTAGTGACTCACAATATGCAGCAGGCCGCCAGAGTATCCGATTATACTGCTTTTTTTCTTGTGGGAGAAGTGGTGGAATTCGATACTACCGATAATATTTTTTCAAGGCCTTCGGATAAGAGAACAGAAGACTATATTACGGGCAGATTTGGTTGATGATAAAGAAAGAGAAGAGAGGATAACAATATGTCACCTAGAACAGTATTTGAGCATGAGTTAAAGGAATTAAAGGATAATGTAACGACCATGGGGCTTCGGGTAGAGGAAACCTATGCGGAGCTGTTTCTTGCCCTGGAGTGCAGGAATGAGGAGGAAATATATAGAATTTTAAAAAGTGACCGTGTGGTAAACGAGATGGAAAGAAATATCGAATCCAGATGTTTGTCCCTTATTGCGAAGCAGCAGCCGGTGGCGAGAGACCTTAGGACGATTACGGCGAGCCTTAAGGTGGTTACGGATATCGAAAGGGTAGGGGACCATGTTTCCGACATCGCGGAGTTGCTGATCCGGCTGAATATGAATCCGCTTTCTTCCTATTCAGGGCATTTGGAGCCTATGGTAAAAGCAGCGAAGGAAATGATTCGCGCAGCGATAGAGGCCTTTGTGAGCAGAAACGAAGAAGCAGCTAAGGACGTCATTGAGAGCGACGATATCGTAGATGACCTTTTTAATAAAGTAAAACAGGATTTGATAGAATATTTGAAGAAAGAAACAAAAAATGCGGACGAATGTATCGATGTGCTCATGATTGCTAAATATTTGGAAAAAATCGGTGACCATGCGGTAAATATTGCTGAGTGGGAACTATTTCAGGAAACGGGGGAAATAGGGGATACGAGGCTGTTATAAGGCGCATACATGTTGCAGTTTAGCAGAAGGCTCAACGGTAACAAATTTAATATAGATTTTACATAAAGGGGTTTTTAATTTTACGCCTGTATTGTAAAATGAGTGTAACGATGAAACAGATGGAGCAGGTGATTGAGATGGCGCTTATTTATGTGGTGGAAGATGATAAGAACATAAGGGAAATCGAAGTGTTTGCGCTGAGAAATACGGGATACGAGATTAAAGATTTCGAATGTGCGAAGGAATTTTATCAGGAAATGGAAGAAAAAAAACCGGATATTATTTTGCTCGATATTATGCTGCCCGATGAGGATGGTCTGGATATCGTAAGAAAGCTGCGTTCCGGTATAGAGACGAAGGACATTCCCATCATTCTCGTTACGGCGAAGACCTCGGAGATAGACAAGGTAAAGGGACTGGATATCGGTGCGGATGACTATATGGCAAAGCCTTTCGGCGTGATGGAGCTCATATCCAGGGTAAAAGCGCTGCTTAGGAGAAGCAATAAGAATGAGGAAAAAATTCTGTACATCGGAAAAGTTTGCCTGGACGAGGAGAAGCATATGGTAACCGCCGACGGCATTCCCTGTGAGCTGACCTATAAGGAGTATGAGCTGTTAAAGCTTTTGATGAATAATGCGGGCATCGTCACGCCCAGAGATCTGATTCTGGAAAAAATATGGGGAACGGATTTCGAGGGAGAATCCAGAACATTGGATATGCACATCAAGACGCTGCGCCAGAAATTGAAGGAAGCCGGAAGCATGATAAAGACCGTTCGTAACGTAGGCTATATGTTTACGACATGAAGTCATCAAATGCTTGTGGGTATGGAATATGAAGAAAAAAATTAATTTTCAATTGATGCTGATTGCGCTGATCGCTGTTTTTTCTACGATGGTTTTGGTGGCTGCCATCTGCTACGACCTATTCAAAAAGCAGATCATGGAAGACTTAAAGACCTATGCTCATCTTTTGGAGGATACTGACGCCTTGTCGGATCTGATAGAGAAAAAATATGACTCCAAAAAAGATAAGGTAAGGATTACCGTAGTAGATGAGAACGGTGATGTATTATACGAAAGCGATGCGGATGCGGAAAAAATGGACAACCATGCGAACCGGCCGGAAATCATTCAGACCTTTGCCGAGGGAGAAGGACAGGCTGTGCGAAGGTCCTCTACCATGGGGAAGAGCACCTTTTATTACGCCATTCGCATAGAAGATGGGAACGTAATCCGTGTGGCGAAGGAAGCGGACAGTATATGGAGTATTTTTGCCGGGGCTCTGCCTGCTATTATCGCCATGATGGTGCTTATTATCCTTCTTTGTATGGCTGTTGCTCATGTGCTGACGAAAATATTGATCGAACCGATAGAAAAGGTCGCCAGGAACGTAGATCATCTGGATGCATTGGAAACCTATTTGGAACTGGCGCCGTTTGTGGCTACAATAAAAAAACAGCACGAGGATATATTAAAAAATGCCGGAATGAGGCAGGAGTTTACCGCGAATGTTTCCCATGAGTTAAAAACTCCGCTCACTTCCATTTTAGGATATTCGGAGCTGATTGAAAGCGGCATGGCATCGGATCAGGATGTGGTAAGATTTGCCAGAGAGATTCATCACAATTCCAACCGGCTGCTGACGCTGATCAACGATGTGATTCGCTTATCCGAGCTGGACGTGGTGGACAGAGAGGAGCCCTTCGAGGTGCTGAATCTGTCCGAAATTGCGCGGACCTGTGTCAATATGCTTCAAATCAACGCGGAGAACCACGAGGTAATCCTGCTGTTTCGAGGCATTACCTGCATGGTCCGTTCCGAGAAGCAGATGCTTGAGGAGCTGGTATATAATCTATGCGACAATGCTATCCGTTATAACAATAAGGGCGGAAGAGTTATGGTTACGGTGGAGCCTATAGACGGAAAGGCGGTGCTCACTGTTGCTGACACGGGAATCGGAATTCCTAAAGAACATCAGGAAAGGATTTTTGAGCGCTTTTACAGAGTGGATAAGAGCCGCTCCAAATCTACCGGAGGCACGGGACTGGGACTTGCTATCGTAAAACATATCGTAGCGAAGAACGAAGCAGAAATGAAGCTGGAAAGCGAAGTAGGGAAGGGAACGAGAATATCGGTCGCTTTTGCATGTGCGGACAATGAAAAAGTTTAATAAAAATGCGTTTGCCGGGTTGTGAGAACCGTGGCGGAACGCATTTTTTTATATTTATACTAACGAGGCGGCAGGGTTGCCGATATGCGGTCCTTGAGGAGAAATAGGGCCAGTACGTTGGGAAGGACCATCATGGCATTGATGAGGTCGGTGCATTCCCATACGACGTTTAGCGGTATGACAGCACCTATGTAAATCATAACGATATAGAGGAGTTTGTATAGGGAAATACTTTTTGTACCCCAAAGAAACTCCATCGCTTTTTCCCCGAAATACGACCAGCCGATTAAAGTAGTGATGGCAAAAGCGGCGAGGGATAGGGAGAGAAAGGTATTTCCTCCTACGGGAAGATAAGAAAACGCAGCGTCAGCAAGCCCTGCTTCGTTCACTCCAATAAGCGATTCCGGATGTTTCAGCATGTTGGCTATGATGACGAGGCCGGTGAGCAGGCACATGACTACGGTATCCCAGAAGACGGCAGTCATGGATACATACGCTTGTCTGGAAGGGTTTTCCGAGGCGGAGGAAGCAGCGGCGATGGCGGAAGTTCCTATGCCGGCTTCGTTTGTAAACAAGCCTCTTGCGATTCCATATCTGGCCGCATGTTTTAAGGAATATCCGGCAACGCCGCCCAAAACCGCATTTGGCATGAGGGCGTGCTCCAAGATTACGAGGATAGCATCCCATAGAGCGTCTTTATTCAGGAACAGCAAGACAAAGCAGCTTCCTATGTAAAGAAAACCGAGAGCAGGAACGAGCTTCATACATATTCTTCCGATGGAACGGATGCCTCCCAGAATGACCAGGCCTACGAGGAATGCAGCAGCGATTCCTACAATGTGAGGGGAAAGCCCCCATGTGGAGGAGGTAGTCTGGGTCAGGGAGTTGGCTTGTGTGGTGCAGCCGACGCCGAAGGCAGCGCATATCGTACACAATGCGTAAAATCTTGCCAAATGCTTATTATGTAAACCGTTTTTTAGAACATACATCGGACCGCCGATGTAGATTTGCTGCGCATCTTTTTCCCGAAAGAGCATACTCAGATAGCATTCGGCATAGGAGGTAGCCATGCCGAGGATACCTGTAAGCCAACACCAAAAGACAGCTCCGGGACCGCCTAAGGCCACCGCAGTGGAAACGCCGATGATATTGCCGGTGCCGAGTGTGGCGGCAAGGGTAGTTGCGAGAGCACCGAAAGCGGAAAGGTTGCGGGAAGGCTTGGAAGCATCGCCGGTTTCGGGGGAAATGGAAAGGCGGAGCGCTTTTCCTATGTGGCGCTGAGGGATACGAAGCTTCAGCGTGAAGAATAAATGTGTTCCCATTAAAAGGAATAAAAGAGGATAACTCCATAAAAAGTTGTTAACGGCGGATATGATTTTCACGCGGGGATACCTTGTGTTACTGTTCACTCCATTCTCAGTAACATATGATTTCTGCATTTAAATTCGCTGCGCGAAGCAGAAATCATCTCTTGCATCACGTTCTTACGCAGCTTAACAGCAAGTGTTAAGCTGTTGTGTGAACAGTAAACTACCTTGTTTCTATACTTAATTCTAATATATAAGAGTAGCTTGTAATATATGTCCCCTTTTGATATTATGGTAAGATAGTGATAGGATAAAGGTTTTTGCCGAAGGAACAACAGGAGATAAATAAATGGGTATAATAAGCAGCCAGAATGTAATTACGATTATTCGGAAGACACTGAGCATTTTGAATACCAATATTATGACGCATGGTGAAATCGTAGGATACATCTTATATAAAATGCTTGAATATGAGCAAGAATATACCGAGCAGGAGATGCTCGAATATACGATGCTTGGGATGCTTCACGATATAGGGCTGTACAGGGTAGACGGTCTGGATAATGTGGCAGATTTCGAACTGAAAAACACATGGTCTCATTCTATATACGGCTTTCTTTTTTTGAAATATCTTTCTCCCATGGAGGATCGGGCAGAGGTCGTGCTTTACCATCACTTGGATTACGAGCGTTACGGTCTGATAAAGATGAAGTATGAGCATGTGACGGCGTGCCTGGCGCTGGCGGACAAGATGGACAGCTTTATGCGCCGCGAAAAGACGGAGATGGAGGCAGATTATTTTACGAGATATCGGGATATTAAGTTTTCGGGGAAGGCTTTGGACATATTTCTGGAGGCGGAAAAGAAGTTTTCTATTACCTTCAAATTAGTCAGCGGAGAATATCTTGGAGAGCTAAACGAGCTGCTGTCCCATTGTGTAAGGTCGGAGAGCTATAACAAAGGCCTTTTGGAAATGCTTGTATATACCATCGATTTCAGAAGCGAATATACCGTGCTGCATACGATGGCAACGGTAAATTTTGCAGGGCAGTTAGGAAATCTGATGGGCGTCGGAATGCCGGAACTCGAGCAGATGTATTATGGAGCATTGCTGCATGATTTGGGCAAGATAGCGATACCTATTAATATTCTTGAATCTCCGGGAAAGCTTTCGGAAGAAGATATGCGCGTTATGAAGGCACACGTCAGAATCACGGAGATGATCCTTTCGGGGCTTGTGGGACCGGAGGTGTTGGAACTGGCGGCGAGACATCATGAAAAGCTGGACGGATCAGGGTATCACAGGGGATTTACCGAAAAGGATTTGACCCTGCCTCAGAAGATAGTTGTGGTTGCCGATATGCTCAGCGCTTTATACGGGCAAAGAAGTTATAAAGACTCCTTTGAGAGCAGTACCATTAAGAAGATATTGAGCGAGGAAGCGAATAATTATAAAATCAGTAAGCCGGTGGTAGATTGCCTTATAAAAAATTATGATAAAATCATTAAGGATTTCGAAGAGCAAAAGGATGAGACCATAGGTCTCTACTTGAAAATCAAAGAGCAGCATGAGGAAATTTGGAAAAAATTTGAAGGAATTATGCAATAGCAGGAGGATATCATGCAGATCATTGTTGTAGGATGCGGCAATGTGGGTGCCACATTAGCGGAGCAGCTTAGTAGGGAAGGACATAATATCACGGTCATCGACATGAAGAGTGATGTGGTACATAGTGTGAGTAATAATTTCGACGTTATGGGAATCGTAGGGAATGGAGCCAGCTATTCGATACAGAAAGAAGCCGGAATCGATGAGGCAGATCTGCTCATTGCGGTCACCGGGTCAGACGAACTCAATTTACTATGCTGTCTGATCGCGAAGAAGGCAGGCGACTGTCACACGATAGCGCGGGTGCGAAACCCCGTTTACAGCAGGGAAATAAACTTTATCAAAGAAGAATTAGGGTTGTCTATGATCATCAATCCGGAGGATGCGGCGGCTCTTGAAATAGCGAGGGTCCTTAAGTTCCCCTCGGCCATCAAGATCGATACCTTTGCAAAGGGAAGAGTCGAGCTGGTAAAATATAAAATAGAAGAGGGCTCGTCGCTATGCGACCAGTCCTTAAAAAGTATATCCGCACAGATGAAATGCGGAGTCCTCATATGTGTAGTGGAAAGAGGCGATGAAGTATTTATTCCTGCCGGTGATTTTATTCTTCGGGCGAAGGACGAAATCTCTGTGGTGGGCTCAGTGAAGAATTCAGTCTTGTTTTTTAAGAAGCTGAAGGTGCCTACCACGCGGGCCAAAGATGCATTTATCGTTGGCGGGGGGGAAACGGCATATTATTTGGCAAGCCAGCTCCTTTCTATCGGTATCGATGTTAAAATTGTGGAAAAGGATAAGAAAAGATGCAGCGAGCTGAGTGAGCTTCTGCCGCAGGCGACGCTGATTTTAGGAGACGGTACGGATAGAAACTTATTGATGGAGGAGGGGCTGCCTCAGGCGGAGGCTTTTGTGGCACTTACCAATTTCGATGAGGAAAATATTATGCTTTCTCTTTTCGCTAAGAGTATATCCAAGGCGAAGCTGATTACCAGAGTGCACCGTATCGCATATGATGAGATCATAGAAGAACTGGATCTGGGAAGCGTTATTTATCCCAAGTATCTTACGGCAGAAATGATCATTAAATATGTAAGAGCGATGCAGAATTCCATCGGAAGCAATATTGAAACACTATACCGGATGAATAACGATAAGGTGGAGATTTTAGAGTTTTTGGTGAGAGAGGAATGTCCGGTAGTAGGAATACCTTTGGTGGAACTTGATTTAAAGGCGAATATATTGCTGTGCTGTATCAACCATAAGGGAAATATTATTACCCCTGGCGGACAGAGCCGGATCGGTGTCGGAGACACGGTAGTATTGGCCACGACGATCACCGGTTTACAGGATATAAAAGACATTTTGGCATAAAAGTTATAGAGTACGGTTTGAGGATTAAAGACATCCTGTATTTTAAGATATCTTTAAGCAAGGGAAGGTAAAATGAATTATTCGATGATACGTTATATATTATGCAGGGTTTTGGAGTTCGAGGCATTATTTATGTCTTTACCTTGTCTGGTAGGTATAATATACCATGAAAAAAGTGCGGCTTCATTTGGGGTAGTTATGTTGGCCTGCTTTGCGATCAGCTTGATAGGAAGGCGGTTTAAACCGAAAAATAAAGTGTTTTATGCGAAGGAAGGCTTTGTGACCGTATCCCTAAGCTGGATTATATTGAGTCTGGTGGGTGCGCTTCCCTTTTATTTAAGCGGGGAGATTATTTCTTACACCGATGCTTTGTTCGAAACGGTTTCCGGCTTAACGACTACGGGAGCAACCATTCTTACGGATGTAGAGGGCTTATCGAGAAGCATTCAGTTTTGGAGGTGTTTTACCCACTGGATAGGAGGAATGGGTGTCCTGGTATTGATTTTGGCAGTTCTGCCTTTATCCGGAAGCTACAATATGCATCTCCTTAGAGCAGAAAGTCCGGGACCGCGCGTAGGCAAGCTGGTGCCTCGGGTAAAGAATACTGCGATGATACTTTACGGCATTTATATAGGTATCACGCTTATAGGAACGATTTCTTTAATGTTAGCGGGGCTGTCTGTTTATGATTCGCTTACGCTGACTTTTTCGGCGGTGGGAACGGGAGGGTTCGGACTTCTTAATTCCAGTGCGGGAAGCTACTCGGTGGCAGTACAGACGGTGCTTACGGTGCTTATGCTTATGTGCGGCGTCAATTTTCAGGTGTATTATCTTTTACTTATTAAGAAGCCGAAAGAAGCGTTTGCCAGTGAAGAAATCCGCTATTATTTTTTTATTGTGTTATTATCAGCAATAATGATTACTTTGAATACGAGAAGTTTTTTTGACAATATATTTCTTGGTTTTCATCATGCACTGTTTCAAGTCGCGTCGGTAATAACCACGACAGGCTTTTCTTCCGTGGATTATGATAAGTGGCCAGAGTTTTCCAAGACAGTTATGTTTTTGCTTTGTATGCTTGGCGCTTGTGCAGGAAGTACCAGCGGAGGCTTCAAAATATCCCGCTTTATTATTTCGTTACGTTCCATTAAGAATGAAGTTTCTTATGTCATACACCCCAGGGGATTTAAGAAGATTCATATGGATGGACATGTGGTGGATAGTAGCGTAACGAAATCTGTGCAGGTGTATGGGATGATTTATATTTTTATCTTCTTTGCATCCTTTCTGGTACTTTCTTTGAATGAATTTGATTTTACAACGAATATGGCGGCGGTGGCAGCGACCTTTAATAATGTGGGAGCGGGCTTTAGTTTGGTAGGACCTTCGGGAAATTATTCGATATTTTCCGGGTTATCCAAGTTTGTGCTTATATTTGATATGCTTGTGGGAAGATTAGAGCTTTTGCCGATTCTTATACTTTTGGCTCCAGGAACCTGGAAGAAATAGGGAAAGACGGAGAAAAACGGGAAAGACGAAGATAAATGGGAGAGATACGATAGATGATGGTGAAAGAGGACATAAGGATAAAGAAGGTTATATTACATATTTTGGATTCAACGATTGGCATGCCGGTATTGTCGGATGAGGAGATAGAATTCGGATCGGAGTTTGCGGATTTCTTAAAAGAGCATATTGCGAAGATATCTTCCGGGGATGATGGGAAGACTTCTCAGTTCTATAAGGAGGAATCGGAAGTTTATAAGATGCTGGAGCAGTATTCGGATGATTTTTTTGTGGAGATAAGTAAGGATGCGGCGGAGTTGTTGTATAGCATTATGAATAGCAATATAGATATTCCTCCGGCAGATCTTGTCGTTGTAAGGTTTAAATATGGGGAGGATGAGTATTTGGCGTTTTTGAAAATGAATTATAAATCGCTTTATACTCATCGGACGCTGGCATCGGAGGAAGGTGGAAATACGAATGAGGTCATGAGGCATAAGTCTATATTGCCCTCGGAGTCCCAGAGACTAAGCGAGGCAGCGATTATTTGTCTGACTGATTTGTCGGTGCAGGTGATAGAGAGAAAGTACGAGGTAAACGGAGAAAAGACAAATTATTTTTCCTATTTGTTTCTGAAATGCAGCAGTCATATGTCTCATAAGTCGAAGCTGTCTATTGTAACGAAGGCGGTGGAATCAGTGCAGAAGGAGGCTTACGGCGAGCTGGATCAGTATGAGGCGCATATGAAGGCGAAAAGTATCATACAGGAAGAACTTCAGGAAAACGGCGGTTTTGTGGTAGAGGTGCTTGCGGATAAAATATTTGAGGAGAAACCGGAGTTAAAAATCGCATTTCAGGATAAAATGGAAAAGTACGACTTGGTGAAGGAGGAAATATTGCCGCAAAGCGAGGCAACGACGAGAAAGTACCAGAAGCAGCATTTATATACGGATACCGGAATCGAAATAAAGATTCCGATGGAGCAGTATAAAAATCCCGGAAGCGTAGAGTTCATTACGAATCCGGATGGCACGGTATCGGTGCTTATTAAGAATATCGGACACTTGGAGGCGCGTTTTTAGAGGAGATGCGGCATGGGAACGATTATTGATTATTTGAAGGAATATGGAGATTATACGTTTGAAAAAAGGCCGATGAACGAGGTGGACAGTCTGGTACTGTGCCAGTTCAGTTATTTGAAATTCGACGGTATTGTGCCGGATGTTTTGGAGGATAAGCCGTTTGTCACAATAGAATATCTGGATCGCCATCAGGAAAAGGAGAAGCTTTTCGCCGATGAAAGATATAAAGAAGAGAATACGGCACTGTTTGCAGGAATGCTTAATAGTGCCCGTTATCGTTCTCTCAAAATGAATTATTATGTAAACTTGATTGAACCGGAACGAGAGACGCAGTTTTCGGCAGTTACTTTTCTTTTGGAAGATAAAACGGTGTATCTTGCGTATCGGGGAACAGATGAGACGATCGTCGGTTGGAAAGAGGATTTCAATCTGGCTTTTTCCGAGCCGGTGCCGGGGCAGCGTTACAGCGTGGATTATATGAAGACAGTGGCCCGGAAATTTTCTAAGGAGTTTTATGTGGGAGGGCATTCCAAAGGGGGAAATTTTGCTGTATTTGCTTCGATGAATTGCGGCCCGGAGATACAAAAACGAATCGTTAAGATATTCAGCCACGATGGGCCGGGCTTTCGCCCGGAAATAAGGGAGCGTGGACAGTACGAAAAAATAGCGGACAGAGTAGTGAGGATTCTTCCCCATTCGTCGCTTGTAGGGATGTTGTTCGGTGCCCATGAGGACGGCTATATCGTTGTTGAAAGCAAGACCTTCGGGCTGCTGCAGCACGATCCCTATACGTGGCTCGTAAAGGATGATGCTTTTGTAAAAGCAAAGGATATATATAAAAGCAGAAGATTCATGGATGATGCCTTGAATGAGTGGATTTTATCTTTGGATGAGGAACACATCCATTCTTTTGTGGACACACTGTATGAGGTGGTATCCGCCTCTGAAGCGGCAACATTAATCGATTTTACTGCGGACTGGAAAAAGAGCATGCTGGCGGTAGTAGGGGCAGTAAAGGGACTGGATGCTGAAACGGCAGGGATGATGAAAAAAATCATTGTGTCCTTATTTGAAGTTGCCGGAGCAAAAGCAAAGGAGGAGCTTCAGGAGCGGTCAGAAAAACGCCGGAGAAGAAAGGAAATTCAAGCTCCGGCGGTGTCACATAAGGATAAAAAGTAAGAAAACAGCAATCGCCCGTCTACGGTACCGCCAGGAGCGGAGCTGTCGAAAAGCCGTTCTGGGTGCCATTGGACACCGATGATTGGAAGCGAATCGTGAACGATTCCTTCGATAATGTTATCATCTGAAGTCTGGATGACGGTCAGATTGTGTCCTACCTTGCCAACGCCCTGATGATGAGCGCTGTTCACGTTGAAACGTCTTCCGTATAATGAGAAAAGAGGAGAATCGGGAAGGGCGGCAGAAGAATGAACTTTGTCTCCATTGTCCCACGCATGATGGGGGGCTTGTTTAAGATCCTGGATAATCGTGCCGTTAAAATAAACGTTGATAATCTGGATGCCCTTGCAAATTCCGAGCACTGGGTATTCCCGTTTTACGAAGGAATCTAGCGCCTGAAGCTGTATGATATCCAGTTCGGTGTCCATATTCCTGGAACCCTGATTTTTTTGTCCGAAAAAGGCCGGAGTAATATCCCCTCCTCCCGGAAGCAGGAGTGCGTCGAATTCTGCCAGATCGGCTAAATCCATTGTAGTTAGACAGGAGACTCCCATGGAGGTCAGAGCCTTTTCATAATTAACGGTATCCTTTGCTCTTCCTGCTATTACTACCTTCAAATCGCTGCGGTAGGGCAATATATTGTCTTGACACATAATAAAATCCTCTTGGGAGAAAATCTCTTTTGTTAATTTAAATGTATGTGCAGGATAGGAAAAGTATACAAAAAATGTCGTAATGATAGCTGGAAAGGAAACCGGATTTTATCAATTTGGGAATATTACTACTTGTAGAAGAAGATGTTGCAAAGAAGATTTTTTCTGATTACCGTAGGAATCGGGAAATCAGAACATTTTTCTTGGCTTTGTAGAAAAATATGAAAGTTCGATTCTATAAAAAAATAACCCTCTCCTTTTGGCAAGGAGGAGGGTTTTTGCTTTGGTTAAATTTGTTATTCTATGTATTGAAACCATTCAACTTGTACGTTGTCTTCTAAAGCATCCAGCCCGATACCGCCAAATTGAATGGACGACATCTTAGTGAAATCCTTTGTGTTTAATACGAGTGATACGTCATCAAGATTCTGGGGAACATAATCCAGAGAAAACCCGGAAGGCATATTGGGAACGATAATTACACCCGAACAACTTGAACCGTCCTTATAGTTAATAGTCATGTTTGTCATTCCTGTTCGCCAGAAAAAATCCTTTATTTCTCCGTATATTGAATAATTTAAATGAACCTTCACATAATCCGCATTCTCTGGACAATTTATAATATCATTGGTACGGTATAGTCCTGAACTGATTAGTTCCAGTTCCCTTTTAACTACATTATCTTGTTTTTCTAATAAGCAAAATCCTTCTTGTGTTATAACCGCACGGTATCTGTCTTTGATTGCCTCCCATGTTAAAGGATTATCTAAGTATTTTATGTGGAAATAAATAGTTTCGTCTTCTAATATAATATACTTAGGTGCTTGCTCTGAGTAAAAATAATCAGCAACTTTTTGATCAAGCCATGGAATAAATTCATTACAGTTTTGAATAGAAGGACTATAAACCATATTTAAATCAGTGTATACAGCCTTATATCCAACCTCCCACGGATATGTAGTGACAGTATCATCGCCTATTGTATCAAGAATATTTGTCGGAATGTAAGTATTGTCATATAATTCCGGAAGCAGAGAACTGTCTTTCAGGGTTGCAAAAGTAATTACTTTGTTTTTTAGGCTGTCCTTAATTTGTCCCCAGTTATTGTGAAGATTTATACACAACAATGAAGCAATAGATAGACATCCAACTATTGAAGCTGCATAATAAAATGCATATCTTTTTTTTGTTCTGATTTGCGAATACATTGAGCCAAAGTCAATAGACAGAACAACAACGGAAAAGAGCATGGAAACCAGCCAAATTCCCATAGCAATTCCGTGTGCGGTGACGGAATATTTGTAAGCAAAAAACAGTGACACGCAACATGAAATTAAAATGGTTGATCTATGATAATCGACTAAAAGAGAAATAACTATAAGCATAATATATAGCAAAACAATTACAAGTAAATAACGGTATTCCTGATTAGTTATGACATCATTCCATTGCTGTGTTTTCATCCATCCGCTGGATATTCTCAATATCCCAGTCACATATTCATATAACCCTTTTAACGAGGGGTTATATACTAAATATGTGATAGGAGCGATTATTAAGGATGGGAGCATTAAGAATATACATTTCTTATCCTTATTAAAGAAAAAGCGCAGAACAATGAAAACAGTAATGAATGCGACACCGCTGGTAAAGGTTGAAAATTTACAAAAGAACATCAAACTTAGTAATAAATTAGTTATTATGATACTTCTGCTATTACCTAAGAAATAAATTACAACTGATAATAACAGCAAATATAGTTGATAATTATCACGTTCAGATTCAAACATTGTACATACGTAAGTTAATACAGATAAAGCAATTGCAGTGAATGATACTTTATTATCCAAATATAGTTTATATATCCATACCAATAATAAAATATGAATGGCAAAAATAACTCCCCAAATTCCAACACCAATCCAGTACGAAGGAGAATTGTCGAGATTCATAAGGTAGCATATGTACCCTAATGGCCCATACGTAAAATAAATGTCAGTTCCATATTTTAGTTTTAAGGAATTGGCTATATTTAAGAAGTATCGCCATGAAGGATCTAAATTAAATCCCCCTACTTTATAAACAATATTGGGAATTATTAGAACAAACTGCATAACAAACAAAAATACTATAAGTGTTTTCTTTATTGTCAAGGACTTATAAGATTTTAGATTATTTATTATAGAAGCCCAATTTTCATTTTTCGAAACACTGATAACAAATATGATAGCAATTAGTGAAAGAACAGATAATATTAAAACAACAACATTTATATATGTGCTATTCAATTTTGCGAATTCATAACTAATCAAAACATTGCCATTAAGAGATTCATTGTTTTGATATGCTTCTAAATTAGGCGAATTTTGATCATGATTTCCCATTAATATGAGATAAGGATATTTACTATCAGTACATTCTTCAGCAGAGATATTTATTTGGTAAATATGATTTTTTTTCAATGTAAGGGGAAAATAATCGGAAGACCATTCTGCATTTTGTATATCAGATAATAGAATTTGTCTATCTTCCATTAAATTACTATTATCATCCCTTATTGATACATGTAAATAACCTACAGCATCTGATTCCTCTTTGATTATATAATACTTTAGACCTTTTAAATGAATATTTTCTGAACTGAAATTTTGTGAAACGGTGGTGTCTTCGTTCAATTCAATTAAAGAATGTTCACTTACAACCGGATAGTAGGCCTCGTTACTATATCTTAAACCTTGATACGGAAAGAGATAATAACATAATGCAAATATGCCTATAAATAAAATAGAAATGCAACAAATTATATATAATTTGTCTTTAGAATTAAATTTCATTACTTTCTCCTAATAAATGGTATTTTATAAATAAATATATCATAAATTTCGCTACACGGCACCTTTATCTCATTTATTTTTTTATCCCAACTATAAAATTATCAATCTTAAAATAATCTAAATCAAATTTTTGAATATTTTCATAATCATTTGGTTTAAATATATATGCAGTATAATTATTTATATCGTTCATATAATATTCATTTAATGATTCTATTATTTCTCCCGATACGGCAGAATGTGCAAAATAAAAATCGTTGATTGTCATATTGTTTTCTATAGCATATTGACTTATTGAATATAATATATCTTGATTTTCCGTAACCTTTGAAACAAATACGATATGCTTTTTATTTCTTAATAGATTATTCCATTCGTCGTTGCTTATCAGACCATATTCTTCATAGGATGATGTAAATTCATCATGTTTGTTTTTTAATACACCTGAAATATCATGTATTTGTAATATGAACATCGCCATTAAAATGATGATTAAAGTTTTTTGGTTCTTAATAAAATTAATAATATACGATATTAAATATATCATTAATATATATATTACAGGCCAAATAAAACGACCACTAGCTCTAAACATGCCCCATAAAGAAATTAATTTTTCAGGATAGGGTAATCTAAAAGTTATATTCCCATTAATAGCTACGATATACGAACATGAGATAAGCAAAAATAAAACAAACATAAATATATGGGAGATAATATTTATAAAATTAAATTTAAATTTTCTTTTATCATATACAATTTTATTAACAACAATTAATATACAAGCAATAGTAATACCATATATTCCCAAGCCTAAATAAGCAAATCCTTCTCCGCTACCCTCTCCGTATGAACTTAATGGCGAAAAAAACTTAGACCAGCCCATGGAATTAAAAAATCCGTTGAGATTAAAGCTAAATTGGCCTAATCCGCCTGCGTCAAGTTGATGATCGTGAGAGAACGCACCTAGTACAAAAATTGAAATGAAGCATACAAAAATATAACAAAATGCTATAATAAAAGAATGCAATAATTTTTTTTCACGATATACCTTTATCAATAATGTAGAAATCATTATTATTCCACACATAGGAATATAGTATAAATGAATAAAACTACATAAAAATCCAAGTATTCCCCATCGTAGCAGAAGATATTTACTTCCCATTTTATTATCAAAAGATGTTTGGTAGAATATGTATAAAGCTGCCAAAATAAGCCATTGAGATGAAAGCGCAGTGTGTAAATATACTCTGGTAATGAAGATTGGTGCCGTTATAAAAAATAAAGCCCCTAAAATTGAACCCAATTTATTCTTGGTCAATAAATGTAATATGTTATATGAAAAAACACCTTGTAGTACAAAACAAAGAAATTCCCACAAACCAAAATACTGAAAGGTATTTGATAACAGTGGTGACATTATTTTAAATAGTATTGCCGCTATAGGAATTGAATCCGTAAAAATAACAGATACGTTATTTGGGTAAGACATAGTGTTCATCAAACCTATCGGGAATTGCCACGTGCTTTTTCTGAAAAATTCCCAACCAATATAGTGCTGACTTAAATCGCCTCCTTTTAGTAACCATAAATCATATTGAGGATTTATTAATTTTGTACCATAAATTATAAAGTAAACAAAAGAAGACATAACAATTATTATAAGAATAGCCCAATTATTTTTAATATGTTCCATTATATTTTTATTCATTATTAATCCCCTATATCAATTGTCTAAAATAAATACTATATTTGATATTATAAGATAATAATAAATAAAATTCTATCATTAATCTTAATATTTCGTTGAATAATTACCACGCTCGTTTTTCAGAGTGTGGTTTCTTTCTATATTTTATGTAATTTTAATGCAATTGCATTTGTCAGTCTTTGAATTATTGCGTTAGATAATCCATTTACGTCCTGAATGCTTTGTAATTGAATGTCCCCAATATTAATCACAATACTTCTCATATTGTTTATATTATTAACAACGTGATAACTGATATTATTTACCCAATCTGCAATATCATTCAATGGGCTCTTCCTGGTAGTAACAATATCGAGCGCATTAGAATTTTTCTCTATATATTCCATTTACAATAACAACATTTCCATTTATATCATTGTAATAAAATGGGATTTATTGTAGAATTAAATTTGTTATTTTATATAAATTTTTAAGGAAGTAATAAGTTTATCATTTAATAAATAATATAAAAAGTATGAAGGGCAAAAATATGAATAAAAAAATGTTTACACCTGTCAAATACATATATCTACTGTTTATCATTGGAATTTCGGTCTTAATTTTATCACTCATTTTTTCAAAAGGAGTTTTTTTGGAAAATATAGTATATACATTTAGTTATTTCGCAGACTTTTTTGATCATGTAAGACGATTTTATCTTGGATTAGGTAATGTTTATTTTGAGGGTATGCATGCTTCTTTTCCACCACTTGCATATTGTATGTATTACCTAATTTCATGTATTTTATATAAGAACAATATAGATAACCCATATGCCCTACAAACCAGTCCTTCCGGCGTACTTCTCGTTTCCATTGTAATTGCTATACTAGCGGTATTATTTGTATTTGCTACATTAAAATTATATGAAGAATCAAATCTCGGTAAAAATAAGCTGATGTCAATAATGCTTTTACTTTCTTATCCCTTCTGGCTGTCGATTGAACGCGGCAATATGTCATTATTAGTACTAATCATATTAATGTATGCTTTTGCACTGAGAAATTCAGAAAATAAGGTTGAACGAGAACTTGCTATACTTTTATTCGCCGCAGCGTTTGGCTTAAAATTATATCCAGCCATTTTTGGAGTATTATATCTTTCTGAAAAACGCTACAAAGAAGCTTTCCGTTTAACAATTTATGGGCTTTTATTTTTCTTTGTTCCTTTTGTCTTTTTCCAGGGGACTGTAGGTTTTCTGGCTTTTTTGGGAAACATTACTGCGGTAAATAGTGGAGTAACTGGCGTTACCATAACTGGCATATGCGGTAGAATTTCAGAAGCATTGGGAATATCCGTAACATTAGGACATCAATTAGGTAAAATTCTTTCTTATTTTTATTTAATGATTGTAATACTTATATGCTTATTTAAAAGTACTTCTTGGAAGAATATTACCCTATTGACAAGCTTGACGATTATTTTTGTTCCTGCCAGCGGAACATATTGCTTAATTTATTGGACAATTCCATTTCTATGCTTTATGAATGAAATGAACAGAAAAAAAAGCTACTGCAAAATGGATTATTTATATGCCACCTTGTTATCATTGGTATTTATCGCTTATCCAATAAAAGCTTTAGGTTCCTCTGGCATGCTATATATTTTTCTTTACATCCTACTACTTATTATATTATTAGATCAAATTTTTCATTTAAATACAAACAAAGGATTGATCAAATACTAATATAATAGAGTTGATGCGGCATGAGTATAGAAAAAATACCATATAAAATCAAAAATTCATCATTGCTAATATCTTGGTTTACTTGCTGATATTCTTTAATTCTATCAAAAGATGTTCTAGTTAGAGTAATAGGTTACTCTCATATGAACCCCCATCAACAGTTTTAATTTTAAGAGTTCCTGTTGAGGGATTATATTTTTTTCCATAGTAAACGGTGATGGATCTATATATTGGTACCAGCAGCTATGTAATGACTTATATTTACTTAAATATACTATCATAATCATAATTGCTATAATATTGTGTGATTTCGGAAAGGTAATCCAAGTAATTGTCTTTTGTTAATTCGTACTTACCTTCTGATAACCAACTAAGTATTTCACTATTAATTTCTTTCTTGTAATGTATTTCATCATCATAATTATCCATATTGCATGTAAGTTCAAAATTATTAGAGAATGAAAATAATCGCACATTCTTATAGTTCAGTAAATTTTCTATAACGTACTTTTCCATATCTATTCTACGTTCTAAAACAGCGACTCCATACTGATTCAGGCTGTCCCACCAGCATATACTATATGGCGGAATGAAAATATAAAAAGTGATATCCGGGTTTGATTCTATTGTAGAAAAAACATTTTCTCTCATATTCTGTTCTAATAAACGGAAAAATTCGTCTGTTTCGGACTGTTCGATTATTTTTTCTTCTTTAGGCATACGATTATATTTTTCCAAGGCTCCTTTTGTATTATCATCAGAAGTATAAAATGCCGTAGTATTGTTTTCGTAAAACTTCTCATCTGCTCTATAGAATGTTCTGAATATCTCTGTTGATACATCATTTATTAGGATATTTTTATTAAATACGTAATTAACGTCGTTCCAGAGTTCATTGTCGTATAGATAGTCGGGATATTCTGGATATCCCATATAGTTAGTATCTGATACAAACCATATGGGGTCTACACCTCGAATTACAAAATTCAATTTTTCGTTATATACAATCGCTTTTTGTAATGCTTGATTAATACGTTTAAATCCTTCTCCTAAATAAGTAATTCTCACGAATTTTCTTCCAAATAGTTGATTTGCTTCTTCTTCATTAAACCCTAAAGTTGTAGAAGTTCCAATTATCATGGAGTCATAGTCAAAATTTTTTATGACTCCATCATTTTGATACATAGCGTTATTGAGTACATAACTCAAACCATTTAAAGGTGCGTGATAATGAAAGTAAGGATCAACCACAAATACTAGTCCACCAATTCCAACCATGACGCATACATATGTTACAATAACAGAAATACACCATTTTTTTGCTTTCATACTATTCTCCTTAGAATCGGGAATAAACAAATGTACTCACACCAGAAAAAGAAAGGATACACATTAGTAAAACCGCTACTGTAAAAAAGGCCGAAATAGCAGAATGCCTTATTTCGCTAACTTTTTCTATTACATTCTTACATGCTAACATCATAAAAAATACTATTAAAAGAGTAAAAATTGTCCATATCCAGTACGGTGCATCTATATTTATTATATTCTCAAACAAAACTGGTTTAAAATAACCACATATTGTTTCATTCAAATAACCCCATCTATTTAGAAAAATAGCTTTGATCATTTGTTTATATACATCAAATGATTCTGCTCGAAATAAAATCCATAAGAAGTTTATTAGTAACAATGTAACCATTGCATTTATAATTTTAGGTATCTTATTGATAAAACCTTGAAATTGTCTAGTTAATACCATACAACAACCATGCAAAAATCCCCATAGAAGGAATGTCCAGTTAGCACCGTGCCACAGCCCACTACATAAAAATATAACGATAATATTTATATATGTTCTTACAATTCCCTTTCGGTTCCCCCCTAATGGAATATATAAATATTTAGTTAAAAACCTTGTTAATGTCATGTGCCATCTTTTCCAAAATTCAGATATAGTAGTTGCTTTATAAGGTGAATTAAAATTAATAGGCAAATCAATCTGCAGCATTCTACTGATACCTATCGCCATATCGCTGTATCCGCTGAAATCGAAGTAAATTTGAATGCTATATGCAATGCTTATAAATAGAGCGCTGGTCGCGTTCAATTCCGGCACATTTGAATATCCCCAATTAACCGCTTCCCCAAATCTATCTGCGATCAGCACTTTTTTTCCAAGTCCCATAACAAACATGTATAATCCTGATGCAAAAAAATCCCAATTCATTTTTCTTTTTTCCTCAGATAATTGAGGAAAAAATTCTTTATGTAATATAATCGGCCCCGAAATCACGTGCGGAAAATATGAAATAAAAAGAGCATAATCTAACAAACTGTGTTCTGGAACTTCTTTACGATATGAATCAACAAGAAAAGCTATTTGTTGGAATGTAATGAAACTTATCCCTAATGGTAGAATGATATTATGTAAAGCTAAATCAGACACTAATATCATGTTCATATTTTCAATAAAAAAATTACAGTATTTAAAATATAATAATCCAACAATATTGAAAAAAATTCCGATGCCAAGAATTGTTTTTCCGTATTTGGATGACATCAATATTCCTTTGTAAATGATATAATTTATCAAAATGCTAATTAATATAAAAACAAGAGTAATAGGATTTGTATATCCGTAGAAATGCAGACATAATAAATAAAAAGAAAGTCGCTAAACGATATGTATTGAATTTTAAAATTAAATAATATCCTAAAATAGTAAAAGGTAAAAAGAATAATACAAAAATATATGAGTTGAATATCATAAGTATCCTCTTTTTCTAATTTTTAAAACCATTATACAACAATTTTACAAAATATAAAACTAACTAATGATATCAACTCATAAAAATTTTTACCCACCTATTATAATTAATAGATTTAAAAATTATTAAAATTTCAACGCAGTAACAGCAATCACAGTTGAGGTGTTCATATTTACAACCAATAGTTTTCCAGTACTTGGGTTGTATCTCATAAAGGTATTCGATTCATCTTCATTTCCTAAGATTACCGGCGGCTGCCGGTTCGAATGACACCCTGGATTTCCAGGTTCACTGCATTTGCAATACACATCGCTATGTAAAGGGGCCGGTTTTGACCCTGAAAGATTCGTAACAGGCTGGCATAGTTTGAATATAGTTTGCGGATATTCTCATCGGTGGTATACTTGTTTTCAATGCAGGTGGCCGCATTGGTGATTTCTCCGATACGGCTGTCCCTCGTCATCAATTCATATTCAATGATATTTTCCGTATTATATTCTTTGGGGATGGCCATTGCCTTATCGTTTATGTCGATAATGACAGACTTCTCTATTTTCGATGAAACGATGGTGGGGGCATTGCATAGAAAAACAATATCGCCGTCACAGTCGGCGCCTCCCTGCTGAGGCAATGATAAATCGTACATATTGAGCATCACCACATCCTGATCCTTAAAGTGAGAAAGCCATTTACGGGTAATTTCGTTGGTTACGATTTTTACCTTGTTTACCTCTGAGGGATCCACTAAAGGGGAACGGAAGGATAAGCAATCTCCCTCGTTCATTGTTTCACAAAAAAATTCATGAGCGTTCAGACAGCCTACGGGTGTTTCACCGACAACGTATTGCAAATAGCCGATCATATCTCCGACAAGTGTATGATAAAATCCGTCGGCATAAATCTTCCCGACCTTCGCTTCATCGATAGCTGTTTTCAGCTTACGGTAAATAAACTGTTTTACGGCGGGGTCCTTTAGCATAACATCGTTGATGAGTGCAGCTTCAAGGTATTTACTTTCCGGCTCATAATCTTCGGTATTTTGTACTCCCATAAATTTATAGGTATAGAATTTATCACCCTTTATTATCTTTTCGAATAAATCGGAGGTATACTTGGCGATGGAAATGACTTTTCCTTCGTTTTCTTTTGCTAAAATATCGTAGGAGCCGATTTCGCCGTGCTGATAATTATCAATGTATTTTGGATTCCATAAATCTAAGCATTGAAGGTACTGAAAATTCATACGGGTCTTTTTGTTTAGATTTTTAATGTGATGGCTGTATTTGCTGATTCCAAGCTTGTACTCATATTTTTGAACCGTTTCCATATATTTGCTCCATGCCTGGTCTCCATATTTCTCTTGAAACTGCTTATGCCCTTTAAACATGGAGGTATTCCAAATACAGTCAATCGTATCGACTTTATGTTTCTTTCCATAAACATCTGTAATGTATTCATATCCCCATTCGTATAGCAGTGCCTTAAACGGAATATATACGGAATAACCCTTCATCATGGGCAGGCGGATCTGCGAACCGACCGGAGAATAATCCAAAGAAAGAGTCTCCCTTATTTTTTCCATAAATTCTTTTTCATGACAACCGCAGCCATCAAAAGGAGATAACTTTATATTCTTATAATCTTCTTCAATCTCGCGGCTGTTATAGGTTCCCTTTTTCCCGGTATCCTTATCGGTAAATTCCCTCTCTCTTTCTACAACATATTTCACAAGGCGGTGTTCCAAAGTCTTTTCATATTCGCCGATGATAATTATGTTCGGCATATAGTCAGGGATAACGGTGCAGGAGCTGAATGGGAGGCAGCGCTGGGCCTCGTATTTTGAGATAACGCACTTATGAACATCCATGCCCATCTGAGTAATCCTGTATAGTTCTTCAAAGATATCATCGCTTACAAATGCGGTGATGCCTTGCTTTCCCTGAGAAGCAGACTTGCCGAAACGGGAATAATGTACTCCGTTATATGTAAAGCCGCCGTACAATAGCTGCTTTAGCTGATTTACTTTTTCCTCTTTTTGTTCTTTCTTGGCTACGACCAGTATCAGCTCCTTCATATGGGGATTTCGGTCCTTGCCGCGCAGTCTTAATATCTGGTCGAAGAGGAGAGAGTATCCCTGGGCAATCAGATATTCATTTTCTATTTCCGTCTCTTTGGTGATCTGTACGTTATAATTTTGTTTTACAATTTCTTTGATAGGTATCTTAATGAGCGTATATTGTGTTTTATCTATGACCGATTACCTTCTTTCATAATGCCAAGCACCGAATTCTATAAAGCTGATTAGATATTCATATTTTTTAATAGCGGCTGAGAAAAAGCCTTCCTGATATATTCTTAGAATATAATCTGCTACATCCCTGTTTATACTGTCCGATTCCATCCGGTAAACTTCGTCGCCGGCAACACTGTGATATTGTCCAATGCTATTCTGAGATATTTCTAATGTGAAATCATAGATGTTTGGTTTATCGGTATCCGTTTTTAATATGTTGGCTCTGACTGTATAGTCTTCATTTACCGGCACCGAAATAGCGAAGCCTTGTTTTATATATTTCATAAGCTATGGTTCCTTTCCTTATTGGTGAAGTTGGAATAATTAATTTTTTTTCTGCATTCATCATTAAATATTAAAACATTAACTGTCTCCCGGATTGCCAGGCCCGCCGGACGGTTCTGATTGAAATCACGGGGACTTATCTCTCCTGCGTAGGCGTGGTGGAATTCTTCCCGGGTCGGTATACGCAGCGTGTTATGTTGTAATTTTGTCATTTATTATTTTGATAATCCTCCTTTTTTATTTATTTTTATATAATGGAAAGTGTTTCTATTATATAAAAAAACTGATGTGCAGCCACGCGCCAGGCAAAAGCTGTGCTGCCGGGGCGTTTGGCTGTGAGAGTGTGCGAAGTACACCTTTGTTATATGAAATTGTCAAGGAGCGTTTGTTTTTACGCTAAAAGTGGAAAGTATAAAGTTACAAATTGTTAATGTCATCCTTTATCAGCCACGATAGAGGATGGGCTCCATATAGGAGCAGTGGGTTGCCATATACAGATACTACCACTCGAACATTTGTTTGTCAAGGAATAAATAAATTATGTTAAGGGGATAAAAAATGGAAGTTTATAATGAATTTCAAAATAATAATAGTAAAATACGATTCTTGTCCGGATACGTAATTCTAGGCATTGTCAGTTTATTAGTACTAATTTAACATAATGAAAATATTCCTTGACATGACTGTCATAATTATAGTATATTTACTCCATATAAGAAAAGAGGTAAACGGTATGCTAAAGCAATATACCCCTGAAGAATATAAGAAAATGGTTCTGGAGTTCATACGGACCAATAAAACGGCCGCGCAGGCGTTAAACAAGGAAATAGTATGGGCCTCGGATATATTGGGTATGTCCAGAGAAGAACTGGTGGATTTCGTTATTTATAAAATCTGCGGGAATCCGAAATCCATCAAATATGTTTTAAATCAAAAAAATAAATTGAGTTTATTTTTGGATTGGTGTGTCGCTAACGGGTATATAAGCAGCAATCATCTAAGGGATGAAGAATTCGATGATGAGGCTTTTATTTTTAAAACCATTGAGGCTATGGATATTACGGTCTTTTACGATGATACGGTAGAATGCCTGATAGACAGCTTGAAACTTAATAAAGTATTTTACGAGCTATTGATCAGGGGATTTTACGAAGGCATAAGGACGATTGATGATTTCATAAGACTTAAATACAGCGATGTGGATTTTGATAATTTCACAATATTCACGGGCGGAACCTGTAAACAGATGTCTCATAGATTTTTCGAATTGCTGAGGCAGTATAAAAGCTGTTACGGATGGGAAGTGTGTTGGACGAGAAAGGAATTTATCGGAGATGATAATAAAATAAGTGTTCAGTACATGAGCCAATATAAAGATTATATTATTAAGATAAAGGAAATCGACGGCCTGACCGACGAACTGTACAAATCCAGAATGGCAGCAATTGTCGGTAAGTATTTCATTCGCATTTCTCAGTACGCGGGTTATAGCGTATCTGCGGATATGCTGTATATTTCGGGTTTTGTTAATTATATAAAAGAGGTATGCGACAGAGAAAATAAACCGGTTGAGTATTACATTAAGTTATTTTATGTGAGGCTGAACCAAAGAGGGTTTACGAGAATTAAGGATTTATCGGATGAATATGGATTTTCAGCGGGAAACACCACTCCTCTGGAAATAAGAAGAAAGTGTCTGCCATATATAGTGAGAGGAAAATACTATCGTTAAACGGATAGTATTTTTTATGTAATAGGAAAGTGCTCCTATTACATAAAAATGAATGCGCAGCTACGCGCGCGAAACAAAAGCTGTGCTGCCGAAGTGTTTGGTCACGAGAGTGTGCAAAGTACATTTTTGTACTGTACTAGGAAAATGCACCTATTACAGTACCGATGGATGTGCAGCTGCGCGCGGGACAAAAGCTGTGTGGCCAGGGTATCTGGTCGCGAGAGTGTGTGAAGCACGCGTTTGTTCCAACGAACAATGTGCGGATGTGCGATACTTAAGCTAAGATAGCATTATGTATTGTTTATTCAATGTTTACATAATTTAAATATTCCTTCATGTGTTCTAAACATTGGCAGTTGACATTGCCTCTGAAATGTAATAATATGAGAAAAAAGAACAAACGTTCGAATGGAGGGGACATGGAGACAGATGATTTTTTAGATGAACTCGATGAATATATCGGACAAACCCTGGCTGTGAAAATCCTGCCAAAGATGACCAATTTTGAGATGGAATCCCGTAAGGCGATATTACATAAGATGCTGCGTAAACGAGACGGCAATCGGCTGCTGTTATATGCCAGAGGGGCCTCCGGTGCTGAGGAGATTGATTTATATGCTATAGACAGAATCGACAAACAGCAGTATGGAAGCAGGCTGTTGAATACATACACGATAAGCTACGAGCTGATATTCGGAGAATACAGCATATTCCTGACAATAAAAGAATGAGCCTCAAGCGGTACTGGCAATACCTCGGCTCATTCTCGAACAATTTGTAACTTAAAGGCCGATAGGCCAAGAAGTTTGATACATACGTGAAGTATGCGTCCTTATTATATAGCGTAATATTTTGAGCTGTCAAACTTTAAGAATAATCGGAAAAGATTTACTGTAAAAGGAAAAAGGGTATTGAATGTTATGGCAAAAGTGATGGTGAAAACGGCAGTTGAGGGGAATATAGATAAATTTGACGCATTTAGAGCATTATGTGAAGAACTTGGGCTTACCATGCTGACGGGAAACAAACTGAATGAATATGTGGTAGAGGCAGGGACTTTATATAAATATATAGATTCGGGATGTGAAGGGGAACATGAAGGCAGCAAGAAGAAGGAGCTGGTGAGCAGCGACTATAGAATGGTAACCTTGTTTGAGAGCCTGCTTATTGTAAAAAGCTTAATATAATTCAGTGGCTTATTGTTCATGATTGGCTTATTATAGGAGGATGGCATATTTTAAATGCCTTAAAAGATACTTTAAAATGATACTTTGAAATAATAATTTATGATGCTTTAAAATATTAATTTAACTGTTGACAGAATGCCCAAAAACATATAAAATAATCTTTGCGTGCAGGAATGGCGGAATTGGCAGACGCGCACGGTTCAGGTCCGTGTGATAGCAATATCATGAGGGTTCAAGTCCCTTTTCCTGCACTTATCGCCTTTATGAAGCTTCGGTTTTCATAAAGGCGATTTTTTATTTAAGTTTTTCCGTTGAAGTGTAGCCTATTCATATTACGGCTGCATATCGTTTTTTTGTAATAAACTCTTTTTTAATTACAGAAAAAACGGATCGGCTGTATCTTGCCGACCCGTTTGTATTATGTACTTGAATCTTTAACTTTATAATAAGCTGTCAAGTAAATTGCCTACCGAATAATTGCTGCTGTAAGAGCCGGCATAATTATATGTATTTGCTTTCAGAGCTTCGCGGCTTGCCGCATAGTCGATATAGGAAGCCTGAGTTGAAATGCTGTAAGCAAACGAAGGTGAGTTATTGAATACAGACTTTAAAGTAGAAATATCAGCCAATTTCAAAGCCTCTTTATCGAGCGTGAGCTTGTTATCACTTCCTACCGTAATCCCAACCTTTTCCAACGTCTTAGAATATAAACTCGTGATATTCGTCATGTTGGATGCAGCCTTTGAAACCGAAGAAGAATCTGATTTCGATACCGAATTGATAAGTGAATTATAGTTGGTAACGAAAGTTGATACAGCTTTATAAATAGCCTCCGCATCATACTGCTTCGTGGTAGTAGTGGTACCGTCATCATTTTTTACGGTTACATCTTTTTCTTTAAATAAAGAATCCTTTCCTTTGTTAATTAAAACATCGGCAGAATCTTTCAGCTTGTCGGCAGAACTTTCTATGGCAGTCAGAGTCTTAGCGGAGTCTGCGGCCAAGGAAGTAGAAAGCTTCGAGGAATTGCCTGTTGAGGTACTCGAAGAATCGCTGCCTGCTTTATCGTAGTATGCTTTTAAAAGTTTTCCATAGCTTCCGTTCTTGATACTGGCATAGTCAGATAAATAGTTCAGATTACCGAGACCAGAGCCTGAACGGGAAGATGATAAATTGGAAAATAAATAAGAAACATCAGTTCTTGCATTAATATTCATATAATCACTCCTTTGATAATTACAGAGGCATCCGTGCCTTCTTTTTGCTTTTGTAAGATAGTTAAATAGGGTATAATATCCCTATGATTGCTTATATTATAGCAGGGAATGATATGGAATTCAATGGTAAAAATAGATATCCTGTGATATCCTGCCGTTTTTAGTTTTTAAATTTTTTATATTGTGGTATACTCGAGCATATGAACGCGAAAAAGGTTATTGACTTAGAAGGAGAATCGTTACGATGAAAAACTTTTTTAATGAGTTTAAAGCATTTATTTCGAAAGGAAACGTCATGAATTTGGCTGTCGGCGTAATTATTGGAGCTGCGTTTCAAGGAGTGGTAACCTCCCTGACAGACAATATCCTTTCACCGATTATCGGCCTTTTTGCCGGACAGAACTTTGATTTGCTGAAGCTGGAGGTTTTCGGGGTTACGATCGCATATGGAGCCTTTTTGACCAGCCTTGTAAATTTCATTATAATGGCGTTTGTCATATTTTTGATTGTCAAACTGATGAACAAGCTCTTAGCAGCAGGCAAAAAGCCGGAGGAGCAGGCGCAAGCTCCGACGACGAAGAAATGCCCGTATTGCTGCAGCGATATTCATACGGAAGCAACCCGTTGCCCTGCGTGTACTTCCCAGCTGGGACAATAGAAGTATAGAACTTTTCTCATACTAATGTGATAAGGAAATTATAAAAAGGGCATTTAATACGCACCGGAGGATTTGGTGTAATACTGAAAGAATAATTTTTATAAAATTGTTAAAAATATATTGACTTTTTTCTTTCAAAATGATACTATCCTACTTGCGGCGTGAGTGATTGCGCTATGCGGAAGTGTCGGAATTGGCAGACGAGCAAGACTAAGGATCTTGTGATGGTTACATCGTGAGGGTTCAAGTCCCTTCTTCCGCAGTATAATATTTGTCGAAAGAAGTCGATTGCGGATGCAGTGGACTTCTTTTTTTTCTGTAATAGGAAAATGAGTCTATTACAGAGACAATGGATGCGCAGCTATGCGCGCCAAGCAAAAGCTGTGCTGCCGAAGCACTTGGGGGAGAGAGTAAGAAGCACGCTTTTGTTCTGTAGCGGAATACGGATATATACTATAAGTTCATTTTGCCCTGATATTATAAAGGATGAGAATTCATTAGCAAATAAGAAGGGGTGGATTTTATCGGGCAGCATTATGCTTTTTTCAGACCGGAAACTATGTCGCTTCACCGGACAGTGTCTACAGCAGTCGGGTTTATTTTGATTTTTTTGAGCTACAGGCTGTATAAAAGAATGAGAATGGCCTGGATTATTATAATAAGCGTGTTGCCGGTATCCTTGCTGCTACATATTTTAACATTTCATGACTATATCAATGCATTCACATTATCAGAAGTTTTCGTCATATTGGTTTTAGCTGCCTCACATAAGGATTTTAACAGGGTATCAAATCCTATAAATTTAAAGTGGGGTTTTATAATTGCATCCATTTCGTTATTCATGGTGTTATTAAATACAGCATTAGGACTGCTGATGATGGAAACCCATTATAAAAATATTGACGATTTTATGGATTCGGTCATACGTTCATTCCAACTGTTTTTTTATATGGATGTTTCCGTTATTGAACCTAAGACGAGAGCAGCCAAGATTTTTGGACAATCGGCAATTGCGCTCAACTGGATCAGTCTTATATCAGCGCTGTTTCTTATTTTAAAACCGCTGGTCTATCAACCGATCGTATCTTTGCGGGATAGGGAAAAAGTAAGGAATTATCTAAGCTTATATGGGGATAATCCCACATCCTACGTATCAATAGAGGAAGATAAAAAATATTACTTTGGAAGTAATGTGGAGGGAGCAATCGTATATGTTGTTGCCGCAGGGGTTGCTGTTTGTGTTGGAGACCCCGTATGCAGGCAAGAGGATGCAGTTATACTTTTAAGTGAATTTATTTCATTTTGCAGGCAAAACGAGTTGGATATCTGCTTCTGCCAAACTACGGAGAATATGTTAAGCATATACAAGGATATGAGGTTTGGTATTACCAAATATGGAGAAGGTGAGGAGTGTAAACCGATTACCAGTCTGGCATTGGAATTGATTTATGAGCATTTAAATAATTTTTATGGTTTTAAAACGCTGCATCAGTATAAGAGAAAATACGGGCCAACAACATGGGAGCCGCGATATTTAGCATATTATCCAGGTGTTTTCACACCCAAGATAGCGTATTCTATTATAAAAGTGCAGAATCCCAAAGGGGTAAAAGATTATATTTTACAGCAGATTAAATTGCTGTATCAAAATAGAAAAGTATAAGAGCAAGCCTCAATAATGGATGGGGAAGCCATGGAATAAGGGCTTCCCTATTTCATTTCAAAGAAGGTGAATAAGCCGCTCGGCCTATTGATTGACTTTAAGCTTCGGGTAGCGCTATAATCTTACTTAGTGATTGGTGTGAAGAATCAGAAGATAATATAATCTAATATAAAAGAGCGGATAAGAAGGGGTTATATGGACATTTGGGAAAAGTTATACTTGAGAGCAAGGGAAGAATATCATCCGGAGGACGTATCGCCATTCGTGTACGCGCATCATGTGGTATGTGCTTTGGAAAGTGAAAACGGAGATATTTATACGGGATTTTGTATTGAAAGCTGCAGCGGTGTTATGAACTTATGCGCCGAAAGAGTAGCTGTTCTTAATATGTATGTGAACAGTGGGCAAACTGTAATTAAGAGAATGATAGCATTTCGCAATGAGCCTCCGACAGGAGAAGGCAGCGGTATGCCTTGCGGAGCATGCAGGGAGTTTCTCATGCAATTGTCTTTGAAAAACAAAGACATGGAGATTATGGTTGATTATGGGAAAAGAGAAGCCATTACGTTGGAAGGATTGCTGCCAAAATGGTGGGGAATGGAACGATACAAGGAGGAAAGAAATGCTGGAATTTAAATATGATACGCAGTTATTGATTGAGGGAGAAGATCTTGATGAAGATATCATTACTGATCATTTTACAAACAATTTTAATGGGGATTGTCTTTTAGCAGTGGGAGATGAAGAACTCATTAAAATACATTTCCATACGAATGAGCCTTGGAAGGTATTGGAGTACTGCTCTTCCTTGGGAGAAATCTATGATATTGTCATTGAGGATATGGATAGACAGTCAAGAGGATTGCAAGGGTAATATTTTGTTCCGTTATTTCGTCTGGCGGTACATATTACGGCTTCTGCGGAAACAAGACTTGACCGCATTCGGAAACGAGAATATGAAAATTTTGGAGACAGAATTATGGAAGGTGGAGATATGTACGAAGAACACCAGCGTTTTCTTGACAATTCAGCAAGGTACGATTCGGACGGTTCTCCATGTATGAAGACACATAAAGAATGGGCCGATTCGCTGCCTTGTAAAGTAATTCGCCTTGACGGTGAAGAGGAGTTAAATAAAAGTGCAGAAATAATAGTCGGGGAATTTTTTCCCAATACAAAAAGATTGGCGGCGGAGGTGAAATAAAAAATGCTAGAAGATAAATTCCCGCAAAAGCTTGACAGAAAAATTATATATGAAAGCGATTGGGTGTCCTTATATTCTGATAAGGTGCAGATGCCTGATGGATATATTATAGATGCCTATCATAAGATACATTACCCTAATGAAGCCGTATGTGTCGTAATTTGCAATGAAAATGATGAAATACTTATGATTCAATCTAAAAGATACATTACTAATAGGCTTGAATGGGAAATACCTGCTGGAGGCATTGAAAAGGAAGAAACGCCGGAAGAGGCTGCAAAACGCGAATGCCTGGAAGAAACCGGCTGTGAAATTAAAGATTTAACTTATTTATGCCGTAATAATCCAAGTAACGGCAAGTCCGATTTACTTCTGCATGTTTTTGCCGCAAAGGTAAAAAATGAAACAGAGGATTTTGATGAAAATGAAGTAAGAAGTAAGCGGTGGGTAAAGAAAGATAAAGTTATTGACTTGCTGAAAAATAATGAAACATATTGCGGAGTGTCAATGCTTGCACTATTATATGCGATTCAGTTTTATTTGTAAAAAAGGTATATAACAAAATATCCAGGATGAAATAGGAGGCAAAGAAAATGGCAAGAAAGAATGATCGATTTGAAAAGACATATTCTCAAGGAACGTTAACAAAAACTGAAATCTGGGTGGATAAGGAAACCGGCGTAAACTACGTGTTTCATGAGGACGGTTATGCGGGAGGGTTGACGCCCCTGCTTGATCGTGACGGGAAGCCAATCGTTACATCTATTCTAAATGGTTAGACTCCTTTAATAGAGGCCTACGAAATCGGGATTTTTCTGGAGGAAACAAGGTTGAGCTACGAAAAACTTGAAAAGAATATAATTGACATAATAAAAGAAGAGCAAGCCAAATTAGGATACCGTAAGGAAATAGTGCGGCTGTACTATCCGCTGCGCTCATTAAATCATTTTTTTGATGATGAGTATGACATCCGGCAAATGAAGGAGTTACTGCAAGGCTTTTGTGAACAGGTGAAAGATAAATTAGGGAATATACAAGTTACAAACGAAAAGGACAGATTTTGTTTGGCCATTCCTGAAAAGGGAGTCGAATACATCCATGACAATATGGACAAGAACGAGTTTATCAAGGATTTGGTGGAAGAAGTACAAAAGCATGGATGTACAATAGAAGATGTCTTAAACATATTTTGCAGCTATTCCCAAGATATTCATTTTGAAAAAGTGAATAACGGGGAATTCGATTATCTCATTTATTTCGAAGACCGGTATCCGGACAGCTATTATTATTGCTTTACCGTGGAAGAAAGCCATATTATATATCATCGATTCCTGCCGGAAGATTATGAGGACTTTGAGTTTTAGGCGGTGGCCTGCCTATGGAGAATGAGTTAAAAAAAGCCGGATGGCTGCCGGACCGTATTCGAAAAAAGGAATAAGAAAATAAGGGTATGAAGGAGTCGCAGAATGTGCGAATGCATGGTATGTAAGAGAATCGAGCTGATTTTGCAGGGAAATAATCCTTACTTTGTGAGGGAGCTTCAAACGGGATACGTGGTTATCGGGGATTATCAAAGATTTAAGGGCTATACGCTTTTTCTATGCAAGGAACATGCGACAGAGCTGCACTTCTTAGATCAGAACTTCAGGTATACATTTTTACAGGAAATGTCACTGGTTGCAGAAGCCGTATATAATGCTTTTCATCCCGATAAGCTCAACTATGAATTGTTGGGGACGGGAAATGCGGTTCACATGCATTGGCACTTTTTTCCCCGAAGGGCTGAAGATACGCCGGAAGCCGGGCCGGTATGGAAGCTGGGTAAAGAGGAAATGTATGCAGAAAAGTATCTGCCGGGCGAGCAGGAATTATCCGTGCTGAAAAAGAAGCTGGATGATGAATTGATTAAGCTGTTTTAATTTGCTGCTATCAAATTTGAATTATACCTCATATCATGTAACAGAGGTGTTTTTATGAATTCTTGTGAACTGGTTACTTTTATTACCGCTACTGCCTGTGCCATAAGTAATTGCTGCGATAAGGATGAGATTGCAATGTTAGCAGCTATTTTTTCCCAGTTGGGCGATACTCTGGCTACCATACTTACCCACGATGAAATATGTAACCAAGAGGAGTGACCGGTTTCTTCGAGAGCACTTCGGGGCTGCATTTATAAAAAACATAAAAGGCTTTCGGCCTGCCCGGTGATACAATTTTTTATATCATAGGAAAGACCTTGCTGTTTTAGCGTGTGAAAGTATTGCCTTACTATGATATAAAAAACTCCCCGGGCAAACGATGAAAAGAAGTACAACTTGAGGGGCTGCAGCAGTTAAGCGGTATTTCTGTCAGGCGCTTAAGATAGGGCGGGAGGATTATGTTGTGATGGCCTTTGCGGGATATGTTGTCTGTACATAAAATGGAAATGTTGCGTCTGACTTCACATCAAGAATATTTATGATAAACTGGAAGTTAATAATAAGGTTGCCATGCCCCGAAAGGCGGAGCATTTAAAGGTGCTGTAAAATATATTTCAGATAGAATCCGGACTACAAGAAAAGTTGTGCCTTTCTGTTACTGTTCACACAGTAGCTTAACACTTGCTGTTAAGCTACGTAAGAACGTGATGCACGAGATGGTTTCTGCTTCGCAAAGCGAATTTAAATGCAGAAATCATGCGTTACTGAGAACGGAGTGAACAGTAACACCTTTCTTGCAGCCCGGATTTTGTCGAAAGTCCTTTTTTGCCTTTTCTTCCATCCTATGATAAAATATAATAAATTGACAGCCATGCCGGAGGCGGGCGGTCGGGGAAGAGAGTATGCGTGCGGACGATGCTCTAAGAAGGGGATTGGAGTGGAGTATGAAAAAGAAGAGATGGATGACACTGGCAATGCTGTTTGTGGGCGTGACATTTACGGCGTGCGGCAATTCTGAGTATTCTGAAGAAGCGGCCCCGGAGGTAATGCAGGCGGAGGACTTTTCTGCGGTGACGTCGGAGGAGATAGGGGCCGAAGGCGGAATGGGCAGTATCGTGGATGAGCTCATAAGCCTCAGAGAAGATACTCAGACAAAAGAGCAAGCTGCGAACGAAGAAACGCAGCGAACCATAGACGGAACGAAACAGCAGAACGAAGTGCAAGGCGGAGAAGTCGAACGCGGCAGCAAAGCAGCGGATTTACAAAGTGCAGGCGAATATGGCGATGATGTGACCGATTCACAGAATTTGCATGAGTTGGTAATCTATTACAGCAACAGCAAGGCGGACGGTCTGGAATCGGAGACGGTACTCGTGGAAGAAGTGACGGCGAATGCGATTATCAGCTATCTGGCGGGGCATAACATCGTTTCTATAGATACGAATGTAAATGACTTCCGGGTAGAGGTGGAAAACAGTCTTATTTACCTGGACCTTTCGAAAGCCTTCGGAGAATATTTAAAGACTATGGGAAGCAGCGGAGAGGCCGTGATTATGGCGGCGCTTACGGATACTTTTTTGCAGGCTTATGAAGCGGAAGCGCTTCAAATCACAGTAGAGGGAAAAACCATAGAAACCGGTCATGCGGTATACGATGAGCCATTGACGTTTACGGAGCCGAAGTTCGATTTCGAATAGGGCATTTAAGCAGGTATCATGGACATAAAAGAAAGACAGAAGGACGAGGAGATAACAGATGGCGGAAATTACGGAAAGAGAACAGTTGATCTTCGATATTGTACAGATTGAATGGGATATGTTTCAGCATGTTTATAATACCGGAGGAAGGGCTTCCTGTCAGGAGGACCCGGATACGTTTTTCCGTATGAGAATGAGTCAGTGGATGGTCTATACTGACGAAATACTTAAGAGCTATATGGAGGATCTTAAGGCGGCCTGCGAAGAGGGCAGGAACCTTCTGTTTGAAAAATATGCGAGGATGATGGAAGTTACATATCCGGAGGAATATGAGAGGGTAAAAGAATATATACCGAAGGCCTCCGAACGCAAAAAAAAGATGGTGGAGGAGCTGGTGGCAATCCATCTGGAATGGGACAATGATATGATTTCCCATTATCCGAATCTGAGGGAAAACGGAAGGGTGGCCAAAACACAGGAGGATTCTCCTGCTAACGGCTCCTCCGTAGAAAGTTATTTCAGAGGGGAGCTTCTGACCTGTTCGGAGAAAACGGTAAGTTTGTTGCTGGCCCAGACCAAAGAAACCTATGAAAAAGGCGGAAATCTGGAAAAGCAGATTATTGAGAACGAAACGAAATTCTACGGCTATAAGAGCATCGAGGAAGCGGAGAAAAAGCACGGCCTAAAAGTGCAGCCGCCTTCTGACTTCATCGCGCAGCCGCCTCTTGGATAAAAGAGTAATAAGTGCGATGACAATAATGCTGCATGCGGTCAGAACCACGGCAGACCATGACAATCCCAGCGGTTTTAGCAGGAACTTGTCGATGAGAAGCTCGATACCCATGCATAGAATAGCGATTTCTGCGAAAAAGTATAACGTTGTAGTAATAAAAGAAACAGGAAACATACGAAGCAGGAACGTGAATATTTCAACTAACAGTGTTACTAACGCTGTAATCGGCAAAGCGAGCAGCCAGAACCATTCGGGCGAGGGGGTAAGATAGGTGATCATATACAAATATCCTCCTACCGCGATCCCGTCAAACAACAGCGACAGATAAATGGGCAGCTTCGTGTATATGACAGCCGGGACAGCCAACACGAAAAGAATAATACATATACCGATGATTAACAGCGACCACATGCTGTTAGTAAAGACCAACAGATTCAGCAGCGCACAGCTTATAGCAGCAGCGCCGAGGACTACCGACAAAAGAATTCCCAAATCCTTTCTTTTTACGACCTCCACCTGCCCTTTTTCATGGGGGTAAGAGGACGGACGATCCATTTTCTTCAACTCGCTCGGGTTGATGACCGGTGTATGGCAGAGAGGGCATTTTTGCAGGTCCGCATCCAATTCCACACCGCAATTTACACAATATGACATATAATAACCTCCTATCGGTTGCTTTCTATTTTAATATGAATTCCGTCTTGGACAAGCTTGCGGAAAAAGTATCTCTCCACATCTGCCTCGATGATGCTGCTGGCAAAGTTGATGGTAAGGGTGTCCTCGAAGCTGGAAATAGCGCAGTTGGTACGGGAGGAAAAAGGCTGCCCCATATAAATATCGAATCGCTCGATATACTGCTTCATATCCTCCGGTACCTTTAGCGCCCCCATATTGGTAAGCCCCGCGGAGGAATTCTTATCCTGGATCTTCGTGTAAAAAAAGCGGACGGTAAAATCCTTGATAAAAAGAGGAATGACGCGTATTATCGGATTCCGCTGAGTTGCCGCATTCGTGGTAATATCACCCCTTAAAAATTTTTCGTTGATATAATAGCGCATGTAATTGTGCACATGGACTACTATTTCCTCGAAGGTATATTCTCCAAGCCTCGGATCGATGGAGGGATATATCATGGTTATGAAATTACGAAGTGTTTTGGAAGGAAAAAAGCGTCTTAGATTGACCGGCATGGCGATTTTTACCGGACGCAGCTTCAGGTGCAGTTCCTCCGCCTGCTTTTGCAGCAAAGAGTATAAAAGTACGGAATTCAAGTATTCCGTAATCGTAGCATGATATTTGGAGGCAACGTTCATGACCTCCTTCACGGACATGATGCCGTCGACAATATTGAGCGTATAAAAGGGCTCTTTTGTACCGCGTACCCGGTAAGTCTTTTCTCCGGGGCGGGGCGGGCGCACCTTCGCATTGGCATAACGCATGTAAGCATCCTCCAGCTCTTCGGGATCAGGTTCCCCATCCACATCCAGAACGAAGCCGCCGCAGGAAATCTCGTGTCCTAACAGGCGCAGGTAAACCGCGGTAATCGTCTGCAGTACGCACATGCCGCCGCTGCCGTCGCCTAAGCTGTGATGTGCTTCCAGAGCAATCCGGCATTCATGATAATAAATTCGGATCAAATAGCGATTATTGGCTTTGAAGGGCATGGGCATGCAGGGATTTTTGATGTCGGGCTGAACGAAGGGGCCGGGTCTGTTGTTGGGTTCTAAGTAACGCCAGAACAAGCCCTTTCGGATAGCTACTTTATATGTGGGAAAGCGTTTCAGCGCAATATCCACCGCCTGCTGTAAAACATCGGGGCGTATAGTCTCCTTCAGCACCACGGAAAGCCGGTAAACGGAAGAAAAATCCTTGCGCTGAAGAGTGGGATATACGATGGCGGACAGATCCAGTTTATACCAGGTCCGTTTCTCGCTTTTTTTATGCAGTGTAGTTTTGTCCTTGCGTGCAGTCATAAATATCCCCCGAAATAGAAAGATGAAAGATTCTTACTGTAATGTATAGAGGTTACTGTTCACTCCGTTCTCAGTAACGCATGATTTCTGCATTTAAATTCGCTTCGCGAAGCAGAAATCATCTCTTGCATCACGTTCTTACGTAGCTCAACAGCAAATGTTAAGCTACTGTGTGAACTGTAATGTATAGAGTATACCACAAAATGTAAATTATGTGATAGAATTGACTTAAAAATGATGGATTATGGTTATTATTTATAAGAAAGGTGCGGCGGTTCATATGGCAAAGTCGGATAAAAGAAATCAAAATTTGATGAACCTTATCAAACGGGTTCATAGCGTGGTGGAAAATACGGATATTGAGAAGTACAGACAGTCTCAGGATTATTTTGGTGCTCTTTTGGGAAATAGCAAGGAAACTACTGTGAAGGCAGTTCGTATCGATGAGATGTACGGAGAATGGATTGCGGTAAACAGAGCTCATATGAAAAAGCATGTGATACTATACTGTCATGGCGGAGGCTATTCCACGGGCAGCAGTCAGTATGCCAGAACCTTGACGACAAAGCTGGCGATGTCAACATCGATGGACGTGTTCAGCTTCGATTACAGGCTGGCGCCGGAGCACCCTTATCCGGCGGCATTAGAGGATGCCGTAGCGGCATGGAACTATCTTATGCTCTTAGGCTATGGGGCGCGGGATGTGGTGATAGCGGGTGATTCAGCAGGAGGGAATCTGGCTCTCGCCCTTACTCTTAAGCTGAAAGAGGAAGAAAGGCTTCTTCCCAGAGGACTTGTGCTGATGTCCCCCTGGACAGACTTGACTTCCTCAGGAAAGTCCTACGGGAACAAAAAAGAGGTGGACCCCGTACTGAATGAAGACTATATCGCGCAGATGATACAAAACTATGCATCAGGGCAGGACTTGGAAAATCCGTTGATTTCCCCGGTTTTTGGAGATTTTGAAGGTTTTCCCTCGACTTATATACAAGTGGGCGATAATGAGATGCTGCTAAATGATGCCACCCTGCTCCATAAGAAGATGGCAAAAGCCAATGTTTCCGTGAAAATCGATGTATTCAAAGGAATGTGGCATGTGTTCCAGATGTCACCCTTTAAGACAGCATATGAAGCCATGGATAAGAATGCGGAATTCATTTATGATGTATGCCGCTAAATCGTGCGATAAAAAAATAACTGCAAAATAAAGAAAAAATAAAGGAATTTCTGAATGGGTCGAGAATATTTAATACAGTGACCGATTTTTGTATATGGCAGCGAAAGGTAAAGGTAAAAGCTGAGTGATCATGTTGATTCGAGAGAAACTGGAGCAGTGGGAAAAAGAATATTTAAGCCCCTATGCGTCCCTTAGCATGAATTCCAGAGGCAGGCTGAGGGAGGAAGAACAGTGCGACATCCGCCCGGTCTATCAGCGGGATAGGGACAGAATACTGCACAGCAAGGCATTCAGGCGTCTGAAGGATAAGACGCAGGTCTTTTTGACGCCGGAGGGCGATCATTACAGGACGAGGCTGACCCATACGCTGGAGGTATCTCAGAATGCCCGCACCATTGCCAAAGCCCTTCGGATGAACGAGGATTTGGTGGAAGCCATTGCTTTAGGACATGATTTGGGCCATACACCTTTTGGACATGCGGGAGAGAGAGCTCTTGACAGAGTGTGCCCGTACGGCTTTTGCCACAGCGAACAAAGCGTTCGCACGGTGGATAGTCTGGAGAAGGACGGACAGGGACTTAATCTGACGGAGGAAGTCAGAGACGGTATCCGTAACCATCAGACAAAAGGAATGCCCTTTACATTAGAAGGAAAAATTGTCCGGTTTTCGGATAAGATTGCATATATCCATCACGATATGGACGATGCTGTCCGCGGCGGGATTTTGAAGGAATCCGATGTTCCTGAGGAAATCGGAGAGGTGATCGGAAAGACTACGGGGGAGCGCCTGGATCATTTCATTCACGATTTGGTAACCACCAGCTATGACAAAGACGATATTATGATGTCGCCTCCCGTTGCCGAGGCTATGAAAAAGCTGAGGGAATTCATGTTCGATCGGGTGTATAAGAACAAGGAAGCCAAGAGCGAGGAGAAAAAAGCAGAAATGCTGATGGAATCGCTTTATGAATATTATCTTCGCCATATGGAGCTTCTTCCGAAGCATCTTACCGCGCGGATGGAGGAGTATGGGGAACCTGCTCAGATTATCGTATGCGATTTCATCGGAGCGATGACGGACCGCTTCGCCATTGCCAAGTATGAAGAATTGTTCATACCGAAGTCGTGGCATTATTGAGCGTGAGGCGGCGTATAACTATTTGATATATTACAGATTAAAGAAGGGAAATGAGCGTGTACTATCCTGATGAGTTAGTTGAAGAAGTACGGTCGAAAAACGATATAGTAGATGTGATTTCCGGTTATGTGCGTTTGCAGAAAAAAGGGAGCAGCCATTTCGGCCTATGCCCCTTTCATAATGAAAAGTCCCCCTCTTTTTCCGTTTCGGGAAGTAAGCAGATGTATTATTGCTTCGGCTGCGGGGCGGGCGGAAATGTATTTACTTTTATTATGGAATATGAGAACTTTACCTTTCCTGAAGCAATCAAGCTGCTGGCGGACAGGGTAAAGGTGGATTTGCCTGAGATAGAATATTCGGAAGAGGTAAAGAAAAAGGAAGGCAAAAGAAACAAGCTGTTAGAAGTGAATAAAGAGGCGGCGAAATACTTTTATTATCAGCTCCGTTCCCAGAAGGGCAGCATAGGCTACCGCTATTTGGCGGACAGGCAGCTTAGCGACGAGACGATGAAGAAGTTCGGATTGGGATTCGCTAACGTATCCAGTAACGATTTGGTACAATATCTGCGCTCCAAGGGCTACCGGGACGAGCTGATACAGGAAGCGGGGCTTGCAAGCTTCGATGAGAAATATGGGATTCACGACAAGTTCTGGAATCGGGTCATTTTCCCTATCCAGGACATCAATCACAGGGTAGTAGGCTTCGGCGGACGCGTGATGGGCGATGCCAAGCCGAAATACTTAAATTCGCCGGAGACGATGATTTTTGATAAAAGCCGCAATTTGTACGGTCTGAACTTTGCGAGGACCTCGCGGCAAAGCAACATTATCCTATGTGAAGGCTATATGGACGTTATTGCCATGCACCAGGCCGGATTTACGCAGGCAGTGGCATCTCTCGGAACGGCGTTTACTGCAGGGCAGGCGAATCTCCTGCGCCGTTATACGGAGGAAGTGCTGCTCGCTTATGACAGCGACGGAGCGGGAGTGAACGCAGCGCTTCGGGCTATCTCCATATTGAAAGAGGTGGACTTAAGCGGTAAAGTACTCAATCTTGAGCCTTATAAGGATCCGGACGAATTCATTCAGAATCTGGGAACGGAGGCGTTCCGCCAGAGGATCGATGAGGCGGAGAACAGCTTTTTCTTCGAGCTTCGTATCATGGAAAAGGAATACAACCTGAAAGACCCGGAATCCAAGACCAAATTTCATAGGGAAATCGCGAAGAAGCTATGCGGCTTTCCTGAGGAGGTGGAACGGGAGAACTACATAGAAGCGGTAGCGGATAAATATAACGTAGGCTTTGACAATCTGAGGAAGCTGGTAATCACTTATGCGGCGCAGACGGGGCTGGTAAGTCCGATTGTCCGTCCCAAATCAGGAATCGCAGAGAAGAAAAATACACCGGAAGAGAACATGAAGAAGTCGCAAAGGTTGCTTATTACCTGGATTGCGGAGGAGCCGGAGGTATTTCCTAAAATTGTGAAATATATATCCCCCGAGGATTTTACGGAAGAGCTGTACCGGAAGGTGGCGGACAGGCTGTTTGAGGGATTGGAGCAGGGAAAGCTGAACCCGGCTCATATCATCAGTCTTTTTACGGACGAAGAGGACCAGCGGGAGGTAGCGGCACTTTTTAATACCAAGCTGGAGGAGCTGGAGACGAAACAAGAGAGGGAAAAGGCTTTCCATGATATCGTTTATACGGTAAAAAAGAACAGCTATGAATATTATTCCGGCAGGCTCGGTGCCGACATAAGTACGTTAAAGCAGGTAATTGCGGGAAAAAAAGCGTTGGAAGAACTTAGCAAAACGCATATTTCTTTAGATTAAAGATAATACTATGACTACATGAGGAAGGATGGAACCTAAAATGGATGAAAACACACAAGCAAAGTTTGAGGAGCATTTGAGGGAGCTCTTAAGCGCTGCTAAAAAGAAAAAGAATGTACTGGAGTATCAGGAGATTAACGATTTCTTCGCCGACATGGCGCTGGAAGAGGAACATTTCGATAAGATAATGGAAACTCTGGAACAGAATAACGTAGATGTACTTCGTATCACTGAGGAGGACGACGTGGATGATGAGGAGATTATCCTCACGGAGGAGGATGAGGTCGATGTGGAGAATATCGATCTTACCGTTCCGGACGGCATCAGCATCGAAGACCCCGTCAGGATGTATCTAAAGGAAATTGGTAAGGTTCCCCTTCTGAGCGCAGAGGAGGAAATCGAACTGGCAAAGAAGATGGAACTTGGCGATGATGAGGCAAAAAAACGCCTTGCGGAAGCAAATCTTCGTCTCGTTGTCAGCATAGCCAAGAGGTACGTAGGCCGTGGTATGCTCTTTCTCGATTTGATTCAGGAGGGCAATCTTGGTCTTATTAAGGCTGTGGAAAAGTTTGATTATAGAAAAGGATATAAGTTTTCTACTTATGCTACATGGTGGATTCGTCAGGCGATTACAAGAGCTATCGCAGATCAGGCGAGAACGATCCGTATTCCTGTTCATATGGTGGAGACGATCAATAAGCTGATCCGTGTCAGCAGACAGCTTCTTCAGGAGCTGGGCAGGGAGCCTTCCCCGGAAGAAATAGCGGAAGAAATGAATATGCCGGTGGACAGGGTAAGAGAGATTCTCAAGATTTCCCAGGAACCGGTTTCTTTGGAAACCCCTATCGGAGAAGAAGAAGACAGTCACCTGGGCGATTTCATTCAGGACGATAATGTGCCGGTACCTGCGGATGCTGCGGCCTTTACCCTATTAAAGGAGCAGCTTGTAGAGGTGCTTGGTACCTTGACGGAAAGGGAGCAGAAAGTGCTTCGCCTCCGCTTTGGTTTGGACGACGGACGGGCCAGAACGCTGGAGGAGGTTGGAAAGGAATTCAATGTTACCAGAGAGCGAATCAGACAGATAGAAGCGAAAGCGCTCCGTAAACTTCGACATCCAAGCAGAAGCCGCAAGCTGAAAGATTACTTGGATTAATCGGATAAAAACATGAATCTAAAAGAAAACTTACAGGTTAACTCCTGGTCCAAGGAAATCGTGCTGTCGGACAGAATGCTCTGCGTAGCCGGTATGGTGACGAAGGGGAATGTTGTGTGCGACGTAGGCTGCGACCATGGATTCGTCTCCATATATCTGGTAAGAAACGGAATCAGCCCGAGGGCATTGGCCATGGATGTGGGAGAAGGCCCCTTGAAGGCTGCAAAAGAGCATGTGGAAGAGTATGCTTTGACAGACTACATAGAAACCAGACTGTCCGACGGAGTGACGGCTTTGCGCCGGGAAGAAGCGGACACCTTGATTTGTGCGGGAATGGGAGGCAAATTGATAAAGCGTATTCTGGAAGAAGGAAAGGACAAGATACGTTTTATGCAGGAAGTTATTTTGCAGCCCCAGTCCGAGATACGCGGTATGAGAGAATATTTGCGAAAGCAAGGCTATCATATAACGGATGAGGACATGATTTTGGAGGACGGCAAATATTATCCGGTCATCAAAGCACGTCCCGGAGCGGGGCAGGATGAAGACGCAGCTTTACAGACGATAAGCAGGCAGGTGTCGGATAAATACGGCCCCATCCTTTTAGAGAAAAAGAATCCGGTGCTTCATGGATTTCTTATGAAAGAACGGGCATTATGCGGGGAAATTCTTACCGGCCTTAGTAAAGCGGCCGGCGGGAATGAACAGCAGAGCAGCAGACGGAATATAAGGCAAAAAGAAATAGAAGGCAGAATAAAGGATATCGACTTGGCACTTTCTTATTTTGATAAATAGTATGAATACCGGTGTATGGCCGGCATGAATGCCGGAGCCGGAAGCCGTATGCGGAAAGTAGCCGGGAAAGGTGGCTGTATATGAGATGTGACAAAATCATAGAAAGTCTGGAACGGCTTTCTCCTTCTTCCTTTGCGGAAAGCTGGGATAATGTAGGACTCCTTGCAGGGAGAACGGACAAGGAAGTGAGCAGGCTGTGTATTGCGCTGGACGCTACCGATGAGGTAATAGACGAGGCGGTGCGCGCAGGAGCGGATATGCTTCTGACTCACCATCCGCTTATATTCTCCCCTATGAAAAAAGTTACGGCGGAGGATTTCATCGGGCGCAGGCTGATAAAGCTGCTTCAGAACGATATCAGCTATTACGCAATGCATACAAACTTCGATGTAATGGGAATGGCGGATGCGGCGGCGGATGAGCTCGGGCTTAAGGACAGGCAAGTGCTTGACATTACCTATGAGGATGAAATAGCAAAAGAGGGACTGGGCAGGTACGGAAGGCTTATTCAGATTATGACGCTGGAGGAGTGCGCCTCCTTTGTGAAAGAAACCTTTGAGCTCGAGCATGTAAAAATATATGGGGAACCGGATACGCCTATCGAATGGGCGGCAGTTTCACCCGGTTCCGGCAAAACCATGATAAAGCCGTCGGTATCGGCGGGAGTGGAGGTGCTCATCACCGGAGATATCGAGCACCATGAGGGGCTGGATGCGATGGCACAGGGACTTGCGATTATCGATGCCGGACATTTTGGCTTGGAGAAGATATTTATTCCATATATGAAGGAATATATTAGAAGAGAGCTGCCGCAGCTTACCGTATTTGCGGCGAAGGAAAAGAGTCCGTTTTGGATACTATAGGCAGCAGGATTTTGGAGGACAGCATGTTTACAGTTACAATCGATGGTGAGAAGAGGCAATATGAAGAGGGTACCACATATGAGGAAATCGCAAAGGAGTATCAGAACCGGTATTCGCAGAGAATCGGTCTTATAACCGCCAATGGAAAGATAAGGGAATTAATTAAGGAAGTGAAGAAGGACTGTGAGTTGACCTTCATTACGCTGGGCGATCCGGTGGGGCATAAAACTTACGTCCGTACGGCAATCATGCTGCTGATCAAGGCGCTTAGAGACGTTGCGGGAGAGGCTGCGCTTAGGAAAATCAAAGTGGAATTTGCCATCGGTCCCGGCTATTATTGCAGCATAGACGGCGACTTCAAGATAGAGCCGGAGTTTGTTCGCAGGCTGAACGAGAGAATGCGACAGCTGGCGGAAGCGGACATACCGATTACGAAGAAGTCTTATCCGATCAACGAGGCTATGGAAATTTTCCGTGGACAAAATATGAAGGATAAGGAAAAGCTGTTCCGTTACCGAAGAAGCTCCTATGTGAACGTATATTGTCTGGACGGCTATTACGATTATTATTACGGTTATATGCTCCCCAGCACCGGATATGTAAAATATTTCGAGGTGCTTTCCTATGAGGAAGGCTTGATGCTTCTTCTGCCGGAACAGCAGGTGCCGGATAAGCTCCCGTTGATGGAGCCCAGAGAAAAGTTGTTCGAGACCTTGAAAAAATCGGATGAATGGGGTAATATGGTTGGTGTTGACACCGTAGGAGACTTAAACGACCAGATCTGTATGGGGAATATCAACGATTTAATACTTGTGCAGGAGGCGCTTCAAGAGCGGAGCATCGGGGAAATAGCCAAGGATATTGTGGCGCGCGGAGGTGTAAAGTTTGTGATGATCGCGGGGCCTTCCTCTTCAGGGAAGACTACCTTTTCGCATAGATTGTCTATTCAGCTTCGGACATATGGCTTATCACCGCATCCCATCGGCCTGGACGATTATTTTGTCAACCGGGATAAGACTCCCAGGGATGAGAATGGAGATTATAATTTCGAATGTCTGGAAGCGATAGATGTGGAGCAGTTCAATGAGGATATGACAAGGCTGCTTAAAGGAGAGACGGTGGAACTTCCAAGCTTCAATTTCAAGTCGGGGCTGCGGGAATATCACGGAAACTATAAGAAGCTGGGGCCGGAGGATGTCCTTGTGATTGAAGGAATCCATGGGCTGAATGGAGATACGTCTTATTCTCTGCCGAATGAAAGCAAGTATAAGATTTACATCAGCGCCCTGACGAGTATCAATATCGACGAGCATAATAGGATTCCCACCACGGATGGCAGGCTTCTGCGGCGTATGGTGAGGGATGCACGGACGAGAGGGGCTTCGGCAAAGCGCACGATGGAGATGTGGAATTCCGTCAGAAAGGGCGAAGAGAAATATATTTTTCCGTTTCAGGAAAGTGCGGATGCCATGTTTAACTCTGCGTTGATTTACGAGCTGGCGATTTTGAAGCAGTATGCGGAGCCTCTTTTATTTGGAATAGAAAAGGGTGAGCCCGAATATTATGAAGCGAAGAGACTTTTAAAATTTTTAGAATATTTTATCGGTGTGAGCAGTGAAAACCTTCCGAAGAATTCCATTTGCCGCGAATTCGTAGGGGGAAGTTGTTTCCATGTTTAATACATGGAATTGATATAAGTTAAGTAATGCTAAGTAGAATAAATGATCGCGGCTGCAATTCCGAAAGGAAGCAGGTGAGGAAAGTCCGGGCTTCATAGGGCAGGATGCCGGATAACGTCCGGTGGAGGTGACTCCAAGGATAGTGCAACAGAAATGAACCGCCCCGTCATGCGGGGTAAGGGTGGAAGGGCAGTGTAAGAGACTACCGTCCGTCTGGTAACAGTCGGAGCCATGTAAACCCCATCCGAAGCAAGACCGAATAGAAAGCGATAGGCCGGCCCGGCCTGCTTTCAGGTGGGTCGCTAGAAATTGCCGGCGACGGCAATTCCAGATAGATGATCATTCACGACATAACCCGGCTTATCGTTCTGCTTAGTATGAAAATAAATAAAAATGTAACTGTTCAGTATCTTAGCGGTTGCATAAGAACAAATAAAAATCTCTCCATAACGGGGAGATTTTTATGAATATGACTGCTAAACGGCAGAAAAAAAGCCGCTTGCCCGATGAATAAAAGAAGGTTGATCGATGAAGTATGTTTGTGCATATCTTAGGAAGCAATGCTTTTTGAAGCATGGAAATAAAGGGCATGGAAAAAGGTACAACATAAATCTTATGTTTATAAGCATTATGTGTATGTGCCTTGCAGTGTTTTGCCCGGGCGATTTTCTGACGGCTCATGCGGCTGGGGAGAAACTTCGCCGTCCGCTTATCCAGACTACCACCTTTCAGGATCAGTATGAAGGAATGGTGTGTTATGGCGGAACGGTGCTGCATGCCTTAGAGGCGGCGGATGTGACTTCAGCTTATGAAAATGTGAAGGCAGGAATTGTTCAAATAAATACGGGGAAGTTATATGGCAGCGGAGTGATTTGGGAGATGGACGAGAAAGAAATCGTTATCATATCCAATAAGCATCTTTTGGAAGGATGGGGAGAGGACGGCAGCATTACGTTCTGGAACGGCAGAACTTGCGGCGGGAAGCTGCTTAGGCTATCGCAGAAGTACGACTTGGGTTTCCTTAAGGTGGAGGTGAAGGATCTTAGCTACGAGGAACTCATTTCTTTGAAAGAGGTAAAAAGAGAAGATAAGCCATACCGCAGGCTGAAAGCCGGGGATGTTATTTTTACCGCAGGTTCAGCGGACGGAGCGGGGGCAAATATGTATGAGGCGACGGTGGCTTCCCCTTCCTGGTACATAGAGGAATTTGATTCCTATATGCTGTATTGTTTCGGTTTTGCCAAGCCCGGAATGTCAGGGGGAGGAACATTCGACGCTTACGGTAATTTTGTGGGAATGTTAAGCGGAGGTACGGGCGGAGACGAAACTGCCAGCCTTCCTATTACATCGATTTTGGAGGAATATGGGGAATGAAGAGAATAATAAAGGCAGTGGCGATGAGCGTGATTATCGCCGCCCTTGCGGGCTGTCAGGTGCAGTCGCCGGAGGCTGGAGATGCGCATCGAAGGACCGAAGGAGCTCAGCCGCAGGCGGAGGATAATCAGCAATCGGAAGACCGGCAGGCGCAAGCCAATGATGAGCAGCAGGCAGAAAAAGAGCAGCAAAGTGACTCCATGGAAAGGCAGAACATAGCCGGAAGTGCCGAAGAATGGGCTACCTATACCGGATATATGGAGGATTTTCCTGAGAGGGATTTGGATGGAGACGGATTAACGGACAAGCTGTATCGTACCTATGAGGAAAACAAGACGGAAGACGAGTCGCCGTATGTAGTCGGCTATGAACTTCATTTTGGAAACGGGGAGAAGCTGCTTCTCAATAAAAGCGGTGATATTTACTTTTTCAATGTGCTGGTGGATAGCATGGATTTGACGGGAGATGGTCAGAATGAGATTCTCGTTGTAGATACTCATGAGGGCAGTACCAATCCGCCGGGTTCGAGGGAACTGGCTGTCTATACCCATAAGGAGGATGGCTATTACAGAATGAAGCTTCCTGGACAAAAATCGGAGGAAAAGGCGAGCAAAAGCAGAAGAATGGACGACTATGTGAACACGATGGGCATTGCTGTCAATATGACCTATCGAAAGGATAACACGCTGTTGTGCGAGAATGCGGAGTATGGATATCGGGAGGAAGTGTCCGTGAGTTCCTCTTATATGTCGGATAGAGGAGTGGCCGTTTATTATGAAGAGCTGGACGGAACGGTTTGGTCTTCCGGCATTTATCGTTATCAACCGGTCATAAGAGCTGGCAAGGTATCGCTCCTGGTTAACCAGCAGGCAGGCTATAAGGGACTTCCCGGAGATATTTCTTATCTTCTTGCATGGGATGAAAAGGGAGATTACAGTGTCTCAGATATTTCTTTTGAACTATCCGATTATGATTTTAGACAGCATGAGCGCTATGATGCCGGGGAAGAATTCAAGAATTTGAATCTGGATGGCGACGGAATCGCTGACAGTGCCCGGATGTATGAACCAAATGGCATCAAAGCATATGTAAAAATCCTGTTCGGAAACGGGAAGACGCTGGAAGTTCACCAGAACGAGAAGCTTATATTCGGCCGCAACTTCAAGATTATGGCGGTGGATAGCGATTCAGACGGGGAGAAGGAAATATTCCTGCTTCTCAATACCGGTAAACAGGGCGGCAATGGAGAATATACCTTGGCTGCTTACGATAAACAGGGTGAGGATTATGAGGAAATCCGGATGCCGGATGCCTTTCCGTATACGGTAACGGGAGACGGAGAGAAGGTAGTGCTTTCCTGTAAGGAGCTCGGATATGAAGAGGAGCTGTTTGTGCAGGAATTCGGGGAGGAAGTGAAGGCGTTGTGGGAAGAGAAGAGGAAGCAGACCTTTGGAACCACGCAAGCAGATGGGTTCTGTGACTTTTCGTTCTATAGGCCGGATAACGGCACGGAGGAGTATGCAGACTCTTCCGGCGTCAGAATTCAGTTAAAACAATATCTCTATGGCGACGGCCATTCGGATTTATTAGCATATGCAATAACCAATCTCGTCTATGAGGATGGCGAATATGCGGTATGCGGCAGCGAAGCAACATATCCGGTTTATGAGGAGCTGGCCGGAGAATAAAGCAGGAAATGGAATGAGAGGACGAGAATGGAGGAGCTTACGGTAAAAGAGCAAAAAACTTCATATGTGGTAGGCGGTTTCGTTATCTGCAGTGCCATCTTCTTGTTAGTTGCGGAAATTTTATTTCATGCAGATACCATACCGATGTGGATATATCTGATGATTTTAGCGGTTTTTTTATCCGGCATCCTCTTATGTATGGAGGGGAGGAACCGGAGGCTGGAGGTAAAAGGGGAAAGGTTATGCTATGTGAATCTGCTTCGAAGAAGAAAAGAATTCAAACTTCGGGATATCGGTTTTGTAAATGCAGCATGGGATGTGCAAAGAGGGCAGGATTATCTGCGTCTTTATGATAAGAGCGGCAAAAAGATATGCGGGCTGGCTTTTCGAATGAAAAATGCTCATTCCTTTTTTGTTTATTTATATGATAATGGAATCACTATTGATACGACGAAGGACACAGGGACTGCGCTTGCGGAAGTAACCGCACAGCAGCAGGTGGAAATAGGAGATATCGCTAAGCTGACGGAGAAAATATATGGGGAAACAGCTCTTCAGCTTAAAGAATGGCTGGAAAAAAACCGGAAGCTGGATGCACAGTTTCAATATGGCTTTGCTGAATATGCAAGTGCAGGTATAGAAAAAGGAAAAATTCCGCCCGGCTATTCCTGTGTACTGGAGATTTATGTGAAAAAGGAAGGGCGCTTTGTCAAGGATAGGAAGGGTAAGCTTGTTTCTATGACTTTCCCGGTTATTTATATGCGTAGATCAGGAGCGGTATCGGATAAATATAAGCTGTGCTATAATAAGGATTACAGCAGGAAGGTTGCGGAGGCTTTGGAAATTCTGTCACAATATCTGCCCCGGCATAAATTTATGCTGTCGGAGTCAGGGATTACTCACAATTTGAAAAATATAGTGGAAAAATGACATAAAAAGAAATAAAATAGTGAAAGGGAGAATCGATAAAAATGAAGGAGAAAAAGCGATCGCTTGGAGGATAAATTATGGATACAAAAATACTTACAGGAATATTGATTCCTTTTTTAGGAACGTCACTGGGTGCCGCCTGCGTCTTTTTGCTAAAAAAGGAAATGAATGCGGTAGTGCAAAAGACTATGTTAGGTTTTGCGGCAGGAGTCATGGTAGCTGCATCCGTATGGTCGCTGCTTATTCCGGCGATGGATATGTCGGGAGAAATGGGAAAGCTGGCATTTATACCGGCGGCCACCGGCTTCTTAGTGGGAATCCTATTTTTGCTTGGGCTGGATAAGGTCATACCACATCTTCATTTGGACGGAGAAGAGCAGGAAGGACCTAAGAGCAGCTTCAAAAAGTCTACCATGCTTATGTTGGCAGTGACGATTCATAACATACCGGAGGGTGCATCGGTGGGTATTGTACTTGCGGGCGCATTAAACGGTGACAGTATGATTACGATGGCGGGGGCGATTGCCCTTTCTATAGGTATTGCAATCCAGAACTTTCCGGAGGGGGCCATTATTTCTCTTCCGCTCAAGGAAGAGGTGGGAAAGAAAAAGGCCTTTGCCATGGGCGTACTTTCCGGAGTTGTAGAACCTATTGCCGCAGTGTTCACGCTGCTGCTTGCGACCTATATCACTCCCTTCATTCCCTATACACTGGCATTTGCAGCAGGGGCAATGATTTATGTAGTTGTGGAAGAACTGATTCCCGAATCAGCGGAGGGAGAGCATTCCAATATGGGAACGATCGGTTTCGCAGTTGGATTTGTAATTATGATGATATTGGATGTTGCATTAGGGTAAGATGAGATACGAGAAAAGCAGAAACGAATAAATCAGAAGATGGAAGCGGTAACACATGAAAGAAAGATAAAATACGAAAGGCGGGAGTGAATATGTATGAGATGAAAGACGAGTATTTGACGGGAATTGAGCAAATTGACAACGAGCATAAGGTGCTGTTCGAGATTGCAGAGGAAATTTACCAGTTATGTGTTAATAATTTTGTGCCGGATAAATATGACCACATTACAAGCCTTATTCAGCGGTTGAAGGATTACGCTGCGATGCACTTTAAAAATGAGGAAGCCTATATGGAGAGCATTCAGTATAAGAGAATGTTTACACAGAAGATTCAGCATGACAATTTCATCCGCAAACTGGATACGATGGATTTGGAAATCGTAGATGAGAATCAGACGAAGGCGATAGAGGATTTGCTGAAGTTTGTTACGGACTGGATGATAGAGCATATAATGGAGACGGATAAGAGAATTGCCGAATAAAGAGACAGTGTAAAGAATTTGAATGCAGAGACAGAATAAAGAAGGAAACCTTGCTGATACGTATAGCATCAGTAAGGTTTTCTTAATTATTTTATATCATAGGAAAGTACGCCTATTACAGAAATAATGGATGCACAGCTACGCGCGCGGAACAAAAGCTGTGCTGCCGAAGTATTTGGCTGCAGGAATGTGTGAAGCACACTTTTGTTCAGTTATCCCAATTTAAAACAGTGCAAGAATATTCTCCCGGGACCCGAGGAGTGAGCCTTGTACCATTTCTTTGCTGCCGCCGCCTTTGGCGTCCAGACTTTGTTTCAGCTTTTCATTTACGGTACGGACATCTTCATATTTGGAGGCGATGATATAACGGTAGCCGCTTTCATCATTTCCCACGAAGACACCGCAGGTGCCGGAGCATTTCTCTGCCAGCATGTTTACATATTTTCTGTGGGCAGGAGAATCCATGGATTCTTCGAACACGCAGCAGTTCTTCGTCCCTTCGGCAATTTGTGAGACCTTAAGCTGTATCAGTGATTCCTGTAATCTGAGAATGTCTCCCTTCAATGAAAAGTTCTCTTCCTTCAGACGTTCCACCGCCGGAGCGATAAGCTCCGGTTTGGCGGATAACAGTGCGGAAACGGCGTAAACCTGCGCCTGTTTCTGCTTAAAATCTTCGAGAGCACGGCGTCCGCAAAGAATGCTGATGCGAATGCCACCCCTGTGTCTTATGGCATCCACGATTTTAATTATGCCGATTTCCCCGGTTCTTTTCACATGAGGAGCACAGCAGGCGCAGACGTCGTAGCCGGGAATGGTTACAATGCGCACTGCCTCGTTCAATTCGATTTTGCTGCGGTAATTTAATCCTTCCAGCACTTGCGCCGGGGGATATTTGGCAAGTACTTCGATATTGCGATATATAGCTTCGTTGGCGAGGTTTTCTATCTCGCTAAGCTGTTCCTCTTCCAGGAAGCCGTTGAAATCGAGGGTAACGGCCTGGGAACCGAGATGGAAGCCCACATTGTCGTAGCCGAAATGAGAATGAATCAAGCCGGACACAATATGTTCTCCGGAATGCTGCTGCATATTGGAATAGCGGGATTCCCAATGGATTTGCCCGGTTACGGTTTCTCCGATGGAGAGGGGGGCATTCGTTATATGTGTTATAACACCGTTCTCTATATTCACATGAGAGACGGACACCTCGTTCAGCGTGCCTGTATCAGAACTCTGCCCGCCTTCTTCAGGGAAGAAAAGAGTCTGATCCAATATGATTTCATAGAAGGGGAAGCAGGCGCCGTCTCCTTCTTTGCCCAGTGGGACGGGGCAGCAGGAAATTACTTCCGCGGTGAAATCAGTCTTATAGGCGTCGATATCATAAAGCTTTTGTGTTTTTTCCATAATAAAAATGACCACACTTTCTTGATAAAATTTATCGGATATAGGTATACTTAAAATATCATACCCCGTATTTTAAAAGAGTGCAACCCGTAAAAGGGCTGCAAGCGCTGCGTGCAGAGTAGAAAGCCGGTCCGAAGAACTTGACATTAATAGAAAATTAGAGCAAAATACAAAGATAGCAAATAGGAAGGAGAACGATTGCTGACATGACAAAAATTGATATAATATCCGGCTTTTTGGGCGCCGGTAAAACGACATTGATAAAAAAATTATTGAAGGAGGCTTTGGCAGATACAAAGGTCGTACTGATTGAGAACGAATTCGGCGAAATCGGAATCGACGGCGGTTTTTTGAAGGAAGCAGGAATTGAAATCAAGGAAATGAATTCCGGTTGTATCTGCTGCTCTTTGGTTGGAGATTTCGGTACTTCCCTGAAGGAAGTATTAACGACCTATTCGCCGGAGCGTATATTGATAGAGCCTTCGGGAGTGGGCAAGCTGTCCGACGTAATGAAGGCTGTTCAGGATGTGACGGATGAAAGCGAGATAACACTTAACAGCGCCGTAGCGGTAGTGGATGCCTCGAAATGCAAAATGTATATAAAGAACTTCGGAGAGTTCTTCGTCAATCAGATAGAAAATGCAGGAACGATTGTTTTGAGCCGTACGGGCAAAATCAGTGCGGAAAAGCTGGAAACGGCGGTGAGCATGATCCGGGAATATAACGAAAAGGCGGTAATCGTTACGACTCCGTGGGAGGAGTTGGACGGCAAAGCTATTTTGGAGACGATAGAGGGCGCAAAGGATCTGGAAGCCGAGCTGATGGAAGAAGTACGCAAGGCGCACGAGCATCATCATGAGCACGGTGAGGATTGTACCTGTGGCTGCCACGGACATCATCATGATCATGGCCACGAGGAAGAACACCATCATCATGACCACGACGGAGAATGTCATCACCACGAGCATGACCACGACGGAGAATGTCATCACCACGGGCATGACCACGATGGAGAATGTCATCACCACGAGCACGACCACGACGGAGAATGTCATCATCACGAGCATGACCACGATCAAGAACACCATCACCACGGCGAAGAGCACCATCACCACGATGACCACCACGAACACGCCGGTCATCATCACGCGGATGAGGTATTTACGAGCTGGGGAATGGAGACGGCTTCGACGTATACTGTGGAGGACATCGATGCGCTTCTTAAGGAATTGGAGAACGAGGAAGAATACGGAATCGTGCTTAGGGCAAAGGGTATGGTGCCTGCCGGAGACGGAACATGGGTTTATTTCGATTATGTGCCTGAGGAAAGAGACATACGTGCCGGACGTCCTGATGTAACGGGTAAGATTTGCGTGATCGGCGCACAGCTTAAGGAAGAGAATCTAAAAAAGCTTTTTCATTTCATAGGAAAGTAATCCTATGAAAGAAAGATAGACGGATAGAGAGGAAGCATATGAAACCGGTTTATATAATCAATGGATTTTTGGACAGCGGGAAGACGGAGTTCATTACCTATACGATGGAACAGCCTTATTTTCAAGTAAAGGGAAGAACACTCCTGATTCTGTGCGAAGAAGGAGAAAACGAATACGATGTAAACTTGCTCAAGATGAGCAGGACTGATCTCGAGTGGATAGAAAACGAAGAGGATTTCAATCCTTCGCGTTTGCTTGAACTGGAGAAACGGTACAAGCCGGAGCGCATCATCATCGAATATAACGGAATGTGGAATTATAAAAATATGAAGTTGCCGTGGCACTGGAGTATAGAGCAGCAGGTAACGACTATTGATGCATCCACATTTCCCATGTATTTCAACAATATGAAATCCTTATTAGCGGAAATGATAAGAAAGTCGGAGCTGATTATTTTTAACCGCTGCGACGGCGTGGAAGACTTAAACAGTTATAAGAGAAACATTAAGGCAATTAATCAGAAGGCGGAAATTGTCTTCGAAGATTCGAACGGTGAAGTCGATGAAATCATGGAGGATGACCTTCCATACGATTTAAAAGCAGAGATCATCAGCTTGGACGATACGGGTTATGGAATCTGGTATCTGGATTCTCTGGATCATTTGGAGCGCTATATCGGAAAAAAAGTACAGTTTACAGCTATGGTGCTGAAGCCGGAGAGCTTTCCCAAAGGATATTTCGTGCCGGGAAGAATGGCGATGACCTGCTGTGCAGACGACATGGCTTTTTTGGGCTTTGCCTGCTCTTACGATAAGTCGGAGAAGCTTACGGATAAGCAATGGGTCAAGGTGACTGCAATAGTAAAAAAAGAATATTTTGCCGATTATAACGGAGAGGGACCGGTGTTGTCTGCGCTTAGCGTGGAACATACGAAGGCGCCGAAAGAAGAAGTGATCAGCTTTGTATAACAACGATAAAGAATTGCAGCAATTGAAAAAGAGGATAGCGGAGCTGGCGAGAAAATCTTATGAACATAATATATATACGTACATAGGATTTTTGAGCATGGCGGAGCAGGATGTGTTCTATAGCATGGAACAGGAGATAAACGGAATATCATATAAAGTATTCGGCGGAAGCGAAGATTGTGAGCGGCAGATGCTCCGGTTCGGAAGCGCAGAAAGCTTAGGATATGAGGAGGAGTTTCCCATTGTCTGTCTTGCGGTTAAGCCTCTCATTGAGAAATTTGCAGACGAGCTAAGCCATAGGGATTTTCTTGGGGCGCTCATGAATCTGGGAATCGATAGAAGTACTGTAGGAGACATATTTCTCCAAGGGAAAAATGCGTATATATTCTGTACAGATAAAATTGCACCCTTCATCATAGAAAATCTGGATAAGGTAAAGCATACTAACGTAAGATGTGCAGTGGAGGATGCCGCCATATGCGTTCCGGCAAAAGAGCCGGAGATAATAAAGTTTACGGTTTCTTCGGAGCGTGCTGATGCTGTGGCATCGAGGGTATATCAGATGTCCAGGAACCAGAGCCTCTTGCTTTTTAGGGAAAAGCGTATATACATAAATGGCCGGGTAAATGAGAACAACAGCTACCTGCTAAAAAGAGGCGACATTGTTTCCGTGCGTGGTTACGGAAGGTTTATTTACTATGGCTGTGAATATGAAACGAAAAAAGGAAAGCTGAGCGTGCTGGCTGGAATTTATAAATAGGAGAAGGCGCGGGGAGCTGGTTTTTTATGGATGAGGAGGGTCTATGTATTCCTATACGATGGCACAATGGTTATTTTTCTTTTATTTTTACTGTTTTTTCGGATGGTGTTTTGAATCGACATTTGTTTCTTTAAAAAAGCGTGGCTTTGTTAACCGCGGCTTTATGCGGGGGCCTTTTCTTCCGCTGTATGGAAGCGGCGCGATCATGATGCTGGTAGTATCCATGCCCTTTCAGTACAATATTTTGCTGACGTATGTAGCGGGATGTATCGGAGCTACAGTGCTGGAATACATAACGGGCGTAGTTATGGAGGGGTTGTTCAAAGTGAGGTACTGGGATTACTCCGGTCAGAAGTTCAATTTCAAAGGGTACATATGCCTGTCTTCCACTCTCGCATGGGGTGGTCTGACCATATTGATGACAAGAATCGTACATAAGCCCATCGAGCAATTGGTGTGGGACATTCCTCATAATATCCTTATGGCTGTCGTATTCATTCTCACGATTTATATCGTGGCGGATTTTACATTATCCTTTAAGGCAGCGATCGATCTGCGCGATATTTTAGTGAAGCTGGAAGCGGCGAAGGAGGAACTTGAGCGTGTACAGCGGCGTCTGGACGTAATTATTGCCGTATCCAGTGAAGGCCGGGAGGCGAAGAAGCAGGAGAGAAGCGAGAGAGTGGATGAACTGCTCTCTGGTATAGAAGAACGACTGACGGGATTAAAGGAAAAGATTCAAAGCGGTGTTTCGGTATATCCCGAGAGTATACGGGAAGAAATTCTGGATTTATGGACGAAATACAAGATAAATCTGGATAAGAGCAGCCAGCTTAAGAATCTTATAGACATCTATAAGCGCCGGCTGATCAAGGGTAATCCTACCATGGTTTCCGCTAAATTTAAGCATGCTCTTCAAGAAATAAAGGATGTTGTATACGATAAATTGAAGAAATAAAAAATAGTAATTTCTTAGTGACTTCCGCCTTAGGTGACAATAGGGTGGAAGTTTTTTATATCATAGGAAACGCTTTGATACCTTAATGCGTAAAAATATTGCGATGCGCAGATACACGCCCGGGACAAAAAATAAATTATATAAAAGATTGACAAAAGATGTTTCTAGTACTAAAGTAACAGAAACATAGTGCCGATATATATTATAAATAGGACTATAGTACTATTTTCGTGAAACATGCACCTGGAAAGGAGGCAAGCTCATGAGTTATGAAACAAGGATGGTACAATCGGTTGTTTTTGTTCCGAAACTGAGAGATTATAAAACTGGTAGATCTGTAAAGGAAAGTAAAAAAGAGAAAAGAGAGACTGCCTGTAAAAAGGATTTTGAATCGATTCTTAGACAAATGATGAAATGATAGAAGGAGAATTAAAAATTATGGAAGAGAGTTTAAACGAAGGACCTGATGCCGGACTCCCTCTGCAATATATCATAGAAAATCTGCCGGAAGCCTTTTACATCATTGATGCTGAGGGTGTGATTCTTTATGCCAACCTGAAGGGTCTTGAGTTATGTGGAATTCAGCCGGAGGATATCGGAAAACAGAATTTTTTTTCCTATTGGGTGGAAGAGAATAAGCGTATCTTTTGGTTTGACAGCGTTATGAAGGGAGGACGAAGCGACGGTTTCGAGATGCAGCTTAAGAATCCGTCAGGAAAGGAAATATGGGCGGTCGCAAGCAGTATTACGACACGGTATCAAGGTCAGGTCTGCATCCTATCAACGGTAAGCAATATAACGGAGAAAAAGCGGTTAGAGGCAGCTCTTAAGAGTAATGAAGAGAAATGCAGCTTGCTTACGGAATTTACGGCCGATGTGGTATGGGTATATAACCTTCGGACGGGGAGTTTTACATATCTTAGTCCGTCCTATTTCGAATTGACCGGATTTACCGTAGAGGAGGGCTTGGCAAATGGGCTTTCCGCACACGTAATGCCGGAGTCCTATGCAGCAACACAGGACTTTCTTGAAAAAAGCCAAAATGATTTTTTGGAGAATCCTTCTGCTCAGAAGCACTATCTTATGGAAGTACGCCTTCAGCGTAAGGATGGAAATGGAGTATGGGTAGAGGTCTCTATTAAATACAGATACAATGAAGACGGCGAAATAGAAACAATAGGAGTCAGCCGTAACATTGAAGAGCGTAAACAGGCAGAAAATGATATACGTTACTTAAGCTATCATGATCAATTGACTGGACTTTTAAACAGAAGATTTTACGAAGAAGAGCTGGAGAAAGAGAAATTTCAAGATAATCTTCCTTTTGCTTTGCTTCTTTGCGATATAAATGGCTTAAAGCTGACGAACGACGCCTTTGGTCATATGGTGGGAGATGATTTGCTCAAGCGTTTTGCCGGCATATTAGCAGGGAAGCTGCGTTCCGGCGATGTGGCAGCCCGCATCGGCGGAGATGAATTCGTGCTACTTCTTCCTAAGACGGATCAGGAAGCTGCGGAGAAACTGGCGGCGTGTATTAGCGCGGGAATAGAGCAATCCAATGCAGAAAATCCCGATTTACCGATGCTGTCTGTTTCCTTCGGATGGGCAGTGAAGAAAGATGAGCAAGAGAAGTTCGAGATGACCTTTTTGCAGGCAGAAGAGAGGATGTACAGTCAGAAACTGAGGGAAGGTGTCTCAAGGAAAAATGAAATGGTTCAGCTCGTATTGCAGAAGCTGTTTGCAAGAAACCAGAGGGAGTTTGCGCATTCCGAAAATGTGGGGCGGCTGAGTATGGCTATCGGAGCGGCAATGGGGCTTCAAATTACCGCATTGGAGGAACTGCGGACTCTTGGACGTCTGCATGATATCGGTAAGGTAGGAATTTCGGAAAATATTTTGAATAAACAAGGAAAATTGAGCGAAGGAGACCGGATGGAGATTAGAAGACATCCGGAAATCGGCTATCAGATACTCCGTTCTGCCGACAAATATGCTTCCATCGCGGAGGCAGTGCTTTCCCATCATGAATGGTACGATGGAAGCGGTTATCCCAGAAAGCTGAAAGGTCAGGAGATTCTGCTCGGCGCAAGAATTATAGCGGTAGCGGAGGCTTATGATAAGATGGTAAATGGGGACAACTTCTGTAAGCCCGTAAGCAGACAGGCTGCGGCAAGCGAGCTTTTGGCCGGTGCCGGGACAAAGTTTGACCCGGAAATCGTAGAGCTGTTTCTTTCTGAGGTCATAGAGCCTATGACTACCGCTTGACTTTATAGGCGCTTTTCGTGCTAAGCGCCTTTTTTATAAACTTCGCGTTGCTTGCGGCTTGGGACGTATTCATACAAGTGGCTCTTTAAGAGTTCCATGTTGCGCTTGTGCCTTTTGAACAATGCGAGAAATTTATTATAAAACCAGAAGGAATATACCAAAACGTTATTTATTCTGCCGATTTTCTGTTTGGTAGTGAACAGATACCTTTCACCGCCCGAAGAAATCGCTACGTCGGAGCGAAGGGCGTGAATGAAATCCGTTTCGTTTTTTATTACGGCTTCGATCATCGTGTAGCCGAAGCCGACGCTTTCCTCCCTATGCGAGTCGCTGCCGCCGATTCCCGGCTTTTCGAACCGTTTGGCCAGTTCATTTGCGGCCATGTTGGATTGAGGAGATTCACAGGCATTATAGGTTTCGATGAAGTCGAAGCGGGCAATCAGGCTGCGGGATTTCTTGCCGCGCCTTGTATTCATCAGGCTCAGGTATTTCTCGCCGCAGGGATGGGCAGGGCCTAGAATTCCGCCGAAATGATGTACGATATCGATCAACAAGTGGACGGGAAGTCCGCGAAGCTCTAAAAGCGGCAGATGAACGTCCGTAGGCATAACAATAATGATATGTCCGGCATCGATGGTATCGTATTCGATACCCTTTAGAACGACGAAATCAGGGAATTCTTTGTTCAAATTATATTTTTTATAATAACGGTATGCCTTGTAGGAGTTATGATCCGTAATGAGCATACCTTGATAACCTTTTTCCTGAAGCAGGCAGATCGCGTCTCGTATAGCAATTTTGCCATCCAAAGAACCTTCCTTCGTATGGCAGTGCATGTCGAATTTCAAAAATATACCATCCTTTCGTATGTCCGTGCAAAATAAGTTTTGCACTGTCGTTGATAAAGTCTCAATATTCACATTGTACCCTAAATGGACAGGAAGTAAATATATTTCTCAATTTTTTTTACCTATGTCTGTTTATAGTGATGGAAATTCGCTTTTGCAGTGCAGGGATTTCCTTTTTATTGATTTTGAACATTATCATGTATGGGGAAATGTGCGGTGCAAAGTCCTTTATATAAAGGTAAAATGCCGTTACTGTTCACACAGTAGCTTAACACTTGCAGTTAAGCTACGTAAGAACGTGATGCAAGAGATGATTTCTGCTTCGCGAAGCGAATTTAAATGCAGAAATCATGGTTACTGAGAACGGAGTGAACAGTAACAAAATGCCAGGTTCTAACGATTTGAAGTGATAGAAAATTTAGACTTGACAATCATAAAAATTTGGATTAATGTAAATAAAAGAGAAATAAACGACAAACCTATGAGAAAGAGTAGTAGGTATCAGGAACTATTGCAGAGAGCCGTCGGTGGTGGAAGGCGGTATAGGGAATCTTACTGAATGGACTTTCGAGGCTGGGCTGAACTGATAGTAGGTGCCGGCGGGATTCGGGCCCGTTATCCATCCGACGTGTATGACAGTACATGAATAAAGTGGTCGATGCCTATGGCATGTCAATTTGAGTGGTACCGCGATAATAAGGCTTATATTAAGTTTACTTATACTAAGTTTATTACCGTCTCAAGCAATTAGCTTGAGGCGGTTTTTTTGCGCACTTATTTTGTAAAGGAATTTTTTCTTCAGCGGGATGCGCCTGACATGCTGCAGTGAGGCACTTTTGGATGAAATACGGAGAGCGTAGTTTTTCTTGTAAACGGAGGCATAATAAGAAAAGGAGAGTGGAGATTATGAAAAAGAAATTATTAGCAGTACTTTTAACAGCGGTAACTATGACGGCAATGCTGACAGCTTGCGGAGAAAAGGCTTCGGATGGATATACCATCGGCATTTCCCAATTCGCGGAGCATGGTTCCCTGGATAACTGTAAGGAAGGTTTTCTTGCCGGACTTGCGGAAGAGGGAATTAAAGAAGGCGAGAATCTGAATGTGCTTTTTGATAATGCGCAGTCTGATACGGGAACGGCCAGTACGATCGCGGATAACTACGTATCGCAGAAGGTGGATATGATTTGTGCCATTGCCACGCCCAGTGCCATGAGTGCGTACAATTCCTGCCTGAATACGGATATTCCGGTTATCTATACGGCAGTATCCGATCCGGTGGAGGCAGGACTTGCAGGGGAAGACGGTACACCTGCCGGGAATGTGACCGGTACCTCCGACGCATTGGCAGTATCCGAGCAGCTTGAGATGATTCGCAAGATTTTGCCTGAGGCGGCGAAAATCGGCATTATTTATACGACCAGCGAAGTGAATTCCGTCAGTGCTATTGAAGAATATAAGAAATATGCAGGCGATTACGGATTTGAAATCATAGAGACGGGAATCAATACCATTGCCGATGTGGGTATGGCGGCAGCGGATATCGTAACAAAGGTTGACTGTATCACGAATTTGACGGATAATACAGTAGTATCCGCATTACAGACAGTAATCGCGGAAGCGAACAGCGCTGGAATCCCGGTATTTGGTTCCGAGGTGGAACAGGTGAAGGCGGGCTGTGTGGCGTCCATGGGTTTGGAATATTATGAGCTTGGCAAGCAGACTGGTAAAATGGCAGCTAAGGTATTAAAAGGCGAAGCGAAGGCTTCTGAAATGAATTTTGAAGTTATCTCGCAGCCCAGCTTATATGTGAATACTGCGGCAGCAGAAAAAATAAACCTTGCGCTGGACGATGCGTTCGTAAGCAGTGCATATGAAAAATTCGATGAAATAATCGTGGAATAAGAAAATTACCGGAGGAATTACTGTGACTTTATTACTCAGCGTGTTGGAACAAGGTATGATATATGCCATTATGGCTCTGGGGGTATATATAACCTACAAAATATTGGATTTCCCGGATTTGACGGTAGACGGAAGCTTTCCTATGGGAGCGGCAATTACCTGCATGCTGATTTCTTCCGGAATGAATCCTTTCGCAGCGCTGCCCATAACGTTTGCGGCGGGAGCGCTGGTAGGTATATGTACGGGACTTATCCATGTCAAGCTGAAGGTGCGGGATCTTTTGTCTGGCATTATCATGATGACTGCTCTTTATACGGTAAATTTGAGAATTGCCGGAAGGGCTAATCTGCCTATTTACAACATGGATACGATTTTTGATAACGGCTTTATCAATGCCGTTTTTCCGGAAGGCATGTCGGCATATAAGACGGTAATCATTATTTTCCTTATTACTATGATTACCAAGTATTTGCTGGATGGTTATATGAGTACAAAGTCAGGATTCCTCCTTCGGGCAGTAGGTGACAACGACATTATCGTAACCTCTCTGGGAGTGGACAAGGGGCTGGTGAAGATAGTCGGACTTGCCATCGCTAACGGATTGGTCGCTTTAAGCGGATGCATATTCGCTCAGCAGCAGAGATATTTCGATATTTCTATGGGAACGGGCACGGTGGTTATCGGACTTGCCAGCGTTATCATAGGAACAAGTCTTTTTAAGAAAGTGACGTTTTTCAAGATAACCTCCAGCGTGGTAATCGGTTCTCTTCTATACAAAGGCTGCGTGGCGCTGGCTATCAGAATGGGACTTCCGTCTACGGACCTCAAGCTGATTACCGCGGTGCTGTTCCTTATTATATTGGTAATAGGAATGGAAAGAAAGAAGTCGGGAGGCAGACATGTTAGAGCTAATTAATATCAATAAAAATTATAATGCCGGTTCTATCAACGAGCTTTGTCTTTTTCAGGATTTTTGTCTTAAGATAGATGAAGGGGATTTCGTGGCTGTAGTAGGCAGCAACGGTTCCGGCAAAACCTCCATGTTAAATATTATCTGCGGAAGCATCGATATAGACAGCGGCCGGATAGAGGTGAACGGAGAGGATATGTCGGGGAAAAAGGACTTTTTCAGGCATCGCAAAATCGGGCGCGTGTATCAGGATCCGTCCAAGGGAACCTGTCCCAGCATGAATATTTTGGAAAATATGTCCATTGCTGATAACAAGGGGAAGAAATACGGTCTGGGACGCGGCGTGAACAAGGCGAGAACAGATTATTATAAGGAGCTGCTTAAGTCTTTGAATCTGGGTCTTGAGGATAAGCTTTATACACAGGTGGGCGCTTTGTCCGGCGGTCAGAGACAGGCATTGGCTTTACTTATGTCAACCATGTCTCCTATTGAGTTTTTAATATTGGATGAGCATACAGCCGCGTTGGATCCCAAGACAGCGGAAATCATCATGGAGCTGACGGATAAAATAGTCAGAGAGAAAAAGGTGACCACCATCATGGTCACCCATAATCTACGCTATGCGGTAGAATATGGGGACAGACTTTTGATGATGCACGAGGGCAATGTGATTCTGGATAAGGCAGGCGAAGAGAAGAAGGGGCTGCAAACGGAAGAAATCATGAGCGTCTTTAATAAAATCAGCGTGGAATGCGGGAATTAAAGATGAAAGACAGCGCCTTTTGATATTCTTCATTACCTTTTTTCGATACTAATGACCCTTTGTACCAAGTCTTTGTAAAATGCTTCCTCGTGTGAAACGAGCAGGACCGTACCTGAAAATTCAGATAGAGCTGCTTTAAGTGCCTCCTTTGCCTGAATATCCAGATGGTTGGTTGGTTCGTCCATAATCAGGAAATTACATGGAGCCAATGCAAGAAGGCATATTTTTACTTTCGCCTGCTCACCGCCGCTTAGTGTGGCGATAGGCTGCATCGCATGCTTGCTGGAAACTCCGCATCGGGCAAGGTGTTTTCGTACCTCTTTAACGACTAAGCTGCTATAAGAGTCTGACACGATTTGCATCGGTGTTCTCGTCTCATCCTGCCATATTAAACCCTGCTCAAAATATCCGATGGTCACCTGATCGGAAAAGTTATAGCTGCCCTGCATCGCCGGAAGCTGACCGATCAAGGTCTTAAGTAAGGTAGATTTACCGATTCCGTTAAATCCGGTTATCGCTATTTTTGCTCCTCCCGTGACGTTAAAATTAATATCGGATAGAACCGGGTAGTGATAGCCTACTGATAAATGCTTTACCGATAGATATTCGGCATTAGTTGAGGGCAATTCCATAAAGCGAAATTGAGGCGTTATTTCTTTTTGCTCCAGTGCCTCCATTTTATCCATACGCTCTAGTTGTTTTCTGCGGCCTCTGGCCATTCTCGATTTTCTCCCTGCAATGTTCTTTTGAATGAATTCTTCCGTCTTTTTGATTTCCTTTTGCTGGGCGGTATATTGTCTGACGTAATCCTCCCTTAAAAGAGTCTTTTTTTTCAGAAATTCCGAATAGGTGCCATAGTATTTTGACAATGTATTGTTGTCAATATCGCATATGCGGTTGGAGATTTTATCCAAAAAGGCATAGTCGTGGGATACGACCATAAAAGCATTTTCCAGGGAGGACAGATAGTCGGCAAGCCATGTAATATGCTCTTTGTCCAGGAAGTTGGTGGGTTCGTCGAGAAGAAGGACCTCCGGCTTTTCTAAAAGGAGTTTCGCCAGAATTACTTTTGCGTGCTGTCCGCCGCTCATTTGCAGGGCGGGGCGGTCCAATCCGATAGCGAGCAGCCCCAGTCCGGATGCCACTTGATCGATTCTGGTATCGATGGAATATAGGCCTTGGATTTCAAGCTGTTCCTGTTTCTTGGCCGCAAGGCTTAAGCATTCCATGCTGCCGTTAGCTGCTTTTTCGTATAGCAGTGACATTTCTTCTTCTATTTTATAGAGCCTTGAAAAGGCTGACTTCAGAAAGTCTTTTATGGTAGTGCGTCCATCTATTTTAGCATATTGATCCAGATAGCCCATGGATATATTAGGCTGCCAGATGATCCGCCCGGAATCAGGGATAATCTGCTCCGTGCAAATCTTGATCAGGGTACTTTTTCCTGCGCCGTTTTGTCCGACGATGCCGAGGTGCTCCCCTTTGTTCAGCGATAAATCAGCATTTTTATAAAGAAAATTGTCACCGAATGAATGTGTTAATCCTTCGATTTCTAATAAGCTCATGATGATAGTCCTTTCTGTTTGTGTAAAAGTTATAGTATAGGTGTACAGTAAAATTAAAAAGGCAGAAGACAACAATACACGTAGTGTACAATACACGAGTGTATTCGCCTTCTGCCTTTCCGGGCCTGAAATAGCCGGAATAAAACAACGAGCAACGTGCTTACGATTGCTCTTGCATTCAAACAAAAGGCTACGGACAAAAACATTGTCCATAGCCTTATTTACGCTTAAATGATATACGGGAAACAAGAAATAAACATACTGCGCGGCAGCTTCCCGCGGCGCTGGTATGCGTATTGACTGTTTCCCGATGAAATCCTATCGCGTTATTTTATCGCTATACTCTGCACAATGTTTCACCGGTATGGATTGTACAGAGAGCAGTTTCCTTGCAAGCTGGTTGGTTATATAATAGTTCATGATGATTCTCCTTTTAGGGCATAACCCTTGACACTTATAATACTTCATCAAATGTTATCTGTCAATCTTCAGCAACTATCTTTAGGCGGTAACTATTTGGGCAGTAACTTTAAACGCTGAGGACTCGCCCTTGTCAGACAGCATAAGCAGGAAGGGGAGGGAGGAGAATAGCCATAATCAATGTCCCTCAATAGAAAGTCACCGTTGAGTTTTTATATATGAATAAAAATTTAGAGTTTCACAATGGTACATAATTTATTATAATAAAGCTGGAGGTAATGACAATGAATATTTTAGTTATCGGCGGAACGCGGTTTATGGGAAAGCATCTGGTAAAGGAGCTGTTAAGGCAGGGCCATATGGTAACGATTGCCACGAGAGGCATCGTGCAAGACAATTTTGCGGATTCGGTAAAAAGGCTGACCATCGACAGGATGAATGAGGACAGCTTACAAGAAGGTCTTAAAAACACTTTTTTTGATGTAATATATGACAGCTTGGCCTATAGCTCTAATGATATAAGGCGTCTTCTCGATATTGTTACCTGCAATAAGTATATTATGATTTCAACTGCAGCCGTTTACGAGAAGTATCTGAATACAGTGGAAGAAGCCTTCGACCCGCTGGGAAAAACGCTGATTTGGTGCGATAGGGAGGATTTCCCTTATGATGAGATAAAAAGGCAGGCAGAATGTGCTTTGTTTCAGGAATATGCGCACGTTCATTCCGTCGCGGTAAGATTTCCGTTTGTAATCGGGGCAGATGATTATACCGGAAGGCTGCAATTTTATATAGAACATATAATCAAGGGAAAGCCCATGAATGTGGATAATTTTCACAAACAAATGTCCTTTGTGCGCTCACAGGAGGCCGGAAGCTTTCTGGCTTATCTTGCAGCCGATGATTATTCGGGAGCAATTAACGGCGCGAGCGAAGGAACGATATCTATCAAGGATATTGCCGATTACGTGGAAAGCAGAACTGGTAAAAAGGTAATATTATCTCCGGGCGGAGAAGAAGCTCCATATAATGGTGTGGATGAATATAGTATCAATACGGACAAAGCAAGCAGCTTAGGATTCGTCTTTTCCCCGCTGAAAGCATGGATTTATGATCTAATTGACGGATATATCGAAGAAACTGCAGTGTAAGATATTTGTCCGTATGCTTTTCCATACGCACCGAAAAAAGAGAGTTTAAATCATTATTAAACTGAAAATATAAAAGAATATAAAATAAAAAAGCGGGAATTATAGAAATAGAAAGGGTATTATCAAGACCTTTGCAAAACTATAAGGAAAGCGGAGAAGAAAGCAGGTTATTGTTCACACAGTAGCTTAACACTTGCTGTTAAAAAAGCAGTTAGCTTTCGGTGCAGAGTATGAAAAGTTTTCGATATAAAATAACGGATTATCAGGAGATGTTCGAAAGTCCGGCGGGACAGCTTGTGAGAAAGGCTTTAACATATGCGTCGGCAATTTCTGTCAGTGTCAACGACAGATTCGGAAATGCGAAAAGAATCCTTAGCGTGATGGCGCTTGGGCTTGCAGCAGGAGATGAGGTCCTGGTGGAGGCGGAGGGACCGGATGAGGCCAGAGCAGTAGTGGATTTGGCAGAATTTTTCAAGAATAATTTATAGAGGAAGCCCCTTTTATGAATCGAAGGATTCATATTTCAGGGCTTCCTCTTTTTTAATAGGAAAGAGCTCCTATTAAAGAAAGATAGACGCGCGGCTACGCACCATCTGGCAGCTATTTTGCAGTATCTTCGTATTTTTCTTCACAGTATTTGCATCGGTAGACTTCTTTTTTCTCATCGGCAAGTACGAAGATATGAGGAAGCCCCTGCTCTATGGAGGTGATACATCTCGGGTTCTTGCATTTGATAACATTTTTGATTTCCTTAGGGAGTACCAGCTCCTTTTTATCTACGATTTCACCGTCTTTGATCACATTTACCGTAATGCAGTGATCGATAAAGGCAAGAACATCCAGGTCCAGAGTATCGATATCGCATTCCACCTTGAGAATATCCTTTTTCCCCATTTTGTTGCTTTTCGCATTTTTTATAATAGCCACGGTGCAGTCCAGCTTATCCAGCTGAAGATGATGATATAAGGAAAGACTCTTGCCGGCCTCGATATGGTCAAGAACAAAGCCTTCCTCAATTTTTCCTACATTTAACATGAAATTTTCCTCCCTTCCTACCCTATACTTGAATTTCCAATAATGTTAGTATGAGTGCCATCCGGACGTACACACCGTATTGCACCTGCTTGAAATATGCGGCGCGGGGATCGTCGTCGATTTCCACAGAAATTTCATTGACGCGGGGAAGCGGATGGAGCACGAGCATATCGCTTTTGGCCAGATCCATTTTGGGTTTATCCAATATGTAGAAGTCTTTTAATCTTACGTAATCTTCTTCGTTGAAGAATCGCTCTTTTTGTACACGGGTCATGTATAGGAAATCCAGGCTCGGCATGATTTCCTCCAGACGAATGACCTCTTCATAGGGGATGTTCTTTTCCTTCAGCATATCGGTAAGATAATCGGGAACCTTCAGCTCCTCCGGCGATATGAAGATGAAATGAATATCAGGATAGCGCACCAAGGCGTGGATAAGAGAATGAACGGTTCGTCCAAATTTCAGATCTCCGCATAAACCGACAGTAAAGTTCTCAATCTTTCCTTTTAAAGACCGGATGGTGAGTAAATCGGTAAGTGTCTGGGTCGGATGCTGATGACCGCCGTCTCCGGCGTTGATGACCGGAATGGAGGATTTGCTGGCAGCGACCATAGGAGCACCCTCCTTGGGGTGACGCATAGCGCAGATGTCCGCAAAGCAGGAAATGACGCGTATCGTATCGGAAACGCTTTCTCCCTTGGATGCGGAAGAGGAGCCGGCATCGGAAAAGCCGATAACACTTCCTCCCAAATTCAGCATTGCAGATTCAAAACTAAGCCTCGTTCGGGTGCTCGGTTCGTAGAAGCAGGTGGCGAGCTTTTTTCCGTCACATGCGTGAGCATATTTAGCCATGTTATGCTCGATATCATTTGCGAGGTCGAAGAGCTTATCAAGTTCTTCGGCAGTAAAGTCGAGAGGGCCCATTAAATGTCTCATAGTGTTATCCTTCCTTTCCGTGTAATTGGATGTTTGTAAAAATAATAGCCGTACATACAAAATCGAAGAGAAATAATTCTCTTCGACTTAAAATTTAATTATGAACGATATAGATGATACGAATAGGAAAAAAACAAATGGCTAAGCCGCATCTGGGAAAATCTGAAACATTCGTTATGCGCTGTTACTGCCATGGGATACCTCCTTAACTCGTTCATGAAAAATATGTGCTCTAAAATTTATTCTATGATACCACAATGATTCTTCTCTTTCAATGTAAAAACTTATAAAAATTTCCTAAATATATGAAAAGGCTTTGCATTATGATTAGCTATCTTATATAATAAATAAAGTGTGAAATAATGAGGAAAGGAATGGTCATTATTATGGAATATGTAGAACGAAAAAGGCTTTTGTTTTTTGGACTTCCGTGGACATTTACGAAATATACGGTAGGGGAAGAATATATTGTGGTCAACAGCGGCCTTCTTAGGACTTATGAGAATGACTGTTACATGTATAAGGTTCAGGACGTGGAGCTTCAGTCCACTTTACTAGAGAGAATATTCAGACTTGGAACCGTTGTGTGTTTTACCGGGGATACGACGCATCCCAAGTTGCAGCTTATACATATCAGACATGCGAAAGAAATCAAGGACTACATTCTTAAGACCTCTGAGGAAGCGAGGAGAAAAAGGAGAACTCTCAACACGCTTGACATAAGCTCAGGGCTAGGGAATGATGCGGACATTTTATAAAAAATGCGGCGGTATGGATGAATTTTCATACCGCCTTTTAAAGGTATTTTGAAAGGTTAGAAGCGATATGGAACTGGATATGACGAAGGGAAGCCCTTCCAAGCTAATTGTTAAATTTATTATCCCGCTTATTATAGGAAATATTTTTCAACAATTATATACCATGGTGGATACGATTATCGTAGGCCGCTTTCTTGGCGTACAGGCGCTGGCGGCAGTAGGCGCCACCGGGACGATTACATTTTTGATTTTTGGTTTTATGCAGGGACTTACTACGGGATTTACCGTACTTACCGCCCAGCGTTTCGGTGCAGGGGATATTGAGGGATTGAAAAAGAGTGTGGGTAATGCTGTTTTTTTATCCGTAATAGTTACTGTTATTATGACTATTGTGAGCATTGCGGGTATGGACAAGCTTCTGAGCATTATGAATACGCCGGAGGATATCTTCCAGATGTCCAAGACCTTTGTTGTGATTATATGTATGGGTATGGTGTGCACTGTTTTTTATAACCTGCTGGCCAGCTTTTTAAGAGCAGTAGGGAACAGCAAGGTGCCGCTTTACTTTTTGATGATTGCTGCAGTGCTCAATGTAGTTTTGGATTTATTCCTGATTGTCGTTATCCCTCTGGGAATAGCCGGGGCTGCTATTGCTACTGTTATTTCTCAGGGCATTTCGGGAGTTCTCTGCCTGATTTATATTAGGAAGAAGGTACCGATACTATGTATTCGCAAAGAACATTGGAAGGTGGATTATATATGCTGTGCCAATCAACTTAGCATCGGTCTGCCCATGGCGCTTCAATTTTCCATTACGGCAGTAGGAACAATGATGGTGCAGACGGCGCTGAATCTGTTCGGCTCAACCGTGGTGGCGGCCTATACGGCGGCATCTAAGGTTGAGCAGTTCGTAACACAGCCGTTTGTTGCTATAGGAATGACGATGGCGACTTACTGTGCCCAGAATAGGGGAATCAACGATTTTGCCCGGATCCGGAGGGGCGTTAGAATCGCCAATGTGATGTCGGCAATATATGGAATCGCAATTTATGCTGTGATAATACGGATACTTCCTTATGCGATCAGTCTGTTCGTGAGCGGCGATATTACGGAGGTACTGGGCTATGCAAGAACCTATGTAACGATTTGCGGCTTTTTCTTCATTCCTCTTGGCATGATATTCATCTTCCGAAATGCCATGCAGGGCAGCGGATATTCTGTGGTGCCGGTGCTCGGCGGTGTTGTGGAACTGGTCTGTCGTGCCACGCTGGCCTTTATCGCTGCGCATTACCAAAGTTATGTAGGCGTTTGCTTCGGAAACGCCAGCGCGTGGCTGATGACAGGTATTTTCTTAGCGATTGCATATATTTTTGTAATGAGGAATGCACAGAGGCGTAACGATGCGAGGGTCAGCCGGCAGAACTCATAGTTCGTCACTTTCTTTTATAAGGCGCTCGAAAAGAAGACCTGCGAATATCCAGCAGGGAATATAGTCCAAGCGGACGATTTTCTTAATATTCCATTTGGAGCGGCAGTAATCCCAAGGGCATATTTCCTTTCGCATCAAAAGCGAACCGGTGATGAACTCGCCGAGAAAAATAAGGAAAGCATAGACGATTCCCCGGATGAGAAAATGTCTCTTTTTTACGATTTTGCATACCGGAGCGAGGAAAGATGCCATGCCGTATATGGGAAACATCCAGATAGAAGTATTTCCCGTCAGTTTAAATTCTCTGCGCCGGAAGGAATTCAGCGCCGTAAAGGTAATTTCGAGGCACCAGCCAAGGATGCCACAGTGAATGAAGTTATGGATTAGTTTTTTCATGAGGATAATTATTTCCAAATAAAAAAATATTATTCTTTGCATATTTTTACAGACAAGAAGGGTGCGGGTATGAACTATAAGGAAGCTATGGAATATATGGAGGAAGTAAATCAATACGGGAGTGTACTCGGTCTTGACAATATGAGGGAGCTTTGCGGACGATTGGGAAATCCGCAGAATGATTTACGCTTTATCCATATTGCAGGTACGAACGGAAAGGGTTCTGTTCTTGCATATCTTTCCACGGTTTTTAAAGCGGCAGGATATAAGACAGGAAGATACATATCACCTGTTATTTTTGAATATAGGGAACGGATACAGGTCAATGGGCGTCCGATTACGAAACAGGCATTGTGCGAATGTCTGGAAGAGATCAAGCAGAGGATTGGCGAAATCGCGGAGGAGGGCTTGCCGCATCCAACTCCTTTTGAAATTGAGACGGCTATGGCCTTTTTATATTTTAAGAAAATGAAATGCGACATTGTAATATTGGAAACAGGGATGGGCGGCGTATCGGACGCGACCAATATCATTTCAAACACCGTGGCGGCTGTGTTCGCATCCATCAGCATGGACCATATGCAGTATCTTGGAAAAACACAGGAAGAGATTGCCGAGAATAAGGCCGGAATTATAAAAAACAGTTGTTATGTAATTAGTATGGCTCAGAAACCGGAGGTTTTATCTATTTTAAGGAAACGGGCAGAAGATAAAAACAGCCCTTTTTTTGCAGTAGAAGAAGAAAAAATTACGCGGATCAAATATGGTGTGGAAAAGCAGCGGTTTTCTTATGAGGGTTACAAGGATTTGGAAATCGGACTGGCGGGGCAGCATCAGATCATGAATGCGGCGCTTGCGGTAAAGGTGATAGAAGTCCTGGGACAGGCAGGCTATCCTGTTAAGGAAAGAGCGCTCAGAGCGGGGCTTGCGGATACGGTGTGGCGCGGGCGGTTCAGTGTGATAGGAAGAAAGCCGCTATTCATTGCTGACGGTGCTCATAACGAGGATGCGGCAAAGAAGCTGGCTCAGTCCATCCGTTTCTATTTTGCAAATAGAAGAATTATTTATATAATGGGGATGCTGAGGGATAAAGAATACGAGAAGATAATTGAGGAGACATATGAACTTGCGCAAGATATTATTACGGTAATGGCGCCGGGAAATCCAAGGGCCATGCATGCATATGATCTGGCAAAAGAAGTACAGAAGTTCCATCCGAGAGTGACCGCTTCCGACAGTTTGGAAGAGGCGGTGGAGCTTAGCTATCTGCTTGCGGATAAAGACAGTGTCATTATTGCATTCGGTTCTCTGTCTTATCTGGGCGATTTGATCAAGATTGTAGAGAATAGGGATTGAGTCATAGCCGGAATAATGTTTTCCAAAAAATGTAAGATGAGGATTGACATCAGGCCGTATGATAGATATAGTGTATATATAGATATAAACAGTTTATATACAGTTGCTTGCTTGATTCGTAGTTTAGTGAGACGGTTCAGCTGTCGGGAGAGGTCATATGGAAGATTTATTGAAGGTGGAGCATTTGAATAAGAGAGTCGGTGAATTCTGTCTTAAAGATATCAGTTTTTCTTTAAAGCCGGGATACATCATGGGGTTGCTCGGTGTAAACGGTGCCGGCAAGACAACATTGATCCATACCATACTAAATTTATATAAGAAAGACGGCGGCGGAGTTTATGTCGATGATATGGAAATGGAAGAAGAAGAACGTGTGGTAAAAGATAAAATCGGCTTTGTTCTGGATGAAAATATGTTTGAAGAAAGTATGAGCGTTATCCGCAATGCGAAGGGATTCGGGAAGCTTTATTCCAAGTTTGACGAGGCGCTTTTTCGCATTTTCTGTAAGAATTTCGGGATACCTTTAAATAAGACGGTGGGTAGTTTGTCAACGGGAATGAAGGTACGGTTTCAGCTCGCTTTTGCGCTTTCCCATGATGCGGTGCTGTTCATTATGGATGAGCCTGCAGCAGGACTTGATCCGCTGTTTCGCAAAGAGCTTATGAGGTATATGCAGGAAATAGTGGAGGATGGGACGAGGAGTGTTCTGTTTTCCACGCATATTACGGAAGATTTAGAAAAAATGAGCGACTATATTGTACTCATGAGAGGCGGAGAGGTGTTTTTGAGCATGCCGACCGTGGACTTGAAAGAGCGCTATCGTATAGTTTACGGTACGAAAGAGCAGATTGAGATACTTCCTTTTTCCCGTATTATTTATAAGGAATATGGGGAGTACGGAAGCTATGCTTTTTTGGAAAGTGCGGAAGGGGAAGATTACGGGAAATATGAGGTAAAGGAACCTTTTTTGGAAGATATTATGTATTGTCTGGAAAAAGGAGGATATTCCTATGTTTAGCATTATGATGACGGATATGTGGGTAACGGTAAAGAAGCGGCTGACTACTTGGATGTTATATATGATCATTGGCTTTGGGAGTGTCAGAATTCTAGAAAATATTGTTATGAATCCTCAAATTGCGGAAGCATTGTCTGCGGTAAAAGCAGTCCAGATGAAACGTGTCTTGATAAGTTTGCTTCTGCTGCTTATTCTTTATCAGTTCGCACAAGAGATAACATTGCGGATTTGCCGGGGAATGTTTGTATGCGGTGCCGGGAAAAAGGAAAGGATGAGATATTTAATCGAGCAGTTTTCTATAAAATTATTGTTTTCTTTTCTATTTCTGATGGTGGTTCTTTTTATGACAACACGGGATATTTTCATTACCGGTAATGAGGGGGCGAAAGCTGTACAGATAATCTTATGGTTTTTTACCATATGGAATATAAACCTTAAGGTTGGAATTGGAATAAAGGGAGCGAGGAAGCTGGATGAAAAAGGCTATGCCGTTTATTCTAAAGCTGAGATAGCAGTAAATATATATTGGTTCTGTTTTATCCTTATTCAGAACATTGTGTTCTATACATGTTCCTTACTTGATTTTTTCCCGGGAAAGTCATGGATGACAGGTATTCTTGTGGTGATGCTCATTTCCAACGGGTATTTCGGAGTAAGGTATTTTAAACCAGTACTGATGGAAGCAATGTCTTATGAAAATGTCTATAGGCAGGAACCGGAAAAAGAATATGTGCAGTATGACATTTAAAACGCGACAGAGGGCCGGCGGACCTTTGCCAGGAGTGGAAAAATATGAATATTAGGATAAGAACAGATAATAATTTGCCGATATATGAACAGATTGTAGGCGATATAAAGAAGGCAATTATTAATAGTGAAATCCTCCCGGGAGATATGCTGCCGTCTATCCGGTCTTTGGCAAGGGGATTAGAGGTCAGTATTATAACGACGAAGAGAGCCTATGAAGAACTGGAAAAAGAGGGACTGATTTATTCGGAAACCGGAAAAGGCTTTTATGTGAAAAAGCCGGATACAAAGAAACTGCGGGAAGAACAGCTGCGGGAAATGGAAGGCAGGCTGGAGGAGTGGATACAGGAAGGGAAAAAACTGAACCTGACCATGGAAGAGATGCAGGATATGATTAAGGAATTATACTGAAACAGGAAAGGAAGGGGAGTAAATGGCAGCGGTTCTGGAGTGTGTGGGAGTGGAAAAACAATATAAGGACTTTGTGTTAAAGCCTGTGAATTTTGTGCTTGAGGCCGGATATCTTACCGGACTTATCGGTATCAACGGAGCTGGAAAAACAACATTGATCAATATTCTTTCAGGCCTTGACAGGAAATTTTGCGGAGATGTGATGCTTGACGGCATTAGTTTAAAAAGAAATCCGTCTGCGGTAAAGCAAAGAGTGTCTCTGGTATCCGAGAGGATAACCTTTTTTCTGGATAAAACGCCTCTTGAAAATGGGCAGATTCTTGGAAAATACTTCGACAATTGGAGTATGGAAGAGTTTTATGTATGGATGGACCGGTTGGAAATTCCCAAAGGCAAGCAGATATATCAGTTTTCAAAAGGAATGAAAATGAAATTTCAATTATGTTTTTCTATGGCACACCGCACGGAATTCATATTAATGGATGAGCCGACGGCAGGATTCGATCCTGTATTCCGCAGAGATTTCTTAAGGATTCTTCAGGATATCATGGAAAAAGGAACAGGAATCCTGATGTCTACGCATATTACCGGAGATTTGGATAACATCGCGGATTATATCCTTCTTCTTGATCATGGTGAGCTGAAAATAAATGATACGAGGGAGGCGCTGGAGGATAAGGTGAAGAGGGAGACGATCCAGGGCTATATGGAAAAGAGACTTCATATCGGAGAATTGCTGAAAAGAAATGGAGACCGGAAGAATGACATATTATAAGGATGAAAAGAAGCGTATCGGAGTTACTTATAAGCTGCTGGTTTTTGGCATAGTGTTCATAAATTTATTAAATTTAATGTCTTTCGCGGTATCTTCGAAAAGAAGTATATATGGAAGTTCGTGGCCTGAGGGAACCGGGGCTATTCCTTTTTTCAGCAATGATTTGTTAGGCGGCATGGTAATTATTTTCCTGTATATGAATTACAAGCTTTTTTGGATCAATGAACAGGGAGAAAAGGCTTTTCTTCCGAAAAAATATGAGATTACGCCTCTTACTTTAAAAGAGATATATGGAGCAAAAATAAGAATTATGGTGAATACTGTGATAGTTTATATGATTGGCTCCGTAGGATGTTATTATTTCGTATTATTGTGCAATCGTTATCCGGTTATGGATTTGAGGGAAAATATCATTGAAATTGCGGAGGCGGTTTTGGCAATGGCAGTCTTTGCGCTATTTTTCCTGCTTTATGATTTTATCACATATTTAGGGATTGAAAGGAAATCATAGAAACGAAGAGCCGCAAAAGAATGAAACGGTTCTTCTAAAATGGATCTGATTGTGGTAAAATACGAATGGCAGTAGACGATGGTGGATTCCAGGGTACTGGAATCTGCCATTATGTTTTACAATAAAAATATAAAAATCTGTCAATAACTTGACACGATTAGGAGTGATACACATGGTAAATCGGAAAAAAATTGAAGAGGGTGTCAGATTGCTTTTAGAAGGGATCGGCGAGGATGTGACGCGGGAAGGACTTGCCGATACACCGGACAGGATAGCGAGGATGTATGAGGAAATATTCGGCGGCATGGAAGAAAATGCGGCAGAACATCTGACAAAAACCTTTACGGCGGAAAATAATGAAATGGTAATAGAAAAAGATATTGTATTCTATTCTACTTGCGAGCATCATATGATGCCTTTTTATGGAAAAGCACACGTGGCTTATATTCCTGACGGAAAAGTGACAGGAATCTCCAAATTGGCAAGGACAGTGGAGGTATATGCAAAACGTCTGCAGATACAGGAGCAGATGACCGCGCAGGTAGCGGATGCAATTATGGAATATCTGAACCCTCAGGGGGTAATGGTCATGATAGAGGCAGAGCATATGTGCATGACGATGCGCGGCGTAAAAAAACCGGGCAGCAAGACAGTAACCTTTGTAACGCGAGGAGCTTTTGAGGAGAATGAAAGATTGCAGAATATCTTTTTTCAGTTGATAAAATAATAAAATGGGATTATGTAAATCGATATAAGAACGAGAGCCTTAAAATGATGGAAAATGGAAGAATAGACAGAATTAACAAAATATTGGAACACGATTTCTATAAAGAGAACGTGCGCTTGAATGAGGAAGCGGAAACCGAAAGAGAGTTCTGCCGCCATGATATGGCTCATTTTCTCGATGTGGCGAGAATCGCTGAAATATTAAATCTGAGGGAAGAGCAGCATGTGGAAAAAGACTGGATATATGCGGCAGCGCTGCTTCATGATATAGGAAGGCATGTTCAATATAAGGATGGAACCCCTCACGAAGAGGCGAGTGCGGCGTTGGCGGCCTCTATCCTCGCAGGTTGTGGGTTTGACGATAAAGAAACAAGTGTTATTTTAAAGGCGATTGCAAGTCATAGAAAGGCACAGTCGTCTTCGGAGCCGGGATTGGACGGGTTGCTGTACCGTGCGGACAAGCTGAGCAGAAGCTGCTTTGCTTGTAAGGCCGAGAAGAAATGTAACTGGAAGAATGATAAGAAAAATATGCGTTTGATATGGTAAAGGGAGGGCAAAAGATGGAAGACAAAATAAAAGACTTTAGAAAATTCAGAATAGGAAACAGGGATTTTGAAGTAAATAAACATACATATGTAATGGGAATCCTCAACGTAACGCCGGATTCCTTTTCTGATGGCGGAAAATTTAACGAAATCGATAAGGCTTTAAAGCATGTGGAAGAAATGATTTCGGAGGGGGCGGATATCATAGATATCGGCGGCGAATCGACCAGGCCCGGGCATATACAGCTTTCCGATGAAGAAGAAATTGAACGTGCAGTGCCGGTTGTGGAAGCGGTAAAGAGCCGATTCGATATTCCCGTATCGTTAGACACTTATAAAAGCAAAGTCGCGTTTGCCGGGATAAAAGCGGGAGCTGATCTGATCAACGATATATGGGGACTGAAATACGATAAGGATATGGCGAAAGTAATAGCAGAGAGCGGACTTCCCTGCTGTCTGATGCACAACCGGAGGGAACCGGATTATAGCGACTATATGCAGGATGTAGCTGCCGATTTGGCGGAGACGATCCACATTGCCAATAACGCCGGTATTCCTGACGAGAAAATCATTCTCGATCCGGGAGTGGGGTTCGGCAAAACCTATGAGAATAATCTGGAGATTATCCATTGTCTGGAAGAATTAAAAGTATTTGACTATCCGATACTTCTTGGAACGAGCAGAAAGTCGGTAATAGGGCTGACTTTGAACCTTCCGGCGGACCAAAGAGTGGAGGGAACTCTTGTTACTACGGTATTTGCGGTCATCAAAGGCTGCACCTTTGTCAGAGTACATGATATCAAAGAGAATGTAAGAGCTATCCGTATGGCAGAAGCGATCCTTCACGGCGGTATTTAGAAAGAAGAGGATATGATAAAATATGGAAAATAAATATTCGGATAAAATTAAAATAGAAAATCTCGAAGTATTTGCCCATCACGGGGTGTATCAGGAAGAGACGCAAAAAGGACAGAACTTTTATATAAATGCAGCCTTATATGTAAAAACGAGAAAAGCGGGTCAAAAGGATGACTTGTCTCTATCGGTAAATTATGGCGAAGTATGCCATTTTATGAGTGATTACATGAAAAGCCATACATATAAGCTGATAGAATCCGTGGCAGAAAACATGGCACAAGAGGTTCTTCTTGCCTTTCCGCTCATAAGAGAAATAGAATTGGAGATCCGCAAACCGCATGCCCCCATAGGCTTGCCCTTTGAATCCGTATCGGTAAAGATTAGAAGAGGATGGCATACCGTTTACCTCGCCTTGGGCTCCAGCATGGGAAAGCGGGAAGAGTATATAGAGGGTGCAGTAGCGTCCATGCGGGAGGAATCAAAAATCCGTGTGAAAAGAGTATCGGATATAATCCAAACAGCGCCTTACGGAGGAACCGCAAAGGAAGAATTCCTAAACGGAGCGCTGGAAGCGGAGACTTTATTTACACCTGAAGAACTGCTGGATTACCTCCATGCTTTGGAAGAAAATGCGGGAAGGGAGAGAAAGGTCCATTGGGGTGACCGTACCTTGGATTTGGATATTATCTTTTATGATGATATTATTATGTCGGCCGATAAGCTTACCATACCGCATAAAGATATGCAGAACCGGGATTTCGTTCTGGTTCCGCTGGCTCAGATAGATCCTTATATCTGGCATCCCTTGTTTCATAAGACCGTAAGCGCTCTGTTAAAGGAGCTGCAAAAATAAAAACAATGGACAGTGTGTCACTGATCGTTTTCCGATAGCGCGGCTTTCATGGCACTGTCGAAGGTGGTCACGTTTACTGCACCGGCGGTAGGGGTTTTATAAACCGGAACTTCGCAGCCGAAGGCAGTAAAATATACATAGCTGGAAGTGATATTGATATTTTTATAAACGCCCTCTGCGACGATTTCCACATTGCTCCCGTCCGTCTGCATCCGTTTCAGTGCTGGTTCACTCTCAGAACTTTTTTGATAATAGATGCTGCCGCCGTACACGTTGAAAAAGTCGACGCGGTCCTCGGTCAGAACCTCCTCGGTTTTTGACAAAAGGGAGTATCGGCAAAGTCTGTAATCGTGGGAAACATCTATATAATAAACGTAGCCTTCCTCATAGACGGGGTTCCATATATCACCATCCCATACAACGGAAATGGAATCATTTTTTGTATTTAACGCATACAAATGATGATTCTCTTTCGTTCCGTTAAAATAAATAATACCATCTTCACAGCATGCAGGATTGATATCATAATCTGCAATTCTGACATCCTCCGATTTATCTATTTTTATCTTATAAAGTTCAGTCCCGTTTTTGTTATTGTTGTCGAAGTCTTGATAATATAAGTAATTTCCGCAAAGCTGTAATGTGATGGCGTAATTGCGTTTCAGGCATTCGGTGTCCTGCCCACTTAGCTTGCTCCGATAAATGCCGTGAAAATGCATGTAGTTAAGCTCCCCGCCTTCCTTTGTGCTGTCCATATAGTAATAAAGATAATGCGAATCTGCATTGATAGAAGTGGCCTTTGATGTGGTAAGTCTTTTTAGCTGGGTTTCTTCCGGTGTCATGGAATACAGACGCCCTTCATCGTAAGGATTGGAGAAATAGACTACTCCATCCGTCTCGCAAAAAAGTCCTCCGTTATTCAAATTGCCCGCGGTATTCCCGGTCACGTTCCCCTCGTTGAATTGCACTTTCTGGGATAGGAGCGTATAGCCGAAGGTGGCCAGGAAGATAAAGCATATCGCCGCTATAACTATAATAGTTCTCCTCTTTGATTTCATATTTTGTTTGTAATACTCCTTTCGAGATTTTTCTTATGTTTCACAATTATTTACTAAAATTATAGCCGTTAATTTACTTGCTATCAAGTGGGATTTGTTATAAGATAAAATTTGATAAATTATGAACAATTCCGTAGGCACAAATAAGCGTAAAGTGCGGTAAAGCATAAGTAAAATGCAGGTAAAAAGTAAGCCATGAAAGGAACCGGCAGTATGGATTTGACGAAATTAAGGGAACAAATAGACGCTATTGATGGACAAATCGTAGAGTTGTATGAACAGAGGATGGAGATATCCAGACAAGTAGCGGAATATAAAATCGAGACGGGCAAAAAAGTTTTCGATAAGGAGCGCGAGGCGCAGAAGATTCGCAGTGTGAAGTCTATGGCACACAATGAATTCAACAGTCATGGGATCGAGGAGTTGTTCGAGCAGATTATGTCCATGAGCCGCAAGCTGCAATACCAGATGCTGACGGAAAAAGGAAGCATAGGAAGGCTGCCGTTTATCGGGATGGACCGTTTGAACTTGGAAGATGCAAGAGTGGTATTTCCCGGTGCTGAGGGAGCCTATACGCAGGCAGCTATGAAGCAGTATTTCGGTAAAGACGTGAACAATTTCCATGTAGAAACCTTTCGGGATGCGATGATTGCCATTGACGAAGGCAGCGCGGATTACGCGGTGCTTCCCATCGAGAATTCCACCGCGGGTATCGTAAGCGAGATTTACGATATGCTCGTGGAATTCGAGAACTATATCGTGGGTGAACAGATTATAAAGATTGAACACTGTCTGATGGCAGCCCCGGGAACGAAGCTGGAAGACATTAAGACCGTCTATTCCCATCCGCAGTCGCTGATGCAAAGCTCCAAGTATCTTCAGGAGCATGCGGCCTGGAAGCAGATCAGCATGAATAACAACGCCTTTGCGGCGAAAAAGGTGTCTGAAGATAAGGACAGCACACAGGCGGCTATCGCCAGTGCTTATGCTGCGGAGACTTATGGACTTGAGATATTGGAAAAGGGAATCAACCACTCCAGCACGAATTCGACTCGTTTTATCATCGTGACCAATCAGAAAATATTCTTAAAAGACGCCAAAAAGGTAAGTATTTGCTTCGAGGTGCCTCACGAAAGCGGCTCCCTCTATCATATGCTGTCTCATTTCATTTATAATAATCTCAACATGAATAAAATAGAAAGCCGTCCCACTCCCGACCGCAACTGGGAATACCGGTTTTTTATCGATTTTGACGGCAACCTTACGGACAGTGCGGTGAAAAATGCCTTAAGAGGCCTTAGGGATGAAGCGAGAAATATGAAAATTTTAGGAAACTATTAGAGGTAGGACAACAATGCGGGAAAACGAACTGATTGTATATAAAGGATTCGGTGATGAAGCTCTGCTTTATGATATGGCATGGCTGATGAGCCATTATAACGATGAATTTTTTAATATAGAGGACAAAAGGTCTCTTTTATATGATTGTATGCACCGTCTTATCGACTTGGCGGGGCATCATGGATTTTATGGAAATCTATGGCATTGCTATCTGACCAACCTTCTTGTGAACAACGAAAACAGCTATAGCAAGGCATGTGAAATAAGAGGAGAGGTAGGAGGAACCATCAATCAGGCCGCCCTTCATGACATCGTGATATTTAAGGAGTTTTATGACTTCGATTTTTCCGGCATGATGGAGTTTCTGGGAGTGGAGGCCTTTTCTCTCATTCTTTCTTACGATGGCTGCGAGCAGGAAAGCAAGGTATATAACGAGCGGATTTGCAAAAGCATCTGTACTCTTGCGGTGAAATTTACAAAGAACGATTCTGCGGAGGAAATGAAAGCAACCCTTACGGAATTCTATAAGGAATATGGAGTAGGAAAATTTGGTTTACATAAATCTTTCCGCGTATGTCATGACGAGAACGGCGTCTCTATCGTTCCGATACTGAACATCGCCCATGTATACTTGGACGATTTGATCGGCTATGAGCTTCCCAAGCAGAAGCTGATAGAGAATACGGAGGCCTTCGTGGAAGGAAGAAAGGCCAATAACTGTCTGTTGTTCGGCGATGCGGGCACCGGCAAGTCTTCCAGTATCAAGGCGATTGCCAACGAATATTATGACAGAGGGCTGCGCGTTATCGAGGTGTATAAGCATCAGTTTCAGGATTTGAATGATGTTATCGCTCAGATTAAAAATCGCAATTATAAATTCATCATTTATATGGATGACCTCAGCTTTGAAGAATTTGAAATCGAATATAAATATCTGAAAGCAGTAATCGAAGGCGGGCTGGAGAAGAAACCCGATAACGTGCTCATATATGCTACCTCCAACAGAAGGCATCTGATAAAGGAGACCTTCGCCGATAAGGAGGGACGCAGGGATCAGCTCCACGCCAGCGATACGGTTCAGGAAAAGCTGTCCCTCGTTTACCGGTTCGGGGTGACGATTTTCTTCTGCTCGCCGGATAAGAAAGAATTTCAGGAAATTGTAAGGCGTCTCGCGATTCGTTATAAAATTACGATGCCGGAAGAGGAGCTTTTATTGGAGGCGAACAAATGGGAACTTTCCCATGGCGGGCTTTCAGGACGCACTGCCCAGCAGTTTATCGATTACCTGCTTGGGAAGCGTGAAAAGAAATTTTAAGCCGGTACAGTATGTTGACCTAGTACAACGTTTCGCAAATAACTACCCCAAATCGCTTGCCTGCTTTTCCGATTGTACAGTTCGAAAAGCCTCAGCGTAGCCCGCTACGCCTACGTTTTTCGAACTGCACACTAGGAAAAGCATTCTGCGCGATTGGTCCAGTTATTTGTCGAACGCTGTACTAAAATTTCTATGTTACATGCCAAAAGATAAAAAGAGAGGATGGCTTTCGATATGAAAACATTTGCGGCAATAGACGTAGGTTCCTTTGAGTTATCCATGAAAATATTTGAAATATCGGCAAAAGACGGAATGAAAGAGATCGATCATATCAGACACCGTATCGATTTAGGAACGGGGACATATGCCGTAGGAAAAATGGCGAACGATAAAGTGGATGAATTGTGCCATTATCTGAATGAATATACGAAAATCATGAAATCCTACAGAGTGTCGGAGTATAAGGCATATGGCACCAGCGCGATAAGAGAGTCGGAAAATACAATTATCGTTCTCGACCAGATCCGTCAGCGGACAGGCATTGATATCGAGGTGCTGAGCAATTCGGAGCAGCGTTTTTTGGATTATAAATCCATCGCCTTTATGGGAGAGGATTTCAATAAATTCATTGAAAAGGGAACGGTCATTGCGGACATCGGAGGCGGCAGCATCCAGATTTCCCTTTTCGATAAGGATGCACTTGTAGCGACTCAGAATCTTCGTCTGGGCGTGCTGCGCCTAAGGGATTATATGAATCAGTTAGGGGCGGGAAGAGGACAGTACGAGGCACTGATAGAGGAACTTGTAAACGCCCAGCTTTCAGTCTTTAAAAAGCTATATTTAAAGGAGCGTGAAATCAATAACATCATCATCGTGGACGATTATATTTCCACGTTGGTACAAAAAAAGCTCTTTTCGGAAAGAGTGAGCGGATACGTGAATGCGAAGAATTTCGAGCAATTTCTCGAGGTATTCCGGGAAAAAACAGTGCAGGAACTGACGAAGCTCTTCGATATGCCGGAGGAAAATATTGCACTGCTTTATATTTCCAGTATTTTGTTAAAAAGAATGATAGAGGTAATGAATGCAGAGCTGCTCTGGGCTCCGGGCGTGACGCTGTGCGACGGTATCGCCTATGAATATGCGCAGAACAATAAAATAGTCTTGCCGGAGCACGATTTTGAGCAGGACATCATCGCCTGCGCGAGAAATATCAGCAAGAGATATATGGGAAGCAGAAAACGGGGAGAAACCCTGGAAAAAATAGCGCTCACCGTATTCGACAGCATGAAGAAGGTGCATGGACTTGAAAAAAGAGACAGGCTGCTGCTTAGAATCGCTACGCTTTTGCACGATTGCGGAAAATATATAAGCATGGTGAATCTGGGCGAATGCTCTTACAGCATCATCATGGCGACGGAAATCATAGGCCTTTCCCATGAGGAACGGGAAATTGTGGCAAACGTGGTGAAATATAATCATTCGGAGTTCGTATATTATACGGAAATGGGGAAAGAATCAGAGCTTAGCAGAGAGACCTACTTAAAAATGGCCAAGCTGACCGCCATACTCCGGGTAGCTAACGGCTTAGACCGAAGCCATAAGCAAAAGTTCAAGGACGTTAAGGCGGTTCTCAAGGACAACGTACTGACGATTACGGTGGACACCAACGATGATATCACGCTGGAGAAAGGAATGTTCAGCGGGGGAGCTGAGTTTTTCGAGGAAGTATACAGCGTCAGACCGATGATCAAGCAAAGAAGAAGCTTATAAGCATAAACAAGCGGAGGAATTTATGAACGGCAGGGAAAGTGAAAAGAAAAAGGCTGCGGATTATAATAACTACATGAACCGGGAACTGAGCTGGATACTTTTTAATAAACGAGTGCTCAGCGAAGCCAGGGACAAGCAGAATCCACTTTTTGAGAGGCTGAAATTTTTGAGCATTACGGCCTCTAATTTGGACGAATTTTTTATGGTAAGGGTCGCTTCCTTAAAGGATATGGTAAATGCGGGCTATGCGAAGCCCGACCTTTCGGGAATGACGCCGGCAGAGCAGCTTCAAAGACTGAATGAGGCTACTCATGAGCTGGTAAACCTTCAATATTCTACATACAAGCGGTCACTGGTACCCCTGCTATTGCAAAGCGGCCTCCGCATCATAGAGCATCATGAAGATATGACGGTAAAAGAGGCGGAATATGCGGATAAGTATTTTATGGAAAACGTATATCCGGTTCTTACCCCTATGGCGGTGGATTCTTCCAGGCCTTTTCCTTTGATCCGCAATAAGTCCTTGAATCTCGGGGCCCTGGTAAGAAAAAAGGACGGGGAAGAGGAGTTGGAATTCGCTACGGTGCAGGTACCCAGCGTGCTCCCGAGAATCGTGCCTCTTAAGGTGGAGGATGAAAAGGAAAAAACGGTGATTCTCTTAGAGGAAATTATTGAAAGAAATATAGAGAGACTGTTTTTGAATTATAACATCGTCTGTGTCTATCCTTTCCGCATTATGCGAAATGCTGATTTAAGCATAGAGGAGGATGAAGCGGAGGATTTGCTGAAGGAAATAGAGAAGCAGCTTAAAAAAAGGCAATGGGGACAAGCCATTCGTCTGGAGGTGGAAAGCGGCATCGACAAGCGCCTTCTTCGTTTGATCGGCAATGAACTTTCCATTATGGAGGAAGACATTTACCAGATAGACGGCCCTTTGGATTTAACGTTTCTTATGAAGATGTATGGTCTTGATGGTTTCGACCATCTGAAGGAGTCCGGTTATGAGAAGCCCCAGCCGGTGCCGGAGCTTCCGGCGGAGTGTGATATTTTTGAAAAGATAAGGGAGGGTGATATCCTGTTGCACCATCCGTATCAGACATTTGCTCCGGTAGTGAATTTTATAAGGCAGGCGGCGAGAGACCCCGAGGTACTTGCCATTAAGCAGACACTTTACCGTGTCAGCGGCAATTCGCCGATTATTGCGGCGTTAGCCCAGGCGGCGGAGAATGGAAAGCAGGTGTCTGTGCTGGTAGAACTGAAAGCGCGCTTTGACGAGGAAAATAACATTGTCTGGGCAAAGATGCTGGAAAAGGCAGGATGCCATGTCATCTATGGTCTCGTTGGCTTGAAAACCCACAGCAAGATAACCCTTGTGGTAAGACAGGAAGAGGACGGCATCCAAAGATATGTACATCTTGGAACAGGAAATTACAACGATGCTACGGCAAAGCTCTATACGGATATCGGCATGTTCACCTGCAGTGAAGAAATAGGACAGGATGCTACCGCTGTATTCAACATGCTGTCAGGCTACTCGGAGCCGCGCACATGGAAAAAGCTGTCGTTAGCGCCCCTTTGGTTGAAGGACAGATTCCTGTATCTCATAAGCAGAGAAGCGAAATATGCGAGAGAGGGACGGCCTGCCCGCATTATTGCAAAGATGAATTCCTTGTGCGATAAGGATATTATAGAGGCCCTATATGAGGCTAATGCGGCGGGAGTGCAGATAGAACTCATTATCCGCGGCATTTGCAGCCTTAAGGTTGGAATTCCAGGAGTAAGTGATCATATTAGCGTGCGCTCCATCATAGGAAACTTTTTGGAACACAGCAGGATATTTTATTTTGAAAATGGCGGCAATAAAGAGATTTATTGCGGAAGTGCGGATTGGATGCCCCGCAATCTGGAACGCAGGGTGGAGATTCTTTTTCCCGTGGAGCGTCATGAACTGAAGGAAAAATTAGTGCATATTCTGGAGGGCGAGCTTATGGACACGGTAAAAGCGCATATATTACAGCCTGACGGAAGCTACGAAAAGGTGGATAAGAGAGGAAAGGCAATCTACAATTCCCAGAAGGAATTCGCACTGGAGGCCCTTGCCCGGGCACAGGAAGGACAAACAGCGGCGGACGACCGCGTATTTATACCGGAGACTCATCATGAATAAAATAATATTAGCATCGGCATCGCCGAGAAGAAAAGAGCTGTTAAAGCAAATTGGCATGGAATATGAAGTGATTCCAAGCGAGAGGGAAGAAAAAACGACCAAGAGCCTGCCCTGTGAAATTGTTCAGGAGTTGTCTTATCAGAAGGCAGATGAGGTATGCAATCTGCTTACGAAACGGGGGGAGGAAGGATTTACGGTTATTGGAGCGGATACAGTGGTATCCTTTATGGATACGGTAATGGGAAAGCCAAAGAGCAGGGAAGAAGCCTGTGAAATGCTCGGCAGACTTCAGGGTAACGTACATCAGGTGTATACCGGTGTGACTGTTTGCGTCAAGGAAAAAGATGAGCCGGCCGTATTCCATACCTTTTATGAGAAGACGGATGTCACCATGTATCCAATGAATTCAGAAGAGATTGCCTCCTACGTGGAAAGCGGTGAGCCCATGGATAAGGCGGGCTCCTATGCGATTCAGGGAGGATGCGCAGCATATATCCAAGGTATCTGCGGAGACTATAACAACGTAGTGGGACTGCCTATAGGCAGGCTTTATCAAGAGATGAAAACAAGGAATTTATTGTAAAGGTAAGGTTTAACAATGATAAAATTAATCGCATCGGATATTGATGGAACTTTAATCAAAGACTCCACACCGGATTTATATCCCGAAATAGTGAGGACTATAAAAGCTTTGATTGGACAGGGAATCATTTTTTGTGCGGCAAGCGGCAGGCAGTATCAGAGCATCAAGAATGTATTTCGTTCCATCGATGAGGATATTGTATTTATTGCTGAAAATGGTGCACAGATCCGTTATCAGGGAAAAGATATCAGCATAACGCCCATGAACAGGCAATATGCGGAGGAAATCATAAAGCAGCTGCGGGAATATGACAGAAGCTGTGACATCATCGTATCCACGCCAAATGGTTCTTTGCTGGAAAGCAGGAATAAAGAGTTCATAGATTTGATAACCTATGGATATCGTAATGAGTTCACGCTTGTCAGAGACGTTCTCGAGGAAGATGCTCAGATCATTAAAGTCTCCATTTATCAGAAGGAGAGCATCAGAGAGCTGGGAGAGGGCGTGTTGATTCCCCGCTGGAAGGATAAAGTGAAGGCTTGCATGGCGGGAGATGAGTGGGTGGATTTCATGGATGCCTCGGTGGACAAGGGGCATGCTCTGGCCTTTGTTCAGGAATACTTTCATATAAAAAAGGAAGAAACAATGGCCTTTGGCGACAATCATAACGACATCGGAATGATGCGGGCAGCAGGAGAGAGTTACGCGGTAGAGACTGCCAGAACTGAGGTGAAAAAGGCGGCAAAATACATCTGTCCTTCTTATTTGGAAAAAGGTGTATATCATGTGGTAAAAGGCTTGATAAATGAGCAATGACAGTATATAGTAATGGTAATAAATAATATGTTGTGCCTGCGACAAGGAGATTGCAGGCCGTGAAGAAAGGAATGATTATTTAGATGCATGAATATGATGATGCTGTATTAGCATGCTTTCTAAAGAGGCAAAAGCAGTTATTTCCCGAGAATGTAGCGGAGACTCCCGAAGAAGCGGAAGCGTTTCTGGAGGACTGTATGGCGGTAGTAGTAAATTCCGTGCAGGAGGTGTGGGAATATTTTGACGAAGAAGGTGTCGATATGGAAGGCGCAGATGAAGAGGAAATCCTAAGCGCGCAGGAAGTGTTCGATATCGGAGACGGAAGATATTTGATTGTGGAGGGGTAAAACCCCTCCATTTTTTATGTAATAGGAAAATGCTCCTATTACATAAAAATAGATGCGCAGCTGCGCGCGCGGAACAAAAGCTGTGCTGTCGAAGTATTTGGTCACGAGAGTGTGCGAAGCACACTTTTATTCAGACAAATAGGACAAAAGGATGGGAGCAAGCCCGTCCTGGTTGTTGTCGGCGGCCGTGACGATATCGGCTGCTTTTTTCACATCTTCCTTCGCATTCTGCATAGCAATGCCTACGCCTGCAGCCTGAATCATGGAAATATCGTTGGAAGCATCTCCTGCGGCGAGGGTGTTCTCTATGGGAATATCCAGCAGTTCGCATAGCTTTATGACTGCGGTTTCCTTGCCGGAGGAAGCAGGAAAGATCTCCAGGTATTTATCGTTGGAATAAAGAAGGTTCACCTCTCCTTCCGTGAAAGGGAGTAACGACTGACGGAAACGCTCCAGCTTTTCCTTATCGTGGATCTCGATAGCGAGGCATTTGCATGGTTCTTTATCCAGGGGCTTCATAATATCCTCGCTGATAATAACGGGGCTGTGAATGGCTCTTTGATATACATGCAGTTCGTCGTTGTCCGCCGGACTGATAATATGGGTATCGGTATAGGTCTGGCAGTGGATGCCCTGTTCCTTTGCCGCCTTCGCCACGGCAGCCACTTGCTCCATGGAGAGAGTGATGCGGGAAACTACCCTCTGGGCTTCACAATCGTAGATTTCACCCCCGTTATATCCGATGAGATACATCCCGGAAAAGTCCAGGCCGAGGGATTCTTTTACCTCTTTTATGCTGTCGATTGCCCTGCCGGAGGAAAGTGCCAGCTTGTTGCCTGCGGCAGTCCATTTTTTTAGCGCTTCCAGAGTGGCAGGAGTTATTTTTTTCTCTTTTGTCAGTAAGGTACCGTCTAAATCGGTAAAAAATATCTTTGGTTTATTATTGTCCATATGATGAGTCAAATTGTGCTCCAATCCTTTTTTCTTCTTTAGATTAATCAATATCTCCTCAGGAATCACCAGCTTTCCGTATCCCGTAGCCAGCTCCAGGGAAGGTTTGGTGGAGCCGTGGAAGTCGGAGCCGCCGCTGATGCATAAATCGTACTTGTCGGCTAGCTTTCGCATCTTCCATTCCTCAGAATGGCTATAGGTGCTGTAAACGGCTTCAATGCCCATGAGTCCTGCTGCTTTTAACTTGCGGGTCAAAGTGTCCAGTCTTGTGTCACTCATGTGGTAAAGGATGGGGTGGGCCAGAATGGGGATGCCGTTTGCTTGTAAAATAAATTGTACGGCCTGCTTCGGTGTGATTTTTTCTCTGGGGACAAAATATTTGGTACGGTCACCTACATAACGGTCAAAGGCCTCGTTCATGCTTTTTACATAACCGTGCTCCAATAAATATTTTGCATAATGTCCTCTGGTAATGACTGAACCGGGAAAAGCCTCCAGCAGCTTTTCGTAGGAAATATCGATGCCTGCGCTATTAAGGTTTTCACACATTTTTTCGTTGCGGGTAAGGCGTGAATCTATGAAGGATTTGATTTGTTCTTTGAAAAATGGGGATTCATAATCGATATACAGTCCCAGAATGTGAATATCCTTTCCTTCGTATTCGGTGGACAGCTCGATACCGGGAATAACCTCCAAAGGGTTTTCTTTTGGCAGTTTTTTTGCTTCCGCCATCGCTTCTGCGAGGCCGTCCGTAGTATCGTGGTCAGTCAGGGCAAAGGCAGACAGGCCTTTTTTGACAGCGAGATGTACGAGCTCGGCGGGAGAGAAGCTCCCGTCGGATTTATTGGAATGTACGTGTAAATCTACGATATTCATGAAAAATCTCCTTATAGTTATGAGGGCAAACAAAGGGAAACCGCTTCGCGAATTGCTCTTATGTCAAAACAAAGGAGCTGAATTTCCAGCCCCTTTTCCAAACCGAATATACATTCGGCAGCCGAATGTATATTCGGCTTTAATTATCGTCCTCTTCGTTTTTATTCGTATATACGGTACGCTTTCTCGCCATTTCATCGCTGGCAAGATATTCGTCGTAGGTAGTGATTTTGTCGATGAGCTGTCCGCCCGGAAGGATTTCCATAATGCGGTTAGCCGTAGTCTGTACGAATTGGTGGTCGTGGCAGGCGAATAATTCCACACCCGGGAATTTAATAAGTCCGTTGTTGAGCGCGGTGATGGACTCCATGTCCAAATGGTTGGTAGGCTCATCTAAGATGAGGCAATTGGCTCCGCTGATCATCATTTTTGAGAGAAGACACCTTACCTTTTCACCTCCGGAAAGAATCTTCACCTTCTTTACGCCATCGTCTCCGGCAAAGAGCATACGGCCTAAAAAGCCGCGCACATAGGTTACATCTTTTACAGGAGAGTAGCCGGTCAGCCAGTCTACAATGGTGTAATCGTTGTCGAATTCCTTCGTGCTGTCCTTGGGAAAGTATGCCTGAGAGGTGGTAACGCCCCAGCGGTAAGAACCCTCATCCGGCTCCAGTTCGCCGGTAAGAATCTGGAACAGCGTCGTCTTCGCAAGCTCATTGCTGCCCACAAATGCGATTTTATCGTTATGTCCTACGATAAAGGAAATATTGTCGAGTACTTTTTCTCCGTCGATGGTCTTGGAAAGTCCCTCCACCGTCAGTACTTCATTGCCGATTTCACGATCGGGGCGGAAGTCCACATAAGGATATTTTCTGCTGGAGGGCTTGATGTCATCCAGCTCAATTTTTTCCAGGGCGCGCTTTCTGCTGGTAGCCTGTTTGGATTTCGAAGCGTTTGCGGAGAAACGGGAGATAAAGTCCTGAAGCTCTTTGATTTTCTCCTCTTTTTTCTTATTAGCTTCCTTCATCTGTTTGACGAGGAGCTGGCTGGATTCGTACCAGAAATCGTAGTTCCCGGCATAGAGCTGAATCTTGCCGTAGTCGATATCCGCAGTATGTGTGCATACCTTATTCAGGAAATAGCGGTCATGAGATACGACGATAACCGTATTTTCAAAGTCGATCAGGAAGTCCTCTAACCATGCGATAGCATCCAGATCCAAATGGTTGGTAGGCTCGTCGAGAAGAAGGATGTCCGGACTGCCGAACAGAGCTTTTGCAAGAAGGATCTTTACCTTTTCATTTCCGTTCAGGCTTCCCATAACGGAGTAGTGAAGGCTCGTATCGATACCGAGACCGTTTAAGAGCATAGCGGCACTTGATTCAGCCTCCCAGCCGTCCATCTCGGCGAATTCCGCTTCCAGCTCGCTGGCACGGATACCGTCTTCATCGGAAAAATCTTCTTTTGCATAAATGGCGTCCTTTTCCTTCATGATCTGATAGAGACGCTCGTTGCCCATGATAACCACATCGATAACGGTATATTCGTCATATTTAAAATGGTCCTGCTCCAGCACCGACAATCTTTGGCCTGGAGTAATGGCGATATCTCCGTTAGTAGTGTCCAGCTTGCCGGATAATATTTTGAGGAAAGTGGATTTGCCGGAGCCGTTGGCTCCGATCAGTCCGTAGCAGTTTCCTTCGGTAAACTTAATATTAACGTCTTCAAATAACGCTTTTTTTCCAATACGTAACGTTACATTGTTTGCACTAATCATTGTTATATGCCTTTCTGAAAATTAATTTTGTCAATTATCTCATCCTTTCTTATTTTACAGAAAATCGAAGATTTTGCAAGGGTTTCTTAGGACTGCGGTATATTTCCGGCGTATTTCACATAAATTTGACATGGATTTATGGATAACTGCATGTTATGATAGGAATAGCATGTAGAAAGGCATAGGAAGAGGGAGGAATTTCACATTATGAAATTAAATTATAGGAGAACGGTTCTGATCGGACTGGCGTTTCTGTCCATATCCGGATTCTGGCAGATATACGACAGCATTATTCCGCTGATGCTCCAGAACACATTTCATCTGGGTGAGACATTGACGGGCACACTGATGGCTATGGATAACGTACTGGCCATCTTTTTACTGCCGCTGTTCGGACTGCTTTCCGACAAGGCGGATACGAGAATAGGAAAAAGGATGCCGTTTATCGTGGGCGGAACCTTGCTGGCGGTAACCTTTCTCATGGTACTTCCTGCGGCGGATAATGAAGAAAACCTGATTTTATTTCTTGTGATCATGTTTGCGCTGCTGCTTTCCATGGGCTTATATCGTTCTCCCGCGGTAGCGCTCATGCCGGATTTGACACCGAACCGTTTGCGGAGCAAGGCGAATGCGATCATCAATCTGATGGGTGCTGTAGGAGGTGTCTATGCGCTGCTTATGATAAAGTTTCTGGTAGGTCCCGGCAAACGCCCGGATTATTTCCCTCTGTTTGCCAGCGTAGGCGGACTGATGCTCGCCGCAGTCGCCGTACTGTTCTTCACCGTTAGGGAGAAGAAGGTTGCGGCTTTGGTGGAGGCGGAGGTAAAGGCTTATGAGGACGAAAGCGGAGAGATTATCGATGCGGCAGTGAAGGAGTCCGAAGAGGACGTTGTGAAGGAAGCTATGCCGGGGGACGTCAAGCGAAGCATGATTTTTCTGCTGGCTTCGATTTTTCTATGGTTTGCGGCCTATAATGCGGTGACTACTGCGTTTTCCAGATACACGGGAGTGGTGTGGAACATGGAAGGAGGAGGCTTTGCGGACTGTCTGATGGTAGCGACGGTGGCGGCCATACTCAGCTACATTCCCATCGGCAGCATTGCAAGCAGGATAGGACGTAAAAAGACGATAATGGGGGGCATCGTTCTGATGAGCGCCTGCTATTTCGCTGCGATATTTGCGGGCTCCTATCATTCGGCAATCAATATAGCATTTGCCCTTATCGGTATAGGCTGGGCGGCCATTAATGTGAATTCCTATCCTATGATCGTTGAGATGAGCAAGGGGAGCGACATCGGCAAGTTCACGGGAACCTACTATACCTTTTCCATGGCTGCGCAAATATTTACTCCGATTCTGTCGGGCTTCTTATTGGAACGCATATCTTACAGGACGCTGTTTCCATATGCGTTTCTATTTTCTGCGGCGGCCTTTCTTACGATGACGCAGGTGCGCCATGGAGATTCCAAGCCGGAGAAAAAGAAGGCGGCATTGGAGAACTTCGATTTAGATGATTAAATTTTAAATGATACGAAGGACAGAGAAATGACAGTGATAATCAGCATTATAATAATTTTAGCAGTACTATATTTATTGGCTATTATGCCCCGCATGGTGAACAGGCCTGATAAGACTCCTTTTATGGGGGTCTTATACGCGCATAGAGGGCTGCATGATAATGAAGGAGATGCTCCTGAAAATTCATTAAAGGCATTAAAAAAGGCGATAGACGGAGGTTTTGGGGTAGAACTTGACGTGCAGCTTACCAAGGACAGAATACCCGTCGTATTTCATGATTTCACTCTTAAGAGAGTATGCGGTGCGGAAGGGAAGGTTTCGGACTATACGTATGAAGAACTTTTGCAGTTTCATCTTTATCGTTCTGAGGAGAAGATACCGAGATTTGAAGATTTTCTGAAGCTGGCGGACGGAAAAGTTCCTTTGATCGTGGAACTTAAAATTGAATGGACGGATATTTCTGTCTGCGAGCTGGCGGACGCACTATTGAAGGAATATAAAGGGGCCTATTGTATAGAATCCTTTAACCCTCTTGGGCTTATCTGGTATAGGAAGCACCGTAAGGAGGTTATGCGGGGACAGCTTTCGGATGTGTTTAAGAAGGAGGAGGGGCTGAAGGGGCCGTTGTACTTTTCTTTGGAGCATTTACTGCTAAACTGTGTAACGAAACCGGATTTTATAGCATATAATCATAAATACCATAGAATGCCATCAAGAAAGATATGCAGACGACTGTACAGGAATCTTGCGGTGGCATGGACGATAAAGACACAGGAGCAGCTCGATATGAGAAGAAAAGACTTTGATTTATTTATTTTCGACAGCTTTGTTCCTAAAAAATAAGGGAAGACGTGAAAGAAGACGCCGGAGAGGGAAAAGAAGAGGCAGAGGAGGGGAATGACGCGGGAAAGCAGACAATAAATATTACCTTTGAAGAGAAAACAGAGGAATATACCGCGAAAGATAAGACGCTGCTCCTTACGATCAGGGAGACTGTACCTACGGTGGATATTGCCGGAAACAAAGAGGCTTCACAGGCGATCAACGAGTATATCAGAACCTTTAATTTGCATGGAATGTCCGTAGAAGATGCAAAGAAATGGGCAGAGGAAGATTATATAACGAGAGGCAAGGACAACTGGTACGGTTATGATATGGAAACGGCCTTTTCTTTAAACAGGGCCGATGAAACGGTTATCAGCTTCCTGGTGAATGCCTCATCCTATATGGGAGGAGCTCATCCCAATACGCTGGAGGCAGCGCTGAACTTCGATCCTAAGACGGGAAAACGGCTGACGCTTGCGGATGTAACTACGGATGAAAAGACGGCGGTTAAAGAAATCGTGAACGCTATCCTGCAGCAGACGAAACAGGAGAAATATTCGGGTATGTTTTTTGAAGGATATGAAAGCAGTGTTAGAGATTTGTTAACGGAGGATACCTGGTATCTGGGAGAAGACGGTTTTCATATTATTGGGAATGAGTATATTATTTCGCCTTATGCGGCGGGGATTTTGAATTTTGTGATTCCTTATGCGGAGGCCGGTTTTCTGAAGGAGAAGTACAGAGTCTCTTGAAATGGGGAGTCATTAGGCTTTGAGAAACTTTCTTCGGCAGTTTGGGATTCTGCCAGAGGATTACAAAAGATTATGGAGAATTATTCAATGTACGTAATGGAATAGGGGGATTGGATGGAGCGAAGTACAGACATTAGAAACAGGGCTTTCTATTATATTAGTATAATGACGTTTTTTCTTTCAATCATGTGTGTGGTTGGGAATGTGATAACGAAATATCCGATGAGCGCTAATTATAAATGGTTTTATTTGCTGCTTGTTTCGGCTTTGTCTATTTTAGGGAGTAAGAGTGCTTATGAGTATTATTTGCAATTATTTCTCAGTCTGAATATTATTCTGGTAATTCTGCCTATTGGATGGCTGAACGGCGGGAGAGGAAACAGCAGTGCTACTGCGTATTTGTTCCTGATTATGATAGGGATTATTCTGCTTTATGAGAATAGGATTAGAAAGATACTCTTGGTTATTTTGGGACTGACGGTAGCGGCTTTATTTTATATTGAGTATCGGTTCCCTGAGATATTGAAGATTTACGATTATGATATGCTGTTTAAGGATAGGCTCATACAGATTCCGATAACTTTGGTTGGAGGCTTTCTGATCCTTACCCTATATTCCGATACATATATTAGGGAGAGGGAGAAGCTGAATGAGTATAGTATACAGCTTCGGGAAGCGAATGAGAAACTGGAGTATCTGGCGAGCAAGGATGTTCTTACCAATATTAGCAATAGGCGTATTTTCGATATAAAGCTGGAAGGGATTATAGATACCAGGGAGCATTTCTCAAAAGAAATCTATATCGTGCTGTTCGATGTGGACTTGTTCAAGGAAATAAATGACAGTTACGGGCACAGCACGGGGGATAGGGTGTTAAGCGAGATTGCCAAGGGATTAAATCCGCTGCTGAATAAAGAATCTCTGCTCTCCAGGTGGGGAGGAGATGAATTTTCTATCATTTATTATGGTTCTGAGGAAGGTGTGCTCAGTACGATCGATAAGCTGAATAAAATATTGAAGAGAATAAGGCTGGGCAATGATAAGGAAGTAACGGTAAGCATAGGAATAACCAAGATGCAGGAAACAGATACTATGAGCAAGGTGTTCAAAAGAGTGGATAAAGGACTGTATAAATCGAAGTCGGAGGGCAGGAACAGGTATTCTATCATATAATTTAAAGCACCATAACGATCCGGACCCGCAGCCGCTTATTGCTTTTGGAAAGCTTTTGGGGAAATTCCGTAGGTCTTTTTAAAGATTCTGCAGAAATATCCTACATTATCGAAGCCGGTGCTCAAAGCGACGGCAGTAACCGTGCTCTTAGTCGTTGACAGCGCTTCTCTCGCCCGATTTAAGCGGTATTCGATCAAGTAATTGACGGGAGTCGTCTGTACGCCGAAATGGAAACAGCGAAGTGCCTCGCTTTTGCTTATATTAGCAGAAGCGGCAATATCTTCGAGAGATATCTTTCTGGAATATTCTTCGGATATGAATTGCAGCATTATTTGTAAACGAGGCTGTATGAAAATATTTCCTTCTGAGCTTTTCTGGGACAAAGAGCTTTGTATCTGCACAAATAATCCGGACCACATGGAACAGATCAGTGTCTGTAAGGTCAGCTCCCTCATCAGTGCACTTGCCTGTGCTTCTTCATAAATACGGCGCAGTGCATTCAAAATATCCGCCTGCCATGCAACATCGGACTTTAATAGGACGTAAGAACAGTTGGAGGATATGACAGGATACACATATTTTTTATATATGAGCGATGAACCGGGAGCGATGAACTCGGGGTTGAACAAAATATTAGGCATGTGTCCGGTGGCGGGTGATTCGAAACGATGGATGACTCCGCTGTTAATAAACATACCGTCACCGGCATGAATACGGATACGTTCATTTCCAATCAGGCAGTCGATAGGGCCCTGATCTACAAAAAATATCTCAATTTCGTTGTGCCAGTGCCATTCCACATATTGCTTGTTGAATTTCTTAATATCGTCAAAGTAATATTCGAATTGAAAATCTGCGCTTCCATGAGTTCTCGTTTCCCGTAAGGTATCGTCTGTAATGATTTCTGTGACCTGCATAACGTATGCTCCCTTTTCTTTTAAGGCTTTTGGCATTGTTTGGAGATATTTTATCATAAATTGAAGAAATAATGCAAACAATGAAGATAAAGATTGTGATATAATGCAAAAACGTGTGATTGACATGAGACAAAATTAAAAGAGAATGAGGATCGGCTTTATGAAAAACGGCTATAAGAAAACGATTAACGCCTGCTTCATCGCATATGTAGTACAGGCGATTGTAAATAATTTTGTTCCGCTGCTATTTCTGACCTTCCAAAACAGCTATGAAATACCCCTTACAAAAATCACCATGCTCATCACCATCAATTTTGGAATCCAGCTTCTGGTGGACATGCTGTCGGTGGGTTTTGTGGATAAAATCGGCTATCGGGTATCTATGTTACTCGCCCATATCTTTGTGGCTGCCGGTTTGGTGTCCCTTACCGTATTGCCGGAGTTATTTTCCGACCCGTTTATCGGTCTGCTCATGGCAGTAATTATTTATGCGATAGGCGGCGGCATTCTTGAAGTGCTGGTAAGTCCGGTGATGGAGGCCTGCCCCACGGATAATAAAGAAAAGGCTATGAGTCTGCTGCATTCCTTCTATTGCTGGGGGCATGTGGGAGTAGTTTTGATTTCCACCATATTCTTCCGGGCATTCGGCATTTCTAACTGGAAGCTGTTAGCGTTGGTATGGGCGATTATTCCGATTATAAACGCTTTGATATTTGCGAAGGCTCCTATCGCCTCACTCATTGAGGAAGGTGAAACAGGGCTGACGATAAAAGAGCTGTTTTCCAAGAAAATATTCTGGGTTCTTATGCTTATGATGGTATGTGCAGGAGCCAGCGAGCAGGCGGTCAGCCAGTGGGCGTCCACTTTTGCGGAAAACGGATTGGGAGTGAGCAAGACGGTGGGAGATTTGGCTGGGCCGATGTCTTTTGCCACGATGATGGGTATATCGAGAGTATTTTATGGAAAATACGGTGAAAAGATTAATCTGGATCGTTTTATGAGCTACAGCGTACTGCTGTGTGCGGCTACCTATTTGTGCATATCGCTCATACCCGTTCCGGCGCTGGGACTGGCAGGCTGTGCGCTGTGCGGACTTTCGGTGGGAATTCTCTGGCCGGGTACGTTCAGCAAAGCGGCAGCGGCTATACGAGGCGGCGGCACGGCGATGTTCGCGATGCTGGCGCTGGCAGGCGATTTGGGTTGTTCGGGTGGTCCTACGGTGGTAGGAATGGTTTCCAGCTATTTCGGCGACAACTTGAAAGTCGGCGTTTTGGCAGCGATTGTATTCCCTATTTTGTTACTTTTTGGAATTGCATGGAGCAGGAAATTGAAAGAGGCATAAAACAAGCATAAAATAAGCGGTTGCTTTTCTTTTATCATTTGGTATAATTATGTCATTTCAAAATGTAGAATTTAATTTATATTTTTTAACTAATTAGCGGTGTGAGGTAAGGAATAGCGATGATCACAATCAAAGAAATGGCTCAAATGCTCGATATCAGTACTACTACCGTATCAAATGTAATACATGGAAAAACGGGAGAGGTTTCTTCTGCCACGATAGAAAAGGTAAGGCGTCTGATAGAAGAATATGATTATGTTCCGAATATTAATGCCAGAAATCTTGCGAGAAACGAATCGGGAATTATTGGACTGGCAATGAAGACGAATCGGGATAAATATGAGAATTTCATTAAGGATCCGTTTGCAGGAGAACTGACAGGAGCTGTTGAGAGCTGTGTCAGGGCAAGGGGATATTTTATTATGCTGTATATATCGGATGAGATTTCCGAGATAATAAATTCAGTGGCCAGTTGGAATGTGGATGGACTGATATTATTCGGAATTGGCAAAGAGGACGGAATACTGCTGAAAAAGAGAGTTAAAAAACCGATGGTTTTTGTGGACTGTTATATCGAAGATTCCATATTTGAATATGTAAATGTGGGGATTGAAGACAGAAAAGGAAGCTATGAAATTACAAAACATTTAATTTCCAAAGGCCATAAAAAAATCGCCTATCTTGCGGATAACTGTGAAGGCGGTGACTATGAACGCTTTAAAGGCTTTAAGGATGCGATAACGGAGGCCGGAATTTCTTATGATGAAGAGAATTTTATCATGCTTCGGCCAAACGGCGCAGATTTGTCATTGCTTCTGGCTGATGTACACCGCAGGGTCGAGTCATATACCGCTTTTGTATGTGCGTCCGATTACTATGCGGTACACATAATAAATTATCTGAGGGATCACGGAGTCAGGATACCTGAGGACATATCCATCGTTGGATTTGACGACAATGAGTACAGCAGAATGGTAAGACCGGCATTAACGACAGTTCATCAGGATATTTCCCAAAAAGGTGGAATTGCCGTAGAAAAGCTGTTTCAAATGATCCATGAAGAGGATTATGGAGAAAATTATACGCGGCTTCCGGTATATGTAGTGGAAAGGGACTCTGTAAAAGAGATTTGATCGTTAGCTGATAAAGTATGTACTTATTTATTGAAGCCATTTTGTTTGCTCCAGGGAGGAGAGGCACATGAACTTTCATGAATTTGGAAATAAGGATTATCCGCATATTATGCTGATCCATGGAGGCGGGAACGCATGGTGGAACTATTTACGGCAAGCACGTGTTCTGTCCGGCCGCTACCATGTGATCCTTCCCACACTGGACGGACATGGGGAGGAGCACACCACTAACTATATTTCCACAGAGGATACGGCAGACAAGTTGATGGCATATATAGAAGAAAAATGTGACGGCCGGCTTTTTGCCTTGTGCGGTGTATCGCTTGGCGGGCAAATTGTAATGGAACTTTTATCCCGAAAACCTGATCTGACCCAAAAGGCGATTATAGACGGGAGTATCTGCTATCCCAACCCAGGCATGGCGCGTTTATGTATTGCCACGATCCGTTTTTGCGGAGGGCTTTTATTCAGTAAGAAGGCCTGCAGCTTTCAACTTGCCGTTATGCCTAAGATGGTGCCGGAAAAGATGTTATACCCGGAAGAAATCAAAACATATTATATGCAGGATATGCCACGGATCAGAAAAGAAACTTTCTATACCGTGTACCGCACCTATATGATGCAATACATGCTCAAAGATAGCGTCAGAGAAAGTACAGCGCAGGTAATGTACTGGTATGGCGAAAAGGAAATGAAGTGCGTCAAAAAATCCGCGGGGATGTTCAAGTCTTATATGCCTTCCTGTGAAATTTACGAAGCCAAGGGCTATAATCACGGCTATTTGGCTCTTTATTTACCGGACGAATGGCTTGAGATTGCCGAAGCGTTCTTTCAGCGGAAAGAAATTGAGTGATGAATTAAATCTATTTGTTATCGATGAGCCGGATACTAAGATGCAGAGCTGATAACTTGTGAGAACTTACGCTCACAGTTATCGGCTTTTTCTTTTTTGATCAGAGGAAAGACCTTGTTGCGGTAAAGAGTGGAAGTGTTGTCTTTCCCATAATATAAACATGAGTGAAATATACTTTTATTCTAAGATAAGGACAAGTTGGGAAGCGCATTACTCGCTATTTTACGCTATTAACTTATGCGCATAAGTATATGTGTTTATAAAAGATCAGATAAAAAACAAAAAAAAGTAAATATATATATTATATTTAAAAAAAAATAAAAAAATATGCGAAAATGCTTGCGAAAAATGATATGAGATGGTAATATACATATTACAAACAGCTTATGCGCATAAGTAACAAATGTTTGGTGCAAAAAAATGAAAGTTAGTGTAATAATAGACAAGGGAAGGGAAAAATATAAAAAGTAAATTGTTAGTTATGATGTTGGCGGGAACGATGGCATTTACAGCATTTACAGGATGCGGAAGCGGTACACAGACATCGGGGGAGACTTCCGCTGGTGCGGAGGTACAGACAGGCGAGGCGGAGGCTGGAACAGAAGAGGTATCAGCTTCAGGCGAAGCAATAAGAATCGTAAATGGTAAGATTGAGATTGATGAGCCATTAAAAGCCTTTGCAAAAGCATATCAGGAAAAAACGGGTCAGGAAGTAATCATCGAATCGTTAGGAGGAGGCGTCGATATCAATGGAACCTTGAAAGGATATTTGGCAGCAGGAAATATGCCCGATATCTTTGTGTTCGGCGGCGAAGGGGATTATCAGACGTGGAAAGAGTATATGACAGACTTAAGCGGTGAAGAGTGGGCATCACAGACTGATTTCGGTTTTAAATCGGAGGACGGAAAGGTCGTTGGATTTCCATATGCGGTAGAAGGCTACGGAATTACATATAATAAAAATGTCTTGGAAGCAGCAGGAATCGATCCGGCTTCCTTAGTAACTTATGATGCTTATAAAAGTGCATTTGAAACGATAGACAGTAAAAAAGAGGAACTGGGATTGACAGCGGTATGTTCGGTTGCAGCAGAATCCGGGCAGATGTATTGGTCCACGGGAAATCATCTTTTTGGATATTATTTGTCAGCCGGTCTGGAAAGAGGAGATGACAAATATATCGATATGCTGAAAGAAGGAAGCATCGATAATGACAGATTAGGGCAATTTGCGGACTTTATAGGAATGCTTTTTGACTATTCGGATCAAAGCACTCTTGTATCAGGAACCTATGATGATCAACTTGCATTGTGGGCACAAGGCAAAACTGCTTTTATCACTCAGGGAAACTGGATCGACCCGTCGCTTCCGGATTATAATGTTGAATTTGATTGCGGTATAGCACCGTTGGCATTTGCGAAGGAAGAAGTATCAGGAGTGCTTGCGGATTGTCCTTCGTGGTGGTCTGTATATAATAACGGGAAAAACATAGATGCTTGCAAAGCTTTTTTGAATGAACTGGCGACATCAGAAGAAGGACAAAAATGTCTTGTGATTGACTGCGGAATGATTTCACCTTATGAAACTTGTACGGTAACTCCTACAACGCCGCTTGCAGTCAGCTTGAAAACATATGTGGATGCCAGCAATACATATTCATGGGGCTGGACCAAGATGCCGGAGGGAATCGCAATGAACTCCACAGGAGCAGTTTTTGAATTATATGCAAAGGATGAAATTGATAAAGATACCTTTGTGACGATGATGGGAACTGCAATCGCAGATTATGTAAAATAAAATAGAATAGGGCGGCTTTAAGGCCGCCTTATTTAGTAATAGGGACCAAAGCTGTGCTGCCAAAGTATTTGGTTGCGGGAAAGAAATGAAGGAGAATGATACATGGAGCGAAATGTAAGAAGAGTGATATCCATTTTATTTGTATTGTTCGGAGTATTCAGTGTTATCTATGCGTTATATCTGGATATTTTCGATAAAGATGCTGGCGGCAGAGGAATATTACTGATAGGCGGAATCTTTATAATAATTTTGGGAGCGTATTTATTACCAACTAAAAATCATAAGACAATCATCAATGTTTTATTTTTATTGCCCTTGTTGGCGGCTTTTGCAATTACAGTAATCATCCCTTTTATTTGCGGGATATTTTATTCTTTCACAAACTGGAATGGAATCAAATTCACGGAATTTGTTGGATTGGCAAATTATATAGAAATGTTCCGTTCTCCGGACTATCTATATTCTTTATTAATTACATTCATTTTTACGATACTGAATATGCTTTCCGTAAATCTGGCGGCTTTCGCGTTAGCGCTTTTGTGTACATCAAAAGTGAGAGGAAGAAACTTTTACAGAGCGGCGTTTTTTCTTCCGAATCTAATTGGCGGAATCGTTTTGGGATATGTATGGCAATTTATTTTTAATAAAGTATTTACGTCGTTCATCGCAGGCAGCCTTTCCATGCTTACAGACCCTAATCTGGCGCTTGCGGCTATATTAATAGTCAGTACATGGCAATATGCAGGTTATATTATGATGATTTATGTCACAGGACTGCAGGGAGTTCCCAAAGATATTATAGAGGCTTCGGGTGTAGATGGAGCGAGCGGTTTTAAGTCTTTAATAAAGATAAAGGTACCGATGATAGCCAATACATTTACAGTCTGTATTTTTCTGACATTGGTAAATTCCTTTAAGCAATTTGATCTGAACTTTGCGATTACCAACGGTGCGCCGAGCAGGATACTGGGAATGAAAGCAATTGCTTCCACAGAATTCCTTGCTTTGAATATCTATAATACGGCAATTGCAAAAAATCAGTATGCACAAGGGCAAACAAAAGCAGTTGTATTTTTTATCATATTGGCAATTGTTTCATTGACCCAAGTGTCGATTGGTAAAAAGAAGGAGGTGGAACTGTGATGAATAGTAAAAGAGTAAACAGATATGCTGCAGAATTGGCCTCTATGGTATTGGCACTTATGGTTTTATCCCCCTTCGTTTTAGTAATATTTAATTCCGCCAAAAAGAGCGCTGATATTGTTATCAGCCCTGTAGCGCCTCCTTTAAATTGGGGGCAGATGCTGATTAATATGCAAAATGTTATTAACAATCAGAACTTCAGTTATTGGAAATCTTTTGCGAGTTCACTGTTTATTACGGTTGTTACTCTCGTTCTGCTGACCGTTTTTTCCTGTATGGCGGCATGGGTGCTGGTACGAAATAAAACGAAGTGGTCCGGGGTCATTTTCATGATTTTTGTCGCTGCGATGGTCATTCCTTTTCAGGTCGTTATGCTCCCTCTTTTATCGACTTTCAGGGAGATTTCTTCTTTTACGGGAATTAAGCTGCTAAGCAGCTATGTGGGAATTATTTTTGCTTATTTAGGGTTTGGCGGGTCGATGTCGGTATTTATTCTTCATGGGTTCATTAAGGGGATTCCGAAGGAGCTGGAAGAAGCGGCATGGATAGATGGATGCAGTCCGGAGGGCACTTTTTTCAGAGTTGTATTCCCTCTTTTAAAACCGGTACAGATGACGACATTGATATTGAATGGAATCTGGATATGGAACGATTATCTGTTGCCGTCGCTGATGCTTGGGTTGAACGGCAGGATCAAGACTTTGCCGGTTGCGGTAAGCAGCTTTGTGGGCTCATATGTAAAGCAATGGGATTTGATTCTGACAGCCGCATTTTTGGCGATGATACCGATTATTATTTTGTTTTTATTTGCACAGAGGCAAATTATTCAAGGTATGGTTGAAGGCGCAATAAAATAATATGGAAAAGGAAAAAAGATATGGAAAAGAAATGGTGGAAAGAAGCAGTTGTATATCAAATTTATCCGAGAAGTTTTATGGATAGCAATGGGGACGGAGTTGGAGATTTAGCCGGAATAACAGGGAAGCTGGATTATTTGAAATTATTGGGAATTGATGTTATCTGGCTTTCGCCGATTTACAAATCGCCCAACGATGATAATGGTTATGATATCAGCGATTATAGGGATATTATGGAAGAGTTCGGCAGCATGGAGGACTTTGACAGGCTGTTGTCGGAGGCTCATAGCAGAGATATCAGGATTATTATGGATTTAGTTGTAAATCACACCTCAGACGAGCATCAGTGGTTTGTGGAAAGTAAGAAGAGCAAGGACAATCCGTATAGAGATTATTACATATGGAGGGAAGGGAAAGCAGAAGGGCTAAGGCCCAATAACTGGGGAGCCTGCTTCGGTGGTCCGGCATGGGAATATGACGAAGAGACCGGGATGTATTATCTTCATTTATTTTCTCCCAAGCAGCCGGACCTGAACTGGGAAAATCAAAAGGTCAGAGATGAAGTGTTCGAAATGATGGATTGGTGGTGCCAAAAGGGAATCGATGGATTTCGGATGGACGTCATCAGTATGATTTCCAAGAACCAAAGCTTTCCGGATGGAAAACTAAACGGAGGAGTATATGGCGATTTCGGACCTTATGCGATTCACGGTCCGAAGGTTCATGATTACTTAAAAGAGATGAATGAGAGAGTGCTTTCCAAGTATGATTTAATGACGGTGGGAGAGACCGCCGGAGTTACGGTAGAAGAGGCCAGAAAATATGCAGGAGAGAATGAAAAGGAATTAAACATGGTTTTCCATTTTGAGCATGTGGAAGGCGATGGAGAAATCGGAAAGTGGACAGATAAAAAACAGGAGTTGTTGCGTATCAAAAAAATCTTCTCTAAATGGCAGACTGAGCTTGCGGATTGTGCGTGGAATAGTTTGTATTGGGATAATCATGACCAGCCGAGGGCTGTTTCCAGATTTGGAAACGATAGCAGCCAGTATAGAGAATTATCGGCGAAAATGCTCGCGACATGCTTGCATATGATGAAAGGAACGCCTTATATTTATCAGGGAGAGGAGTTAGGAATGACGAATTTTCCTTTTCAGGAGATGTCCCAGTTCAGAGATATTGAGAGTATAAATTCCTATAAAGAGCTGGTGGATGGCGGCGTGGTAGGCCATGATAAAATGATGAGTTATCTCAGATGCAAGAGCAGGGACAATGCCAGAACTCCAATGCAGTGGAACCGGAATATCCATGCAGGATTTACGACGGGAACTCCCTGGATAGAAGTAAATCCTAACTATGACCAAATCAATGCAGAGAATGAAGTGGCAGATAGTGATTCAGTATTTCATTATTATAAAAAGTTGATAGAGCTAAGGAAAGAGTACGATATTATCGTGTATGGAAGCTTTGAACTCATTATGGACGATGATCCGGAAATTTTTGCATATGTAAGAAGGCTGGGAAATAAAAAGTTGCTTACGTTATGTAATTTTTCAGATGAGGAGCTGGAAGTTTGCATTCCGGAAGAATTCTGCGGCGAAAAGGCAGAGCTCTTGATACATAATTATCGTACCTCGAAAGAAGAAAGTAAAAAGAAGCTTCTTCCGTATGAAGCACTCGTGTTACTGTTCACACAGTAGCTTAACACTTGCTGTTAAGCTGCGTAAGAACGTGATTCGAGAAATGATTTCTGCTTCGCGAAGCGAATTAAAATGCAGAAATCATGCGTTACTGTGAACGGAGTGAACAGTAACGTACTTGTATATTATTTATACAAATAAATTGGCTTGCGTTCTTATGGCAGTAACTGTTATGATATAGCTATGAACAGATGAGAAGCTGGAGGGGAACGACAATGTCCGACAACAAAAAATATACGATTAAATATGCGGCTGTCCAAGGATTCTATTGGGCAGCTTTTTGCGCTTTATTAGGATTTACTGTGATTTTTCTATTGGATAGAGGGTACACCAATTCAGAAATAGGAATTATTATTGCCTTATCTAACGTGGCAGCTGTGTTTTTGCAGCCGATAATCGCGAGTCTTGCGGATAAATATGAAAGAATAACCTTGAAGGGGATCATATGGGTAGGGGTGGCGATTATCTTATTGACGTCGGGAGGGCTCACTGTTATTGGCGGGGCATCCTTTCTGGTGTCTGCCTTTATTACGCTTTCGCTCGTAGGCATCATGGTAATCCAGCCCTTTGTAAATACTATGTCCGTGCAGCTGGAGGAAAGAGGAATCTTTATAAATTTCGGAGTGTGCAGGGCTTGCGGCTCTTTTTGCTATGCGACGGTATCCACTGTTATGGGAGTTTTGCTAAAATATAATCCTACCGCATTGATTCCTTTTTCGGCAGCTATTCTTATGCTGGGTCTGTTTGCCAGCGTGGGTATTCTGGCAGGACGCAAAGGGGAATGGAAAGCGGGCAAATTAAATAAGAAAAAAGATACGCAGGAAAAGAAAGCCCAGGGATTGGCAACCTTTTTGGTATCCCATAAGAAATTCTTTGTTTTCCTGATTGGAGTTACATTTATTTTTTATTATCATGTACTTAGCTGTAATTTCTTATTTCAGATTATTGAGAATGTAGGCGGTGACAGCGCAAATATGGGGGTGGCGAGCTCTATCTCCGCGGTGATGGAGCTTCCGGCCATGATATTTTTCATAAAACTGGTACAGAAGGTAAGCTGCAAGACCCTGCTTCGGATTTCCGGCATCTTTTTCGCTGTGAAAAGTATCCTGTATTTTCTTGCGGGGTCAGTCGGCATGATTTATGTGGCTCAGTTATTTCAGGCGGGTGGCTATGCGCTGTTCATTCCGGCCTCCGTTTACTACGTGAGCAAGCTGCTCGACAGGGCGGACATGGTGAAGGGACAATCTCTCGTGACGACAGCAATTACACTCGGCGGGGTGTTTGCCAGCGTGGTTGGAGGAAAGATGCTGGATGATTATGGTGCGGGAATGACGCTTTTTGTCGGAGCTGTTGTAGCAGTAATCGGAGTAGTCAGCATGTGTGTATCGGTGGAAGAAGTCTGAGGCCTTTGGCCGGGAGAGTTTTCAAAGGAATGTTAATAATTTATCGATATGAACCGATATACATACATATAGAAACAAATGGGAGTGGAGTGTACAGCGCGTATAGGGGGATGAAATGAGAGCGACGGGATTAGAAGGAACCACATGTTTTGGCATCGGTGTGGAAAATGGCAGGAATAGCAAGGATGAGACGAAAAAGGAGCAGGGGAATAAAAGCGTTATTTTTGCCGGAGATATAGAAGGCATGATGTCTGACCGGGTGGAAAGCAAGCGGGCTCAAGCGAGAAAGCAGGCGACGAAGATTATCATGGATCAGTTCGAAAGCGACGAGAAAGTGAGCGAAAGCTTAAATGAGATCCGCGGTAAGATCGCAGAGATGAATGAGCAGAGAAATGAACTTAACCAGCACAAAAACAACGCGTTGAAGCAGCAGGACAAGCTAAAGGAGACTTACGGTATCGAGGACGAAAGTCAGGAACAGCAGGACCTGGAGCTGCTTCGTAAGGCGCGCACTGCGCATAGAAATAACGATTTGGGAAATTTGAGCGAAGAGGAGCTTGAGCAGGTTGCCAATATGGGCGCGTTGACGGAATATCAAAGAAAATCGCTGGCATTAGATGATGTGGCAGAAAGCTGCGATTCTCTGATAGATATTATGAATCAGGCAATCGCGGGCTGTGTCAGCGCGCTTACGGATGCCAAACTGTCTGTGCTGGAGCAAAAAGGCATGGTTGATGCGATGAATGGGGCAGATAGTATCATTAAGGCGGCTTCCGATGCGATTATCGGTATGATCAGGGGGCAGGCCAAAGAGCATATCGACAAAGAGATGGATGAGTTGGCAGAGGCAGCCAGGGAAGCAGCGAAGAAGAAGGAAGAACAAAAAGAAAAGCTGGAAGAAATAAAGCAAGAGAAACAGGAGCAGGAAGAGCTTATAGAGACGATGAATACCAACGTGGAGAAGCGGGATGAATTACAGAGGAAGCTGGATAAGATTATGAAAGATATGGAGCTTTTGGAGGAGGACTTAAAAGGACTTGTTGTAAACGGACAGCTATAGAAGTGTGAAAAGAGAGGTGGTATACCGATGTTAATGAGCATAAATTTAGATAACGCCAAAAGGATGAGCGAACAGACGATTTCGGCAGATATACAGGATGCAAGGGCAGCTTTCGGGCAGCAGGTCCTAAATTATGTTTATTGCGCGGAAGCGGGAGAAAGCGAAGAGGAGAAAGCGAAATATGAGGCAAGAATATATGCGAAGCTTCAGGCGGGGAAGGAACTGACCTCTGCGGAGCTGAACTATTTGGCGAAGAATAATCCGATTTTGTATGCCAAGGCGCTGCGGGCACATCTTATGCGAAAAGCGTTGGAGAACAGGCTTCAGTCTTGCCGCTCCAAGCAGGAGGCGGAGACGGTTTATCAGACGGCAGTAAGCAGCTTAAGCAATAAAGACCCGGATAAAGAGATGATAATTGCCGCGCTCACGGATGCTTATAAGGAATTCAAGAAAAGTGATGAATACAAAAGGCTTCCGGAAAAGACAGAAGGAGAAGGCGGCAGTAAAGCGGTACAAGGAGAGGTCCTCTATGTTTTCAGCGTGGACGGATATCAGGAAACTTATAAAACGGACGCTGCGGATATATCTTTTTCTGCAGCCAGGTAGAACGAGACCTTAGGCAAAGGGAGGCGCATATACCATGGATTATGATACAGTTTCTTTTGAAAAGACAATAAAAGAGAACATTAAGAAGTATACGGTTGAAAGTTTATTTACTATGGAGCTGCTTACGGAATACTTCGGTACAATTGCTAAAGAATATGGAGTAGAGGTGCTGCTGACAGACCGGCATGGTGAGAATGCGCTGGAGATAGGTGACTTTTCGAGATTTACTCCCGATGTTGTAAATGATCCCGGTATAGAACTGCAAATCTGCGGATATACGGTGGGATATTGGTATGTCAGGTATGATAAAGTCGCCAGGGAGAGACAGACGAACGTAGAGAAACTGTTGGATACAGCGTTTTCCCTTTTAACCGGACTGGGAACTGAAACATATATGGGCAGAGAAGCTCGTTCCTACATAGAGGGGCTGGATAAGAAGCCTGAGAAAGAACGCTATCAGGGCGGATGCAGCATGAAGGAGGACGTTCTGACGGGAGTGTGCAGCAAGGCATATATGGAGAGCAGGATGAACGTACTGGATCGTTCGGAGGTCGTGCCGGTTGCCATTGCACTTATAAATATCAATGACTGGAAGTTCGTATACGATAAATTCGGAGTGGAAAAGAGCGACAGCCTTATACAGCTTGTGGCTTCTATCATCATGAACGAAGCGAGAGCAGAGTACATTATCGGAAGGATCGAGGGTGATGTCTTTCTCGTGCTGATTCCTATGGCAGAGGAAAACGAGGCGGAAGATTATTGCCGGCGGGTGCAGAAGGCATGTTTGGCTTATGAGGGCGATACTGTGCTTGCACCGTCCGTTGCGGTGGGAGTCGTTAATAAGACGAATGTGGAGGAACATATTCAGGATATGATTTCCGACGCGGAATATGAAATGCTTCAGAACAAGATGGAGATTAAGAGCTCGGCGGGATATCGGGAGAGATTGGAGAGAGGATTATAGACAGTTGCGCGGACAGCAGCGGGGATGGAAATGTCCCCGCTTTGTTTTTTCATAGAAAAGTGCGCCTATGAAAGAAAGATAGATGCGCAGTAGAAGGGCAGTGGAAGTGAAATATAAGAATCAAAATGGGAAGACTATGACTTAGGGTATAAATATGACTTTATGATGGCATAATTTGGTTGGAGACTGCTTTGGAAAGGGGAAGTGTGAAAGAAAAGCGCTTTTAACGATTGATTCAGGGCCCGCAAAAGCGGACATGGGAAAATGAAATTATAAAATAATTATAAAATAGTTAATATATGTAAAAAGTGAGAAAACGAGAGATAATAAGAGATAAAGTGAGAAAAATGAAATTATAGCGCGTTTGAGTTCTGTGATTACAGTTGCAAATATGTGCATATAAATCTAATATATGGATTAGTGATTAGCACTCGATAGTTGGGAGTGCTAGTAATTCATAAAATACAGAATGAAATTTGATATAAGGAGGCTTTAAAATGAAATTAGTACCATTGGGTGACAGAGTAATTTTGAAACAATTGATTGCAGAAGAAACAACCAAATCGGGTATTGTTCTTCCCGGACAGAATAAGGAGAAGCCGCAGCAGGCGGAAGTAGTTGCAGTGGGTCCCGGCGGAATGATCGATGGCAAGGAAGTGAAGATGGAAGTAAAGGCAGGCGATAATGTTATTTATTCCAAATATGCGGGAACGGATGTGAAGATCGAAGAGGAAGAATTTATCATTGTAAAGCAGAGTGATATTTTAGCAGTTATCCAGTAAAATATAAGGACAAATATTCAGGAGGTTTTTAAATCATGGCAAAAGAATTGAAAAATGGAGCAGAAGCCCGCGCAGCTTTAGAAGTCGGCGTTAATAAGCTGGCAAATACAGTAAGAGTAACTTTAGGACCGAAAGGAAGGAACGTAGTCCTCGATAAATCTTTTGGAGCGCCCCTTATCACAAATGACGGTGTTACGATTGCGAAGGAAATCGAGCTGGAAGATGCTTTCGAAAATATGGGAGCACAGCTTGTAAAAGAAGTTGCGACGAAGACGAACGATGTAGCAGGCGATGGCACTACCACGGCGACAGTATTGGCTCAAGCTATGGTAAATGAAGGAATTAAGAACCTTGCAGCAGGAGCAAACCCGATTATCCTGAGAAAAGGTATGAAGAAGGCTACGGAATGCGCAGTAGAAGCTATTGCAAAAATGAGCTCAAAGGTAAACGGAAAAGAGCAGTTTGCCAGAGTAGCGGCAGTTTCCTCAGGCGATGAGGAAGTGGGCCAGATGGTAGCGGACGCTATGGAGAAGGTATCCGGCGACGGAGTTATCACTATAGAAGAATCCAAGACGATGCTGACAGAGCTTGATCTCGTAGAGGGTATGCAGTTCGACAGAGGATATATTTCCGCATACATGGCGACGGATATGGATAAAATGGAAGCTAATCTTGATGATCCTTACATTCTCATTACGGATAAAAAGCTTTCCAGCATTCAGGAAATTCTGCCCTTGTTAGAGCAGGTAGTACAGTCCGGCGCGAAGTTACTTATTGTTGCAGAGGATGTGGAAGGCGAAGCGCTTACGACTTTAATCGTAAACAAACTGCGCGGTACCTTCAATGTAGTTGCGGTAAAGGCACCGGGCTATGGTGATAGAAGAAAAGCGATGCTTGAGGATATTGCAATCCTTACAGGCGGCCAGGTGATCAGCGAGGAGCTGGGCTTAGATTTAAAAGAAACGACGATGGCTCAGTTAGGTCGTGCGAAATCTGTTAAGGTACAGAAGGAAAATACGGTAATTGTTGACGGAGAAGGCGATAAAGAAGCGATTCAGGCAAGAATTGCTCAGATTAAAAAGCAGATTGAAGAAACGACTTCGGACTTTGACAAAGAAAAGTTACAGGAACGTCTGGCAAAATTGGCGGGCGGCGTAGCGGTTATCCGTGTAGGAGCGGCTACGGAAACAGAAATGAAGGAGGCGAAGCTTCGCATGGAGGATGCTCTTAATGCGACGAGAGCGGCTGCAGAAGAAGGAATCATTGCAGGCGGCGGTTCCGCATACATTCATGCTTCCAAGGAAGTTGAAAAGCTTGCAGAGACTTTGGACGGCGACGAGAAGACGGGCGCTAAGATCGTATTGAAGGCTTTGGATGCTCCTTTATTCCATATCGCTGCAAATGCAGGCCTTGAAGGCTCTGTAATTATCAATAACGTGAGAGAGGCTAAAGTAGGTATAGGCTTTGATGCTTTGAAAGAAAAATATGTGGATATGGTTGCCGAAGGCATCCTCGATCCGGCAAAGGTAACGAGAAGTGCCCTTCAGAACGCTACCAGCGTGGCATCCACCCTCCTTACTACGGAATCCGTTGTAGCGAACATCAAAGAAGAGGCTCCCGCTATGCCGGCAGGTGGAATGGGCGGAATGATGTAATTTAGTCTCGAGAAACCGACATCGATATATAGTAAGATCAGGAAAAGTGCTCGACGCAGCATTTGCTGATTTTAAGTATGAGGCTGCAATACCAAAAGGGTTGCAGCCTCAGTCTATGAAACAAAAATTGACGTAAAATGTTTACTATTGAGCCGTTCCGGTAGTATTCGATAGTCATACGTCGATTTTTTTGATATAATCGGTACATATTTCGAAATGGCAGGAAGCCGAAATGGGAATAATAATGTAAACATATAGAATAGATGCGGACTTCGAAGCAGAGCATATTGATTGACTTAATAAAAAATTAATAATATAATGAGATTCGACAGAAAAACGGGACGCTGAAAGGAATGGGCGAAGAGTGAAAAATAAATTTTTACTCCCCTGAGTTGTATGCGTGCTAAAGCACGCGGATAGGAGCCAAATATGAAATTTACATTTGCGCATAATAATTTTAACGTAATCGATTTGGAAAAATCCGTAAATTTTTATAAAGAAGCGTTAGGGCTTGAGGAGATAAGAAGGAAGAAGGCGCCGGACGGCAGCTTTGAGCTTGTTTTTATGGGTGATGGGACTACGGGACACCAATTGGAACTGACATGGCTTCGCGATTGGGAAAAGGATAATTATAATTTGGGAGATAATGAATTTCATCTCGCCTTCGTAACGGATGATATGGATGCCGCTCATAAAAAACATGAGGAAATGGGCTGTATCTGCTTCGAAAATAAGGCGATGGGAATTTATTTCATCAACGACCCGGACAATTACTGGATTGAGATTGTTCCGGCAAAATAAAACGGATATATAAATTTTAAATGACGAAAGCGGAAATGGAGACGTAAACGATGAAACAATTGGAAGAATATGTACGGAGTATCCCGGATTTTCCGGAGGAAGGCATTATTTTCAGAGATGTGACGAGTGTTCTGCAGGATGCGGACGGACTGCAGCTTGCGGTAGATACCATGCAGGATATGGTAAAGGATTTGGAATTCGACGTGGTAGTGGGACCGGAATCGAGAGGATTTATTTTCGGAACGCCCATCGCATATAATTTGAAAAAGCCTTTTGTGCTGATTCGGAAAAAGGGAAAGCTTCCTTGTGAAACGGTGTCCATTGAGTACGAATTAGAATATGGAACTGCGACAATAGAGATGCACAAGGATTCTATTAAACCGGGACAGAAGATTCTGATTGTGGATGATTTGATTGCTACAGGCGGAACGACGGAGGCTATGATACGTCTCATCGAGTCATTAGGAGGAGAAGTAGTGGGAATCGTCGTTATGATCGAGCTGGCAGGATTAAAGGGCCGGGAAAGATTAAAGGATTACAGATTGGAATCCGCGATTTGTTACGAGGGTAAATAGGGGCTGTTTTTAAAGGTATTGGGTGAAATTGGATATATTTCAATAAGAATATGGCCGGTGATGAATATGACAGAAGAAAAGAAACAGATGACAACCGATATGAGCGAGATGGTCTTCGATGACGGAAGGATTGAAGCCATTCAGGAATTCCAAAGTCCTGAACAGTTGTTCCAGGACCTTATTTTCCGTGTGCGCAAATATCACCCTTCAGATGATATATCGTTGATTGAAAAAGCTTATAAGATAGCCTATGACGCTCATAAGGATCAGGTTAGAAAGTCGGGCGAGCCATATATTATTCATCCTTTATGTGTAGCGATTATATTGGCGGATCTGGAGCTGGATAAAGAGACTATTGCTGCCGGACTGCTGCACGATGTGGTAGAAGATACCATTATGACGGAAGAGGAAATAGAGCGCGAGTTTGGCTCTGACGTAGTGCTTTTGGTGGACGGCGTTACGAAGCTGCAGCAATTGCAGCTTACGGGAGATAACGAAGGAAAGACACCGGATAAACTGGAGATTCAGGCAGAAAACCTCCGAAAGATGTTCCTTGCCATGGCGAAGGACATCAGAGTCATTTTGATCAAGCTTGCGGATAGACTGCACAATATGCGTACCCTGAGTCATATGCCTCCTGAGAAGCAGCAGCGGATCGCAAGAGAAACGCTGGATATTTATGCGCCTATCGCGCAGAGACTCGGTATTTCCAAGATAAAGGTGGAGCTGGATGATTTATCTTTGAAATATCTGGAGCCCGAAGTTTATTACGATTTAGTGGATAAGATAGCTATCCGAAGAAGCGAGCGGGAAGCGTATATTCAGGGTATTGTAAACGAAGTTGAGCAGCATATAGAAAATGCCGATATCAAGGCGCAGGTTGACGGCCGTATCAAACATTTTTTCAGCATTTATAAGAAAATGAAGAATCAGGATAAGACCATCGACCAAATTTACGATTTGTTCGCAGTCAGGATTATCGTGGACACCGTGAAGGATTGTTATGCGGCTCTCGGCGTTATCCACGAGATGTATAAGCCGATTCCGGGGCGCTTTAAGGACTATATCGCTATGCCCAAGGCCAATATGTACCAGTCTCTTCATACGACGCTGATCGGTGCCAATGGGCAGCCCTTTGAGATTCAGATACGTACCTATGAAATGCACAAGGCGGCGGAGTTCGGTATTGCTGCCCATTGGAAATATAAAGAGTCCTCCGACGGAAAGAAAGTGGAGGAGAGGGAAGAAGAGAAGCTCGTATGGCTCAGACAGATTCTGGAGTGGCAGAGGGATATGTCCGACAATATGGAGTTTATGAATCTGTTAAAGAGTGATTTGGACCTGTTCTCGGACAGTGTTTATTGCTTTACGCCTACGGGAGATGTCAAAAATCTTCCGGCCGGTTCTACTCCTATCGATTTTGCCTACAGCATTCACAGCGCGGTAGGAAACAAGATGATCGGTGCAAGGGTAAACGGCAAGCTGGTGACCATAGATTATGAAATTAAAAATGGTGACCGTATCGAGATTCTTACCTCTCAGAACTCCAAGGGCCCCAGCCGAGACTGGCTGAACGTCGTTAAGAGTACGCAGGCGAAGAGTAAAATCAACCAATGGTTTAAGAACGAACTTAAGGAAGATAATATTGTAAAAGGCAAGGAGCTTTTGGCTGCCTACTGCAAGGCGAAAGCAATCAATACCATAGACATCATGAAGCCTGAATATATGAATGCCATTATGAAAAAGTATGGCTTCAAGGATTGGGATTCCGTCTATGCAGCAGTAGGGCACGGTGGTTTGAAGGAAGGCCAGATCATCAACAAGATGCAGGAGCTTTACGACAAGGCGCATAAAAAGGCGCTGACGGATGAAGAAGTGCTTGCTTCCGTTGCCGAAGGTAATTACCAGAAAAAAATGCAGGCCAAATCGGGGAGCGGTATTGTAGTAAAGGGAATTCACGACGTGGCGGTGCGTTTTTCCAAATGCTGCAGCCCGGTTCCGGGAGATGAAATCGTTGGTTTCGTTACTCGTGGAAGAGGAGTGTCTATTCACCGGACCGATTGCGTCAATGTCATCAATATGCCGGAAATGGAACGTGTGCGGCTCATCGATGCGGAGTGGCAGCAGTCCACAGAGGAGGTTACCGGCGAGAAATATTTTGCGGAAATCAGGATATTTGCCAATAACAGAAGCGGTCTGATCGCGGATATATCCCGTGCGCTTACGGAGAAGAACGTGGATATCTTATCTATGAACACGAGAACGAACAAGCAGGGTCTGGCGACCTTGTCTACCTCCTTCGAAATAGGAAGCAGGGAAGAGCTTAACCGCATCATCGATAAATTGAGAGGTGTGGAAAGTATTATCGACATCGAAAGGACTACCGGCTGACCCCCGAAAGGAGAAGGATTAACGGAATGGCGAATTTGAAAATAGGACGTATGGTGCTCGGCATCTGTCAGACTAATTGTTATTTTGTATATAAGGAAGGAAGCGGCGATGCGATATTTATCGATCCTGCGGACTCCGGAGATTATATTTATGAGTCCTTGAAGGAAAAAGGCTTTCAAGTAAAGGGGATCCTCCTGACGCATGGACATTTCGACCACATCTGGGGAAGCGAAAGGCTGCGGGAATTAAGCGGGGCGAAAATATATGCCTATAAGGAAGAAAAGGCTCTGTGCGAGGACTCTGTAAAGAACGTATCCGAACAGGTGGGGAGGGCTTATACGGTAGTACCGGACGAATATTTGGAGGATGGGGCACAAATAACGATAGCAGGAATGACCTGCCGTCTTATCGCAACGCCCGGGCATACGATAGGGGGCTGCTGTTATTACTTCGAGGAGGATGGGATGCTTATAAGCGGTGATACGCTCTTTCAGAAATCGGTAGGGAGAACGGATCTGCCTACAGGAAGTATGAGCACGCTTACAAGGTCCATAAAAGAAAGGCTGTATGTGCTGCCCGATGAGGTTAATGTATATCCGGGGCACGGGGAACCTACGGAAATCGGTTGGGAGAAGAAGTATAATCCTTTTTGCCAATGAAAGAAATAGATAGAATATGAGATAATGGGAAAGCTTGGAACGTTTAGGAAATGTTCCGGGCTTTTTTAAATAGGAAATACTTTGTATCTTTATGATTAAATTTATATTATTTTTATATTGACAATAGTGTGCGACATACACTATAATATAATACACAGGAGGAAAAAGCTATGGGAGAACTGAATGAAATATTATCATCGCTGATTTTGGAGCTTAGAAGGGGTACTATAGTACTCAGTGTCCTCAGCCAGCTAAATGAGCCGCAGTACGGCTATACCCTTGTTAAAAGCATGGAGGAAAAAGGTGTAAGCATAGACACGAACACTCTGTATCCGCTGCTTAGAAGATTGGAGAAGCAGGAGCTTCTTGTAAGCGAATGGGAAACTGACGGAAGTAAGCCGAGGAAATATTATAAGAGAACTGAGTTGGGCGATGAGGTATATGAGAAGCTGACGGTGCAGTGGAGGGAAATGACGGAGAGCATGAACCGCTTATTGGAGCAGGAAACCATTTAGAAGCAGGATACGAGATAAATCCATGGGAAAGGATGTAGAATATGATGAAAGAAAAAGTATCGAATGAATTGACGGAAAAGTACTTGTATGATGTAGTGCGGCGCCTGCCGGAGAGGCAAAGGAAGGATATCGAGCAGGAGCTTAGAACATTGATCGAGGATATGATAGAGGAACGGGAAGGCAGCAACGATGTAAGCCGTGAGGAATGTGAAAGAGAGGTACTTACAGAACTCGGCGATCCGGCAAAGATGGCGAGGAGCTATCGCGGAGACGGAGAAGGGCTGATTAGCGGGGAATATTATGACAGATATTGCTACATTTTAAAAATTGTTCTTATCTGTGCCGGGGCGGCAATTCTCTTGTCTGATATTATCTCGGCGATGGTTCACGTAGTCAATGAGGAGCTGTTAAGCCGTAGTGCCTGGTGGGAGGTATTCGATATAGGAATCGCTCTTCCTTCCGCTCTTTTAGAGATTTTTGGCGTTATAACACTGATTTTTGCTCTTATGCAGAGATATCATGTGAAGCTCGATTTGTCAGAGGAAGCGTGGTCCGTGGAAAAACTTCCTCAGATTCCGTATAAAAAGGCAATGATAAGCAGAGGTGAGAGCGCGGTAGGAATCGTCTTTGGTGTGCTGGTAATTATTCTCTTCGCTTATAGACCCCAGCTTATGGGAGCGTGGATAAGGCGGGGAGATGAGATGGTATCGATTCCTCTTTTCAATTTATCTGTCTGGGGGAAGGTGCTTCCGTTTTTTATTATCAGCGTTATGGCCGGCATTATCAGTGATTTTGTGAAGCTCGTGGCAGGGCGGTATAACTATAGGGTAATGGTAACGACTATTGGTATGGACATCATAGGCTTTATTATGACATTTATATTCATGAAGGTATTGCCCATATGGAATGCAGATTTTATGCAGGCATTGCAGAGGGAAACTGGAATCGTCTTTTCCTCAAAGGGAGATTTGCTGACTTATTATAATACAGATATCTTTATTAACGGAATCGTAATAGTAATTTTCTTTTTCTTTCTGCTTGATATAGCAACTACGGTTTATTATACGGTAAGATATGGAAGTAAGGATTGAGCCGTAATCATGGCAGATCAGAGGAAAAAACATGGCAAATAACCAAATCTGCCAATAGAGGAGTATAGCCGGATTTCGTTATAGACGCAGCAGGACCAAATCTTTCATTTTATGAAATAAAGTGAAGATTTGGTCCTGTTTTAATGTTGCCTGAAAATTGAAAATGAAGCGGAAGAAAAGGAAACTTAAAGGAGAAAATAATTGTGTATTTTTGCCATATCTTGTATATTTCCTAATCTATTATTGAAAAAAGTACTATATAAATTTAATATTATTTATTGGAAAACTTAATTGAAATAGTAAAATATGTTTATTTATAATATTATTCACGGCCTAAGAGATGGAAGATACGTGTAAGTTTAGTTTGGAGTAATAATAGAAAGGTTTACGTAAAGGGAGAGGGGTTACGATATGAGAGCGCGTGGGAAAGCGGAAAAAGGACAAAACAGATATTCAGTATGGGAGAATCTGCGGTATGTGATCGCAGGAATTGTGAAATGGCAGCCGCTAGTCATACCTTGTACAATCATTCATGCATTGACACAAGGATTGAGTGTCTATGTATGGCTGTATGCTATAAAATGGATTATTGAGATATTTGAACAATCAGCGGAACCGGGCGCTGAAGTACAAAGAGTACTATGCATGGTGGCTATTGCAGCAACCACCGAGCTTGTGATGCTGGTCGCTTCTAACCTTTGCGACAAACAGGCAGAAGGCAGAATGCATGATGTAGAGTACCATTTTGCGCTTTTCTGGACTACTAAGGTCTGGACAATGCCCTTTTGCATGCATGAAGACCCGGAAGTACAGAAAAGTATTTTTAAGGCCAGGAGAGCAATTAATAACAACGGTAATGGAGTTGCGGGGCTGCATTACTGGTCCAACCAGTTACTGCCCAATCTGGTAAGGGCCGTTATGGCACTGGTTCTTTTAGCTATGATCAATCCACTTATTGTCATCTTGATACTAAGCCTTTCTTTCATTCGATTTGCCCTTATTAATAAGGCTTCCATTTATGAAAAGGAAGAGTGTGAAAATAAGGTGGCAAAAGAAGAGATGGCAAGCTGGACATATAGAGAAGAGACAGCGGATTTTGCATACGGGAAGGATATTCGTCTTTTTCAAATGCAAGAACCTTTATATCAATTGCTTCGGAAAGCAAGTAACTTATTAAATAAAAAGCATATTTTGGCACAGAATAAATATGCGAAGTACTATGTTATCGGTGATATCCTTGGATTTTTAGAGGAGGGAATTACCTATGGCTTCTTAATTTACAAAGTCCTTTTCGGAGGCTTAACGGTAGCTGATTTTACTTTATATCTGGGAAGTGTACATAACGCATCCACTGCTTTAAACGAAATATTTACAAAGTTTATCCGGATATGCAGCGAAAGTCGCCATGTGAATGATTATCGTGATTTTCTCGAAAGTAATAATGAACCGGATAACAAACTAAGCAAAAGTAACTTTCGCAAAGACTATCTTGCCTGTGAAGAAGCCTTTAAAGAAAAGAATGCAGATTTCAAATGGGAAAAGGATGCTGATTATGAATTTGTTTTTGATCATGTTTCTTTTAAATATTCCGGAGCGGATAGCTATGCACTGAAGGATTTGTCCATTTGTTTAAAAGCTGGTGAAAAACTGGCAATTGTGGGGCTGAATGGAGCCGGAAAGTCTACCTTTGTCAAGCTTCTGTGCAGATTGTATGAGCCTACAGAAGGGCACATCTATTTAAACGGTGTGGATATTGCCAAATATGACTTAAATGATTATTGGAAGTTACTGGCACCGGTCTTTCAGGAAGATGAAAGCTTTGCGTTCCCCATTGCACAGAACGTATCCATGCAAACGGCTGAGACACAGGATAGGGATAAAATTATACAATACCTGTATGATGCAGATTTAGAAGATAAGATCCGGGAATTACCGCTTGGCATAGATACCTATTTGTATAAAAATTTAAATGATTCCGGAATCGATCTTTCCGGCGGACAAAAGCAAAAGTTAATGCTTGCGAGAGCTTTATATAAAGCGGCGCCGGTTGTAGTGCTGGACGAACCGACGGCGGCACTGGATGCAATCGCAGAAAGCAGATCCTATGAAAATTTCAATCATATGGCCGGCGGTAGGACTACTGTTTATATTTCCCACAGGTTATCAAGTACTAAGTTCTGCGATCAGATCGCTATGTTCGAGGACGGTGAGCTGATAGAATACGGCACCCACGAAGAACTAATGCAAAAAGGAGAAAAATACGCACAGCTTTTCGCGGTACAGGCGAGGTATTATGCGAAGGAGGAGGAAACTTGCTATGCTTAAAACATTAAAATATTTTTACTCCGTGGCATGGCATAAAAAGCCGGTCTATCTATTACTTCTTGCTGCCAGTATTCTGCTGAATGCGGGACAGCCTTTTATTAATCTGATATTATCAAAATATTTATTAGAGGAACTGGTGGGCAATAGAAATGTAGAAATATTACTATTTATTGCTGCCGGTATTGTCGTGGGAAATCTTCTCTTTCTAAGTTTAATTCATATGGTACGAACCAACTTTGCAAAATATGACGATTGGTTTGAACGTTATTTTTACGACAGGCTCAGCCTCAAATCAATGACCATGGATTTTCCGCTTACAGAAAATCCGGAAACCTTGAATCAAAGAAGAAAAGCGAACGAGGGAATGGCATGGTATTCCGGCGGAATGAAGGGGCTTAGTGAAAGTATTCAACTGCTTTTCTCCTATACATTAATTTTAGCAGGTGTCATTTCGATCGTAGCAGTAATGAGCCCGGTACTTCTTATCGTTGCTTTATTTGCGGTGATCGGCGGAACCTTTACGGTATGGCAGGCAGGTAAGATACAAAAGATCGAGTTTGAAAAATTTCCAAAGGTAAACAGAGCGTTTGGTTATGCAACAAGGAATATACTGGAAGTAAAATTTGCAAAAAGTATCCGCTTATACCATGGAGTACCTATGATGCGGGAACAGTTTGTAAATACTACGAAGCAATGCTCCGATATTTTTTATTATACGGCAAACAGTATTGGAAGATGGAATTGCGTAGGAAGCTTTGTTAACTTCTTAAAAGGTCTTTGCATTTATGGCTATTTAAGTTACAGGCTTCTTACAGGTACTATCGGTATCGGAGATTTCACCTTGTTAGCCGGTGCTTCCAACAATTTAAAGGATAGTTTGCAGGGGCTGCTAAATCAGATTCAGGAAGTACATAGAAAATTAAATTTTATGAGAGAATATGTAAAATTTATAGATACCGAGGATACTCATAGATTAGGAACGCAGACCATTTCGGAGAAAACGCTTCCTGTCATTGAGTTTCGGAATGTTTCTTTCAGGTATCCATCCATGCAGGATTATATACTGAAGGATATTAATATCACAATATCCCCGGGTCAGCATTTATCGGTAGTCGGGTTAAACGGGGCGGGAAAAACGACCTTTATCAAGCTTCTATGCCGGTTATATGATGTAGATGAGGGGGAAATCCTGTTAAACGACGTGAATATTAAGGACTTTGATTACGATTCTTACATAAAAGAGCTTGCAGTCGTCTTTCAAGATTTTAAAATGTTTGCTTTATCCATACGTGAAAACATGAAGCTTGGGGATTTGGAAAAAGAAGTACAGGAACGGGACATGGAAAATATCTGTGCTTTGAGTGGACTCACACAGAAAGTCGAATCTCTTTCCAGAGGTATTGATACGCAAATATATAAATATTTCGATAAGGAAGGCATTGAACCATCGGGGGGAGAAATGCAAAAGCTTGCCATTGCAAGAGCTCTTTACAAAGATGCTCCGGTTGTCATCCTGGATGAGCCCACTGCAGCGCTGGACCCGATCGCAGAATATGATATTTACAGGCAATTCGATACATTAATAGGCGGTAAGACAGCAATTTATATTTCGCACAGGCTGTCCTCCTGCAAATTCTGTGACAAGATAGCCGTATTTGCGGACAATACGATCAAGGAATATGGAACACATGAAGAGTTAGCGAACATGCCTGATGGGATTTATGCGGAAATGTTTAAGGCGCAGGCGAGGTATTATGCATAAAACGATTCTTCTAAAATGGATATGATTGTGGTAAGATAGGAAAGGCGGTCATAACTTGACACAATCAAAGTTAGGAGAATGAAAATAGATGCTTACAATCTGGATAAATAAAGCACAGTTTGAATACGATATACATTCCCTGGTGAAGGCGTTTTACCCGGAGGAAGAGGTAAAGGTGTTCTGCGCAGAGGGAGAGAAGAAAGACTATAGGATAGCCATTGAATTCGGCGAGACCTCTGTCAGGATGACTCTTAAGGTGCAGGATGAGCCACAAGCCAAGGAGAAAATAAGCGAAATATCCCATGCTTCGGATGCAGACAGGCAGACAGTTAAGAATTTGCTAAAGCAGCTCATTTATAACGGTCTGTCTAAGCAGCTTGAAAAAAAGCTGCCTTGGGGTACGCTGACGGGAATACGTCCCACTAAGATTCCGATGACGATGTTTGAGGAGGGAAAGGACGAAGCGGAAATCATGAGCTTCATGCAGGATACCTATTTCATCAGCGAAGAAAAAGGTGTTCTGAGCATCGATATCGCGAAACGGGAAAGGGAACTTCTTTCCCGCCTTCATTATAAGGACGGCTACAGTCTATACATCGGAATCCCCTTTTGCCCTACTACCTGCTTGTATTGTTCCTTCACCTCCTATCCCATCTGTACATGGAAAAAGCGGGTGGACGACTACTTGGAAGCGTTGGAAAAGGAGATGGCATTTACTGCGGCGGCGTTGTCCGGCAAGGTGCTGGATACTGTTTATATAGGAGGAGGAACGCCCACTACGCTGGAGCCGGAGGAGCTTGAGCGGCTGCTTTGTTCCCTCGAACGCTTTTTTGATTTAAGCTGTCTGCAGGAATTTACGGTGGAGGCGGGCCGGGCGGACAGTATAACGAGGGAAAAGCTGAAGGTGTTAAAAAAGCATAATATTACACGTATATCGGTAAATCCTCAGACGATGAAGGAAGAAACGCTGAAACTGATCGGCAGGCACCACAGTGTAGCTCAGGTGAAGGAGGCGTTTATGACAGCGAGGGAGGAAGGCTTTGACAACATCAATATGGATATTATTCTTGGACTTCCCGAAGAGACGACAGAAGATGTGATCCATACGATGGAGGAAATAAAAAAGCTGCGTCCCGACAGCCTGACGGTACATTCCCTCGCTATTAAGAGAGCTTCCAGAATGAGCGGCTGGATCGAGGAAAAAGGGCTTTCGACCCTTCGGAATACGGATGAGACTATGGAAATAGCAGCACAGGCTGCGCGGGCTATGGGCATGGAGCCGTATTATTTGTACAGACAGAAAAATATGTCCGGCAACCTTGAGAATGTAGGCTATGCGGAGTCCGGAAAATATGGAATTTATAATATTCTCATCATGGAGGAAATGCAGACGATCGCGGCGCTCGGTGCAGGAAGCATATCAAAGGCGGTACTTGCGGACGGGCGGATCGAGCGGATGGACAACGTGAAGGATGTGGCCTTATATATAGAGAGAATCGATGAGATGATCGAACGGAAGAGGAAGCTGTTTGGAATGATGTAAGTGAAGGAAGGCTCTGAATAGTAACAAGGAAGTAGCTGATTGGAGTTTTATATTGAAAAAACGTTTAAAACAGTGTAAAATCGACTAAGTAATAAATGAAGGAATTTGTTACTGTTCACACAGTAGCTTAACACTTGCTGTTAAGCTACGTAAGAACGTGATGCAAGAGATGGTTTCTGCTTCGCGAAGCGAATTTAAATGCAAAAAGTTTGCATTGCAGAACATCATGCGTTGCTGAGAACGGAGTGAACAGTAACAGGAATTGGATTGTGAATAGGAGCGTAAATTATGGCACTGAGTAAGAAGCCGGTTACCGGCATGAAGGATATTATGCCTGCGGAAATGCAGCTTCGGGATTATGTGATCGGCGTGATCAAGGAAACCTACGGAAAGTTCGGTTTTTCTTCCATCGAGACACCCTGCGTAGAGAACATTGCAAATCTAAGCAGCAAGCAGGGCGGAGAGAATGAGAAGCTGATTTTCAAGATTTTAAAGCGCGGGGAAAAGCTGAATCTGGATGAAGCAAAGAGTGAGGAAGATTTGGTGGATGGAGGTCTTCGTTATGATTTGACAGTTCCGCTGGTTCGGTATTATTCCAACCATGCCAATGAACTGCCTTCGCCATTTAAGGCTCTGCAGATGGGGAATGTATGGAGAGCTGACAGACCTCAGAAGGGGCGCTACAGACAGTTTATGCAGTGCGATATAGATATATTGGGAGAGCCTTCCAACCTTGCGGAAATTGAACTTATATTGGCCACCACCACCACATTAGGGCGGCTGGGCTTTAAGAACTTTCAGATTCGAATCAACGAGAGGCGGATTTTGAAGGCGATGGCGGCTTACAGCGGTTTTGCTGAGGAAGCTTACGATACGGTATTTATCATTTTGGATAAGATGGACAAGATCGGGCTTACGGGAGTTGCCGGTGAATTGAAAGAAAGCGGCTTTGCGGAAGAATGCATAGAAAAGTATCTGGAGCTGTTCGAAGGAATGGAAGCGGCGCAGGACGGTCTTTCTTATTTGGCCGAGAGGCTTAAGGGAGTGCTGGAGCCGGAGGTGGAGCAGAGCCTTCAGGAAATTATAGCAAGCGTAAAGGCGACAAAGGCGTCTGAATTTGAAATCGTATTCGACCCAACCCTCGTCAGAGGAATGTCTTACTATACGGGAACCATTTTCGAAGTCGCGATGCCGGAATTCGGCGGAAGCTGCGGAGGCGGCGGGCGCTACGACAAGATGGTAGGCAAATTTACGGGGAACGATGTTCCCGCCTGCGGATTTTCCATAGGCTTCGAACGTATTATATTAATCATGCAGGAAAAGGGCTTCCAGATTCCTAATGAGAGCAGGAAAGTTGCATATCTTATAGAAAAGGGCGTAGAAGCAGATGCACTGTGTGAAATCATTGCGAAGGCACAGGAAGAACGGCAAAAGGGTATGCAGGTGCTGGTCGCGCGCATGAACAAAAACAAAAAGTTCCAGAAGGAACAGCTGAATGCGGAAGGATATATGGAGTTCGAAGAATTCTATAAGGACCCTATAAAAAAATAAAATCGGAAATGATAAAAGAGTGCGTTGTCAAAGACAGATTGTGAGGAAATGGTAAAATGGCAGAATCGATGAAAGGCTTAAAGAGGACATACCGCTGCGGCGAGTTGTCGGGAGCGAATATAGGAGAAACGGTAACAGTCATGGGCTGGGTACAGAAGCAGAGGAACAAAGGCGGCATTATCTTTGTGGATTTAAGAGATCGTTCCGGTCTGCTCCAGATTATTTTCGAGGAGAGCGACTGCGGTGCAGATAGCTTTGCGAAGGCGGAAAAGATGAGAAGCGAATTCGTAGTAGCCATCGTCGGCAAAGTAGAAAAGCGGGCGGGCGCGGTAAACGAGAATCTGGCTACCGGCGATATAGAGATACGTGCGAAGGAAACCCGCATTTTATCCGAAGCGGAGACACCGCCATTCCCCATCGAGGCGGATTCCAAGACAAAGGAAGAGCTTCGTTTGAAATACCGTTATTTGGATTTAAGAAGGCCTGACTTGCAGGGAAATCTTATTTTAAGAAGCAATATTACTGCCTCTATCCGCAGATTTTTGACGGAGGAAGGATTTTTGGAAATCGAGACGCCAATACTCGGCAAGTCCACGCCGGAGGGGGCAAGGGATTATCTGGTGCCCAGCCGCGTGCATCCGGGAACTTTTTACGGATTGCCTCAGTCTCCCCAGCTTTTCAAGCAGCTTTTGATGTGCTCCGGTTACGACCGCTATTTCCAGATAGCGAAATGTTTCCGCGATGAGGATCTTCGTGCCGACAGACAGCCGGAGTTTACACAGGTGGACATGGAGCTGTCCTTCGTGGATGTTGAGGACGTAATCGATGTGAACGAGAGGCTGATTAAAGCGGTATGCAAGGATGCCATCGGGTTGGAGGTAAGCCTTCCGCTTCCGCGCATCAAATGGATAGACGCTATGAATCGTTACGGTTCAGATAAACCGGATACCCGTTTCGGAATGGAGCTTACGGATGTATCCGCAGTCGTTTCAGGCAGCGGGTTTAGCGTGTTCACTTCCGCTTTGGAAAACGGCGGCTCCGTAAGGGGTATTAATGCCAAGGGTCAGGGTGCTATGCCTCGTAAGAAAATCGATGCTTTGGTAGACTTTGCCAAAGGCTACGGAGCGAAGGGGCTGGCTTATCTTTGCATAGAAGAGGATGGAAGCTATAAATCTTCCTTTGCCAAATTTATGACCGAAGCGCAGCTTGCGGAGTTGGTAAAGGCTATGGACGGAGAAAAGGGCGACTTGCTTTTATTCGCTGCGGACAAGACAAATATCGTATGGAGCGTTCTGGGTGCTTTGCGTTTGGAACTGGGCAAGCAGATGGGACTGATTGACGATAACCGGTTTAACTTCTTATGGGTAACCGAATTTCCTCTTCTGGAATGGAATGAGGAGAATAACCGTTTTGTGGCGATGCATCATCCGTTTACCATGCCTATGGACGAGGATCTTCAGTATATGGACAGCGACCCGGGAAGAATACGTGCCAAGGCATATGACATTGTATTAAATGGTGTAGAGCTGGGCGGCGGTTCGGTTAGAATTTTCCAAAATGACGTGCAGGAGAAGATGTTCGAGGTACTGGGTTTTGAGAAGGAAGATGCCTATAATCGTTTCGGTTTCCTGTTAAATGCCTTCAAATATGGTGTGCCTCCCCATGCAGGGCTGGCTTATGGTTTGGACCGTCTCGTTATGCTTTTGGTGAACGCGGACAGCATCCGGGATGTTATGGCATTCCCGAAGGTTAAGGATGCCTCCTGCCTTCTAACAAATGCACCGGACGTGGTGGACGGGGTACAGCTTGAGGAACTCGGAATTGCTTTGAACTTAAGGGAAGGCGTCTCAGAGTAGTAAATCGGAGAAGAAAGTGATCAGATTATATATTGCAGACATTGCGGCATTGTCCGATGAAGCTGTTTACCGCAGCTATTTCGAAAAAATAGATGGGGTAAGGCAGGAGAAGGTGCGGCAGTGCAGAAATGAAACGGACAGAAAAAGGAGTCTCCTTGCCGGATATTTGCTTCAGGCGGGAGTCGCAGACATACAAGCGCAGGAAAGCGGTTTGCAGGCGGATGCAATACCGCTTTCTTTCTCATATTCCTTCGGGGAAAATGGGAAGCCGTATTTTAGTAATTATCCCGATATTTATTTCAGCCTTTCGCATTCGGGAGATTATGTGATATGCGTCATATCAGAGGCGGAGGTAGGTGCAGATATCCAAGAACACCGGGAAGTGAAATCCGGCATTGCGGCCCGCTTTTTTTCCGCGGAGGATAAGAAGACTCTTGGACAGACAGGAGCAGCAGGAGGAAGGAATTCTGCGGACGTGTTTTTCCGGATGTGGGCAATAAAGGAAGCGCATATGAAATTGACGGGAAAAGGAATGCGGCAGGGCATGGATACCTCTGTCATACATTTTTCAAAAGAGCGGAATGCAGAAAGAGAATATGCAAGCGGCAGAGTTATTTGCAAGGGACAAGAAAAAGATATCGCATATTTCCAGATATGTGATAAAATGGAAAAGTATAGTATTGCAGTATGCAGTTATTTGGAAATTGCCGATATAACTATAAAAGAAATAATGTTGGCCGAATTGCGATAAGGGAGATAAGGCTGAAAGGGCATGGCATAAGATGAAGGGAATAACTAAGTTAGAGGTGGCCTCGGGGAAGGAATATAATGAGAGTATGGTGCGGATGGACTACAATACCGCCTGGAGAGCCGGCAATGTCCGGTATGGAAAGTACTTTATTTTTTATCAGGGAGTCAGGGAATGGTTGTATGTGTATTATCAGGACATCGTATGGGCTTATCATAAGATGGAAGATGCTCCGGGAAGGATTCGCCGTGAACGGGCAGGAGAAGAGACGCACAGCATCATGCTCGTAACGAAGGATAAGAAAAGAATAGGAATAGCAGTCGGAAGCGATGAGGATGTCGTGGAAGGACTTGGCGTGATTCGCAGGAACAATGCTTTCGTAGACATCGGTTTCTCGAAAGAAAAAGAGGGTGAATATTTATGATTGAAAGAAGCAGTGGCTTAAATCATTCTTATCAGACACAAACTCATGAACATATGGTAACGGATTGCGTCCACGAGGAGGAAAGTTCGTTAGAGAAAAACGGCGGCGCAGCAAATGTAAGCGGTACGGAAACGGATCATGTACAGAGTGTCAAGCCGCAGATGCGGGAAGCCTTTTCCCTTCGGAATATAGTTACGAACGGATGGAAGAGCGTGGTTTCCAAGGCAGTGCGATTCTGGAACGATTCTGGAGAAGAAGCAATATTGTCGAACCCCGGAGAAAAGGGCGGAAGCAGCAGGCAGGAAGAAGCGATTCTCGCTACGTCGATCATTAAAAATGACAGTCCGAAAGATGAAGAAATGGATTTTGAAGAGGAAAATGCGAGAAAGGTAAGCGAGATAGAGGGTGCCGTCAGCGGCGGCCTGAAAAAAGAGCAGGGAAATTTGCGAAGGTTTCTTCAGAAATTTGAAGAAACTGTCTTGAATGCGACAGCTTTGTGGAAAAAGTCCAAAAATGTGAAAAGTACAACTCAGCTTAACGTAAGTCCCAAGGGTGAAAATCATAATTACCTGATGGACTCTTACAATAAATCAGGGGAATACAGCACGCTTGCCAAAGATAGAAGCCCGGAAGGAAGTTTTAAGGCAAGAGTATAGAGAAGAACAGGGGGATGTTTATCCTGTTACATAAAAACAGAGGGTATTTTATATAATTGTGCTTTGACACAAATATATGAAATACCCTTTTTAAAACAAAAAATACTATGTGCTTTATCCTTGTGTGTTTAACGTATCTATAATACCGTCGGCAATGGCCTGAGCAATTTCCTGAAAGCGGCTGTCGAAAAGGGCGTTATCCTGCTCGTTATTGATGAACCCGACTTCTACCAATAAAGAGGGCATCTGTGTCTGATTTAAAACAATCAGATTCGTGCGTTCATTGACTCCGTGGTTAACGAAGCCGAGAGCCTCAAGATTTTCATTAATGTTTGCTGCCATTTCCGCTGCAGGTCCGTAAAGACTGTATACCAAAGTCTCGATTCCGGTGTACTGATTAGGATATACACTGGAATTGCGATGGATGGATACGAAAAAATCAGCCCCTGCCTGATTTGCTTCGGCGGCCTTTTGGGCCGGACTTTCGTATATATCGGTGGTTCTTGTATAGACGACATTTATGCCTGCGCTTTCAAGCAACTGGCCAATTGCCAGAGTGAGGCGAAGGGTATCGTCTTTCTCCTGCCTTCCATTAGAAACTGCGCCGGGATTGGCGCCGCCATGTCCAGCATCTAAAACAACTGTATATGCCATATAATCACCATAAATTTACTTAATTTTACTATATGCGAACAAGTGAATATCGGTACAGCAAGTTGCAATTTATATGGGGGTCAAAAGGCAGCGGCGGTAAAGCTGCTATGGATTGCAGTAGGTGCAAGGCTGATAGCCAGCGTTTAAGATCTTCGCACGGGAGGTAGTCATTTCGGAAAGATCCTCTGGCTTTATCTCCTGAACATAAGGGCAGTCTGCCGTATGGAAAAGGTTTGCACCCATATCCATGACATAAACACGTTCTATGTTGTCTTCTTCAGAAGTTGTCTCTGTTTCGGCAGCAGTTTCCTGTACGGGATCTGCAGAAGGAGCAGAAGCATCTCCGGAAGAAATATCCTGCACAGGAGCAGAGGTCTCCTGCCCGGTTGCGGCAGGTGAGTCAGAGCTTTCGCTCGGCAATTCTACGACATTACCATTTTCATCGTATACCAGACGGGATTTATCGTCCTCAATGCCTTCTGCCACCTGGGTGGAACCGGGGGTAAAACGTCTGCCGCTGTATTCCGCAAACAATATGATGCCGACGAGTACGACAGCACCCGTTAAAACAAGTCCGAGCAGTGCATAGATAATTCTCTTAACTATTTTCATATGGTATTTTATCCTTAGGTTTTATAGTAGTATTCTGTTTTCTATTCTACCATATAGAGAGAGGGTTTTTCAATCGGTAAAAAGGAGGTTCTTTACAAATTTGTGCCAGTATTTTATAATCGGGGGAGATTGCGTCAGCCTTTCTTTTAATAGGAAAGTACTCCTATTAAAGAAAGATAGATGCGCAGCTGCGCGCGCAGAACAAAAGCTGTACTGCCCAAATATTTGACCGCGGGAGTGCGCGAAGCACACTTTTGTTCCGGCAATTAAAAATAAAGAAGTAAAGGAGAAGTAAAAAATGTCAGAAAAGAAAGAGTGGGATACCGTTGTTTTCGATTTAGACGGTACGCTATTGAATACATTGGAGGATTTGAAGGAAAGTGTGAATTTCGCTTTGGATGAGGCTGGTATGCCTCTTCGCAGTATGGAGGAAATCAGACGTTTTGTAGGGAACGGCGTGATGAGGCTAATGGAGCTTTCAGTACCGGAAGGAAGGGAGAATCCGAAGTTCGAGAGGGTGTTCGAGATTTTTAAAGAGCATTATTCCTTGCACTGCAACGATAAGACAGGGCTTTATGATCATGTGGAGGAACTGCTTGGGGAATTAAAACGCAGGGGTTATAAGATGGCGATTGTCTCCAATAAGTATTACGATGCGGTACAGGAGCTGAAAGAGCAGTATTTTGCAGAGTATATTCAGGTGGCGATTGGGGAGAAGGAGAATATTAATAGAAAGCCGGCTCCTGATACGGTAATAGAAGCATTGAAATTGCTTGGGAGCACCAGGGAAACTGCGGTGTATGTAGGGGATTCCGAGGTGGATATCGCTACAGCGAAGAACGCTTTCATGGATTGCATTTCGGTTACGTGGGGATTTCGGACGAAGGAAGAACAGCAAAAGGCCGGCGGCAAGGTGTTTGTCGACGACCCTTTGGAAATATTGGATTTATTGCAGGCTTAGAAATCAGAATCATGGTTTTCTCTTAAGTCCTCTTCGATATCGCTTACCCGATATTCGGCAGAGGGCTCTTTTTCCGTCGATTCCAGTTCTGGGAGGGATGCTTTTACAGGCAGTGTCATCAGTACTTTTTTAATACGGTTCTGTCCGATTCCTTGTACCTGTAAGGTAATGCCGGAGGAGATAACGATGGTCTCTTCGTCTGAAGGGAGCCTGTCGAGGGATTCGATGATCAGGCCGCCTATGGAATCGTAATCCTCAGATTCCAGATTGGTTTCCAGAGCGGCGTTGATGTCGTCTAACTTCATTCCGCCTTCTACGAGATAGGTGTTGTCATCGATTGTCTGAATCAGCTCCTCTTCATCGCCGTCGTATTCATCCCTGATCTCACCGACGATTTCTTCTAACAAATCTTCCATTGTTATCATGCCTGCGGTGGCGCCGTATTCGTTCATGATAAATGCCACGTTGGCAGCAATTTCCCGCATTTCTATCATTAAATCAGATGTTTTCTTATATTCGTAGGTGTAGTAGGCTTCTCTGAGAATATCCTTTACATGGAAGTTTTCCTTATCCGTCAGGAGGATGAAGTCCTTGATATTAATGAGGCCTACGATATTGTCCTTGTGCTCTTCGTAGACGGGAAGTCTGGTATACATGGATTCCTTGAATATATTCAGCACCTCGTCGTATTTCATGTTCAAGTCTACGCTGACCATGTCGATGCGGGGAATCATTACATCTTTCGCCATCGTCTCGATAAAATCGAAGACGTTATAAATAATTTCCCGCTCTTCCGATTCGATTACGCCCTCTTCGTGGCTTGCATCCACATAGGTCTTGAACTCGTCTTCCGTCATAAATTCCCCTTTTTGGCGGATATCCATATGAAAAAGCTTGGAAATGCCAAGGGCTGTTTCGCCTAAGATATATATGATAGGGGTAAACAGGTACATAAAAAACAGGACCGGTCTCGAGCAAAGCAATGAAATTTTCTCAGGATAGATGATAGCAGTATTTTGAGGGATAGTTTCTCCGACGAGCAGAAGTACAAGAACCAGAATGCCGGTTGTTATGGCTGTCGTGTAGCTTCCGTAGAAGGTAAAGGTGAGAATCGTGACAAGAGAAGATGCAGTCAGGTTGGCAATATATTTTCCGGTAAGAATGGTGTTTGACATTTTACCATGATTGTTCAGAAGCTTTAAAACGATGGAGGCGTTAGGGCTGCCTTCGTCGGACAGTGCTTTTATGCGCACTTTATTTACTGAGGAAAGTGCGGTTCCCGCAGAAGAGAAAAAGGCTGATAATCCGACTGAAATAATAATAACGATAAGTTGTATGACACCAGAGGTATCCAAAATGTAATCACTCCTTATGTGGTAATCTGTGTGGAATTTATTTCCATGTACTTATTTGAAATATTACAATATAGCATAACGGGTGTCAAGTCGGAATAACTTATAATAGCCTTATTCATTACTATTCAGCCTTCGGCTTCATAGCAATAAATACTGCACATAAATATTGCTGTGCAGTATTTCGCGCCTGCCTCCTCCGGGTTTTCTGTGACCTTCGCTCACAAAAAACACCTTGCAATATTGACGGCTGAATAGTAACCATTATTCCATAGGGAAAGAGAGAGGAAGCGAAGAAAAAAAGGAAAGGGGATTTGTATGAGAAATATAGGGTTGCGAAGAGGAAAAAGCACATATGCGAAGGAGGATGGAGGGACTAGTTTACATAATATATTTTTGCTGAAATGCCTTCTATTTTCTTATGTTTTAACGGCCGGACTTTTACTTTTGCTCGCTTTGATACTATACCGGTTCAGCCTTCAGGAGAAGGTGGTCAATATCTGCATCATTTTAGTTTACATAGCGGTAACCTTTTTGGCGGGATTCATAGCCGGGAAACGGATGGGAAACAGAAAATTTTTGTGGGGACTTTTGATGGGAGTGCTGTATTTTTCTGTGCTTGCGCTGGTCTCCTTAATCGTGAATCATAGCCTGCAGGATGTGGGTTCCAACGCCTTAACGGTATTTCTTTTATGCGGGGGCAGCGGGATGTTAGGCGGGATGCTGAGCTAGAAAAAAAATGCTTTTCCTTATGAATAATTTATGCTATACTACAAGAAGTTTATGAAACGTAAGGAGGCTTTGTTATGAAACATATTAAGACATTAAGCACGAGAGATTATAAAGAATCCATGAAAAAAGGCGGGTGCGGAGAGTGTCAGACATCTTGCCAGTCAGCTTGTAAGACATCTTGCACCGTTGGTAATCAGAGTTGCGAGAAGGTGAAATAAGCTAAGGGATCACAGGTTTTTGTAAGCAGCGATGTAAATCGCTGCTTATTATACGTTTTGTATGAAAAGCGGATAGAAGCAGTTGGAACTAAGAAAGGAAATAACGAAGTGATACATCAGTATAAGAACAATGGATACAACATCGTGCTGGATGTGAACAGCGGAGCAGTGCATGTGGTAGACGACATTGTTTATGATTTAATGAAGATAGTGGAGAAATTGCTGGAAGAAGGAACGCCGGAGGATGTCAATTCGCTTACAAGGGCAGCTTTAAATGAGGAGATTCTTCCTTATGGAGAAGAGGAGATAAAAGAGGCTCTGGAGGAAATTCTGGCTTTGAAGGCGGAAGGGATTTTGTATGCGCCGGATATCTACGAAAAATATATCGGAGATTTTAAGAACCGGGAGACGGTAGTAAAAGCGCTTTGCCTGCATATAGCTCATGACTGTAACCTCGCCTGCAAGTATTGCTTTGCAGAAGAAGGAGAGTATCATGGAAGACGGGCGCTTATGAGCTTTGAGACGGGAAAGAAGGCGCTTGACTTTCTGGTGGCTAATTCAGGGAACCGCATCAATCTGGAGGTGGATTTCTTTGGAGGAGAGCCTCTCATGAACTGGCAGGTGGTGAAGGATCTGGTAAGTTACGGACGAAGTCTGGAGGAAGCAAATCATAAGAAATTCCGTTTTACCCTTACGACCAACGGCGTCTTATTAAATGACGAGGTCATGGACTTCGTCAATAAGGAAATGAGCAATGTAGTGCTCAGTATCGACGGAAGAAAGAGTACGAACGACAAGATGCGTCCCCACAGAGGCGGACAAGGAAGCTATGAGGAGATTGTTCCTAAGTTTAAGAAGCTCGCGCAGAGCAGGGAACAGATGAACTACTACGTGAGAGGTACTTTTACAAGAAACAATCAGGACTTTTCTGAAGATGTGGCCCACCTTGCAGACCTGGGCTTTGAGCAAATATCGGTGGAGCCGGTAGTGGCGAAGCCGGAGGAGGATTATGCACTTCGGGAGGAGGATCTGGACAGGTTGTTTGCCGAATATGACAAGCTCGCACTGGATTTGCTGGAGAGAAGAAGGGCGGGAAAGCCGGTTAATTTCTTCCACTTTATGGTGGATCTGGAAGGCGGACCATGTGTGGCGAAACGTTTGTCCGGCTGCGGTTCCGGTACGGAATATCTGGCTGTGACTCCATGGGGAGATTTGTATCCCTGTCATCAATTCGTGGGGCAGGAAGAATTTTTGATGGGAAATGTGGATAAAGGTGTTGTCCGCACTGATATTAAAGAAGAATTTAAGACCTGCAACGTTTACTCAAAGGATAAGTGTAAGGAGTGTTTTGCCAAGTTCTATTGCAGCGGAGGCTGTGCGGCGAATTCTTACAATTTTAAAGGCGACATAAATGACGTCTACGATTTGGGCTGTGAACTGCAAAGAAAGCGCATAGAATGCGCTATTATGATAAAAGCAGCATTGGCTGAGTAAAAAGGAGATAATAAGAAGATGAAGAAGAGAAAAGCGGTCATTATTTTACTTGTAATGGTTTTGGCGCTTGCCGGACTTACCTTTACGGCGGTGGAAGGCATAGGAACCGAAAAGGCCGGAGCAGCCTCAGGCATCAAGCTCGGCCTGGACCTCGCGGGCGGCGTGAGCATAACCTATCAGGTAGTAGGAGATGAAACTCCTACTGATGAGGATATGGCGGATACCATCTACAAGTTACAGAAGCGTGTGGAGAACTACAGCACGGAGGCACAAGTGTATAAGGAAGGTGCGGATAGAATAAACATTGAGATTCCGGGCGTTTCCGATGAACATGCCATCTTAGAGGAGCTTGGCAAGCCGGGTTCCCTCGTATTTATGAATTCTGCTAATGAAGAAGTTCTGTCCGGTACCGATATCGCCAATGCGGAGGCAGGAAGCCAGCAGGACAGCATGGGGAACAGCCAGTTCGTCGTACAGCTCACTATGACGAGCGAAGGAAAGGAAAAGTTCGCTGCGGCAACGAAGGCGGCTTATCCTACCCACGATATTATCTATATCATCTATGATGATGCAATTATCAGCAGCCCGGCTGTACAAGCAGAGATTACGGACGGACAAGCGGTGATTACGGGTATGTCTTCCTATGAGGAGGCTGAGAATCTGGCTTCTACCATTCGTATCGGTGGATTGAAGCTGCAGCTGGAAGAACTTCGCTCCAATGTGGTAGGCGCACAGTTAGGCTCGGAGGCTATCAGCACGAGCTTAAAGGCAGGCGCTGTCGGCTTCGTTATGGTAGTCGTATTTATGGTAGTCGTATATTATGTGATGGGCGCGGCAGCCAGTCTGGCACTTGCAATTTATACAGCACTCATTGTAGTACTTTTGAATGCTTTTGAAATTACATTGACCCTGCCGGGTATTGCAGGTATTATTCTATCCATCGGTATGGCGGTGGATGCCAATGTTATTATTTTCGCCAGGATCAGAGAAGAGCTGGCTACCGGCAAGACGATTCCGACCTCTATTAAAATCGGTTTTGAAAGGGCGATGCCTGCGATTATCGACAGTAATATTACCACTCTTATTGCGGCCATTGTTCTGGGACTAAAGGGTTCAGGTACGGTAAAGGGCTTTGCGCAGACCTTAGCGTTAGGTATTGTTTTATCTATGTTTACCGCCCTCTTTGTTACAAAATTGATCATGAATGCATGTTATGCGGTAGGTCTTAAGAATGTGAAGCTGTACGGCGTTGGAAAAGAGATAAAGACTATTGATTTCTTATCTAAGAAAATGATTTTCTTTGCTATCTCCATCGTGATTATAGTAGGCGGCTTCGTTGTAATGGGCGTTAACCATACAACGAAGGGAAGCGCGTTTAACTATAGCCTTGAGTTTGTGGGAGGAACGTCCACGAACGTTACTTTCAATGAAGACTTGTCCATTGCTGATATCGACAGCAAGGTCGTTCCGCTGATTGAGGATATTACTGGAGACGGCAACGTGCAGACTCAGAAGGTCGCGGATACCAATCAGGTTATCTTTAAGACGAGGACTCTGGCCTTGGAGGAACGGCAGGCCGTCAAAGATTCCATGGTAGAGAATTTCTCGGTGGATGAAAGTACGATTACATCCGAGACGATCAGTTCGGCAATCAGCAGCGAGATGCAGTCAGACGCTGTGGTTGCACTGGTGATATCGATGGTATGTATCCTTATTTATATCTGGTTTAGATTCAAGGATATCCGTTTCGGAGCAAGCTCCGTGTTAGCGCTGGTAAATGACGCTTTGGTGGTTATTGTGTTCTATGCGGCGGCGCGTATATCGGTAGGTGGCACCTTCATAGCTTGTGTGCTCACCATTATAGGCTTTTCAATCAACTCGACCATCGTTATCTTCGACCGTGTCAGGGAGAATCTGGCCTTGGCAGGAAAGAAGGTGGATTTGAAAGAACTGGTCAACAGGAGTATCACACAGACATTATCCAGAAGCATTTTCACTAGCTTAACTGTATTTTTGATGATACTGGCGCTGTACGCCTTTGGCGTAACGAGTATCAAGGAGTTCGCACTCCCGCTTATGGTAGGTACTGTATGCGGAGCTTATTCCTCCATCTGCCTCTCGGGAGCGATGTGGTATATATTCCGTACCAAAATAGTGAAGAAAGCAAAAGCAAAATAATCCGGCAAAACGGATACTTATGGCGGTATAACTGTTGGGTTGTACCGCCTTTTTAAGTATTGGCAACGCTGCCGGCTGCGAAGGAGCAGTTTTATGGCACAGTGGTTCGTATCGGCGAAAAAAGCCGATTTTAATAAAATAGCGGAAAAATATAGTATAGACCCGGTATTAGCGAGGATCATACGAAATAGGGATATTATAGAGGAAGAAGAGATAAGAAAGTATCTAAAGGGCGGCAGACAAGACATGTATACGCCGGGGCTTCTTAAGGATATGGATAAGGCGGTAGCACTGCTTTGCGATAAAATAAAGGAGGGGGTGAGAATCCGTGTGATCGGAGATTACGATGCGGACGGGATATGCTCCTCCTATATTCTTCTGCGGGGGATAGCCGCCTGCGGCGGAAACGTGGATACGGTAATCCCTCACAGGATAAAGGACGGCTACGGTCTGAACGATTCTTTGATTGAAGAAGCACATAATGATGGTATTGATACAATTATTACGTGTGATAACGGTATTGCAGCAGCTTCGCAGGTGAGCTATGCCAGGGAGCTGGGGATGAGAGTGATCATTACCGACCACCATGAGATTCCTTATGAAGAGGAGGATGGAAGGCGGATTTATATCCTTCCGGAAGCAGATGCGGTAGTGAATCCTAAGCAGGAGGCGTGTGGTTACCCGTATAAGAATGTGTGCGGAGGCGTTGTAGCATACAAGGTGGTACAAGCTTTATTTTCTTCCCTCCATCCGAAAGATGAGATGGAAATCATGGAAGAGCTTTTGGAAATCGCTGCTTTTGCGACCGTCTGCGATGTGATGGAGCTGAGAGATGAGAACCGTATTATTGTAAAGTGCGGACTTCAAAATATGCAGCATACAAGGAACCAAGGGCTAAAGGCATTGATAGAGGTATGCGGGCTGGAGGGTAAAACGATATCGGCCTATCATATAGGTTTCGTACTGGGGCCTTGTATCAATGCCACGGGACGGCTGGATACCGCTAAGAGGGCACTCTCTCTGTTTAGCAGCAGGAGCCGTTCGGAAGCGGTAAAAATCGCTGCCGAATTGAAGGATTTAAACGATAGCCGGAAGGAAATGACCTTAAAAGGAACGGGAGAAGCAATAGAATGTATTGAGAAGACTGACTGGAAGAAAGATAAGGTCCTTGTCGTCTATCTTCCGGAATGTCACGAAAGCCTTGCCGGAATCATAGCGGGACGTCTGCGGGAGCAGTACGGAAGGCCCGTCTTCGTGCTCACCAAGGGCGAGGATGGCGTGAAGGGCTCAGGACGCTCCATCGAAGGCTATCATATGTATGAGGAGATGACGGCCTGCAAGGAATATTTTACGAAATACGGCGGACACAAAATGGCGGCGGGACTTTCCATGGAGGAAGGAAATGTGGAAAGCTTCCGGAGAAAAATAAACGAAGCCTGCCGTTTGACCGAGGAAGATTTTGAGGAGAAGGTGCATATCGATGCGGCGATGCCGTTTTCTTATCTTACTAAGGAACGCATCGGAGAACTGGGGCTATTGGAGCCCTTCGGTGTAGGAAACAGTAAGCCGGTTTTTGCCCAGAAGAATGTACATATTATAAATGCAAGAATAATGGGAAAGAATCAGAATGTAGGCAAATACAACGTACGCGATGAAGAAGGCGGTTCCTATGAGATGGTATACTTCGGAGACTTAGACAAGTTTCATGAGTTTCTATCTGCGCAGGCAGGGAAAGAGAACATAGTGAGGATGCTTGAGGGCGGAAGAGGGGATATCCCCATAAGCATTACCTATTACCCATCCATCAACAGCTATGCAGGCAAGGAAAGCATCCAGATTGTTCTGCAAAACTACAAATAAGGAAAATAAGAAAGAGGAAGACTATGATTTTGACGGTAACATTGAATCCGGCAGTGGACAAGACATATACGACAGACTCTCTGATTCTTGGGCAGGTTAACCGTATCGAGACAGCACAGAATATTGCAGGGGGAAAAGGTGTTAACGTGGCGAAGATACTGAGGCAGTGCGGGCATCCTGTTATAACATGCGGACTGCTGGGCGGCTATACGGGGCTGTTTATCGAAGACTATATGAAAAGCATAGGAGCAGACTGCCGTTTTACCAAGGTGGCGGGAGAGACGAGGAGCAATATAAACGTTCTTGCCGGGGATGGTTATGTGACAGAGCTTTTGGAGCCGGGACCGGAGGTATCCGATGAAGAATTGGAACTATTCGTAAAAGGCTATGAAGAAGCAATAAAGGAATGCGAGTTGGTCGTGCTCTCGGGCAGCGTAGCCAGAGGGATATGCACTGATATTTATAAAAGGCTGATTAAAATTGGAAATGAGTATAAAAAAATCTGTATACTGGATACAAGCGGAGAAGCACTTCGCTTCGGCATAGAGTCTTGCCCTTACATGATAAAGCCTAATCAGAAGGAACTGGAATATCTGGTAGGGCATAAACTAACAGATATAGAGGATATTGCTGATGCGGCAAGAAAACTGTGCGAAGAAGGAATTGCAAAGGTAGTGGTCTCCATGGGAGGGAAAGGGCTGCTATCCGTTTCTAAGGAGGGTGTATTATGGGCTAAGGCACCTTCGGTGAAGGCGGTAAACACAGTAGGATGCGGCGACAGCGTGGTGGCTTCCTATGCGATGTCCATATTGGAAGGTGAGGATGACTTTTCCTCCTTGAAGAGGGCGGCAGCAACGGCAGCATCCAGTGCGGCTACGTTCCAAAGCGGAGAGATTGTGTTGGGACTTTCGAAAGAATTGCTTGATAAAGTGCAGATTGAGAAGAAAGATTGAAGGAATGATAAAGAACCGGAGAATGGAACAAAAGTGTGCATTTTTCTATTGCAAAAAAGTCCGGGGTTACCGGACCTTTTCGCATTTTCTTATGAGGGGGGGGAGATAGTGAGTTTTCAACTATCTTGATTAATACTATAAGGCTTATATGTGAAGAATGTGTGTTCAAATTATTTAAAAAAAATAAATTAAGTATAAACCTTTTTGAAAGTACGTTACTGTTCACTCCGTTCTCAGTAACGCATGATTTCTGCATTTAAATTCGCTCTGCGAAGCAGAAATCATCTCTTGAATCACGTTCTTACGTAGCTTAACAGCAAGTGTTAAGCTACTGCGTGAACAGTAACGAAATGCTTTTATTAAGGGTAAGACTTAAGGGCAGAAGTTGAAAAAAGTGAATATCCATGCTATTCTTTTAAAAGAAAAGAGGGAAAATGATGATGGAACTGGGAAAATTGCTGGAAAAGCTGGAATATGAATGTCGGATGGGGAAGGTGGAAGGAAGCGTCGATGCGCTGGTTTATGATTCCCGTAAAGTAACACAAGGGTGCTTGTTCGTCTGCATTTCTGGAGCCAAGGCAGATGGCCATGATTTTGCAAAAGAGGCTGCAAGGAAAGGCGCCAGAGTTCTTGTTGTGGAAAAAGACGTAGAAGTTCCACAGGAGTTGGGAACTACGATAATTAAAGTGGCGGATACCCGCTATGCTTTGGCATTTTTATCGGCGGCTTGGTTCGGCAATCCTGCGCAGCAGATGAAAGTCATCGGAATTACCGGAACGAAGGGTAAGACCACGACCTCATATCTGGTGAAAGCCATCCTGGAAAATGCGGGGTATAGGGTAGGTCTTATAGGGACCATCGAGGTGATCATCGGCACGACGAGACTGCATTCGCTCAATACTACGCCGGAATCCTACCTGATACAGCAATATTTCAGGCAAATGGCGGATGCCGGCTGCGACGTTGTCGTTATGGAGGCGTCTTCTCAAGGGTTTAAGCTCCATAGAACGCAGGGCTTCACTTTTGACTTGGGGATATTTACCAATTTAGAGCCGGACCATATCGGTCAGGATGAACATGCGGATTTTGAAGAATATTTGGAATGTAAGGCGCTCCTTTTCAGGCAATGCCGCGTGGGCATCGTGAATAGGGATGATTCTCACTGGAAAGAAGTGACGAAGAATCATACCTGCGCGATAGAAACTTACGGCTTCGATGAAGCGGCGGATCTGAGAGCGCAGAACTTATCGCTTATTAAGAGGCCGGGAGAGTTGGGCATACTCTTCGATGTGAAAGGGCTTATGGACTTTACGGTGGAGGTGATCAATCCCGGAAGGTTCAGCGCCTACAACGCGCTTACGGCGATTGCCATTTGCAGGCATTTCGGCGTAGAGGCAGAGGCGATAAGAAAAGCCTTTATGGAAGCGAGGGTAAAGGGCAGAATAGAGATGGTAAAGGTGTCCGACGAATTTACGCTGATCATAGACTATGCACATAATGCGATGAGCCTGGAGAGTCTGTTGAGCACCTTAAAGGAATATGAACCCAACAGGCTGGTATGCCTGTTCGGATGCGGCGGTAACCGTTCGAAGATGCGCCGGTATGAAATGGGAGAAGTGAGCGGAAGGCTGGCGGATTTGACGATTATCACTTCGGATAATCCCAGATTTGAAAAGCCTCAGGACATCATAGATGATATTAAGATAGGAATCGGAAGAACCGGCGGAAAATATGTGGAAGTCTGCGATAGAAAAGAGGCGATCGCATATGCGATCGATCATGGAGAGCCGGGAGATATTATAGTTCTCGCGGGCAAGGGACACGAGGATTATCAGGAGATAGAAGGGATAAAATATCCGATGGACGAGAGGGACCTTATTCGGGATATCCTGAAGGAGCGCGGATGGAAGGAAAATATGCAAACATCATAATCGACATATCCCATGAGAAAGTAGACCGCCCTTTCCAGTATATAATTCCGCCCGAACTAAGAAGCGGACTTGAGGTAGGGGCCTGCGTAGCGGTGCCCTTTGGTGCGGGAAACCATTTGAGAAAAGGATATGTTATTGAAATAACGGATAGGGCGGAATTTGCGCCGGAGAAGCTAAAGAGCATAGCCTATGCGGAGGAAAAGGATGTAACGGCGCAGGATAATTATATCCGCCTGGCGGCATGGATGAAGGAGCAGTACGGCTCTACAATGATTGCAGCCTTAAGGACCGTACTCCCTGCAAAGCAGAAGATAAAGAAGGTGGAAAGGAAAGCTTGTGAACTCCTTCTTACAAAGGAGAATGCAAAAGCTTTTCTGGAGGAGTGCAGAGCAAAGAAGCAAGTGGCGAAGGCGAGAGTGTTGGATGAACTGATAAAGGAAAGCGAGATTCCTGTGCCGATTCTTACCGGAAAGCTTCATGTTTCCATGAAAACCTTAGAGAGTTTGGAAAAGCAGGGTGCTCTCCGGATAACAATAGAGAGCAGCTACCGCAATCCCGTAGAGTTCATGGCGGATAAAGAAGATGTCCGAAATGAGAGCTATGGAACAAAAAAGGAGCTGAGCGAGGAGCAGTGCTTCGTATGCGGGGACATCATGTCCTCCTATGACGCGGGAGTAAGAACCACCTGTCTCATTCATGGGATTACGGGGAGCGGCAAGACAGAGGTCTATCTTAAACTGATCGAAGAGATTGTAAGAAGAGGAAAACAAGCTATTGTCCTGATTCCGGAAATAGCGCTGACCTATCAGACGGTACTGCGTTTTTATAAATGTTTTGGCAGCAGAGTATCGGTGATGAATTCTACCTTATCCAAAGGTGAAAAATATGATCAGTGCGAAAGGGCAAAAAAGAAGGAAATTGATGTAATCATCGGACCAAGGTCCGCGCTCTTTACCCCCTTTCCTGATCTGGGACTGATTATCATAGATGAAGAACATGAGAGTACATATAAAAGCGAAGTCATGCCGAAATATCATGCGAGGGAGACCGCAATAAAAATTGCATCCATGCACGGGGCCTTCGTAGTACTGGGGTCCGCAACGCCCTCCATGGAATCCTACAATAGGGCGAAAAAAGGAGAATATAAGCTGTACGAGCTTAAGAAAAGGCAGGCAGGCGGAGAACTGCCTACTGTTTATACTGTGGATTTAAGGGAAGAATTAAAGGGAGGAAACCGCTCCATTTTCAGCAGAAGGCTTCACGACCTCATAGGAGGGCGTTTAAAGGCGGGAGAGCAGACGATTCTCTTCCTGAACCGGAGAGGCTATGCGGGATTTATCTCCTGTCGCGCCTGCGGGCATGTAATGAAATGTCCTCATTGTGACGTTTCTTTGTCGGAGCATAGAAACGGGAAGCTGGTTTGCCACTACTGCGGACATGAGGAGCCGTCAGTGAAGCTCTGCCCCTCCTGCGGTTCTAAATATATTCTGGGATTCCGGGCGGGAACCCAGCAGATAGAGGAAGTGCTTCATAAGGAATTTCCGGGAGCACGGGTGCTTCGGATGGATGCGGATACCACCCGTACGAAGGACAGTTATGAAGAAATTCTAAGCGGCTTCGCGAACGGGGAAGCCGATATCCTGGTAGGTACGCAGATGATCGTAAAAGGACACGATTTTCCGGATGTGACCTTGGTGGGAATTCTGGCGGCAGATTTATCGCTGCATGTGAACGATTACCGGGCGGGTGAGCGTACCTTTCAATTGCTGACGCAGGCAGCAGGGCGGGCCGGAAGAAGCGGCAAGCCGGGAGAGGTAGTCATCCAGACCTATGATCCGGAACACTATAGCATCGTCCATGCGTCGAGTCAGGACTACCAATCCTTTTATGAGGAGGAGATATTTTACAGAGAGCTGCTTCACTATCCGCCGGCATCCCATATGCTGGCAGTACTCATCGCTTCGGCGGGGGAAGAGACCGGACTTGAGCTTGCGAAAGTTATGGGGGAGCTGGTAAGGGAAAAGATGAAGGCGGCTGACGACGGCACAAATGTTATCGGTCCGGCGCCGGCATCCGTAGGAAGGGTCAACGATATTTACCGCTATATGCTCTATATTAAGAATGCGGAATATTATAAATTGGTGAAAATAAAAAATATGCTGGAAACTTATATCGGAGAGCGTAAAAAAAAGGAGGAGCTGAAGACGGAGACGGTTCAGTTCGACTTCGATCCGATGAGTTCCTATTAGAATAAGAAAGGATGAAGTAACAATGGCAATCAGAAACATAAGAGAAATCGGGGATGACGTATTAACAAAAAAGTGCAAAGAGGTAAAGGAAATGACGCCTCGCATAAGGGAGCTGATCGACGATATGTTAGATACCATGTATGAAGCTTACGGCGTGGGGCTCGCAGCACCTCAGGTCGGTATATTAAAAAGAATCGTCGTAATCGATGTGACGGGAGAGGACCCTTATGTGCTTATCAATCCGCGAATCGTAGAAATAAGCGGTGAGCAGACGGGCAGCGAGGCATGTCTCAGCGTTCCGGGCAAGACGGGAACGGTCACGAGGCCAAACTATGTGAAGGCGGTGGCCCTAAATGAGAACATGGAGCCTTATGAAATCGAGGGAACAGAGCTTTTGGCACGTGCTATCTGCCATGAACTGGATCACTTGGACGGACAGCTCTATGTGGATAAGGTAGAGGGAGAGCTGATGGACTCTTCCGATCTGGATTGGGAGGATGAGGAATGAGAATAGTCTTTATGGGAACCCCTGATTATGCGGTGGGAGCCTTGGAAGCCATCGTGGAGGCAGGGTATCAGGTCACCGCAGTGGTGACACAGCCGGATAAGCCCAAGGGAAGAGGGAAGGATAAGCATGCTCCGGAAGTGCAGATGCCGCCGGTGAAGCAATGTGCGCTGAAATATGGCATTCCCGTTTTTCAGCCGGTGAAAGTAAAAGCACCCGAAGCGGTAGAGGAGCTTAGGAGGTACGAGGCGGATATTTTTGTGGTAGCCGCATTCGGACAGATTTTGTCGGAGGAAATATTGGATATGCCAAGGCTTGGCTGCATTAATATTCACGCATCCCTTCTGCCCAAATACCGGGGAGCCGCACCGATTCAAGGGGCGATTCTAAACGGAGAAAGCGAGACCGGCATTACGATCATGAAGATGGACAAGGGGATAGATACTGGAGATATGCTTATGAAATGTACGGTTCCCATCTCGGAAAAAGATACCGGGGAATCCTTGCACGATAAGCTGTGCGAAGCGGGAGCAAGGCTCATTACAGAAGCTCTTCCTTTGATAGAAAATGGAAAGCTGATTCCGGAGAAGCAGAATGAGGAAGAAGCTACGTATGTGACGATACTTAAGAAGTCTCAGGGACATATTGACTGGACGAAGGAGGCTTCGGTTATTGACAGACTCATCAGAGGACTGAATCCGTGGCCAAGCGCGTATACTTATTATGACAATAAGACTTTGAAAATATGGGAAGCGGAGCCGGGAGAGCAGGAAGAGAAAGCGGCGCAGGCAGGTACAGTGACGAGGGTAGAAAAGGATGCATTTTACGTGAAAGCGGGAAAAGGGGAATTGAAGGTAACGCAGGTGCAGCTCGAAGGGAAAAAAAGAATGAGTGTAAAGGACTTCCTGCTCGGATACGCATTGAAGCCGGGGACGATTCTTGGCAGAGAATAAAAGTGTGCTCCGCACATTCCCGCGGCCAAATACTTTGGCGGCACAGCTTTTGTTCCGCGCGCGTAGCTGCGCATTATAATAAATACGGAGGTTGATGCTTATGTATGGATATTACGGATATTATATGGACCCCACTTATATTTTGGTGCTGATTGGAGCGATTTTGTGTATCGCGGCCAGCAGCAGGCTGAACAGCACTTATAGCAAGTATGAAAAGATACGGAGCAAGAGCGGAATGACCGGAGCGGAAGCGGCGGCAAGAATCCTTAGCTATTCAGGGATTCACGACGTGAGAATCGAGCGCGTATCAGGGAATCTTACCGATCATTACGACCCTAAGAATAAGGTTCTCAGACTGTCGGACCGCACTTATGGTTCCGCCTCCATTGCGGCGTTAGGCGTGGCAGCGCACGAATGCGGACATGCCGTGCAGCACCAGGAGGAATATATGCCGATACGCTTTCGCAATGCGCTTGCCCCGATTGCGAATATCAGTTCTACGCTGAGCATTCCGCTCATTCTTCTGGGCGTGATACTCGGAATGTATTCCAGCCTCGTTCAGGTGGGAATATGGGTATTTGCTATAGCGATATTGTTTCAGATCGTTACCCTTCCCGTGGAATATAATGCCTCTTCCAGAGCGCTTGTGATGCTTCAGGACTATGGAATCACCGGAGGAGAGGAAACAGCCAGCTGTAAAAAGGTCTTAAGCGCGGCAGCACTCACCTACGTGGCAGGCGTGGCCTCCTCGCTGTTACAGCTTCTTCGGCTTCTTCTTCTGTTCGGAAACAGAAGAAGCGACGACTGACTACCGGAAGGACAATTTTTATGAATATAAGAGAACTGATTCTGGATATGCTGTTAGAGATGGAAAAAGAAAAAACTTACAGCCATATTTTAATGCGAAATGTACTGGACAAATACGATTATCTGACGGCGCAGGAAAAAGCGTTTATAAAAAGAGTGACGGAGGGAACGCTGGAGAGACGGATACAGATAGATTATATCCTGGACAGTTATTCCAAGGTTCCGGTTAAAAAAATGAAGCCACTCATTCGAAACCTTCTTCGCATGAGCATATATCAAATATTGTTCATGGACGGGATACCCGATTCCGCTGTCTGCAACGAGGCGGTGAAGTTAGCGAATAAACGGAAATTCCAGTCGTTAAAAGGATTTATCAACGGCGTGCTCAGAAATATTGCGAGGCAGAAGTCTGAAATATCCTATCCTGATAAGGAGAAGAATCCGAAGGAATATTTGTCGGTATGGTATTCCATGCCGGAATTTCTTATATCTATGTGGATGGAAGACTATGGCAGAGAACAGACGGAAAACATGCTTCAGGCCATGCTCGCCGTCCGCCCCGTAACGGTTCGTTTAAAGGAAACCATGAGCGGGGAGGAACAGGAGACTCTTTTAAAGAGAATCGAAGAGGCAGGAATAAGGATAAGAAAGCATCCTTATCTGCCCTATGCTTATGAGCTTGAGCGTTTGGAGGGGGTAAGGAGTATCCCGGGCTTTGAGGAAGGACTTCTTACGGTGCAGGATGTAAGCTCCATGCTCTGTGTGGAGGATGCGGGCATAAAAGAAGGAGATTTCATCCTGGATGTGTGCGCCGCTCCGGGGGGAAAGGCTACCCATGCAGCAGTGAAGCTAAAAGGCAGCGGAAGAGTTCTGGCCAGAGATCTTACGGGGGATAAGACGGCGCTTATCGAAGAGAACATACAGCGCCAAGGTCTTCTTAATATAACGGCGGAGGTTTATGACGCTTCGGTTTACGATGAGACACTGGACGAAAAGGCGGATGTTGTCTTGGCGGATTTGCCTTGCTCCGGACTTGGCATTGTAGGAAAAAAACGGGATATTAAATATAATATAACGGCAGAAGCACTGGAGGAGCTTCCTCTGTTGCAGAAGAAAATACTGAGTACCGTATGGCAGTACGTAAAGCCGGGCGGTGTACTTATTTATAGCACATGTACGATTCACAAGGAAGAAAATGAAAGGGTGGCGGAATGGTTCGCCCAAAATCACCCTTTTGAGCTTATCGATTCCAAGCAGCTTTTGCCGGGACTTCATGAGACGGACGGATTCTTTATTGCGAGATTCAAACGGCATGTATGAAAGGTTTTGAAGAGGCAGGATATGAAGAAAGATATAAAATCGATGATGCTTTCCGAGCTGAAAGAAGATATGGCAGGCCTGGGGGAGAAATCCTTCCGCGCCGGACAGATTTATGAATGGATGCACGTAAAGCTCGTTAGAAGCTTTGACGATATGACGAATATTTCCAGAGAACTGAAGGAAAAATGTAAGGAAAACTATGATTTTACTGATTTAAAAGAAGTGATGGTGCAGGAATCCAAGGTTGACGGTACGAAGAAATTTCTCTTTGAGCTGTGGGATGGAAATATGGTAGAGAGTGTATGGATGAAATACAAGCATGGAAACTCCGTCTGCATTTCGTCCCAGGTGGGCTGCCGGATGGGCTGTACCTTCTGTGCCTCCACTTTAGACGGGCTGGAACGCTCCCTTACGTCCTCGGAGATGTTAGACCAGATTTATGCCATAACGCGGCTGACGGGTGAGAAGGTCTCCAATGTGGTAGTGATGGGAACAGGGGAACCCATGGATAATTACGACAGCGTACTGCGCTTTATAAAGCTGCTTACCGATGAGAATGGCTTAAATATCAGTCAGAGAAATATTACAGTTTCTACTTGCGGCATCGTGCCAAGGATGCGGGAGCTGGCGGAGGAAAAGCTGCAGATTACACTGGCGCTCTCCCTTCATGCAACGACTGACGGGAAGCGAAGAAGGCTTATGCCCATCGCAAACCGTTACAGGCTGGATGAACTGATAGAGGCCTGTGCATACTATTTTGAAAAGACCGGAAGAAGAATTACTTTTGAATACAGCCTTGTAGGAGGCATAAACGATACGGATGAGGATGCCAGGGAGCTAATAGCGCTCATAAGACACTTGAACTGCCATGTCAATCTCATTCCGGTAAATCCCATAAAAGAGAGGGATTATGTGTCCAGCACCCATGAGAAAGCGGTGGCATTTAAAAATAAACTTGAAAAAAACGGAATAAATGTTACTATAAGAAGGGAAATGGGCAGAGATATTGACGGAGCCTGCGGGCAGCTTCGCCGGAAGGTCATCCATCAATAGATACAGGAGGTTTTAAGGTGTTAAAGACGTTTTCCGTTACGGATATTGGAAAAAAGAGAAAATTGAATCAGGATTATGTATTTGTATCCGACACTCCCGTAGGAAATCTCCCGAATATATTTATCGTTGCGGATGGAATGGGCGGACATAACGCAGGGGACTACGCTTCTAAATATACGGTAGAAACCATGCGGGAAGAAATAGAGCGTTCTTTTGAGAAAAGCCCGGTAAAAATATTAGGCAAAGCCATAGAGGCAGCCAATCAGCTTATCAGGAAAAAGGCTGAGGAGGAGGAAGCTCTTGCCGGAATGGGAACCACCGTAGTAGCGGCCACGTGCTTAAACGGCAAATATCTGGAGGTTGCCAACGTAGGGGACAGCAGGCTTTATGTGGTGAGTGACAGAAAAATCGAACAGATTACAAGGGATCATTCCTTGGTAGAGGAGATGGTCCGAATGGGGGGCATCGACAGGGAATCGGCGAGAAGTCACCCGGATAAAAATATAATCACCAGAGCGATTGGTGCCAAGGATACGGTAGATGTGGACTTTTTCAACGTAGAGCTCACTCCCGGCGATATTGTGTTGATGTGTTCTGACGGGTTGACCAATATGCTGGAGGATGGAGAAATCCGCATGATTTTGGGCTCGCCGAAAAGCGTAGAGGAAAAAGCGGAGGAATTGGTTAGGGCGGCCAATAATAACGGCGGCAAGGATAATATTGCGGTAATTATTATCGAACCGTTTGCAGACGAGGTGGAAAATGATTAAAATTGGAATGATAATCGGTGACCGGTATGAGGTGCTGGAAAAGATTGGAACCGGCGGAATGTCGGATGTATACAAGGCAAAAGACCATAAGCTGAACAGGAATGTAGCAATAAAGGTACTAAAGCAGGAATTTTCCGAAAATGCGAATTTTGTTTCCAAGTTTCGGGTGGAGGCACAGGCAGCAGCCGGACTCATGCACCCTAATATCGTGAACGTATACGACGTAGGCGAGGAAAACGGTATTTATTACATCGTTATGGAGCTTGTGGAAGGCATTACATTAAAGCAGTACATCGAAAAGAAAGCGCGCCTCTCTGTGAAAGAGGCTGTTAGTATTGCCATTCAGGTTTCCATGGGGATAGAAGCCGCACATAACAATCATATTATCCATAGGGATATCAAGCCTCAGAATATTATTATTTCCAAGGAAGGCAAGGTAAAGGTAACGGATTTCGGCATTGCCAAGGCGGCGACCAGCAATACGATTACGTCCAATGTCATGGGTTCGGTTCACTATACCTCACCGGAACAGGCCAGAGGAGGATACAGCGATGAGAAGAGCGATATCTATTCTCTGGGTATTACCATGTTCGAAATGCTTACCGGCAGGGTACCCTTTAACGGGGAGACTACGGTAGCAATAGCCATTAAACATATACAGGAACCGCTGCCTTCTCCCAGGGAATATGTCTCTGAGATACCGGTCAGCGTGGAACAGATCGTATTTAAATGCTGTCAGAAAAGTCCGGATCGAAGATACCAGTCCATGGGAAATCTGATCGCAGACTTAAAACAGTCGCTGATTAATCCGGACGAGGATTTCGTTAAAATCGTGAATCCCAATGAGGAAGCGTCCACGAGGATGATTACCGATAAGGATATGGTGCAGATTAAAAAGCAGTCCGACAGAAGGGATTCCATGGAAGAGGAGCTTCGTCTTAAGAAGAAAAAGAACGTCCGTCCAATCTATGAGGATGAAGACGAGGATGAGGAGGATGAAGACGAGGATATCGATGATATGGAAGAGGAAGACGAGGAAGAGGGGGAATACGATTCCAAAATGGAACGCATTACCACCATACTTGCCATTGTCGCGGCCCTTCTCATCGGATTTATCGTATTGTTCTTAGTTGGAAAGACGCTGGGAATCCTGCCCTTTGGAAATTCCAAAGGAGAGGAGACGCAGGAGGAATCCGGCAAGGTAGAGATGCCTAAGGTAGTAGGACGCCAGATCGAGGAAGTAAAGGCGGAGCTTTTGGGCTTGGGCTTAACTCCGCAAATTACCTATAAAGAAAATTCCGAATACGATGCAGGGCTGGTATTGGAATGCAACGTCGGTATTGGACAGATGGTGGATTCCGGTACGGAAATCATTCTCACGGTCAATTCCGGAGCCAGCGGTATAGAAGTGCCGGATATCGTGGGGAAATCCACCGCAGAAGCGGTGGCTAACCTGGAAGGAAAAGGCTTTACCGTAAGCAAGACGGAGAGCTACGATGCGCAGGTAGCGAAAGGAAATGTCATTTCCCAGACTCCTGAGGGCGGAACGAAAGCGCCCAGCGGCTCTGCAGTTACCATACGCATCAGCCAGGGCCCTGAGGATAACAAAATCAGAGTGCCAAATCTGGTCGGAGTATCGGAAATGGATGCTATGGCGACGCTGACAGAGGCAGGCTTAAAGGTAGGAAGCGTGTCCGAGGTAAATAACGATGATGCCTCCCTGACCGGACTCGTATGTTATCAGAGCTATTCCGTAGGCTCCTATGTAGACAGTGGAACAGCCATCGACCTGAAAGTGAGCCTCGGACCGAAGACGGCGTCTTACAGCTACAGCGGAAGTATTCAGGCACCTACGGCGGCGGAAGACCCTGAATATAGAGACGGACTGAGCGTTACGGTTACAGTGGATACGGCAGACGGAATCCAGCTTTTAAATACGAATACGACATCCTTCCCGATTTCGGTCAACTATACGGGAATCAAATCAGGAACGGGGACGATTACCTTTACGTATACGGTCACGACCGATGCGCAGACGGTGACGAATCCCGATACGGGAGAGGTGACCACCACAGAAGGGATATCCACCCAAAAGACGTTGATGAGAGAAATTCAATTTACACCGGAATCTTAACCTAAGGGAAGAAGAGTATGCATAGTATACAGAGTATACAAGGAAAAATTATTAAGGGAATTGCCGGATTTTATTATGTGTATGTGCAGGATGAGGCGGATATACAAGGTAAAATATACGAGTGCAAGGCGAAGGGAATTTTCCGTAAGGATAATATAAAGCCGTTAGTCGGCGATGATGTGCTCATGGACGTTTTGGACGAAGAGGAGCAGTTAGGGAATATCACGCAGATATTACCTCGTCGTAACGAACTGATACGGCCTGCGGTGGCGAATATCGATCAGGCGCTGGTAATCTTTGCGATTGTGAAGCCGGAACCTAATTTCAATCTTCTGGACCGGTTTCTCATTATGATGGAGAAACAAGGGCTTAACAGCGTTATTTGTTTTAATAAGCAGGATATTGCGACAAAGAAAGAAAAACAGGAGCTGCGAAAGGCTTATGAGAGCTGCGGCTATCGGGTGCTGTTTGCCAGCGCCAGAAAAAGACAAGGGCTGAAAGAGCTTAAATGTCTGCTTGAGGGCAAGACGACGGCGGTGGCAGGTCCCAGCGGTGTGGGCAAGTCTTCTATCATAAACAGGCTGAATCCAAAGGCTAATATGGAAATCGGAGATATCAGCAGGAAGATAGAAAGAGGAAAGCATACGACCAGACACTCGGAAATCATTGCCTTGCATAGAAATACGTATATTATGGATACTCCGGGATTTACGTCGCTGCAGCTGTTCGATATGGAGAAAGAGGAGCTGAAAGACTACTATCCGGAATTCGAAAAATATGAAGAAGGCTGCAGGTTTGCCGGCTGTGTGCATATCAATGAGCCTGATTGTAAGGTGAAGGAAGCGTTGGAAGAAGGCAGGATAAGTTCTGTCAGATATCATAATTATAAAATGCTGTATGAAGAACTGAGGGAACAAAAGAGATATTGAGAAACTTCAAAAGGAGATAAAGGAAAGATGAAACTAGGAATCGTGGGTCTTCCCAATGTGGGAAAGAGTACCTTATTTAATTCGTTGACGAAGGCGGGAGCGGAGTCCGCAAACTACCCTTTTTGTACAATCGACCCGAATATCGGCATTGTGGCGGTACCGGATGAAAGGCTGAAATTATTAGGAGATATGTATAAGTCCAAGAAGGTTACCCCCGCGGTTATCGAGTTCGTGGATATTGCAGGACTGGTGAAGGGCGCCTCCAAAGGAGAGGGACTGGGCAATCAGTTCTTAAGCAACATCAGGGAAGTGGATGCTGTCGTACATGTAGTAAGGTGCTTTGAGGATTCCAACGTAGTCCATGTGGATGGGAACGTCAATCCTTTAAGGGATATTGAAACCATAAATTTAGAGCTTATTTTCTCCGATATGGAGATTCTGGACAGAAGAATGGCGAAAGCGGGCAAGGGAGCGAGAATGGATAAGGCACTTGCCAAGGAAGCTGCGCTGTTAGAAAAGATCAAAGCCCACTTGGAAGAAGGCAAGCTGGCCAGCAGCTTCGAGACCGAAGATGAAGACGAATTGAATTTGCTTGCTTCTTATAATCTTCTTACCTATAAGCCGGTCATTTTCGCAGCCAATGTGGCGGAAGAGGATTTGGCAAATGATGGGGCAGATAATCAGGGAGTTTTAGCGGTAAGGGAATCCGCAGCGAAAAACGGCAGCGAGGTATTCGTAATCTGTGCTCAGATAGAGCAGGAAATTGCGGAGCTGGACGAGGACGAAAAGGTTATGTTCTTAGAAGATCTGGGGCTTAAGGAATCAGGGCTTGAAAAGCTGATTAAGGCCAGCTACCATATTCTTGGCCTGCACAGCTTCTTAACATCAGGTGAAGACGAGACGAGGGCATGGACCATTAAGATAGGAACGAAAGCGCCTCAGGCCGCAGGAAAGATTCATACGGATTTCGAAAGAGGTTTCATTAAGGCCGAGGTGGTAAATTACAAAGACTTGTTAGAACATGGTTCGCTTTCTGCCGCAAGGGAAAAGGGACTTGTAGGAATGGAAGGCAAAGAGTACGTGGTAAAAGATGGGGATGTAATTTTATTCCGTTTTAATGTATAGGTGTTACTATTCAGCTTTCCGGCTTAGGGCGTGTCTGAAAACTCATTGTCCCAATCTGTACGCCCCACTTTGCGGTATATTTGTCCCAAATTCAGTTGACGTAGCCCACTACGCCGCCTTCATTTGGGAACAAATCTCCCACAAAGCGTGACGCACATCTTGAAACAAGCAGTTTCCAGACACGCCCTAGTAATAATATTTTATGCATACAAATCGCATAGAACATATAATTTGGCACTGACGACCATATCTAGTGTGAAGAACGTTTGTTCACACAATATGTTGAAAATGCCGAAAAAATGCACTTTTTAGGGAACTAAAAAGTGCATTTTTTATTAAAAAATCTTAAAAGTAGCTTGTCAAACATTAATAATTAGTATAAAATCAGATTAAAAGTGGTGAGAAGTGGTGTGAAGTGGTAGAAAGTGGCAGCACAACACACAAAAAGGTGGCAGACCGCTTTTGAAATGACATTGGCAGGTGAGCGTTATGTTTATGGGAGAATACAACCATACAATCGATGCAAAAAACCGGCTGATCATTCCTTCAAAATTCCGTGAAACTCTTGGCGAAGAGTTTGTTGTTACGAAGGGGTTGGATGGCTGTTTATTTGTGTACGATAACAAGGAATGGGCTGTATTCGAAGAAAAGCTTAGAGGACTGCCGTTAACGAATAAGGATGCGAGAACTTTTGTCCGTTTCTTCCTTGCAGGAGCAGCCACCGTGGAGGTGGACAAGCAGGGAAGAATATTGGTCCCGTCAGTACTTAAAGATTTTGCAGGTATTAATAAAGATGTTGTTCTTATCGGAGTAGCCAGCAGAATCGAGATATGGAGTAAGGAAAGATGGGAAGGCGAATCCGCTTACGAGGATATGGAAAGTATTGCCGAGCATATGGCGCAGCTGGGGCTGGGCATATAGAAATCAGGAGGAAAAAGAATGGAATTTAAGCATGCCTCCGTTTTATTACAGGAAACAATCGATAACTTGAATATAAAAGGTACAGGAATTTATGTTGACGGCACGCTGGGCGGCGGCGGGCATTCCTTTGAAATAGCGGGAAGGCTTACGCTGGGCGGCAGGCTTATCGGGATCGATCAGGACGAGGCGGCCATTAAGGCAGCAGAAGAGAGACTTTCCCCCTATAGGGACAAGGTCACTATCGTAAGGAGTAATTACCGGAATGCACCTCAAGTACTGAAGGAACTGGGAATAGAAAGTGTAGACGGTATACTGCTGGATTTAGGAGTTTCTTCTTATCAATTGGACGAGCTGGAGAGAGGATTTTCCTATAAGTATGATACGAAACTGGATATGAGAATGGATACGAGGCAATCTGTCAGCGCCAGAGATATTGTAGGCGGATATTCGGAGGCTGAGTTGTTTCGCATCATAAGAGATTATGGCGAGGACAAATTCGCGAAGAATATAGCGAAGCATATCGTGAGGGCCAGACAGGACAAGCCCATAGAGACAACCGGGGAACTGAATGAGATTATAAAAGCAGCGATTCCCGCGAAGATGAGACAGACGGGAGGGCATCCCTCCAAGAAGACCTTCCAGGCAATTCGAATTGCCTGCAATAGAGAATTAGAGGTTTTAGAGGAGTCGATAGATGCATTTATCCAGCTCCTGAAGCCGGAAGGGCGGCTTTGCATTATAACCTTTCACTCATTGGAGGATAGAATCGTAAAGTCTTATTTCAGAAGAAATGAGAATCCATGCACGTGCCCGCCGGATTTCCCGGTGTGTGTATGCGGGAATAAATCGAAAGGAAAGGTAATTACAAGGAAGCCGATATTGCCCGGGGAGGATGAATTGGCGGAAAATAAGCGCTCTAAAAGCGCGAAGCTTCGTGTATTCGAGAGAAGCTAGACTTTCAAATATTGGAAAGCACTGAACAGTTACAAGTAAATTAATTAAGAGGGTAAGGGTAGGATTCTATGGCACAGTATAAGGGCAATGTGCGCAGTACAGGCAGAAGGCAGCAAGTGCATACACAACAGGGAAGAAATGCTTATGTACAAGGCAGCACAGTAAGAAAACTGGATGAAAAAATATACGCGCCGAGAGAGCCGAAGAGGCAGATAAGCAATACCGCGAGAAAGAACCGCGAGAAAGCATATCATATGAGCTTTGGTTATGTGCTTTTTTTAGCATGTGCAGTCGTAGCGGCAGGCTTTATTTTGACGGGCTACATAGGATTGCAGGCAGAGCTTACGAACAGCATTAAAAATGTTTCCAGGCTGGAAAGGGAGTTGAATAATTTAAAACTCGATAACGATGAAGAATACAGCAGAATCACGAGCAGCATCGATATGGAGGAAGTGAAGCGGATTGCCATTCAGGAGTTGGGCATGAAATATGCGGAAGAAGGGCAGATCGTAACATTTTCCGGAGAGGCAAGCGATTATGTAAAGCAGGTCGCAGATATTCCGGAGTAAGGCAGGGATTGGATTGAGCAGAGATAGACGAGGAAGAACGAACAGATTTACAACAGGAATGCAGAAAAAGCTGGCAGTGCTATTTATTTTAGTATTGCTGGCTTTTGTAGGGTTGAGCGCCAGACTCGTGGTAATCAATAAGGAGAACGGCGAGAAATATAAGAAACAGGTGTTGTCCCAGCAGGAATATGACAGCAAGACGATACCCTTCAGGCGTGGAGATATACTGGACAGCAAGGGGACGAAACTAGCGGTCAGTGAAAAAGTCTACAATGTCATTTTGGATGCAAAAATCATGCTGGATGATGAGAAGGCAGTTGAGCCTACCATTGCGGCAGTACAGTCTGAGCTTGGAATCGATGGCTCTATCATCAGGGAACGTCTTGCTTCACATCCGGAATCTTCCTATTATGTACTGAAGAAGCAGATGACTTATGAAGAAATCAGCGGCTTTAAGGCATTGGAAGTGGATAAGGAACAAGGTACAAATATAAAGGGAATTTGGTTTGAGGAAGAATACAAGAGAAAATATCCGAACAATACGCTGGCGAGCGACGCGATAGGATTTACGACCAGCGATAATCAGGGCCTCTATGGTCTGGAGCAATATTATAACGATGTGCTCAGCGGAACGCCTGGACGGGAATACGGCTATTTGAACGGGGATGCTGCATTGGAGAGAACGACGATTGCAGCGGTGGACGGGAATTCCATCGTAACCACCATAGATGCCAATATCCAGAGCATCGTAGAAAAATATTTAAAAGAATTTGATGACCAATATAAAAACAATTATCTGGAGCGAAACGGAAGTAACAATACGGGTTGTATTATTATGGATGTAAATACCGGAGAAATCCTTGCCATGGCAAGCTATCCGGTGTTTGATTTAAATAATACAAAGAATTCCGAGGATTTGATAGGAATGCCCATGGTGGATGAACTGGGGAATAAGACCGGAGAATATATTACAGCCGAGAACCTTGCGGCCATGGAAGGTACGGAACAACTGGACCAGAACTTCAACGCGCTTTGGAGAAATTTCTGCATCAATGATACCTATGAGCCGGGTTCCGTAGCCAAGCCCTTCACGGTGGCGGCGGGAATCGATTCGGGAAGCATTACCGGCAATGAGACATATACGTGCAATGGATTTCTGGAAGTAGGAGACTATAAGATAAAATGCCATAATATATATGGAGACGGCCCTCTTACCGTGGCTCAGGGAGTGGAGCGCTCTTGTAACGTCGTTATGATGTATGTGAATATGGCTACCGGAAAAGATACCTATATCGATTATCAGCATATATTTAATTTTGGATTGAAGACGAATATTGATCTGGCGGGAGAATCCAGAACCGCCAGCCTCGTATATGATAAAAATTCTTTAGGACCTACAGAATTGGCAACAAACTCCTTCGGACAAGGCTTTAACGTGACCATGATACAGATGATCGCGGGTTTTTGCTCCTTAATTAACGGAGGCAATTATTATGAGCCCCATATGGTAAGTAAGATTGTCAGCCCCAGCGGAGCTACGGTACAGAATATCGAACCGAGGATATTGAAGCAGACGGTTTCAGAGTCCACCTCTGAGATTATTAAAGAGGATTGCAACCTTGTCGTATCGGGTGAGAACGGCACCGGTAAAACGGCACGTCCGGCAGGATATATGATCGGCGGAAAGACGGGAACTGCGGAGACACTGCCTCGTGGTAATAACGAATATGTCGTATCCTTTATGGGATACGCGCCTGCGAACGACCCGCAGATCGCAATTTATGTAGTGGTGGACAGACCTAATGTGGCCTATCAGGACGATGCGAAGTATGCGACGAGAATTGTCAGAAAGATTCTTACGGAGGTGCTTCCTTATAAGGGAATCTTCATGACGGAGGAACTGTCGGACGATGAACGTGCCGAATTAGAAGCGCTTCAAATAGAGATACTCACTCCCGCAGCGCCTGAGACGACAGACGAGACCTCTCAGACAGCAGAAGGTGAACAAGGGGACGCATCGGGCGGAACATCAGGAACAGAAGATAGTACAGACAAGGACCAAAAGGGCGAGGAAGAGAATGCTTATACAGAAGTATGGAAGACTTTTCCTATCGATCCGCAAACGGGATATGCTGTAGATCCGGATACGGGAGAGCTGGTAGATCCGGAAACGGGACACAGCGTAACCGGTGAGAATTCAACACCTGCCGGACGGGCGGGTGCCAATGGTACAAGTGATAGAGACGGTGTGCAGGACGATGACAATCCCTTCTAAACACACCGAAGAATACGAAAAGTAGAATAACCTCATAAAAGGGATAATAGATTGTAGTAACACCTTTTTATGAGGTTATTGATACATATGTTATCGAAGAACAAAACGTATATACGCAAAAAGATAGTGGTCACTTTTTTCGCATGTGCTCTGGCGTTTCTGCTCCTTGGAGGGCGGCTCGTATATCTTATGGTATTTCAATCGGAATATTACATGGAGCAGGCAAAGGATCTGCATGAAAGGGAGCGGAGTATTAAGGCGGCCAGAGGACGGATCATAGAGGCTACGGGAACAGTGTTGGCGGATAACCGGACGGTATGTACAATATCCGTTATTCATAACCAGATCACTCAGCCGGAGACTGTAGTTTCGGTACTATCCAAGGAGCTTGGCCTTTCGGAAGAATATGTCACAAAAAGAGTGAAGAAATATTCCTCCATCGAAAAAATCAAAAGTAATGTTGATAAAGAAACCGGTGATAGAATCAGAGAGTACGATTTGGATGGAGTAAAGGTGGATGAGGACTATAAGAGATATTATCCTTACGATTCACTTGCTTCCAAGGTACTGGGATTTACAGGCGGAGACAATCAGGGAATCATCGGTCTGGAAGTCATATATGAAGAATATTTAAAGGGGAAAGAGGGAACCATTCTTACGGTGACGGACGCCAAAGGCGTGGAAATTGCCGAGGCGGGCGAAGAAAGAGTGGAGCCGATAAACGGAAACGACTTGTACGTAAGTTTGGATGTGAACATTCAAAGCTATGCGACACAGTTGGCTTATCAGGCCATGGAGACCAAGCAGGCGGACAGCGTATCCATTCTTGTCATGAATCCTCAGAACGGGGAAATCATGGCAATGGTAAATGTGCCGGAGTTCAACTTAAACGACCCCTATACCTTGCCGGAGGGAGGTGTGGAGCCGGCAAACGAGAAAGAGAAGCAAAATGCTCTGAATCAGATGTGGAGAAACGGCTGTATCAACGATACCTATGAGCCGGGTTCCACCTTCAAAATAGTAACGGCTGCTGCGGGGCTTGAATGCAAAGCGGTAAGTGTTACCGACCAGTTCAGCTGTCCCGGTTTTATCGTGGTGGAGGATAGAAAAATAAGGTGTCACAAAGTGGGAGGACACGGGGCGGAAGATTTTGTGCATGGTATTATGAACTCCTGTAATCCGGTATTCGTTACCGTAGGACTCAGAATAGGTGTTGACAGATATTATGATTACTTTAAAAAGTTCGGACTGCTGACAAAAACCGGAGTGGATTTACCGGGAGAAGCAGCCACCATCATGCACAAGAAGGATAACATAGGGGAAGTGGAGCTTGCGACGATATCCTTCGGGCAGTCGTTCCAGATTACGCCGATACAGCTTGCGACAACTGCCTCCGCCATTATAAACGGAGGAAACAGAGTAACGCCCCATTTTGGAGTAAAAGTAGTGGATGCGCAGGGAGAAACGATGGATACTCTGAAATATCCGGTGAAGCAGAATATCGTCTCTGCCGAGACATCGGAAACCATGCGGTATTTGTTAGAGCAGGTGGTGGAAAACGGAAGCGGTAAAAACGGCTATGTGGAAGGGTACCGGGTGGGCGGAAAAACGGCCACCAGCCAGACGCTTCCAAGGGGAAGCGGAAAGTACATTTCCTCCTTCCTGGGCTTTGCGCCTGCCGATGACCCGCAGGTGTTAGCCGTGGCGATTATTAATAATCCGCAGGGGATGTATTATGGAGGCCAGATAGCAGCGCCTATCGTACGGCAGCTTTTTGAAAATATTCTTCCTTATTTGGAAAGAATGGATTATAATGACAAAGGATGACTCGAGGAAAGGATTGGAAGTAAAATGAATCATACGGTTATTATATCTGTTGTAATATCTTTTATAATAAGTGTGGTATTAGGACCTTTTATTATACCTTTTTTAAAAAAACTAAAAGCAGGGCAGACGGTCAGGGACGATGGTCCCCAGACACACCTTAAAAAATCAGGAACCCCTACTATGGGGGGAATCCTTATCTTAATCAGTATTGTTGCGACTTCCATGATTTACATGAAGGACTATCCGAAGATCATGCCTATTCTTTTTTCTACCTTGGGCTTCGGACTGATTGGTTTTCTGGACGATTACATCAAGGTCGTTTTAAAGCGCTCTATGGGACTGCGGGCGTGGCAGAAAATGCTGGGTCAGCTATTGGTAACGGGAATATTCGCCTACTATCTGACGCATAACACAGGCATTTCTTTAGCGATGCGGATACCGTTCGTGCAGGGTAAATTTTTGGATATGGGCATATTGAATATGCCAATTTTATTTTTTATCGTGATAGCAACGGTGAACGGTGCAAACTTTACGGACGGTCTGGACGGTCTGGCAAGCAGCGTTACGGTAATGATAGCAACCTTTTTTACAGTGGTAGCAGTAGGCACTGCCAGCGGTGTGGAGCCTATTACCTGTGCGGTAGTGGGAGCACTTTTAGGCTTCCTCCTATTCAATGTATATCCGGCAAGTGTGTTTATGGGAGATACGGGTTCGCTTGCGCTTGGCGGCTTTGTGGCGGCAACAGCGTATATGCTGCAAATGCCCTTGTTCATACCGATCGTGGCGCTCATTTATGCAGTAGAGGTGGCTTCCGTCATTATTCAGGTGGGTTATTTCAAGATGAGCGGAGGAAAGCGTTTCTTTAAGATGGCGCCCATTCATCATCATTTCGAGTTATGCGGATGGTCGGAGACGAGAGTCGTTGCGGTGTTTTCCATCGTGACCGCCATGCTTTGTTTAATCGCATTTATGGGAATATAAAGACTGCCGGGAAAAGAGGAAATGTTTCATGGATTTACATGGTAAGAAAGTATTGGTAATAGGAACAGGAATCAGCGGAATCGGGGCAGTGAAGCTTCTTGACTTTGCAGGAGCAGCTCCGGTCTTATATGATGAAAATAAAAAACTGGAGGAAGCTGTGATACGAAACAAGCTTCCGGAAGGAATAAATGCAGAGATAGTAATCGGCAGCCTGCCGAAGGAACTGGAAGAAGAAATCTCCTTGGTGGTACCAAGCCCCGGCGTCCCTGCGGATACGGCTTTCATAGAAGGTTTTCGGGAAAGAGGGATTCCCGTATGGGGAGAAATAGAACTGGGCTATGCCTATGCAAAGGGAAAGTTGATTGCAATCACGGGAACAAACGGCAAGACCACTACCACATCTTTGGTAGGGCAGATTATGGAGGAATATTACGAATCCGTTTATATCGTTGGAAATATTGGTAATCCCTATACCGAAATCGCATCGGAAACAAAAGAGGATACTGTAACCGTAGCGGAAATCAGCAGCTTCCAGCTGGAGACTACACAGACCTTTAAACCTCAGGTATCCGCCATACTCAATGTTACGCCGGACCACTTGGACAGACATTATACGATGGAAAATTATGCTAAGGTAAAGGAAAGAATTGCTAAGAACCAGACGAAGGACGATGTCTGTGTATTGAATTATGAAAATAAATATACCAGAGACTTCGGGAGCATATGTCCGGCTCAGGTCATCTTTTTCTCTTCTTCAGGAAAGCTGGAAAGAGGAATTTATCTGGAAGGAGAAGATATATATATAGCAGGTATCGGCGATGTGCAGGATGACAGAAGGAAAATCATGACTGTGCACGATATGAATCTGGTAGGGCTATGTAATGTGGAAAATGTAATGGCAGCCATAGCCATCGCATTGAGCATGCAGGTACCTATGAAGAATATTTTAGGTACGGTAAAGCGCTTTAAGGCGGTAGCGCATAGAATAGAGTTCGTTGCCACGAAAAATGGAGTGGACTATTACAATGATTCCAAGGGCACCAATCCGGATGCTGCAATTCAGGGAATCAGAGCGATGTCCAAACCTACCGTATTGATTGGCGGCGGTTACGATAAGCATAGCGAGTATGACGAATGGATTGAAGCCTTCGACGGAAAGGTAAAATGTTTTGTACTGATCGGGCAGACAGCGGATAAGATAGAGGAGTGTGCTATAAAACATGGCATAGGAAACATTATCCGTGCGGATAGCTTTGACGAGGCGCTGAAGGTATGCACGAGAGAAGCAGAAGCAGGAGATGCAGTGTTATTGTCTCCGGCATGCGCCAGCTGGGGAATGTTCTCCAATTATGAAGCGCGTGGAAATATGTTCAAGGACTATGTGAACAGTCTTTAAAGAGTTGCAGTAAAACTGCATTTTGGCGCTTCCAGCCCTCGCAAAATTGCATAGAGATGCAATTTTGACTTCGCGGTATTGAAGGCTGAGCTGTTATTTTAAAGATCTTTATAAAAAAGAGAAGGAAGGAGTAGGACATTTCGTGGCGGAAAGAAGAGTAGGAAGACAACGGAAAAAGCAATCGGAAAACTTTTTTGATTACAGCCTGTTATTTATTGTGCTGTTTTTGCTCGGGTTCGGGTTGATTATGATTTATTCGACCAGTTCCTATGAGTCAAATCTTCAGTTCGGTGACTCCACCTTTTATCTTAAAAAACAGGTAATAGCCACTGTGATAGGGCTTGCGGCAATGATAGTCGTAGCAAATATCCCTTATCACTTTTGGGAGAGGTTCGCGACTCTCGGTTACATAGGCTCCGGCGTAATGATACCGCTCGTATTAGTTCCCGGTATTCAGTATTCGGCAAACGGAGCGACCAGATGGATTCGAATCGGAGGCTTTACATTACAGCCTGCCGAAGTAGCGAAGCTGGGCATGATTTTATTTCTGGCCAGTCTCGTCTGCCGTATGGGAAGAGGGATAAGAACGACGAAGGGCTTTTTTACGGTTCTCGCCGTGCCGCTGCCGATTTGCCTGATGATTTGGCAGATTACTAACAATCTGAGTTCTGCCATCATTGTATTCGGAATCGCGGCGCTCATGCTGTTCGTAGCAAGCCCCGAATATAAGAAATTTATACTGCTTGGCCTGGGCGGTGTTGCGGCTGTTGCGGTGCTCGTATTCGCCGTAGTAAATGCAGCCTCCTCCGACGGCTTGAACTTCCGTGGAGAGCGCATACTGGCATGGCTGGACCCGGAGGCATACGCCAGCGGGAAAGGCTTTCAGACATTGCAGGCGCTTTACGCCATTGGTTCGGGAGGAATTCTGGGCAAAGGACTGGGGCAAAGCATGCAGAAGCTCGGTTTTCTTCCGGAGGCCCAAAACGATATGATTTTTTCGATTATCTGCGAGGAATTGGGGCTTTTTGGAGCGATAGCTATTATTATTATGTTTCTGCTTTTAATATGGAGATTCATGGTGATTGCCAATAATGCGCCGGATTTGTTCGGAGCTCTTCTTGTAGTAGGTGTTCTGGGGCATATTGCGATTCAGGTTATTTTAAATATTGCGGTTGTAACTAACACGATTCCCAGTACGGGTATCTCTCTGCCGTTTATCAGTTACGGCGGTTCCTCCGTATTATTTTTAATGATAGAAATAGGTTTGGTCCTTAGCGTGGCGAAAGGAATTCGTCTGAAAGATTTGTAAGAAGGACATGGGCAGAGGTGCGAAGGGGAAGTACAAGATACGTTTTTGAGGAAGAACCATATATATAGAATAGGTCATATTCATAAAATCTGATTTAGAAGGTGAATCATTGGATTCTATTCATATGTATGGTGGAAACTTTTTACGTGGTGAGGTAAAGATACAAGGCTCTAAAAATGCCGTGCTTCCAATTATGGCGGCTGCACTTTTAATAAAAGGCACTTGTGTGATAGAAAACTGTCCGCGGATTGCGGACGTATATCTGATGCAGAATCTGCTTCAGGAATTGGGCTGTTTGGTAACATGGTCTGAAAATACGGTAACGATAGATGCTTCGAATGTCATTGACAGCGCTATGTCGGGAGAATCCGTAAGCAGCATGCGCTCCTCGGTGATGCTTTTAGGAGCCATGCTGGGAAGAATCGGAGAGGTGTTCATGGCTTATCCCGGAGGATGTGTCATCGGCAAGCGGCCTATCGACCTGCATCTTTCTGCGCTTAAGGAAATGGGCGTGGAGATAATGGAGCAGGAGCATTTCTTTACGGCAAAGGCAAGCAGGCTGAAAGCTATGGATTACACGCTTCCGTTTCCCAGTGTGGGTGCCACGGAGAATATTGTATTAGCGGCGGTCTTGGCAGAAGGAACGACAACGATACGGGGTGCGGCGAAGGAACCGGAGATAACGGCACTATGCGAATTTTTAAGAGCTGCGGGGGCCGATATAGAGGGAGCCGGGGAGCATACGGTAGTCATAAAGGGCGTGAAGGAGCTTAGGGAGACGAGGTATAGGGTACCGGGCGACCGCATTGTAGCGGGTACTTATCTTATTGCAGCACTGGCTGCCGGCGGAAGCATTTTTTTGGAGAAGGCACCGGCAGAACATATGAAAGCCTTGTTGAAACCTGCCGCGCAGATGGGCGGCACTATCACTATAAACGAGGGCGGTGTGGGGATTGATGTGGTTCGAAGGCTGGAAGCGATACCATACCTTAAAACTGAGGTGTACGACGGATTCCCTACCGATTTGCAGTCGCCCATAATGGCGGCAATGGCAGTGGCGCACGGAGACAGTGTGCTGGAGGAGACCATATTTGAAAACCGGTTCCGTATCGTGGATGAGCTCAGGAAAATGGGAGCGAACATTCGGACGGAGAAAAACAAAGCTTACATAAGCGGAATAGAGCGGCTCAAAGGGGCCGTTGTGGAAGCAGAAGAGCTGCGGGGCGGAGCGGCGCTTGTAGTGGCCGGCCTCGAAGCCGAGGGGGAGACTGTGATCAAAAACAGACATTTTATCGAAAGAGGTTATGAGGATATTTGCAGGGATCTTAGAAATCTGGGGGCAGATATAAACATCGGGTAAAATAAATGAGTCAAAATAAGGATAAGGGAAAAAAACAGAATAAGGATAAAAAAATAAAGTCCGGCAGCGGCGGGAAAAGTGTAACTAAGCCGGGCGGCAGTTCGAAAGGCGGCAGTTCGAAAGGCAACAGTTTAAAAGGCAGTGCTTCGAAAACGGGAGGCACAAAGAACAGTAAAGCGAAAGCTGATGCCTCGAAGAGCAGTAAGCCGAAGAACAGTAGCCCAAAGACCGGAAGTGCGAAGAAAGTTGATTCGAGCAGAATTCTGATGGAAAGTTACTCTTCGAGAAAACCGCGCAATACGAACCTGCGCCTCGTTAAAAATGGAGATTTGCCGGTGGAAACGCCGGCAAAGAAGTACGAGAGAAACGACGACTGGCTGGCACAGCATAAAAGTCTGGTAATTATAGGAATATCCGTATTTATGATGGCAGCATTGCTGTTTGCAGGATATTATTATATTATTACTACTTATACAGTAACTACCGTGTATGTGGATGGTAATGTACATTATACAAATGAAGAAGTGATGGACATGGTAATGAAGGGAAGATACGGAAATAATTCACTGTATCTGGCTATGAAATATAAGGATAAGGGGGTAGAGGGAGTTCCTTTTGTGGAGAAGATGGATGTAAATATTCTGTCGCCGAATACGATCAGAATCAATGTGTACGAAAAAGCGTTTGCCGGATATGTAGAATACCTTGGGCAGTATATGTATTTTGATAAAGACGGGATTGTGGCGGAAAGCTCGCAGGTAAAGACCGCGGGGGTACCGCAGGTGACGGGGCTGAACTTTGACTATATCATACTCAATGAGCCGCTTCCCGTGGAAAATGATGCGATATTCAAACAAATACTGAGTATTACTCAGCTTCTTGAAAAATACAGTCTGACGGCAGATAAGATATATTTCGATACTTCTTACAATATTACATTGTTTTTCGGAGGGGTAAAGGTCACCTTAGGTACGGGTGAGGATATGGATGAGAAAATAATGAAGCTGCAATATATCCTGCCGGAGCTGGAAGGTAAGAAGGGAATACTCCCGATGGAAAATTATACAGAGGATACGAAAAACATAACTTTTGACCCTGACGAGAAGAATTAACAATTATAGTTTTGCCGATAGGCTAAATTGTAACGTATAAAAGCAAAAAAAACGAAAAATGGGTTGCTAATTTAGAAAAATAATTATATGATAACATGTAGGAGTTTAATTGGGAATGATGAAGGAGGAACCACCTTGCTTGAGATTAAGACAAACGATGCTGAGGCTGCAGCGAAGATTATAGTAGTAGGAGTCGGCGGTGCGGGCAATAATGCTGTAAATAGAATGATTGATGAGAATATTGACGGAGTGGAATTCATAGGAATTAACACGGACAAGCAGGCTTTGCAGTTATGCAAGGCTCCTAAGCTTCTGCAAATCGGGGAGAAGCTTACGAAGGGTCTCGGTGCGGGAGCGAAGCCGGAGATTGGTGAGAAGGCGGCGCAGGAGAGCGAGGAAGAAGTGACTGCGGCGATTAAAGGAGCCGATATGGTATTCGTTACGTGCGGTATGGGAGGCGGAACCGGAACCGGTGCTGCGCCCGTTGTAGCTAAGATCGCGAAGGATATGGGTATTCTTACGGTCGGCGTCGTAACGAAGCCCTTCCGTTTTGAGGCGAAGGCACGTATGGTAAACGCGCTGAACGGTATTGAGAGAATTAAGGATAATGTGGACACGCTTATCGTTATTCCGAATGATAAATTATTAGAAATTGTTGACAGAAGGACAACCATGCCGGATGCCCTTAAGAAGGCGGATGAAGTATTGCAGCAGGCAGTACAGGGAATTACCGATCTCATCAACGTTCCTGCAGTTATTAATCTTGATTTTGCGGACGTGCAGACTGTTATGAAGGAGAAAGGAATCGCTCATATCGGTATCGGATATGGAAAGGGAGACGACAAGGCCAGCGAGGCTGTCAAGATGGCGGTGGAAAGCCCGCTGCTCGAGACAACGATTTCCGGTGCGACCCATGTTATCATCAATGTTTCCGGCGATATTACCCTTGCGGACGCTTCTGATGCGGCAAGCTATGTACAGGAGCTGGCAGGAGATGAAGTAAATATTATCTTCGGTGCGATGTATGATGCGAATAAGGGAGATTCCTGCACGATTACAGTTATTGCTACAGGTCTTGAGGATGCTGGAGCAAAGACGGCTGCTTTTGGTACATATAAGCCGGGATATATCACACCTTCCTCTTTACAGAATAAAAGTGCTCACAGCGCGGGAGCGATGGCTACCGGAAGTTTGAATCCGGGAGGGAGCATCGTGCCTAATATCACTCCGTCAGCAACTCCTTTAAAGACGATTTCCGGAATTAATAAGCCGGGTGACATCAGAAGTTCGGTGGAAGAAAAGACTCTTAAGATTCCTGATTTTCTTCAGAGAAAGTAGGAAGTGTTTATTTTTGAAATTACCAGATTAGAATGCTGATTTGGACAAGTTGTTGCAACTGGATAGTGAATGGAAATGTGACGGCCTTGAATCTTTATGATTACAAGGCCGTTTTTTTGTAATAGGGAAATGTTCCTATTACAGTTGTAGAAAAGATGGATGCGCAGCTGCGCGCACCGGGCAAAAGCTTGTCATATATGTCTACGGAAAGTGTCGTTATATGCGGTAAATAGCATGAATTATCAGCGCCCTTTTGACAAAAAAACCGGACAATACTTTATATAATGTTTAAGTCGGAGGGGACAAAGAAGGTCGATCAGTGACCATGGAAATTCCCTCAAACAGTAAAAGAGGAGGTGACTGCGAAGGATTAAGGAATATGTATGTTTATGAAATAAATATTGATAGCTTGTTTCTTATAAGCTTTGTTATGAACCTTTATTTTTATATGCTTGCCGCCAAAACCTTGAAGCGTACTGCCACGCGCATTCGGGTAGGCTGTGTAAGTTTTGCGGGAGCCGGTTTGTTTTGTCTGCTTTTGCTGATGCCGGGGATACCTGCATTCATAAAAAGGTTTATAGGGCCATTTGCAATCAATATGATAATGACCGCAGTTATTTTTAAGACAAAGCAGATGAATGAAATACTGCGTTGTACCGGATATATGCTCGTGTACGCTTTTTTGTTCGGAGGGCTTATGAAGTATTTGTTTTCCGGGATTCCATTCTTACATAGAAGGCAGGAAAGCATCTGGTGCATATTGGGAATCGGGCTGCTCGGGTATGAAGCGGGGGCTTGGTGGATTGCTCAGATGAAAAAGAGAAAAGCAGATCATATTTATGCGGTAAGGCTGTTGGGGTATGGTGATGAGGTTATAGTAAAGGCTCTTTCCGATACCGGGAACAGCTTAAAGGAGCCGGTCAGCGGCAAGCCTGTATCTATCATAGAGGAGAAAGTCCTTAAGCAGCTTGACGCAGTAATGGTGCCGGAGAAATTTAAGTTGATTCCATATCACAGCGTAGGAAAAGAGAACGGTATGATGGAGGGATATGAAATACCGGAAATAATTGTGGAAGGTGAAAAGGGGAATATACGATGGCAGAAAGTGATTGTGGGTATCAGCAAGACGAAAATATCCGCGAACGGAAAATATCAAATGATATTGCATCCGGATTTATGCGACGAGGCACCCGGAAAAGCGGGGCAGCATTGGTTAATCAGAAGACTAGGAGGAAAATAAATGGTTTTTAAAGTGGCAATACCAGGGAAGGTTCAGTTCAAAATCATCAGGCGGGAACCTAATTTTTTCATGACAAAGCAAGGGGATATTCACTATATAGGAGGAACGGAGGTGCTGCCTCCACCGCTGGAAGCCCAGAAAGAAAATGAAATTATCAGCGACCTTGGAACGGAATATGAGGATGAGGCGAAGTCTATTCTCATAGAACATAATTTAAGGCTGGTAGTATATATCGCGAAGAAATTCGATAATACCGGAGTCGGAGTGGAGGATTTGATTTCCATAGGGACGATAGGGCTGATAAAATCCATTAATACATTTAACCCGGAAAAGAACATCAAACTGGCAACCTATGCTTCCAGATGTATTGAGAATGAAATCTTAATGTATCTGAGAAGAAATAATAAGACGAAGTTAGAGGTGTCCATTGACGAACCGTTGAATGTGGACTGGGACGGGAACGAGCTGCTCTTGTCCGACATTTTGGGAACGGATGAAGATGTGATATACCGGGACATTGAGAATGAAGTGGAAAGAAAGCTTTTGCTGAAAGCTATAAATAAATTATCGGACAGAGAAAAAACAATTATTAATCTCAGGTTCGGATTAGGAACACCGGACGGCCAGGAAATGACGCAGAAGGAGGTGGCTACGCTATTAGGGATATCACAATCGTACATATCGAGACTGGAGAAAAAGATCATGAAGCGATTGAAAAAAGAGCTGATAAGGGAAGAGTAGTGCAGCGCAAGTAAAAGGGGTTTATATAGGGAGGTGTTGAGAAAAAGTTGCCGGAAACGGGATAATTCTTAACACCTCCTCATTAATGTGAGATATTTTTGATTTTTGGACACTGCCTTATCAATGTCCAATGTCTACAATGATGATGTCGGGACCGATTTTTTTGATATCCTTGAAGCAGATTATGAATTCGGGTTCGTTGTTAAACCAGGTGCAGAGCCTGTTGTTATTAGATACGATAATTTTACAGATTTGTCCGGAACATTCTTCGAATTCTAAATCGATAACTCTTCCAAGACATTTGCAGTCCTTGAGATTGATGACTTGTTTACATTTTAGTTCGGAAAAAAGCATATGGACACATCCTATCAATACTTACCATAATATATGCTGCATATGAGAAATGATTCCGTTACTATTCATTTCGTTCCCGGCAACGTATGATTTCAGCATTTAAATCCGCTCCGGGAAGCAGAAATCATCTCTTGAGTCACGTTCTGATGCAGCTTAAGAGTAAATGTTAAGCTACTGTGTGAACAGTAATATCATTCCCGCACTTGTGCATGAAATGCTTTCTATTTTTCTTGAGTATTTCGACGGATATTTATGTTTTAATGTTTGAACGGACGATGTATAATTTCACCTTTTTTTGTGAATCATTTTATATATAAGATTCACAGTCAGGAAGGCCGCGTCGCGTGCTTGTCTGAATCAATCATAAATGCAGGAGGCGTAAAATGATACAAGGAAAAGTGGAAATATGCGGAGTGAATACGTCGAAGCTGCCTCTCCTCAAAAATGCGGAAAAAGAAGCTTTGTTCTCCAGAATTGAAGAAGGCGATAAAGAGGCAAGAGAGCAGTATATCGAAGGGAATCTGCGTCTGGTGTTAAGCGTAATCAAAAGATTTTCTTCCAGCAATGAGAATGTGGATGATTTATTTCAAATCGGCTGTATCGGGCTGATTAAGGCAATTGATAACTTTGATTCTTCTTTGAATGTTAAGTTTTCCACCTATGCGGTTCCCATGATCATAGGCGAAATAAGGCGCTTCCTCCGGGACAACAATTCGATAAGGGTCAGCCGTTCCTTGAAGGATACGGCCTATAAGGCGATTTATGCGAAGGAAAATCTGACCAAGAGAAATCTAAAGGAGCCGACCATCAACGAAATCGCCACAGAAATCGGAGTATCGAAAGAGGATATCGTCTATGCTCTGGATGCCATACAAAATCCAATGAGCCTATATGATCCGATTTTTACCGATGGAGGAGATACGCTTTACGTGATGGATCAGATCAGTGATAAAAAGAATAAAGAAGAGACATGGGTCGAACACCTCTCTTTAAGTGAAGCGATGAAAAGGCTGGGCGAAAGAGAGAATGAAATAATCAGCCTGCGCTTTTTTGCAGGAAAAACGCAGATGGAGGTGGCGGATATGATAGGTATTTCGCAAGCACAAGTGTCGAGACTGGAAAAAAATGCGTTGCGTATCATGAAAAACTATTTAACGGCATAGGCAATCGTTACTGTTCACTTCGTTCTCAGTAACCAAGGTCGTCTATTGACAAGAAAGAATGAGGTTTGCTATACTAACTACTAGTTGGATGGCAGAAGCCTCCATTTGCGCAGAAGTGCAGGATTGTTGAAGCGATTATAATAAATTTATTTAAGGAAACAAGTACCAGGAAGGTATGGGCGTTGGGAAGAACGCCGTCTTTTTGGTACTTGTTTGATTTATGGAAGGAGATTGAAAATGAGAAAATCGAAAACTTATAAGGTAGTGTGGTCAGGGTTGTTTATTGCGCTGGGAGTGGTACTTCCTTTCTTGACGGGACAGATTCAAAGCGTAGGAAGCATGCTGCTTCCCATGCATTTGCCGGTACTCCTTTGCGGTTTTATCTGCGGAGCTCCGTATGGATTGGCGGTAGGATTTATCGTGCCGATTCTTAGAAGCGTGTTGTTTGGAATGCCGCCTATGTTTCCGGTAGCGGTTTCTATGGCGTTCGAACTGGCTGTTTATGGATTTGTGACGGGATTTTTATATAATAGGCTGCCCAAGAAGAACAGCATGATTTACATAACTTTAATTGCAGCAATGATTATTGGGCGTATTGTCGCAGGAGCAGTAAATGTGGTATTATATGGTATAGAGGGAAGCGGCTATTCCATGCAGATGTTTATGGCGGGAATGTTCGTCAATGCGATACCGGGCATTATTTTACAGCTCGTTCTGATTCCCCTGCTTATTATCATATTCAGGAAATCGAAGGTTATGGAGTAATATGTCAATATTAAAGGATGCAAAAGAGGCAATATTAAAAATCAAGACTGAAAATCCAAACGGGACAATTCTCGTAGCGATAGACGGAAAAAGCGGCAGCGGGAAGAGTACCCTCGCTGCCGGACTTCATGAGGAACTCGGCGGAAATATATTCCACATGGATGACTTTTTCCTGCGGCCCCAGCAGAGAACAGAGGCACGGCTTGCAGAGATAGGCGGGAATGTGGACTATGAGCGTTTCGGCAAGATTCTTTGGGAGGTGCGCCGGGGAGAAACGGTCATATACAGAGCTTTTGACTGTAAAAAACAAATTATAGGAAATGGAACGATCATAGGACCCCGGCAGATAAATATTATAGAGGGCGCCTATAGTATGCATCCATTTTTCGGACGGGTTTATGATTTGAAAATTGCCTTAGACATAGAACAAGAGGAGCAGAGAAGGCGCATCCTGGAAAGAAACGGCGAAAAGATGTTGAAGCGCTTTGAAGAGGAATGGATTCCGAAAGAAAATGCGTATTTGGAGAAGTTTAAAATATACCAGAGAAGCCATTTGGTATTTCATACAGATAAGAATGAAGAGGGAGTGTCAATCTGACACTTCAATTTTCCCCAATAATATGATATAAGTTAATTAGATTATAACATGGCGGACGGAGGCGTAACATATATGGGGAATGTAATAAATGCGGCTACAAAGTTCTGGCAATCGGAGGAGACTTTAAAGAAGATGACAGAGCGTGGCTTAGGCCGGCAGGTCGGGCAGTTTAGCGCAGGGAAGCTGTCGGGCGGCTTTTGCAGTGCGGTTTATTTGATTCATGCCGATGAAGAAACCGTGGTGTTAAAAATCGCAGCGGAGGAATCCGTGACGATGATGCGGCACGAGAGCGACTATGTTCCGATAGAAGCAAAGCTGCTGAAAATATTGAATGAGAAGCTGGACATCCCTATGCCAAAGCTTCTTTTTTATGATGATAGCAGAGAAATCTGTCAGGTGCCCTATTTCTTCATGAGTTTTCTCAAGGGACAGCCTTTGGCAGGAATGAATGACATTGAACCGGAGGAATTGGGGGAGATCAAGAAGCAAGTTGGTGTTATAACGAGAAAGATTTGTTCGATACCGGCTCCCTGCTTTGGAATTCCAGCGATGCCGGAAACTTATACCGATAAGAACGGCGACTTTATTTATAACCTATTCGATATGCTGCTTAAGGATGCGGAGGATAAACACATGGAAATTCCGAAAATCACAAGCGACGAGCTGCGTAAGAAGATCAGGGATATGAAAGAGGTGCTGGACAGTGCGGACGCGCCTTGCTACGTACATACGGACACTTGGGACGGGAATGTGCTGGTAAAGGATGGCAAGCTGTCCGGACTTGTGGATTATGCGGCGATTTTATATGGAGATCCCCTTATGAGCCATGATTTTCACGATTTCGTTCCAGAGCCGAGACTGGAGTTTCTGGAAGGGTATGGAAAAACTCAATTTACGGAGAACGAAAAGAAACGCATTCAGGTATATCGCATTTGGCAGCGCCTTGGTATGGTTGTGGAGAGGGGATTTCGAGAATACGAGGACAAGGACACATACGGCTGGGTTCTGGGTGAATTCGAAAAAGAGCTGGAGAAAATATAATAGCTGTAACGGGGATTGGTTTCGAAAATTGTTTTAGTTGACATAAAACGATATTTCGAATATACTGATAATAATAGTACGAAGTAGGAGGGTTTATCCATGAAATGTCCTTTTTGCAGTCACGAGAATACGCGAGTTATAGATTCAAGACCGGCGGAAGATAATAATTCTATAAGACGCCGCCGCGTGTGCGATGAGTGCGACAAACGCTTTACCACCTATGAGAAGATAGAGACGATTCCGCTTATCATTATTAAGAAGGATAATAACCGGGAGACCTATGACCGTTCAAAGATAGAAGCGGGCGTGCTGCGTGCATGTCATAAACGTCCGGTCAGCGCCAATGAAATTACGGGGTTGGTGGAGGAAGTGGAGACAGAGATTTTCAACATGGAAGAAAAAGAGATACCCAGCCAGGTCATTGGAGAGCTTGTTATGAACAAGCTGAAGGATTTGGATGCGGTGGCTTATGTAAGATTTGCTTCCGTTTATAGAGAATTTAAGGACATTAACACATTCATGGATGAGCTTAAAAAAGTTTTGGATAAATAAAACGGTAAAAAGTTTATATACTAGGTATAATCTGGGATTACTCATAGGTGCAGAGTAATCCTTTTTTGATTAGAAAAGAACGGAGTACATGTCTGCCCTCGATTGTACTGCATTTTGTACTTGCATTTTGAAAAAAAATTTTATACAATAAAACGACAATTAAATATAGACGAAGAAAAGGAAGGAATTGAAACACATGAAAAGAAGAGGAATAACGAAACTTTTTTTGGTGTTTGTGTTGACAACACTGACTATTGCACTGAGCGCGTGCTCGGGCGATAAGACAGGCGAGAATTCTTCTAAGATTACCGTCGGAATACCTCAGGACATAGAGGACAGTCTTGACCCTCATAAAGCAGTGGCGGCAGGAACGAAAGAGGTATTTTTCAACATGTTTGAAGGTCTGGTCAAGCCGGATGCAAACGGTAATTTAGTTCCCGCGGTAGCCAGTGCGTACAAAGTCTCTGTGGACGGTAAGGTTTACACATTTACATTGAGAAAAGGAATCAAATTTCACGATGGAAGTCTGGTTACGGTAGAGGATATCAAGTATTCGATTGATAAATGCGCCGATACCAGTAACGGAGAACCACTGATAGCGGCGTTTTCTAATATAGAAAGCGTAAATATCATCGATGATGAAACGGTAGAAATCGTGTTAGCGGAATCAAATACAGAGTTTGATGCGGATTTAGCGAGTGTGACGGCAGCGATCATACCGGCATCCAATCAGGAGCCGGATACGAACCCTATTGGAACGGGGCCATACAAATACGTTTCCCGCTCCCCGCAGGAAAATTTCGTAATGGAGAAATTCGATGATTATTGGGGAGAAGGTGCGCATATTAAAGACGTAGTTTTAAAGGTGTGCGCAAATGCCGATTCCTTTGTTATGGATTTGGAAGGCGGATCGGTTGATATGATTGCCAGAGTGACTGCAACGCAGGCTGCAGAATTGTCGGATAAGTTCGAGGTATTAGAGGGTGAGATGAATCTGGTACAGGCACTGTATTTGAACAATGCAGCGGGGCCGTTTTCCGATGTGCGTGTAAGGCAGGCTCTTTGCTATGCGGTCGACCCTCAGGAGATTATGGATTTCGTATCGGACGGCAAGGGAACGGAGATAGGAAGCAGTATGTTCCCTACCTTTGAAAAGTACTATATAGAGGAATTAAACAATACGTATTCCAAGGATACGGAGAAAGCGAAGGCTCTTCTTGCGGATGCAGGATATCCGGACGGATTTTCTTTTACTATTACGGTGCCCTCTAATTATCAACAGCATATTGATACGGCACAGGTGCTCGTAGAGGAATTCAAGGCGATCGGAGTAACGGCACAGATCCAATTGATAGAATGGGATAGCTGGCTTAGCGATGTTTATGCGGGAAGAAATTATGAGTCAACAGTAATCGGTGTGGATGCTTCCAGCTTGACGGCAAGAGCTCTGTTAGGAAGGTTCGAATCAACGGCTTCCAATAACTTCATCAATTTCAGCTCTGCGGCATATGATACGGCGTTACAGAATGCGATTTCCAGTACTGACGACGGACAGAAGACTGAATATTACAAGGAATGTGAGAGGATACTGTCAGAAGAGGCAGCGAATGTCTATATTCAGGATTTACCGGAATTCGTGGCAATCAACAAAAAATACGGTGGTTATCAATTTTATCCGCTGTATGTGCAGGATTTTTCCAAGCTTTATATAGTAGAAGAATAAAAGTACAAGCTTAACTTTTTAGGCAGGAGGACAAGAGGATGAAATATATCGGAAAAAAGGTCATTATGATGGCAGCTACCTTGCTTACCGTTTCATTCCTTGTTTTTCTGTCTTTTTTTGTGATGTCGGGAGACCCTGTTACTTCCATGCTGGGGACGCAGGCTACGCCGGAAAAGGTGGAAGCGCTGCGGGAGGAGATGGGCTTGAACGATTCATTTTTTACCCAGTATTTCAGATGGGCAGGTTCGTTCTTAAAAGGAGACATGGGAACCTCCTACAGCTACCGGATACCGGTGGAGTCAATGATTGTGGATAAGATTCCTGTTACGCTTGCTTTGACGGGAATCGCTTTTCTTTTGATGCTTGTTCTGGCCGTGCCTTTGGGAATATATACGGCCAAGCATGAGGGAGGTATTGCGGATAGAACCATTTATGTTATAAATCAGGTTATAATGGCGATTCCGCCTTTTTTTGCAGGAATACTGATTACTTTTATATTCGGACGGATTTTCCGGCTGTTTACGCCGGGAGGTTACGTGTCCTACAGAGAAAATTTCGGACAATTTATCGGTTATATGTTTTTCCCTGCCTTAGCGATAGCTCTGCCGAAAACTGCTATGGCGGTAAAACTGCTCCGAAGCTCGGTAATCGGCGAAGTGAAAAAAGACTACGTCAGGACGGCTTTTAGCAGGGGAAACAGAAGCAATCAGGTGTTTTATAATCATATATTGAAAAATGCGGTTATTCCGGTGGTTACTTTTTGGGGAATGGCGCTTGCCGATATGGTGGCTGGCAGCATCATTATCGAGCAGGTGTTCAGTATACCCGGATTGGGAAGAATTCTTCTGACCTCCATTTCCAACAGGGACTATCCGGTGGTGGAGGCGATCATTATTTGTATTGCCTTTATCGTCGTTTTTATAAATCTGGTAGTGGACATTATATATCAGTTGGTCGATCCGCGAATATCGACACAGGAGCGGGAATGAGTATGAAGAAAAAGAAGAACTACAATTTAATAGCCGGAGGTATCCTTACCGGAACGATGCTTCTTCTTATTATGATAGGTATTTTTTATACCCCTTACGATCCTAATGCCATGGATCCGGCAGCGAAGTTCGCCGGCGTTTCTCTCGCCCATCCCATGGGCTGTGATAACTTTGGAAGGGATGTATTCAGTCGTGTGCTTCAAGGAAGCAGGACAACCCTGTTCGTGGCCTTATGTACAGTAACCATCGGCACTGTTTTTGGCATCGCTTTAGGAGCAGTTACCGGGTATTATGGGGGGATTTTGGACGAGATTCTTATGAGAATCAACGATGCTGTTTTCGCATTTCCAAGCCTTCTTCTGGCTCTTGTCTTTATCAGCATTTTAGGACCGGGCAGGAACAATGTCATCGCTGCGCTTGGAATTGCTTTTGTGCCCAGCTTTGCCCGTATCGTGCGAGGAGAATTTTTAAAATACAGGAATATGGATTATGTAAAAAGTGCCAAGCTGCAGGGGGCGGGAGATTGGCGCATCATGTTCGTGCATATACTGCCTAATGCCATGCCGGTACTGCTTTCCGCAATTATCATCGGATTCAATAATGCAGTGCTGGCGGAAGCCGGAATGAGCTATCTTGGAATCGGCGTGCAGCCTCCTGAGGCGAGCCTGGGACGCATGCTGTCGGAGGCTCAGTCTTATCTGTTTACGGCACCTGCGTATGCGATATTTCCGGGAGCCGTAATCATATGGATGGTGCTCGGCTTCAGTCTTCTCAGCGAAGGAATCGGAGCTAAGAGTGAAAGATAAATTTTCATTCCCCTTGATTTGTATGCGTGCGAGAGCACGCAGATAGGAGCCAAGAAAGATGGATGATAAAAAATCACCTTTACTGGAAGTGATTGATCTTAATATTGAGTTTCACGACCATCTCATGCCGGAAACAGTCGTATATGATTTCGATTTGACCTTAAATGAAGGAGAAATCGTCGGCATTGTTGGAGAGTCCGGTTCCGGAAAATCCATGACAGCGCTTGCGATTGCCGGACTTTTGAGCCGTCACGATATGGAAAAAAAGGGGCAGATTCTCTATGAAGGGGTGGATTTGCTCTCTTGTCCGAGAGCGCAGCTTCGTAAGCTTCAGGGCAAAGAAATCGGTATGGTTTTTCAAGAACCCATGACTTCTTTGAATCCGGTGAAGAAAATCGGATGGCAGGTAGAGGAAAGCCTGCGCCTTCATACGCAGATGACGAAAGAGGAACGCAAGGAAACTGCACTTTCACTGCTAAAAAGCGTAGAGCTTACGGAGGCTGAAAAGGTATATGAGATGTATCCCCATGAGCTTTCGGGAGGTATGCGGCAGAGAGCAATGCTGGCTGCGGCCATCATATGTGAACCAAAATTGTTGATTGCGGACGAACCGACTACTGCGTTGGATGTGACGATACAGGCACAGATTGTAAAACTGTTAAAAAAAATCAATGAGCAGAAGAAAACGGCTATTCTCTTTATTTCCCACGACTTAAGCCTGGTGAGCAGACTGTGTGAAAAGGTAATCGTAATGCAAGGCGGTTATATTGTGGAAACAGGAAGTGCAAAAGAGATTTTTGAGAATCCGAAGGAAGAATATACGAAAAAGCTGATAGCGGCGATTCCGAAATGTGAGAAAAAATAGGGGGAATGAAAATGGAAAATAAGAATATTCAAAATAAACCCATTTTTGCTGTCAGCGACTTACGCGTATCATATAAAAAGAATGTACCGGTGCTTGACCATATTTCCTTTGAAATAGAACGAGGAGAGATTCTTGGACTGGTGGGAGAAAGCGGCTGCGGAAAGTCAACATTGGCTAAGGCAATCCTTAATATGATAAAGCATGAAAGCGGAGAGATAACCTACGATGTTTCTAAGAACAACAAAGGCATCCGTCCGCAGATGGTTTTCCAAGACCCTTACAGCTCCTTGAATCCTGTGAAAAAGGTAGGCTGGATATTGGAGGAGCCTCTTAAGCTAAAGGGAGGTCTAACCAAAGCGGAGCGTCTGGAAAAAGTAAGCGAGATGCTGGACAGGGTAGGGCTTGGCGATGCTTTTGCGGATCGGTATCCGAGGCAGCTTTCCGGCGGGCAAAGGCAGAGGGTTGCTTTGGCAGGTGCTCTGATGCTGGAGCCGGAGTTATTGATTGCCGATGAACCGGTATCGGCGTTGGATGTGACGATTCAGGCCCAGATTATAGAACTTTTGCTGAAGCTCCACAGGGACATGAATCTGTCCGTTTTATTCATATCCCATGATCTGCGGGTGGTCTATCAGATGTGCGATAGGGTGATGATTATGAAAAAGGGTGAAATCGTGGAAATGGGAGAGGTGCAGGAGGTATATTTTTCACCGAAACACGAGTACACGCAGACGCTCTTAGCGGCGGCGGGAATCAGCGAGGATAAAAGCCTGACCGGTTGAGCTGATACCAGTCGGAAATAGCGTTTTCCGGTTTGGCTTTTAGCAACAGCAGGATTTCTCTTGCAAATTCCAAGGCGGCGGAGCCGTTGGCCGATTCCAGCGTATTCCCGGAATACCTGATGTCATCCAGATACCCGTTCTGTGCCATAAAGTTCGCAGCGTCACATATGGCACTTACGGGAATTTGTTTTTTTATTACATAGTATCTATAGCGTAGTCGGGAAGAATCCGGAAGCCGCCCATTGAAAGCTTGGCGTTCTTATACTTCTTTTTTCATTTTTACAACCATGTCCTTTTCTGAGTTTAGAACATAAGTTTATTTTTAACGGCTGGAGTTCTTAATTTAATTCTATAGTAAAAATACTGATAACTATATGTCACCGTTTTAAAATAAAAAAAGCTCACATTTTGGAAACTATTTTACGAATCAGAAATAAATTATAAGTATAAGAAGCGCAGAAATCATGCGTTGCTGAAAACGGAGTGAACAGTGACATTTTCCTTATGTTTTCCTCTTCTGGGAATAAATAGATGTTGTAAAATATGCAAATAAATAGTACAATAGTACTAGGAAGACTAAAGGAGATGCAAATTATAACCGATATTAATAACAAGTAAAAGAATAATTTATGTGAATAAGAAAGGTGGTGAGAGTTATGAGGATGACAGAAGTAATAGGAATTCCGAAATCCTATGATGCCTTGCAGGCGCAGCCGAAGCGAATTGTTGAAGAAGCGCAAATTCAGCCGATGCCGGAGAAGCAGCCGGATTCCTCTGACCACTCCCTGAAAGAAGTAAAGCGGACCTTTACTGATATAAATAACATTTCACTTACTTTTAATAAAGAGGAATCCTATGATTACATAGGAAGCGAGAGCAGCCTTGCGAAGTTGGATATTCGGCAAGCGATTTCTGATATGCGTAGAGATAAGATTTTTGAAGAATATCAGTATTTTGTGGGTGGAAAGCCGGATTTGGAGTATGACGGTGATATCGACGGAACTGTGATCATAAAAAAATAAAGAGTGTGAGGATGCTCCAAGCGGAGCATCCTTCTTTTTTGCTTGCTTAGCGGGAGTTACTTTGTTAAGATATATTTATTAAAATAATTAAGAGGAAGGCCTAAAGGCTGTGGTTAAAAGGACGGAATGAATATGCTCAAGAGGTTTTATCCCGATGAATATGCAGATTCTACTTATGAAATCGATTTTGATAAGCTGTATGAGGAAGGGTATCGGGGAGTAATCTTCGATATCGATAATACGCTGGTCCCCCATGGAGCACCGGCGGATGAAAGAAGTAAGGATTTTATCGGGCGGCTGAAGGCACTGGGATATCACATCATATTGTTATCCAATAACAAGGAACCCAGAGTAAAAGGCTTTAACGACGCGGTGGGTACAGAATACATTTATAAAGCAGGCAAGCCCTCAGTAGGAAACTATCTGAAGGCTATGGAGCGGATGAGCACAACGAAGGAAAATACGCTGTTCGTAGGTGATCAGATTTTTACGGACGTATGGGGAGCGAATCGGGCCGGAATCAGGACATATTTAGTAAAGCCTATTCATCCTAAGGAAGAGATACAAATCGTTCTAAAAAGATATTTGGAAAAAATCGTGCTGTTTTTCTATTTGAGGAATTCCAGGAAGGAAGAAAAAGCTGGGGAGAGGAGCAGAAGATGAGGCAGATAGACGGATATACGAGAACCTGCGGTCTGATTGGGAATCCGGTGGAGCATACCATGTCTCCCATGATCCACAACACCTTGGCGGAAAGGGAAGGAAGAAATCTGGTATATATGCCCTTCCATGTAGAGAACGGAAATGTTAAAGCGGCAATAGAAGGGGCATATGCGCTGAATATATTAGGCTTGAACGTGACGGTGCCTTATAAGAGCGAGGTCATGAAGTACCTTGCAGAGACGGATGAGACGGCGCAGAGGATTGGTGCAGTAAATACGTTAGTGCGGACAGCGGCAGGCTATAAGGGGTATAATACCGACATGCCGGGTTTATATAGGGCGATGTGCAGTGAGGGAGTCCGGCTAAAGGACGAGCACGTTATACTTTTAGGTGCGGGCGGCGCGGCGCGGGCGGTGGCGTTCATGTGTGTACTGGAGGGAGCAGAAAAGGTATATATTTTAAATCGCACACTGGATAAAGCGAATCAGATAGCCTCGGAGGTGAACCGGCTTCTGGGGACTGACTGTGTCACAGCCATGGAGATGCAGGATTATGCCAGTCTGTCGGGAGAAAGAAAATATCTTGCCATACAAGCGACCAGCGTAGGGCTCTATCCTAACGTAGAGGATGTGGTAATAGAGGACAAGGCTTTTTTCGAAATGCTTCACACCGGCTTTGATTTGATATATAAGCCTGCGAATACAAAGTTTATGTCGCTTGTAAAGGAAGCGGGCGGACAGGCCTTCCATGGCCTTAAGATGCTGCTGTATCAAGGAGTAATCGCATATGAGCTATGGAATGATATATCGGTAACAGAGGAAGATGCGCTTATCGTATACGAGAAGATGAAGGCCGCGATGGGAATTGGAGAAGCATGAATAATATAATTTTAATCGGTTTTATGGGCTGCGGAAAAACAAGTGTAGGAATTCGGCTGTCATATCTGCTGAAGCAGGCGATGACGGATACGGATAGAATGATTGAGAAGCTGAGCCGGATGACGGTTTCAGAGATTTTTGATAAATACGGGGAAGAAGAGTTTCGAAGTTTGGAGACGGACTGTCTGAGGAGGCTTTTGCAGGAGCCGGACAACCAGATCATTTCGGTAGGCGGCGGCCTTCCCATGAGGAGTGAAAACAGGGAGCTGTTAAAGCAGCTTGGCAAAGTAGTTTATTTGAGAGTGACTGCACCCACCGTTTGCGAAAGGCTGTCGGGAGATATGAGCAGGCCCCTTTTACAAGGCAGTAATCCGGAGGAGAAGGTAAGGGAGCTTTTGGAAAAGCGGTCGCCGATATATGAAAGCGCTGCGGATATGGTCATCGATGTGGATGGAAAAGACTTTGATGAGATATTGGATGAAATCGTGAAGAAAATGGAGGAAATAAAGGAATGAATCTGCTTGTTATCAACGGACCCAATATTAATTTTCTCGGAATAAGGGAAAAGAGCGTTTACGGAGCGCAGGATTATGACTATCTTTTGGAAATGATTGCCGGAAAAGGAGAGGCGAAGGGCTGTAAGATAGAGGTCTTTCAAAGCAATCACGAGGGAGCGATCATCGATAGGATTCAGGATTCCTATTTCGACCAGACGGAGGCCATCGTTATTAATCCCGGAGCATATACTCATTACAGCTATGCTATCAGAGATGCCCTCGCCAGTATAACGGTGCCTAAGGTGGAGATACATATTTCTGATATAACGAAGCGGGAGGAATTCAGGAAGGTGTCCGTAACGGCTCCGGTCTGCGATAAACAAATATACGGTCATGGGCTGGAAGGGTATTTGGAAGCAATCGATTATTGTCTGTCCGTTGTCAGCGAAGAAAACCGTTAGAACAGTAGCGTTACTGCTTACACAGTAGCTTAACATTTACTGTTAAGCCGCGTAAGAACGTGATGCAAGAGATGATTTATGCTTCGCGGAGCGAATTTAAATGCAGAAATCATGCGTTACTGAGAACGGAGTGAACAGTAACGGAAAGTTTAGAAAAAATAGTTGAAATATGTGAGCTTTTAGTATAAACTGTTATAGAATTATAACGTGAAAATTTTAGGAGGAATATTTTATGATTTCTGCAGGTGATTTCAGAAATGGTATTACTATTGAATTAGATAATAATATTTACCAGATTATTGAGTTCCAGCACGTAAAACCGGGTAAAGGGGCAGCGTTCGTAAGAACCAAACTTAAGAACATTAAGAGCGGCGGTGTGATTGAGAAAACATTTAGACCCACCGAGAAATGCCCGCAAGCACGTATTGATAGAAAAGATATGCAGTACTTATATTCAGACGGTGATTTATTCCACTTTATGGATGTAGAGAGTTATGAGCAGATCGGACTCGATGAGGCCTCGGTAGGCGATGCTCTGAAATTCGTAAAGGAGAATGTGATGGTTAAGGTATGCTCCCATAACGGAAATGTATTCGCTATCGAACCGCCTCTGTTTGTAGAACTGGAGATTACGGATACAGAACCGGGATTCAAGGGAGACACGGCAACAGGAGCTACGAAGCCCGCTGTTGTGGAGACGGGAGCAACCGTTTATGTTCCTTTATTCGTGGATCAGAACGACGTAATCAAAATCGATACAAGAACGGGAGAATATCTCTCCAGAGTATAGTCTGTATCAACTATCATTTAAGCTTATAGGACAATGGAAATATGAATTTTTCCGTTGTCTTTTTTTATTATTCAAATCATAAAAGATGGTATCGCATACTTTTTCCGATGCCTAAGCAAATCTTCGGCGGAAAAGCCGCACAGTCATGGTACGTCGTTACCGCAAATCACAAACTAAAAAACAACAAATTAGAAAGAAAGAGGATTTTACATGAAAATCATGGAATTTTGCGAGAAGGTGAAGGGTGAATTGGAACTTTGTTTTGGAGGAGAGGTAACCGTTGAGGTAAACCAGATCACGAAGAATAACGGAGTAATCTTAAATAGCGTAGTGATAGCTAAGAAGGGAAGAAACATATCCCCTAATATTTATCTCGATGAATTTTTCGAAGAATACGAGCGGGGAAAAACCTTGCAGGATATTATTGAAGAAATAAGACGGATTTATAGGGAAAGCAGCTTTAAGAAAAGTTTGGACATGGAATTTTTTTTGGATTATGGAAAGCTGAAGGGAAAAGTAGCATATAAAGTAATAGGGTATGAGAAAAATAAAGAGATATTGAAAGAGATCCCGCACTTTCTTTTTCTTGATATGGCAGTTGTATTTTATTGCAGTGTCGATGAAAAAGAGCTAAGCAAAGCTACTATTTTAATCTATAACAATCACCTTAAGCTGTGGGGCATTACGAAGGAAATGTTATATGAGGACGCGAAAGAAAATACGAGGCGGCTGCTTCCTGCCAGAGTTCTGCCTATCGAGAGGATGATGCAGGAAATTTTTTCACAGGATCTGAAGAAGGAATTTGTTGCAGGAATCGGAGAAGATGGCTTTATGCCCGATGAAGAATGGTTCGATAATGCAGCTTCGCAATTGCTGTCTACGGTGACGGATTGCGGAAGCTGCGGACAAATGTTCGTTATGGGAAATGAGAACAAGCTGTTTGGAGCAGCAACGCTGCTGTATGAAAATGCGCTGCGCAGATTTTCCAATGCAGTTTGTAAAGACTTATTCATTCTTCCCAGTTCCATTCATGAGATCATATTAATACCCGACGACGGAAATCAGGAACCGATACAGCTTTGGAGAATGGTCTGCGATATCAATGAAACCCAGGTGGATCCTGAAGATGTACTGACGGATGCGGTATATCTCTATTCCAGAAAGGAGAACAAAATTACAAAGCTATTCTAGGGCATCCAAATAGTAATCCAAATTTTCCCTATTGGGTATGTTCACAAAAAGTACACTAGACAATAGGAAATTGTTATGATATTATATCAGAGTGATGTAACAAATTTGTAATATATTATAACTTAATAAGTACCAATTTTTTATGCACTCGTAGTCTAATGGATAGAACGGAGGCCTCCGACGCCTTTAATGCAGGTTCGATTCCTGCCGGGTGCATTTACATCACTCTGAGTAATAAAAGAAGGGAAGTAAGGACAGAAAGGACAGTTTTATTTTATGAGTAGGCATAGAAAAACATCTATGAACAACAGCATAAAAGATAGATTGGATGATATAAAGGATTGGATATCCGACCATGCGAAAATAGTAATGCCGGTCATCCTCGTAGTATGTGTGCTATTTACGGTTCTCATAGCGGTCAACGCGAATAAAAAGGCAGCCGCCGAAGAGGAAGCGCAGATGGCGGAGAGCACGGAGGTAGCGGATACCGCAGCACTTTTGACAGAGGATGTGGAGACAGTACCGGAGCTTCCTCTTGAGGAAAATGCATATCCGGCAGTAAACGCGCTTGTGAGCAGCTATTATTCTGCTTTGGCGGAGGGAGATTTGGATACGGTTTCCGCCATCAATGCGTTTGTGGACGATACGGAAAAAATAAGAATTCAGGAAATGAGCAAATATATCGACTCCTATCCGCAGCTTGATGTATACACGAAAGCAGGGCCGGTAGAAGGCTCCTATCTGGTATATGTATATTCCAAAGTGAAATTTACCGAATATGAAGAAATGGTACCCGGGATGCAGGCGTTTTATGTATGCACGGATGAGGACGGGAACTGTTATATTAACGAAGGCGAAGATAATTCCGTTGTAACAAACTATATCAGAGATATTTCTCTTCAGGACGATGTGGTTGATTTGAACAATAAGGTTGCCGTAGAATATAATGAGCTTTTGGAAAGTGACGAGGAATTGAACGCATTTCTCGTAGATTTGGCGCAGAGGATCGATGTTTCTGTAGGTGAAGCGCTTGCGAAAGCAGAGGCTTCTCAGGTGCAGGAAGAAACTGCGGCTGAGGAAAATACCGAGACAGCGGAAGCTGCAGGGGCAGAGACAGAACAAGTTGCCGAAGAATCTCCGGTGAACGTGACAAAGACGGTGCGCGCAACGGATGTAGTCAATGTTCGAAGCTCTGACAGCGAGACAGCCGATAAGGTGGGTAAGGCGCAGATTGGCGATGAATTTACCTTATTAGAGGAAAAAGGAAACGGCTGGAGCAAGATTACTTTCGATGGAAAAGATGCTTTTATTAAGACGGAATTTCTGGAGCCTGTAGAAAACGCCGCGGCAGCGGCTGAAACAGAGCAGACAAGTCAAGATACAGCGCAAGCTGAAATGAATACAGTAACACAGACTACCGGTGACGGCACTACAGTAACGGTAATAGAAAATGTCAACATCAGAAAGACTGCCAGTGAGACCGGTGAGAAATTAGGACTCGTATATACCGGCGAGAAGCTGGAGCTGGTAATGAAACAGGCAGACGGCTGGACGAAAGTAAAATATAAGGGACAGACTGCATATGTCAAATCCGATTATGTGGAATAATTTACAGGCGTGAAAGACTGTGCAGCAACATTTCTGTGCATTAATTCTTGCTATGAAGCTGCAAGCTGAAAAGTAATAAATCTTATGATTGAGAGGAGAGAATGGTGCAGGATATGAATTTTAACAATAAGATAAATGTGGCAATTCTGGGGGCCGGAGGTATCGGCGCAAAGATGGCACAGACCTTGAATAAGATGAAGACCGCAAGGTGCTACGCGATAGGTTCCAGAAGTAAGGATAAGGCGGCAGAGTTTGCTAAAAAATACGGATGTAAGAAATCCTATGGCTCTTACGAGGAGTTGGTTGCGGACAAAAAGGTGGATTTGGTATATATCGCGACTCCCCATTCGGAGCATTATGAGCATGCAAGGCTATGTATAGAAAACGGAAAAGCAGTGCTCTGTGAAAAGGCTTTTACAGCCAATGCTGCGCAGGCGGAAGAATTAATCGCTTTGGCAAAAGAAAAAAACGTGCTTATAACAGAGGCAATATGGACCCGTTACATGCCTATGCTTCAAACGATAAAGGAAGTACTAAGCAGCGGAGTGATAGGTGTTCCTACGATGCTGACGGCGAACCTTGGCTATGTAATTAACGGAGTATCCCGCCTGACAGACCCTGCACTTGCAGGAGGTGCACTTCTCGACGTGGGAGTTTATACGATTAATTTCGCTTCGATGATATTCGGGACGGAAGTAAAGAAATTATCTTCTGTATGTACCTATACGAAGAGTGGCGTGGATGAGCAGAATAGCATAACGATGGTATTTGAGGATGGAAAGATGGCTGTGTTGAACAGTTCTATGCTTTCGTTAAGCGACAGAAAGGGAATCATACACGGAACCAAGGGCTTTGCGGTAATCGAGAATATCAACAATTTCGATAGTATGACGGTATATGACAGCAGCTATAACAAAGTAGAGAAATATAACCGTCCGAAGCAGATTTCAGGCTATGAATACGAAGTGGAGGCTTGCGCGAAGGCTCTGCAGAACGGAGAGATAGAATGTCCGCAGATGCCGCATGCAGAAACGATTCGCGTCATGAAGCTGATGGATAGTCTCAGATATGAATGGGGAATCAAATATCCCTTTGAATAAAAAATAAAAAAGAGCACATACTCTTAATCAGAGGAATTGAGGTGTAAGTATAGAAAGCTATACTTACACCTTTTCTGTTTAGATTTTTATTGAAAAAGATTCTGATGGAAATAGGCAGGGCCGGCGAGGCTGGAAAGGAAGAGTGTGCGATGAAAAAAGACGATGTGGAAATTCTGCGCGGAGTGCAGAAGAATACGGAAATGGCGATGAAAGCAATCAATACGATAAGCGAAAAAGTTTCGGACGATAGTCTGGCAGTACAGTTATCCAAGCAGGCTTTAAAATATTCGGAAATCCATAATAAGGCGCTGGATAAGATCCTGGAGGCAAAATCGGAGCCGTATCGCACGAATAATGTGAGCCAGATGATGCTGGTAGGAGGCATCCATTCCAACACGATGTTCGATACGAGCACGAGCCATATTGCAGAAGTGATGATTCAGGGAAGTAACCGGGGAATAACAGACATGTGCAAGCATTTGAACCACCATGAGCATGCGGAGGATACTTCACTGGAAATCGCGAAGGAATTAATGGATTTTGAGGAAAAGAATATTGAACGGCTGAAGAAATATTTATGATTGTATACACGTATTATTGTACAATGTGTATAAAAAAACGATCAAAAATGGCATAAAACTTTTACAGTTTAATACCCTAAAGTGTCTTGTGAAATTGTTATCAGCATTATATAATAATACGTGGACAAAGGCGTCTTGGCACAAAAGATTGTTCTTTTGTGCTTTTTTCTGTAATTAGGAAAATGCTCCTATTGCAGAAACCATGAATGCGCAGCTACGCGCGCGAAACAAAAGCTGTGCTGCCAAAGTATTTGGCTGCGAGAGTATACGAGCACACTTTTGTTCACATAGAGCAATTCGCTATACAATCAAACTAAAGGAGGACACGTAGATGTCATATGTTGATGAGGTATTTGACTTGGTAGTTGCAAAGAATCCGGCGCAGCCGGAATTCATTCAGGCGGTAAAAGAGGTTATGGAGTCCCTTCGTGTGGTAATTGAAGCAAATGAAGAAGTGTACAAAAAGAACGCTTTATTGGAAAGACTGGTTACACCGGAAAGAATCATTATGTTCCGCATTCCCTGGGTGGATGATAAGGGACAGGTTCAGGTGAACAACGGCTTCCGCGTACAGTTCAACAGCGCTATCGGACCGTACAAGGGCGGCTTGAGATTTCATCCGTCTGTTAACCTTGGCATTATCAAATTCTTAGGTTTTGAGCAGATTTTCAAAAATTCTCTTACCGGACTTCCTATCGGCGGCGGTAAAGGTGGCTCCGATTTCGATCCTAAGGGCAAATCGGACAGAGAGGTTATGGCTTTCTGCCAGAGCTTTATGACAGAGCTTTACAGACATATTGGCGCGGATACCGACGTACCGGCAGGAGACATCGGCGTAGGTGCAAGAGAAATCGGCTTTATGTACGGACAGTATAAGAGAATCCGCAACATCTACGAAGGAGTTCTTACGGGAAAAGGCCTCACATATGGCGGTTCCCTTGCAAGAACCCAGGCTACAGGCTACGGTCTGCTGTATTTGGTAGAAGAAATGTTAAAATGTAACGGCAAGGATATCGCGGGTAAGACGGTTGCGGTTTCCGGCGCAGGCAATGTAGCTATTTATGCTATTGAAAAAGCGCAGCAGCTCGGCGCGAAGCCGGTTACCTGTTCGGATTCTACGGGTTGGATTTATGACTCCGAAGGAATAGATTTGGAATTATTAAAAGAAATAAAAGAAGTGAAACGTGCAAGACTGACAGATTATGCGGAAGCCAGATCCAGCGCACAGTATCATGAAGGAAAAGGCGTTTGGAGCGTAAAATGCGATATCGCACTTCCCTGTGCAACACAGAATGAGCTTAACCTCGATGATGCGAAGGCTCTCGTAGCGAATGGCTGTTTCGCAGTTGCAGAAGGCGCAAATATGCCTACTACCTTGGAAGCTACCGATTACTTTCTGGAGAATAAAGTTCTGTTCTGCCCCGGTAAAGCATCCAACGCAGGCGGTGTAGCTACCTCCGCATTGGAGATGAGCCAGAACAGCGAAAGACTTAGCTGGACCTTCGAAGAAGTTGACAGCAGGTTAAAACGCATTATGGTAGACATCTTCCATAACCTTGATACGGCTTCCAAGAAATACAATATGGAAGGAAATTATGTGGCAGGAGCTAATATAGCAGGTTTCCTTAAGGTTGCAGAAGCTATGAGCGCGCAGGGCGTTGTTTAGATAAAAATACATGAAAATACGAGTGCCGCAGTGAGCCGGGAAGGCTTAACTGCGGCATTTATATTTTAAAGCTTATGCAGAACCACCGATGGATTTGGTATTATTGCGAATATGGTTTATTTCTTTTATGGTTTAGGTATTTACTATTGCACGCATGCTGTGATAATATATTAAACGTGAAAAGAATTAGAAAAAAGATATAATGCTGAACGAAGAAGTTTGGATAAGGCGTATTGCCTTGCCCAAGCTTTTTTTATTAAAATCGGAAAAGTCCGCATCGCGCACTTTACCTAATTTAAACAAAAAAGGAGAAGAAGCCATGATGAGCAAAAGACGCATGTACAGACAACTTGAGAAGGATTGCGAAGCAATTAGGAAGCAAACGGACCGGCTTGCCAAAGGGAACTTGGATATCGATAAAATCGAGGCGGGAGAGGAGCATCTTCAAAAGGTAAGTGATGATATTAATGATATTGCAAACGTACTGGACGAATATATAGCGGAAATATCGGGAGTTCTTTCTCACCTGTCGGTAGGTGATTTACTCGTTCAGATATCGGATAACGCTAAATTTTATGGGGATTTTATTCCGATAAAAACAGCGCTTACTAAAATAACGGTATCATTGTCCGAAACGTTTATTAAAATTAATGATATAATGAATCAGATTAACAAGATAGGGGAGCAGGCTAACCATACCACTGTGCTTTTGGCAGAAAATGAAACGCATATAGCGGAGGAAATGAATATGGTAACGGTAAAAGCCGACAGCGTATATGAGGAGACCGAGAGGAATTACGATAGTGTGAACAAAATATGCGCAGGTATGACGGAGCTGATGGCGCACGCGAAAGAAGGATATGCTGATGCGGTGCAAATGGTAGATGCTATGGAACAGGTAAATATAGCCTCGGGCAATATTTCCAAAGTGGCAGATATGATTCATTCGATTTCTTCTCAGACGAAACTCCTATCCCTGAATGCGTCTATCGAAGCGGCGCGGGCCGGCGAACACGGAAGAGGCTTCGCTGTGGTTGCCCAGGAGATAGGGGAATTGGCGCAACAAACCACGAAGGCAGTGGAGCAGACGGGGAACCTGATAGAGGAGAGCGTGTCTAAGGTAGGGGAATGTCAGACGGTAGTAAACCTGACGGCAGACCGCTTTGCGCAGATGAAGGATTCTCTTGTCGAAATAAATGAGGACAGTCTGCATATTGCAAGAAATACGGCAAAACAAAAGGAAAATATAAAGGGAATGGTAGATACTATTGCTGGAATATCCGCCACCATTCAAAACAATGCTGCGCTGGCTCAGGAAAATGCGGGGACAAATGCTTGTCTTTATGAGGAAACGGCAAGGTTGAAAGAGGTTTTGGACACTTTTATTACAGACCCTTCCAAAAGAGTTGTTTTGAAGAAAAGCCTGGTCGATAACGAGGCAAGAGTCTTTATGAAGAAAGCGCTGAAGGCGTTAAAGGATTGTGCGGAAAATAAAATAGATGAAACGTTGAAGGGCTGCTTAAAGGAAGAGGCTCATATTGAATGTGCTTATGTGATTGGCAGCGACGGAAGGCAGATAAGCCATACGGTAATGGGCCATCTGGTGGAAGTGGGAAGGGCAGGGACTTTTAGACCGGCGGAGCCTGGAGACGACCATAGGGCGAAGCGGTATTTCAATCAGGCCGATAGGCAAAGAGATGAAATGTATGTGTCTCATGAATACATATCCAGCGCTACGGGGAATCTATGTTCCACTTATTCTAAAGCATATGAATCGGACTTCGGGAAGATTTATATATTATGTGTAGATATGAAATATATGTGATAAACCTGGCATCAGAATGCAGCGAAAGTAAAATTAATAGCAAAGAGTATAAGGTGTCAAGAGTATAAGGTTGTTAGACATAACGAAAATGTGGTACAATAAATAAGGCAAGTTAAGATGCGGAATTCATCTCAGACAGAGGTGAATTCCTTTCTGCTCATTGCCCGAAGTATATGAGTGATAAGTATAAAAGAGGCTGGTTGGTGAAAAAATGGCGGAAAAGAATATGGAACGTTTAAATAAATATTTGGCGGCATGCGGCGTATGCTCCAGACGGGATGCGGATAAGCTGATTGGAGAAGGGCGGGTAACGGTAAATGGAAAAACAGCCGTTATTGGCAGTATGGTATGCGGTTCGGATACGGTAACGGTAAACGGAAAAACAATAGGCGAGAAGAATAAAAAAGTAGTTTTGGCCTATTATAAGCAAGTAGGGGTTACTTGTACGCAGCGGGATAAATATGCGGAGAAGAAAATCAGCGACCAGCTGAAGTTTCCGGTCCGGTTGACTTATGCGGGCAGGCTGGACAAGGATTCCGAGGGGCTGATCATCATGACTAACGACGGAATGCTGATCGATGCTATGATGCGTGGAGCCAACCTCCATGAAAAAGAATATGTGGTAAGGGTAGATAAGGAAATATCGCAGGAGTTTTTGGAAGCGATGGCAAGCGGCGTTCGTTTGGAAGAGCTGAGTATTACAACAAGGCCGTGCGAAGTTAGGAAGCTTGGAAAGTACACTTTTGATATAATTCTGACCCAAGGAGTCAACAGGCAAATCAGGAGGATGTCGAAAACCTTGGGCTATGAGGTAAAGGAGATAAAAAGAACACGTGTTATGAATGTTGAGCTTGCAAGCTTAAAGCCTGGAGAGTATCGCCGGCTTCAGGGTGGGGAATTGCAGCAGCTATATGAAGCATGCGGGTTACTGTTGACACAGTAGCTTAACACTTGCTGTTAAGCTACGTAAGAACGTGATGCAAGAGATGATTTCTGCTTCGCGGAGCGAATTTACATGCAAAACTTTTGCATTGCAGAAATCATGCGTTGCTGAGAACAGTGTGAACAGTAACGCATGCGGGATGTAGTTCGCAATAATTGGAAATTAGTATTTGAAAGTATAGGAGCAGAATGATAATATAGTAAGAAACGGATCGAGGGAAAAGTTGCCGGACATGATTAAAAAAGACGATAAAACAAAAAGAATAAGAGAATTAACGGAATTGCTCAACCGGGCGTCTAAAGCGTATTATGCGGAAGATACCGAGTTCATGAGCAATTTCGAATACGATAAATTGTATGACGAGTTGGTCCGGTTAGAAGAAGAAACGGGAACGGTTCTTGCAAACAGCCCCACGATACAGGTAGGTTATGCCGCTGTGGATGAGCTGCCCAAGGAGCGCCATGAAAGACAGATGTTATCTTTGGGAAAGACGAAGAGCAGAGAAGATCTACAGGACTGGTTGCAGGAACAAACTGCATTATTGTCGTGGAAATTAGACGGATTAACCGTTGTTTTGACATATTTTGACGGAAAACTTGCAAAAGCGGTTACCAGAGGAAACGGGGAGGTGGGAGAAGTCGTTACGAATAATGCGAAGACCTTCCGCAATCTGCCGGTGTCCATTCCTTACAGAGGGGAATTGGTTCTTCGTGGTGAGGCTGTAATAACATATTCCGATTTCGACAAAATAAATGCTGGTATAGAAGAGGATGCGGCAAAATATAAAAATCCCAGAAATCTTTGCAGCGGCTCCGTAAGGCAGTTGAATAATGAGATTACTGCAAAAAGGAATGTGAATTTTTTCGCGTTTGCCCTTGTAAAAGCGGATGGCGTGGATTTCCATAATTCCAGGGAGGAACAGTTTTTATTTTTGCAGGAACAGGGCTTTCAGACAGTAGAGTTTAAAAAAGTAGACAGGGATACCCTTATCTCCACCCTTGAAGATTTTGAAAAGAAAATTGAGAACTACGATGTGCCGTCGGATGGATTGGTTATCGTTTATGATAATATCGCTTACGGACAATCGCTGGGGACCACTGCCAAATTCCCCAGAGATTCCATTGCCTTTAAATGGGAAGATGAAGTAAGGGAAACGGTGCTGAAGGAAATCGAATGGAGTCCAAGCAGAACCGGCCTCATTAATCCCGTAGCTATCTTCGAACCGGTAGAACTGGAGGGAACTACCGTGAGCCGTGCGTCGGTGCATAATATAAGCATTCTGCGCGGATTGAAGCTGGGAATCGGAGATCGTATTACTGTATATAAGGCCAATATGATTATCCCACAGATTGCAGAGAATCTGACAGAAAGCGATAACGTGGAGCCTCCGAAAGAATGCCCGGTCTGTGGAGGAGATACAGCGGTCAGGAAAGTAAATGAGGTACAGTCGCTGTATTGCACCAACCCATTTTGCAGTGCGAAGAAAATAAAGGCCTTTACCTTATTTGTAAGCAGGGATGCTATGAACATCGAAGGTCTTTCAGAGGCTACTCTGGAGAAATTCATCGCCAAAGGATATATTCATGAGTATGCGGATATCTTCCATCTGGATAAATATAAGGATGAAATCGTTGAGATGGAGGGATTCGGTGAAAAGTCATATACAAACCTGATAAAAAGTATCGAAATCTCAAGAAAGACGACTTTGCCCCGGTTGATTTACAGCTTGGGAATCGCCAACATAGGGCTGGCGAATGCGAAGATGATATGCAGGTATTACCGCTATGATCTTAAGGCTATGATGGAGGCGGATACGGAGGATTTAAGCGGAATAGACGGAATCGGCGGGGTAATAGCCGCAGCCTTTTATCAGTATTTCAGAGAAGAAAACAACAAAGCGAATCTGGAGAATCTTTTAAAGGAGATAGAAATCGAAGTGGAAGAGTTGGAGGAGGGCAGCGAGACGTTGGCCGGTAAGGTATTTGTCGTTACCGGAAGCCTTGATATTTACGCCAGCCGCAACGATTTAAAAGAAGTGATTGAGAAAAAGGGCGGAAAAGTTACCGGGAGCGTGACATCGAAAACCGATTGTCTGATCAACAACGATAGTGCTTCTTCTTCATCGAAAAATAAGAAGGCTAAGGAGCTGCAAGTGCCGATTCTTACAGAGGAACAATTTATAGAACAGTTTTTAGGAGGAGATAATCATGCCAATTAAGACACAGAATGATTTGCCTGCAAAAGGGATACTGGAAAATGAAAATATATTCGTGGTGGATGAAAACAGAGCGCTTCATCAGGACATTCGTCCGCTGCAAATCTGTATTTTGAATCTGATGCCCGTCAAACAGGATACAGAGCTTCAATTGCTAAGAGCGCTGTCGAACAGTCCTCTCCAAGTGGATGTGAGCTTTATGAAAATGAACAGCCATCGCTCTCTCAATACGTCTATGAATCATCTGAATAAGTTTTATAATACCTTTGATGAGCTGAAGGAAAACAAGTACGACGGTTTGATTATTACCGGAGCGCCGGTGGAGCAGATTGCTTTTGAAGAGGTGGATTATTGGGATGAACTATGCGAAATCATGGAGTGGTCCAAGAAAAATGTGACCTCCACCTTACATATCTGCTGGGGAGCACAGGCAGGACTGTACTATCATTACGGACTGGGCAAGGAGCTCCTTCCGGAAAAGCTTTTCGGCATATACGAGCATAAGATAATGAATCGGAAGATTCCCCTCGTAAGGGGCTTTGATGATAATTTTCTCGTTCCACACAGCCGTCATACGACGGTATCTGCGGAGGCGGTTCACGCATGCAAAGAACTGATAGTACTGGCGGAATCGCAGGAAGCCGGCGTGACGCTCTGTATGGCAGGAGAAGGAAAGCAGATATTCATCATGGGACATCCGGAGTACGACCGCATGACGCTCCATAACGAATATGTGCGCGATAAAGAAAAGGGGCTTCCGATAGATATTCCACAAAATTATTATCCGGATAACGACCCTGAGCAAAGGCCAAACCTTCAGTGGAGAGCACATTGTAACTGCTTGTATGTGAATTGGCTGAATTATTATGTATATCAGGTTACGCCGTATGATTTGTAGGAGGGCAGTGGAAATAGGCTGATTTTCAGGCAAGTTAAGAGTGGTGAAGTACTAATTTAATAAAATCAGGGTACAAAAAGTCCTACTTAATTAATTACATTTAATACATCTAAATAAGCATATATGCTGACTGAAATAGTTGGTATATATGTTTATTTTAATGCCTTAAATTATCAGGCAAGTTATAGCGCATTATGGCATTATAAAATATCGCTTTCATTTGTCAAACAAAAATTATGAAGGAAGATTCATGCGCCTATCACATAGATTGATAAAGACTTTTTTAGTCGGAAAAAATAGAGAGTGGAGAAGGTAAGTGACGAGGCCGTACGAGTTATGTGTGTAGTCTCTTTTATTATGTCTAAGAATCAAAGGCAGCCATTAGAGGGTAAGATTTTCACTATATGTAAGGTTAGGTTGACAACGAAATGGTAATATGCTAGTATTTGATTGTAAGGTTAACGTGACATATCCGGAGGTGAACAAACATAATGAAAAATAAAGTTCGACAATTACGAGAGGCATTTGGTATGACACAAGAACAGTTGGGTGAAAAAGTCGGAACATCAAGACAGGCTATCAATGCAATTGAAACAGAAAAAAATGAGCCTTCCATATGGCTTGCGTATGACATTGCCCAAGTTTTCAATGAACCAATTGAAAGCGTTTTTCTATTTGAAGAAAGCGAGCGAAAATCCCGTGCAGATATCAGCAGGAGGTATGCATATGGCACTCAGAGAGATTAGAACGTTTGATGATCAATTTTTACATAAAATAAGTAAACCTGTGGATAAGGTTGATGACCATATCAGAGAAATCCTTAATGATATGGCAGAGACAATGTATAATACACAAAATGGAGGAGGATTAGCCGCATGTCAAGTTGGAATATTGCGCCGCTTAGTTGTCGCTGATATGGGACAAGGTTTATTAAAGTTGGTGAATCCTCAAATTGTTGAATCCGAAGGAGATCAACTTGTTATTGAGGGTTGCTTAAGCTATCCCGGTATATGGGGCAAAGTGCTGAGACCAAAAAGAGTATTGGTTAAGGCGCTTGACGAAAACGGGGAAGCCATTACTATTGAGGCATATGACGAACTTGCAAAGTGTCTTTGCCATGAAATTGACCATTTAGATGGATTATTATTTACGGATAAGATAATTGAGTATGTGGATATCGAATAGAGTTCAGGGGTAATAAGATGGAAAATATAGATTAGTGTGATGTATCGAACTATGCAAAAAATGTTAATAAGCGCAAGCTGCACAGTGCGGCGGGGGAGGCGGATTATGTACCGGGAGATTTAATCTTCTCTCGGTTTGTTTCCAGGGGATTCAGTCTCTGGAAATGGTCCTGCTGGATAACCGTTGTTTTGCAGATCGGTTGTTAAAGAACCCGGTTTCTTAAAATGTTGTTTGGATGGTGTGGCCTCCCAGGTGCCGGAGGGTACGGTAGAGATGGGTTTATCTTTATCGGTTGCTTTCATATGAATGACCTCCTGTTTTCTGGTTAGTATGTGCAGGGAAGAGAAAAATAATAAGAAAAAAAGAAAATTATTTATCCGGTGCAGAAAAAGAATAAAAAAGCTAATTGATTTAGATTATATAAGAAAAGAAACCAATACGAAAGATTCCAGGGCGTACTGTCTTTATTTAACCGACAAAGCAAAAGCCATTATTCCAGCCATGAAAGAAGAATTGGGTATATGGAATGAAATTATGACACAGAACCTTACGGAAGAAGAAAAAGATAATATTACAGATCTTTTAAGCAAGGTTTTGGGGAATATAAAAAAATACAGATTAGAAAATGAGGAAAGTGACTAAATGAATCAGGCAGACGATAAATTTTATAAGAAAAGAAATATTATTTTATTTAATATCGCATTAATGACCTTTATGGGAACTTTAGACGGCAGTATTGTTAATGTTGCGTTACCTACTATGGCAAAAAAATTGTGCATAAGTACAGAAGCTATTTCATGGGTAGTTTCTATTTATTTGCTGGTAATTGCCGGTACCATATTAATTTTCGGCAGACTGGGTGATATTATAGGAAAAACCAAGGTTTTTAACTTTGGTATTATAATATTTACCATAGGCTCCCTTATCTGCGGTATTGCAGGCTCTTTTCCTTTTCTGCTCTTCGCAAGAGTTGTACAGGCTATCGGTGCTGCCGGTACCATGTCTGCTAACCAGGGTATTATAACACAGGTATTCCCTCCTCAGGAAAGAGGAAGGGCTCTGGGGATTAACGGTACTTTTGTGGCTCTTGGTTCTTTGGCAGGCCCACCCATAGGAGGCTTCATTGTAGGTTCTCTGGAGTGGAATTACATCTTTTTAATTAATGTTCCTATCGGTATCATCGTATATCTCCTTTCGTTCCGCCTGCTTCCTAAATCAGTCGAAAATTCGAATGAAAAACTGGATGTTAAAGGTGCATTGCTTTTTGCCATTGCAATCGTATCCCTCTTCGGCTCCCTGCTAATAGGTGAAGATTATGGTTATAGACATCCATATATCATTGGCGGTTTTATTTTATTTGTGTTATCATTTGTTACATTTATTATTGTTGAAAATAAGACGGAGGTACCTCTTTTACAGCTAAAGCTGTTTCAGAATAAGCTATTTTCTCTCAGCATATTTTGTGGATTTATATCCTTTATCGCCATCAACAGTTTAACAATTATTCAACCCTTTTATCTTCAAAATACCCTAAAGTTTTCACCCAGTTTTACCGGACTGATCATGATGGTATTTCCGGTAGTGCTGGCTGTAGTGGCTCCTCTAAGCGGAGCATTATCTGACAAAATCGGTTCGGAAATTTTAACCTTTATAGGATTATCGATAAACAGTGTCGGTTTATTTTTAATGTCCACTTTAACAGCACATACCAGTTTATATATCCTTATTATTTATATTGTTATTATGTCCATTGGAAACGGCTTGTTTCAGTCTCCTAATAATTCCCTGATTTTATCTAATGCCCCAAAGAATATGCTGGGTATTGTAGGCAGTGTAAATGCACTGGTTAGAAATCTTGGAATGATTACCGGTATTGCCATGGCTATTCTTATTCTCTATGGCAGAATGAGCAATATAATCGGTTATGAGGTTTCAACCTATATTGAAGGCAGGGATGATGCATTTATCTATGGAATGAAAGGGGCTTATATGTCAGCCGCAAGTGTTTGTGCGGTTGGTGCTATTTTAACGGCTATTCGTTTAAGTAAAAGAAAAAGCAATAATCATGACTGAAATAGTTGGTGAATATGCTTATTTTAGTACCTTAAATTACCAAACAAGAAATTCACATAAAGTTGTTAGAAACTGGATACGAGATATACAGAGCGTTACAAGGGTATCATATTAGAATAATATATGACAAATACTTTTAGTAAAAGTACGTATAAAGGAAGTATTTCCCGTTATATTTATAATGTGCTTCTAAAAGCAGAAGTAAAACTATATTAATTGCAGGGCATATCGGATAGTAAGGATTGAGAAGTTTGGAAAGCTAAGTATTTCCATAGGGATTTTTTAAATTTAATTAATAGAAGATATGTATATTTTCCCAAACCTGTCCATATATTATACAATAATCGAATTTATTATTGGAGGTAGAGTATGGCAGGGAGACCGAAAAAACCGCTGGAAGATAGAATTGCGGAAAAAGAAGCATTAATATCAAGTTTACAGACAAGAATCAAATCAGAGCAAAGCGAGTTAGAAGCCTTGTATAATGAAAAGAAGCTGAAAGATTTGGAAAGCTTGAGTGACCTACTTAATACGTCGGGCTTGAACACCGATGAAATAACGGAGGCGATTGAAGCCTACATATCCCAGAAAAAGTAAGTCTGATAGATGTGCATTGTGAAATATACTTGGCGCATCACATAAAAATGAGCGAAAGCAGTACATCTGCCTTCGCTCATTTTAATATCTACTTGACAAATCGTGGGACTATGTTTTAATCTTAAAGCCGACTAAGAACATAGTAACAATATAGAAAGTAGATAAATAGAATGTTAAACCAATTTTCGAGAACACAATTATTATTAGGCGAAGAGGCGATGAACAGACTGCAAAACGCCCGGGTTGCCATATTCGGCATCGGAGGGGTCGGAGGCTTTGCTGTGGAAGCCTTGGTTCGAAGCGGCATAAAAAGCTTCGATTTAATTGACGATGACAAGGTTTGTCTTACCAACTTAAACAGACAGCTTATCGCAACTTATAAGACGATAGGAAAATATAAAGTGGATGTGATGAAAGAACGTATATTGGAGATTAACCCTAAGGCGGAGGTAAATGTACACAAGTGTTTTTACCTTCCGGAGAATGCCGGTGATTTCGATTTTACGTCTTATTCGTACGTAGTCGACGCAGTGGATACCGTGACGGCTAAACTTGACCTTGTGGTACGTGCTAATGAGTCGGGAGTTCCGATTATAAGCTGCATGGGAGCAGGGAACAAGCTGGATGCGACGAAATTCGAGGTAGATGACATTTATCATACCTCTATGTGCCCCCTCGCAAAGGTAATGAGGCGGGAATTGAAAAAAAGAGGAATCGGACGGCTGAAGGTAGTCTATTCCAAGGAAAAGCCTACAAGGCCAATAGAGGATATGGCAATCAGCTGCAGAACTCAATGTATCTGCCCTCCCGGAGCGGCGCATAAATGCACGGAAAGACGGGATATTCCGGGAAGCGTAGCTTTCGTGCCCTCGGTGGCCGGATTGATTCTTGCCGGAGAAGTCATAAAAGATATATGCGGCCCGGACACTACAGGAATTGGAAGGACATGATTATTGATATGGGACAAGGAATAGATATCACAATTGCGCAGCTGGAAGAACTGGAAAAACAGGATTACATGCTGGTTGATGTGAGGGATGAAATATCCTTCGGACACGGATACATACCCGGGGCGGTAAATATCGGTATGAGCCGGATAGAACAGGGAGATTATGAGCTGCCGAAGGATAAAAAGATTATATTATACTGCGGAAAAGGAATTATCAGCGCGGACGCGGCAGGACTTTTGAATGCGCGCGGTTTTGAAGCATATAACCTGCAAAGCGGCTATGGTGCATGGCTTCTGTCCTCTTTAGAAAAAGAAGCGGACAGGGAAGGTGCAGAGGAAGCCAGATGTGGAGAAATTGAAAAAAGCATTAAAAAGAAGTTCCACAAAGCACTTTTTTCCAGATTTGCCAAGGCAATAAACACCTATGAGCTGGTAAAAGAGGGGGATAAAATTGCCGTATGTATATCCGGCGGCAAAGATTCCATGCTCATGGCTAAGCTGTTTCAGGAGCTGAAACGGCATAATAAATTTCCTTTCGAGCTGGTATTTCTTGTAATGGATCCGGGCTATAATGAGACGAACCGTAAAGTGATCGAGAATAACGCCGGATTGTTAAAGGTTCCTATTACTGTTTTTGAAACGAATATTTTTGAATCCGTCTATGAAGTGGAGAAATCTCCCTGCTATCTCTGCGCGAGAATGCGCAGGGGCTATTTGTACAGCAAGGCAAAGGAGCTTGGCTGCAACAAAATCGCTTTGGGGCATCATTACGACGATGTCATTGAGACGATATTGATGGGAATGCTATACGGCGGGCAGGTACAGACTATGATGCCGAAGCTCCACAGCACCAACTTCGAAGGCATGGAGCTGATACGCCCGATGTATCTCATTCGCGAGGATGACATTAAGCACTGGAGAGATTATAATAATCTGCACTTTATTCAATGTGCCTGCCGCTTCACAGACAATTGCACTACCTGCCGAAGTGACGGAAGTATGGGCTCTAAGCGAATGGAGATCAAGGAGCTGATCAAGCAGCTTAAGAAAGTGAACCCATATGTAGAGGGCAATATTTTTAAGAGCATGGAAAATGTAAACCTAAGTACAATCGTCGCTTATAAAGAAAATGGTATTGTTCACAATTTCTTAGATAATTATGATAAAATAGAAGAATAACGGTTACTGTTCACTCCGACTACTGTGTGAACAGTAACGAGTAACGCACCTGTTGATGAACCGATACTGTCTTAGGAAAGGAGCTGCCTCATGTCGCAAACGACAAAACGGGCTCTGGAAGCATCACTTAAAAACCTGCTTTTGAAGAAGCCTTTGGATAAAATTACGATTAACGACATTGCCGAGGACTGCGGCATCAACCGCATGACCTTTTACTATCATTTCAAGGATATTTATGATCTTGTGGAGTGGTCCTGCGTGGAAGATGCGACTAAGGCCCTGGAAGGGAAGAGGACCTATGACACTTGGCAGCAGGGCTTTTTGCAGATTTTTGAGGCTGTTTTGGCGAACAAGCCGTTTATCATGAATGTCTATCACTCTGTCAGCAGAGAGCAGGTGGAAATTTATTTGTATAAGCTGACCTATGATCTGATGATTGCTGTTGTGGATGAGAAGGCTGACGGGATGACTGTCCGGGATGAGGATAAGAAATTTATCGCCGATTTTTATAAATTTGCATTTGTCGGTCTCCTGTTAGATTGGATCAAAAAAGATATGCGGGAGAACCCGCAGGCTATCATTGACCGCCTGGCGATTCTCGTGCATGGAAATATTTCTAATGCTTTGGAAAGCTACCGTACGGATAAAAGTACATCAAATTCTAAAAAATGATAAAACTTTTTACAAATTCTCCCTCTGTGATAAAAATCTTATCACGGAGGGATTTCTGTTTATTGTGAGATTGAAAAAGAATTGTTAGCATATAACTATCAAAAGGAAATAAATTATACAGGAGGTTATGATTATGTATTATTCAAGTGGTAATTATGAAGCGTTCGCCCGCCCTTTAAAGCCGGAGGGAGTGGACGGAAAATCGGCGTATATAGTCGGCAGCGGCCTTGCAGCGCTTGCAGCGGCCTGCTTTCTTGTCAGAGACGGACAAATGGCGGGAAAACATGTCCATGTTCTGGAAAAGGACCCTATTCCCGGAGGAGCCTGCGACGGCTATCAGTATGAAAATGTTGGTTATGTTATGAGAGGCGGCCGCGAGATGGACAACCATTTTGAGTGCATGTGGGATTTGTTCCGTTCCATTCCATCCATTGAAACGGAAGGTGTCTCCGTACTCGATGAATACTACTGGCTGAATAAAGAGGACCCTAACTATTCTCTTTGCCGGGCTACGTTAAATCGCGGAGAGGATGCCAATACGGAAGGGAAATTCGATATTTCGGACAAGGGTGCCATGGAGATTATGAAGCTGTTTTTCACAGCCAATGAAGAGCTTCAGGACAAACGTATTACCGATGTATTTGACAGCGAGGTACTGGATTCTAATTTCTGGATGTATTGGCGTACCATGTTCGCTTTCGAAAACTGGCACAGTGCTTTGGAGATGAAGCTCTATATTCAGCGCTTTATCCATCATATTGGCGGCTTGCCCGACTTCAAGGCTCTGCGTTTCACCAAATACAACCAGTATGAATCCATGATTCTTCCTATGATAAAATATCTGGAAGGCTTTGGCGTACAGTTCCACTACGGTGTCAAGGTCGTAAATGTGAAATTTAACTGCGCCGGGGGCAGAAAACAAGCTACGAGCATAGAGGTGATCAGAGACGGTAAAGAAGAGAATATAGACCTTACTGAAAATGATCTTGTATTTATCACGAACGGCGGCTGTGTGGAGAACTCGACCATCGGTGACCAGAATACACCGGCAGCCTATCAGACAGAAATCAAAGCCGGCGGCGGTTGGGATATGTGGCGTAAGATTGCGGCTCAGGACAAGGCCTTCGGCCGTCCGGATAAATTCTGTTATGATCCGGAACAGTCAAACTGGATGAGTGCTACTGTCAACACCCTCGATCAGCGCATCGTTCCTTACATTCAGAACATTTGTAAGCGGGACCCCTTCTCGGGCAAAGTAGTTACCGGAGGAATTGTCACCGTAAAGGATTCCTCATGGCTTTTGAGCTGGACCATCAACCGTCAGCCGCAGTTTCGCAATCAGCCTAAGGATCAGCTCCTTGTCTGGGTATACGGTTTATTTTCCGATAAACCCGGCGATTATGTGAAGAAACCCATGCGGGATTGCACTGGCAAAGAAATATGTATGGAGTGGTTATATCATATCGGTGTACCGGAAAAAGAAATTGAGGATATGGCTGAAAACAGTGCAAATACCGTACCTTGTATGATGCCGTATATCACAGCGTTCTTCATGCCCCGCGCATACGGAGACCGTCCGGACGTAGTGCCCCAGGGCGCCGTTAACGTCGCTTTCCTCGGCCAGTTTGCGGAGACGAAGCGGGATACCATCTTTACTACCGAGTATTCCATCCGTACCGGCATGGAGGCGGTTTATACCTTGTTGAATATCGACCGGGGCGTACCTGAGGTATGGGGAAGCGTATACGATGTACGGGATTTGTTAAATGCTACCGTTCAGCTTCGCGACGGTAAGAAAGCCACCGATATGAAGCTGGGATTCGTAGAAAAGATAGTGGTTAAAGAAGCCCTGAAAAAAATAGCAGGTACAGATATTGAAAAGTTATTGAAGGAATATCATGTGATTTGATAAAGATGAAAAACAGCGGTTTTGATTTTATTTTTCAAAAGCGCTGTTTTTTTCTTTTTTGGCGGACTTATCTTTACTATCCCTCATGCAATATGGTTTTGACTTTTTTCTGGAATGCCGTTCAATACACAGCTTACAATTAGAATGCCTTTTGCATTTGACTTTTGGACACGGGCAACTATCATTTTCATTATTTATCATCTTGAGGCCTCCTTACTATGAAACAATACACCGCTGTCAATGCCCAGGATATCAGCCGTAATTTCAGGCAGTAACTGGAGGTTCTGCTGTATGTTATGGACAGGGGCCTCTGTACCCGAACTTAATGCACCTAATGCTCCGTTTATAATAAAGCTTGCGTAAAAATGCGGATTATCCAAAGAAAACAAGTTTTCTTCCATTCCTATTTTCAAGACTTTTTCTAAATAAGGAGTTATGGCGGCGGTCATTTTTTTTGTCAGCTTGTAAATCATAACGTCGTTTGACGGGTGAAAAAATACTTCCATTCCCAATGTCTTACCTGACATTTGTTTAATTAAGTTCATCACTTCCGAAAACTTGTCAGCAAAAGCAGTATTAGTATTATCGAGTATCTTAATGGTAGCTTTTTCGTAATCATCTGCCCATTTTTCAACAAGTGTTTCTAATAGCAACTCTTTACTTTCAAAAAATTGATAAAATGTACCCTTTGCACCTTTTACAGCATTCATTATGTCACTTATGGAAGTTTCATCATATCCATTGGTAATGAAAAGATTTTGAGCAGCATTTGTGATTTCTTGCGTCCACTGCTCAGGGGATTTTTTTATAGGACGAGCCATAGGATTCACCTCATAATAATTATTGACTTTAAGTCATTAATTATTTTAACATTAAACTATAAATAAGTCAATAAGTTAATGACCAATGTCCAATAATTTTTACAATAGAAAAATGCTCCTGTTACATAAAAATGGATGTACAGTTTTTGTTCTTTATATTAAAAATTTTTTCATCTCCATAACTTCTACAAATTTGTTTTATATACTCATGCCATAAGATTAAAAGGAGGACGCCAAATGAAATCGGGTGTAAAATCCAAAACATTGCGAATCGGCGGCATGACTTGTGTCAGCTGTCAAAATAAAATTGAAAAAAAACTGCGGAATACCGCAGGCATACAGTCCGCTGCGGTAAGCTATAACGCAGGGACTGCCGACGTCACATACGATACGGACATTATTTCTTTAAAGGATATTATTTCTGTTATTGAACGGCTGGATTATGAGGTGCTGACGGGAAACGATAAGGGGGTATCGGGAAACAGCCGGACAGTAGGGCTGCTTCTCATAATTTTTTCTCTCTATATTATCATACAGCAGTTTGGCCTTTTGAATTTGCTCGTTCCAAGCCAGCTTGCGGAAACGAATATGGGATACGGGATGCTTTTTGTTATAGGTCTGATCACATCGGTGCACTGTGTGGCCATGTGCGGCGGCATTAATCTGTCCCAGTGCATTCCGGTGAGGCCTCTGGAAGAGGAAAGCAGCCGTTTCGCTTTTCTCAGACCGGCATTTTTATATAATTTCGGACGTGTGATTTCTTATACCGTAGTAGGCTTTATCGTTGGAGCACTGGGCTCAGTATTTACTTTTTCCGATACGATGCAGGGAACTTTAAAACTGGCGGCGGGAGTTTTTATGGTAATTATGGGAATCAACATGCTGGGAATATTTCCATGGCTTCGCAGGCTGAATCCCAGGATGCCCAAAGTATTTGCCCGAAAAATCAATGCAAAAAAGGGAAAAAGCAAAAGCCCTCTTATCGTAGGTCTTTTAAATGGGTTAATGCCCTGCGGCCCCTTGCAGGCTATGCAGATTTATGCTCTTTCCACCGGAAACGCTTTTGCGGGAGCGATGTCCATGTTTTTGTTCAGCATGGGAACCGTCCCCTTGATGTTCGGACTTGGCGCGGCAGGAACGGCACTTGGCAAGAAGTTCACAAATAAGATAATGACTGCCGGAGCGGTACTGGTGGTAGTACTGGGTTTATCCATGTTTTCACAAGGAGTGAATCTGGCGGGAATATACCAGCCCTTATCCTTTGCCAAAGAAGGCGGTAACGAGCAGGCAGATGTCGTAGGCGAGAAAACAGAGGATGGAGTACAGGTAGTAAACAGTACGCTTTCCTCCGGCAGATATCCAGATATTACCGTTCAGGCAGGGATGCCGGTAAAATGGATTATCGACGCGCCTCAGGGCAGTATCAACGGATGTAACAACGAAATGATCATTCGGGAATATGGCATCAAGCACAAATTTACAGACGGTGAAAACATCGTAGAATTTACCCCTACGGAGACGGGAACCTTCCAATATACTTGCTGGATGGGTATGATCCGTGGTTCTATTACCGTAGTGGAAGGCGGGGACGATGCCTCTTCGGGTCCTATCGCTTTTGACACCACTCCGGCTGCCCCGGAACCGGTATCTTCCGATTATGTGATTCCGGTAGAAAATATTGCGATAGCAGAGCCCATAACGGATGAATCAGGCAACAATATACAGCAAATAAACGTAACGCTGACGGACGACGGCTTCCAGCCTGCAGTTGCGATCATTCAGGCAGGCGTGAATGTATTATGGAACATCGATAACCAGTCCACGAATATTCAAGGCTCAGATGAAATAATTGTTCCGGCATATTATGCGCAGCTTTCTCTGGCAAAGGGTGAGAATCCCTTATATTTTGCACCTTCGGCAGATTTCGAGTTCTATGACGGAAGCAATCAGTTCTTCGGATATATAAAGGTGGTAGACAGCTTGGATAACATTGATTTGGATGCGGTCAAGGAGGAGATTTCCTCTCATGAGACGCTTGTATATCCGCAGGAATATTTTACGCAGCAAGCGGGTGCATCTTGTTGTCAATGAGGTTATGCAGAAAGGAGCTAAGAGCATGAATTTTTTATTGAGCCACTGGCACTGTATTTTGCCGGCAGCGGCGATTTTAATCGGGGTGCTTTTCGTAGGACGTAATAAAAAGCGAGAGGAAGAATAGACAACATTAAAATGACAAAATAAAAGTCAAAAGGAGAAAAGAAAATGTTTTCACTTAACAAGAAAATAGCTATGAAATCTAACAGAAAAAGTAATGAAATAGGCGGAGGAAAAAAAGAAAAGAAATTCAGAAGAGGCGCGGCATGTATAGTTTTGATACTTTTACCCACACTTTTATTGGCGGCTTGCGGGCAGAAGGATAATGCGGTTTCTGAAACTGAAACCGCAAAAGTGCAGCAGCCTATAGAAGAAAGTACTTCGAATGCCGTGAAAACCGAAGCATCGACGGGTGAGGACCTGGTCATTCCCGTTTCGGATATTACAGAGGAAGCCTCTTTTTACCCAGTTACGGTGGACGGAATCGATATGGAGGTCATAGCAGTCAAGGCGTCTGATGGAAGCATCCGCACTGCTTTTAATACTTGTCAGGTATGCTACGATTCCGGCAGAGGTTATTATAAGCAGGATGGCGACAAACTGGTATGTCAAAACTGCGGTAATCAGTTCCCAATGGAGCGTGTGGAAGTAGAAGCCGGAGGATGCAACCCGTGGCCGATTTTCGATGAAAACAAAACGGTAACGGATGATGCCATTACCATACCTTACAGCTTTTTACAGGAATCCGAGCAAATATTCTCCAATTGGAAATAAGGATTACTATTCAAGATGCATGGAACAATTTATTTCCATACCATTGTTTTTAAGATAATCGGAACCCCAGCCATACATGGCTGATAAAATAGGGTGAATGCTCATCCCCAGCTCAGTCAGGGAATACTCCACCTTGGGAGGAACCACCGGATATACCGTGCGGCATATCAAATTGTCCTCCTCCAATTCCCGAAGCTGCTGGGTGAGCATTTTAGGCGTAGCCTGCGGAATAAACTTACGCAGCTCTCCGAAACGAAGCGTGGAACCGATCAAATGCCATAGGATAAGTGCTTTGTATTTTCCTCCGATCATTTTAAGGGTAGTTTCTACAGGGCAATTATAAAGCATAACAGCATTCCTCCTTTATTATACGAATTGAAAATAGGCGACCTTGTATTTCATAACATTCCAAATGGTATTCAAAACTTTTATAACATAGTAGATTCATAACTTAGTAGATTCATAACTAAAAGTTTCGTAACTTTCTATTGCTTATATTGATGTAACAATTATTTGGACTATAATACAACGCCGGTGGCCAAAGGTCAAGTGCCGGGAAGTGGAAAAAAGTTACTGTTCACCCCGTTCTCAGTAACGGAAAAAACACCATAGTACCTTTTTAGGTACTATTATACAATAAAGTGCGTAGTTGCAAAAAGAATTATTTACGCTAAAATGAAATTATGATAAAGCAATTACAAAAAATAATCTTGCAAGAGCATAATAGTTGCTGATTCCGCAATGGCCGGAATTCTAAAATATGCAGATATGGAATGGAAAGGAGATAAATACAAGATGGAAAGTCGAGTATTAGACATACATGGCATGACCTGTGCAGCTTGTGCCCAAAGAATTGAAAAAACTGTCCGCAAGCTGGATGGCATCGAACAGGCGAATGTGAATCTTGCCAGTGAGAAGCTGTTCGTAGAATATGACAGCGCCCTGATTGAACTAAATGCTATTAAGGACAGAGTAACTAAAATAGGCTATGAGGTGGTAGAAAAAGCCGCCAGCCAGAACGTAACGATCCCAATCGGAGGAATGTCCTGCGCGGCCTGCGCAAAGAGAGTGGAAAAGGCAGTTGGAAAGCTGGAGGGTATAGAAAGCGTATCGGTAAACTATGCTACCGAAAAAGCTTCCGTGTCTTATTTTCCCCAGCAGGTACGGCTTTCTGCCATCCGTGAAGCTATTGAGAAAGCCGGGTATCAGGCTCTGGAAGCGAATAAGGCGGATGCAGCCGACGAGGACAGAATACGAAAGCAGAAGGAAATACGCACTCTTTGGACGAAATTCATCGTGTCTGCGGTATTTTCCCTTCCGCTGTTATATATAGCGATGGCCCCCATGATTCAGTTCGTGCGCCTTCCGTTTCCGGCAGGGTTAAATCCCATGCAGTTTCCTCTGATTTATGCGATGCTGCAAATCATACTGGTTGCCCCGGTCATCGGCGTTGGCCACAAGTTTTATACGATAGGATTTAAAGCCCTCTGGCAGAGAAGTCCGAATATGGACTCCCTTATCGCAGTAGGAACCACATCCGCAGTCGTTTACAGCGCTTATAATGTATTTCAGATTGCAAAAGGAAACTTTCATGCCGTAGAGTCCCTGTATTTCGAGACGGCAGGCGTCATCATAACCCTGATTCTTCTTGGAAAATCGCTGGAGGCAGTTTCCAAGGGACGTACCGGAGAGGCCATCAAAAAGCTGATGGGGCTGGCTCCCAAGACGGCAATCATTATTCATAATGGAGAAGAAAAGGAAATACCGATCGATGAAGTGGAAGTGGGAGACATCATTGTTGTAAAGCCCGGTGCGAAGATACCTGTTGACGGAACGGTAATCGAAGGAAATACCGCAATCGACGAATCAATGCTTACCGGCGAGAGTATGCCGGTGGATAAAAAGGCGAACGACGAAGTTTATGCCGCATCTATTAACACAACCGGAACCATTCGCTTCCGTGCGGAAAAAGTCGGAAGCAATACGGTGCTTTCACAGATTATCAAGCTGGTGGAGGATGCGCAGGGCTCAAAGGCTCCCATCGCCCAGATGGCGGATATCGTATCCGGCTATTTCGTACCGGTAGTCTGCCTTATTGCCCTTCTGGCAGGAGCAGCATGGTTCTTTGGAACGGGTGGAGATGTGAAGTTTGCGCTGACCATTTTCATTTCGGTGCTGGTAATTGCCTGCCCTTGTGCGCTTGGCCTCGCAACACCGACGGCCATTATGGTCGGTACGGGCAAGGGTGCGGAGAACGGTATCTTGATCAAAGGCGGAGAAGCGTTGGAAATCGCTCATAAAATCAATACCATCGTATTCGATAAAACGGGTACGATTACGGAAGGAAAGCCCACAGTTACAGATGTATTGGCGACTGGGGGAACGAAAGAAGAGCAGCTGCTTCAAATTGCGGCTTCGGCAGAAAAAAGCTCCGAGCATCCTCTCGGGCAAGCGATTGTGGCTAAGGCAGAAGAGAAAGGATACGATATTCTCAAGGTGGATAGCTTTACCTCCATTACGGGACGCGGCATTGAAGCCCTGATAAAAGGTCAGACCGTTTTGGCAGGCAATCGTAAACTGATGGAGGAAAGAAATATCGGATTAAAGGATTTCGAATCGGATTCCGACCGGCTGGCGGAGGAAGGTAAGACTCCCATGTATATAGCGCTTGACGGCGAGTTGGCAGGTATTATTGCCGTGGCAGACGTAGTAAAGCAGAGCAGCAGGGCCGCCATCGACAGCCTTCACAAAATGGGCATCGAGGTAGCGATGATTACCGGTGATAACAAGAGAACCGCCGCAGCCATCGCCCGTCAGGTAGGTATTGACCGCGTGCTTGCGGAAGTGCTTCCTCAGGATAAGGCCAGCGAGGTGAAGAAGCTTCAGGAAATAGGCCGGAAGGTAGCCATGGTAGGCGACGGTATTAACGATGCGCCGGCGCTGGCTCAGGCGGACATCGGTATCGCAATCGGTTCCGGTACGGACGTAGCAATGGAAAGCGCCGACATCGTGCTTATGCGCTCCGACCTTATGGATGTTCCGACGGCGATTCATTTGAGTAAAAAGACGATTTTAAATATAAAAGAAAATCTTTTCTGGGCTTTCGGCTACAACGTAATCGGTATTCCGGTTGCTGCCGGCTTGCTCTATTTATTCGGCGGTCCGCTTCTCAACCCGATTTTTGCGGCGGCAGCCATGAGCTTAAGCTCGGTTTCCGTGCTGACGAATGCCCTGCGGTTAAAGAGATTCAAACCCGTTACGGCGAAAAGCGAGGTGAACTGATATGAAGAAAAATGTAAAAGCTATTATTGCGGCAGCGGTCGCCGTTCTGGCTGTAGTCTCCTTCCTCTTTGTCCTTGTCACCACAGCAGGCGGCAGCTTGGATGTGATTGGAAGGGGCTCTGGAACTTCTTTCGCGGAGGTTTTGCAAAAGATACCGGAGCGTGTTAAAATTGATGAAGAGAACAGCGGATACAGTCTGGAAGCGCCGGATGATACGGTACGCTTTGTATGGAGCGGAGATTACAGCCAAAGCCCTCACTACGATGCGATGCTGGAATTCGATGTACAGCCGTTTCTCGATGCAGGTCTGGATGCAGAAAAACTGCCGGACAATTACACCTTGTCCGGAAATAAGCTGTTAGCCGGTACAAAGTTAGGGACAGAGGCCTTTAAGGAAGGGGCGGCAGTTACTCCGCTTGCTGCCTATGAAAAGATCGTAGAGGAGCATAGAGACAAGATAAACTATCATTCTGCTATGGACCACTTCGGCGTGAAGCTGGATGGAGGAAATATGTTTGAGTGGGCGAAGGATATGAGTACAAATTCTGTAACAGGCGATGTACAGGATAAGGATATCGTATTCGTACTTGACCCTCAGTCTCTGATAGAAGCTGGCGTTTCTCCGGAAAAAGTGGAAGGCTGGGCATATGCTACGGTAAAGGTCGAGGAAAACGGAAAGATGGTAGAAGTGTACAAGTTTTTAAAACCCTTTGATTTAGGTGAGTAAAATATTGAAAATATGTGGACTAAAAACAAGCGAAAGGAAACTGACAGGAGGATTTTCAAAATGGAAAAAGTAATTTTAAATGTGGATGGTATGTCCTGCGAACATTGCGTAAAGGCTGTTACCGGCGCGGTAGGCGCTTTGTCGGGTGTGTCCGGTGTTGATGTAGATTTGAAGGGCAAGACGGTAGCGGTAGAGTTCGATGCTTCCAAGGTGTCCGTAGATGAAATTAAAGCGGAAATCGAAGACCAGGGCTACGATGTAGTTGCATAATCAATTAATTCGAGGAATGGAGCTGCTATGCCGGGCGTGAGTAAAAATATATTGGTTGTGGACGATGAACCTAAGATACTCGAGGTAATTTCTGCACTTTTGGAGAGCAAGGGCTTTCATGTCTTTCCCGCTGAGAATGGTGGGAAAGCGCTCGAGATATTCGATAGGGAGAATATTACGCTGGTGGTTTTGGATTTGATGCTGCCTGATATTTCAGGCGAGGAGGTCTGTAAGGCGATACGGAGGAAGTCAAGAGTACCGATCCTTATGCTTACTGCTAGAGCGGAAGAGAATGATTTGCTGTATGGCTTGGAAATCGGCGCGGACGATTATATAACCAAGCCTTTCAGCCTGAAAGAATTATATGCGCGCATGGAGGCCATTTTGCGGAGAACGCAGAATGACCTTATGCCGTTAAATGTGAGAAATTCATTTCATGACGGCGATTTCATCGTGGATTTTGAAAAAAATAATTTTCAAAAGTCGGGACATGCAGTCAGCCTGACACCCAATGAAATTAAAATATTGTCGGCGCTCATAAAATATCCCGGAAAAGTATTCACCAGAGAAGAACTCATAGGAATCGCTTTGGGCAGCGAATTCGAGGGCTATGACAGGGCTATCGACAGCCACGTCAAAAACCTGCGCCAGAAGATCGAGGATGACCCGAAGAAGCCGGTATATGTCCTGACTGTTCATGGTCTGGGTTACAAATTTGGAGGCGATTAGAATGATGCGGAGCTTAAGGACTCAGCTGTCTTTATCCATACTGCTGATTGTGCTTGTTACAGTAGCGCTCAGCAGTGTATTTTCCAATTGGTTCATCAATCAGGAGTTCGAGGACTACATTGCCAGGCAGGAGCAGGTACGGAGTGAGAATATCGTAAGTGATCTCGGTACCCAGTACAATGGACTCACACGCAGTTGGAATAAGGACTTCTTACATACCATTGGTATGTATGCTTTATATGAAAGCTATATTTTAAAAATTTATGATGCAGACGGAAATTTGCTCTGGGATGCGGAAAATCACGACATGTCCAAATGCTGGCAGGTCATGGATGAAATTTCTGCACGAATGGAGAAACTGAAAAAGGGCGGAGGCTTTGTGTCCCATACTTATGATATCGAACAGGGTGGGCAGAAGGTGGGCTCTGTTTCCATTACCTATTACGGTCCCTTCTTTTTTAGTGAAAATGACTTCCTCTTTATCAATACGCTAAATATTATCCTGCTTATAATCGGTGCCTTGGCAGGATTTTTTTCTATTGTGGTGGGAAGTCTGATGGCTCGCCGGATAGCGAGGCCTGTGACGAAGACCGCTTATATCGCCAAGGAGATTTCGGAAGGAAACTACGATATCCGTTTCGAAAGCGAGACAAATACCAGAGAGCTTAACGATTTGGTAACCGCCGTCAATCAGCTTGCAGACGCGTTAAACGAACAGGAGAATCTTCGAAAAAGATTAACTACGGATATCGCTCATGAGCTTCGTACTCCGCTTACCGCAGTAGGTTCCCATCTGGAAGCAATGCTGGAAGGTGTATGGGAGGCTACGCCGGAACGGCTTTCCAGTTGTCATGAGGAGATACTTCGCCTTGGAAATCTGGTGGCGGATCTGGGGCGTCTGGCCAAGGTGGAAGGGGATAACCTGAAGCTGAAAAAGGAGCGGACGGACCTGTTGGAAATCGCGAAGGCAGCCTTCGAAACGCTGGAAGCGGAAGGGGCGAAGAAGGAACTTGTCATGTCCGTAGGAGGAGAATCTGCGGTGGCCCTGGCAGATAGGAGCAGAATGCTTCAAGTGACGATAAACCTTCTATCCAATGCCATAAAATATACGCCGGAGGGCGGCAGCATTTCTGTCGAGGTGGCAGACGCTCCGGGAGAAGGATGCATTCGGGTGAAGGACAACGGTATCGGAATCCCGCAGGAGGAGCTGGCTCTCGTTTTTGAGCGCTTTTACCGGACAGATAAATCCCGCAGCCGTAAGACGGGCGGCGCCGGAATAGGGCTGACCATTGCCAAATCTATCGTTACGGCTCATGGAGGCACGATTAATGTAAGCAGTAAGGTAAATGAGGGAAGCTGTTTTACGGTAACTATACCGAAAGAATAAGAAGTTGCACATTTAAGGCTAGAACGCAAAGCTTTTGCAGAAAATAGTGAAAAAGTTTAAAATAAGGAGAATGAATTATGAAAACAATAATCCCCAACTTATTCATCGAAAATACTATGGAAAACCTGAATTATTATCAGGGCATTTTTGGAGGCGAAATTAAAAACACTGTTCCTTCCCGCGAAAATCCTGAAAGATTGATGCATGCAGAACTTCATATCAATGAAAATTGCGCCCTGTTTTTTGGGGACAGGGAGAAATCGGAAAAGCCTAATGATACCATTCATGTTTATGTTAAATTGGAAACTGATGAGGAAATTCAAAAGATATACGATAATCTAAAGACCACCAGTACGGTAGGCTATGAACTTCAAAAGACCTTTTGGGGCAGTCTGCACGCTATGCTTACCGATAAGAACGGGATTATATGGGACTTGGACAAATAATTAAAAAAACGGCGGCTTTGATTTTTTTACCTCAAAGCCGCCGTTTCATTTCTTTATAGATTATGTTAAAAGAAAAGGAAAATCAAGGTGATTTTTTTCCATAAAATTATAACAAATTTAATTTACAAAAAGTGTTGACAATATTTATAATCGATAATATACTAAACCTATAGATTTGATAGGAATTGATTTTAGCCATGTAGCATCGCGGAAAGCACTGAAAGATGGAAGCAGGTACGAGCATATATATGCTTCTTTTTTTGCGCCGAAACGAGAGGGAGAAGGAGAAAGACGGATGGATTTGGAATTTATGAGAACGCATTTGCCGCTTTATACCGAGGCGGCATGGCTGACCTTGAGAATAGCTGCCATGGGAATCCTGCTGGCATTTTTGATCGGGCTGGTTACAAGCATAATAAAATACTTGAAGATACCGGTATTGGCACAGATAGCAAATGTTTATATAGAACTATCAAGAAATACTCCGCTTTTGATACAGCTGTTTTTTCTATATTTCGGCCTTCCCAAGCTGGGAGTGGTACTTAGCTCAGAAAGCTGCGGGATTATAGGTCTGGCATTTTTAGGAGGCAGCTACATGTCGGAGGCATTTCGTTCGGGACTGGATAATGTGGCGCAGATACAGACGCAGTCGGGATTAAGCCTGGGCTTTACAAACAGTCAGATATTCCGGCATATCATACTTCCGCAGGCAGTGTCCACCTCTGTTCCTCAGTTTTGTGCCAATGTCATTTTTTTGATAAAAGAAACTTCGGTGTTCAGCGCGGTTGCGTTGGCGGATTTGATGTTTGTAGCAAAGGATTTGATCGGTATTTATTACAAGACGGATGAAGCGTTGTTCATGCTGGTATCAGCTTATCTGGTAATCCTGCTTCCGATATCCGTTATTGCATCATTCATAGAAAGGAGAGTGCGCTATGCAGGATTTGGGGATACAAGTGCTGTTTCAGGGTAGGAATTTTATAAGGCTGTGGGAAGGTTTATGGGTAACCCTTCGCATCGCAGTAATCGCTATGGCACTTTCCATCTTGCTTGGATTTCTTTTAGGAATGGTCATGACAATGCACAATAGGGCGGTGCGATGTATTACGAGGCTTTATCTCGAAGCGGTCAGAATTTTACCTCAGCTTGTTCTGCTCTTCCTCGTATATTTCGGTGCGGCGAAGCATTTAGGGATCAATATGTCGGGCGAGACAGCGGCCGTTATCGTGTTCACCTTTTGGGGCACTGCGGAAATGGGTGATTTGGTGCGAGGTGCTCTTATCGCTACACCGAGGCACCAATACGAGAGCGCAGGCGGCTTGGGGATGAGTACGCTGCAGACCTATTTTTATGTGATCATCCCGCAAACGATAAGGAGATTGCTGCCCCCTGCCGTGAACCTGCTTACAAGAATGATAAAGACGACCTCCCTGGTGGTGCTTATAGGTGTGGTTGAAGTAGTAAAGGTGGGAAAACAGATTATAGATGCCTCGAGGTATCAGACACCCACCGCTGCACTTTGGATCTACGGAGTGATATTCATCATGTATTTTATCGTTTGTTATCCGTTTTCGAGGCTGTCACTATGGCTGGAAAAGAAATACGAAATCTAGGATAGTCCTATGGACTATCTTAAGAATCTGAGAGAGGCAAAATGAAAAAATGAATGAAGTTTTACAGGTAAAGCATTTGACGAAATCATATGAAAAAAACGAGCCGGTTTTGAAGGATATCAATTTTAACCTGCAAAAGGGCGAGGTGGTAGTCATCGTAGGACCGTCGGGGTGCGGTAAGAGCACTTTTTTAAGATGCCTGAATCTGCTGGAACCCATCGATGAGGGAAGCATCGTTCTGGGCAGTGAAACGATAGACAGAAAGGATAAGAGCGTTCATCAGCACAGACAGAAAATAGGTATGGTCTTTCAAAGCTATGAGCTGTTTCCTCATCTTAGCATTATAAATAACATTCTGCTGGCACCGGTAAAGGTACAGAAGAGAGACCGGAAGGAAGCGGAGCGGGAGGCATTAGCCCTGTTAGAACGGGTAGGGCTGTCTGATAAAAAGGATGCTTTCCCAAGGCAGCTGTCCGGAGGGCAGAAGCAGAGAGTCGCTATAGTACGTGCCCTTATCATGAATCCGGAGGTACTGCTTCTGGATGAAATCACGGCAGCGCTGGACCCGGAGATGGTCCGTGAGGTACTTCAGGTAGTGCTGAAGCTGGCACAGGAGGGTATGACGATGGCAATCGTAACCCATGAAATGGAATTTGCGAAGGCGGTGGCGGACAGAGTCGTGTTTATGGATCAGGGCGTTATCGTAGAGGAGAATACGGCAAAGGAATTCTTCGCCTATCCGAAGACGGAAAGAGCAAAGCAGTTTCTAAATACGTTTCATTATGAAGCGTTAGAAATATAAACAAAATGAAGGAGACAACAAAAACAAGGAGGATTATTATGAAGAAGAAATTATTAGGAGTTATCTTGACAGCAGGTTTATTAGCAGGCGTACTGGCGGGCTGCGGACAGACACAGGAGGCGGCTTCCACGACTGCACCGGCAGCGGAAGAAACAGCACCGGCAGCAGAAAGCGAAGCAGCGGAAGAAGAAAGTGCCGCAGAGCCGGCTGCAGCAGAATCGGAAGATGCTTCGGCATCAGCACAGGCGAGAAGCTTAGAGGACATCAAAGCGGACGGAAAGCTGGTAATTGGTGTATTCAGTGATAAAAACCCCTTTGGCTATGTAGACGCCAACGGTGACGTACAAGGATATGATGTGTATTTTGCAAAGCGCCTCGCTTTGGATTTATTCGGCAGTGAGGATGCGGTAGAATTCGTATATGTAGAGGCAGCCAGCCGAGTTGAGTATTTGAAATCCGCGAAGGTAGACATCATCTTGGCTAACTTTACAGTGACGGATGAAAGAAGCGAGCAGGTAGATTTCGCATTACCTTATATGAAAGTAGCCTTGGGCGTGGTTTCTCCGGAGGGCAGTCTGATAACGGATGTAGAGCAGTTAAAGGAAAAGACACTTATCGTAGTAAAAGGAACTACGGCAGAGACTTATTTCCAGGAGAATTATCCTGAGATCAATCTTTTGAAATTTGATGAATATCAGGAAGCGTATGACGCTCTGGCAGACGGAAGAGGAGATGCCTTTTCCACGGATAATACGGAAGTATTGGCTTGGGCTTTGCAGAACAAAGGCTTCGCAGTAGGCATTGAATCCATCGGAAATCTGGATACGATCGCTCCGGCGGTACAGAAGGGCAATACAGAGCTGCTTAACTGGATCAATGAAGAAGTTGAGAGCTTAGCGGCAGAGCAGTTCTTCCATAAGGATTTCGAAGAAACCTTGAAGCCGGTATATGGAGACAGCGTAGATGCGGATAGCTTGGTAGTAGAGGGCGGAATTGTAGATTAATGAAATATATCCATAAAAATAGGACCGAAAGGTCCTATTTTTGCAGGTTTTTCTGTGCGGTGGAAAGCATCAGTTTTATTCTGTTCAACTGGTTTACCTCGCTGGCACCGGGGTCATAATCTATGGCAACGATGTTCGAAAGCGGATATTGCTTCCGAAGCTCCTTTATCACGCCCTTTCCTACCACATGGTTAGGAAGGCAGCCAAAAGGCTGGGTGCACACGATATTGTTAACGCCCCCGTGTATCAGCTCCACCATTTCCCCGGTTAAGAACCAGCCCTCGCCGGTCTGATTGCCGATGGATACGATAGACTTCGCGTAATTCACGATTTTGTATATGCTTACCGGAGGGTGGAAATGTTTGCTCTTTTCAAACGCCCTTCTTGCAGAAGCGCGCAGGAATTCAATGCCGTCGATGCCCAGCTTGGAGACAAAGGCTGTTTTCTTGCTCATGCCAAGCTCCTCTGCTTTGTATATCTGATTGTAGAAGCAGTAGAGCATGAAATCGATCAAATCAGGAACCACAGCTTCCGCGCCTTCGGACTCCAAAAGCTCTACCAGATGATTGTTAGCGGCGGGAGCAAATTTTACGAGGATTTCGCCTACGATGCCGACCTTGGGCTTTACTTCTTCCGTAATGGGAATCGCGTCGAAGTCCTCCACGATCAAGCGGCACATTTTTCTGAATTTAAAGTAATTCATATGTTTTGCAGATACGAAATCCTGACACTGCTTCAGCCATTTCGCATGTACCTTCTCCACCGAGCCGGCTTCTTTTTCATAAGGCCGCATACGATAAACACAGCGCATGAAAATATCCCCGAAAATGGCCCCGTAAGCGGCGCGCATGAGCAAATCTGCATTCAGGTCAAAGCCCGGATTGGTTTCTATCCCTGCCATATTGAGAGATATAACAGGAATCTGAGGCATTCCGGCTTTTTCAAAAGCTCTTCGTATAAAACCTACGTAGTTGGTAGCGCGGCATCCGCCTCCGGTTTGTGACATAATGACAGCTACTTTATTTAAGTCATATTTTCCGGATAGGAGAGCCTCCATAATCTGTCCTACGACCATCAGCGACGGATAGCAGGCGTCGTTATTTACATATTTAAGCCCTACATCCACGGCATGCTTGTTGTCGTTGGACAATACCTCGAAGTTATAGCCGCAGGAGCGAAAGGCCGGTTCCAATATTTCGAAATGAATAGGTGACATCTGAGGGCAGAGAATCGTATATTCTTCGCGCATTTCCTCTGTAAACTGAACCTTATGGATGGCAGAAGAGCGAATTTCCCGCTCCTGCTTCTTGCTGTCCCTTACGCGAATCGCAGAAAGCAGGGAACGGATACGGATTCTTGCCGCACCGAGGTTGTTTACCTCGTCGATTTTTAAGCAGGTATAAATTTTACCCGACCCGGAAAGAATATCGCTCACCTGATCAGTCGTAACGGCGTCCAGACCGCAGCCGAAGGAATTCAGCTGAATCAGGTCCAGATCCTCCCTTGTTTTTACGTAGCTTGCCGCAGCATACAGCCTCGAATGATACATCCACTGGTCGGATACGATAAGAGGCCGCTCCGGGCTCGCCAAATGGGAAACGGAATCTTCTGTCAGAACAGCAACGCCATAGGAGGTGATAAGTTCGGGAATGCCGTGGTTGATTTCAGGGTCGATATGGTAAGGACGTCCGGCAAGGACGATACCATGTCTGCCGTTTTCTTCCAGATACTTTATAGTTTCTTCACCCTTTTTCATCATATCGAGCCTTGCCTGATCCATTTCCTTCCATCCGGCATCCACTGCGTCGATGATCTCCTCCGCAGGAATCTCCGTAAATTCTTTGATTAAAGCCTCCGATATAGTTTTTACATCGCGGAAGGACATGAAGGGATTACGCAAGACGGCTTCTCCGTGTCCGATTTCCTCCACATTATTTTTTATATTCTCCGAATAGGAGGTTACGATAGGACAGTTATAGTGATTATTGGCCTCTTCGAACTCATTGCGCTCATAAAAAAGAGCCGGATAGAAGATGAAATCCACACCTTTGTGAATGAGCCAGCTCACATGGCCGTGGGCCAGCTTAGCCGGGTAGCACTCGGATTCACTCGGAATGGATTCAATGCCGAGGGAATAAATGTTGTGGTTGGAAAGAGGAGAGAGAACCACCTGATAACCAAGCTTCGTAAAGAACGTATGCCAGAACGGATAATTCTCGTACATGTTGAGAACCCTTGGAATGCCTACCCGTCCCCTTTTCGCCTCGTCGGCAGGAAGGGGCTCGTAGCCGAATATTCTTTTTAGTTTATATTCGAAGAGGTTGGGGATACCATCCTCATTCTTCGTTTTTCCAAGTCCGCGTTCGCAGCGGTTGCCGGAAATATATTGTCTTCCGCCGCTGAATTTATTAATGGTCAGGCGGCAGTTGTTCGTACAGCCCTTGCATTTCGCCATACTTGTTTCGAATTGGAGTGCTCCTATCTGCTCGATAGAGAGCATGGATGTATCGTAATCCTTGGAATAACGTTCGCGGGCGATGAGAGCGGCGCCGAAAGCGCCCATGATGCCTGCGATGTCAGGACGAATTGCCTTGCAGTCCGCAATTTTCTCGAAGCCGCGAAGGATCGCATCGTTATAAAAGGTACCGCCCTGCACTACGATGTGTGTGCCCAGCTCCGAAGCATCTGCGACTTTTATTACCTTGAATAATGCGTTTTTAATAACGGAATATGCAAGTCCTGCAGAGATGTCGGATACCTTGGCGCCTTCCTTCTGTGCCTGCTTTACCTTGGAGTTCATAAATACGGTACAGCGGGTTCCGAGGTCGATAGGGTGCTCCGCGAACAATGCGGCCTGAGCGAAATCCTCTACACTGTAGTTCAACGATTTTGCGAAGGTCTCTATAAAAGAACCGCAGCCCGCAGAACATGCTTCATTAAGCTGTACGCTGTCTACGGTATGATTTTTGATTTTGATGCACTTCATGTCCTGACCGCCGATATCGAGAATGCAATCTACGGAAGGGTCGAAAAAGGCAGCGGCATAATAGTGTGCCACCGTCTCCACTTCACCGTCATCCAATAAAAATGCGGCTTTCATCAGCGCTTCTCCGTATCCGGTAGAACAGGAACGCACGATGTTCACGTCCTCAGGCAGCAGCGCATAAATCTCCTTGATGGAGCGGATTGCCGTCTTCAAAGGGCTTCCATCGTTACTGCTGTAGAAGGAATATAAAAGTGAACCGTCTTCCGCTACGAGAGCCACTTTGGTAGTGGTGCTTCCGGCATCGATGCCGAGAAAACAATTTCCATGATAGGATGCCAGGTCCGAGGTGGCTACGTGATGTACGGAATGTCTGTTCTTGAATTCCATATAGGATGCTTCGTTTTCAAAAAGCGGTTCCATACGTTCCACTTCAAAGTCCATTTTTATGTCGGAGGAAAGCTTTAAGACCATCTCCTCCATGGAGTAAAATACATCTTCCTTTGCGTTCAAGGCGGAACCGATGGCGGCAAAGAGGTGAGAATGTTCTGTATTTACAATGTGCTCTTCATCCAGTTTCAGAGTACGGATAAAAGCCTCCTTCAGCTCGGATAAAAAGTAAAGAGGACCTCCTAAGAAAGCAACATGTCCTCTGATCGGCTTGCCGCAGGCCAGGCCGGAAATCGTCTGGTTGACAACTGCTTGGAAAATAGAAGCGGAAAGGTCTTCTTTGGTGGCACCTTCGTTAATGAGAGGCTGAATGTCCGATTTGGCAAATACACCGCATCTTGCGGCGATGGTATATAGGGAATGATACTCTTTGGCATATTCGTTAAGGCCCGAGGCATCCGTCTGTAACAGAGAAGCCATCTGGTCGATAAAGGAGCCGGTACCTCCGGCACAGATGCCGTTCATACGCTGCTCCACATTTCCCCCTTCGAAATAAATGATCTTCGCATCCTCTCCGCCCAGCTCTATCGCTACGTCAGTCTGAGGAGCCAGCTCCTGCAGCGTGGTGGAGACAGCAATGACCTCCTGCACAAAGGGAACCTTCAGATGATTGGCTAAGGTAAGTCCTCCCGAGCCTGTAATCATTGGATGCAGCTCGATATCTCCAAGCTGATCGTATGCCTTTTGCAATAAGTTTGATAACGTTTCACGGATGTTTGCAAAATGCCTTTCGTAATCTGAAAACAATATTTCATGGGCATCGTTTAAAATGGCTATTTTTACAGTGGTCGAACCGATATCAATTCCCAAAGTATAGCGTAATTCACTCATAGTATCCGCCCTTTCCTTTTAATATTTAGACATGTTAAAGCCTGAGCTTTCCTATTTATAATATATAGCGGATAGTCCTCAGACATGCCCAATCATTATACGACACGTAACTACAAAATGCAATGTTGGTGCCGGAATATTTTCATTATATTTTTTAAAACAATTTGTAATAAAAAGAATCAGAAAGTTAAATTTTTGTTATATCTCGTGAAAACTGTGTGAGTTTATTTACTTTTACAGATGGGAATGTTAGAATATAGTCGCATGTTTTTAGGCATAGAATGGAGGAATACGGAAAAAATGAGTAATTTTGAAAGAAAGTTCGGCAAGTATGCGATTAAGAACATTTCGCTGATGCTGATCATGTGCTACGCAGTAGGGTATTTGATCAATTTGATAAACCCTTTGTTTTTATCTTATCTGACCTTAAACCCATATGAGATTCTGCATGGACAGATTTGGAGAATCCTCACTTGGATCATTGTGCCGCCGGATACTTCCAATTTGTTTTTTGTGTTGATTATGCTTTACTTTTATTATTCCATCGGGACGACTTTGGAGAGGTCCTGGGGAACCTACAGATATAACGTCTATCTGCTTTCAGGAATGCTCTTTACGGTAATCGGAAGTTTTCTTCTGATGGCATATTGCTATATATTTAACGGTGATATTATGGCGGCTTACGGAGCGAAGGATTTCTTCAGTGCAGTATCCTTCTATTTCAGCACATATTATGTAAATATGTCTATTTTCCTTGCGTTTGCGGCGACCTTTCCCGAGTCCCAGGTGCTTCTTATGTTCATCATTCCGGTGCGCATCAAGTGGCTGGGAATTATATATGCGGTAATGTTGGGGGCACAGTTTCTTACGGGAAGCGTTTACAGCAGATTTGCGATGGGAGCGTCCTTGCTTAACTTCCTCGTATTCTGGTTCACATCGAAAAACCATATCCACATGTCGCCGAAGCAGGTAAAACGCCGTCAGGAATTTAAAAAAGAAGTGAAAAGAAGTACGGGAGTGACCAAGCATAAATGCGCGATTTGCGGCAGAACAGAAGTGGACAGTCCCCAGTTGGAATTCCGTTTCTGCTCTAAATGCGACGGTAATTATGAATACTGTCAGGAGCATTTATTCACACATGAGCATGTGAAGCTATATTAAGCAGCAGGAATATGAAAGGAGCATGGCTATAAAATGAATAAGGAGATTCTGTTCGCAAATGCTTTGGAGGAATTGAAGAGGACCGCAAAAGAGCAGGGAAACTGCATAGAACAGGAGCAGATAGCGGCTGCTTTTAAGGAAATGGAACTATCCAAAGAGCAGATGGAGCTTGTCACCGATTATTTAAAAAAGCAAAGAATAGGTATAGGGGAGCCGGTGGATGCGGAAGAATACCTGACAAAGGAGGAAGCCGATTATCTGGAAGCCTATCTGGAGGAGCTGAAGCACCTTGAACAAACGACGGCAGGAGAGAGGGAGGCGATTACCTTGTCTGCGATGGCGGGAGATATTCAGGCTCAGGCCCGGCTTACGGAGCTTTACCTACCTGAGGTGGTGGAAATCGCCAAGCTGTACGGCGGGCAAGGTGCCTATCTGGAGGATTTGATCGGAGAAGGTAACCTGGCCTTAGCGATGGGAGTAGGAATGCTGGGTTGCCTGGAGCATGCTCATGAGGCACAGGGGATGCTGGGTAAGATGATTATGGACGCCATGGAGGATCATATTGCAGGAAGCCTTCAGGAAAAGCAGACGGATAAATTGGTATTAGATAAGGTCAATATAGTGGCAGATCAGGCCAGAGAGCTTGCGCAGGTACTGGAAAGAAAGGTGACGGTGGCTGAGCTTTCGCAAGAGGGCAAGCTGTCAGAGGAGATTATTCTGGAAGCGATCCGCATGAGCGGAGATAATATCGAATATATTGAAAAGCAGTAAAATATGCGGCCCTTATACAATAAACCGCTCTCTGTCTACTTGGCGGAGAGCGGTTGTTACTTTTCTTTAATAAGAAAGTGCTCCTATTAAAGAAAGATAGATGCGCAGCTATGCGCGGAACAAAAGCTGTGCTTCGCAGAGCGAATTTATATGCAAAATTTTTGCATTGCAGAAATCATGCGTTGCTGAGAACGGAGTGAACCGTAACGAGCGGTTTATATTACAAGTAAGTTTTGTTTTGCATATGTTTTTCTATTTTGCTAAAAATGATAGAGTATGATATGATAAAATTGCTTTTAGCCCATTGAAAATGGAGAAAAAAGAGAAAAGAAGCGGACGGGAAAAGGAGAACGACAGTTAGTATGAGAAATATAGAAGAGCTGAAGCAAAATATAAAGGATTTGGAAGGCTATGAAATTATAGAGGCGAGAGAAGTAGGAGACTTGAATTCCTCCGGAGCACTTCTTCGCCATAAGAAGACGGGAGCGAGGATTACCGTATTATTAAACGAGGACGATAATAAAGTTTTTTATATTGGCTTTCGCACCCCGCCTGCGGATAGCACAGGGGTGGCACACATCGTGGAGCATACGGTGCTTTGCGGCTCCAGAAATTTTCCGGTAAAAGACCCGTTTATAGAATTAGTGAAGGGTTCTTTGAATACATTTCTAAATGCGATGACTTATCCCGATAAGACCGTTTATCCGGTAGCGAGCTGCAACGATAAGGATTTTCAGAATTTAATGCACATTTATCTGGATGCGGTATTTTATCCCAATATTTACAAGGAGGAGAAGATATTCAGGCAGGAAGGCTGGCACTACGAGCTGGAAAGTGCGGAGGATGAGCTGACCCTTAACGGAGTGGTTTACAACGAGATGAAAGGGGCCTTTTCCTCTCCGGATGATGTTCTGGACAGAGAGGTTCTTAATTCCCTTTTCCCGGATACGCCTTACGGCACCGAATCGGGAGGAGATCCGGACGTGATTCCTGCTCTTACCTATGAGGATTTTCTGGATTTCCACAGAAGGTATTATCATCCGTCCAACAGCTATATTTATTTATACGGCGATATGGATATGGCGCAGAAGCTGCGCTTTATCGATGAGGAATATTTATCCCGCTTCGAGGCCCTTAGCATAGACTCCCAGATCAAGCTTCAGGAGGCATTTGAAGCGCCGAGGGAAATATACAAGGAATATTCGATTATGGAAGATGAGTCTGAGAAGGAAAATACTTACCTGACCTATAATACCGTAATCGGCGACAATTTGGACAGAAAGCTGTATATCGCCTTTCAAGTGCTGGATTATGCTCTTTGCTCCGCACCGGGTGCTCCCTTGAAGCAGGCGCTGACGGATAAGGGAATCGGCAAGGAAATATACAGCACCTACGATAACGGGATCATGCAGCCCTTCTTTTCCGTAGTAGCTAAGAATACGGACCTTTCCCGTAAGGAAGAGTTCGTGCGTACTATCGAAGAGGTACTGGCTGGGCAGGCAGAAAGCGGAATCGATAAAAAGGCGCTGGCAGCAGGCCTTAATTATTTCGAGTTCAAATACAGGGAATCGGACTTCGGTTCTTATCCGAAGGGACTCATCCTGGGACTGCAGGCACTTGACAGCTGGCTTTACGACGAGGAAAAGCCATTGATCCATGTGGAGGCGAACGATACCTTTGCGGCACTCAAAAAAGAAATAGAAACGGGATATTACGAAGGACTGGTTAAAAAATATCTCCTTAATAACACCCATAAGACGGTAGTGGTACTCTCACCCCAGAAGGGTCTGACCTCGAAGAAAGAGGCAGCCCTGCAAAAGGAGCTTCAGGAATATAAGGAAACTTTAAGTGAGCAGGCTATAGAGAGAATCATAGAGGAAACGAAGGCGCTGGAGCGCTATCAGGAGGAGCCCAGCTCCAAGGAGGATTTGGAGAAGATACCGCTTTTGACGAGAGAGGATATGAAAAAGGAAGCGGAGGATTTTGTCAACGAGGAGCGGTATTCGGACGATACCCTGATTTTGTTTCACGATATATTTACAAACGGCATCGGCTACCTGCGGTTTGTCTTCGACATCGGCAGCGTGCCGGAAGAGCTGTTTCCCTATATCGGCATATTAAAGCAGGTGCTGGGCATGGTGGATACGCAAAATTACAGCTACGGTGATTTATACCACGAGACGAATATAAGGACCGGCGGCATTGATATGGTAGTGAATACTTATTCCAATGCGCTGAATCTGGATGATTACTGCATAAAGTTCGAAATCAAAGCAAAAGTGCTGTATGAAAATTTGGAGGAAGCCTTTCGGCTGGTAGAAGAGATTGCGCTGCATTCCAAGTTCGACGATACGAAGCGTTTATATGAAATCATTGCGGAGGTACAGTCCAGAATGCAGGCGACCATGACCTCCTCGGGACATTCCCTGGCGGCTATACGGGCATTGTCTTATATCTCGGGCACGGCAGCAGTGGCAGAACAGATAAGCGGAATACCGCAGTATCGTTTGCTGGAGACGCTGGAATCGCAGTTTGAAAAAGAAAAGACCGATTTGACCCAGAAATTAAAACAGCTTACGGAATATATCTTCCGTCCCGAAAACCTCATGATGGATTACACTGCAACAGAAAAGGAATATCCGGGAATCGAAGCCATGGTGAGAGCATTTAAAAAGGATTTATATACTTCTCCCGTGGAGAAAAAGAAATTTCAGCCGAGACTTGTAAGGAAGAACGAAGGTTACCTTACCTCCTCGCAGATACAGTTCGTATGCCGTGCGGGTAACTTTATCCACGAAGGACTTCCTTACACCGGAGCGCTTAAGGTGCTTAAGGTGATGATGGGCTATGATTACCTTTGGAACAGAGTGAGGGTAAAGGGCGGCGCCTACGGCTGCATGTGCAATTTCGGCAAATCAGGAGACAGCTATTTCGTATCCTACAGAGACCCCAATTTGGAGAAGACAGTGGAGGTATACGAGAATGCTGCGGGATATATCAGCACCTTTGAAGCGGACGAGAGGACGATTACCCAGTTCATCATCGGAGCCATCAGCGATCTGGATGTGCCCATGACGCCGGCTACTAAAGGAGTTTATTCCATGGGAGGCTACCTGACAAAACTGTCCTTCGACAGAGTGCAGCAAGAGAGGGATGAGTTACTTGCCACGACGGCAGAAACTATAAGAGGATTGTCGGAATATATCAGAGCCTTTATGAAAGAGGATTGCCTATGTGTGGTGGGAAATGAGGAAAAGCTGAAAGAAAACGAAGCGATGTTCATGAATATCGAACCTCTTTTTCATTAATGGATCATATATCATATCCGGGGCAAAATAGGCGGGTATGGGAAGAATGGGGAATTAGGTTGAAAATACAAAAGATTTTTTCAACATCCTGATTTATACGTGTGCTAAAGCACATAGATAGGAGTTATTATGGAAAAATTATGGAAGAGGAACTGGAAATATAAGCTGCGGATAGCAATAGCGGGCATAACAGTGCTTGGCTTCGCAGGCTGTGGAAGTGCAGGCTCTTACACGGCGGACAGCGCGGTGGCGCCCCAGAAAGCAAGTACTGCTGCTTATGAGGGATATGCCTCAGACGACGTATATGTGCAAGAATATGCAATGGCCAGCGAGGAGTCTGCACCTACAGAGGCAGGGGGGATTTCCGAAGAGGTTTCTGTGGCCGCCAATCGTAAATTGATTAAGACCGTGAACCTGGACGTAGAGACAGAGGTTTTCGACGAGCTTCTTCCCAAGGTGGAAAGCAAGGTGTCGGAGCTTGGCGGCTACATGGAGAATCTGAACGTCTATAATGGAAGCAGCAGGTATGGGCAAAGCAACAGATCCGCCAGCCTTACGATTCGAATCCCCAGAGAAAAGCTTTATAATTTTGTAACAGCGGTATCGGATATCTCTAACGTAACAAGCCGCTCGGAGAACACGCAAGATATCACCCTTCAGTATGTGGACACGGAGAGCCATAAAGAGGCTTTGGAGGTAGAGCAGGAGCGGCTGTTAGAACTGCTTGAAAAGGCGGAAAGCATGGAGGATATCATTGCCATTGAATCCCGGTTGTCAGAAGTACGCTACCAGCTTCAGAGCATGGAATCCCAGCTTCGCACCTATGATAACCTGGTGGATTATTCCACTGTATACTTAACGATCAGCGAGGTAGAGGTGCTGACCCCGTCCCTTCAAGTATCCGCGTGGGAGAGAATATCCGTGGGATTTATAAGCTCCATGAACAGCGTGGGAAATGGAATTAAAAATTTCTTTATCTACTTGATCATCTGGCTGCCTTATATTGTCGTATGGGCGATAGTTATTATACTGGCCGTTATACTTATCAAGCATTTCTTTAAGAGAAAGAATAATAAAAGCAGCAGATTATTCTTTCGCAGATATAAGCAAAAGAAAGATGATAACATGGAAAAAACCAAGGTAAATAAAGCGGAAAATATAGAAGAAGATAAAAATGATAAAACGGAAAACAAGGATTAAAAGAAAACCGGGTTCAAAAGCGGGAACAGGCAAAAACTGAAATAAAAGCAGAAGTGAAACAAAAGCAAAAGCGAGGAATAAAATGTGAGTGATAATTACAAATCAGGATTTGTTACTTTAATAGGCAGACCGAACGTAGGGAAATCAACTCTGATGAATCATCTGATCGGACAGAAAATAGCGATTACCAGCAATAAGCCCCAAACCACAAGAAACAGAATACAGACGGTCTACACCTCTGAGGAAGGTCAGATAGTCTTTGTGGATACGCCTGGAATCCATAAGGCGAAGAATAAGCTGGGAGACTATATGGTGCGTGTGGCGGAGCGGACTATGTCCGAGGTGGATGTCATTCTCTGGCTGGTAGAGCCTACCGCTTATATCGGAGCGGGAGAACAGCATATCATCGAGCAGCTTAAAAAGGTCAACACTCCGGTCATACTCGTTATTAACAAAACGGATACAGTGAAGAAGCCTGAAATATTAAATTACATTGACGTTTATCGAAAAGAACTGGAATTTGCGGAAATTGTACCTGTATCGGCGCTAAAGGGCGATAATACGGATGTGCTCATAAGCTGTATCATGAAATATCTTCCCTATGGCCCGGCATTTTATGATGAGGACACGATAACTGATCAGCCCGAGCGTCAGATCGTGGCGGAGTTGATAAGAGAAAAGGCACTCAGGTGCCTGGAGGATGAGATACCACATGGAATTGCGGTATCCATAGAAAGCATCAAATATCGGAAGAGTAACAAGGAATCCATTGCCGATATTGAGGCCACCATCATTTGCGAAAGGGAATCTCACAAAGGAATCGTCATAGGAAAGCAAGGCGCCATGCTTAAGAAAATAGGCAGCCAGGCGAGGCCGGAAATCGAAGATATGCTGGAATGCCGTGTGAATCTGCAGCTTTGGGTAAAGGTAAAAAAAGATTGGCGGGACAGCGATTTCCTTATAAAAAATTTTGGCTACAATCCAAAAGAATCCGAATAGGAAACCCAAAAAAGGCGAACCCTAATATTAATACTGAAAGTGTTACTAAAGTATAGCTTTTTAGTATCATTACGTTAGGGGGCACAAGATGAAAGAACGAAACTACTGGCAACAATTTTTTAGTACAGGAAAAATTGAGGATTACTTAAGCTTTAAGAATGCGCAGGAGGAAACGACGGCGTCCGGGTCGCTCGGAGGTTATATGCCGAACGGCAGTGCGGCCATAGGAGATAATCCATATGCAGGAATTTGTGAAACTAACAGGAATGGTTTTGAAGACGGTGCCTATCGGGGAATACGATAGGCGCGTCGTTATTTTGACGAAAGAGAGGGGAAAGGTATCGGCCTTCGCCAAAGGGGCGAGAAAGCCTAACAGCAGGCTGGTGGCCGCGGCTTCCCCCTTTTCCTTCGGAGAGTTCAAGATGTATGAGGGCCGTTCTTCTTATAATATCGTGGAGGCGGACATATCCAATTATTTTGAAAAGCTCAGAGAAGATTTTGAAGCGGCATGCTATGGAATGTACTTTTTGGAGATCATGGATTATTACACAAGAGAGAACAACGATGAGAAGGAAATGCTAAAGCTTTTATATCAGTCTCTCAGGGCTTTGCAGCTTCCATCTCTGGATAAGAATCTGGTGCGCTGCGTATTCGAAATAAAGGCGCTTGTTTTAAACGGGGAATATCCGGGAATACCTAATAGGGGTAATTTTACGGAATCCACCGTTTATGCGATGAGCTACATAGAACACAGTTCGGTGGAGAAGCTATATACTTTTACGGTAACCGATAAGGTACTTAAGGAGCTTAAGGCCATTGCGGACATTTATAAGAAGGAATATATGGATAGGGAATTCAAAAGCCTGACTATATTAAAGGACTTGACCACATAAATTGTCTATGAAATGCTTTGACGTAATTTATATATTGAAAAACAAACTTAAGTCAGCTATAATATTGTGAATGTAAATGTAATGAGGAAAGAAAAGGACATGAAGGAAAGTGTCCGGTGTCGGAGGACAGAAATGATGCGTAAAATAGGAGCAGTAGCGGGAGTTCTTTTTACGGGGCTCTCTTTATGGGGATGCGGAGGAAGCGATATAGACAACAAGGCACAGGCGGCAGCATCATCCAATACGGTGATGGAAGTCCTAAAAGACGGCAGCATAGTGGAGACGATAACGGAGGATTTCACCGCCGATTATTATAATGAGGATGATTTGAGAGGCATGATCCTTTCGGAGGTCGCGGAGTATAACCGGGATTCAGAGCAGGACATATCCGTGGATAAATTCGAAAATAAGGACGGAATTGTTACGGTGGCAATGAAATATCCGTCTGCAGAAGCATATACGGACTATAATTCCAACCAGTTCGACAGCAGGAAGCTATTCGTCGGAACAGTGAAGGAAGCCTATGACAAGGGTCATTCGTTAGACGTAACCTTAACAAGTGCGGACAATGACGAGGAAAATATAGGCAAAGAAGAGCTTCTAAGTATGGGAGAGAATCACATATTAATTTCCGAGGTGCCGTTTCGCGTGGAGACCTTTGGGAAAATCTTGTATTTCGACGACAATGTAGTTTCCTTAGGCAAGAATGAGGCGGCGATGCAGACGGACGAGAACGGGGAAAGTTTGGGAAAGTATTATATAGTTTTTAAATAAAAAACGTCCGTAAAAACGGGCAGGAGGGTGTAATCATGGAAAAAACAATGGAGAAAATAGTAGCACTGGCGAAAGCGAGAGGATTTGTATATCCCGGCTCCGAGATTTATGGCGGGCTTGCCAATACATGGGACTATGGTAACCTTGGTGTGGAACTGAAGAACAACGTAAAGCGTGCGTGGTGGCAGAAATTCATTATGGAGAACCAGTACAATGTAGGCGTAGACTGCGCGATACTTATGAATCCTCAGACTTGGGTGGCTTCGGGACATTTGGGAGGATTTTCGGATCCCTTGATGGACTGCAAGGAATGTCATGAACGCTTCCGCGCAGATAAGATTATCGAGGATTATGCATCGGAACATAAGGTTACTCTGGATGGTTCGGTAGACGGTTGGTCGCAGGAGAAGATGAAGCAGTTTATCGAAGAAAACAACGTACCCTGTCCTACTTGCGGCAAACATAATTTCACAGATATCCGCCAGTTCAACCTGATGTTCAAGACCTTTCAGGGAGTGACAGAGGATGCGAAGAACACCGTTTACTTAAGACCGGAAACCGCACAGGGCATCTTCGTGAACTTTAAGAATGTACAAAGAACCTCCAGAAAGAAAATCCCTTTCGGCATCGGACAAGTGGGAAAATCTTTCCGTAATGAAATCACCCCGGGCAATTTTACCTTCCGCACGAGAGAGTTTGAGCAGATGGAGCTGGAATTTTTCTGTGAGCCGGATACCGATCTGGAGTGGTTCGCTTACTGGAAGCAGTTTTGTATCGACTGGCTGAAGACGCTGGGTATGAAGGATGAAGAGATGCGTGTCAGAGACCACGATAAGGAAGAGCTTTCCTTCTATTCCAAAGCGACTACGGATATCGAGTTCTTATTCCCCTTCGGCTGGGGTGAACTGTGGGGAATCGCAGACAGGACCGATTATGACCTTACTCAGCACCAGAATACCTCCGGTCAGGATTTGACATATTTTGATGACCAGAAGAACATAAGATACGTCCCCTATGTCATCGAGCCGTCTCTCGGCGCAGACCGCGTAGTTTTGGCTTTCCTCTGCGCAGCATACGATGAAGAGGAAATCGGTGAAGGCGATGTACGCACTGTACTCCATTTCCATCCGGCGTTGGCACCGGTTAAGATCGGAGTGCTTCCTCTGTCCAAAAAATTAAACGAAGGCGCGGAAAAGATATTCCTGGAGCTGTCCAAGAAATATAACTGTGAGTTCGACGACAGAGGTAACATCGGTAAGAGATACCGCAGACAGGACGAAATCGGGACTCCGTTCTGCATTACTTACGATTTTGAATCCGAGACGGACAATTGCGTCACCGTACGCTTCCGCGATTCCATGGAACAGGAACGTGTGGCCATTGCTGACCTCGACGCATATTTTGCCGATAAATTTACCTTTTAAGAACGAAAGAAAGGATTATGGAAATGAAACAGTATGGAGTGAACGAACTTAGGAAGATGTTTCTTGAATTTTTTGAAGGGAAAGAGCATCTGGCGATGAAGAGCTTTTCGCTGGTGCCCCATAACGACAACAGTTTGCTGCTGATCAATTCCGGTATGGCTCCTTTAAAACCGTATTTTACGGGACAGGAGATCCCTCCGAGGAAAAGAGTAACGACCTGTCAGAAATGTATCCGTACCGGCGATATTGAAAATATAGGAAAAACGGCCCGCCACGGCACCTTTTTCGAGATGCTGGGCAACTTCTCTTTTGGTGACTACTTCAAGCATGAAGCCATTGCCTGGAGCTGGGAGTTTTTGACTGAGGCAGTTGGCCTGGAGGCGGATAGATTATATCCTTCGGTATATTTGGAGGATGATGAAGCCTTCGATATATGGAATAAAGAAATAGGAATCCCGGCGGAGCGCATTTACCGCTTTGGCAAGGAAGATAACTTTTGGGAGCACGGTTCAGGACCGTGCGGTCCCTGCTCGGAGATTTATTATGACCGCGGAGAAAAATATGGATGCCAAAAACCTGACTGTAAGGTGGGTTGCGAGTGCGACCGCTATATCGAAGTGTGGAACAATGTGTTTACCCAGTTCGAAAGCGATGGCAAGGGCAACTATGCAGAGCTTGAACAGAAGAATATCGATACGGGAATGGGACTGGAAAGACTGGCGACAGTTGTGCAGGATGTGGACTCTATTTTCGATGTAGATACCATTCAGGCGCTTAGCAAAAAGGTATGCGAGATTTCCGGTAAAGAATATAAGAAGAAATATGAGTGGGACGTATCCATCCGCATCGTTACCGACCATATCCGTTCCGCGACCTTTATGATTTCTGACGGTATTATGCCAACCAACGAGGGACGGGGCTATGTGCTTAGGAGAATTATCCGCCGTGCAGCAAGACATGGTCGGCTTTTGGGGGTTGAAGGACAGTTTCTTGCGGATTTGAGCAAAACGGTAATCGAAGGAAGTAAGGACGGTTATCCTGAATTGGAAGAAAAGAAGGATTTTATTTTCAACGTGCTTACGCAGGAGGAAGCGAAGTTTAACAAGACCATCGATCAGGGGCTTGTCATTCTCGGTGAGATGGAGGCTTCCATGGAAAAGAACGGCGTAAAGGAGCTGGCCGGCGGGGACGCATTTAAACTTTATGATACTTATGGTTTCCCTCTTGATCTGACAAAGGAAATCTTAGAAGAAAAAGGTTTTACAGTAGATGAAAAGAGCTTTGCGGAGGCGATGCAGGAGCAGAAGGTAAAAGCCCGTTCGGCGCGCAAGGCTACGAACTATATGGGAGCCGATGTTACGGTATATGAGTCCATAGACCCTGCGGTTACGACTCAGTTCGTAGGTTATGACAGACTGGTGCACGATTCCAGGATTACTGTGCTTACCACGGAGACGGAGCTGGCAGAGGCTCTGACGGATGGTGAGATGGGAACGATCTTCGTAGAAGAGACTCCTTTTTATGCGACCATGGGCGGCCAGAGTGCAGATATTGGAGTAATCTATGCCGGGGATTCGGAATTTGAAGTGGTGAATACGGTGAAGCTGCTTGGCGGCAAGGTAGGACATATCGGCAAGGTGAAAAAGGGCATGTTCAAGGTAGGAGATAAAGTGACCTTATCGGTGGACGAGCAAAGAAGAGCGGATACATGCAAAAACCACAGTGCTACCCATTTGCTCCAGAAGGCTCTGCGAACGGTGTTGGGCACTCATGTAGAGCAGGCTGGTTCTTTCGTGGATGGAGACAGACTTCGCTTCGATTTCAGCCATTTTTCAGCTATGACGGAAGAAGAAATCGCTAAGGTAGGGCAGATTGTAAATGAGAAGATCGAACAGTCGCTGCCTGTATTTACGAGCATCATGACGATAGAAGAAGCGAAAAAGAGCGGAGCGATGGCTTTGTTTGGCGAGAAATACGGAGAAACGGTACGTGTTGTTAAAATGGGAGATTTCTCCACTGAATTGTGCGGCGGTACCCATGTGGCCAATACGGGAGCGATATCTGCTTTTAAAATCATATCCGAAAGCGGTGTAGCGGCAGGCGTGAGAAGAATCGAAGCGCTGACGGGAGCCGGCGTGTTCCATTATTATGCGGAATTGGAAAAGACTCTGGAAGAGGCTGCGAAAGCGGTAAAAGCGACGCCTGCTTCCCTCGTGGAAAAGCTGGAGCATTTGATGGCGGAGATAAAGGCACTGCAAAGTGAAAATGAGTCTTTGAAGAGCAAGGCTGCCAAGGAAGCGCTTGGCGATGTTATGGATCAAGTAAAGGAAATAAAGGGTGTGAAGCTCCTGGCAGCCAAGGTATCCGGAGTGGATATGAATGGCTTGCGCGACCTCGGCGACCAACTGAAGGCGAAGCTTAAGGAAGGCGTTGTCGTTCTCTTATCCGAGGAATCGGGCAAGGTGAATTTGATAGCTATGGCGACAGAAGGTGCGATTGCAAAGGGAGCGCATGCGGGCAACCTGATAAAAGGAATCGCGGCCCTCGTTGGAGGGGGAGGCGGCGGACGTCCGAACATGGCGCAGGCAGGCGGCAAGAATCCGCAGGGCATCGATGCAGCGATTACAGAATCTGAAAAGGTACTGGAAACACAAATTATTTAAAATATACAGATAAAAAGATAGTAAAGGGTTACTGTTCACACAGTAGCTTAACACTTGCTGTTAAGCTACGTAAGAACGTGATACGAGAGATGATTTCTGCTTCGCGAAGCGAATTTAAATGCAGAAATCATTAGTTACTGCGAACGGAGTGAACAGTAACAGTAAAGGGGCGGCATGTTAGAAGGGAAAAATGTTGTTTTGGCAGTAAGCGGAAGTATTGCGGCATATAAAATTGCCAATTTGGCAAGTATGCTGAAAAAACTAAATGCTAATATCACTGTGCTGATGACGCAGAATGCAACAAATTTTATCCATCCTGTTACTTTTGAGACTTTAACCGGCAACAAGTGTCTCATTGATACTTTCGACCGGAATTTTCAATATAATGTAGAGCATGTTTCCCTTGCCAAAAGCGCAGATATTGTGCTTGTGGCGCCGGCTTCCGCCAATGTTATCGGCAAGCTGGCACATGGAATTGCCGATGATATGCTAACGACCACGGTCATGGCCTGTTCTTGTAAAAAAATCGTAGCCCCGGCCATGAATTCCCATATGTATGGGAATCCAGTTGTTCAGGACAACATAAAATTGTTAAGGAACTACGGTATGGAAGTGATTGAGCCGGACAGCGGCTATCTAGCATGCGGAGATACCGGTGTGGGCAAGATGCCTTCGGAGCAAGCGCTATTAGAACATATTCTGCGTGAAATAGCATTTGAAAAAGATCTGACAGGCAGAAAGGTGCTGGTAACAGCGGGTCCCACCCGGGAAAAAATTGACCCGGTAAGGTTTTTGACGAATCATTCCACGGGGAAAATGGGTTATGCGCTAGCGAAGCACTGTATGCAAAGAGGCGCAGAGGTCACCCTGATCACAGGAAAAACTGAGATAGCAAAGCCTTTTTTTGTAAAGATAATAGAAGCAGAAACGGCTGCAGATATGCTTGAAGCAGTAAAAGACTGCTATGAGGAGCAGGATATTATTATAAAAGCAGCTGCGGTGGCAGATTATCGCCCTGCATTTGTATCGGAGCAAAAAGTAAAAAAGAAGGATCATGAAATGACGATTCCACTGGAAAGAACAGAGGATATTCTGCAATTTCTCGGGAATAACCGGAAGCAAAATCAATTTTTATGTGGGTTTTCCATGGAAACAGAAAATTTATTGGAAAATTCCAAAGCTAAATTGCGAAACAAGCATATAGATATGATAGTAGCGAATAATCTAAAAGAGGCTGGTGCAGGATTTGGTGTGGATACCAACATAGCCACATTGATTATGGCAGACAAATTCATAGAATTGCCGATTATGAGCAAAGATGAAGTCGCAAAACAAATTATAGATACAATACAAATAATGCGAAACGCAAATAATTTTTAAAAATAGGTTGACTGCTCCAAAAAATGTGATATAATCATTATTGTGCATAACGATATGCAAGCATATCTGTGCGTAAATAGAATAAACCCAATCAGTCGTGTTGCTAGGAAGGGACTGAAGGGAGGTCGGGTGTAGGAATGTCAAACGTAATCGTAAAAGAAAACGAGACTTTGGATAGCGCTTTACGTCGCTTTAAAAGAAGCTGTGCGAAAGCTGGAATTCAGCAGGAAATTCGTAAGAGAGAGCATTATGAAAAGCCAAGCGTAAAACGCAAGAAGAAATCTGAAGCAGCAAGAAAACGTAAATATAATTAATTGTGTGAGCGACAAGTCCTTGGTTTTTAATCAAGGACTTTGTTATGTAATAAGAAAGTGCTCCTGTTACATAAAAAAAGGATGCGCAGCTGTGCCAAACAAAAGCTGCGTTGCCGAACATTGACTGCGAAAGTGGACGAGGTACACTTTTGTTAAATTATGATATGTTTCATAGCGGGGGATTCGATATGTGGACAAGAGAAATACTAGGAACGGATATTTATCATCTTGTTTTGGCATTTGTCATCTACAGTATGCTGGGCTGGCTGGTAGAATCCATTTATATGTCACTGTGCAACAAGAAGTTAACGAACAGAGGGTTTGCAAAAAGTCCTTTTTGTCCGATTTACGGCTTTGGTGCAGTGATAGGATATACTGTACTCCATCCGTTAAACGGTCATTTTTTCGAATTGTATTTGGCGGGAGCCGTAATGGCAACTGTTTTCGAGTTTTTGGTTGGAAAGCTCATGCTTAAGCTGTTCGGAGAGGTTTGGTGGGATTATAACGATAAGCCATATAATTATAAAGGCATCATATGCTTGGAAAGTACGGCTGCCTGGGGCTTGTATGCGGTGTTTATCATCACTTTTCTGCATTCGAGGGTAATTGGCTTTATCGACGGCCTAAGCTTTTCCATGGGAAGCCGGGTATGCGGAGTGATACTTGCTGTTGTCACTGTGGATTATATTGTTCAGTTGACCCGTGCATTTCGCATCGATATACGCGGGCAAAGAGACAGATGGGTGGATAAATATCAGAACTTTAAAGCGAGATGGTATTAAAAAGCGGTTCTAAACGGAATCGCTTTTTTATATTTATAGTAGTAGAACACCTGACAGGAGTGTGTATTGTGAAGAAATTGGTGAAAGCTGCTATTTGCTACGGATTCAGTATCTGCTTGTTTTTCTCCTCCATACTTTACGCGAGGGCGGTGCCGGAGGTGTCCGCGCCTTCTTACATATTGATAGAAGCTTCTACAGGGCAGATCATCTGCGAACAGGAGGCGGATGCGGAAAGGAGCCCTGCCAGCATAACGAAGATTATGACACTGTTGATTATTTTCGATCATCTCAAGTCGGGAAGAATACACTTGGACGATCAGATCATGACCAGCGCATATGCCAAATCCATGGGCGGTTCCCAAGTGTTCCTGGAGGAGGGAGAGGTACAGACCTTAGAGACCCTGATAAAGTGTATCGCTGTAGCATCGGGAAACGATGCCTGTGTGGCGGTGGCAGAGTACATTGCGGGAAGCGAGTCCGAATTCGTGAAGCTGATGAACCAGAGAGCGGAGGAACTTCGTATGGATCATACGCATTTTGAGGATTGCTGCGGACTTTCCGATTCGGATACCCATTATACCTCAGCCAGAGATGTGGCGACTATGTCGAAGGAGTTGATAACCAAGTATCCTGAGGTGCTGAATTATACACAGATTTGGATGGAGGATATTTCTCATGTGACGAGGCAGGGGACCTCCGTTTTTACGTTGTCAAGTACTAACAAGCTTTTAAAGCAGTATGAGTGGGCTACGGGACTGAAAACCGGTTCCACGAACAAGGCCAAATACTGTCTTTCGGCAACGGCCAATAAGGACGGCATCGAATTGATTGCGGTAGTTATGGCGGCCCCGGACAATAAGATAAGATTCCAGGATGCGATGTCGCTGCTTAATTACGGTTATAGTGTGAGCAACATTTATGTGGATGAGAACAAGGATACCCTGCCTGCACAGCTTATTAAAGGCGGCGTAGATGATACCGTAAACTTAAGTTATGCCGGAGAGTTCAGATATCTGGATACCAAGGGCAATAACCTGACAGAAATCGAAAAGACCATCAGTCTTCCGGCCCAGATAGAAGCGCCTATAACAGAGGGGCAGGCAATCGGTGAAGCAGTTTACCAGTTGGGCGGACAGAGGATAGGAAGTGTATCCATCGTTGCGGCCAAGGCGGTAGATAAAGCAGGATATAAAGACTATGTGATAAAGACGATTCGTTATTTTCTTTTATAAATTAAGAGAATGTGGTACACTAAGGAATAACTGGTATGAAAGTATCGGTAAAAGGCTTGGTAGATGGAGGAATGAGATGCCAGAGATGGGGTCAACGATTATACATGTGCTCGAGATAGCGCTTTTCGTGGCGTTTGTCATATCGATTATTTATGACAGCACTCGTTTTGTGAAGAAAGAATATGTGATATGCTCAGAGAAGGTTTTAAAAAAAAGCAGGATTGTTCTGTTATCGGATCTGCATAATAAATGTTTCGGATGTAAGAATGAAGACTTGATAAAAGCAGTGGAGGAAGCTTCCCCGGATTTTATTCTGGTTGCCGGAGATATGGTGACAGCTGCTGAGAAGAAGACAAAGTACGAGGAGATAGTGGAGTTTTTGGGCTGTCTGGCATCGAAATACCCCGTTTTTTATGCAAACGGGAATCATGAATATCGGATTAAGACGTATAAAGAGGCTTACGGGGATTTGTATGAGGAATACAAGGAGAAGCTGATCGGGTGCGGCATCCGTCTTTTGGAAAACGGCAAAGTCTATCTTCCTGACACCAATATCGAAATCTGTGGTCTGGAGATAGAAAAAAAGTATTACAAGAGGTTCCGGCAAACACCTATGGAGGAAGGCTATATCGATCGTCTTCTTGGAAAAAATACAGAGGGGGCTTTCAGGCTTCTGATCGCCCATAATCCGGATTATTTTAAAGAATATGTAAAATGGGGAGCGGACCTTACGGTGGCGGGACATGTGCATGGCGGAGTGATGAGGCTTCCGTGGCTCGGAGGGGTAATTTCTCCGATGGTCCGCTTTTTCCCTAAATATGACGGCGGTATGTTTGAGAAGGACGATTCTGTGATGGTGGTGAGCAGGGGACTTGGAATGCACACGATTCCCGTTAGGATATTCAATCCTGGAGAGCTTATCGTTATTGAATTGAATGGAAAATAGGCATGCGGTATCAAATGATTGTACTTGAAATTATTGGAATTTCTATGTAAAATAATAAATACGGTTTTTGAATGGACAAGATTTGTTACTGTTCACACAGTAGATTAACACTTGCTGTTAATCTGCGTAAGAACGTGATTCAAGAGATGATTTCTGCTTCGCGCAGCGAAGTTGCATGCAGAAATCATGCGTTACTGTGAACGGAGTGAACAGTAACCAAGATTTATAAAGTTGGGGTGGAATATGGCAATTCCGGTTAAGCTGCAAGTATTTGAAGGTCCTCTGGATCTGCTTTTGCATTTAATTGATAAGAATAAGGTGGACATATACGATATACCGATTGTGGAGATAACAGCGCAGTATTTGGATTATATCAAGAATATGGAAACCGAAGATATGAACGTGATGAGCGAATTCCTCGTTATGGCGGCAACTTTGATTGACATTAAGTGCAGGATGCTCCTGCCAAAGGAAATCAACGAGGAAGGCGAGGAGGAGGACCCCCGTGAGGAGCTGGTCCAGAAGCTGTTGGAATACAAGATGTACAGATATATGTCCTTCGAATTGAAGGACAGACAGATGGACGCCCAGCGTGCGCTTTACAGACAGCAGCATCTGCCCAAGGAAGTGGCAGACTACAGACAGCCGGTGGATTATGAGTCTCTGCTTGCGGATGTCAATTTGAATAAGCTGCACGAGATTTTTCAGTTTATGATCAAGAGGCAGGAGGATAAGATCGATCCGGTCAGAAGTACTTTTGGGAAAATTGAAAAAGATGAAATCGATATGGATATAAAGACCGCATATGTGATAGAATACGTGAAAAGCCATAAGCGCTTCGGTTTCAGGCAGCTTTTGGAGAAGCAAAAGAGCAAGATGGAAATCATCGTGACCTTTCTGGTCATACTGGAAATGATGAAGATAGGACAGATTGACATCGAGCAGCAGGATATATGTGATGACATTATTATTACGTCCAAGTTGTTGGCAGAAGCCATGTGATGCCTCGGTTGAACTGTTACCATGTGATACATAAAAATAGATATAGTGTTATACGATACAAGGGAAATTGTGAAAGATAGGGATGAACATTGGAGAGACAGAGTGCGGAAGCGATTATAGAAGCCATTCTTTTTACGATGGGAGATTCAGTGGAGATAGCGAGGCTCGCTGAGACCATAGAAGAGGATGTTAAGACGACGAAAGAGATTCTGGCAGGAATGAAGGAAGGATATGAGAAGGATAACAGGGGAATTACGCTTATAGAGCTGGAGGACTCCATTCAGCTTTGTACAAAGCCTGATATGTATGAATATCTTATAAAGATAGCTAAGACGCCAAGGAAGTTCATACTTACGGACACCCTCCTTGAGACTTTATCTATTATTGCCTATAAGCAGCCGGTGACCAGACTGGAAATCGAGAAAATCAGAGGCGTGAGCTGTGACCATGCGGTGAACCGTCTCGTGGAATTCAATCTGGTGACGGAGGTTGGAAGGCTGGACGCGCCGGGAAGGCCGCTTTTATTCGGTACCACGGAGGAATTTCTAAGAAGCTTTGGAGTGAAATCCCTGGGAGAGCTTCCGGAGCTGAATTCAGTACAGATGGAAGAGTTCAAGCAGCAGGCGGAAGCGGAGGTACAGCTCCAACTGGATATTTAAGTATGTTTCTATTTTCCCATCCGGCGGCATATATTTAGACGATGAAGGTTTATCGGGAAATCATATGAAGAAAGTGGAGAGGAAATATAAACGGTTTGTTTATCTTGTGATAGCGGCGCTTTATCTGACCGCAGCGGTATTAATGTGTGGAAGCCATGCCCTCGCAAAGGAAGGAAACGAAGAAGAAAATAGTACAAACATAAAGCTATACGCCCGTTCGGCAGTCCTGATGGATGCAGATTCCGGGCGTGTTTTATTTGGCAAGAATGAAGATGAGGCTATGCCAATGGCAAGCACAACAAAAATCATGACATGTATCATTGCACTCGAAAACGGCAATCCTGAAGATATCGTTACGGTATCCGGATATGCGGCGGCTCAGCCCAAGGTCCATTTAGGGATGCGTGCCGAGCAGCATTTCAGGCTGGAAGATTTATTGTATTCCCTGATGCTGGAATCGCATAACGATTCGGCAGTAGCCATAGCAGAGCATATCGGAGGAAGTGTGGAGGGCTTTGCCCGGATTATGAATAAAAAGGCGAGGGACATAGGTTGTGAGAATACCTTTTTTATTACGCCCAACGGATTAGACGCCACGTCGATGGATGAGGCAGGGGAGGTGAAGGTGCATTCTACCACGGCCAGTGATTTGGCGCGCATTATGAAGTACTGCATCGGAGAGTCTAAAATGAGTGAGGAATTTCTGCGGATAACGAGGACGCAGAGCTATTCCTTTTCTGATGCGGAAGGAAAGAGAAGCTATTCCTGCATAAATCATAACGCCTTTCTGTCCATGATGGATGGTGCCCTTTCAGGAAAGACCGGATTTACCAACAATGCGGGCTACTGCTACGTAGGAGCGCTGAAAAAGGACAACAAGACCTTTATTGTAGCGCTTTTGGCTTGCGGCTGGCCGAATAACAAGAGCTATAAATGGAGTGATACGAAAAAGTTAATGGCCTATGGATTAGAAAACTATGAATACCGTAACGTATACGAACCGGTGACATTCGCCCCCCTTTGGGTGGAAGGAGGAGTCCCGGAAAACGGCAAGCCCTATGGAAAGGCATATACGGAGCTGGAAATAAAGGGGGACGATGCGAAGGAGCTGAACCTTCTTCTGCGGGCGGATGAAGAGGTGGAAGTGAAGCTGACATTGCCGGAGGAACTGAAAGCGCCTGTGGCAGAAGGAATAAGGGTGGGAGAAGTAAGTTATTACCTCAGGGAGGAGTTGATAAAGGAATACCCGATCGTAGTAAAATCAGAGGTTCTCTCTATGGATTTTCCGTGGATACTGCGATATGTATTGACTTTATATGCAATATAAAATTACTGTAAATTTTCAAAATTATTCTAGGATAAATTTCCTTTTTGTGTTATACTACTACAGTATGATTATAGGGAAGGAATTCCCTGCTAAATTGTTTTTTTTTATTTAATATAAAATGGAGGACTGAAAAGATGAGTACTACTTCACAAGCGAGTCAAAGAATCAAAGCTTTACTCGATGAAAACAGTTTCGTTGAAATAGGAGCACTTGTAACGGCAAGAGCGACAGATTTCAATCTGAAACAGACAGAAACTCCTTCTGACGGTGTGATTACCGGTTACGGAGTAATTGACAGCAATCTTGTGTATGTCTACAGTCAGGATGTTTCCGTGTTGAACGGAACAGTTGGCGAGATGCATGCGAAGAAAATTGCGAACCTCTATGATCTGGCAATGAAGACGGGTGCGCCCGTTATCGGTTTGATCAATTCTGCAGGACTTAGATTGCAGGAGGCTACGGATGCTTTAAACGGTTTCGGCGAGATTTACATGAAGCAGGTGAACGCATCGGGAGTAATTCCTCAGATTACAGCTATTTTTGGAACTTGCGGCGGCGGACTCGCACTGATTCCCACGCTGACTGATTTCACTTTTATGGAGGAGAAGAGCGGAAAATTATTCGTGAATGCTCCTAATGCAATCGACGACAATGAAATTTCTAAATGTGACACTTCTTCCGCAGCATTCCAGAGCAAAGAGGCCGGCATCGTGGACGTGGTTTCGGACGAAGCGAGCGTTCTTGCACAGATCAGAGAACTTGTTTCTATCCTTCCAGCGAATAATGAAGACAACATGTCTTTCGATGAGTGCATGGACGATTTGAACAGAACATGTGAAGAACTTGTAAACTGTGCTGGTGATACTTCTATCGCTCTTTCCCAGATTTCAGATAATGGTATTTTCTTCGAGACGAAGAGAAATTATGCAAAGGATATGGTTACCGGTTTTATTAAATTGAACGGAGCGACCGTAGGCGCTGTTGCCAACCGTACAGAGGTTTTTGATGCGGAAGGAAAGGCGGTAGAGAGCTTCGATGCGGTATTGTCTGCAAAGGGTTGTGATAAAGCGGCAGACTTTGTTAATTTCTGCGATGCCTTTGATATTCCGGTGCTGACTCTTACGAATGTAAAGGGTTTTGCTTCCAGCAAATGCGAAGAGAAGAAGATTGCAAAAGCAGCAGCGCGTCTTACATACGCGTTTGCAAATGCAACCGTACCTAAAGTGAATGTTATAACGAAGAAGGCTTTTGGAAGCGCATATGTTGCAATGAATTCTAAAGCTCTTGGCGCAGACATCACGATGGCTTGGCCGGATGCTGAAATCGGAACGATGGATGCGAAGCTGGCTGCTAAGATTATCTGTGATGGACAAGGCTCCGAGGCAATTGATGCTTGCGCACAGGAATATGCGAAGCTTCAGACCAGCGCAGCAGGCGCGGCGGCCAGAGGATATGTGGATCAGATCGTCGAACCTTCCGAGACGAGAAAATATATAATCGGCGCTTTCGAAATGTTATATACAAAACATGAAGATCGTCCGGCTAAAAAACATGGTACAGTTTAGAAAGGATGATACTTAATATGAAAAAATGGTTATTAGTATTAGGTATGATTACCTGCATCTTCGGCGTGGGTTTATCGGCTGAGGCGGCTGAGACGGCTGAGACGGCTGAGACTACAGCAGCGGTTCCTGAGGTGTCAGAAGACCAGGTTGCGGCATACGGAGACCAGCTTGTGGAGTCCATTGCTACAGTCTGTGCTCAGAATATGCAGTCCCAGTATGCGTCGAACGCTGTAATTGCTGCGGCTCTCGACAGCTGGACGGTTGCGCTTGAGGATATGGGTAGTTATGTAAAGATATTGGAGCATACGGCAGAGCTTACTGCTGACGGCGCTGTTGCGAATGTTAAGGTAGAGGGAACGAAGAGCGATGCGATGGTAAAAATCGTCATGGACGAAACGTATAATCTCGTTAGCATTACCACGACTCCCATCAGTCCCGTGGGCGAATGGGCCAAGACGGGTACGATTGTCGTATTAGTCGTTCTTGGAGCAGTATTCGTAGTGTTTCTGATCGTTGGTTTTGCCAAATCCCGTTCCGGATTCGTTCCGAAGATCAAGGCTGCGTTCACGGACCAGCCGGAAACAGGCAGACAGCCGGATAACGCGATTGCTCAGATTGTAAGTAAAGAAGAATACTTCGATGACCGAGAACTGGTGGCGGCTATCGCGGCAGCGATTGCAGCTTCATCGGGAGCTTCTTCTACGGATGGCTTCGTCGTTAGATCCATCAGGAAAAGAAGGGTATATTAAACAAAAATTTGATTTTTATTGTGAGCTTATTATATAAGTAGGAGGAAGATTGAAATGAAAAATTATACCATTACCGTTAATGGAAACGTATATGATGTAGTAGTAGAAGAAGGAAGGACTGCAGGAGCGTATGCAGCTCCCAGAGCGGCAGCACCTGTAGCAGCACCTGCGCCTGTGGCAGCAGCACCGGCTCCGGCACCTGTAGCGGCAGCACCGGCTCCCGCAGCGGCTCCGGCACCTGCAGCAGCACCCTCCGGCACAGCTGGAAGTGTAAGAATCGAAGCCGGCGCGGCTGGTAAGGTTTGCGGCATTGAAGCGAAGGTTGGACAGGCAGTTAAGGCTGGCGATGCAGTAGTTATTATTGAAGCTATGAAAATGGAAATTCCGGTTGTTGCACCTCAGGATGGCGTTGTTGCCAGCATCGACGCGGTAGTAGGTTCACCTGTAGAAGCAGGAACCTTGCTTGCAACCTTGAACTAATTGCAGGAATCCAAAGTAAGACAGCTAAAATAATAGGAGGAATAGAAAATGTCAGAACAGGTTAAAAAACCGATTGGAATTGTGGAAACCGTTCTTCGTGATGCACATCAGTCCTTAATTGCGACGAGAATGCCTACCGAAATGATGCTTCCGATCATCGATACAATGGATAAAGTAGGCTATCACGCAGTGGAATGCTGGGGCGGCGCTACTTTTGATGCTTCTCTTCGTTTCCTGAAGGAAGATCCGTGGGAAAGACTGAGAAAATTAAAAGACGGATTTAAAAATACGAAGCTGCAGATGCTGTTTCGTGGACAGAATATTTTGGGATACCGCCCTTATGCGGACGACGTAGTTGATTATTTCGTAGAGAAATCTATCGCAAACGGTATCGATATTATAAGAATCTTCGATTGCTTCAACGACCTTAGAAACCTGCAGGAAGCAGTTAGCGCTACAAGTAAGGTAAAGGCAAGAGAAGGCAGAGGACATGCACAGGTTGCTTTGTCCTATACGTTGGGCGATGCCTATACGCTGGATTATTGGGTAGATATGGCAAAAAAGGTTGAGGAAATGGGAGCAGATTCCATTTGTATCAAGGATATGGCAGGTCTCTTGCTTCCTTACGAAGCTACGAAGATGATTTCTGCGATGAAGGGAGCTACCTCTCTTCCGATAGAGCTGCATACGCATTATACCTCTGGTGTAGCCAGCATGACATATATGAAAGCAGTAGAAGCGGGAGCAGACATCATTGACTGTGCAATCTCTCCGATGGCTATGGGTACTTCACAGCCTGCAACGGAGGTTATGGTTGAGACCTTCAAGGGAACTCCTTACGATACGGGCTATGACCAGAACATTCTTGCAGAGATTGCTGATTATTTCAGACCTCACAGAGATGAGTGGCTGGCAAGCGGCCTTCTCAATCCGAAGGTTATGGGCGTTGATATCAAGACTTTATTATATCAGGTACCGGGCGGTATGTTATCCAACATGGTTAGCCAGTTGAAAGAGCAGAACGCGGAAGATAAGTACTACGATGTGCTCAGAGAGATTCCTGAGGTTCGTAAAGACCTCGGAGAGCCGCCTCTCGTTACTCCTTCTTCACAGATCGTTGGTACGCAGGCTGTATTTAACGTACTTATGGGAGAACGTTACAAGATGGCTACGAAGGAGACGAAAGCGGTACTTCGCGGTGAATACGGCCAGACCGTAAAACCGATGAATCAGGCCGTAATTGATAAGGTTATTCCGGGCGAAGAAAGAATTACCTGCCGTCCTGCCGATTTGATCGAGAACGAGCTGGATAAACTCGAAGCGGAAATGAAGGAATGGAAACAGCAGGATGAAGACGTATTATCTTATGCGCTCTTCCCTCAGGTTGCCGTTGATTTCTTCAAATACCGTCAGGCTCAGCAGGAAAAGGTCGATATGACTCAAGCTGACACAAAGAACGCAGCTTATCCTGTATAATAATGAAAAGCAATGAAGGGATTGCCGTTTTACGGCAGTCCCTTTTTCCTTTTGTTCCCTTCATTGACAGAGAAAGCAATCCATAGTAAAATAATAACGGTTGTTATTCACAAATGGAGGATGCGTTATGGCAAGAAAAGAAACAATTATACAAAGTGATATTTTGCAGGCGGCATTTGAAATGGTCAAGGAAGAAGGCTACGAGAACGTGACTGCGAGGAAACTGGCAGCGAAGGCAGGATGCTCGACACAGCCGATTTTTCGTATTTACCGCAATATGGAAGAACTTATGGAAGAGTTATTTGCCATGGCGGTGGACTATTTCGAGACCTACTATGAAAGCTTTCCGAAATATAACGATATTCCTTTTGTGGATTTGGGACTTACCTACATACGTTTTGCCGAAGAGAATAAGAATATCTTCCGTCTGCTTTTTTTGTCGGAGCAAAGGCACGGAAGAAGCCTTTATGATTTGCTGAACGGGAAAAAGGGCGCCGTAGTGAGAGAAATCAATTATGCGAAAGAGTATGGCTGCATGTCTCCGGAGGAAATGTTCACCAAGATGTGGATATTCACTCATGGGGCGGCTTGTATGGCGCTGACGGGAGACTACGATTTGCCGGAAAGTGAGACGGTAAATCTGTTGGAGGATTCTTTTCGGTCCTTTTTGAAATAAATATGTATAGTGATATAATTTTAAATAATTATATGAATAATAATTTATATAGAAGAAAGAAGTCAGAACGTAAAGGGAAAGAATAAATGGAGAAGCAAACAAGCGGCAAAAATGACAGCAGCATAAGCATAATATCGAGAATGGAAGAAGGCTATGGAAAAATGAGCAAGAGCCATAAGGCTATTGCTGCTTTTATTACCGATCACTATGAGCAGGCGGTGTTCATGACTGCAGCGAAGCTTGGAGAGACGGTAGGTGTCAGCGAATCTACCGTGGTACGATTTGCTTCGGGCATCGGCTATGACGGATATCCGGAATTTCAGAAGGAGCTGGAGGACTGGGTTAAGGACAAGCTGAATACGGTACAGAAAATTGGAGCGAAGTATGGGAAGAGCACCCAGTCGGAAGTACTGACTTCCGTACTGCACGCCGACATAGAGAAAATTCAGGATACCATAGAGCATTTGGAAGGTGCTTCCTTCGAAATGGCGGTGGATACCATTTTAGAGGCAGAGACGATATATGTGCTTGGAATGCGAAGCTGCGAACCGTTAGCCAGCTTTCTTCATTTTTATTTAAATATGATCAGAGGAAACGTAGTCCTTTTAAGCAGCACAAGCGTCAGCGAGATTTTTGAACAGATGATCCGTATCGGTGAGAGGGATGCGATCGTGGGAATCAGCTTTCCAAGGTATTCCATGAGAACTTTAAAAGCGATGGAATTTGCCAATGACAGAAATGCAAAGGTAATTGCCATTACAGACAGCGTGCATTCTCCTATGAATTTATATTCCTCCTGTAATCTGTTCGCAAGAAGTGACATGGTTTCTATCGTAGATTCCCTGGTAGCGCCCTTAAGCGTCATTAATGCGCTGGTGGTGGCGCTCTGCCTGAAGCGTCCGAAGGATGTGAAGAGTAATTTAGAGCAGTTGGAGGAAGCGTGGAATAATTATCAGGTATACCTGAATGATGAGATTAACTTTATCGATGAGGAGCCCATGTTAGATAATCCTCTTACGAAGGAATAAATTGATGACCGGAGAAAAAGCTATGAGCAGGATAATCGTAATAGGCGGAGGCGCTGCCGGTATGATGGCAGCCGTCGCGGCCGCGGAAAAAGGAAAGCAGGTGCTTCTTTTTGAAAAAAATGAGAAGCTCGGAAAAAAGGTATATATAACAGGAAAAGGCAGATGTAACCTGACCAATGCCTGCGACATGGAAAGTTTATTCAGCAACGTAGTGACTAACGGGAAATTTTTATACAGCGCTTTTTATGGTTTCGACAATCAGGCAGCAATCCGTTTCTTCGAGGGGGCGGGCTGTAATACGAAGATAGAGAGGGGGGAGCGGGTATTTCCCGTCTCTGACCATTCTTCGGATGTGATTGCCGCTTTGCATAGACAGATGAATCGGTTAGGTGTGGATATAAGGCTGAACACTTCTGTTAAGGCGTTAGTGACAGGGGAAGAGCGGGTAATCGGAGTGGTAACGCAGGACGGTGAGACGGAGCTTGCGGAAGCCGTTATCGTGTCTACGGGCGGATTGTCCTATCCGGTCACGGGTTCTACGGGAGACGGCTATCGGATGGCGGAGGAAAAAGGACATTCCATAAAACCCTGCTATCCATCCTTAGTGCCGCTTGTAATAAAGGAAGACTGGTGCAAAGAACTTCAGGGGCTTTCATTAAAGAATGTAACAGTGACCTTATGTCAGAATGGGAAAAAGGTATTCTATGAAGGCTTCGGAGAGATGCTCTTTACTCATTTCGGCGTGAGCGGGCCGTTGATTCTTAGTGCCAGCAGCTATTATACAGGGAGAAAGAGCAAAGAAAATACGTCCCTATATCTGGATTTAAAACCGGCGCTTAGCGCAGAACAGTTGGATAAGCGGGTGCTTAGGGATTTTGAGGAAAACAAGAATAAACAGTTTAAGAATTCCCTTGCCGCATTATTTCCGGCGAAACTGATTCCGGTTATCATACGCTTGTCAGGAATCGACGGAGAAAAGAAGATTCATGAAATAACGAAAGAAGAAAGACTGCGTTTTGTTCATTTGATAAAACATATAGATATGACTGTAACGGGAACCAGGGAGTTTCAGGAGGCGATTATCACAAAGGGAGGTATCTCAGTGAAGGAAGTGAATCCTTCCACCATGGAATCCAAGCTGGTAAAGGGCTTATATTTTGCGGGAGAGATTCTGGATGTGGACGCGCTGACGGGCGGATTTAATTTACAAGTTGCCTGGTCTACGGGGTATCTGGCGGGAAGCAGCGCGGCAAATACCTGAAATAGGAATAGGAGGATGATTACGATGGGCTGCAGTATAGCGATAGATGGTCCTGCGGGAGCAGGAAAGAGTACGATAGCGAAGATGGTTGCCAAAAGGAAAGGCTTTATTTATATCGATACGGGTGCGATGTACCGGGCGATGGCGCTTTATCTTCTGCGGAGCGGGATCGGAGCAGGCGAGCAGGAGAAAATAAGTGAAAAGTGCAGGGAAGCGGATATTACCATCCGGCATGAGAACGGAGAGCAGGTCGTCCTTTTAAACGGAGAAAACGTAAGCAGCCTGATTCGTACGGAGGAAGTGGGGAATATGGCTTCTGCAAGCAGTGTCAATAAGGATGTGAGGGAAAAGCTGGTGGAGCTCCAGCGCAGGCTTGCGGACAGTGCGGATGTGGTAATGGATGGAAGGGATATCGGTACTTGCGTTCTGCCGGGAGCCGATGTAAAGGTGTATCTGACGGCGGATAGTTCAGTGCGCGCCAAGAGACGTTTTGATGAACTGTCGGCAAAGGGAGAGCACTGTGATTTGGCAAAGATAGAAAGAGATATTGTGGAGAGGGATGAGCGCGATATGAGCAGGGAGATTTCACCCCTGCGCCAGGCTGCGGACGCGGTGCTTGTGGATTCTTCTTTTATGACGATAGAGGAAGTGGCGAAGGCTATTTTAGAGCTGTGTGAAATGTGAAAATTTCACATGTGAAAGGAAAAAGGATAGAAAGATGGAAGTAATTATGGCTAAGAGCGCCGGCTTCTGCTTCGGCGTGAAGCGGGCGGTGGAAAGTGTTTATGAACAAATAGAAAAAGGCAAGAAGATATACACCTTCGGGCCTATCATTCATAATGAAGAGGTCGTAAAGGACCTGGAGGAAAAAGGTGTTCAGGTAATTAAGGACATGGAGGAACTTGGAAGGATAACGGAGGGGACCGTTATCATACGCTCTCACGGAGTTTCCAAGGAGGTCTATGAGCTCATCGATAAGCAGGGGCTGGAATGTGTGGATGCCACCTGTCCCTTCGTAAAGCGGATACATAGAATCGTGGAGAAGGAAAGCGGTGAGGGGAAGAAAATCATTATTATAGGAAATCCCGGACATCCCGAAGTGGAAGGAATCATGGGCTGGGCGGTAACGGAGACTATCGTCATGGAGTCTGAGAAAGAAGTAGAAGATTTCGTAAATGATAAAAATAATGATGTATTGAAAAACGAAGAATTATGTATTGTTTCTCAAACGACATTTAACTACAACAAATTTAAAGATTTAGTTGAAATTTTCTCAAAAAGAGGTTACAATGTTAGTGTTGTTAACACTATATGTAATGCAACAGAAGAACGGCAGACTGAGGCAAAACAGATTGCATCTCAGGTTCAAACCATGATTGTAATAGGGGGGACTCACAGCTCTAATACAAGAAAACTGTATGAAATTTGCAAAAAAGAATGTGAGAACACTTATTTTATACAGACACTGGATGACTTGCATTTAGAACTACCTAAAGCTGCTTCACCGGTCGGTATTACTGCCGGGGCATCGACCCCAAATAATATAATTGAGGAGGTTCAAAATTATGTCAGAATTAACTTTTGAACAAATGTTAGAGGAATCGTTTAAGACAATACATTCAGGAGAGGTAGTAGAGGGTACAGTCATTGATGTAAAGCCTGAAGAGATTATTCTCAATATTGGTTATAAATCAGATGGTATTTTAACGAGATATGAGTACACCAACGAACCCAATGTGGATTTGACAACAATCGCTAAGCAGGGCGATAAGATGGAAGTTAAGATATTGAAAGTAAATGACGGCGAGGGACAAGTTCTTTTAACCTATAAGAGACTTGCTGCTGACAGAGGCAATAAGAGAATCGAAGAAGCGTTTAATAACAAGGAAGTACTCACCGCAAAGGTTGCTCAGGTTTTAGACGGCGGTTTGAGCGTAGTAGTGGAAGAAGTAAGAATCTTTATTCCGGCAAGCCTTGTATCGGATGTCTATGAAAAAGATTTGTCCAAATATGCAGGTCAGGAAATTCAATTTGTTATCAGCGAATACAACCCTAAGAGAAGAAGATATATCGGTGACCGCAAGCAGTTGATCGCCGCTGAAAAGGCAGAATTGCAGAAGAAGCTTTTCGAGACGATCAAAGAAGGCGACGTAGTGGAAGGCACGGTAAAGAATGTGACCGATTTCGGTGCATTTATCGACTTGGGCGGCGCTGACGGACTCCTCCATATTTCCGAGATGTCATGGGGCAGAGTGGAGAATCCGAAGAAGGTATTTAAAGTTGGCGATGTTGTAAAAGTATTGATTAAAGAAATTTCTGGAAATAAGATTGCATTGAGCCTTAAGTTTGACGATGCTAACCCTTGGAAGGCAGCCGCTGAAAAATATGCGGTAGGTAATGTAGTAACCGGAAGAGTAGCCAGAATGACTGATTTCGGCGCATTTATCGAATTGGAGCCTGGTGTGGATGCACTGCTTCACGTATCTCAAATTTCCAAGGATCATATTGAAAAGCCCGCTGACGTTCTTAAGGTAGGCGAAGAGGTAACTGCTAAGGTGGTTGACTTCAATGATGAAGATAAGAAAATCAGCCTGAGCGTTAAGGCGATGTTCGCTCCCGAACCGAAGGAAGAGGAAGCGTCCGATGAGGATGTAGTATCAGTGAACATTGAGGCAGTGATTGCCAGCGAACAGGAAGAGGCTTCCGAGGAATAAAAGAATAAATTACGGTAGGTAAGGCTATGGCTTATGACTATGAATGGTTCAAAACGGCAGTTTATAATTTAACCAAAATTGAATTAAGTTCTTATAAAGAGAAGCAGATGAAGCGCCGTATCGATACGTTGATAGCCAAAAATAATGTGGTCGGATATGATAAGTATATTGCATATATCAAAGAGAATCATGCTAAGTTCGAAGAATTTGTTAATTATCTTACGATTAATGTATCTGAATTCTATCGCAATCCCGACCAATGGCAGGTCTTAGAAAAGGAGATCATTCCTGAACTGGTAACTAAGTTCGGTAAGAATCTGAAGATATGGAGCGCGGCGTGTTCTACCGGAGATGAACCTTATTCTCTCGTAATGGCTCTGTCCCGTCATATTCCGTTAGAGCAGATAAAAGTGTATGCGACGGACTTGGACAAGCAGGTTATTGCCAAAGCGAAGTTAGGCTTGTATTCGGACAAGAGCATATCCAACGTGCCGGAGGATTTGAAGAAGAAATATTTTACGAAGATTGGCTTGTCTTATCAAATATCGGAGGATATTAAGAAGCGTGTGGAATTCAGTGAGCATAATTTACTGAAGGATTCCTATCGCGACGGGTGGCACATGATTATTTGCCGTAACGTTCTGATATATTTTACGGAGGAAGCGAAGGACGAAGTATTCGTGAGGTTTCAGAAGGCGTTGGCAAATAAGGGAATTTTATTTATTGGCAGTACAGAGCAAATTATCAATTATAAAGACATGGGATACGGCAGAAGGAATTCTTTCTTTTACGAAAAACCATAAAGATAAAAGGTACTGTTCACACAGTAGCTTGACGCTTGCTGTTAAGCTGCGTAAGAACGTGATGCAAGAGATGATTTCTGCTTCGCGGAGCAAATTTAAATGCAAAGGTTTTACATTGCAGAAATCATGCGTTACTGAGAACGGAATGAACAGTAACGATAAAACTACTGAATTAACAGGAACACATTGTTGATTCAGTAGTTTTTTGTTTAAATGGAAAATTTTAGTAAGACTGTGCAATCATATTAAGTATGTGGGCGGCATATTTTGAAAATAGTGGACGCTCCTTTTTCATTTCCTCAGTCAGTTCGAAAAATGTTTCCTTATCTTTATAATCTCTCTTAAAGAAAGGCTCGAACAAAATATCCCACTGGGGCAGATACGAGGAGAGCTTGCGGGTATAGCAGGTTGCCGCGGTGGCCTGTACGCGGTGGTCCTTATCCACGAAGGAAGCTACTGACTTATGGATAGCAGTATCCTCTTCCGGAAGGTAGTAATAACTCTTATAATTGGAATAGTAATATTTCATCTCTTCCTCATAGAGCGGGATGCGGAGGGTGCCTTCGGGTCCCTCGCCCCTGAAATAGCAGCCGTTAGAGGTACCGGAAAGGGAATTGGGAAGGGGGGACGGCAGAATCAGCTTCATAAGGATTTCCTGATGCTGTTTGCCGTTTATATCGCGGTAATAATTCGCCTGTACCTTTTTGGGTGTCAAGGGCGAATGAAAGAGGTCGTAATAGGAAAGAATCGGAAGGATCCGAAGCATGCCCTTCATGTCGTCGGCATTGTGAAGGGTAAGAGCCTGCAATGCATAATCGGTAGGGTTCTTTACATAAGTATGGTACACGCTGATCAGTTCCCCGCCGTCGAAAGTATCTTCTCTGGCGATGCCAAGATATTGCTCCAACGTCTTTAATTTGCAGTTTGGCAGCTTTAAGAACCCTTTATAAGGAGAAACCCTTCTATAGATATCGATACCCTCGAAGCGATTGAAATGATAAGGCAAATGATACTGTTTACACTTTTGCAGCAGATAAGGAAGATCAAAATTATTCCCATTAAAGTGGATCAAATGGGTGTAGCCGGCGGCATATTGGAAAAAGGCGGACAGGATATCAGCTTCCTCCTCGTAAGTATTAGCGAACCATTGTTTGACATACCAGCTTCCCGCTTCATAATAGGCGGCCCCTATGAGGTAAAGAGAGGAGCTCTTTGCTGTAAATCCGGTGGTTTCTATATCGATGAAAAGTATTTTTTCAAGGGGAGCAATTTTTTCGAGGGGATAGTTAAAAGTATCGAAATGAATGGTTTGACGTAAAATTCTCATATAGCTCCTTTCGTCCAAAACGGACAGATTACTAATAAATTATTGTTACAGTTCAGCCCTCGGCTAAACTGCAACATATATGCACACAAAACGCGATAAAACTGCATTTTGGCGCTTACAGCCCTCGCAAAATTGCATAGAGACGCAATTTTGGCATCGCGGTATTGAAGGCTGAACTGTTACAAATTCTTCATATCTTCCTTTGGTTATAATAACATGTTTTTGCAAAATGCAGTAGCATTTTTTGTAGAAAAATAGTATATTTATAAGTATCAGGGTTGCCGTCTGAGGAGACGGTCCTGCGAATTCAAGAGAAAGAAGGGTGACAAATGGCTAAATTAACATTTGCGGGCGGTATACATCCCTACGACGGTAAAGATATGTCCAAGGATAAACCTATGAAAGCGGTACTGCCTAAGGGAGATTTGGTATATCCTTTATCCCAGCATATCGGGGCACCGGCGGTGCCTATCGTTAAAAAGGGCGATAGAGTGCTTGTAGGACAGAAAATCGCGGAGGCTTCCGGCTATGTGTCCGCTCCTGTTTATGCGACGGTTTCAGGTACAGTCAAGACGATTGAGCCCAGACGGGTAGTGACCGGAGACAGCATAATGAGCATTATAGTAGAAAATGATGAAAAGTATGAAGAGATGGAATATTCTGCGATCGATTCCTATCAGGAGTTGACGAAGGAAGAAATCGTTGGACGGATAAAAGAAGCAGGAGTAGTTGGTATGGGAGGTGCGGGTTTTCCTACCTTCATAAAGCTTTCGCCCAGGGAGCCGGAAAAAATAGATTATATCATTGCCAATTGTGCGGAGTGTGAGCCGTATCTTACCTCTGATTACCGGAGGATGATAGAGGAACCGGAAAAAATCGTGGAGGGGCTTAAAATTATATTGAACCTGTTCGATAATGCGCGGGCGATTCTGGCGGTAGAGGATAACAAGCCGGACTGCATCGAACTATTGAAAAAGCTGACCAAAAATGAAAAGCGTATTAGTGTAAAGGCCTTAAAGACGAAATATCCGCAGGGGGCAGAACGGCAGATTATCTATGCGACTACCGGAAGGAGCATTAATTCCAAGATGCTGCCGGCCGACGCAGGCTGTATTGTGGACAATGTGGATACTATCGTTGCGATTTATCATGCAGTCATGCGGGGAATGCCTCTGATGCACCGGATCGTAACGGTAACAGGAGACGCCGTTTCAGACCCGCGGAACTTCCTCGTACGGATAGGGACGAGCTACAGAGAGCTGGTTGACGAGGCGGGAGGCTTTAAGAAGCTGCCGGCTAAAATCGTTTCCGGCGGGCCTATGATGGGCTTTAGTATTTTTGATTTGGATGTACCTACTACCAAAACGGCATCGGCGCTTCTTTGTATGACTCAGGATGAGGTTTCTCAGATGGGGCAGAGTGCATGTATCAATTGCGGTAAATGTGTGGAGGTATGTCCGGGCAGGATTGTGCCTAAAATGTTGTCGGATTACGCGGAGCATTACAACGAAGAAGCATTTCTCAAGCATCAGGGGATGGAGTGCTGTGAATGCGGCTGCTGCAGTTACGTATGTCCAGCGAGAAAGCCGCTGACCCAGACGATAAAGTCCATGCGAAAAATACAGCTTGCTAAGAAGTCAGGAAAAGCAAACGAGGAAAAGAAGAAGCAGGAGGTAGGATAAGTGAGTGATATGATGAAAGTGTCCTCCAATCCCCATGTGAGGTCCAAGGTAACCACGAGCGGCATTATGCTCGCTGTAGTCATCGCGCTGCTTCCCGCCGCGGGCTTCGGTATCTATAATTTTGGAATGGACGCACTGGTTTTAATAGGGGTGACGGTGGCGGCTACCGTTCTTACGGAATATACATACGAAAAGCTGATGAATAAACCGGTGACGATTGGAGACTACTCTGCGGTAGTTACCGGACTTTTGCTGGCGCTTAACCTTCCGTCTTCTGCTCCTTGGTGGATTGGTGCAGTCGGCGGTGTATTCGCTATTTTAGTAGTAAAAATGCTGTTTGGCGGCTTGGGGCAGAACTTTATGAACCCGGCGCTGGCGGCGAGATGCTTTTTGCTCATTTCCTTTACACCAATCATGAATAATTTCGAGGCGGACGCTTACAGCGGAGCAACCCCTCTTTCTCTTATAAAAAGCGGGGAAAACGTAAATATTTTGGATATGATTATCGGCAGGACGGCGGGGACCATCGGAGAAACCTCCATGATAGCTATTGTGGCAGGCGCCTGCTTTTTAATTCTGCTGGGCATTATCGATTTAAGGGTACCCGGCAGCTATATCATAAGCTTTATTATATTCCAATGCCTGTTCGGCGGTCATGGAGCAGATCCGGTCTATATCAGTGCGCAGCTTGCAGGCGGCGGTTTGATGCTGGGCGCATTTTTCATGGCGACAGACTATGTGACTCGCCCGATCACGAAGAAGGGGCAGTATGTCTATGGAATTATTCTGGGCGTGCTGACGGGCATATTCCGGTTGTTCGGACCGTCGGCGGAGGGCGTCTCCTATGCGATTATCATAGGAAACCTTTTAGTTCCTCTGATCGAAAAAATGACTTTCCCTAAGGCGTTTGGTACAAAAGGAGGGAAAGTGCATGAATGATTATATAAAAGGAATGTTAAAGGACGCTTTTATACTCTTTATCATTACGCTGGCGGCAGGCCTTATTCTGGGCGTGGTGTATCAGGTGACGAAGGAACCGATCGCAGCACAGAAGGAGAAGGTGAAACAGGAGGCCTGCAAAGAGGTCTTTTCGGAGGCAGAAAACTTTGAGACCGTCCAGACGGCGCAGGCGGAGGATGGCTGGGTGCTTCAAAAGGGCGAATTGGGCTTTGAAGCGGTAGACATCGATGAAGTTATGAAGGCTTCGGACACAGATCATAATATGTTAGGTTATGTTATTACGGTAACCGACCATGAGGGCTATAGCGGGGATATTCAGTTCATGCTGGGCATTCGGAGTGATGGCACCTTAAATGGAATCTCCATCTTGTCCATATCGGAGACAGCGGGACTGGGTATGCGTGCGGAAGAAGTACTAAAGCCTCAATTTGAGAGCAAAAAGGTGGAGGTCTTCGAATATACGAAAACGGAAGCCCGGGGGGAGAATCAAATCGATGCGATCAGCGGAGCGACGATTACAACGAATGCAGTTACGAATGGTGTAAATGCCGGGCTTAATTATTTCCGTACCGTTCTGAAGGATATGCCTGTCAACGATAGGAACAGCATGGAAGGAGGAAGCGGCAATGAATAGTGTAAATGAAAGGCTTTTCAACGGGCTGGTAAAAGAAAATCCTACCTTCGTGCTAATGCTTGGAATGTGTCCGACCCTGGCGGTAACGACTTCCGCGATTAATGGTCTGGGCATGGGACTGACAACGATGGTAGTGCTGGCTCTCAGCAATATGTTTATCTCGCTGCTTAGGAATATCATCCCGGATAAGGTGAGAATTCCGGCGTTTATCGTTGTGATAGCGTCCTTCGTTACGATGGTGGAGCTTCTTTTGGAGGGCTTCCTTCCGTCGTTATACGATGCGCTCGGAATATACATACCGCTCATTGTAGTTAACTGCATTATTTTGGGAAGAGCTGAGGCTTATGCTTCGAAGAACCCTGTTATTCCGTCTTTCTTTGACGGCGTAGGAATGGGACTGGGCTTTTCCTTTGCCCTCACTTGTATCGGCGCAGTGAGAGAAATTATAGGAGCAGGAGAAATATTCGGATATCATATTATGCCGGAGGCTTACGTGCCGTGCACTATTTTCATTATGGCTCCCGGCGCATTCTTCGTTCTGGCAGCTCTTACGGCTATTCAGAATAAGATTAAGATAAACGGCGCAAAGAAGGGAAAAGATGTGTCTAATATTCAGTCGGGCTGCAGCGAGGACTGCATGGGCTGTGAAAATGCGGGGTGCAGCCACCGGTTTTATGATACCACCAAGCGTACTGATAAGAAAGAAATAGGAGAAATAGAAATTACTGAAATAACGGATGACACAGTAGGAAAGGGGGACGAAGCGAATGATTATTGATATAAATATCAAGGAGTTACTCATTATTCTGGTAGGCTCTTCCCTTGTGAGCAATGTTGTCCTCAGCCAGTTTTTAGGATTATGCCCGTTTTTAGGAGTTTCGAAGAAGACGGATACGGCTGCAGGAATGGGAATATCGGTTATTTTTGTCATAACGCTGGCCTCCGCTGTATCGGGAGTGATTTATAAGTATGTTCTTCAGGCGCTTAATATTACGTATTTGCAGACTATTGTATTCATCCTCGTTATAGCGGCGCTTGTTCAGTTTGTGGAGATGTTCCTTAAGAAATTCATGCCCTCCCTTTACCAGTCACTTGGCGTATATTTGCCGCTGATTACGACAAATTGTGCGGTGCTTGGCATCGCTCTCGTGAACGTTCAGAAGAAATACGATATTCTTACCGGCATTGTCAACGGATTTGCAACCTCGGTAGGATTTACGATTGCAATTCTGATATTGGCGGGCATACGCGAGAAGATGGAATATAATGATATACCGGAATCCTTTAAAGGAATGCCTATCGTGCTTATAACAGCAGGGCTTATGGCAATTGCTTTTTGTGGATTTTCAGGCTTGTTGTAGGAGGTGTGCGGGATGAGTACAGTCAGTGTTGTAATCGCCACGGTGGTCGTGGGAGGAATCGGGCTTTTTATCGGCCTGTTTCTTGGCATTGCAGCGATTAAGTTCAGGGTAAATGTGGATGAAAGAGAAGAGGCGGTGCTGGCAGCACTGCCCGGAAATAACTGCGGAGGCTGTGGTTTTCCCGGCTGCTCCGGTCTGGCTTCAGCCATTGTCAAAGGAGAAGCTGAGGTAGGTGCATGTCCGGTAGGCGGAGAGGCAGTAGGTAAGGTTATCGCCGGAATCATGGGAGTGGAAGCTCAGGAGACGGCACGAAAGGTGGCTTTTGTAAAATGCCAGGGAGACCTCGATAAAACTACGATGGATTACGAATATTACGGGGCGCAGGACTGCCGAATGCTGGCTTTTGTGCCAAACGGCGGCCCTAAGTCATGTAACTATGGCTGCCTCGGAGGCGGAAGCTGCGTTACGGTTTGCCCTTTTGACGCGATTCATGTAGTGAACGGAGTAGCGGTAGTGGATAGGGAGGCATGCAGGGCCTGCGGGAAATGTGTCGAGGTATGTCCGAAGTCTTTGATCGAGCTGATACCCTACGGCGCGAAATATGTGGTGGCTTGTAATTCCAAGGACAAGGGTCAGGATACCTCCAGGAAATGTACGGTGGGCTGTATCGGCTGCCAGCTTTGCAAAAAAAACTGTCCTTCGGAAGCGGTGGATGTGGTAGATTTTAATGCTGCTATCGATTACGAAAAATGTACCGAATGCGGCATCTGCATGGAAAAATGTCCGAAAAAAACTATTTTGAGAAGGGCATAGAAAGGTATAGGAGCTGCGTAAGAACATGATGCAGGAGATGATTTCTGCTTCGCGGAGCGAATTGAAATGCAGAAATCATGAGTTACTGTGAACGTAGTGAACAGTAACTCAGTGAACAGTAACGTAGCGCGCATATACTTGCGCACAGCCAGATTTCATGTTAAATTGTTAGTGAAGCGAATAACGGAAGATATCAATGATACTTATATCAATAATATTTATATTAATGATATAAAATCATAGAAAAGAAGTGAAACGATGAGATTACCGGGAGAAAATGACGATATAGGGGCGAAGCTCTCTGCAAAATATGTGATGATAGGCGTTAGCCTGGGTGCACTGCTGATTCTTGGAGTCGTATTTTTTTCGAAGCAGGGACAGGCACCTTTGACGAAGTCTAAGATTGAGACCGCCAAGGATACGGCCGTTATGGCGGTAGAGCACTCAGATACAAGTGTGACGGAGGACGGCGCGCAGTCCGCCTCAGAGAAACAGCCGGATCTTACAGTGAACGGCAGCGCCAGCAGGATGAAGAATATCGAGAGGCTGTATGCGGAGAATAAGCTGACGGCTTCCGATTTGGATTTTTGGGATATGTATCCGAAAAATGAACCGGAATTTGTAAGCGGTTCGAAAGAAGAGACATCTGAAGCGGAGGATTCCAAGAATCCGCAGACGGAGGACAATAAATATTCTAAATATGACGAAGAGCAGCAGGAGCTGCCTGAAAATGATGGAAAGCATACGTTGATCACATATGCCAATGGCTCAGAAGAATGGGTGCTGATCAATCCCTATCTGGAGAAGAATACCTACGATTTCACGAATCTTAAGATGAAATCTGACAAGATGGCTTACTACCAGGAAGGAAAGAGTGTTTCCTATCTGGGAGCGGATGTGTCCAAGTATAACGAAGAAGTGGATTTCGGCAGCTTAAAAGAAGCCGGAATCGATTTTGTTATGATACGTCTGGGAGCCAGAGGCTATGGCAGCGGTCAGATCGTGCTGGATGAAAAATTCGCGGATAATATCGCGAAGGCTTCGGAAGCGGGGCTGGATATCGGCGTTTACTTTTTCTCACAAGCTATTACGTCGGATGAGGCGATAGAAGAGGCTAACTTCGTCATACAAAATCTACAGAATCTACAGAACCTGAACAATTATAAGATAACTTACCCTATCGCCTTCGATATGGAATATGTGAAGAACGATACGGCAAGAATAGAAGCGTTGTCCAGAGACCAGAAGACTACGATAGCAAAGGCCTTTTTAGACACTGTAAAAAATGCGGGTTATAAACCGATGATTTACGGAACGAAGGAATGGCTGATCAAGCAGGTAGATCTGACAAAGCTGACCGGTTATGATATCTGGCTGTCCCAGCAGGAGGACGTGCCGGATTATCCGTATCAGTTCCAGATGTGGCAGTATACGTTGGAGGGTAAGGTGAACGGAGCAATAGGCAACATCGATTTGAACATCAGTTTTATCGATTATTCGGAGAAATAGGTTATGGCTCCGCGGGAGAAAGTTCGGTTAGCTTTGAAGAAATTTTAAGCTTTGAATATATATCGGCATAGGCAGCAGGAGAAAGCCCTTCAATGTAGTTAAGGGAATAATTGCGGTCTATGCCGTTTCTTTTTAAGACGTCTACTGCCTTGTTATAGGCGATAGCAGCTTCTTCCTCCGTATGGTAGATTCCTACTACGTAATTGCTTTTTACGTGGATACGCACCTTGTATTTCACACCCTTTGCAGAGGGAATATGGGTGATTCCATGAAAACGGTTGCGGATTTCAATATTTTCATAACGGAAATCGGTAGAATCCCCGTTGATAAACCGGTAATCTTTATCGGCCACGGCGTAATTTTTTATACCGTAACGGTTGAGGATATTAACTTGCATCCCGTAGTCGGCAACGAAAAGATGACTTCCTCTTTTCATGATTTTACGGGAAGAATAATAAAATAAATCATCGATATCGAATTTGAGAATATAGGTGGGAGAATAATAGTATAAAAAATATTTCTTCCGCATGTAGATAGGGGTAGAAAAATAAAGCCCGTTATCCCGGAAATTCAGCAGACTGACCCATTTTTCAAAGGCTAAAAGGGAATCCGGAGAATAGTCATCCACGGTTACAGAGCTTGATCTGATGAGAAGCTGAGCCTCTTTATAGGCGAGGTGAGCCGTTGCTTCCAGGTCATAGCTTCCTAGACTTATATGCTTTTCTCTAAAAGTGATAGAAGCTCTGTAATAGATGGAATTGTCTTTTTTCTTTGCGGCATATACGCCGGGCAGTTTTTTTTCCATGGCACCCCTCGGTTTATAGTATAAAAAGCATTATTTTCTCATAATTTGTCATAATTTTATCCTAAGTATAACATTTTAGAAAAAAGAATACAAATTTAGAAATATTTTCAGCACTCTTTGTATAAAATATTAAAGAACTGTTACATTTGTGTGACAAGAATAAAAGTCATGAACTTAAGCAACCGAAGATTCATGAAAATAAAAAGAGGAATTGAAAATATGAAGACGTACAAAAAGAATATGACCATATTGTTGCTATGTAATGTGATTCTCGCCGTAACTTGGTTTAATGTGAAGGAATTGCAGATTAACAGAATTGCGGCAACACCGGCGTTTCAAATCCGCTTTATGGAAGATCAGGCGTGCCTGGATGCGGCAACCTTTATCCGCATGGTGACGAGAGCGTCGTCAGGACAGAGAGTAGTAGACTATAATGTCATCGAGAGAAAAGCGAAATATACGCTGTCCAAGGAGGATTATGAGGTACTTTTAAAAATCGTCGAGGCAGAAGCGGGAGGAGAGGACATTACAGGTAAGATGCTGGTTGCCGGAGTGGTAATGAACAGGGTGGAAAGCAATAAATTCCCTGATACTGTGAAGGGCGTCGTATTCCAGAGAGAAAACGGGGTCGCCCAGTTTTCACCTATTGCGGACGGAAGATATGATAAGGTGACTGTTAGCGAGGAAACGAAGGAAGCGGTGGAAAAGGTGCTGTACGGAGAGGACATTACGAAGGGGGCACTTTATTTTGCGTCGAGGAAGTATGCGGACCCTGAGAAAATGAAATGGTTCGATAACAGCCTTACTTTGTTATTCTCTTATGGTGGACATGAATTTTTCTCATGACTTCTCATGACATGGCGTTGCACGGATATGAAATATATGTTATACTTATTAACCGATAACAGCGTCTCGCGCAAGGGACTCTAAGATAAAAAGAGCTGAGAGGTGGCACAATGGAAGTATTATATAACAGCACGAGAAATAACGGCATACAGGTAAAGGCATCGGAGGCTATTTTAAAGGGTATATCGGAGGATGGGGGCTTATTCGTTCCTGATCATATCCCGGCACTTGATAAGAGCTTGAAGGAACTGGCAGGTATGACCTATCAGGAAGTGGCCTATGAGGTCATGAAGCTATATCTGACGGATTTTACGGAGGAGGAGCTGAAAAACTGCATCGGACATGCATATGATTCGAAATTTGATTCGGAAGCTATTGCCCCGTTAGTGAGCGCGGATAAGGCTTATTATCTCGAACTGTTTCATGGAGCTACCATTGCTTTTAAGGATATGGCATTGTCCATCCTGCCCCATTTAATGACCACTGCAGCGAAAAAGAATAATGTAAAAAACGAAATCGTCATTCTCACAGCGACTTCGGGAGATACGGGTAAAGCGGCGCTTGCAGGATTTGCAGACGTGGAAGGTACGAAGATTATCGTATTTTACCCTAAAAACGGCGTAAGCCCGATCCAAGAGAAACAAATGGTGACGCAGAAGGGCGATAATACATACGTGGTTGGTATTCATGGGAATTTCGATGATGCCCAGACCGGGGTGAAGCGTATCTTTGCGGATAAAGAGCTTGCAAAGAGAATGGACGGGCAGGGCTGCCAGTTTTCTTCCGCCAACTCCATCAATATCGGCCGCCTCGTTCCCCAGATCGTATATTACGTATACGCTTACGCGGCGCTTCTTGCAGAAGAGAAGATAGCAGAGGGCGAGAAAATCAATGTAGTGGTTCCTACCGGCAATTTCGGCAATATTCTTGCGGCGTTTTATGCCAAGAATATGGGACTTCCCATCGATAAGCTGATTTGTGCCTCTAATGACAACAAGGTGCTTTATGATTTCTTCAAGACCGGCGTATATGACAGAAACAGAGAATTCGTTTTGACCAGTTCTCCTTCGATGGATATTCTTATTTCCAGTAATTTGGAGCGGTTGATATATCAAATAGCAGAAAATGACGGAGACAAGACCGCACAGCTTATGAAGGCTTTAAGCGGAGACGGCAAATATGAGATTACGGACCCGATGAGAGCACTTCTGGCAGACTTCTACGGAAATTATGCTTCGGAGCAGGAGACGGCGGACACCATCAAGGCTTTGTACGAGAAGACAGGCTATGTCATCGATACGCATACTGCGGTTGCAGCCTGTGTATATGGCAAATATAAGGAGGAGACCGGCGATGAGATTCCTGCAGTCATTGCGTCTACGGCAAGTCCGTTCAAGTTTACGAGAAGCGTAATGAATGCAATCGATGAGAAATATGACAGAATGTCGGATTTCGAGCTGGTGGATGAGCTGTCTGTACTGGCGAATGTAGCAGTACCCGAGGCCATTGAGGAAATAAAATCGGCGCCGGTGGTTCATGATTATGTCTGCGATAAAGAAGCGATGCAAAAAACGGTGGAAGAGTTCTTAAAGCTTAAATAAGGAGCGAAATACTATGGATACATCGAATATGTTTGACCTATTAATTATTATCAGTGGGATATACCTGATTTATTCTGCCATTACCATGAAGACGACAGGAAACATATCGGGCGGAGCACTGGTCAGCAAGGACGTGGATGTGAATAAGATCCGCGATAAAGAAGGCTTTATTAATTATATGTTCCCCAAAGCACTGTTCATGGGGATTCTTACATGTGCGATCGGTCTGATGGGCATTATAACTGCCAGGTACGGTGGTCCCGGCTATATATCGCTGATAGCTTTTGGCGGCTTCATCATCGTGTTGATTTTATTTGCGGTAGCTTCCAGCAGGGCGAAGAAGATGTTCATAGACGGAGTCGATACGAAAAAGAAATGAAGGTTAAAAAAACCAGCAGAATAAAAATCTGTTGGTTTTTATATTTGTAATGTTTATGATGATTTCTTTCTGTCTGAAACATCCGTATAGCTGCGATCTTCGCCGATGGGCTTGTAAGCGGGGCGGATAATCTTTCCGTTATTGGCAAGCTCCTCCATGCGGTGAGCGCACCAGCCTGAAATGCGTGCGATAGCGAAAATCGGTGTATATAACTCTAAAGGAAGTCCCAGCATGTGATAAACGAAGCCGGAATAGAAATCTACATTGATGCTGACTCCCTTGTAAATCTGTCTTTCCTTCGTGATGACTTCCGGTGCCAGTTTCTCTACGAGGGAGTAAAGGGCGAATTCCTTCTGCAGCCCTTTTTCTTCGGAAAGCTTTTCCACGAAAGATTTGAAGATGACGGCGCGAGGGTCCGATTTGGAATAAACGGCGTGGCCTACACCGTAAATTAAACCGGCATGGTCGAAGGCATCCTTGTGAAGCAGCCTGGCAAGATAAGCAGCCACTTGCTCCTCATCCTCCCAGTCGGAGATTTCTTTTTTCATATCCTCAAACATCTGTACAACTTTTATATTGGCTCCGCCGTGCCGGGGACCTTTTAAGGAACCGATAGCAGCCGCAATAACGGAATAAGTATCTGTCAGTGAGGAAGTGACCACATGGGTGGTAAAGGTGGAATTGTTTCCTCCGCCGTGTTCCATATGTAATACGAGGGCGATGTCCAGTATCCGCGCTTCTAACGGAGTGTAGGAGCTATCCGGCCTCAAAATATGCAGTATATTTTCAGCGGTAGATAATTCCGGCCTGGATGAATGGATGTACAGACTTTTGCCGTCATGATAGTGACTGTATGCCTGATAGCCGTAAATGGACAGCAGAGGGAACAGGCTGATGAGCTGCAGGCTCTGTCTGAGCACATTTGGAAGTGTAGTGTCATCGGCTCTGTCGTCATAGGAATATAGCGTCAGAACGCTTCTCGCTAAGGTGTTCATCATATCCTTGCTGGGTGCCTTCATGATAATATCGCGGACGAAGCTTGTAGGCAGGCTTCTGTAATAAGAAAGCAGAGCGGTAAAATCTTCCAGTTCCTTTTCCGCAGGCAATTTATCGAACAATAAGAGATAAGTTGTCTCTTCAAAACCGAAGCGGTTGTCTTTGGTAAATCCGGCCACGAGGTCTTTGACATTATAGCCGCGGTAAAACAGGTCTCCGTGAATCGGCACCTGGACACCGTCTACCATTTTGCTGGCACGCACGTCGGAAATCCGTGTGAGTCCGGCAAGTACCCCTTTTCCGTTTAAGTCGCGAAGTCCTCTTTTTACGTCGTATTTCGTAAAAAGGTCGGTCTCGATAATATCGGCTTTTTCGCTTAGCTTCGCCAACTGTACGATTTCCGGTGTAACTTCGGAATAAACATTGTGATCCATAAGATAGTCCTCCTTTCGCTGATACTCATTGCCCCCGCAAATGAGGGGCTGGAATTATAAACTGTCAACAGGTCAATAATATCATAAAAATACTTATAAAAATAGATAAAATCAAATGTTTTATTAAAAATTTTATAAAATTCTATCTATTAACAGTATATTGAGAAACTGAAAAACAGATGCATCTTTCTTTTTTTTTCATTTCATATTAGAATAGAATTTATAAAAGAAAATGGAGGAAAACTTTATGACGAACGAAGAAATTCTGCGACATATAGATCATACGCAGCTAAAGGCATTTGCAACATGGAAGGATATTGAGACCTTATGTGAAGAGGCGCTGGAATACAAGACTGCGTCCGTATGCGTTCCCCCTTCTTACGTGAAACGCATTCACGACGCATATGGAGAAAAAATCAATATCTGCACGGTCATCGGCTTTCCTTTGGGCTATAGCGTAACAGCAGCAAAAGTGACGGAGGCCAGGGAGGCAATAAAGGACGGTGCCCGCGAAATCGATATGGTGGTAAATATCAGCGATGTAAAAAACGGTCTGTTCGATAAGGTGGAGGAGGAAATCCGCATGATAAAGATGGCTTGCGGAGAGCACATTCTGAAAGTGATCATCGAGACCTGCTATTTGACTGAGGAGGAGAAAATTGCGCTTTGCAAGGCAGTGACGGCAGCAGGTGCAGATTACATCAAGACTTCTACCGGCTTCGGAACGGGTGGTGCGACGCTTGCAGATGTGAGATTGTTCAAGGCCCATATCGGAGCGGATGTAAAAATTAAGGCAGCGGGCGGAGTGAAGACGAGAGAGGATTTGGAAACATTCCTAAAGGAGGGCTGTGAGCGCATCGGAACATCCTCTGCAGTAGGAATATTGAATGACGGAAAGGCAGAGAGCTATTGATGATTCAGGACAGACTTACAAGGCTGCGGAATCGTATGAGTGAGAAGGGAATCGATTTTTATATGATTCCCACCTCGGATTTTCATGGTTCCGAGTATGTGGATGATTATTTTAAGGTGAGGGAATACTTTTCCGGCTTTACGGGCTCTAACGGCACTCTTGTAGTAGGGCACAACATGGCGGGGCTGTGGACGGACGGAAGATATTTCATTCAGGCTGAGAACGAGCTTGAAGGAAGCGGAATCGAGCTGTTTCGAATGATGGAAGAGGGTATACCCGATATTCCTGATTTCCTGAGGGAAAATATGAAGAGCGGACAGACTCTGGGCTTCGACGGACGGACGGTGAGCTGTAAAGAAGGAAAAGAGCTGGAGCAGAAACTTAAAGGTATGGATATCCGTATCTTCTATGAGGAGGATATGGCGGGAGAGTTGTGGAAGGAGAGGACTCTTCTTCCTAAGCACCAGGTCATAGTCCTTCCGGAAGAAATAAGCGGGCAGAGTATGGAGGAGAAGCTTCTTGCGGTCAGGGAAAAGATGAAAGCATCGGGAGCAGTATATTTCATGCTGAGCAAGCTGGACGATTTGATGTGGCTGATGAATATAAGAGGAAACGATGTAGCCTGCAACCCGGTGGCGCTCTCCTATGGCTTTCTTACGCCTGAGGAGCTGTATCTTTTCATACAGCCTCAGGAGGTGACGAAGGATTTCACGGAATATGCCTCCAAAAACCATATTGTGATTAAGGATTATGAAAATATTGCAGGATTCCTTAACGGTTATGATTTTAAAGGGAAGGTGCTTCTGGACAAAGGGAATATCAATTATGCTTTATATAAGATTTTGTCGGACAAAGCGGAATGTGTCTTCCAAAACAATCCTACGGAAGCTTTAAAGGCAGTAAAAAACAAGACCGAGCTTTCCCGGATGGAAGAGGTATACCTTAAGGATAGTGCTGCCGTTATAAAATTTATCTGCTGGCTTAAGAAAAACGTGGGAAAAGAGAAGATTACGGAGCTTACGGCGGCGGAGCATTTAGACGGACTGCGAAGAGAAATCCAAGGATTTCTGGATTTGTCTTTTCCGACCATCAGCGCTTATAAAGAAAACGCCGCTATGATGCATTACGAGGCACTTCCTGAGAGCGCGAAGGAAATAAAGGCGGAAGGAATGCTGCTGGTGGATTCCGGAGGGCAGTATATGGGCGGAACAACGGATGTGACAAGAACCATCGCTTTAGGGGAGATCAGTCCGGAGATAAAAAAGCACTTCACTAAAGTTGCAGTAGGCATGTTACAGCTTACGCAGGCCCGGTTTCTTTACGGCTGTACGGGAAGAAATCTGGATATACTGGCGAGACAGCCGTTATGGGACATCGGAATCGATTATAAATGCGGAACGGGACATGGAATTGGCTATATCCTCAATGTACACGAAGGCCCTCAGAGCATTCGCTGGCGTTTTGCCAAGGGAGCTGCGGAAGCAATTATCGAGGAAGGAATGGTTATTTCCAACGAGCCGGGCGTTTATATCGAAGGCAGCCATGGAATACGCACGGAGAATGTCATTGTGGCTAAGAAGGGCGAAAAGAATGGGGACGGTCAGTTCATGTTTTTCGATACGCTCACCTTCGTGCCTATCGATAAAGAGGCCATTGATACGACCTGCATGCAGCCCATAGATGTGGAAAGACTGAACAGGTATCATGAACAGGTTTACCTCCGGACAGAAGGCCTTTTGACGGCACAGGAGAGGGAATGGCTGAAGGAGGCTACAAGCCCCTTGAGAATATAGATAAAGCGCTTATTTTTCTTGAGATTCCTTATTTTTCCATAAGCCAAGAAAGGGAATTAGGAAATTAACAGTTGTATTTTATATGTAGGTTGGATATAATAATAGTATCCTGAAATGTTCGATAACTCTTGTTATTTTGAACCTACAGATACTTTAAACGGGATTCCTACATCGCCTTATCGCTGTCAAGCCCCCACTCGAAAGAGGATTGGAGGGGAAGGCAAAAGTAAGGTTGCGGTCACCCACCTAGCTTTGCTAGGAGTCAAAGTACAAGAACCGGCATTTTGGGGATTTATGTAGTATGCTACGAAGGAAAAAAGCAGCCGTATCGGCTGCTTTTTTCCAATAGAAAATTATGATTTACGAGACGGCGCATTCCGGCGTCACCGTGTGAAAATAGAAGACCGGGAGATTTTTAATGAATAAAAATGTAAGAATGTTTTTGAAAGTGTTGTTTTGTGTTATCGGCTTGTTTATCATCATCTACATATTGGCTGTAAGCGTCCGCATGGGGAGGATAAAACAGCCGGAAGGAGAATACATAAGCCTTCAGGACGCTCTGCTCCTTAGCGAGGCGTTGGAGCTGGGAGATGGGGCAGAAGCGGCCTTTTCAGGACTTAAGGGTGAGCTTTCTGCGGATTCGGAAGCAGTTTTAAGCTACGAACAATTTTTGATCCTGTTTTCCGCGATCGTACCGCAGGACGCTGCATCTGCATATGAGAAGGAATATGAAGAGAAGTATAGGGAAGGCTTCTTTTTTTTGAAGGACGACTGGTATCGCCTCTACGACAGCCTGCTCACCTATTATGATATGAGAGAGAGAATTGCTTTTGATAGTATAACCATACTGGGGACGGGGCAGGAGGTATGGGACGAGAAAGGGAATTCGCTTGCAGAGAGGGAAATGCTTACGGAGAAAGGGAAGTTTTCCTATGCCTCAGATTCGTTTGCCGAGTATAAATATCAGGTGATCAAGGCCTATAAGAAGGATGAAGTATTCCTTACAGTCTATCAGGTAGTGAGCCGTGGATATAGTTTACATAATGTATGGGTAGTAGAAGCGCAGGACAGCATCTTAAGGGTGTTTGTACAAGGATACGAAATAGAACTTCCATACGGGAAGGCTGAGCAAGCGCAGAGGGAGCAGATTGCCGATATGGAGTTTGCGGACGGAAGCTTGCAGTCGGTGAAAATTAAAAATGAAAAGATAAATGGAAAGTTATTAAGCTTTGGAGATGGCAGCATTGAAATTGAAGGCTATGGAAAATATCCTTATGAGGAAGGGCTGAAGGTTTATAAGCTGTACGGAATGCTGAGCGAGTGCGGTCAGGAGGATTTGCGGATCGGTTATAACTTTACGGATTTCGTTTTGGAGGACGGAGTGATCTGTGCGGGACTCATCACCAGAGATGAAGCTATGGAAAATATCCGTGTGGTCATAAAAAATACGAACTTTGGCAGTGTTTATCATGAAAAGCTGGAGTTTACAGCAGATACGGACTTCGTGGTAAGCTACGGCAATTATGACGATTTGAAGAGGGAAGAGCATAAGGCGGGAGAAAAAGTTGTCATCGACGGGGACAGCGAATACTTTATAGGAGAAAGGATTTATATAGAGCCTACAGCGTTGACCGGAAGAATCCAGCTACTGTCCGTGGATCGTGCGCAGGGAACGCCTGCCTATCGGGGCAAGCTGGAGATATCCCATACACAGGAGGGCTTGGTGGTCGTGAATGAAGTCCTGTTAGAGGAATATTTGTATTCCGTGGTCCCAAGTGAGATGCCGGCTTCCTATCCGTTAGAGGCGCTGAAGGCGCAGGCGATATGCGCCAGAACTTATGCCTACAGGCACATGTCCCATTCGGGAGTCGCCCAGTTCGGAGCGCATGTGGATGACAGTGCCGGATATCAAGTTTATAATAACATTGCAGAAAATGCTCAGACCACCAAGGCGGTAAAGGAGACGGCAGGGGAACTATTGTTTTATGGCGAAGAGCTGTGCGGTTCTTATTATTATTCCACCTCCTGCGGTTTCGGTTCGGACAGCAATATATGGAAATCGGACTCCGGGGAGGATACTTCCTATCTCGTAGCCAAGCGGATAGGAGAAGGCGGGGACGAATATAGCGGAGAAGAAATGATGAAGGAGGAAGTATTTGATTCCTTCATCGGTCAATCTTTCGATTCCGACTACGAAAGAGAGGAAGCTTGGTACCGGTGGAGCTATGAGGTGGAACATGCGGACTCTGAGAAAATCCTTGCCTCAATTCAAAAACGCTACGAAGCGAATGAAAAACTTGTCCTGACCAAGGAAAAGGATGGAAGCTTTGCGAGCGAGTCCGTAAAGAAGCTGGGAGAGATAAAGAATATCTATATCGAAAAAAGAAACAGTGGCGGCGCAGCGGATGAACTCATCGTAGAGGGGACAAAAAATACATATAAAATCATATCAGAACACAATATAAGATATGTATTAAGCGACGGTGAGAGCATGGTGGTCAGGCAGGACGGAAGTGAAGTGGCGTCACCCTCGCTGCTTCCCAGTGCCTATATGACAATTATGACTAGCAAAGAAGAGGGTGTTGTGGTAGGATATAGCTTAGCCGGAGGCGGATACGGGCACGGCGTAGGAATGTCACAGAACGGTGCGAAAGCTATGGCGAACAAAGGCTTTGATGCGCAGGGCATTCTGTCGTTTTTCTATCAGACCTGCGAAATAAAAAACGCATATTAACAGGTGAAAGGGAGGAGGATAAGTGTTTAAAAGAATCCTTTATATCTTCAATGATTTCAATAGACAGACGAACAGAAAAAATATCAGCGCTTTTGCGGCAAGTACGGCATTTTTCCTTTTTTTGTCGTTAATCCCCATGTTGATTTTACTTTGCTCCATCATTCCGTATACGACCATTACGGAGGCAAATCTCATGACCTTTATGACAGATATGACACCGGATATGGTAGATTCTCTCGTGGTATCGATCATAGAAGATGTGTATGCCAAATCGGCGGGAGTCATTTCCATCGCGGCAATTGCCACGCTCTGGTCGGCAGCTAAGGGAATGCTGGCCCTTATTCGGGGCTTGAATGAGATCAACGATGTAGATGAAGACAGAAATTATGTGGTGCTTCGGGGAATCGCTGCTTTCTATACGATACTCATGCTCTTAGTCCTGGTTTTGTCTTTGGTAGTGATGGTATTTGGAAACTCTTTGGTAAACGGTGTAATCAGGAATGTGCCGGAGACAAAAAAGATATTCGACTTTTTGATGAATTTCCGTCTGCTTTTTTCCTTCGCCATTATGATCTTAGGATTTACCATGATCTATGCCTATATACCGAATAAGAAATTGAAATTCACACTGCAGATACCCGGGGCCGTTTTCTCCGCAGTCGTTTGGAACTTGTTTTCGTGGGCTTTTTCCATCTATGTGGGAGGGGTGAATGATTTCAGCACCTATGGCAATCTGGCGACCATTGTCGTTATCATGCTTTGGCTGTATATGTGCATATATATCATTATGATAGGTGCTTATATTAACAGATATTTTGGCCCGGCTTATAAATTTCTATTCAGTCCACGGTCTCATAGCAACAATTGATGCGTAGAAATAAGGCAAGGCAGCGTTACTGTTCACTCCGTTCTCAGTATGAACAGTAACAAGGCAGCATTTAGCACATATGTGTGACAAGAAGAGGCTTGACATTTTAAAAAAGATTCTCTACAATGGGAATCAGTTAGAGTGTTATAAGATAAATATATAACAAGAAATGCTATGAAGGCGTTAGTAGAGTTACATTTTCTGTCAGAGAGAGGAAGTCACCGGCTGAAAGCTTCCCCCAGTTCAAATGTCGCTTGAGATTCCCGCCGGAGCATCCTGCATGAAAACATATCGCTTAGCTGTTTTATATTTTTGAGAAGCGTGAATTAGTGTAGGACGTATGTCACACGTTACGTGAGAAGAGAGTCTGTTATCTAACAGGAATTCGGGTGGTACCGCGGAATAAATTTCGTCCCTGACATTATGAGAGTAGTGTCAGGGATTTTTTGATGTAATAGGAAAGTAATTCGATTCCCTGACAGCTAAAAGAAAGGAAAAGCAATGAAAGAAAGATTAGATCAGATCAAAGCAGAAGCCATCAGACAGATAGAAGCCAGCGATGCGCTTGAGAAATTGAATGAGATTCGTGTAAACTACCTGGGGAAAAAAGGAGAACTCACGGCAGTCTTGAAAAGTATGAAGGATGTCGCACCGGAAGACAGGCCCAAGGTGGGACAGTTCGTCAACGAGACGAGAGAAGAGATAGAAAAAGTATTGGAAGAATGCAGAGTGAAAATGGAACGTGCCCTGCGGGAATCCAAAATGAAAGCAGAGGTCATCGACGTGACTCTTCCTGCCGGGAAGAATACTATGGGGCATCGCCATCCCAATACGATAGCGTTGGAGGAAGTGGAAAGAATCTTCGTAGGCATGGGATATGAGGTTGTGGAAGGACCGGAAATTGAAAAGGATTACTATAATTTCGAGGCGCTGAACATCCCCGAAGGACATCCGGCGAAGGATGAACAGGATACCTTCTATATCACAGGAGATATTCTATTAAGATCACAGACTTCCCCCACTCAGGTACATGAGATGGAAAAAGGACATCTGCCTATTCGTATGCTGGCTCCGGGAAGAGTGTTCCGCTCCGATGAAGTGGATGCCACCCATTCTCCGTCCTTCCACCAGATTGAAGGCTTGGTCATCGATAAGAATATTACGTTCGCTGATTTGAAGGGAACGCTTGCAGTGTTTGCAAAGGAGTTGTTCGGAGAGAGCACCGAGGTAAAATTCAGACCCCATCATTTTCAATTTACGGAACCCAGCGCGGAAATGGATGTTTCCTGCTATAAATGCGGCGGCAAAGGCTGCCGGTTCTGTAAAGGCTCCGGCTGGATTGAAATATTGGGCTGTGGGATGGTACATCCTCATGTGCTGCAGATGAGCGGCATCGACCCCGAGAAATATACCGGCTTTGCTTTCGGCATAGGCTTGGAGCGTATTGCACTTTTGAAATATGAAATCGATGACATGCGTCTGCTTTATGAGAACGATATTCGTTTCCTGAAACAATTTTAACGTCCGCTTTTAAAAAATCAGAAAAAATGGCATACGTGTGTAGAATGAAGGAGAATAGAAGATGAACACAGCATTATCATGGATCAAAGCATATGTACCGGAATTGGAATGTACCGATCAGGAATATTGCGATGCGATGACACTGTCGGGAACGAAGGTGGAAGGCTATGAAAGATTGGATAAGAATCTGGAGAAAATAGTAGTAGGTCAAATTGAAAAGATAGAGAGGCATCCTGATGCGGATAAACTGATCGTATGTCAGGTAAACGTAGGGAGTGAAGTGATACAGATCGTTACGGGCGCGCCTAATGTCAAAGAAGGAGATAAAGTACCGGTTGTATTAGATGGAGGTAAAGTGGCGGGAGGGCATGACGGCGGTCCGCTTCCTGAAAATGGGATTGAAATCAAGGCAGGCAAGCTTCGCGGCGTTCCCTCTTACGGTATGATGTGCTCTATCGAGGAGCTGGGAACTACGAGGGAAATGTATCCGGAGGCACCCGAACACGGTATTTATATTTTCGGAAACGATGTGGAGGTAGGTTCCGATGCAGTAGAAGCTTTGGGCCTCAGGGACACGGTATTTGAATACGAGATTACTTCCAACCGCGTGGACTGCTATAGTGTGCTGGGCATCGCGCGCGAGGCGGCGGCAACTTTTAGAAAGCCTTTTGTCGTTCCGGCAGTCGAAGTGAAGGAAAATGATGAAAGAGTGGAAAGCTATATTTCTGTGGATGTAAAGGATCCGGATTTGTGCTCCAGATATATTGCGAGAGTATGTACCAATATTAAAATAGGACCTTCTCCTAAATGGATGCAGAGACGTCTGGCGGCCAGCGGTATCCGTCCGATCAACAATCTGGTTGACATAACTAACTACGTAATGGAGGAATATGGACAGCCGATGCACGCCTTCGATTTGGATACGATAGCGGGTCATAAAATCATAGTTCGCCGTGCGAAGGACGGGGATGAGTTCCAGACCTTGGACGGTCAGGTGAGAAAGCTGGACAAAGAAATGCTTATGATATGCGACGCCGAAAAGGAAATCGGCATTGCAGGAATCATGGGCGGCGAGAATTCTAAGATTACGGATGAGGTAAAGACCGTTTTGTTCGAGGCAGCAACCTTCAACGGCACGAATATCCGTAAATCAGCTAAGAGAATCGGGCTTCGCACCGATGCTTCCGGCAAGTTCGAAAAGGGTTTGGACCCTCATAATGCGGAGGCAGCAATCAATAGAGCCTGCCAATTAATACAAGAGCTGGGCTGCGGAGAAGTAGTAAGCGGAATGGTAGACGTTTGCGTTCCTATGAAAGAAGACGTTCAGATACATTTCGATCCGGAGAAGATCAATAAGCTTTTAGGAACTGATATTTCAAAAGAAGAAATGCTTCGCATCTTTGAGATGTTAGAGCTTAAATATGAGAAGGAAACGGATATGCTGGTAGTGCCGTCCTTCCGTCAGGATATTGAGTGTGCAGCGGATGTGGCGGAGGAAGTGGCTAGATTCTACGGATATGATAAGATACCGGTATCGCTTCCAAGCGGTGAAGCGACGACGGGAAAGCTTCCCTTCAAACTGCGAATCGAGCAGAAAGCGAGAGATATTGCACAGTTTTGTGGATTCTCTCAGGGAATGTGCTATTCTTTCGAAAGCCCGAAGGTATTCGATAAATTGCTGCTTCCTCCGGACAGCGATTTGAGGAAAGCGATTACGATAGCGAATCCGTTGGGAGAAGATTTCTCCATTATGAGGACGATTTCTCTTAATGGAATGCTAACGAGCCTTTCTACGAATTACAATAGAAGAAATAAAGATGTAAGGTTGTATGAGCTTGGAAATATTTATATTCCCAAGGCATTGCCGCTTACGGAGCTGCCTGATGAGAGAATGCAGTTTACGTTTGGTATGTACGGTGAGGGAGATTTCTTCACGATGAAGGGTGTCATAGAGGAGTTTTTTGACAGCATCGGTCTGAGGAAGAAGCCTTCCTACGACCCGGAGGCGGGAAAGCCCTTCCTTCATCCGGGACGTCAAGCGGGAATCGTATATGAGGGCACATTGGTTGGCTATCTGGGTGAGGTACATCCTGAGGTATGTGATAACTACGATATAGGAACGAAGGTGTATATCGCTGTTCTGGATATGCCGCAGATAGAGCCTTTTGCTACCTTTGACAGAAAATATGAGGGTATTGCGAAGTATCCTGCGGTATCCCGCGATATTAGTATGGTGGTACCTAAGAATATTCTCGTGGGCCAGATAGAAACGATGATCGAACAGCGCGGAGGAAATCTTCTGGAGGCTTATAATCTGTTCGATATTTATGAAGGGGCGCAGATCAAAGAGGGCTATAAGTCAGTAGCTTATTCTATTACGTTCAGGGCGAAGGATAAAACGTTGGAGGAGAACGATGTTGCTTCAGCTATGAAGAAGATATTGAACGGACTGGAGAGCATGGGAATAGAGCTGCGCCAGTAGAAGCGAAAAAAGGAAAGGAGAGGCCGCATATGCGGCCGGGATTGGTTATGGAGAATAAAAATATTTGGGCGACATATAGTGCCGAGCAGCTTATAGAGCTTGAGGAGCATGCAAAGGAGTATATGGACTTTTTGGATAATGGGAAGACAGAGAGAGAGTGCATCGATACTATTGTCAATAGGATTGAGAAGGAAGGGTATCAGGAGCTTCAGTCTCTGATCAAGAAGAACAAAGTGCTGAAGGAAGGCGATAAGGTTTATTCCGTTTGGATGAATAAGTCTATTGTTATGTTTCAGATAGGAAAAAAACCGATGGCCGAGGGAATGAATATCCTTGGGGCACATTTGGACTCTCCAAGGCTCGATATTAAGCAGAATCCGGTATATGAGGACGGAGGATTCGCTTACCTGGATACGCATTATTATGGCGGGGTGAAGAAGTATCAGTGGGTGACGATTCCGCTTTCTATTCACGGTGTGGTAATTAAGAAGGATGGAACGACGGTTGAGATTAATTTGGGAGAAAATGAGGATGATCCGGTATTTTTTGTGTCGGACCTGCTCATTCATCTGGCGGCGGAACAGCTTGAAAAGAAGGCATCCAAGGTCATTGAAGGAGAGGCTTTGGATATTATTGTGGGAAATAAACCTCTTGTAATAGAGAAAAAAGGGGAAAAGAATAAAGGAAAGGATGGTAAGGATGCAGTGAAGAAAGGTATCCTTGCTATTTTGAAAGAAAACTATGATATAGAGGAAGAGGATTTTATCTCTGCGGAGCTGGAGGTCGTTCCTGCCGGAAAGGCGAGGGAAGCAGGCTTTGATAGAAGTATGATTCTGGCCTATGGGCAGGATGACAGGATCTGCGCGTTCTCTTCTTTGAAGGCTATGCTTGAGATAAAGGAGACAGAGAGGACTGCCTGCTGTATTTTAGTGGATAAGGAAGAGATAGGCAGCGTGGGAGCTACGGGCATGCAGTCTAAGTTCTTCGAAAATGCGGTTGCGGAAGTGATGGATCTGGCAGGAGATTACAGCGAGCTTAAGGTGAGAAGATGTCTGGCTTCCTCCTGCATGTTGTCTTCTGATGTGAGCAGTGCCTTTGACCCGGCGTTTGCTTCCTGTTTCGATAAGAAGAATGTGGCATATCTGGGAAATGGAATGGTATTCAATAAGTTTACCGGTTCCCGCGGAAAGTCCGGCTCCAACGATGCGAATGCGGAATATATGGGACATATCAGAGCGATTTTCGATAAGGAAAAGATACATTTCCAGACGGCAGAGCTGGGAAAAGTGGATGTTGGCGGCGGCGGAACTATCGCTTATATCCTCGCTTTGTACGGCATGAATGTTATTGACAGCGGGGTGGCTGTAATGAATATGCACGCGCCCTGGGAGGCTACCAGCAAGGCGGATGTATATGAAGCGAAACGGGGATATGTAGCATTTTTGAACAATGCGTCCTTGTAAACGAGACAAGTGGATATGAAAGAAAGATATGTGAAGCGTTATGGAAGAATTTAAAAAGTCTGATTTTTATTTTGAATTGCCTGAAGAGCTTATTGCACAGGATCCGCTCGAGGATCGTTCCGGTTCCAGACTTCTCATGCTGAATAAGGATACGGGAGAGATGATGCACCGGATTTTCCGGGATATTATTGATTATTTGGAGCCGGGAGATTGCCTTGTGCTAAACGATACAAAGGTAATTCCGGCCAGGCTGCTGGGAACGAAGGCGGATACCGGAGCGGCAATCGAAGTATTGCTTTTAAAGAGGCGGGAAAACGATATATGGGAAGCGTTAGTCAAGCCCGGCAAGAAGGCGAGACCAGGAACCGTTATTAGCTTTGGTGATGGTATTTTGACGGGAGAAGTTTTAGAGGTGGTGGAGGAGGGCAATCGGCTGATCCGGTTTCGCTACGAAGGTATCTTCGAAGAAGTATTAGACCGGCTGGGAGAGATGCCCCTGCCTCCTTATATCACTCATAAGCTTCAGGACAAGAATCGTTACCAGACCGTATATGCCAAATATGAAGGTTCGGCGGCTGCACCTACGGCAGGTCTTCATTTTACGAAGGAGCTGCTTGGTAAAATAGAAGAGAAGGGTGTGAAGATCGCCTATGTAACCTTACATGTAGGCTTGGGAACGTTTCGCCCGGTAAAGGCGGATAATATATTGGAGCACCATATGCATTCGGAATATTATCAGGTAACGAAGGAAGCGGCAGATACGATAAACGATACGAAGCGGGGCGGGAAACGGGTTATTTGTATCGGGACGACCAGTTGCCGTACGGTAGAAAGCGCTGCGGATGAAAACGGTGTACTGCATGAGGGATGCGGCAATACGGAGATATTTATTTATCCGGGATACCGCTTTAAAATATTGGACGGCCTGATCACCAATTTCCATTTGCCGGAGTCTACATTGGTCATGCTCGTATCGGCGCTTGCCGGAAAAGGGCATGTACTGGCGGCATATGAGGAAGCAATAAGGGAAAAATACCGTTTTTTCAGCTTTGGAGATGCAATGTTCATCACAGATTCCTTTACAAAATAAATATATTGTTATATAATTCAGCTATGTATTCATAATATAGTTTAGGCCTAATATAACTATATTGTTTTCTTACGAAAGGGGAAATGTACCAGAGATACAGGTGCAGAAAGACAGAAGACATGGGTGTTGAAAAACTGAGAAAATGCAGGCGTATGGATTTGAATTCGAAGCTTGTTGTGAAGAGGATAGACGACGGCGAGAATGAGATGGTCACTATTAATATTTTCGATATTTCCAGGTCAGGAATGGGGTTTCATTGTACGAAGGAGTTGGAAATGGACTCTGTCTATGAATCGCATATCATGATTTGGACGAAGGAAGTGATACATGTTCTTCTTAGAATTGTCCGGGCGGAGAAGAAGGAAGAGAGATACGAGTACGGTGCAATATTTATGGGACTTTCCGAGGTCGACGCATTTAGAATTGAAGTATGGGATGCGATGGAACAGGCATCAGGCGAGTGTTGAAAATGAAATAAAGCAAATAATTGAACAAATAAATTAGTTTTAAATCAAGAAAAATAAAAAGCACTTCACATGATATTTCATCTGTGAAGTGCTTTTTTGAAATCAATGAAGTTCGAATTGAAAATATTTCTGATTCTTAATATGTCTGCTAATCGAGGGTAAAGTTATTTACCATTTCCTTCAGCTTGTCCGATTGTGCGAGCGTTGTCTCCACCATATGATAAGTGTCTGCCGTAAGAGCTGCTGCCTGGGCGTTGTTGGAAGCGACTACGCTGACGCCCTGGGTGGTTTCGTTGATAGCGATATTGATCTGATGAATGGAATCGGCTATCTTTATCATCATATTATTCAAATCATCGATGGACAAATCGATATCGGACATCGTTCGGTTAATAAATCCGGCGTCCTGTGAATACTGTTCACTGACGGTAACGAAGCTTTGATAGTCCGCAAGTACCGTCCGGTTCAGGAAATCCAAGGTTGCTGTCAAGCTGGAAGTCATCTTGTCGATTGCGGTATTGACTTCGGCCACTATAGCTGTGATGTTGGTAACTGTCTTGGAGGACTGGTCCGCAAGTTTCCCGATTTCACTGGCTACAACAGAGAATCCTCTGCCTGCTTCGCCTGCCCTTGCAGCTTCAATGGAAGCATTTAAAGAGAGGAGACTGGTCTGACTGGAAATTTCCATGATTGTTTTAGTCATTTCGTTGATTTTTGAAACGGATTTGGAACTGTCGATGGCGGACTGCGTATCCGCTTTTACCGTTTCATACATTGCCTTTGTTTTTTCGGTGGCTGCGAGAGTACTTTCGCGAAGGGCGATAGCACGTTTCATGATCTCATCCGAAAAACCTACTCCCTGCGTCGCCTTTTCATTGATGGAAGCGGTATTCCCGCCCATTGCCTGAATCTGCCTGCTGATGGATTCCGTATTCTCCGCAGTGGATTCCATGCTGGAAGAAAGCTGTTCTGCTGCGCTGGAGGTAGTGCTGGCGTTATCGTTCATCGTATTCGCTATATCTAACAGCCTCGATGAATTCGTATTGATTATGTCTGAAGTGGAAGAAATATCGTGCATCATATTGCTGAAAGCCTGGCGCATCTTAGATACGGCGCGTCCCATAGAACCCGTCTCATCCTTCTTTTTCAAAAGATAATGATAGGAGTCATCCTGAGAAATATCGAGGTCTGCCGTCTTGCGGACGATCTTGGTGATGACCTTGATGGGAGTCGTGATCGTAGTGGCAAAGATGTATCCCAGCACCGACATGATGATAACGATGATAATGCTGATATTTACCGAGCTTTGACGCATCTCATCGATAGGAGCGAGTACAGAGTCCTCATCAACTGCAATACAAAGAATCCAGTGATTGAGATTGGAAATGTTGTAAGCGATATACTGCCCCGTAGAGTTGTCGGTTACTACCTTGGCTTCGGGAATCGTCCCTTTTCCGATGTCGGCTACAAGCTCACTGATCAAAGGCGTATCCGCACGCTTGCCGATAAGTTCCTTGTCGGGATGATAAATATAAGTCCCATTGGTATCCAGCAGATAAGCGTAGCTTGTATCGGAATTGAACACTCTGATATCGGATAGGGTATCCGAGAGGAGAGCTGCTTTCACAGTGGTAAACATCACTCCGGATAGAGTATTCTCATCGATATGGCTGGCCTGGGGCACTCCGATGGAAATAAGAGGTTCTCCCGTAACGTCATCCAAGAAAACGTTGCTTTGCGCAGGTTTACGATTTTCCATTATGTAATTGATAAATCCCTCGCCTGAATAATCGGTGCCTTCCTTATCGGTATCGGTGCTCCCCAAAAGAGACAAGGTCTCCACATCTACGAAATTGATGCTTTCATGAGTTGGATTCTGGGTCATGTACTTGTTCAAAGCGGCATGGACTTCTTTGTAATACTTTTTGCCGTGATTGGTGTTGTACACATAGAAATTTTCTGAACCGTTCAGGTAAGTGAGCGTAGAATTATATTTTTCGATGGACTGCTCGATATAATTATTCTGCGCTTCTACGATTTCCAGCAAGGTGGCTTCCGTGTAGCTCGTTAAAGTATCCTTTGAAAGGTTACTGAGATAATTGTAGTTAACCGAAACAGATAAAAGGATAAAAATAACGAGGACAAAAGTTATTTTTGTTCTGATGGAGAGAAAAAAATCTCGTTTTCTCTTTTTGCCTTCCGGCGGTTTTGTTTGGACATTCCTTTCTTTTTTTGCTTTCGTGTTAAGTTTCATTTTTGTAGTACCCCCTGTTCTAAAAGCATGATCAAGTTGTTCTACACCTATTATTATGCTAATTGTAGCATTCTTTGTCGGAAAATACAATTAGCCTAAGCAAAATGAGCAAGTTGTACATGAAAATTAGAAGATAGTGGTAAAGTTGAACAAAAGTGAGCAATCCTTTATCCATGTAAATTCCGTAAATCCGAGTAAAAGGACGGATAGCTGATGGAAGCGATGCCGCTGTTTAGAATCTCAGTTTCGCCCCCGGCAATGAGTGAAGCAACAGCAAAGCTCATTGCAATGCGGTGATCAGCATGGGGGTCAATGATACTGCCTGTTAAGGGGCGGCCTCCCTCGATGATCATTCCGTCCTCGGTGCCTGTTATGCGGCAGCCCATGGAGGAGAGATATTTTACCATGACATCAATGCGATTGGACTCTTTTACCTTGAGCTCGGCGGCGTCCTTTATCACGGTGGTACCTTGAGCGGCAGCAGCCATGACGGCGATAACGGGAAGCTCGTCGATTAATGTGGGAATAATATCCCCTTCAATGGTGATGCCGTGCAGCCTGCTGTAGCTAACGTGAAGGTCAGCCGTGGGCTCGCCTACGTGGTTAACATTCAGAAGCTCGATATTTCCGCCCATAGCTATCGCTACCTTCAGGATACCGTCACGGGTTGGATTGATGCCCACATTTTTAATGAGAATATCGGAGCCGGGAACGATAAGGCCGGCGGCGATGAAATAAGCGGCGGAGGAAATGTCGCCGGGAACGTTGATTTTTGCACCCATTAAAGAGGGGCGGGGTTCGATGAAGGCAGTAGTGCCCTTCGTCCATACCTTTGCACCGAAGGTGCCCAGCATGATTTCCGAATGATTCCGGCTGATCACAGGTTCTGCTACTTCGGTGACTGCGTCGGCGTAGAGTCCGGCCAGAAGGATCGCGGATTTTACCTGTGCAGAGGCCACTTTAGAACGGTAGTGGATACCGCGCAGCTTTTTGCCTGTAATCCGAAGAGGGGCGCAGTCATTGCCGTTTAAGCTTACGATATCCGCGCCCATCATGGTCAGGGGTTCCATGATTCGTCTCATCGGACGGCTTTTTATGGAATCGTCCCCGGTCAGCACGCTTTCGAATGGCTGTGCGGCGAGAATGCCGGAGATAAGGCGGGTTGTAGTGCCGCTGTTACCTGCATCCAGGATAGAAGAGGGGGCAGACAGCCCATCCAGCCCTTTTCCGTGTATCGTAATTTTTTCAGGTTCGTTTTCAATTTCGATGCCTAGGCGGCGGAAGCAGTCAATGGTGGAAAGGCAGTCCGCCCCTTGCAGGAAATTGGTGACTTCCGTGGTACCGAGAGCGAGAGAACCGAACATAACCGCTCTATGGGAAATGGACTTATCGCCGGGGACTGAAAGTTCTCCTTTTAGTTCCTTCGTCTTATGAAATTTCATGGATGGAATCCTCCTTACTTTTTTTCATAGATAACATAACCGCGGCTTTTTAATATTTCTCTGGCGGTTTGAATGGCAGCTTCTTCGTAGAATTCGATACGAAGGGCTCCCTCCTCCAGCTCTCTGTTATGCACGATACCAATATTTTTGATGCTGATATTATTGAGAGCGAGCATGGTGGCAATGGAAGCCAAAGCGCCCGCTTCATCGGCGATATCTATTGTGAGGGAATAGGACTTCTTAATGGGACCGCTGGAGGTCTCAATGAAGGAATCACGGTATATACGGGCTTCGTCGAAGAAGCGGTAAAGAAACTGTGCATCTTTTTTGTAAAGCTGTTCTTTGATCCGTATAAGTGCCTCTACATAATCTTCCAGTAAAGCCGCGATATTTTCCGTGTTGGTCAGACAGATTTGCTGCCACATATCTGGAGAGGACGAAGCGATTCTTGTGATGTCCTTGAAGCCCCCCGCCGCTATCATTTTCATGATTCCATCCTTGGAGTCGGAATCTTTGACCAGATTTACCAACGAGGAGGCGATGATATGAGGAAGGTGGCTGACAGCCGCCGTTACGTAATCATGCTGTTCGTCGTTTAGAACGAGGGGAATGGCTCCCATCGCCGTGACGAGCTGTCTGAAATCCTCCACTTTTTTCTCGGAAACGGAAGGAGAGGGAGTAAGGATATAGTAAGCGTTCTCCAAAAGGATGGCTTTGGAATTGATATAGCCGAAGCGCTCGCTTCCAGCCATGGGATGCCCGCCGATAAACTGGCCGGAAAGTCCGGCTTCCTCGATATGGCGGTGAATGTCTCCCTTTACGCTGCCCACATCCGTAAGAGTGCAGGAGGGGGTAAGGAATTGTTTTAAGACATTTAGGTTCTCATCGTTTTTGGAAACCGGGGCACATAAAAAGATATAGTCACAAGCTGAAAAAGAGGCATCAATAGAGGATGAGATGCGGTCCGCGATTCCTTCCTCCATGGCAAGAGCCAAAGTACTGCCGTTTATGTCATATGCGATTATAGAGATCTCAGGGCATGCTGCTTTCAGCGCTTTGGCGATGGAACCGCCGATAAGCCCCAGACCGATAAAACCCAAGGTCAGTTGTTTCATAGAGTTATCCCCGTAAATTCCCGCCCCATTAAATCGCAGAGCGGTTTGAGCTCCTTTGTCAGCCTGTTGAACTTTTCGAAGGTCAGGGACTGCGGACCGTCCGAAAGCGCGCAGGCAGGATTGTCATGTACCTCTATCATCAGCCCGTCCGCGCCGCAGGCAACCGCCGCTTTTGCCATGGGCGGCACATATTTGTAAGCGCCCGTGGAATGGGAGGGATCTGCGATAACCGGAAGGTGAGTTTTTTCTTTTAAAACGGGGACAGCGCTTAAGTCCAGAGTGTTCCTCGTGGCAGTTTCAAAGGTACGGATACCTCTTTCGCACAGTACCACGTTTGGATTGCCCTCGGCGATGATGTATTCGGCAGCGTTCAACCATTCATCGATGGTAGCGCACAGTCCTCTTTTAAGTAAGACGGGAAGACCGGAACGCCCTGCTTCCTTAAGCAGAATGAAATTCTGCATATTTCTTGCGCCTATCTGAATCATGTCTACGTATTTGACGGCAGCTTCTATCGCCTCGTTGCTCACTACCTCGCAGATGGTGGAGAGGCCGGTTTCCTTCTTGGCCGTCTGCATGTAACGAAGACCCTCTTCTTCCAGCCCTTGGAAGGAATAAGGAGAGGTTCTTGGTTTGTAGGCGCCTCCGCGCAGAATCGTAGCACCGGACTTTTTCACTGCCCGGGCGATACACATAAGCTGTTCCTCTGTTTCCACGGCGCAGGGACCTGCCATAATGGTCATGTTACCCGGGCCGATCTGAGTATTGCCAACCTTTACGGCGGTGGGATCGGGATGGAACTTCCGGTTGGCCAGCTTGTAGCTTTCCGTAACCGGTACAATGCGGTCCACATCCTTGAAGCTGATCAGGTTTTCCGTAGGAAGCTTCGTCTTATCGCCTACAATACCGATGATGGTAACCTCCTCTCCTTTTGAGAGATGGGTTTGCAAGCCATTATTTTCGATATAAGAAACGACCGACTCGATACTTTTCGGCGCGGCATTCGGTTTCATTACAATAATCATATTTTTTTCCTCTTTCTTTTCTATTTTTAATATTAATATCTGTGTGACTTTTGCATATACTTTTACTATGTGTTTCCCATGCGGATATATACGGCAATTCACATTGATAATATAACACTTCAACGTATGAAAGTCAACGCGGCGGCCTGATATATTGAGGTGTAATTTTGCTGCGTTTTGGAATAAAACAAAAAACATGTGCAGAATGTTTAAATTGACTTGTAAAAGTTATGAGCTTTTAGTAAAATATACACATGGGAGTAAAAGGGCAGTGGATGACTCAAATTACGGCCTAGGAAAAATGCCCAAAAACTGCGAAAATTGGAGGAATTTATATGAATGTTTACACAACTGACAAGATTAGAAACGTAGTATTGCTCGGACACGGGGGAAGCGGCAAGACAAGTCTGGTTGAATCGATGGCATATTTATCTGGTATTACCTCGAGAATGGGCAAGGTAACCGATGGCAATACAGTAAGCGATTTCGGAAAAGAAGAGCAGAAAAGACAAATATCTATTTCCTCTTCGGTAGTTCCTATCGAATGGGAAGGGATTAAGATAAATATATTGGATACGCCGGGATTTTTTGATTTCGTAGGAGAGGTGGAGGAAGCGGTCAGCGCAGCGGATGCAGCCATTATCGTAGTATCGGGCAAGGCCGGAGTGGAAGTCGGGACGGAGAAAGCATGGGAGTTATGTGATAAATATAAGCTGCCTCGTTTTATTTTCGTAACGGATATGGATGTGGACAATGCCTCCTTCCGTCAGGTTGTAGAGGATATGACGAATACATATGGCAAGAAGATGGCGCCTTTCCATCTGCCCATTCGTGAAAATGAGAAATTTGTAGGTTATGTCAATGTTATTACTGAGGCCGGCTATCGTTGGCAGGGGAAGGATGTTGTGGAATGTGAGGTGCCGGAATACAGCAAGGCTAATCTCCAGCTTTACAGAGATACGTTGTTAGAAGCGGTGGCTGAGACCAGCGAAGATTTCATGGAGAGATACTTCGGCGGAGATACTTTTTCGGAGGCGGAAATAAGGGCGGCCCTTCGTACAAATGTCATTGATGGAACGATTGTTCCCATGACCATGGGTTCCAGCCTTTTATGTCAGGGAATCTACACGCTGCTGGACGATATCGTAAAATATATGCCCAGCCCGGAGAATAAGGAAATTGCCGGAATTAATTTGAAGACTAACGAGATTTTCCAAGCGAACTATGATTTCTCGAAAGCGAAATCCGCATATATTTTTAAGACTATCGTGGACCCGTTCATCGGAAAATATTCCTTGGTAAAGATATGCTCGGGCGTACTTAAGACCGATGATCTCATATACAACTGCGATAAGGATGTGGAAGAGAAGGTGGGCAAGCTCTATATTCTCCAGGGAAGTAAGCCTTTAGAGGTAAACGAGCTCCATGCAGGAGATATCGGGGCGATAGCCAAGCTGACTGCAGCCAGAACGGGGAATACGCTTTCCACCAAGGCAACTACTATCAAATATGGAAAAGCGGAGATTTCCGTCCCTTACACTTATATGAGATATCACGCGAAAAATAAAGGTGATATCGATAAGATTTCCCAGTCTTTGCAGAAGATGATGCATGAGGATCAGACGCTTAAGGTAGTGAATGACGCGGAGAACAGACAGATGCTTCTCTACGGAATGGGAGACTTGCATCTTGAGGTAGTTACCAGCAGACTGCAGAACGAATACAAGGTAGAGATAGAACTGACACAGCCTAAAGTAGCTTTCCGCGAGACAATAAAGAAGACCTCGGACGTAGAATATAAATATAAAAAACAGTCCGGCGGACACGGTCAGTATGGCCATGTTAAAATGAGATTTGCTCCTTCCGGAGATTTGCAGACTCCTTATGAGTTTGCTCAGGAAGTTGTGGGCGGTGCTGTGCCGAAGAACTTTTTCCCTGCGGTAGAAAAGGGCTTACAGGAATCTGTTCTGAAAGGACCCCTTGCGGCATATCCGGTAGTGGGAGTGAAGGGCATTCTGTACGACGGCTCCTATCATCCGGTCGATTCTTCGGAAATGGCGTTTAAGATGGCGACCATTCAGGCGTTCAAGAAGGGCTTTATGGAAGCTGGTCCCATTTTGTTAGAGCCTATCGCGTCTTTGAAGGTAACAGTTCCCGACGCTTATACTGGTGACGTTATGGGCGATCTGAACAAGAGACGGGGCCGCGTGCTCGGTATGAATCCGGTAGGAGGCAAGCAGGTAATTGAAGCAGATATCCCTATGACGGGATTATTCGGATACTGTACAGATCTGCGTTCCATGACCGGAGGAAGAGGTACCTTCGCTTATGAATTCGTCAGATATGAGCAGGCACCCAGCGATGTGCAGGAGAAAGAGGTTGCAGCAAGAGCCGCCAAGGTAGCGGAAGGCAGCGAAGAATAAAGCATGAAAAAGGGATGATAATAAAAAGCGGGATGTCGTAGTGTGTAAAGCATACGGCATCCCGTTTCGCATCGTCTTAATGAAAGGTAAACCGCAGTTACTGTTCACACAGTAGCTTAACACTTGCTGCTAAGCTGCGTAAGAATGTGATTCAAGAGATGATTTCTGCTTCGCGTAGCGAATCTGCATGCAGAAATCGTGCGTTACTGTGAACGGAGTGAACAGTAACAATCTGCAACAGAATAAAAGAGAAAAGGGGCTGCAAACCTTGACATGATAAGGGAAAAAGTATAAAATTATCGGTGTTTTATAAAATAATGTACTTAAAATATGTTTTGCGCCCTCTGGCGTAAAATTTTTAAAAAATGTGAGGAAGAGAAGATGGCACAACCGTATAACCACAGAGAGATTGAAGAAAAATGGCGCAAGGAATGGGAAAATAAGCCCGTCAACGTTAACGATGGAAAGAAGCCGAAATATTACTGTCTGGATATGTTCCCGTATCCGTCTGGAAACGGGCTTCACGTAGGGCATTGGAGAGGATATGTGATTTCCGATGTATGGAGTCGCTATAAGATGCTGAACGGCGGACACTATATCGTTCATCCCATGGGTTGGGACGCTTTCGGTCTCCCGGCGGAGAATTATGCGATTAAGATGGGTGTGCATCCTGCGAAGTCCACAGCACAGAACGTTTCTAATATTAAGAAACAGATTAATCAGATAGCGGCGCTCTATGACTGGGATATGGAGGTCAATACGACGGATCCTGATTTTTACAAGTGGACGCAATGGATATTTGTGAAGATGTTCAAAGAAGGGCTGGCTTATCAGAAGGAGATGCCGATTAATTGGTGTCCTTCCTGTAAGACCGGACTTGCTAACGAAGAGGTGGTAAATGGTCAGTGCGAGCGTTGTGGTTCGGAAGTGACCAAAAAGAATCTGAATCAGTGGATGCTGCGCATCACCAAATATGCGGACCGTCTCCTTGAGGATCTGGATAAGCTGGACTGGCCGGAGAAGGTTAAGAAGATGCAGACCGAATGGATCGGGCGTTCTTATGGTGCGGAAGTGGATTTCAAGGTGGATGGAAGTGAGGAAGCGATTACCGTCTATACCACAAGACCGGATACCCTTTACGGGGCGACATTCATGGTACTGGCACCGGAACACAAGCTGGCAGCAGGTCTGGCAACTCCGGAGACGAAGGCGGCTGTAGATAAGTATATTCAGGATGCTGCTAATAAATCCAATGTAGACAGACTTCAGGATAAAGAAAAAACGGGTGTATTTACGGGCTCCTATGCAGTGAATCCGTTAAATGGAGCCAAGACTCCGATTTGGCTCTCCGATTATGTACTGGCAGATTATGGAACGGGAGCTATCATGTGCGTACCTGCCCATGACGACCGTGATTTCGAATTTGCTACCAAGTTCAATATTCCGATTATTCAGGTTATTGCCAAGGACGGAAAAGAAATAGAAAATATGACCGAGGCGTACACCGAGGCGGCGGGAACGATTATTAATTCCGGCGAATGGAACGGCATGGAATCTGCCGTTTTAAAGAAGGAAGCTCCAGCTATGATCGAAGGGCTTGGCTTCGGTCGCAAGACGACGAATTATAAGCTCCGCGACTGGGTATTTTCACGTCAGCGTTATTGGGGAGAACCGATTCCGATCGTGCACTGCCCTAAGTGCGGCTGTGTGCCGGTGCCGGAGGAAGAACTGCCGCTGCTTCTGCCGGAGGTGGAGTCTTACCAGCCGACAGGAACCGGGGAATCTCCTCTTGCAGGTATTGATGAATGGGTAAATACCACATGCCCTGCCTGTGGTGCGCCTGCGAAGAGAGAGACGAACACTATGCCCCAGTGGGCAGGCTCTTCATGGTATTTTCTGCGTTATGTGGACAGTAAGAACGATAAGGAGCTGGTGAGCAGAGAAAAGGCTGACAAATTCCTTCCGGTAGATATGTATATAGGAGGCGTGGAGCATGCGGTACTCCATTTGCTTTATTCCAGATTTTATACGAAGTTCTTGTGCGATATCGGGGTTATCGATTTCGACGAACCCTTTACCAAGTTGTTCAATCAGGGAATGATCACTGGAAAGAACGGCATTAAGATGAGTAAATCCAAAGGAAATGTAGTGTCACCAGACGATTTGGTGAATGACTATGGCTGCGATTCCTTAAGATTATATGAGCTTTTCGTAGGGCCGCCGGAATTGGATTCGGAGTGGGACGACAGAGGAATCGACGGAGTTTATCGCTTTATTACGCGCTTCTGGAATCTCGTAACGGAAAATAAGGATAAGAACGTGGAAGCGACCAAGGAGATGCTGAAGGTTCGCAACAAGATGATTGCCGACATCTCACAGCGTTTGGAGAATTTCAGCCTGAATACGGTAGTATCCGGCTTTATGGAATACAACAACAAAATGATCGATATGGCCAGAAACGGGGGAATCGACAAGGATACGCTAAAGACAGCCGTTATCCTTCTATCTCCCTTTGCCCCCCATATCGGCGAGGAACTGTGGCGCCAGTTGGGGGAAGTGGACTCGGTATTCCACGCGGTGTGGCCTATGGCAGATGAAAGCGCAATGGTAGACGAGGAAAAGGAAATTGCCGTACAGATGAACGGCAAGACAAAGAGCATCATTAAGATGCCGGTGGATATTACGAAGGAAGCAGCGGTTGCTGCAGGTAAGGAAGCATTGGGGGCGAAGCTTGCGGGAGAAATCGTAAAGGAGATTTATGTTCCCGGAAAAATTGTCAATATCGTAGTGAAGTAATAAAGAACAAAAGTGTGCTCCGTACACTTTCGCGGTCAAGTTTTTTTGCAGCACAGCTTTTGTTCCGCGCGCGCAGCTGCGCATCAATAGGTTCTGTAATAGGAGTTCGTTCCTATTACAGAAAACAGCGTATGCAGGGGATAAAGCCTGCATACGCTGTTTTTAATGTTTTCTCTTTAAAGCCATGAGCTTACTTATCTTCTCAGCTTCCTCAGGGGAGGAGTATTTGCGAAGAGTGGCGGCAATTGCGGCGATTTCTTCATCGTCGAATAAAATATTATTCATCCTTCCCTTTTGCGATACAGACATAAGAAATGGGATTAACTGTTCGCGGGACAGGTTCCGGCTCTCGAAGACAAGTGTTTGTAAAAATTGCAGCTTATTTCTGTCGATGCCGGCAACGAGGGGATCATCCATCCATTCGTTCTGATTCATAGTTGTTACCTCCAAACATTTCGAACATCGCCTTCTGCTCGGGAGAAAGCATGTTCATGAGCATGTCGGCCATATTCATAGTCGCGTGATTATTCGCGGAATAACCGTCAGGATCCGGATTGGGCTGCGGGGGCGCTCCAAAGGGGAAACCGCCCTCGAAGCTTTCCGGAAACAGTTCTTTCATTGCTTCGAAGGTACTGAACATTTCCTTATACGTATCTATGGAACGGAAAAGACCTGCGATTTGTTCTACCTTTTGTTTTTCTTCCTGTGTGCAGTAGGGAAGAATCTCGGAGCATATTTTACTGATATTGAATTCTTCTTTCTTAATCGCGCAGCTGCGCAGTTCATAAGAATGCGATTGATAATAAGATAGGGTATGCTGCAGCTCAAGAAACTTTACATAAATTGCTAATTGTTTCTGTAGCGGGCTGTCGAAATAAGGGATAATAATTTTTAACATCTGAATATGATTGTTTGTAGATAGGACATCAAAAGCTGTTATTTTGTCTTGCTTTTTTTCTTCCATAAAATCCCTTACCCCTTTGTTATCATAAAATCTTATGTACATAAAAGTGAAAATATGCGTATTTTCATGCTTGTGATAGCATTGCTGCACGGTAGCATTGATAGATGACAGCATTGCTATAATGATAGTATACACATCGGCACCGCAGAGGGTAAGTCCTCATCGGGCAAGAGAAAATAGGCTCAGGAGAGCCTATCTTCTAGATGTGTAGTTGAAATCAGAAAAGCTCTAGCTTTGCATTTTTATCTGATTCCGTAGGGGCTTTAGCAGAAGGAATTTCCTCCGCAGCAGCTAAGGATAAGCAGGATAAATATAATGCTCTCACAACCGCAACCATTAGAACTTCCGCCTAAGAGACCGTTGTTGCCACAGCCACTATTGTTGTTTCCGCCGCATACGCAGAGCAAAAGAATTATCCAAAGTATAGAATTACATCCGGAGTTACTATCGCTTACTCCGCCACAGCCACATCCTGTTGCTGTTAAATCACTCATAAATTTTGCCTCCAAAAAAATTTTATTTATGGTTTATACTATGATGGATAGCATGTTTTTGTTTCCTGAATTATGGAAAAGAAATATAGAAATTTTTAAAAAAATTAGTACAATAAATCGACAAAATACTTGAATTAATTGCAAGGTATTAGTAATATGTTAGTATATGCTATTTTATAATTCGGGGAATATATGGCATGACGGATCATTGATACAAAGGAGACAGGCAAATGGCAGCGGAAAGGCAGACAGTTTCGGGCAGGCAATTCCGTACGAAAGCAGATTATGAAGCCGCACTCAGGGATAAGAAGAAAATAGACATCATTAGATCGAAGACAGATTTGAAAAATCCAAAAGAAGTGTTCGCCTTATATGAACAGATGCGGGGCGGAATCTACCGGTTCGAGACGACGGTCGGCAACGACTTCGATGATGAAATATATGAACTGGTCGAGCATTACAAAAAGCAGGAGAACAATGGAAAGGGGAAAGATAAAAAGAAAAGAAATAAAAGTCATAAAGCGATTAAGGGCGGTAAAAAGATTTCTCTGGAAGACTTCGATGAGGATATGCGCCGGGAAATAGAAGCACAGCTGAAGGCTACAGAGAAACGCAGGAAATTAACAGTGATGTTATGTTCGTTATGTGCTTTAGCCTGTTTTGGATATTTCTTCGTATATTATTTTTTTGCGGAGAGGACCAGTGCAGATTATGAGCAGTTAGCAGCGCTTAAGGACAGTCAGGCACTTGCCGATTTAGGGGAAAGGGTAATTGTGGTCAGGGGTGAGCAGGAGGAGATAGAACTTCCGGATGTGCTCGATAAATATAAAACTTTATATAATAAGAATAAAAAGCTAATCGGATGGCTGAAAATTGACGATACAATAATAGATTACCCTGTAATGCAAACATCCAACAACGAATATTATCTTACGTATAATTTCAATCAGGAATACGATAAGAATGGCAGCATTTTCATGGATTACCAGTGCAAGGCGTTTCCGCGCTCCCAGAATCTGATATTGTACGGGCATCACATGAAGTCCGGCAAGATGTTCGGTGACTTGGAAAAATATGTGAAAGAGTCTTACTATAAAGGGCATAGTGTGATACAATTTGATACGATATATGAAAAAGGCACCTATCAGGTTATGTATGTGTTCAGGGCAAAGGTCTTAAAGGAGAACGATGTTTCTTTTAAATATTATCAATTCATAAATGCGAATTCAGCGGAAGAATTCAATTCTTATATGAAAGAGATGGCACAGATGTCTCTGTACGATACCGGGGTAACAGCCGAGTACGGTGACGAATTGCTGACGCTGTCAACCTGTGACAACTCACAGACGGACGGGAGGTTCGCGGTGGTTGCCAAGAGGATTCAATAAAATCGTTTTACGGCGGAGGAGAGTAGCGATGGCTAAGGGTAAAGATACAAAAAAGAAGAAGAACTTAAAATTACGGAGGCAGCTTAGGAAGACGCTGGGATGTCTGTTTATGGTTTCGGCGATCATTGTGACGACGATTCCGGTGACACCGGTGGAGGCGGCTACCGATTGGAATACCGTAAGTAATCCGTGGGTCACTTCTAAGACCAGCACAATCAAGGGAGGAGCAATTCCCTTTTTGGACGAAGACGATCGGATTTATCAGACGGAAGACGGTACATTTCAGTTTGCTTACGTAGACGAAAACGGGGCGAGTGATAGTGTCAATTCAAATAAGTTTGCCGTTATTACGGGATATTTGAAAACACAGTCTTTGCCAGGGGGAAATCTGACAATTCCAAATAAGGTAGATGCCTATGTAAAATATACGGACACACAGGGCACTACAGGAGGATATGCGGCTGCTAGTAAGAATGGGAATCCTTTATATTATAAAACAACTAAGGTTGTGTATGTGGATGAATCTACGGGTGAGGAATATCAAGCAGATGGCTCGTGGACAACTGGTGTGATAACGGTAAAGAAGACGGTATTCGATAAATTTAACCCATGCAGCAAGGACTCCAAGGGGGTATGGTGTCCGGATGGAACGAATGATGCAGTGTTGTATTATTACTCTGACGGAATTCCGCCTACAGATGCTTTGAGTAAAGATGAGACGAAAGATACTAAATGGAAAGAGGCTTTAGGAGATACAGGACGAATAAAAGATGCTAAGGTCGCTTATATAGGCAATGAATATTCAGCATACAGTTCAAAGCACAAAGATTGGAAGATTCAAAAGTCTTCTACTAGTGAAGAAAGTGTTTTTGGAGGAACTGGTGAAGGGAAGGCTGCAGCGAATATCATAAACCTTACAATTGGCAGCAATTTATTGGGTATTGGCAATTATGCCTTCTATAATTGTTTTAACATCGCTTCTATTACTTTTGCAGATGGTTTAAATACGTTAGGAAACTGGTCGTTTGCTAATTGCGGGAACTTGGTTACGATTACCATGCCATATAATGCGATGATTGATACATTGGGGGATCATGCGTTTTATAACTGTGGAAATCTGAAGTCTTTTGCTATGCCTACAGTTACGAGAGCAATAGGAGATTCGTGCTTTGAGAATTGTACGAGTTTAACAACGATAGACCTGATTAGAAAGGACTCCGGAACGGATAAGAATTCTAATTTGCAGCAAATCGGTTATAAGGCATTTAAAAATTGTACTTCTTTACAGTCTTTGACATTCCCCAAAAGCTATAATGGAATGGATGACAATGGTAAGTCGTATTTTCATTTATCTACTGTACAAGGATGTAAAAGTCTTAAATTTATATCCAGCCAGAGCGAAACTATGGATTTTGTAACGGATGCTTACGAGACGGAAGGAATTCCTGATATTGACGGGGCATATGGCTTTAGAGAGTTTAAGGCTGATGTTGGCGAAACCTTTTATATCGAGGCGCCGGGATATGTGTCTGGAACGAATAATACGACAAAGACACCCGCTCACAAGACTGCCAATAGGACGAAAACAGAGGGAACTGGTGACCCGGTAACCCCCATTGCTTTTAAATATTATGGTGAGGATAAATATGAAATAGTTGTTCCCGCGAAAGGAACAAAAGAAGAAAATGGCGTAGTGAAAGAAGTGAGTATTGGACTTGTTTATGCCGTGAATAAAGGCGGAGATCTCATTGTATTCCGAGTGGAAGATGTTGACGGAAATTCTGTAAAAGGAATAAAAGTTCCAGAACTTACGATGCCGGAGCAAATTGGACCATATGGGATTTATACCATTGCATATGGCAGTTTTAACGATAACTGCTGGGTACAAAAAGTGACGATACCGGCATCGGTAAAAAACATTGCGGCCAAGGCGTTTCAGGGATGCCATAATTTGCAGCATGTTATCTTTACAGAGGCGGCAAACATAGAGAGCATTGGTGCAGACGCATTCGCGACTCAGGAAATAAGAACTACTGCGCCTACTCATGCGACAGGCGGACAAGACGGCTATTCATGTAAGGATGAGACGTTTTTAGATGAAACACCTTTTCTCAGCTTTTCCGGAAGTGTTGAAAACGCCAAGGGCACTAACACAGAGCCTTTTAAATATGCAATGAAGGCCGGTGCGAATATTAATGAAGGAAGACAGCCGATTACGTACATAACTTATTATAGCGGACTACCTTCTAATTTAACGATTAAATATAATCCGGATATAAATGCTGCAGAATTGCAGGGATTTCCGACAAAGGCAGAGGTTGAGAAAGGATATGTAAAATCGACTTCGGGGTCTGAACCAGATATTACAACTGAATACTTATATCCATATATTAACGCAACAATAAGAGAAGAAGCGAAGAAGGCTTTTTCAAGTACAAATCCTACAGAAAATCAGGTAAATATGAAAAATTCTGTATATAATATTGTAATACCGACAGGTGTTGCTGCTGTTAAAGCGGGATTATTTTCAGGATTGGATAGCGATGGCTATATATTGGGTAAGTCACCGGAAACGCCCGCAAGCCGTGAAGCAAAGGAGAAGGCAGATGATCCGACCTATACATACGCAAGCGTAGATTCTCCGTCAAAGGATATCAAGAGCATAACGACAAAAAGTATTTCTACCATTGAATCGTATACTTTTGCACAAATGCCGGAATTAACGAGTGCTTATATAAGCGGAGCATCTGTCATAAATGATTATGCCTTTGATGAGAGTGCTAAGCTTGCATCGGCAGATATCGGTCCTGATACGGCGACCCTCGGTTTACGCCCGTTTAGAGGCTGTACCAGTCTGACAAATGTAACCTTTACCGACAGTCCATATTTTGCTTATAGCAACGGCATTATCTTTGGCTTAACGAGTGGCGTGAAGACGAAGATAGTAGAATGCCTGGAGAGCAGAGGAAATAAGGTAGGCTCCGGTTTGGTAGGACCTGATGAATTTTCCGGAATAAAAGAGATTGCAAAAGAAGCATTTATGGATTGTGATGAGATAGGTGAAGTGGATTTGACTAAATCTTCGGTTGTCGAAATACCGGAAAGATGTTTTGCAGAAAGCAAATTATTATATAAGGTAACATTGCCCGGCACCGCAAGGGCGATCAGGGGCGGTGCGTTTTGGAATACGCCGATACTTAAATTCGTACAGATACCCAATGGTGTACAGCAGATTGCAGCCAACGCTTTTGCTTATACTCCTCTTGCGGATGGAAGCGGCACGTACGGATCTGATTTTTGGCCGCAAAGTGATCAGGCTGCTAAGCATAAGATTGAAATCGTCTGCGACCCTACAAGTAATGCGGCATTATATGCAACGGATTACAGTTATCTCATGCAGACGGACAGCGTTGACCTCTTAACGAAGTGGTCGGTAATGTTCTTCGATGCGTCGGATGAAAGCAACCTTGCGCTTATCAAGGATACTCAGGTTACTCACGGGCAGAATGTTGAATTGCCTACTCCGCCCGACCATACTGAGAAGGGATTGATATTCGATAGATGGTCGCCGAGTGAGACTATATTCAACCCGGTTACTCAGGACAGGGAAATATTAGCTCTCTATAAAGCGAAAGATGCTACGACTTATACGGTAAGGTTCTTCGACTATAAAAAAGCGCTGATGAGCGATTATACGCAGGAAGTAGTATCGGGTAAGGATGCAGTTCCGCCTTCGGCAGATAAGATGGCGGTAGACGGAATGGTATTTACCGGTTGGGACAGATCTTACACTAACATTACGGCGCCGGTAGATATTTACGCTACCTATGAAAAGAAAGATGCGAACGCCTACACAGTAACATTCTGGGCAGATACGGAAATGACCACTATGATTGGCAAGCCGCAGCAGGTAGCAGAGGGAGAAAGTGCAATAGAACCGGCTCACCCCACCAAGACGGGGTATACCTTTAGCGGTTGGTTCCCGGCAACGTCATGGCAGAAGGTGACAAAGGATCTGGATGTAGTTGCGATGTTTACATCGGGCAGCAGTACTGATAATGGAAATAACAATAATGGAAATAATGGCAATAACGGCAATAACGGTAATAATGGCAATAGTGGGGGCAGTGGAAGTAGTAGTAGCGACAATTCTGTTTCCGGCAACACCACTAAATATACGGTTGTAGTACACGGAGGAAGTGGAAGCGGCGACTATACACCGGGTACGATCGTTAACATCAATGCATATGCGACGGCTGATGGAAAAGTATTCGATAAGTGGACGAGTTCCTCTGTCGGAGTAGGATTTGTAAATGCAAGCGCTATTTCAACTACCTTTACGATGCCTTCAAACAATGTAGATATTACGGCAAACTTAAAGGCAGGAAGTTCCTCCTCCTCCGTATCGGGCAATGCAAGAAACACGCTTCGCAATTCTACGACAAGCGTGGATGTGACAAAGAGCGGTATCTCCAATACGGATTTGGTGTCGGCAAATGTGAACGGTTCTTCGGACAATTATGTGATTAGGATAACAGAGGATGCGCAGGCGACCGCGGCTGTTATAGCGGCTTTGGAGGCAAAATACGGCGATCTTAGCAATATCGCTTATTGGCCGATGGACATCAGTTTGTACGATGCGACAGGACAGACTAAGATAACGGATGTGAGCGGAATAACGGTAGATATTACGTTGCCACTGCCGGATGAACTGATTCAGTACGCCGGCAACAACAAAGCTGCGAGCGTAGTAAATTCCCAGCTGGAAGAGTTGGGAGCGAAGTTCACAACGATTGACGGAGTACCTTGTATTCAGTTTACGGCAACGCATTTCTCGCCGTACACGATTTATGTAGATAAAGCGAACCTTACGGAAGGGCTGATCGATGCGACGCCTAAGACCGGCGATCCGATTCATCCGAAGTGGTTCCTTGCAATAGGACTTGCGTGCGTTTCTGTTATTTTGTTTGCGAAGAAGGATAAAGTACAGCCAAAGGTAAAAACGGCTTAATCGCAGGGGGGCCTATGAATAAAAAAAGTAAGATTCTTTTAGGAGTGCTGCTCCTCGTTGCGATAGCAGCACTCCGGCTTCCAATGTCTCAGGTGGAAGCGGAATCATCATCTGCTTCCGATTTCCAGATGAAGGGAGATACGCTGGTAAAGTATACTGGTACGGCTACTTCCGCGTCCATTCCGGTATCGGTGAAACACATTGGAAAAGAAGCTTTTTCAGGACATACGGAACTCAAAAAGGTTGAGATTCCGGGATATGTGGAAAGCATTGATTATAATGCGTTCAGCGGATGCAGTTCGTTAGAAAATGTTGCGATACCCGATACGGTTACGGCAATCGGTAACGGGGCGTTCGGTGGATGCAGCAGCCTGAAAACAGTAACAATAGGAAAGAAATTAGATTCCCTTGGCAATGGAGTATTTGTGGATTGTACGGCTCTCAGTGAGATTAAGCTGAGTAAGAATAATACGGAGTTCGTCTACGATTCCGGCGTGATTTACAGTAAAGATAAGACCATCGTGTACGCGATGATCCCGGGATATACGCAGGGAACTTATAAGATGCCTTCCACGGTGAAGGAAATTAAGAGTAATGCCTTTTGGGGATGTATGAACCTTGAAAAAGTAGAAATAGGAAGCAATGTTAAGAAGATACCGGATTATGCTTTTGCAAATTGCCAGAAGCTGGAGAAGGTTCTGTTTCCGTATTCTGTGACTACGATAGGCATTGGGGCTTTTTCAGATTGTATTAACTTGGGAAGCATCGAAATACCGCTATCTGTTTCTTCTATACATGAGACGGCCTTCGAAGGCTGTCCGAAGCTTGTCATTATTGCGCCGGAGGGTTCTTACGCGGCGGAATATGAATCGAAGCGTGATAAATCCCAAGTGGCTCAAAGCGAATATCAGGAGGTGCCAAAGGCCTCAGGAGAGAGCGGGAGTGAAGGCGGGCAGGACGGAACGGATAATGCGGATACCGGTACTACACTGGGACAAAGCAGGATTGTGGGCGGTAACGCAGTAGTGTTCATAGATAACAGTCGTTCCAAGGTGTTGTCCGGGAATGTGCAGACGGAAGATAAACAGGGCAGTGCCATATCCTCGGAGGTAATGGGAGGTGGGCAGACTGCCGGTGCCTATTCCAAGTATACAATTGTAAATGACAAGAAAATTGCAGCTCAGGCATATTATGGAAATACGGCATTGACCGAATATGAGATACCCGAGACGGTAGAGGAAATAGGAGATTTCGCTTTTGCCAGAACAGGACTTACCTTTGTTACGATACCGGACGGTGTGACGACCATCGGATACGGAGCATTTTACCATGCGGATAACCTGGCTTCGGTATCTATTCCGGATACGGTAACGACGATAGAACCTTCCGCCTTCGACAAGACGAAGTGGATGGAGAATTGTCTGGTCAACAGAAGAAATCCGTTCACAGTAGTTGGAGACGGCATTTTGATCGCTTATGGAGGCGTTGGTGATAAAGTGGAGGTGCCGGAGGGCGTAAAGCAGATTGGAGCGGAAGTATTTAAAGGACATACTGAGATAACTGTGGTTACCCTGCCCGGTACTTGTACTGTTGTGGGAGAGGACGCTTTTGCCGGATGCAATAAGCTGACCAGCATATCGGGTGGCGATAACTTAAAAGTAATAAAGGACAGGGCATTTTCAGGATGTCCCATCAGTACCATAAAGATTCCTTCCTCTGTGGAGAAAATAGGTTTAAAGGCTTATGACATAACTGGCACGACAAAAGAGGACGGAAGCAAAGTTGCTGTTTTCTTGGGCAAGAGTATACCAGGTGTATCTTATGAGAAGACCGCCACCAGATTGATAAACGAAGAGGATAGAGGCTCTGTGTTAAAGGGGATAAATGTTGCGATCGTAAACGACAGCGTAACACCTGAGAGCGTGAGGGGCACCGCTTTGGATTATGATACAGGCGGATTCAGGGGCCTCGTTTGCAGTGTAGAACAGGCAGCGGAAGATGGAAAGCAGGGACGGTTAAGACTTAAATTTATCGTGATGCGCGAAGAGGATGTAAATGATAATACGATTCCCAGTCACGTAACAGTATATGGCAAGAGTTATAAGATATCCAATCCGAGAGAAGCCGTAGAGTACGTCTCCGGCAGCAAGGCACAGACTTTGGGACAAGGAATGGTATCTGTAGAGGTAGATAGTGCCACTTTATCCGGAACACCGGCTGCAACAGCACAGTTGTCGGGAATCAATGAAAACTATGTTTTAAAAATCAGCGATAATGCCGGTGCCGGAAGCACCATAAGCGCGGCATATAAAAAGGCGGTTCCGGGTGGCAAAATCGTGAGCCTGCAAGTCTACGATTTAACTTTGTACGATGCAAGGACGATGATTCCCATCAGTAAGGTGGGAAAACAGCAAATGACGGTAACCATACCCAAGCCCATGGGCGTGGCGCAGGATGCCCTTCAGATTGCATGTCTGGATGAGGACGGACAGTTAGAAAAGATAGACTTCCATTTGGTAACGGTAGACGGGGTGTCTTGTATACAGTTTAACGTACAGCGTTTTACTACATACGGATTTTTTAATTAAAAGAGAGTACCAAGACGGCGGGACCCGGAAAATCGGGTGACAACTTGCAGCTTGGTACTTTTTTTATATAATAGGAAGGAGCACCTATTACATAAAAATGGATGCGCAGTTATGCGCGCGGAACAAAAGCTGTGCTGCCAAAGCATTTGTTCACGAAAGTGTGTGAAGCACACTTTTGTTCCCATCTGACAAAAAGTAACGAATAACGACTCCCGGCATAAATTAATTAAAAAGCCGGGAGCGTTTTATGTTTAGAGTCAGACAACAGGTGGGCTGTACGGATGAGCTCGTAGCATCCTGCAATATTAGAAGAAATGGTGAAGTAGATGATATAAGGGTGGCGGTGCTGGATACCGGAGTAGGCAGCCATCCGGATTTAGACGGCAGAGTAGAGGCTTTTTATGATTTTCTTCATGGGGGGAGGGCTGCTTATGATGATAGCGGTCATGGAACCCACGTTATCGGTTGTATCGGAGGAAGCGGAAAAGCTTCCGGAGGAATGTATAAAGGAATTGCCCCTTATTGCCGCCTGATCGTAGGAAAAGTATTGGATGAGAACGGTGACGGCAATATAGATAATATGAGGAAAGGGATAGAGTGGGTACTGGAAAACAGGGAAAGATATAAAATAAGAGTGCTTAACATTTCTATCGGAATAGGGCATATCGATGATAAAAGCAGGATGAACGAACTGATCCGCACGGTAGATGCAGCTTGGGACAGCGGAATCGTGGTGGTCTGTGCTGCAGGGAATATGGGACCGGAGCCGATGACGATATCCCCCCTTGGCGCCAGCAAAAAAGTGATAACAGTGGGATGCCACGAAGGAGGGTTCTTCAGCGGGAAGAGCTCGTTATGCGAGGATTACTCGGGCAGGGGACCGTCACCCTATGCGGTAAAAAAACCGGATGTGGTTGCTCCTGGCACTGACATTATCTCCTGCAACGTAGCCTGCCGTTCTGCGTTTAGGGGATATAAGAACGCTTATACGAAGAAAAGCGGGACCTCCATGGCCACACCTATCGTTTCGGGAGCGGCGGCCTTGCTTTTACAGAAGTATCCATACCTTACCAACGAGCAGGTAAAAAGAAAAATTAATTACAGCGCTACCGATTTACATGAGCCGTGGACGAAGCAGGGGTGGGGAATGGTAAATGTAGGAAGAATGCTTTCACTTTAATACAATTTATGTATTGACACGAATAGTATGATTGTATACAATAATACCTAGCGTTTCAAAGAGGAAGCGCCTTGCCGCATGTTAGGGCAGAATGGAGGTACTATGAGAGAAAATAACAGCACATTTGAGAACCGTCCGGTGACGATGAATGAAAAAAATAATCTTCTTGAAATAGAGGAGCATATGTACATTTTGGATGATGTGGAAAAGCCCAATGTCTTCCGCAATATGTTCCCCTATTCGGAAATACCCAAGATTCCGTTCAATGACAGAATCGTACCGCATAATATGCCGAAGGAAATATGGATTACGGATACGACGTTCCGTGACGGGCAGCAATCCAGAGCGCCTTATACAACGGAACAGATTGTGACCATTTATGACTATCTTCACAGGCTCGGCGGTCCTAATGGATTAATCCGTGCCAGTGAATTTTTCCTATATAGCAAGAAGGATAGAGATGCTGTTTACAAATGTATGGAGCTGGGCTATCAATTTCCTGAGGTAACGAGCTGGATACGCGCGAGCAAGGAAGATTTTAAGCTGGTAAAGGAAATTGGAATGAAGGAGACGGGCATTCTTGTAAGCTGCTCCGACTATCACATTTTCTTAAAGCTTAAGATGACCAGAAGGCAGGCGATGGAGCATTACTTAAGCGTTATCCGCGAGTGTCTGGAGGAGGGGATCAGTCCCAGATGCCATTTGGAAGATATAACGAGAGCCGATATTTACGGCTTTGTAGTGCCGTTTTGCGTGGAATTGATGAAATTAATGGAGGAATACAATATTCCTATTAAAATACGGGCTTGCGATACGATGGGATATGGTGTAAACTATGCGGGGGCAGTAATTCCCAGGAGTGTGCAGGGAATCATCTATGCGATTCATACGCATGCAGGCGTTCCTCATGCACTGATTGAATGGCATGGGCATAATGATTTCTATAAAGCGGTAGCTAATTCTACCACTGCATGGCTGTACGGCTGTGCAGGTATAAATACATCGCTGTTCGGTATCGGAGAACGTACAGGCAACACTCCGTTAGAGGCGATGGTATTCGAATATGCACAGTTGAAGGGTACCTTAGACGGTATGGATACAACCGTTATCACGGAGCTGGCAGATTACTTCGAGAAGGAGATCGGATACGAGATACCTCCCAGAACGCCGTTTGTCGGCAAGAATTTCAACGTTACCAGAGCAGGGATCCATGCGGACGGTTTACTGAAAAATGAAGAAATATACAATATATTCGATACGGAGAAGTTTTTAAACAGGCCGGTACTTTGTTCAGTAAGCGATACCTCCGGTCTGGCAGGAATCGCTCACTGGATGAATACGTATTTCAAACTGCACGGCGATAAGCAGGTGGATAAGAACTCCATGCTTGTGCAGGAAGTGAAGAAGTGGGTGGACGAAGAATATGCCGGCGGACGGATTACGGTGCTTACGGACGAGGAGTTGATCGAGCAGATCAATGCGGCATGTGAAAAACTGAACCTTACAATCGGCTGATGAATTGTTTATAAGCTACGGGAAAGGCATGGTTAGAGAATGGCGAATTATGATGTAAAGCAGGAGGTCACTGACAAATATTCCTTGAGGGGACGGGTATTCAATAAAATACGGGAAGATATATTAGACGGAAAATATAGAGATCACGAGGAACTGAAGGAAATTGCCATCGGTGAAGAGCTGGGCGTAAGCAGGACCCCGGTCAGGGAGGCATTCCGCCAGCTGGAGCTGGAGGGACTGATTCAGATCGTACCGAACAAGGGCGCTTATGTAACCGGAATTACCGCTAAGGATGTTCAGGATATCTATATGATTCGCTCCCTTTTAGAGGGACTTTGCGCCAAATGGGCGACGGAAAATATTACCAGGGAGCAGCTCGAGGAGATGGAGGAGAATGTATATCTGGCCGATTTTCATGCATCCAAGGGACATCTGGATCAGATGGCGGATTTAGACAACCGCTTTCATCATATTTTATATGAAGCATGCAACAGCAAGCAGTTGGAGCGCCTGCTCGTTGACTTTCACGAATATGTGCTGAGGGTCAGGAAAAAGACACTGACTAACGGAGGAAGAGGAAAGACTTCCAATGACGAACACAGGAGCATTATGGAAGCTATCAAGGAGAAGGATAAGGACAAGGCGCAAGAACTTGCGAATAAACATATCATCAATGCTTATGACAATATGGTAAAGAATGGACTGTACAATATCTACGGCACGAACGAAAATTGACTGTACAAAAATGCCAGCAGATAGTAAGATAATAATTACTGTTCACACAGTAGCTTAACACTTGCTGTTAAGCTACGTAAAAACGTGATGCAAGAGATGATTTCTGCTTCGCGAAGCGAATTGAAATGCAGAAATCATGCGTTGCTGAGAACGGAGTGAACAGTAACGCAAGACTAGATGTAAGGAGTGTAGGAATGGACAAGATTAAAATGGTAACTCCCCTTGTAGAAATGGACGGGGACGAGATGACGAGAATTCTCTGGCAGATTATTAAAGAGGAGCTGTTGCTTCCCTTCATTGATTTGAAGACAGAGTACTACGACCTTGGTTTGGAACACCGCAATGAAACAGATGATCGGGTGACGGCGGATTCTGCGGAAGCTACGAAGAAGTACGGAGTGGCGGTAAAGTGTGCAACGATTACGCCCAACGCGGCGCGGATGACGGAATATCATCTGAAAGAAATGTGGAAAAGTCCTAACGGAACGATTCGTTCCATTTTGGATGGTACGGTATTCCGTGCACCTATTGTAGTGAAAGGCATTGAGCCCTGCGTAAAGAACTGGGAAGAACCGATTACTATAGCACGCCATGCGTACGGCGATATTTATAAAAATGTAGAAATGAAGATACCGGGGGCAGGTAAAGCGGAATTAGTCTTTACGGCTGCCGATGGAACGGTAACGAGAGAAGTAATCCATCAGTTTAAGGGCGAAGGTATTTTGCAGGGTGTACATAATACGGATGCTTCCATAGAAAGCTTTGCAAAAGCATGCTTTAACTATGCATTGGATACGAAGCAGGATCTTTGGTTCGGAGCGAAGGATACGATTTCAAAAAAGTATGACCATAATTTCAAGGATATTTTTCAGGAAATATATGAAAAGGAATATAAAGAGAAGTTTGAAGCGGCAGGAATTGAATATTTTTATAGCTTAATCGATGATATCGTAGCCCGCGTTATGAAGGCTAAAGGCGGCTTTATCTGGGCGTGTAAGAATTACGATGGGGATGTGATGAGCGATATGGTATCCTCTGCCTTCGGTTCTCTTGCGATGATGACATCCGTACTCGTATCTCCTACCGGAGTATACGAATATGAAGCAGCTCATGGTACGGTGCAAAGGCATTATTACAAGCACTTGAAAGGGGAAGAAACCTCTACCAATTCCGTGGCTACTATTTTTGCATGGACGGGGGCTCTCAGGAAAAGAGGAGAGCTGGACGGAACTCAGGAACTGGTAAACTTTGCAGATAAACTGGAAAGAGCGACGCTATCCACCATCGAAGAAGGTAAGATGACTAAGGACCTTGCACTGATTACGACGCTTAAGGATGTAACTGTGTTAAATAGCGAGGATTTTATTAAAGCGGTTCGAAAGATATACGAAACGATATAAGTGCAAAAAAGAACGATAAAAAGCCGGCAGCTTTATATGAAGTAAAGCATGCCGGTCTTTTTAAATGTACAATCCAATCAATCCTCGGATGCAAGCGCCTCCCAGCGGTTCATCAGGTCTTCAATTTCTGCGGCAATGTTTTCCTTTTCCCGGGAAAGCTCCTGAAGCCTGGCTACGTTCGTGCAGACATCGGGCAGAACCATAAGCCCATCGATTTCGGCGTCGCGGTTTTCCAATGTTTCTATTTTGTTCTCTATTCGTTTCAGCTCATTTTCTTTTTTTCGCTGCTTTGCCTGCTGTTCCTTTTGCTCTTTCCAATCCTGCTTGGAAAGAGAATCGCTCTCTGAGGAAGAAGGAACGGAGGCTGGGCACGCGGATGCAAGCTGTGGCTTTTTCTCCAAATAGTAGTCGTAATTTCCCAGATAGTTGATGAGTGAGCCGTTTGTCAGTTCCAGAATGCGGGAAGCAGTTCTGTTGATGAAATAACGGTCATGGGATACGTAGAGAACTGTACCCGTATAGTTATTTATGGCATCCTCTAAAATTTCCTTGGAGGCAATGTCCAAATGGTTGGTAGGTTCGTCGAGGATGAGGAAATTGGATTCCGAAAGCATTAATTTAGCTAAGGAAACCCGTCCCCTTTCTCCGCCGCTCAAGTCGCAGATACGTTTGAATACATCGTCGCCGGTAAAAAGAAATGCGGCCAGAGTGTTTCGTATTTCCGTATTGTTCAAGGTCGGATAATCATCGGAAATCTCCTCAAAAAGAGTTTTATCCGGATGCAATACGTTGTGCTCCTGATCATAATAGCCGATGTGAACGTTGCTGCCGGTTTTTAAGATGCCTGAATCGGCAGGGAGCAGGCCGTTGATGATTTTCAGGATAGTGGTTTTCCCTGTGCCGTTGTCGCCGATGATAGCCACATGTTCCCCGCGCTTTATATCGAAACCGATGTTGCGAAAGAGAGAGAGAGGGCCGAAGGCTTTGGAGAGGTTCTCTCCGCAGAGAACGTCGTTGCCGCTTATATATTTAGGCTCCAGGCGGATGTTCATATCGGTGGGAGCTTCCGTGGGCTTTTCCAAAACCTCGATTTTATCCAACATCTTTTCGCGGCTTTCGGCGCGTTTGATAGATTTTTCACGGTTGAAGGACTTTAATTTCTGTATGACCTCCTCCTGGTGTCTGATTTCCTGCTGCTGGTTCATGTAAGCTTTCAGGGCAGCCGTACGAATCTGCTCCTTTTTTATGGCATAATCGCTGTAATTACCTGAAAATACGGAGGCCTTTGTCTGGTCGATTTCAATGATCTTATTTGAAATGCGGTCGAGAAAATAGCGGTCGTGGGATACGATGATGACCGCACCTTTGTAGTTCAGCAGGTAAGTTTCCAGCCATGTAATGGAGGACATGTCCAGGTGGTTGGTGGGCTCATCGAGCATGATCAAATCCGGCTTCAATAAAAGAAGCTTACCCAAAGCAACACGCGTCTTCTGTCCTCCGGAGAGGGTGGAGACGGATTTGGTAAAGTCACCTTCTGCAAAACCCAGGCCTTTTAAGACTCCGATAAGCTCGCTGCGGTATGCGTAACCGCCGCCCTGCTCGAATTGATGGGTGAGCAGAGAATAAGATTCCATCAGCTTTTCCAGCTCTTTTCCGGAGGAAGCCTTCATTTGAAGTTCCGTTTGGCGAAGCTGGGCTTCAATAAGAATCAGTTCCTTTTTGACGGACAAAAGCTCGTCATAAATGGTGTTGCCGCTGTCTACAGATTGATGCTGGGAGAGATAGCCGAAAGTTTTATCCTTGGAAAAAGCGACAACGCCCTCATCGGCTGACATTTCCCCGACAATGATTCTAAGAAGCGTGGTTTTTCCCGCGCCGTTGATCCCGACGATCGCAGCCTTATCATAGTCTTCTATGTGAAAGGATATATTTTTTAATATGCTTTTTTCATTGAATGCTTTGCTTATATTTTGACAAGATAATATCATGTTTATACTCCTCATACAAAAACTGCCTGATAGAAACGGCAGAACATATTTATTTCTGTCCACACAGTAGCTTAACACTTGTTGTTAAGCTGCGTAAGAACGTGATGCAAGAGATGATTTCTGCTTCGCGAAGCAAATTGAAATGCAGAAATCATGCGTTACTGTGAACGGAGTGAACAGTAACATTTATTTTACATAGGATAAAAGACTCTGTCAATTCATTGACATTATTTTAACAGTTTTATATAATAAGAGATAACTATCGAATAGGGGGAAGTGTCGTGGAAGAAAAAGAAATTTCTCAAGCGGTAATAGGCCGTCTACCCAGATATTTCAGATATCTGAGCGAACTTAAGTATGCGGGAATCGAAAGAGTTTCCTCGCAGGAGCTAAGCGATATCATGAAGGTGACCGCTTCGCAGATTAGACAGGATTTTAATAATTTCGGTGGATTTGGACAGCAGGGATACGGATATAACGTTGAATTTCTCCATAATGAAATCGGGAAAATATTAGGATTAGATAGAACACACCATCTGATTATCATCGGAGCAGGGAATCTTGGACAAGCGCTTGCTAATTACGTGAACTTCGAGCGCAGAGGTTTTTTGTTCCGAGGACTTTTCGACAACAATTCTGAGCTTCATGGGAAGAAGATACGGGGTATCGAGGTACAGCCCATGGAGAATATGGAAGTGTTCGTTAAAGAAAACAATATAGATATAGCGGTTCTTACCATACCGAAGACAGAAGCTGTTACGGTGGCGGAGCAGCTTGTGGAGTACGGTATTAAGGGTATCTGGAATTTTGCCCATGTGGATTTGAATGTACCGGAGAATATTCAGGTAGAAAATGTCCATTTGTCGGACAGCCTGATGAAGCTGTCTTATAACATCAGCCGGTTTGAAGCGGATAATACGAAATAGGGGTGAAGGGTATGGCGCGTTCAGAGGAAGTATACAAGGCGGCGTTGGCCGGAAAGGAAATTCCGCTCTTAACGCTGGATAATAAATGGCATCAGCTTTTCACACAGGCCCAGACTGAAATTTCGGGGGAGATTAAGCGCAATGAGGAGAAGCTGAACGAGCTGGTGAAGAGGCAGGGCAAACTGAATACGGAGTCTAAGGACATCCGACGGCTGAAGAAGAAGCTGATGGGAGAGATCATGGAGATGGCAGAATCTTTAGGAGATAATCCCGATGTAAAGACGGAGAAGAAATTGGATGAGAACAGGCGCCTTATCAATGATTGTAATGAGAAGCTTGAGGCTTATCAGGAGGAACTGCGCCTTTTGCCCGAAGAAATAAACAGCGTGAATTATAAGCTCATGCTGGATACCATGGACGTCTGCTATATGAGAATCGCGCAGAATACGAAGGAAATCGAAACAATCAATGAATGGATAAAAAATATCCGCGTGGAGATCAAAAAGAATCTCGTACACAAAGAGGAAAGCGAAAAAGCGAATTTTGACTTATATTCTTATATGCACGATATCTTTGGCGCGGAGGTAATCGAGATCTTTGATATGAAATATAATCCGGAAGAAAGAAAACGGGCTCAGGAGGAACGGACGGCAAAGAAGGAAGCCGCTTCTCCTAAGACTATTATAGTTGACAAGGGAGAATAACAGTAAACGGGAATGCGTCAGAACGATTGTTTTTGGCGCATTTATGCTTAGGCGGACAGGAATATCCGCATAAGACCTCTGGATTTGAAAAGGAGCATGAACATAAATATGGAAAAAAAGTATTTTGTATCCTCTGCAGAAATGAAAAAATACGATAAAGCTACGATAGAGCATTTTGAAGTGCCTTCTTTGGTGCTTATGGAGCGTGCCGCACTGGAGACAGCGGGAGAAATCGAAAAAAGATTCAAGAAGGGAAGCAGAGTACTGGTGGTTTCAGGCACGGGAAATAATGGGGGAGACGGCATTGCAGTTGGACGGATTCTCATGCAGAGGGGCTATGGGGTGGATTTTGTCCTCATAGGAGCACAGGAAAAGTGCAGCGAAGAGACAAGACGGCAACTGGATATCATTGCAAAATATGAATGTCCTATGAAAAGCAAAATCGAAAGTATGGAATATGATATAATTATAGATGCGCTGTTTGGAATCGGATTGTCGAGAAACGTAGAAGGAATATATAAAAACTGTATTGAGACGATGAATGGTATATGTGGCTTCATCGTCTCTGTAGATATTCCATCAGGGATAAATGCCGATACGGGCGAAGTGATGAATGCAGCAGTAAAGGCGGATATCACCGTTACCTTCGCCTATGAAAAGCTGGGTCATATCCTATATCCGGGCTGCGAATACTGCGGTGAAGTGATTTGTAAAGATATCGGGATTACGGATGAGAGCTTTTTGGGGGAAGAGCCTCTGGCATATTCCTATGCCGATCGTTATAAAGAGCAGGCTGCAGCACTTATGCCGGCAAGAAGCCGAGGAGGAAATAAGGGAACCTTCGGCAAAGTATTGGTGATTGCAGGAAGCAGGAATATGAGCGGTGCCTGCGAGTTGTGTGCAAGAAGCGCATACCGGATCGGTGCAGGCATGGTAAAGATTGTTACTCCGGAGGAAAACCGGGAAATCATACAGAAAAACCTGCCGGAGGCGCTGCTTTCAACTTATTCAGATGTGGAGAAGCCGGAGGCATGGGAGGTGTTTTCACAGGACTTAAAAGAAAGCATGAAATGGGCGGACTGTATCGTGATTGGGCCGGGAATCGGCAAGAGCGACACAGCTCACCGATTGCTTAAATACGCGGTGAAAGAATCTGCGAAGGCTCTCGTTATCGATGCGGACGGATTGAATCTTCTGGCAGAATCTGAAAAACTGCAGGAGGGCTTGCGTACTGCGGCATTAAGAGAAGGCAGGCAGATTATTATAACTCCTCATGTGGCAGAATTTGCAAGACTGTACGGCTGCAAGCCAGAGGAGGTAAAGAAGGATATTATAAGCAGGACCAAGGAATTGGCCGACCGATTATGCAGTACCGTGGTATGCAAAGATGCAAGAACAGCAGTGGCTTATTATGGGGAAAGGTGCGTTTACTTAAATGCTACGGGCAATGACGGCATGGCTACTGCAGGTTCCGGGGACGTGTTAGCAGGTATTATCGCCGGGCTTTTAGCGCAGGGAGGAAAGGGAAGAGAGGCGGCCTTGACAGGAGTATTTCTCCATGGAAGGCTGGGCGATCTGGCGGCGGAGAAGACTGGGAGGTACGCGGTGATGGCAGGAGATCTGGTGGAGCAGTTAAAGTACATTTTGAGCGATGAAGGGAAACGAAGATGATAGAAAAGTACAGCAGAGTTTATGCGTCGGTGGACTTGGACGCCATACATTCCAACATGGATCACATGAAGGCGAATATTGAGCCTGAGACGAAAATAATAAGTGTCATCAAAGCTGACGGATACGGCCACGGAGCTGTGCCGATCGCGAGAGAGTTAGAGGCGGTCGATTATATTTTTGGATTTGCCACAGCGACGGTGGAAGAGGCTTTAATACTGCGCCACAGCGGGATTACCAAGCCGATTTTAATATTGGGATATACGTTTCCTTATTGCTATGAGGAAATGATAAGAGAGAAAATTACCCCGACGGTATTTCGCAATGATACGCTGGAGGAGCTTTCCCACTGCGTTCGGAAAATAAAGGAAGAGGCAGGGAAAGACGGCATAATACCTGATGATATTCGTGTTAAAATCCATATCAAGGTGGATACCGGAATGTCCAGAATCGGAGTATCGCCTGATGAGGAGGGACTTGAATTAGTGAAAAAGGCACTTTCCATGCCGGAGATCGAGGTGGAAGGAATCTTTACACACTTTGCCAGAGCAGACGAGGCCGATAAAACGGCGGCAAAGCAGCAAATGAACACATTCAAGGCTTTCATAGAAAAAACGAAAATGGAGACCGGATATGAAATACCGGTATGCCACTGTTCCAACAGTGCGGGGATTATTGGCCTAAGGGAAGCAAACATGAATGTTGTCCGTGCCGGAGTGACCACATACGGATTATGGCCGTCCGGAGAGGTGGAGCGGGATATCGTCCGCCTGATGCCGGCAATGGAGCTTAAGAGCCGTATCGTATATATTAAGGAATTGAAGGCCGGAGCGGCGATAAGCTACGGCGGTACTTTCGTAACGAAGAGGATGACAAAGGCTGCAACGATACCTGTAGGGTATGGGGACGGTTATCCGAGAGGGTTGTCCAATAAAGGATATGTTTTGGTGCGCGGACAGAAGGCGCCGATTATCGGACGTATCTGCATGGATCAATTTATGGTGGATGTAACGGATATTCCGGAAGTGATAGAGGGTGATGAGGTAACATTGATAGGAAGAGATGGAGGAGAGAGCATCTCGATGGAGCTTTTAGGGGAGCTGTCCGGCAGATTTAACTATGAACTCGCCTGCTTGATCGGCAAAAGAATACCGAGAATTTATTTGAAAGAGGGAAAGGTCGTATTAACGAGGGATTATTTTCTCGATTTTGAGTAATGATTGAATACCTTCGGATAAACTGGCAATAATGTAACCTATAAAAGGTTTGCCATATATAAGTTTAAATGAAGGGTGAGAACTATGAAGCGTGGAGACATATATTATGCGGACTTGCGGCCTGTGATTGGTTCAGAACAGGGCGGAGTGAGACCGGTACTTATTATACAGAACGATATAGGGAATAAGTATAGCCCCACCGTAATCTGTGCGGCGATTACATCGAAGATGAACAAGGCGAAGCTGCCCACACATATTGAGTTGAACGCAGAGAAATGCGATATGATGAAGGATTCGGTCATCTTGTTAGAACAGCTAAGGACGATAGACAAGAAAAGACTGAAAGACAGGGTATGCCACCTGGACGGTGAAATTATGAATAAAGTGAACGAAGGACTTCTTATCAGCCTCGATTTGAATACATAAGAAAGGGCTTAAACTTGACGATAAGAAAGTAAAATGATATAGTTTAGTGTGATATTTTATGAAGTACAAAAGGAGATGGAAAAGTATGGATGATGCTGGGCCTACTGCCAGTATAATTATTTTTGCCGTATTACTATTGATCGATGTGTTTTTCTATGGATTCGGTTCGGCAATTCACTGCCTGAATATAAAGGACGTGGAAAAAAGGGCGAAAGAGGAAAAAAATCAAAGCTCCAAACGCCTTTATTCCATTATGGAGGATTCTGCGAAGTATGTGAGCACGGTGCAGTTAGTCTCCATTTTGATACACATCCTCATGGGCGGGTTCTTCCTGAGAATATGGATGCGTGGCATCCGCCAGTTTATGGATGGCTACCTGGGAACGGAAGCGACGGGGGTGCATTTGTTGGGGGCGGAAGCAATAAGTGTGATATCGCTTATTATAACGGCGGCGGCGTTGATTTACATATTGCTGACCTTCGGCGTGCTGCTTCCTAAAAGACTGGGAGCAAGATATTCGGAGAAATGGGCATATTTATGCATCAATCCGGTCTACTACGTGACCAAAGCGCTATCTCCCTTTACAGGGTTGGCAGCGGTAACTGCCGGCGGTATCCTGCGTTTGTTCGGGATGAAGGAGGATAAAGACGTAAGCGACGTGACAGAAGAAGAAATCATATCCATGGTGAATGAAGGTCACGAACAAGGCGTTCTTCAAGCGGCGGAAGCGGAAATGATCACGAATATTTTCGAATTTGGCGATAAAGAAGCACAAGATATTATGACGCACAGAAAAAATATTGTTGCGGTAGAGGGAACAATGTCCTTAAAAGAAGCGATAAGCTTTATGATGGACTCCCATAACAGCAGGTTTCCGGTATATGAGGAAAACATTGACCATATTATTGGAATCGTGCATATGCGGGACGCGATGAGACTGCATAATTCCCGGGCAAAGGCGAATCTTCCGATCAAGGAAATCGATGGGCTTTTGCGGGCGCCGGTATTCATTCCGGAGACGAAAAATATAGACGGGCTATTTCAGATGATGCAGTCCACAAAGACGCAGATGGTCATTATTGTGGATGAGTATGGGCAGACGTCGGGACTGTTGGCGATGGAGGATATTTTGGAGGAAATCGTCGGAAACATTATGGATGAATATGACGAGGACGAAGAATATATAGAAGAGACGGACAATGAAGACGAGTATATCATTGACGGGCAGACTCCTTTAGAGGAGTTGGAGGAGCGGTTTGACATTTCCTTCGAGGAGGAGGAATTCGATACGCTCAACGGCTTCATGATTTCAAAGCTGGACAAGATTCCCGAGGAGGGCGAAGAGTTCTCTATCGACGTGGGAGGATATGATTTTAAAATATTGTCTGTGGAAAGCAAGATGATCTTAAGCGTTCTGGTAAGGAAAATCAAGGAACCGGAAGCTGTTTCTGAAGAAGATGAAAAGGAAAAAAAGGAGAAAAGTTAAATGTCAGGACATTCAAAATTCGCGAATATAAAGCATAAGAAGGAAAAGAATGACGCGGCTAAGGGAAAGATTTTTACCATTCTGGGAAGAGAAATTGCAGTAGCGGTAAAAGAGGGAGGCCCGGATCCGTCGAACAACTTTAAGCTGTCGCAGGTAATCGCAAAGGCGAAGGCTAATAATATGCCTAACGATACGATTGACAGAGGAATTAAAAAGGCGGCGGGAGATGTAGGAAATGTAAACTATAAATATGTTACCTACGAGGGCTATGGTCCTAACGGTATTGCGATTATCGTAGATGCCCTTACCGACAACCAGAACCGCACAGCAGCTAATATAAGAAATGCTTTTACAAAAGGGCAGGGAAGTATTGGAACGCCGGGATGCGTGTCGTTTATGTTCGACCAAAAGGGACAGATCATTATCGATAAAGAGGAATGCGAGATGGAAGCGGACGATCTCATGATGATTGCTCTCGATGCGGGAGCGGAGGATTTCTCCGAAGAGGAGGATGGCTACGAGATACTGACGGATCCGGACAGCTTCGATGCGGTGAACAAGGCACTTGAACAAGCAGGAGTAGCCATGGCATCCGCGGAGGTAACTATGATACCTCAAAACTATGTGGATCTTACGGATGAAACCGCTCTTAAGAATCTGCAGAAGACCTTGGATCTTCTCGATGAAGACGATGATGTGCAGGCAGTTTATCACAACTGGAACGAATAGTTTCTGCAAAGAGGATAGAAAAATATGAATGAAACGCTGAAAAATATAGCACCGCTTTTTGAAGAGATGGAAGTCCAGATTCGTGGGTTTAAAAAAGATACATACAAAGATTTGCTGAATGCATATCTGGAGAAAAACCATGACTTTTTTGAGGAACTGAATCAAATGCTCGTTTCTGAAGAGGAAGAGGACGCCATAGGAGAATTTGCTGATTTTCTCGTTTCCTATGTGGCAGGTGTGCTGGAGGAAGAGAAGAATAAGGTCAAAAGAAGCAATCAGCAGTTGAACTTCAACATGTTCATGGCGATATATTTCATGCCTGCCGTTTTGGAGGGCAAGCAGGTGAAGGCGCCGATTCTTACGGATACGATATGTGAAAGATGGGCAGTCAGGTTCAAAGGAAACAATATAAAAACTGCGGATGCGGCAAGCATTCAGTCGGGCTTTAAGAGCAAGCTGTGCTATGTGACTACGGCTGTATGCAGAAGTCTGAACAAGCCGGAGGATTGCTATGAGTTGAATCTTTTAAGGGACTACAGGGATAATTATCTTGCATTGACCGAAAATGGAGAGGCTTTAGTAAACCGATATTATGATATTGCACCTACCATCGTAAAGCGGATCGATAAATCGGCCCATGCGGAGGAAAAGTACCGTTATATATGGGAGAGATATTTGAAAGCGTGTATTGCCTATATCGAAATGGGCGAGAAGGAACAGTGCGGCAGAGAATATATAAAAATGATGGAAGAATTGCAGGAGCAATATATAATAACGGCGAAAGATAAGAAATAGATATGCCGTATGGGAGGGTATAAAATGAGCGGCGAATACGCAAAGGAAACGATATGTATTCAATCGGGCTGGAAGCCTAAGAACGGGGAGCCCAGAGTACTGCCTATTTATCAAAGTACTACATATAAATACGAGAGCTCCGAGCAAATGGGAAGACTGTTCGATTTGGAGGAAAGCGGTTTTTTTTATTCCAGGCTGCAGAATCCCACCAATGAATTTGTTGCACAGAAAATCTGCGAGCTGGAAGGCGGTGTGGCGGCTATGCTGACATCCTCCGGTCAGGCAGCGAGCTATTATGCGGTATTTAATATATGCGAGGCCGGTTCTCACGTGGTGCTTTCTTCCACGGTATATGGAGGAACGTTCAATCTTTTGACTGTTACTATGAAAAAGATGGGCATCGAATGTACCGTGGTAGACCCTGATGCTTCGGAAGGGGAGTTAAATAAGGCATTTAAGGACAATACGAGATGTGTGCTGGCAGAAACGATTGCCAATCCGGCGCTGGTTGTTTTGGATATAGAGAAATTTTCTCGTTTAGCGCACTCTCATCAAGTTCCTTTGATTATAGACAATACCTTTGCCACGCCCATTAATTGTAACCCGTTTCAGTGGGGAGCGGATATCGTGATTCATTCCACGACCAAGTATATGGATGGTCATGCCATGTGTTTGGGTGGAGTGATTGTGGATTCCGGCAATTTTGACTGGAGCAAGTATCCGGACAAATACCCAGGACTCTGTCAGCCGGATGAATCTTATCATGGCATTACCTATACGGAGAAGTTCGGCAAGCTGGCGTATATTACGAAGGCGACTTCACAGCTTATGCGCGACTTGGGCTCTGCGCAGTCTCCGCAGAATGCCTTTTTGCTGAATGTAGGGCTGGAAACTCTGCACCTTAGAATCCCCAGGCATTGTGAGAATGCCCAGAAGGTGGCTGAGTATCTGGAAAAGCATGAAAAGATAGCCTGGGTAAATTATCCGGGACTTAAAGGAAATAAATATTATGAGCTGGCACAAAAATACATGCCGAAGGGAACCTGCGGAGTTATAGCCTTCGGGCCAAAGGGAGGACGCAGCGCGGCTTCCGGAATGATGGACTACCTGAAGCTGGCGGCCATCGTGACGCATGTGGCGGATGCCAGAACCTGTGTGCTGCATCCGGCCAGCCATACTCACAGGCAGATGTCGGACGCACAGCTTGTGGAAGCGGGAGTTGCTCCCGATTTGATTCGTTTCTCGGTAGGAATTGAAAATGTGGACGATATTATAGCGGATTTGGAGCAGGCACTTAGGAAAATATAAGGAATACCTTTTTGACGGAAAGTATAAGATGGTATAAACCGTAAGGAAACGAAAGAACATGAAGATGAAGAAAACATGGTTTAGTTATCTGCTATGGTTGCTTTATATGGCAATAACAGGTGTTTTGCTCGCAACCTGCATAATTACCATAAGCATCTATACGTGGGAGCTGAGCAATTATTTTGCGGCGGCGTGCGTATGCCTGTTTTTTGCCGGTGTTGCCGGATTGTGGCTTGCCGGTTCAAAAATTGTGGCGTATGCGGCCGATAGAATACCAAAGGATAAGCATTTTGCAAATATGTGGGAATGCTTTCTTGCCATGTGCATATTTGCTGGGACTGTTTTATATCGTATTTATTATCTGCTGCATGCCGGTGGGGCGGTGGAGCGGAATCTATTTTATGAAATGGCACAGGTGACGGACGGAGGAGGGATTCCCAATATCACTCACGGAGCCTCGTATGTATATACGGCGCTTTTGTCCGCGGTATTTTCTTTTATGGGAAATAAGGCGGAAGCGGGAGTGGGACTACAGTTCGTTTTGCAGTTGCTTTCGATGCTCTTTCTTTATTTTGGAATTCGTTTGTTATCGGGCAGGGTAACGGCTCTTTGTGCGGCAGCCTTTATGGCGGTTTCTCCGGTGTTTGTGACGAATATGTTCAGCCTTACCCCTCAAGGGTTATATCTGCTTTTATATGCGGCAGGGCTTTGGATGACGGGGTTATACTTGCGCGGACTGGTAAAGGGCGGTTATAGAAGGGCGGGAAGTTATTTCGCTTTCTTATTGCTGGGAATTTACATAGGGATGATATCCTATTTGGATATTTTAGGAATTACTCTTTTCTTTTTTGCCGGTATTTGCTTTACGGCGGTAAAAGGAAGGGCTTCGAAGGAAAGAAAAAACATCAGTGCTGTAACACAGTTTATCGTGATTCTTGCGGCAGCATTGCTTACGGCAGCGGGACTTATGGAGCTGGATGCAGTATATTCGGGGCAGAGCCTCAAAGAGATAGCCGTGGCATGGGCTTTGCAGTATGGCAATAACATCCTCCCCCACTATTCCATTCCGGGACCGGATGTGCAGCCGGTTGTAAGTCTGGTCGTATGTTTTATCGCAGCTCTCGGTGCAGTAGGATTCTTGATGCGGAAATATCAGAAAATGGATGTCTGGGTACTTTTCCTTGCTGCACTTACCGCTATAAGTTTTTCGGGAATCGGGCAGATGGATTACGGAATTTTTGCGGTCGTTATATGGGGGACGCTGGCGGGACTGGGACTTTGCTCTATGGGGACAGAGACGGAAGAGAAAGCGGCTGTTTCTCCGGCGGCAGGAAAGATGCGGATTAATGAAATAGAAGTCGAAGAGATACAAGTGTACAATGCGCCGGAAAGCGATACACAAGCAGAAATTGTGCGAGTGGAAGATTTACCGAAACATGATATACCTTTAGAAGTGATACAGGCAGAAGAACTCGGAAAACTGGCGATAGACAGCGAACCGGTGAGAAAAGAAGGTATAGATATAGATAAGGAAGCAGTGAGCGAAGAAACGGGAGGAAAAGAAGAAATTAAGAAAGAAATAAAATTCATAGAAAACCCACTTCCTCTTCCGAAAAAGCATGTAAAGAAGGATATGGATTACGCTGTAGAGGTATTGTCCGAACAGATGGATTACGATATTTCTCCTAAAGAAAACGACGATTTTGATATTTGATTCATAACTTTTCCTGATTTTAAGACCGCTTTGCGGCTTTGGCAGATGCCGGAGCGAAAGCGGTCTTATTTATATCATACTCAGCTAAGCGCGCGGAATAAAAGTTGTGCTATCGAAGAGCCTGGCCGCAAGAGTGTGTGAAGAACACTTTTGTTCTATGTATAAAAAAATGAATTCCATGCAAACTAAGGACAGAAATTGTAAAACTGGAGGCAACTATGGGAAATCAAAAGTCAAAGGATATCGAAAAGGAAGAAAAGGATGTGGACAAAAAAGCGGAGGGCGAAAAGCACCGCGATGAACGAATCGAAAGAACCGGACAGATTACGCTGGATAAAAACGATAAGAAGCATAAGATTCATCTGATTACCATTATTGGAGAAATAGAAGGGCATGATAATCTGAACGGCAGCTCCAAGACGACAAAGTATGAGCATATTTTACCAGAACTGGCAGCGATTGAGGACAGCAATGAAATCGATGGAGTATTAGTTTTGCTCAATACGATGGGAGGAGACGTGGAAGCGGGGCTTGCCATAGCGGAGATGATAGCCTCTTTGAGCAAGCCAAGCGTATCTCTCGTTCTGGGAGGAAGTCATTCCATCGGCGTACCGATTTCGGTGAGCACCAATTATTCCTATATTGTGCCCACGGGAACGATGGTCATTCATCCGGTAAGAATGAATGGAATGGTCATCGGTGTGCCCCAGACCTTCGATTATTTCAAACAAATCCAAAACCGTATAACCGGATTTGTATGCAGCCATTGTAAAATAAGCAAATCCAGGTTCGAAGAGCTGATGATGGAGACCGGAGTGCTGACAAAGGATGTGGGAACGATTCTTGTCGGGCAGGAGGCAGTGAATGAAGGAATCATTAACGAGGTAGGCGGAGTAAAGGAAGCCATGGAGCATTTACACAGCATTATAGATAAAGAAAAAAGTAAAAACACCGGTAAGGCCGAGAATAAAAAAAGAAATGTATAAGGATGACAACTTTCATTTTAGATGCTATACTATATAAGTTCAGTAAATTACGCAGACTTAGGGGGCATATAGTATGGCATCCGGACAGGGAAATAGAAAGGGAACGGCTAAGAAAAGTTATTCCCGCAATACGTCTTCGGGAAAACGAAAGGCGACGAATTCAAAATCCTCCAGACAAAGTGAACCTATGGACAGCGCAATCAAAAATGAAGTAATACTGATAGGTGTGTTTGCGCTGGCAGTCTTTTTGTTCTTGTGTAATTTCGGTATTGTGGGTGTATTCGGAGACTCGATCAGCAGTATGCTGTTCGGCCTCTTCGGGTTGACAGCTTACATAGCGCCGGTGGTATTGTTCCTTACTGTTGCCTTCGGCATTTCCAATCGGGGAAATAGGATTGCAACGAGGAAATTAGTGGCGGCAGTACTTCTTTTTCTCTTAATCGGTATGTCCTGCGATTTATTCGCAGGAGCATGGACACAGGATTCGCTTTATAACGTAAAGGAAATATATGAAAGATGCAGTGAAAGCAAGAATGGCGGAGGAGTAATAGCGGGAACGCTTACCTTCCTTAGCTATCATTTTTTGTCTATGGTGGGTACCGTGCTTATGATTATCGTGCTGGCAGTGATCTGTCTGGTAATACTCACGGAGAAATCGCTGGTGGGCAGTGTGCGAAGCAGCGGACAGAGAGTCTATGAGAAGACAAAGGAAGATGCTTACGTAAGAAAAGAGAGGGTTCAGGAGAAACGGGCCAAACAGGAGCAGCTGCGCAGGACGAAGGAAGAGGAACGCAGGCTTCGTGCGCAGGAGAGCGAGGACGAGAAGATTCTGCGTATGGATAAAAAGGTTACCGGTGTTATGCTGGATACAGCGCTTACGACCAAGGAAGAGGAAAAGGAAAGCGCGCCCAGCGACGATATTCATGAAATTACATGGACGGATTTCGACACTAACGATATAAAAGAGGTGGATGTGACCGTAAAAAATTCAGGAGAAAACATTCACGCCATCGATTTCGACAAAATACATATTACCTCGGCACAGCAAATGGATATGTTCGGGGAAGAAGAGGATGAGGAAGAAATACATCAGGAGCCGGTAAGGGCTTCGTCTGATGTAATAGACCCGCTTCGGGCCGCAGGCTCAGTGAAAAAAGACGATATATCTCAGAACATGGAGAACATTATAAAAGCTCAGGAAAAGGGCGGTACGAAAAAGTATGTTTTTCCGCCGCTTAAGCTTCTGCAAAAAGGTGCGGCCAAAGGAACTGCGGATTCTGCTGCTCAATTGAAGGAGACGGCGATGCACTTGCAGCAGACTTTGGCTACTTTCGGCGTAAAGGTTACGATTACCGACATCAGTCAGGGACCGGCGGTAACCAGATATGAGATGCAGCCGGAGCAGGGCGTCAAAGTAAGCAGAATCGTAGGACTTTCGGACGATATCAAGCTGAATCTGGCAGCTACGGATATTCGAATTGAGGCACCGATTCCCGGAAAAGCTGCAGTGGGAATAGAAGTGCCCAACAAAGAGAACTCGGCAGTAGCACTTAGGGATTTGCTGGAATCGAAGGAATTCAAGGAATTCCCTTCCAAGCTGGCATTTGCGGTAGGTAAGGATATCGGCGGCAAGACGGTGGTTGCGGACATCGCGAGGATGCCCCATATGCTTATTGCAGGAGCTACCGGTTCCGGTAAATCGGTCTGCATCAATACGCTTATCATGAGCATTTTATATAAAGCCCACCCCGATGAAGTCAAGCTCATCATGGTGGATCCCAAGGTCGTGGAGCTTAGCGTGTATAACGGGATTCCCCATCTGCTCATTCCGGTGGTGACCGATCCTAAGAAAGCAGCGGCGGCACTTCATTGGGGTGTTGCGGAAATGACCGAAAGATATAAGCAATTTGCAGATTACAATGTACGTGACCTAAAGGGATTTAATAAAGCTGTAGAGGAAAGACGGGCAAGAGGAGAGGCGGACGTTCCGGCTTCCATGCCTCAGATCGTGATTATTGTAGATGAGCTCGCGGACCTTATGATGGTAGCTCCCGGCGAAGTGGAGGAATCTATCTGTCGATTGGCGCAGCTTGCCAGAGCTGCTGGTATCCATTTGATCATAGCGACGCAGCGGCCCTCTGTAGATGTTATCACAGGCCTTATCAAAGCGAATATGCCAAGCCGCGTGGCCTTTGCGGTATCCAGCGGCGTGGATTCCCGTACTATTTTGGATATGAACGGTGCGGAGAAGCTGTTAGGAAAGGGCGATATGCTCTTTTATCCTCAGGGTTATCCCAAGCCGGCGAGAATACAAGGCGCCTTTGTTTCGGACAAGGAGGTGTCGGATGTGGTGGATTACTTGAAGAATCAGGCAATCGGCAATATTTACAGCGAAGATGTGGAAGAGAAGATACAGAATATGGGTTCGTCAAGTCAAGGTTCTGCCGGTTCGGGAGAAGACGGCGCAGGCAGCAGCAGAGATCAGTATTTTGTGGAGGCAGGAAGATTCATTATAGACAAGGATAAGGCCTCTATCGGAATGCTGCAAAGAGTTTTTAAAGTAGGATTTAACCGGGCAGCACGCATTATGGACCAGTTATGTGATGCAGGTGTGGTAGGTGAAGAAGAAGGCACCAAGCCGAGGAAAGTATTAATGAGCATGGAAGAGTTCGAGCAGCTCATCGAGGAAGAAATATAGGGCAGGGCTCGTAAAGAAAGGATAGGTCATCGGGATGAAAACTGATATTCAAATAGCGCAGGAGGCCGTTATGAAACCTATCGCCGAGGTGGCGGCAGGATTGCATATCGATGCGGAGGAATTGGAGCTATACGGAAAATATAAAGCGAAGATTTCCGACGAATACTTGGAAAAGATAAAGGAGAATCCGGACGGAAAGCTCATATTGGTGACGGCAATCAATCCAACGCCTGCAGGCGAGGGGAAGACGACTACCAGCGTAGGATTAGGTCAGGCCTTTGGAAAGCTGGGTGAAAAGGCAATCATCGCTCTCAGGGAGCCGTCTTTGGGTCCCTGTTTCGGAGTAAAGGGGGGCGCCGCAGGAGGCGGTTATGCACAGGTCGTTCCTATGGAGGATCTGAACCTGCATTTTACGGGAGATTTTCATGCCATAACTTCTGCGAACAACCTTTTAGCAGCGATGCTGGATAATCATATTCAGCAGGGGAATGAGCTTGGCATCGACACAAGACAAGTGGTCTGGAAAAGATGTCTGGACATGAACGACAGAGTGCTTAGGAATATAGTAGTGGGGCTTGGAAACAAAGCGGATGGAACGGTGAGAGAGGATCATTTCGTTATTACGGTGGCTTCAGAAATCATGGCGGTACTCTGCCTTGCGTCCGATATGGAAGATTTGAAGGCAAGACTTGGGAGAATGGTGGTTGCCTATAACTTTTCGGGAGAGCCGGTAACGGCGGAGGCTTTGCAGGCCACGGGAGCGATGGCAGCCTTGCTTAAGGATGCCTTAAAGCCTAATCTCATTCAGACGTTAGAGCATACACCTGCGCTGATTCATGGAGGTCCCTTTGCTAATATCGCCCACGGCTGTAATTCGGTAAAGGCAACGAAAGCAGCTCTTAAGATGGCGGATTATGTCATTACGGAAGCGGGCTTCGGTGCGGATTTAGGGGCTGAGAAGTTTTTCGATATAAAGTGCCGGATGGCGGGATTAAAGCCGGATGCGGTCGTGCTTGTTGCGACGGTCCGTGCATTGAAATACAACGGCGGAGTCGCCAAGGTGAATTTGAGCGGAGAGAATCTGCCTGCCTTGGAAAAAGGCATCGTCAATTTGGAAAAGCATATTGAGAATTTGCAAAAATACGGAGTGCCCGTAGTGGTGACATTGAATTCCTTTATTACGGATACTCAGGCGGAGATTTCTTATGTGAAGAGGTTTTGCGAAGAGAGGAACTGCGAATTCGCCATTTCCGAAGTATGGGAAAAGGGCGGAGAAGGAGGCATCGCTCTTGCAAAAAAGGTAATAGAAACACTTCGTACAAAGGAAAGTCATTTTAAGGTGCTGTATGAGAACGAATTGTCCCTTGCAGGAAAAATCGAAGCTGTAGCAAAAGAAATTTACGGTGCGAAGGACATAAGCTATTCGCCGGCAGCGCTAAAACAGTTGGAAAAGCTGGAACAGCTGGGTTTCGGAACGCTTCCGGTATGTATGGCGAAGACCCAGTATTCCTTATCGGACGACCCGGTTCTTCTTGGCAGGCCGGAAGGTTTCACTCTGAACGTGCGTGAGGCTTATGTATCGGCAGGAGCCGGTTTCGTGGTAGTTCTTACCGGAGCGGTAATGACTATGCCGGGACTCCCGGCGTCTCCTGCAGCTTGTCGCATTGATGTAACAGAGGATGGAATGATTACAGGATTGTTTTAAATAAGCGTTTGGAATTTGGGAAAAAAGAAAGGCAAAGATGTATATGACACAGATAATCGATGGAAAAGCAATTTCGGCACAGATAAAGGATGAATTAAAAACAAAAGTAGCGGCGATGAAGGCGGAAGGAACACAGGTAACTTTGGCAGTAATTCAGGTGGGAGATGACCCTGCCTCCAGTGTCTATGTAGGAAATAAGAAAAAAGCCTGTGAATACATAGGGATCAAATCTCTGGCTTACGAACTGCCGGAGGAGACCCCGGAAAAGGAACTTCTTTCCCTTATAGAAGAGCTGAACAAAAAAGCGGATGTAAACGGTATTCTCGTACAGCTCCCATTGCCGAAGCATATCGATGAGGATAAGGTGATTGCTGCCATCAGCCCTGAAAAGGATGTGGATGGCTTTCATCCTCAGAGCGTGGGTGCTTTGTGTATCGGGCAGCCCGGCTTTGTGTCCTGTACGCCGGCAGGAATCATTCAGCTTCTCAAACGTTCGGGAATCGAAATCGCAGGAAAGGAATGCGTGGTAATCGGAAGAAGCAATATTGTGGGAAAGCCCATGGCGCTTTTGATGCTTCGAGAAAATGCTACGGTAACGGTAGCTCATTCCAGGACAAAAGATTTAAAAGAGGTGGCTAAACGCGCCGATATCTTAATCGTGGCGATTGGAAAGCCGAAGATGATAACGAAGGAATATGTAAAAGAAGGAGCCGTAGTCATTGACGTAGGCATCCACCGCGATGAAAACAATAAACTGTGCGGGGATGTGGACTATGAAGATGTTGCGGCAGTTTGCAGCTGGGTTACGCCCGTTCCGGGAGGAGTGGGACCTATGACGATCGCAATGCTGATGAATAACTGCGTGGAGTCTGTGGGACTAGAGGCGAGGTAGAAAGGTATTTGCTTATGAAATGTCCAAAATGCGGATATGAGCTGGCAGAGGGTTATTTGTATTGCGATAATTGCGGAGAAGAAATCAGGATTGTCCCGGATTTTGAACCTGAGATCGAGCAAGAAATGAATGAGACTTTATCCACGCTTTTTGTCGAACTGGCAAAAGAAGAGATGCCCGATATACCAATGGATGAGGGTAAGATAACGGAAATCGAAAAGAAAGCGTTGTTAGGCGAACCGCAAAATAAGCCGGGACGCGGACGAAAGATAGGTGTTTTACTGACCGCAGTCATTATCGCTCTGATATTGTGCGCGACAGGATATTCCTTGTATTGTAATTATTCGGTTCCTTATCAGTTGGCAAAGGCGAAGGAGTATGCGGCGCAGGGAAAATATACGCAGGCAATCGGATATCTGGAGAAGGTACACGATTTGGAGGCGGATAATGCGGATGTCATGTTTTTGATGGCAGATTACTACTATATTCAAGAAAAATATGATTTTGCGGTATATACGCTGCAGCAGATCATAGAAGCAGCGGATGTATACAAGGAAGTGGACTTGGAAGACGCTTATGACAAGATCATATCCATTTACAAAACGCAGGAGAATTATCAGGCAATTAACGAATTGCTGCTTTCCTGTCCCGATGAAAATATCGTCAACACATTTCAGCGATATATTGCGAAACCGCCGGAATTCAGCTATGTAGAGGGAAATTATGAAGAGGTCATTCCGCTTAAGTTAAGTGCGAACACCTCGGGGAAGATTTATTATACCTTAGACGGCAGCGAGCCGGATGCAGATAGCGACGTATATACGGCCCCGATTTTTCTGGAGACCGGAGATTATACGGTAAAGGCTTATTTTGTCAACGATTACGGAATTAAGAGTGATGTGGTGAATAATACCTACCGGATTGATTTGGTGCAGCCTGCGGCGCCGGAGGTTTCGGTTTACAGCGGAGATTATTACGAGCCTTATATGATTGAAGTGAGCGCAGCCGAGGACTGCCGCATTTATTACACTACGGACAGCACGGACCCTACTGAGGACAGCCTGCTGTACACGTCGGCAATTCCCATGCCCCTTGGTAAATCAGTGTATAAGTTTATTGCGCTAAGTCCGGAGGGAGTGGCAAGCGATGTCATCATGCGTACGTATAAGCTGACGCTGAATACGGAAATATCCACCGATATTGCGATTATGAATGTGGTGCATGCGCTGATGCGTGCGGACGTGCTTTTGGATGAGCAGGGAAGCCTGCGCGGAATGAGCGGACATAACGCATACAAGTTCAGTGCGGTATCGAGAATTGACGGCGGAGACTATTATGTGATTTGTGAATATTACGAAGATGCTCCGGGAATGCAGACGAAAACTGACAGAATCTACGGAGTGAATATTCAGGATGGAAGCGTTTTCCGTATTACCTATGATGACGCTGGGAAAATTATACTGATACCTTTGGAATAAAAAAGTTGCACTTTGTGAGTTTTTCCAGTATCATTAATAAGATAGCTTTCATACAGTAAAGTGCTATACAGGAGGGATAAGATGTACAAGATTTTAGAAGCAAGAGAGCTGACGACCAATATTTATCTCATGGAAGTTGAGGCGAGACGTGTTGCGAAAAGATGTCAGCCGGGACAATTTGTTATTGTCAGAATGGATGCAGAAGGGGAAAGAATACCGCTTACGATTTGCGATTACAACAGAGAAAAAGGAACAGTCACCATTGTTTTCCAGACTGTGGGAGCAGGCACTAAAAAAATGGGAGAATTGAAAGCTGGCGACAGTCTTCATGATTTTGTGGGGCCGTTAGGATGTCCCTCCGAGCTTGTTGACGAGCCGGTAGAAGAGTTGAAGGAAAAGAGCATATTGTTCGTTGCCGGGGGCGTGGGAACTGCGCCGGTTTATCCTCAGGTGAAATGGCTGCAGAAACGCGGAGTGAATGCAGACGTCATTGTGGGCGCGAAGACGAAGGATTTGATTATTTTAGAAGAAGAGATGGAAGCGGTTGCCGGAAATCTCTACATAACGACGGACGACGGATCTTACGGAAGAAGCGGCATGGTTACGCAGACGATCAAAGATCTGGTGGAGGAAGGAAAACATTATGACGTATGTATTGCAATCGGACCGATGATCATGATGAAGTTCGTATGCAAGATGACGGAGGAATTAGGCATTCCTACGGTTGTGAGTTTGAACCCTATTATGGTGGACGGCACGGGAATGTGCGGTGCATGTCGTGTGACGGTAGGCGGAGAAGTGAAGTTTGCCTGCGTAGACGGACCGGAATTCGACGGACACAAGGTAGATTTCGATCAGGCGATGAAGCGCCAGCAGCTATACCAGACGATGGAGGGCAGAGCTCTGCTGAAGGAGCAGGAGGGAGCTACTCATCACGGCGGATGCGGCAACTGTACCGACAACAATTAGCAGCAGGCACGTAAGTAGGATTGCGAATAGAGAAATGGAACGGAGGATATTATGGACGTATTGAAGAAGGTTCCTGTCCGTGAACAGGATGCAAAGGTGCGCGCGACCAACTTTGAGGAAGTGTGTTATGGATATAACGAAGAAGAAGCGAGAGAAGAAGCGGAGAGATGTATTAACTGCAAGAATGCGAGATGTATCGTAGGATGCCCCGTATCGATTAATATTCCCGCTTTTATAGAGAAAGTAAAGGAAGGGGATGTGGAAGCAGCATACCACATCATCAATGAGTCGTCGTCTCTTCCCGCTGTATGCGGCCGAGTATGTCCGCAGGAGAGCCAGTGTGAAGGCGTATGTATCAGAGGAATCAAGGGTGAGCCCGTATCCATCGGCAAGCTGGAGCGCTTTGTTGCGGACTGGGCTTGTGAAAAAGGCGTGAAGCCGGAAGGTGCAAAGGAGAAGAATGGCAAAAAAGTAGCAGTTGTCGGTTCTGGCCCGGCAGGGCTTACCTGTGCGGGAGACTTGGCGAAGTTAGGCTATGATGTAACTATCTTCGAGGCGCTGCACGAAGCGGGCGGCGTGCTCGTATACGGCATTCCTGAATTCCGTCTGCCTAAGGAAAAGGTAGTAGCGAAGGAGATCGAGAATGTAAGATCTCTCGGAGTAAAAATTGAGACTAATGTAGTGGTAGGAAAAGCAGTTACCATAGACGAACTTATGGACGAAGAGGGCTTTGACGCAGTATTTATCGGTTCTGGTGCAGGTCTTCCCAAGTTCATGGGTATTCCGGGAGAGCAGGCCAACGGCGTATTCTCAGCGAACGAATATCTGACGAGAAGTAATTTGATGAAAGCGTTCCAGGAGGATTCTACCACACCTATCATGAAGGGTAACAAGGTTGCAGTAGTAGGCGGTGGAAATGTGGCCATGGATGCAGCGAGAACGGCGCTCAGACTGGGAGCCGAGGTACATGTAGTATACAGAAGAAGTGAAGAGGAGCTTCCTGCCAGAGTGGAGGAAGTACATCACGCGAAGGAGGAAGGAATCATTTTCGACCTTCTGACTAATCCCGTAGAAATCCTTACCAATGAGAAAGGTTGGGTAAGCGGCATTAAATGTGTGAAGATGGAGTTGGGTGCACCTGACGAGTCCGGCAGAAGAAGGCCGGTTGTGAAACCCGATTCTGAATTTGTCATCGAGGTGGACACGGTAATCATGTCCCTTGGAACCTCTCCCAATCCGCTTATTTCCTCCACAACAGAAGGTTTGGAGACGAATAAGTGGAAATGTATCATTGCGGATGAGAATTCCGGCAAGACAACAAAGGAAGGCGTGTATGCAGGCGGAGATGCTGTAACCGGAGCCGCTACCGTTATTCTTGCGATGGGAGCAGGCAAGGCAGCAGCAAAAGGAATTGATGAATATTTAACAAATAAATAACTGCATGTAAGATCAGATACAATGGTGCAGTAAAGCATAAAAAGTTCCCCGAACAGTGAAAAGAGTGCTGTTCGGGGAACTTTTTTATCGTACCTTTATTTATTTTTATTCAATTTATCAGGCTGGTATAATAAGCCGTCATCAGCCGAACAGTGAAAGTAAAATACCGGCAGCCACCGCCGACCCAATTACTCCGGAAACATTAGGACCGATTGCGTGCATCAGAAGGAAATTGCTGGGATTGGCTTTTTGCCCTTCTATCTGGGAAATACGAGCAGCCATTGGAACTGCTGAAACACCTGCTGACCCAATCAGTGGATTGATCTTTCCCTTCGTTAGCAAGCACATGAGCTTGCCGATCAGAAGCCCCCCCACGGTACTGAATACAAAGGCGATTAAGCCCAATGCGATGATTCCCAAAGTTCCTGCCTTTAAAAACTCGCTGCCCGTGGCAGTTGCACCTACGGTAAGGCCTAGAAAAATAGTCACAATATTGATCAATGTATTTTGAGCCGTATCGGAAAGTCTATCTACGACCCCGGATTCTCTAAAAAGATTGCCCAGCATAAGCATGCCGATCAGTGGAGCGACCGAAGGTATTAGCAAAATGCAAAAAACAGATACTAAGATAGGGAAACATATTTTTTCCAGCTTAGATACTTTTCTAAGCTGTTCCATTTTGATAACGCGTTCCTTTTCTGTAGTAAGAAGCTTCATAAGAGGAGGCTGGATAATAGGAATCAGTGCCATGTAAGAATAGGCAGCCACCGCAATGGGTGCCAGGAGATGAGGAGCTAATCTTGTCGTAAGATAAATTGCAGTAGGTCCGTCCGCACCTCCGATAATGCCGATAGATGCCGCCTCTGCGGGAGTAAATCCCAGAAGCCCCGCAATTACGAAAGCGACTGCAATGCCAAACTGTGCGCCTGCTCCCATAAGCATACTGCTCGGTCTTGCAAGCAATGGACCAAAATCTGTCATTGCCCCTATTCCTAAAAAGATTAAGGACGGATAGATTCCCATTTTGACACCCTGATATAAATAGTAAAGAAGTCCCGCAGCTTCTCCGGAGCCATCGCTCATAAGTCCGGTCAAAGGCAGATTGGCTAACATCATTCCAAATGCGATGGGAAGCAGCAGAAGTGGCTCGAATTTTTTGGCAATGGCAAGATAGATTAATAAAAATGATATGAGCAGCATAATGACGGACTGCCAAGTGAGCGACATAAAGCCGGAATTATTCCATAAATTAATAAGTGAATCTGTAAACATAATCTCCTCCTAAATTGAAATCGACAGTGGTGTTTTATTAAGGGGAAGCCTTCTTCACCTTTCTGACGTATTTACGTTGTGCGCGGGGTTCTCAATTTTTCTGATAATAAAAGAAAACAACCATATCATGCCCCATAATGTGAAAAGCACTGCAAATACGAGCACCATGCAGAATAATGCAGTCAATACACTTTGAATAAAAGACATAAATTCACCTCCTTGACATAATAAAAAGGCAAAAAGCCCCAGAAAGCTCTCCACCCAATAAGCTTAAAATCTTGAACAGTTTATTTAACTGCCAACCGGATTATACTCTTTATATTTTTTACAAAGTTGATGTTAACATAGGCGGCAGGAACTGTCAACTCTTTTAGCTATCTTTTATGCACCGGTCTTCTATTTATTTTATGTACCGGCTGGAACAATATTCTGTAAAGCAGGTATCATTCCTATAGATAAAAGTGGAAGGATGATAATTAAAATACGTATGTAAAAATTAACGATATAAAAATCTTACAGATTTGCTTTTTTCTTAAAGCCATGTTATACTGATAAAAATCAAATATAAAAGAACCGTCTTTGAGAAGGGCTTTTGGTATTACGCTTATCGGCGTACTATGAAAAGCTCTTTTTTTATAAGACACCCATTTTTTTCAACAGGAGGAGTTAAGATGAATACTATTTTGGCGCAGAAGCGCGACCAGGCAGCAAAGGCTAAACAACTAAGACGTTCGGGAATTGTACCGTGTGTCATCTATGGCGCAAGTTTGAAGGAATCGCTCTCTGTTCAGATTGATCAGAGTACGGCCAGACAACTCCAGCGAACCAAGCGTAATGGCAGCAAGGTAAATATTCAGGTAGACGGAAAAACCTATCCCACGCTAATTAAGGATTTGGAATATAACGGTATGAACAACGAGATACTCCACATCAGCTTCCAAGTGTTGGATGCCCGAAAAAAGTTCAACAGCGTTGCTGATATTGTGCTTTTAAACAAGGAAAAAGTGGCCGGAATTTTGGAGCAGATGCAGATGCAGATTCCTCACGCCGCCGAGCCGGAATATCTGCTCGATACCGTTACAGTTAATCTTGAAAATATGCCGATTGGGACAACACTTACAATCGGTGATATCCCGGAATTTCAAAGTGATAAAATCGAACTACAGGCCGATGCAGGTAGTATTGTTCTGCGTATCAGCGATAAAAAACGTGTCGGAGTGAAGATAGAATAATAATTATATGATTTATGCAGAAAATATCGGCAAAAGGAGTGTTATCTGCATGAAGATTAATTTATGAGAATTAAGAAAGGAAAATAGTTTAACGTTTAGGGGGAGCGATGTATATGAAAATATACAAGAGAGGCGGCATGTAAATAGCCGCCTTTTTCTATTATCGGAAGGTATAGATTTATTCCGAAAGTTACACAATGCATACAAAAGCCTCAAATCCGGATAAATACTTATAAGATTCTTAATAAACTATTAAACATTTATTGCTTTTCATTCATTATTACTGTGGTATAATTGCATTGTAGTATTAGGAAATAAAAACCAAAAGTAAATGGAGGCTAAGACGATAAAATGGTACATCATATTGTATTTTGGAATTTGAATGAAGAATTATCCGAGAAGGAAAGAAAAGAGGCGGCAAAAACCGTTAAAAAGCAGTTAGAGGGCGTAAAATCCGAGGTGCCGGGAGTGCTTTCCCTGGAAGTGGTAATCGGTGAGCTGCCTTCCAGCAATAGGGATATAGCGTTGTTTTCTGCTTTTGAATCGGTGGAGGCCCTGAATGCTTACCAGAACCATCCGGCGCATGCGAAGGCGGCTTCTTATGTGGGAAGCGTTACATATAATAGATCATGTTTTGATTATGAAGAGAGATAAGAGAGGTTAATTGTGAAAGATAGCAGTAATAAAGCAAAGTTAATAACGATAGGAATTGCCGCAGTGCTCATCGTTATCATCTGCGGCATCAGCCTTCTTGTACACGAAATCGACAGACGGGAAAGGCTGGATACGAACAGTAAGCTGCAGACGGATATTATGGAATATGCAAACAGCACGCAGGATAAGAATGCGCAGGATATTGACGGTTCCGAGGTGAAGGAGACGCAAAAGGACAATGTTACGAGCAGCGAGGAAGCTTCCGGGGAGCCGGCTGTAGTGGTAGAAGAGAAGAAGAATCTCCCGGAGGAAAGTATTATAGACGAGGAGCAGACTGCCGGCGGAGAGGATGAGAAGACGACCGCAAAGTGGCAGAAGGAGGCCTCCGAGGATTTATCCACGGTAGAAATTGATATGTCCAGACAGATGTCCGAAATGAAGGGATATTGGGAGGCCGGAAATATGAAGGCTGTTGAGGACTTGGCCTATCTGCCCAGATACAGAGCCGCATCACAGAAGCTTACCGGCTCCGTCAAGTACTATTATTTTGGAGATACGGATGAAAATAACCGTCCAAACGGCAAAGGGCTTGCATTATATGCGGATAATCAGTATTATTATGGTGAGTGGAAAAACGGCGTCAGAAGCGGGAGCGGCATGTGGATTAAATATTATGTGTACGACCAGAATGTGAAAGCGAAGGACAGTTTGTATTTGCAGCATAGCTACTCGGGAAACTGGGGAAACGACCTGCCCAATGGAGACGGTGCTGAGCACTACGATTTCATCAAGGAAAACATGGAGGTGAACGTAGGCTACAACTCGAATTTTATCGGTAATTTTAAGGACGGCCTTTATGACGGGGAAATTTATATCACCAATTATTATAAAGACAATAACACCAAAGAGTGGAGCGGTACGGCAAAGAACGGCGTATGGCAGTCCTTGGGGCAGAAAGATAAAAAAGGTCAGTATCCGGTAATCGTTGAATTGACAAATAAAGACAATTACCAATGGATGACCGAAAAGGAGAACGTGAATCAAGGGGTAAACGGATTGATATCCGCGGCGAAGCAATAATTTGCCGGATAAAAAAAGAGTGCAGGAGGGGTAACAATGCCTTGGTGTCCGAAATGTAAAAACGAATATAGAGAAGGCGTAACGGTGTGCGCCGATTGTGGGGTAGAACTTAATGAGACGTTAGAAGGAAGTGTGGACGAGCCTCTCACTTTTGGCGAGCAGGAGCAGATGGAGAGGCTGAAAGAATTTCTGCATTTCAATCAGATAAAGTCTGCATATACATCCTTTGATCTGAAGGACGAGGTGTACGAGCTGTTCGTAAGCGGTGAGGAGCGGCGTAAGGCGGCGCTCGCAGTGGATGTATTTTTTAAAGAGGAAAAAGAAAAAGAGAAAGCGGAAGGCGCAGAGTCTTCCATGGACAGCAACACGATGTCGCTTTCCGTGACCGGTCCGGGTAAAGGAGCTTACCAAAATAGTGCAAAAAAGGCGGAGGAGAACCGTTCTTCCGCGTATATGCTGTTGATTATAGGAAGCATTGGGCTGATAGCGATTATTTTGATTTTTGCAGGGATTATTCCGGTATCTATCAATATTATGAACCGGTATATGATTTGCGGTGTAATGGGCGTTTTATTTGTGCTCTTTGTGGTTATGGGGGGCGTATCCATGAAGTCTTCGAAGATATTGGCCCAGAAGGCAGAATCGGAAAACAATCTGACCAGCGAGATTACGAAATGGTGCTCGGAGAACCTGACTGCGGAACGTGTGGATGCAGGACTTTTTGAGGACGTGGAGGAGGAAAGCGAGGAAAGCCGGTACTTCAAACGGGTGGAGAAGATGAAGAAACAGATTTCCCATCAGTTCATGAACTTGGACGAAGGTTTTTTGGATTCCTTTACCGACGATTATTATCAGAATATTTTCGAATAGGATTCCGATGATTTATGAAAATAACGATTATAGCAGTAGGGAAAGTAAAAGAGAAATATTACCGGGATGCGGTCAGCGAATATGCGAAACGGCTTGGCAAATACTGTCGTTTTGAAGTGATCGAGGCAGAGGACGAGAAGACGCCGGACAAAGCGGGTGAAGCCATGGAAGAGCAGATCAAAGAGAAGGAAGCCGAACGCATTATGAAATACATAAAGGATGATGCATATGTCATTACTTTGGAGATTCAGGGGAACAAATTGGACTCGGAGGCCTTTGCCGATAAGCTGAATAAGCTTGCTGTCTATGGAAGGAGCCATATACAGTTCGTTATCGGCGGCTCTCTCGGATTGCATAAGAAGATATCGGACCGCGCGGATGAGAAGCTCAGCTTTTCGGATATGACTTTTCCGCATCAGCTTATGCGCGTGATATTAGCGGAGCAGATATATAGGGCTTATCGCATTATAAGCGGGGAGCCCTATCATAAATAGAAATTTTGTCGGTACGAAAAAGGAGAAGCTGGAAAGTTATGAGAATGTATGATTTAATCATGAAGAAAAGAAACGGTGGAAAGCTGACCAAAGAGGAGATCGAATATATGGTGAGCGGTTTTACCGACGGACAGATTCCTGATTATCAGATGTCCGCAATGATGATGGCGATTTACTTTATGGGCATGGATAAAGAAGAAACTTTGCACCTTACGATGGCAATGGCTAACAGCGGTGATATGCTGGATTTGTCCCAAATCGAAGGAATCAAGGTAGACAAGCACAGCACGGGAGGAGTTGGAGATAAGACATCTCTCGCGTTAACGCCCATGGTTGCAGCCTGCGGCATAAGGGTGGCAAAAATGAGCGGACGGGGCTTAGGACATACCGGAGGAACAATCGACAAGCTGGAGAGCTTTGAAGGATTTTCCACGGGTATTTCGGAGCGTCAGTTTATCGATAACGTAAATAAAATAGGCATCGCTATTATGGGGCAGACTGCGGATCTGGCACCTGCGGATAAAAAACTGTACGGTCTTCGGGATGTAACGGCTACTGTGGACAACATGTCCTTGATTGCCAGCTCCATTATGAGCAAAAAGCTGGCTTCCGGCGCAGATGCGATTGTACTGGATGTGAAGACGGGAAGCGGCGCATTTATGAAGGAGGAGGAGGACGCCTTCTCTTTGGCGAAGGAAATGGTAGAGCTCGGTAAAAATGCAGGCAGAAAGGCGGTAGCGGTAGTATCCGATATGGACCAGCCGCTTGGATATGCGGTAGGAAACTCTCTGGAGGTAAAGGAAGCGATCGATACCCTGAAAGGAAACGGCCCAGCCGATTTTCTGGAACTGTGCCTGACGCTTGGCTCTTATATGGTAGAGCTTGGCGGTCTTGCGGCGGATGAAAAGGAAGCGAGAAAGATGCTCGAGCAGACGATTGCAGACGGTTCGGCTTTGGAGAAGCTGGCGCAGTTTATCGAGGCGCAGGGCGGGGATTCGAAAGCGGTATACGATACTGATTTGCTTCCCAAGGCAGAATTTATAGAGGAAATCACCTCTCCCAAAGAAGGATATATTGAAAAAATAGTATGTGATGAAATCGGCATTTGTTCGCTTCTCTTAGGTGGTGGAAGAGAGACGAAGGAAAGTGACATCGATTTGTCGGTAGGACTTGTGCTTGAGAAAAAGGTAGGGGATTATGTGAAGGCGGGCGAGCCTCTTGCAATTATTCATGGAAATGATAAGGATAAGATGAAGGCGGCGAAGGAACGTTTTATAAGCGCTTTTTCTTTCTCCGACAGGCCGGTAGAGAAGCAACCGTTCATTAAAGGCATTATTAGATAAAATGGAACATATATTATTCCATGATGAGAAACCATAAACAGAGCGGAAAACAAAAATTGGAAAGAAAAAAAGAGGTTATTGTGGAGTCTCTCAAGCTTCCGAAGGATTCTGTGCTCGGAGCCTCCATAGTAACGATAACGGGAAATACGGATGCCTTTGTGGAAAACTACAGAGGCATCTTGGAGTATTCCGAGGAATTGATCTTATTGCAGGGTAAGACTTGTCAGATCAGCATTATAGGCAAGAGGATGTCCATCGATTATTATACCAACGAAGATATGAAGATAAGCGGATATATCGAGTGTATCCGTTACCATAATTCCTACTGATGATGAAGCGTTATTGTTCACACAGTAGCTTAACACTTGCTGTTAAGCTGAGTAAGAACGTGATGCAAGAGATGATTTCTGCTTCGCGGAGCGAATATAAATGCAGAAATCATGCGTTACTGAGAACGGAGTGAACAGTAACGATGAAGCCGTACCGGCGGCAATATAAAAGAATGAGGGAGTTATCGCGCATATGCTTCAGTTGATACAATATTTAAAAGGATATGTCTGTATTAAAGTATGGGGATATTCCCCGGAACGGTTCATGAATTTGTGCAGTAATCACGATATATTTCTATGGAATATCGTAAACCATGGAGAGTATTACACGATGTGCATTACCGTAAGCGGATTTCGCATGTTGAAATCTATCGTGAAAAAAACGGGAACGAGGGTAGCCATACAAAAGCGTTGTGGACTACCTTTTTTTGTGCCGAAAATGAAGAAAAGAAAGATATTCCTATTTGGGCTTTTGGGGAGTATTGCTTTTTGGATATGGATGTCTACCTTCATATGGGCGGTGGACCTGAATGGGAATCATGCCATTACCGACGATGTATTCTTCGATTTTCTGAAAGTGAATAATATATACGTAGGCATGAAGCGTAAAAATGTAGATATAGAAGAGCTGGAGAAGAAAATCAGGCAGGACTTCGGCATCGTCACGTGGACATCCGCTAAAATAGAGGGTACGAGGCTGGAAATACAGATAAAAGAAAACGAAGTGGATACGAAAGTGAAAAAGGAAGAGGCGAACGATAATCAGTTCGGCTCGGATTTGGTAGCGGAGAACGATGGTGTCATCGTCAGCATGGTGACGAGAAAGGGGATTCCCAAGGTGGCGGTGCAGGCCGAAATTAAAGCCGGAGATATTCTCGTTTCCGGCAGTGTGCCGGTATATAACGAGGACGCTACCATTAAGAAATATCAGTATTATAATGCAGATGCAGATATTTTTATTCAAAGAACGCTGGAGGAGAAAGAGGAGCTTCCGCTTACGTATGATCAGAAAAATTATACAGGGGAAGTCAAAAAGGAATATTTTCTTTCCGTACTAACAAAGGAGATGGTCTTTCGAATAGGAAAGGTGAAATATGTAAAATATGATAAGGTGACGGATAAAAAACAGGTAAAGCTGCTGGAAAACTTTTATCTGCCCCTCTATTACGGAAGCAGCATAAATAGAGAGTATGAAATAGAGAAGAATATTTATGAAAAAGAAGAGATAAAAAGTATATTTTCTGAAAAATTAGAGAAATTTATAGGAAGTTTAGAGGAAAAAGGGGTTCAAATAATCGAAAAAAATGTTACAATAAGTAAGAAAAACAAAAAGTGGCAGATGGATATGAACTTTCAGGTTGTGGAGAAGACGGGAAAGAGCGTTCCTATCGTGCCGGAAGCGGCCCCGCCGCAGGATGAAACGTCTGGGGGCGAGACGTTGAATGAGGTTTCAGAATAGGTAGGAAGAGCAGAGGACTTGTGCATGGAACATTATGAGAGCCGGATGGAAGTACCGGCGGAGCATATGCGTAATATATTCGGAAATTATGATAACTATATTAAAAAGATAGAAAATGATTTTCATGTAACGATTATAGACAGAGACGGAATCGTAAAGGTTTCCGGCGGTGAGAAAGATGTAAGGAAAGCGGAAAGTATCGTAAAGCAGCTAATAGAATTATCGAAGAGAGGAAATATAATCCAGGAACAGAATGTGGATTATGCGATAACGATGGGAATGGAAGACAAAGAAGATGTACTGATAGAAATGGATAACGACTGCATATGCCATACGGTGAGCGGAAAGCCTATCAAGCCAAAGACTCTTGGGCAGAAGCAATATGTGGATGCTATCCGCAATAACATGATTGTATTCGGTCTTGGCCCTGCCGGAACGGGTAAGACTTATCTGGCTATGGCTATGGCGATTACAGCCTTTAAGAACGAAGAGGTGAGCCGTATCATATTGACCCGTCCGGCTATAGAGGCGGGTGAGAAACTGGGCTTTCTTCCGGGGGATTTGCAGAGTAAGGTGGATCCTTATTTAAGGCCCCTTTATGATGCTCTGTATCAGATCATGGGAGCGGAGAGCTTTGCGAAGAATATGGAAAAGGGACTGATAGAGGTGGCGCCTCTCGCTTACATGAGAGGACGAACATTAGACAACGCCTATATCATTTTAGACGAGGCGCAGAATACTACGCCGGCTCAGATGAAGATGTTCATGACGAGAATCGGTTTTGGCTCCAAGGTAATCGTAACGGGAGATGCTTCCCAGAAGGACTTGGCGCCGGGGGATAAATCAGGACTCGACGTGGCGGTAAAGGTGCTTTCCAAAATAAATGACATTGCTTTCTGTAACTTAACGAGCAAGGACGTGGTAAGACATCCTCTTGTACAGAAGATTGTAAAGGCATATGAGGATTTCGAAAAGGTAGCGGAGCGAAATAAGGCAAAAGACGGCGGCATGCGTGAGAAGCGGGGAAATAGGAACAGCGGGTATGGAAGAAAATAAAAAATCAAAAGGGTTTGTTCTTATATTCTTTTTGGTAGGGATCGTAACGGCAGCAGCCGGATATTTTTATGGTAAAGAATATTTAGAGGTGGTCCGCAACGTGATTTTATCGCTGCTGGGGATGGGAACTATTTTATATTTACTGGAATACGAAGGACAGTCGAAGGGACTTGACTATGATAATGCAGAGCATAAGGAACGCTTCTTTTTGATATTTTTCATATCCTTGCTTTGTGCCGTGGTGTTTCCTTTTATTCCGGCAGCAGGCTGGCCTTATCTGGCGATTTTTATCGTGCTTTCTTTATTCAGCAATTCCCTCGTTGGACTCGTAGCAGGGGCGCTGCTTTTAATGATTACTCTCATGTATGGAAACGGAACGGGAATCGCCGACTTCTTTATCTATTTTATTGTAGGAGCGGCAGGAATCATTCTTTTCAGACAGTTAGATGAGACTTACAAAGTAGGGGCGCGGGTATTTTTGTCTCTGATTACCTTGTTTGTAGCGCTGAGCGCAGGTTATGTGCTTTTGGTAAACGAGGTTTTTTCTATACAGTTGTTTTTGATACCGGTCATAAACTTTTTCATGAACCTGCTTCTCATTATGATAATCTTAAAATATTTCAGCTTTGCCGTAATACATAAATACAGAGAGCGGTATATGGATTTGAACGATCAGGAGTTCCCCCTGCTCGTTTCTTTGAAGGAGAAGAATATGGGGGAGTATTTTCATGCGGTACATACGGCGTATCTGTGCGATCAGGCGGCGAAGCAGCTGGGGCTGGATGAAGTTCTTTTGAAGGCGGGAGGATATTACCACCGCATCGGAGTTGTGAAAGGGGAAAATACATGGGAAAATATAGAAGAAGTCAGTAAAGAATATAAGTTCCCTCCGAAGCTCGTAAGACTGCTTCGGGAATACAACCATAAAGAGGAAGCATTGGTATCTAAGGAAGCCGTGGTATTGAAGCTTGCGGATACAGTAATTTCGGTGGTGGGGAGCATGTTTAGGAAAGATGCTAACGTCATTCTCAACTACCCTCTTTTGATGGATGCCATATTCCGAAAGAAGATAGAAAGCGGTGTGCTGGATGGAAGTGAAATTACCATGCAGGAAATAAACAGGATAAAAAAGGTGCTTTTGGAGGAAAAATTATATTATGACTTCTTACGTTGAAAATGAGACGGATGTGATCTTTGCTTTTCCGGTGGAAGAGACGGTGAATAAGGTAATGGAAGCGGTATTAGACAGCGAGGGGTGTCCCTATGAGGCTTCCGTAAGTGTGCTTCTTACCGATGACGAAGGGATTCGCATGTTTAATAAGGAATATAGGGATATGGACAAGGCCACGGACGTGCTCTCTTTTCCGAATGTGTCTTATGACGAGCCGTCTATGTTCGAGGGACTTGAGGATGCGGCGGCGGACTGTTTCGACCCGGACAGCGGTGAACTGGTCCTGGGGGATATTATTATCTCTGTGGACAAAGTAAGGTCGCAGGCGGAGAGCTATGGTCACAGTGAACTTCGGGAGTTTGCTTTTTTGGTCGCACACAGTATGTTCCATCTGTGCGGCTACGACCATATGGAGGAGGAAGAGGCCGCCGTTATGGAGGAGAAGCAGAAGACGATACTGGATATTCTTAATATTACGAGAGACTAGAAAACCTGATTTATGAAAGAAAAAAGATAAAAGGAACGGCGGATATGAAATATTTACCGAAACGGAAAAGCGGCGAAAGAAAAAGCGGAGAGATGAAAAGCAAAGAACGGAAGAAAAGGCACGAGTGGATAACGACGATAGGGTTGGTTTCCTACTTGATCGGATTACTCATGCGCATACCGCTCGGCCGCATAATAGGAGATAAGGGAGTCGGTTTTTTTGCAGCCGGAATGGAGATATTTATTGTGAGCATCATAATATTGTCTTACGGCTTGTCGAAATCGGTGGCTATCTTAATTAAGTACAGGGTCAAAAGAGAAATGTATAAGAGCGCCAGAAGAGTATTTCGAAGCGCTTTGTTCCTGGCGGTCATATCCGGTGCGGTGGCAGCCTGCGGAATCTTCTTTTTTTCCGAAGGAATCGCACAGGTGGTCGTGCTTGAGGATATGAGCTATTTGGCGATTGCGGCTGCAGCGCCCGCCGTATGCATGGCAGCAGTCATGGGCGTACTGAAGGGATATTTTCAAGGAATGGGCACGATGATGCCCACCATACATTCCAAGCTTCTTGAGAAGGTTATTATGTTCGCTTCCAGCCTGATTCTGGGAGCTGTACTTTATACCTATGGACTTAAGGTAGCTGCTTTGCTTAAAAATGAGGAATATGCATCGGCCTATGGGGCATTCGGAGCTTCTCTGGGAATTGGGATAGCCTGCTTGTTCGCGGTGCTGCATCTGCTCTTTATCTATGCGATTTATGCGGGCAGCTTTAAACAGCAGATAGGAAAGGAGGGAGGAAAATACGCAGAATCGGGAGCAGAGGTATTGATTATGCTCATTACGACCTCTCTGCCTTATACCCTATGCGCGCTGCTTTATAGCATGAATTATCTTGTGGACCAAAGGCTGTTTAACTATGCGATGAACATAAAAGGACAGGGTTCTCTCAGGGTCCTCCACTGGGGCATATACTATGGTAAATACAGCGTAGTGATAGGAAGCGCTGCGATATTATGTACGCTTTCGGTAATCGGGGCGATTCCGAGAATTGCCCAGCTTTTTGACAGGCAGGATCACAGGGCAGTGCAGGAGGAAATGGGAAGGAGCATTCATCAGCTTGCGGTGATATCCATTCCTTGCGCCGTTCTCATAGCAGTGCTGGCGGAGCCGATTGCAGAGCTCCTTTTTACGGGAGAGACGAAGACGGCAATCAGGCTGATCCAGGCGGGAACTGCGGTAATCGTTTTGTTTTCCTTCACTTACTTTCTGGCTGGAATATTACAGCGTATAAGAAAGATTCAAATCGTCATTTTGGGAGGACTTGCTGCATTTATTTTGCATTTGGCAGTAACTGTATTACTGCTTGGAAATACAGGGCTGGGAATAACAGCGGTGGTATGCGGCAATATCGTTTTTTATTTGACCGCGTGCGGCGTGTGCTTCTTCGGTGTGATAAGGTATATGAAATATTCGCAGGAATGGATTCGTACTTTTGCCATAACACTCATTGCAGCGGGCGTCTCGGGACTTATCGGAATGCTGCTTAACAAGGCGCTGCTGTCCTTCGCGGGAGCCGCAGTTACACTGATTATTTGTGCAGTGGCCTGCTTCGTGTCCTATAATGTCCTGCTTATTGTGCTAAGAGGGGTGCGTGAGGAAGAACTTAGCGGGATGCCCGGAGGAAAGTTGATAGTAACCATAGCGGTGAGGCTTCATTTGATGTAATGAATTGAACGGGATAAAGGAATAAGATTTAAAATTTTGGCTGATACTGTTTACAAAGGAGAAGTGTGAAATGAAATTTGTAAAACGTATCAGTCTTTTTTTCATTATACCCATGGGAATGTTTACCTTCGGGTTTTATTCGCATATGAAATTGGAAGAGACTTTTTATCCTAAGAAATTCGAGGCAGAGCTGGTAAAGCAAAAAAGTATCGAGGTCCAGGAGCAGCCGCAGGTGATACCTACCGCAGTGGAGGAGGAACAAATCATATGTGCGGATACTCAGTATGTAATAGAAGAGGTAGATTTAAAAAAGGATACCTCTGTGGAAACGAAATGGAAGGTGCCGGAGAAATATATCGGGATGAACAGAGATCGTTTTGTGAAAGAAATGGAGCTATACCAGCAGTCACCTTCTCTGACAGATCAGGAGCTGGGTTTCGTGAGCGTGGAAGTGGTCTCTTTTTCCAAGGCAAGGGTGGTTATCCGTAAAAATTATATATATAAGGAAGTGAGTACCAGTTTTTATCTGGTAAATGAGAAAAATTTCGTGGTAGTTTACTGCGACGATTTGCGTACGGTTTACATGAATACCAACATTTCACTGGATTCCCTGCCGGATGATTTGAAGCAGGAAATCATAAAGAAGAGATACGTAGCCACGGAGGAGGAACTGTATAATTTCCTTGAGTCCTATTCCAGTTGAAAATAAAACAGATAATTTATAATCGGCGATTTGCGGTGTAAGATCTATAGAGCATAGATTTTACGCCGTTTCTATATTATAGTATTCCCTAAAAAGGGGGGAACCTTTCATGGATATAGCAGGAACTGATTATGGGCATATACATAAGATATATGAGGCTTAAAATCATCTATATGAAATGATAATGAATTAAAGGTGGGTTTGTATGCTGAATATAACTTTTGAATTAATTGCCGAACTAATGGTGCTGCTTATGGCACTGTCTATTGATGCATTTATAGCCAGCTTCGCTTATGGAGTATCGGCAATCAAGATACCTTGGAGTTCCATATTGATTTTGGCAGGGGTATCCAGCTTTGTTCTTGCTTTGTCCGCTTCGCTCGGACTTTTGTTAAAGAACTTTATCCCGGATGAGTACATAAAGGTGCTGTGCTTTGTCCTGCTGTTAATCCCTGGAGTTATAAAACTATTTGACAGCTTTATAAAGTCGTTGATACGACGCAAGAACGGAGTAAACAGCCAGCTCAATTTCAAGCTCCTGAATCTTCATTTTATGTTAAAGGTTTATGCGGACCCGGATGTCGCCGATATAGATAGATCAAAGATTCTGACCGCAAAAGAAGCCGTTTCTTTGTCGTTGGCATTATCCCTGGATAGTCTGGCGGTAGGAATCGGCGCATCAATGGCAACCTTTAATTTTTGGCTTGCGATTCCTGTCTCTTTCTTGTTCGGTATATTTGCAGTAACCATTGGAAGCTGCCTTGGAAATAAAACGCAGGCCGTAGTGAAAACCGATTTGAGCTGGATCAGCGGTGTAATGCTCATTGGGCTTGCAATAATGAAGCTATTTTAAATACCGTGATATTTCTGATACTTTACAATTAAGTTTCCAGACCAAAAGGAATCCGGGCAACTTTGACCCGAAGCGGAAATGAGATTGTTAAGCTCGGAAAATTGATGTATAATAGGAATACGGCAAAATGACCTAAGAGGTATGGTAAGGTGAAGAAGATAGCGATAATCGGAGGAGGAGCTTCCGGGATGATGGCTGCCATAACGGCGGCGCAGTGCGGAGCTCAGGTGACGATTTTTGAAAAGAATGAGCGGATAGGTAAGAAAATACTTGCTACGGGAAATGGGAAATGTAATTATTCCAACAGGGACTTTTGTGTGGAGTATTATTACGGAACGTACCGTGACATGCTGCCGCAGCTTTTTGAGCAGTTCTCCGTTACGGATGCGGTTTCATTTTTCCAAGAGGCGGGGATGATTAGCAAAGAAAGGAACGGCTATTTGTATCCGTTGTCGGAGCAAGCTTCTACGGTATTGGACATCCTCCGGCTTAAACTTAAACGGCTGGGTGTCAGGGCGGAAGTTTCCACAGAGGTAAAAAGCCTGCAAAGAAGCAGCAAAGATGGAATGTTTGTCATAGAGACGGAAGGAAAAACGGAAAAGTTCCATTCGGCAGTTCTGGCTTGCGGGGGTTGTGCCGCTCCAAAAACAGGCTCGGACGGAAGCGGTTACCGTTTGGCGGCAGGGATGGGACATCATCTGATAAATACAGTACCGGCATTGGTGCAGCTTAAGTGCAGGGAGGATTTGTTTAAGCTGGTAGCGGGGGTCCGGTGTGACGCTTCCCTGAAGCTGGATTCTGAGACCTCTCCCATTCAGGAGGAGAGAGGCGAAGTGCAGTTTACAGACTATGGAATTTCCGGTATTCCGGTTTTCCAGTTAAGCCGGACTGCGGCATATATGCTGAAGGAGAAAAAGGAAGTTCCCGTTTATATAGACTTCTTTCCCGATTGCAAAGATGAGGAATATGAAGAGCTCTGCCGGATGAGAATTGATGACAGCGAAGGAAAGAGTGCGGAAGAGTTTCTGCTTGGCATGGCAAATAAAAAGATAAATATGGCGATGCTTAAACTTAAGGGAATAAAGCCGTCGGAGGAGTCTGAACGGATAGGGAAAGAGGCTTTGAAGGAGCTGCTCTATTCCTATAGAAGGCTGTGTGTACATGTGATAAGCACCAATTCCTTTGAGAACGCGCAAGTAAGTGCAGGAGGGGTGGATATGCGGGAGGTTACACTGCAAATGGAGTCCGCCTTCGTTCCGGGGCTGTACTTTGCCGGTGAGCTTCTGGATGTGGATGGAAGGTGCGGAGGCTATAATCTGCAATGGGCATGGACCAGCGGATATATCGCGGGTAAAAATGCAGCGGACAAGGGGTATAAAGATGATTCGTATTAACCAATTAAAGCTCTCCCCCGGACATAAGGAAGGCGAGCTTAGGGATAAAATAAAAAGGATATTGAGGCTGTCCGAAGGAGAGAGCTTTCATTATGAAATCGTAAGGCAATCTATCGATGCGCGGAAAAAGCCGGATATCTATTACAGTTATACCGTAGATGTAGGGCTGCAAGGGGAGCAGGCGGCGGTTAAGAGGAGCAGGAGCAAGCAGGTAAGCATTGCAGCTCCGGTTCAGTACCGGTTCCCGCGGTGTGGGCAGAGGAAGCTTCAGCATCGCCCCATCGTTATAGGAACAGGCCCGGCAGGATTGTTCTGCGGCTGCATGCTGGCCCGGCACGGATATAATCCCATTTTGCTGGAGCGAGGCAAGGATGTGGATTCCCGAAAAGAAGAGGTGGATAGATTTTGGGAAGGAGGCAGCCTGAATCCGGAATGTAACGTGCAGTTCGGAGAAGGGGGCGCAGGAACTTTTTCGGATGGAAAGCTGAATACCTTGGTAAAGGACAAGGACGGCCTGAATAAGGAGGTTCTTTCTATTTTTGCGGCAGCAGGTGCGCAGGAATCGATTCTGTATGACGGAAAGCCGCATATCGGAACAGATATTCTGATGAATGTGGTCAAAAATATGCGCAAGGACATTATCGATAACGGCGGAGAGGTGCGGTTCGATACGAAGGTCTCGGATATTGTCGTGCAGGATGATGGTATCCGGGCTGTCATTGCAGAGTGCGAAGGGGAAGTCCTGAAGCTGGAGGCGGAGGCTGTAGTGTTTGCCATAGGCCACAGTGCCAGAGATACCTTCGATATGTTGTATAGAAGGCAGGTTCCTATGGAGGCGAAGTCCTTCGCGGTAGGAATGAGGGTGGAGCATCCTCAGAAAATGATCGATGTTTCCCAGTACGGGGAAGGGGAGCATAAGCTGCCTCCCGCATCTTATAAGCTGACGGCGCAGACAGAGGAAGGAAGAGGAGTGTATTCCTTCTGTATGTGCCCCGGAGGCTATGTGGTAAATGCCTCTTCGGAAGAGGGACGGCTGGCGTTAAACGGAATGAGCTACAGCGAAAGAAACGGCAAAAACGCCAACAGCGCGATTATCGTCTCTGTTACTCCGAAGGATTATGAAAGCGAGCATCCCCTGGCAGGGATAGCCTTCCAGCGAGGGCTGGAGGAAAGGGCCTTTGCTTTGGGGCAGGGGAAAGTTCCTGTGGAGTATTACGGTAATTTCAAGGCTCATACGAAGAAGGAGGAAAGGCCTTCTGTAATTGACGGCGGGTATTTGCCCCAAATAAAGGGGCAGTGGAAATTTGCTGACGTACACGATATTATGCCGGAGTCCTTAAACCGGGCGTTTGTGGAGGGGATGGAGCAATTTGAGCGTGTCATTCCCGGCTATGCGCAGGATAGCGTGCTGCTGTCAGGCATCGAGAGCCGTACTTCTTCTCCGGTGCGGATTACCAGAGGAGGAAATGGACAATCGATTATAAGCGGCCTTTATCCGTGTGGAGAAGGCGCCGGCTATGCAGGCGGCATCATGTCGGCGGCCATGGACGGAATAAAGATTGCAGAGCATATCGCAAGGGAATATATGCCCTTTGAAGAAGAAAAGAAATATTAATAATTTAAGGATAGATGGAGGAAATAAAGGTCCCATGGAGACGAAGAAAGTGAAAGAAACAAAGGGCGATGCAGGTGTAAAGCGTTTTAGGGAAAGAATAAAGGATAAGAAGAGGATCGTAGTGAAGATAGGTTCCTCCTCCTTACAGCATTCGGAAACGGGAGATTTGGACTATACCAAGCTGGACGTTCTCGTAAGGGAACTCTGCGATATGCGCAACAGAGGAAAGGATGTAGTTCTGGTGACCTCCGGTGCCATTGCGGTAGGAAAAAAGGCAGTGAACATCAAGGATATAAAGCATGAGGAAGAGGACAATCCGATTGCGGTAAAACAGGCGTGTGCGGCGGTAGGCCAGGCGAGGCTTATGATGACATACCAGAAAATATTTGCGGAATATAATCAGGTGGCAGCGCAGATACTTATGACAAAGAATACGATAGTAGATAATTTGAACCGTTACAATGCACACAATACCTTTTCTGAGCTGTTCAAATTGGGAGTTATCCCCATTGTGAACGAAAACGATACGGTAGCCACATATGAAATCGAAATCGGCGATAACGATACGCTGTCGGCTATCGTAGCAGCTTTGGTGGATGCGGATCTTTTGATACTTCTTTCCGATATCGACGGCTTATATACCGATGATCCGAGACAGAATAAGAATGCACAGTTTATCGAGGTGGTGGAGGAACTTACCGACGAGCTGATGGATATGGGAAAGGCTTCTACGGGAAGCAGCGTTGGAACGGGCGGAATGAATACGAAGCTGATCGCGGCAAAGATCGCCACCAGCTCCAACATCGATATGATTATTGCTAACAGTAAGGATATTAAGGTGCTGCACCGTATTTTGGACGGGAAAAATATAGGAACTTTATTTGTCGGCAATAAAGAGACCTATTTCGATTTGCCGGAATTTGTAGCTAATATGCACAACAATTAATGCAGTACGAAACGAAAGGTTGACATAATATGGAAAGCATGGATAAAAAAATTGCCCGAATTAATGAATTGTATCGTAAAGCGCAGGCAGAGGGACTGACTGAGGGAGAAAAAAGCGAACAGGCAAGTCTCCGCAGCGAATATATAGCCAATGTAAGAGCCAACCTTCGCGGACAGTTGAACAACATCAATATTCAGGAGAAGGATGGTTCCATTACCAGTCTGGGAGAAAAACATGGAAACAAAAAGACACATTAGAAAAAATGTGCTTAAGCTAAGAGATGAGCTGCCTCAGAGCGTTAGACAGACTATGAGCCGCCGGATCATAGGAAGGCTTATGGATACCGATGCTTATAAAGAGGCGGGAGCGATTCTATCCTATGTGAACTTTAAAAGTGAAGTGGAGACGGAAGAACTGATTGCAGAAGCGCTGAAAAGCGGAAAAAGAGTTTACTGTCCCAGAATAGATGAAGAAAATATGGATTTTTACCGTATCACATGCATGGAAGAGTTGTCGGAAGGTTATAAAGGAATACGAGAACCCATGCCGGAGGGGAACAGGCTCTTAAGCGGCAGGGATATCAGCATACAGAAATGCTTGATGATTATGCCGGGAAGCGTCTTCGACAAAGAGAGGAACCGGATTGGGTATGGGAAGGGATATTATGACAGATACCTGGAGCGGTATCCTCAGCTTCCAACCATAGCAATATGTTTCGAGTGTCAGATCGTGGAGCATGTTCCGGCAGAGGTATATGACAGAAAGCCTGCCATGATACTGACGGAAAAAATGATATATACATAGGAACAGATGACTTTATTTATATTTGGTCTGGGTATTTCCAAGATAGGAAAGATATTTGACAACTTCCTGACGGTTTGCCTTATTCAGCTTTTCCAAATTGTTAATGACCTCTTTTAAGGAAATATCATGTACGTATTTGGAATTTAAATCATAGGAGCCGACGTAGCCGGGTTCCACGCCGAGAATATAATCGGCGCTGACTTTATAGAGCTTAGCCAGATTGACGACATGCCGGGAGGGAAGCTCACGCTTATCGAGTTCATAATAAGAATAAGCCTGCTGGGATATTCCCAGATAATCAGCTACTTGTCGCTGTTTAAGATGATTGTTTTCTCTTAAGCTCTTTATCATAACACTTACGTCTGCCATATGAATACCCCTACTTCGTTTTGTTGTGGAAATAATAGCATACGACATAAAATAGTATGTGAAATAACCACAAATTTATGTTTTAAAACATAATTCAACAACAAAGTGTTGTAAAAAATAAATTTAAGAGATTTTGTATGCAGAAATCATGCGCTGCCGAGAACGAAGTGAACAGTAACGAACAGTAACAATAAAAACATGGCATCTAAAAAACATGGTTGAAATAAATGAAATTTTACTATATAATTAGTAAAATTTCAGACAATGAAAAACCGAAAGGGAGGGCTTATAAATGACGGATTTAGAAAGCATGGGACAAAGAGCGGCGGCGGCGAAATTCGAGCTGCAAAGGCTCTCTGCGGAAAAGAAAAATGAAGCGCTTAAAAAGGCGGCGGAGGAATTGGTCGCCGATACGAAGCACATTTTAGAGGAAAATGGAAGAGATATTATAAACGGCGAGAAAAATGGAATGCACCCCGGTATGATAGACAGACTTCGCCTGACTGAGGATAGAATAAAAGGGATGGCGGAGGGACTGCACCAGATTATCGCGCTGGATGACCCCGTAGGAGAAGTGTTAGAAGCCTTCACCCGCCCTAATGGCCTGCATATTCATAAGTGCAGAGTTCCCCTTGGCGTAATCGGTATTATATATGAATCGAGGCCTAACGTGACGGCAGATGCCTTTGGGCTTTGCTTCAAGGCAGGCAATGCGGTTATCCTAAAAGGAGGAAGCGATGCCGTTTTCTCGAATATAGCGATAACGGCTGCCATAAGGAGGGCGCTTTATACCTGCGGTGTATGTGAGGATGCCATTCAGCTCATTGAGAGCACAGACAGAGAAGTGACTGCACAGTTCATGAAGCTGAACCGTTATGTGGATGTACTCATCCCCAGAGGCAGTGCAGGGCTGATTCAAAGTGTTATTGTCAACAGCACGATACCCGTAATCGAAACGGGAACGGGAAACTGCCATATCTTTGTAGATGAAACAGCAGATCTTGAAAAGGCACTTCCCATCATTATTAATGCGAAGACCCAGCGTATCGGCGTATGCAACGCTTGTGAATCGCTGCTCGTTCATAAAGCGGTGAAGGAAAAATTCCTTCCTATGTTAGCGAAAGCACTTAAGGAGCATTCGGTGGAAATGCGGGCCGATGAGGAGATAAGGGAAATCATCACGGATGCGCTTCCTGCTACGGATGAGGATTACGGCACGGAGTATCTGGATTATATCATTTCCATGAAGACGGTATCTTCTGTGGATGAGGCGATCGCTCATATCAATAAGTATGGAACCAAGCATTCCGATGCGATTCTTACTCAGAATAAAGAGAACGCAGATAAATTTTTACGGGAAGTGGATGCAGCCTGCGTTTATGTGAATGCCTCCACGCGGTTCAGCGACGGCTTTGAATTCGGTTTCGGGGCAGAAATAGGAATCAGCAATCAGAAGCTTCATGCCAGAGGTCCTATGGGACTGAAGGAGCTTACCTCGTATAAATACACAATTGAAGGCGACTGGCAGGTACGTCCCTAAGCATTCGGCTCGTAGAGGATTGTAAAGTATAAAAAGCTTTGAAGTAAGGCGGCAGGCACATGAGTGTCTGCCGTTTGTGCAGCACACTTTTGTTCTATAATAAAAATTATGTGATATAGGTATTGACTCTTACATAGTGTTATACTTTATTATAAATTTGAGCTCAGGAATTCACATATGTGAAAGGAGAAATAAATGATAAAAATTGGAGATTTTTCAAAATTGTCGAGAATCAGCATACGGATGCTCAGGCATTACGATGAAATCGGATTGCTGGTACCGGCCTCCATAGATGCTTTTACGGGATACCGGTATTATAGCGAGGCGCAGCTTCCATTAGCCGAGCGAATCCATGTGTTAAAAAATATGGGATTCGGCCTTGCCGTCATTCAAGAAATCTTAGAAAAATTTGATGATGCGCAGGAAATGGAAAAATTCTTACAGATAAAGCGAAGGGAGCTGGAGGAAGAGGAGAACGCTACGAGGCAGCGGATTATACTTCTCGACAATGCGATTAATTGGTTGAGAAAGGATGGTAATTTTATGGATTACACAGTATCGTTAAAAACATTGCCCGAAAGATATGTGGCCAGCATACGTCAGGTGATACCTAGCTATGACAGTGAAGGAATTCTATGGGGAATGCTCGGAGAGGAGGGCGGCCCTCAGAATATTCAGCCGGATAATCCCTGCTACAGTATGGCAATCTTTCACGATGAGGGTTATAAAGAGAAGGATGTGGATGTGGAAATCCAGATTTCTGTAGTAGGAAAATATAAAGACACGGATCATGTGAAGTTCAAGACGGTGGCCCCGGTTCAGATAGCCTCTGCGACGTATAAAGGAAGCTATAATCAGATTACCAGGGTGAATGAAGCGGTCGCTCATTGGATTTTAGGAAACGGATATGATTTCGACGGAGCGTCTTTTTGCATTTATCATGTGAGTCCGCACGATGCGGCAACAGAGGATGATCTGGTTACGGAGGTATGCTATCCGGTAAAAAAGAAATAGTCATATATATTTAAGGACGAAAAAGCGGATTCAAATCTGAATCCGCTTTTTCTTATATATCATATATCAATTCGATTTTACTTCTTTCCATAGGTCGTTATAAAGAGTATCGCCGTCCTCTCCCAGATACTGGAAGGTTTCCAGATTGGAATACTGTGATAAATCAGGGAATGCGATGGCGGAGTTTTTGATTTCTTCGTCCTCAATCAACGCTCTTGCAGCATCGTTGGGAGTAGAGTAGGTAATATATTCAAAATTTTTCAGGGCAATATCCGGACGGCACATGAAATCGATGAATTTCTCCGCATTTTCTTTGTTTTGAGAATTCTTCGTCACTACCCAGGAGTCGATCCATACGTTAGTCCCTTCCTTGGGAATCACATATTCCAAATCGGGATTCTCGCGCTGTGTGAAAATAGCTTCGCCGGAGTAGATAACCCCGATAGCCGCTTCGCCTCCGATCATCTTGTCACGTACCTGATCGATGACATATGCCTGAACGAGGGGCTTCTGTTCAATTAAGGAATTCTTTGCCGCCTCCAACTCGGCGGCGTCCGTGGAATTCATGGAATAGCCGTTTAATTTAAGAGCTACCATAAATGCATCGCGGACGGAATCCTGCATTAAAATATTGTCCTTATATTTTTCGTTCCATAATATGCTCCAGCTGTCCACCGGTTCATCTACCATGGTCTTATTGTAGAGAATTCCTACGGTTCCCCAGCAATAGGGAACGGAATATTTGTTTTCCGGATCGAACTGCTTTGCCTGCTCCCAATACTGTTCTCCGATGTTGGCTTTCGCGTTAGGCATATGATCGAAGTTCAGTTCGGCCAGCAAATCATTTTGGATCATCTTCTGGATCATATAATCGGAAGGGCAGATAACATCGTATTCGGAAGCTCCTGCTTCGATTTTCGGATACATGATCTCGTTGGTCTCGAATTCATCGTAAACGACTTTGATTCCGGTTTCTTCTTCGAACATATCCAATACGTCAGGGTCCATATATTCGCCCCAGTTGTATACGATAACCTCACCGTTTGCACCGGAAGAACCGGTGCCGCAGCCTGCGAGAGATAAGAGTACTGCCGTAGACATACATAATATAGATAAATGTTTTTTCATTGCGGTAATATCCTCCTTAGATGTTAATTTATTGTTACTACGAAGCCATAAGCTGAAGCGTGTTACTGTTCACGCCGTTCTCAGTAACGCATGATTTCTGCATTTAAATTCGCTCCGCGGTAACTGAAGCGTAACGATTTAAGCCTTTTCTTTCGGTGCTTTATTGACAAGGAATAGAAGCAGCAATACCGTTACAAAAATAATAGTAGATAACGCGTACATTTCCGGCTTAATTCCTTTTTTCACTTCGGTATAAATCTTGGTGGATAGCGTGTCGACGCCGGCACCCTTTGTAAAGTGCGTAATGATGAAATCGTCCAGAGACATGGTAAAAGCCATCAAAAATCCGGACAACACCCCGGGCAGTATATCGGGAAAGACCACCTTGAAAAAAGCCCGTATGGGCGATGCGCCCAAATCCAGAGCAGCCTCATAGGTGCTGGGACTTATCTGCTTCATTCTCGGCATGACGCACAGAATCACGTAAGGAATATTGAAGGTGATGTGGGCCAGCAGGATTGTTCCAAGTCCGAATTTAAGCCCTAAGCTGATAAAGAGCAGCATAAGGGAAATACCGGTAACGATATCCGCATTCAGCATGGGAATATTGGTAACCCCCATGATGATAGTACGGTTTCTCTTGCTCATGTCGTTTATGGCGATACAGGCGATGGTTCCGATGATAACGGCAATGAAGGAAGATACGAAGGCAATCAGAAGAGTATTCCAAAGAGCCTGCATGATTTCCCTGTTTTCGAAAAGCGAAAAATACCATTTTGTCGTAAATCCTCCCCATTTTGCCCTCGTGCGGCTGGCATTAAAGGACAGAACCATAAGAGTGGCGATAGGAGCATAGAGAAAAATAAAAATCAAAGCGATATATATTTTTTTGGCAGTTGTTCTGATCATAGTGCGGAACCCTCCCCATCTTTATCGAAGATAGCGGAAGCGACCATATTGACAATGATAAAGATCATGAGTACGATGGAAAGTCCGCTTCCCAGATGCCAGTTTCCTGCCTGCGTGAAGGATTCTTCGATTACGTTGCCGATGAGAAGAATCTTGCTTCCCCCTAAAAGATTACTGATGACGAAGGTAGTAAGCGCCGGGATGAACACCATGGTGATACCGCTGATGACACCGGGAACCGACAGGGGGAACGTAATCTTGAAAAAGGTCTGTAATTTATTGGCACCTAAATCCTTTGCTGCATTGATAACGTTAGGATCGATTTTAACTAATGCGTTATAAAGGGGCAGCACCATAAAGGGCAAAAAGTTATAAACCATACCAAGCACAATGGCATAGGGCGTGTTTATAATATTTAAGGACGGCAGATGAAGAACTGCCAGCACGTTGTTAATGACGCCGGTCTTTTCTAAGAGTGTCTGCCATGCAAGAGTACGGAGTAAAAAGTTCATCCACATAGGAAGAATAAAAATAAGAACAATGAAGCTGTGCTGGTTCACGTTCATATTTGCCAGAATCATCGCCAGAGGATAAGCGATGAAAAAGCATATAACAGTGCTTATAAGGGATAATCCCAGTGAGAGCCAAAGTGCTTTTGCATGCTCCGCAGACATAATCGCCGTCACATTTTCTAAAGTGAAGGTGCCGGTCTTATCGGTCAGTCCGTAATAAAACACCATACACAAGGGAATGATGATAAAAATAACAGCCCATGCGATGTAAGGAGAGGACAAAAGCCTTTGGGATGATTTGCTATTCTTCAACGCCTACTGCCTCCTCGTCTTCCGATGCCGGTTTGTTCATGATCTGGATGTTGAACGGATCTACTTTAATGCCCACCGGTGTACCTACAGGAAACATACCGGTAGAATGAACAAGCCATTCGAAACCGTTCGCCGTGACCTCCATTTCGTAATGTACACCTTTAAATATCAAATGAGTGACAGTCCCCTGAATCGTTCCATCCTCCGGCTGCTTGGTAAGCTCCACATCTTCAGGACGGATAACCACATCCACCGGCTTGTTATGGCCAAAGCCCGTATCCACGCAGGCAAATTTTGCTCCTAAAATTGATACCAGTCTATCCTCCAACATCATCGAGGCAATGATATTGCTGTCTCCGATAAAGTCGGCAACAAAGGCATTTTCCGGCTCATTGTAGATTGTTTCGGGTGTTCCGATCTGCTGGATATAGCCTTGGTTCATAACGACGATGGTATCGGACATGGTAAGGGCTTCTTCCTGATCGTGGGTAACGTAAATAAAGGTAATACCTAATTCATTTTTCAGACGTATCAGCTCATACTGCATATCCTGGCGAAGCTTTAAATCCAATGCGCCCAGAGGCTCGTCCAAAAGAAGCACTTTGGGCTCGTTTACGATAGCGCGGGCAATGGCGATACGCTGTTGCTGACCGCCGCTTAAGGAATCAGGCATGCGTTTTTCATAGCCATCCAGATTTACGAGCTTTAGAGCATACTTGATTTTATCGTCAATATAGTTTTTGCTTTTATTTTTGATTTTAAGCCCGAAAGCAATATTTTCCGCAATATTCATATGGGTAAAAAGAGCATATTTTTGAAATACGGTATTGAGCTGGCGCTTATTGGGAGGCGTGTTCGTAATATCCTGTCCGTCGAAAACGACCCTTCCCTTGTCTGGAGTAACAAAGCCGCCGAGTATGCGCAGGGTAGTAGTTTTCCCGCACCCGCTTGGACCGAGCAGCGTAAGAAATTCATTTTCATGAATGTTCAGATGCAGCTCATCCAATACCATTTCTCCATCAAAGGATTTCGATATATCGATCAGATTAATTAATTCTTTGTTCATAGAAGAGATCCTCCGGTACGTAAATGTTAAAAACTGGGCGGAGAGCTGATCCATAGGATGACTGCTCCGGTTTTCTTATTTGCCGTAATATAATGTGTCGTATTCGGTGTAAAGTAAAAGGTTTCCCCTTTTTTAGCGCGAATTGTTTTCTTTCCCAAGGTGATGGCGATGCTTCCGGACAAAACGTAGCCGAATTCCTCTCCTTCGTGAGGATTATCCGGATAAGTGGAACCGCCCGGAGCCAAGGTCAGACGAATAGGTTCCATAATATTCTTCTGGGCATTGGGAATGATCCATTCAATTTTATTGCCAAGCTCTTCATCGATTTTTTCGAAATAATCCGTATCATGAAAAACAATTTGTTCCTCCTGTGGATGCTCCGAGAAAAACTCCGGCAAATCCGTTCCAAGACATTGCAAAATATCCATCAGGGTAGCGATAGAAGGAGAGGTCAGATCGCGCTCGAGCTGCGAAATAAAACCCTTCGACAACTCACACCGCGCCCCCAGTTCTTCCTGCGTCAACCCTTTCTGTATTCGTAGTTCCTTTAATTTGTTTCCTATTTCCATATTTTACCGCTTTTTTGTGGTGTGTCCGGCCTTTTTGTGAAGAAAAGGTAAACACAAAGTTTACTGATACTAAACAAACGCTGATAACAATTATACTAGGAGTTAAAGCATTGTCAATAGGAAAAATTAAGAATTTACATTTAGAATTTCAAAACAAATTCAGTGTGCCGCAAGGCAGAAAATCGATTATAATATAGTTAACAAAAAATTGGGGGTGTGGTATAATGTCCGAAAAGGGCAGAGTCGGATAATCGGTTGCGCTATTATCGTGCTCGCACGAATAATAGCGCAACCGATTATCCGACGAGCGAAGCGAACTCAAAAACGAAGTTTTTGAGGCTCTGCCCGCCTGCCGGTATCCAAGCCCCACCACCTCCCGAAGCTTACACCCGACTCCGGAAGGCCAAGGCTCCCGCAAGGCGCCGCCCCTCAACAGCAAACACAAGGAGAACGATCCCATGGAAAACGAAAAATACGTAGCATACGTTTCCACCTACACTACAGGAATAGGAGACAAGCATGGAATAAAAATTTATGATGTAGATATGAAGCAGGGAAGGATGATGGAAAAGGATCAGGTAGAAATCACCAACTCTTCCTATATTACGATTTCCCACAATCAGAAATATCTTTATTCCATTACCGACTTCGGAGTAGAAGCCTATAAGATATTAGAAAATGGAGAACTTTCATTGATCAACTTCGAATCCATCAATGGCATGAGAGGCTGTTATCTGTCCACCGACTACTGTGACAAATACCTTTTCGTGGCCGGTTATCATGACGGAAAGATTACGGTACTCAGGCTGAAGGAGAACGGAGGTATCGGAAGCATAACCGACGAAGTGTTCCACAAAGGCTTGGGAAGCATCGCTGAGAGAAATTTCCGCCCCCATGTTAACTGTGTGAAGATGACAAGAGATAATAGATATTTGTGTGCGGCGGATCTTGGAATGGATCATGTCAAGGTATATTCGCTGGACATGGAAAAAGGAACCCTGAAACTGGCGGATGTCATAAGGAGCGATCAGGAATCGGCACCCAGGCATTTAAAGTTTTCCAAGGACGGAAGATATCTTTATATCGTACACGAACTGAAAAACTGTGTGGATGTCTATAGCTATGAAGTGAAAAACGGCAACCCGTATTTTGAAAGGATTCAGGAGATTTCTACCTTAAACGATTACCATGCAAGCAACGCCGCGGCCAGCACCCTTAACTTTTCTGCGGACTTCAAATATCTGGTCAGCTCCAATGCAGGGGACAACAGCGTGATCATTTATAAAATAAATGAAGATACCGGGCTGCTCACAAAGTTGTTCTGCCTTCCGGTAAGCGGAGATTATCCGAAAGACGCGGCTCTTTTCCCGGATAATAAGCATCTGGTCTCTCTCAACCACGAATCTGCCAGCATGACATTCTTTAAGGTAGACTTAAAAAAAGGATTGCTCATCATGAATGGACCGGAGGTAAGGGTCGAACAGCCCAACTGTATCATATTCCATAAGCTGGGTAATTTTATGTAAATTTTATTTTCCTTTGCCACAGAAAGAAACAAAAATCTCTTTCAGGTCGGTAAACCTCTTCAAAATCAGGAAAATAGAGGGTTTATTTTGAAAAAACAGTGTACAAATAAAATAAATGTGTTATCATATATTGTAGAAATTTATGTTAATTTGTAGACATGTATAAAAGTTATGTAAATCCTCAAATTCGTGCGGTGGAGATGTGGGCATCTTATGGAGAATGAATTTAGAGAAAAAGTACGCCAAATTTTTCTTAAAGTGGTCAAAAAAAATAAGTATTTAAAAGAGCCGATGCTATTTTGTATGACAATAGTGTTGATGGTTTATTATGCCTTACGGCATCTTGCAGATAATGGAAAGCGATATGCGGGTGTGGGATTTGTTATCATATTTTTCCTGCTCAACAGCAGCTTCGCCTTTCCGATTGCTGTAGGTGCGAGCAGTTTCGTATCTTCGGGAGCATCCGAGGTGAAGACGGAGATGGAGGCAGCGGCCGTTGCTGCAAAGGAAAGCGGTGCAGTTTTAGCCAAGGAGCCGGTGGCAGAGGCTGAAATAGGGATTTTGGACGACGAGGACGTGATGGACGATTATGAGGACGCGGAGCATCACGGCCTGGAGGATGAAGATCAGTATACTTTAGATGAGATTTTGGAAGAAAATAAAGATTATCGGACAGAAACTAGCTTAGCGGCTGACGGGCAGTCTGGAGAAGAAGTCACTTTTTCTGCAGATGACTGGCGTCTCGTGCTCATCAATAAGCAGCATCCAATACCGGAGGGTTATCAATTTGAACTGGTGACAATAAAGGGCTGCATGCAGTGTGACGGAAGGATTAAAGAGGATCTTCTCGCCATGCTCCAAGGAGCGAAGGACGATGGTATCAATCTCGTTATTCGTTCCCCATATCGGGATATGAGCAGACAGGAGTATCTTTTCAACCGCAAGATTAAAGCCTATATGAAAAATGGTATGTCTTATATGGAAGCTTATAAGACTGTATCCCAGACGGTAACCGTGCCGGGAGCCAGCGAGCATCAGATCGGTCTGGCCATAGATATTACCAGCGACAACTATGCGGCACTGGACGCAGGCTTTGGAGATACACAGGCCGGAGAATGGCTGGCGAAGTACGGCTGTGAGTATGGCTTCATTCTTCGTTATCCGTTGGGAAAAGAATATATTACCGGTATCGAATACGAACCTTGGCATTTCCGTTATGTAGGCAAAGAAGCAGCGGAAATCATTATGGAAAAAGGGATTACTCTTGAAGAATTCGTGGAAAGCTATTTATGAATATTATGAAGAAAGCGAAAAATTATTATGTATAAATTGATCAAGCAGGAGGGCAGAGCCAAAAGGGGCGAGCTGCACACTGTGCACGGCGTTATTCAGACTCCGGTATTTATGAATGTCGGAACCGCTGCCGCGATAAAAGGGGCGGTGGCTTCGGAGGACTTAGAAGGAATAAAGACGCAGGTAGAGCTGTCCAACACCTACCATTTGCATGTCAGGCCCGGAGATGAAGTGATAAAGAAAATGGGCGGACTGCACAAGTTCATGTCATGGGGCAAGCCCATTTTGACTGATTCCGGCGGCTTTCAGGTATTTTCGCTGGCTTCCTTAAGAAAAATCAAAGAGGAGGGCGTTTATTTTCAGTCCCACATCGACGGACGGAAGATTTTTATGGGGCCGGAGGAAAGCATGAGAATCCAGTCCAATCTGGCTTCTACCATAGCGATGGCTTTTGACGAATGTCCCTCCAGCAAGGCGGAACGCAAATATGTGCAGGCTTCGGTGGAGCGGACGACCAGATGGCTGGAGCGCTGCCGAGTGGAGATGAATCGGCTGAATGAGGCAGAGGATACTATTAATAAGAAACAAATGTTGTTTGGAATCAATCAGGGAGCTATTTTTTCGGATATCCGCATAGAGCATGCCAAGATTCTTTCTCAGATGGAGCTGGACGGATATGCGGTGGGAGGCCTTGCCGTGGGCGAGAGCCATGAAGAAATGTATTATATATTGGAAGAAACGGTGCCGTACCTTCCGGCGGATAAACCTACTTATTTGATGGGAGTAGGAACGCCCGCCAATATTCTTGAGGGCGTTGAGCGTGGCGTGGATTTTTTTGACTGTGTGTATCCAAGCAGAAACGGACGGCACGGACATTTATATACGAATCAGGGGAAGATCAACTTGTTCAATGCGAAATATGAGCTGGATGAGCGCCCTATCGAAGAAGGATGCGGCTGCCCTGCCTGCCGCAGATATTCCAGAGGATATATCAGACACTTGTTAAAGGCGAAGGAAATGCTGGGAATGCGCCTTTGCGTTCTCCATAACCTCTATTTCTATAATACGATGATGGGAGAAATCAGAGATGCTCTCGACGAAGGCAATTTCGCAGCATATAAGAAAAAGAAGCTGGAAGGAATGGCTACGTAAGAACGTGATTCAAGAGATGATTTCTGCTCCGCGAAGCGAATTGAAATGCAGAAATCATGCGTTGCTGTGAACGGAGTGAACAGTAACGCATGGCTGCCGGTGAGTTATAAAAAATATATAAAACTACTTGTTTTATATATTGAATTTGTGTATGATACTTTGTAGTAAACGATGAAAGAAGAGATATTAGGAGGAATTACGAATGGGTATTTTGTTAACAGAGGCGGCAGGCGGTACGGGAGCTGGTATGATCATGGTTGTTTATATCGTGCTGATCGTTGGTTTCATTTATTTCTTCATGCTTCGTCCCCAGAAGAAGGAACAGAAAAAAATGTCCGCAATGCTGTCTTCTCTTGAGATAGGCGATAGCGTACTGACTAACAGCGGTTTTTATGGTATAGTGATTGACATTACGGAAGACACGGTTATCGTAGAGTTCGGTAATAACAAAAACTGCCGTATACCGATGCAGAAATCCGCGATTTCTGCGGTGGAGAAACCTGAGGCATAAAAGCTGTTTGCTTTTAAATGAAGGATGGAGACGTTTTAATAAAGAACGAAGAGATAAAGTAATCTCTTCGTTTTTTTCTAAAATGCGCGCGGAACAAAAGTTGTGCGTCCGAACTATTTGGCTGCGAAAGTATGCGAGCACACTTTTGTTCAGTAATAGAAAGTGCGTCTATTACTGAAACAATCGATGCGCAGCTACGCGCGCGGAACAAAAGTTGTGCTGCTAAAGTATTTGGCTGCGAAAGTATGTGAGCACACTT
>JAEZZQ010000032.1 GCA_023442465.1 Bacillota bacterium | reverse complement strand
CTTGAGAAAACTTCAAAAACGACTTGACAATCAGCTCTTTCAGAGTTTCAATACCACACAACGGTGGCCGCCGAAATAATGTTAGGAGGTCAATTGCATGGCAGACTATAAAAAAATGTACGATTCGTTGTTCAACGATGTGACGGACACGATTTCGTTGCTTCAGCGTGCGCAGCAAAAAACGGAGGAGCTTTTTATCTCCGGCGATGACGGCGTGGTGCTGGAGCTTAGAAAAGAATTGGGTCCGGAGGGTGAGGAAGAATAGCGAAACCATTTTGGAAAAGCCAGGAGAGCGGCACGAGCCGCTTTCCTGGCCTTTCTGATATAAGCTCCGTCAATAGGTTCTAAATATTTGATCATCTTGCCTTCCTACATTCCGAGAATCGTCTAGAGTATCCCTGCATAAGGACGGTGAACGGATTTTCATTTTCATATGTGCTTCTCCTTTTCAGATGTTCATATCAAGTTTATTGAAGTGATCTCTTCAAGATGGTATGATAATGATAAACAAGAATTTGTTGAGCAGTTTTGAGCCAAAAGCTATTTATGTTTTATGATGGAGGTAAAATAAATGTTTAATGAAATTTGCATATATGAGGCAAAAATTGAAAAACAAGATGAAATCGAGCAACTTATGAAAGAGGTCGCCGACTTTTATATGGAACAGGATGGCGTGATGGAGGTTCGATATATTAAACGTACTCATCGGCAAAAAGATTTTAATGCCGTGAAAGAGGGCGATTTACCTGTTCGTCTAACTCGCCATGTAGGTAAAATAACTTATGTCTTACACTGGACAGTTAGAGATGAGGAAACTCATGCTCGTGTTTCTAAGCTTGGTCTGGAGCATTTTTACAAGCGCTGGAATCGTTGTTTGACTACTATGCCAAAAATTATTTTAGGAGAAAATATTGTTTAGATAATGAGCATAACCAGTAGGTGTCTTCTGGGAGCACTACAAATTCCAATTTGGTACTCTTAAAGCGTAGGTGATGGACGATCACTTGCGCTTATTTTACAATAAGGGGGCAAATGGCACAACGGAATTCCAATTGGGATCAAACGCCCGTCCGACAAACAGTTGGCCATCCCTTATTGTGAACGTTCGATTGAGCAGGTTGAAACATCGCTTTCGTGTTACGAGCCAAATTGAGCTGCAATAAGTGCAAGGTGGGAAGCCATTGCAAATCTATCTGCAGGAGGAAATATGGTCAGCGTAGGAATCGATGTAGCCAAGGATAAGAGTACCGTGTGTATTTTGCGTCCATATGGCGAGATACTGAGGTCTCCATTTGATGTTCCTCATGACGATACTGCCGTAAAAGCACTGATCGTTGAATTAAAGGGGATGGGAGATGAACTCCGGATAGTAATGGAGGCAACGGGAGCATATCATTTACCGCTGCTTCAGCAGCTAAAAGCCGCAGATTTCTTTGTAAGCGTAATCAACCCATTGGTCATGAAAAGGTATGCTGCTTCTGAGATACGCAAAGCAAAAACCGACAAGCTTGACACCATCCGAATTGCCAACTATGGGATCGATCATTGGTTTCGATTAGAAGAATATCAGCCCCCGGAGGCAATATACGAAGAGCTTCGCTTGTTGGGAAGACAGTATTATCAATACAACCGAATGAATACCCAATGCAAAATTCGCCTGAACAACATTCTTGATCGGACCATGCCCGGATTGCGTCCGCTGTTTGGCGCCAGCTATGCGCAGGTCAGGGGAAAAGACAAGCTCTGCGATTTTGTCAGCGCATATTGGCATTATGACTGCATCACAAGAATGAGCGAAGTCAAATTCATACAGAGCTACAATGCATGGTCAAAAAAGAAGGGATACCGTGCAAATGAGGAAAAAGCGAAGACGATCTACGCTTTAGCCCGCAGTGGTATCCCAACCCTGCCTTCCAACCTTGCATCGACCAAAATGTTAGTACAGGAGGCAGTAAACGCTATTCAGCTTGTGAATAGTATCCTATTCAGAATATTATCACAAATGGAGGAGCTGGCAAAGCAATTACCCGAATATGCTGTTGTCCGCAGTATGGCAGGAGTGGGAGAGATACTTGCCCCGTGCCTTATCGCTGAAATCGGTGATATACGGCGCTTTGCCAACGGGAAATGCTTAATTGCCTACGCTGGCATTGATGCTCCTCCGTTTCAATCGGGAACGTTCAATGGCACCCGCCGAAATATATCCAAACGCGGTTCGCCGGTTTTGCGGAAAGCTGGCTTCGAGGCTATGCAGTGCCTGAAAAGGAACAAGCCTACCCAAGACAATGCCGTATACCTCTATATCCTCAAGAAAGAAGCGGAGGGAAAGCCCAAGAAGGTGGCCAAGATTGCAGGATTGAATAAATTCCTTCGGATTTACTACGCCAGAGTATCTGCTCTTTACGCCTGATGTCTTTGGTAATGTGCCGGCTGGCAAGCCCTGCTTGGCAGCCTTGTTTGCTTGTCTGCAGAAACAAGCGCCGATGTCAAGGACGCGGAGCGTTCATTTTATCCTTGACATCGGTGCTGTTTCTGCAATTTAATCATTTTAGTACTTGATTTTGCTTAGCAGGTTTGTTGAGCAGACCGACCCCATAGAAGCCGGTCTGCTTTTCGGTCACATCCCAAGTATCGTCCAGATATAGGTCGGAGCTGTCAGGGTGAATACTAAACAGGCGAACAGAATCGCCGGAGCCGCCCACTCAAACTGACCGTGCTTGCGATAGTCGAAGTATGCCATCCCTAATTTGGCGAAGAAAAACACCGCCAGAATGAGGTCGATTGCGGGAAACACCACCTTGTTGACTACCGTCTTAATCTGCCCGGAGGCATCATTCCATGTGCCCTCAATAGCTCCTGCAACATCGCCATTTGCCGCAAAAGCGGTTGTGCTGAAGAACATGGTTACCATGAGGACGAGGATAAGCATAAGAGCAATTTTCTTATACCTTTTCATAAAAACCACCTTTCTAAAAATCAAGAAAAGGCCGCAGAATTGCTCCTGCGACCTTGTTCTTTTTCTGTATTTATAGTTTCATTGTCATATCCATGCCCGGAGTCTGTTCCTCCAAGAGCGGGGACACTTCAATCACCTGGGGGTTATGATGAAATTTCAGATCACCGCGGAAACCTTTCTTCAATAAGCTGAATTCTTCAGCCTCCGCAAGTGTTTCAGGAGGACAGCCGGGTGGCATCTCCTGATTCCATCTCACCCATTCCCCATTTTGATGCCGCTGCTCCAGCTTTAGGATGATGTAATCCTCCGGTACAAAAGCGGGATACCTCTGTAAAAATCCTCGCGTATCAACGTAGGGATGACCTTCTTTCATGACGGTCATTTCCATAAGCCGCAGGGTGTCCGCAAGGGAAGTGCAGAACCAGCACTCACGATCCCCGAATCGCCGGATGCGGCCATCTTGCAAAATTGCATCCAGCCGGTCCTTTTGCGTGTAGTGGTATAGGCTGCCTTTTGGCGCCTCAATTCGTTCATATGCCATTGTATCCTCCCCGCTATGGCTTTTTAGGCGCGACATGCCAGTCCTGCCACAAGTTGCCCCGTATGGTCAGGCTGTCTGTAAGGTTAGCGGACAGCATTCCATCCGGAGTCCACCCATCAATGAGCCAGGTGTTGACGATATAGGCTCCGTCCGGCATCCAAATCGGGCTGAAATGAGTTCGGTTTTTGTAGGTGGAGTAAGGGTTTTGCTGAAACTCAAACCGCCTCGATCCCATGCGCTCCAAGAGCCGCCAATAGGTTTCATAGGCAAATTCGGGAAAATAGCTGACCGCATTCTGCGGCTGGGTAACCGCCGAGCTTTGGTTGGAGCTGATACTTCCGGTGGCGGTCTGGTTGATGCCATATCCCGATTTCATCGTTCTTCCGCTGGCAGTCGGATTCATGCTGTCGCATTTGATGCTCATGGCGGCGGTCAGGCTGGCGCTGTAACGGTCCAGGTCAAACTCCCACCATCCGTGATCGCACCAATATCCGTTATCGTTTCCTTCGTCGTCATAATTACTGTGCCACACCCAATATTCCTGCCACCACGGTCGCCAGACACTCCAGCTTGCCGAGCTTTTTACCGCTCTGTTTGGTACGGCAGAAGCACGGAAGCTATCGTTGCGGTCATCGGCTACGGGATTGGGCGGAGGATTCTTATCAAGGTCAACGATTTTGACGTTGAGGGTCGCCTTGGCAGTGCTGCCGGGGCCGGACACCGTCACTTGGATGGTCATATTCTGTTCGGTGTCGGGGGTTTTCCACTGAACCCATGCAAGCTGGCTATCGCCTGCGGGATAGTAGACATTGCCCACGCTGTAGGTTTGCCCACCGATATTAAAGCTGACACGGGTGGGCCTGTCGGGATCGGACTGACCTCCGCTGATCCTCACCGCTGTGATGACATTGGTGTTTACCCGGTACTCATAATCGTAGGCGTCAATCTGAGGTTCCTCCGGTTTCTCCGTAAAACGGACAATGCCAAGCCCAAGGCTGGATTTGATATCCTCATTGGATGCGGCGCTGTTCTTGCTGCCTCCCCATGCGGGATAGCCGAGGTCGCCTACCTCCAAAAACATAGCGAGGGGCAGATTCTTGTGTGTAAGAGACACCATTCTTCTGCGGAGCAGACCGCTAACCTGTTCATCATACAGGGCGGCTTCGGTAGCGGTGGTGGCAATCATAACCCCCTCAAATTTGTAGTAGGCAATGGGCTCCAAGAGGATTTTATACTCACCGCCGATGAGAACATCGTAATTCATGCCTGTTACATCTGCAATGCGTTTGATGACATACTCCGAGCAGAAATACTTCTTGATGGCGGCAATATTGTTGCTTCCGTTGGTGCTGATAATGCGGGGTATGGTTTGGGCTGGATTAATATAATGGTACACACTTGTGGTAGGGCTCAATTGCTGACCGGAGCTATAGGACAGTTTGCTCACCTTTCCAAAATGAACACGAATATTGTCCGGCTTCTTATTTGTAAAATCTACCGGCGTGGTGACCGCTGAGTGATCACTTGCCCGAACCACAGTAATACGCACACCCTCGTTACCGCCGCTCCATGTGTTGGTGCTGGTTCCGCTGCCCATGCCTCCACCGCCGCCATCAATATTTCCGCTGCCGCCGGTATCAGCAAATGCGGTTAGGGGGCAGAATAGGCAAAGCACCAGCATAAGACTGGCTATGCTCTTGAATAATTTCTTCATTGCGGCCTCCTTTTGGCAAAAGTAAAGGCACGGTCTGTTTCGACCGTGCCTTGTGAAAGTATTCTGTTATTCCCCCATATTGCCGACTTGTTTATTGATATCGCCGTCACCGTCTACAGTTGTGCCTTGACCGCCGCCGCCGTTATCGTCAATCCACCCGAAACCCGGCACATAAATCTTGCCGGCTTTGGTTTCGCCGCCTTGCGGCTGATTGTCGTTTTTGGGGGTATCCTTGGGCTTTTCCACCTTATCATGGTCGACAGGCTTGGGAGGCTCTGTGACCTTTTCGCCGTCAGGTTTCTGCGTGGGGTCTTTAAGCTGTTCCTCAGTATATTCCGGCTTGGTTGCATCGCCCTGGATGGTCTGTTCCGTGCCGCTGGAAACCGCACCGTTGTCGATATTTGTCGGTTGGGTGGTATCAGGCGGGGTTACGGTGACCTTTTTTTCTTTCTCTGTGCTATCCGGCACCCTGGGGTCCACCGTCACATTACTCACCTCGGAGCTTTGGGGTGAGGGCGGGGTATCCACCGGCTTTGGGGTTATGAACTGCTGTCCGATCAGCACCACAAGCACCGCACAGAGGGCGAGGCATCCGGTTACGGCCAGCCATTTCTTCGTTTTGGTATTCATATTTTTCATAAGAGTGTCCTCCTATTTGTTAAATTTTGATAGGTTCCTGTTAAGTCACACCCTACCACGAACTTTTCAAAAAGTCTATCACTATTCCAAGAAAACTTCTCCGCAGGGTTAAAACCTCGGTGTGTATCCGGCGCTGGTCTTGACTTTGATCGTCATGGGGGGCAGCAGTTTTCCACCAAAGGATACGGGAACCTCCAGCATGATGGTACTGTCAGCTTCAAAGCGGGAGGAGGCTTGGTCGCCTGCCGCAAAGGGAGCGTTTCGGATATCCACCTCCAGATTCCACACCTTAAATTCCAGCTTGCCGTCCGGAGTGCGTTTTTCATGATAGCCGCCGCTGTAGGAAAGACCGAGTACACCATCCAACCTGTCATAGATATCGCCGTAATCAATGCTTTCCTCAAAATCCTCGGCAATAGGCTGGTAGGCTCCCGAATAACCCTCCCGCACGCCGTGGTACACATCATCGTAGTTGTCGTTGACGGTGGAGATAACAGCGGTCTGCACCGCATCCCGCACACCCTGCGCTACGATCACAAGCCGGAAATACTCTGAAATACCGGTAAAGATAATCACCAGCGACAAGGCGATGGCAATGATGAGCGGGAAGCCTGAGCCGCTTTTTCCTTGTAGGATTTGCTTGATTTTTTCCGTCATTTCCAGTAGACCTCGCTTTTTCCCGCCGCATCTGCTCTCAGCGTAATGGGGAACGAGCCAAATCCGGCAAAAAGCCCGATGTTGGTCTGGTAGGTGACCGTCACCGTGACTTCTTCATTGAGCTGAATCCTGCCGGTCTTGGACCATGTCACGGTGGGGGTCAGTCCGGTTTTTTCCCGCAGGAATTGTTCACGGCGGCTGGTTTCGCTGCCGA
>JAEZZQ010000019.1 GCA_023442465.1 Bacillota bacterium | reverse complement strand
CTTTATAAGGAATTCTATAAGCATATTGAGAGGCCGGAAATGCTTGTCATGCCTGCAAAGAAAACCTTGGAGTGGGTTGATGTTTTTCCTTTTATTTATCTTCACACCGCTTACGAGGGATTAAAGGAGAGTAGCATAATTCGACATTTGGTTATTGATGAAATGCAGGATTATACCCCTATCCAATACGCGGTAATCAATCTGCTGTTCAAATGCAAAAAAACCATTTTGGGGGATTTCGATCAATTTATCAACCCCAATCATTTACACACATTAGACGATATGCGGCAACTATATGATGATGTTGAATTCGTTGAATTATCAAAAAGCTATCGCTCCACCTATGAGATTATCTCTTTTGCCAAGCAGATCAAGTGTACAGGAACGATAGAAGCTATAGAACGTCATGGAGAAACCCCTGCACTAATTAAATGTCAGAATAAGAGTGACGAGCTTATGTGTATAAAGAACGAAATTGAGGGATTTTTCCAAAAAGCATATTCCTCTCTTGGGATCATTACAAAGACTAACCATGACGCAAAATTGCTTTACGTCGAGCTATCGCATAATTATGATGTGCATTTGATTTCGCCGGAAAGCACCCACTTTGCAAACGGTATATGTATTACATCCATACAGATGTCAAAGGGATTGGAATTTGATGAGGTCATAGTCCCTTACGTGGACAAGACTACTTATTTTACGGAATATGACAGAAGCTTACTTTATATCGCCTGCACACGGGCTATGCATAAGCTGACACTTTTATATACGAAGGAAATATCTCCTTTATTGGGATAGATACGATTTGGGGATTAAGAACATTATTTTACAATGTACAACAAACGCGTAATGTAGTGAAATGATAAATGGGTCAAATTTTCCATTCAATCTGGACACTTCCGCTTGTGGCCCTGATGGTAAGAGATAAGGCTATATATTATCGTTTAAAATAAGCAAATTTGTAAAGGAGATGCAGCCATGTTTAATGAACTAAAAAAATATACGACTAAACCCCAGTTAAATGCTCCAAGCACCAATAAATTTTGGGATGATGAACATATCTCTAAAGGTATGTTGGAAGCTCACCTAAATCCAAATTGGGATGCGGCAACCCGCAAACCTGAATTTCTCGATAAATCAGTAAATTGGATTACAAAAATTGCACCATCATCTCAATATAAGTTTTTACTTGACTTAGGCTGCGGTCCTGGATTATATGCAGAGCGGTTTAATAGTGCTGGATATTCTGTCACAGGCGTGGATTTTTCTAAACGATCCATTGCTTATGCAAAGGAACAAACGTTATTTAATAAAAGCAATATCGAGTACCATTACCAAAACTACTTGACAATTGATTATGTAGAACAGTTCGATGTAATAACATTGATATATTGTGATTATGCTGTGTTATCAATCACTGATAGGCTTATTTTATTGAAAAAAGTATATCAAGCATTAAGGCCGAACGGGAAATTTATTTTTGATGTATTTACACCTCTTATGAGAAAAGATGAAAGTCGTTCATGGTACTATGAAGAGGGTGGATTTTGGAGCGAAAAGCCGCATATTTGCTTAGAGTCCGTTTATCAATATGATGATAAAGATAATACAGAATTAAGGCAGTCTATTGTGATAACCGAAGAAACTATAAATTGCTATAATATATGGGACCATTTTTTTACTAAGGAATCACTGTTATCAGAAATTCAGCCCGCAGGTTTCAAGGCATTTGAATTTTATGGCGATATTGCTGGGAAGGAGTTTTCAGATATAGGAGAAACTATTTGTGGTGTTTTTACAAAGTAGAAGCTTTGGATAATAAGTCAATATAGAATTGAAAAGGGATATATATGAGAGGGGATGGAATTTGTGTCATTAAAGACTGGCCGATTCTATGAATGTGCGGAAGTTGAGATAGATAGAGACAGATGCACTGTCTGCGGTCTTTGTACAAAAGTATGTAAGGGGTCACCTTTATTTATTGAAGATAAAATAGTTAAGATAGACCATAATCGGGTGTTTGGGTGTATTGCATGTGGACAATGTATGGCGGTTTGCCCTAACAATGCAATAAAAGTTTATGGAAGAGATATGACGCCGGATGATGTTATTGAGTTGCCTAAAAATGAAAGCATGGCCGATTACGAAAGTTTAAAGTCATTATTGATATCCCGCAGAAGCGTGAGAGACTATAATGAACAAAAGATTCAACGTGAAATTATAGACAAGATATTAGAAGCAGCGTCAACCGCTCCCAATGGTCTTGGAAGTTCTGATGTTGAAGTTATGGTGTTAGATGATAAAGAAAAGGTTGAAGAATTTACTATAGGCTTAATTAATGTATTGAAAAAGAATAAATGGCTATTTTCACCAATAATGCTCAAAATATATAGACCATTTGTTGGTAAAGAAACATATGACTCTCTTAAAACATTTGCATCAACTGCTATTGATACATTTATAAGTAATTATAATAAAGGAACAAACTGGTTAACTTATTCTGCTCCATTAGCGATGCTCTTTCATGCATCGCAATATGCCGACCCTGCTGACCCATATGTCTCTGCAACTTATGCAATGATTACGGCACAGACTTTAGGACTGGGGAGTTGCATGTTGGGCACCCCCCCTCTACTATTAAACTTATTTGGAAAAAGAATGAAAGAAAAATATGGGATACCTTTGAATAGTAAAAGTGGAATAATGGTTATATTCGGCCATCCCAGCATTAAATATAGTCATGCATTAAAAAGGAGATTTGCAAAAATCACATTTCATTAGTAATTTTATGACACATCAGAGGAGTATTGTAGATATTTCAGATTCGGGTACAGTGAAGTACCATACTTTATTGGGCCCTGGGCAATCCAATCCGGACATATTGAGCAACTGAGATAAATTCACTTTATGGAGGATTATGAACATTATACGAAATTACAAAATACCAGTATGTCAAGAGAAAATGACAAACCTACAAAATGACAATTTCTAAATTTTAACGGGAGGAAAAAGCTATGCATTACATACGCAGTGAAAAATATAATACACCTGAATTATAGGCGAAAATCATGGGCCCGAATCCCATCAAACCGGGAGAAGAATTATGCTTGATCACAAAATCTCTGACGGTGAGGTTATCTGCGATCTTGGAAGCGTTCAGGGATTAACCAGTGTGTTTCTGGCGAAGGAATACGGATTTACCGTGTATACTACTGATCTTTGGAGTGATCCGGTGAGCTGTGACGCGGAGGTCACTTCTGTTCATGAGATGGAAAGCAATGATGAAGTTTGGGCTGACTGGCTGAAGCAGGATAATGAATATGCCATTGGCGACCGCAGGGCAATGGAAGCCGGTGGCGGAAAATATCTAAACTTTATTGCGATTATACTCAGAAAAAGGAGTGAGAATAAAATTGCTGGATAAACCAATGATAGATTTTTTGAATAAAATTCGAAGGCCTATAAACATATCGCTATCAAGAAAACTTGTATATTCAACTTTAATATTTGTCATAGGAGTTATTTTAGGCGTAATTTCCAAAATATTTGATGAAACCGCTAGTAATTCATTACCGTATTTCCTTGAAGTGTTGGATTTAAGAAATTTCCTTTCTCGTATGGGAGTTTGGATTTTCCTGGCGGTGCTAATATCTGTGAATAGTAAATCGCCAGTTAGATCTGGCATAAATATATTTTTGTTTTTTGTAGGCTTGATAGGCAGTTATTATTTATATACCGTTATGATAGCTGGTTTTTTTCCCAAATCGTATACGATGATTTGGATTATTATGACTGTTATTTCACCATTAATGGCTTTTATATGTTGGTATGCAAAGGGGAAAGGCATAATTGCTATTTCTATTTCATCCATAATCATTATGTTTATTTCAAGACAGGCTTTTGCATTTGGATTATGGTATTTTTCTATTAGAAGTATTTTGGAATTATTACTTTGGATAGCTACGGTTTTTGTTTTATATCAGTCTCCAAAACAAATAATGAAGGTGATTACCATGGGATTACTTCTTTACTTAGTTACTGCTCAAATCAATTTATTCTGGGGAATATTGTAGTTTCTATCTGATCTTTATTATTTTAATATTAAATGAAGTCGTTATGTTCCCTTGAACGTCAGTTTCGGATGCCCTGCCGCCAAGGGGGTACCAGACACCACGGTCATCAGAATTACAGCAACAAGGCATGTAGAGACCGTAATCCTGTTGCAGAACTTAAAATGTTGAAATTTCAAGAAGTATGGCTATTGGTGAAATAAGTTAAAGTTTTGACGGGAGAGGATACTTTCCACTGGACAAATGAATTTTTTATCGTCCATAATGTATCCCTACTTTCCATCAAGGTAGTACTTTACAAAAAAGTGCGTACTTTCCATTAACTTATATAATTCTATAGTAATAGTATAAGATACTAAGGCGCAAATGTAAATCATTTGATACAAGGGGGGACAGGGCTAAATCAATAAGTATTTGAAACATTTTATTTAAGCTTATGCATTTGTGGTTAGGGTTATATTTTGAACTAATTAATTGAGAAGGAAGGATTTAGTATGAGTTTTTACGGATTGTCAATTTTTGATTTAAGTGGTACGATTATTTCAATTTTTTCTGTATATTGTATGCTTAAAAAAAGCATATGGTATTGGTATTCTGGAATTATATGTAATACGCTATGGTTAGTTATGTTTTTGAGTAAGTCATTATATATTTCTTCTGCTCTTCAAATATCTTATATGCTATTTTCACTATATGGAATATTGAGATGGAAACAGATGAAAAGTAAAAAACAGATTTCAGTCTATTTAGATATTGCAGGGTTAGCATTATCACTGGCAATATTTTCAATTGCCATTTGGAATACATCATTCAATAGCGTATATAACATAATTGAGACTATGGCAGTATTATTATTAATAGTTGCTAACTTATTAACTGCAAAGGAAATGACAAGCTGCTGGTATTTTTGGATTATTGGTGATATTTTATTTGCTATTTTTTTATGGCATGCAAAAGTGTTCGGGATGTTCACTCTACAGTTTGTTTTCCTCGGATTTTCAATTTGGGGG
>JAEZZQ010000018.1 GCA_023442465.1 Bacillota bacterium | reverse complement strand
AGATATCCGCCAGCTCCCGCGGCGTCATCACATAGCGGCGCATGCATTCGTGGCCCAGGCGGCAATCGCAGTAGGCGCAGTTGAAAACGCAGTCGTTTGCCAGGAATACCTTCGGCACCTTGGGCGGGACAGGCTTGCTCTGTATGGAGGCTTTGATGGCGGACAGATCGGGAATGACGGCGCTGTCGTCATCCGATACGTCGTAGCGGGCATCCTCGCGCATCTGATAGAGCTTTTCACCCAATTCCATGCTTTGGCGAAGGAGCACATTTGCCAAGCGAATCACCTCGCCCCCATTGTACCACAGGCGAAGAGAAATATGCAAACAAATGTTCTCTAATATTGTGCGCTTTTGACCGGCCCGAACGGTATGGAAAAGGGCAGCGCCAAGCCCTGCGGGCCAGGCGCTGCCAGTCATGATGGGGTGCAAAGTATTTCATACCGGGGTGGGGATATGCGGCTGCGGCGGATATTACCTTATCTTCAGCGTTCCCCAGGTGATCATCCTGCCGTTTTTGCGGCTGAAGAGCATGATATTCCCGCCGGTAAAATCAAGCCTGACCTTCTGGCCGATCTTGTACAGGACGCCACCGAAAACAACGCCGGTCAAAAGCAGGTTGCCGATCCTTACGCGCACCGTGGTTTCCATGCCGGTGGGCATGGCGCTGAAGATTTCGCCCTCGATGGCGCCATCCTCCCGGATGCTGATGAATTCGGGGCGGACGCCCAATGCAAACCCATCCCGGGCCTCCCCGGAGGCGTCCTCAAACTCATTCTCGTCCACCCTGGCAATATGGTACTTGAAGGCGCTGTCCTTGTTGCCCTTTTCCACGTGTTTTGCATCCTTTTGGGCTGCCAGTTCCCCGGCGCGCTTCGCCTTCTCCTGCTCATCGGCCATGTCCTGCCATTTGCCAAGCTCAATGCCCTGGGCAGGCTGGAATACGGCACGGGCGCCGCCCAGCAGCGTAAGCTCCAGCGAACCGTCGCTTTGCTGGCTGCCGCCGGCCTCGATGAAGTAGACGGCAGGATTGCCCACAAAGTCGGCCACAAACAGGTTGCTTGGCTTGTTGTACACGGTCAGCGGCTCGTCGTACTGCTGCAAAACGCCGTTGTCCATCAGGCAGATTTTGGTGGCCAGGGTCATGGCCTCCATCTGGTCATGGGTTACGTAAATGAAGGTGCTGCCTGTATTCAGGTGCAGCCGCTGCAGCTCGGAGCGCATTTCCAGGCGGAGCTTGGCATCCAGGTTGGAAAGTGGCTCATCCATAAACAGCACCTTGGGTCCCGGTGCCAGGGTCCTGGCAATGGCCACCCGCTGCTGCTGGCCGCCGGACAGCTCGCTGGGATAGCGGTCCATGAACATGCCGATCTTCACGATCCGAGATACCCGGCGCACGATCAGGTCGATTTCCTCCCTGTAAAGCTTGCGCACGCTCTTTTGCACCGCGCCGTTCCGCATCAGCTCATAGCGCTCATTCAGCGTGGCGCCCGCCGCCTTGTGCTTTGCCCTGCGGGCTTCCAGCGTTTCCTGCAGCGGCCGGCCGGCCTCCTGCGCGGCGCTTATAGCATCCCGCGCCTCGTGGAGCTTATAGCCCATCAGTGCTTTGGCCGTATATTGCGAAATCTCATACGTATCGATCAAACGCAGCAGCGCCTTTGCCGCGTCCAGCCTGCCGTTTTTGTCCTGGCAATCGCGGACAAGCGAAACCGCGTCTCCGGGCTTTTGAAGAATCTCCAGCAGCCGGCCCGCACTGCGCGCTTCAAAATCCACCTCAGGCAGCTCCTCCTTCATGTTGGAGAGGCCAAAGGCAATATTCTGATACACGGTCATGTTGGGCCACAGGGCGTAGTTCTGGAACAAAAAGCCGACCTTGCGCTTGTTGGGTGGAATGTTGATGCCCGCCTCGCTGTCGAACACCACACGGCCGCCGATGGTGATGCGGCCGCTGGTGGGGGTTTCCAGCCCTGCGATCATGCGCAGAGTGGTGGTTTTGCCGCAGCCGGAGGGGCCCAGCAGAGTGACGAAGGCGTTGTCGTCGATGACCAGATTCAGATCGTCCACGGCATAAAATTTATCCCAGCGTTTTGTCACATGGGTCAATATAATCTCAGGCATGGCTTAACCTCCTATTCCCTTGTCCAGACTTGCGCCGGTGACTTTGTTGACAAGGGCGTTGCAAACGAGAATGGTAAGGATCAAAATCAGATTGATACCGCTGGAGAAGGCGTAAAGCCCCATTTCGTCGAAATAGTCCAGCGTGGTGGCGAGGACGAAGCCCTGTACGCACAGCAGCATGAACAGGCTCAACTCCCGCAGGCAGGTCATGAAGGGGAGCAGGTAGCCGCTGATGATGGAGGACTTCTGAATGGGAATGATGATGCGGGTCATCCGCTTGATCCAAGGGATATCCTGAATGATGGCGGCCTCTTCGATCTCGCCGGAGAGCTGAAGCATGGAGTTCAGGCTTGACCGGCTGGCAAAGGGAATATATTTAATGGTGCCCACGATAATGAGCAGTGTGTACGTATTAAAAAGGTTCACATACTTGTTGGAAAACAGGATGAAAAACGCCACGCCCACGGCGATGGAGGGCATCAGATACGGTAAAAACGCCACCGCGTTGACATAGTTGGCCCATTTACTTCGTCGGGTCTTGGCCACGGCGTAACCGATCATCGTGCCGATGGTGCCTGCCAGCAGGGCGCAGCACACGGAAACCAAAATAGTGCCTTTGAAGGCGTGCCAGATGGTTTCGTTGTGAAGGATACCCTTTTGGCCGTACATTCCGTTTTCCGTGATGTTCTCGCTGGTGGTCCACCACTTGGTGGTCAGGTTGGAGCTGTCCCCGGTGTAGAGGAAGCTGTAATCCCCCGGGTTAGGCAGGAATGTCTCAAACGCGAAGGAGACGATGGGGAAGATGCTGGTGAAAAACGTCACCGCGATCAGCGCCGCCGCAATCACGTGCTTTCCCACGCGGCCCAGATTGATTTTGGAGGTCTGACCGGATTTGCCGGTAACGGTGGTGTAGTTCTTCCGGCTGCGCAGACTCATTTGATTCATAAACATGATCGCCACGCCGAATACCATCATGATGATCGCCAAAACACTGGCCTCGCCGGTATACTTGGAGTTCAGGGAGACATATTTTGTGGCGAGGGTGGTCAGCCCCAGATAGTGGGGCACGGGATAGGAACCCATGGAGCTGCCAAACACCAGCAGGATGGTGGAGAGAATGGCGGGCTTGACCATAGGAAGGGTAATTTTAAACATGGTCTTCCACTTGGGTGTGTCCAGAATCGTGGCCGCTTCTTCCAGATTTGCATCCATATTGCGGAAAATGCCGCCGATGAGGATGTAGGCAAAGGGGGCGTAATGCAATCCCAGCACCACAAGACTGGGGAACAGGCCCTTGCACCACCAGATGGGCATCTGAACGCCCAGTGTGGCGGCCAGCAATCCGTTGGATGTGCCGGTGACGACGTTGGAGTTAAACAGGTTCTGCCACACCACGGCCAGCGTCCACTGGGGCATGATGTAGGGGAAGATGAAGATGGAACTGAGATAGCGGCGGCAGGAGAGATTTGTGCGGGTGATGAGAAACGCGAACAGCCCGCCGAACAAAATTGCCACCACACAGGTTCCCACCGCCAGCAGCACGGTGTTGATGAGCGGTGTCCACAAATTGCTCATCGCCAGACGGCTGGTGAACAGGTCAATGTAGTTGATCAGGGTGTATCCGCTGGCCTTGCCGGTGAGATAGGCGTCAATGGTGCCGGCGTGGATTTTAAAGGTATCCTGCACGATGGCGATGATGGGGGCCACGGTGGTCACCGTCAGCACGATGCCCATCAACAGCAGGATTACATTGTGGGGTTTGGAGAGATAGGTTTTTACCTTGTTGAGCCGAATGGCGGACTTGCCGGCGCTCACAGTAGACGACTGGTTCATAGAAGACCATTCCTTTCCCGGACTTGGTGCGGGGTGCGGCAGGCCGCTCCCACAGGACCGCCTGCGGCGGTATATGCGGACTGGAGCATGGGGGTTAAGAAAAAGCGCCCCTGACGGTCATTGAAAGCCACCCGTCAGGGGCACTTTTTACATCGCTTTAAAGATGGGAGGAATTAACCCGCGCTGTACTTGGTCAGAAGTTCGATCCAGCTGCCCACCGTGAAGGCCACGGAGTTGCAGTAGGTGGGGTCTTCCAAAACCAGCTTGCCGTCGCCGGTCCACCAGTCATAGCCCCGGTCGTTCTTGGCGGGGAAGGTGTCCACGCCGTCCACAAAGCCGCCCTTCTGATGCTGATAGGTGGCCTCGGTGGCCTCAGCCACGGTGGGGTTGGCGGAGTAACCGCCCATGTCCTTGCCCCAGGCGGAGAAGCCGTCTTCGGTGCAGGTCATGTAGGCGAGGAAGGCGCAAGCGGTCCAAGGCAGGGGGGAGTTGTCGGTGACGAACAGATAGTGGCAGTAGCCAAAGCCGCCGATGCCGGTGTAGCCATCCTGATAGGCGGCCACGTTCACGTTGTTGACGGAAACTGTGGCGGACTCTTCAACGGAGCGGAGCTTAGAGTACACCAGCAGGCCGAACTGATCGGTGGCAGACTGGTCCACCAGCGTGTTGCAGATGGGGCCGTCGTCAGTCTGGGCGTTGTAGCTTTCGACCCAAAGTTTGATCCATGCCAGAGCGTATTTGCCGTTCTCGCCCAGCCCCAGATCAGAAGCGTCGGTAGCCATCTCGTCGATGACGGGCTGGAAGTATGCCTGCTCGTCGGCGGACAGGGCGTCAAACGCCTCTTTCAGCCAGCCGGCGTAAGTATCCTCCGTGAGCATATACAGGAAGTTCTTGCCCACGATTTCGGAGTCGATATCCATGTACAGACCGTGCTCGCCCTCGGCTACAAAATCCCAGCAGTTGTCATAGGTCTTGGAGCCGGTGTTGTTGTATAGGAAGACCTTGTTCAAAGTCTGCAAGGGGAGGAAACCGGTGTACGCATCGGCGGTAGTGCCGTTGGCATCGGCCCAGTCCTTGGGGATGAAGGTGTCCAGCACACCGGGCTGAACCATCTTGCTCTCGATCTGGTTGCCGTCCTGAATCAGGGTCATGGAATAGGTACCGGTCTCCTTCAGCGCGTCGGCGGTGAGCTGATCGAAGATCTTGTTGTTCTTGGGCTGCTGCCAGTCATACTCCATGGTATAGCTGGGGTCGATGGACTGCAGATACTCAATGAACAGGGGAAGTGCGGTCTTGCCGCGGCTGGAGTTGCCCACGCCGTAGAAGGTTTTTCCGTTGGACTCCTCAATGGCCTTCTGAGCCAGTTCATCCAGAGTCATTCCCTCGGCCTCTGCGATAATCTTCTGAGTGGCGGTGAGTTCGGCGGCGGGTTCCGTGGCAGAGCCGGAGCCGGAACCGGCAGGGGCGGAAGCGGCGGGCTGCGTGCCGCAGCCGGCCAGCAGTGCCGACGCCATAGCCAGTGTCAGAG
>JAEZZQ010000004.1 GCA_023442465.1 Bacillota bacterium | reverse complement strand
AAAGGCCGTGCAGAACACCATCATTGCGAAAAAAATCGTGAACATCATCATTGTGGTAGACAATCCCGACATCAGAATCGGTATAGATTTGGCGGCTGTGCAGGAAATAAACAAGCAAGCAAAGTCTGATGTGAATATCACCGCCATCCGCATGGATAGCGGCAAGCTGACTGGAGATGCGAAAAAAGCCATTGGCAGCCGCCCGGTATTCGACTTCAAGGTGAACTACGGCAGCGGCAAACAGGTGCAGAGCTTTGGCGCAGGCAACGTATCGGTCACCATCCCGTACACCCTCGGTGCAAATGAAAAGGCTGGAAATGTGCAGGCGGTCTATGTGGACGCCAAGGGCAAGGTACACTGGCTCGTAAACTCAGTCTATGACAGTGTGGAACAGGTACTGCGCTTCAGCACCGATCATTTTTCCACCTACGGCATCGGCTATAAACAGACCAATACGGCATTTACGGACATTGCAGGCCATTGGGCAAAGGAAGATATCGAGTTTGTGGCAAGCCGCGGATTGTTCAGCGGCACTTCCGCCACCACCTTCAGTCCGAACACCGCCATGACAAGAGGAATGTTCGTCACGGCCCTCGGACGGCTTGCAAACGCCGATGTGAGCGGCTACACAAAAAGCAGCTTCACCGATGTGAAAGGCGACGCCTACTATATGGGCTACATTGAGTGGGCAAGCAAAAACAACATTGTAAACGGGGTTGGCAATGGAAGGTTTGCCCCGGACCAGTCCATCACCCGTGAGCAGATGGCGGTCATTATGCAGAACTATGTCAAGGTCATCGGATTTACATTACCGAAGGTTCATGTGGAAAATACCTTTGCCGACAGCATCAAAATCAATGCCTACGCCAAGGAGGCAGTAAAGCAGATGCAGATGGCAGGTGTGATCAGCGGCAAGAATAGCAATTTGTTCGACCCGCAGGGTACAGCTACCCGCGCCGAGGTTTCGGCAGTGCTGCGCCGCTTCGTGGAGCTGGCGATTTCCAGCGATACCATGCAGGGCTGGACAATGAACGATTCCGGCAAATGGATGTACTACGAAAACGGCAAGGCCGTCACCGGGAAAAAGGAGATTGATGGCTCGGCCTATACCTTTGACCAGTATGGTGTGACATCGGATGTACCCAAGAACCTCCGATATACCGCCTACACCATACAAAAGGGCGACAGCTTCTGGAGCATCGCCCGCAAGCTAAACTGCACTATGGATGAACTAGAGAGGCTGAACAATAAAAGCCAGTTCTCTATCATTCACCCCGGTGATGTACTGCGGGTGCCGGAGAAGTAAAGAGCAAGAAACCAAAAGGAATAAGCGAGGTGCATCGGCACTTCGCTTATTCCTTTTTCCGTTGTAGCTTTAGCAGCGGTTCTAACTGAACAAAGTGAAGGCAGAACAATAAACTACCGGCTATGCCGGTAAGCTTAAAGAGCTTTAGCTTCAAGTAAAAAAACCTCCTATGGTAATGCCCCGGCGTAAGGAGTATTTTGACGATAACCAAGCACGCTGAACTAAAAAAACAGGCATATGCCAGCAGTCTGAAAAGCCGCGCGCTTTCCGTTTTGATTTATCTGATCGACCGATCCAATAAAGACCTCAGTCATGAACCTGCGTAACAGAGTACACCAAAAGGCGAATACAAGGCAGAGTGTATTACATTTGTAACGATAGCTTCTAAGCAGAACCAGTGTAATCATCAGCCAGAGGAAATAGCTGGAGACCAACTAGCTGATGTATTTACCATATTCCTCCCCCCGTTCACCCTGTATTTATCTATTGGCTGAAACTTCCCCAATTTTTCTCTACGGGCAAAGAAAACGCAGAGCAATTTCTGCCCTGCGTTGCTGATTTTTTTATATGGTCGGGGGTGGGGGTCAATTTGCAGCCCCCTTGAACTATCCAATCTAACTGGTTATAAAAGTGAAAAAGTAAGTAATAGACTTCGGTTATACCGGTGAAGGTATTCTTTTTTCTACCCCTGTCGACAGGGATAACTCTGCATGGAAGCCTTTTTCATCGGCGTACAGATTGATTACACCGTTATACCGCTCCACGGTTTCCAAGACGGAGGAAACGCCAAGGCCAAAGCCGCTTCGCTTAGAGGATAGATATTTCCCCCCTCTGGTTTTGAGTTCTCCGGCAAAGCTGTTGTCCACAACAAATTCAAGCTGGCCGTCCTGTACCCGTCCGGCGATAAAAATGGTCTTATCCCCGGTTTGCTGGCGCTGGCAGGCTTCCACTGCATTTTCCATCAGGTTTCCAAGAAGACCGCACAGATCCACAATCGGAAAATTCAGCACTGCGGGAAGCGAAAGCCTTGCGCGGAACTGGATACCGGCAGACTGCGCAAGATTACTGTAATACTGCACCAGTGCGTCCAGCTCGATGTTGTCAGTAAGACGGCCAAGCCGGGTACCCTCGTTGATTTCCGTGATACCACGGATATAGTTTTCAAGTCCCTCACAGTGTCCTTCTCCGGCCAGTGTCATCAGGGTGCGTAAGTGATGGCGGAAGTCATGGCGTAGCTTTGCACTTTCCTCCACCTTCTGATTCATCTGCCGCAGATGTTCCACTTGCATGGTAAGCTGTCGTTTCATCTGCCGCTGTTCCTCGGCGTATACAAGGCTGTGGCGGTAACCCATGGTAATATCATACCCCAGCACCACGCCGGTTGCGATGACAAGGCTTAAGCTGCCCCATTCCTGAAACCAGCCGCTAAGGATTGGCTCGTAGTTTGGAAGGAGGCGATCCCAGACAAAGGCGCAGGCATAGATCATATCCGCATAGAGCAGTATGGTTGCTTTTTCTATCGTTCGGCGTACCGCCATAGCGGCGGTAAACAGAAGATAAACAGCGGTAAGCAGCTTGAAACCGAAAACCAGATTGGAAAAGGCAAGCATCACCGGCAGTGTAAGATGCGCAGCAAATACCCCGTAAAGAAGCGCCAACACACAGACAACTCCGGAGGTGGCACCGCTGATTACCTGCATAGTTCTATTTGTGTCGCAGATGCGATTGTGGAGAATGATCACAAGCAGCGTTACCAGATATCCGCTGACCAGTTCTACCGTGTACCATGGCTGGATTGGAAGCGGCAGGATACCATGCACCACGCAGTAGGAAGTAAACACTGCGGTCGAAAGACACAAAAGAGAAAAGAGCCAGATATTGTTCCCCCGGCGGGTACGGATGGCAAGATAAAAGCTAAAAATGGCAAGCATCAGTGTTACCGTGACCAAAATCAGGCAAATCCCGAACCGCAGTCCCCGGATTGTGTAAGTATTCAGAGGTTCGCCAAAGGAAGGCGGATAAACAAGGCCGCTGTATAAAAAGGAGTGGTCACTGACCGCAAGCAGAAGTGTCACCTTGCCGGAGGCATCAAAGGTAATAACACGGCATTGGGTTTGGTCCTGATAATCGTCCGGGTTCGGTTCGCCCATTTGCAGCTTCAGTTTATCATCAATGTAAAACCGGTAAGCGGAATAGATTTCAGGCAGTTCAATGGCATAGGTATGTTCCTCCTCCGGCAGGTACAGCGTTAAAACGTAGCTGGCACTTCCATGAGGGGAGCGGCGGGAGTCGCCCAAAGAAAGATTAGACTTTTCTCCAATGGACAGGTACTGATAATTGTCACCCTGTTGTTTTAAGGTTTCCGGTGTCAGCAGGCGGTCTGCATAGAAACGCCAGCCATCCCGAAGATAGCGGATGGGTGTGTCCGTCCAGTTCGCTTCTGAAACATACAGCGCGCCGTTAATGGCTTGGGGTGCAGCTTTTGTGTACTTGTTGTCAAAATGGTATAGGGCGAGAAACAGAACGGAGGAAAGGGCAACCATCAGAAGCAGTGCCAAAGACCGCCGTAATACAAAAGGTTTTTTATCCATGGCGTTTCCTCCTGAAAAGTGTAATTCCTCCCGCAGCTAAAAGCAAGCCGCCGGATACAGGAAGCAGAGGCGATGTACTTTTCCCAGTCTCCTGTGTATTTGATAGCTCTGTAATGGTATAAGTTCCTGCCGTATCCGCTGCAAAGCGCAGAAGCTCCCCGTCGTAGGAAACATCTGTAATTTGTTCGCCAGCGCCGTTTTGGATGGTGATATCAGTCTGTTCCGACTGCGGCATGTATCGAAGCCGCAATACTGTTCCCGAGAGCTGCGTAACCGGTTTGCCTGAAACCTCCACTGCAAGCACAATCTGATTGCTTTCCGGCTGGGTCAGCATAACAGTCAGAGTATCCGCATCCGACAGGTTCAGTGCTAAAAGCAGCTTGCTTGAAATACTGACGGTTACATCGCCGGAACCAAACACGACGCTTTCTTCCTCTTTACAGAGATCCTTTAGACGCAGACCGGAAATGACCGTTTGGGTAGGAGAATAGGATTCTGTAACAGTGGCAGATACCTGAGATTCTAAGCTTTTCTCCGACTGTGTAGTGTTATCGTCCGGTACTGGGTTGCCTACTGTTTGGGTACTGTCCTTCGGTTTGGGTACTGTATCGTTTTTTTGCTCAGCAGAAGTACTCTCTGTTTCCCGTGTAAAGAAAGCATCGGAAAACACTGGTACCGCTGATTCAGTCGGAGTAGCAGGTGCCACGACTGTTGGTTTCTCTGTTACGGGAACCTGTGTCAGTGAATTACTATCGCTGTTATGACTGTCGTTACTTTGAGAGTCACCGGGTGATTCAGTCACTGCTGAAGCTGGCTCATCTTCACCAGTTGAGGAATTTTGTCCTCCCTGCGGTTTCTGTTGTTCTCCTGATGAGGAGCCTGAATCCTGCAAGGTGTCATCTGCATCTGAGGAGGAATCGCTCGTATCAGGCGAATCATTATCATTACCTGAATTGTTATCCTCATTGGAATTATTGGGCGGATTGGTTGGAGGTGGAGCAGGTTGTGTACCGGTTCCTGAACCTCCTCCATTTACATCGCCGCCATCCCGGTCACCACCGGAATAATCAAGAATACTAAGCTCCCCGTCATATTGAAAGGTCAGAACACCGGTCTGACCGCCGGGATAGGTCACCTTAAGTTCATAAGTGCTTCCATAGGTAAGTACTCGCTGAGAAAGCTGGAGACCATCGGAGACAGACAGGAAGCCATCATTTAGGCTTGTCCATTCTCCGCCATCTTGTCGTAGCCATAGGTGAAACTGATCCAGTTGACCCTCCTGTGTGGCAGAAAGCACCCACGGAAAGTGCAGAAAGCCACGTCCCGCTACACAGCAGTTAATATCCGGTTCACCGGGAACCTGAATGGAAACCGCGCAAAGCTGCCGGGGCAGAGAAACACCGTCTGCCAGAGTATACTCTGTTCCAAGGTCAGGTGATGTAAAAGCATAGTACACGCCAGCCGTAACAGTATCCACGGTATCCAAAGACCATGCACCTGAGATTAAGTCATAGGGATTGCCCTCTGCATCATAGCCGATAAAGCCTGCGATGGAATCGGCAAACCAATTGGAAAGCTCCTCCTGCGTGGTTCCTACGGGGAATGCCACGGCATCCGTCCGATAGGGTTCATCGAAGCTGGTCAGAGTGATTGCAGCAGGCGTTACGGTAAGTAGCGGAGCAGTTACCTGTACAGAAACGGCGACCGTATTTTCTAGTCCTTCGGAAAGCGTTGCTCCGGCTGGAATGGAAATGTTTCCAATCACAGTGTAAGTACCGGGTGTCTCTGCATCCACTGTGCTGAAATCCCATGCAACAGACAATGTAAGCGGATAGGAAGAACCATCCTTTTCCGCTGTGGTGGGAATGCTGATAGAATCCAGTTCATTCTGTAACTGCGTAAAGTCGGTATCGCCGTAATCCGTATTGAACGTACTTGTGAAAGCATTCGGGGTAGTATAGGAAATGATGCTGCCGGTATAGTCAAAGGTGTCAGGAACGGCGCTGTCTTCAGTTCCGCCCGCTCTGACAGTGCTGTCGCCTGTACCTCTGGTTTCATCACCATCTGTGACCATATCTGCATCGGAAGGAGCCGCGGTGTCTATACTGTCATCCGAAACAGAACCATTGCCGGAATCGGTAACAGTATCTGTGGTTTCGGCAGGTACAATCTGTTCTTTTGCCGCCAGTACAGGCGGTGCAAGTGTTGTGCAAACCAGAAAAGCGGTTAAAATCAGTGCAAATATCTGCTTCATATTCCCTCCCCCCGCAGCGAACCCGCGGAAAGGCTCAGACGCCGCTGCTGCACCTGCTTTTGCAGACGGCGGCTGACAGGCAGCCGCTCCCGGTTTTTCAAAATCAGGAAATCGTCCCCCAGCTCCCGGACTTCCGTCAAATTAACCACAATACCCTTAAAGCAGGACATGAACCGCGGATATGCCGTCAGCTGTTCGGAAAGCTCCGTAAAGCTTCCGGATACAGGAACAAGACAGTCCTCTAAATGGATACAGGCACAGCGGTTCTGATAATCGGCATAGAGAATCCTGTCCAGGGTAATTTCCAGCAGCTGATTCCTTGTGGTAACCGTAATGGAGGGAACGCTCTGCGGCTCTGCAATCTTGCAATAGTGCAGTGCCCTTGAGAGTTTTTCCAGCGTGGCTGGCTTTACGATGTAATCTGCCGCCCGGACATCGTAGCTTTTTACACCGAATTCCGAGCTGGTAGTCAGAAAAATCAGGTTGAGATTTTCGTCAAGCTGACGAAGCTTCAGTGCGCAGTCCACACCGCTTTCATTGTTCAGAAAGATGTCCATAAAAACAATGTCGTATTGACCCGGTATGTAATCGGCAAGCAGTTCACTGCCGCTGTGAAATTCTGTGATTTGTATTGGCTGATGCTGTGTTTCTTCATATTGCTTCAAAAGGCTGCAGAGTATTTCACACTCAGTAGCCATATCGTCTACAATTGCTGCTTTTATTTGAAATCCCTCCTTTGCATAGTATTATCCAGTTAACATTGAACAAAATCGCTAGCGCGATGGCTGTTCAACATTGTGGTGCCACTAAGTTTACATTTCTATAAAAAAATAGTAGCAGGTTTTAAATATATGTTTTATTGTTAAGTTACCCCTAACCAACAATG
>JAEZZQ010000030.1 GCA_023442465.1 Bacillota bacterium | reverse complement strand
TTTAGGTTGCATCCTTTCGGATGCCGTTCTCTGAATTTTCATTCATTTCCTGCAATTTGCTCTTTCGAGCCATGCAGGTATTTCAGAATTTTCAGGGTTGTATTACTGTTTACTTGTCAAGGTTCATTTCAGGCAATTTTCTTTGAAAAATTACCAACCGCATGAATAATAAATACGGTACGGAGAAGGAGGGATTTGAACCCTCGCGCCGCTATTAACGACCTGCACCCTTTCCAGGGGTGTCCCTTCAGCCATCTTGGGTACTTCTCCAAATAAAAGCTGATATTGCATAAGATTGTTTTCTTGTTACTTCTTATGCGGTTTATAATGTTATCCGTTTATTGACAACATGTTCGGCGGAGAAGGTATCTCCAGCGGAGAGGGTGGGATTCGAACCCACGCGCCCTTTCGGACAAACGGTTTTCAAGACCGCCTCGTTATGACCACTTCGATACCTCTCCATGTTCGCGCACCGCTCAGCAGCGCAAAAATTATTCTAGCAAAAAAGGAGTGCGGTGTCAACAACTTTTCACAACTTTTCTTAAAAGATTTTCAACCCCCATCCTTAAGGCGCTATTTACCGGCTTTATCCAAAAAAGCTTCCGCTATTTTTAAGTCCTCAGGAGTTGTGATTTTTATATTTTCATAGCTCCCTTCTACAAGCTTTACCTTTGTATCGGTAAAGGTCTCCACAACCATAGCATCGTCGGTAATATTCATTCCCTCTGCCAGAAGGCGCTTCTCGTCCCGAATCAAAATGCCGTAGGCTTCTTTTATTAAAGGAGCGGAAAACACCTGGGGAGTTTGCACCGTCCATACGAAATCTCGCTTCGGCGTCGTAGAGGCAAAGCCATTTTTATCCGCTAACTTAACGGTATCCTTTGAGGGCATGCCTATGACACATGCGTCATATTCACTGACGCTTGCGTAAGCACGCTCTAAAATTTCTGCCGTCACAAAGGGCCTGGCTCCGTCGTGAATAAAAATATAGCTGCATTCACCTGCCGCCTCTATTCCGGCAAAGACGGAATGGTATCTTTCCCTGCCGCCTGCAGTTATGTGGGAAACCTTATGGAATCCATACTTTTCCACAATTTCTTTTTTACAATATCCAATATCTCTTTCCGCCGTTACCAACACGATTTCATCTATGAAGCTCTCCTGAAAAACTTTCAGGGAATAATAAAGTACCGGCTTATCCTTGATGCAAAGGTATTGCTTGGGCACGCCGCTGTTCATTCGCTTTCCCTGCCCGGCTGCCAATACGACTGCTGCACATTTCGTCTTCAAATTTAATCCCTCTCGCTAGAGCCTCTCACCCAATTTCAGGTTCGGTACCGCGTTTAAATCGTAACCGTGCCTAATTCCTCTTATATAATCATAGTATCCAGCCACACCGATCATCGCTGCGTTATCCGTACAGAATATGGGAGAAGGCGAATAAAATGCGACGCCTCTTTTTGCGCATTCCTTCTCCAGAGCTCTCCTGAGCGCGCTGTTGGATGCTACTCCGCCTGCAATGGCGAATTTATCGTATCCATATTCCTTGACTGCGGCAAGGGAATGCTCTGCCAGCACGTCTATAACTGCTTTCTGGAAAGAGGCCGCAACATCCGGAACGTTTATCTCCTCTCCCTTCATTTCGCAGGAATTCAGATAATTCAGCACCGCCGATTTTAAGCCGCTGAAACTGAAATCGTATTCTGATCCTTCCACCTTTGCCCGGGGAAAGCGAATTGCTTCCGGGTTACCTTCTCTTGCTGCCTTATCGATTTTAGGGCCACCCGGATATCCAAGCCCTATGGCACGCGCCACTTTATCAAAGGCTTCTCCTGCGGCATCGTCTCTCGTCCGCCCTATGATTTCGTATTCACCATAAGACTTCACCACTACCAGGTGAGAGTGTCCGCCGGATACGACCAGGCAAATAAAGGGAGGCTCCAATTCCTTGTTTTCAATGAAGTTCGCACTGATATGCCCCTCAATATGATGCACTCCGATTAACGGAATGCCTGATGCGAAGCTGATGGCCTTTGCCGCCGACACTCCTACTAAAAGCGCGCCTACAAGTCCCGGCCCGTAAGTAACAGCTATCGCATCTATATTTGTCAGTTCTGCTCCCGCCTCTGAAAGTGCCTGCTCGATTACCTGATTGACTTTCTCGATGTGCTTGCGGGAAGCGATCTCAGGCACGACTCCGCCGTACACCGTGTGAAGCGCTATCTGAGAATAAATGACGTTAGAGAGTACCTCCCTGCCATTTTTAACAACGGAAGCCGCTGTCTCATCACAAGAACTTTCGATTGCAAGAATCAGCACATCCTTATCGCTTTTTATTTCGTTGCTCATCCTTATGTTCACGCTCCTTTCAACCATGTAAACATGCCGCGCTGCGGCACAAACAATCCATGAAGAAGACTCAGAGAGGCTTCTTCCGTGTGAAACTATAGAAATTCTTAGAGCCATATCATCTATCATCAATTATCAGCCAATGTCCAGCCATATATTTTCCAGTGGCCCGCTTCATCCTTCCGAAGCAAAAACTTCTCGTTGCTGTTCCTTACGGTCGTTCCCTTCCGGATGCCGTACACGCAGTATAAACTAGCCCATTCATGGCCGTCCTCAGTATAGTATTCCACATCAGTACTCGAAGAAGTGGAGTAACTGGAAATGATGAGTCCGTTTTGCTTCATGGAGGCGATTTCAACTTTCAGTTTCTCTATGTACTCTTCCTCCGTCTGATTTCCTGTCAGCTCATCATCATAGAGCTTCTGGATCTGCATGGCCAGTGCATAAATATCTTCTTCCGAGTTCTCTTCATTATAAAAACACTGGGTAATCTCGCTGTAATACTTTACTACCTCTTTGGGTGACGGCGGATATTTCTTATCGAAATCGTATTGAAGCATTTGCTCAGTCTTCGTGACCTCATCGCTTTCTTTCGCCTTATCCCGATCCGCCTTGGCAGATACATAATAATAAAAGCTTACCAAAAGTGCCACAAGAATGATTCCTATTATTATCGCCTTGGCTATGCTTTTTTGTCCATTTTTCTTTTTATTATTAGGCTTTCCCATGCGTACCTCCTTCACTCAGGCTCTAATCTTCCTCGAACATAAGCTCTATGGTCTTCCCGTCCTTGCCTGCAACAGCACGCGGGAAAATCTTTCTTACGGCGTCCATAAATTCCTCTGCCCGAACAAGAGACGGGCTGTAATGGGTCAGCCACATCTGTCTCACATCCGCTTCCTTAGCCAGTTCGGCCGCCTCGTAAAAGGTCATATGCTTATATTCTTTCGCCTTTTCTTTTTTATCCGGCTCTCCGTACATTCCTTCACAAATAAAAAGGTCGGCACCCGCTGCATTTCGCACGATGCTTTCCGTAGGCCTGGTATCCGTACAATAGGTTACCTTAAGTCCTTTTCTCGCGGCGCCTATTACCATATCGGGAGTATAGGTTTGTCCATCTACCTCCACGCATTCTCCTTTTTGCAGACGATTCCAATACCTTCTGTCAATGTTAAGTTCCATCGCCTTTTCCAAGTGGAATTTCCCTATACGATCGATTGCAATGCTGTATCCATAGCATATCACATTGTGATTGACGCGAAAAGCTTCTATCCGAAATCCATCCAGCTCAATGCTCTGCTCCGGCTCCGTCAGCTCCATACATTCAATTTCAAAGGGCAGTTCCGGCGCAATTACCCGCAGCGCGGACACTACGCGGGTCAATCCCTTCGGCCCCACTAAAAGAAGCGGCTCTGTCCGCTCCGCATTCCCCATAGTGAGAAGCATTCCCGGCAGTCCGCTAATATGATCCGCATGATAGTGGGTGAAACAGATAATGTCGATAGGCTTCGGGCTCCAGCCCTTTTCCTTCATGGCAATCTGCGTTCCTTCCCCGCAATCAATCAATATACTTTTTCCATTATACCTTACCATTAAGGAAGTCAGCCATCTATGAGGAAGCGGCATCATTCCTCCAGTTCCCAATAAACAAACATCTAACATGAACACTCCTATCCTGACGCCTCGTTCAGAATCGGAGCAACGGTTTCCAGACAGTGCGATAATGAGTAGTGAACAATGAGTGATGAGTAATGAGTGAAAAACACTCATAAAACGCTCATAAGGCACTCATAAAACGCTCATGGAACACTCATAAAAATTCTTTAATATCTGTACAATCCACCGGTATCCTGAACTTGGCAATCATTGCATCGTAACAGTCTTCGCACAAATCGAAGCTGTGATTTTGCCCGTCCTTTTTGCTGAAATATCCAAAAGAAGTGTTAATTTCCAGACAACCTTCTTTTAAAATTCCATTTTCTACCAATAATTCTTTTTTACAATGGTTACAAATGACGGCCGAAAGCTCCGTCTTTTTTTCATCCAGATATTTACGCATAGTCTCATCCTCCCAAGATGTACTAAATCCATCGTTCTATATCTGTAATTATACATGAATCCATAAGGCAAAAACAGTGGTAATTGTTTCGTGCCTTTCCTATCTTTTCCACATGATCAGGGCATCTTCTCTCGGCATTTCATAAAAATTTTTTCGAATACCTTCACTTTCAAAACCAAGCCTTTTATACAAGCGAATAGCAGGCTCATTTCCCGCCCTGACCTCCAAAGTGAACGCCGCGATGCCATGCATCCTGCCCTCATCCAGCACTTTTTTGAGAAGCATTTCGGCAACGCCTTGTTTCCTGCGGTTTTTGTCTACCACCACATTGGTGATTTCTCCTTCACCCGCAATGTCCCTAAGCCCACAAATTCCTATGACTGACTCACCCTCCTCTGCCACAAAATAATAGGCATAATCCAGATGTATCGTCTCCCGAAAAGCTTTTTGTGACCATGGCTCGGAAAAATTATCCTTTTCCAATTCTTCTGCCCGGAGTATATCTTTTTCTTCCATCCGCCTTACTGTAATCAACCCAGGAACCCCTCTTACTCACTTACTATTTATAACTTTCCATTTTCTTTTTCACTTCGCTCCCTCTCTGCCTGAGACAGACGAAGATAAATAGGAGCATGATCCTTGGCATCCACGATTTTACCTGACTTATAATAAATGCAGCCAAGCGCCGCTACCGATGCCGCTCGCTGTCTATTTAAATGTGCCGGTGCGAAGTGGTAGGGAACCTTCATAAGGAGCCTGAGCTGTTCTCTGAATACAGGCACTCCATCTCCTAAAAATATGACTTCCTTCCCTAAACGGTTCAGCTTTGCGGCAATTTCCTCAATTCCCACTGCACACTGAGGCTCTACTTCCTCCAGCAGGTAGCCGTCCTTCTCTAAATTCTCGTTTTTTATGAATTTATAAACTCCCGTATATACCTGCCCCCTTCTGGCATCCATAATCGGGCAAATGTATTCTCTTGCCCCGTACAAATTGTACGCCAGACCTTCTAAAGTAGGAATCTCGATAAGCGGTATACCAAGGGCAAGCCCCAGGCCTTTCGCCGTAGCCGAGCCAATTCTGAGTCCGGTAAAAGAACCCGGCCCTGCGGCAAGAGCCACCGCATCCAGCGCAGACATATCCAAATCTATCATTTTCTTTATTTCATCCAGCATTGGTAAAAGTGTCTGCGAATGGGTCTTTTTATATTGAATGTCATATTCCGCAATCAGGTCATCGCCCTCCACTATTGCGACGGAGGCCACAAGACCGGAACTGTCCAAAGCTAATATTTTCATTATGCGCTTCTTTCTTTTTCTTCTATTGTAATCAAACGATAATCCAGACCTTTCTGTAAATCCTTGCATATCGTGATCTCTTTATAACGCTGCGGCAATATCTCCTCAATAAGGTCCGCCCATTCTATAAAGCATATGCCGTCTCCGTAAAAATAATCCTCATAGCCTATTTCATCCATCTCCTCCACATCACCGATGCGATAGACGTCGAAATGATAAAAGGGAAGCCTGCCTTCTTCATATACTTGCAAAATAGTGAAGGTCGGGCTGTTTACCGGCCCTTGTATCCCGAGTCCCTTCGCGACGCCTTGGGTAAAAACGGTCTTTCCTACTCCCAAATCGCCGACCAGGGTATAGACCTCCCCCGGCTCTGCTGCCTCTCCTATCTGCTGCCCGAGAGCAAAGGTCTCTTTCGCACTGAACGAATCCACTTTCATCTGAATAGCTCTGCTCCTTCCTAATTAATGAACAAAAGTGTGCTTCTCGCACCCTCACGGCCAAGCTCTTTGGCAGCACAGCTTTTGTTCCGCGCGCGTAGCTGGGCATCTATCTTCTTTAATGGGAGCACTTTCCAATTAAAGAAACAAGCACCTGCCATGGCAGGTGCCTTACCATTCATTATTTTATTATACTGAAATTCGCTTAAAGTGCAAGCCCTTATCCAAACTCCCCGTCGAATGGTCTAAACCGGGTACCATCAAAGAAAAACATTTATAAAAGACATTGGCAGCATGTTAAATCAATTGAGCACGCAAATCCTCTATTTGATGGTACAGACCCGTTTCAATACTGGTAAACACGGACTTGTGATTTGAGCCAGAGAAAAAATCATGATTTGGAATATCATCTGAGGCATTGATAAAGGTAAGCCGATTAAGAATATCAGCCCAAATATTTTTTAATTGCTGCTCATCCATTCCAAAAATCTGATTTGGATCTTTCACGTTGTATTCCTTATCCAACAAGCACAGAATAGCCTTAGTATACGGGTTGTTTTTATTATCCAGCTCTTTTTTTATCAAATCTAAATGAATATCATCTTTCGTAAACTTTTGTATTCCATTTACCATCTGCAAGAAAAGTTCACTGATTGCCCCTTTCTCTGATTCCCTTCCAAATCCAATCTTCCAAAATTATCCCCAATAAATACCACTTTTCCATTATCCATTGGCGTATGCTGGACAATCACATCCCAGATTAAAAACTTAAACAGTTCATAAGGATGCACACCCTCAGGAATTGGCACATTTTGAAGGATTTCACTTGAGAAATCCTCAAGTTTTTTTTCATACTGAGGCTCTTGGAAAAAGAGAGTATCATAACCTTGATTCCTGTCTAACATTGTCAAAACAATATCAACCCAGACTTTTACTTCTTGTTTTCCCTCAATATTGTATATCCTTTGTGTAGATGCAAAAACAAATCGTATTTTTGGATTGACTTTCTCGGCCCACTTGACAAGACTGATAGCAGCCAAACCATTAGTTTTTAAATATTCACTGTACCTTTCAGGGTCACGGTCCAAGCATGTAGCATTCTTCCGGCAAGTGTAGTTTGGAATGTTTGATAAACTTACTTTTAGCTTCCTCTCTGCCTCCCGTTTAGACTTTCACAAAATGTTCCGGTTGTTCAAAGATAGTCAGATGCCCCTCGTTTATACCGCTCCATTTATTCTCAGTTATTCGTGGCGCAGCGCTTCTATAGGACTTAACTTCGCTGCTTTTTTCGCCGGATAGATACCGAAGAAAAGACCTACCGCCGAAGAGAATACAGTTGCACCCAGAATTGTAGATATTTGAGTTCTCGCTGTAATTCCGGCAATTGCACAAACAATGTTCGCTCCGAGTATACCGAGCAAGATGCCGATCACACCGCCCATCAATGTGATGATTCCCGCTTCTGCCAAAAACTGCAGAAGAATGGAACCCGTTCTCGCACCCAGCGCCTTTCTTATACCGATTTCTCTTGTACGTTCCGTTACGGATACCAGCATGATATTCATAACTCCGATGCCTCCTACGAGAAGTGAAATTGCTGCCACGAAGGAAATAAATATGGTAATGACACCCAGAATGCTGTCGAACTGCGCGCTTACATCCGTAAAGCTCTGTACCAAAATCTGGCTTTCACCGCGCACGTTATACTTATTTTCCAGTATATTCACTGCTTCCTTGGCTACATCCGCCGAATGTTCCGACCCATCCGCAACAATATAAAACTGACTGAAATCTTCTATCCAATAGCCGTAATTATAACCCAGCACCGTCAGCGGAACCTCTACCTGAATGGAGGGCTCGCCCATCATCATGTTTACAATGCTGGAGGCATTGTCCTGTCTGATTCCCACAATGGTAAGCTCCTGGGTAATTCCATACAGCGTCACATCGAAACTCATTCCTATAACGTCCGTCGTTCCAAATAGTGTAATTGCACTGTTTTCTGTGATAACGCACACTTTATTTCCGCTTTCCGCATCCCCCTTGGAAAAATACTTTCCCTTGACTATCGGGTCCGAAGAAGCATATTGAAGACCTTCGTTACCGCCTGAAAGAGTAGCATCGAAATCTCCTTTGGGCCCTTCTGCCGTTCCGTAAGCATTATAGCTTGCGGTTACCGCCTTTACATGATCTACCTCACTCATAATTAAATCAAAATCATCCTGAGTGAAGGCGACCGTTGTTTCCTTCTTTGCACTGTCCACATAAATCGCGATCTGTCCGCCTCCTAAGCTTTCCAGTTCGTCATTTACCTGCCCCCGTACTCCGTTACCTATGGCCATGACCATGATAACGGAAGAGATACCTATGATAATACCGAGCATCGTAAGGAAAGAGCGGCCTTTATTGCTCTTGATATTCATGAGAGCAATCTTAACATATTCCAATACCTGTGTCATTTTCGCTCTCCTTTATTGTTGCGGTACCGCCGATACTGCCATTCCCTCTGTAATTCCCGCAGATACCTCGGTCATTACCTGATCGCCCTCCGCCAGGCCTTCCGTAATCTCAATATTCATGCTATCTGAAATTCCCGTGGTTACAGGTTTCCTAACGACAAATCCGTTTTCCACCGCATATACGAAATCGCCGTCCACATCCGTATTCACTGCGCTCACAGGAACGATCAATGTCTGCTCTACCTTTGCCGTACTGACAGCAATCTTGGCCTCTACTCCGAGGAATATTTTTTCATCCGGGTTCAGTATCTTAATATCTGCGCTTACCACGGCAGCGCCGCTGTTATTCTTCGTAGCCATCTTATTGATCTTGCTCACTTCGCCGTCATATTTACTTCCTGCGATGGTAACTACCGCCTTCTGCCCTGCGGAGAGTTTCTCCAAATCATATTTCGTTACTTCTATAGTTACTTTTATATCGTCCGTGCTTTCCAGCTTAAATAACTGCGTGCCTACTGCAGGGGTAGCGCCTTCCACCACATTCATCTCGGTTACAACACCGTTAAACTCCGCCAATACACCGTTCTCGACCTCGTTAATGGAATCCAATGCAGTCTGGGAACTAATGCTCTGCATCTGGACATTCGCCTCCAATTCCTCTTTGCCGCCCTCGTTCAGCTTCGTGCCGTCTGCAGAGGTCTTCTGGGATTTCATTTCGGCTTTATACTCTTTGCAGTTACTGAGCATCTCTGTATATTTGGTAATCTCATCCTGCCAAGCGCGGATGTCTTTATTATTGGTCTGCTCATAATTATTCATTTGGACGAGCTTCTGAAGATTCTCATATTCATCGGAATCCGGCTTATCGGCCCAGTCGATAAGAGATATTTGAAGCAGGGAGCCTTCATAAGCCAGAGCCGCCTTCTTGTCATTCACTTTTTGCTGAAGCTCTTTGATATAATTGTCGATATCAGTAATCTGCTGCTCCAAAACATCGAGGTTCACATTCGCTTCGCTTAAATCTCCGATGTTTTCCATATTCTTCTGCATAGAGCTATTGTAGCTGCCTTCGCTGGCCTGCAGCTTAAGCTCCGTTGTCTTCTTCTCATTCATAAGAGCCGTTTGATCGTATGTAATAACAGGTTCACCCTTTTGTACGGTCCCTCCTGCCTCAACATTAATCTCGCCAACCTTCACGCTGATGGGCGCAAAGTAAGTCTTCGTCTCCTCGGAGGTTACTGTTCCGCTGGTGCTTAATGTCTGCTCTATATCTCCTTTGGATACCTGTGCAGTGTATACTACGGGTTTCGTGTTCGCAGCCGCGATATTAGATATGACAATAAAAAGTACGAATACGCCGGCAACAACGCCAATGATACTTCTCCTAATTATTTTCTTCTTTTTAGCCGCATCCATGGGCGCCTTATTTTGCTTCTTCTCCGCCCTTTCTAATTTCTTCTGTTCCTTTTTCTGTTCTTTTTCCTGCTTCTTAGTCAAGTCCTTATTTTCTTCCAGATTCATTGTTATAACATTCTCCCTCTTCTTCATTCTCTCTATGAATATTTTTTGCCTGATGAGTGTTATCTATAATTGATGAGTGTCCTCTGCTCGATGAGTGTTCTCTGCTCGATGAGTGTTCTCTACTCGATGAGTGTTCTCTACTCATTTTTCCCGGCGGAATCGTGAACGATCGATCCGTCCATTATTTTTATTACGCGTTCTGCCTGCGCTGCAATTTCGTTATCATGTGTAATCAGGATTATCGTACGCCCCTCCGCATGAAGCCCTTTTAGAATCTCCATGATCTCCTTACTGGAGGCAGTATCCAGATTACCGGTCGGCTCATCGGCCAGCACTACAGGGGGTGCCTGCGCAATCGCTCTCGCTATAGCAACTCTCTGCTGCTGCCCGCCGGACATCTCCGAAGGCTTATGCGTCTTACGGTTCTCCAGCCCTACCTTTTGAAGCGCAGTCTCCGACAGCTTCGTTCTCTCCTTCTTGGAAACGCCTCTGTAAATCAGCGGCAGCTCCACATTTTCTATTGCCGTTAAATTCTGTATCAGATTAAATCCCTGAAAAATGAAGCCGATTTCCTTATTCCTGATGTCAGAAAGCTCATCGTCGCTCAAATGCGATACATCCTGATCATGTAAAAAATAACTTCCGCTGGTAGGTATATCCAGACACCCCAGCATATTCATCAACGTAGATTTGCCCGATCCCGACTGCCCGATGATTGCGACAAATTCATTTTCATTAATGGTCAGATTCACATGGTCAAGTGCCCTTACTTCATTTTCTCCGGGATTGTACACCTTACACATATCCCGAATATCAACCAATGCACTCATTTATTACCCTCCTGCAAAAATGCGGTTTTGTATTACTGTATTACTTGTCTAATACAATAATCTATTTTATACTATTTGTCAACTATAATTTACCATTTAATTATAATTAATATTTCTGATAATACCACATAGATAACCTTAAATTTTTCTAAATATTTTAAAACAAAAGTGTGCTCATACACTTTCTTAACCAAATACCTTGGCAGCACAGCTTTTGTTCCGCGCGCGTTGCTGCGCATCCATCGGTACTGTAATAGGCGTATTTTCCTATTACAGTACAAAATCCCCCGCCGTTCCTTATTCTTTAATATATAACGAAACAACGGGGGACTTTTCTTCAATTATTTTATTATACTTTCGTTGCTTTTCTAACTTCCGGCTTTCTATGGCCTTCTTTCAGAATGGGACTGAGCTTTTTATAAATAAGTACCGTTATCGCAGAAACGCTGGCTCCCTTTATGATATTCAGAGGCGCTACCGCAAATATTACGAGGGTGGTAACACTATGAATGGCAGGATTTACTACTGTTCCCATCTGCACGATGGCATCTAACGGCATTCCGTATAGCTGGGCGAACTTGGGAAGCAAATAAATAGCATTAAATGCAGTTCCAAAAACCGTCATACATACGGTACCCGTTACGGAGCCTATAAGCGCCGTCTTCTTCGTCTTCTTATGCAGGTAAATGATAGAAGCGGGAAGCACAAAGCTGCACCCGATAATGAAGTTGGCAAGCTCTCCTACGAATGCCGTAGTCGTTCCTTTTAATAAAAGCTCCAGCAATATTTTACAAAATTCGATGGTCACTCCCGCCATAGGCCCGAAGGCAAAAGCTCCTATCAGTACCGGAATCTCGCTAAAATCCAGCTTGTAAAAGCCCGGCGCAAAGAACAGGGGGATTTCCAGCAGCATAAGTATCACGGCTATTGCCGAGAACATACCTATCATCGCCACCTTACGGGTGGAAAAGATGCGTCCCGTTTCGCCGCTCTTTTTCATCGTCAACCTCTCGTAAGCATAAGCTAACGCGAACATAAGCGCTACAATGCCAAGAAATTCTGCTACAAAAATCAGATTTTCAGTTACCGCAGTCATTAACTCTTTCATTTCTTCCTCCTAAAATCAGCACAGATTTCTATTGTTAGTCTGCACCGGGTTCATAGGGAAAATTCTTCCAGCCGAAAATATATCTTTTCAGCAAAAAACCCCGAATCGTAATGATTCGGGGTAATAATCTGTAATGTCCATTCTCGTAACGATAAATCGCTATTCGATATGTTTCTTACATTTCTTCTCTCATCCAGACTTTACTGTCGGTTTTGGAATTGCACCAAATCAGCCGTTTCGATGTGCATCAAAGCGGGTCGCGGACTGTTACCGCCGGTAGGGAATGACGAACTGCTTCGTTTCACCCAACCCCGAAGAATTTTCTCTCTTTACTTGTTTCCTACTTATCATATGTCCGAAGTTTATCTTTGTCAAGATATTATTTATGTTACTGTTCACTCCGTTCTCAGTAACTTATTTATTGCCCTTATTGATTTTCATCGTTAAGGAAATCCGCTTCTTGGGAACCTCTACAGAAATTACCTGCACATCCACCACATCTCCTACGCTTACAGCCTCTAACGGGTGCTTGATGAATCTGTCCGTAATCTGGGAAATGTGCACGAGTCCGTCCTGATGTACACCGATGTCCACAAAAACGCCAAAATCAATAACATTGCGTACCGTTCCCTTCAAAACCATGCCGGGCTTTAAATCCTTCATATCCAACACGTCATGCCTCAAAATGGGGGCGGGCATGTTCTCACGAGGGTCTCTTGCAGGCTTTTCCAATTCCTTCAAAATATCCGTCAGCGTAATTTCTCCAATACCAAGCTCCTCCGCGGTCTTTTTCTTGTCTTTTACCTTTTTCTCCAGGGAGCTGATATTCTGTGCCTGAGGCGCATTCTTCTCCTCTGCCTTTTTACCGGGCGCTTCCTGAAGGGCTACGCCGCCCATTGCTGCCGCAAGGGCTTTTCCCATGGCAGTATCAGTATTTCGAATCACTACTTTGTTCTGCTTCGGTTGTCTTTCCTGCTTCGGTGTTTCCTTTTTCAGCTTTCCTTTTTCAGACGCCGCTTTCTTCTGGGCTTCTTTCACATCTTCCATTGTAAGCCCCAGCTTGGTCAAAAGCTTCATCGCCGCCTCATAGGACTCAGGGTGAACACTGGTAGCATCCAGAGGGTTCTCACCGTCTAAAATACGCATAAAGCCTGCGCACTGTTCGTAGGCCTTCGGCCCCAGCTTGGCCACCTTCAGAAGCTGCTTTCTGTTGGTAAAGCGTCCGTTATTCTCTCTATAATCCACGATGTTTCTGGCGATTACCTTAGTAATTCCGGAAATGTATTCCAGCAGGGAGGCAGAAGCAGTATTTAAGTCTACCCCCACCTTGTTCACACAATCCTCCACCACTCCGCTCAAAGCATCGCTTAGCTTCTTCTGGTTCATATCGTGCTGATACTGCCCTACTCCGATCGATTTCGGATCAATTTTTACCAGCTCTGCAAGCGGGTCCTGCAGCCTCCGCGCGATGGATGCCGAACTCCTTTGGCCTACATCGAAATTCGGGAATTCCTCGGTAGCCAGCTTACTCGCGGAGTATACGGAAGCTCCGGCTTCGTTGACAATGACATACTGTACCGGAGTGTCCAGTTCCTTGATCAGCTCTACAATCACCTGCTCCGACTCTCGGGACGCGGTTCCGTTTCCTACGGAAATCAGGGCTATTCCATATTTCTTAATGAGTCTTTTAAGCTCCTTCTTCGCTTCTTCTACCTTATTCTGAGGTGCCGTAGGGTAAATGACCTTGGTCTCCAGCACCTTTCCCGTCTCGTCCACTACCGCCAGCTTACAGCCGGTACGAAAGGCCGGGTCCCAGCCCAGCACTACTTTTCCTGCAATAGGAGGCTGCATGAGAAGCTGTTCCAGATTCTTACCGAATACGGAAATCGCTCCGTCCTCCGCTTTTTCCGTAAGGTCATTTCTTATCTCCCTCTCGATTGCCGGAGCGATCAGACGGCGGTAGCTATCGTCAATGACCTCCATAAGAACAGGCTTCGTAACCGGATTCTCGGAGATGATAACCTTTTTCGCCAGAAATTGTAAGATGCGCTCTTCGGGCGCTGCCACCTTTACTGTAAGCACCTTCTCGCTCTCACCGCGATTTAAGGCGAGAATACGATGGCCTGCCGCCTTCTTAAGCGGCTCCTCGTAGTCGTAATACATCTCGTACACGCTTTCCGCTTTTTCATCTTTGGCAGTACTGGTAATAGTGCCCTCTTCCATCGTAATATCACGGATATAAATGCGGTAATCCGCTTCATCAGAAATTCCTTCCGCAATTATATCCTTGGCGCCTTGTATCGCTTCGGAAACATCCTTCACTTCTTTTTCCTCGTTCACATACTTGGCCGCTTCCTCCTCCAAAGGAGTTTCCCCATCCTGGGCAAGAATCCACTTTGCCAGTTCCTCAAGCCCCTTCTCTTTCGCCACACTGGCCCTCGTCTTCCTCTTGGGGCGATAAGGGCGATATAGGTCCTCCACAACAACAAGTGTTTCCGCCGCAAGAATCTTCTCCTTCAATTCCTCCGTCAGCTTGCCTTGTTCCCCTATGCTTCCGATCACCTGCGCCTTCTTTTCCTCCAGATTGCGCAGATAAGTAAGCCTCTCGTGCAGATCGCGAAGCACCTCATCGTTAAGGGAACCGGTCACCTCCTTGCGATATCTTGATATGAAAGGGATGGTGTTCCCTTCGTCAATCAATTTCACAGCAGCTTCTATCTGCCATTTTTCCACCTTAAGTTCATCTTTTAACTTTAAAATAATATCCATAGCTTGCTCCATTCAGAATTAATATGTTTATTATAGATGATAAAGCGTGCAATTTTCAAGATTGTATTATCAATTATTAAGTGTTACAATAAAAATGTATATTTAGGAGGTTTTTCTATGGACTTTAATAATTCCAATCAGGGACGTGCTCCCCAAGGATATCCTTACAGGCCGCCGGTTAAGCAGGGGGGCGAAAGTCTTGCCGGAGCAGCATTGTTTCTCGGCGCTATTTCTATTGTAACGGCATTTATGATGACGATATATTTTCCATTTATTTTCGGAAGCCTCGCTATTTTATTCGCTCTTTTATCTAAGGGAAGAGCGGCAAAGCTTGCAAAATATGCCAGGGCCGGCATCGTTTGCGGAATCGCAGGTCTTACTATAAATGTGGTGGTAATCGTCAGCTCCTTTATCTTCATTTTGAACAATCCGGATATTTTGACGCGGACTGCAAGGCAGTATGACCAGATGTATGAACAAATTTACGGCATAGATTCGGAAGATGTATTCGGTGACTCTTTGGAGGATATTGTAGGCGATTTTATCGGCGGATTTAATAATTGAAAGGAGATCGATTATGACGGGGATAAATTCGATAAGCGGAACTTCTGATATTTATGGCATAAAAGGATATGGTACGGAAGAGAATGGTTCGGACATAACTTTAAATTCCGGGGAATCTCAGGTCAAATCGCCGGGCAGGAAATCTTCGCCTGCGGAATGCGAGACTTGCAAGAATCGGAAATATCAGGACGGCTCCGACGAAATGGTATCTTTTAAAAGCGCTACACATATTTCTCCCGGGGCCGCTGCTTCCGCAGTGCGTTCTCACGAACAGGAGCATGTATCCAACGCCTATAAGGATGCTGCTCAGAATAACGGAAAGGTGATTTCCGCCAACGTTTCTATACATACCTCTGTCTGCCCTGAGTGCGGGCGCAGTTACGTATCGGGAGGCACCACCTCTACGCAGATCAAATATTATAATGAAGAGAATCCTTACCAACAAGATTTAAAGTCTTCGGATGCTATGAAGTACCGGGGTATGAACGTAAATCTTGCAGTATGAAAGCCCATCAGGCTCAGCCCAATACCAGACTTAGAATTGGAGACTTAATCTATGAACAATTATAAATCTTCTGCCGAATTGAAAGCCATGGCAAAAGAGCAGCTATTTGGAAAATATACCACTGCAGTGGGGGCCTTTGTAACCGTATCCGCAATCTCTTTGGTTATGTCAACCATTCCGGTTTTCATGATACCACAAGGCTCTATCGTTTATACCGTGATTTACTATTTGGTTTCCTTCATCATCAGCTTATTTATAGGCCTATTCGCCTCAGGTCAGGCTTTCTTTTATTTGAAGGTCGCATGTGGGCAGCCGGTTTCTGTGGGGGATGTTTTTTTCGGGTTTCGTTTGCATCCCGACAAAGCCATACTCATCCAGTTTATGCTTAGCCTTGCTTCCTACTTATGCACAGCACCGGCCGCAATTTTTCAGTACCTTTATTTAAACGGCAACAACGCTGTTATGGTACTCCTCATGTCAGTTTCATTAATTGCCGGATGCGTTATCTTAATCTTTGTAAGCCTGTTGCTTTCTCAGGCATTTTATCTGCTTCAGGATTTCCCCGATTATTCGGCGAAGGAGCTTCTGAAGATGAGCTGCAATATGATGAAGGGGCATAAGGGACGGCTGTTCTACATAGAGCTGAGCTTTCTTCCTTTGCTTTTGCTCGGACTGCTTTCCTGCTGTATCGCATATCTGTGGATCATTCCGTATATGAATGCCACCTTGGCCAATTTCTATATGGACTTGGTAAAAAATCAACCGAAGGACCAATAATAAATCAACATTAAAAGCCTTTGTCATACTATACAAAACGAAGCATTTCCCAGTTTATCACAGGATACCTGAAAGCCCCGTCAAAATTTATCAAGACATTTCATTGTACTCATATATGTTCTATAAACTCTATTTATCTTTTCTCTGGGCTCTGGTTCTATGATATGTAACAACTTATCTAACAAAAGATAAAAATAAAGGAGGATACAATTATGAAAAGTTTAAAGCTAAAAATGCTTCTGGTTTTGCTCCCTATTATTCTATTTGCATTAGCAGTAATTTCAGGAATCGGTTACTTTTTCGCCCGGCAAGTGATTCTGAAAAACGTGGACGAGATTTTATTGGAAACTGCCCATTCCAGTGCCAATAAAATAGAAGGCTGGTTGAATGTACAATTACAGATTGTTAACAGTAATAAAACTACTCTGGAGAAGGTCTCTTTGTCTTCTTCAGATGAAATATCCTATTTATCTACAGTTTTAAAAAGCAACCCCAACTTCTCCGATATATATATTGGCACAAAGGACGGCGTAATGATTGACGGTTCCGGCTGGGCACCCCCGGCCGATTATGACCCCAGACAACGTGATTGGTACACACTTGGAAATACGGCCCAAACGGCTACCTTCACCGATTCCTATGTCGACATGATAACGAATAAACTAGTAGTATCCAGTTGTGTTCTCCTCAATGATACCTCCGGAAACTTTCGCGGTGTCCTTGCTTGTGATATCAGCTTGGAAAATATCACAGAGTTTATAAAGCAAATTTCCTATGGTGAAACAGGATATGCTTATCTGGTCAACAATAAGGACGGTACTATTCTTGCGCATCAGGATGATAGTAATATCAACAAAAAGCTAAGTGAATTAGAAGGCAGCGGCCTGAATGAGCTTCAAAGCAAGATCTCGAGCGGTAAATCAGAATCTTCTGCCTATACTATAAACGGCAAGAAAATAATTGCATATTTTGCTCCAATACCCGGTACCGAATGGTCCGTAGTAACTGCCGTGAATGAACAGGAAATTTTAAAAAGCCTCAATCAGTTATTAATCAATATCCTGATCACCTTTGTTTTCGCCCTTCTTCTGATTGGGTTTGCGATTGAACGCGCAACACATCAGATTGTTAAGCCGATTCATTCCCTTGATTCGTCTATCCGCATCATTGCCGGGGGCGATTTCACTCAGGAAATACCGAAGAACAACCTTCTCAGGAAGGATGAAATAGGAATTATATCTGTTGGTATCCAGCAGATGCAGGAAGCCCTCCGAAATCTGATCAATCAGGTTAAGACAGAATCAAGATATATAGAAGATGATGTGGAGCAGGTAGTCGGCAATGTCGATATTCTTTATGATAATATAGGGGATGTTTCTGCCACCACCGAGGAATTATCTGCCGGTATGGAAGAGACTGCTGCTTCTTCTGAAGAAATGTCTGCGACCGCTCAGGAGATCGAGCATACTGCCCAGCAGATAGCCGCACGCTCTCAAGAGGGCGCGACCGAAGCAGAAGAGATCAACCGGAGAGCCAATCAGACCAAAGACAACGTCATCGCTTCCACCCTGAAGGCAAAAGAGGCACTGTCTACTACCCAGCAAAATTTAAAAGATGCCTTAAATGCTACTAAGGTTGTTAAGGAAATAGATATCCTTTCCGATTCTATTATGCAGATTACTGCACAGACGAACCTTCTTGCATTGAACGCCTCCATAGAAGCAGCCAGAGCGGGTGAGGCAGGAAAAGGATTTTCAGTTGTTGCAGAAGAAATCAGAGTTCTGGCAGAACAGTCTAAGAATGCTGTTCTAAAGATTCAGGAAACTACTTCCAGAGTAACAGGCTCTGTCGACCGCCTATCTGAATGTGCACAGGATGTACTCTCCTATATTTCTACGGATGTTGTCAATGATTACGCCGTGTTGCTGGAGGTTGCAGAACATTATAGTAAGGATGCGAAATACGTGGATGAACTGGTATCGGAGTTTTACTCCAGCTCCAGTGTGCTGCTATCCGCTATTCAAAACATCATAAGCGCAATCGGCGAAGTTGCAACTGCTGCGAATGAAGGTGCCCAAGGAACTACAGACATTGCGCTCCGGATTTCCGATACTACTCAAAAGGCAAGCGAGGTACAGGAAATCGTGGCAAAAACAAAAAAGAGTACTTACAGATTAACAGAAGAAATTGCGAAGTTCCGGGTATAATACACGAGCATTAAATCAAGAGGTCAGTAAGTGATTGCTTCACTTACTGACCTCTCATAAATTAATGGCGGACTCTTAGGAGTCCATTTTTATTGTTCTTTATTTTTCTTTCCTGTGCTTATCCATTTCAGATATGCGTTGATGAAAGGGTCCAGAGCACCGTCTAACACGCCGTCCGCATTGCCGGATTCTTCCTCCGTCCTATGATCCTTTACCATCGTATAAGGCTGCAGTACGTAAGAGCGTATCTGATTTCCCCAGCCGATTTCTTTTACCTCGCCGCGAATGCCGGAAAGCTTCTCCGCATTTTCTTCCTGCCTCAGCATATACAATTTCGCCTTCAGCATCTGCATCGCTTTATCCTTGTTCTGGAATTGAGAGCGTTCATTTTGACACTGTACCACAATTCCGGTGGGAAGATGCGTGATGCGGATTGCCGATGAGGTCTTGTTGATATGCTGACCGCCTGCTCCGCTGCTTCGATAGGTATCGATGCGAAGGTCGTCGTCATTGATTTCTATATCCATATCGTCTTCGATATCGGGCATTACATCCAGTGATACGAAGGAGGTCTGTCTCTTTCCCTGTGCGTTGAAGGGAGAAATTCTCACCAAGCGGTGAACGCCCTTCTCCGATTTCAAATAGCCATAAGCGTTCTCCCCGTTGACCTGAAAGGTTACAGATTTGATTCCAGCCTCATCGCCGTCCAGATAATCCAATACGTCGATGGTGAACCCCCTCCGCTCAGCCCATCTGGTATACATGCGGTAAAGCATACCGCACCAATCGCAGCTCTCCGTTCCGCCTGCGCCCGCATTAAGCTTTAAAATAGCGTTATATTTGTCATATTCACCGGACAGAAGGGTATCTATGCGGATTCTTTCGAAGGTATCTATAAACGTATCCAGCTCGCCGCGAATCTCCGCCGCCATTTCCGGATCCTCTTCCTCATAGCCCATCTCGATCAGTGCCTCGATATCCTCGTACTGGCTCCTCAATCCGTTTATCGTATCCACTACGTCCTTTAAGCTTTTCAGTTCTTTCATTTTGCGGTTGGAAATATCGGGCTCATCCCAAAATCCGGGAGCCTCCATTTCCCTTTCCAGTTCTTCGATTCTCCTTTGCTTATTATCTAAGTCAAAGTGAATCCCTCACTTCCGCAAGCGGACTTTCATATGTCTGCAATTCTAATTTCATCTGATCTAATTCTACCACTTAACGTTCACCACACTTTCTTTTATTTCTATCGTTTCTTCAAACGAGGATTACTTGCGTTACTGAGAACGGAGTGAACAGTAACTTACTTGCGCCCGCAACACTGCTTATATTTCTTACCGCTTCCGCAAGGACAGGGATCATTTGGGTATACCTTTGCTGCCTCACGCTTTACGGGACCCTTCTGCAAGGTATCGTCTTTATTTGTTCCTGTTACTTTCGCAACTTGTTCTCTCTCTACCTTCTGCTCGATTCTTACATGGAACAGCAGGCGGACCGTCTCTTCCTTAATATTCTGTGCCATTTCATCGAACATCTCGTAACCGTTGAGCTTGTATTCCACAAGAGGATCTCTCTGCGCATAAGCCTGCAAACCTACGCCCTGGCGAAGCTGTTCCATATCGTCAATATGATCCATCCATTTTCTATCGATTACCTTCAGTAAAATCACGCGCTCGATTTCACGCATCGCTTCGGGATTGGGAAATTCCGTCTCCTTGCTTTCATATAATTTTACCGCTTCTTCCTTAAGCTGCTGTTTTAAGCTGTTCTTCTTCGGCTTTAATACCCTTCCCGTATTGACCGGACGAAGAGGTATCGTAGGCAGAAGCAGGGCATTTAACTCTGCAAAATTCCAGTCATCAATGTCTGCGTCATCGCTGATACTGATATCTACGGCATTTTCAGCGATATCAGTAATCATCTTGAAGATGGCGTCGCGCATGCTCTGTCCGCTTAACACCTGATGTCTCTCTTCGTATATGATCTCTCTCTGCTCGTTCATAACCTGATCGTATTCCAACAGGTTCTTTCTAATACCGAAGTTGTTGTTCTCTATCTTCTTCTGTGCGGATTCTATCGCTTTTGTCAATGACTTATGCTCAATTTCCTGATTCTCGGGAATGCCGAGAGCATTGAACATGCTGATTAGTCTCTCGGAACCGAACAGTCTCATCAATTCATCTTCCAGCGAAATGTAGAACTTAGATTCGCCCGGGTCTCCCTGACGGCCGGAACGACCGCGAAGCTGATTATCGATACGTCTCGATTCATGACGCTCCGTACCTATAATCTTAAGACCGCCTGCTGCTCTCGCTTCATCGTCCAGTTTAATATCCGTACCACGTCCTGCCATGTTGGTGGCAATGGTAACCGCTCCGTGCACACCTGCATCCGCAACGATTTCCGCTTCCAGCTCATGAAACTTGGCATTCAGCACCTTATGGGTAATTCCGCGCTTGGTCAGCATCTTGCTTAGTTCTTCCGAAGCTTCGATAGTAATTGTGCCGACCAATACCGGCTGTCCCTTCTCATGAGCCGCTGCCACCGCTTCTACGATGGCGTGCAGCTTCTCTTTTTTCGTCTTATATACGGCATCCTGCAAATCCTGCCTGATTACCGGCTGGTTCGTCGGAATCTCGATAACGTCCATTCCGTAAATATCGCGGAATTCCTTTTCCTCTGTCAGAGCAGTACCGGTCATACCTGCTTTCTTCTCGAACTTGTTAAAGAAGTTCTGGAAGGTTATGGTAGCAAGAGTCTTGCTTTCCCTCTTGACCTTTACATGCTCCTTCGCCTCAATGGCCTGATGCAGACCGTCAGAATAACGTCTTCCTGCCATAATACGTCCGGTAAATTCGTCTACAATCAAAACCTGATCGTCCTTTACAACATAATCCTGATCTCTGAACATAAGGTTATGCGCTCTGAGGGCAAGGTTGATATTGTGCTGAATCTCCAGATTATCCGGATCCGCAAGATTTTCTATCTGGAAAAAGCGTTCTACCTTGGCAACACCTTCTGCTGTCAGGTTAACGATCTTGTCCTTCTCATTAACGATGAAATCTCCGGTCTCTTCTCTCTCTATGCCCATAATGGCATCCATCTTCGTAAGGTCCGCCATATCCTCACCTCGGGTAAGCTGTCTCGCGAGGATATCGCATGCTTCATAAAGCTTGGTGGACTTGCCACTCTGACCGGAAATAATGAGGGGCGTTCTCGCTTCATCGACGAGAACAGAGTCCACCTCATCGATAATCGCATAATGCAGATCGCGAAGCACAAGCTGTTCTTTATATATAACCATGTTATCTCTTAAGTAATCAAAGCCGAGCTCGTTGTTCGTCACATACGTGATATCGCAGTTATAAGCTTCCCTGCGTTCTTCGGGCTTCATATCATTCAAGACCACGCCGACCTTAAGCCCTAAAAATTCGTGTACCTGTCCCATCCACTCGGCATCACGCTTCGCCAAATAATCGTTGACGGTTACCACATGTACACCTTTTCCTGCCAAAGCCTCCAAATAAGCGGGCAGAGTAGAAACCAAGGTCTTACCTTCACCGGTCTTCATCTCGGCAATACGTCCCTGATGCAGAATCATACCGCCGATAAGCTGTACGCGGTAATGTTCCATATTAAGTACTCTCTTCGCTGCTTCTCTGACAGTGGCAAAAGCTTCCGGCAGAAGGTCGTCTAACGTCTCTCCGTCTTGTAAACGCTTTTTGTACTCTTTTGTCTTTTCTCTCAGTTGCTCATCAGACAACTCTTTCATGGAGGGTCTTAAGCTCTCGATCTTATCCGCGATTCCTTCTATTCTCTTCAATTCCCTCTCACTGTGAGTTCCAAAAACCTTATTAACAATATTCATAGTCAAACTCCCATATCATCCGGCACTCAAAACAGGGTACCTTAATATTTATTACAAAAAAATCCACTGTTTATTGTAACAGATTTAAAACTCATATTCAACTATTGTATCTGTTAATAGTTTATAAACTTTTTGTTACGTAGCTTAACAGCAAGTGTTAAGCTACTGTGCGAACAGTAACTGTTACGTTACTGTTTACTCTTTATTACTTATCCAGTTGTTTACGTAAAAGCTGTGTCAGGCTGTAAGTTTTATCCAAGCTGTATTCCCAGTACATCATTCCGCACATATTCTTTTCCTTCACGTATTCTGCCTTGTATTCTAATGCGCGTTCGTCTTCATAGGACACGAACTGGTCACCGTTATACAAATAGGCGGCTTTTGCCTCATCATCCCACATTTTTGTGTAATTTTTCTTTCCGGTTTCCAGATATTTCACTATGGTGTCATAGGTATGAGTCTGTCCGCCTTTCTTTGCCGGGCTACCGGGCTTGGAATTCTGAACACCTTTCCATTCGCGGCTGTAGAAGGCTGCTCCCATTACCAGCTTTTCAAAAGGTACGCCGGCAGATGCAAAAAGCCGGACCGCTGCGTCGCTGCTGGCTCCTTCTCCTGCACCGGAATATAGGCCTGCATGGTGTCCCGTCACGCTGTCCCACTCGCCGTACAAATCATAGGTCATAAGCTGCACATAATCCAAAATGCCGGCAACTTCTTTCATCTGCGTATGTTCCACATAAAAGCTCAGCGCTCCTGCGGCAATAGAAAGCAGCTTATATTCCTCAAAGGTATCCAGTCTGCTTCTCAGTGCTTTAAGCAGCAGAGTGAAATTCCCCTTATCCTCAGGAATCGCCCGAATACCCGCTTTATCGGAGCATGGGTACTCCCAGTCGATATCGATTCCGTCAAAGCCGTATTCCTCCGTAAGGCGTGCGGCAGATTCGGCAAATTTCGCCCGCCCTTCCTGCGTTTCCGCTGTCTGGGAAAATCCATCCGCTGCCCAACCGCCTACGGACAATACGATCTTAATCTTCGGATTTATTTCTTTCAGCCTTGCAATATCTCTCTTTCCATTCTTTTCCTTCCAGTAAATCGCCCCTTTCTCGATTAAGCCAAAGGCTATGTTTACTCCATCCAGCGCTCTGACATCCTCGGCTTTCATGTCTCCCAAGCTATCGGTAAAGCAGTATCCGATTAATTTTTTAGATTTCATTTTTGCTCCCATCTGCCCGTTTTAGCGGGCTTACAAATCAAGGAGGATGAAAGTGCATTTTTTTCAATCTTTATCCTCTGATTTTAAATATTTATTTGAGTGGCTGTGAATCTCTCCACATCATCCTATTTATATATATCTATATTTCAAAAGTCAATGTATTATCTTGGCACTTTTTGTGTTTCTTCCTGATTAGGTGCCTTGACCTTAAACATAAGAAGTGTTATTATTTTAACGATTAGATATGTCCTATCGATAAATTAAAATATGAGGTGTGAACAAATGAGCAAAACGTTTGATGAGTTAATCTCCAAAGTAACTGAAATTCCTATGAAAAAGGTTTCTGTTGCAGTTGCGCAGGACTCCGCTGTATTAGAAGCGGTAAGGGCTGCGAAGGACAGAAAAATTGCGGATGCTATCCTGGTAGGCGATGAAGTCAAAATTAAGGATGTTGCAAAAGCATCGGGAATCAATATCGATGATTTCGAGCTGGTACATGTGGCAGACGATATCGAAGCTTCCCTGACCGCAGTAAAGCTCGTTCATGACGGCAGCGCCGACATGTATATGAAGGGTTTGATCGACACGAAGAATTTCTTAAAAAGTGTGTTGGATAAAGAGGTCGGTCTTCGCACCGGCAAGGCTTTATCGCATGTATGTGTATTCGATGTGGAAGGAATCGACCACCTGTTGTTTTTGACGGACGTGGCGTTCATTCCTTATCCCACCTTGGAAGACAAAGTAAGTATCATCAATAATACATTGGAAATTACTAAGGCATGCGGCATAGAGTGCCCTAAAGTAGCTCCTCTCGCCGCAGTTGAGGTGGTAAATCCTAAAATGCCCGCTACTGTGGAGGCTGCTGAACTGACTCAGATGAATAAGGACGGCAAGATTACCGGCTGTATCGTTGACGGTCCTCTTTCCCTGGATCTGGCCATCGATGCGGAGGCCGCAAAGCATAAGGGTGCCACCGACAGACAGATTCAAGGCGATGCAGATATTCTGCTTTTCCCCGACATACATGCCGGTAATCTCGTATATAAGGCAATGGTTCATACCGCGAACCTTAAGAACGGCAATATTTTAACGGGTACAAAAGCACCGGTTATCCTGACCTCCCGTTCCGATTCCATGGAGGTAAAAGTCAACTCTCTGGTCCTTGGTGCCGTCGTTGCAGAATTTTTAAAATAAATACTAAAATTAACCGATTATAAAATAAGGAGACTTGGCTATGTCAATAAAAAGCTTAATTATCAATCCCGGCTCTACCTCAACAAAAATCGGCGTGTTCGAAGATGAGACGCTGCTTTTTGAGGAAACACTAAGACACACCACAGAGGAAATCTCGCAGTATTCTTCTATCGTAGATCAGAAGGATTTCAGGAAAAAAATCATTCTCGATTTAATGGAAAAGAAGAATTTCGACATGAAGTCGTTAAAAGTCATCGTAGGGCGGGGCGGTATGCTAAAGCCGATTCCCAGCGGTACGTATGCGGTAACCGACGAGCTGCTCCATGATCTTATGATTGGGAAACAGGGCGAACACGCTTCCAATCTGGGCGGTATTCTCGCAAGGGAGATTGGTGATTCCCTGGGCATTCCCTCTTATATCGTAGACCCTGTAGTAGTGGATGAACTCATGCCTATCGCCAGATATTCAGGAGTTCCCGAGCTTCCCCGTACCAGCGTATTCCATGCGCTGAACCAGAAGGCAGTGGCAAAACGTTATGCGAAGGAAACAGGAAAATCCTACGATTCCTTGAACCTTATCGTGGTACATATGGGCGGCGGCGTTTCTGTAGGTGCACATGAGAAAGGAAAAGTAATCGATATCTTCAACGCTCTGGACGGAGACGGCGCTTTTTCACCGGAAAGAGCCGGTGCAGTGCCTTCCGGCGCTCTCATTAAAATGTGTTTCTCGGGAAAATACACGGAAAAGGAAGTATATAAGAAGCTGGTCGGCGGCGGCGGTCTCAATGCATACCTTGGAACCAACGATATGCGGGATGTTGAAGCCAGCGTACAAAAGGGCGACAAGGAAGCTATTTCGGTCCGCGAGGCATTCATCCTTCAGGTTGCCAAAGACATCGGTTCTATGGCCTGCGTTTTGAACGGTAAGGTAGACCAGATCATTATGACCGGCGGCATCGCATATAACAAAGGAATAACCGATAGATTAACGGAAAGGGCAGGCTTTATCGCCCCTGTCACTATCTATCCCGGAGAAGATGAACTTCTGGCTCTCGTTCAAGGCGCTCTGCGCGTAATGAACGGAGAAGAAAAGGTAATGGAATATTAGTTTCTGTAATTAATAACAGCAGCATCCGCCAAACTGCCCGCTCTCAGCTTGATAAGGAGAAATCCGGGTAAGGATACTGCTGTTATTTTTATCGATTAATATAATACGTCTCGGCATGCTGTTTCTCTTTCATAAAAGCTTCTCATCCAACAGGTCTGCCGCCTCGTTTTATTCCAAATTTCTCCCGCATGGAAAGAAGCCTGTCTACTTGCTTCTCATCCAACTTATTTTGCTTCTCCAGAATCTTGTCGGTAATCAAAAGTATTTTCGCATAGTATTCCATAGACTCCAAACGATAGTACGCAGAAAATGCGTCCTCTGCCCATGTTACGGCTCCATGGTTCGCCAGAAGTACTCCGTTATGTGTATGGCAGTAAGGTGCTATCACCTCCGGCACCTCGTTGGTACCCAGCTCCGCATAAGGAGCTATCGGCACATCTCCCAGCGTAATGATCGCTTCCGCCAGTACCGGCGCATCCAACGGAATTCCCGCGATGGCAAAGCATGTACAGATAGGCGGATGTGCATGACAGACCGAGAGAATATCGGAATTCTCCTTATAAGCACGAAGATGCATTTTCAATTCGGAAGATGGCTTGTATGTTCCCTCAAGAACATTTCCGTCAAGGTCTACCTTCACAAGCATCTTTTTCTTCATAAAGCCCTTTGAAACTCCTGTAGGCGTCGCCCATACTTCATTGTCTCCCGTTTTTATGGAGATGTTACCATCGTTAGCCGCCACGAAATTACGCACGTACATCCGCTGTCCGATTTCAATAATCGCCTTTTGGGCCTGCTTTTGGGTCATATATACCATATCTCTTGTCCTTTTCTTTTCTACTTTTAGCCTTTACTTTCTTTTTATTCTTTCACTTCATGCCTTTGCTTTTTTCAAAAATCTCCTGCAGAGACTGTGTAAAAGGAGCTCTGGCAATACCATACTCGGTAACGATGGCAGTAATCAGCTCATGATCCGTCACATCGAAGGCAGGATTGAATACTTTTACGCTTTCCGGCGCCAGCCTCTCCTTATACCACATCTCTGTCACTTCCTCCGCCGGGCGCTGTTCAATATGGATGTCGTCTCCTGTCTCCGTATTTCTGTCAATCGTAGAGGTAGGCGCACAGACATAAAACGGGACATTGTAGCGTTTCGCAACCGCTGCCACAACAGAGGTTCCTATTTTATTGGCAACATCTCCATTCGCGGCCACCCGGTCACAGCCTACAAAAACAGCGTTTATCCATCCGTTTCGCATAACGGCTGCCGACATATTGTCGCAGATAAGGGTCACATCCACCCCTGAGGACTGCAGCTCATAGGCGGTCAGCCTCGCTCCCTGCAGCAGCGGTCTCGTTTCGTCGGCAAACACGTGAAAATTATAGCCCCTTTCCTGCCCCAGATAAATTGGGGCGGTAGCGGTACCGTATTTACTCGTTGCCAATTGTCCGGCATTGCAGTGCGTCAGTATACCATCCCCCGGCTTTACAAGATCAAGGCCATATTCCCCGATTTTTTTACATACCCATATATCTTCTTCCTTGATGGCTATGGCTTCCTCCCTCAGTTTCTCCTTTATCAGGGGCACCGGCAATTTTTCATTCGCCCGGCACACCTCCTCCATGCGGTTAAGTGCCCACGACAGGTTAACAGCAGTCGGTCTGGAGGAGTTCAGATATTCCTTCTGTTTCACAAGCTCCTTATAAAAAGCGGCGTAGTCCTGCGTATCGATCCCTTTCGCGAGTATGTAAATACCGAAAGCGGCTGCCACGCCGATTGCAGGCGCTCCGCGCACCTTCAGCAAATAAATGGCATCCCATATCTCCTCTGCTGTCTTTAAATGAATCAACTGCGTCCTTCCGGGAAGCAGTGTCTGATCGATAATTACCACGGAGGTCTCATTGTCGTCCAAGGCAACCGTTTCATATTCCATAATATTCTTCTTATCCGTCATCCGTCTGTTTTCTCTTTTCTTTACTTATTTATATGCCTATACTGTAATATCGGCATATTGTGCGTGAGCTGCCTTCAGCAAATCTTCCGCCGCAAGTTCCATTTGGGAACCCAGCCTTCCGCCGCTGACAATTATTCTCTCCAAGCTCTCCGCAGATACATCTACCTTCGTTACATATTGTTTCTTCATTCCGATCGCCGTACAGCCTCCCCTTATATAACCGGTCACATCGTTGATATCCTTTACATGAATCATCTGCACCGATTTTTCTCCTACCGATTTCGCCGCTTTTTTCAAATCCAGCTCTTTTGCAATGGGAATAACAAATACGAAGTAGTTCTTACTGGTGCCCACAGCCACCAACGTTTTATAAACCTTCTCATAAGGAAATCCCAGCATATCAGCTATTTGCAGTCCATCGATGAATTCCTCACATTCATACGCATAATGTGTGTATTCTATCTTATTTCTCTCCAGAATACGCATCGCGTTCGTCTTAATTTCTTTATTCTTTGCCACAATTCCACCTTCTTCTGTAAAGTCTACTACCTTTGTACCATTCTTTTTACTCTTTGTAAACCGTGAAATTACTCATGGTTACCATTCAGCCTACGGCTTCATAGCAACCATTAATGCACAGAAATACTGTGCAGCAGTATTTCTTGCTTGCAAAACTCGGATTTTCTGTAAGCTCTGCCCACAAAAACGTTACTGTTCACTCCGTTCTCAGTAACGCATGATTTCTGCAATACAAAAAACACCTCCCAACAACTTATTGACCATATCTTGCTAAATTGATATACTTGACATAATACGATAAAAATAAAATTGGAGGTACTACAGATGTTTCAAAAGAAGGGTTCTTGCGCAGAAATGATTTGTGTTTCTGAATATGTAGAAAATACCATGAACGGCATAGATACTGCCCCTTGTCCACAAAGCACTTATCCGCTGCACAGTACTATTATAAATCACTTTGATAAGCTGCTGCAAAATGAACGCCGTATGTCCGATGCCGCTAAACAGGTGTTGGAAATTGCCACCTCCATCAGTTCCTTCGACGTAGAAATGACATTTATGTCAGATGAACTGCTCCATTTCGCTAAGGAATTGGCTGACTTAAGTGAATCCAACCTCGCTATTGTGGAGGAGACTACCTCCGCGATGAATGAAGTAAACAATACCATCGACGATACTGCTCATACGTTAGAGCGCCTTTCGGAAGAGTCCTCTTCCCTGGCTGCCAAGAATAACGAAAGCACTCAGATACTCCACGAAGTAAGCACGTTAAAGGAAAACGTAATTCAAGATACTAACGACATGAACGAAAAGATTACTCAGTTGGTAACTCTCGCAGACGAAGTGGAAAAAATAGTAGTAAGTGTTCAGAGTATCGCCAATCAGACCAACCTGCTCGCCTTAAATGCCGCTATTGAGGCTGCCAGAGCGGGAGAACATGGCAAGGGCTTCGCTGTCGTTGCAGACGAAGTGCGCACACTGGCGGACGATACCAAGCAAAATTTAAGCGGTATGCAGAAATTTGTAGCTGAAATTCACAGCGCCGCCCAGGACGGAAAGATCAGCATTGAACGCACCCTTTCCTCTACAACACAGATGGATGAGAAAATCGATTTGGTTTCCCAGACGGTCAACAACAATATCGATATGCTGAACGGCGTTGTTCTGAGCGTATCGGATATCAATCAATCTATGCAAGGTGTCAAATACTCTGCTGCAAATATCAATAAGGCCATGGAGACCTCCAGCAAAAATGCGGAGATGCTCGCAATGATGACACAGCATATTCATAACGATGCGGATGCAAGTGTTGCTTTCTCGAAAAACATTTCCGCTATCGATGATAAGCTATCTCTCGTTTCCGCACAGCTATACGAAGGTCTGCGCAGCGGCAGGCACGCAGTTACCAACGAAGACTTCCATGCCACTATCGCTAAGGCAAAAAAGGCCCATGAGAACTGGGTGGCAAAACTTGCGGGCATGACAGAAAACATGAAAGCGGTTCCCTTACAGACTAATTCCAAAAAATGTGAATTCGGGCATTTCTATCATACGATAAGGGTAGACCACCCTGCCCTTTCGGAGGACTGGAAAAAAATTGCTCCTATTCACAAGGACTTACATGATGCGGGCGAAAAGATTATCAGACTCATTAGGAATGGTGAGGAACAAGAAGCGAGGCGGCTTCTTTCACATGCGGAGGATGACTCGAAGAAGGTCATCGCTTTGCTCGATACCATCGACAAGACTGTTACTGATTTAACAAAGAAGAATGTTAAAATCTTTTCTTAATACATAGAATACTTCTCCATGTAATATAAATAAAGCCATATCACTAATGTGAAATGACACCAAAAAGTTTGTCCTTTTGGCGTAGTAGTTTTTAACTGCTACGCCTTTTTCTTTTATACAGGCTGAAGGATGAGACAGTATCCAATCAGATTCATACTACTGCTATGAACAGCTTCGCTGTCAGGTATCCGATTACACCGCATCCGGGAAATGTGAGAATCCACGTAATGATCATCCGTTCCACAACTTCTTTGTTCACGCTGGATATATCCTGTGCTGCTCCTACTCCCATCATCGCTGTAGTTTTTATATGTGTAGTGGAAACGGGTATGCCGAATAGACTCGAGAAAAACAGGCATACTGCTCCTGCAATATCCGATGCGAAGCCCTGCGGCTTTTCTAATTTCACCATATCATTCCCTACCGTTCTGATAATGCGCTTCCCTCCTATAGAAGTTCCCGCAGCCATGATTCCACTGCATAGGAGAATCATCCAAAAGGGTATTTCAAAGTCTGTACTCCCCACCCCTTTGCCGGCAAGACAGATTCCCAGCATAAAAACTGCCATGAATTTCTGTCCGTCCTGTGCACCGTGCATAAATGCCATCGCCGCCGCACCGGCTATCTGAGCCTTATCGAAGTTCTTCTCCTCCCATCGTCCTGCCGCCCACAAATCTACCGCTTTACCGCATATATATCCCATGCCCAGGCCGCATATAACGGACAACAGCAAGCCGTACAGAACCTTCATCCATTCTGCTCCGCTGATACCCGCAACGCCGTTATGTAAGGCAATAGCTGCCCCCGAAATCCCTGCAATCAACGCATGACTTTCACTGGTCGGTATGCCGAAGCACCAGGCCGCGGCTGCCCATAGAACAATGGAGGTCATAGCCGCACAAAGAGCGGCTAACGCCAACTTGGAATCTGCTCCAAAGTCGGCAATGTAATAAATAGTAAAGGCCACCTTGGAATTGAACATAGTCATAAAAAGCATCCCTGCGAAATTAAAGACTGCTGCCATCCGTATGGCCCCTTCTAAGTCCATCGCCTTTGTAGATACACAAGTGACGATGGCATTTGGCGCATCCGTCCATCCATTCACTAATATAACACTTGTTATTAATAGTGATGTTATCCGTAATATTGGATTTTGCAGGAATTGTTCCAAAAATTCATGAAATAATATGGTCATTTCCATACCTTCTCTACTATATTAAAGAAATTTTTGCATTAAATCCTTCATAATTATTTTTCTATTTATGTTCTTCTCTTTGCTCTCTTCTCTTTAACTTCTTTTCTATACCTTCTTCGCGGTAGATTATTCACTATTACTTCTTCCTCACAGCAGAGTCCCGGCACACTATAAATATAATAAGCAAGTCAAAGGAATATACCAAAGAAAAGCTATCCCCACATTACAAAAGCCGATGCAGCATCCATCATATGGCACTGCATCGGCTTTCGTTATTATTTCATCACTGTATTATATTATTACTATTTTGTCATCTTTACTGCAATTATTTATTGGTAGCGAGCTCTGCTCTCAATCTCTCCGTAAGTGCAGGAACGATTTTGTTCAAGTCTCCGACAATACCATAGTCAGCTACATCGAAGATAGGAGCTGTCTCATCTTTGTTGATAGCGATGATGACATCGGATTCTTCCATACCTGCCAAATGCTGAATTGCTCCGGAAATACCGATTGCGAAGTACAGATTAGGGCGAACGGTCTTACCGGTCTGGCCTACCTGCAGATCTTTCGGCTTCCATCCGGAATCAACAGCCGCACGGGAGCAGCTTACTGTAGCACCCAGCACATCTGCGAGGTCTTCCAGCATTTTGAAATTCTCTGCGCTGCAAACACCGCGGCCGCCGGAAACGAGAATCTTCGCATCCATGATGTCTTCCGTCTCAGCAACAGCTTTTACTATATCGAGAATTTCAACGTAGTTATTGTTAGGTGTAAAGCCAGGATTGAACTCATCAATAACGGCTTTCGCATTCTCATCCTTACGAGCCTTCTGCATAACGCCGGGACGAACCGTTGCCATCTGAGGACGGAATTCCGGACATGCGATCGTAGCGATAGTATTTCCGCCGAATGCAGGACGTGTCATGAGAAGCTGGTTGTGCAACTGCTCTCTTCCCGGGATAGGGTTAATCGGGAAATCGCCGATTTCAAGTCTTGTACAGTCTGCCGTAAGTCCGGTATGCACTCTTGCGGACACGCGGGGACCGAGATCGCGTCCGATAGCGGTAGCGCCAACTAAGAAAATTTCCGGTTTATATTTCTCGATAACAGAAGCCAGTGCATGTGTGTAAGGCTCTGTTCTGTATTCTTTAAGCTCGGGATCATCCACAAGAATAACCTTATCCGCGCCGTAAGCTGCAAGTTCGTCCGCAAGCGCTTTCACACCGCTTCCTACCAAAACAGCCGTAACTTCAGTTCCTAAATCTTTTGCAAGCTCTTTACCCTTGCCTACCAGTTCCAAAGCGATACCGCTAAGCTCGTTATCTACCTGCTGTGCAAAGACAAATACTCCTTTATATTCTGCTATATTCATTCTTATTCACCACGCTTTTCCTTTGATTTATTAAATGATGTGTTTCTCTTTTAATCTTTCCATAATGTAGTCTACGGATTCCGTAGGATCGAGAGCAACCTTCGCTCCCACACCCTTTCTCACTCTGTCAGATGCTCTGGCGATCTGTGTGGGTGAACCCTTAAGTCCGAGGTTGGAATCCTCTACATCCACCAAATCATTTCTTCCCCATACGGTTATCTCCTCATTATATGCGTCGAAGATTCCGCCCGGAGTCATGTAACGAGCTTCATTCAGTTCAGCAAGAGCTGTGATCAGGCAAGGCATTTTAGCCTTTAATACGTGATATCTGTCATCGTACTGACGCTCTACTACTACGCTGTCGCCTTCGATCTTAATATCCTGTGCATAAGAAATTACCGGGATTCCCAAGTGCTCGGAAATCTGCGGTCCAACCTGTGCGGTATCTCCGTCAATCGCCTGACGGCCGGTAATAATCAAATCATATTCCAAATTGCGGATTGCTCCTGCAAGTGTCTGAGAGGTCGCCCATGTGTCCGCGCCGCCGAGAACTCTATCCGTTACAAGAACGCCTTTATCCGCGCCCATAGCCATCGCTTCGCGAAGTACTTCTTCCGCCTTGGGAAGGCCCATGGTAATCGCAGTTACTTCCGCGCCATACTGATCCTTTAATCTAAGAGCTGCTTCAAGTCCTGCTTTATCATCGGGATTCATGATAGTAAGCATAGCACCTCTGTCCAGCGTTCCATCGGGATTGAATTTAACGCCGCCCTTTGTATCGGGTACCTGTTTAATACAAACAACAATTTTCATTGTATTTCCACTCCTTATGTTTTCATTCATTTTCATTTGCTTAAAGAGTATATAACACTCTTAATGAGTACAATACACTCATGTCATTACTATTTCAGTATTGCGCCGGAAATTACCATTCTCTGAACTTCGGAGGTTCCTTCGTAAATCTCGGTAATCTTGGCATCACGCATCATACGCTCTACGTCATATTCTCTCGTGTAGCCGTAACCGCCGTGAAGCTGTACAGCCTTGGTCGTAACTTCCATAGCAACTTCTGCTGCGTACAATTTCGCCCTTGCTGCTTCTACCGAATAATTTTTCTGGGTCTCTTTTGCTTTCGCAGCCTTGTAAACGAGCAATTGAGCAGCTTCTGTCTTCGTATCCATATCAGCAAGCTGGAACTGCGTGTTCTGGAAAGCAGCAATCGATCTGCCGAACTGCTTTCTTTCCTTTACATACTCGATCGTTCTTTCCAAAGCACCTTCTGCAAGGCCTAGTGCCTGAGCGGCAATACCGATACGTCCGCCGTCCAGCGTGTGCATAGCGATACCGAAGCCCTTTCCTTCTGCGCCTAACAGATTTGCCTTAGGAATTCTGCAATCCGTAAAAATCAATTCATAAGTAGATGAGCCGCGGATACCCATTTTCTTTTCCTTCGTACCGAAGGAGAAGCCGGGAGTTCCTTTTTCTACGATGAAAGCGGAAATAATTTTCTTACTTCTGCCTTTTGCATCGGTGGAAACGCCTGTTACTGCAATGATAATATAAATATCGGCTTCCTTACCGTTGGTGATGAAAATCTTGGAGCCGTTAAGCACCCACTCGTCGCCGTCGAGAACAGCCTTTGTCTGCTGTCCCTGTGCATCGGTACCGGCACCGGGCTCGGTCAGACCGAAAGCGCCTAATTTCTCGCCTTTTGCAAGAGCCGGCAGATATTTCTGCTTCTGCTCTTCCGTACCATATGTCAGGATAGGATCGCAGCAAAGAGAGGTATGTGCGGAAACAATAACTCCTGTAGTACCGCAAACCTTGGAAAGTTCTTCTACACACATCGCATATGTCAATATATCGCAGCCCTGACCGCCGTACTCCTTCGGTATCGGAATACCGAGAAAGCCTGCTTTTGCCATTTTCTCAACGGTTTCTCTGGGAAACGTTTCTGTCTCATCTACTTCTTGTGCTAACGGCTTAACTTCTGTTTCAGCGAATTCTTTGAAAAGAGCTCTTGCCATTTCATGTTGTTTACTTAACATAAAATCCATGTTTTTATTTCCTCCATAAAGTTTTAATCAAAAAATTTTATTATGAAATGATTAATCACAATGTAATCTCACAGAGTGATTTCATAACACCTGTTTTTTATTTAGAATAATCATAGAAGCCTTTTCCGGTCTTCATACCGAGCTGTCCGCCGCGAACCATTTTCTTGAGAAGCGGATGAGGACGGTATTTGGAATCACCGGTTTCGTTCTGAAGAACTTCCATGATAGCGAGCACGATGTCAAGACCAACCAAATCTCCGAGAGCCAAAGGTCCCATAGGATGGTTTGCGCCCAGTTTCATCGCATTGTCGATACCTTCTACGCTGGCAACACCTTCTGCATAGATACCAATCGCTTCGTTGATCATCGGGATAAGGATTCTGTTTACAACAAAGCCTGCCGCCTCATTTACCTGTACCGGAGTCTTGCCGATTTCTTCGGAAATCGCTTTGATCTTATCAACTACTTCGTCGGGTGTGTTAAGGCCTGCGATTACTTCTACCAGCTTCATAACAGGAGCCGGATTGAAGAAGTGCATACCGATAACCGGTCTGTCCAGTCCTGCGCCGATTTCCGTGATGGAAAGAGAGGAGGTATTGGTTGCAAAAATACAATCCTTTTTGCAAATATCCTGAAGCTCCTTAAATGTCTGTCTCTTAATATCCATAACTTCTAAAGCTGCTTCTACTACTAAATCGCAATCCGTACAAATCGTTTTCACGCCTGTTGTGATCTTAGCGAGAATAGCATCCGCTGCAGCCTGTTCCATTTTACCTTTTTCAACACGTTTCGCAAAACCTTTTGCAATTCTGTTCTTGCCGTTTGCCGCGAATTCTTCGTTGATATCACAAAGAAATACTTCATATCCTTCTGTCTGGGCAAAAGCCTGTGCAATACCTGCGCCCATTGTACCGGCACCAATAATACCTACTTTCATCTTATTTCCTCCTGATTTGTATTTATATGATTTATGTGAGCTGCCGCCTTAGCTATGCGGAAGTCCATCAATACCTAATTAAGTTACTGCTATGCCTCATTATTCTCACAAAGGCAATGCGCCGAACGGGCTTGCTTGCATGTCCATCCGGTAACTGCCCATGAGGGCAAATACCCAAGATAAATACCGCTTGGTTTACCTCGCGACATTTTACTTGTTAAGGAACTGCTCTACTTTTCTCTTCTCTAAGAAAGCTGTCATTCCTTCCTTCTGATCATAGGATTCGAAGCAGTCACCAAATAACTTCTCTTCGATTACGATTGCTTCATCCATATCTGCATCCAGACCGTCGTTAATTGCTTTTTTGCAGTTACGAACAGCTATCGGAGCATTCTTCGCAATTCCTGCCGCCATTTTTTCTGCTGCCGGCATCAATTCTTCCTGAGTGTAAACAGCATTTACAAGACCGATTCGGAGTGCTTCATCCGCTTTGATATTTCTTGCGGTGTATATCATCTGCTTCGCCATGCCTGCGCCTACCAAACGGGCAAGTCTCTGTGTTCCGCCAAAGCCCGGTGTGATTCCAAGGCCTACCTCCGGCTGTCCGAACACTGCGTTGTCAGAACAGATTCTAATATCGCAGCTCATGGAAATCTCACATCCTCCGCCCAGCGCAAATCCGTTAATCGCTGCAATGACAGGAATAGGGAAGGTCTCCAGCTTGCGGAATACGTCATTTCCTTTTTTGCCAAAGGCTTCGCCCTCTGCTTTTGTAAGGGAGCTCATCTCTCCGATATCCGCACCGGCTACAAAAGACTTCTGTCCTGCGCCTGTCAAAATAAGGCATCTTACTTCGTCCAAATTAACAGCGTCCAAGGTTTTGTCCAGTTCTTCAAGAACGGTGCTGTTTAATGCGTTCAAAGCCTTTTCACGGCTGATGGTAACAATACCAACGGCATCTTTTTGTTCATATACGATAAATTCCATCTTCATTACTCCTTTTCTTCTCATTATTAGGTTTTTTATTAAAGAGGTCATCTGCAGCCTGGCATTAGGCACTTTCCTCCTGCCGCTTCGCAGATCGCCTGTTTTTCATCCGAATACAGTCCGATAAGCAGACCGGAGATTGTCTGGGACATCTCGATTAGCCTGCTTATCTTATTTTTAACTATTAAATCTTACTCTCTCGTTACAACAGTAGCACAGCCCATGCCGCCGCCGATGCAAAGTGTAGCAAGACCGGTTTTCGCATTCTTCGCTTCCATTTCATGAAGCAGAGTAACTAAGATACGGCAGCCTGAAGCTCCTACCGGGTGTCCCAATGCGATAGCTCCGCCGTTAGGGTTGAGCTGCTTATCCACATCGATGCCTAAGTCTCTTCCTACCGCTACGGACTGTGCGGCAAAAGCCTCGTTTGCTTCGATAATATCGAAATCTTCAATCTTCAGGCCGGTTTTTTCCATGACTTTCTGGGTTGCGGCAACGGGGCCGATTCCCATAACCTCAGGCCTTACGCCTGCAAGAGCGCCTGCTACGAAGGTAGCCATGGGCTTAACGCCTAATTCTTTCGCTTTTTCTTCGCTCATAACGACGACTGCTGCTGCGCCGTCATTGATTCCGGAAGCGTTTCCTGCCGTTACAAAGCCATCCTTATTGATACTGCGAAGCTTTGCAAGAGCATCTATTGTAGATCCTGCACGGGGGCCCTCATCTACTTTGAATTCAACCATTTCTTTTTTCTTCTTTATCATAACAGGTACGATTTCTTTATCGAATGCGCCTGCTGCCTGAGCTGCTTCCGCTTTCTGCTGACTCTTTAATGCAAACTCATCCAGTTCTTCTCTCGTGAGTCCCCATTCTGCGCAAACATTGTCTGCTGTCTGAATCATATGGTAGCTGTTGAACGCATCCCAAAGAGCGTCATTTACCATAGTGTCCACTAAAGTTCCATTGTTCATTCTATATCCGAAACGCGCCTGAGGAAGTGCATAGGGAGCCATAGACATGTTTTCCATACCGCCTGCAACAACGATGTCCGCATCTCCTGCCATGATCATCTGTGCCGCCATATTGACACAGTTAAGTCCTGAACCGCATACTACGTTAATGGTTACCGCGGGAACCTCTACCGGCAATCCTGCTTTGATAGTTGCCTGACGAGCTACGTTCTGTCCAAGACCTGCCTGAATAACGCATCCCATATATACCTGATCAACTGCTTCCGGAGCAACGCCTGCTCTGTTTAAAGCTTCTTTAATTACAATTGCACCAAGCTCTGCTGCCGGTGTTGTACTGAGACTTCCGCCCATAGTTCCTATAGCTGTACGGCAAGCGCCTGCTAAAACTACCTTTTTTCCCATTGTTTCTTCCTCCATACAATAATGTGTCTGCCGAAGCAGAATGAGTGTTGATTGCAATGATTGTTAATTTTTTATCATTACCAGCGTTCCTATTATATCATAGGGTTTTTCATTTTGCAACGATAAGAAATATGATATTTTTATGAGTTTTTATCCAATGTCTCTGTGTCCGTACCGCACAACGCCAATCGCTCCCAAAATCAACGAAAAAACGGACATTACGATTAACGGCTCCAGCCGGAATTCCTGAACCGGAAGCTGAGGAACATTTCCGAAGGGAGAAAGCTTATGCAACCATTCAGGCAAATCGAACAGCCTTCCGAAATACATCATAAGGAAGGAATAGGAAAATACTGCCCATACCAGTGCGGTCAGCCTGGGAAAAACTCCCACCAGCAGCACGTTCAAGCTAAGCATTACCCATAACGCAGGCAGATATGCAAATGCCGCCTTTAAGAGCGTGCCTAATTCCACCGCCCCCGTACTCCATGCCGCCGTAAAAAGGCCCAGAGTCAGCAAAAAAAGGCTTAGAAAACTTTCTGTAAGCGCAAGTGCGATATAAGCGAGAAACATTTTCATTCGGGGAACAGATTTAGCAAAGAGCTGCTCTAACCGCCCGTGCTTTTCCTCGGCATGAATCCTGCCCGCCAGAATCATTACGGGAACGGATGAAAGAATGGCTCCGATAGCCAGTATCAGCACAATATAATTGTTCGTGATGTCGTAGCTGCCTACCGTGTTAAGTATCTTCTGGATCATTTCGTTGTCATTTACAAAGGCGTCGATCTGCCCCAGCACCGAGCCGTAAGAGGCCCCAAGGGCAAACAAGCCAAGCCCCCATGCGAATATCGTTCCTCTGGAGAGTCTCCATGCCAGCCCCAGCTCACCGCGCAGAAAGCAGGAAGCATGCTCTCTCCCTTTACGGGCAGGCAAAATCCCCTCACCAAGGTCTCTGCCGGCACAGATAAGAAGCGCTGCTGCGCCGATGACAACTGCTTCCAGAAACAATATCAGGATAGGTACGAAATTATCTTCATAAAAGGCGTATACACGAAGTCCCAGCCCCAAAGGAGAAATTACGCTTAAAGCACTGTCTGCCATATCCCCGGACATTCTCATAGTATAGAAGAGACCGAGAAGTGCGAATGCACTGCCCATTACCCCGCGCGAAGTGGAGAACATCTGCGCCGCAAGCAAGGTAAGCGCGGCAAAGAGAAATCCCTGCGCACCCATAGACAAGGAATAGGAAAATGCACCGGTTGCCGTAACGCCCTCAATATGTAACAGCATGAACCCAAGCGCCGTTATTATGGAAATGACGGCGTTCAAAACAAACGCACCGAACAGAGTTGTCACCGCCCCCGTCAACCGTCCTACGGGCAGCGCGCGAAGCATCTCGTGCCGTCCCAGCTCCTCATCCATCCGGGTGTGCCTATTCACGAAGAAAATATTCATAATTGCTACCGCCAGCACAAACCATATCAAACATTCCTGCGCCATAATGATAGCCGTCGTCATGGATTCCAGACCGTAAACGGGCCCCATCAGCGCTACCATAGCAGGAGTGTTCATTGTGGTCGCCATCGTAAGCATGGACTCCTTGTCGGGAAACAGCCCAGGATACATTCCGGCGAACAAAAGAGCGGATCCCGCCACGCAGACGATCCATACCGCACTCATCGCCCGTTCTCTTCGAAGGAGGAAGCGAAAGTATCGTCCGAAGCCGTAAATAGACCTCATAGCCCTCTCCCCCCTTCGTATTCACTGAGAAAGAATTCCTCCAGCGTCTTTCCTCCTGCTTTTTTTGCAATCTGAGACATAGAGCCTCCTGCCACGATTCTCCCTTCGCGGATAATGCTGACCGTATCCGCCAGCTTCTCGACCTCGCTCATAATATGGCTGGACAGCAGAACCGTCCTTCCCTCCTTCTTGAGTTCACCTATACAGTCTTGAAACACCTTTTCCATAAGGGGGTCCAAGCCGCTGGTGGGCTCATCGAGAACAAACAGCTCCGCATCGGAGGCGAGGGCCGCGATAAGAGCTACCTTCTGGCGGTTACCCTTGGAATAGGTACGGCATTTTTTGCCGGGATCCAATTCGAACTGCTCCTTGAGGCGCTCTAACCGTACTTTATCCGGCTGTCCCGCCCGGCGCATCGACAAGAACAAATCTATCACCTCGCCGCCTGTTAAGTTCGGCCAGAGGTTCACATCTCCGGGCACAAAGGCAATTTTCTTATGTAACTCCACTGCATTTTTCCACGCGTCCTGCCCGAACAGCGTTACCGTTCCCGATGTTGCCTTGAGAATCGCAAGCAGACAGCGGATCGTTGTCGTTTTTCCGGAGCCGTTGGGACCCAGAAAAGCGTGAACCTCTCCCGGCTTCGCGGACATGTTCACACCGTCCAAAGCAGTGAACTTTCCAAAGTTTTTCACGAGATTTGTTATTTCAAAGGTTGTCATATTTTTCCCTCCCTATATAGAGCTTTTCATGTACCATTATGTTCCAATCACGGCTATTGTCAATAGAAAAACTTACCTAACTGTAACACATTTTATTCTTTCCGCCGGATAGTCCCATATTAGAAACAATAATAATACTTGACATATAAACTGAAACAATTATAATTACAGTATATATGATACATCTTTTTTTACAGCTTCAATATTATAGTAAGGAGGCCAAGTCATGAACAGTGAATTCTGTATAGCGGTGCACGCCCTCGTCTTTTTGAACCGGAAGGCCTGTACCCTGTCCAGTGCAGAGCTTGCCAAAAATGTATGCACTAATCCGGCAAGAATACGTAAAATCATGGTAAAACTTAAGAATGCCGGACTCGTTTCCACAAAGGAAGGTTTGGACGGCGGCTATCATCTGGAGGTAAGTCCGGAGAATATCTCCCTTTATCAAGTCAGCGAGGCCTTGGACTTCAAATTTGTCTCCTCTTCGTGGAAAAGCGGGAACGTCGACATGGATTGCCTTATTGCCTCCGGCATGGGACAAGTGCTGGATAATATCTATGAAGACTTGGACACCCTTTGCAAGGAGCGCCTGAGGAGCATAACCATAAATAACATAGACGATGAAATCTTCGGCGCACTTTCCATCGATAAATCTTGCGAACCGAAGCAATAAAAAAGAAACTGCATTTCAACTATTACAGCAAACGGAGGTAATACATGAATTTATCAATTGAAACAAGCATCCCCGCAGCTACTGTATTTATTCAAGGATTAATCAGCTTCTTCTCCCCCTGTGTTCTGCCGCTCATCCCGCTTTATATCGGCTATTTATCCGGCGGCGCTAAAACAACGGACGAAGACGGCAATATTCGCTATAAACAGAGCAAAGTAATGCTCAACACCTTATTCTTCGTAATCGGAATCAGCTTTTCCTTCTTCTTATTAGGGCTGGGCTTCACGACTATCGGACGTTTTTTCCACGATTACCAGACATGGTTTACCCGGATCGGGGGCATTATCGTAGTTCTCTTCGGCCTTTCCCAGTTAGGATTCTTCGGAAACCCTGCAATGGGAAAAGAGCGGCGCTTTCATTTCCAACCGGACAGCCTCGCCATGAATCCCCTGACTGCCCTCCTTATGGGATTTACCTTCAGCTTTGCATGGACGCCCTGCGTAGGACCTGCTCTTGCCAGCGTGCTGATCATGTCGGCATCGGCCGCATCGGCAGCTACAGGCTTTCTCTTAATCGGAGTATACACGCTGGGCTTTGTTCTCCCGTTTATGGGCGTAGGTATTTTCACCGGCTCTTTATTGGATTTCTTCAAGAAACACCGTCAGGTGGTGAAGTATACGACGAAAATCGGAGGTATTCTCATGATTCTTATCGGCGTTATGATGTTTACCGGCTGGATGAACGGCTTTAGCAGCTATTTATCGGGTATCACCGGTACCTCTGCCGAAAGCAGCATAAACCCTTCTGACGAAAGTGGTGGAAATAATACAGATAATGATGCCACGAGTACAAACGACGATTCAAATAATGATAACGGAAATAATGACATCAATGTCACCAACGACACAGATGCCGCAGACAATAATACTACTGATGAAACTACTGATGAAAGCGAAGCCGGCACGGATACGTTCCCTGCTCCTGATTTCACCCTTACGGACCAATATGGCAATGTGCATACCCTCTCTGATTACAAGGGCAAGACAGTCTTTCTTAACTTCTGGGCGACCTGGTGCCCTCCCTGCCGCGCAGAAATGCCCGAAATCCAAGAGCTTTATGAAGATTACGGCGAGAATACGGGCGACGTTATTATACTCGGCATCGCTTCCCCTGAGGTAGGCCGGGAAGGCTCTGCAGAAGAAATTGCAGCTTTCCTGGAGGAAAATGGCTATGAGTATCCAGTAGCTATGGATACCGAAGGCAAAATGGCATATGCTTACGGAATAAACGCATACCCTACCACCTTTATGATCGACAAGGACGGAAACGTCTTCGGCTACGTCTCCGGCCAGCTAACCAAGGATATTATGGTCAGCATTATCCAGCAGACAGTAGACGGTGTGAGAACACAATAAGAATAAAAACTTGCGTTATGTAATAGGCATACTTTCTTATTTCATAACAAACAAATCATATATTAAACGAACCATATGAGCATATCGCATATGCCCACTTCCACAAATAATACTTGGCTCGGCCACAATGCCTTTTCATCAGGCATCCAGTGTCCGAGCCAATACTTTTTCATAAAACTCACCCATTCTTAAACATCAAACTACAAAGCCAATACCCCCGCCATTCTCACGTCCCTCTTCACGACCTTCCGGGGCCTTTCTTCGGTGGATTAGGTTTCTGTTCCGTCAGCGCGCGGATTGAATTTTCTTAAGGAAACCTCCACACCCAGGGAAACGCCGCACGGATGCGGCGTTTAGGCAGCGCTGCACACGGATGTGCATCGCTGCCGCCCCGTCCCCCTTCCACACACTTACGGTTTCCTTTAGAAAATACAGCCGCAAGCGCCGGAACAGAAACCTAATCCACCGAAGAAAGGCTTTCACCGCCTCCCCGAAGAAAGGCTTTCACAACCTCCCCAAAGAAAGGCTTTCACCCCCTCCCGAAGCTCCTCACAACTTCTAAAGCCGGCAGCGCATTCCCCTCATAGTCGAACAACCCCTGATTCGCCCACTCATTGCCGCACGGTCCCGGGTCCTGCATATAGACAAGCGATTCCTTCGTCGCCCATCCGCTTCCCTTTACCGGAAGCCATGCCGGTTCCCAGTAAAAATAACCGATTCCCAAGCCATCCTCCACTGCCGCCACCTCTTCCATTAACTTCTTCATGAAAAGGGCCTGCCCTTCCTTCGTTGCAGGATATTCCAGATTCTTCTCAAGAGCCGGCTTCGCCGCCGCGCCCTTTCTTTCCTCCGGCGCAAGCCCTTCGCAGGAAGCGTAATCCTCCATCGTAAAGGGATGGGAAACCTCAGCAACGACCAAAGGCTTTCCATACCTTCCGGCAAGCAAATTCATGTTATCGATAAGCCCTTTCATCGCTCCGTTCCATACAGGGTAATAGGACAATCCGATTATCTGAAACTCTTCCCCCCGCTCCATGAAATGATCGAACCAATCCCGGCACATCTCATGATCGTCCCCATGGTCTAAATGAAGCATAACCGGTACATCGCCGTCTACCGCCCGCACTCCGCGGATTCCTGCATTTACAAAACGTGCGAGTTCATCATAAGCAGGCTTCTTTCCGTTAGGCCAGAGAAGCCCGTTTGTAATTTCATTTCCCACCTGAATCATATCAGGAAAAAGACCTTTTTCCTTCAGCCGTTTCAGTGCGCCCTCCGTATACTCGAATACTGCATTCTCCAGCTGTTCGTCATCGTACTCCTTCCAAGCCTTGGGTTTTATCTGTTTCCCCGGATCAGCCCAGAAATCGCTGTAGTGAAAATCCAGCAAATATTTAAGCCCTGCTGCCTTCACCTCTTTTATCATCTTTACCGTTGTCGGAAAATCGCTTACTCCGGCACCGTAAGAAACTCCGTCTTCCGAATAAGGATCGACCCAAAGCCTAAGCCGTATATAATTTACCCCATGCGCCTTAAGGATATCGACTAACGTCTGCTCCATCCCGTTATTGTAGAATCTCCCTCCGAGACGAACCACTTCATCCATGGAAGAAATATCCATGCCATGTATAAATTCTCTCATTATAATTCTATTCCTTCCGTCATCATCCTATTTTCATTAAGCTTTCATCAAAATCCGGCATTCAAAGGGCACAAGCTCTATCTTCCCTTCCAATCCTTCTCCCGTATCCGCATCCTTCCACCGATTGCCAATTTCTACCGTCACCTTGTCATCATTAAAATTTTGGAGGAATACCAAATCCTGTTCTCCCTTTCTGACAGACACCGTTACACCATAAGGAAGTGCCTCCGATAACGGATTATCAATTCCCCTTTCCTTCCCCCGTTCCCTGTAGAAAAGGTTCAAAAAGTCTTGCGAGATTTCCGCAGCCAAATAGTAAGCCGTACCTTGTCCGAAGTCATTCCTGGTCACCGCAGGATAGCCTTCATAATATTCTTTTTCGTAGACTGAGAGCACCTGAGCTCCTTCTGCATGAACTATCTCACATAATCCTTCCGCAGAATAACTGTTATTATGATAAACGATACAATTCGCAAATTCCTCTCCCGGCGCGTCGATTTCTTCCTGACGGATTCCCAGCACCTCTCTCAGCGGATGTTCTTCCGTAAAGCAAAGATCCGTCCCGTTCACGATTCCGCTCCAATAGGTGGTCACGTAGCTTCCGCCATTTCTTACGAATTCCTCCACCCGTTTCGCATAGCCTTCCTTATACAAATAGTTAAGGGGTGCGGCTATCAGCTCATAATCTGTTAAATCATAATCCATATTGATTACATCCACGTCCATGCCGGCTTCCCAAAAGGCCCGAAAATGTGTTAGAAAGGTTTTCACATAATCAATATCCAGCCTTGGACCGGTGGCGTCTTCTACCGCCCACCAGTTCTCCCAATCGAAAACAATGGCAGCCTTCGGCTTATTGCAAGTAACCAGAACCTTCTGCCCTATCTCTTCCAGCCGTTTTCCCACCTCCGTCACATCCCGAAAGGTTCTCGTATTATCCTTATTTCTATGATCCAGAACTGCTCCATGGAATTTTTCAAAAGAACCTCTTCCTTTTCTCCACTGGAAATACTGTACCGAGTCGGAGCCATGAGCCACTGCCTGCATGCTGGAAAGCATGTGCATCTGCGGCCTCTTGACCGGATTCGAAACTCGCCAGTTAATGCAGGAGGGAGTGCTTTCCATAAGCAAAAACGGCTTCTTTTTCATGCTTCGCATCATACTGTGAACAGCGGCAGTCTTTACCGCCACCGGTACCTCGTCCTTGCTCTTATGCCAAAACGGATAAGAATCCCATGACACCACGTCCATACACTTATGCAGCTCGTAATAATCCAGGGACTTGAAGAAAAACATAAAATTGGTTGTGGAAGGCAGCTTGGAATATTCCCTGACGGAACAGATTTCCCACTGACAGAAATCCTTCATCTGATAAGTCACGAAACGCCTCCAGTCCAGATTCAGCCCATGGAGCAGATTTTCTCCGTTTGGCACCGGGCTGTGAATCTGTTCCCAGTCCGTATAAATATGGCTCCAGAAGGTAGTCCACCATGCCTTGTTCAGCTCCTTTAGAGAACCATACTTATCTTTTAACCATCTGCGGAAGGCCGCGTTGCATTCGTCACAGTGACAGCTTCCGTCTCCGAAATTGCCGCCCAGCTCATTCGAAATATGCCAAAGCACGACCGCCGGATGATTCCCCAGCTCCTCAGCCAGCTTTTTGTCGATTATTCTCGTCTTTTCCCGCATCTTTGCCGAAGTATAACAGAAATTATGTCTCTTTCCAGGGAGATTCCTTCGCCCTTCTGCTCCCACCTGCATAATCTCCGGATACTTTGCTGTCATCCAGTGGGGCATAGCCCCCGTAGGCGTGGCGAGTATAGTGGAAATTCCGTTTTCATACAGGTTATCAATAATCTCCTTCAGCCACCCGAAATCGAAGACTCCCTCCTCCGGCTCCAAAACAGCCCAAGAAAATACTCCTAAGGTCACACAATTGACATGGGCCTTCTTCATCAACTCGATATCCTCTTTTAATATCTCCGAACAATCCAGCCACTGCTCAGGATTGTAGTCTCCTCCATGAAGCATATTCTTAAGTTCCATCGCACAACCTCCGCATTTTATCTGAATTTAAAGCTCAAAGCTCGTAAATCTCTTTCCCATATCCTTATAGCGGAACCTTGCCATCTGGTTTTTTTCAAGCACATCCTCTTCCGTTCCCACATACTGACATCTGATGCAATAATATTCTTTTTTATCTTTATCATAAAACATATCCAGATCCAAGTCCCTCATAAAGCAGGAAGGACATCTGTAATTTAATTTACCTTTTCCAGACTGAGCCATGATACAAGTCCCTCTTTCTCTTTTAATTTCGCCGTATATCCCAGCGTGAACATAGGTGAAAATGCGTATCCCTCTTTCACATATCCCGTCGCTTCCTTTCGGTCCGTGCGCATGGATACCCCCGTCCCGATCTGAGGTACTGCCGCCCGCACCCGGGTTGCACCGGGCATCGCTATTTCCCTGCACTTATATTCATAAGAAATCGTTTCCGTGCGTTCCTCATTCTTACAGCTTAATGTGATTCCCTCCATGGGCTCCGAATACTCCGTAGTTCCGTAGCAGGCAACCATGTATTCATTCAGCTCTATTTCCGCATCGGGCTTGCTTATATGCAGTATCTTTCTCTCGAATCTGATTTCTGCGCTGCCCTCCTCGAAGGATATCATTGTCTGCAGCTTCACCGTCAGGTCATAGAATTCGATATCCACCGGGTCAAGGGTCAGAATTCTCACCTTGCCCTCCTCAGAGTAATGAGCCTTTGTCCGGCACAGGCATAAATCTACCTCTTCCCCCTGATAGGATAATTTCACGCTTTTTATGGTCCCTTCACCGGCATAGTGGGTAAAATAACCTGCCCGGTATTTTTCCTGAATGAGGAAGGGATAGGACGCATCGGTTACATGCTTCGTGCCGATACCCACCGGCCACTCCAGCTTTGCCGCATAAGGGCGCAGATCCACAAGCGCACCTCCCTGATCCATATTGATACACGCTCTCATATCCGGGTCGCAGTACCAGAACAACTGCTTGTCTGAACCATACAGTATATCTCTCCAAAGCGCGCACTCAGGCTCGGTATATGACTTTTTCTGACGGTAATAATCTGCGAACTCCGCCATCGTCATATCTTTCAGCTTTCCTTCTTCCTTCAGCTTTCCGTAATATGCCATTCCGTCATCATAGCTCTTGGCCAACAGCTCATAGGAGGATTCCCACCTTCCCATTTTATTCAGCCAGCCGGGGCCTACGAACATCATGTTATAGGAATAACCGTTATTGTATTTCTCCAGATTTCTGTACTGGTCGATCAAATTGAATAAGTATGGATATTCCCAAGTCTCCGTATCGTAAATCATGCCTCGAAGCACATTTTGCGGATGAGTTCCGAAATTGGAGCCGTTTCCGTCATAGCAGGCGATCAAGTCTCTCGACAAGTGCGGAATTGCTACGATACCGCTGTCCTCTTCCTTGTTCGCCGCCGGAGCATGGGTATTTTGCTTCGACGGAATCCACGGGTTCCACGGACCGCCGTCCATAAACGTGTACCACGAGTTATTGCAGGTATGGTACGCCTTCGGGCCTTCTTCCCAACAGGTAGCTACCGCACATTTTACTGTGGGATATTGTTCTTTGATATAGTTGGTCAAATCTGCATCCATGTAATAGGAGCCGGTAGATTCCGGATAGAAGCCGAATATATTATGGAATTTCTCAAAAACATCGTTTATGATTGACTTCTTGTCTTCCATGGAAAACATCCATATGCAGAAATCCTTCGTCTTATATTTTTCACGGAATTCATTGCATGGAAGCCCTAATAGGGAAAGCGCAATTTCATCTCCGTATTTCTCATGGTGCTCCTTAGCGATCTCCACTGCTTCCTTATTGAATAATGACGCATATGTCATATGTATTGTCGTCTTCAATCCGTATTTATGAGCAGTCTCCTGCTGAAATTTAAAAATATCCAAAGATTCCTTCAAAAGAGAGGTTCTTCCGATGTCCTCTTCCTTTCCATGCCCGGTCACTTTTTCCGCATATTCCGGGACCATTTCCGGGCGATGTATAATATTCAGAATAAAATCACTCATTACTATAACCTTGTTCCTCTCATATTTTATGCTTTCCTTACTTGTTACTGTTCACACTCCGTTCACAGTAACGCATGATGTTCTGCAATGCAAACTTTTTGCATTTAAATTCGCTTCGCGAAGCAGAAATCATCTCTTGAATCATATTCCTACATAGCTTAACAGCAAGTGTTAAACTACTGTGTGAACAGTAACCTTTACTTCACCGCTCCGGTAATTCCTTCCGCGAAGCTTTTTTGCAGCACGAAAAAGATGATTACGGTAGGAATCGTACAGAGCAATACGCCTAACATCAGCATTCCGTAATCCGTAAGATAACCTTCTTTTAAGTTCGCCACTAACATAGGCATCGTGATGCTGCCGTTATCCTGCATGATTACCTTGGGCCACAAGTAATTGTTCCAGGCATTCATGAACGTGATCGTCATTGCTGCCGCATAGGTGGAGCGCATGGTCGGTATGAACATCCAAAAGAAAATGGAAATTTCACTTAATCCGTCAATTCTCGAAGCCTCTATAATATCATGAGGAAATGATCTGGCACTCTGCCGGAACATCATGATCAAAAACGGCGTGGAGATGGTCGGCAGGACGAAACCTATAGCAGTATTTAAAAGCTTTGCCTGCGAAAACATCTGAAACAGCGGAATCATGGTAGCCGCAAAGGGAACCATCATAGCCAAAAGGATAATCGACATTACCGTATCCTTCCCTTTGTCGTGGTATATCTCAAAGCCGTAGCCGGCAAGCGAGCATACGATCAGGGAAATAACCGTAAGGATAATCGAATATTGGAAGGAGTTGAGCATAGCTGTTCCCACCTTCTGCGAAGCGAAAAGGTTTTTCAGATTCTCAATGAAATAGGTGCTGGGAATCAGAGTTCCCCTTACTACATCCACGCTTTTGTTAGTGGAGGCCACTACCATCCAGTAAAGCGGAAATATGGAAAGTAATGACACTATTGTCAGAAATATATAGGAAAAAGCCATTCTTACTTTATTAGTCACGCTTATCACCTACTTTCATCTGTATAAAGGCCAGTACCGCTACCAATATCAAAATCATATAAGACATCGATGCCGCATATCCGAAATTCGGAACGTACTTAAAGGAAACGTTGTAAATATAGTGGGACATCGTTATGGTCGCGTTTGCCGGTCCTCCATTGGTTAAGTTCATCGATTCATCGAAAAGCTGCAAGGTTCCATTCGTTGACATAATAGCTGTCAGTAAAATGGTAGGTTTTAACAGCGGAACGGTAATCTTCCGGAAGCTTTGGAATGGGGATGCCCCGTCTATTTTTGCAGCTTCATATACGGAATATTCGATATTCTGTAATCCTGCCAGATAGAACACCATATTGTAACCGGTCCACCTCCATACGAGCGCTGTGATAATAATGATTTTCGCGCTTAAGGGATGCCCCAGGAAATTGTAGCCGGTATGTAAAATTCCGAGATTGATCAGAACGTTGTTCACGAACCCATCCACTGCAAATAAAGAACGGAATATAATCGCATAAGATACAAGCGAAGTAGCGCAGGGAAGAAAAATCGCCGTGCGGAAGAAACCTTTGAATTTCAAATCCTTGTTATTTAACATGGATGCCAGCACCAGCGCCGTAATGAGCATGATCGGCACCTGTATGATAAGGTAAAAAAAGTTATTTTTTAAGGACTGTATAAAGACCGCATCCTTAAACATTCGTGTGTAGTTGGTAATTCCCGTATAGGTCATGTTAGTGCCTATACCGGTTTTAAAAGACAAAATGAGCGCCTGGACCATCGGTACGAAACTCATTGCAACAATCAGTACTACCGCAGGCATAAGGAATGTCCAGCCTGTGAGATTGTGCTTCTGTCCCAAAGTCAGTTTTTTCTTCATTTGCCTCCTCCTCTCTCCGTTAGCTATGCAGCCTTTGTTTAAATGTTGTTTATAACCAATACTGCTCCGGAAATGATCAGCATAATGATGACCATTCGCTTTACCGTTTTCTCCGGCATGAACTTGGCGCTGAGCATTCCCCCTGCCAGTCCAAGCGCCATAAAGGGAATGAGCGAAGCAGCTTTTACAAAAACTTCTTTATTCATAATTCCTAAAATTATATAAATAATAATTCGGAATGTATTTTCCACGATAAATACAATACAAATATTTCCTTTAAAGGAGCCGCTGTCCTTAGTCGTCCTGCTCATATATGCGGCTAACAGAGCTCCAACCCCATATAATCCGCTAAGCAGACCGGAAAGTGCCCCGATAATGAAAAGCACCGCTTTTGAAGACTTTCTCTGCTTAATGCTATATTCCCGGAACAGCATTTCCACTCCAAGACCTATAACGATGAGCCCGAAGAAAATCTTTATATATTGGGTGTTTCCGTTTTTTAAAAAGAGCATTCCGGGAATGCTTCCCAGGCATACGAGAAGTGCCGGAAAGAGCCATATTCGATAATCCGTATTCTTCCGTTCCTTCCATGCGATGACAAGATTAGTCGGATACCCTAAAATAAGCTCTACCGGAGTAATGTTTACATTGTTGTATCCAAAACCGGTTATGGTAGTGAATACCAGCGTATTCGCGAAGCCGCTTATCCCTTTTACAAAAAAGGCGAGCAAGGCTGCGATTATCATTAAATAGTCCATAATGTAATTGATAGGGAACGACCCGAGGGCCGCTCCCCTTCTTTCTTAAGATTATTGTCCCATTGCAAAATTTACGGTATCCTGAGCTACCTGAAGCTCACTGGCAACATCCGCGCCGGATACGATATTTGTAATCGCCGTAGCTACGGCATCACGTGCTTCATAGAAGTAAACACCTGTGTTGCAGGCAGGAATCTGTCCCGCAAAGTCGATGATTTTCGCATATACTGCCTCTCCGCCGAAGAAATCGTTGGATGCGCCGTACATATCGCTTTCGCCTGCCGGCAAGTAACATGCGATTGCACCTGTATTCAAAATGGATTCATAGAATTCAACGCTTCCGCCGAAGGTGGAGCCCATGAAATCAGCCGCAAGATCTACATTTTTGCAGTTGGACGTGATTGCCCAGCTGGAACCGCCCTGGTTTGCATAGTTGGTAGCAGTTGCTACGTTATCTAATTTAGGCATATTCGTTATTGCCCAGTTTCCGGCCTGATCGTCCGCCGCCTGAATGGAAGCCATAATCCAGCATCCGGCCATGGTTCCCGCAACCGTTCCGCTGTTAAGAGTTCCGATGTAGGAATCCCAGTCGTTCACTTCTACAAGAACTCCGCTCTTAACCAATTCAGCGTAGGTGCTCATGACTTCTTCCAAAATCGCGTTATCAACGAGCTGTGCGGAACCGTCGGTACCGAAGAAGCTGCCGCCTGCGGACTGAAGCATCATAACGATAATATCGGATTCACCGCCCACGCAGGAGAGCATCGGCTTTCCGGTCTTCTCAAGAACTACTTTTCCTTTTTCGATGAAATCGGACCATGTAATATTTTCAAAGTCAGAAACCTTATAGCCTGCCTGCTCCAGCAAATCGGTTCTGTAAGAGGCGATAACTGCACCGTTGTCGAAAGGTACGCCGTAATTCTTGCCGTCTACGGTGGAGAAGCCTACCTTACCTGCTGAGAACTGACTGTAATCCAGCTTGCCCGTAAGATCTGTAAATGCATCGGGATAACTGATTACATTCTTCTGGAATGCCGCATCCTGCATTAAGAGAATATCCGGCAGCGTATCGAGATTTCCCGAGGTAGCCGCTGTGGTCAGCTTCGTCTGAACATCCTCCCAAGGTGTCTCTACTACTTCCAATACGAAGTTCGGATGGTCCTTCTGATAAACTTCGGCCGCTTTGTTCATCGCGTTAATGTTAAAAGCCGGGTCCCAGCACCATACGGTCAATTTCTCTTCTCCGGCCGCCCCTGCATCCGCCTGAGCCTCATCCTCTGATGCTTCTGCTGCAGAAGCTGCCTTCGTGGTCGTTTCATCTGTTCCTGTAGCATTGCTTGCCGTCTCAGCACCCCCGCCGCAGCCTGCCAATAAGGAAACGGTCAATGCAGCCGCTAAAACGGTGCTTACTAATTTTTTCTTCATTCTCTTTCCTCCCAAATGGTTGTATCAACTGTTATTATTCTCCAGAACGTTGCTCTCGTTTGCGCAATTGCTTGTTCTGTAAATATCATACTAAAATCTTTTATTGTTGTCTATTGACAGAATATACTTTTGTCTCATTTTATTTTTTATCTTTTTGCACATTTTTTAAGTCGTTTACGCTCCTTATTTGCGCACTATTGCGCATCATATTTTTCATTTGCGCGCAACTTCAAGATTATGACAAGAAGTTACCCTCCGATCACTTCGTAGACTCCCTGAAGATAATTTCATACCCTAGCAGCGTCCTTACATCCACCTTGTTTCCATTGATCAAATCTAACAAAACCTTGCAAGCGACACTGCCGAGTTCGATAGCATCGAACCGTATGGAGGTGATAGAAGGTGTATAGTCCTCAAGTACTTCGCTGTCGTAGCAGGAGGCGACCTTTATCTGCCCCGGTACCCGGATGTGCTCGCGGCGCAGCTTGGTAAGTATCCACCGGCACAGCGTATCGTCCATACATAAGATCCCATCTATTTTTTTCATAATGATTTCATCTACGATCTTCTCCGCTTTCAGCTTATTATGCACATCCAGGAACACGTAGTCAGGATTTACTCCGATATGATTGTCCTCCAGACCGGAGCAATAGCCGTTGAATCTGGCGTTGGTGACGATGTGGCTCCGATTGTTTCCAATCATCGCAATTTTGCGCATTCCCTTTAAAACCATAGTGGATACCATATCCCGACAGGCTTCCTCGTGGTCGTTGTCTATCTGTACCACCTCCGGGTCGTCGATACTTCCCAAGGTTACAAAAGGCATGCTCACTCCCTTTAAGTACTTCACGAACACGTCATCCACGTAAGTTCTCGCCAATACAAAGCCATCCACCTTCCTGCTGTTCACGATTCGCTCCAGGCTTCCTATATCTCTGTCCCCGGTCATTATAATAATGGTATCATAATCATTGACCATGGCAATTTCCGTTATTCCAATCATACAGCGCTGAAAAAACGGAAGGTCGATGAGCCTCCAGTTATTAGGAATGACCAGCGCGATATTATTTGTTTTGCTTTTCTTTCCCTCGGAAAATAAATCCGGATAGCCGCAGACATTTACCGCATAGTCCCGTATCATCTTTCGTGTATCTTCTCCGATTCTTCCCTTGCCTGACATGGCGCGGGAGATAGTGGTTCTTGAGACTCCGAGTTTTTCCGCCATTTCTACATAATTTATCTTTTTCTTACCGTCCATAATACTCCATTCCCAACCCCTTACACATGAAATTCGCCAAGTGCGGTTTCCAGCTGTTCCACCTGATAGAGCATTTTCTCTGAAAGCATGGAGAGCTCTTCCACAATCTGCACCTGATTCTTCGTCTTTCCATTTGCAGCCGTTATCGACGCGAAAGCCTCCGCTGTCACTTCCGAGATGTGCTCCATCTTGTTCACCGATTCTTCCTTTTCCGTGCGCATCCTTTCGATGCTCGATACAATGGCTTCCACCTTCTTCACCAGCGCCTCTACCTGCGCTTTCATTCCATTGAAGGAACCACGCATGTCCTCTACCGCAATTTCCTGATAGGTAATGACTTCACCCGCATCATTTGCCGCATTTACTGTGCGCACCGTTTCTTCTTTTATCTCATCTACAATGCTTCTGATCTGGTTTGCCGCCGCCAGAGACTGATCTGCCAGCTTCTTGATGGAATCAGCCACAATAGCGAAGCCTCTGCCTGCCGCGCCTGCCCTGGCCGCCTCGATTGCCGCATTTAAGGACAGCAGTGTGGTTTCTTCCGAAATGCTGTCTATGGTATCCACGATGCCGCCTATCAGGCCGGATTTCACTTTCAGCTCGTTAATGGACTCTATGACCTTCTGGGTTATTGCGGAGGTTTCCTCTGTCTTTTCCTTCAAAATCTGCATTCTATCGATGCTGTCTCCGATGGCAAAGGTCGTCCCTCCGGCAATCTCTCTGATTTCCATAGTCTCCCTATCCACGATTCCTATATGGTTTGCCAGACTCTCCAACTTTTCCACACCGTTCTTCGTGTCGTTAGCCTGTTCAAACAATCCCTGCTCTATCTGGCCTATGGCCGCCGATATATAAGCCGCAGATTCCGAAATAGTCTCCGAAGACTTCACAACATTCTGAGCCGACTGCGCCGCCTCAAGGCTCACCGCCTTCACATTTCCCATCAGTCCGTTCATGCTCTCCAGCATGTGATTCATATGCTTTGCCAGCGTTCCGAACTCATCCTTTCGATTGGTATGTAGGCGAATGGAAATATCCCCTTTGGTAATGACTTCCATCTTATCGGTAAAATATTTAATAGCCCTGTTGATTCCCGCCGCGATTCCACCACCTATCAAAAGCGCAATAAGAACGGATGCCAATATAACAAAGAAGGTCAGATACTTAATATCCTCGACCTGCCCCGTAATCTCCGACTCGGGAATCAGCACACAAACCATTGCCCCGGTATCCGCAATCTTACGGTAGAGGAACAGATAATCTCTTCCCTCAAACAGCACATTCTCCATCGTTCCTATACTTTCTTCCGCTGCCCTGGCCCGCTCATAGAAATCAGTCCGGAAAAAGAACGTTTCCCGGCTTCCATCCCCGGAAAGCTCTACGCCGTCCACTGTCACAAATGCGATTCTACAACCCTCACCCATCTGCATTTTATTCAAGATGTCGGTGACTGCCTGTTTATCAATGTCCATAACGAGAAAAGCTTCCTTTCTGTAAAAAGCCTTTACCATGCGGATCGCATAGTTATTGCTGTCCACATTCAAGGCCTCATCGATCATGGAGGGCTTACCGAACCAGTAATAGGCTTGGGAGTTTTCCAGCAAGGCTTTTCCCTGTTCAGACCGGGTATAGTCCGAAAACATATTTAATACAGATTTCTTGTTCGTGGATAAGGAAGATACCGGATCAGAGAAAAGATAGATGCTCTGCAAAAAGGCATCGGCGGTTACCTTTGTGGTAATCTCCGACTTTTTGTCGGTATAATAGATGGATTGGTCCGCTTTCTTCGCTGCCATTCCTCCGGTCAGATAATCCGTCACATTGGTATCCGACAAGTATTCCACCGCCGCACTGCTCACCGTATCGAATCCAAATTCCAAATATTCTCCCAGCATGTCCAGCGATTGCAGAGTAGATGTTTTATAATTTGCCTTTATAGCGCCAGAAGCAGAGGTGTACGCCGACACCCCTGCTATAATAATAAATCCGATTAACAGACAGTAAGAACCCGCCAGCTTAAACCGTATAGTCGAGAACAGATTCTTCTTCCATTTATTTCTTATACGTTTAGATTTTATCATATTTCACCTCTTCATGTTATTTAATTGTTCCATTAACATGAACAGGCAACTGCGCAAACAATAAATCTAAAATGATAAATCTCAATAATCCTTGGTCGATTCCTTCAGGCGGATTTCATATCCGAACAGATTGCCCGTATTGACTTCCTTGCCCTCCATATAATCGATTAATATTTTTCCAGCATTCCTTCCCAGCTCGCAGGCATCGAAATCGATAGAGCTTATTGCGGGTATGCGATTCTCCAGAAGGCTGCTGTCATAAAAAGAGCCTACCTTCACCGCATGGGGAACTCCGATATTTTCCTTATTCAGCTTATTGAGCACATAGAGACAGATGGCATCGTCCGTACACAGAAGGCAGTCCACCTTCTTGCGAAGCAGCTCTTCTACCGCAATCTCCGCCGCCACATAGTTTTCTATATCCATATAAACCAGGCCCGGTTCGGCACTTCTTCCCGCCTGCAGCATCGCTTCCTCGTAACCTGCATAACGGCTCAGATTGACGATAAGCCTTTTATTACCTCCCAAGAGGCCTATCCTCTCGCAGCCCTTAAGCAGCAGCATGGAAGTGAACTCCTTGCACGCAGCCTTATGGTCGTGATCTACGCGCAGGACATTCTCGTCATCATAGCTTCCGATTGCAAGAAAGGGAACTTTCTTCCCCTTGAGGAAATCGATGGCCAAGTCATCCACATTTGTCCTCGCCAGCACGATGCCGTCCGCCTTGTGATTGCCTACCAGATTCTCCAAATGAGAAATATCATTCTGGCTGCAGGAGGTAACTAAAAGATTATAGCCGAAGGTCTCCGTCACTTCCAGAAGTCCTGTCATACACTGTTGGAAAAATGGAATCTCCACCACATTGCAGTCTCCGGGCATCACCCAGCAAATATTGCGGGTCCTGCCGGAAATCAGCCCATTTGAGCCGATGCCGGGCATATAGTTATGCTCCTCAATATAGTCGAACACCCTTCTTCTCGTAGCCTCACCGATTCTTCCCTTGCCGGAGATAGCTCTGGATACAGTGCTCTCGCTAACGCCAAGACTTTCCGCCACATCTTTAATTGTTAATTTCTCGGTTACTCCGTCTCTCTTCGCCAAACCCACGATCTTCGTCACACTGTCTTTCTTATCAATGATGTCAAAAATGCCATATGTTCATATTAGCAATTGGAACAAGCTTCGTCAATGTGCCAATTTACTAAGAAAAGAGTCGATAAATTGGTTAAAATATCCGCCGCAGCCTACTTCACTGATATCATAAAAGCTCTTGGATAACAAGAAATTTATCGGGAGCTTTTTACTCTTGTTCCGCTGTTTTATCAGTCACCTCCGGCTTTTTTATATTTACTTTACTATTGTATTCCAATACGGCCGGATCCTTCATCTCATAAATGCGGTACCACTCCTTCGTTTCCGTATTTTTCACGGTCTCCGAGCGGTTCTTGTATAAAAACCTGGTCAGGTTATAGCAGTCAATCCAGATTTCATTATTGCCTTCTTTTTGGGATTCATCAAATATAAGCTGTAATCCCCAGTGAAGATGGGTGACTTCGATATTGTTTACGTTCTCCTTCGTGCTGTAACCCGTATGTCCCATATATCCTATCACCTGTCCGGCGGTGACCACACTGCCCTCCTCTAAATCCTTGCAATACGGGAAATTCTGCCTAAGGTGGGCATAATAATAATACCGCTTCCCATCAAAACTGCGGATTCCCAGCCGCCAGCCGCCGTACTGGTTCCAGCCTATGGCTTCCACATAGCCGGATTCTATGGCAATAATGGGCGTACCCACCTGCCCCATCATGTCATGGCCGAGATGAGGCCTGGAATAGCCGTAGCTTCTGGATGTTCCGAAATCGTCATAGTCGTTATAAGCAAAGCCTTTCGCCACGGGAGAAAATGCTTTCAAGCCGTAGCATGACTGCCATTCCACCGTCCCGTCCTCCATCGGCTTTTGTATCTCATACTCTCCTACAAACCCACCCAGCACAGCGCTATAGGCTTCCAGATAATAAGCGTAATATTCCATATCCTTCGTCAGTTCCCGCATCGTCGTCTCCTTGGACGTAAGCTTTCTGGCTGCCTTGCTTATCTCCGATACACTGCCTTTAGGAAACTTCCCCCCATTTTTAGCCCCTGCATAAGCCAGCAGCTCGATCCAGTTTACATGCACCGCCTCCTTATTCTCCAAGTTCTCCTTATACGTGTCCACATCCCATTTATAGGCTTCACACAAGGCCTCATAAGATATATTGAAATCTACCCACTTGATATATTTTTTTTCTGCGAAGACTTCCAGCTCGATAGCCTGTTCTTCCGCCTTCGGAAAACCGTCTCTTAAAACCCCCGTCGCCCAAACGATTCCGAAACAGCTAAGAAGAATACTCTCTATAATTACTGCCCTTTTTATTTTTTTTAGATACTGCATATTCCACCATCCGGTATACCTCATAGAAATATATGAAAAAGAGCGGGGTTCTATTCCCCACTCCTGAATTACAGTAATTTTTCGTATAGGAAGTCCTGCATATTAGAGTAGCTTTGCATTCTTTTATAATTGTCCGGAACGTGTGCATTACAGGCGGTATGCTTGTCTATTGTAAAAACAGTTCCATGGGCATGACCATATCCGCCCTCTCTCCAGAACAAAAAAGAAGCCGTATCCATCGATTGACAGCTCAATCGATTTCACACGGCCCCTTTTAAATCTTATTAATTTTAAATAAAACAATTTCTGTATTTGCTAATTTCAAAGCTGAATCATCAGGCTCTTACAGCTCTTATCAATCTATAATTCGGGCTCAATCAGACCGTAAGTATTGCCTTTTCTCTTATATACTACATTTACCTGATCGGTCTCCGCATTGCAGAATACGAAGAAATTATGTCCCAAAAGCTCCATCTGAATACATGCATCTTCCGGATACATCGGCTTGATGTCAAATTTCTTGGTACGGATGATTCTGATTTCCTCTTCATCCATATAATCCTTCTCTATAAATTCCTGCTTGAAGAAGCTCACCGACTGCTTCTGGTCTACCAGCTTGTTCTTGTACTTCTTTAGCTGTCTCTCGATAATCTCTTCTACCAGATCGATAGAAACATACATATCGTTGCTTACCTGCTCCGAGCGAATGATACTTCCCTTTACCGGTATCGTTACCTCTATCTTTTGCCTTTCCTTTTCTACGCTCAACGTTACGTGTACTTCGGTCTCCGGATTGAAATACTTCTCCAATTTACCTATCTTATCCTCTACCGCTGTCCTTAAACCTTCCGTAACATCGATATTCTTACCTGCTATAATAAACTTCATATCACTCATCCCTTTCATTGGATTATTGTACAAGCATTATACCATATTTTTATGATCTTGTGCAACAAATTAGAGATTTTGTTTTAGCTCAAAGACTTTTGTAAAGTCAATACCGTTTTCGACATTTTCTGATAAAAAAGACATTTTTATCAGAACTATACAAAACATTCGTTCTAAAGGTTACCATAATTTCCTTCCCTCTTTTGATCCTAAAACATGTGGATAATGTGTATAACTCCGTGCATAAGTGTCAAACCCTTATTTTTAGGCGCTTTCCTATGTGGATAACTTTAAAACTCATTTAAGTATTTTTTATATCGTTATTTAGTTCTTTGTGAATCTTGTACAAGTCACGGATTGTCAAGATGATTTTTATATTTCCCGTGATTTTCCCACATCCAAGCGGCTCCTGTCATTTCGGTGGCGCCATTAAAAAAGGCGGATGCCAGAAAGCATCCGCCAGATTTATTTTATTCATTCTCCCATTAGAAAATTCTTCTAACAGAAAGAGGTGTTCTATAATTAGCATTGGACACGATGATGCCTGTCTTAGAGGTAGAGGCGTGAACAATCTGTCCATTTCCAATATATAAAGCCACATGTCCGGAATAGCATACGAGGTCACCAGGCTGTGCATTCTCCAATCCGTTTACCGCAGCTCCCACGCTCCTGTCTGCCGACGAAGAGTGAGGCAGGCCTACCCCAAAGTTCGCATAAACACTCATAACAAATCCGGAGCAATCCGCTCCGTTCGTAAGGCTCGATCCGCCATATACGTATGGATTACCTACAAATTGAAGCGCATAATCCGCCACAGAACGCCCCATTGAACTTCCACCGCTGGAAGTATATGTAACCGCCTGCTTCGAGGAGCTTGACTTAGCAGCTCTTGCCGCTGCCGCCTGTGCTGCTTTTCTCTCCGCTTCTTCCTTGGCGAGTCTGGCTGCTTCTTCTTCCTTAGACTCTGCCTTGACGAATTCTGTCGAAAGCGTTACGTAATCCGTAGAAACGTAGCCATCGCCTTCTTCTATGTTCACCTTTACCCAATCATCCATTTCTTCCGTTACGATCAGTTCATCTTCAATCGGTATCAGGCCGAGTACCGCTGCATCCATTCCCGGCTGCTCGCGCACCTTCAGGGTCGTCGTCGTAACCGTTGCGATTCTCGTTCCTACTTCCTTCGCAAGAGCGATAGCATTCTCGCCCGTCACACAATATTCGGCTTTCACATATCCCGTTACGGAACCGGAATTGATTTCATACCAGCCGTCGGTCTCCGAAATAAAGGATCCTACCGATTTATCATAAAGCTTTCCAACGATTTCTCCATCCTCGCTGGGGATACTTCTTACGTTTACGTAATCATTTACCTTTGCAATAACAAGGCTCTTGAAGCCTTCCTCTTCATCCTTCTTGTCCAGCTTCTTCTCCACGCTCTTCAAAACGCTTTCGTCCACGTTAGATGCATCAACTATCTTTGTCTCTTCAATGGTCTTTTGTTCTGCTTTCGTGGTATCACCGGAAACCGCCTCTGCATTTCCCGTTACGGATGTTGCATTCGCACTTCCTGCAGACGTAGAAGCCTGCGCACTGTTATTCGATGTGTTTCCGGATACACCGGCGCTATTCGTACTTTGAGTCTTCTGCGTATCCGCCTCATCCTTAATATTCTTCAAGGAAGTGGCATTGGAAGCCAAAGTGTAATCGATTCCTGCAGACGGCAATACGGAAGAAATCCCCGTCGCCGCGTTTGTCTTTATGTCGATACTTGAAAATGTAAGAACTGCTGTCACTGCACATATTACAATTTTCACGTTCTTATGTCTCATATAAGAAATATCCTCCGTTAATTGTTAACGCTAGTATTAAATTTATTACAAATTTATTACATCTGTAAAATAATATAACACCTTTGTAATACTTTGTCAACGTTAGGATACATTTACCAATTTTTTCTTATTGTAAGACCGGTAGTTATCACTATCATACAAAAAATGTATACAATAATAAAGCTGCTGACGATAACACGCACATATTCAACGGTAACCATATTCCCCGAAAATTTCGCCATCGGAGTCTCTTTGTCATTGTTTTGTAATATCCATCCATCAAAATCTGCCGGCAGCTTCTCCTTGTCGATAAATATCGGTTCCTGCTCCACCTCGTCGCTCTGGTTGGTAGGCATGTAAATCGCCAAAGGCCTGTCCCAGTTCACCGCATAGATACCGCTGGCAATCACTCCGGTTAAAATGCTGATCATGGACCACTTCACCGCGTTTTTCTTAAGCCCCTCAATGCATGCGGCCATAAAACGTGTTCCTGCTTGTTTGAATCGTACAAAGGTGAGAATTGTTTCCTCTGCTATGCTATAGCCAGGGGCAAATAATAATTTTCCCCCCCTTCTCTCTTCCAGCATCTGAAACAGTAAGCTTCCCATGAATATGATAGATATATTTTTGAAGGAAGTATTGAACAAAAAAGGCTCGGAAGCTCCTGCAACCAGGATACCGATAATAATCGCCAGCTCCTCCCTTTTATCCTCTTTTATATACCGGCGCACCATAATGAAGTATGCCGCCATAAGAAATACGAATAAAACGATGCCGTATAGAAGCAGGCAGTTCACATAAGAACAGTCTATCACATAACTCTTCGGCGCCTCTGCCAAAGAGCTCCCGAATAAAGTGATTTTTTGATGGGTCAGAAAGTATCTGGATAAATTGAACCTTGTGTTCAGCACTTTATTGAAAATATCGAACAGCTTTCCGGTAAAGACAACGGGACCTACGATAGAAACCAGAGCACAGAAGGGCAGCACAAGCTGTATGCAAAAGCTTTCGAATTTAGTAATTCTCTTTCTCGTCACCAAATAACATCTTGCAATCAGGTAAACGCCCGATAGGATAAATCCTGTATAGCTAACGGAATAAAGGAAAATATAACAGTCGCCGATGAACAAAAGTCCGGCGGTTATCCATGTCCATTTTCCTTTGGGCTGAAATACATAGAAAGAGAGCATCATAAAGATAACATATGAAATCTGAAGCACATTCGGATGCGGAAAGCCCAGACTGTAACGCAGTATATGTCCAAGTCCAAGCTTGTCGTGAGCCAGAATCAAATCATTACTCAAGCCGAATAAGTGTATGAGTATCAGCCCCCAGAACGTAATGGTCCATATACACAGCCCTAGCTTAAAAACCTTCTTAACGGAAATATTCTTCATTCCAAGCAGCAGCATAAATAAAAAGAGTATTCCTTTTTCTCCTGAATTCAAATAAGCCACGGCACTGAGTATTCCTAACAGCCCCGAAACGAAATATTCCACCAGCGAATATCTGGTAAGTATTACCTTTATCACAAAGCAACTCGCTCCCGTCAGAATACCAATGTTAAATAGAAGCTGTCCCTCGGTCAGCCCGAGTCCCTTTGTGAACAGCATGGCAGAAAAAAACAGATAAAAGAATAGTTCCTCCCAGCTCAGATTCAATTTTTCTTGCAAAGTAACTTTTTCCAGCTTCTTCATTCTTCCACTCTTTCTATTCCCATTATTGTCTGCTCTTTCTCTTCTTCAATATCATCTCAACGATTGTTTTCGCATATAACATCAAGGTTTTGAACTCTTCGCTTCTAAAATTAAATATGAAAAAGACCAGTGACGATATGATAACGCTCATTATTCCTTTAACAAGGATATCTCCAAGCAAGAATCCCAAATAAAACAACGAGGAAATTTCCCCGGCTATCGCAACGGTAATGCCTAAAAAAATTAAGCGCAGCAAAAATTTCAAATAATACCCATAAGGTTTTTCTTTTATATAATATTTATATACCACTACTGTTCTTCCTAAATAAATTAAAAGATGACCGACCACTGTTCCTATCATAACCCCTGTAACGCCAACAAGCGGTGTCAGCATAAGAGAGATAATTATGTTAACAATTGCAGCGGCTATCATATAATTTCTATCTCCGCTAAAATGTCCGAACGTATTACGAAAATAATTCATCGGATTATTGCAGATTGCAATAAAAATATTGATGGAAAGCGCTATTAAAAAGGATACGGGGAGCTGAAATTCAGTCTTTTTCAACCACCAGAGAATAAAATCCTGACCAACGATGACAATCCCTGTCGCCGCCGTTAAACCCATGTAAAATCCAACAAGATCCAGCGCTTTGAAAAACTTTATTCCCTTTTTTTCTTCGTCATTATACACAAGGTTACCGATGCTCGCCTGCAAAGCTTTAAATATAGAGAGAATAAATTCCTGAATCTTAGCGGAAATCAATCCATAATTGCTGACCAGTCCATCCATTCTTACTCCCAGCATCGCCGTAATGATGATATCGCTGGAGCTGCCATAAATCGTAATTGCGATCTTGGTAGCCATCATGTTTTTCACATCATGCCATAAATTAAGCTCTTTTATATCCTTTTTGCTGATTTTCACCCTTGTGATCTCCGGATATTTCTTCCGCGACCACCATGCGATAATCAAGTTAGATATGATATTATTAGCAATGGAAACGAGCAAATATCCAATATAACTTTGGAATTTAAGTAAGACAAAAATTTTAAGCAAGGTAGCAGCGATGCTCATGACCGTATCTACCATAGTGCAAAAGTAAATTTTCTGATGTGTAACGAAAAGAATTCGTCTATACGCTAAAAAGTAGGTACATATTGTTGCAAATAATTGCAGGAAATAAATGGTATAGATAAATAGCCTGTCCTCTCCCGCCATTTGTTCTTTTAAAATGTAAGGCAGAAAGAAGCAAGCAACAATACCTGCAACAAGCACAAAGCTTCCTACGACCTTATATACCATCTTATAAATATATAGAAGCTTTCGAATCTGCTGGGTATTATTGGTGGCAATTTCGCTATACATATGATAAGTGATAATTCCGGCAATACCCATTTCCGATAATGTAAGGAAGGAAAAAATGGAAGAAAACAGTCCATCATATCCTAAATAATCTACCACGAGAACATCGAGGAAAATGCGTCGTGTCAGAAGATTGAGCCCCAGCAGTAAAAGCGCGGAGCCCCATATATAAACTAAGTTGACCAGTGTGTTTTTAATTCTCATCTTTGTACCCTTATGCTATTCCATATCTTTTCAATTTCTTCCCCCGTTTTATATGCTTCTTTTACATAACCGGGAATGACTTCTTCCAAATGCTTCCTTATATCCTCTTTGTAGTCCAACAGCCACTGGAAAGCATCGATAAGCGCTTCCTCATTTTGTAACTGCTGTACCTGGAGTACGTAATTATCGTAGGTTCCGAATAAATCCCTGGCAATTCCCTTCGCTTTCACCGAATACCCCACCACCAGCGTGGGAACGCAGGCGGAATATGCCGCAATCGTAGCGTGAGTCCTGGCACCAATAAACATGCAGCAGCGGGCGATGTACCCTTTCAGCTCCTCGCAAGTCCCGTCCTCTATCATAATCACCCTGCCGGTATCCTTAAATTCTTCATATAGCTCCTTTATCGGCACTCTGTCATCGTTTCTTTCCCATACCACATGCGGAATTAAAGCAATCTGCATGTCCGTCGCCGCTATGATATGATGAAGCAGTGCTTTATAGCTTAGCATAGTAATTCCCTTTTTGCTCTCGTTATCCTGAATCATAGGGCTGACATTAATTCCAATCGTATTGCCCGGAATAAATCCATCCGGCAGCGGAAGCTCCTTTTTCCTTAAAGTAAATGCCGGATCAGGAATTAAGAACAGCTTTTCTTCCGGCACTATCAGCTTTAATGCCTCATAAGTAATCGATTCTCTTGCTATAATCGCCAGATACCTGTTCAAGTCTTCCTTCAAAACGTCTTTTAAATTTTCCCTTAAAAAAAGCTCAGGCTCAATAGAGCAGCCTAAAAGCACCGTTTTGGCTCCCCTTTCCCCAAATGCCTTATTGGCTAAGAGCAAGTCCTTAATCATCATATCATAGCAATAATTATCACCGCCGATAGAAATCGCCAGCGGATAAAACTTTTTACCAAATACGGCACGATAGCGGTAACGGATAAAAGACTCCGGATCTTTCATCACTTTTCTCCAGATATAATACATCACATGAGCAAACTTATGCCTCGAAAATTGCCGCTCTTCCTCCAAATAGCAAAGAGCGGTATCTTTTGACGCCGCAAGAGAATATTTCCGGTCTTCAGCCTTGCTGTTGGTCAGCACTAAAACATCTTTCTTCAGCATATGGCAAACGCTGTTGACAATCGCTTCGCAGCCATGATTTCCGCTTCCTGCGTGCATATATAATAAAATTTTATCTTCTTCCATCCTTTTTACCGACATCAATTTATCCCTTTATCATTCCTTATCTTTTCAGGTCATCACATTCCCATAGTTATTTGCGCAATCTGTCGCCCACGCTGAATAATAACCGGATAGTATTTATATAAATAAGCTTCGGATTTTTTAATAAAAAGTATAAAATCCTATTAATCCTGTTTCTAACAATTACAGGATAACTCATTACGATGTCCTGATTCTCAGTACAAATTCCGCGCACTTTAACAGAATAGTTTTTCTGTCCGCCCCTGATCTCATTTTTTAAAGCGGACATCAACAAGTAAATATATTCCTTGTCTCCTTGCATTTCGCCATTCTGCCTCTTTTTATCCTTAAAAATTTCTTTTATTACAGAATGAAGAGTACATATTCCCTCGTATAGCCTCTTGTCATACTTATGAACCATAGAATCATAATTATAAAAATAATGATAAAACAGCGCTTCTTCCATAATAACCAGACGTTCACAGTCTAACAGCGCCGGCAGCACGATATTAACATCCTCTCCAAACGTTATACCAGGATCACAATATTTCATATTGTCTTCTATCAATCTTCTGGAAAAAAGCTTCATGCACCTGGACATGGAAACCATACGGTTTTCATGTCCCAGCAGCTGATCTTTTACGTCTGTTTCCAATTGCTTTCCTTCGTATATTCCCGGCCTAAGTTCGTGATAATGTTTTGTTACCTTGTATTCCCCTGAACTCATATCATCGCCCGTAAATCGGTCTATCACAAAATTACAGCAGATAATTTCTTTTTTATCAGAAGGTATTTCCATGGCCTCGGCATTGCCAGCGGAAAGAAAGGCATACATTTCTGAAATCATATCCGGTTCAACCCAATCATCGCTATCCACAAAGCAAAGATACGTGCCTTCACTCGCCCTGACTCCTGCCTGCCAAGCGGAAACTAATCCGCCGTTTTCCTTATGAATCACTTTTACCCGTTTATCCTCTTTGGCATATTGATCGCACATAGATGGAGAATTGTCGGGAGAACCGTCATTCACAAGCACAATTTCTATATTTTCATAGGTCTGGTCCAATATACTGTTTACACACCGTTCCAGATACTTTTCCACTTTATAGACCGGAACAATAATGCTGATCTTATGCATCGATTCACTCCATTTTCTACAGAAAATAATTCTGAATGCTCGTCACCGCATTGGCGCCGTCGGCTACCGCTGTGATAATCTGCCTGAGCTTCTTTGTTCTGACATCTCCCGCTGCAAAGATTCCGGCTGTATGCGTAACACAGTCCTCATCTGCGACGATATATCCTCTCTCATCGCATTTCACGACATTCCCGAAGCTTTCCGTATTGGGATGGATTCCTACGGCAATAAATACACCATCCACCGCAAGCTCCTTTTTTTCCTCCGTCTTCAGATCACGCAGAAGAAGGCCCTGTACCTGATCCTCTCCCTTGATCTCCTCCACTACCGTATCCCATATCACTTCCACATTATCAAGACGGCTTAAGCTTTCCTGAAGGATGTTAGCCGCCCGAAGCTCGTTTCTTCTATGAATCAAATATACCTTCTTGCTCGTTCTCGCCAAGAAAATCGCATCTTCTACCGCCACGTCGCCCCCGCCTACTACCGCCACCGTGCGGTTTCTGAAAAAGGCACCGTCGCAGGTAGCGCAATAGGAAACGCCCATCCCCGCAAGCTCCTCTTCTCCCGGCACTCCCAGTTTAGAATGAGAGGCACCGGTAGCAATTAGAATCGTTCTCGTTTCGTAATCCCCCTGGCTGGTACTTATGCGATGTACACGCTTCTTCCTGCAGGCGTCCAAATCAATATTCGCTGCTTTCATATCCTGCATGGGATGTTCGTTGCAGCCCGGAGCATCGATACTTTTAACGCCCGTCACTTCCGCTTCTGCAAATTCAATCTCCATATTATCCGCATGTTCTCTGAACTTCATTCCCAAATCGAAGCCGTTGATTCCCGGAAGTCCCAGATAATTATCCACCTCATAGGTGGTAAGCACCTGCCCTCCGCTCATGGTACTCTTTTCCAAAACCAAGGTTTTGAGACCTGCTCTCTTCGCATATATTGCCGCCGACAGCCCTGCCGGTCCTGATCCGATAATTACTAAATCGTACATAGCCATCCCTCTATTCTTTCTTAATTCAGCACCATCCGCCGTCCATCGTTATAATCTGTCCCGTCATATATTCAGGCGCATTGATGATCTGCAGGATGAGTTTCGCTGCTTCCTCCGGCCTTCCGAAACGATCTGCCGGTATTTCTTCTATAAGTGCCCTGCGCTCCTCTTCTTCAAAGCTCCGGTTCATATCCGTATCAATTACACCACAAGCCACTGCATTCACACATATATGGCTTGGTGCCAGTTCCTTTGCCAATGCCTTGGTAAAGCTATTCACTCCGCCCTTAGAGGCAGAATAAGCTACCTCCATAGAAGCGCCTGTGCTTCCCCATACCGATGATATATTAATAATTCTTCCTGACTTCTTCCTAAGCATAAGCGGAATCGCAAACTTGCAGGTATAAAAAACGGAGTTCAAATTGGTATCTATTATTTCCTGCCATTTGGAAACCTCCATTTCCGACAAAAGCCCGATATAAGAAATGCCTGCATTGTTCACTAATACATCCAAATCGGGAATATTCCGAAAAAGGTCGCTGACCTCTTCATAACTCCCCATATTACATATATATGCCGCGCAACGAATATGGTAATTTTTTTCCAGCTTATCTTTCAGTTCTGACAGTTCTTCTTCCGACTGCCTGCATGTCAGGTACAAATCGTATCCTGCCTCTGCCAGACTCTCTGCTGCTGCGCGGCCGATACCGCGGGACGCTCCGCTGACAAGTGCTGCTTTGCCCATATATTATTATACACCTCTCCATTAAATCAGATTCTTAATTCCGTCGCATATTCTACGAGCCACTACCGGATTGTTCATCGTAAAAATATGTATGCCGTCCACTCCATTCGAAAGGAGCTCCACAATCTGGTCGATGGCATATGCCATTCCCGCATCGAACAGGGCCTCCTTATTATCGCCGTACTTATTTAAAATCTTTTGGAGCTTAGAGGGCAGAGAAGCTCCGCACATGGTCACCATCTTCTCTATCTGCGCCTTGTTCGTCACCGGCATAATGCCCGCTTCCACCGGAGCATCGATTCCGGCAATCCGTACCTTCTCTACGAAATCATAAAAAACCTGATTATCAAAAAACAACTGCGAAACCAGATGTCCGGCTCCCGCATCCACCTTTTTCTTAAGATTGCGTATATCGCTTATAGGATCTGCCGCCTCCAGATGAGTCTCAGGGTAGCAGGCTCCGCTCACATGAAAATCTCCGTGTTTCTTAATGAACGCTACCAGCTCTCCTGCATATTTAAAATCGTGCCTGGGAGGAACCTCCGAATTGATGTCACCTCGAAGCGCCAGTATATTCTTGAGCTGAGCCGCCTCAAGCTGCTTGAGAAGAATGCGTATTTCCTCCTCGCTGTGATTTATGCACGTTAAATGTACGAGTGGCTCTATTTTGTATTCTTCTTTTATTTTTTTCGCAAGCTCTACGGTCTTATTTTTACCGCCGCTTCCTCCGGCTCCGAAGGTCACGCTGATAAAATCAGGATTCAGCTTCGCTAACGTAGAAAGTGTCTCATCGATACTAAGAAGCGCCGCTTCTTTTTTCGGAGGAAATATTTCAAAAGACAGCACCGGTCTTTTTTCTTTGAATAAGTTTTCTATAACCATTTTTTCAGCCTTTCGTACCTGCCCGTTTCATCATTTATTCATTATACTTTATATCCATATATTTTTCTACTTCTTAATTTGCTTTGTCTTTCCCTGATCTGCACCCTTCCTTGTCCGGAAGCGCATCCACGCAAAGCCTTTCTATTTCTTCCTGATACAGCGAAAGTTCTCTTCTATCGACCATAGCCGGCTGTACCCCTTGTCTGGTGGAGCTGATTCCTGCCGCATAGGAAGCAAAGCCGATGGCCTGCCTTATTTCATTGCCTTCGCTTAGGGAAACCGCCAAAGCGCTGATGAAGGCGTCCGCTGCTCCGGTGCTGTCCACCGGATGAAAGCCTGCTGTGGGAACAAAACCCCGGTATTTTGCATTTTTTAAGTAGCAGCCTTTTTGTCCCAAGGTTATGATTACATTCTTCACACCCTTTTTTATGAAAATATCTGCCCGTTCCTCCACGGATGATGCTTGGGGAAGCAGCAGCTGAGCCTCCTTTTCATTAGGTATGAAGTAATCGACAGCCTGAAACAGACTTTCCTTCATCCTTTCCACAGCGGACGGTTTCAGTATGACCGGAACCTTCTTCTCCCTGCATTTTTCGATCGTGTATTCTACCGTTTCTTCCGGAATCTCCGAGGTTAAGAGACAGTAAGCAGCACCTTCCAACAACCTCTCATATTGTCTTATCTGACCGCAATCCAGCTTGGCATTTGCTCCGGGATAAATGACGATGGTACTGTCTCCGCCCGAGGCGACATTAACATAAGCCTTTCCCGTAGGGACGAAATCATCGAAGACGATTCCCTCTGTTTTTACCCCGCTGTTTATCAGACTGTTATAAATCGTTTTTCCGTCGCTGTCGTTTCCAAGCCTTCCTATCATATAGACAAGCCCCTCCAGCTTGCCGGCACCTACCGCCTGATTTGCCCCTTTCCCTCCGGGCAGGGATATGATATTCCCTGACTTTACGGTCTCTCCCACGGTCGGAATACGGCTTACACTGATCATGCAGTCCATGTTCATACTTCCCACCACCACGATCTTTCCTCCCCGCTCATGGCCTGGCGGGGCTGAAACACTGCTTCTTTCGCATATATGCTGCGAAATCTTCTCCTTAAACTCGTGGGCAGGCTTTCTTCCCTCCATCATTTGAATCAGGACGTTCACTCCCCGCTCACCAATTTCTTCCGCAGACACATGAACGGCCGTCAGCTTCGGATATATCTTTTTTGCAAGAGCACTATCTCTTGTGCTGATAACAGATATCTTATTCGGAATCCCATCTCCCCGTTCCCTGACTTTCTCATAAACGGCATTTCCCGTCTCTACGCTGGAACATACAATCGCCGTCACATCCTGCTTCAGGCACTTTGCAATTCCTTCCTTCTCGATTTCTTCCTCCGTACCCATAAAAATCCATTCCTCATCCGGAGAAACGAACCTTTCCTTATATCCTTCCCTGTAGCCCTCTCTTATGTCCTCCTCATCCTTCTCCAAAAGGCATGCGATTCTCTCATGCCCCATCTCCAGAAGGTAGCTGACTGCGAGATAACCGGCCTCCTTCATATCGAAATAAAGATCCGCAGCAGCATTTTTTATTCCGCTCTTTTTATCCAGAATGCGCACAACGGGTATCTTCATTCCTTCCGGCATTTCTGCTTCCTGACAAATGGCGATAATGCCGTCTACACCTTTATTATTAAATATTTGATAATACTTTGCAGCTTTTCTTTCATCCTGAGCCGCATTGCACAACATTACACCATAGCCGTTTTCCGAAGCCGCCTTTTCGATACTGTAAAGTATATTCTGTACGCCATATGTATTCTCGGACAGAAGCACACCTATCATGTTCGTCTTAGGCGCCGCACTGTTTATCACTTTGGAATAAGGAACATACTGATATTCCTTTATAATTTCCAAAACTTTTTTTCTCGTCTCCACGCTGATGTCCGCATCCTTATTGTGCAAAATCTTGGATACAGTGGATGGCGACACACCGCATAGGTTGGCAATGTCTTTTATATTCATACAAGGTTCCCCTTTCGTAAGCAAAATTTATTAAACATTATACCACATTCTTCCTATTTCTAACAACGAGCAGAACATTTCCCTAATTTAAAAGAAAGCATGAGGTCCTCCTCATGCCTTCCTTCATCCGTCCTATATATTCATGCTTTTCAGCACTTCATCCGTTTCCGCCCTGCCGGGGATAGAGGTCTGCGCTCCGTTTCGCGTCACCGCAATGGAGGAAGCTGCATTGGCAAAAGCCACCGCCTCCTTTTGCCCCTTCCCTTCCGCCAAAGCTACCGCAAAAGCGCCATTAAAGCAATCGCCTGCTGCCGTCGTATCCACGGGAACCACCTTCCTTGTAGGAAATATCTCCGCCATGCCCTCATTCACAAGAAGCGCCCCCCTCTCGCCCAACGTAACCAGCACATTTCTGACTCCTTTTCGCAGGAGCGCCTTGGCACCTTCTATAAAATCCTCTACCGTTTCCCCTCTTCGCCCGCATAGCTTCATAAGCTCCGTCTCATTAGGCGTAATATAATCAAGCTTCTCCAAAACCTCATCAGGAAACGAATCCGGTGCCGGTGCCGGATTCAATATCACCGTCTTTCCCAGCTCCTTCGCCCGCTTTACCGCATAGAAAATTGCTTCATGAGGTATCTCCATCTGCAAAATAACATAATCGCACTCCCTTATCGCATCGTCATTTTCCTGCAAATAAGAAATATCGCATTCCCGATTCGCCCCTGCAACTACGACAATACTGTTTCTCCCATTCTCGTCCACATATATACTGGCCGTTCCCGTCTTCTGCGTCTTACTTCTCTTAAAGCATCTGGTATCCACTCCATTTCCCGAAAGACTATCCTTCTGTATATCCCCGAATTCATCTTCTCCCACGCAGCCGAGCATCATCACATCTCCACCCAGCCTCCCCGCCGCGCACGCCTGATTAGCACCTTTTCCGCCAGGAACATAAGTAAGCTCCGTCCCAAGAACCGTCTCCCCTACAAGAGGCATACGCTTCATCTCAATCACCATATCCACATTCAAGCTTCCGATTATCAATATCTTCTTTTTCATCTTACAAATCTCCTTCCTCTATATAAGAGGTTATTGAATTTCTATCCGATCACAAATTATTTTCGAAATATATTTCCTAAATAATTTTCTCTATATTTTCATACTACACCTTTTCCCACAATTGTCAATATATTTTAAACATTATCCCCATACACTTTTTAATTCCTTTTAATTTTTATCTCCCCCTTATTTCTTCCTCCGTTCCCCTCCCCCTCTCCTACCTTCGGAGCGGCAGTGAAGCCCGTAACCTTCGCCGATTTTATGTGCAATTTCAAGGCAAAAAAAGAGCCTTTCTTCGGTGGATTAGGTTTCAGGTCCGTCAGCGAGCGGCTTGCATTTTCTTAACGGAACCCCCGACACCCAGGGAAAACGCCGCAAGGATGCGGCGTTTAGGCAGCACAGTACATGGATGTACTTTGCTGCCGGCCCGTCCGCCCCCACCGCATACCCGGTTCCGTTTAGAAAATACAGCCGCAAGCGCCGGAACAGAAACCTAATCCACCGAAGAAAGGCTCTCACAACCCTCCTAAAAACTCCTTATCTTATCCGTCCCATCATCCACCGTCTTCTCTATTTTCCTCACAACAACATAATAACTAAAACGATCATTCACCTGCACGCACACCCGGTCTCCCACCTTATGCCCTATCAGCGCCTTCCCGATCGGCGACTCGGTACTAATAAGTCCTTCCAGGGAATTCCCCCTCATAGTTGTCACAATCTTATAACTCTCCAAGGTTCCATCCTCTTCAAACATCACCTCTACCGTATTATTAACTCCGATCTCATCCTCTTTCGATTCATCAGAAATAATCTCCGCAGTCTTTATCATCCTCTCAAGAAAACGAATCCGGCTTTCATTTTTATTCTTCTCCCGCTTAGCCGCATAATATTCAAAGTTTTCGCTAAGGTCCCCATGAGCCCTGGCCTCCTTTACCGCCTCCAGCGCCTCCTTGCGAATTACCAATTTCCTATGTTCAATTTCTTCTTCCATTCTTTTAATATCGTTCAAGGTAAGCTGATTGTTCATAATCCTAATTCCTCCCCATTATTAAACATAACAACGAGCAACCCACTTCGCAAATTGCTCTTATGTTAACAAAGAACACACCGCGTATATAAATAATATACCGATGTGTTTTCGTTTTCTTTATTTTATCCCAAATCGAGAAAAATAGCAATTAAGTGAAAAGTAACCACTCCCCTGTTAAACGAAGAAGCGGCCGCATATACCCTAAAGTCATGCGGCCACTTCCTCAAAAGAAAATGCGATTTAAAACATAACTCCCCACTGTCATTTTGCAGCGCAAAAAGATGGATTTATATTTCTTTTATATTCTATATAATTTTCCGACTTATGTCTCGGCTTTTCCTTGCTATTTCTTGCATATTATTGTTACTTTGCACCATTCGTACAATAATCTTCTCTTATTTGTCCGAAGCTCGCAAGACAGTTATCTCCGGAAAACTTCATCCACGTATCATTTCAATCCATATTTCAAACGTAAAACCGCATGGAACTTTTTATTGCATGGTTCTCTCCATGGACGAAATCATCACAATACGCTACCGGAATGTCATATTTTTTACCAGCAAAGAATTGCCCTACTTTATTTCCTGCTCCCGAAACAGTCTATCCGCTATTTCCTCATAGTCGCATAGCCTCGACGCCTTTCTTATCTTTTTTAAATATTTTTCGCCTTCGGGGAACATGTGAATCATGTAAAACCACAATTCCTTCATCTTGAACAGAAGATTGACATCACCGGCAAACGCCTCCTTATAGTCGGCATACAGCTTATCATGGAACGCCTTAAGCTGTCCTTTATCCGTCCCTGACTCACCTTTTATTCTTTCTATGAGCGAAGGATCTCTCAGCAAGCCTCTGCCGAGCATCACGCTGTTTATCTGAGGGAACTCCTCGCAAAGCTGCCGGTAATCCTGCTTCGTGACGATATCTCCGTTGTAGCATAACGGATTTTTGCTGGCTGAAATCGCATAGCCGAACATTTCTTTATTCGGCGTATTGTTATAATAATCCGTCTGTATCCTTGGGTGAACGATCAGTTCATGAAACGGATATTTATTAAATATATACATCAGTCCATAAAATTCTTCCGGCGACTCCTTTCCGATTCTCGTCTTCACGGAAATTTTTGAATCGGAAGCTTCAAATACCTGTTCAAAAAAAGCATCCAACTCTTCATGTTTTGCAAGAAATCCTGCACCCTTTCCTTTGGCCACCACGGTGCCCGAGGGACAGCCAAGGTTCAAATTCACTTCACAATAGCCGTATTCTTCCTTAAGTTCCTTTGCTGCCCGAACAAAATGCTCCGCATTGTTTGTAAGAATCTGAGGAACTACATACATTCCCTCGTTGTGCTTTGGCAGAATATCCTTCATTTCCTTCGGGCTTAACGCACGATTCTGGTTTGGAGACAAAAAAGGGGTAAAATATTTATCTATACAAGGAAAAAAGGCGTTGTAGGCATTTCTAAAAATATATCCGGTAATTCCCTCCAAAGGGGCAAAATAAAAATTCATAATATACTGAATAATCTCCCATCAAAATTCTCAAATCTATATCCATTGAATAAATGCGGTCTTATCCTTCCTATTGTATCCCGCCTGCTCATAAAACCTCAGGGTGCTTTCTTCTTTTGCTCCGGTAAGAAGCATCAATTTATAGCAGTTTTCTTTTACGGCCAAATCCTTCGCATAGTTCAGGCAGGCCGTCGCCAGCCCCCTTTTTCTATACGCTCCGTCGGTAATAACGTTCTCAATGAAGGCATACGGCTGTTGATTATGGGTGAGATTCGGAATGATAACACATACGCATGAGGATACGATTTTCCCGTCTTCTTCCGCCACTATAATATGATGGAAGGTATCATCCAGAATCTGCTCCCATATGCACTCCAGATCCCGAGCGGCCTCCGGTATGGAGTTGCCATGGAGCTGGGTATAAAGCTGCATAAGCCCGGAAAAATCTTTTCTTTCAATTTCACGTATCATTGCGTCTCTCCCTTTTGCATGAATTGATTTTTCAATTATAGCATAAAATTTTCGCAATATATACTATCAAAACCACATCTACTCTTCTATCGTCAAGCTTTTGTCCTCTACATGCTTCCTCTCCATTTGATGCCTTAATTTTCGATTTTCCACCGAATCAAAAATGATGGAAAAATCATAATCCTCCGGATACAGTTGCGTTGCCGCTACGTGCAGCTTTATCCGCTTATGGTTGATATAAATTTTCTTATTCTGAAGCTGTATGCGCAGCACCCCTTTTTCATCCGCCGTCTGGCAGACAATTCCGATTTTTTTCTCGGGATAAATCATGACGCTGTCCCCTAGCTGAAACTGCATAGCTGCCGTCTGACGGTTAGACAGGTCCTTCTTTTTACGGATGTGCTCTCCGGCCTCCTTCTTAACCTCTTCGGCCGCGGGAGGGAGATTCAGTTCTTCCGGCGGGTTATCTCCATAGGCCTCCTTTGCCGCACGCCGCAGCATGGAGGCAGGCATCCCCAGCTTGCCGGCAATATAGAACGCACAGCTTTCTCCTGCTTCTCCGATCACCATCTGGTATAAGGGCTTTAAGCTTTCTTTATCAAAGGTCATTCTGGCATTCACCACTCCCTCCGCGTTGTCCGCATATTTTTTTATTTCAGGATAATGTGTTGTGACCAGATATAGGGCGCCGCTTTTTTTCAGCTCCTCCAAGACGGCGATAGCAATTCCCATGCCCTCCGCCGGGTCGGTGCCGGAACCCAGCTCATCCATAATTACAAGGCTGTCCCTGCCCGCTCTTTTCAATATATCCAGAACATTGGTAATATGCGCCGAGAAGGTGGAAAGGTTCTCGGAAATATTCTGACCGTCCCCGATATCGCACAGATAAGCATCGTTCATACAAATATCGGCTTCTTTACAAGTTACATGGAGTCCGCATTGGGCCATCATACAGTTCAATGCCACCGTCTTAATCGCCACCGTTTTTCCTCCCGTATTCGGTCCGGTAATTACGATACCGTTCGTACCGTTTCCAATCCGGAATTCCAGAGGGATATTGATTTCCGGGTCCATCAACGGATGTCTTCCCCCTGCCAGGCGGATTCTTCTTTCGGTATTGATAGCAGGCTGTACGCCATTATACTCAAGGCTGAGCTTTCCTTTTGCGAACATGAAGTCCAACTTTTCTATCGTCTTATTATTCCGTTCCATGATTTCTGCCACACCGGCAAGCATTGCCGTCAGAGAATACAGAATTCTTCTTACTTCGTTCTCTTCATCTATTTCCATTCCCTGAAGCTCTTCATAATACTGCCCCACAGCAGCCGGCTCCATAAATATGGTATTTCCGGTGGCGGATTTATCTACGGCCGTTCCTGCAATCTTCATCTTATATTCCTTTTTTACAGGAATACAGATATGTCCGTTTCGTATAGTGCTAAAGCTGTCCGACATATATTCCTTATTTACACGCATTACGTTGTCCGCTTTATCGCGCATTTTGCTTTCGGTCAGGCTTATACTGCTCCTTAAGTCCTTAAGCAGCTTGGAAGCATAATCGTCCACTTTGCCGTCTCGGATTTTTCTCTGTATTTCGTCCCTGATTTCCTCCAGCGAATCCAGATTTTCCTCATAATAGGGAATGCTCAAACCGTACTGCTTGCAGCGATTTAAATAATCCTTCAGGCGCTTAACGCCGGTTAGGGAAACACCTACCGTTTCTAATTGCTCTTCCGTCAGACAGCCGCCCTTCTCCGCAATCTGTATCAATTCACCGATGCCCTTCAAGGACGTTAAGGGCGGATTTCCTGCTTTTTCCACAAGCAGCCTCGCTTCCGTCGTATCCCGCATTTTCGCCTGCAGCTCGCTTTCTGACAGATAAGGCTTCAAAGCTTTGATTTCTTCCTTCGCATGATCCGTGTATGCCAATTCCATTAACTTTTCTTTTACCGTATGAAATTCCAATATTTTTTCTGTATTCAACATTTCTCCATCCTTCCTTCGATTCCCTCTTCAGAAGGCGCAGGCTGCACAAGACTCCCTTATTCGAACAAAATGAACGCTAAAGTATCCGTCTAAAAGACATGCCTCTTCAGCGCTCATAAATAAAACGACCTATAGTAAATAGACTCTGCAAAAATAAGCATAAATCAAGAAAAAAGCATAACGATACCGTCATGCCTTTCAAAGAGTCTAAATAATACAAACGTCTATTTGAAGTGTATGAACTCTTGCCACGCAAGGGTTAAGCATTCAGTATAGCAGATACACCGGCTTCATTCACCGATAAAAGGGCAGACTCATAGCGCAACCGCTAACGCCTTACCTTTTCAACTATTTAGTTAGTTGTGTTCTCCAATACCGACTCACGCAACATGAACATACCTCTTTTTTCCTAATAATGACTTTATGCTATCGCATTATATTATTTTTGTCAACATGTTTTTCCAGACTCCTATACGCACATGCATAAATATTTATTGACTTTTTTCATACCATATAATATATTCCTATATAGGAGGGCTTTTTCATGGATACACAAGGAGGATTTCTAATTACACAAATAAAACAAATTGGAGGGCGAATCTTCGAAAGGATATTATCCGAAGAAAATATCGACGAATTCAACGGTGCACAGGGCAAAATATTATATGTTCTTTGGCAAACGGACCGGATATCCATCGTGGAGCTAGCCGCCCAGGTAGGCTTGGCGAATACCACCTTAACCAGTATGCTGGACCGGATGGCCGAAGCAGACTTGATCATGCGCGTTCCGGACGAAACAGACCGTAGGAAAAATTTGATTGTCTTAACAGAAAAAGCACGAGGATTACAAGAAAAGTACGATCAGGTTTCCAGGCGGATGAATGAAATTTATTATAAAGCTTTTACCGGACAAGAAATCGTTCAATTCGAAAAGCAACTAACAAGAATTCTGGAAAATTTAAAGGAGGTAAATTAAATGAGCAAAAAATCAATGCCCATATCTAACGATTTCTGCCCGCAAACGCTGTTTTTATATGGTACGTATAAGGAAGACGGCACACCGAACTTCGGGCTCTTTTGCTGGTTCAGCTACTACTGGGATAAAGAAGTAGGCGTAATGGCATGTATCGGCGGTGAGAAGCTGACGAAGGATAGAATCAATGCCACAAAGGTATTTTCCGCGAATCTGGTAACGGAAGAAATGCTGCCTCTTGCAGACTTTTTGGGAACCACCGGCGGATACAGCGAGGAGAAAGCCGCTCACAAACCGGAAACAGAGCAAGGACAGGTTCTGAATGTGCCCATTTTATCATGCAGCCCCGTAGCCTTCGAATTGGAGGTTGTAAACACCATGCAAATGGATGGCGGTGAAGTGATGTTATGCAAGATTCGAAATGTTCTTGCCGAAGAATTCCTAAGCGATGACAGCATGAGCGTTGAGGAACGGATTCAAAAAATCGCACCTATCAGCACTACCTGCTCCACTTATTTTTCATGGGACGGGAAAAGCCTCGGGACATGGGGTTCTCTTTAGTTCTCACGAAAGCGAAAAGCCAAGGCCCGCCAGCGTACCGGGTCTCGGCTTTTATCGTGCTGCTTTCCTTGATGTCGTATATGACAAAGGCCTGCCGAAGCATTAATGCAGTTTAAACTTACTGACCTCTTCATTCAGCAGCGCTGCCTGAGAAGCCATCTCCTCGCTTGTGGCAGAGTTCTCTTCCGCTGTTGCCGCATTGTTCTGTATAACTGCCGAAACCTGGTTGAGCCCTTCTCTGATCTGATCGATTGAAATCGTCTGGTCGGCAGATACCTCCTCAATTCTGGAAATGCCTTCTACCACCTTCAAGGTATCCACTTCCACCTCCTGTAAAAATTGAGCCGTCTCTTCTGCTATTTTTGTACCGGTTTCCACATCTTTCAAAGAGTTCTGGAGCAGTTGTACTGTCTGCTTAGCCGCTTCTGCCGATTTCTGAGCCAAATCACGCACTTCCTCCGCCACAACAGCAAATCCTTTTCCCGCTTCTCCGGCCCTGGCCGCTTCAATAGCTGCATTTAAGGATAACAGGTTTGTCTTGGAAGCTATCCCATCAATGACTTTGGTAATATCCGCAATCTGGTTCGCAGAGGATTCAATATCCACCATGGCTACCGTTAACTGCTTCATGCGCTGATTACCCACATTCAAACGATCTGCCGTATGCTTCAACTGCCTGGTAGTTTCTTTGACAAAATTCAAATTCTCTTCTGCCTGCCTTGCGATTTCAATAGAGGAAGCATTCAGCTCTTCCACCGTAGCCGCCTGTTCCGTAGAGCCTGAGGCAAGCGCCTGTGCACCGCCGGAAACTTGTTCTGAGCTGCTGCTTACCTGCGTGACCGACAGGCGGATGGTAGACAGTGTATGATTCAGAGACGCTGATATTTCTTCAAAAGCCTTTCTGATAGGAGCAAATTCTCCCACATAATCCTGTTCCAAATAAATACGCATGTCTCCTTCTGCCATAGTTCCCAAAACAGAGGCAATCTCTTGTATATATGCAATATAACGCCTTAACTGTACCACTGTGCGGTTAATGGCCTCTCCCATCTGCCCCACTTCGTCTTTGGAAGTTACCTTCGCTTCAACCTCCAGATTTCCCTCTGCAATAAGATTTGCCGTGTCAGTCAATTCCTTGACCGGTCTTACGATTGACTTCGAGACTGTCAGAATCATAAAGAAAATACAAAGGATAGCCAAAAGGAATATAATCAGCAGCGTTCCCGCCACCACTAAATATTCTTTATTAAACTCCGTATTCGGAAGGCCCGTGGCCATTATCCATCCGGTATCGCCTACCGGTTCCAGATAACCGTGACTGGCAATTCCGTGGGAGATGTATTTTATACTTCCCATTGTCCCTGATAAAATTGCATTTTTAAAATTTTCCGACATATCCGTCTCTGAAACGTTAAGATTAACATATCCTGCTTCCGGATGGTAAATAATCTGTCCTGTACCGGTTGTCATAATATAAAATCCCGTATTTCTTAACGTATAGCTTCCGACAGTCTCCGCCAGGCCCTCCAGAACAAAATCTAATCCGGTGACACCGATAATTTCGGATGTGCCCGATTTATATACGGGGGAAACTACGCTGACAATCTGTTTTTTTGTAAAGCTGTCTTCGTAAGGTTCGGTCATAATCGTTCTGTTTTTGTCAAGAAGTTCTATGTACCAGGAACGTGTCGTAATGTCCCATCCGGTATTTAAAACAGCACCGTCCGACTGCGCAATCTGACTGGAATCGACATCTGCCACCCAAACGGACAAGATAGTATCGGAGTTCGCTTCCTCGATATTGGTGAGCGTTTTATATACCGCAGAGAAACTGCCGGCCTGATCGATATTCGTTCCCGGCTTAGTCTCAGTAAACAACATTTCCATCTGGCTGTTTAAGGAAAGCTGTTCTGTAATTTCCTCATATCTTGCAAAATATCCTTCCACCTCATTCGATGCAGCCAGTGACTGGGCGCTCAGTTCACTCTCGCTCAAACGTGTCACGAAGGCAATCACAATTCCTACGATAATAATGCCTACAACTAAATAGGAAAGTATTACCGGACCTCCGATGGTGACAAGGATTTTCGTAAAAAGTGTATTAAATTCTCTTGCCTGTTTTTTGGGTTTCTTAATTTCTTCCTGTACTGTCATATCTACTGCTCCTTTGTATAAATGTATTTTATTTATCGTCTCATTCTATATATCCGTATTCGCTATTATACGGGTAAATATTGCATTAACTTATGACTATTTGGTTATAAATAAATTTACATTTTATTTCATATCTAATGTTTACATTATATAATTTAGACATCATTTATGCAAGCATGAGTTTTTCGATATAATTAAGGCTAAAAGAGGAGGTTTCTTATGGTACGCTTGCGCATATTGCAAATATTATCAGAGCAGAATCATACAAAATATTGGCTATATAAACAAATGGACTTAAGCTATCAGAATTTTAACCGCATGGTTACGAACCAAACTTCGTCCATAAGGTTTGATAATCTTGACAAATTAAGCAAGATTTTAGATTGTCCTGTTGGGGATTTATTCGAAATAATAGAAGACGTAAATACTAAATAGCCCCTCTTTGCGCTAATAACAAAGAGGGGTTATCAATACCCATTCAAAAAACGTCAAACAACCTCTCCTTCTGCTGTCTCCAAATACAGGATTTCTTTGTTTTCTGTTTTTTCTATATTTACTACTATCAACATATAAAAAGAGGCAATACGGCAGTTGTTGCTATACACTCTGCCGTATTGCCAATAGCCGTAAGCCTCAAGGTGACATATATCCGCATATGCAGCCCTAATGGGTACGCATAATTTGTGTGCTCATAAAATCTATTATTTTCCGGTTAAAAAATTCATATCCATCAAAATTGGAATTATGACCGGCGCCAGGAATGACCACCAAAGGATAGCCGGTTTCCTTCTCCCACATTTTATTATACTTTTTTACATATCCCACCTTATCTTTTTCTCCTAAGAACAAAAGCACCGGGCACTTAAAGTCCACTTCGGGGTATTTCGTGAAATCCCGATAAAGCTCTTTTGCCGCCTCCAGCATTCCCTTCTTCCCAAGCCGGACAAGTGCCTGATAAAAAGATAATCTTGCTTCTTCCGTCGTGCAGGCACTCTTTGCAGACAATTTGCAATAAAACTCATACGGGTACCATCTCGCAACAACATCATAATGATCAGTCCAAAACAGCTCTGATTTCTTATAATACTTTAACCCAAACGGTGTGGAGTCGATAGATATAAAACCAGCCATTTTCTCAGGATAAAATAATGCAAACGCCTGGGCACAGTATCCGCCTGCCGACTGCCCTGCCATGACCGCCCCTTCAATTCCTTCCGCCTCCAGAATCTGATTCATATCCGCCGCGGCATTCTTAAAGGAAAATCCCTTGTAAGGCCTGCTCTCTCCGTGCAGCGGCATATCCCATGTTATCACGCGCACCTTATCCTGCAAATATTCTGTCTGCTTATCGAAAAGAGTATGATCCGCCGTCAGGCCATGTGTGAACATAATGGCCCTTTTATCCTTTGTGCCGGCCGACTCCTCATTGATCCAGTAGAATACCTTTCCCCTACTATTTCCAATATATTTTTTTACCATAAACCTTCCTCTTTTAATACTGCTTTTCATATTGACATTTTCATGCTTTCATTTTTCAGCAAATATCCTGCCAAATCATCCAAAACCCTTCAGTCACGGGCATCCTCATGATTCAAAACAGCATATACATAAGTATCCCAATAAACGGGCCTGCCCTGCTCATCGTTATGAAAGGAAACATTCTTTATAAAATGGGCTTCCTTTTTAAGCCCGCATTTTTCCATCAATCTCCATGACGGCACATTTTGAGGTGCACATTCCGCAAAGATTCTGTGTATACCATGGGTAAAAGTATAGTCTATCGCCGCTGTGCAGGCTTCCGTTCCATATCCTTTGTTATGATAATTCTCGTTAAGGACATATCCGAGTTCTTTTGCATTGAAATCCCTTTTTCCCAAATAAATATTTCCGATTACCTTATGGTTATCTTTTAACTCTATCGCAAAAAATTCATCGCTGTCTGCGCGGTATGCAATTTCCTGCTCCGCTTTCTCAGCCGTAAAATCAGGATAACTCTCGAATTCGGCATGGACACGCTGCAGCATGTACTCACATAAATCTTCTTTATCGCTTAATTCGAAGTTCCTGATAACCAGTCTTTGAGTTTCTATTTTCATGGGCACCCCCTAATTTAATTTCCAGATTTACAAAAGCAACATCCGACATATATAATACAAACATATTTTACCATAGTATTTTAAGAATGCATACAAAGTTTTCCCGAATAATGGCAAAAGGTCATAGGAAAATAACTCCTGATCTCCTCCGGCAGACATTTCTGCTCCGGTTTTTGAATCATGTTTTGGGTAAATGCCGATGCAATCTGTTTCAATTCCCTTAAAATCAAAGTCTATCATGGCCTTTAGAGGATACACCCGTTTTATTCACACATCTTATATTTTCATTAAGCATGCGATATCTCCGGAAACATCATTTTTTCCGTTTCCACTCGCTTCAAGCTATCTCCAAGAATAAATAAAGTGCAGTCTTCTACCACGTGCGGTTTAATGTCGTAGCCCTCTTTCTTTGCCGGTGTAAATCCAAGTTTTATCTCCGATACGCTTCCAAATGAAGCAGCAAGCTTGTCAACCTCTATCTCATCTTTGCTTATCATCTGATATATTTTAAGCGTATCTGCCTTTAAACCGGCAATAATATATGCCCCCATATCCGGCAAATAGTATACACTTTCTTTAAATTCTGCTGCCAGCCAGAACTGATACAATCCCAGATTATCGCACATACTGAAAGCATCGTTTTGATTATTTCCTCTTACTGAAAAGTCATATTCCGTTATGGCACTATACAACTTATCACATGCCTCCTGGCAAGACATATCTATTTTTTCAATCCGATATGCGTTTCTTCCTATACTCGTTATCGCTTCCTTTTCCCTATACACTTTACGGCTATACTCATATTCTTTCATCGGTATGAATCCGAACCTCGGATAATATTCCAGAACGCTGTCATTTCCAAACAGATAAATTCCATCGACCTTTCCCCGATATTTTTCCAGAATCTTTTCCACTATGTATCTGTTAAGTCCCTGACCGCGACGATCAGGGTCGGTCATCACAGTTCCAAGCTGAATATATTTTTTAATCTCCCCGCTCACATCGAACTCCATGAGATTTACCGATACATTCGATACCACCTTGCCATTCTCCTCCAGGACATGAGGTATATACTTATCTCCCCATTGTCCTCTCTCATACCATTCCATGAAATCAAACCCGTATACCTTCTGTGTCAGTTCGTTAAAACTTGCACGCAGTTTTTCATTATCTCTCACATTTATAATATAATTATACTTCATATCCTATATTTTCCTTTCACCATATACAATCATCCCAGCATTTACGTTACTGTTCACTCCGTTCTCAGTAACGCATTTACAAAACTCGTAACCCTTGCCAATTTTATGTACATTTTCACAACCCATCCATTTTCACCAATGCCCATATACAACCTCTTTATCTTATTATTCAACCAATAACTGTCTCAAGAATTTTTCGATCGCTCTCTCGGTACGATACGGTTAACATTATAACAAACTAATTCCTTGTTTCATAGAATTTTATTCCCGCACGGTCTGGCCTTACCACCTGTTTCTACAGACAGTCTTCTAATGGAAACGAACAAAAATCGCCCTGCCGGCTAAAAGCCGGCGGAGCGACCTTCGCTGCCACCCAAATGCTATCCTTACGGATAAAAGCACATAAGCTAGCATGTATTGTAATCCCTCTTCTGCTACAGCATATTCATCAATGCCTTTGGCACCCCCAGTAATGGAACCTGTACCTCTACCGCCCCTATATCATACGCTGCTTTGGGCATACCATATACGACACATGACCTTTCATCCTGTCCGATGGTCCTTGCCCCTTTTCTTTTCATTGCCAAAAGTCCCTTCGCCCCATCGTACCCCATTCCGGTTAAAATAATGCCAATTGCTTCGTTTCCTGCTTTCTTAGCCACAGAGTCGAATAACATATCCACCGAAGGGCAATGGCCGCTTACTTTTTCACCACGAAACACCTCTACCTTATATCTGCCTCCAAGTTTGTTAACCCGCATATGCCGGTCCCCGGGAGCGATCAGGACTTTCCCCGTCTCCACATACTCTCCGTCCTCAGCCTCTTTTACCGTTAATGAAGTTTGGTTATCCAAACGTTCCGAAAACATTCTGGAAAATACCGGCGGAATATGCTGTACAATTACAATACCGGGAATATTCGCCGGCAGTTGCATAAGTATACTGTACAAAGCTTCGGTTCCACCTGTGGAAGCTCCCATGGCGATAATTCTGTTTTCTGGAAAATGTTTGCTATATACTTGTCCGGCTATTACTGTATTGTGTGGAGTTACCTTGGAAACTGCTGCAATTTTTATCTTGGAGATCAGCTCCTGTATGAAAATCTGCATATTCGCGGTTGATTTATCGACAGGCTTTGCTACAAAGTCCACGGCTCCCGCATCCATCGCATCGAATACCGCTTCGCTCAAACCGCTGACTATTATGACCGGAATGGAATACTGCGGAAGAAGCCTTCGGACAAACTCTATCCCGTTCATCCTTGGCATTTCTATATCACAGGTCATGACATCCGGTTCCCATTCCAATATTCTATCTCTGGCCTCAAAGGGATCCGATGCCCTTGCCACGACCTCGATATTTATATCCGCTCCGATTCCCCTTATAATGGCTTCCCGAAATACAATACTATCATCTACGACCAATACCTTAATCTTTTTCTTCATTTTTGCATACACCTAAGCTCTATCCGCATAGATATCCTCCAGCATAAAATTCCAGTCATTTTTTCCTGTAAACAGCAGGCATAACATATTGGAATCCCGTCCTGGCCCTGTCCACCGTTTCCGAGTGTCCGATAAATAGATAACCCCCGGATTCCAGATGATCATAAAACTTATCCACTAACAAATCCCTCGTCTCATTGTCAAAATAAATCATGACGTTCCGGCAGAATATAACATGAAACTTTTTCTTAAAAGGAAATACCTGCTCCATCAGATTGAATTTACGAAATATAATCTCATTTCTTATCCTCTCCTCTACTATCCAGTTCTTCCCGTCATATCTGCGGAAATAATTTTCTTTCCATCGGGAAGGCAGCGGGGTTATCCTTTCATCGCTGTATATTCCACTCATCGCTGCCTCCAAAGCACTCTGGGATATATCGGTGGCCAATATCTTTTTATCCCACCATAATTTTTCCGGTCCCAGGTATTCATCCAATATCATGGCAAGGGTATATGCCTCTTCTCCTGTAGAAGCAGCCGCACACCAAATCCTCAGATCCTTTTCATGAACGGACTCCTTCAGTCCGGGAAGTACATGCTCCTTCAGAAAATCGAAATGCCCTGACTCCCTCATGAAAAAAGTATGATTGGTGGAAATCTTATCGATCAGAGTTATGACAGCCTGTCCGGTCTTATCTCCAAGTACATATTCAAAATATTCCGTAAAGCTGTTGCATCCCTTTTCCAAAAGGACACTCTGCAGTCTTCCCATGACCAAAATTTTTTTCTCAGCTTTCAAATTAATACCATAATTCTTTTTTACATATTCCGTAAGCTGTTTAAATTCTTTCTCTGTAATTTCAACCATACTAACCTCTGATCCAAGCCAAAAAGAGTTACTGTTCACTCCGTTCTCAGTAACGCATGATTTCTGCAATGCAAAAACTTTGCATGCAAATTCGCTACGCGAAGCAGAAATCATCTCTCGAATCACGTTCTTACGTAGCTTAACAGCAAGTGTTAAGCTACTGTGTGAACAGTAACCAAAAAGACTCTTTACGTCATGCGGGCAGAAAATTAATACTTGCCGAATTCCTTATCGCTCAGTATTATTTTTTTTGGGTTTTTCCCTTTTTCATGTCCCGTTTCCAAAGGAACATTTTCTTTTCCATACTCCGGCTGCCTGTCTTGATATTCCGCATGCGCATAATATTTCTTAACTTTCTTTAACTTGAATTTAGCGACCTGCTCTTCCATCAAAATAGCCTGACTTGCCAACTCTTCACTAGCGGCTGCACTTTCCTGCGCCGTCGCGGAGTTAGTCTGTACCACTGTTGAGACTTGCAGAATTCCCTGATTAATCTGGGCAATGCCGGAAGCCTGCTCATTGGATGCTACTGCAATATTGCCGATAAGCTCTGCAACGCTTGCAATTCCTTCCACTATTTTATTTAGGGCCTCTGCCGTTTCATTGGCAATCCTTGTCCCGCCTTCCACTTTCTTCACGGAACCTTCAATCATCGCTGTAGTTTCTTTCGCTGCATTGGCCGAACGTGCGGCAAGATTTCTGACTTCCTCGGCAACCACTGCAAATCCCTTGCCGTGCGCACCAGCCCGTGCCGCCTCTACTGCTGCATTCAGCGCCAGAATATTGGTCTGGAATGCAATGTCGTCAATCACCTTAATAATCTTGGAAATATTGGCAGAAGCTTCATTGATAGCTTCCATTGCCTCCAGCATTTCTTTCATCTGACGGTTGCCTTCCATAGCGCTCATTTTGGCTGATTCTGTAATATGGTTCGCATCTTTTGCATGCTCCGCATTTACTTCTGTCTGCGCTGCAATCTCTTCTATGGAAGCGGACAATTCCTCTATGGAGCTGGCTTGTTCCGTCGCTCCTTGAGAAAGAGCCATACTGGAATCGGATAGCTGGGTAGAGCCCGCCGATACCTGCTCTGCCGCATTATTAATGCTGGACATAACCTCATTAAGGTTATCTGTCATCCTCGAGAAAGCTTCCGCCAATATACCAATCTCATCCCTGGCATTATAATCGATCTCCACATCCAGATCTCCCTCCGAAACCCTTTCCGCGATTCTGACCATTTTTACAATCGGCTTGCTGATGATACGTGAAATAAAGATTCCCAATATTACCGCCGCAATAATGGCAATGATTACAATGATAATGACTGTCGTGATCGTATCCTGTGCTTCTTGTGAATATTCCTCCGATAGCCTTTGTCCATTGTCGTCCTTTAGCTGAAACAGTACATCGATGGAACTCGTGATTTCACCGACAACTCGAGCGCTTTCGTCCGCACGGAGCAGGATGGTCGCTTCCTTCTGATTTCCTGAAACGGCATAATTTACAATCTGTTCCTGAATAGGTGCAAACTCTTCCAAGGAAGCCTTTAGGTCGGCAAAAGCCTTTTGTCCTTCCTCCGTCTGCAAGGATGTTTCAAATGCATCCATAGCAGCATTCATTTTTTCTTCATTTTCCTTTATACTTTTTACATATGTATTGCTGTTCGCTCCGTTTCCTTCAATCACCAAATCCCTTAAATTAACCCTGATCTGCTGATAGTATACGGAAACATCCGCAATATCTCCCAGCGGAATACCATATTCTTTATATAAGGAACTATATTCTTTATCCAGTGAATTCATATTATAAATTCCTACAATTCCGACGATTCCCGCAATTATAGCTACTAATACAAACCCGAATATTAATTTAGCACCTATTTTCATATTGTAAAACCATCTCATAAGCTCATCCTCCTACATATTCCCCAGAGCATCTATTTCCTGCTCATTCAGTAATCTATCACAGTCCAGCAGCAACTTTACCTGATTTTCTACTTTACCGATTCCTCTTATGTATCTGTTACCTCCGCCTTTTATATCCGGAGGCGCCACAATTTCCTCTTCCGGTATCGTCAATACTTCCGAAACGTTATCAACGATCAAGCCGATAGGCACTCCTCCGATATCTACTACGATTACGCAAGTTCGGTCGTTATAATCCACCCCCTCTTTTTTGAACCGCAGCCTGACGTCCATGACCGGTATGATCTTTCCCCTGAGATTAATAATTCCCTTGATGTAATCCGGCAGTTCCGGAACCTCTGTAATGGGCTGTATGCCTATGATCTCGGTCACACATTTTATTTCGATACCATATACCTCGTTACTGACCTGGAAGGTTAAAAATCTGTCTTTTTGCGTATCCTCTTCCTGTTCCAGCAGCTCCGTTTCGTCCATCTTTTTCTCCAGCATGTTCCCACTCTCCTTTTCACCCTGCAGTCAGAATATTTCTATTCCTTTTCCTGAATCATTCCGAAATCTTCCAGCACCTTAACCAATTTTGCCGTATCGATTGGTTTTGCAGCGTAAGCGTCGCATCCTATTTCAAAAGCGTTCTGAACGAGCTGCGTTTCTCCAAGTGCTGTGATCATTATTATCTTGGATCTTTTCTCCGGAGAAATTCCTTTCTGATTCTCCAGATCCCTGATAGATTTTAATACTTTTACCCCGTCCACTTTGGGCATCATGATATCCAGACAGATCAAATCATATAATTTATTCTCTTTGATCGCCATCAAACAGGCATCCAATGCTTCCAGCCCATCTACCACCAGATCACATTCTCCGTAACGGTTAAGAAATTTAAACAGAAACCTTCTGCTGACAAGATCATCCTCTGCTATCAATATTCTCATATTTACTCCTCCTCGGAAGCAAGAAACTCATTTTGCAATATCTGAACTTCCTTTTCTATTTTTTTGATGTTTTCTGCAGCATCGCCCATATTTCCCCGTCTGGCGGCAAGTTCTATTTTAAAAGCCGTATCTTTGATTTCCGCACATTCCATATCTATAGACTGTTTTTTTACCGTATGGGCAATTTCCTCAATCAGCTCCAGATTCCCCTTCTCCGCAGCATGTTCCAGCATTACAATGTTCTTTGCTATTTCATGCAATAACCCTTTCGCCTTTCTGCTTAACCGGTCCGTATTTTTACTTGCAAATCCTATCTCTCCGCTATCGGTAAGAAAAATACTATCCGGCAGCAAGCCGGTTTCCTCCTTTCTCCGTGTGATCTGTTCAATGGTCGAAAACAACTGATTCATATTGATGGGCTTAGGTATATACTCATCCATTCCCAAGGCCAAAAACCTTTCTTTATCCCCTTTCAACACATAAGCAGTCAATGCCACTATGGGTGTATAAAAACTCGTCCCTTCCATTTCCCTGATCTTCTGTACGGCCTCCAATCCATTCATCTCAGGCATCTGAATATCCATAAGAATCAAATCATATCTTTTTTTTGCAAATAGTTCTAGTACCTCTAATCCATTTCTGGCTAAGTCAACCGAATATTCCTTCCTCTCAAGCATTTTCAAAATTACCTTTTGATTGATCAGGTCATCCTCTGCCAGCAAAATCTTCAAATTATTTTTTGTACCGGAAAAACTGGCTGTCTGTACCGCCCTCTCTTCAATGGCTTTTCCAATCTGAAAGGGGAGGTTAACATAAAATGTGCTTCCTTTTCCTTTTTCACTTACCACTCCAATACCTCCGCCCATCAATTCTGCAAGTGTCTTGGATATGGCGAGGCCAAGGCCGGTTCCGCCATACTTTTTGGTAAATGACCTTTCCACCTGGTTAAAGCTCTGAAACAAATGCCGGATATCCTCCTGCGTCAGGCCTATGCCTGTATCTGAAACAGAAAAATGAAGTTCTACCTGCGATTCCGTTTTATTCAGTATCCTGATCGCCAGGGATATGCTTCCTTCATTCGTGAACTTTACCGCATTGCCAAGCAGATTATGCAATATTTGTCTGAGTCTGTTAGAGTCTCCGATCAAATACCTGGGAATAGATGCGCTGAAACCATAGTTTAACTCAAGGCCTTTTTCTTTCACCCGAAGGGAATATGTCTTTACCAATTCCTCTACCAGTTCTTTTAAATCAAAGGTTATATTTTCTATGGATAATTTTCCTGCCTCCATTTTTGAAAAGTCTAAAATATCATTGATGATTTTGAGCAGAGAATTGGCACAGGTTTTTGCCATCTCAAGGTTTTCCCTTTGTTCATGCTTCAGCTCGGTCAGTAACGTGAGTTCTACCATTCCTACCATACCATTGATCGGTGTTCTGATTTCATGACTCATATTTGCAAGAAATTCACTTTTGGCCCGGTTGGCGGCTTCCGCTGCTTCTTTGGTTGATATCAGGCGCAGTTCCGATTTTTTCATTTCAGTAATATCCGAAATAATAGCGACTACCTCATCTCCATAAGGGCTATAAATCGAGAAAGAAAGCCATTTATTGTAAATATGCGAAAAATATTCCTCCATATTTACGCTCTTTCCCTGCATTATTTCCGTAAAATATTGTTCTTTAATATCCATCAGCAGCCCTTTGCTGTTCGGGAAAACTTCGATAAAGTTTTTTCCCACAATCTGGTCTCTGCTTACGGAGAACAGCTCTTCAAAAGACCGGTTGACTTCTACGATAGCTACATCCAGCATTTCACACTTCGGATTATTCTGCAGCCTGAAATACGCATAGGCACTCTTCATATTCATAAACAGAGAATAATATTTTTCCTGATTGATTTGGATATCCAGCTCTGCCTTTTTTCTCTCGGTAATATCCCTTACGATACTAAAGAGGATATTCTTACTCCCGATGTTTATTCCCTGAGAACTTACTTCTACCTGAAAAGAGCTTCCATCCTTTCTTATATGAGTTGCCTCAAAGAAGACTTCTCCGCCCTCTGTCTCCTCCATCTGTTTCTGGCTGTATCTCCAATCTTCCCGTATTTTATTTATATTCATTGCGCAAAGCTCTTCCAGCGAATATCCATAAGCTTTCACCGCTGACTTATTAGCCTCTATAATGCTGCCGTCCGTATTTAATAAGAAAATAATATCTCTGGCATTATTGATTATTTTCCGGTATCGCTCCATATCTTCTTCTGCTTTGATTCTCTCCGTGATATCGTAAATGGAGCCGATATATCCTGAAAATCTTCCATCCAGCCCGTAATAGGGAGTATCCAGCGACACACACCAGCGGTATTCACCGTCATAGCGCCTTATGCGGACTTCCTGTTGGTAATTCTTTCTCTTACGCATGGCGGATGTCCGTTTTCTTAAATAATTATCCAGATCATCTGGATGAATGATTTTATCCCATCCATCCTCCAATACTTCTTCTATTGTCTTTCCCGTAAAGTCATTCCATACCCGGTTTACATAATTGCATTCCAGATTTTTATCTGTCATCCAGGCAAGAGAAGGCAACTGGTGAAGGATATTGCTGCAAAAGTCTCTGGATTCCGTAATCAGCCGCTCCCGCATCTTGCTTTCCGTAATATCCATCAAAGTAACAATACAATTCCTTTCATTATTTACTATGATAGGAACTACGCTGATTTGAAACCAATATTCAAGCTGTTCTCCGCCTTTTATCAATATTTTCTTAATTTCCAGCTTACTGGTTTTGACTCCCCTTCGGATGGCCTGATTCACTGACCTTCGAAAGACACATCTTGCACATTTCTTACCGTATTGACATCCCAACTGGCTCCGAAAGCTTTCCCTGCATCCGAACGCATCTCCGAACCGTTCTCCCAGCGCCTCTTCTCTCGATTTCCCAATAAGCTCCAGCGATGCGTCATTGATCTGTGCAATACGGGCATTTTGATCCATTATGATCATGCTTACGGGCGCGACATCAAACATGGTCTTCAAGTTGTTCTTTTCATTGAGATGTTCTATCTCCAGTGTTTTTAATCTCGTAATATCTCTGAGGATGATAACAACACCAATGTTTTCCGATTCAAAATTTTTTATGGTGGAGCAAGTAGCGGAAACAAATTTCCGGGTATTGTCTTCCGTTACGATTACCGTACTATTTTCCAACCCTTTGATGGTATCATGTTCGATCACGGCAGAAATAGGGCTTGGAACTCTTATGCCGGAGCCTTCCTTATAGAACTTCACGACTTCATCGAACGGCTTTCCCCTGACTGCGGAAAATCGTGCATCCAATATATTCTCCGCCATTTGATTCATAAAGAGAATTTGCCCTTTTAAGTCTGTCGATATCACTCCGTCACCGATACAGCTAAGCGTAGCCGCTGCTAATTCAAGATTTTTTTCATCCGATAAATATGTATTTACCATAAACACCTCATTCCTGAAAATCGCACGGTAACTTCACCGTTCCAAATCCTAAAAATTGACTAACCCGGCCACATCCAATATCAGACTTATGCTTCCGTCTCCCAGAAGAGTACATCCTGCAAGGCCATTGATTTTCCTCATTTTTTGTATATATACCGGCAAGCTCTTAACAACCACCTGCTGCTGCCCCAGCAATTCATCGGCGAAGATACATATTGTCCGGCCATCCTGTTCCACTACAATCATGATCCCTTCTTTGAACTGCGTAACGGCAGTTTCCACCTTGTAGCTTTCATGGAGCCTCAGAATCGGGAAACACTGACCTCTGATCATCAACATTTCATTCCCTTCCGGATCAATAATAATATCTTTCTCATCCGGCCTTAAAGATTCCTTTATGGATATCGTAGGTATGGTATAAGAAGATCTCCCCACCTTGATATTCATACCATCTATAATGGCTAAGGTTAACGGAATTGCGAGGGTAATAGTCGTCCCTTTTCCGGAAATGCTGTTCACCGATAATGTGCCTCCGATTGTTTCAATATTCCTGTTCACCACATCCATACCGACTCCGCGGCCCGAAAACTCGGAAACACTTTCCTTCGTAGAAAATCCCGGAGCCAGGATCATATTGAAAATTTCCTGCTCTGTCATATCTTCTTCTTTTTTATACAGCAGATTATTTTCCTTCGCCTTTTTAAGGATTTTCTCTCTATCCAGTCCCTTTCCGTCATCCTGCACGATAATAAGTACATCGCTCCCCGAGTTCTTTGCTTCCAGAATGACTGTACCTGTTTTGTCTTTCCCTGCCTGCCTTCTTTCTTCTGAAGGCTCAATTCCATGGTCTAAGGCATTTCTCACTAAATGCATCAGAGGATCGGAAATATGTTCAATGATATTTTTGTCTACCTCTGTCTCTTCCCCTATGATCTTAAGGTCAACTTCCTTATTAAGCTGTTTGCACATGTCTCTGACAATGCGATGCATTTTCTGAAAGGTAGGAGATAAAGGTACCATACGGATTGACATTACGGTATCCTGCAGCTCGCTGGTAATCTTATTTAACTGTCCGGCCGCTTTCTGAAAATTATCCAGCACCAATCCCTGCAGATCAGGATTCTGTGTTACCATAGCTTCGGCAATTACCATTTCACCCACAATATCCATAAGCTTATCCAGCTTTGCAACGCTGACGCTTATTATATTCTGCACCGCTGAGGAATGACTTACTTTGTCCGCTTCTTTGCCGGATACACTGCCATAACCGGAAGAGATTTCCTTAACGAAGCTATCTCTGACCGTATCTCGCTTTTGGGCTTTATATTCGCCGTACTCTTCTTCTGTCTCCAGCTGCATCAATTCCAAAGACTTTAGGAATATGGTCTGCTGGAAGAATTCATCCATCTGCTCATAGGTATGATTGGTTTTAAAATATATGGAAAAACCGTCCTGCCGTATGATTTCGGCACTGTCATCGGCATCGATAACATCCTCGGGAACCGTATAAAACTCTTCCGTATAATCCTTTATATTATGCAAGATAGTATACGCCCGGATATTTTCCATTTCGCAGCCCTCTTCAAAATAAATCCGGGCCCTAAATCTGTATTTATATTCCGTTATAGGAACCTTTTCCTGAGAAATGTAATATTGCTGAGGTTTTTTAGGAATATTTTTCTCTTTCTTACCGGAATCGGCAATCTCGTTTTCCTTTTTCAGATTCGATAGAAAGAGGTTCAGGTTTTCAATTAATATAGCCGCATCCCCGTCAGGCTCATCTCCATTTTTAATTTTCTCCACTTCCACCTTAATGAAATCGACTCCGTCCAATACAAAATCAGAAAGGGAAGAGCAGTCCACCTTTTGTGGCTTTTCTTCCCGTAAAAAATAGAACATATCTTCCATGGTATGCGCAAGTGTAGAAATATTATGAAACATCATAATAGCAGAAGATCCTTTTATCGTATGCATAATGCGAAAGATTTCATTTATGGCAACAGGAGTAAAGCAACTTTCTTTCTCACTGCTTAAAATCGACTGCTCCAACTGTTCGATTAACTGCGAAGTCTCAAAAATATACATATCCAGCATGGGTTCATTGGTAAATTGATCCGACATTCCTATACCTCCCTCATCTGTTTCTTAGATTTCGAGCAATTTTTTTATAGTACCTATCACATGTTCTTCCTTGAAGGGCTTCACTATAAAAGTTCTCGCCCCGTTCAGCACCGCTTCTTTTACCATGCTTTCCTGTCCCATAGCCGACACCATTACTACCTTCGCCTGCGGATCTGCTTTCCGGATCAGCTTAAGAGCTTCTAATCCTGTCATATCAGGCATAGTAATGTCCATCGTTACCACATCCGGCTTTATCTCAATGTATTTGCTTACCGCTTCAATTCCATTTTGTGCCTCCGCAAATTCTATAGAATCAATTTTTCCCAGCAATTCCTTGATTGTCAGCCTCATAAAAGCCGCATCATCTACAATAAGTACTTTTTTCATCCCATGACCTCCAATTTCTGACAGCCCCTTGCGATGTCCCTAAACTTCTGATTTATCAACTTCCAAAAAAAGGCTGTCCAGCACCATATCCAACGTCTCCATTGTTCTTTCCTTCAAAGAAAAATTCCTGCCGTTTATTCTCCATTTCAAGCATATCTCTCTGCATAAACCGGATATCAAATCCGCCAAATCCTCACTATTAATACTTTTGCTTAACTCCCCTCCCTCTTTTGCTTCCTCTATCAACTGTTTCATAAAACCGATGCGGTTATTTAGAATTTCTTTTATCTTGTCCTCCAGATCAGCATCATAGCGAATCGCTTCAAACACCTGCATAATGGAAGTAATTGCAGGATAGTTCTCGTAATACTCCACAGATAATTTAACAAAAAACCGTATGGAATCGCACGGTTTTAATTTCATTAATCTGGCTGATTGAAAAATATCATAATCAAATTTGCAAAAATAATCCAATACAGCCTTCAGCAGCTCTTTCTTATTGCTATAATGGCGGAATAGGGTAGCCTCGGAAACTCCTTCTCTTTTGGCTATTTCTCTGGTGGATAATCCCTGAATCCCCATATCATCGATAATATCAATCGCAGTTATAATCAGACTTTCTTTTCTGTGCAGTTTAAATTCCATCGCCATTCACCTACCGTAGTAAACACTTACTAACATTATAGCAGAATGGTACTATTTGTCAATATTTGTTATTTTTTGAAATAAAAGGCAACTGTATGAGCTTGCTTCTCACACTCTCGCGGCCAAATACTTCGGCAGCATAGCTTTTGCTCCGCTCGCATAACTGCGCATTCATTTTTTATATAATAGGGGCACCTTCTTATTACATAAAAAATGGACACTTTTCAGCAATTATTTCACTGAAAAATGTCCTATGCCCAATTCCCTACAGCTTATTTTTTATACGCAATCGCATCCATTTGAACGTGCAGCCCATCCGGCCCCCCTGCATGTGCAAACTCTGTCTGTATCGTTTTTCTCGCAGGGTATATACCGTCGAATCGTTCTTTAAATATCTTTTCCATAATCGGGATATTCCAAGCGTCCTTTAGCAGGACATCCACCTTTACCACATTATGTAATGACAAATTTACTTTTTTCAGGCGTTTTTCCATATCATCGAGAGCTCCCTGAATCTGTTCTTCTGTTGTTCCGCCTACGTTTCCTACACAGAAACTCAAAAATACATAATCACCGGCCTCCACGATTCCAGAATACGCATACTCTTCATTAACATCCGTTCTCATAATACTGCTCATAATTTCTCCTTATTTAAAATAACATTTTCGTATGTATCCAGACACTGTACAGACAGATATCTTGCGAAGTCCTCAATTGCACGCTGTATCTGCTCTAACAATTCATCTGTAATGGTTATACCGCTCTCCCACCACCAGTTTTTGATAGAAAACGGCTCATCTTTCTTACGCCTTTCCGGCTCGAACCTTGCAACCAGTTGATTCCCATATAAAACCGGAAGAACATAATATCCGTATTTGCGCTTATCTGCCGGAGTATATACTTCCCATCGGTAATCAAAGTCAAATATTCTCTTTGTCATTTCCCGGTCCCACAGCATATTATCAAGGGGCGCTAAAAACTTTACATATTTCTTGTCCAAACTTACATCGAAGAATTTTTCATCCTCGCAAGCCATGTAAAATGGCGAAGCGATTCCTTCAATCAGGACCATTTGCAATTCACCGATGCGGACCAAATAATTCAATACCTCCTCCCGTATTTTCATATCGGATAAGAAATGGCCCTGCCATGCACCCCCTCTTTTGTTCCATAGCAAGCCTACACTTTGCACCCTTCGTTTGATATACCATTCCAAAAACTTTCTGTCACTTTTGGATTCTTCTTGTTCCAGTATCTCCTTTGGCACTATATTTTCCGTAAAATCATAATACTTTTGAACCCCTCTTTTTTCCCTGACACTTAGCTCCCCAATGCAATAAAGATAATCCAATGCGGCGCTGGAAAGCTTTCTATGCCCCCAGCGGCATCCTCTGCTTTCGCCTATCGAGATATCCTTACTGCCGGTCGGACCGCATTTTTTCACATGTTCCCGTACATCATCCAGTGCATTCAACGCTTCTAACTGCCCCCTGCAAGCCAGGGTACTTTTTGTGCTTTCACCACAAGCTTCCCTTATTCTTTTGAATTCATGAAATTCATTCGTTGCATAAATACACATTTCTTTATCGAACCCGTCAGTCAATTCATGCCTTTGATAAAGAAGCTCATATAACATACCCGGTTCATATCCGCTCACCCGGGCCTGCAAGACCAAATCTGCGTTTCGCCCGACAACATCCAGCGGATCGTATTGTATGCTTTTCATTTGACAGAAACACTGCTTCACCCCCTCTATTCCTTTTAGATTTCTCGCCTGATTCAAATTATGGTAGTTTACCAAAAAGCTCCTTGCTTCTTCCATTGAAATTATTACTTCTCTGTTCATATACCCTCCGTTAAAACAAATATAGCAGGAGAATTATGACACCTATATGTCACACTTCTTCAAATTGTTTCATTATTTTATTACAATTCATGTAAAATCTGCAAAGTCATTATTCTGCTTCACACAAAATTACCGCTTTTATTGTTACTGTTCACTCCGTTCTCAGCAATGCATGATTTTGAAAGTTCCCAGCTCCCCTGTATTCCCCGCATGGAACCCTTCACAGATTTCTTTCGAGTAGCCCGGTATGGAATAAATCTTTACTTTTTCTCAATTTGCTGCCGCATTTCACGACCATTGTCCCGGCAGTTTTAATTTCTCCATATATGGAAATTCCTTATCAAACACTTCCACACTGTCCTCATATAATTGTTCAAATACTTTTGATTCATAAAACTGTCCACGAATTTCACGAAAAGCATCCGGCACTATCTCATACCCCATGAACGCATCAAAATTCTTTCCTTCCTTCGTGGTAATTCCAAATTGGTCACAAGTCTTAAATCCATGCCTTGGATAATATCCCGGTTCACCAAAAATAATAATTCCCTTATGCCCTCTTTCTCTTGCTTCTTTTATCGTTGCCTCTAATAATGCCCCTCCGATACCTTTGTTTTGATAGTCCGGATCTACACATAACGGTCCGAAGGTCAGCACATCCACTTTCTTATCTCCATCCAGAACATAGGCTTTGGAATAATAAATTCCTCCTACGATTTTATCATCTAATTCCGCAACTTTGCTTAGCTCTTCCATGTAATCTTCACTGCCTCTGAGCAAATGAACGAGATAATGCTCATCACATCCCGGACGATGCAGATTCCAAAAGGCTTTCTTAGTCATATATTCTGCATTAAAATAATCATCCTTGGTTTCCTGTCTTATCATTAAATTTTTCATCTTATACCCCACTCCTTTTCTAAATAAGAGTCATATCCAATAACTCTTTCATCAATTCTGCGGTGATAACTATAGGTATAGTTATCAAAATGTTTCCCCCAAAAACGCAGTGCCGTTGGATTCAAAGTCTCGCAATCCACACCAAGATATTCTGTTCCTTCTCTCTCATATACGCCACAGACATAAAATAACAAATCATCCGCCATATTCTTACCTCGAAATTCTTTTTTTACAAAAGCTCCGCAGATGTTTTTCATACAGGCAGTTTCACTGATAAATGTTTCTCCTTCATCTTGTGTCGAAATGAAGCCTATTATCTCACCACTAACGCCGGCCGCAAATACACGAATATTTTCTTTTGAAAACCATTCCATATAATTCCCGATATGTGTCGGAAAATAGACTGGGGGTTCGAGTAAATGCTTTGTTAATCCAAGCCTCAAATCAAGAATCAATATCTTTTCATCATTTCTAAGTTCCCTAAAAGTAATATTAGAATTATAAAGCTTTCTCGGTTTACATTCCTGCAATTTCATAATAGAATCGCTGCATCGTATTCCAAAACCATTTAACGCAAGCGATTTGCCTACTTCTGTATCATTTGCATATCGGCTTAAGGCAAAGCTCGTAACCTCCTCTTCTTTTACCAATATTTCAGTTGCTGCCGCTAATAATTGTGATGAAAGCTTTCCTCTATTGCTTCCAGAAAAAGCACTTCCTCCAAGCGGCGAAAAGGCGCCCTTACAATTTCCAAAAAATCCATCCCATGGACCTTCGAATGCCAAGTATCCTACTATTTTTCCTTCTTCTCTTGCGATAACTCCATATTTTTTTCGAAATAAATTTGAAAGTAACTCTCTAAGCTGGTCTTTGAAGTCAAATTCCGGTAACGCTTTCGTCTTATTGCGCTGCGCATTATATTCTTCTAAAGCTAATACCAACACCTCTTCCACATGTTTTTCATTCACTCTTTCAATCAACATTTACCATTCCTCCCTTCTGCTATTTACTTTTGATGAATTCCTCACCATTTTCTTATTAGTCTTTTTAATCTCTCTTGATTTACTTCTGCTTTCTTTTACTGCTTGAAAATTAGATTCTTTCTGAATCTTTAAATAGTTTTTCCACCTGGCATATGTTAATGTCCCATTTTCCAACGCCTTTCCAACCGCGCAGCATGGCTCACCCATATGCGTACAATCGCTGAATTTGCACTGCTTGGTCAGATTGATAATGTCTGAAAAGCCATGCGCCATTCCATCATCAACAATCCACATACCCAGCTCCCGCATCCCCGGCGTATCAATAATCTTTGTGCCATTATTCAATACAAATAATTGACGATGGGTTGTCGTATGATGTCCTTTGGAGTCCTCTTCTCTAATTCCCGCTGTCTCCATAATTGCTTCTCCAAGCAAATAATTGGTTAAGGTGGATTTTCCAACTCCTGAGGAACCCAAAAATACAATTGTCTTATCTGGTTCAAAGTACTTTTTCAATTGCTCCATTCCTTCACCGGTAATTGAGCTAACAAGGTGAATGTCTGCGCCTATTGCTATCCGACTGACCATTTCTACTTTTTGCTCCAGATCTTCTGCAATATCTGCCTTTGTAAGTACAATGACCGGCTGCGCCCCGCTTTGCCACGAAACGGTTATATATCTCTCCAGACGTTTAAGATTAAAGTCAAAATTAAGTGACATCATAATAAAAACATAATCAAAATTTGCAGCAATAATTTGCTCTCCTCTTCCGTTATCCGGATCCTTTCTCGAAAACTTAGATGTTCTATTTTTTGTTTTAACAATCAGACTGTCTCCCATTGGATTATATACTAATTCAACATTATCCCCCACTGTGGGAAACTCCTCCTCTCTTTCCCCCGAGTAATAGACTCCTGTTTTTAATCTTGCATAAAAATCTTCACCATCTACACGCACTTTATAACGGTCCCTGTGTACTGCCGTCACAAAGCCTTCCATTTTTTCTTTCAAATAAGATGCCTCTCTTTCCTGCTTATTTCTATTAAGCTTGCTGTTCAATAACATTACCGCCAATTGAAGAGGGCATAAAAAAGCCACAGAAACAGCCCTTAAAAGCTGTAACTGCGGTTGAATCCATGAAAAAAGGTACAAAAAAAACACATCCTATCATGTGTTTAACAGAGTTAAGCTATTCATAAGAGTTTAAAAGTGGCATTCTAAGAAATTGCTCTTATACATGCCCAATATTCAATTAGTCTGCTACTACCTCGTTTACAATTAATTTTGCCATACTTCTTTCTCCTTTCGAAATCGCTTCTGCTTTATTTTGGATATCTAACTTCCAATTATTTTCAAGATACCATATATTGTTTGCTGAGTCAATATATAAATTACTCCTGTCAAATCCTTTCTGTTAAACTCCTTCTATTTAATCATCGCTCCTATCTTTCCACTGCCTCAATATTTTCCGCAAACTGCTTCGGTATCTCAAATTGATTCTCTGCTCTCCCAGCGGTGTGGACAGCTTCCTATTGACAGCTTCTTCGCTCAACAAAGCAAACGACAGATACGATACATATAAAGAAAACTCAGGAAACATAAGGATTTCCTGAGTTTGTATCTTTTATTTAAATTATCTTTTTTATAGGTGTCCCTTAGCTACAGAGCCTTATTCACGCCAAAAAGCCAAACATATTTTCATCAAATAGTATTCTGCCCTATGGAACTAACCGATTGATGTCTCTGGGGAATAATGTTGAAAATCTCACATTATCCTGTTCTAATAATTTACTGGTGAAACGTTCCAACCCAAGCCCTAATCCCCCATGTGGAGGCATGCCATATTTATGCATCATGAGATAGCTTTCAAATTGCTCTATATCCATATCTCTCCTTTTCATCTTTTCAATCTGTTCCCGATAGGAATGTATTCTTTGGCCGCCCGTAGTAATTTCTAATCCTCTGAACAAAAGGTCAAAGCTTAAGGTTTCTTCCCGATTTTCTTTACTCTCCATCGCATAAAAAGGGCGTTTTTTACTTGGATATCCTGTTACAAAAACGAAATCACTTCCGGTTTTTTCTTTTATCCATCTGCAAAGTAATTTTTCTTCTTCCGGTTCAAAATCATCAAAATCATTTATTTCCCTGTGATACTCTTTTGCGATCAGTTCTTTTGCCTCTTTAAATTTGACCGCCGGAATCTCATGAACAAATGGCAAGTTTATTTCTAACAGCTTTATTTCAGGTTCATAATTTTTTTCCAGATATTGAAACGTATATCTCAACATCATTGTTTCTGTTTGCATGATTTCCTCAAAGCTGTCAATATACCCCATTTCAAAGTCTACACTTGTATACTCATTCAAGTGTCGGGAAGTATCATGCTTCTCAGCCCGATAAACCGGTGCTATTTCAAACACTCTCTCATATACTCCAACCATCATTTGTTTATAGAACTGCGGGCTCTGCGCCAGATAAGCATTTCTCCCAAAATACTCAAGCTGGAATATGTTAGCACCACCTTCCGCACCGGCATAAACAATTTTAGGAGTACGGATTTCTGTGAATCTTTCTTTTTTTAAGAACTCTCGTATTCCATCCACTATTCCTTCCTGAATTTTAAATATCGCCCGCTCTTTTTCATTTCTTAATGTAATTGGCCTAAAATCGAGCAATTTTTCAATCGAGGTATCTACAAACTTATTATTGATCACAATTGGGCTGGATGCTTCGGGAGTCGACAGCACGTTAATATTTTTAATTTGAAGATCATATCCTGTTTTTGATCTGCTTTCTTGCTGAACATATGCAGATACTATAACACAGCTTTCTTCCTCCAGTTCTTCTAATGAAAATTCCGATATTTCCTTTGTATATATGCACTGGACAATTTCTCTTTTCGTCCTTAATAATACAAATGCAAAATCACTCATTTTTCTGATTTTATATATGCTGCCATGTATTTGCACCATATTACCTATATGATTTTTCAGCTCATCCGCTTCCACAACTATTTTTTCTGATTTTCCTTCTATTTTTTTCATCTTATAATTCCTCCTGGATTTAATTTTGCTAAGAATATTTTTATAAATCCATGAGGACATAATCTATATGTCCCATACAATCACAACCTTTCAGTTACCCGTATGGTTCAAAAAAGAGCCACACAAAGTAAAATTAATTTACCAATGTGGCTCTTAGTATCTATTTCCACATAGGCACAACACCTTTAGCGCTTGCACCTATGATTCATACATCACAGTTACAAGCGCTATAAATCGTCGTCCCTATTCAACAATTCAAATTGTTGATACTGATTCATTATGGCTGCCTCCATTTATTATTATGAGATAATATAGCATATTATTAATTTATCGTCAATCAAAAAAGAGGTACAAAAATGAGATTCTCAACAACCGAAAGTATTGAAGATATTTTATTTGAATTATTATTTTGGACTTTGGAGCGTCGATAGTCTGTACCTTTTTGTATCGGCCCTCAAAGTTGAATCTCCAGGTAACATAAGATAGCTCATTAAATCTCTTTCTTGAAATATTATCCTGGCTACAACTTTTTTACTTCAAATGGTTCTTTCATTATTTATTTCTTTTTCTATTTTAATAATGATTTTATGTTCTTGTCTTTCTTCTGTCACAATAATAGCGCCTGATTTCTCCAATCCTTTTATTCTGGATCTCGTAAGATTTAAAATCTCAGATATTACTTTATCAGTTCGTATTTTGAGCGCATAACTATTGCTGATTACCAATAAATCACCTTCCTGAAAAAATTTATCATTTCCGGCTATCATACCGTTTTGCCTATTGATTATATATTTTATATCCGACCAATCAACTTCTGCTTTATTCCGAGCGAAAAACTTACTGTCTGTTCCATACTCAAACGCTAATTTACCGGAATTACTTAAATATCCCTCATATTCCTGCTGCAATATGGACTCCGGCTTACATCTTTCATAGATTGTCAAGTTATTCGTATGTTTGCATCTTATACATTGATAAATCAACCATACATCTATTTTATTTCCATTTGCATTTACGCGAAAACGATTTGTATTATGGAACACTGCTTTACAACCGCATCCCGAGCAATTTCTTAAAATTTTAAAAGACTCCTCTGGTATTATCGTATATTCTATTTTTCTTAAATAGCTCATTTTGCATCTCCTTTAGAACATATCAATGGATTTGCAAAGTGCTATTACATAATCATTTGATTTTTTATTTGCAATAGCCTTTGCTATGCAAAACAAACGGGTGTAGTCATAAAAATGTTCCTCCTGTATTAATTTCTTATTTCATTTTAGAAGGTGTTACATTCAATTCCTACCTTAAACATTTTTCTAAAAAAAAATGAGCCAATACAAATTTCTTTGAATCAGCTCAAACATGACAGTATTCATTTCAATTTACGCAAAATACGTTGAATGCTTTTCTCAGATAAAAAATACTTAATTGATAATTCTTGAACCTTATACCCATTTTGAAAGTCCGCAAATATTTGAAAATTTCTGTCTTCCAATTCCTGACGTATAAATGTTTTGTCTCCCCATTCTTTTCTTTGATTTTCTTTCCTGGGAATATAAATGCTTTCTCCATCCACGTATCTTTGTATTAACTCTATTATTTCCGCTGGCAGAATTTCTTCCGCTTTTCTATAGCCCATATTTGCCTCCTAAATTATTAATCCTTTAGGTTAGCAATAGCTATAACAAATTTCATATTATAAAATTGCAATAGCTAGTGCTATGCAAACATAACTAATTTTCTCATAAAAAAATAATCCTCCCATAAAAATATTCGAGCAACTGATACTTGTCTATTCCTTTAATATCTTTCGATCATCATGATATCAAGGTACTACTCTACGCAATATTATACTATATATATTTATAATTTCATAGCATTCATTGATTATTTATGATAGCATTTATGATAGTTTGCCAAAGTTAATTATAATTAGCCGGAGGACTCTCTGTCAGATATTGTATATTGCATACCATATATACGATGAGATTGCTGTCATTCTATCTGAAAATGTGATAAAATTGAACGATAACGAGTAACGAAATAAGAATTCAAATTTAATAAGAAAAGAGACTAATATGAAAAAAGTACAAATAATAAGCTTAATAATTTTTATAGCCACATTACTCATAATGGGAATAAATACATTTTTTACTCCTCTTTCTGATTGGATTATCAGGATAAATGGTACTATTATGTTAATCAATATAGGAGTTATTTCATATAGTACAATGAAGAATTTTAAGATGAATAAGTAAATTCATGGTTATCCTTGTATATACTGGCTAATGGCTGGCACTTTCGGACATAACCTCTTATTTCTTTGGTGACTTAAAATGCTGATCATATGGGTTTCGCTACCCGTTTGCCAGTTATGTATCAGTTACTCACAGGTTCTTACAACGCTCCACGCCGCTTTATTGCACAAATTTTTGTTGAATTAAATAAATTCTTATGATATGCTATAGATAGAAAAGGAGCAACCGCCCACAAGGGGTTGACCGATTATATGAGAAGCAAAGCCACCCTTAACCGTCCAAAGTTTATTGGATGGTTTTTGCTATGTACAGCTGCTTACAAAACGTAAAAACCAATGTAAGTAATGCCAAAAGGAATAGACCAAAGGTCATTAAATCCTTAAAATCAAAACGATTTTTCATAGGCATCACCCCCATTCTTTTAGAATGAGGTCAACACACCCTGCAACACGATTGTCCTTGTGCATATTCTGTCATACGGATTCTTTCCTTACAATCAATAATTTTTCTATTTTGTATCTCTTTTTGTTTGTCTGTTACTTGTTAGTTACGTGTAAGTTACCGCTAAATTTTGATACCATTTTCAAGCATTCCTTGTTATTTCAGAAAATAAAAAAACCCCGAAAACATAATACTTTTCGGGGTTCTGCTGCAATTCGATTTTCTGTCTGCTTATCTCTTTGAAAACTGAGGTGCGCGTCTTGCGGCTTTGAGACCGTATTTCTTTCTTTCTTTCATACGAGGATCTCTCGTTAAGTAGCCTGCTTTCTTAAGTACCGGTCTGAAATCTACATCAGCCTGAAGCAATGCTCTTGCAATGCCGTGTCTGATAGCACCAGCCTGGCCTGTATATCCGCCTCCGTGTACGTTAACCTTTACGTCAAATTTGTCCAATGTATCCGTAGCGGTCAGAGGTTGACGAACGATAACCTTTAATGTCTCTAATCCAAAATAGTCATTGATATCTCTCTTATTTATAATGATATTACCTTTGCCGGGTATTAAATATACTCTTGCAATCGATTTTTTTCTTCTGCCAGTTCCGTAGCAATTTGCTGCTTTAGCCATTTTAATCTTCTCCTTTCAGTCCTCTTAATTAAAATGTTAATACTTCAGGTTTCTGAGCTATCTGATTGTGCTCTGCGCCTGCGTATACATGAAGTTTTCTGTACATATCTCTTCCTAAAGGTCCCTTGGGAAGCATGCCTTTCACAGCAAGTTCTATAACTCTTTCAGGTTTCTTTGCTAACATTTCCTTCAATGTAGTCTCTTTCATACCTCCTACATAATCGGAGTGATGATAGTAAATCTTCTGATCTAATTTCTTACCTGTTACTTTTATTTTTGCCGCATTAATTACAATTACATAATCACCTGTATCGATATGAGGTGTAAAAATCGGTTTGTTCTTACCTCTTAAAACTTTAGCAACTTCAGATGCCAAACGTCCGAGTGTCATATCAGTAGCGTCAACTACATACCATTTTCTCTCGATAGTAGCCGGACTAGCCATAAAAGTTTTCATTATGTTACCTCCAACCTTAAATCAATTTTCTTCGTCTGATTTTCATAAATCAAACTATTCTCTTTTCATTGTTACCGTCTGTAATCTGACCATGGTGCGGATGTCCGGCCACACCTTCGGTTCGCTTACCGACAAGCTTTCTTCTCGCAGGAAACACGCATCGCGAGTTCATTCGCCATTATATTTATAATGCGCTGCCGGGGCTTTGGCATTACATTATTAAACATTGTCACATTGAATTATTATATTATACGCTTCCGCGTGTGTCAACCTTAATTTCAACAAATTTTCCCGTTTTTATGCCGTTTGTCTAAAGTTTGCTTTATTGATGCAAACTCTATGTTCAAGGCCGCTTTTCAAACTGTGCTTGCTGCAAGCAAGCGCTCATTAGAGGAACTCATAATTAGTTAACATAAGTCCGCGAGCCGGAGCCGTTGGCCCTGCCGCCGTTCTATCCAGCGCATTCAGAATATCCGGCACACATTCCGGCTCCCATCGCCCTTTTCCTATTTCCATGAGCGTTCCCGCAATAATCCTTACCATATTATATAGAAAGCCATTTCCAGTCACACGAATTATGATTTCCTCATTTTCCTGCTCTACCTGAAGATCATATATAGTCCTTACCGTGGTCTCTGCCTGGCTGGCTATGCTGCAAAAGCTTTTGAAATCGTGCTTGCCGACGAGATAAGCCGCCGCAGTCTGCATCCTGCCTGCGTCGAGGGGATTATAAGTAAAATAAGTATAAAGCCTTTTCGTCGGCAGCGGGAACTGAGAATTGATGATTCTATACTCATACGTTTTCCGACTCTCGCAGTGACGGGGATGAAAATCCGCTTCTACCTCTTCGGACCTGCGTATGCGGATATCCTCCGGCAGCCTTTGGTTCAGCGCATAAGAAATCTTCTCTCCAGGCATTCTGGCATTCGTATCGAACACCGCCACATTACAGAGTGCATGAACTCCTGCATCCGTCCTGCTCGCTCCGATTACCTTAATATCCTCCGAAAAAAGCCCGGATAAGCACCTATTTAGCTCTCCTTCAATTGTTCTCGCATTCTCCTGCACTTGAAAACCGCTGTATGCGGTACCGTCATAAGCGACCGTCAACATCACACGCTTCATAATGTAAAAATTCTCCCAAAATAAACGCAAAAAGCTACATATGACCACGCCGCCGCATAAGCGAATGCATCTTGCCTATGGTACACAAGCGGCTTCATCTTCGTGCGGTTGTCTCCTCCCCTATAACATCTCGCTTCCATCGCCATCGCCAAATCGTTGGCACGGCGAAAAGCGGAAAGGAAAAGAGGTACCAGAAGCGGTACGAGGCTTTTCGCTTTTTTAATCAGATTGCCGCTTTCAAAATCTGCACCTCTTGCAATTTGAGCCTTCATTATCTTATCGGTTTCCTCTAATAAAATAGGAATAAACCGGAGTGCAATCGCCATCATCATGGAAATCTCATGTACCGGTACATGCAGCTTTTTAAGCGGGGACAACAGCTTTTCCATGCCATCTGTCAGTTGGTTCGGTGTAGTGGTGAGCGTCATCAGGGAAGAACCTATAATCAGAAAGGTCAACCTGATTGCCATAAACACTGCCGTTCGTATACCTTCCTTCGTTATCGTCAGCTTCCAAAAGGTAAACAGCACCTCTCCCGGCGTCAAAAAGAGATTGAACACTACCGCCAAAATAAGCAAGAACACAATGGCTTTCATGCCCCTGACGATAAATCGGAACGGAACCTTGGACACTTTTATAAGACATATGAGAAACGCACCCGCAATGGCATAGCCTATAAAATTATCTACTATAAATAAGGAAACAATAAACAGCAGCGTAGTAACCAGCTTCACTCGAGGGTCAAGCCTATGTATTACCGAATCTGCATGATAATATTGTCCTAATGTAATATCTCTTAGCATTTTTTCTCCTATTCGGGCGATTTGAAAGTAAATCTACCATATATAACTTTAACACGGCTAATCTAACCTTATACATCCTATTTTTTGCCTTACATCCTATCCTATATCCTGCGATCCATTGATGACTTATGGTCTTTCTTTTACCAAATCTCCTACCGATTAAGTACCCTCAGAATCTCATCTCTGGCTTCTTCAATCGTAATCACATCCGCATTCACTAAATATCCCTTTTCCCGAAATGCCTGCATAATATAGGTCACCTGAGGCGCTGCCAGTCCAACTTCCTCCAGCTCCTTGTAGCGGCCAAACACATTTCTCGGCTCATCGTCGTACATAACACCTCCCTGGTTCATTACAATGATGCGGTCCACATATTTTGCCACATCCTCCATGCTATGGGAAACGAGAACTACCGTAATTCCTGTTTCTTCGCGAAGCTTCGCTATCTGATCAAGTATCTCATCCCGTCCCTTCGGGTCCAGGCCCGCCGTCGGCTCATCCAGAATGAGCACCTCCGGCCTCATAGCAAGCACACCGGCAATAGCAACCCTTCGTTTCTGTCCCCCTGACAGGTCAAAAGGAGACTGGTAAAAATACTCATCCTCCAGTCCCACCTGCTTTAATGCCTCATAGGCGCGCAGCTGTACTTCTTTTTCCGTAAGCCCCATATTCTTGGGGCCAAAGCACACATCCGTAAAAACATCTATTTCAAAAAGCTGATGCTCAGGATACTGGAACACAAGTCCCACATCACTCCTCAATTTCTTCTTATTGAAACCGGCATCCCCTATATCTTCCCCGTTATAATAGATATGTCCCGATGTTGGATTCATAAGTCCGTTCAAATGCTGTACCAATGTGGACTTGCCGGAGCCCGTATGCCCGATAAGCCCTATGAACTGACCATCCGGTATTACGAGATTAATGTCCTTTAAGGCCGCTATCTCCATCGATGTCCCTTTTTCATATACATAGCTAACATGGTCCAAAATGATTGCCATCCGTTTCTACCTCATTCGCGCTTTTTCACGCGTTATCTCTCTTCCTTGCCGCTTAAGTACTACAGTTTAAGCTCATGCATAAGCTCTTCGCAGGTCAAAATCCCATCCGGAAGATTTATCCCGCTTTTTTTCAGCTCGTAAGCTAACAAGGTAACCTGTGGCACATCCAGACGCAGTTCCTTCAACTTTTCCACTTGAGAAAAAATTTCCCTCGGTGTGCCCTGCATGGCGATATGTCCCTTATCCATAACTACTGCTCTATCCGCGTAAATAATCTCTTCCATATAATGGGTGATAAGTATTACCGTAATGCCCTCCGCTTGATTCAGTGCGCGGACCGCCCGGATTACCTCCTTGCGGCCGTTGGGATCGAGCATCGCCGTTGGCTCATCCAATATGATGCACTTAGGATGCATCGCGATGACTCCGGCAATCGATACCCTTTGCTTCTGTCCTCCCGACAGCTTGTTCGGCGAATGCTTTCTATATTTATACATTCCTACTGCTTTCAGACTCTCTTCCACCCGTTCCCATATTTCCTTCGTAGGGACACCCATATTTTCCGGCCCGAAGCCCACATCTTCTTCTATCACCTGGCCGATGATCTGGTTGTCCGGATTTTGAAAAACCATTCCCGCATTCTGCCTGATATCCCAAAGATATTCCTCATTAGTCGTATCCTTGCCGTCAACCCAGACTGTTCCCTCCGTAGGATAGAGAATCGCATTCATATGCTTTGCCAGTGTGGATTTGCCGGAACCGTTGTGTCCGAGAATAGCGACAAAGTCTCCCTGCTTCACGTCCAGATCCACTTCATCCACTGCACGGGTGATTCCTTCTACATTGCCGTCCTCATCCCGCCTGATATATTCAAAAATTAGTTTTTTGGCTTCTATAATTCCCATTTGTTATCCTAAACCCTTAGATTAGTTTACATTTAGTCACGTTTTTTATTGTACTAGAAAATATCGATAATTACAAGATACTGCACTCATTATTTAGCCTTTCCTGCACGACAATCTCATAAAAATGTGATATACTGCTTTTGCAGAATATTATATCAAAAGGAAAATATCATGGACTTTAAGAAAATATCAAAACCTCTTATTTTAATAGCTGTCATCATCATCTTTAGCTCTATCTTTGTACGCGCCTGCTCCCACTCGGAGACATTGGCCGAATATGCGGCCAAAAATCCGGAAATTGCCTACAAGACGAAAAAGGCAGACACACCTGCCAAAGTCACAGACAGTGAGAATGGATCGGAAAACACTGACAAAGAAAGCAGTTCTAGCGGACAGCCCATTGGCAATATAGATAGTAATGATAATAAGGCAGGCGAAATAACGCCCGCCCCCGGCGTGAAAGAAGAGGAAATGGACACGAATCCCGATAGAAGTGTATATGAACAAGGCTTTTATTATGAGCCTCTTTCCGATGAAATCAAGAAAAAGATCACAGGAATTTCTTATCCTATTACTGAAGCCGACAAAGATACTACTGCAGTTACAGCCGTAAATATTGTATCCTCTTCCGAGAAAATACAAGTCAGCTATGACGACCTGCGGTATGTGAGCGTACTTTATTATAATTTCAAGGGTATCGAGCGAACCGGAGAATTGATCTGCAACAAAGCGATCGCGCAGGACCTTGTGGAAATCTTTTACGAACTGTATCGAAATGAATATCAAATAGAACAGATATCGCTAATTGATGAATACAGCGGAGATGATGTGCTGTCCATGTTGGATAACAATACCTCTTGCTTCAATTATAGATTAGTAGACGGCACTACGAACCTTTCGAAACATGCTCTGGGCCTCGCCATCGATATCAACCCTTTTTATAATCCTTACGTAGTATATAAAAATGACGGTACCACATATATCTCACCTCAGGGAAGTGAGACATATGCAGACCGTTCCAAAGAATTCGCTTATAAAATTGATGAAAATGATTTATGCTACAAGCTTTTTACAGAACACGGCTTTATATGGGGCGGTAATTGGAACTCCCTCAAGGATTATCAGCATTTCCAGAAGGTGCCGGAATAACTTTACCGGTTAATCGACACCGCCATTCTGTGATACGTATGCCGCACTCCCCGAATGGCCACCGAATATGCCATTATGTTTTCCGGTGCCGCCATTCCCGGATAGCCAGAATCACCGATATGGTGGATGTCCGTTCCCGTCATCTTGCACATAAGCGCAATCTGCTTAATTGTCTCGATATCCGCTCCTTCTTGGGATGTCCCGATTGCGGTTATCGTCAGTGCCCCTAAGCTGTGAGCATAGGCGACCAGCCCCCTTACATATTCCATAGTGATTCCTGGAACTGTCCCCGGAGCAGGCAAAAGGATAATATCCGCTCCCGCCTCTACAAATTCTTTTATGTCATCTCTTGTAATAATGTTTTCTCCGCCTTCTCCGATAATCCCTGAAGCGTGCATCTTTCCTGCCGCCAGGATCAGCTTATTTCCCAATTCAGAGGACATCGCTCTCAGAGAATCAGTAATCGCCTTATTACTCACTCCATTGCCCGGATTACCCGTAAGCAGAACCATATCCACGCCTAAATCACACGCCCTTCTCGCGTTATCCAACGTCGCTCTGCGTCCTTCGGACATTTCCCACAGCGTTCCTTTGTTTCCCTCCGCGATAGCATCCTCCACGGGCTCCAGATTGATTCCTATCATCCTTCCGGTAAGGCGCTTTAACTCCCGAACCGCTTCTTTCTGATCCACCTTAGGAAGTCCGCATATCACAGGCTTAGTGACATCGAACATATTGAGAAGCAATATATCTGCTCCCATGGCTGCTACAAATTCTGCATTGGTCACATCTGCAAGCACCGGCATAGTGATTCCGATACATTCGCACGCTACAACCCGCCCCTCGCTGCCTGCAATGGAGCTTAAATAGTCTTCCTTTGTAAACCTTGAAAAATCTGAAGCCGTACAATCCAACATTCTTTTTGCCATATCCTTCTTCCTTTCCCGCGTCATTCTCCGCCATTTTGAACTCTCATGTATCACTTGCCCGCTATTCCAATACTGCCTATTCCATTCTTCATCATTATAAGCTTGCCTGCGTCGCTCCCTATTATTACATGCTTACCTATGTTATCTTCCATTATTCCATGCTTGCCTGCGTCATTCTACATTATTCCATAATACGAAGCTTCAATTCTATCACTTTCTTCTCCCCTGCCTCGATTACGGGGAGCGTACCGTTCTCCCTTTCCCATTCCTGCCCCTTGACGTGGCAGTTGCAAGGTTCGAAACCCATAACATAATCTCCGGAAGCCATGGATTTCCACTGAGTAAACCGAGGCAGATGTTTCGTCTGAAAGCTAATTTCCAGTCCGGTACCAATATTTTCATTATATGCAGATACGCTGGCAATTCCCTCCTCATCCGGCTCCAGCATGTGGTAAAAAACCTCCTCCGGGAGCCTATCCATAGGGGCTGTAACCTTATTCCAGGGAAGCTGCGTCTCCTTGTCTTCGCCTAAAAGATAAGTCTTAGTCGAAGGAATTAGTATCCTTGTTCCCTCGTCCAGCAGTGGATATCCTATATTAAAATGATACAGCAGCATAAATGGGCTGGTTTCATATGCCTGATTCTCGAACTCATCCCGAATCAATATCTCTTTGCTGCCGTAATAAGTTTCAATAGTACGCCTTAAGACGATGTTTCCCCCGAATAATGCTGCCTGTCTCATTTCCCCCGACAGCTTAAGCTTATATTCATCATCTTCCCAGAAGCAATCTGCACATATATGCTCTGCCGGCGTAGAACGCAGACTTCCGTGCATTGGAAACATATTCTGCGGCTCGATTCCGGGCGTTCCTACGTTATCTGTACCGCAGGTGAAGAACATTCCTCCCATGATGCTTCTCTGTCCGGCAAAGCCATTATAGTCATAAGCCTGTCCATTCTGCAGTCCCGGCTTACTTATGAAGTTGAAATTGATTCCCCTCCAAGATAATTCCGTAATATCCAGACATTTGTCCTGTGCCGCCGTGAACATAAGAGGGCCTGACTTAACCTGATAAGCCTTCAATCCTCCGGCTCTGCCCTCCGCATATTCTATCTTGCGAATATAGGCCTCCTGCTGCATGCTTCCGATTTTCTTCAACCACTCTTTGTTCATATCTGCTCTCCGTTTTACCAATGAAACTATTTATTCTTTCTGCATATCACTAATGTCCCGTACTCAGTCCTTGTATAGTTTGTTAAATCGATATCCGGCTCATAGCAATAATGCCTATCCTTGGGATTATAGAAAAGTATAAAATCCATATCACTTATATCCGCCATATTTCCTTCTCCCACTCCCGTAATATCCGTACAAGTTTTTTTCTCATTATCCCACACATATACATTGTCACGTCCGTTATAACGCATCCAATATGAAACAGTAAGGTCAGACTCCACATAAGGCGAATAGGCTGCCAATATCTTTGAATCCGCTGCCGATTCCTTCAAAACTGTATTAAAAACCGTAGTTACGCTATCTCCCCTATATGTATAGTATTCTCCTTCGGAAATCACAATTGGAAAGTGTATCGCGAGCAAACCTAAAATACAGCAGCAATATAATTTGCTCCATATTCCCTTTATTCCATCCCAATTACTCAGTACAATTACAATAAAATATGCATATCCGAATACCCAGGGAATAATATAACGCTCCTCGAATCCCAGCTTTAAATAAAGAATAAACTGAGGAATCATAATTGCCATCGTAAGCAAAAATTCCCATATCAAATTCTTCCATCCCTTAATTCCAATTAACATAATAATGAAAATTAAGGCCGCAAAAATTGCAAACCACTGCAAAGGATTTTGTAAAATATAAATCCATAAAATTTTATAGCTGTTCATAGACATTGAAGAATCATAAAATCCCTGACTTGTGCCAGAATGGAAAAATATAACCAGCAAGCAAAGAACTAAAAATGTTATAAGAGAACATATCAAAAAAATATTTTTCTTAAAGGATATAAAAACTGTTTTAAGTGAAAAGCCATTCTTCTTTATATCATAATAAAAAAGATACGAAATCGCAAACGGAATCATCATCAAAAAACTTTCTTTAAATAGCCCTGCCAATGTCAGCATGATAAGAGACAGCCAACTATATGTTTTTTTTCTTGTATCAACCCATTTTAAAAGAAAATAAAAACCGATTGAAAATAACATTAATCCGGTACATTCCTGCGGCCCTAGTTTCCACCATACTACCGACTGGGGCCCCACCATAACCACCATTGAAAATAAAACGGAATAAAAAATATTACACTTCATTTTACGTGCTATTAAATATAAGAAAAAGAAGGCCAATACCGTTACAATCCCCTTAGTTATAGACCATGCAACCAAATTTGTTCCAAAAAAAACGGTGAAAGTAACCCTTAGGAAATAATAAAGCGGACGGAACCTCCAAGATAAGTCTTTTACAATTGTATCTCTTAGACATTCAAAATAGGATAATTTGTCCATCTTCATCTGTATAAGATAGTCGACATACTCTTGGTCATCCACCAGATGCCATCCCGATGTAATCGTACCCGTAAACAATAAAACGCTAAAAACCAGTGTAGTAAAAAATAATCCTACAATACATAATTCTTTTTCCCTAGATATTTTCATTCTTCCATCCCTCAATATACAAAATCAGTGATATAAGAAAAACTTATATCACCGATTATTATGCTTTATTCTTTGTGTTTTATGAAATTACACTAACTCAAGAACAACTTCCATCGCAGCATCGCCTTTACGCTGTCCGATTTTAACAATTCTTGTATAACCGCCCTTACGGGTTGCATATTTCGGTCCGTATTCGTCGAAAAGTTTTGCTACTAAATCAACTTCCTTCGTTGCTTTCTTTCTGCCCGCTGCAGTTGAAGGAACCTCAGTTACCGGATATAATACCTTTAACATCTGTCTTCTTGCATGCAGTCTGGAGGCAAGATCTTTCTTGATTTCTTTTTCTACCTCATCATAAACCGTTACAGTAACACCGTTTTCAATTCTTAAGATTTTGCCGTCTTTGTCGCGGTGTGTCTCAGAAAGAACCTTCTTCGTGTCCTTATCAACGATCTGTTTTACTCTCTTGCCGTCTTTATCCTTACGTGCAACCTTTGCAGTAACCTTTACGGTCTCGAAATTATCTTTTTCTTTTGCAGCAAGTGCGATAAGTCCTTCAGCGATTTTCTGAACTTCTTTCGCTTTTGCCTGTGTGGTAACAATTTTTCCATTATACAATAAATTTGTTACCTGATTTCTAAGTAATGCTTTTCTCTGGTCAGATGTTCTGCCAAGCTTTCTGTATTTTGCCATTTTTACGGCTCCTTTCTCTTAATCGGGATAATTCCCTATGGAACATCCGGCCATGCACTTTGGACTTATTTACCGAATGTGGATTCCATATCATGAGCCCGCACACATACGCACTTTGGACTTACTACACATGCGTTTTCACGAATATTTATTTGAAATATGAATTCATATTTCGAATTTAAATCAGTCACTCATCACTGGGATTAAGCTGTAATCCGAGTTCTTTTAATTTAGCTAAAACCTCTTCCAAGGATTTACGTCCTAAGTTACGAACCTTCATCATATCCTCGGATGTCTTATTGGTTAATTCTTCAACCGTATTGATACCAGCTCTCTTTAAGCAATTGTAAGAACGAACTGACAGTTCCAGCTCATCGATGCTCATTTCCAATACTTTTTCTTTTTCATCGTCTTCCTTCTCTACCATAACCTCTGCGGTCTTAGCATTCTCGGATAAATCGATGAAAAGGCTCAAATGTTCGCTGAGTACTTTTGCAGCAAGACTAACTGCTTCGTCGGGAACTAATGTTCCGTTCGTATACACGTCGAGAGTCAGCTTGTCGTAATCTGTAATCTGACCTACACGCGTGTTCTCAATCGTTACATTTACTCTTTCAACGGGTGTGTAAATAGAATCGATCGCAATCACACCGATAGGCAGATCCTCTACCTTATTCTTATCGGCACCTACGTAACCTCTGCCTTTAGTAATGGTAAGTTCCATATACAACTTTGTATCTTTTCCGCTTAAAGTAGCGATTACCAAATCGGGATTTAAGATTTCAATATCCTGATCCACCTGAATATCGGAAGCCTTTACGACACCTTCGCCGTCATACTCGATGTATGCCGTCTTGGGCTCATTTGTATCACTATTATTTCTAATAGCGAGGCTTTTAACATTCATAATAATTTCGGTAACATCTTCCTTTACACCCGGAATGGAACTGAATTCGTGCAAAACGCCTTCAATCTTTACCTGACTTACTGCAGTACCCGGTAAAGAAGAAAGCATGATTCTTCTTAAAGAATTGCCAAGCGTAATACCGTAACCTCTCTCCAAAGGTTCAACTACGAATTTGCCATACTTTTTATCTTCAGAGATTTCTGCAACCTCAATATTGGGTCTCTCAAAATCAAACACTGCAAATACCCTCCTTTACGAACAATTATATCTAAGTCGTTTAAGCAGATAAGAAGAATTCTCCTCATCTGCCTAACTTTTTGCCATAATGAAATCTTATTTTACTTAGAATATAACTCGACTATAAGCATTTCATCAACCGGAACATCGATCATCTCTCTTGCGGGGAGCTGCTTGATGGTTCCCTTCATAGCTTCCTGATCTACATCCATCCATTCAGGAGTAAGTCTTCCTGCCGTAACTTCAAGGATATCTTTATATCTCTGCAAGGATTTGGATTTTTCTCTTACTTCAATTACATCTCCGGCTTTTACTAAATAAGAAGGAATATTTACGGGCTTTCCGTTTACGAGGAAGTGCTTGTGGTCTACGACCTGTCTCGCTTCTCTTCTTGTTCTTGCAAGGCCCATTCTGAATACTACGTTATCGAGTCTGCTTTCGAGAATGACCATAAGGTTTTCACCAGTCAGACCCTTCATCATTCTATCTGCTTTTTCATAGTAATTTCTAAAGGGTTTCTCAAGAACGCCATAGATAAATTTCGCTTTCTGCTTCTCTCTTAACTGAAGACCATACTCGCTCATCTTCTTGCCTGCTCTTACAGCTCTATTCGATTTCTTGTCATATCCTAAATAAGCGGGCTCAAGTCCGAGAGCTCTGCATCTTTTTAAAACTGGTACTCTATTAACTGCCATTTGAGGCTCCTTTCTAAATAAAGGCTCATCTGCCTTTCACTATTGTTTACAACGTAAGCTCCCGTAAGAGTGTTACGCATTCTTCCAACCTGCTATCAAGCGCAAAATACTGTTTCGAAGTATTTCTACGCTACCTGTCACTATGTGAAGCCTATGGCTGCATAGTAACGCTCCGCTATTATACGCGGCGGCGCTTAGGAGGACGGCATCCGTTGTGAGGAACCGGAGTTACGTCTCTGATGCTCGTTACTTCGAGTCCGCATGCCTGAAGTGCGCGGATAGCTGCCTCACGTCCTGAACCCGGTCCTTTAACCATAACATCAACGGTTTTCAAACCATGTACAAGCGCAGCTTTAGTAGCGGTTTCAGCCGCCATCTGAGCTGCATACGGAGTAGATTTCCTTGAACCTCTAAAGCCAAGACCACCAGCACTTGCCCAGCTAAGAGCGTTTCCTTCATTGTCTGTCAATGTAACAATTGTATTGTTAAAAGAAGACTGGATATGTGCCTGTCCATGTTCAACGTTTTTCTTGACACGTTTTTTTGTCACTTTTTTTGTAACTTTCTTTGCCATTTTAAACTAACCTACTTTCTCAACTTTTCATTCTCTGTTACTATTTCTTTTTTCTTCTTATCAGCCATCGTACGTAAAACGTACTGTATTTTGTCTAAAATTACTTCTTCTTATTAGCCACCGTACGTTTGGGGCCTTTCCTTGTTCTTGCGTTGGTCTTAGTTTTCTGACCGCGAACCGGAAGCCCTTTTCTATGACGGATTCCTCTGTAACATCCGATCTCCTGAAGTCTCTTGATGTTCAAAGCGATTTCTCTTCTGAGATCACCTTCTACTGCGTAATTAGCATCAATTTCTTCGCTGAGTCTCTTTACTTCTTCATCTGTTAATTCTCTTACACGGGTATCAGGATTAACCTTTGCCGCTTCAAGAATCTTGTTTGCACTTACTCTTCCTATACCATAGATGTATGTGAGTCCAATCTCCACACGTTTTTCTCTAGGTAGGTCAACACCTGCAATACGAGCCATTTACATTTCCTCCATTTTCTTCGTAGCATCTTATGAGTATCCTTTACTCATTCCGCTCATAAATTATATGTTCCGCGGGGATGCAATGCTTTCGCATACTTTTCTCTGCATGAAAATAGTTCATGCTACTACTAAGTTGATTGAGATGGCGTGATGCACATCCAACCGGAATCGAATCCGACCTTTCCAAAACCTGCCGACTAAGCAACCGGCCTTGGTATCAACAAGTAACCTCCGTAGGCTCCTACGCTCAATTATAATCGATTTATATTTATCAGCACTTTTTATTAATGAGTAAATAGCACTCATAAGAGTAAATAAAACTCATAAGAATAATCCGCGCTGCAGCCGCATATCATAATTGGACAAGGATCCTCTGCTATTCATAAAATTACTGTTAGCGCAGGGATTATCCTTGTCTTTGTTTGTGCTTGGGATTCTCACAGATTACTCTGATTCTTCCTTTTCTTTTAATAATTTTGCACTTTTCGCAAATTGGTTTTACTGATGATCTAACCTTCATGTTAAACCCTCCTTTCAAAAAAGACCGTTTTACATTATATCATGGAAACAATGCAAATGCAAGGGCATTTTCGCAACTTTTACCCATTTTCCTGCCTGTCTCTCCAGATAACACGTCCCTTAGACAGAATCATAATGCGATTTACTGTAATCCAATATGTTGCATCCGATTTGTCTTTTACTTATCTCTCCAAATAATACGTCCTTTGGACAGATCATAAGGAGATAACTCTAAAGTCACTTTATCTCCGGGTAAGATACGAATGAAGTTCTGCCTTAACTTACCGCTTATATGAGCAAGCACCTTGTGTCCATTTTCTAATTCTACCTGAAACATGGTGTTTGGCAATTTTTCGATTACTGTTCCTTCAATTTCAATTACATCTGCTTTTGACATACGATACCTCCTATCGCTTTCCTTATTTCTTCATTATATATCGGCTGTTTCTTTATCAGCTTCTCTTTTAAAATATCATCGGATTCTTTCTTGATGATCTGAATATGCTTTTTATTTTTCTTTTTCGGATGTTCTATATCTTTATATTTTCCATCCGCTAAATATACATATTCAGCATCTTCCTGTACTATGATATATACCGTATCTTTATCATGGCCTGCTTTTGATGTCGCAAACATTCCTATCATAAAAATCTCCATTCTGCCATTACCTGCATACGCCTGACCTCTTTACAGCAAAGTAAGTATTTCCGGCTCGCCGTCAGTGATAAGAATCGTATTCTCATAATGAGCGGACAAAGAACCGTCTGCGGTAACTACCGTCCAGTCGTCATCCAGCCATTCCACTTCCCAGTCTCCCATATTGATCATGGGTTCTACCGCCAAGGTCATGCCAGCCTGAAGCCTAAGCCCCTTGCGGCGCTGGGCAAAATTCGGTATCTGCGGTTCTTCATGCAGCTTGGTTCCGATACCATGCCCCACCAGATCCCTGACGATTCCGTATCCGAAGGCGGAAACATAGCGGTCGATCGCATTTGATATATCATACAAATGATTGCCGGATTTTGCCATTTTAATCCCTTCAAAGAAACTTTGCTTCGTCACTTCTATCAGTTTCCTGGCTTTGTCGTCTATCGGGCCGACAGCGTGTGTCCTCGCCGCGTCCGAATGATACCCTTTATAGATTAAGCCCGCATCCAGACTAACAATGTCTCCATCATGCAATATATGATCCTTATGGGGAATCCCATGGACCACTTCATCATTAACGGACACACATATGGATGCCGGATAGCCGTTATAATTCAAGAAATTAGGAATACAACCGTAGCTTCTAATCAGCTTTTCTCCCAGTCTGTCAATATCAAGTGTTGACATCCCCGGCTCAATTGCGTCTCCGAGGCGCGCATGAACCTCTGCGAGTATCTTGCCCGCTTCGCGCATCAGTTCTATTTCTCTGTCAGATTTAATTGATACTGCCATATAATAACCGTGCCTTTCTCAATGCCCTTCGATGCATTACGCCTCCAGTGTGCGGACGATGGTGTCGAATACGTCCTGCATGGGCTTGGTTCCGTCCACTGTCCTAAGTACACCCTTCTTGCTGTAGAAGTCAATCAAAGGCTGTGTCTGTTCATGATAAACCTTAAGGCGGTTCAAAACGGTCTCCGGTTTATCATCATCGCGCAGAACCAGTTCTTTTCCGCATCTATCACAAATCCCTTCCTTTTTCGGAGGAACGTGTTCTATATGATATGTAGCTCCGCACGCAAGGCAAGCACGTCTGCCGGACATTCTCTTTACAATATTTTCATCGGGTACATCCACGTCGATAGCATAATCGATTCCGTCATTTAACTCGGTAAGGGCCTTATCAAGCACCTGCGCCTGAGGAATCGTCCTCGGGAAGCCATCTAACACATAGCCGTTTTCGCAGTCGTCTGCGGCTACTCTGTCGAGTAATATCTTCACCGTCAGCTCATCGGGAACAAGCAATCCCTGATCCATGTATTTTTTTGCTTCCATACCAAGTTCTGTACCGTTTTTAATATTTGCTCTGAAAATATCACCGGTAGAAATATGGGGAACGCTGTATTTATCCGCAATCATTTGCGCCTGTGTTCCTTTTCCGGCCCCTGGAGCACCTAACATAATAATTTTCATCGTTATATCGTCCTTTCTTAGCAAAAGTCCATACTAAAACAACGAGCAACACGCTTCGCGAATTGCTCTTATGTTGAACAAACGGACACACGCTGCGAGGCGGGTGCCCATCTCAAAATCAGAAGTCCATCCATTTCTGATTCCGGAAGAAGCATGGGAGCGGGCCACAGGCCCTTCCCCTTGCCTTCCTATTATGATCCTAAAAGAATTTCCGCTAAAACCTAATCGTTCAAAAATCCTTTGTAGTTACGAACTAACATCTTCGACTCAATCTGCTTTATCGTCTCGAGCACAACGCTTACGATAATGATAAGACTCGTTCCTCCAAATGATACGCTGGCGTTGAACACGCCGTTGAATACGAAAGGAATTACTGCTATAAGAGTCAGTCCAAGAGCGCCTATAAAAATAATGTAATTCAATATCTTAGTCAAATAATCGCTGGTAGGCTTGCCGGGTCTGATACCGGGAACAAAACCGCCCTGCTTTTTCATCCTGTCGGCTATCTCCAACGGATTAAAGGTAATGGATGTATAGAAATATGCGAAGAAAATTACGAGTAAAACATATACCAAAAGCCCGATGGAATAAACCGGCTCTTTCGGATTGCACCAATGTGATGACGTAAGTCCCTTTAATATTTCTGCCCATATGCCCGTTCCCTTATAACCAAAAAGGGAACCGATAACGACTGGGAGCTGCATGAGGGAGGAAGCGAAGATAATCGGAATAACACCCGACGTATTCACTTTCAAAGGAATATTGGTGGTCTGACCTCCAACCATTTTCCTGCCCTGTACTTTTTTCGCATATTGTACCGGAATCTTGCGCACGCCGCCATTCAAGATAACGACCAAAACTACCATGCCGACGATAACGCCTATGATGATGAGTGCCGCCACTACTGCTAACGCCGTGGATTTACCATATACAAACTGCTCGAATAATTTATTGATGTCGTGCGGCAGACGAGAAATAATATTGATAACGAGCACGATAGAGATACCGTTGCCCACACCGTTTTCTGTGATTCTCTCGCCAATCCACATAAGAAACGCACTGCCCGCAGTGAGCGCCGCAATAACAGTAATTACATTTATCGCATTGTAAGTCTCCAGCAAGCCTTGTCTTCCGAATCCAATCGCCATAGCTGCAGATTCAAACAGAGCAAGTCCTACTGTCACATAACGAGTAATCGCTACGATTTTCTTCCGTCCATCTTCCCCATCCCTCTGCATTTCCTCCAGCTTCGGAATCGCAATCGTCAAAAGCTGCATAATAATGGAGGAAGTAATATACGGGGTAATATTCAATGCTAAGATGGACATATTGAGAAATGAACCGCCTGTAAAAGCATCCAGGAAACTAAAGGCGTCTCCTGTCTGTGCCGCAAACCAATTAGAAAAATAATGTCTGTTTACCCCCGGTGCGGGAAGCTGTGATCCGAGACGGATCACAACCAGCATCAGGAAGGTAAAAAATATTCTATCTCTAATCTCTTTGATTTTAAATGCGTTCTTTAAGGTTGCAAACATTACATCACCTCTGCTGTTCCACCAAGAGACTCAATTTTTTCTTTTGCCGACGCGCTGAAGGCATTAGCTTTAACCGTGAGCTTCTTAGTAAATTCTCCGTTTCCGAGGATCTTAACGCCGTCTCTGGGATTTTTAACAATGCCCCTTTCGATCAACGCTTCCACATCAACCGTCGCGCCATTATCAAATACCTCCAGAACGCTCAGGTTAATACCTACGATTTCCTTAGAGTTAATGTTCTTAAACCCTCTCTTAGGAATACGTCTGTATAACGGCATCTGACCACCTTCAAAGCCCGGTCTGGGAGCTCCTGAACGAGCTTTCTGACCTTTGTGTCCTTTTCCGGCTGTCTTTCCGTTACCTGAACCGTGTCCGCGACCTCTTCTAAAATTATCACTATGTTTAGAACCTTCTGCCGGTCTTAAATTAGATAATTCCATTCCTGACACCTCCTTATCTTTTTATACTTCTTCTACCTTTACTAAATGTGCTATCTGTCTGATCTGTCCTCTCGTAGCTTCGTTGTCGGGCAGTTCGATTGTCTTATTAAGCTTGCGAAGTCCCATAGCTTCAACCGTTGCCCTATTCTTAGGCACAGCTCCGATAGGAGATTTCACTAATGTTATTCTCAAAGTTTTTGTATCTTTCTTTGCTGCCATTTCCTATTTCTCCTTTCTACAACTAATGAAGAACCGTCTGCAGTTCTTCGACATAAACCGTAAAACGGTTCATGCTGCTATGCCAAAATCTCTTCTACGGATTTACCGCGTTTCTTCGCGATTTCTTCCGGAGTTTTCAATTGGCTTAATCCTGCAACTGTAGCGAGAACAACGTTCTGTTTGTTGTTAGAGCCCAAAGACTTCGTACGGATGTTTTTGATACCTGCGAGTTCGCATACGTTACGTACCGGACCGCCGGCGATAACACCGGTACCATCCGGAGCTTTCTTCAAAAGAACGGTTGCAGAACCGAATTTTCCGAGGAAATCATGTGTAATACTTTTATTTTCATCGAGCGCAACAAAAACCAGATTCTTCGTTGCATCTTCTTTTCCCTTACGGATAGCTTCAGGAATTTCTGTTGCTTTTCCAAGTCCTGCGCCTACGTGTCCGTTTCCGTCGCCTACAACAACTAAAGCAGTGAATCGGAAGTTACGACCACCTTTTACAACCTTAGTTACTCTCTTGATGGAAACTACTTTTTCATTCAATTCAAGCTGACTTGCATCAATGATTGTATGTCTCATGTGATTTTCTCTCCCTTCCTAGAATTCTAAGCCAGCTTCTCTGGCTGCTTCAGCTAATGCTGCTACTTTTCCATGGTATATAAAGCCGCCTCTATCAAAGACTACTGTTGTAATACCTTTTTCCAATGCTCTTTTAGCAATGACTGTTCCTAAATATGCTGCTGCATCAACGTTATTGGTTTTCTCAAGCTCGGCCTTCACGTCCTTTTCAAGGGTGGAAGCTGCTACTAAAGTATTTCCAACTGTATCGTCGATAATTTGAGCATACATATGATTATTGCTTCTGAAAACAGCTAACCGCGGTCTTTCGGCAGTGCCGCTGAAACGGTTACGAATTTTCATGTGTTTTTTTACACGAACTTTTTGTCTAGATTCTTTACTAACCATTATCATACTCTCCTTATCTATTTCTTACCAGTCTTACCAACTTTACGTCTGATAGTTTCATCAGCATATTTGATACCCTTGCCCTTGTAAGGCTCCGGTCTTCTCTTATCTCTGATTTCAGCTGCGAATTGGCCAACTTTTTCTTTATCGATTCCTTTAACAATAATGACGTTCTGTCCTTCAACTACTGCTTCGATACCTTCGGGATCTTCCATCTCTACCGGATGGGAATATCCTAAAGATAAAACTAATTTATTGCCGTTCTTTGCTGCTTTGTAACCAACACCGTTTACTTCCAGCTTCTTTTCATAGCCAGCCGTAACACCTACTACCATGTTGTTGATCAAAGTTCTTGTAAGTCCGTGGAGAGATTTCATTTTCTTCAAATCGTTGGGTCTCGTTACAACGATTTCAGCACCCTCCATTTTAATTTCCATTTCAGACGGAAGCACTCTTTCAAGTGTTCCTTTGGGACCTTTTACAGTCACTTTATTATTTTCTGCGATATCCACAGTTACTCCTGCCGGAACCGCGATTGGCATTCTTCCTATACGTGACATGCCCGTACCTCCTATTATTGTCTTATTTCAGTGTTTCCGGAAGAACGCAAGCGTTCTTCCAAAATTCGACCTGTCGAATTTTTAATCAACTTATTGAACTTTTACCATACAAATGCTAAAACTTCTCCGCCTACCTGAAGCTCTCTCGCTTTTTTATCGGTAATTACGCCTTGGTTTGTGGAGATGATAGCGATACCAAGTCCTCCAAGAACCTTAGGAAGCTCTTCTTTGCCGGCATATACACGAAGACCCGGCTTAGAGATTCTCTTAATGCCTGCGATGATCTTTTCGTTTTTGTCAGCGCCGTATTTTAATGCAATACGGATTGTTTTGAAGTTTCCATCCTCAATTATATCAAATTTCTTAATGTAGCCTTCCTCTAAAAGAATCTGCGCAATAGCTAACTTCATCTTAGAAGACGGAACATCTACCGTATCATGTTTTGCAGTATTTGCATTACGGATTCTCGTAAGCATATCTGCAATAGGATCACTCATCGTCATTTAGTTTGCCTCCTTTTTACCAGCTTGCTTTTTTCACGCCCGGGATTTGTCCCTTGTATGCTAATTCACGGAAGCAAATTCTGCAAATTCCGTATTTTCTCAAATAAGCATGTGGACGACCACAAATTTTGCAGCGATTGTATTCTCTCGTGGAGAACTTCGGCTTACGCTGCTGTTTAATCTTCATTGCTGTCTTAGCCATGAATTTACCTCCTCTATTTTGCGAATGGCATATTGAATAATGTTAATAATTCACGGGATTCTTCATCTGTCTTTGCCGTTGTAACAAAGATAATGTCCATACCTCTTACTTTATCCACCTTATCGTATTCGATTTCGGGGAAAATAAGCTGCTCTTTAATGCCGAGCGCATAGTTGCCGCGTCCGTCAAATGCGTTAGCGCTAACGCCCCTGAAGTCACGTACACGAGGTAATGCAAGGTTTACCAAACGATCGAGGAATTCATACATCTTCTCACCGCGAAGTGTAACTTTACATCCGATAGGCATTCCTTCTCTGATTTTGAAGTTAGCAACGGAATTTTTCGCTTTTGTAAGGACTGCCTTCTGACCTGTAATCGTCTCAAGATCCTTTACAGCTGATTCCAAAATTTTCGCATTCTCTTTCGCTTCGCCTACGCCCATGTTGATAACGATCTTATCGAGCTTCGGCACTTCCATAACGTTTTTATATCCAAACTTTTTGACCATAGCATCTACGATCTCATTTTTATACATTTCTTTAAGTCTGCTCACGCGTCTAGACCTCCTTCCTTAGAATTAATCAATAACTTCGCCCGTTGATTTAGCTACGCGAACCGCTTTGGTCTTGCCAGGACGCTTATCATCTGCTGTCCTCTGTATACCAATTCTGGTCGTCTTGCCTTTGTGAACATACATTACGTTGGACAAATCAATAGGCGCTTCCTTCTGAACGATTCCGCCGTTCTGATTGCTCGCAGAGGGTTTTGTATGCTTTGTGATCATATTTACGCCTTCTACTAACACTTTGCCGTTCTTCGCATCTACTAAAACGACTTTACCTTCTTTACCATTGTCTTTACCGGCGATTACTTTTACCGTATCGCCCTTTTTAATTTTCACTGTTGACATTAAGACACCTCCTATAATACTTCAGGAGCCAAAGAAACAATTTTCATAAACTGTTTCTCACGAAGCTCTCTTGCTACTGGTCCAAAAATACGGGTTCCTCTCGGAGTCTTGTCATCTTTGATAATAACAGCAGCGTTCTCGTCAAATTTAATATAAGAACCGTCTTTACGACGAGCGCCTTTTACAGTACGAACAACTACAGCCTTTACCACATCACCTTTTTTCACAACGCCACCGGGTGTTGCATCTTTTACGCTGGCAACGATGATATCACCGATATGCGCATATCTTCTAGTAGATCCGCCCATAACTCTGATGCACAGAAGTTCTTTTGCACCGGTATTATCAGCAACTCTAAGTCTGCTTTCTTGCTGAATCATGCTAATTCTCCTTCCAAAACTATTCCCAAACTTCGCCGAGGCGAAATTGTTTTATTTTGCTCTTTCGATAATTTCTACAAGTCTCCATCTTTTGTCTTTTGACAACGGTCTTGTTTCCATTACTTTTACTGTATCGCCGATGTTGCATTCGTTATTCTCATCGTGCGCTTTTAATTTATAGGTTCTCTTTACGATTTTGTTATAAAGAGGATGCTTTACATGGTCTTCAATGGCAACAACAATAGTTTTTTCCATTTTGTTACTGGTAACTTTGCCAGTACGTGTTTTCCTAAGATTTCTTTCCACGATTGATTCTCCTTTCTAATCTGTCAGCCAACTTATATTACTTTGCAGCTTTTTCTTTCTGTGTAATAACAGTCTGAATTCTGGCAATATTCTTTCTCACTTCTTTGATTCTAGCTGTGTTGTCTAACTGATTTGTTGCGTTCTGGAATCTCAAATTGAAAAGTTCTTTTTTAGCAGCTACTAATTCCTGTGCTAAATCTGTAGCTGATTTCGTATTTAAATCTTCTACATACTTATTAGTTTTCATTTGATACACCGCCTTCCAAGTCTGCTTTAGAAACAATTTTACATCTACATGGAAGCTTATGTGTTGCAAGACGTAATGCTTCTTTTGCTACATCTTCGGATACTCCGGAGATTTCAAACATTACACGTCCGGGCTTAACAACCGCTACCCAGTATTCCAGGGAACCTTTTCCGGAACCCATACGTGTTTCTGCTGGTTTCGCTGTTACTGGTTTATCGGGGAAAATCTTGATCCAAACTTTACCACCACGTTTGATATGACGGGTCATAGCGACACGGGCTGCTTCGATCTGGTTAGATTTAATCCAACATGGATCTAATGCTACGATACCATATTCACCGTAAGTGATCTTGTTGCCGCGGGTTGCTTTTCCTGCCATAGAACCGCGGAACTGTTTACGACGTTTTACTCTTTTAGGCATTAACATTATTTATCGCTCCCTTCCTCCGAAGATACCTTTTCTTCGTTTTTGTTCTTAGTAGGAAGTACCTCACCTTTGTAAATCCATACTTTAACACCAACTTTACCGTAAGTTGTATCTGCTTCCGCAAAGCCGTAATCGATATCTGCTCTCAAAGTCTGAAGCGGAATAGTTCCTTCGCTGTAGAATTCTGTACGAGCCATATCTGCACCGCCGAGACGTCCTGAACAAGAGGTCTTGATTCCAAGCGCTCCTGATTTCATGGTTCTTCCCATGCAGGATTTCATTGCACGTCTGAAGGATACACGGTTCTCAAGCTGCTGCGCAATGTTCTCTGCAACAAGCTGTGCATCTTTGTCGGGTCTCTTGATTTCTTTAATGTCTACCAAAACCTTCTTGTTTGTCAGCTTAGAAAGCTCTTGTTTGGTTATTTCGATTTCTGCACCGCCTTTACCGATAACAACGCCCGGTTTTGCAGTAAAGATAATAACCTTTACTCGGTCGGATGCTCTTTCGATCTCAATCTTGGAGATTCCGGCACTGTATAATTTCTTTTTAAGGAATTTTCTGATGTTGTAATCTTCCACTAAGAAGTCTGAAAATTCAGCATCAGCATACCATTTGGAATCCCATTCTTTAATAATGCCGACTCTTAAGCCGTGAGGATTAACTTTCTGTCCCATGTTTACTCCTTTCTACTTTGCATCGAGCACAACAGTGATGTGGCTCATTCTCTTTTCGATTCTGTAAGCTCTTCCCTGTGCTCTCGGTTTTACTCTTTTCATTGTAGGGCCTTTATTAGCGAAGCATTCCGCTACATAAAGATTCTCCGGATTCGGGTATTTTGTCGGATCCTGACTGTGCTTATATTCAGCATTAGCGATAGCTGATTCCAATAATTTCTTAACAACGCCTGATGCATATCTGGGATTGTAATCCAAAATAGCGAGCGCCGTGTTCACATCTTTGCCTCTGATAGCATCGAGTACGAAACATGCTTTCTGAACAGAGATTCTAGCGTAAGATAACTTAGCTGAAGGTCTGATATCTTTCTGCGCATTTCTCTCTCTTTTAATTTGGGATCTATGTCCTTTTGCCATGGATATTACCTCCTTCTTATCTTACTCTTGATTTCTTTTCGTCCTTACCGTGACCTCTATAGGTTCTGGTCGCAACAAACTCACCGAGCTTGTGGCCAACCATGTCTTCCGTTACATATACGGGAACATGCTTTCTTCCGTCATGAACTGCAATTGTATGTCCCACAAATGAAGGGAAAATTGTAGAACGACGAGACCAAGTCTTAATAACTTGTTTTTGTCCTGCTGCATTCATAGCATCTACTTTTCTTAGTAAGCTTTCGTCTGCAAATGGTCCCTTTTTGAGTGATCTAGCCATTATTCTTCCTCCTTATTTTAACGGCATAAAGTAGTCTTTATTACTTTATGCTCCTGCCATCTCTTCTTCTTACAATCAGCTTGTTGGATGCTTTTTTCTTCTTACGCGTCTTTAAGCCGAGTGCAGGTTTGCCCCAAGGTGTAGACGGTCCCGGACGTCCGATACCGGTCTTGCCTTCACCACCACCGTGCGGATGGTCGTTAGGGTTCATAACAGAACCGCGAACTGTAGGGCGGATACCCATGTTACGCTTACGTCCTGCTTTACCGATATTAATAAGGCTATGGTCAACATTTCCTACAACGCCGACAGTCGCTCTGCAGTTAATCGGCACCATTCTCATTTCGCCTGAAGGAAGACGCAGTGTTGCGTATTTGCCTTCTTTCGCCATTAACTGTGCGCTGTTTCCAGCAGAACGAACGAGCTGTCCGCCTTTGCCCGGATATAATTCGATGTTGTGAATCTGAGTACCGACAGGAATTTCTGATAACGGCAGGCAATTGCCTACTTTTACTTCGGCCTGAGCACCGTTCATTACGGTCATGCCGTCCGTCAATCCTTCCGGAGCGATGATATACGCTTTTTCACCGTCTGCATAGCAGATAAGTGCGATGTTCGCCGTTCTGTTAGGATCATATTCAATACCTACGACCGTTGCAGGAATACCATCTTTGTTTCTCTTGAAGTCGATAATTCTGTATTTTCTTCTGGAACCACCACCGTGGTGTCTTACTGTGATTTTACCTTGATTGTTACGGCCTGCATTCTTTTTCAAAGAAACACAAAGAGACTTTTCAGGAGTTGTCTTTGTAATCTCAGCGAAATCAGAACCGGTCATATTTCTTCTGGAAGGTGTATATGGGTTGTATGTCTTAATTCCCATGATTTTTTCTCCTTTACTAATGAGTCGCGCGGTAGGCTGAGCACGGACGGCGCATGTCGAACGGCTGAATGTCACCATCCATACCGGACGCTTCTGCGGCGTTCATGCGAGTAACGCGGTGCGGGAACTCGTTCGTTCCCAAATGCCTATCGCATACTTTTAACGTTACTTCTTCAAAAACTCTCAGAACACTTTATTTTTAAAGTCCTGCGAATATTTCGATTTCCTTGCTGTCTTCCGTTAACTGAACGATTGCTTTCTTCACTTTAGAAGTTTTTCCGTAAGTGTTTCCGCGTCTCTTCGTCTTACCATCCAAATTCATGGTGTTAACTTTTTTAACCTTTGTTCCTTCGAACATTTTCTCAACAGCTTCTTTAATCTGTGTCTTATTCGCTTCTGTATGAACCAAAAACGTGTATTTCTTTTCGCTCATACCAGCCATACTCTTCTCGGTTACAACCGGTTTGAGGATTACATCATAATATTGAATCGCTGCCATTATGCGTACACCTCCTCAATGTTAGCCACCGCTTCTTTTGTAAGAATTACGGTACCATATTTCATAATGTCGTAAACATTAATCGTGCTCAGAACATCTTTGATTTCTCCCGCTTTGTCAATTGCCACATAAGAGGTCGCAACAGCAGGGATGTTTCTTGCCGAGCAGATTACGTTGTTATCGATTGTTCCAGTAATCACCAAAGCTTTGCTTACGCCCAAGTTATCGAGAACTTTTTGGAACTCTTTTGTCTTGATTCCGTCCAGCTTCAATTCATCAACAACGATCAACTTGTTGCCTTCCACTCTGCTCGTAAGCGCAGATTTGAGTGCCGCCTGCTTCTCTTTCTTATTCATCTTGAAAGAGTAGTCTCTCGGAACGGGTGCGAACACTACGCCGCCTCCGGTCCACTGGGGAGCTCTTGTGGAACCTTGTCTTGCATGACCTGTTCCCTTCTGTCTCCAAGGTTTTCTTCCGCCGCCGGAAACTTCTGCACGTGTCTTTGCTTTCTGTGTTCCCTGACGATTATTTGCAAGCTGTTGTACGACTGCCATGTGTACCAGATGTTCATTGACCTGAACGCCGAATACCGCATCGTTTAAGTCGATTTTACCAACTTCTTTGCCTTCCATATTATAAACAGATACGTTTGCCATCTGAATGGTCCTCCTTTCACCCGTTTCAGGCTTATGCTTCAACCTTAACGGTTTCTTTTATTGTCACTAAAGCTTTCTTAGGTCCCGGAACTGCACCTTTTACTAAAAGCAGGTTCTTGTCTGCATCTACTCTTACTATCTCAAGATTCTGAACCGTAACTCTTACGCAGCCCATATGTCCGGGCATTCCTTTTCCTTTGAACACGCGGCTCGGGGAAGAACATGCGCCGTTGGAACCTTGGTGACGATGGAATTTGGAACCGTGTGTCATAGGTCCTCTGTGCTGTCCGTGTCTCTTGATCGCACCCTGGAATCCTTTACCTTTTGAGATCGCAGATGTATCTACTTTATCTCCCACTGCAAAAATGTCCGCTTTGATTTCATTACCGAGTGCGTATTCCTCAGAATTCTCAAACTTGAATTCTCTTACGTATCTCTTACCGGAAACGCCAGCCTTGTCAAAGTGACCTTTCATCGCTTTATTCACGCCATGTCTGTGAACCACTTCTTTTTTACCGCTCTTGTCTTTGTTAACGATTTTTTCTTTTTTGTCAGCAAAGCCAACCTGTACTGCTTTGTAACCGTCGTTCTCTTCTGTCTTGATCTGTGTTACAACGCAAGGTCCTGCCTGGAGTACCGTTACCGGAATCAGGGAACCGTTCTCATCGAAGATTTGAGTCATTCCGACTTTCGTAGCTAAAATAGCTTTTTTCATTTCTTACCTCCTGTTATTCTACAGCGGCCTAGTTCCTCATTGAAACTTTGCATACTAGTAGGGGTCATATTTGTTTGCTTACGATGAAAATTATTTGTTTTTCATCTTGATGTCAATATATACACCAGCCGGCATCTCGAGTCTCTGCAACGCATCAACTGTCTTGGGTGTCGGGGTAATGATATCGATCAGTCTCTTGTGAGTTCTTTGTTCGAACTGCTCTCTGGAATCCTTGTATTTGTGAACCGCTCTAAGAATAGTAACTACTTCCTTTTTTGTAGGAAGGGGTACCGGTCCGCTTACCTGTGATCCGTTTTTCTTAACTGTTTCAATGATTTTTTTGGCAGATGCATCAACCAGGTGATGATCGTAAGCTTTTAATGTGATTCTCATTACTTGACTTGCCATAAAAAAAGTCGCCTCCTTTTCGCACTTTTTAATTTAAGTACGACAAGCGGTGACTGTACACTCTCCCGTGTGTGTCCTAAAGTTTCTCACTCTCGAACTATCTCACACGTCGTTTCTACGTTGCTGTTAGAAGATTATCTTCTACGTAGACCATATTATCTGTACAGTGACTTGTCGTCAGTTTCCTAAGCCGCTTATATCCGGCTCTCTTGACATTCGCTCCACGGAAAACCTGCCTTTCGGCAGCAACCTCACGCTTCATTGCTATCATGCCACAGCAATAAGTAGTATACATGATGTTTCCTCATGTTTCAAGTGTTTTTTTATATTTTTTTAAAAATTTTCAAAATGACCATTCTAAGGCCATTTTTCGCAAAAAAATACCTACTCAGCATTATAGAATATTATATAATAGAAGTAAACAATAAAAGAATTTATGGAGGTAATACTTTGATAGCAAGAAAAATCAAACCGGAAGAAGTAAAACGCACAGAAGAATTGTTCTCTGTTTCTTTCGATTCTTCTTATAATAATGAAGAAACACCTATGGAATTATACCAGAAATACATAGACACTCCGGAAAGCAGAGAGCAGGAGCATTGTCTGGAGCGGTTCGCTGCCTTTGAGGACGACGATACGACTATGATGAGCTGCTTCATCGTACAGCCTTTTGATATCCGTTTCGATGGTCACAAGGAGAAGATGAACGGCATCGGCGGAGTAGCTACTCTGCCTCAATACCGGAAAAGAGGCGGTATTCGTGCCTGTTTTGCCTCTGCTCTTCCTTATATGTATGAACAGGGCGCCGCTTTTTCCTACTTATATCCCTTCTCCACCTCTTATTACAGGAAATTTGGTTATGAAATATGTTGCAAACGGCACTTGTATCGTGTCGCTCTTCCTCATATTCCGGCTTATCCGATATCCGGTACCTGTTATCTGCTGGAGGAGACTACGAAAGCCGATGCCATGAAGGATATTCCTTATATATATAGGAAATGGCTGGAAAAGTATAACATGATGGTGGAGGATGCGGATTACGACTACCATTTTATCGAGACTGCAAGTCCTTTTAAAGATCAGGTATTTACCTATGTATACCGTTCTGATAAGGGGGAGGTACTCGGTCTTATGACCTTTAAGTGCAATACTTCCCCGGAGCATAGATTGATAGAATGCAGCCGTTTCTTCTATATCAATAAGGAAGGACTGCAGGGGCTTTTGACGCTTGCGAAAAGCTATGCCGCCGACTATCGTCATATTCGCTTTTCCCTTCCCGTGGACATGCCCCTTGAGCAGGTCCTGCCGGAATGGTCCATGGGAGCAGTGAGCTGCGATTCGATTCCCAATGGTATGGTTCGTGTTATCGATGTAAAAAAGGTGCTGCAGGATGCACAATATATTGGAGATGGGGAGTTGTCGTTAGAAATCTCAGATCCTTTTATTCCGCAGAACAATGGGGTATTCACGGTAACCTTCCGAAACGGAATATGCGAGGAGCTTGCAATGGGCAAAGGAACACCTGATATTGTACTTCCCATATCGGCGTTCTCTGCATTGATTGCGGGCGGGTATGATACGAGTACCGTTCCGCTGTGGGAAGGGGTATCTGTATATGGGGATATGAGGGATATTTCTAAGGTATTCTATAAAAAAGCGGTTCATATCGCTACCTACTTCTAATTTTGAGCATCCGACCTGATGCCGCAGTGTTTTTCCTAATATAAAGATAAGCCGAATATGAAGCTTAAGTATTCGGCTTATCTACTAAAAATGCTGCAAATTATTGTTTTTCATATAAAAATTTCTCCGGCAAGCTGACCTTGAAATCCTTGGCAAGGCTTCTGAATTCATTGGACTGAATCGTCTGCAATTTGTCCGGTCTCATGGATAGCATTTTTACGAGAATCTCTGCAGATTTCTCTACTGTGTGCATTAATCCGAAAGTCAAATCGAAGTCCTCGCCTGCCGCAAACATTCCGTGGTGAGCCCATATAACCACATCATATTCCTTCATTAACCTGCTCGTCTCCACCGCAATATTCCTTCCGCCCGGAACCATCCACGGCACAACACCGATTCCGTCAGGAAATACTACCGGGCACTCCGTTGACATCTCCCATAGTTCTCTCGTAAACACCTCATCTTTTAAGGGAAGTACAAAGGTCAGTGCAATTACATTGGTGGTGTGAGCATGGTAGATTACACGGTATCTGCCATTTGTGGCGAGCTTCTTCACCTCATGGTTCATCAAGTGGGAAGACAGCTCGGAGGTGGGTCTTCCGCCGTTTACAAGCCCCCATACAATACGATATTCTTCTCCTTTATCGTCCAGTTCAATCATGCAAATGGAATCTTCCGGCCTTAAAATGGCATTTCTGAAATATTTTCCGCTTCCCGTTACAAGAAAATACTCTTCCGCAAGCCCCGGTACACTAGTGCCTATAGGCTGCCATTCCCCTATCTGAAAATTTCCCTTTATTCTATCTACTTCTTCAGGCTTGACACGATAGGAAAGATTTCCGCCATTTCTTTCATGCCAGCCCTGTTCCCATCCATCATTTGCCATACGAATAAATCCTTGTACAAATTCTGCATCTAAAAACTTCATATTATTCCTCCGCATATATGATATTTAATGTTCCTTTGTCCACTGCTTTAACATACGTGTATTTTCGTTCATCGTTCTTTGCATGTACAAGAGCATGTCAGACAACCGCTTGTATCAAAGTTGTATACTGCATTCAGCTCAGTGTAAGCAATTTTCAGACACACACCTGCTTACATAATTATTCTATCGGTGCATCAATACTTCAGCTTCATATTTTTGTATGTCCTCAAACCAGCTCTTATCCTCCGGTACGCTGCATCGCCTGCAATACTCCGCCCATATGTCTCCGAGAGGATAGGTTTTCAGTTCCTCCTGCATTATCATAAGCTCTGTCAGACGGTTTTCCTCCTGAAGCGCTTTCAACGCTTTGTTAGGTGTACATAGTGCGCTTAACAGTGCCTTCTGCCAGCTTCTGAAACCTACGGTCCATGCTGCAACGCGGTTGATGCTGGCGTCGAAATAATCGAGGGCCATGTATACACGGTCAAGGCCTTCACAGCGGACGATTTCCTTCGCCATCTCCCTGGTCTCATCGTCGAACAGCACTACATGGTCGCTGTCCCAGCGAACCGGTCTCGTAATGTGCAGGGCAATTTCGGGATAATAGCATAACAGCGCAGGAATCTTGTCAGATACTACCTCCGTCGGATGATAGTGTCCGTTATCCATTAACGGCAGGCAGCCTTTGTGGAAAGCGGCAAAGCTCAATGTGAACTCCCCGGAGCCTGCAGTATAGGATTCCACACCAATTCCGAACACCTTGGATTCCACACAGGGCTTCACAAGCTTCTTATCATAGTGCTCCGATAAAATCTGCTCAATGGAGTCTTTGTAACGCAGTCTCGGTCCCATGCGGTCAGCCGGCACGTCCTTGTAGCCGTCTCCGATCCATATGTTCATGACGCAGGGGATGCCGGTTTCCTTAGCAAAATATTCCGAAATACGGATGCATGCTTTTCCATGGTCTATCCAGAACTTTCTCGTGGCCTCGTCAGGGCTGGATAACGTCAAGCCATCCTTCACTTTCTCATGGGAGAAGAAGGTCGGATTGAAATCGATACCCATATTTCTTTCCTTGGCAAACTCCACCCACTTCGCAAAGTGTTTAGGCTCCAGCCTATCACGGTCCGCATATCCACCCTTTTCAAAAATAGCATAGCAGGCGTGGAGGTTCAGCTTCTTTTTGCCGGGCATCAGACGGAGTGCCTGGTCCATATCATCCATAAGCTCTTGGGGTGTTCTCGCTTTTCCATGATAGTTGCCGGTGGTCTGGATTCCTCCGGTCAGCGGCCCTTCATGGTCAAAGCCGGTAACGTCGTCGCCCTGCCAGCAGTGGAGGGATACGGGAACTTCTTTCAGTTTCGCTATGACCGCATCGGTATCTATGCCGATTTCCTTGTACATTTCTTTTGCCGATTCATATCTTTCCCTACTTGTCATTATGTATCGTCCTTTCTGTTATTTATGTTTTCATTTCTTTCATTTCTGTATGTCTACCTTCCATATTTATCCATGCCCGCTTTAATGAACTCAAAAGCAATAGCTGAAAGCGGTAAATGTATAGGAAGCCGCTCAAAGTTATATCATTTTATAATCATCTATTCTATGTACCAGAAACTGCTTTATGGTTCATAGACCTCCATCGGAAACGAACGATAGATGCACTCCCTCGCGTCTTTCAGATCCCTCAGTTCTCCTCTGGCTATCATTTGGGCCGCGATGTTGCCGATTGCGGTGGCTTCTATCGGTCCTGCGATTACGGTTCGCCCGGTCTCTTTGGCCGTGAGACCGTTCAAATATCCTGCATTCGCACCGCCGCCCACAATATGAATCTTATCATACTGCTTTCCTGTGATTTCTTCGATTTCACCGATAGTCCTCGCATAACATTTAGCCAGACTGTTGTAAATCACCGCCGCGGTCTGTCCGATTCCCTCCGGTATCCCCTGTCCCGAGTCCCGGCAGGCATCTTTCACCTCTGCCGTCATACTTGCCGGTGCGAGAAAACGCTCTTCGTTGCAGTCAACAAGAGAAGCTATTGTTTCCTCGGAAGCGAGCCTGCAAATCGTCCCATAATCCATATTCTGCCCGATTTCCTCCTTCACCGACTGAATCATCCAAAGTCCCATTATGTTTTTCAGATAGCGAAAGCGGAAGTTATAGCCGCCCTCGTTCGTAAGATTGTGCAGCCTGCTTTCTTCAGAGCAATCCGCATGCATTAGCTCAGTTCCCATTAACGACCAAGTGCCGGAGCTGATATAGAGCATATCCTCCTCGCTGCCTGGCACCGCCATCACTGCCGAGCCGGTATCATGAGTGGCAGGAAGGATTACTTTGCAGTCATAACCCAGTTCCCTCCGTATCTCCTCTGTCAAACTCCCTAACACTGTACCCGGAGTCCGGATCTTTTGGAATATTTCTTCGGGATAACCAAGCCCTTTGATCAGCGCCATATCCCATGTCTTCGTTTCGGAACTGACAAGCTGTGTCGTAGTTGCATTGGTGTATTCTGCTGCTGCCGTTCCCGTGAGCAGATAATGAAAGTAGTCGGGAATCATTAACAGCTTTCTCGCCTTTGCAAGCTGCTGCGGCTGCCGCTTTTTCAGTGCCATAAGCTGGTATACGGTATTGAACATTTGTTTCTGGATTCCCGTCCTGCTATAAAGCTCTTCTTCCGGTACGATTTGATAGACCTCGGCATCCATTCTCTTCGTCCTGGCGTCTCTATAAGCCGTGGCATTACCGATTCTCTTATCCTCTTCATCCAAGAGAACGAAGTCCACCGCCCACGTATCGATTCCTACGCTTACCGGAATCTTGCCCTGTACCGCACACTTTTTCATTCCTTTTTTAATTTCTGCAAATAAACTGTCCACATTCCAGACCAGCTCTCCGTCCTTTTCTGTCATGCCGTTCGGGAAGCGATAGATTTCCTCCAAGACCATCTTTTCCCCCTCCCTGCGGCCCAATATATGCCGCCCGCTGGAGGCACCGATATCAATCGCCAGATAATATTGTTCCATTCGTCATACTGTTCCTTTCTTTCACAAAGTAAGAACATGAATTATAACTTTATCTTATCCGCTTTTTCTGCAATAAAAAAGAACACTTTTTGTTCAAAAAAGTGTCCTCATTTGCCATTTATCCTATAGGTTCTCGGAGTGACTCCAAACTGTCTTTGAAAGATTCTATGAAAATAGCTGATGTTATCATATCCCGCTATCATGGCGACCTCCATGACCGACATGGAGGTGGTGCTAAGAAGATATGCCGCCTGATTTAGTCTTTTGGTCTGGACTAACTCCGTATAAGTCTTGCCGGTGCGCTTCTTTATTTCCTTAGACAGCCAGTAAAAGTCGTAATGCAGGCTGTTTGCCAACTGCGTCAGTTCTCCGTCTCTATAGTGCTCCTCGATATAGCTTAAGACTGTAATGATCAACTTCTGCTGCCCGCTGCCTTCGCCTGTCTCCAGCTTGTCCATGTGATTCATCAGTTGAAGGAACAAAAGACCCATGGTGGCCTGATTGATGCTCCGTTTGTTGGACTGCTTGTTTACGATAGTCCAGATCAGGTTTTCTACCAGATTCTGTATCGGGAGAATGTCCGCCACCTTGAAGTGCAGATAGCCGGAGGCACCGCTTTCCCCGCGCAGAGAATCGATGATAAAATCCCGGAGAAGATTCTTCTCCTCCCCCATCATCCTGAGTACAGAATCGAAAAACTCCGGAAGAATGATGAAGTTGACCGCAATATCGTTCTCCTTTGCCGGATAAATCTCCTGCGTGGCACGCTGGTTTAAAAACAGCAGCTCGCCTCTTTCCAGCCTCACGTCTTCGTCGTTTACTACATGATGGGTAGAGCCGGAACACATATAGATTACCTCGATATAGTTGTGTTTGTGCTTAGGAAAATGGACAAACCGGGTGTGGGTGCGTACCTGAATCAGTTTTCCCTCCTCTAACAGTTTCTTGGAATCGATGGTATCCGTTTCAGAGGACATGTACAATTCTTTTTCTATTTCAGGCGCTCCCGAAAGAAGACGTTTTTCTTCCGGAGTGATTTTCTTTAATTGGGATAGAAGTTCTTTTGTCATAGTTCTTACATCCTATATTTCTGGTCCATGATAGAGCTGCACTCTTATAAGACTGGATTATATTGTCTTTTGAGTCAATAGATTCCGCTTAATACAACAGTACCTGAGAATTGGTTCCATAGAAGATTTCTTCTTTTCCTGCAAGCTTGTCTAAGATTTTCTCCATCCGGTCCCAGTTATTGTTGACATCGAATTCGTAGCTATGACCCCAGATATAAAAAAGCTGTGGAGTTTCTTGCCCGAGGTTCAGGAAGTCATCGATTAACGCCATTATATCCGTATCATCGTGGTGGCAGGTAGGCTTTAGTCTAAAAAGGTCCTGCGGAATATCAAATGCTTTTGAGCTTTCTACTGTTCTTGAATATTGAATGCCACATTTTCTCAGAATTTCTACTACCGCATCGTTGTAAGTACCGAAGGGATATGCCATTCCATTCATGCTCCGGCCGAACATTCTTTCTAAATTCTGTTTATCCACCAAGACTTCATTATAAATGGTATCTTCATCGCATTCGGTCAGGTTGGCATGGGTCAGGCAGTGGACTGCAATTTCGTGGCCTTTGTATAATTCGGGGAGGTCCAAGGCATTCATGCGATGGATCGTCAGACCGTTGTTATCCCATGAGGACGCGTAGCTTTGTATACCGCTGTTTAGGTTGAAGGTACATTTTACCCGATAGTAATTGAATAGCTCTGTAAGTCGCTTATCCTGCATTACGCCATCGTCATAGCTGAAGGTAAGGGCTTTCTTTTTTTCGTTCCACATATGTTTTCACCACCGCTTTTCAAGTTCTTTTATTAATATTTGGGCTGCTCTCCTATGACTGATTTTTCCCGGATGTCATAAGGAGCCGAATTCGTTTCCCTTTGTGTCCGGCAATGGAAGATAAATTATTTTTCTATCGTGTTTGTTTTGCTGATAAAAACTGATACCGGCCTTTATTGATTCTTCCACTTGATTTCTTAGCATCCCATATGTCCATATTATAACAGATTCAGGATTTTTTCTACGGACTTTAAGTAAAAAAACAGCGAAGTGCTTTTTATATGTTCATTTTATACATTCATGGCTTTTTCGCTAAATACATTATTATTTTATCGTATAGCGTTATTTTATTGCCGCAGTCACGGATTGCCGTCCTAATACCTTCATAGAACTTTGTCTTATATGGTTCCCTAAGTGTTATATGATCGGAATGAGTGCTGCTCAAGGAAACATAGTCATCAGCGCTGTATTCCCTTGTTTGGCGGTACTCACGGCGTTCAATACCAACAAAACCATACTTGTCACGTGCATCGTAATCCAGGCTGCATTTGTACTCTGTTTCCGGACGGAAAAACTCAGAATATACTTCCTGCAGCTTGGTAAACAGCAGCTCGTCAGTATAGCCCCGCCGGGTTGTACATACGGCTGGGTCATAAACATTGCAAATGTTCCACCGCTTTTCATTATGTCGTATGAATTAATCCTCACAACGCAAAAATTTCTTTCAGAAAATGCCCCCTCTTCTGAACTCTCAAACATTCAAAGGAAAGAACGTAATTTTCAGGACTTGGCGGACTGGTACGCCGAACTGTCTTACACATGGCTGAGAATCCGCCATTATGCTCAGGAACAGGACGCTGTTAAAGTTTATATGTGGGGGATAATGCTTCAAGAAGAGCCGAATAATGTCTGTGCAGACTTTGGATTGGAGAAGATGGAGCTCATGGCAGCCTACGATCCGGATAATTTGAGCGCCTTTGCCGGCTGTTCAGACAAATATGAATCAGAAATGAGAACAATAATCGAAGATGGTGGCGGAACGATCCGGGAATTTAAGGATTTTGAGGAGTTTCTAGATGAAATATAAAAATGCACAGGATATTTTGCCTGACAAACTTCTTAAGGAACTACAGACCTATGTTTCAGGCGAAACCTTGTATATACCCAGCTCAGAATCCAAAAAGCAATGGGGAGAAGCTTCCGGAGCACGCAGCTACTATAAGCAGCGCAACGTGCAAATCCGTGAAAAGTATATGCAGGGAGGCACCTTGGAAGAACTGGCAACAGAATATAATCTATCAATAGATTCCATCAGAAAAATTATATACTGATATTACGAGCAAAGATGCCGCAGCCTAACATTCCCCGTCAGGCTGCGGCACTCCGCATATCTATCTCACCCCGGCACCATCATGCCAAGATTTCAATTTTTATTCTTATTGCTCATTTGCAAAGTAAGCATCCAACTGTGCGTTTGCTTCATCTACTACCTTGCTCATTCCAGCTGCTTCCAGCTTGTCAAGGAACTCAGGTAATGCGGTTGCAGGATCAACTGAACCTACGCTCAATGCTAACGCATACTGCTCACCTACGTTTGCCAAAGCAGCGAGTTCTGTTTCAACGCTGGTAGGGTCAAACTGATATCCGAATGCAGGAATAGCTTTTGCGCCTTCATAGTAAGGGATGAATGTCTTCGTAAAGAAGTCTTTGCCTTCACCTTCCTGAGGAGGAAGCAGAGTGATGTTACCCATACCGTTTCTCCAAGGCTGATAGTTATCATGCTCTTTAGTAAATACTACGAGTCCGTCATCATTTAAGTTATAGTGAACACCTTCAACACCATACTCTAACAATGTCATTAAATAAGGATCTGTGTTCAACAGGTTAAGGAATGCCATTGCTCTTTCAGGATTCTTGGAAGCTGTAGAAATAGCCATCATAGCACCCTGTGTAGATGTCTTATCTACGTAAGGAGGTGTACAAGGAACGAATGCAACATCAATACCACGTTCCGCACTTGCCTGTACCTCATATCCCAAAGCGTAAGACTGCGTACCGATTAAGTATTTACCATCCAACTGAGTAGCAGTACGTAAATCGTTTGCCGTCTGCTTGTTTGCACATCCGGGATCGATATAGCCTGCCAGATAATATTCACGGGTCTGCTCTACGAATTTCTTATATTCATCTGTAGCAAATTTATTAACAATCTTGCTTCCCAAATCTTTGGAAACATCTGTAGGATCGATGTAGTAAGATAATACGTTAAGGCTTCCAGCGTCGCCGTTTACGATGATGGAGTTATCTACCATTCTTTCCAGAACCGCGCCTTCAACGAGCAGCGGATAGAAGTCAGCGCCTTCGCCTTCTTTAACGGTCTTAAGAATATCGCCGAAACCATAGTAATCGGTATTTCTGATGTCGTCTAAAGTATAGCCGTATTTCTCTAATAAGGTTACGTTAACATCCCATGTGTTCTGTGTTCCGAAATCTTTGAATGCCGGAAGAGCGTAAACGCCGTATCCGTCAGAGCCTTCGATTTCAGCACCGGTCTTGAGAACTTCCGGAAGAGCATTCCAGATGTCGCTGCCGTAATTTGCAAGTAAATTGGTTTCCGGATCATCAAGACGTACCCAAGCACCTTTTTTCGCAAAGGAGTTGTACTCATCTGCAGACCAAGAGCATGTAAAGTAAATATCTACATCGTCGCCGCCGTTGATTGCAAGCGTAGAGCCTTCATCGAAATCGCCCCATGTTCCCCAGATAGGCTCAAGAGTAACATTCAATTTCTCACCAAGGTATTCGTTTACTTTTTCCATAACCGCCTTATCGTCGTTTACGGTGCTTCCATGGAGATACCATTTTAAGGTAACAGGTGTGGAAGTATCCAGAGTTGCTGCTTCCGCAGGAGCCTCTGTTGTTTCTTCCGCAGCAGGTGCTTCTGCTGTTTCCGTTGTTTCCGTTGCCTCGGTAGCTGTTTCCGTGCTGCCGGTGCTGCCGCATCCTGCTAACATCGTAGCAGACATTGCGATGCAAAGTACGAGTGATAATAATTTTTTCTTCATGCTTACCTCCCTAAAAATAATTTATAGTTTTTATGTAAGTGGCGTTATTGCCAGACCTACCGTGTGGATGGGCATCAGCCCTTTACTGAGCCTATCGTAAGACCCGCGATGATGTATCTTTGGAAGAACGGATAAGCAAAGGCGATGGGAACCACAATTAGTACTACCAAGGCCATTCTAAGGCTCTGCGTAGGCAGTTTGCTGGCAGCCGCGGCTGCATCCGCCCCCATGTTGGCGCTGTTCTTTGCCAGATATTCCACGTTCCTCTGCATTTGCATAAGTAAATATTGAAGCGGAATCTTTGCTCTTTCTCTTACATACAGCAATGCGATGAACCATTCGTTCCAGTATGCCAGAGCATTCAGCAATGCGATGGTCGCAATACCGGGCTTTGCAATCGGTACAATAATGCGGAACAACGTATTGTATTCCCCGCTGCCGTCGATAGCCGCTGCCTCAATCAGTTCCTCAGGAACAGAACTTTGGAAAAACGTTCTCATAACGATAATATTAAACGGATTTACCAAAAGCGGTACGATGAGCGCCGCATAGTTATCGCTGAGTCCCAGCATCTGCTTACATACCATGTAAGTCGGTACCAATCCGCCTCCGAAGAGCATAGTGAAAAAGCTGAAAAAGGAGAAGAAGCTTCTATACTTAAAATCTCTGCGGAAGAGTGCATACGAATACAGAACACAAATCAATACGCTGAGTATCGTACCTACTATCGTAATAAAAAAGCTGTTGAAATAGGACAACCATAACTGGTCTCCCAGTTTCATTATGTATTTATAAGCCTCTACTCCCCATGACAGCGGAGTAAAGGAGTATCCGATCTGCCTAATGCTTTCTTCCGAAGTGAACGAAATAATCACAACGAAGATGAATGGAATAACGCATGCCGCACAGAACAATGTCATAATAATGTTGATAACCATTTCTGCCGGAACACTTACTGCGTTAAAGGGCCTTTTTTTCTTGTGGCCTAAAGCCATCTGTGCATTTTTACTCACTTTGATTCCCTCCATTAGAACAAGCTGCTGTCCTTGTCAAATTTACTTACAATACCGTTAGCAACCATGATGCATATAAATCCGACAACATTCTGCAAAAGTCCGGCCGCCGTCGTCATACTGTAATTCTGCGTTGCGATCATCGCACGGTATACATAAGTATCGATTACCTGCGTTACCGGCATAAGCGGTCCGGAACTCATCGGCACCTGATAGAACAATCCGAAATCGGCGTTGAAAATCTTACCTACCGCCAGTATGAAGAGTATGATAATCATTGTTTTCAAATGGGGCAGCGTCACATAAAAAACCTGCTGCAGTTTTGACGCTCCGTCGATGCTGGCTGCCTCGTACTGCGTCGCGTCGATACCTGTAATAGCCGCCAGATACAAGACAACCGAATATCCGGTACTCTTCCATATGTAAGCTATCGTCAATATGTATGGCCAAGGTTTTGTGTTGTTATAAAAGTCGATAGGCTGCATTCCCCACGCCTGCATCGCATGTGTTAAAAGTCCGTTTGTGGGATCCAGAAACGCCTGGACAAAGTAGCTCGCTACTACCCAGCTCAAAAAGTAAGGGAAAAACATCAATGTCTGATATGTTTTCGCAACGAACTTCTTGGTAACCTCATTCAATATAACCGCAAAGGTTACAGAAAGCAGCAGTCCTAATATGATGAAGACTATATTGTAACCTAAAGTATTCCGAATCATAACCCATGAATCTTTGGTCGCAAACAGGAACTTAAAATTCTTTAGCCCCACAAGCTTGCTATTCATTATATTATTAATTAACGACGGCGCTTTCGTATATATTTTATAATCCTGAAATGCCATCACGATGCCGAACATCGGCAGGTAGCGAAGCAGTATCAGCCAAATAGCTCCGGGCGCCACCATGGTAAGCAACATAAATGTCTTCTTTCTTCTTGCTGAAACCGTCGTATGTGCCTTCCTCGCAACAGATACTCTTGACATTCTATCTCTCCTCTCGTTTGTCCTTATCTTCAAGTCTGAAATCATTTTGTGTCTTGTGATTTCTTAAGTAAATCATACACAAAAGCCTTCGTTCTTACCATTTCTTATGTTGCCCTTTTTTGTATATTATTGTTCACATATTTCGTTACAGTTCACTCCGTTCTCAGTAACCCATGATTTCTGCATTTAAATTTGCTTCGCGAAACAGAAATCATCTCTTTAATAGGAAAGTGCCCCTATTAAAGAAAGATAAATGCGCAGCTACGCGCGCAGAACAAAAGCTGTGCTGTTAAAGTATTTGTTTGCGGAAATACACGAGCACACTTTTGTTCAATCACGTTCTTACGCAGCTTAACAGCAAGTGTTAAGCTAGTGTGTGAACCAATGTGACCATATTTCCACTTCAGACAGTGCCTTGTGTATAATTTGTTGCCAAAGAAGTGCCGTTGGTGTATATTTAAAGTAAATTTTTATAAGGAGTTATGGAATATGTGGATTGCAGATCAGTGGAAAGATTATGAAGTAATAGATACCTCTTCCGGGGAAAAATTGGAAAGGTGGGGCGATTATCTCTTAGTCCGCCCGGACCCCCAGGTCATATGGAATACAGAGAAAAAGAACGCGGGATGGAAAAAAAAGAACGGCCATTACCACCGCAGCGCTAAAGGCGGCGGCGAGTGGGAATTCTTCCATCTTCCTAACGAATGGAACATAAAATACCGGAATCTCACCTTTCATTTAAAACCGTTCAGCTTCAAGCATACCGGGCTTTTTCCCGAGCAGGCCGTGAACTGGGACTGGTTCTCCTCCTTGATCGCACAGGCGGACAGGCCCATTAAAGTGCTCAATCTGTTCGCTTACACCGGAGGCGCTACTCTCGCCGCAGCAAAAGCAGGAGCTCAGGTCACGCACGTGGATGCTTCCAAAGGTATGGTGAACTGGGCAAAGGAAAATGCTGCTGCCTCCGGCCTTTTCGATGCTCCCATCCGCTGGCTGGTGGATGACTGCGTCAAATTCGTAGAGCGGGAAGTTCGCCGGGGCAGCACCTATGATGCCATCATTATGGACCCGCCCTCTTATGGCCGTGGGCCAAAGGGCGAAATATGGAAAATAGAAGAGAGCATCTTTCCCTTCATCGAACTGACGGCAAAAATACTCTCTAAGGACGCTCTTTTTTATTTAGTTAATTCTTATACTACCGGGCTGCAGCCCGCAGTTCTTTCTTATATGATCCAACTGGCCGTGGCTTCCAAGCTCGGCGGACACGTAGCGGCCGAAGAAATCGGCCTTCCGGTAACGGACAGCGGTCTCATTCTTCCCTGCGGTGCTTCCGGAAGATGGCAAAGGAATGCATAAGCATTCCTTTGCCATCTTATAGGAAAGACAAACTGCGCAACTGCGTACTTCTCGCTGTTATATTCCCTGAACGCCCAAAGCGATCATCACGACTACCACAATGAGGATATAAATTGCCAGGACCACGCCTGCAATAATCAGGTAAGCCTTGAAAAAGTTGGATTTACTTTTCTTTTCCGTCTTGCTGAATGCCCATACAAAAACCAGAACGATGCCCACACAAGGTACGAACATAGCTAAAAGCAGAGAAACCAACCATTCGCCCACGCTCATGGGCTCCTCCAGCTCCTGCTGGTAACCGCCCTGCGATGGATATTGGTATCCTTGCCCGCCCTGCTGACCGTAGCTGTAGCCTTGATTCTGACCGCTGTTCCCATAGCCATTCTGCTGGCCATAGCCCTGGCCCTGCTCTTCGTAGCCGCCCTGCTGACCGTAGGCATAACCCTGGTTCTGATTGCTGTTTCCATACGGCTCCGGTCCGGTTCCGGTAAATACTCCGCCTTGCTGTGTCCCGTCATTTGGGTACAGATTGTTGTTATCCATCGTAAGATTTCCTCCCTCATTTATGTATACTCTTTTTCTTCACTATATACAGTATTCATTTTATCATATACCTAATAACCTATGCAAGATTTCTCTGTACCCGGGGACATATCTTTCCAAAAAGTTGCCTCCCGTATAGACATATGGCGGCCTTCCGGGAAACACGGTGCACATCCGGTAGATATATACCACGAGCATAGCGATTCCAAGAACTATCAACAAGCCCTTCCAGCCCTTTATCCTTTTTCCAAGGATGTAACGGCATACCATACAGTAGCCGGTAAATAGTATGACAGGAAGTGCCATCGGATTGAGATTCCATGAGCGTACGAACTGCCCGGTCAGCATGAAAAATACGGCCCGCGTCATTCCGCAGCCCGCACAAGGGAGGCCCGTCAGTATGACCAACGGGCAAAAAGCATGATATATGGCGTGTACAACAATATAGTAAGCCGTAAAAGCGAGAAGGGCTTCCTTCGCATTCCACAAATCCGCCCCTATTCGCCTGCCTATCTCCTTTATCCTCCGTCTCATGCTCCCTCCCGCTCATAATTCCTTACTGGCTTTCTATCCTGTTTTTCAACTCCTCAAGATACATCCAGCGATCCATCCTCTCTTCCAGCTTCTGCCCGGTTTCTTCCTTTTCCTTCGTCAGCTCATTTAACTTTATGAAATCCGTGGACGCCCTGAGAATCCTTTCCTCCAAAGCCTCAAGATGTTCCTCCAGCTTCGCGATTTCATCCTCTATCGTTTCGTAATCCTGCTGCTCCTTATAGGTGAACTTAAGCTTGGATGGTTGTGTCTTCCAGCTCTTTACCGCCTTCGCTGCAACGCTTACTCCCGGTTCCTGCGCCGCCGCCAGAACAGCATTCACAGCTTCCTTCTTATTCGAATAATCCGTATATCCGCCTTCATATTGGCTCAGCTTTCCATCTCCTTCGAAGGCAAAAATCCTGCGCACCGTTCGATCTAAAAAGTATCTGTCATGCGAAACGGTTATAACGATTCCAGGAAAGCGGTCCAGATAGTCCTCCAGCACCGCCAGTGTGGTAATGTCCAAATCGTTGGTAGGCTCATCCAGAATCAATACGTTAGGCGCACCCATAAGCACTTTTAACAGAACCAGCCTGCGCTTCTCTCCTCCCGACAGCTTGCCGATCAAGGTATACTGCTCGCTTCCTGAAAATAAAAAGCGCTCCAGCATTTGGGAGGCTGTAATACTTCCGTCCTCGGTCTTCACATATTCCGCCACATCCCTGATATAATCGATGACCTTTTTATCCTGCGGCATCTCCAGCGCTGCTATCTCTTGGGCATAGTAACCGATTTTTACAGTCTGTCCTATCTTCACACTGCCTGAATCCGGCTCACATTGTCCCGTCAGTATCTTCATAAGAGTAGTCTTGCCGCATCCGTTCGCGCCAATAAAACCAATTCTGTCTTCCTTCAGGAAAAGATAGGAAAAATCATCGATCAAAACCTTTTCCCCGTAGCGCTTGCTGACATGGCTGATTTCGACTGTGGTTTTTCCAAGCCTCGAGGCCACCGAACTCATCTCTACCCTCGCATCATAAGAAGGAGCCTGCACCTGCTTCAACTCCTCATATCTCTCCAGCCTCGCTTTTTGCTTGGTAGAACGAGCCCTCGCTCCACGCTTCACCCATTCCAGCTCTGTGCGCAGAATCGACTGCCGCTTCCTCTCTCCTGCGAAAGCCTCCTCCTCGCGCATTGCCTTTAGCTCCAAATAGCCGGAATAATTCGCCTGATAGGAATATATCTGCCCTTTATCAATTTCTACGATTCTATTCGATACACTGTCAAGAAAATAGCGGTCGTGGGTTACCATAACGATAGCTCCGCTTCTCTTTTTCAGCATATCCTCCAACCAGTCTGCCATCTCGTTGTCCAGATGATTGGTAGGCTCATCCAAGATGAGGATATCCGCCGGAGAAAGCAGCGCTGCTGCTAACGCCAGCCTTTTTCGCTGTCCGCCGGATAGGGTTCCGCATTTTGCCGTCATATCTGCTATTCCGATCCGCATCAGCATAGCTTTTGCATCGCTTTCCTTCGCCCATACTTCCTCGCCCACGCCTTCCGCGCGAAGCTTCTCCTTTGTCTCCTTCAGTACGGCCTGTAAGGCAGTTTCCTCTTCATCGAAGTCAGGGTGCTGGGACAGATAAGTGCAGATAACATGATTAGCCCGAATGACATTCCCTTCATCCGGCTCCTCCAGTCCTGCCATCATCTTCAGCAAGGTGGACTTACCGGTTCCGTTGATGCCGATAACTCCCACTTTCTCCCCCTCCTGCAAATAAAAGGAAGTGTGGTCGAACAGTTTCCGTTCGCCGTAAGATTTCACTATATTTTCAACTGTAAGTATATTCATAAATGTTATGACTCCTAATATCCCCCATACGGTATTCCGCCTCCGCAGCACATTCCGCCGCCTCCGCAGCAAATATTACATATTATATTAGCGATGCACAGCTTGACGCATATATTTCCGTGCCCCATATAGGGATTTCCATAAGTATACTGTCTCTGCTGATACTGGGTGCCGCCGTTTTCAAACCGATATGCCAGATTACTGTAATCCAAATTCCCCGGTTCCATGGCTGCCGCCCGTTTGGCATGCTCCATCGCCGCTACGTTATTTCCCAGTCCCGCATGAGCAAGTGCACTATAATAATACCATCTTGCACCCTTTTCGTCCATGCCGTCAAGCACTGTTCTCGCTTCTTTATAATATCCGTTTCTTATATAATTGCCCGCAGCACGCAAATGACCATCCTCTTCATAACCCGTGCTGGTGCTGTCTCCGAAGCCTCCAAATCCGCCATAATAGCCGCCGCTGCCATAACCACTGCCTCCGTAACCACCGCTTCCGTAACCGCCATAGCCGGAGTCGCTTCCATAGCCTTCCGTACGCTCCTTCATGATCTGGCTGTAGGCCTCCTGAATAGTCTTGAACTTTTCCTCCGCCTGCACCTTATTCGGACTGTTGACATTAGCGTCGGGATGGTATTTTCTGCTCAGCGCTCTGTATGCTTTTTTTATCTCTTCTTCGGTAGCATCCGGGGATACTCCCAGTATTTCATAAGGATTTATCATTGTTCCTGCGCCTGCCCCTTTTCTCTTGCTTCTCTTTCCGAGTGTATTTTTTCGTAGCGGTACCATACTCCCGAATAAATGATATTTCTAAGGATTTCGATATATTCTAAAATAGGCAGCTTTTCAAATTCCTTGGAGCATTCCGCCATCATCATGACGAGAATGCTTCTGCACTGCTCCTCGAAATCAGGATATTTATATAGCTGGTAAAAGGGATTATAATTTCCTTCCTTTAAATCTTTTTCTATATCCTCATACGCATCGCACAAATAGATGAATTTTCCCAGATATAATCCCATTCTATAAAGAGTCTCCTTCCATTCGTCCTCCTTATATACCATAATTTCAGCCATGACCTCTCCAAACAGGCGGGACATCTCGTCAATATCTATGCATCCGCCTATTTCCTTTTGGGTAATTTGCTCCATCAATGCTTCGATACGACGAACTTTGCATCCATACTTCTGCTCCAGGTGATGATAGCCCTTTTTTAGCAACTGGGCATATAACAGTTTGCCGTATTTCTTATTATCCATCCAGTCGTCCCTGCATTTGTAATAGGACAGCAAAATATTCATATCCGCCGCATATTCTGTGTACTCATTTATCTTTGTCATATGTCTTTCGAAGGGATGTGCAACGCATTTGCAGTAATCCGTTTCTGTCTGTGATTCGTACAAGCCGGAAAGCAGCATGATGATAAAGGTCATATCATAGGACAGAGTCATCTGCCCGGTCAAACCGTATTTTTCCTTTAATATTTTGCATAAACCGCAGTAATAGGCTTGATAGACATCAAATTCCTTGAATTTCATATCTCCTTTGTTGATAATTATATATCCGAACATCGTATCACCTCTTAATATTACATATAGTAACCAACATTTTTATTCTTCTATCAATACTCTATTATCCTACCGTTTTAAGCCGTATATATCAATAAAACTGCTATAAAGAATTTATTAAAAAAGAGTCCGTTTCAAGCATTCTCCGAAAAGACTCCTCAAACCGCACATCGTCCTCCTCTGTCCTCTTCCTCGGTCCTTTCAAATGGCTCTTTCCCGATTTACGCCTTTCGGATTTGGCGATATGACGTTCCATAAGCATAGTGTCGATGTTCTCGTTGGTATACCACTTTCCGCTTTGATGAATGGCCCTCACGCCCTTTCCCAATGCCATGACCGCCACACCGTAATCCTGCGTTACAATGATATCCCCCTTTTCACTTAAGGAAAACAGCTTGAAATCTGCCGCATCTGCTCCTCTGTCCACAATTACCACCTGGGAATATTCCGAGCGGAGAACATGGGCATTGTCACAAACTAAAATTACCGGAATATTTTTCTCTTTTGCCACTCTTTCCACAATTGCCACTACCGGGCAGGCATCGGCATCCACAAGAATCTTCATATTAACTCCTATCTGTGTACTTTAGCACACGTATAAATCAGGATGTTGAAAAAATCTTTTTTCAACCTATTATCCCCATCTTTCTCCTCTTTTCCCTAAAAACTGCCAGAATAAAAATGAGCTTCGGGTATGCAGCTTTTCTTCCTCGTGCCCGAACGTGTATCTCTTACCCGAAGGTCAGCACGAGTGTTTTTCCTATCATGCCACATCGCCTGCGCTGCGTCAATAATCTTGTTATTATTCAGCCCTCGGCTTCATAGTAGTTACTGTTCACTCCGTTCTCAGCAATGCATGATGTTCTGCAATGCAAACTTTTTGCATTTAAATTTGCTCCGCGAAGCAGAAATCATCTCTTGAATCACGTTCACGCAGTAACTCATAGTAACATAATCTTCGACTTTTTCCGACTTTTATATTGACTTATCTTTTCATGCCCCTCATACTTAAAGTATCAACCATACTCAATGTGTAATAAACGGAAAGGATGTGATTGCCGATGGACATTACAGTATCGGATGAGATTGAAGCGGAGTTTTTAGAGCTCATACAGAGCATACTGGGTGATAGCGAATTCAAAAAGCTTACCATGTATAGACAGCATTTGGGGACTACCCGTTTGATGCACAGCTTGAATGTCTCTTATCTTTCATGGTCAATGGCTTCCAGATTCGGCTGGGATACCGGCGTTGCGGCGCGAGCAGGTCTGCTGCATGATTTTTGCCTGTATGACTTTAAGGAAAAATTGCCTAAGGGCACATTTCAGGCTTTTCATCATCCGAAGATAGCTGCTAAAACGAGTGGAGAGCGTTTCAAGCTCCATGAAAAAGAACGTCAGGCTATTTTGTCACATATGTTTCCTCTAGGGCCTTTGCCCCAAAGCAAAGAAGCGTGGCTTATCAGCCTTACCGATAAGCTATGTGCAGTTACAGAGGCGTGCAGGCTGAACATAGCACTGGCAAGACAGAATAGGGTTGTTATAACCCTTGCATAGTAATCTCTTTAAATGTTAAAAAAGTGTGTTTTGCCGAAGGCCTATATGGCTTTGGCAAACACACTTCTTATTATGTAATAGGAAAGTGCTCCTATTAAAGAAAGATAGATGCACACTTTTGTTCCTTATTGATTTATATCTGCTTAGCGCAGGCAATAAGGGGCTTTATGTTTTCCTTCGAGGAATTATCGCTGGACTTTTCAAACAAGCTAATCATTTCAATATCCTGCTGTGTCTTTTCCTTCTTCTTTTTCATCACCTTATACATAGTCTTTAGCATGAATCTCGGGAAAAAACCCATTTTTTCGAAATTGATTCCTCCTTCCAAATAAAAAAAGGGAATTTCCTTCTGCTCCTCTTTGGTCAGGTTATTGTCCTTTAACGTAAGAATAACCTCCTCTGCCGCCATAGGCGCACCGCCAACCGCATATACAATCAGCTTTTTGCCATTCAGTTCCGGCATTTTCTTCACTTTCTCCCATCCGCTAATCTTTCCTGCCATGACCCCTGCACCATAAATAATTACATCATTCTCCTTTAAACGCTGCTGTGTCATCTCCTTGTAGCTTACCGCTTCGCATGCAAGCTCTCCCGCTATCCACTTTCCGTATTTCTCGCTAAACCCCGTCTTACTGTTATACACTACGATTCGCTTCATTTATTTTTCCTCCCTAATCGCAATAAGATTCTTTTCAATTTTTGTCATTACCTTATAGGTAAGCTTCACTTCTTCCTTTGTGACTCCATCATAAAGCCCCTTCATAAATTTCTCTTCCTGCTCACGGTATCTATCGCTCAATATTCCTATTTTCTCCGTCGCTGCCACCCTTACTTTTCTTCTATCCTCCTTATCGTAAAAAGTGGTAACGAACCCAGCCTTCTCCAGCTTGTTTACAAGCTGCTTCACATTCTGATGCGAGCTGCCCATCACATCCGCTAGTTCATTGATCATGGGTGGTGTCCCTTGAAACACCGAAAGACAGATGAGAAGGAAAAACTGCTTACATGTAATTTCTTCATAAAAAGTGTCCCCCGCTGCCTGCAAACGGTTCCCGAATACGAAGAACAAACCGAACAGAGCCCTTTCATCATCAAGGTCTTCCAGTAATTTATCTCTATCTATACTCATAGTATTTAACTCCTTAAAGTATGCGATTGGGGCACATATTTTGTTTTTATCATTGTTTTTTCTTTCTTGATTTCTCTATCCTCCGGTTTTTTTATTTTCTGATTCTTCTATATTTTTAGCTTTTTATTATATTATGTAATATATTACATAATTACATTTTTGTCAATCATCTGAACTGAAAGAGTGTTTCACCACCTCTTCTAATTGTGTAACAACTATAATCAACATATTTCTCTTGAAAAAAATGCTGCTTCCCTTATAATATTATTTGGAGATGAGATTTATATGAATTATTGGAAAAAAGTAAGAAATCAATTGATTTTCATAGCGCTTGCAGTCCCCCTTGGCATAGCTTCCGGGTCTATCGCTGCCTTGTTCGGCAGGGTTCTGCTTTATATTGGGAATATTCGAGACGAGTATATTTATTTTCTGCTTCCTTTTCTGGGCGCCATCGGAGTCCTCATCCTATGGAGCTATCAGAAATTTGGAGGCAGGAGCAGTAAGGGGATGACTTTGCTCTTTGAAGCCGGGCACGGCTCCAAGGACGTGATACCTCTGCGTCTGATCCCTTTCGTTATTACGGGAACATGGCTCACTCATCTATTCGGCGGAAGTGCCGGAAGGGAAGGGGTTGCCGTTCAGATAGGAGGAACCCTCGGCCATTCGCTCGGCAGACGGCTTTCCATAGAAAACGGCGAAAAAATATTATTGATTACGGGAATGGCCGCCGGTTTTTCCGGTCTATTCAGAACACCCCTCGCTGCTACCTTCTTTGCCATAGAGGTGCTGACCGTAGGCGTATTGGAATATAAGGCCCTGCTTCCGGCTTTGACTGCGGCGTTTACCGCAAGCTATATTTCCGGTGTACTGGGCCTTGAAAAATTCTCCCACACTCTGTCAAAGGACTTTCCGTTTTCACCCTCCCTGCTTTTCAAGCTGCTTCTCCTCGGCGTATTATTCGGGATAATAGGGCGGCTTTTCTCTTATCTTCTGCATAGGACAAAAAGATTTTTTTCAGAAAAGGGAAAGAACCCTCTTCTGCGTATTCTGATTGCCGGTACCGCAATCGGCCTCCTTTCGCTGCTTTGTTTTCAAGGGAGATACTCTGGTCTGGGCACCAACTTGATTTCTATGAGCCTTAACGAAGGCGCTTATTCTTGGGATTTCGCTTTGAAATTTCTCTTTACAGTGCTTACTTTATCGGTAGGCTTTCAGGGCGGCGAAGTTACTCCTTTATTTTCCATCGGTGCGACTCTTGGTGCATTTCTCGCGTCACTGCTCGGTCTTCCCGTCGCTTTCGCTGCAGCCTTAGGCTATGCAGCAGTATTCGGCAGCGCCAGCAATACTCTGTTCGCACCCATTCTGATAGGCATGGAGGTCTTCGGCCCCGAGCTGCTGCCTTACTTTATCGCGGTATGCGGACTCGCCTATGCCTGCAACGGTAATCTGTCCATTTATCCTCTTCAGAAAAAGAAAAGGTAAGACTACCTAGTCTCCAGCCGTCCGAAGCTTTTTAGCTGCAACAGCTTTTCAATGGCTTTGTTGGACTTCCACCAGTTCTCGCTAATGGCAAATGCCTCGGGATACTTGCCGTCGTTATACCATTCCCATGGAATATCCCAGACACCGTTTTCAGGACACTGTTTAATTATGGCATCTAATGCTTTCTCCACTCCCTCTTTATTTTCCTCATAATATTTACTCTCGGGAGACTGGACAAATTCCAGCGGATTTGCCATGAAATTATCCTTTTCCGTTTCTATCTTTTCCCGTACTGCACAGGAAACCTTTTCACATAAATATGTAAAATCAAAGTCTTCCGTAAGCCCCGCAGCCTCTATATCTTCCAGCAGCTCGCAGTAACCGCCTACTCCCATATCCCCCAATTGCGCCGCTCCCTCTAACCGCTCAATCAACAAGTTCGTATACTTCATCGCCATCCGGTACAAGGCTGATTCTTTTTCCCCGTACCGAAGGATAAAACCGCATAAGCTCGCTGTCGTTCCTGTACTTTGGAACTCATTGTCTTTCGGATTATAATCCCACCAGACACCGTGCGGATAGTTATCGTTAGACGGAATGGTAAAAATCCATCCGTAATCTGCCCTATGCTCCGTATTCTCCAAATAACGGAAGATCCCGCGATAAAACGGGTGCTCCATATCGAGGAACTCTATCTGCCGAAGCAGTCTGATGACGGTTTGTGCATTGTACGGGGTGGAATCCGGGTTCCAGCTATCCGGGTCAATCGTATTGCCAAAGCCGCCGTCATTATTCTGATAGCTGGACAAGGCCAAGAGAACAGCCTCCTTGCTTCCACCTTCAAACCAGTATTGCCATAATGCGAAGTCCAGAGGCCTCGCGTTCCTGTAGACCCAATTCTTAATTTCCTGAAATGCGCTAAAGCTCAGTTTTTTCATATTCTTTCTTCTTCAGATAATTTACACTTTATTCCATAATAAAAGATATCCGTCGCCTTTTGTTGTAAAAAAGCGACGGATTTCCTATTACTGCTCCGCATTAATCGCTATAATCTTCAGTCCTTGGGACTGTATATCTTCATCCAGCTCCGAAGGTCACCTGAACTCTACCGGATACTCATCTATAACCTGCTGATATCTAAAGCAATGAACATCATGATCATTAATAATCCCACAAGCCTGCAAATGAGAATACACCGTAATGGAGCCAAGATATTTAAATCCTCTCTTTTTCAGCTCCTTGCTTACTGCATCCGACAAATCATTGCTCGCGACCGGTACTATTCTATGATTCTCATAAACAATACTCTTATACCCGCTATACCCCCACAGAAATCGATCAAAGGAGCTGAATTCATCGATTATCTTCTTATATGCTCTCGCATTATCGATAACTGCGCGGATTTTTCGGACAGACTTTATCATATCCTCCGTCCCCATGATTCTTTCTATATCCGCATCCCCATATAAAGCAATTTTCTCATAATCGAAATTATCGAAGCACTTACGGAAGGTTTCTCTCTTCTTAAGCATCATCGTCCAGTTCAATCCGCACTGCATGACCTCCATCATCAGAAATTCGAAATGCTTCCTATCATCGTGCAGCGGAATCCCCCATTCCTTATCATGGTACTCTTCATTGATTCCACCATCTTTGCACCAATTACATTTATCCATACATAGCCTTCCTTTCAAAGCTTATACCCCTATTGTGAAATTGCCGCATAAACATCTTGAATCTCCTGAACAGTCTGCTCCGGAATAGGCGCCGGCTGCGGCTGCGGTTTGGCGATATAATATCCTTGCAGATAATCAACCCCTAAGCTGATAAGAGTGCGAAGCTCTTCATAGGTCTCCACTCCCTCCGCAATCACACGTATGCCGCGGCCTTCGGTATAAGACAGCAGATTCTGCAAAAGCTTGCGCCGGTTCGCATCGTTATCGATGTTGCGCACAATAGAAATATCCAGCTTTACAAAGTTCGGCTCAATCGCTAACAAGGCTGCATCAGAATTGTATCCGGTACCAAAATCATCCAAAGCGATCTGGCAGTTCCACTGCGCAGCCCACTCCAGCTTTCTGCGAGTTTCCATTTCGGTGGAACGCTCCTCTTCTGTAATCTCAATAACCACTCTCGGAAGCAGATGTGAAAACCTCTCCTGAATATACTTCTCGTCCTTGGCATTCAATTGCTGACTGGCAATGGAATTCACAAATATACGGATAGAAGACGATACGTCCGGCAGCTTATCAAATGCCGCAAGGCTCTGCCGCCAAGTCAGCCGCTCTATCGCATAGAGCTTAGACTGCGTCTTTGCTAACATCAGCACCTCCGTCGGAGACTTGATACTCTCCAAGGTAGGCCGCATTAAAGCTTCATATCCGAATACCTCTCCATTTCTCGCATCCACGATAGGCTGGAAGTGGAACGTTACCTTCTCCTTATCTATAAGACGATTGATTTCCTCCTGATTCTGCAATAAATAAGAGTCTCTTTTATAATGCTCCATATCGAATTCGCCGAACTCGCCTTTCGTAGTATTCTTCACCTGATACATTGCGAAATCGGCATATTTAAGAAGCTTGTCATAGGAGGTGGCATGGTCGGGATACCAGGCGATTCCCGCAGAGGCACGGATATTGATACTGGTGTTGTCCGGCAGGAAAAATATGGTCTGCCGTACGCCCTCCTCCAGCACATGAATAATCTCCTGTACCTCCTCCCTCGAGGAATAGCCCGAAAAAAGTACATAGAACTCATCCCCTGACATACGGGCAATAAGCGTCTGCTTCGGCGAATAACGCCGCAACGCCTCCGCCGTACTGCGGATGTAAGCATCTCCGCTGTCATGTCCATAAGTATCGTTGATGAACTTCAGATTATCCAAATCCAGCATTACCATCGCCGCAATGCCAAGCTCTTGCGGATTGTTGAAGCGCCTTTTAAGCTCCACGCTGAACGCCCGCCTGTTGAGCAGGTCTGTCAGCAAATCATAATCCCTCTCCCGCTCAATCTTGCGCCTCTTTAAAATTTCTTGTGTGACATCGCTGACTACTCCCGTGATATGTTTATTGGAGGAAACCACGTGAAGCCTCACCCATCTCGGCGCTTCCGGCGGATGCCCTATACGGAGAATCTTCGTGCTCCCATCCTCCGTTCTATCCTCCACTTGCCCGTTCAAGGTCTCCATCCACTCACCGAATTCCTGCTTATCGACAGTGCCGTCTGTAGCCAGCTCACTATTGAATCCCAGCATCTCGAAAAAACGTCCCGTACAAAATACACGATCCGAATCCGGCTGTGTCTCAAAGGCACCAATTTCCACTCCCGCCATATCGATAATCTGAGAAAGGCGGCTGGCCTCCCTCGCTACCCGAGAGCTAAGTGTCTCGATAGCCCCAGATAGTTCGTCGATTTCCGAAATCTTCAGCTTGCCGAGTGCAAGAGGACGTCTGGGGTCACTCTCGCGAAGCTGCTTGAGAAGTCTGGTAATAGGATGCGCTACCATCAAACCGGCGGCCCAAGCGGCAGTAAGGCCCAATCCGAGGGAAATTCCCCAAGTCAGCCAGATTGAACCCGATACTCCCCGCGAAAAGCCCAGAAGCTGTTCGTCATCCAGCATTCCGATCAATGCCCATCTCTCATTCTCAAAGGGCGTATTGGTATTATAAAGATTGAAATATTGTATACATCCGTAGACGTCTCCCTCATGGCCGGAAGTATCGTCGATTACCCGGTAGGCATCCGCATATTCATCTTCCTGCATAAAACTCATCTGTTTTGCCATTCCGAAACGGTGCTTAAAAGCCGGGCCGGTGGAAAGCTGCGTATGGAAGGTCAACTCCTCTCCTGTCGCAACGCCGACAAAGTACATTCCTTGTTTTTCAGGATTCAATTCCTGATACGGCATCTGCTTACTCAGGTAATCGATGGAAAGCTCCACTCCCAGTATCGCGCGCACCACTCCATTCTGGTCCCTCAGAGGCATTGAATAGGTAATCGTATCCAGGCTGCCTCCCGTCGCGCGAAAAACCGGACTCCAATATCCCAAGTCTTTTTCCTTGATTTCCGGATACTTCAGAGCCGCCTCATAAGGCTTGCTATAATAATTCCCGCCGGCAAAGTCGCCAGGGTCAAAGCTCATATAGCACTGCCAGTTGGAATCCAGAGGTATCCCCAGCTCCTTGGAAATACGTACCGGAGCATACAAGAGCAGCAAATCAGAGTTATTGGCCGAATTGGTTGCCGGATCCATATCCCGGATGTATAGGCCGTGTTTTTGCATCTGCCCGGTCTTATCACCGCCTTCTCCATCTGTAAGAATAAGAAAAGCTCCCGTCACCAAATTGCGACGCAGCAAGCTAATCAATTCCGGCGCACTTTGTCTCAGAATCTCATTTCTGAGCGAGGTTCCTGCCTCACCTATCTGAATGGGTTCCTCACTGAATATTCCCCGGATATTCTCTGCTGCCGGATCCAAGTTGGACCAGCGCGACAGCATCTCGCTTTGAAGATAGTTACGGCGGTTATTCACTTCCCCATTCAAAATGTCAAAGGCATTGTGATTCAGCTTTTCAAGGGTACCGCCCCAAATGATATTTATGGAAAAAAGTCCTGCCTGTACGAACAATGCAACGATTACCGGTATCAAAATGCGGTTCATGATCGATTGGCCTGGCTTGCGGGATCTATCTTTTGTTTTCTTTTGTTCCATCTACGTCCTCTTCCTGTCAGTTCCCATCGATTTTCGCGCGGACAGCACTTATCAATTCTTCATACCAGCTCTGGAAATTTTCATCCATCGCAAATTGTGCCGTTGCGTCCTCCACAGACATTCCGCCTTCCATCAATACGAGAACCTGCTCACGGTCGGCCTTGGCACGGTCTGAAAGAGAATACTCAATTACCTCTCTGGCATCAGAGGAACCGGAAAACGCCTTCTCAAAATACAGATCATATTCGTTGACCACATCCACAGACACGGAAAGAGCATCCTTCAACGACGCAGGCAGCTCTTTAAAGCCCTCTGCACCTTCAATTAAGGACATATCGTTTGCAGCTTTCTTTACCGGCAGATAAGCGGAGGAAATTGCGAAATCAATGTTTTGCTTCTCCTCTACAAACCATTTTAAGAAGGTCGCCGCTGCCAGTTCGTTCCTGGGATTCGATGAAAGAACCGCCATTCCCGCCCCCTGCTGAATAGCACTAAGCTCCGTTCCCTCAAAGCAGGGCGCCGGAAGAACAGCCGCCTCGATTGGATAGCTGGATTCATCCTCCAATGTAACCTGCTCCGGAAAATAAGTCGCTCCCGAAGTAGATCCCACCAACGCAATCAAATCTCCGGTCTTGGCATCATCCGAACGAAAGCGTCCGTAAGCACCGAACCAGCCGTTGATATAAGGAATATAATAGTTATCCCACAACCTGCGGAAAGCCGCCTCGTCCGGTTCAAAGGAAATCGTTCCTCCCTCATGGGCAAAAAGAGAATTACCGGTCAACTGATAATAACCGAGAATAATGTAGTTCGCCATAGCATCCCGCCCGAACATAGCCTTACCGTCGCCCGGAATATCCGGCGTCTGACCGTCCGTCCAGTTATAATAAGCCTCGGAGGCCCTCACCACGCCCTCGATAGTTTCAAGCTCTATCATAGAAACTCCGGTTGCTGCCGCAAATTTATCCCAATCGGTTTTATTGATCATCATGATTTCTGTTGCTTTTGCAATCGGAATGATCTTAAGACCCTCCTCCTCTCCAAGCCGGCCTTCCTCAATATAGGCATCCACGTATCCTGCCAGTTCCTCTTCGGTAAAATACCTGCTCAAATCAGCAACCAGTCCCCGCTTGTCCAAATCGTACACCGTATCTGTATAAGCTGCAAAAATAGTTGGTACCTCACTGGCTCCTACCTTCTTATCCACAGCGTCATGTACCTTCTCAAAAAGCTCGTTCACATTTCCCTGGCCAAACGCCTCAACAACAATGCCTTGCTCTTGTCCCACCGTCTCATTAAAGCGGGTCACAAGACTATCAAAGGCCAGCTTCTGAGGTCCATTGTAGTAATGCCATATCTCAATTGAAACCGGATTGCCAGAATCTAATACCGCCTGATCCTCCTTCGCCCGTCCGGCACATCCGGCAAGCAGAATTGTTGCTCCAATCACAGTGGCAATAATCTTAACCACAGATTTTTTCATCCGTAAATTTCCTCCCACGGTTCATTTGCCTTATTATACTACAGCAATAGGAGAAAATGAAGTAAAAAGCCGGATTTTATTACTCTGCCGCCTATTTCTTTTACTGTTCACTCCGTTCTCAGCAACACATGATTTTTGCATGTAAATTCGCTCTGCGAAGCAAAAATCATCTCTTGAATCACGTTCTTACGTAGCGTAACAGCAAGTGTTAAGCTTCTGTGTGAACAGTAACCTATTTTTTACCGTCCGCTTACCTGATAGCGTGCATAGACCTTTTTTCCGATTGCGGCAAACGCTCCGCCTGCAAGAATATACAAGGCGGGAACTATCTGCCACGCAGTAAAGATTCTGCCTGCAAGCGATACTGTTCGCGGGCTGAAAATACTCCATACAGCAACAAATTCGCTGGGAATATAGCTTAAAAGCTGGGACGCAGCCCGATAATGCTCTGGTATGTTAAAAAACAGCAACAAAATAATCATTCCAACTACCAATGAAAGCGTACCGATGCTGCTATGCAGCACTTCAGACAGCATCATCACGAATACTCCTGTCAGTACTCCTGCAATTATCATCATGCCATAGGATATCAAAACTGCCTCTCCCACGCTTAACGGATAAGAATAATTGGCGTACATCAGTTGGAATGCGCCGGAAAAGCCATCCAGGCCATAAGCCGCAAAGGCCGCGATAAAAGCTGTTACGGTATACACAACCGACGAAAAAAGCGAAAAGCCGATTCCTGCTAACAGCTTGGCCCAGTAAACCTTATGCCTTCCATATCTGCTGCATAAAATCAATTGATCCGTCCTTTTGGTATGTTCCTCTGTAAAAACTCCGGAAAGGCAGATTGTGATTGTGATGAGCATCATCAGACCTATTGTATTCATCGAGTTAAAAAGCTGATAATATCCATCCTTATATACAAACACTACCGGCCATTCCACCTTATCTTCTTTCTCTTTCCAGAATTCCTTTTCCTCCTGCGACAGAAGGAATTCTTCTCTGCTTCCTTCCAACATCCTTTGCCGTCTTTCATATAAATTACCCTCGTCTGCCGTCCACTGCCGTATTTCATCAAATGTCATATTCGTCATGCTTCTGACAATGTTAAATATCTCGCTGTATGGCCGCGCATATGTCTGATACTCTTCCGTCAACACATATGCCTCCACACCTGCAGGGAGCTTATCATATCCGGCCTCCATCTCTTCCAGCAAACTTTGGTCGATCGCTCTGCCGCTCAGCCTTTGCTGATACTCCTTATCGACCCGGAACATATGATAATGCGTATCAATTTTATCGCCGCCCACATAAGAACTTCCTGCAAGTCGGGATACTATCACCGTAGCTATGACAATAAGCAACATAAAAGCTGCGGTGACCCACACAATTTTACGCCTTACTATCTTCTTCATCTCATATCCATATAATACTCCAAAATTAGCCACGGCCTTCTCCCTCCTCAAACTGCTCTAAATAAAACTGCTCCAGGTCTCCTCTATTTTCATCCCATGTTCCCTGATAAATGAGCTGTCCGCCCTTCATCATCAAAACGGTATCCGCGATATGCTCAATATCAGACACGATATGAGTGGAGAGCAAAACGATATTATCCTTCCCAAGCTGCGCAATCAAATCCCGGAACCTTACTCTTTCCTTCGGATCAAGTCCCGCTGTGGGCTCGTCCAAGATCAAAAGCTGTGGTTCTCCGAGCAGAGCTTGGGCAATTCCCAGCCGCTGCTTCATCCCTCCGGAATAGGTTTTAATTTTCTTTCTCCCTGCATCCTGCAAGGCTACAAGCTTAAGCAATTCCGTCGCCTTCCGCTTTGCCTGCGTCCGGTCAAGACCTTTCAAAGCGGCCATATACAGCAAAAAATCTGTTCCCGTAAAATCCGGATAATATCCAAAGTCCTGCGGAAGGTACCCCAGCCGTGAGCGGTATTCCTCGCTGGAAACGTCTTCTCCGTCCAAAGAAACGCTCCCGCTTGTAGGCTTTAAAATGCCGCATATCAGCCGCATCAGTGTAGTTTTTCCTGCACCATTAGCCCCCAGCAGACCATAAACCCCTTTTTGTAATTTAAGTGTAACTCTGTCCACCGCGATTCTGCTTCCGTATTGTTTGGACAGCCTGTCTATTATAAGCTCCATAAAAACACTCCTTCCTTTTAAACCAATTCTTCTGTCCTTATTACTGTCTTTCTATGTTCCACTGCGGTAGCGACACAGAGAATTGCCAATAAAACCAACCACCAGCCAAATACTTCCGGCTGGTACAGCAATGTTACAGTATATTTACTCACGATGGGAAAAGCACTGATAATCATAGCATATCCCATGCAAACATAAGAGGTCTCCTTGCTGCGAATTTTGCGTACCAGCCATAATCCACCCGCATTGGTAAGAAGATAGGGCACCAGTAAATATACTCCGGTCTGAAGCGCTGTAGAAACGCCATACATATACCCCAGCGGGATAAGCAGCCCAAGCAGTATCGAATGGAAGACTCCTAATATCCCCATACGGGCCAGTATCACGCTTTTTAGCGAGAATCTTGATGCCATTTCCAACTCCGCCATACCGTACACCTCCGAACGGACATTTTCTGATATCGAGGCCGCTGCCAGATAGGGCATCAGCGCAGAAAGCACCCATACCACATCCCTCTCCATAAAGCCTCCACCTATGAGCGCCACTGCAAAAATCGCAACGGATAATCCCCACACCCATTTTCTGATATAGGAAACCTGTAGCAGCATAAATTTAAAATATCCCATTCCCGGCTGCTTTACGTCCTTTAAAAAGTCATGTTTTCGTTGCGGCTTCGGTGCTTCAAACGCATCGTACAATGCCGTTCTTAATTTTTCCTTCATAGAAAGTCCTCCTTTACAAGCTTATCATGCAACGCTTTCAAGCATGTCCGTGTCCTCCGATAAATGGCAAACCGTGAGATTCCAAACAGCTTGCTGATTACGGACACCGGAACCTCATTCACATATCTAAGAAGCACCAGTTCCCTCTCCTCTTCGTGAAGTTCTTCCAAAGCCGCTCTTATTACAATAGAAGTAAGCAGCCGCTCCTCCATGTCAGGTTCCGTCCTGTCATGTGTTCCTTTGTGATAACCCTCTTCATCCTCAGGCAATGGTTCACAAGCTTTCCTTCTGTATTCGTCAATACAGAGATTCCTCGCCACTGTATACAGATACTGCAAAGCCTGTCCGGTATTTCGATATGTATCACTCTCCAGAAAACGCAAAAAGGTTTCTTGAGTGATATCCTCTGCCATATGCTGCTGCCGCAGCTTGAAATAGCAGTAACGGTATATCTTGTCGTATTGTTCTTCAATATCCATGGATTCTGTCAGGAACCTCCTTTCATAATATTTAACGGTTGTGGGGGAGCGAATGTGCGGTAATTATAAGCAAAAATAAGGAAAACCCAGAGAGCGGCTACTCCTTGGGTTTTCATTTACTTTCCTCTATTAGTTATTCTGTCCAGTCTTGATTTATTATCGAACGCTCCTAAAAAATCATAATAGCTCGAAAGGTCCAACCGCTCAATTTCATAGGCGTCTTCATAACTCAATCCTTTTCTGGATAAGAATATATCGCATGGGTATTTCGCACATTCTGAACAATCATTTAATTTCTTATGCAAAATACAATCTCTTACCGGACAAGCATTGTCTATTCTATGTGCATCGGCCTTCATGCTCCTGCAACCGTCACAACTAATATTTTCGGGAGATATATCCAAATGATAGTACTTGTTCCAGTATTCAGATAAGCTTTGCCGTTCATCGTTTTTCTTTATATTGGCTGCATATGCCTTGCACATATCGCAGCAATAACCACACATAGTAAATTTTCTGTTGGGAGCCTTTTTTACCATCAGCAACGAAGCAATTTCATTATATAGGTAATCATCTTCCACATCAAACATCAGCCATTTTCCATCATGGTATACTTCGGTCATATCATATATTTCTTGTACTTCATGAGAAAACTGATTTCTTTTCTTTTCAAATTTGCACCTTTCTTCCTTGCCGAGTATGATCCAGATGCCTAATTGTTCCCGACGGAAATATAAGGTACAAAGTGTTTTCCCGCTGCGGCTGTAACGCAGACAAATATCTCCATATTTTCCGCCTTTATCCCACATCTGATTAACATTGTAACTATCCATAATGAAGTTATTTACCCGCTCATACATCTTGTAGCAATCTGCACCCAGTAATTCCAGAAGAAAATCTGCTGTATAGGCCAACGTATTTACCCCCTATGTCTTTTGCATTTTTTATTTTCTGATTTGACAAACCAGATTTCTAACTTGCAATTCCACCAACCGCTGCGGTGCTAGCTATGCTTATTATAATGTCATCCATAATCTCACCTTATTAAATTCTTATGTGCTCCAATAATTTGATTTGTAATTTTCCTTCCACAATAGGAAAGAGTAATTTCTATGCAGTACAATACTTTAATAATTACATCATTTGTCTTTTGCAGCATATTTTTCTTTATCAGACTTTTTTCAGATGATCTTCTAAAAATAACATGCAGACTATCCCTCATAATCCGCAAATGCCATTTTATCAAAATATTGTACAATTGTGGCATTACGTATGAAAGTGGATGGCCGGCCAGTTAATCCTGACATAGTAATCGAGTATAACAGCTATTATCACCGATATATAGAAGCTAACGAGAACAAAATAACCGCGACAGCAAAATGTCTTGAAAGACATGGACATCTTCATTTTTAGCTTTATATAAAGACATATTATACATATCATGGACACTAATATAGATACGAAAGCAGGTAAATATATCGACCATGAATAACCTGTTGCGGCCGCTACAGCGAGCCCCATTGAATACTCATCCTCTTTATACGGGTGGCCCGTTAGCAGAGGTATTATCACCACACCCAGACATGGCATTAGCCGCATGACACTATTGGTAACCGCAATTCCCAAGGCAATTGTTTTTCCTCTTTCTCCTTTTAGCCTATAGAAAAGAACCGTTCCTATAACTGCCAGAATAAGCGTTGCCGGTACACCAAGGTCTAACATAGCGCTTGATACCTCCAAAATATGATGTGCCCGAAAATTTCCAAACCCGGAAACCGGAATATCATATTCCACACTATAAAAGCCGGTGCTGCACTCGATGCCACGCAGAGCATTCGCAAGCCCATGTCCGCATTCATGTATGAAAATTGAAATTAAAAAGAAGAATACCAAATAAGCACACCAAATAAATACCTTTTTTCTTACGTCTATATATGATTTTATATATGACTTTGTATTTTCTTTAGTGCCATTACCCATTTTTTGTCCATGCCCTATTGTTCTAACCTGATACATCAAACTAGAATCTAACTCTTTCATGTAATCATGTAATAACTAATTAAAATAGAATACTTGATTGACAGCCTTCTATCATAAACTAAAAAGCATATCACCGCTAAACGCCTGCAATGTAAATGAATCAGTATTTACTTTACTATTTAAGAACTATTATTCAAATATTTTCATCATCAGAAATCCATGAATTCCCTTAATATACAAATCAGGCAAAACTCCAACCTCTATATACCCTTCACGTTCGTACAGTTTTTTTGCCTTTGAATTAAAATCATCCACAATCAAGAATGTCTTTTTTGCATACGAGCCAGCCAATTCCTCGTAAAACCTTAATAACTTCGTACCTATACCACATCCCCTATATTTTTCCTTGACCGCTATAATATGCAAATATGGAAAACTGTGAAAGGCTCCGTTCGGCAGGAACCAGACAAATCCCAGACATTCTCCCTTATCATTTCTTGCTGCATAAAGTTCTTTATCTTTAAACGCTGAGGTTATTGTTTTCTCAGACTTCTCATAATCACGAAAATATTTTCTTCCCAACTCAGATTCCATTAAAGCTTCTATACAATCTTGTACATCGTCTTGAGTTGCCACTTCAATCTTAACTATCTGCTCCATAATTTATGCCTCTGTAAATTTTTATTATTCCATCAATCTGCAGTAACAATTGATTCCACTTCAGCATCTATTTCTCACAAATCGAATTTCCTATACTAATTCAAACAATGCGTCCTCATAATCTTTTACATAATATTTGATATTCTTCCTGCCCTTTTGAATTATACTATGTCCTTCTACTTCCAGCCTTTCTTTTTGAGCTTCAATTCCGCCCGGATATTTAGAATTTAACTCGCCATTTGCTTTTAGTGTTCTCCAATATGGCGTTTCGTTCGTGGAACGCTGATAACTCGCCCATGCCGCAATCGATACAAAAACTCCGGCAGTTATAGGCTCCGTGAAATCTGCTCCGTTTAATTTGGCAAAGTATGCACGGATTTGACTGATAGTAATTACTTTACCACGGGGAACTGATTTCATTATCTTGTCATAGTCAACCGGCGGAGCAAAGTACATTGTATTTCCACCATATTTTTCAATACTTTTCCGGTCTGTTATAGTCTGAATCTTCGGCATATCCTTGTTGTCACACAACATCGCGTTAAAATCTTTCATATCTTCGTTTGCCATATCTGCCACCTCCTGCCTAAAGCATATAACAGTTGAACGATGCATGCAATGAGACGGTTTTAAAAACTTTTGTTTTAACGTTATAATTATATCATTTCTTCCTATTGTCCGCCATCACATTTTAAAGAGCATGGCCACAGCCATGCTCTTTATCTTCGGGTACAAATATCATTTCTGTGGAAACAAGATTGCACATACATAATTACAGCAAAGTGCAATTTAATCCGGCTATGGCATTATGCTTATTTAGTGCATATAACTAATCCGTGTGAACTACAGCCAAGAATGCTTTTTACTTCACAATTAGATAAATGTACTTTCATATATCTTTCGAATGTGTCATCACTCATCGAATTTATAATATCACCATTATAAATACAACCATCTGTCCCTATGTTGTGTAAAATTTTTAAGTCTGACTCTTGAATATCACTTTCAACCATTTCCGGTGTAGAACAAAAGAACACATTGTCCACAGTACCGCTTTCTAAAAATTTTTCAAACATACCAAAATCACGATTCATTTCATCGGCATGGCCTATGTAATTGGCAAAACGGTTGATATATGACATGAAATATAAGCCTCCTTTTCTTAGAACTTTGAGACATTCTTGTATTGATTTTTTTCTGTCAACTGAATCTAATAAATGATAACATGCACCCAAATTAAGTACAACATCAAAACTTTCTTCTTTAAATCTTGATAAATCCAATATACTGCCTTGATATATTTCACTCAATGAATTTACTTTCTTATTTTGCTCTTTAATTTTTTCTACATTTATTTCTACTAAATCTCCAGCAGTAACATTATGTCCTAATTGAGCAAGTTGAAAAGCATATATTCCTGTTCCGGCACAAGCATCAAGTATATTGCTATTTGGGGGACATAAACTTTTCATGTATTTCATGGTTGTTATATATTCAATTTGTCCAATTCCGGAATTTAGTCTTTCTTCCTCCAGGCACTCGTTATTATAAAACTCATCTATATTCTGATACATAGAGATTGCCTCCTTAATTTAAAATCACCATGACTAGCATTTTCAACTTGGTTTATTATGTCACCGATCCCAATACTTTCTAATCACATTATCACTATGCCGTGAATATGTCAAAAGATTTATCACTTTTTTCTCCAATAAATAACAAAAAAAGGCTTTCCGAGAAATCTCGGAAAGCCCGCAAAATCAATATTTTTACTAATTACTCCATGATTGTAGCAACACGGCCTGAACCAACCGTACGTCCGCCTTCACGGATAGCGAAGGTAAGACCCTGCTCCATAGCGATGGGATGAATCAATTCAATCGTCATCTCTACGTTATCACCAGGCATGCACATTTCTGTTCCTGCCGGAAGATCGCATACGCCAGTTACGTCAGTTGTTCTGAAGTAGAACTGAGGTCTGTAGTTGTTGAAGAAAGGAGTATGACGTCCACCTTCGTCTTTTGTCAAAACGTAAACCTGAGCTGTAAATTTCTTGTGGCATTTTACAGAACCGGGTTTGGAAAGAACCTGACCTCTTTCGATGTCTGTTCTCTGAACACCACGAAGTAACGCACCGATGTTATCACCAGCCTGAGCTTCGTCAAGCATCTTACGGAACATCTCGATACCTGTAACAACAGATTTTCTGGATTCTTCTTTGATACCAACGATTTCAACTTCTTCGTTGATGTGAAGAGTACCACGCTCAACACGTCCTGTAGCAACCGTACCACGGCCAGTAATCGTGAATACGTCTTCGACAGGCATAAGGAAAGGCTTATCTGTATCGCGAACCGGATCCGGAATATAGCTGTCAACAGCGCTCATAAGCTCAAGAATCTTGTCGCCCCACTCGCCGCTCGGATCTTCGAGAGCCTTCAAAGCGGATCCCTGAATAACCGGTGTGTCATCGCCCGGGAATTCGTACTCGGACAATAAGTCTCTAACTTCCATCTCAACTAACTCAAGCAATTCAGCGTCATCAACCATGTCACATTTGTTCATGAATACTACGATATAAGGAACACCTACCTGACGGGAAAGTAAGATGTGCTCTTTCGTCTGAGCCATAACACCATCAGTTGCTGCAACAACAAGGATAGCGCCATCCATCTGAGCAGCACCGGTGATCATGTTCTTTACATAGTCAGCATGTCCGGGGCAGTCAACGTGTGCATAGTGTCTCTTCTCCGACTCATACTCAACGTGGGAAGTAGAAATCGTGATACCACGTTCTCTTTCTTCCGGAGCCTTATCGATCATATCGAATGCAACAGCCTGGCCTGTGCCCAGTCTTACATTCAACGTCTTTGTGATTGCTGCTGTTAATGTTGTTTTACCATGATCAACATGACCAATGGTTCCAATATTACAATGGGGTTTGTTTCTTTCAAATTTAGCTTTAGCCATTTCTAAAGTCCTCCTTTAATTTGTTTAACAATATAATTTTATTTTTTTTCCATTAACTCGGTTATCTTTGATTATATTAAATAATACCAAGTTTTTCAAGCATTATTTATATCCCGCAACTTTATTATTTCGACTTAGCTGCCAAGACTTTTTCCTGTACGCTCTTCGGTACCTGCTCGTATTTCTCAAAGAACATGGAATAGTTACCGCGTCCCTGTGTCTTGGAACGTAAGTCTGTAGCATAGCCGAACATTTCAGCAAGCGGAACATAACCTCTTACCAGCTTTCCGCCTCCGATATCATCCATACCTTCGATACGTCCGCGGCGGGAATTAATATCGCCGATAACATCGCCCATATAATCTTCAGGCATCGTAACTTCTACCTTCATGATAGGCTCCAAAAGTACCGGGTTCGCTTTCTTCATAGCTTCCTTGAATGCCATGGAACCAGCAATATGGAATGCCATTTCAGAAGAGTCGACTTCGTGGTAGGAACCGTCATAAACATTAGCGTGTACACCGAGTACGGGGAATCCGCCGAGAATACCTGACTTGGAAGCTTCTTCGATACCTTCGCCTACAGCCGGGATATATTCCTTCGGAATAGCACCACCCACAACTGTGGATTCGAATTTGAAGATTTCCTCGCCGTTAGGATCCATAGGCTCGAATTTAACCTTACAATGTCCGTACTGTCCACGACCGCCGGACTGTTTTGCGTACTTGTAATCCTGATCCACAGGCTTTGTAAACGTCTCTTTGTAGGAAACCTGAGGAGCGCCTACGTTAGCTTCTACCTTGAATTCACGAAGAAGTCTGTCTACGATGATTTCCAGATGGAGCTCGCCCATACCTGCGATAATCGTCTGTCCGGTCTCCGGATTGGTGTGAGCACGGAATGTAGGATCTTCTTCCGCAAGCTTCGCCAGAGCTTCGCCCATTTTACCCTGCCCTGCTTTCGTCTTAGGCTCGATTGCCAGCTCGATAACGGGTTCAGGGAATTCCATGGATTCGAGAATTACCGGATGCTGCTCATCACAGATAGTATCGCCGGTTGTTGTAACTTTAAATCCTACCGCTGCAGCGATGTCGCCGGAGTAAACCTTATCCAACTCCGCCCTTTTATTCGCATGCATCTGAAGGATACGTCCAACACGTTCTTTTTTATCCTTTGTTGCATTCAGTACGTAAGAACCTGAGTTCACCGTACCGGAATAAACTCTGAAGAATGCCAGCTTACCTACAAACGGGTCCGCCATAATCTTGAATGCCAAAGCGGAGAAAGGCTCTTCATCAGAAGAGTGTCTTTCCACTTCATTGCCGTCCAAATCGACACCCTTAATAGAAGGGATATCTGTGGGAGCAGGCATGAACTCCAAGACCGCATTTAAAAGCTTCTGAACGCCCTTGTTTCTGTAAGCAGTACCACAACATACGGGTATTGCAGTACATTCACAAGTTCCTTTTCTCAGAGCTGCCTTCAACTGCTCATTGGTCGGCTCTTCGCCTTCCAAATACATCATCATCAAGTCGTCATCCAACTCGCTGATTTTTTCTACTAATTCCGAGCGATAGAGCTCAGCATCATCTTTCATATCATCCGGAATATCTATGATAGAAATGTCTTCGCCCTTTTCGTCGTTATAAATATATGCTTTCATTTCAAACAAATCGATGATTCCTTTGAAATCGTCTTCTTTACCTATCGGTAATTGGATGCAGATAGCGTTCTTACCAAGTCTTGTCTTGATCTGTTCTACCGCTCCATAGAAGTTCGCACCTAAAATGTCCATCTTATTGATGAATGCCATTCTCGGTACATTATAAGTGTCAGCCTGACGCCATACGTTTTCGGATTGAGGCTCCACACCACCCTTTGCACAAAATACGCCTACTGCGCCATCGAGTACACGGAGTGAACGCTCAACCTCTACCGTAAAGTCAACGTGTCCTGGCGTATCGATAATGTTGATACGATGTTCCAATGCTCCCGGTTTCGCTTGCGCGCCTTCCTGCAATGTCCAATGACAAGTTGTTGCGGCTGATGTTATTGTAATACCTCTTTCCTGTTCCTGCTCCATCCAGTCCATGGTAGCAGTACCTTCGTGAGTATCACCAATCTTATAATTAACACCGGTATAAAACAAGATACGTTCCGTAAGAGTCGTCTTACCCGCATCAATATGAGCCATAATACCGATATTCCTGGTTCTCTCTAATGGATATTCTCTTCCAGCCAAGGGTTATTCCTCCTTTAGAATCTATAATGCGCAAACGCCTTATTAGCTTCTGCCATTTTGTGCATATCTTCTTTTTTCTTAACGGATGCTCCGGTGTTGTTAGAAGCATCAAGAATTTCATTTGCTAATCTTTCCTGCATCGTCTTCTCGCCTCTTTTACGAGAATAGGATGTCAGCCAACGAAGAGCCAAAGCCTGACGTCTGTCTGTCCTTACCTCGATCGGAACCTGATAAGTAGCACCACCGATACGTCTAGCCTTTACTTCGAGAACAGGCATAATGTTATTCATAGCTTCCTCGAAAACCTCGAGAGCCGGCTTGCCTGCCTTTTCTTCTACTGTTGCAAATGCTCCATATACGATTTTCTGAGCAACACCCTTCTTACCATCTAACATGATGTTATTGATAAGCTTGGTCACTACCTTATTATCGTATAAAGGATCTGCTAATACATCTCTTTTTTGAATATGTCCTTTACGTGGCACGATTCTTCCCTCCTTATTAGTCTCCATTTATCAATATATTAATAAATGGATTGATAATTCAACGGTACTCACCTACTAATGTGTTCGTGCTGTCATTATGCTTATATTGATATATCAATAACAGAATTCCAACACAAATTAGTTATGCTGTAGTACTAGATCCTAATTATTTACCAGCCTTAGGTCTCTTTGCTCCATATTTGGAACGAGCCTGTCTTCTATTAGCGACTCCCGCAGTATCAAGCGTACCTCTGATTACATGGTATCTTGTACCCGGTAAGTCCTTTACTCTACCGCCTCTGATAAGAACAACGCTGTGCTCCTGCAGATTGTGGCCTTCTCCCGGAATGTAGCTCGTTACTTCGATTCCGTTAGAAAGACGAACTCTGGCGATTTTTCTAAGGGCTGAGTTAGGTTTCTTAGGAGTTGCTGTCTTAACAGCGGTACAAACACCTCTTTTCTGAGGAGAAGAAGTTTCGATCGCTTTCTTGTGAAGAGAGTTGTAACCCTTCTGGAGAGCAGGTGCTGTTGACTTCTTTTCTGATGTCTGACGTCCTTTTCTTACTAACTGGTTAAATGTTGGCATTCTGTTTCACCTCCTATGGTATAAACTTAATAGTTTCTTGCGTTGCATTCGATCCGTCCCTACATTCATTAAAATGCGCAAAAAAAGAAAACGCATCTGCATGCACACCTTGTTAGTATAAGTGGTCGCAGATGCGTTGTCAATATTTTTTTTGTATTTCGAAGCGTTTTTCCTCTAAACTTGTTACTGTTCACTCCGTTCTCAGTAACGTATGATTTCTGCATTTAAATTCGCTCCGCGAAACAGAAATCATCTCTTGCATCAAACAGCAAGTGCTAGGCTACTAGGCGAACAATAACCTAAACTTCTTCGAAGTTCTCTTCTTCGGTATATAAGTCACCGAAAGTCATTTCTTCATCGAAAAGTCCGTCCTCATCGAAGGAAATCGTACCCATAAGATTGTTGTCTGTATCCAGCGAAGTGCTGCGGTATCTCTTCATACCGGTTCCCGCAGGAATCAGCTTACCGATGATAACATTTTCTTTAAGACCGATCAGCGGATCCACTTTTCCTTTAATTGCCGCTTCCGTAAGAACCTTCGTGGTCTCCTGGAAAGATGCTGCGGAAAGGAAGGAATTGGTAGCAAGAGCCGCCTTGGTAATACCGAGCATTACCTGCTTGCCTTCTGCCGGTTCTTTGCCCTCTTCTATCAGCTTATCATTCATATCTTCGAAGTCGAGAATGTCTACCAAAGTTCCCGGCAGGTATTCCGCATCACCGTTGTTCTCGATACGTATCTTCTTGAGCATCTGACGCACGATGACCTCGATATGCTTGTCGCTGATATCAACACCCTGAAGGCGGTATACGCGCTGTACCTCACGAAGCATATAATCCTGAACGGCACGTACTCCCTTGATCTTTAACAGGTCGTGGGGGTTTACACTTCCTTCTGTCAGCTCGTCGCCGGCCTCAAGCACTGTTCCGTCTAAAATCTTTATTCTGGATCCGTAAGGAATAAGGTAAGTCTTAGTCTCTCCCGTTTCCTCGTTGGTTATAATAATTTCGCGTTTCTTCTTTGTATCCTTAATGGTAGCAATACCGCCAAATTCCGCGATAATCGCAAGTCCCTTGGGCTTTCTCGCCTCGAAGAGCTCCTCAACACGGGGAAGACCCTGTGTGATATCATCACCCGCAACACCGCCGGTATGGAAGGTACGCATGGTAAGCTGTGTACCCGGCTCGCCGATAGACTGTGCCGCGATAATTCCGACAGCTTCACCTACCTGAACGGCCTCGCCCGTTGCCATGTTAGCGCCGTAGCACTTCGCACATATTCCATTGTGTGAACGACAGGTAAGAATCGTACGAATCTTGATCGCTTCCAAAGGCTCGCCCTTTTCATTCACCCCGACGCTCATAATCTTAGCAGCACGGCTGGGGGTTATCATATGGTTTCTCTTTACGATCAGATTGCCTTCTCTGTCTTTTACAGTCTCGCAGGCATATCTGCCATTGATTCTGTCCTTCAAGCCCTCGATTGTTTCTTTTCCATCCATGAAAGCCTTTACGACCATTCCCGGAATCTCTTCTCTGCCTTCACAGCAATCCACTTCGCGGATGATGAGCTCCTGAGAAACGTCGACCATACGTCTTGTCAGATATCCTGAGTCGGCGGTACGAAGTGCTGTATCCGACAGACCCTTGCGGGCACCGTGTGCGGACATAAAGTACTCCAGAACATCCAGACCTTCACGGAAGTTGGATTTAATAGGAAGCTCGATGGTTCTACCGGTAGTATCCGCCATAAGTCCGCGCATACCTGCCAACTGCTTAATCTGCTGATTGGAACCGCGGGCGCCGGAGTCAGCCATCATGAAGATGTTGTTGTACTTATCCAGTCCCGACAGAAGAACTTCTGTCAGCTCTTTATCGGTTTCGTTCCATGTTTCTACAACGGCACGGTATCTCTCTTCCTCCGTGATAAGACCTCTTCTGAAATTCTGAGAAATCTTATCTACCGTTAACTGAGCCTCATTCAGCATTTCCTGCTTCTGCTCCGGCACTGTCATGTCGGAAATGGAAACGGTCATCGCCGCCTTGGTGGAATATTTATATCCGGTGGATTTTATTAAGTCCAGTACCTCTGCCGTCTTGGACGCACCGTGAGTATTGATTACTTTTTCAAGGATCTGCTTTAACTGCTTTTTACCTACATGGAAATCTACTTCCAGCTTCAGAAAGTTCTCAGGGATCGTTCTGTCCACAAAGCCTAAATCCTGAGGAAGGATTTCGTTAAATAAGAAGCGTCCCAATGTAGATTCCACATTTTCGCTCACTTCTTCGCCGTTTTCCTTCTTCTTCGTCACCTTTACGTTGATTCTTGAATGCAAGGTACAGAAGCCGTTTTCATAAGCGAGGATAGCTTCGTTTACGTTCTTATAGAACTTGCCTTCGCCTACCGCACCCGGTCTCTCCTGAGTCAGATAGTAGATGCCTAGTACCATATCCTGAGAAGGAACAGCTACTGGCCCGCCGTCTGAGGGCTTTAACAGGTTGTTGGGCGAAAGCAGGAGGAAACGGCACTCTGCCTGCGCTTCTACAGAAAGCGGAAGGTGTACAGCCATCTGGTCACCGTCGAAGTCAGCGTTAAACGCGGTACATACGAGGGGATGAAGCTTAATCGCCTTACCTTCTACAAGGATAGGTTCAAATGCCTGAATTCCCAGTCTGTGAAGTGTAGGTGCACGGTTTAACATAACCGGATGCTCTTCGATTACTTCCTCCAGGACATCCCATACCTGCGTATCCAATCTCTCAACCAGCTTCTTTGCATTTTTAATATTCTGTGAAATACCTCTCGCCACCAGCTCTTTCATAACGAAAGGTTTGAAAAGTTCAATCGCCATTTCCTTCGGAAGACCGCACTGATAAATCTTAAGCTCCGGTCCTACGACGATAACGGAACGTCCCGAATAGTCAACACGTTTTCCGAGCAGGTTCTGACGGAAACGTCCGGACTTGCCCTTTAACATATCGGAAAGGGACTTAAGGGCTCTGTTACCAGGTCCCGTTACCGGCCGGCCGCGCCGTCCGTTATCGATAAGCGCATCTACAGCCTCCTGAAGCATTCTCTTCTCGTTGCGCACGATGATGTCGGGAGCACCAAGCTCGAGAAGCCTCTTCAGACGGTTATTTCTATTAATAATTCTTCTGTATAAGTCATTTAAGTCGGAGGTTGCAAAGCGTCCGCCGTCCAGCTGTACCATAGGACGTAAATCCGGAGGAATTACCGGAACAGCATCCATAATCATCCACTCCGGCCGATTTCCGGATTCCCTAAAGGCTTCTACTACCTCGAGCCGCTTAATGATTCTGGCTCTCTTCTGTCCTGTGGATTCTTTTAAGCCGGTTTTTAATTCTACCGCTTCCGTTTCCAGGTCGATTGCCTGAAGCAGCTCTTTGATCGCTTCCGCTCCCATACCTACACGGAATTTATTTCCCCATGTCTCTCTCGAATCCTGATATTCTCTTTCAGACAACACCTGCTTGTATTCCAAATCGGTCTCGCCCGCATCCAGTACAATATAAGAAGCGAAATACAATACTTTTTCAAGTACTCTCGGGGATAAGTCGAGAATCAAGCCCATACGGCTGGGGATTCCCTTAAAATACCAAATGTGAGATACCGGGGCTGCCAGCTCAATATGGCCCATACGCTCCCTGCGCACGCTTGCCTTCGTCACTTCTACGCCGCAGCGGTCGCAGACAACACCCTTATATCTGATTTTCTTATATTTACCGCAGTGACATTCCCAGTCTTTGCTGGGGCCAAAAATCTTCTCACAAAACAAACCTTCTTTTTCCGGCTTCAATGTTCTGTAATTGATGGTCTCAGGTTTTAATACTTCTCCCCTTGACCACTCTCTGATTTTCTCAGGCGATGCTAAACCAATCTTAATCGCATCGAACGTCATCGGCTGATACATTTCCTGTTTTGTTTCTGACATTTTGGGTACTCCTTCCAGATATTATGTTACTACTGAGCCTGCGGCTTCATAGCAACAATTGATGCCATTCGGCAATAATCTTACTCACCAAAAGACTCTACAAATTCAGCTTCTTCCTCTAACTCCAAATCTATATCATCATCTAAATCTTCCTCGTCATCGGAGCTTATCAGCTCGCCGCTGTCCTCATCGAATTCCTGCTTCTGATATCCCATGGACCCCAGTGATTCCTTCTCATAATCATAGCCCTTGGAATCTCCTTCGATTTCGTAACGGTAATCCGTATCGCCGTAATCGATGGTCTCCATGATTTCGACCTCACTCTGATCCTCACGAAGCACGCGAACATCGAGTCCGAGAGATTGCAATTCTTTCAAAAGTACCTTGAAGGATTCAGGAATACCAGGCTCAGGTATATTATCGCCTTTAATGATGGCTTCGTAGGTCTTTACACGTCCTACGACATCATCGGATTTTACAGTAAGAATCTCCTGAAGTGTATAGGATGCACCATATGCTTCCAAAGCCCAAACTTCCATTTCACCGAATCTCTGTCCGCCGAACTGCGCTTTACCGCCGAGAGGCTGTTGTGTGACCAGAGAGTAAGGTCCCGTAGAACGGGCATGAATCTTGTCATCTACCAAGTGGTGGAGCTTCAGGTAATGCATGTGACCGATGGTTACCGAGCTGTCAAAATATTCGCCGGTCCTTCCGTCGCGCAGCCTTACTTTACCATCTCTGGAAATCGGAACTCCCTTCCAAAGTGCTCTATGATCCCTGTTCTCGGATAAATATTCCGTTACCTCAGGAAGCAAATCGTTTTTATACTTTTTCTCAAAATCTTCCCATGTCATATTCACATAATCGTTGGCAAGATCAAGCGTATCCATAATATCGTTCTCGTTAGCGCCGTCGAATACCGGGGTTGCAACATTGAAGCCAAGCGCCTTCGCAGCAAGCGAAAGATGGATTTCAAGTACCTGTCCAATATTCATACGGGAAGGCACACCCAGAGGATTGAGTACGATGTCGAGAGGGCGTCCGTTGGGCAGATAAGGCATATCCTCTACCGGAAGCACGCGGGAAACAACACCCTTGTTACCGTGACGTCCTGCCATTTTATCTCCTACGGAAATCTTTCTCTTCTGAGCGATATAAATGCGTACCGCCTGGTTTACACCGGGAGACAGCTCATCGCCGTTCTCTCTCGTGAACACCTTGGCATCTACGACAATACCATATTCACCGTGGGGCACCTTAAGAGAGGTATCCCTTACTTCTCTCGCCTTTTCGCCGAAAATCGCACGAAGCAGCCTTTCTTCCGCCGTAAGCTCCGTCTCTCCCTTAGGAGTAACCTTACCTACGAGAATATCCCCGGCACGAACTTCCGCACCGATTCTGATAATTCCTCTGTCGTCCAGATCCTTCAGCGCATCGTCACCCACGCCCGGTACGTCTCTCGTAATTTCTTCCGGTCCCAGTTTGGTGTCGCGGGCTTCCGCTTCGTATTCCTCGATATGAACAGAGGTATAAACGTCCTCCTGCACGAGCCTCTCGCTCAGAAGAACAGCATCTTCATAATTATAGCCTTCCCAAGTCATGAAACCGATCAAGGGATTCTTACCAAGTGCCAACTCGCCGTCCGCCGTGGAAGGGCCGTCTGCGATTACCTGACCTTTTTCCACATGGTTGCCCTTAAATACGATGGGCTTCTGGTTGTAGCAGTTGGATTGGTTACTTCTGGAAAACTTCGTAAGACGGTATTCATCTCTCTCACCATCATCGTAAGTCATCTTAATGAGTCTGGAAGATACATAATCCACAGTACCCGACTTTCTCGCAACGATACAAACGCCGGAGTCAACCGCTGCCTTCGGTTCCATACCCGTTCCTACAGCAGGGGCCTCGGTAGTCAAAAGAGGCACAGCCTGACGCTGCATGTTGGAGCCCATCAGCGCACGGTTCGCATCGTCGTTCTCCAAGAAGGGAATGAGAGCCGTAGCAACTGAAAATACCATCTTAGGCGATACATCCATATACTCATACATAGCCTTGGGATATTCGGACGTCTCGTCTTTATAACGGCCGGAAACAGTATTTCTTATGAAATATCCCTTCTCGTCCAACGCTTCGTTGGCCTGAGCTACATGATAATTATCTTCTTCATCCGCCGTCATATAAACGACTGCATCCGTTACACGCGGATTCTCTGCGTCGGACCTATCGATAATACGATAAGGAGCCTCCACAAAACCATATTCATTAATTCTCGCGTAAGTAGCGAGCGAGTTGATCAAACCGATGTTAGGACCTTCCGGCGTCTCGATGGGACACATTCTTCCGTAATGGGAATAATGAACGTCGCGGACCTCGAATCCGGCACGATCTCTGGACAAACCACCGGGACCCAACGCAGAAAGACGTCTCTTATGAGTAAGCTCGCCTAACGGGTTGTTCTGATCCATGAACTGGGACAACTGGGAGGAACCGAAGAATTCCTTCACAGCAGCCTGCACCGGTTTAATGTTAATGAGCACTTGCGGGGATACTTCTTCCGCATCATGAGTCGTCATTCTCTCACGAACAACTCGTTCCAATCTTGACAAACCGATTCTGTACTGGTTCTGAAGCAGTTCTCCTACCGCTCTGATACGTCTGTTGCCCAAATGATCGATATCGTCATCGTTGCCGATACCATATTCCAAATGGATATTATAATTGATAGAGGCAATGATATCCTCTTTCGTAATATGCTTCGGTACAAGCTCATGTACATTCTTCTTAAGCGCATCGGCAAGAGCTTCAGGATCTTCGCCGTATTCTTCAAGAATCTGCTCTAAAACGGGATAGTATACCAGCTCGCTAATGCCAAGCTCCCTGGGATTGCAGTCCACGAAATTCGTAATATCCACCATCATATTGGAAAGAACCTTAACATTCTTCTCTTCCGTCTGGATATATACATAAGGAACCGCTGCATTCTGAATAGCGTCGGCAAGCTGTGCCGTCGCTTTCGTACCGGCAGTCGCCAAAACCTCGCCGGTGGTCACATCCACTACATCCTCTGCAAGAATGTGATGTCTGATTCTATTTTTTAATGCTAATTTTTTATTAAATTTATATCTTCCAACCTTCGCCAAATCATATCTTCTGGGGTCAAAAAACATTGCGGTAATCAAACTCTCCGCACTTTCTACGCTTAAAGGCTCTCCCGGACGAATCTTCTTATATAACTCTAACAGACCCTCCTGATAATTCTCAGCAGTGTCCTTGCCAAAGCTCGCTTCGATCTTCGGTTCATCACCGAAAAGCTCTCTTATCTCATCGTTGGTACCGACTCCCATCGCTCTGATCAGTACAGTAATCGGCACTTTTCTCGTTCTATCTACACGTACATAAAAAACATCATTGGAATCAGTCTCGTATTCCAGCCATGCACCACGGTTAGGAATAACGGTGGAAGAAAACAGACGCTTACCGATCTTATCGTGTCCGATGGCATAATAAATGCCTGGAGAACGTACCAACTGGCTAACGATAACACGCTCCGCCCCATTGATAACGAAGGTTCCCGTCTCAGTCATTAAGGGAAGATCTCCCATGAAAATCTCATGTTCACTGATTTCTTCCTTTTCTTTATTATAAAGACGAACCTTAACCTTTAACGGCGCCGCATAAGTCGAATCTCTTTCTTTGCACTTTTCAATAGAATATTTAACATCATCTTCACACAATTCGAAGCTGACGAATTCCAGACTTAAGTGTCCGCTATAATCCGCAATTGGAGATATATCGTCAAAGACTTCTTTTAAGCCTTCTGAGAGAAACCATTTATAGGAGTCCTTCTGAACTTCTATAAGATTGGGCATCTCCAAAACCTCTTTTTGCCGTGAATAACTCATACGTATGTTCTTGCCTGAGGCAATAGGACGTATTCTGTTCTTTTCCATTGACATTTCACCCCGTTCTTTATGATTTACTAAAAGTATCCACACCTTAACACAATAGTGCATCATCCATTCTACTACAAGAATTTTGTATAGTCAAGAAATTTTTCAAAAAATTAAGACAAATGGATTTTTTATATCATATAATAAAAAATCCTCAGGACTTCCTATTATATGATATAAAAACGGCGGTATCCGACTTTCGGATACCGCTGTATATCTTCTGGTAAAATACAATTATTTAATTGTAACTTTAGCGCCTTCTGCTTCCAGTTTCGCTTTGATGTCTTCTGCATCCTGCTTGGAAGTAGCTTCTTTTACCATCTTCGGAGCAGTGTCAACTAAGTCTTTAGCTTCTTTCAAGCCAAGGCCTGTAGCTTCACGTACAACCTTGATAACCTTAACCTTGTTAGGGCCTACTTCTGTAAGCTCAACATCGAATTCTGTCTTCTCTTCTTCTGCTGCTGCGCCTTCGCCTGCACCTGCTGCTGCAACTACAACACCTGCTGCTGCGGATACACCGAATTCTTCTTCGCAAGCTTTTACCAAATCATTTAATTCTAATACTGTTAACTCTTTAATAGCGTCAATAAGTTCCTGAGCTGTTAATTTTGCCATTTTCATTTACCTCCATTATAATTTTGTAAGTTTCTTTTCATTTTTGTTTTCTGAATTTATTTCTTATTCAGCAGGAGCTTCTTCAACAGGAGCTGCTGCTTCTTCAGCCGGTGCCGCTTCTACCGCGGGAGCTGCTTCTTCTGCTGCAGGTGCTGCTTCCTCTGTTGCTTCTACTGTCGGAGCCGCTTCTTCTGCTGCAGGTGTGTCGCATGCGGATGCGCCGCCTTTTTCTGCCAGCTGGTTCATGACACGAGCAAAGTTCGTGATAGGAGACTGGATGCTTCCAAGTAACTTGGAGAGCAGCTCTTCCCTTGAAGGAACTTTAGCGATTTCGGCAATACCGTTCGCATCGTATGCAGAGCCTTCAACTACACCGCCTTTGATCTCGAGCTTAGCTGCTTCCTTCGCAAATTTGCACAATACTCTTGCCGGTGCCGTAGCATCGCTTGTAGAGATAGCGATTGCACTGGGACCCTCCAGATACGGAGCGAGTGCTTCGAAGTCTGTTCCCTTAAACGCGAAATTCATCATCGTGTTCTTGTAAACCTTGTAAGTAATTCCCTCTTCGCGAAGCTGCTTGCGAAGTCTTGTGTCCTGCTCTACCGTAAGTCCGCGGTAATCTACGAGCACTACTGACTGCGCATCTTTAATGCTTGCGGAAATTTCTTCTACAACGGGTTGTTTCAATTCAACTTTTGCCACTTTTTTTACCTCCTTATAGATTTGTAAGGGCCTTGGCCCTCTTGTTGCCGATAGGAGTTTATATACATATAAAAAACCTCTCTGAAGACAGAAAGGTTTAAAGTCACATTACAGCATCAACTCTTCTCCTCGGTAGGCGATACACTTACGCCGCAGGAACAGATAACTGTTCACATCCGGCACCTACTGTCTTCGGCATGGTCAAAACGACCTTTATCAATATAATATACTTATGCTTATATTGTCAAGCACTTTTTATCAATCTTTTCAATCACCTAAAATAGAAGCGTTCTTGTTCTGTCCACACAGTAGCTTAACACTTGCTGTTAAGCTGCGTATGAACGTGATGCAAGAGATGATTTCTGCCTCGCGGAGCGAATTTAAATGCAGAAATCATGCGTTACTGGGAACGGAGTGAACAGTAACAAACTTTTCACTCAAGCATACTTCTTCAGTAAATCCTGCTTAATTTATATTGCCTTCTTCGTCGATATTCACACCCGGAGAAATGGCTCGCATATAGGCAAGCACCCTTTCCTTTTCCACCCCTTCCAGCAAAGAAGTTTGGCAATCCTTTTGCAAGGCAGGAATGAACTTAAGATTTTTTAATCCATTCCCATCGATGGCGGCTTTTATCAGACAAGTATCCACTTGCTTGGAGTTGAACCAGAAGTTTCCAAGACTGTATACCACCGGAACTCCATCCACATATTGGATGGGCTGAAGGCAATGGGGATGATCGCCGATAATTAAATCCGCTCCCGCTTCCACGATCCTCGGGGCCTGATCCAGTTGAGCCGGATCCAACTGCTCCGTATTCTCCGTTCCCCAATGAATATATACCACTACGAAATCGCTGTTTTCCTTCGCCGCCTTTACCGCTTCCAAAAGGCCCTCGGGATTCCAGCACCGGAATACTCCTGCGGAGTTATCCGTAGCCCCCTTAGTATCGGGATTATCCAGCCGCTCAATCTGAGTGGCGGACAGATAGGCTATTTTTATATCATTGATAATGAAGTAGACAGGCTTTGCTGCTTCCTCCAGATTGCGGCCTGCCCCTACATAAGGCATCCCAACATCTTTTAAGATATCCAGGGAATCCAGAAGCGCTGCTTCTCCGTAGTCATACGCATGATTATTGGCAAGTGATACGATATCCACTCCCATATCGTCCAAAAGGCTTGCGGATTCAGGCCTTGCACGAAAAGTGAACTGCTTCTCCGGTGTGGGCGTTCCTCTGTCGGAATAAGGGAATTCATTGTTCAGCATTAAAATATCCGCACTCTTCATTTCCTCCAGCAGCTCTGCAGATATGCTGTCATAGAGTCCATTTTTCCTTTGCAGCAGCTTAGCCATAACGCTGTAACTCGGATCGAACAGTATGTCTCCGCCGAAAGACAGCGTTACCTCTTCCGCCGAAGCGGCCTCTTTCGCATAAATATTATTTTGGGCCATGTATTCTTTATCCGCTAAAATTTCTCCGTACCGTCCGCTTAAGGCCAATGCTTCCTCTCCCGCCCCCGCTTCTTCCTCCGGTATTTTCTCCGAAAACATGTGCGAAACGACCTCCGACAGGCCTGAGGGAGAAAGGGCTACTGCGTCCGCTTTTCCCACAATGGAATTATATATCAATATTCCTGCAACACCGACAATAACCACTCCGGCAAAAGTCAGCCAGAAGGTTAGCAGAATATTCAGGAAGTGTATTTTTCTTCTCCGGGTTTTCTTCATTTATTACAAGCTCCTGATAATTTTTATAACAACAATATAATTATAACACAATTAATTCCTTTTATAGAACAAGTACTTATTTTTATCGAACAAAAGTATGCTTTACACATTAAAGCAGCAAGCTCTTTCCTATGATATAAAAAGGCTGTCACACTAATCACTTAGTGCGGCAGCCTTTGTAAACTCTATAAGCAGCGTATATTAGAACTTCGCTACGCTAACCTTTACGCCCGGTCCCATAGTGGAAGAAAGCGTAATGCTTCTTAAATACTGTCCCTTCAATGCTGACGGTTTTGCTTTTACAATAGCTTCCATCAATGCGCCAAAGTTCTGTGACAGCTGCTCTTCCGTAAAGGAAGCTTTGCCAACAGGTACGTGTATGATATTGGATTTGTCCAATCTATACTCGATCTTACCTGCCTTGATATCGTTAATAGCTTTGGTTACGTCCATCGTTACCGTTCCCGCTTTCGGGTTAGGCATTAAGCCCTTCGGTCCGAGAACCTTACCGAGACGTCCTACAACACCCATCATGTCAGGGGTAGCAACAACAACGTCGAAATCTAACCAGCCTTCATTCTGGATTCTGGGGATAAGCTCATCGCCGCCTACAAAATCAGCGCCTGCTGCTTCTGCTTCGGAAGCCTTATCTCCTTTTGCGAATACCAATACTTTTACTTCTTTACCCGTACCGTTAGGTAATACAACGGCACCACGAATCTGCTGTTCTGCATGACGTCCATCGCAACCGGTTCTGATATGAACTTCGATGGTCTCATCGAATTTTGCGGTAGCTGTCTTTTTTGCAAGAGCAATCGCATCCGCTGCTTCGTACTGAATGGAACGGTCTACCTGCTTTGCAGCCTCATTATATTTTTTTCCATGTTTCATTGTCAATTCCTCCTATGGTTCAATCGGCAATCATCATTGCCTCCCACTTTTACTTGTTATTAATCTTCTACTGTAATGCCCATACTTCTTGCCGTACCTGCGATCATGCTCATAGCTGCCTCGAGAGAAGCTGCATTCAAATCAGGCAATTTCAGCTCAGCGATTTCTTTTATTTTGTCTTTGGAAATCGTTGCTACCTTCGTCTTGTTAGGCACTGCCGAACCGGACTTAAGGTTGCATGCTTTCTTAAGAAGTACTGCTGCAGGCGGAGTCTTTGTAACAAAACTGAAGCTTCTATCTGCATATACTGTAATAACAACGGGGATGATCGTATCTCCCTTATCCGCTGTTCTCGCGTTGAACTGTTTGGTAAATTCAACGATGTTGACACCGTGCTGTCCGAGTGCAGGACCAACCGGTGGAGCCGGTGTTGCTTTTCCGGCAGGAATCTGTAACTTAATATATCCTTCTACTTTCTTTGCCATTTTGGCACCTCCTAAAATATTGTGGTCTGGCGCTTCATCCTCCATTCGGCAAAAGCCGGCGGGATGATGCTCCCACTGCCCTGGAAAAATCCCCAAGACTTTTCATGTTACTGATTTATATTTCAATCGGAAAAGAAATTCCGACAAAATATCGCTTACATCCTTCTTACTTCTGCAAAGCCAATCTCGACCGGAGTCTCCCTGCCAAAAAGCTCTACATTGATCGTAGCCGTCTGTTTGCCGTAATCGATTCTCTGTACGACGCCCACCGTGTCCTTCCAAACTCCGGCAACGACTGCAATCGTATCTCCCTCTGCGAAATCCACAGAGATATTTTCCATTCGAATGCCAAGAGGCTTCATTTCTGCTTCCGTAAGCGGTACCGGTTTGCTTCCCGGACCTACAAAGCCTGTAACACCTCTCGTATTCCTGACAACATACCAAGTGTCGTCGTTCATTACCATATTAATAAGAACATAACCCGGGAACATCTTTTTCTGGACATTCTTCTTAGCGCCGTTCTTCATCTCTACGACGTCCTGCATAGGTACACGGACCTCCAGAATCTCTTCCTCCAGATGTCTGTTCTCGATTGTCTTCTCAATATTGGCTTTGACTTTATTCTCATACCCGGAATAGGTATGCACTACATACCAATTTGCCTCTGACATTTATCCACCCTCACTCTACAACGTCGTCATGAAATCCACACCATACTGAATAATAAAATCGAGTACGGCAATAATTACTCCTACTACAACCGAGGCGCAGACAACTGCTGTAGACTGTTTGAGAAGTGCATCCTTATCCGGCCATGTAATTTTCTTAAATTCAGTTTTTACACCTTTGAAAAAATCCGTCTTTGGTGCTTTATCTGTATTTGCGGAATCTCCCATATTGTACTCCTTTCAAAAATTACGGACCAATTATTTAGTTTCTTTGTGCATAGTATGAGTCTTGCAGAATCTGCAATACTTTTTCGTCTCCATTCTATCCGGATGTGCTTTCTTATCTTTTGTTGTATTGTAGTTACGCTGTTTGCATTCTGTACATGCCAATGTAATTCTTGTACGCATATATTTTTCCTCCAATTTTTGAGCATAAAAAAAAGACCTAAAACTAATCTCGTTTGATAACTATAACACAAGAAGCCCGCATCGTCAACTGTTTAGAGAGGTTTTTGTCCTTATTTTTTAATTTATTTTTTATATGAAGCAGTTCTTAATATTTACATTTTTTGTCCGATATATGTATCATGGCACAGATACGTTACTGCTATACGGCAGCTTAACACTCGCTGTTAACTACGTAAGAACGTGATTCAAGAAATGATTTTTGCTTCGCAGAGCGAATTTACATACAGAAATCATGCGTTGCTGAGAACGGGTGAACAGTAACACGAATTGCCGATTATATTTGTATATTATGTATATTGCTATGTTTTAGACTTTCATAATATAATAAGGTAGGGTTATCTCATCAAGAGAAAGGAGGGGGACATTATGGCATATAATGGTGCTGTCTTAAGCAATATTCATAATAATTACCTGACATCGTATGCACCTAACAAGAATTCGCGTTTCGATGCACATAAGAAAAGCGAACTTCGGAATATATACAACTCCATTGTCAAATTAAATAAAGACGCCCCTCTGTACAAGCTCGATACCAGCAAGGAAGCCAAGACTTTTGCGGTAGGGATCAAGGAGGATGCCCGATCTCTTCGAAGCTCCATCGCTTCCTTAGGCGGCTTGGATGAAGAGAAGATCCTGAATAAAAAGGCCGCTTATTCCAGCAACGAGGATATGGTTGCTGTTTCCTTCATCGGAGAACAGACCGAAGCATCCGACGGTCACGATGTTCCTTCTTATAATATCGAGGTCAATTCCTTAGCCTCCGGTCAGTTCAATATCGGAGTGTTCCTTCCGGACACAAAGACGAAGCTTTCTCCGGATACCTATTCTTTCGATATAAGTATAAACGATTTGAATTACGAGTTCCAGTATAATATAAAAGAAAATGAAACTAACCGTGAGATACAAAGGCGTCTTTCAAGGTTGATAACCAATGCGGATATCGGACTGAGGGCAGATGTCATTGAAGATGGCAGGGGCAACAGTTCGCTGCGTTTAAGTTCTGTTTCCGAGGGACTGAAAGGTGCCGATGCTTCTATCTTCACAGTTTCGGACGACCACACAAGCAAGAATTCCGGTTCTGTTTCTTATTTCGGTTTGGATTATCTTGCGCGCCCGGCTTCCAATGCAGAGTTTTTATTGAATGGAATGGCTCGTACCTCCACATCCAACACCTTCACTGTCGATGGCCTTTATGAAGTTACCTTAAAGGGTATCAGCGGCATGGAAGGGCAGGCAGCTACCATAGGCTTGAAGACGGACGTAGAATCCCTGACGGAAAATGTCAATGCTCTCTTAAAGAGCTATAATTCTTTTATAGAGGATATGTCTGGCTATACGGACAATTTTTCCGGCAGCCGCCGTTTGTTAGGCGAGATGAAAGGAATTACCGACCGCTACCAGAGCAGTTTCGACGTTATCGGCCTTAAGGTTCAGGACAACGGAACGATTAATATAGATAAAGATGAATTGGCATCAGCCGTTTTATCCAGCTACGCCAAGGAGGATTTTTCCTCTATTAAGAACTTCGCTAATTCCTTGATTCGCAAGACAGACCAGATATCGCTCAATCCTATGAATTACGCGAATAAGACTATCGTCGCATATAAGAATCCCGGCAAGAATTATGCCACGCCTTATATTACCAGCGCTTATAGCGGGATGTTATTTAATTACTATTGCTAATTATACAGGTATATTTATAAGCGGACATCGCAACGGTGCATTTCATCTGTACGCCTTGTCAGATACCTTGTCACAATAAAGTATTTCCTATTACATAATAATACAGGATGCGGTAAGGAGTTCGAATTTCAATTCCCTACCGCATCCTTTTTAGAAATTTATAACGGTATATTCCCATGCTTTTTGTAAGGGTTTTCCACCGATTTGCTTTTTAACGCTTTTAATGCCTTTAATATCTTCTCTCTCGTTTCCTCCGGCTTAATCACTTCGTTTACATAGCCTCTGGCTGCCGCCACATAGGGATTCAAGAACCGGTCTTCGTATTCCTGCTTGCACTGCTCGCGCATCGCCTGAGGGTCCTGCGCTTCTTTTATCTTACGTTTGAACGCAATATTTACCGCTCCATCCGCACCCATAACCGCAATTTCCGCGATGGGCCATGCGAATACCATATCTGCGCCCATTTCCTTGGAGTTCATAGCTATGTACGCTCCTCCGTAAGCCTTGCGCATAATGAGGGATATCTTAGGAACCGTAGCCTCTGCGTAAGCATACAGCACCTTCGCCCCATGCCTTATGATTCCGTTATGCTCCTGCTCCGTGCCAGGCAGGAAGGCCGGAACGTCGACCAAGGTTACCAGCGGAATATTGAAACAATCACAGAAACGGATAAAACGGGCAATCTTATCGGAAGCATGATAGTCTAAGGAACCACCCATCATATTGGGCTGATTTGCTACAAAACCTACGACTTCTCCGTCCATGCGCGCCCAACCGACTACAGCATTGGCAGCGAATTCTTTTTGCACCTCGAAGAAGCTTCCTTCATCTACGACGCATTCCAGTACTTCCTTCACATCGTAAGCGCGTCTGGAATTGTCCGGCACAATTTCCCTGATGCGGCTTATTTTGTCCTTTTCTCCCTGAGATAAGGCCTTTCCGAGACTTCCGAACTTCTCGATCACTTTATTCACGCTGAATAAAACCGAGGGGCGCTCCTTTATATTTTTTACGACAGGGGCCGTTTCCTTGTTGTTTGACGGCAGATAAAAGAGAAGCTTTCTCACTCCCATGAGGCAGTCGCCTTCGGATTCATAAACAAAATGTGCGACTCCGCTCTTTTTCGCGTGCACCTGTGCTCCGCCCAGCTCATCTACGGATACCTCTTCGTTTATAACCGTCTTTACTACATTAGGTCCCGTAATGAACATCTTGGAAATATCGCTTACCATAAAAATAAAGTCACAGATTGCAGGCGCATAGCATGCACCGCCGGAGCAGGGGCCTAAAATGACAGAAATCTGAGGAATCACCCCTGAAGCCTTCGTATGGCGCAAAAATATACCGCTATATCCGCTAAGTGATGAGATTCCCTCTTCGATTCTCGCTCCGCCGCTGTCATTGATACAGATAATCGGGGCTTTCATCTGCATTGCCATATCCTGAATGTGACAAATCTTATAAGAATGATACTCTCCCAAGGTTCCTCCGATTACCGTGAAGTCCTCGCTGGCAACAAATACCAGACGCCCGCCGACTTCTCCGTAGCCCGTCACTACACCGTCTCCCGGAACCCTTCTTTTATCCAGGTCGAAATCATCGATTCTGGATTCTACAAAGCCATCCACCTCCACAAAGGTGCCTTTATCCAAAAGTATTTCTATTCTTTCTCTTGCCGTGAGCTTGCCGCTTTGGTGCTGTTTCTCGATTTTCGCAGTACCGCCGCCCAGCGCAGCCTTTTCGCGGCGTTCCTCTAAATCCTTTATCGCTTCGTCCCAACTTCTGTTGCCCATCGTGTAATACTCCTTTTTTCATCGAATTTCATTGAATCTCTTATAATTTGAACTTATAATATTTTGATATTCAAAGTATTTAGGAATATTATAGCATCATTTTTCATTTTTTCAAGAACTTTTTAAATTAATATGCACTCTGAAAAAATATGCAAGGTAAAATCCGGTTGAATCTGGAAAAGACGAGGATGCCGGCAAAGGATTACACGGAAGAACAAAAGTGTGCCTTGCACACTCGCGCGGCCAAATACTTTGACAGCGCAGCTTTTGTTCCATGCGGCATGGCTGTGCATCGTTTGAAGAAAGGCCTACACTTATGGACGAGATTCTAACTTTGTTCCGCGCGTAGTCGTGCATCGTTTGCCCGAGGGCAACACAAGTATTTCTATCACAGGAAGGCAATACTTTTACACATTAAGACATCAAGGTCTTTCCTATTGTATAAAAAACTGACCTCCTATAAGTTAGATTTTGTAGTCAAACTTATGAAGGTCAGCTCAGTACCTTTGGTATTCTTTATTAAAGTTAAGACTTTCCAGTTTACTCTATGATAGATTACGCAATTGTACGGCGTATGTCTCTTCTTCCCTATCAAAAATAACCTCTACTCCTTCTCCTCTATGCAACACAAGCCGTTTCCCTTCCGCATAAATATGAAATTCGTCCCCTGACTTTATATATTTTTTTCGAAACGCTGCCAGCTCGGCAATCGTCTCTTCAAGGTCAGCTTTTTCCGCCGTAACCTCAGGGCTTTCCCATGGCATAGCTTGTCTGTACTGCTCTTCTTTAATTCCCTCAATCCCTTTTTCATCGCCGTAAAAAAGGCAGGGCACTCCGGGCATCATCATTAAAAAGCATACCGCCAGCTTCCACAGCCTCATATTTCCTCCGCACAAAGACAGGAAACGGGGAACATCATGGCTGTCAAGAATATTGAGCTGTCCCTCGCTCACTTCCTTGGGATACCTAAGATACATGGCGGTTATCCGGTCTGCAAAGGTCTCGGCTTTTATTTTTTTCAGAGCAAAAAAGTCTCTGCAATGCCTCCTGAAATCATAGTTCATAGTGGAATCGAACATATCTCCTCTGAGCCAGACCTCTGAATTCTCCCACACCTCTCCGATCAAGACCGCATTATCATTTATCCCTTTCGTCTGCTTTCTAAATCCGCGCCAAAAATCCTTATCCACCTCGTTAGCCACATCCAGCCGCCATCCATCTATCCCATATTCCTCCATCCAATAGCTGCAGACATTGTAAAAATATTCCCGGACTTCCGGGTTAGCTGTATTTAACTTTGGCATTTTTCTTTCATAGGCAAAGCAGGCGTATCCCGGCGCTTCCTCCTCTTTCGGACGAATGACAGGTTCTTCCAGGCAGTAGAACCAGTTCCAATAGCGGGAGGCCCTCCCTTTCTGCACCACATCTTGAAAGGCAAAAAAGTCCCAACTGCAATGATTGAACACCCCATCGATCACTATATACATATTTCGTTCATGTACCGCCTCCACCAACATCCGAAAGTCGTCACCTGTTCCAAAGCATGGATCGATTTTAAAGTAATCCCTGATATCATATTTGTGGCTTTCTCCTGCCAGAAAAATCGGGTTCAGATATAAACAGTCGAAGCCCATGCCTTTTATATAATCCAGATTTTCCGTGATTCCTCTGAGCGTTCCGCCCAGCCTGGATTTACATTTTAACTTATCGGACGCTTGGATTTCCTTTGACGCCATTTCTACATATTCCTTCCCTGTGGCAAAGCTATCGGGAAAAATATTATAAACAAACGCATTTTTGAACCATTCCGGCTCCTTAAGTATCTCCGATTTCAGCAGAAACGGATACTGGTAATATTCGCTCCTCGTATCTATCAAAAGTCCATTCACTTTAATATCCGGCATTTCCCTTTTGAATTCATCAGCATAGTAATATGTCCACTCTTCCTCTTTCTCCAACTTAAAGAAATAACATATCCGGCTATACGGACTTTTGATCACACTCTCGTAATAATCGAATAATTCGTCCGAATATGCAGCCTGCATGGGTATATCTTGAAACTCTATCGGAACGCTTTTGCACGCCCTGTCGGCATAATAAAGGGTACATTTCGTAAGGTCTTTCCTTCCGGCACGTATCCTGACCGTCAGCTCCCACTCCCCGGAAGCGAAGGCATACTGCGAAAGCGGTATATGCAAAACCGCACTTTTATTCATTTTGTAAACTTACTCCTTTCATCCTTGTAAACATGCCGCGCTGCGGCACAAACAATCCGTGAAGAAGACCCAGCGAGGCTTCTTCCGTGTGAAATTATCTTCACCCTTTTACTCCGCCGGCCGTAAGCCCCGACACCATGTATTTCTGAATGCAGAAAAATACCGCTAGAATCGGCACCGAAACCATAATGGATGCTGCCGAGAACAAGGGCCAGCTTCTGCTGTAGTCGTTAGACTGGAGCTGATACAATCCTCCTGCCAGCGTATAGCTCTTTTCGTTCAGTAAAAAAGTGGTGGCAAATAAATATTCATTCCACACAAATATAAGCACCATGACCGCTGTCACAATGACTGCCGGCCTTGCAAGCGGCAGCACAATTTTCCATAAAAGCTGGAAATCTCCCGCTCCGTCTATTCTCGATGCCTCCTCGATTTCCACCGGTATGGTATCGAAATATCCCTTCATGTTCCAGATACTGAATATGCACATGCTTCCCGCATAGACAATAACAAGTCCTATTTTCGAATCCAGCATTTCCATCGTTTTAAACAAACGGAATATGGCGAACATGGAAAGTATCTGGGGAAATGCGTTCAGTACAAGCAATAGCTTCAGGATCCCCTTCCGTCCTTTGAATCGGAACCTGGAAAAAGCATAGGATGCCACGACTGCAAAGCCGATGGCAACTACCATGGTCGCTGCGCTTAAAATCACCGAGTTGGATAACCATATAAAAAACGGCTCCTCTGTAATAATCTTTACGTAGTTTTCTATGGTCAGCTTCTCCGGCCAAAAGGCAAGTCCGGCCGACAGTGCGCCGCCGCTTCCGCTTAAGGATAGGGAAAGCGCGTATAAAATAGGTACCAGTCCCAGAAAGCATAATGTAATCAACAATAAATTCAATACGGCCAGCTTTAATTTCGTTTTTATTTTCCTGCGGTTCGTTCTCTTCATAACTAAGCTCCTTTACTGTTACTATTCAGCCTGCGGCTTTATAGCAGCCCTCTAGTCCTCTTCTTTCAGTCCCTTGTTCGTTCCCATCGAAAAACATATGATCAGCATGAAGATTATGATAGAAACCGCAGAGGATAAACCATAGTTATTCGATACAAACGCATTTTGGTGGGCATATGTAATAATCGTCTGCAAGGTCGCTCCTGACAGCGCGCCCTTTTGCATCGTCAGAAGGTACACGATGTCGAATTGCTTAAAGGTCGTAAACGTGGTCATGATGACCGCCGGTGCAATGATTCCTCTAAGCGCCGGAACCGTTATATAAATATTCTTGGCCAGAAATCCCGCGCCATCTAACTGAGCGCTTTCGTAATAGCTTTTATCGATGCTTTGCAGCGCGCCGTCTATCATCATGATCATAAACGGCAGCGCCATCCATAGATTCAAGGCGAGGCAGGATATAAATGCCGGCACATTTTCGGATAAAAAGTTTACCTTTTCCAGTCCTATGGCTGCCAGAAGTTTATTCAGCAGTCCAAACTCCGTATTGTACATTCCCACTCTCCAAAGAAGTATGGAAACATATGCCGGCATCGCCCACGGAAACATGAGAAGCGTTTTGTAAAGACGGCTGAGCTTCAGCCCCTGCGCATTGAGCGCCAATGCAATGAAGTAAGCAAGCACGACCTGGAGCACAATGTTTACCACAGTCCACAAAATCGTCGTAAGCAGAGCGGATAGAAATCCCGAATCCAGCTTAAGCAAGGCCCTTGCATAGTTTGAAAGACCTATGATTTCGAAATCGAACCAATGAAACAAATTCATATTGGTAAGTGAAATGTATCCCGTGTATAGAATCGGAAATACAATGATCATCCCCACCAGCATAAGGGCAGGCAGGCTGTAGAGCCAGGGCAGCATTTTATTACTTCTTCTCATATTTAATCCTCTGTTTCTTCCTCATTTCGCCACTATGCAGCCTACGGCTGAACAGTGACCCCATTTCTTACTGCATATCTGCAATTGCGGTCTCTGCCTGCTTCTCGAATTCCTCAGCCGCCGTATTCACATCCTCACCAGATTTGTTCACCGCCGCAAGAAGTTTTTCCGCCGGATCCCACATCACGCTCATCTGCGGAATGTTAGGCATAGGCTGCGCTGTATCCGCAGTAGTCTTCATCGCCATAATCATTTCGTTGGAAGCCACGTTTGAGTCCTCGTAGGCCTTGACGTTGGCAGGAGCACAATTGAAATTGTTGGCAAGAGCAATTCCTACCTCCGGAGACACTATCGCCGCCAGCACCTCAGCCACTGCTCCCTTCTTATTCTCCGCCGCATGCTTCAATACGCCGATTCCCTGAACGCCGGAATAAGGAGCCAAGCCCTTTCCGTTCGGTAAGGTAAAATCGGAAAGTGATTTTATTCCTAAATCTATACCCGCATCTTTGATGCCCGAGATGAGCCAGGGCCCTCCGATAATTGCTGCCGCTTTTTTCTCATTGAACAGCGTAGTTACCGTGTTATAGTCTCCGTCCGCCTGTAACGCAGCAAATTTCTTATTATACTCGATAGCATCCTTTGTCTCCTGAACATTCAGTCCGGGATTGCCTTCTTTATCTATGATATATCCGCCGAAGGCGTTGATAAAAGGTGCTACGTTGTATGCAGTGGAATGCTGATTGACAACCGCAAAGGTACCTGCTGCCGCATCCGTATTCGCACTCATGTACTCATACAGATCCTCTGTCGAAGACGGCACTTCTCCATTCCACAACTCTTTGTTGTACATAAACAGCAATGTTTCAAAATAAACCGGCATAAAATACTGCTCATCGCCATAGATACCTGCTTCCACCGTCATCGGCAGCAAATCTCCCATGACACTTGCATCCACCATATCCCCAATGGGAGAAAGTATGCCCATTTCAATGAAAGTACCAAGCGAGTCATGAGCATAGAAATACATATCGGGACCGTTTGCCGCATCGTTTCCATACAGCTTAAGCTGATCGGTAAGTCCGGTTTTTTTCTCGAAGCTGACGGTGATCTGTTTATCCGCCAATGCCTCATTTACATTGTCTGCGATCGTCTGCATAATTGCCTCATCTGCGTCGTGCCAAATCTTGATTTCTGTCGGTTCTGCACTCGCCTGCTCTCCTGTGCCTGCCGCCTCTGTGCCTTCATCCGTTGAAGATACTGCTTCTGCTTTGCTAGTCTCCGTACTGTCATCCACCGTAGCGGTCTGCGTCTGAGCCGCGCTTCCGCAGCCGAATAATGCGCCCGCTGTAAGCAGACCGCACATGATTAAACTAATTCTCTTTTTCATTTTGCTGCTCCCTTCTTATACATCAATTATCTTTAATTTCGTTGCATCAAAAAATATATTTTTTTGGAAAATTTTCCTAAACACATTTTATTTGCTATGTATTTCAACAATTGTTTAAGTTATTTCTACCATTTTATCCTTTTGTCCACAATAGTTTTTTGTGTATTTTGTTTGACTTTGTTAGGAAAACGCTATACTATAACATTAATTTTGTAAATAATTTCGAAGGAGCACGTATCCTATGCCAGTTACAATCAATGACGTCGCCAAAGAAGCCGGTGTGTCTACTTCCACTGTTTCCAAGGTGCTGAACCACTGGACCACTATTTCTCCGGAAACCACCGCCCGCGTCAATGCGGCTATCGCCAAATTAAACTATACTCCCAATGCCAGGGCCGTCAGCTTCGCCAGAAAATCTACGCGGAATATCGTATACCTCACCTCTCTCGGCAAGGACGAGGCGTACCGCAATCCGCATATGTTCGATATTATGTGCGGCGTGCACAAGGAGCTGACCAAGCATAATTACACTTTGGCTCTGGTGGACATCTCTGACGAAGCCTATCCCGGCGAAAGCGTACATAATGTGATTGAAGGAAAATGCGCCGACGGCCTGATTATACACGGCTCTGCAGTGACTAAGGAGCTTTCCAAATCGATAACGCAGCAGAACTACCCTCACATCATCATTGGCCACCCCGGCTTCGAAAGCAGCCTTTGCTGGATCGATACCAATCACGGCCTTGCCGGACAATTTGCGGCGAAGCATATGATTTCCTGCGGCTACAAGGATGTGGCCTTTATCGGAGGCAGGAAAACTGACTATATTTCCATGCAGCGGCAAAAAGGCTTTATCGGCGGGATGTACGAATACGGCTACCATATTCCTGATGCACATATCGGCTATACCGATTCCTCCATCTCGGAGAGCTGTGAGGCTGCCTATTCCATGCTCATCTCCCATCGTCCTCCGCAGGCAATCGTCTGCGAAAACAATACCATTGCCCTGGGTGTGATAAAAGCGGTGGAAAAGCTGAAGCTTAAGGTCCCCGAAGAAGTTGCCCTGCTCGTTTTCGACACATATCCCTATTCCGGTATCCTATCTCCCAAGCCTACGGTAATCGACATCAACGTCTACGATATGGGGGTACAGGCAGGTGCCACCATTTTAAGGAAACTGAAGAATCCCTCTTTACTTGTCCAAAGCTATACCACCCTTCCTATCGTAATGCAAGGGCAGTCCACGCAGCCTTTACGAAAGTAATGAGCAACTGGCTCCGCCAATTGCTCTTATACTCAAAAAGGGATAATTACCGGAACATTTCTTCCGATAATTATCCCTTTTTGAACTTTATTTGCAATCTCACATTCAAGCTCTGCTGCCGCGCAGTTGCTCCTCCGCCATAGAAAGCGCCTGAACGATCACCTTATCCATGTCATAATATTTATACTGTCCCAAACGGCCTCCGAACAACACGTTTTCTTCCTGGCGAGCCAGCTCTTCATATTGTCTGAACAGCTCATCATTTCTCGCATCGTTTACCGGATAATAGGGCTCGTCCTGCGGCTTCCACTCCGCCGGATACTCCCTTGTAATGACGGTCCCTTGCTGAGTACCGAACTCGAAATGCTTGTGCTCGATAATTCTCGTATACGGAACCTCCCTTTCTGTATAGTTGACTACCGCATTTCCCTGATAATTATCACAATCGGAAAGTGCTTCTTCTTCAAAACGCAGGGAACGGTATTCCAAAGTACCCAGACGATAATCATAATACTCATCGATCATGCCCGTATAAAGCACCTTCCCAAAAGAAACCTCCTTCGATAACTCATTTTCTTTCAGAAATGCCCTATACTGCGTACCGGTACGGACATCGATTCCCTTCAGGAGCTTTTCTACAATTGCCGTATAGCCGCCCACAGGAATTCCCTGATATAAATCGTTAAAATAGTTGTTGTCGAAGATAAACCTAAGAGGAAGTCTCTTGATAATAAATGCCGGCAAATCCTTGCAGTCCTTGCCCCATTGCTTTTCGGTATAGCCCTTGATCAGCTTTTCATACACATCTTGTCCTACCAGCGACAAGGCCTGTTCCTCCAGATTCGAAGGCTGCCCAATGTCCAAGCCGGCAATCTGGGATTCGATTTTCTCCTTAGCCTGCGCCGGAGTCCGTACTCCCCACATCTTGCTGAACGTATTCATGTTAAACGGAAGGTTGTATAATTCATCCTTATATACTGCCACCGGCGAATTCACAAATCTGTTAAATTCGGCGTATTGGTTTACATAATCCCATACTCTTTTATCGGATGTGTGAAAAATATGGGCTCCATATTTATGAACATTAATCCCCAGTACCTTTTCCGTATAAATGTTTCCGGCAATATGCTCCCTCTTATCTATGACCAGACACGTTTTCCCATGCTTTTTCATCTCACAGGCGAATACCGCCCCGAATAAGCCGGCTCCTACTACCAAGTAATCGTAATGCATAAAATTTCCTCATAGGCTAAGCTGAAGCCTTTTTACTCTTTCATCTGATATTTATCTAACTGCACGTAGTCCTCCATCAGCTCGAGAACCTTCTTGCGCCCCGTCTTATTCAGCTTCACATAATACTGCATAACACGATTCTCCAGAATCTTCTCGCCGAGCACCGCCCCTTTTTCGAGAGAGGAAAAATCTACCGGATTAAGATTCAGCTTATCGCACATCTTAATTACTGTTCCATATGCCATTCCTTCAATTCCTCTATCCAGAGCCGTGACCAAAGTGCTGTACGGAATCTGCATCTCAATTGCAAACTGTCGTACGCTCTTGTACTGTGACAAAATTTCTTTTTTCAAAATTTCTGCTTTTATCATACCTAAACATCCTCCTGTCTTTCTGTTCGTGTTTTTATATTCGTTCCTTCATCTATTTTGCCCCGCCAGCATACATGTATACACCATTAAGGCTTTTTCATTATAACATATATACGTTTTTTGGTCATCGGTTTGCAAAATATGTTATAAAAATTTAATAATTGTATATTTATACCCTTTTAACCGATCTTACCAATGATTTATGACTATTCTCTGATATGAGTCAGCCAGCAGACGGACCGGTACGCTGCCTCCGAGAGAAACAGAGGCATATGACGGTAAAACCACGAGAACGCTTTTACGGAAAACTTCCTGCTATCCGGCAGAAGCGGATCCTCCTTCCACGGGGAGAGCGCTGCCACGTTAAGATATTCCTTCTTCATCGGATGAATACAGTTCTCCTCCCACGGCCTCCCTACCAAACCGGTAGTAAAATGAAGAATCGCCGGATCGCTCTTCGCCTCGTCAAGTTCCTCCTGAGAGTAAAAGTTGTCCATGAAATAAATACGCCGTATGGTCTTCGCCGAAAAAGAATAAATATTCGACGTCGCATTGAAACAAGGCTTTACTGCCAGCTTCCGCTTTCTGCATACACCATTGATGGTGCCTTGGTCGTGATGCGGCACATTACCCTCAAACTTCCGGATGAATGCTATAAAGCGCTGCTCCAGCTCCTCTTTTCTCCAGCCCTCCAGATCGATCAGCAAAATTCCTGCATTCACATAATACTCGTCCTCATCCAGCCCTATTTTTTTCAGAAAAAAGCTGTCCACCGTATCCCTCACTCCGGCTACCAAATATCCCTCCATATCCGCGTTCCAGAATTCATCTACCTTCCCCCGCACGATAGTGTCGCAGTCCAAGTACAGCACCCTCGTACAACTCTTTGGCAGAATCGATGCGAGAAACAGCCTCGCATAGGAAGCGATAGATATTTTTCTGGCTCCCATGCGCAAATCCAGGCCGGATACTGCCTCCTCCATGGAAATGAACCCAATCATTCTGTTATACTGCCTGGCAATAGATTGCAGCTTATTTTTATTTTCCTTTAAAATTCCGCAGTCCAGCACAAATACTTCTATTTCCTCAAATCCCTCATTCGAGCGAAATAAGGACAGCATGGAAATTCCCAGATATTTTGCATAGTTATCATCGGCCGCATATGCGACGCATAATTTTTTTTCATCTGTCATGTTTTTATTTCCTTCCCATGTTTCGCTTATTTTTACCACCCGTTCGACTCTATCTCATCCGCATAATCCGACAAATAATCTATCTGCAGGTCATAAGGACTGTAAGGATTCTGTTTCATGATATAAGCGATATAAATATCATCTTCGTAATACACCTTGAAGTTGCGGGGATACATCTGTTTAAATTTCAGCGCCCAGTAATATGCCTGAGACTCTATCGTCGCCCTTTCGAAATAATAATCCTGTGTATTGGCGAAATATACGAAGTCCATCGCTGCATACTTCAAATCGACGTTTACCGGCCCGTAAAAATAGTCCTGCAAGACCTTTTTTTCTATGAAGAAGAAAACATATTCCGTAGGGAAGGTAAAAGCCTCCTGCTTCCCATTTACCATGTTGATAAATTCTGAAAGCTGGGTATGCCGGCCGTAGTCCAACACATCATAATATTCGTCCGTGGGCGATACGATGGTAAAGGTATTTTTTTCATAGGACTTCCTTATATTTCTAAGCAGATACTCCGACTCGTTATAATACGCCTGATTAATATCGAAAAAGGAATGATACCAGCCCAAGGTAATGATCATATAAGCTGTCCCTATGCAGACTGCTGCCGAAATCACATTTAAAACAGCCTGGTAATACTTATTCTTCCAGGTCCCCAAGACACGGAAAGCAAAATCTACCGGCAGCATATAAATGAATCCGATGAAAGGCTCCGCAAAGGTAGAGGCTCTCGCTGCCGCGATCAGCTCCATCAGCCCTAGTTGCTGTGCCGCTCCCATTGTACAGAGGATAATCATGTTGATGATCATCGCCATGTAATCGTGTCCATAGCATCTCGTCTTCTTATGCAGCATGAAGAGCACTGCGCAGACAGCTCCAAACAGCATGCAGAGGAACATCAGCCGGATTGCAGCATAACCGAACATGGCAAGAATACCGAAATTTATCAGCGCATTGAAATAAAACCGGAGAATTTCCATCGGTGTCATGGAGGAATAGTCTACCTCCACTTTTTCCGTTTCCTCCTCTGCCTCCTCATCGGTATCCAAGGAGTCTCCTATATCGCCTCTATCAAGCGCTTGTGCCAGCTCCGATTGGTAATCGGGATCGCTGCCCACCCATTCCTCTCCGGTCATAACGCTGGTAGCCCAGGCCATGGATTCCTGAAACGGGATTCCTTTTGCCAGGCAAGCACCCATGGGAAGTACCGCGATGAACGCTCCCATGATGCCGCAGAACAATAGGGGAATGAAATACTGCTTTTTAAATATTTTAGGAATATAGGCGATACCTATCGCCGCCACGAGGAAGATTGCCGCAATCGCTGTATAAAAATGATATGCGATTACCAGACCTACGCAGAGCATTAAGAGAATCTCCTCCGAGCGGATATATCTTCGATTGATATAGCAGCCCGCACGGAATATTCTGCGAAAACCGGAATCTCCTTCAATTACAAACTTCTTTTTATCTCCGTGCAAATACCTGATCATAAAATAAGCTATCCCTACTACTGCATACATCCCTGCCTCCTGCGGAAGGGAAGCTGCGTAGCGGCCCTGATTCAGCATCAGGCTGATAATCACAACTACTGTAACCGGAGTGTATTTCCCATAGAAAATTTCTTTCGCCAGAATAAATAATCCGATGAAGAGCAGAACCGTCTGATAGGCCCCTGCATAGAGCAGTATTTCACGCAGGTTCAAGCCAAACAGCACTCGTATGATATAAGTCATGGCATGCATTCCAAAGGGATAGATTCCGTCAGAAAACAAATTGCCCTGTTCCAGCTCATAAATCCAAGACTGGTGTACCGGTATGTCGGAAAACTGATAGCAATGATACTGCATAACGTTGTAAGTCAAAAACCATATATTATATACGATCAATCCTGCCATAAGGAGAATTTCCAGCCGGTGCTTCAGCATATAGCGCCAAATCCTCCAGCCGCCCGCTGTTCTTATAAGCGTCTTCCACCATCCGGCGGCCTCACGCAGAAGGTAGCTGACCAGCCTGTCGTTCCTGTATGCCTCCCAGAAAGCGTCGGACCATCCCTTAAGACGGCGGAAAAGCTTTTTATCCGAAAAGTTCCAGAGAATCAGAAGATAAATAACGATATTGCAGCCGATTACCGTTCCTCTGCTGCATATGTCCAAAAAACCAAGAAGGAGTACGAGATTAATCTGAAGGCTGGCCTGCGTGATCACGCAGAACCAGAAACGGTACGCATAGCTTTTGTTCTTAAGATGATTTTTCCATACAAAAAGCGGAATCAGGAAATCACGAGCCGCACAGCTTAGCAAAACCATTATCATAGACGATATATAAGCATTAGTATCGACGATCACCTTCTGCATCCCCTCCTTTATTATCAATTCCTTATTATTCAGCCGATGGCTTCCTGACAACCGGCTATGGCCTATGCTTTCAAATTATGAATCATGTCTTTCACACTCCGGTACTCTCTGCTTATAAATATCACATAGATGCCGCAGCCGAGCAGGTATACCGCACCTCCCGCAAGAATCTGTATGGGAAGCAGCAGAAATGGATTTATATTCAGTCCGCACATAGAATAAGTCACCGCAAACTCCAGTCCTCCGCAGGCCATAAAGGGCAAAAGCATCTTAGCAAGCTGGCCGAGCCGGTAGACATCCTTAATATAGTGCATCTGATAAACACATACCAGCACCTCCGCACATAGGGTTCCTATTACCGCACCCGAAGCCCCGAAGGACGGAATCAGCAGAAGGTTAAGGACAATATCGGTAACCGCTCCCAGCGTTACCGAACGGATATAAATATTTTCCCGCTTAAACGGAATCAAATATTGAGTCTGCACCATCTCTGCCAGGCTCATCGGAATCATGACCATAGAAAGCTCCATCGTCAGTACGATCGCCGGCACATACTCTTCTCCGAAAAACCACGGAATGAATACCGGCGAGACTCCGGCGATTCCGAAGCACAGCGCACAACTCACGAAGCTGTTAAACCGGATGGCATTCCTCATCTTCCGTATGCCCTCCTCGATCCGCTCGTTCGCCACCAGATTGGAAATTCTCGGAAGCATTACGGTATCCAAAGCGGACATTATTCCCTTAGGCAGATTGATGATATTCTCGGCATAAGTATAAAATGCTACAATGGCTGTGCTCTTCGTCATCACGCCCAGCATGATCTTATCCATCCAATGATAGCTGCTTAGCGCCAGCAATGGAACAAACAGCTTTAAATTCGGTACGATATGGCAGGTGATGTCCTCTTTTTTGAGGCGCACCCATTTTATCTGCCGGTACAAATACGGAACGAGCAGGAGCTGCTCTAACAAAAAGCAGGCACTCATCACACATGTATAAATCCATAAATCCTTTTCCGAATGTACGAATACAAAAACGCCGATGATAATGAGAGTTCTGGAAATCAGGCTCCGGATCATCGTGATGCGAAACCGCTCCATGCCATAAAAGAACCAGCTAACGTCAAAGAGTATGGAGCCCACATACATAAGCTGCATCCAATATACGACGCTGTCCGCTTTAAAAACCGTTACGATGAGAAGGATGAAAACGAGAATGGAAATGATAGAGGTAACCGCCTGCATGGCGTAGATTCCCCAAAACACTCTGCTTCTCTTCTCTATATCATCCCTGCAGGATGCGATGCTGCGGTTCCCGTAATTATCCAATCCCAGCTTGCCGAACATAATAAAATAACAGGCTACCGTACTGGAAAAGGCATAAAGTCCCACCTGTCCCGCGCCCAGCACACGGGCCACATATGGAGTGACAATCAACGGCAGAATACAGATGGACAGCCGGTATATTACGTTGTATATATAATTTTTCTTCACTTGTGAACCCATTGATAACATCCTTTAGCCGGCAGAAGCAGCCTCATTCCCTTCGATTTCAGGAATCCGCACCTGCGTATGCCCGTCGAAGGCCGTAGGTGAGATAGAGGTATCTCCTGACATTATAATTGCATTAGTAAGCGAGGTACATTTCGCAAAAGCCTGGTGATTAATGGAAAGCACCTTCTTAGGTATCTTGACGAGCTTTAAGCTTTGGCAGCCATAAAAAGTCCGCATAGGAATCCGCTCGATTTGGTTCGGAAACAGAAAATAATCCAGGGACTCACAGTGCATGAACGCACACTTTCCTATGCTTTTCAGCGCATCGATCTGTGGAATGGCCACCGTCTCCAACTCCCTGCAATATGCGAAGACATAGCTGCCCACCGCTTTTACCCTTCCGGTCAGAACCACATTCTGCAGTCCTGAGCAGCCTAGAAAAACACCATTTTCTATCGTCTCCAATATGCTGTTCACGCCGAATTCCACCGACAGCAGACCGGTACATCCCAAAAACGCGTAGCGGGGAAGCTTGCCGATCGCGGTGGGGTATAAATGGTTCGACCTTTCTTCCCCGTTATGCAGGTAGGTAAAGGATAGCTGCCTTAAGGAACAGCATTCAGCAAAGGCATATCTGCCGATTTGCACGATATTGGAGGGCAGGCTCATCGTTTTTAACAGACAGCAGCCCGTAAAGGCATAGTTTCCGATTTTCCCCAGACGGCTTCCTTCTTTAAAAGTGACATGGCGCAGATTTTGGCATTGGTAAAAAGCGTATGACTGAATTTCCAGTACTGTATTGGGTATTTCCACGCTGACCAGGTTATCACAGCCATAGAACATGCCTTTCTTGATCACTGTCACATATTCAGGAATGACAATACTTTTAAGCTTTTTATTAAAGCAAAAATCAAGAGACTTCTTCTCATTATATTCACGGGCTGAGGAAAACTCAAGCGGTATTTCTTCATCCTCCTCCGGCTCGTAAGGAACCTTCAGCGCTTTTACCTTTTCCAGCTTCCCTTTTTGAATCATACGGATATCCCGGTTCAAACGAAGCTTCCCGATCAGCATAGAGAAAGCGCGCCTGTTCCATTTCACCGTATAATAAACATTTTTTGCTGTCCTTTTGAAAAACATCCAGACCGAACGTGCCGGCGACTTGACAAAGTACATATAAATATAGATGAAATAGTTCAGCCACATATAATTAATTCTGGCAAGAAAGAGCATACGCCCATAAAAATTCTGGGCCATGCGCCTATTCACCACAAAAATCTCCGTATATTTATACAGAATCTTTTGCCCATCCCTAAAATCATTCCAGTCGTAAGCTTCGTCGGCAGACGTAATCCGGCATTCACACAAGGAATCGGCAGGAAACAGAACCTTTTTTCCGCGGCTTAGCCGAAGCAGCATATCTCCGTCACAAAAGTTGACAAACTGCTCATCAAAGCCGCCCGCTTCCAGCACCGCCGCTCTTCTGTAAATGACCTGCCCCGGACTCCTCGCAGGATTGTTCATCAGCCATAGCGCAGAATCCTCCTCCGGATGTTCCAGCAAAGGCTCTACTTCTAACTCCGCTCCCCGCTCATCCATGAGTATCCCGCCGCTGCAGGAGGCCGCCGCCTCCGGAGACGCTTCCAGCCCTGCTATCTGCAATGCCGCCTTACCCTGAAGCCATATATCATTGCTGCTCAAGTAGGCGATATACTCTCCCTCTGCACTCCTAAGCATCTGATTGCGGATAGCGGCAATCGAAAGAGAGGGATCCAGCCGTACATACTCTACCTCCGGAAAATCGATCAAATCCTCCTGCATCCCCAGACTGTACAAACTGTCGGGCTCATTGGCATCCACCACCAGCACCTTAATAGGCGCATAGGTCTGGCGGAGGACACTTTGCAACGCCCGGACGAAGCTTAACGAGGTATTTCTTTTTGCGATCAAGATAACATTCAGTAATGAATCCGACATAACTTTTCCTTTACTCCCTAAAAACGTTACTGTTCACTCCGTTCTCAGCAACGCATGATGTTCTGCAATGCAAACTTTTTGCATTTAAATTCGCTCCGCGAAGCAGAAATCATCTCTTTAATCACGTTCTTACGTAGCTTGACAGCAAGTGTTAAGCTACTGTGTGAACAGTACCTAAAAAACCACAGTAAAATTTCCCAGCTTATAATTCCCCATATGATCGGGCGTCGAGAAGGTATCGGCTATTTGAATCACCCTATCCATACGCGGGTCATAAATTCCCATACATAAAAAATAGCTGCTCCGGTCAAACTGCTCCGGAGGGATCAACACTTCCAGGCTCACAGACTCTTGCGGCATCCACATGCGAGTGTCCGTCTCTACCTCGTATTCGTATATCCGGGAAAACGAAGCATCACGAATCACGAACTTCACTTCGTATTTATGATAACAGGGAGCAAAGCCCCGATTGATTATCTTAACCGCTGCCTTAAGCCTTCCGCTTTTATCCGGAACAAGGGACAGGGATGCTTCTTCCACCGCAAACCGGTATCCCAAATGCGCTTCTATGTATTCAAATGCCGTCTTCTCCCTCCACGGTGCCTCACTTACCCCCGACTTGGAAGACTTCCATTTATTCAGCACCTTTTCATCGTAATCGCTGTGAAGGTAGGAAATCCTCATTTTCCTAAGTCCCTCCAGCGCCGGTCCCACATCGTTGCCCGGGCATTCGTTAATGACCTCTCCTCCGTTGGAGACATACCGGCACAACTGGTTCTGGAATTCCAATTCATCCTTCCTTACCCACTTTTCGCTATAGGACTTGGAATCTTTCATACTCACATTTCCATAAGTTCCAAAATCTGTGTCCGAAGCCATGATGCCGTCGTTAAATAAGGAAAACCGTGCCTTCTGAATATCTGTGAATGCGTTAGCCCTTTCTAATGGCTGGTAGGTCTTGAAAAGAGTCCGCCAAAAATTCGGACATCGAAGCGCTATCTGAGTGCTTTCCCCCGAACATTCATATAGCTGTCTGGCCAGTCTGGCGATGTGGCGCTCGCTTAAGTAACGGGAATTGTGCATCTCCCCCCAGCTTCCGATAAAGAGGCCCTGAAGGATGTAAATATGCTTCGTATATTCCTTCAGCAGCGGAGCAAGCTGGCTCATATGGTTCATGATAACAGAAATATCTTTCGGCTCGCTCAATATTCCCTTGCCCTCCCAATCGTATAGGAAACGCACCACCATTTGCTTTTCCAGCTTCGTAAAACGCTCAAAAATCATGCGCACCACTTCCAAAGCTTCCTCCGTCAGCTCCGTCTCATTAAAGTGCAGAAGATTGATCTCCACAAGGCAAAGCTGCCTCGAAGGCTCCACTCGCACCTCTTCAATAGGAATTCCCTCTACAGCCTCTATTTTGCTGTCAGCAAAAAAACGGTAGATGGAATAAAATCCACAGTATGGATTGTGTAAAGCCTCCGCTTTCTCCGTTCGGGGAAGCGGGACCCATTTCAATTTCGTAACCTTATCCTTGTATTCCATAAGAAAATTCCCTTCTGCATCATCTTACTTCTACACCTTCTTACCGCTGTAATCCTCTTCTTACCCGAATGGAAACCGTCCAAATGCTAAGAGGCATGATCATCATATAGGTCAGCTGCTTCAAAAGCCCGGTATGCATGCTCACTCCTGCCGTCCTTTCGTGCATGACTGCGGCAGTCTCCTCCACCCGGTATCCCAAGAGGAGCATCTGTATTATCATATTGGCATCCGGATAAAAATAATCAAAGTTACCGTAAATAGAATAATAAGTGAACGCCTTTCTATTCAGTCCCTGTAAACCGGACGTCGGGTCCGTAATCTTCTTGCCCGTCATCCTCTTAATCAGCCATGAAAACATATTGATGGACATCCTTTTTATGCCGGAAATATGAAAGGATTCACTTCCCTCCACAAACCGCGAGCCTATGACGATGTCCGGCAGGCTCCCGCCTTCATCAGGTGTCGTCAGGCATTGATAGATATGGGCGATATTGGAAATATTGTGCTGCCCATCCGCATCCAGCTGTATGACGTACTCATAGCCCCGGCGCACTGCATATTTATACCCTACTTGAAGCGCAGAGCCGTATCCCAGATTAAAAACATGGGTAACGAGAGATACGTGGTACGACTTTGCGATATTCCCCGTCATATCCCTGGATGCGTCGTTGATTACAAGAATATCCGCGAAGCTGCGTATTTCCGGCTTACAAAGCTGATCGAACAAAGCCGTCATATTCGCTTCCTCATTAAATGCGGGAACAATGATCAATACGTTATTCATAAAGCAATCCCTCCTTCGTAACAGTTTGGCCTTACGGCTAAACCGTGCATTCCTCCTCAAGCATTGAAAGCAGTTCTTCCAAGTCCTCGGGAAAATCCAGCTTTTTCTCAAGTACATGCTTCTCATATCTTTTTCTAAGCTCCGGATCATCAATTACTGTCTTTAGTCCATCCGCCAGATTATCCGCCTCCAAGGCCAGAAGCATACCGTCGTAACCGTGCTCAATCTGCTCCTTGTTACCGGTGCAGTTCGACGCAACAATGGCTTTTCCAAGAATCTGTGCTTCTTCTATCGCAATGCTTTTCCCCTCATAGCGGGTGGCATGAACGTAAATATCCGCCTGTTTTATATAAGGATAAGGATTCTCCTTCACCCCAAGGAGAAGAAAGTCATCCTCCAACCCGAACTTTCGAATCAATTGCTCCAAGGCCCTTCGCTCCATGCCCTCTCCGATTACATACCAGCGCGCGTCATAGCCTTGCGCCCGCAGTTTGGCTAACGCTTCCACCGCGATGTCATAGCCTTTCTGGTAATGAAGCCTTCCTACGGTAACTAGGCGTATTCCCTGAAAATCATCCGTAAAGCCTGTATTCTCCTGCGCTTTTTTCCTAATTCCCCGGATATCCAGAAGATTGCGAAACAACCGAATCTTATTCCGGTACTGTGGATAGACCTTGCAGAACTTCTCTCCTACCGCTTTGGATACGACGAAGATTTTCTCCGCTTCCTTATAGCAGTCCTTATCCATATCTAAAGTATAACCAGCCTTCTCATAATCAATGTGGATAAAGGCAGCTTTATGTTTTGCATTTACCCTGTCCGCAAGGCAATAGGCCGATGCTCCTTCTATGTAAGCCACCGCTAAATCATAGTCACCCGCTATCGCAGAGCGCCCATCAGCTAACAGCCTCCAGAAGAGCTTGTCATATTGCAGCTTCCTTCCCGTCTTTTTCTGCATGCGGATATTGCGGCACATGTACGGAAGCAAGCGAAAACCGGTCAGCTTATAAAAGAACGAACGCAACACCTCTGCACCAATATATACATGGCCTTTAAAAGAGAGAACAGAACCACTCCCTGTATGCCTATTCAAAATGCGAACACTCCGGGGCACCTTGTCGAACAACTCTCCGTAAGGAATGACCGCGTAGAGGAAAAGCTCATATTTCTTCATAGAATCAAGCTTATTAAGAAGCTCGATCAAAGCGGTCTCTGCCCCGGCCCGGCCCATCGTGTTGATAATAAACAGTATGCGTTTTCTCATTCTGTCTGCTCCATGCCGGAATTAGCCGGTTCTTCAGAATTCATCAGCTCTCCGGAATTCTTTTGTTCCTCCATGTCTGCATGGGCCTTAGTGATTCCATGCAGATGTGCCAGTTCCCCGTCCCTTTCTATCAGCACCTTCAAATGACTGTTCTCCTCATTCAGCAGAGAAACCTGCATCGCCAGTTCCTGCACTCTGGAGGACAGCTCCGCGATAGAATTATAGCAGTTGAATATCCCATAAGCCGCCAGAACGACAGCCAGTGCAAATATGATAGAAGGCGGATATTCCACTGCAAATAAATCGGAAATAAAATAAACCAGCTGGGGAATCAGTCCGAATAAAATGATAATAAATCCCCCGCTAATCCAGAACAAACTCTGCTTCTCCGTCATCTTACGGACGATACTGGCCCTGCGTGCCATGTAAATCAGAACAATACCCGTAAAACATACAAAAATTCGAAGTGTAATTGACATATGTGCCCTCCTTGTCATTATGCCTTTGTTTTTTTCAAATCCGTTTTTCCTCTGTATATATTATAAACATCTTCCTCCGGCATATCCGAAGCCACCTGCTTCAATACCGTTCCCCGGCAGAAAATGTGATTATCCAAGTTTTTCTCCACGTAATGGAGCCTTAAATAAGAAAAAGTAAACGCCGCAAATGCTGCTGCAGTAAATCCCGCACCATACCAGATCGCTGGCAGTCCGGCAGAAAATATGGAGCCTATAAGCGCAACACCCGCAAATATGACACCGTTTAACATCGCTCCGGTCAGGTCATCGAAATAATACAAAAATAAAAGCTCCGAATACATCAGATAGGAAATAAAATATCCCACTGCAAGCTGAGGATATATTTCCATAACCATCCCCGAGAAGCCCATAAAGGGGAGCACCACAATCGCAACCAAATAGATAATGACCGATACGATGAACTGAATATGCACAAGGGAAAGAAGCTGTGAGGAGAGCCCACGGAACATCCGCTTTTTCGCCTTCTGAATGCTATCCAGCTTGCCGCCTATAACAGCCTCCGTATAATCCTTATATCTTTCGTGAAAGTGCATCTCCACTCTGGAGATGAACAGCACGCTGGCTGAAATATTAGTAAACATAGCAAGACAGGATGCCATATCATAGGGCTGATTGCTGACATAGGTGTTACGGACAACCATATGCCACGGCTGAGCCCAGAATACGAAATTATGGATAAACAGCCCAAGTGTATAAAGGAAATTAGAAACGATCAGCTTCCAGTATATCCTGTAATAGCGGAGCACTGCTTTATAGTTCCGGCTGTTAGCAGGAAAATATTGCAGCACATTGGCAAGCTCCAGGGATGCGATCAGCAAAAAACCTATCGTCAGCGCAAGCAGCATGCTATACGTAATAGAAAATCCCAGTCCGAAACAGAAAATAACGGACAGGACAAAGCTGACACCCATACAGCATATAAAATATAAGGATATTTTCTTATACTGCTTTAAAATCGAGTTATACACCATCGTCGAAAAGGTCAGCGAAAGCCCCAAAAATCCCATATAAGTAGTAAACACATAATATACAGGCACACCGCCCACTATTGCTTCATAAATATAGAAGGGAATCGCTACCATAGAAGAAAAGGTCAGGTTTGTGATTGTTCCCACATAAATGCAGGGTCTGATGTCCTCATACCTCTGCTCATAAATCCTATCCGTCTGGAACTTCGACAACACAGAGTTAAAAGGGGCAGAGGTCAGAAGTGAAAAGATAAATATGTAGAGAATACTGCTGGAAAAGGTCTCTCTTTCCAGATACCCTACCGTATCGAAGCCCAGCACCTTATACATTGCAAACAAACAGCCGATGACCACCAGCATAGGTGCAATCGTATATACGAAACTAAAGCCTATCCCATAAAGTGCGGCGGTTACCGACCGCTTATCGAATATTTTATTTAACTGAATGCCAAGACCAGCCATACGCTACGTTTTCCTTTCTTCCATTATCTTTCTCTTTTTCCTGCAGAGCTCTCTGCAATCGGCGGGGGTACGAATATCTCCTCCGCATATTTCACCGAACCGAGCGTTTGATATATCTTACGGTAAGCCTCCTCCATGCAGACACTTTTATATTTGCGCATCAGGCGTTTATAACCATTCTCACCCATCCGGTGAGCCATATCGGGATGCCAAGTCAGCCTTAAAATCGCACGGGTGATTTCAGAAATATTCATAACCGGTACCACAATCCCTGCCTCTCCGAAGGAATCATCTTCCCCATAAACCAAGCCGTAGCAGTTGCCTACGTTAGTGGCGATGCAAGGCTTCTTCGCCGCAAAGCCCTCCAGGATCGTAAGCGGCTGTCCCTCGCTGATGCTGGTAAGAATCGTCATATCCATCCGCCCGATATAATCCGTCGTCTGAATGCTTCCGGTAAATTCGATATTTTCCGCCTGCAAAGCCTTTACCAGATCTTTGCAGTCCTGTGCATATTCTGGATTCTCATCGTCCGGTCCCATAATCCAAAGCTTTAACATCGGCTCCTTTTCATGCGCGTAATAGAATGCGTTAATCATCGTTTTTACATCCTTAATCGGTGTTACACGAAGAATCGCACCCACATTGATATAAGGGTCCCCGGGGTCCTTCCCTGGAACTGCCGCAAACCGCTCCGCATCGATACCGTTGGGTGTCACGATAGCCTTTCCTGCAGGGCATCCCAGCTCTATCTGCAAGGTGCGCGCATGCTCGAAAAGTGAGGTCACCAAATCCGCATAGTAATACGCACATTGAGACATTTTGCGAAACTGCTCGATCCAAATCGTCTTATAAACTCCCTGCACCCATTTCGCCTTAATAATTTCCTCTTCCCTCTCCCTTGTGTAAATACCGTGCTCACTGACGAGCAACTTGGAATCGGGATACATGGCCAGTGCCTTGCTGCCGATAATTCCCGCATAGCCTGTCGCCACACAGTGATAAATATCAGCCTTGGGCGGTTTGCATTTTAACGCAAAGAAAAGCGGCAGGTAAATAGAGCGCAGTGTCCATAAAAAGTCGGAAAAGGTTATGTCCGAGAATTTCATGGAATAGTACTCCTTCGTAATCTCTAAAAACTCCGGGCTCATCAATATATGGTCAATGGAAATGTTCTTCCTGTTAAACATAGAAAACACTCTTATCCAGTCCACATCCTCGCCGATGACAAGGCTGCGCAATGCCTCCGTCTCCTCACGGCTTAGATGGAACCGCCTTTTCCCCGCCTTCCGGTGTCCCACCCAGTCCACATCCTGAAGATACACCTCGTGGATTTCTGTCAGATTATCCGGAAGCTGATAGGCAAATTTCCCGCTTACGCTGCGGTCTGCAACAATCGTAATCAATTTAAATTCTATATTCGGAAATAACCGAATGATGCTATGTATCCAACTGGATACACCGCCGACAACATAAGGATAACAGCCCTCTGCTATCATGCACACAATCATATCCAATCCTCCTGCTCTGTATTACTGCGGGTTACTGGGAACTGTCTTGTTATTTTTCGGCTTTTCCAAGACATTTTCCTCCGCCAGATAAATCCTTACCTCCGGTGCCAGGGCCCTGATCAGCCAGGCCGTATCGGAAAGCTTTTCCACATCGGCATTCTCTGCTGATTCCACTCTGTTATTATAGGTACAAAGCACGAAATAAGCCTCTTCTTCGAAATTCTTCATCCGAACCGTTATGCCCTTTTCTTCCCTTTCATAAACATAGTCCAACGCCATAAAACGTCTGATACGCTTTTCCAGTTCATATACGGACACCATATCCAGCTTGGAAAAATCCTTGAAATACGTATCTCCCTTAGACCATTTCAAGCTTAGATTATTCCATTCGTCCTCGTCGCTTTCCGGGTAAAATACCCGTCCGATATCTACTTCCATGTTGCACATTCCGAGAGCATTTTCCACACAGATCATACGCAGGTCGTCCATCGTTTCATGCCGGTAACCGTCCAGATTGAATTTCACGGAGAGGACGCCGTCATCCAAAAAGTCTATCAGGGAATCCCCCTCTTCGTATCCCGACATAATCAGCCTTATATCTTTCAAATGTTCATAGTCCGCATTCCCGGCGATTTCCTGGGGATTAAAGTCTGCCGCGTACAAAGCCGTAAGACCGTATTCCGGTAAATTTTCCTCCAGGAACTGCTCATTATCTTCTTGCACTTTGGCAAGGCCCGAATCCGATATATGGTCAAAGGATAGGCCCATGTCTCCCGGAAGCTTACTTATTTCCCTCAGGTAAAAGTTAAGGTAATCCGCACGGTTCTTGCCCTGCGCCGCATAATCCAGTTTCGGGGAGGCAAAAAAGCTATAGGAGCTGCCGTAATTTTTCAATATCTGGACGATGTTGGACCAAAGCAGGTCTCTGGCTACTGCCTCTGAACTGCGGCTGTATAGCATCTGCATCGTCCCATCATTCTCTCCGGAAAAATACGGATAATTCAGCACAGAAATCGTCTGCGCATTTACAATAGGATAAAGAAAGACGTCTCCCTCCTGTGCCATGAAGCCCGTAAGGATGCCGAGCATGGGCATTCCGTCAAAGACATCGCTGTTTACCGCGAAGACGAAAGACTTTTCAGTCGTAGTCTTCCAAAGAAGAGGCGGCAGATTTTTATCTTCGATGCCAAGCTCCTTCTGATCATCCAAGATACCTACCGCATACACTTCATAGCCCGACGTCAGAGAATAATACGGCACATCGATTCGCGTATCGTCCTCCTCACCGAAGTAGTCACCCTCCTTATACACCCTTTCCTTACTCAGCATGAAATCAGAAAATATCTTGATTCCATCCGCTTTCATCTCCTCCTCTACTCCCGCTTTGATACCGAAAAAAGCGGCGAACTGAGGATCTGCAACGATTGCATTGTAATCCGGAAGCTTTGTGAAAATCATAGTCTTTCCCAGATTTGCATAGGAGTAAAGAATATCGCTGTCCTCTGCCGTCAGTTCATAATCGCTAAAAAGCAGCAAATCATAAGTATCAATTTCCTCCTCCGGCACCCACGAGGTATAAAGCTGATAGGAGTACTTATTATAAATACACCACTCTTCAAGAAGCTTGGCAGCAGCAGTTTCCCCATCCGACGAAAGGATAGCCGCCCTTTTCTTCTGCTCTGCCGAAAAGACCTCCCTATCCTCATAGCTTACCTCTGCCTTGTCCGCGGCCCTGACGTTTTCCGACGTATCCGACAACACATGGGATGAAACACCGGCAAACATGAACATGAAAAAGACCATAAACAGCAATATAAAAATTACAAAATAATTTCCTTTTGAAATCATAAGCTTCTATCCTTCTGGTTGCCGTACAGCCGAAACAGATTCAGAATCTCTTCATCTGCTGCCACATCGCTCTCGCCAAATTCGTCCAGGCAATTAAAAAAAGCTGATTGATTGCGCTGGTTATAATATAAATGCAGTCTCGCCTTAAAAGTATCCAGCATATTAGGTCTGTACTGTACGGCTCTGGATACCCATTTATCCGCCATATTATATTCCTTAATGGTAATAAACCAATCCGCCATCCAAAGATAATGAGTCGCACTCATATACCATAGATTATGGGTAAAAAGATTCTCCGCAACATTATCCAGCGTGTAAATATAAGCCTCCTGCTCCATATTCGTCATGATCTTCATCTTCAGGACATCATGGATGTAATTGAAGGTAAGAAGATTCATCTCTACGTCCTCAGGAAGCTTCTGGGTATGCTCGATCATATTCTGGGCAGTGGAACGAAACTCTGACAGCGCATCGAGAATGACCGAAGCCGCATAGTGGGAAGTCTCCGTATCCTTACTGTTCATGGCTACCGCAATGCTGGCTACCGTTCTCTTGGCATCGTTTCTAAGTGCATCAAGAATCAGGCGCCGAAGGCTGAGCGTATCCGAAACTGCCATGGCATCCTGAATCGGTACATAATTCATCTCTGTCTCTATATCCGGCGGCAGAATAAGCTTCTCCCGCTCCTGGCTGAAGCTTACATCACTCATATCCACGTTCTTCCTACGGTTCAGAAATCCGATAAAACGGCTGAGCAGCAAATACAGCAGACCAAAAAAAGGAACGATAAAAATGAACCATGCGATCAAAAACCCTGTGCCGCGCCTGCCCTTTTTCTGGAAGCAGGCCCAGACGAATATGCCAAATGCCGCGAGTACATTCCCTATGCAAATTGCCATAACCGGCCAAAGCCCTGTCGTATCCATATAAAAGCAACCATACCTTTCCCATTTTTATTAGAAATTATTTTACTGTTCACTCCGTTCTCAGTAACGAAATTATATCTTTTTCTCCTCATAAGTAGCGATTCCGTTTTCCTCTAGACGTGCCTTTACATATGCCGACTCGTTCTTATTCGTGTTGGTCAGGAGCACCCCAATATTTCCGCCCTGTACCACGCCCACATAATCCGTTTCGCGCAGCAGCAAACGGAGTTTATCGTTAAGCTCCGTAAGCGGCATGCCTTCCGATTGGATATAGAGAACGCTGGACTGTGCATATCCCTTCTCCCCCGCATTCCGATAAATATCTAACATCGACTCGAAAGCCTCCTGCTGAAGGATACCGGTTCCGGGAAGAAATCTGCGGTATACCAGCGCATCCATATAATCTGCGTCACGGACCACTACAGCATATACGAGGGCGCCCACTACCGATAGAAGATTTGCCTGGTACAAGGTCATCTGCTCATAGGGAATATTCCAAAGCAGTATTATGATTCTCATATTCCCTTTATCGTCAAAAAGTGCGCTTCCCATCGCAGGAAGTTCTGTGTCTAACGACCGGTTAATATAAACCTGCTTCTTTATCAGCACGTCAAACATTGCCGCGTAGTCGGCCATTGCCAGCGATTTGCCCAGAGAGCGGGCCTTCTCGCTGGAAGCGGAGGCCAGACGGCAATAGCTCTCGTTAGAAACGAGATAGATCGAAACATCCTCCGTCTCCATAATCTCCGATAAAGTATCGAGAGCGGAAAACAGTACCTCGCCTGTCTTAGCCCGCTCAAGCCTAGAAGTGATTTCGTAAATACGTCCAACACCTTCCGCACTGCTGATCAGCTTTTCTGCAAAATAGTTCTTAAGCTTCGTATTGCTGGAATTGATTATCGTAATATCACTCAGCCTGTCCGCAAGAAAGTCGATTCTCTCGTTCTTATCCTCCTCCGTCTCGCGGAACTTATCCTTCAGATGTCCCACTGTCAGACCAACAACGAAAATCTGTGCGGTCCATATGTAAGTATTGATATCTATTAATAAGGAAAATCCGGACGTCGTATACATCTGCCCGAAGCAGTAGCCTATCACGCTGAGCAAAGCGGATAAAATCGCCTGCCGCCTGCCGTGTACCACTGCGAAAAGAAGCACGTATAATAAGTAGAAGTTAATTTGTCCAAAATAAACACTATCCGCTACCCTATTGTTCAATATGTAAACAGGAAAGAAAAAGACTACAGTCTCCAAAAACGGAACCGCCTTTTTCAGCAGGCGAAGCATCCGGTCCCAAAGTCTCTTACCCCCATATTGCTCGTCATCATGTAAAAAAAGATTCTTATGGCGCTTCATATGAGCGATAATCATAGGAATCATTTCTTCGTACCCGGTCCGCACCTGAAAGGAGAATTCCGAGCAAAATCTTTCATTGGATAAAATGACCCGCTGGCGCAGGCCTATGGTACGGTCCACGATTTCTACAGGATGTGAATATTTTTCCCGGATAAGCTCAGCCACCTTATCCTCCGTTACTTCCTCCCTGGAAGAAACATGGTAAAGCCTATACTTTCTCTCCTGCGCATCGATCAACAGGTACACCGCTTCCACGCCATCCTTCACATACAGCGCAGACAGTACCTTCTTCGCATTCACGTACAGTCTGCCGGATACTAACGCCTTCATACACATCTTGGAATAGATATCGGTGCAGGCGTCCCGATCCACCGGAATACCATACATACGGGCGATACGCAGAACAGTTACTTCCATCTGCGTCGTCGCATTAAAGTGCATTGCCAGATTTTCCCCTTGGGAAATCGTCATTCCCTGAAAGCTATTCGGCGAAGCCGGCATCTCCTCCCTGATATCCACCGCATATTCATCCTCAAATACCCTGTCCGAAGACACATAGACAAAATGCCGTACACCGAAGGATGCAGCCGCCATGAGGAGATTACTCAGTCCGGCAATATAATTCAGTGACTCCTCCTGCACGTGGTCATCCTCCCACCGATAAAGCGGGTCGTAAGCCCCTGTGAACAAAATTGCATCCGGACGGCAGCTCGTTATGACCTCCTCCACGCTGGCACTGTCATACGCAAAGGTATACTGCTCAAATACATGTGCAGGCTTCACAAGCTTCTGACTATTCGTAAGCGTATAAATATGCCATTTTTCTTTATAGAATTTGTTGATCAATTCCTCCGTAAAGGTTCCGTAGCCACCTACGATCAATATGCTACCCATACTATAATTTTTTTCTCCCGCTTTTTATAAAAACGAATTAAGTCTTGAATATAACTATAATACATCACTTGTACGTATTCAAGTGAAAATCCTATATTAGGCAGATAAAGACACGTTTTCCACGCATACTCCGGCCCGAATAATGTCAAAATCCGCCCAACATTGACAACGCAATCTGCTTGGGCTAATATTATTAAAAAGACGTAAAATAAAGGAATGAACCATTATGAAAAAAAGCTTATTTGGCTATAACATTTCCGAGGCGAATATAACCTTAAATGCTCTTCGCGAAGAAAATGAAAGCTTAAATGCCTCTATTATCGCGTTGAAAACTCAAATTAAAAATAGTGCGTCTGAAGAAAATGCTAAAGTTAGCCTTTTGGAAAATGAAATTATCAAAAATAAAGAAGCCTTACAGAATGCCACCGATGAGAAAAGAGCACTTTTGTCGCAAATTGCGGTGCTTTCCAGTGATGTGACAGAACTACGGAAAGAGAATGAGACGTTGAGAGCAGAGAAGGCAGCACGAGTACAGACATCGGAAACACGAGCGGCTGATAAAGGATTGGATGTTGACGCCGAGACTGTAACCGGGAATATGGAAGTATCTGCTGCAGAGACTTCACGGGAGGCCGACAAGGCTCCATCACAAACAACTACTGTTGCTTTTCACAAGCAGTTACCGCATCCTGCACCAAAGCAGCAACCAGTTTCTTCCGTTGTTTCTTCCGTTAAAGCATCGGTGCCACCCAAGCAACGCCAAAAGCCAAAGAATGTTCCGGGCTTAGGTTCTGAAGGGCAGCAAGGTCACTTCATCTCAGCTGTATTAAAGGACATTGCCGGCGTGAGTAAGAAAATAACTCGTGAAGGTCAGAATATTGCAAAGAACATGAAACGGACTCCTCCAAAAAGATAGGGAGCTTCTTTGTTTTTGATATTTTCATTTACCAAATATTATTCAACTGATATCACCTATATGATGAATGATAACTTCTGTATATTATGAGAATATTATCGAATAAAAGTGTAGGATTCCTAAAATCAACCGGACCCAAAGTACTGACAAAAAGCCTGTTATGAAAAATCCCATAGGAAACCTTACAGTTCCTATGGGACTTATAATTAGCTTATACAAAATATACACTTCCATACTAATCTTATATAAATTCCCCTTTTACACTTTAGTATCAAAAGATATTCTTTACGCATAAGCAAATTACCATTTATTACCTTCTCACGATTGTAAGTATACTACACATTTTCTAAAAAGTAAATACTTTTTTTATTTTTTTTGTCATTTTTTCACATTTTTTATTTTAAGTTATAAATTTCGACATAAAAGCTGCACATAAGAGAGCTTTTACAGCACTTCATCAATCGCCTTCGACAAATTATGCAGAAATACGATAATATCCTTTTCTAAGGATAAGGCTATCTTCTTGTCGTCCTTGCTTTGCATCGCCTCATTGAAGTGCAAAATACTGTTGTTTACTTCTGCCTTCACAATTCGAACCTTACCTTCATTAATGAAGTTCGAGGTTCTGTTATAAACCTGTATTACCCAGTTCAGTCCATCTAAGCACTGCTTCAGGAAATCATCGGTATCGTCCTTTTTCCTACCTTTTAGTTCAGGTACGAGACTTTCCATCCCTGCAATTAATTTTACTAAATAATCCCTGGCTACTTGTAATGCTTCTTTTTGCTCTTCTCTTAATTGCTCCATGTTTTTTATCCTTTCGTGTTTGTGTGAATTGCCAAAACGACTTGTAAAAATTATTGTAATTTTTTGTATTGTTCGTTCTTATAACCATTCCATTATTCTGATCATAAAATTGACTTATCAAAAAGCAAACAGAAATTTTTGTCTTACCGTGAATATGTAAACTATCATAGTCCCTTCTGTAATCACCTGTATCCTGCCCTTGAGCTAGACTACTGCAAAATAATCTCCAATACTATATATCCCTATGCAATGTATGACGCAGAATCTATTTTACCTATGCATGAACTGTTACAACAAAATTATATGCCGAATAGTAAACATTGATAAGCTACGGCTTCATTTTCTTACGTCTTGTAAAAGCCTAAGTTATTGACTATAATATATTTATGCATTAATTTACGGACTGGACTGCCAGCAGTATTTCCTCCTATATAAGAAACGTGTCCGTAAAGGAATAAAGCTTTCAGTTAATATTAGGAAACGAGGTACAGTAAATTGCATATAGAAACATATGATTATTTCTGCAATAGCATTGATAATCTGATAAAATACAGCCACCTGATTAAAAGTAATGGTTATTCCAGTTCCGATACGCCTCTGAAATTAGAATTGCTCCAAAAACTAGCTGTACGAATCGGAACTGAGTTGGAGTCCTTTCACGGGCAATATCTCTCAGAAATAAGTGCTCTTGAGGAGTATTGTGAACTGCTTTATTCCGCCAGTCTATCCGAAAACCACACTACCTTCACCAACATCATGCAAAGAGGAATGATATTATTAGAAGATTCTATACTACCTTTAAAAGATACCGTTTGTCCTGCCCAAAATGAATATTCTCTTGATATTATCGGCAGCTGTGTATCCAGAGTCCCCTTTATAAACGGAAGTCTGACACAGCACGGAACTGTCAACTCATATCTGAAAATGCAGCACTTTTTTGACAAGAATAATATTATATGCTGCATGATGCCCGTCCCTTTTTTGACGGAGGAGATAGATTCCATTCCCGCCTCCGAGTTGTGGGATACTTCAAGAATTCATGCGCTAAGGCAGGCATTGAATAAAAGTACTCTTTCTTTACTGTCAGAAGGAAAAAGCGATTACTTAGTATTAGACTTTTTTGATTTTCAGATTGAGCACGCTATTTTTAATAATATTCCATTCAGCACCTGTGCACACGAATTTCTTAATACTAATCTTTTCCGCAAGCACATTTCAGATATTGGTCTGTTTCATTGGAAAGATATTTCACCCTCTTTGTATTATCCCTATGTGGATTTATTCTTTCAGGAAGTATTGAAGATATTTGACTGCAACCACATTATATTGAATCGTTTTCAGGCAGTTTCACATTATATTGACAAGAAGTTCCATGTTCAGCCTGTTCCGGCTGTATTTATGCAACCATTTCAGGCGAATTATCACTATAATTATCTTGTCAGGCAGTTAGAAGATTATGTGATAGAAAAATATCAGCCTTATGTCATTGATCTTACCAAGTATTTCATTGGGGATGAAAACAAATGGGAAAATATACAAGGTGCACATTTTCAAAACGAATACTATACAGAAAGTCTGAGTATTATGAAAAACATTATTTTCAACCAGCCCAGTCAAAAGGTCTTTGATCAATTAACACCTGAAATAGTCGTCCGGATTTTTTCCTCCAACCTTAACGATATGGAATTCGAAAGCTACCTGCACAATGTATCCTGCATTCCTCTTTGCACCGGTTATAGCTTAGATGCTGCTTTCTCACATTTGAACGTAGAGGATATCGTTTCCAATCGTCAGGCCATCTTGGCTGAATACGAAAAGCTTTGTATTCCATAGAACGTTCCACATATATCTATCCAGAGCTTTTACAATAAAGACTTTTCTATTATACTCTTTAATTTTGTCGAACTGGTTCCCTCTGTATATGGAAAAAATACCAAGTCTGCCCCTTGCTTTTCCAAAAAGGTTTTTTCTCCTAACCAATCAGGATTATCCATATAATCACTTCCTGAGAACTGACAATCAAAGTGGTACATCCTATACGCTTCTCTGGTTGCCCCATAATTAAAAGGTATCTCAACTGCTTCATCTACATATTTGCAGGAACGGACTAACTCTATTCTTTCATTAAATGGAATAAACGGCTCCGTTTTCTTATTCTTCCTGACGCTTTCATCAGGCACTACCCCTACAATTAAGTAATCGCATTGTTCCTTAGCCCTTTTAAATATATTCAAATGCCCTATATGAAATAAATCAAATACTCCTGCAACATAACCGATATGATACTTTTTCGGTGACAAAGCTTTATTTTTTGTGGAAACTGGTATAACTTCCTGTCTTCTGGAATATTCCACATTATTATCATATATACAATATTCCGTTACTCCCATTTGCTGTAGTTGATATACAATAGCAACGTAATTTTTAATACAAATAATAACCCTGCGCTCTTCTTTCGGTATCTCCTCTATGATTTTAGGAGATAGAATATCAATTTCTTCTATTTTTGTCCCCCACTTGGACTGGTCATTATCTACTATCGCATGAATTTCATATTGTCCTTTAAATTGTGACAGAAACCGTTTTGTAAAATTTCCCGAGCCAAATAAAATAATCTTTTTATTCTCCGCATTACGGAATAAATCCACAAATATTCTCTGATATTCTGAGGCCGAATAATTTATTCTCTGTCTGTTTGTGTGAATAATCTCCATATTACGTTGAAATTTTTCGTTGAAGCTCCTTAGTTCCCGTTGGTTTCTTAACTTTAACGTGAATTCCGTTGCCATTCTTCTCCATGTCTCCAAATGTGCATCCAAACCATACTTCTCCCAAAAGTATTTTCTTGGGAGCATTGCTTCTAATTCCAAGTTACCCATATAAATTATCTCAATCGCCCTATAAATAATAACATTGGCCGGGTAATTTTCTTCATAGAATTCCTGATCATAAAAAATATATTTCCCATCATCATAGAAACAATTGAGGGGGACTAAATCCAAATATCCTCGTTTTAGTAAAACCCCCTGTTCTCGCTGCTGCTCTCCAGACAGTATGTGTTCGGAAGATTGTAAGATAACATCTCGAAATTTATCTATCTCTTCTTTGAACTTATCCAAATCCTCTTTTGCCAGCCTGCGAAGGTAAACTGCTAATATTTCGCTGCTCATGTAAGGCATGGTGTAAGAATCATTACCACACTCTCCTTCTAAAACATTCAAGCCATGAGCCCTTAGATCTTCCTCATTTTCCTTGAGCTTGTGTAATTTTTCTTTCCCCTCATCGTATAAAGCACGTTTCTCTACAATGCTATTATCCCGAATAATCGTTGCCATGGCATTCTCCCTATCTCTATCCATGGAAACTGTAACATGCTTCACATTTTCAAATGAATTGTCCTTTGAACATTCTATAAAAAAAGAATTGGCCATTGTGTGGAACATTCCGTTTTTAATAAGATCCGTATACAAAAATTCCTCTTCCAAAAATACAGAATCCGGATTTCTGTACATGGGAAAAAGCCTGACAGCTAATTCTTCTGCCGGCAGATAATCCTCCGCATAAATTAACTGAGGTAGCTCCAGATTCGGAAGCACCGAATAAAATTTCCTGTTTGTCCATCCTGACAAACTAAGTATATTGCAGATTTCCTCTTTGGAATAATTACGCCCCCGCAGATTCTCCCTATCGCGCTTAAGAACCCTGCGATAATTCTCAATTCCATCAAAGTTTCGGTTAGTAAAGGGGTCCCTATCTCCACAGAAATAACGTAATCCCAATCGGTTATCCATACCAAGAAGCAACCTTCCGTGATGTTTCAATAAACCGTGCCATGCAGAAAGAGCCGGTATAGGATCAGCAATGCTTTCTATCATCCCTATTGCGACAATATAATCAAAATCACCTCTATAATGGCTCAGAAACTCCGCTTCTAAAGAAGCGCTGCTGCATAAGCGAGTAACCTCTTTACATTTCTCCATTAAAAGCTCTGTAATGCTGCTTTCTGCATCTTCTATGCAAAGTACTTTTCCCTCCTGTGAAAAATTGTACCAATTAAGTAATCCTTTAGGGTACTCCCAAACTATCTTATCTGCGTCCATATCTTACTCCTGTAGAATTATTTTTTTATCACTCAATAATACACTTAGTTTCCCGCATCTAAGTCTTGCATCAGGTATTCATGCACCTTCATTCCACAAGTTCCATCCAGATTAGCTGCTAGTGCAGACAGTTCTTGTATCTGCTTTTCTCTGACAACCGATAATCTATTCTCCGCTACATCATCTATAAATTCTTCTAAAGAAAAGAATCTACTTTCCTTTTTAAAGAAACCAGAGCACTTATTTCTCTTTTCAAAGCCTTCTTCCTCTCCTAAAAATAAATCATAGTCTGCATCTGATAAGGCGGGATAAAAAATCTCATACACTTCTTCTTCAACATTTACAATTGCTACCGCCCCATCACAGGTTCTTTGCACCCAGAGAGTATCTTCGCTTTTTTTATCTGCAAACCAACCTGTATAATTGGCCATCGGATGATAACAGTTTAACTCTCCGCTGCTTTCCCAGAAATCCGATATAAGCAATGCAGAAACACCAGTGTCTTTATTTAGTTTTATCATCTTATTGGCAAACCCCGGAACTGTTATAATCCATTTTCCCATATCAATAATTTTAGCATGAGGACATTTTCTTCCGCCACGTCCGGTCCACAATAGAAATCCATGAGGCATGGTATAGTTTTCCGAGTCCCCTGTCAACCGGTTCCACCTAACTATCATTGCTTGATTCACTTCACCTAGCCATAAGCAGTCCTTATCAGCCGCAATACTGGTATAACCCTCATTTTCTTTACCAATTACGTGGAACATGTAACTACCGTCTTCCATATTAAACTGTAATATTTTATTAGTGTAGGACGCTATAATCCATAGAGACTGTTCTAATACCAAATATCCGGAAATCACCTCTTGTATTTCTGCTCTGTTTACAAACTGTTCCATGCAAGAGCAATGCTTTAAATAAATATTGCTTTCTGTATCATACTCAAGGATTATATTCTTTCCAGCCGAAAGATAAAACACTTTGTGCTTATACGAAACTGCATATTTATAGAAAAAGGCTTCCTCTTCCCCTTCGACAGCAAGCTCTTCAAATTTGTTCTCATCCAAATGATAGGTTACTGAACAATTCGATTCAAAAGGTGACAAATATATCTCCCTTTCTACAGCTGTCAACCCAAAATAGGTATTACTCCACCTGGGCTGTGTTTCTACCCAGCCCAGATAATGCACCTTTTTTGTGTTCTCATCCAATTCAAATAAACCATTGCAAAGAGAGGAGGTAAAGTATGATTTCTCTTTCTCCTTTACCATATCTGCAATGAGCAGCCTTTTTCTTTCTTTCACAAGTAAACACTTTTTTATATAATTATTGAGAATGAATATGGGCTTTCCCGCAGCTCCAAACAGGTTAATGACAGAAGTCCCCTCTTCTCCCAAATATCCATCGGCAATAGCCACAGTCTTGGTAATATCAGGAGTATTATCAAGTATACCTATCTCATTTTCCACAAAATATTCTTGAAGCTGAGCATAAATCTGCAGCAGCTGTGGACGCATGGATTGCATAGTTGCCTCCAATAAAGGATGAGGACGCCACAGCAGAGCAATCTTTCTGTTATTTTTTACTAGTTCAAAGACAGTCTTCAACTTTTCCAGCAAGTAAATATCATCACTAAGCAAACAATTAATGCTGGTATTTAACATTAATACTTTTTTACCTTCCATGATGGGACGCCATTCCTCAGGAATATTTTTCTCTCTTCCCTGCAGCGCAATTATCCTATCAAGCTTCGGCGAACCTAGTGGTAATATTTTATCGTAATAAGCAGTCTCACGGCACATGCTTTTTGCATATTCCGATTGGATAATCATATAATCCATATTGCGGCAAACCGGCAAGCACAAATGGTTCTTATCGAAGAAACCGGATGTTACATAATATGGAACATAAACTAATTTTCTGGTATACTGCTTCAATTTATCAGAATAATAACTCGGATGAACACTGGTTACATAGTTATCCCCATCGTAGGGATTATGAATATATACAATATCTGGCCGTTCAAGGCTCAAATAGAAGTCCTTATAATATGTAACTGATACTTCTTCAGGAAACAGTTCTCCATCATAACAAGGTATGACTTTTTTATTCACAGCATCTAATTCGAAATAAGGAATCGGCACTACAAGGCATTCACATCTTTCGTCTCTTCTGCACGCTTCCCATATACTTTCCAAGCTGTCCCACATAGCAGCTTTATAGGGCATAAATACCACCTGATATGTTACCGGCATCTGACGCAATAAATCTATAGCAGCCTCTGCCAGGCTGTTTAGCCCTATATCGGCTTCAACAAATGAATCCTTTTGGGCATATAAAAACAGTTCGACGCAATATTTCTCAAGAAGCCCGACTATCTCTCTATGATCAGAAGCTTCCTTTTCCATTGTTTCTCCTACCACTATGGCAGCCTGCTGGCAGTCCTCAAGTAAATCCAGTATCTCCCCTTTATCCTCTGTACGCAAAATTATTCTATGGGATTCCAGCATACTGTCTAATAATGCTAGCATTTCTTCTTTTATTCGGCTACGCATTTTTAACCCTCTTTTCTACCATCGCCCTTCAGAAACATTAAAATTCATATTCTCTTAATTGCTCATTCAGCAAACATTCCTTTAAATTACCTTGCAGAGCTATAATCTTTTGGAATCCTAACGTCTGCAATTTTCTCAATATCTCATATTGGCTTTTTTCTTGCACTGCCACCATAATAAGCGCATTATCTTTGTAGCTTACCAGCTCATCTATCGTGTGTACGGGAATATTTCTAATATCTGATGGATTTCCTTCCACATTTGTAACAGCAATAGCCATAATATTTATTTCCTCGTTCATCAACTCCTCTATAATCTTATCAGCCAGAATTCCAGCACCATATATTATAATCTGATCATAACCACTAATAGTCTCTATCAGCCCTTTTCTGCATATTGAAAGATTGACTAATTTCATGGACACATCCATACGGTCATCCTTAAAATCTTTCGCCGTCCTATAAAAATAACGGTTTCCGTCCCCAAGTATTTCTTGTATATCAATCCATAAATCTTCGTCCCATAATTCTTTTTTAATTCTTCCTTTTTTATCATCTTCTTTAAAGTCTTCTATTATCTTTTGTAAGAATGTATATTGAAAAGCAGAAGCAAGCCTCTGATAATTCCAAAGATATCCCTTAATCTTAAGAGTTGTCGCCAGTTCTTCCAGCTTTTGTTTCATAGCGGGCTCACATTTATCAATAAATTTTTCTACTTCATTATATTCGTCACATATACAGTATATTTTCTCAATACTGTTAACAGAAGAATACCAGCTGTCAGTCCTGTAATACATATATGCTTTTCTCGTAAGTACCATACGCTTTGTAAGCGCTAAAACTTTGAAATTAAACGATACATCCTGATAAGATGCACCTTTTGTTTCATTAAGCTTTATGTCATTATCCTTCAAAAAGCTTCGCTTATAAATTGCACTCCAAATGCATATATGAGCGAAAAAAACAGCATTGTCTTCCATAGGCATAAATACTTCATCATACTTGCATTGCTTCAATATCTCTCTATATCCACTAAATATTTTCCGATCTTCATTGTATTCATAAAAATTAGACTTTACGATTTCTGCCTCATTTCTCTTTCCTAATTCATACAGTTCTTCAAACATCTCAGGCGAAGCGAAATCATCACTTTCAACAATACCTATGTATTCTCCTTTTGCTGCATCTATGCCGATATTCATTGTATTACCATATCCGGTATTCGGCTTATCAATCACTGCAATATTCGAATATTTTTCAGAAAACCGCCTTAAAATATCAGGTGACTCATCGGTCGAACCATCATTAATACATATAATTTCTATATCCTGCAATGTTTGAGATACGAGGCTTTGCAGACATTCTTCTAAATATAATGAGGTGTTATATACTGGTACAATAATTGAAACTTTTATCATATGATTCTCCTATGTCTTCGGTTATAATCTTCTCAATTATACTAAGATAATATACTCTTGATATGATTCAAAATAATATCTTGAATTTGTTTCTTTCCAAAATATTTTATAATATAAGAATATTCTTTTTGTGAAATTGTGTTTTCCAATTCCTTGCTGTTATATATCTCAATAATTTTCTCTGAAATCTCTTTTTTGTCATTTCCGATTTTTAGTATATTGCTAATATCCCATAATCCCTCAGCTCCAATATCCGTTGTAACCAATGGAATGCCATAATACATTGCTTCCAATACCTTTCCTTTCATGCCGGCGCCAAAGCGGAGGGGCGCTACTGCCACTTTACAATCCTCATATAATTTCTGTAATTCTTCATCCGTTATATATCCCGTTACAATAATATCAGACCGCTGTAGTGCCAAAATTTCCTCGGGAGGCTTAGATCCAACCAAAAAGACTTTGTCATTAATTCCCGTCTCTCTAATAAGCGGTATAATCTCATTAATCAACCAAATGGCTGCATCTATATTAGGTCTATGTTCGAAGCCTCCTACAAAGAGAATACCCTCCGTATTTTTCTTCCTGCAAACTTTATTATATTCTTTATAATAATAAAGAGGAAAATATTGTATATGGAACTTTGGGAAGTTTTTCTTTAATAAATCAACTTCGGCCCTACTTGGATATCCCGTAAAGTTAACCTGTTCAATCAAACTAGTTTCTATTTCCTTTATTTTTTCTGCTGCCTCCAGAATATTATTGTCTCCAGTAACTTCATACTCTCTTTGAAGCCTCAAATAATGCAAATCACAGCCGAAATGTGCTATTATGACATTCGGATTTCGCCGCAGAAAATGAACATATTTCGAGGCAACTTGTGGACGATTTAAAAATGCATATTGAAATTGGTCTAAATACCGCTCTAATAACAGCATTCTTTTTTCGTCCCACCGTTTTCCGTAAGTAACAAATACACCCATTTGCTGATAGAACACAGTATATTTATCCGAATAAAGCATATTATCAACCAGATATATAATTCTGGCTCCCAAAGAGAGAAAAACTTTCAAGTAATAATATATACATTTGTGTCCTGCATTCGTATCATATTCTGCTACACTTGCATCTGCCAGAAGCATAATAAATTTGTGTTCCTTACGATTCACAATATCTAACTTCTCTTCGCCGCCCTTATCTGTGAGCTCTTCCTCACAAAAATGTTCCCATTTTAACCAAAGCTTTTCGCTATTAAGGTTTATTGTTTTCTTAAAGTCAAGTGTTTTCTTTCTTTCCATAAGCAGAGATAAGGGCTGAAAAACAAGGGGGAGTCCTTGGGATTTCATTGTAAGGCAAAAATCTACTGCTGCCACAAAGCTTTTACCAAACGTTTCGATACTTTGAATATATGTATTCCAATGACGTACCGAGAACATCATCCCATTTTGAGATAAAATATCCACTTCCCTAACATATTCATATTCCGGTTCGCCCCAAGAGCAACCATATCCGTATGCCTCACACTTATGATCCTTCCAAAGAATATAACCTGCCTGCACAATATTTTCATTAGTGTCTATCGTCTTGGAACCCACGACACACTTCCCCTGATGTCTCTGATATTGCTCTAATAAGCTATTAATTGCTCCCTCTTGAACCATAGCGCTATCATCCAGTAATATAACAATATCACCTCTGGGAACCGGAACAATATCCTCCCATAAAATAATTTCATAAGGAACCGAAATTTTACTCTTGTTTATACTATCGAGGCATACCTGGCGGATATCTCTAGTGTTATATATCGGAGAAATAATGATGGAAATTTGAGGCAACACACATGTGATGGATACTTCATTTTTCAAGACATTTTCATTGTCCAGATAGGTTATTCTATTCCAGAAATATATATCCTCTATATTGTATATATCGCAAAACCCCATATTCTGTAATTGTATCTTTATATCAGCTTCTGCAAACTTGTTGGCAATAAAAACAGGTATACTATATGGATATCTCCCCAGCTCATCGGGAGAAATTATAGGAACTCCATTTACATTTCCTCCCCATTTAGAGGAATCATTATCACTGAAACAACTTACATCTACACTTAAATGTTTTGCTATTTCAAGCGCTCTTTTACCTCTTATTCCTGCTCCAAATATTATTATCGATTTCATGCCATATTTACCTCTTATTTTTAGCATGTCCCTATCTTATTTTTAACTAAGGGCCATATCTCATTCAATATTTCTACTAACGAAGTGATAAAATAACTTATCTTCTCTATTTTCACATCATGATCCTAATCTTTAATCAATTATTATCAGTAAAGATTGTCAACATATTAACTTTTTTCTCTTCAAGAAGTTGCTTAACTTCATCTATATACTGGTAACCAACCCCCAAAATAATTCCGCAATTATCATCCGCTTCCACTTCCGAAAGTTCCAAAATAGGAATACCATCTAAATCTTTCCTGGTTCTTTTTCCATCACTGACCAAAATGGCTTTCGGCCTTTTATCCATTGATTTCATCATTAAAAGGCTCTTCTTTCCAAAAAATCCAGCTCCATAAATATATATATTAGAATATAAACTGCAGAATTTTGCTATTTCTTCTCTTTCCATGTCATAATTAAAGAGTTCTTTAACGCTTCCGATTCCAGCGAGTTTGTTAAGCCTATCAAATGCCTTCATCAGTATCATATTTCTATATTCAAATTGTTTTGAAGCATACGTATCTGTCATTATATTCCCGGTAAAATAACCTGCATCTTGTGCAACGTAAGCCAGTATTCTTTCGATCGCATGGCTGATTGTCCCGTCAGAAGGCATCGGTTCATCCGGAAAATCCTCATAAACCCACTCCTTTAAAAATAATTTCTTTAATGCAACCGCTCTGCACCAGAAAACAGTACCTAAAGTAACCGGTGGTTTCTCTTCGCTTATATCACAATTTAATTTAAATTCCTCTGTTAATTTTTTAGTCAAGATAAAATTTTTGCCCCACATGTTAGTTACTGCAAATGAAAACTGATTTGTTAATGGATTCGGTGGTGCGAGAATACCAAGTTTTTCATTATCATTAAAAAGTTCTATAATATTATAAATATATTCTGTCGATCCTATTGTATTTTCCCATAATCCTTGTACCCAACATTGTACATCTTCCCTTTGATAATCCTTTTTTTCTTTTTTATCATGCACAAAACATATATATTGATATTCCTGAATCTTACTTCTACACGCAACTAACAATGAACTTATATCTCTTCCTCTATTCTCCTTATCTATTATAAAACAATTTTTTATTTCATAATATTTTATACATTCAACAATTTTCATTTTAGTTCTTTTATCCGAAACAGTAATATATATATCTATGGCTTCGGGAATATTTATTATGTATTTGAAATATTTCTTTATTGTATCTTCATAATGCAAGTGTATGAATACTGCCGCTTCTTTCAACGGAATAATGGTGTTTATATTATTAATATATTTATCTGACAGTATGAAATTTAAGTTTCCGTCTCTTTTAATATCAAATACATTCCTCATAATAAGCTCCATATTACCCAAGTTATCTCAATAGCACTGAATCAAGCCATCTGCTGGATAAATCTTAGTTTCATATTTATTATATTAAGTTACTAAATAAACTAACGGCTATCCATTATACAAAAATATCTTCAATAGAGATTATGTTATAAGTACCTTTTTGTCTAAGATTATATTCAATTTCCTTATAATCTTTCGGTATTGTAACTATAATGACATCTGTTTCGGGAATGTCATCCCCTGGTAAATATATAGGAAATTCGTATCTAAAGCATTCTGCTCTTCTATCAATTCCATACACTATTTTTACTTCTGAAGTATGAGATAATGAATTATATAGACATTCGCCCAGTGTTCCCATTCCATAAACAGCAATGTTTTTATAATTTTTACTTAGCAGCAGTTCCTGTACTCCTATACCTCTTTCAGAAAAATATAACCATTTTTTAAGAATGGCAATATTCATAATAAGAGGATTTGACACAGTCTCTACATGTTTATAAAATGCGCAGCGAATCGCCTCCCTTGCTTGTGGCACCAGCTCTAACCTATCAGCAATCTCACTTAGCTCTATTAATGATTTCTTCATCTTACTTATATTACTAGAGGCATTATCTCCATGCCACTTATGTTCAAATAATATATTCTCATTTATCTCAAACCTCGCATTGGCATTATGCAAGCTTACCCATAAAAATAAATCATCCGCACCATTATCTTCCATTATATTATCTATCCATATATTAGGAATCGCTGATTTCCTAATAAGTGCTTGCCCCGGAGAAATTATTACATTTAATCCTGCCTGCCAGCTATCTATTTTTAGCAACCTCTCTTGAGCAGTTTTATCTGAATATATTAGTTTATGCCCACGTATTCCATTACAAACGCTTACATCAGCGTTTTTTATTGAACTCAGCTGACTAGATAAATAATTATCACAAATTTTATCATCTTGATCTAAAAATAAAAGATAGTCTCCGCATGAAACATTAAAGCCTTTAACTCTTGATGCATGTATTCCTATGTTTCTTTCATTTTCAAATAATTTAACTTTTAAATTATTGGGTAGCACAACAGTTGTATTACTCATTTCTATAGGTTCTGTGCAATCATTAATAAATAATAATTCCACCTCTATTGTTTTTAATAAAAGTGATACATTGCGGCTAACTACTTTTAAGATCTTATCTACATATTTATTCCCGTTATACAAGGGTACTATTATACTAATATCGCTCATATTTATTACTAGTATGGTATAATCCCATACATTTCCCTTCCGTATTTTAGCCAAAAACTGTTTGTTTTGTTATAAGCATCTCAAAATTCCCAATAAACAACATTTTCTAAAGTCACAACGTCACACTTTATTTCTTTTTCTTGTATCCTCTTTATCAGCATAGACATTTCTCTTTTATCAGTTACAACAATTACATCAATTGCAGGCCATTGTTCAGAAATAGAATAAATAGGTATGGTTGTATAGTACGAATTTTTTTCTTTATCTATGGCGCACTTCAATTTAATATTATTACTCTCCAGTTCATCTATTAAGTGCATTGCCATATTTCCCATACCATAAACAGCAATATCTGAATATTTATTATCAATAAAAAAATTAGAAATTGTTTTTCCTTTGCTTTTTAAAAAAAGCCATTGATCCAATATATGATAAAAAGTTTCAAAAAGTTCTAATCTGTTTTTTAAATCCGTCATTTTTCCTCCAATATAATTTGAACCAATTGCTCCAAATCCTCTTCTTGCTTTTTTACTATTTGAGGATATAAATTTAAGATTCTATCTTTCATCGTTTCTCTCAATTCTTTATCAAAACTTTGTACTATACGGTTTGCCATCTCATCTATGGATAACGGATTGAAATACCACACCATGTCACGGCATATTTCCGATATAGAAGTATTTACAGAGCACGCACATAATGTTCCATATTTCATAGCTTCTAAAGGCGGATAGCCAAACCCTTCATTAAGAGATGGATATAACAATAACTGAGCGTATTTATACAGTACCTCAAGTTCACTTTCTTCGACATAGTCTTTAATGATAAATCGTTCTTTGTTTTTTATTCGACTACTAAAACTTTCTTTATTTTTTACCCCTAATATTACTATCTTAAAATCTTCGGGGATAATATTTCCGCATCTTTCAATGACCATATCATAAGCCAACGCTCCTCGCAGTCCATTTTTATACCATATACCCGCACTGACTATCAAACCAAAATTACGCTTCTGAACATCTAAGCTCATTAGGTACTCTGTTTCAAAGATACTATCATTAATAACAAGTGCATTTTTTACCGGAGCATATAATTTTATTATTTTTTCCAAGGGGATTTCAGGAAAATTTAACATTATACTGCATCTGGAATGTTCCGAATCTGTTACTATTATCTTATTTAAAAAACCTTTCATTATATCCCTATAATAATTCTTACCATCTTCTATTATGTCGGGTAATAATTTATTTTCCTCCAAATGTCTCTGGTAGGATTCTTCCATTGTAACATATTCATCTTCATATAATGATTTAAAAGAATCCCCCCCTGCGGTTTCAACCAAACGAATCCCATGAAGTGTATATATAAATCTAACCGTTTCAGGCAGCTCCACGCCTCTCCAAAAAGCACCAGACGGTAATGCCGAGTAAACCGTTCTATATCCATACTTTCTTATAATTGCTAATACATTTCTTCCATGATTGCATGGAAAGATTTTAATATTTTTCTCTTCGCATTTCCTTAATAACGACATATCTACTTTATTGCCTATAATAAAAAAAATCCCCATTTCCACTTTGTCTGAATATTTTAATAAAGCATTTAATACAGCATGTCCATATTCGCCGCCGCCATGAAATTTAGTAGCATACTGATATATCGTAAAATCAAATAGAACCTTTTCCATCTTTTTTCTCGCTCTCCTTTTTATTTATTACCCCCAAATAAATATCCATCATTTGGTGATATACGACTTCAGGGGCAAGATTTTGAGTTCTTTCTTTTGCTCGTTCCTCCATTAAAAGCTTTTCGTCAGCCTTCATTTTCATAAGAAGTTCTATTTTTGAATGCAAATCATCAGCATTATCAATTTCTGCTAAAAAACCATTATATCCCGATGTAATCAGTTGTTCTACACTTGTTCCATATGTACTAACCACTATTTTGCCTAAAATCATCGCCTCCATACAAGTATTAGGAAGATTATCAATTCTTGTAGGTAATATGCAGGCGTATGAATTCTTAACAATAGAAAACAATTTTTTTCTATCCGAAATCTCCCCTGTAAAAATAAAACGGTCCCTATTTTTAATGATTTTCAAATTATACATATCTGAGGCCTTTATAAACTCCCCTTGATATAAAAGTTCCCTATCTTTTCCAGTCATTACATATTTCATATCAGGATACTCATCTAGCAAATTATCTATAATTTGTGCTAAAATATGAACTTCCTTTAGATAGGACATTGCCCCATATGTTAACCAATATTTATTAGATATTATGTCCAGCTCTTCTATTTTATCCAAGCTATAATCATCTATTATTATAGGGCCTTCCACCACATTGACCTTCTTAGTTATTTTTTTTTCTACCAAACTTTTCATAAGATAGCTAGGTGCTATTAGTGTATCTGCCGCCTTTAGTGCCCAAAACTGCATTTCCTCATCCAAGCGTTTAGAATTTACACATCTATTAAAGTCAAATTCTTCCTTATTTGCTCCACTTATAAGGGGGGGATAATCTGAAATCCGAATTATATAAGGAATCTTTTTCCTCCTAAACAAACCTATGCCATACGTATTGACACATTGAACGATATCAATGGGAGTTTTTTTATTTATTTTATTCACTTCTTGATTATACCAGAAACTTCTGCATAAATTTTTAAAGAATTTTTTATATGTTGGCATAGGTCTTCCCGTATTTTTAAATCCCCTCGTGGCTCTAATCTTATGTACACAAATACCTTCCCATTCAAAAATATCATTGCTATAAGCCTCCACTACAACCGTAACTTCATGTCCAAACTTCACTAACGTTTTTGCCATATTAGCAACATAATTTCCTGCACCACTGGTATAAACCAAACCTTCAACGGGAAAACCATGGGATAAGAATACCACATGCATATCAAATCCTCCTAATTATATTAAAATGTCATTCCTGCTTACACTAACCAATCGTCTTTCGCGGGTTTATTTGCAACTTCCCATCCGAATTCTCTTACTGTTTCTGCACAATACTTACACATTTCTACACCATTACTGTTCATTTGTTCCAACAATATGGACCAATCAATTTTATTGTCATATATATTAATTCCATTAGATAGCTCTAATCCCGTCTTATATTCTTCATTAAATCTATCAATTAATCCTTCTGTTGGGCATTTGTACAGTCTGCCATTACGTAAAAATCTGCAACCACTTGAATGACATATCTTACTGGATACCATAACATTAGAATCTCCTCGCAATGATAAATTGGCCCAAAATATATCTATCATTTCTTTATCCTCTGTCCATTGTAAACTAAAACTAACTTCTTGTTTTTGAAGTAATGATATAATTTTATCTAATTTTTTTTGGGTAGGCGGATATACTGAAATATTAATATAGGCATCCGATTCTTTCAATACATGAAAAAACCTATTGGTCATTTTATTAATTAACAAGCCGTTAGTGACAATGCTGATATCGGCACGAGGCATAATAGTTCTCGTGGCAATCACATACTCCTCTATATTTTCTAGCATTAATGGTTCACCACCTAATAGCCTCACTTGTACTACGTCACACATATCAGATAGCTGCGCTAAGTCCCTATTATAATTTTCAAGGCTATAGAAATCCTTCGTTGTAAACAATTGTGCGAAATGTGTACAACCTTTACATTTCAAATTACAACCATCCACAATATTAGTTTCCAAATAAGGTATAACCTCTTTATTTGATTCTAACCAATACAAATCACTGTCTCTGAATTGTTCTTCACAAACAATAAACTTCATTTTAGTAAATGCAATTTTACCATTATATAATTCCCTAAGTTGCTTATATATAGATATCCTACTTTGAGTTCCTCTAACACATATTAAAACAGCATCGATATTAATTCCTAATTGCAACATGCTTTCTAGAGACCTGCATATAATTCCGTCAAAATATTCATTATGCTTTTCAATATCATTATCTAAAAAAAACTTTACACTATACTTCGAGCAATTACATAATTGCTGCTTTAAATATATAGCTTCTTTTTTTGTACCCCAAATAGCTATATCCATTTTATTAGTCTCTCTTTCTTTTCCCAGCCCTCTAAATTAAACTTACACATAAATCAAATTACATTTAGACTTTATTATTATAAGTATATAATTTTTCAATCTCTTTAATTTGAAACCGTATGTCAAAGCCCTTATCTCTCATAATCTCTTTTGTATTTTCTCTTTTATATCCAGCTTCCCATTTTAACGCTTCTTCTAACCATAAGTCCATATCCAAAGGCAATCTCTCTAAATTAATTGTTATTTTTGATTCCTCAGGAGCGAACTCACTAGTAATACATTTTAATCCCGAAGCCTGTGCCTCTACAAACGTCTGAGCTAATGCTTCAAATCTCGATGGCAATATGAATAAATCCATTGCTTGTAATAAGTTTTGCACGTCATTTCTTAAGCCTAAAAATATTACTTTTGATTCCAAATGATATCTCCGAACTAAAGCTTCCATTTCATCCTTTAGCTCTCCAATACCTATTAATAATAGAATACTATTAGGAACTTTATGATTTAGTTCTTTAAAAAATTCTATCGCAAACTCATGATTTTTTTGGTACTGAAATCTGGCTATCATTCCTACAACAAATTGATTTTGCAAATTCATTTCATTCCTATATCTTATACGCATACTTTCATTATAATAAAATTCCTCTAATTCAATAGCATTCGGAATGATTTTAATTTGTTCGTCAGGAATGTTTTCTCCATATAACCATTTTGCTGCATTTCTAGCACAAGCCCAGAAATCTGTTGCAATATAAGGTGTTACTCTTTTTTGCCAACTATAATGCAGGGCCCTGGCCTCATCTCTCGTTATACCGATCGGAATATGGACATCTGTATTATGCGCGTGTACAATTACTTTAGGCACTCCCCTTTTCTTTGCAATTTCTTCAACGGCAAACCCTCTCCACCAGCTAGTATGTAAATGCACTACATCATATCCATCATCTAAGATTTTATTAATGTCTTCTTCAAATTTAAGAATGTCTTGTTCGCTATATGTGGAGATATAATGGATCTTACATCCTTGACTTTCTAATTCCTGTGCGCAATCAAGACTTTTGCTCATTGTTGCAAAATCACACTGAAAACGTTCCTTATCTATTGCATTCCATATTCTTAAAGCATACTTTGTAATTCCTCCTCCACTATTGGCTATAGAGAAATGTAATACTTTAATTTTCTTGTTTTCCATCTTTTATCTCCTACATATAAAATAATAAAATTACTTTGTTATTATCAATGTTCCACTTGCATCACATATTGGCACTTTGCACATTTTAATATTATTATTGATTTCAAAATTATTTACTGCCTTAGCAACTCCGGAAAGATGACTATTATAATCATGTATAAATATATATCCGCCTTCATTCAATCTTGGATAAAAATATTCTAAGGAATTATAAATTGATTGTTCAAAATCAACATCTATAGAAACAAATGCAAACTTGTCTTCCAGGCCATCTAAAGAATCAGGAAAATATCCCTGTTTAATATAAACCATATCAATATTAGGCATACGCTCTAAAACGATTCCCAAATTAGTTTGTTTATATGCCGATATAAAAGCTTCGCTGCAATTACCACTTTTTTTCTCTCTTAATGCTTCGTTTGCATCAAAACCATCAAATGTATCAAATAAATAACATTTTTTATTAGGAAATGCAGCATTAATAAATTCTGCAAATTCCCCCCTAAAGACACCAACCTCTGCAACCGAACCTAGAATGTTATTTTTCTTAATTTCTTTTATAACAAGATCAAACGTTTTAATTCGTACATAATCAGTATTATAGTAATTTCCATTAGTTATATAATCAGAATCTTCTATTCCACGAATTAGATGATAACGTTTTTTTATAATTTCACTGTACTTTTCTCCCAGAATATCATTTATGAAGTTATAGTCTTTATTCATATCATTCAAAATACAATTGTTATATAAAAAAATAACTTTATCAATATCTATCCTTATTTTTTTGCACTGCTCTCTAATATCCAAAGAATAAATAGTGGCTACTACAATAGCATCATATTCCCGTTCAACAATTTCAGCCGGCCTAATTACTTCTTTTCCCATATATATTTTTTTATTTATATCATTGTCTATAAATGCAATAATAGCCTCTTCATTTATCCAATCTCCAACTACTTCTCCTGCTAACCTCCCTGTTCCCCATACATATATTTTCATTTGTCTGCTCCTTAATTAAACTATTATTGTTTTCTTATAACTTTTTCTATTAAATCTACAACTCTCTCACTGGCATGTCCATCTTCCAGCACCCCATGTTCCCGCGAAAAGTCATCAATTTTTCTCCGATATTCTTCCTCGTCAAACTTTTCTATATTTCTAACCAGACCGTCATTCGTTACCGCTGCCGAAAACGGCAAAGAATACATATCCCACATAAGCCTGCCGCGTTCTTCTGTGTATTGATCTAAATCATCCGCATAGATAAAAACAGGCAAATACATATTTATAACATCAAAGGCCGAGCTGGAATAATCGGTAATCAATACATCCGAAGCCGCCGCCAGCTCATTCATATCATCTGCCTGGCTCACATCAATCATATTCGCTGCTCCGCTCTCTAATGGAAATTTATCCATCTGAGCAGCCAGCTGCGGATGCAGGCGCAGGAATACAAACCATGTACCTCCGAATTTCTGCTCCAGAGCATCAACCATCCGCCTAAAATCAATTGTGGATTGCTCTGTAAATACTCGACGGCTCCCTTTCTGGCTGCCTCCCCTGAATGTAGGTGCGAACAATGCTATTTTCGCATCTGATGGTATTCCATACCTCTCGCGAATATACTTATATATATCGTTACGCCCATTTATAAATATATCACAGCGCGGTGAACCCGTCTTGATAATATCTCCATTATAAAGCAGCATTTCAGGATATAGCTTCGTGCACCATTCAGAGTTAGAAGTGACATAATCCGCAAGCTTTGAATCATATTCGCTTACCAGATAAGCGATACGCGGGAAAAGCTTGCCTCTGAATTTTCCCACAGGCTTGAATTCCAGCGCCGCATGCCATGTCTGTATATAAAGCTGCTTTTTTCTCTTTACAGTTCCATATGCCTTTCTGCTATTATCTACCCAGACCTTAGCCGTTGTTAAATGATATGCTCTATTAAAAAAATTATTTTTTACCTTTTTTATCCCATCCGGAAACTGCTTCTCCATATTATTAACTAACCAGATAATATCGAATTTCTCATTTCTTAGAAGCAATTCTTCTGCTATGTAACGAGGGTTGCAGCAGTATCCTCCATCCCCCTCAAAGGTAGTAAAAACAATCTTTTTGCTATTAACAGGAAAAATCCAAAGCAAATGGTAGAAAAGGCTCGTTCTCAAGCTTTGTCTTTTTCGTTTTTTTATATACTTTTCTTCACTGCTCAATTTTCTCATTCCGAAAACTCCTCTCTCGCCATTTGGATGAGAGAGTCCGGTATCCCCGCAATTGCTTTTTTGTAATCCTCGATAAAATCTACTTCACTCCAAAAATATCCTTGTGTAGGCATTGATCTCACGCTGAAACACTGTTTATCGATCACTCTCTGAACCGCCCCTTCAAAATAGGACGAGAATTCTTTCTCTTTCATTAATTCTGCCGTTGCCTCACGCAGTTCTCCGATTACGTTTCTGCTAATTTTTGCTATTCCTATAAATTCCCCCTCTGAGGCTTCGCACAGCATTGTCTTATTTATCTCTATGATTTCTCCGCTTTTTACCCTTACCTTCATGGCCTCCTCATCACATGGGCCGTAATCTACGGGCAGAACCATATCGCCTTCTTCACGAAGCATTGCCTTAAATATCTCAGGAGCACATAATGTATCTGCATGCAAATAGATAAAATCATCATGAAGACAATCCTTCGCCATATAGAATGAACCCAATACATTTACCATCTCATAAAACGGATTGAATACACAACGAATCCCTTCTATCTTCTCCGTTAGTTCTTCAAATCGTTCGCTTTGATAGCCCGTTACAATAATAATATCCTTAATGCCAAATGAGTGGAGCATGGAAATATTATATTCAATCATTTTAATACCTTTGATTTCCAAAAAGGATTTAGGCATATTTTCTGTGAGACTTCCTAATCTGCTGCCTTTTCCTGCTGCCATAATGATTGCCTGCATATCTACTCTCCCATTCTATAATGAATCGCTATAAATACTCGCTATAATGTCCTTTTGTACGCTTAATCTGTCATTACCGATATTCCCCGTCACCTGATTTGTCAGCACCGGTAAATCCTCCTTATTAATCCCTAAAGAGGTCAGGGTCTTAAAAATATTTATTGTCTTCATGAACTCGGCCAATTCTTTTCTTGCTTCCCCGCCGGTTATGATTTTCTTACCGGTAAGCCAATATATTATGTCCTTTATTTTCTTGTCATTTACATCATATTGTTTGTGAATCCATGCCGGATATAACGCCGCCACACCTGCTGCATGGCTTGTATCCGTTCTGGCTCCCACCGCATACTGCATCCGATGCGGAAGACATGTCCCCACATTGGCTAAGTTAATTCCGATTAGCATGCTTGCATAACTCATGGCATCTCTCGCCTCGTAATTATCAATGTTTTCCTTTAACAGCGGAAGGTTTTGCCCTATCACCTTAATCACCTTTTCAGACAACATATCAGACCAGCTATTCGCCTTTACTGCCACATAAGATTCTATCGCATGAGCCAGGGCATCAAAACCAGTTTCCATCGTAATATCAACGGGAACCGTCCATGTATATGCAGGATTAACAATCGCTGCTTTGGGCAATAATGCAACGCCCCTTATTCCACCCTTCATCCGATGTTTCAGACTGGATACAATCGCTCCCTTACTCAATTCACTTCCACTGCCGGCAGTAGTCGGTATGGCTATAACAGGCAGTACATTCCCCATGGGTTCCACTTCTTCCAACAGAAAATACTCCAGTTTCCCGGGGATGCCGATTCCCACTGCTGCTGCCTTCGCTGCATCTAAGGCACTCCCTCCCCCGAAGCCAATAATCGCCTTTACTTGCTTCTCCATACCTTTTTTAACAGCTTCTTCTATTTCTTCCAGCTTAGGATTAGCACTTACCTTATCAAAAATCACAATTTCTCCTACATTCGGAAGCTTGCCCAAAATCTTCTCCAGTTCGTCCAAATAACCATACTTTATCAAGCTTCTCCCGGTTGTAACTATCATAATATTTCCAGTAAGCCACTCGCTTTCCTTCCTTAAGGCTTCTTCTACATTATGATTTCCAAAATATATTCTTGTAGGTATTTCCAAAGTAAAACCTTCCATAGCACAACCTCATAAATTTTCAATTCTGACTTCTCTATCGTCAACCATTTCTTTAATTATTTTTTTTCTTCTCACATATAATTCTTTCACTGTATTGTAAGTGTCTTTATAAAGCTCATACATACACATATACTTTTGATGATTTATCATATCTGGCTTTATTATCATACGTACAGACACAAATCTTTCTGCAGCTTCTCTTAGGTCCGCAAAATATCCCTTCCCAAGCAGAACCATCATTGCAGCACCCGTTGACGTCGTCTCAAATTCGGATAAAACAAGAACATCCCGGCCTAATATATCTGCTTTTATCTGTGAGATAAGATTAATTCTTGCCAATCCTCCCGATAACCGAACCGACTTAATCCTTATTCCTGTCTGCTCGATTGCCGCTATCATGTCCATATCGATAAATCCAGTGCTTTCGAATACTGCCCGCGTCATATCCTTTCTGGTATGCATTCTTTCTATTCCGAAAAATACACCCCTCGCATTATCATCCCATACCGGCGCCCGTTCTCCCAGCAAATAGGGAAGAAATATTAAACCTCTCGCCCCCAGAACCGATTCTCCGGCTTCCTTCTCCATAATCTCGTAAGGATATACTTCGTTCTGATAATAACATTGCTTTACCCATTCTATCAGCCCTCCGCCCAAATTGTTACTTCCCCCGATAATAAAAGCATCTTCCATATAGAACGGAAGATTATAAATTAAAGGATTGTTCTGAGGTTTTCTGTTTCTTGATAAAGCGCGCAATACTGTAACCGTACCGGACACATCACTTGCCTCTCCGTCCTCTGCTGCTCCGCTTCCTACAAAGGAGCAAATAGCATCATAAGATGAAATTACAATTTCCGCATTTTTATTAACGCCAAGTTTTTCAGCCAAATCCGGGCGTATTTTCCCAATAGTATCTCCAGGTTCCATCACCTTTGGAAGCTGGTCTTCAGAAATTCCCAATTCATCCAGAAGGTTTTTCGGATAACACCTTTTCTGTGTATTATAGTGATACTTCATGGCATTAAAATAATCCGTCGCATACACTCCACCAAGCATAAACAGCATAAAATCATTCGGTGTTAAAAACTTATCCGTTGCCTCAAAAATCTCAGGCGTATTTCTTTTTACCCATAATATTCTCGGAAGCATGAGACTTGCGGACATATCCATCAACGTTTCTTTATATACCCTTTCAAATTCGCCCAACCTTGAAATGTATTCGCTCTCTTCTTCAGCCCTTTTATCGGAAACCATAAAGGCCCTCGTCAGCGGAACACCTGCTTTATCCACACATACAAGGCACGAGGCGGATGCCGTAACCGTTATGTAATCTATACCTATCCCTTTACATTCGCAAGCAGCTCTTTCTATAAGCTTTTCGGCACTCTGCCACCATTCCTTCGGTTCCTGTTCTACCTTCTCCGCACTGATAGCAGTTTTTATTGGAATTGCTTCATTATAAAGCTTCATCCCAGCCTCGTTAAAAACGATACATCTTATACTCTTCAGCCCCATATTAATAACCATTACATTCTTCATTACTGCATCCTTCTTCTATATAATAATACCTATTTTATTGTATGTCATCCGGTAAATAGCCTCATGGATTGCTTTTTCTACATAAATCGCTTGGAATCCGTCCTCTTCAAGCATACCAGCTTCTAAAGATTTTAGAATTCCTTCCCGATATGCCAGTTTTACTTCTGTCGATATATTTATCTTTTTTACATTTTCTTTTTGGGACAACTTCCTGATTTCCATATCTTCCAATCCGCTGCCTCCGTGTACAACAAATGGAACCCTGGAAATCTCTGCCACATAATCTATCAAGTCATAATCTAGCTTGGGCTTCCCTTTATACATACCATGGGCATTACCAAATGCCGCCGCAAACATGTCAACTTCTGTCTCCTCCAGAAATCTTCTTATTTCTTCCCTGCCTGCCTTGCGAGGATCCCGTACAGCAATATTATCCTCAATTCCTTTTATCTGCCCGACTTCCGCTTCCACAAGAACGTTTACCTTATGCGCCTTCTCGATTACTTGCCTTGTTTTGTCAATATTCTCCTCTATATTTAAATCGGATGTATCTATCATAACTGAATCCCATTTCTTCGATATGGCCTCTTCGATTACTCTCATATCCTTGCAATGGTCCAGATGCAGCCATACGCTAATTTCCTTCTTTTCAGCATAGCTTTTTATAAATATTCTTGTCTCCTCAGCATCCATCCGGGAAAATACTCCAGACGATGTTTGAAGAATAATATTCCTTTTTCTATCAGCCGCTGCATCAATGACTGCTTTTGCAGAGTTAATATCCCATATATTAAAAGCAAACAGACATTCTATTCCTAAATCACTTATCATCCCTTATCTCACTTCCTAAATCAGGTCTGTTAGTAATAATCCCATTTACACCCATGTCACAAAAACGTCTTATTTCCTTCCCACTGTTTACCGTCCAAATGTTTACCTCAATTCCTCTTTCCCGAAGAGACTCAAATGTGTTGTCCTTATCCAGGAGATACCATGCCGGATGAACAGTATTTACCTTATATTTCTGCGTATAATCTGCAATATCCATAATACCGTCACAATAAAGAAATGCAACCTTCGCTTCCACATCTATCTCCCGAAGTTTTAACATTGAAGAATGAGAAAAGGAAGAAAATAGCGTTTGTCCAAATACTTTCTTTTCCTTTACTGTTTTTAATACCTTTTCTTCCATACCTTCATAGGAAAATATACTGTTTTTCAATTCAATATTAAATAGAAGCTCTTTGTCATCCTTCGTTTTTCTTTGACCGAGCTGTTCTAATACTTCCTCCAGCAGCGGAATCTTAACTTCTTCATATTCCGGATGGATTTTATTGAATTGGAATCTTCTTAACTCTTCCAAGTTATAGTCTCTAATATATCCCTTACCATCAGATACCCTGCTTATTTCTTCATCATGGGCGACCACAAGATATCCGTCCTTGGTCATCTGTACATCGAACTCAATTCCGTCCGCTCCCATATCATAGGCCATCTGAAATGCTTCCAGAGAATTTTCCGGAGCATACTGGCTCGCTCCACGATGCCCATATATCTTTGTTTTATATTTCATCTTCTTGTCTCCAAAAACTTCTCCACGACTCCCGCCATGGCAATCGATTCTTCTTCGGTAAATTTATAAGATGACCTCTTTCCATTATGAATCAACGATACGAATTCACTCAGCTCATATCTGAGTCCATCTCCCAAAAATTTGGCAGTGTACTGCTCCTTTTTAGAGGGATTCTCAAAACGTACTTCGAAAGATTTCGTCAGCCACCATGGAGATTCTGCAAGGATATAGCCCTTGGTCCCGGCTATTATCAGTTGTCCTTCCGATTTTACCTCAACACCTGTTTTGGACATTGCCATGCCTTTATCGAAAGAAAAAGAGGCTTTTGTATACAAATCAATTCCTTTCTCATCTTTTATACTGTCAAAATGTACGCTCTTATACTGGGTTCCCAGCAACTTAAATATCGGAAGCATTGTATGATTGCCAAATTCAAAAAAACCCCCCCCATAATCAGGGTCTTTCCGCTCTCTTGAATTCGGATCCGTAATTCTTGTAAAGCAAGCCTCTACATCAACAATATTTCCTATTATTCCGCTTCTAGCCACGCCTAAAAGTTGTGCAAAGCCTGGACAATATGCCGTTTTAATCGCCTCCAGAAGCAGACAGTCATTTTTCTTTGCAATGGAAAATAACTCCTTTGCCTGACTTTCAGAAAAGGCCATAGGCTTTTCGCATAACACATGCTTCCCACATTCCAATGCCGCTTTAGCATATTCATAATGGGTTTGATGAAGCGAAGCTACATATACCGCATCTAAATCTTCTAAGAAATCTTTGAAATCTCCCCAGCTTGGCAGAATCTCAAACCTATCAGCAAACTGTTGTACACTCTCCTTATGAGGATTGTATGCGCTGATTACTTCGATACCGCTGACAAATTTCGCTTCCGGTATAAACCGCGATGCAATACGCCCGGTTCCTACCACCCCCATTCTTATGATAGGATACTTTTGATTTCTCAATAAGGTGCTGGAAATTTCTTTGGTTCTCTCCAAATATACCACTTCACAAAAATCTTTCAGGTAGTCAAATGCCCCTATCCAGTCTGAGCCTATTGCAAAAATATTAATTCCATATTTTTGAATATCCTCAACTTTCTGTCCTACATGGTCTTCTACTATAATTTTATCCGCAAATCCGGTCTTCTTTACATTTTCTATCCTATCGATGATGGAATCCACTACATTAAGCTTACCGCGTGACTCATCATATTGTTCCGTCGTAATTCCTACAATTAAATAATCTCCTAATTCCTTTGCCCTTTCCAATAGCTTATAGTGCCCTTCATGAAACAAGTCAAAGGAGCCATATGTAATCACCTTTTTCATTCGCATTCACCCAATTTCCTGACAAAATATTGTCCTATATCTGCCACCATTTTCAATACGCCATCGTGCAATTCTTCCGGAAAGCACTTCAACGCACCGAAGGTTTCAAAACTAAGTACTCCGTCATAGCCAATTTCTTTCAATCCATCTATGTAACCATCCCAATCGGTACTTACATCTCCCGCCAGCTTTTTCGTAAAGGTAAAGGGTAACTGGTGCAAATCATTAACTCCATCATTATCATGTATGTGAAGCGCTTGTATCCGATTCCCCAGTGTAAGAATCGTCTCTTTCATGTTTTTACCAAGGATATTGGCATGTCCCGCATCAAAGCAAAATGCAAAACATTCTTCCTCAGCGATTCGATTTAACTCATCCACATACTCAGCAGCTTCATATGGATCCGCGCATACGCCATCGCAGATTCTTCCGTTAAAACCATCATATAAATTCTCCAGACAAATCTTCACGCCATATTCTTTCAACAACGGAATCAGGCTCCGGAAAAACTCCACGTTTTGCTTATGTTCTTCCGCTCTGCCCAATGAATATAATAATTTAAAGGGATGTACTATCAGATACGGTGCATGCAGTGCAGCGCAGATGGCAATGCTTTTCTCAGCTACCATATGTAAATAATCCCGGTCCTTCTCTCGTCCATACACATACAGCGGATACGGAGCATGCACTTGGGCAAATTCCAATCCTGTCTTTGCTGCAGCACAGTAATACTCTTCAAAAAAATTACGCAGCTCCTCTATGGGCTGATCGAAGAACTGATTGATTTTTCCTCCGTAAATAAGATAATTCGGTAAAAAACGATCCAAATTAAAATCAATGCATTGAAAACCTGCTGCTTTTATTCTGAGAAAATCCTCTTCTCTTGCCGTATCCCCCAACAAAAGCCGAGATTGAATCCCTATCTTCATCTTAAGTTCTCCTATCATAAGCTTCTTCTATCCTAGAGCGGCCTGCCCGTCATCCGTAAGATTTCTTCCGTCAGTTCATATCGGTAAATTCCCATATCTTCCAGCTGCTTAATATTGTCCTCATAATAAGCATTACATAAAATAATTACCCGTTCTTCTTCCGGAACCGCCAAAATATCTTGAGGACTCCGAATCACAATTCCAAGTTTATCAGTTCCCCATAAGGAAGCATTATTATCTACCGCAAAAAACGGAGGGTATTTCTTTCCAAAATCCCTCATATATACATCAAACATTTTTCCTGACCCGAACAGAATCTTTTTCTTAGAACCCATTTGCTCCAGCACTTCTTCGAAACAAATAATTCTGGAAAAATTAGCTCCAACGCTATAGAGAAAATTAAGCACCGGTTCTTGAAGGACTCCCGGAATTCCGGAAAAACATCCATAGGTTTCAAAACTAAGCACTCCTTTAAAACCAATTTCCCGCAAACCCAACAAAAAACCAGTCCAATCAGTAATAGAATTTCCTTTATTAGAAAAGGTGTGAGGTAATTGATGTGAATCCGTAACTCCATCGTTATCATGAATATGTACTACTTTCAAATGCCTTCCAAGCGTTTTAACCTCTTCTCTAAGGTTTTTCCCAAGGACATTGGCGTGTCCTACATCAAAACAGGCGCCAAAGCATTCTCCCCCGGCTCCCTCATTCAGTATATTTATATAATCTACGGTCTCTCTTGCTGACGAACATGCTCCTTCCCATAACCTTTCATTCTTTTTACTGGGCATATTCTCAATACAAATCATCACATTCTTGCGCATCGCTTCTTCTGCCAGCGCTCCGAAATAGTCCAGATTTATTTTTCTTTCCTCTGATTTCCCCAGTTTAAATGCCAATTCAAAGGGATGCATTACCAGATAGCGGCTACCCAGAAGACAACATATCGCAATGCTTTTTTTCATTTCTTCCAGAATATATTCTATTCTGTCCGGTCTTTCCGTTTCGTATTTAAACAGCGGCGCATGCACCTGTGAAAAATGCAGCCCATACTTATCCGCACATTCCTTATGTTTTTCAAAGTATGCGACCTCCAATTTCTCCGTTTCCTCTTTCGGAGTCATAATATTGTAGTCCACATAACTCATACCGGCTTGTTTAATTTTTTTATATCCCTCTTCCATCACACTTTCTTTAATGATTCCTTTTGACTGTATGCCGATTTCTAGCATTTTCTTTATGCCCTCCATTTTATAGCACTCCAACATCAGGAACACTTTCCTATTATATAAAAAAGGCATCAGTCCTGATGCCTCGTTTCCGCCATTTCATCTTTACAGTTCCATCTGCAATATGATTTGCCTCCATGCATCTCTTTCCTGTATACTGTTATAATATATATCGGCGAAGTTAATAAAATAATAAGTTTCATATAAGAATGTTATTACGAATCATCTTGTTAGGATAAATTAACGCTTTTAAACCATTATAAAGCAAATCTCTTATTTTGTTAAGATAAATGACGGCGAAATCCTATATTGCCAATATCTGCATATGTAATTGCCGAAAACAAGGGGCAATACACATTCCCACCTATCGCCCAGAGTTGAGACTTTCTTCCCACGCTTTCTTTTGCGGAGCATAGAACGGATAATTATGAAGTTCCTGGCGTATCGGTACCATGTAATTACTATACTTTCCTCTAAGGATATTATCATAGCCGATAGGGACAGGAATCGTTATATTTTCAAAAGGCATAGTTATACCTTCCTCATACCACTCCTTTTTACATATATTAGATTTACCCGGATCCATATATACGATGATTGCCATTTCACTGCCATCGTTCTTTCCATAAAGCGAGACCACCTTGTCCCCCAGCTTCAGCAACTCCGAAACAATATTATCCTTATCCAATTTCACATTGCACATCTTTTCTACACCTTCTACACTTTCCCACACTAAATCACTCTCCTTGTCCTCCTTCAGAATACTGATCAGTTCTCTTATTATCATGTATAAATCCAGCAAAGTATCTCTCTCCATCGGATCAGCAGGCAGATAATCTATCGGAAAGATATCCACGCCTATTACCCATGGACACCCATGCCATCGCTCCAGATTCTCCTTCCTGAAATCTATTTTGTCATTATTGACAACACGCATAAACGGTTCCTGCCATTCCTTATCATGATATATATTTTCTAATCTAAGTGGTGCCTGTATTTCTTCCCTGGCAACAGCAAAAAACTTCTCATAATCTTCACGTCGCATTGCAATATCCAAATCGTCATCCCACGGAATAAAGCCTTTATGCCGCACAGCTCCCAACATGGTACCGGCATCTGCATAATATTGTATTCCATGCCTCTTACATATATCATCTATAAACATCAGCATTTCCATTTGCGCCGCCCATACCCTCTTCATTTCACCGGTCACAAAAAAATCATCCCGCCATTCACCATCGTAAAAGCTTTCATCAAATGCTATCATACATATTCCTTCCTTATCCTTTTTATTTTCCAAGCGCCTTCTTATTCACCCGACCGCCGCCGTAAATTAATGATATAGCTATTCGCTTCCATAAACTGCTCATCCCTATGGTGTCTGCAGTTCCTTCTGCAAAAGAGTTGCCTTTATGCCTCTGTTTCCACTATATATTGCTATTACGTATATCGGTTAAATACCATAAATCATTAACTAACCCTAAAATGTAATTATTCTATGAATCAATAATCTTTTCTCTATACTTTGCTATTGTGATATAATAAAGAAAATCATATATTATTATGAGCTAAAAGAGCTTCTATGAAAATTCAATATTTAAATGGAGGCTTGGACACTGATCAACACTTATTATCTTTAATTAATAAAAGTACAGCTGATGAGCATGTATCACGGGATGCTTATGTCTAACAGCGCATTCTGCTATCTTGCCGCTCTTCTAAATACACAATTAAAGTTTCATATGGAAGCACAAAATAATTTTCTTATTTAACAAAAAGGGATTTTCGGAGGAATCATATGCTGCCTATATCTGTATGTATCATCGCCAAAAATGAAGAACAATATATCGGAGAATGTTTAAGGCGTCTTATCAAATATGATTGGGAAATTATAGTTGTGGACACCGGTTCCACTGACCAGACAGTGAATATCGCACTTTCCTATACTCCAAATGTATTTCATTTTGAATGGTCCGACGATTTCAGTGCCGCCAGAAACTATTCTATATCCAAGGCTCATAATGACTATATATTGGCTGTCGATTGTGATGAATACTTAGAGGACTCTTCTTTAAATGAAAAAATCATTTCAGCTCTTCCTCAATTGATTTCTTCCAAGCAAGCCGGAATGATTAAGCGGCGTAATCCCTCTTCTACTTACTTTCCCGATTCCGGGGAAAGTGATTCCGATACTATTTATGATTATGCTGCCCGCTTTTTCCACAAAAAGTATATTTGTTTCCAGGGCTCCATACATGAGCAATTGGTTTCCAAAGACAAGGATGCCATATCATTCATCTCTCTCCCGCTGTGTTTCCACCACGTTGGCTACAGCTCCGAGAAAGTTCGGTCCGAAAAGGCCCATCGCAACATTGAACTGCTGCAACGGGCCTTAAACCTTGATGATTCTGATCCATATTTATATTTTCAAATGGGGCAATCCTATTTCGGGATTGGAGATTATAAAAAAGCGGTTTCTTATTTTGAAAAAGCTTTGTCTATGAATGTCGACGAACGGGAGGATTATGTTCAAACCTTAGTGGAATCCTACGGCTATAGTCTGCTCTATTTGAAAAAATATACGACAGCCCTGCAGTTGGAAGGTATCTATGATATTTTCTCAAAACGATCTGATTTCGTCTTCTTAATGGGCCTCATTTATATGAACAATGCGATGTTCGAGCAGGCTATCTCCATGTTTCTTCATGCCGTCACCATACCAAACTATTCTGTGGAAGGCGTTAATAGCTATAAATCCTTCTATAATACAGGCGTTATTCATGAATGTATGGGTAATATACCAGAAGCCTTGTACTACTATGAGAGATGCGGTGATTATCAGCCTGCCCTTCATAGGAGAAGTCTTCTCAAGTAAGCTACCTCATATTCTTTTTTGCTCTTACAAGATACTGGAATGTTTCGAACATAAAAAATTCCGCCTTCGGTTCCAGCTCCAGCAATCGGTTTATATACTGCGTATCGTCTTCCGATAGTTTTAGTTTCGATTGTCCCAATTCCTCTATATTATAATTACAGGCTGTAAACATGCGTTCAATTTCATTGCAGGTAAACATATGTATATGAGTCCTATCCAGCAGGCCTGTATCCGTATAGGTAAAATTGCCCGCAAGCAATTCTTTAATTACCGATACGTGCATCAGATTCGGTATACTTGCGATAATGCATCCTTCCTGTTTCAAATAATCAATACAGTACTTGATAGCAGCCTCCGGATCTCTAAGATGCTCCAGTACATCTCCAAAGATAATATAATCGAACTGTTCTTTTCTATAAGGGAATTTCTGCTCCTCGATATTCCCTATTTCCACCTCCACCACGCTGGAAGCCACTTTAGCCGCAGAAGGATTTATTTCATACCCATAAACTGAGGCATCCGGCCATCGATTCTTTATCTCCACCAGCGTTGCACCGCAATCACAGCCTACTTCAAGCACTGAAATTGGGCTATCATATGGATGCACTATCATTTCTATTAAATATGGGTTATACACGATATTAAAATAATTCATTCCCCATTTCTCTTTCATCCGCCTCTGTGATCTTGTAATCATAGATATATCGGAACTTAAGCCTGCTTTATTAGGAATCATGCAATAAGCTACCGCATTCTGGACACTCATAAGTGTCATGCCTTCCTTCAAAATCCTCAGAAGATAATCTTGTATCACCATCTTTTCAGAAGATATTTGTTCATCGAATCTTCCCACTCTTTTCATAGCCTCTTCCTTTATGAAGATAATATGAGGAAGTATTCCGACAACATGCTTCATCGTTAGCTTATCATTATTCTGTGCATATGTAACTGCAGATTCATAATTGTGCAAGGAGCCATCAAGCATATTGGTTAAAGGCCCTATCGCCCCAATCTTCTCTTCATTATACAGCCCTTCATACATTCTGGAAATACAGCCTTTTGTTATTGCAAACTGCGGACGCATGAGCAACAAATCTCCCTCAATACCGAATAACTCAATTGCCGTATTTATAATTTCTGCATATCCTTTTTCGCTATCCTCCGTACCGTATGCGATATCCTCCTGCTCAGAAAGCCATTCAGCCGTGCCATCCACAGACGCATTATCTATAATTACTATTTGTAAATTATCCACATTAGCAAACTTTCTTATAGAGCTTATACAAAGTTGCAATTCTTCTATTTCATTATGCGCCACTATAAGAATTGTGACAAAATGCTCCTTATTTGTCCGTTTTTTCTGGCAAGCCTTCATATCACTTCCATACTCTTCCAGGAAACGATGTCTGTATCTGTTATGATTCCACAAGTTTATTACCTTTTTATCATCATGAATATACCAGCTCTCCTGCTGCCCCGGCACTGCTATTTTGTATCCCTGCCGCTTCATTTCGAAACAGTGGGATATATCATAATAATCCCAGCCATCGAATAAATCTTCTCGCCAGCGTATGTCATATTGGGTCGCCATAAGCAACCCGTCTACCGCTTCGACTTCCCAGTATCCGTCTTCTTCTACTCGATATCGGTTACTCTCATCACCTTTTTCTCCCGGTGCTGCATCTATTGTGCTGCACCGCTCACTATACCACATAACAGCATTAGATGGCAAAACAGGACTTCCTACCAATCCGATTAAACCGATGTTGTCATCTTTACGAAAAATGTCCAAAATATCAAATATAAAATACTTATTTCGAATAAACACGTCCTGGTGCATATATACTTTATACTTCGCATCGCTGCTCTGAAGCCCCTCATTATAACCAGATGTCATGGATGCCGCATTCCTTACCTCGGCAATCTCGATTACCATGTCACTTGGTTTTTCCAGATTATTGATATATCTGATACATTCCGAAAAAAATAAATCATCATTCACACAAATAATAAAACATATCTTCTTTTCATTCAGCCTCATATTTTCTTTTTAGCTCCCGTAATCCTTTTCTCACTTTTTCTTTATCGAATATCTGTGCCTCACTTATGATATGTTCCAGCGCAATTTCCGATAGGCCTCTTTGGTCGATATAGTTAAGTATCTCTCTTTCATCTTCCTGCGTTATATCGTATTCAATTCTTCTGAGATAAAAGACTGTCTGCAAGTATGTGCGTTCCATTTCCCTCATACTCTCATAACAAAGAATACTGGGCATATCGCCCTCTTTGCTATTCCTCATCTCTTCCAAGGATATATTAAGAAAAGTGAGAAGATAATTGAATTCCCAACAATGAGCTCTTAGTTCACAAGTAAGGTTCCTATTATACCATGTAACAATCTCAGAACAAATATTTATATATTTTTGCGCGATTAAACCATCAATATAACTTACCAATTGCTCACGCAGGTAGAATGTGGGATTCTTTTCTCTAGCCATTAGGCAATATATCTCTTCTGCCGCAGATTCGCTTATTCTGTTGAGATTCCTGAAGCATTGATTCATCATACGAATCCAGCAACGACTACCATTTTCCTTTCTCGCCTTCTCTAATTCTTTTATAGCTTCAAATACTCCCAGCTCTCCTTCTTTAAACAGGAGCGTAAGCATGAAACGGATATACTGCTCATAAGCCTGCACATTGTCCGGCTCAGTTAAAGGTAAACAATATATCGTTTTGTATCCTTCATTTATCAGTTCCTTATATAACTGATAATCATGTATAAAGACATAATTGGTATAATATAGACCTATATTCCCGGAATCTTGAAATAACGTTGACTCCTCATATACCCATGAAACATATTTCGTCCCGCTCTCATTGCATACCTGTGCTGCCAGTACAATATAATCTATAGAAAAAACAAAATGATACGTCTTTTCCTGCAAAGCCGCCTTCAAATCATCAAAAGATATTTTCGCTGAATACTGTAATACATTACAATCACAAGTTTCCAGCTTACTTAAAATGTATTCCATCCTCAAATTGTCACTTTCTATAAACAGCACTTCCAGCATCTCTTTATCTCCTCATTTATCGTCTCTTTTTTTATCCTCTTCTATTATAAAAAGCAGTTGTTCTCCCCTATGCTTCCATAGGTGATTTTGAAGTGCTTTCTGATATCCCCGTGCGGCAATTTGCATTAGCTTTGTCTCATCTTCCAATAGCTTTTCGACAAGCGTGGGAAGTTCCTCCAGCCTTTCCAAGTCGAAAAGAACCAATTCATCTCCGTTTCTAAAGTCCTCTTCCAGGTAAGTACTTTTACTAGATAGCAATACCGAATGGCACAAAAGAGTATGAGCAGCTCTTTCTGTAAATCCATCCATATGCCACGACATGATATTGAGGGAAAGCTTAGACTTTTTCATTACCTCCATGCTTTCCTCTAAACCGATAGATGGGTGATATATAAAATTCTCATGAGTCATGAATGGACTGTTTGCCCAACTATCGCCGAACACATGCAAGCATATTCCACCATCCAGAAGCGTTTGCATCGTCTTCTCTCTATAATAACTCATAATGCAGAAACACGCCTCTCGAAACTCATAAAATAAACTTAGAAATCCCTCATCGTCCACCTGGATTCCATAATAATCCAAGGTCTGTTCAAATGCGCTTTCCGCAGTCATATTCGGATGCTTCTTCATTACGTTCATGTAACGAGACATGAAAAAGCGCTGCCTGCGTCCATAAGTTCCTATTACTGCAAGGCGCTTCCTATAGTCATAATAGGTGCCAATAAAGGAAATATCATACTCCTTCCTCATTTCTCCCTGTATCTCAGGCAGCACTCCAGCAGGCGAAAAATGATGATTTGCTCCGATATTCTTAAAATATCTATCCGCAAAAGCCAGATAATTTCTATCGTGAATGAGAAGATGATAATCCTTTGGTGCCATGGCAATATGCTCTTTCATCCACGCCGGATGATCCAGGATCATATTGTATTTCGGTCCTGAAATCAAATCATGGAGATTCGTAATACAATCCTGCATCATAATTGAGAATACATAACTCTGTATACCGATAATAGCCTTAAACCGCTTTCCAATATACCGTGTAAGAGCACCATTTCCCTCTTTCTGAACGTCGAATATCTCTACCCTCTGCTGATATGCCTGAAAGGAAAGAGCCAACTGCTCTGCAAAGACATTCAACAAATTGCATACTGTATCGTCCGTTTTATAAATCAAGATAGGCTGTGTATTATCATAAATCTCATAATATTCCGGGGCACGGGCAATCATCTTCTCGAGCCACTCGATACCCTCTTGTGCATATCCCAGTTCTTTCGCCCGAATGAACAAAGACTCTATAACTGGATTAAAATATTCCGAATCCAATAGTTCCTGCTGATATTTCCCTGCTACATAACAATCTGTCCTAAAAGCCTCCCACGTATCCTCTTGCAATATACAATTGCACTTTTCCTCCGCAATTCCTACCGCCTTTACCGGATAATGCTCAGCAACTCTCAACAGCAGTTCGTACGTCTGCTTCGTATGTAAACGTGTATTAAATCCCCCAACTTCAGCAAATAGCGGTTCCAAAAATCGAATTTCTCCCTCCGCCCATCTATCATCCAGCAAAATATCCATAAAGGACAATGATCGTTCTTCTCCTGACAATAAGTGTGTTGTATAGCAGATTACCTCGTCTGCTCCCGCAGCCATAAGCTACGCCTCCTTTCCGTCATGGTCGTTCTTCGGAAGCCAAAAATCTGTTTTTTTATCTAAATCCAATTGTGTATTGGATATATATCGATTCTCATCAACAAACTGATTACAAATAGCAAATTTAAAATTTTTCTTCCATGCTGCATAGTTAAAGCCAAACTTACCATACATCTTATCGCAGACTGCATCTTCCCACCAATCCTTCAATACCTCACATAATATTTCATCCCTATGGTTCCTAAAAAGGCACCGAGTGTCAATCAGACCATAGTGTTCCGGATAACCCTCCTGAAGATATCTATACCGTTTCTTCCTACACCCAATATTGCTGTCATCATCTACCATAGTCGTAATTAAAATATCATAAATACTGTCATCTTTATAATCTGAAAAAGATAAAAAGGATGCATTTTTTCCATATATTTCATACCACTCATTCAAGTCTCCAACAATACGCATCTCGGGAGCCACCCATATGCTAAAATCATAGTCTGCAAATATTGTATGAGCATTTATCATATGGTAGTTCGTCATCCAATCGTCATCTTGATCTTCTATGCAAAAAGGTTTAAGGAATTGCCACCCTTTTTCTTTCTTGCCCCATAAGTCTTCCCTGTTTGTAAAGCAGAAATAATCCCAGAACGCATTTCTATGCAGCGGTGCTTCTACCCATACCCCTGCTTCGAACATACACGTATAAACTACCCCCCTCTTTCTTGGCAGGGGTTCAGCATATCCACTCCAGTGTTCCTGCCGTTTTTCATGAAGTCTATACTGTACCTGAGCCCATGCATAGCCAACACCCCTTATAAGGTCTTGATATACCTGAATATTTTCATACTTCCCGATAATTCCATATAGCCCCTTATAGTGCCTCTCGAACACTCCCAAAAGACCCACGCACCCTGGTATATCCTTTTCAGCCACAAAATGCTCGAATAAGTTCATATATGCCTCCGGCATTTCTTCTGCGAAGCCGCTATCTCTACTATCACTTATGATAGACCAAAAAGACTTTCCAAGCGTATCCTCTAACAGGCTCTTTACGATGTCCTTGGGAAAATCTTCAATCGATAACCTGCCCTCCATCAAAGATCTTTGCAGCTTTTCAATAATATCTGATATTTTAGGATTAACGTTTATCCGGCTCACTATATTTCCTCTCTCTTCAATATTCTCTTTCCCCGGTTAAGATATTCAATATATTGTCCCAACGGTTCTTATAGGAATGAAACTGTTTTATCTTCTCATATCCGTTTCTGGCAATTTCAATTCTCTCTTTTTCATGTGACAAATAATATTCTGTCTTTTCCATTAATTCTTCATAGCTGCCATAATAGTCGAAATCCTCTCCCGGAATGAAATAGTCGAAAAAATCCTCTTGATAATTGGATAAGAGAAATCCTCCACTTCCCATGATTTCGAATACTCTATAAGGTATTCCGGAAACAATGCTGCGCAGCGACATATTCAGGTTAATCTTAGAACTGCGGTAAATGTATACGGATTCCTTGAGCATTCCAGCAGGCCCCCTGTTATCTACCTTTGGCAATTGTGGTGTTTTTTCGCTTGTATATAGAACTACCTGATATTTTTCCGACAACATTTGAAGAATTTCCTGCCGCTCTAAGGATGTCACCCTCCGCGCCAGAAAATATTGGGCAAATGCCCAGGAAGGGCGCTCGAAACCATCTTCATTCATCACCCATGGCTGAACCTTCAATATTTCCTCAATAATGTCCGGTGTCAACAGCTCCTCTAAAATCAGTGCACCATATATCTTTTTTTGTGCTTGAATTATTCCCTCCAAATATCCCAGCGTATAGTCATTCACACCCAGCAAGCGATTATAGAGCCGATGTTTTTTCTCTGTATAGGTTGATCCAATAAAAGAAATAGAAGCACTGTAAATATTCCGAATCATTTCATCCATCTCATAACCGTCATAGGTCACTACATCCGTTGCCATAGGAAGATAATATACCGTGTCTATTCCATAATTACGCATTTCACGATAAGAGGCCTTATCAAATATAAAGACATAATTATAGGGGAAGACAATCGTATTGGAATACAGTGCTATCATAGGACTATCGTATACCCATGATACATACTTTATTTTACATGCATTGCAAGCCAGAGACACAACAGGGTAATAGTTAAAAGAAAAGACGAAATCAAACTTTTTATCCGACATATAGCGGATCATCTCCTCCGCATATTTATTGTTCAATCTCGTATTTGTCTTAGTTTCAAGTTCAAAACACTCTACCACATATCCCCGCCTTATAAATTCTTTATAGATTCCATCTCTTCCGAAAGAATTCCAGTTCATCCATAAAACATACATGCTATCTGTAGTCTCCCTTCACCCGCACAAGAATCTCCTCAATGCGGCAATCATAGGTATGATATTGTCTTACCTTTTCAAGTCCGCACCCTGCTATTCGTTCCCGCTCCTCATCATGTGTCAAATAATAATCTATTTTTCTCAACAAATCATTATTATCTGTATAATAAACATAGTCCGCATCCGGTTCAAAGAACTCAAGAAAATCCTCCTGAAAATTAGTAAGCAGAAAACCTCCGCACCCCATAATATCCATCGCTCTTAAAGGTATCCCTGAATAGATGCTCCTAAGTGTCATATTCAAATTAATTTTTGAATTTTTAAAAATATACGGCATCTGGTTTATATAATCTACCGGACCACAGTTTTCAACCATTGATAATTCCGGTGTGCTTGCCGGAGAATACAGCTTTACCTTATACTTTTCGGAAATAAGGCGCAGGATTTCCCCTCTCTGTACTCCTGTAAGCCTCCTCGCCAAGAAATAATTGGCATATATCCACTGGTCAGACTCCCACTCATCTTCCCCCTTAGGAATCGGGTATACCCGCTTTAGTTCCTCTGTAACAGGTTCATTTAATAACTCTTCCAAAAAAAAGGATCCATAAATATTCTTTTGTGCCTGGATGAGTGCCTCCAGATATCCATGTGTATAAGCATTTACTCCGTCTAAATTTTTGTAGAAGTTTTGATTTTCTTCTGTATATAAGGACCCTACAAAAGAAATCTCCGCCTGAAAACTTTCCATCTGCCCGGCCGGAATACTATCATAATACTTTGCAGGCGCTGCCATGGGCATGAAATAGACATTTTTAATGCCACTTTCGTTCAGTCTCTTACAAAGAGTCTTATCAAAGACATATACCGTAGTTGTTTCATATTTGATATGCTTAGAATATAGCAGCAGATACGGCGTATCATATACCCATGAAATATATTTGGTTCCAACAAGGAAGCATGCAGCCGAAGCCACCGGAAAGAAATTTAAAGAAAAAACGAAGGAATAATCGTCCCTTCGAAGTTTTTGCTCTAACTCTTCCTTTAATTCATCATTCTCCCGCATATTCTTCTGCCCAAAAGGCCATGGATACACCTCTACCTGACATTCTGCCCTTTGAAATGCCTCCACGATATATTCCTGCGCAAAACTGTCCCACTCCAACATCAATATCTTCATTTTTCCACCAATTTCTTTTTTGAAAAAAGAGGGCTGATTATATCAGCCCTCTCATAAAATATTTCCGTACGATATGTTTCTTACTGAATTAAGGACAATACACCCTGATTAACCTGATTAGCCTGTGCAAGCATAGCCTGACCTGCCTGTGCAAGAATCTGGTTGTTAGAATATCTAACCATTTCTGTCGACATATCTGTATCACGTACACGAGACTCAGAAGCTGTGGTATTCTCAACAATATTATCCAAGTTGCTGATAGTATGCTCTAAACGGTTCTGAATAGCACCGAGTGCAGAACGCTGAGATGCAACTGTCTCAAGTCCACTCTTAACTGCCTCAAGATAAGCAGAAGTAGGATCAGTAGTTTTCCAGTTCAAATTGCTTGCAAGGCTGCCGTTAATGCTTGAAGCTTTCATAGAAGAAATCTTAACGTTCAGTGTCTCTCCGCCTTCATTACCAATCTGAAGCGTAGCATCATAGTTACCGTCTAATAACTTCTGGTCGTTGAATCTCGTAGTATCTGCTACTCTGTCAATTTCAGAAGTTAACTGATTGATTTCGTCAGAGATATACTGTTTCTGCGTAGATGTATAAGTACCATTCAACGCTTTAACTGTAAGTTCGTTCATTCTCTGAAGCATATCGGTAACTTCACTCAAAGCACCTTCTGCTGTCTGTGCTGCACTGATACCATCCTGAGCGTTTGAAGAAGCCTGTGTAAGACCTCTGATCTGACGTCTCATTTTTTCGGAGATGGAAAGTCCTGCTGCATCATCTGCTGCGCGGTTGATTTTATAACCGGAAGATAATTTCTCTGTTGACTTAGCCTGTGCGTTTGTTGTAATGCCTAACATTCTGTTAGAGTTCATAGCTGTAAGATTGTGTTGTACTACCATATTATATTCCTCCTTGAATATGTAGTGGCTTCCTTGCCACTTGATTTTTTATAATGCTTTCTTCGGACCGTACGCTTCTTCTGAAAACATTAAATTTCGTAAGTAATTGCTTTACTTGTAATATATATCGGCTCGAATCTGAGATACTTTATAGCTGATTTTACATTTTTTGATATTTTTTATTTTTTTTTGTCCATAAATTGAGGCTGTACAATTTGCGAATTGCTCATACTCTTGTAATAATCCATTGCAGCCTTAGAGGTAGTCCTGCTCTTCTGCAAATTTTTTCGGCTTACAGCGAAATAATTTTGGGCAAACTTATAATTTCTTTTCTCCTGCGCCTGAATTGCCATACTTTTTTCTGTCACTTTTACGATTAATTGCTGCAGCTTAACTATCTGGCTCTTATACTGCTCCCTGCCGGCAGACAACTGCCCCTCGATATGCTGGTATAAGGTCTCAAAACCCTCGTCCAGCTTGGATAGTTCTTCTATCAGCTTCTCTTTTTCATCGATGGTGGTATCGAAATCTTCCGCAGTGCCCTCCTCTTTCAAGATTCGTTCCTGCTTCAGATTTATTTCCTGTATACGGGATAAAATATCTGCCTTCTTATGCAGGCTTTGTTCCAGAACTTGGAGATAATTTTCTATCATATAGCTCCCTTATCCTTGTTTAGGCGCATTACTTCTTTCCACGTATCCCTTACCGAACGAATGTGCTCGCACACCTCCTCCAGTATTTTGGTATCCTTTTTCACATTCGCTTCCACCAAACGTCTATCTAAATAAGCATATATATTATCAAAGTCTTGTGCTACCGGATATTTCATATCCAAAGTGATCCTGAGATACTCTACTATTTTCTCTACCTTCACTATATTTATATGAGCTTTCTCTGTATCCTTTTTCTCTATTGCTGCAATTGCAATATTACAAAACTTAATCGCTCCATTATATAGCATAAGTGTCAATTCTGCCGGCGAGGCGGTCAGCACCTGATTGTTATTGTATTGCGCATATCCGTTTGGCAACGCCATGTTCTATCAACCTCCTAATAAACTTGTTACAGCGCTTTGATTGGATTGAAGCTTCGCCAACGCCGTCTCCATGGCAGAAAACTGATTATAATATCTGTCTTCCATGGCTTTAAGCTTTTCTTCCAATTTGCTAATCTTTGTTGTGTAATTATTATAATCCTCTTTCATTTTTTTGTCATCATAAATCGAGCCAAAGCTTCTAAAATCCGTACTCGATGTAAGCTTATTTAAATTAACATAAAGATTCTGTGACAATTGAGAAAAGAATTCAATAACCGAATCCGGATCAGATGCAATGGCTGCTTTCAGCTTGTTTTCATTCGAACTCACACTGCTGTCATCCGAATCACCGGAAATATGATATGCATTTTTTTCATTCTCTGCCGCGCTGAAATAACTTGATGTCTCAATACCAAAACTCGACAAAAACATTTTCTTTCCATTTACTTCCACCCCTCCGAGCATAATGCTCTTTAAGCTGGAGGAAACAGTTGAAAGAGTAGAATCTCCACGTAAAATGGAATCTTTAATCTTAGTTTCCCAATCTTCGATTTCAGAATCGGACATTTCTTCCTTTTCATCACTTGTAAGAGGTTCATATCCCTTAGACGAAGCAGCATTATAAAGCTTATCCATCTCATTTATTAAAGAATTGTATTCTTTAATAAATTTCTTGATCATATCATAAATGCCATCGGTATCCTGTCTGGTCGTCAAAGTCACTTCATCGCCTTTGCTGCCTAATACAGTTATTGTCAGCCCGTTTACCTCAAAAACATTGCTGGTAGATTTATATTCCACTCCATTCAATGTAATAGAAGCATCTTTTCCTGAGATTCTTACCACATCGTCGCTTTTCATATCGCCCGACATCAAATCGCTGGCAGTGTCTATCTTCGCTTGAATCTTGGCTTCAGCTTCTTGCTCAAGCAGAGGCTTGGCATTACCACTCTCATCAACATAGTTAGCAATTGTCGCAAGTGATGTTTGCGTGGCTTCATAGCTCGTCTTAGCTTTTTCGTATTTATCTACATATTCCTTTTTTTCCTGAAGCTGGGAAAGCGCATCCTTTGCTGCTGCAAGAGCCTCTTCGTCCCCTGACTCCTTCAGATTCTCGATTTCTGTTTTCTTGGCAGTAATCTGAGATTCTAAATCGCTGGAGCTCTGCCCGCTTATCTCTTCACTATATTTGTTTCTATAACTTTCCTCAGCAGTTGTAATCTGCTCCTGCTGTTTATTCAACGTCTCTGTCAGAGTTGTTCTCTGGCTCAGATACGCTGCCAGACGTTGAGTTACCTCCGCATTGATTGCTGCTTGCTTTTCATCCGCAGTCATATTTGCATACTTTTCATACTCTTTCAAAGAAGCGGTATCATAGGAAAGAATCTTCAGCTTATTCAGCGCATCTATTCCGCTACTATTCGATGCAGTAATAGAAAAATCGTTATCTGCTCCGCTCTTTTTAGCACTTATATAAAATCTTTGATTTTTTTCATCAAAATTCGCATCAACCCCCGCGCTCTGAAAACTCGATAGGAGTTGATTTATAGTCATATCGGAAGTAACCGTTATATCCTTAGTCTTTCCGTTCACAGTAACACTAAAAGAACTGCCCTCTGCAATTCCCAAGTCAGCCAGCTTACTTGCCTTTGTATAACTGCCTTTCAAATCTCCTCCGGTCAAGTATCCAGATGCTGCTACTTCACCGATAGTCATCTTCTGCACCGCGTTCATAGCTTTGTCGCTGGTTACAACACTCGCCACCGACGAATTAGAAACATCTGTCGTCTTCTTGCTATAATCCGAAGCGGCTCTCATATTGTTAAGAGTGGTATTAAAAAATGAATACACTTTGGAATTCAACGTCTTCCATGCATCCTGCTTCCACTGTAGCTTAGTCTGCTGCTTCTTTACTTTATCGACTTTGGTCTGCTGAACCTTCATCAATTCTGTAATAATGGACTCTGTATCCAAACCAGAGTTCATACCTGTAATTCTTATAGGCATATCAATTTCCTCCTATCTCTTTTCATCCACCATAATACCTGCCAGTTCCCATACCTTTGCAATCATATCCAAAGTCTCCTCAGGCGGATATTCTCTGATCAGCTCTTTCGTATCCCTATCTACGATTTTAATCATGACCCTGTTCGTCTCATCATGAATACCGAATATAGCTTCGGAATGTGTCATCTTCTTATTGAGCTGCTCTACAGCTTTCTTAATTTTATCATTTTCTGTCTGACGTGCATCTCTGTTATCCGCATTTGTATTTTGTGCATCCTTGTTTTCTGCTTTGACAGAAGGAGCACTGACACTTGCTGTTGCCTCAGAAGAGGAAACTTCCATGTTTTCCATAACCGACTTCTGAGTTACTTGTGTCTGAATGTTCCTGATACTTCCTAATGAATCCATTGCCATTGCAATCACCTCCGTGTGATAGTCGTGTTATATATAACACCTAATAATTTTCTAAAAAGCTTATTCTACATACTTATTAATTATATCGGACAAATTTTGCAATAATTTACCCTTTTTTCCTAATACCACGAATATTTGTCAAATATTTTTTATTCATATTACCTCATTATGTCCACACAATAATAACTGATTTCAATGGCATGGCTACTCATTTAGTGAATTACTCTTATTCTAAAAATCAAGGTTTTTGCTTCAGCTTTTCGAAGCAAAAACCTTTTATCAAAATCATAGAAGACAACGTATTCTTTTCTGACATCGTGCGATTAGAGTAGCATTTTTTTCAATGCATCCATGCCTTCCACATCTACAGACGCTTTGTTTTCCTCCTGTATCTGCACATATACTTCTTTGCGGTATACGGGGACTTCTTTCGGCGCTGTAATGCCTATCTTTACTTGCTCCCCTTTAATTTCAAGTACCGTAATTTCAATGTTGTTATTAATGATCAAAGCTTCGTTCTTCTTCCTGGATAAGGCTAGCATCTATTCACCCGCTTTCTTTGCCTGAAGGATGTCATAAATTGGATATTTAACCTTATACTCATCTCCTTCTATAATTACCTGACATGCTTTTCTTTCTCCTGCATTAATCACAATTGGCCCTTTTAGATTCACAGTCATTTTGGTCAAATCCTGAGGTACCGTAACGGTTACAAGCACCAGCAGCTCCTCCGAATTGAATTCACCAAGAGGCTTAATCCACTCCTCCTCCACTTCAGGATTATAATCCGGTTTGATAATTAACGGATCCAAAACCGGCAAGGCAAATGCAGACTCCTGCAATGATTGCAGCCAATGAATCGAACCCACTCCCGTATCTTTATCATGAAGTAACGTAAATTCCGTCAATTCAGGAAAACCAATAATTCCTTTTGGAAACGTAATAATCTTTTCATCATCAATCGTAATCTCACCAAATGCTTTTGTTTGTATTATCATACCTTCTCCTTACACTTTATAAATGCCGCCATCGCAAGCACAGCTTTTTGTATGCGTTTCATTTCACAAAACATTCTTCGCCAAATGCCATTAAATATAATTCATCAATGAATTCTGCATAATCTTACTGGTTGCCAAAAGTGCCGACTGATAGGAATTATTCATGCTCGTAAGCTGTATCGTCACCTCTGCGATATCAACGTCCTCATTGGAGGACTGCAGCGTCTGGAACGTGGTCTTTTGAGTCATCAGGCGGTTCGATATTAAATCGAGGCGGCTTCCTCTCGTACCGTTATCCGTAATGGCAACGCTGGTATTATCCAGTGTTCCGTTTACTTTAGTTATCAGACCTTCAAATATTTTCTGTATATTTTGACGGATATATGTATAAGCTTTATCCGCGGCATCTGCCGTAGCCTTTAAATTATTATATTCTGTAGTTCCCTCAGCATAACCGGCAAGCATCTTCTCAATATTGGTCTTAGCTTCGTTAATTTCCTTCAAGGAGGCGAGAGCGCTTTCCAAATCGTCGATATTTCTGTCCACGTCCAAGGTAAATACTTCATCAGCCGTAGTATTAATGCGAATCGTCTGATTATATCCTACATCGTACTTAATAACCTGAGATGCCCCCTCTTCCGTCAAATAACCTTCGTTATAATTTATCGTCTTTATCACCGCTCCGGTTGAAACTGTCTCCGAATATTTACATGCGAAATAATGCTGAGGACGTAAATCCCCTTCTTTCCAAGAGTCCTTCTCATAGGTTACACGGATTTCCGTATCGTCACCTACCGCCGCAAAATCATCATACGCATCTTTTCCCATAAGAATCTCACCTGTCTCCGGCACAAATACCACTTTATCGGAATTTGCGGGATCAGTAATATAATCGTAGGGACTGGGAACATCGGTTGATGACATCTTCTGAACCGCACTTGAAAACACATTCGTATACAACGGAGGGGTCGTTGTAGTATCATATTTCGTTATGACAGGAACTACAGGATTGCCAGCCGCATCCGTCCCTTTCAAATTGTCATAAGACAACCGTATACGGTAAATGTCATTATTTTTTATATCAACATCTTCCTCCAAAGGAGTGTTCGGTGTAGACGGATCATAACTTGTTGAAGACGCACCTTTCAGCTTACCGATATTCGTATAATTAACCGTATCAACAGCCGAAACATTAAGCTGTTCTGTTATTTCAAAGTTCTCCGTCTTATTTTCCGTATAAGTCAAGGTCGTATCCGTACGGTACCCGGTAAATACATAACGTCCCGCATAATCCACATTTCCCGTCGCATAGAACTCTTCTTTCAGAGATTTCAACTGGGTAACTATGATATCCAACTGCTCTACGCCTAAATCCTTATTACTTCCCTTGTTGCACTGCTGCAGCATACTGTTGATGACGTCGGTAGTAGTGCCCAGCGCATCTGCCGTAACCTCAAGCCAGCTTTTTGCATCCGGTGCATTCTTTTCATAATACTGTTTAACCTGAGATACATCGCTCCTGAGTCTCAGCGCGCGGATAGCGATAACCGGATCGTCGGAGGGGCGCGTTATTTTCTTCAGTGTGGACATCTGCGTGCTCAGCTTATCCTGAAGCACCTTATTATTATTGATATTATACAGCGAATTATTCTGCATAATTTTATTTGTCATTCTCATATCGGATTCAATCCTCCCATCATTACACGCCAGTCTCAAGAATCAAGCGGTCGTATACTTCCGTCAATATCTGCATCATCTTAGCGGAAAGCGTATATGCGTTCTGGAATCTTACCATGTTCGTCGCCTCTTCGTCCTCATCCACACCCGAAATGGAGGTTCGTTGGTTATCGATGGTTACTGCAATTCCATAATATGTATCGTAAAAAGTCTCCGCATTGCTGGCATTCAATGCTACGTCGGAAAGAAGACACTGCAGAAATTCGCTGGCTGTGGAGTTGCGGAAGCTGAACTTGGTCTTATCTCCCAGAATTGAAATCAATTCGGTAATCTTGCCGCATTCCTCCACACCAACCTCTGCGCTGCTTCTCGTTCCCAGCAAATCAGCCTTCGCCGACAGCTCTTTATTTACCTGAAAATTAAATGCCGTCAATTCATAATATCCGTCATCATCATTAAAATCGCCTTCTTCGTATTGGGTGTCGTTCTTATTGGCTCCCGTTACCGCTTTCCCTGCCGTAAAAAACATTGCCCCCTTATTTCCCTCTGCGTCATATCCACTGGTAAAAACTTCGTTTACCTGAGCCGCAAACGCACGGACGAATTCGTTCATCTGGGACAGATAATAAGGAATTCCCTGATAGCTGATATCCACGCCGATTTCCGCTTCCTTCGCAAGTTTAGAGGCATCGATTATCGTATCGCACTTCGCGTCATCCATCACAAGTGTATAAGTGGATGTATCTTTATCAAAAGTCCATGACTGGTAATAATAAATCGTATTTCCGATGACAATACTTCCTCCTGTATCGGAAAGATTGCATTTATTCATATCCGTCAGATATTCCTGTGTCACCTTAATCTTTACTTCCGCATTGGAACCGTCAGCAGTTCTTCCCACATTGGTTACCGTACCGGAAAATGCCTGACTGTTATTGCCGTCGCGCATCGCCACAAGGCCCTTTAACGCTCCGCCCATAGCTGCGTTATTCAGATTGAATTCATTGCCGTTATCCCAATAAATATCGTACAATCCATCCGCATCCGTCATATTGATTTTCTCATTGTCCGCTCTGGAAACGCATTCTAACGTATGATAGTCATTGCCGTCCACTAACATCTGTCCGCCGGCGATGTACACCATAAAACGCGTTCCGCCCGTTTTCCTGGTAGAGTCATTGGCATCGGTAACTTCAATCTCTTTCGTCTTGATATCTACGATTTCCGAGAGCTCGTCCAACATCAGATCTCTCTTATCCCGCAGCTCGTTGGCTGCAGCTCCCGTCATCTCAATAACGTTGATCTGCTTGTTAAGCGTAGCGATTTCTGTAGAGATAGCATTGATCCTATCGACTCTGATCTTGATTTCTGAGTTGATATCCTTTTGCAGCTCCTTTAAGTTTCCCGCCGTATTGTTAAAATAATCCGCCATGCTTTCTGCCGCTGCAATGAACTGTGCCTTACTGTCCGTGCTGCTGGAATTAGTGGAAACAGACTGTAATGCCGCCCAAAAAGAATTATAAATCGTACCGAAACCCGAGGTTCCGTCATCGTCCAAATATTGCTGCAAGGTATCCGTATAATATTTCTTTACGTCGTATTCACCGAGGGTGGAGTTATTATTGCGGAATCTCATATCGTAATAGCTGTCCCTCATACGCTCAATAGCTACCGTATCAACGCCCGCTCCGGCACAGCCGTATGTTGCGAACACACGAAGGGCATTGGCAGCTTCCTGCGTCACAGACTGCCTGCTGTAGCCTTGTGTATTTACGTTGGAAACGTTATTTGCCGCCGTATTAAGAGCTGCATTTGCTGCCCGTAATCCCGAGGATGTGATTGTCAATCCAAAAAATTGTGATGGCATCTTAGTTCACCTTACCTTCCCAATGTACTTATAATATGCTCTATCATTTCATTAATTACATTAATGTATCTGCTCGATGCGTTATAAGCATTCTGAAACTTGATCATAAATTCCATCTCTTCATCGGAGAATACTCCTACGATCTGCTCTCTCGCAGAAAAAGCTTCATTTACCGTGTTGACCTGTGCTGCTGCGATTTCCTTGTTCGCTTCTCCCGTATTGCTTACCTGCGAAATTAAGCTCGAATAGTATTTCATGAGATTCGTCTTTGTCTTCAGGTTCGGGTTAAGCGTATAGGACTCATCGGAAAGCACATCCAAAAGCTTCTGCGTAGTTGCCTTATCCTCTTGCCCGTCCTTTAAACGGAAGGAAAGCAGGGCCGGTTCTGCTACAAGATCCTCATTGATAACAATATTACCGACAGTAAAGCCTACCGTGTCATCGTCTGCAATCATTTCGAACACCTGATACGGTTTGCCGTTTTCATCTCTCAAGTAAGTACTGCTGGGATCGCTGAGTGTCGCTTCTTCGGCTGCGTTTTTAAGCACTTCATTAATTTTAGTAGTAACTGATTTTACCAAATAGTCAAACTCAGCCTGAATGTTCATGAGCAATGACTGCGAAATATTAGTGTTATAATTCTCTATGTCCACAGTATCCGGATCAACATCCCGGTAAGTCGCGCGCTTTTCACCTCTTGCCAGCAATAATGCTCTCATGGAGCCCACATCCGTATTCATATCGGAGGATATGGTCTGGGTCGGGTCGTATACTCTGGATGCCTCCAGGTCCAAAACCTTTTCCCCATTTACCGTCTTATAGTTGGCAAGCTGTGACCAGTAAGGGGTATAGAATCCGGTAGTCTTATCCTGATACAATTCTATTTTATTTATCGAATCCGACCTTATGAAATCGACGCCTTCGAATTTCACAGTCACTACACCGTACATGTCCTCGGAGTAACTGATATTTCCAAGCTTTGCCATCTCATCCAGTATCTGATTTCTTTTATCTCTTAGATCGTTGGCATTCTCCGTGCCGCCGGCCTCTATTTTCATTATTTGTTTGTTGATCTCGACCAACTGCTCACCGTAATTATTAATGGTCTCCACATTGGCCTTCACCTGAGTGTTCAGGTTGTCCTGCTGATCGCTGAGACCTTGATAAACGAGCAGCGCCCTCTGCAAAAATTCCTTGGAGCGGGTCACGAACAGATTCTGATTCGTAGACTTGCAAGGGTCCTTCGCCAGCTCTTCGATAGCAGTCCAGAGGTTCTCCAAAGCCTCCGAAAACTCTGCGCCCTGAAATTCTCCAAACAAGTCCTCTACTTCCTCGATGACCTGCGTGTTCGTCTCATAGAACGCACTGCGTCCGGATTCTTTACGATATGTTTTATCTAAAAATTCATCTCTTATTTGTCTTGTTTGGGAATAATATACGCCCAGACCGGTCTGCTGATATGCAACAGAGGAGGCGTTGACCGAGAGAATATTATAGCTTCTCGTACCGAGCAGGATCTGCTGTCTCGTATATCCTGTGGTATCAACGTTAGCCATATTATGCGCCGTCGTATTGAGCGAGTTTTGACTTGTTTGTAATCCGGATGCACCGACGTATAAGCTTCCAAATAGTGACATATGATATTACCTCTCTAAGGGATTATTGTTTTGTATCGAATTCGCTTCTGTCTACTCCGATTACACTTCCGGCGTTATACGCACCCTTGTTGTAATTGGCAGTTGCAGGAGCCGCCTTCATTGCCTGAACCATGTTTATCTCGAACTCTACCATCTCCAGTGCGCTGGACAGCAATTCTCTGTTCTGGGAATTCACTCTCTGCACTTTGTGGACGACGTCCTTCAGTCTGTCATAGACTTCCGCCAGTTTCTGACTCTCCAGCGGTCTCGGTTCAAGCATTTGAATAATGTTAGCAAGCTTCAAATCTTCAACATCCCTGTTTACTACGTTGGCAATATCACGGACCACTTCTTGTCTGTCATGATCCAAATGATTAATCCTGCTTACAACGATTTGTTCTTCATCCGTGATTTTTGATAGCTCTTTTAAATCACCGGCTATGATAACCGGTGTCTTGTTTTTGGATAGCCCCAGCAAGTTTTCATACTCTTCGCATAATTTACCTAATATATCTATCAGGTTCTCCATTAAACTTGCCACGGGACTACCTCATTTCTTCATATTTCTGTAATAGCTTATCAGCAAATTTCTCCGTGCTCACCTCATAAGTACCTGCCTGAATACTCTTTTTGAGAGGAGCAGTTAATTCTTCTCTGACATCGGCAATGCCCGCTATCGCCTGTTTCGCAGCCTGGTATTCCTTTCCAACGCTGGAAATAGAAAGCTGATCGGATACGCTTGCACTCGCTGTCTTCTGGCTCTTATCAACTTTTGCCTTTTTATATATCTGCTGAACCTGTGAATAAGCTTCTATACGCATCGCTCACTCCTCCTTCCGTGCTCTTTTACTGATTTCTTATTATTAGTATCGGTATTTTTTTTAATAACTTTATAGAAGAACAAAATTTATTTGAATTTGTTTCCCCTCCATTGCATTTTCCAGCGTTGGTACGATCAGCTCTGTCTTCGCGATCATAGACTTGGGCTTCTGTGCGGGATTATCCTGTGCAAAAGGTACGAAATAGATTCCCTTTGCGTTCATCAGCACTCCGATGTTAGAAAAATTTAAGCCCAGCGCGTCATTGGTGGAGACGGAGATTACAAGAGGCTTATTGTTTCTCATGTGGGATTTGGCTGCCATCAGGACCGGGGTATCCGTAATTCCTGCTGCCAGCTTGGCGAGTGTGTTTCCGGTACATGGCGCCACTATGAGAATATCCAGAAGGTTTCCGGGGCCCAGGGGCTCCGCCTCCTCAATGGTGACTATAGACTCGTTTCCGGTAATGTCCTTAAGCTTTTCTTTAAAATCCGCCGCTTTGCCGAAACGGGTATCCATGGAAGAGGCATGAAAGGAAAGTATCGGGACGACATTAGCACCCTCTTTTTTCACGTTTTCTATTTCCTTTACTATTTTATCGAATGTACAAAAAGATCCGGTAATAGCAAATCCGACATTTTTTCCATCTAATTTCATAGTTCCACCATCTTCTCCCTTTCCTCAAGAATCGCTCTTAATAATATTTCCGCACTGGTCTTCGGGGAATATCTTCCGGGAATGCCAAGTGACAGCACCGCCTTTATTCCAGCGCGTTCACACGCCGCAAAATCCGTCCCTCCGGGGGCTGATGCGATATCGATGATAACCGCATCCTCTTTAAGAACGCTGATTTCCTCTTCCTTAATCACCCTGGCCGGTACCGTATTGAAGATAAATAACATATCGGAAATCACATCTGACATATCCTTTATGAGTACGGTATGATACCCCTCCGCTCCGGCTTGCGCCAATGCGGTTTCACTCCTCGCCGCAATCGTCGTATCGATGCCCCACTCCTTTAACAGCCCTGCAATTGCTTTCCCGCATTTCCCATATCCTAATACCATGCATTTGCCGGAGTGGATATTGTTCACACTAAGCCCGATAGCTTCTGCCACAGCGCCTTCTGCTGTAGTAAGCGCATTCTTCTGCTCTACTTCTTCCATCCGTAAGAAATCCCGGCAAAAAACACCCTTTTTTTCAGCTTCGCTTATCACCTTTGCCGGAATATTCCCGCCAAACAAAATCTGTTTTTTCCGAAGCCCCAGGCAAAAATCCTCTATCCGGACTTTCTCTTCCCCCTGGGAAAAAATATGGACTCCGTCTCTGGAAAAAGGCACCGGCCCGACGATTATATCCGCCTGCTTCATCATTTCTGCGACAGAATCCGCATCGCAAGCTTCTATATTAATATGTTTATTCACACTGCTCTTTCCCCCTCTGTCTTCCGTTTCCATGCACAAGACGACCTTTCCAAAATGCCCGGTCAGTTCCTCCGCCAAAAACGAAAGCCGTCTGTCTCCGCCGATTACTAATACCGTTTCCATCATTTTTATATTCATGCCCCTTTCAACCTTGTAAACATACCGCGCTGCTTAGAATTCCTTTCATACTTCGCCTTACCATTTCAATGTAACACGATATTTCTCCATCCAATAATTAATTTGATACATATACGCCAGCATCTGCGGCCCTGCCATCAATTGCCCGTACCATGGCTTTCCATAGTCCGAAGAAGCCATGATAAACTTCCGGAGTTTTTCGGGATCGATGAACTCCAGCACCGGAGACGAGCTATCCTGTACGATTTTTATCAGCTCTTTTGCAAGCAGCTGCTCGTATTGTCTGTCGTAGGTCTTGGGATAGGGCGACTTCTTGCGGTATAATATTTCATCCGGCAAATATCCCTTTCCGCACTCCCTTAGAAGACCTTTCACTACGCCGCCGCGGCATTTCATATCCCAGGGAATATTCCATACATATTCTATTATCCGGTGATCTGCAAAAGGAACTCTCGCCTCGAGACCGGAATACATGCTGGCCCGGTCCATGCGGTCAAGAAGCGTCTGCATAAACCATTTCTGATTGAGATATGCGATTTCGCGCCGTCTGGCTTCTTCCGCAGAATCCTCCGCAAGTCTCGGCGTCTCCGCCACGGACTTTTCGTAAATCTCCGACACGTATTCATCCATATTTAAGTATTCGATAAACTCATCTTTGAGGAGGACCTTCCTCGCCTCCAGATTCATTGTCCACGGGAAGGTATGTGCCTTGAAACATTCCTCCTTATGAAACCACGGATAGCCGCCGAAGATTTCATCGGCACATTCTCCGGTAAGCGCCACCTTGTTGTATTTGCTCACTTGTGAGCAGAAATAATGCAAAGAGGAATCCACATCCGCCATGGCGGGAAGATCCCTGGCATCCACAGACTGCTTTAAAAGTTCCGCCTGATCCAGAGTGGTGCATTCCAAATATCTGTGCTTTGTATTCAGATATTTTACCATCTGCTCTGCATACGGGCGATCCTGCGTGGGCTGAAAGGCGGAAGCTTCAAAATACTCGCCGTTACCTACGAAATCGAAGGAAAAGGTGTTCAGCCGTTCACCCTTTTCCTTTAGCACGCCGGCACATACCGCCGATACCAGGCTGCTGTCTAAGCCCCCCGACAGGAAAGTGCAGATAGGAACATCCGATACCATTTGCCGTCTTATAGCGTCGGTTACCAGCTCCGCAGTCTTTTCTACCGTCTTGTCATAGCTATCCTCGTGGGGCTGGCTGGACAAAGACCAGTAGCATTTTTGTGTTAAGCCTTCCTTGCCAAAACGGATATAATGCCCGGGGAGAACCTCATCGATTCCCGCAAAAACGCCGACACCATAGGTTTTAGCCGGGCCTATGCCAAAGATTTCGTTCATTCCTCTTTTGTCCAAGACCGGTTCTACTCCCGGATAGGATAAGATGCCTTTTATCTCCGAAGAAAAAATGACACCCGTTCCCTCCTTTTTATAAAAAAGCGGTTTTACCCCGCTTCTGTCTCTATATAAATAGAGCTGCCCGGCAACCGGTTCCCATATGGCAAAAGCAAATATGCCGTTTAGTCTTTTTACAAATTCCGGACCGTATTCCAAGTAGCTCACGAGAATGACTTCCGTATCGCTTTTGGATTGAAATGTCCAACCCTTTGCGGACAGCTCGCTCCTAAGCTCTTCGGTATTATATAGCTCTCCGTTATATACAATCGTCCATGTATGGCCGTCTACCGTGTAATGAAAGGGCTGTTTTCCCCTTTCCAGATCTATGATAGAAAGCCGTACATGAGCCATTCCTATATGGGAATCCAGAAAAATCCCCTGCTCATCGGGTCCACGATGTTTTTGTATGTAGTTCATTCCCTCCAGAACATTCCTGTAATACTCAAGTCGAAGCGTATAATCATTTTCAGAATCAAAAAATCCTCCGATACCGCACATTCTCATTTCTCCTTCCAACAATGCGACACTATTCTTCATTATCATATGTTCCCAAAGGAAAAATGCCACCGGCGATTTCCTTTTTCGACCCTTATCGATATTATCCAAAGAAAAAAAATAAAAAATTCATATTTCGAATAAAAATTACTATTTTTTTCAGAAGTACATGATATAATGTGAAGTGAATGAGTATAATTACATAATTAATCAAGGACAACACGTAAGGAGAAAAGGTTATGGATATTACAACAATTTTGGGATTAATTGTAGGACTCACAGCCATCATAGGTGCGATGTATTTCAAGCATCTCAGCCCTACTATCTTTCTTAATCCTGCGGCTTTTTTTGTTATTATCGTTGGTACAGTCGCCACTATACTAAACTCTTATCCGTTAAAAAATCTTAAGTCTATAGGTGCACTTTTTAAGATTATTTTCACGAATCAGCAAAGCACCGATATCGCCGAATTAATTAAGCAGATGGTGGCTCTGGCCAACGAAGCAAGAAAGGAAGGTCTGTTATCCCTGGAGAACAGGGCCAGCGAGATTGAAGATCCTTTCTTACGAAAGGGACTTCGTATGGTTATCGACGGTATGGGCGATGAATATATTATGGATGTTCTCGGTACCGAAATTGAATCGATGGAGGCGAGGCATGAGACAAATGCCGGAATCTTTACATCCGCCGGTACATATGCTCCTACTTTGGGTGTTTTGGGTGCCGTATTCGGACTGATTGCCGCTATGGCTAATATCGACAACACTGAGGCCGTGGCCGAGGCCATCGCCGCGGCATTTATCGCAACGATCCTCGGTATTTTTACCGGTTACGTTTTATGGCATCCTTTCGCTAAGAAGCTGAAAGTTAAGAGCCAGGAGGAAGTATTGATAAAGAGCATGATTATCGAAGGGCTGTTATCCATCCAAAAGGGTGATTCTCCCTTGATGGTTCAGGAGAAGCTTCTTTCCACACTTCCCGAGTCACAGCAGAACGAAGTTCTTGAAAGTCTGAAGCAATATTGATGTCCTGCGTCAGGAAGCACGCAGATTGGTAAGAAAGGATTATTCATATGGCAAAAAAAGGGAAGAAAAAACATCATGAAGAAGAAGCAGGGGAAGCATGGCTCCTCCCCTATTCCGACTTGATGACTTTATTATTGGCCATTTTCATAGTTTTGTTTGCCGCAAGTAAGATGGATCAGGGGAAATCGGAAGCACTGGCAGAGGCCTTTCGCCAGAATATTGTCGAGAACGGCGGAGGCGGTATGCTATCCAACGACGGTGCATCTATTATCAATCTTTATCCCGGTGCCCCCATTACGGAGCCTTCCACCGGAGACGGGGACAGTAATGGAGCCGGCGACGGCACTATGGATGGAACTTCGAACAGCGAAGGTGCAAGAGAAGCGCTTTACGAGCTGCTCGGACAGCAGGAAGTTGACAGTCTGGAGGACGTTCAGGCACAGCTTGAATATATGTTCCAACAGGAAAATATAGACACTTCAATTTCTACCCGAATCGATGAGAGAGGGCTTGTCATCAGCCTCGATAATGCGATCCTCTTCGATTCCGGAAGCGCGAGCCTCAAGCAGGAAAATGAAGATACTTTGCTCAAGATAGCAGGTACCATCAGTTCGCTTGATAATTATATCCGTATCGAAGGGCATACGGATGACCGTCCTATCCATACAGCCGTTTATCCCTCCAACTGGGAATTGTCTACAGCCAGAGCGGCCAGCGTCGTAAAGCTTTTCCGCGACAGCGGCGGCATATCGCCGGCTAAGATGGTCGCGGTAGGGTATGCGGAATTCAAACCGGTGGCCGATAACTCTACGGAGGAAGGCAGAGCAAAGAACAGGCGCATCGACATTATTATCCTGAGCCAGAGATATGATAGTTTGGAAGAACAGATTGGGGATATTCAGTCGATCGATAATACGAATTAAGATGATATGACTTCGGGGAAGGAATCCTTTTGAATTCCTTCCCCGTTTTTGTGTATTATATTTGTGTTACTGAGAATTGAGTGAACAGTAACTATTTCGTTTGGAAAGTGTTAATTAACTCATTCAATTCTTCCGACATTTCATTTAATTTGGAAATGTTACTGGTTATTTCAGTTACCGTCGTCGTCTGCTCCTGTGCAGCAGAGGAAATTTCCTCCATGGCGGAAACATTTTCTTCGGAAGTCTGGGCGATACTGCCCAGCATATCCAGTATGTAATCCTTTTTCTGGTTCGTCTCATAGCTGCGCTGCGCAATTTTCTCGATATCCTCCAGCAAATCCTGCAATTCTTCAGATATTTTATTAAAAATATCTTCCGTCTCAGACACTGTGCCATTAATATTTTCAACACCCTGTCTGTTTATTTTTACGAAGTTCACTGCTTCGCCGGATTGCTTCATCATTTCATCTACCTTGGCTTTAATGTTCTCCGCAGCCTTTGCCGTCTCCGTGGCGAGGATACGTACCTCTCCCGCAACTACGGCAAAGCCTTTTCCTGCTTCTCCCGCTCTCGCTGCCTCGATATTCGCATTCAAGGCCAGGAGGTTGGTTTGGCCCGCTACACCCGAAATGATACTTACGATTTCACTTATCCTCTCGGAGTGCTCATATATTTGTCCGATAACCTGTTCCATTTTCCTGGAGTTGGTATTATTTTCATCACTGGCTTCCTTCAACCCTTTTACAGAAGCGAGTCCATGCTCTTTTAACTTCATCGTTTTTTCAGCCGCTTTTTCCATTTTTTCGCTGGCGGCAGCCGTCACTTTAATGTCTTCACCCAGCAGATTGACATTTTCCACGCTTTTTACAGTATTATGCGTCTGAGTCTCACTAAGCTCCGTCATCTGGCTTATGGACTTGGAAACTTCCTCTGTCATTTGCACCATGCTGTCCGCAGATTCCTTCAGCTCACCGGAAAACTGGTGCATCACATACCCGGAGGCAATGATGGATTTCACGATAAGATTCAGTTTATCGATCAAAGTATTTACAGAATCTGCCAGGAGTTTGGTTTCGTCATTCGTTCTGATATTGATTTTCTCTACGGTCAAGTCACCTTTAGATACTTTATGTAAAATTCCGGAAATCACTCTAATCGGCCGGGTTATCTTGCGGGTAAGGGGTATTCCTGCACATAAGGACAGTATCAATATAATCGCCAGAGCCGCAATATTGTAATCGAGTATGATCTGTGTGCCCCTGAATAAATCACCATTATAGATCACTGCCGTAACTGTCCAGTCCCAATATGGAAAATACTGTGTATACACTGTCTTCTCCCCGGAAATATTGCTTACATCTCCGCTCAGTTCATATTCCAGCATGCCGCCGCCACTTTTCGCAGTCTGAATTATCTCCTGAATAATTGACCTTCCGTCCTTCGACGTCAGATCCATGATGTTGCCGCTTAGAAATGGATGGAAGATCACGTCTCCGGCAGAATTGACGATGAAGAAATATCCACCCTCCCCCAAATCCAAAGTATGATATTTATTTTGTGTGCTTTCGGTGGCAGAGGATACCGCATCCGCTGCTCCCTCTGCATCCGAAGCTGTGGTTGCGCCAGATACCGCATCTGAAGCTGCAGCCGCCCCGGATAATGTCCCCGATGTGCTGCCATGCATCTCACTGATAGCCTCTATAGAGGCCGCCTGAGCCGCCTCCGGCGTCATCCATGCGTTATCTTCCGCAGCGTAATGATAGTTCTTGTTGATTTCAAATAACGAGGATTCTATCACATTTTTCAGAATAATTTCGTTAGAGCGGGTGAGCTCTCTTTTTGCAATGACATAATTAACGGAGGAAACGCTCGCCAGAGCGACGAGAACGATGGCAATGATAAAAACACAAATTTTCTTGTTTATGGTGTCGATTTTAAAAAGTTTCATAGAGTTTCTCTCTTTCTTTTGTATGCAAAGAAAGTACAACGGCGGCAAAATCCGTTTACCGTTCAGCCTTCGGTCAAACTGCAGCATGTATGCACACAAAATGCGGTAAAACTGCATTTTAGAACTTGCAGTCCTCGCGAGATTGCATAGAAGTGCAAGTTTGACTTCGCGGTGCGTCAGACTGATCAGTAACCCAAATCCCTTCTCTTTTGCTTTGATATTGTCAGACATTTCTTTGTTATTTACTTAATTAATGTAATAACACATTTCTAAACAATAATCAATATCAGTTAGCAGTAGTCTGTGATATTTTTTCTCATTTGTGAAATTTTCTTTCAGTTGCCACATTTAGTATAGTCGGTTGATCCACAATATCATTAATGTTCCTGACACTACAGGGAATCTGCGCAGCAGAGGAATTGATATCCTCAACTCAAAAACGAGGGTAAGATAAACTTACCCTCGTAACTATGCCGCAGTTCAAATCGATAAATGCCCTCACTGCCTTACAGACTTTTATTTTATGGGATTTTTCAAAAGCTCCACTTCTTCTCCGCTAATCGGCTTACTGAAATAATAGCCTTGAATATAATCCCCTTCCAGATCCCGTACTCTGTCTCTCTGATGTTTTTCCTCTACTCCCTCTACTGTGATTTTCAAACCGAGGCAATGAGCCAATCGTATGATATTTTCGATAAAAGCGTCTTTTCCCTCCGTTAGGAAAATATCGACCAGAGACTTATCCAGCTTTATCTTTTCCACCGGTATGTATGTCAAATAATTAATGGATGAATATCCTGTACCAAAATCATCCAGCGCCAGTCTGACGCCGATAGAAGAAAAATCTTCGAATAGCTTCATAGCCTTCTCGTTATTATTAAGGAAAATACTTTCTGTAATTTCAATTTCGATCAAATCGGACGAGATGTCGTTTTCCTCCAGTAAATCTTTCAAATAACTAACATAGCCGCTGTCCTGAATCTGCTTGCTGGAAAAGTTAATCGCCACCGGCCTTAGCTCCATGCCGTGCTCTCTCCATGTTACCATCTGCTCAATTACCTTCTTCGTCACAATGCGCCCCAGAGTTACGATAATTTCGGACTCTTCGGCTATCGCAATGAACTGAGCAGGAGAAATCGTATGGCCCTTCAGTCTTGTCAGGGCCTCATATCCATCCAGCATACCTGTGGCCGCATCGACCTGCGGCTGGTATAGAACATAGAAACCGTCGTTTCTGCAGGCCTCACTTAAGATATTTTTAATACCCTTACGTCTAAGCGCCTCATCTTTCATGCTGGCATCATAATAAACCCATTCATTCGTTCCCAATTTCTTAGAAGCATACATCGCGTAATCGGCATTGGAAACTATTTCGCTGGCACTCGCCGCATCTCCTTTAAAATAAGCGATTCCCACGCTTATTCTCATATAATGCTTCTTTTCGTCAAAAGTAATGGGCATTGCAGTAATCTGCTTAATCTGGCATACCAATTTACTGTCATGATCCCCCTGAGTTCCCCTTATGATTAGAAGGAATTCATCTCCTCCTAGCCGCGAAGCATATAAAAGCTCATCATCCATAAGCCCATTCAAGCGTCTGGCAGTCTCCATTAAAATCTCATCGCCGCAGGCGTGTCCATAAGTATCGTTAGTCTCCTTGAAATCATCGATGTCCATAACGATGACCGTACATTCCTCCTTTGCCGCAATCAGACGACTCAGCATTTCCATCGCGGCACGCCTGTTGGGAAGGTCCGTCAGGTAATCATGCTCCGCCTGATAAAGAATGTATTCCTCCTTCGCCTCGAGGTATTTTGTATAATTCTTATTTTCTTCATATTGCTGCTTTAGTTTTTCTTCGGTAATGATTAATTTGCTGTAGGTCTCCTTCAACTCGTCATGAGATTTCTGTACTTCCCTCATCAGACGCCGGCGCTTTATATTATCCACGATGGAAACCAGCAGGATACACAGGCAGACTGCAAGGAATAAAAGGACAGGAAGAAGTATCTCTCTGTATTTTTCAAAAACCGTCTGGGACTTGTTCACAATAACGGCATCCTTGGGTATAAGCGAAAAATCGATGTTATACTTTCTCAAGACCTGATAGTCGAAACGATACTGACTCTCGCCCCTGGTCACTACGGGAATATCTGCGATATTCGCCCCGTTCAAAATATCCAGCACTATGGAACCTGCTAAATAGCCTGACTTCTCGTAAGAAACTATTTTACCGCCAAGCAGCCCCTCTCCGACTCCTGCAATGGAAGCCCGATATATCGGCACCTTGGTATGCTCCACAATATACTGCACACTTTCCGGGATGGTATACAGGTTACCATTCTTGTCTTCAAAACGGCTCATATATATAACAATGCTATCCTGAGTAATCCTGCCCAGCTCTTCTCCAAATTCCTCCAGCGTATATTCGGAGGAATTAATTCCTGAGAATTCATACCCGGGAAAATCACCCTCCACGGAATAAAACTGCTTTTCATCCCCTTGTCCGGTTAATGTGCTGTCATAAATGGCAACTATCTTTGTCGCCTCAGGCTGAAACTTAATTGCCAAATTAAAGGTATCCTCCAGATACATTTCTTCCACTGCACCGGTAATATAAGGATTCTCCCCGGCTCTTACCGCATGTTCTACATTGTTGATGCAGAAGAATACCATAGGGATTCCCGCAAACAGCTCCTGCTGATAGGTCTCTGCAAATTCTAAAGCGGCATCATCTCCAAGCAGTATCGCATCATACTTCTGACAATGCTGTAACTTATACTTAAGACTTTGATAAAATAAATCTTCATTTTCCTTATTATTAAATCTCTTCATATCCATATATTCGATATTGAGCTCAATATTGTTGCCTGCAAACGCCTCTCTGATTCCTGCCTTCTGTGGGTCTAAGGTCTCGAAGCTCTCGCTGTAAGAGCTGATAAAGAGTACATGCTTAACAGAAGAATACTCCTTAACAGAAAAGGGGCTATCCTCCCTATAAAAGAACAAATAGTAAATCAGTACTACCAGAGCCACCATTAATAAAAGGACTCCGATCGCATATCTTCGCACCAGCTTTTTTTCCTCTTTTGTCATATGAAACTCCCCTATATCCATATCTTCTTTTTAATAGAAGCGGCTTTCACGTAAAAGAATATCATTTCGTTCTTTTTCTTATTGCTACTGTATTTTCTATTATACTCTTCCTGGCAAGAAAGTAAAAGCATAATAATTTTCGTATTTTTACAATATTTCTACTACATTTATATCATTCTTATGCAATACTTATAAATTAATTAATTTTTATATGAATTTTAGAAAGAAAATTTCACAAAACTTCTTAGTCCCAAAATCTCCATCTAATAATATACAAAAGTTATTATACAAATATAGAAAAACTGCCCGGATTTTCAAGAATACTATCCGCGCAGTTTCTAATCAAATTTTTTTAAGATACTATCCAGATGAAGACCATACCGACTGGCAATGTCCTTCGCATAACTCAATCCATCGGATGTCGTTACTGCGCTGAATGAACCGCAACACGGCGGAAGCCTTATTCATTCACTACCACCTGCTCAATAATCCCATTCAACATTATATCTATTACTTGTTTCTCTCTTCCATCACCTTCCTCCTGCAGGCTGATCCATGCACCATATAACGCGCCAAAAACTGTTGAAACCGTCTTCGAATCATATGCAAATGGAATTCCACGCCGTACCAGCACATTGACAGCATCCACATTCTGTGCCGAGAACTCTGCCAAACGCTGCTCCGATACCTTTCTCGATATCATTTCGATATTTACAGCATTTATCTGGGATAAAACCGGATATTTCAGCATAAGCTCATACATTTTTAAAAAAACCTGCTTTACCCGTTCTCCGGCAGAGTATGCTTTATTTTCATCCAGCAACTTTTCCAGACTAGTAAAGATATCCGCCTGAGCCGCTTGAACGATGTCCAGATAAAGGTATTCCTTTCCGTCATAAAATTTATAGAAGGATGCCTTGGCAATATTAGCAGCAGCCACTAAATCATCGATAGTTACTTTCTTTAGTCCATGCGCCGTAAATAAACGCTCTCCTTCCATTAAAAGCTTTTGCTTAATCCTCTCTTTTTCCGTCTCACTAAAGCGCGGCATATCTCATCCTCTCCCTTGTTATTTGGAATTTCCTTCTTTTATTTTGTGGAATTTCTTTGCTTTACTTTATGGAATCTCTTTTTTTTACTTTATGTAATCTCTTTCTTTTATTTTAAGATGAATAATCTGGCTGCGTTTTCTCGTAGAGGCCAGAATGTTTAATATTCTAAGAAGCCACGGCTGACGCTCCTTCAACAGGCTTCCCATACTCCACGACTTTACCAATTCGATATGTGAGTCCAGCTTTTCTAGATCTTTTGCGCTGTCTATTCCCCATAGGAACTTGCTGCTGATTCCCTTATTTATAAAAAAAGGATGGACTACATCAAGAAATATATCGGCCTTGGGAAAGGCTTCTGCCATCTTTTGGAAAACTTTTTGCACATCTTTTTCCTCCAAATACATGAACAATCCTTCTGCTATTATTATTACCGCATCGCCTTCTTCCGTTGTAACCTCATCCGTCCAGCTTTCATTCAAAATAGATTCTGCAATAAAATGAAGGTCTGATTCCCCTACAAATTGCTTCCTCAACTCTATTGTCTCCGGCAAATCCAAATCATACCATTCTATTTCTTCGCGAGAAATTCTATTATATCTTGTATCCAGCCCTGCCCCCAAATTGACAATAACAGCTTTTGAAACAGACGACAATATTTTAGAAATTTCCTCATCTATAATCTTTGTGCGTGCCAAAATCCCAAGAGTGGATATACTTCCGCCATCCACTATGAGATTCGATGTATCCGCTCTATTTAAAAATTCCACCGCCTTATCATCACGAATCACACCGTTCACTCGTAATGTTTCATGAGCCCGGACTGCTAACGGAATAAATAATGTCTCTGAAATTTCAGGTATTTTTAATTTCTCATTTCGCATTTAATCCACCACTTTCTTTGAATTTAATCCCGCATATATTACAGCTCTTATCATTCTTTTTGACCTGCCGATTACCGCAGGACTGGCATTCATAAATTTCTTCCGGCAGCGACAGCTTTATATTCACATTGTCTTCATAATGGCGATTCCAGAACCTGTCTTGCTTGAATTCAATCATCAGCCATATAGAAAATAACACCAATATTGTTATCCCGGTAATAAATGATATTTTTGAAAGCCATAGCAATTCTGTCCAATTTTTCGGAGCAAGACTAAAAAGCATTGGTATTACAAAGGATAACAGCAGTCCTGTTCCTATTACCTTTCCCCCATACCGATTTGAGTTGATTTTCTTCATTCCATTCCCTTATATGAACCAAATAATCACTTTGTTATTTATAGTATATATTATATTTTTTCAATGTCAATCAAAATATGTCCCACCCAAATCCCCTTTCTGCGGACAGCAGTCAAAAATCTTTTTAAGATTTTAAAAATATAAGTTTCAATGCTATAATATAACAAAATAAAATTATATTATTATTTCAGTATAATTACATTTTCGATCAACTATAAAAAATTGATAGTCAGAAGGTGAATATAATGGTTTATGATGAACGCTTTGTCGCATTTTTGGATATTCTCGGCTTTAAGAATATGATTCAATTTACAACGGATAATATTGAATATCAAGAAAAAATAAGAAACATATTGAACTATATCTCAGAGATAAGAAATGATAATTATCATGGGAAATTGGCAGAGTATGGGTGCTTTAAAGAAGTATCTGTCTTTTCCGGCAGCATCGTAATTTCATATTCCAGCAGTCTTGATATCGGCGGCGCGCTTTTTCATGTGCTTATGGATTTTGTTTACATTTGCAATGATTTATTAACAAATGGCATATATGTCAGAGGAGGAGTCAGCTGCGGGCAAATGTATCACGATAAAAAAGTTTGCTTCGGTCCCGCAATGGTGCGATCCTACGAAATAGAAAATAAAATCGCCATTTACCCAAGAATAGTCATTGATCCCCTTGCCCTCAGCATGGGCCTCGATTTTTTATCGCAGCACCAAGAGTTCAACAGCCCCCTTCACTATAATCACTTTTTAGAAAGCCTAAAATTGAACATAGTTTCGCACTTAAACGCAGGATACCCTATAAAAATCGCGCAAAAATACTTTTGGTTTGCAAACTACTATAATGAAACAATTGAAAAAGTCTATGAAAACCATCCGGCCGATAGACTTATAGACTTGGAGACATACACTATTTCATCACATTTCTTCCGCCATATCTTGCAATAACAACTAAATTGTATTTTGATGGCAGGCATTTATAAAACAATTCATGGAGTAGGTTAAATACTTATTTTTATGATAAATCACTTTAAAATGGCGTTCGAATACAAGATCATCGATATTGACAAGGCAGAGCGTTCCGGCCTCTGCTTCATCTGTGATATAGCGTTCTGATATGACAGAAATACCGATTCCTTCAGCGACTGCAGCTTTGATCGAGTCGGCATTGCTGCATGTCCATGTGGAATTCCAGCGAAGCTGCTTCTCCTTCATCTTGTCTTCAAAAATCTTGCGCGTTCCGCTTCCGACTTCCCTTAAAATAAAGTTTTCCTGCTCCAATTCCCATGAATTGATACTGCTGCGCGCGGCAAAAGGATGGCTTTTTGCACAGATCAATACCAGGTTGTCTCTCATAAACGGAGAATTTATCAAGTCCTCGGAATCCACATCACCTTCCACAAGGCCTATGTCCAGCTTATCTTGGAGAAGTAATTTCTTCACCTGCTCCGTATTTCCTATTTCAACCTGCAATGTAAGCTGAGGATATGTCCGCATGATTTTTGCTGCGAGCTTAGGCAGTACACATGCCCCGATCGTTACGCTGGCACCGATGCGCACAACTTCGTTTTGGCTTAAATTGCGCATGTTCTGCTCCGCATCCAAATTCATTCGTATAATATGGCGGGCATAGCCTATCAGCTGTTCTCCTGCTTGGGTAAGATACAGCTTTTTGGATAAACGTTCAAACAAACGCACATTATAATGCCGTTCCATTTCCGCAATGGCCTGACTGACTGCGGATTGTGACATATACAGTTTGCCGGCTGCAGCGGTCATGTTCATTGTGTCGCAGACTGCAATAAAAATTTGAAAATGCCGAAATGTCATTTATTCTGCCTCCTGATCGTTAATCTACAAATCATTAGTATTTACTTATCATTATAATAAAATTATATTGTTTTACTAATATTTGGTCAAGGTATATAGTAAATCTTGCAATCCATAAAACAAATGGTGCAATTGTTTAAGATAAGAAAATCCACAGCGCTACTATTACTATCGCAAAGTGGAAGAGAAAGGAGAGTATGGATATATTTCATTACGAATACACCATACAAGTATTAAAATGCGTAGAATAAAAAACAAATTACCCGGAATAGCGTTTTCTGCTATCATTGCCCTTCCTGCCTGGCTGATCGGCAATCATTTTCCTATTATCGGAAGCCCTGTACTGGGCATTCTTTTCGGTTTGATGCTGACCTTTTGGAAAAGGCCGGCGGCATTTCAGGAGGGCGTGAGCTATACCTCTAAGAAGCTGCTGCAATATTCTATTATTCTGCTGGGATTTGACATGAATTTGTTTCAGGTTTTTCAGACAGGCAGACAGACGCTTTTTTTAATGGTCTTTACTTTGACTGCAACCTTTCTGGCTGCTTTTTACTTCGGCAGACTGTTAAAGGTCGATAGGGATACGAATATTTTAATCGGTGTAGGCACTGCAATTTGCGGAGGTTCTGCAATTGCGGCTGCTTCACCGGTCATTCGTGCCAGGGAGGAGGATGTGGCGCGCTCCATCTCGACAATATTTTTCTTTAACGTTATAGCCGCATTCCTCTTCCCCTTCCTGGGGCATGTTCTTCATATGACCGATTATCATTTTGGATTATGGGCGGGCACCGCCATCAATGACACATCCTCTGTGGTCGCAGCCGGCTATTCCTTCAGCAATGAGGCGGGAAACCTCGCTGTAATCGTCAAGCTGACCCGAACCTTGATGATCATTCCCGTTACATTGGTATTAGCGCTGCTTACCGCAAAGCGGGACTCACATACAGGCGGTACAAAGTATCGGATTTCCTCTGTTTTTCCATGGTTTGTATTAGGCTTTATAGCAGCTTCCGTAATCAGCACCTTTTTGCCATTGCCTGCAGAAGCAGGAGTTTTTTTAGCAAAGGTCGGGAAATATGTTATCGTTATGGCTATGGCAGCAATTGGTCTTAATACAAACCTTGCATCTCTTGTAAAAAATGGCTGGAAGCCAATTGTACTGGGATTAAGCTGCTGGACAGTACTAACTGTAACGTCTCTGCTTGCGCAGTTATGGTTTCTTCCCCTGCTATAGCAACGAGATATCTCCCGGGCAGAAAAAGGCGGTGCATTTTATGCCCGCCAGCTCGCCGGCACATAGCTCAGGACAATCTTTCCTGTCAGCAACGACCGCCTCCCTATCCGGATACTGCCGCATAGCTTCCATAAATCCTTTGGTTAAAACTATACTCCTTCTTTTATCTTCTTTTGCGTTAATGTTGATGTATTAATTACCATTTCCGCCATAAAGCTAATGACTATACCGCTAAACATTCCCGCAATCACATCACTGGGATAATGAACCCCCAAATACAATCGCGATATTGCGATCAAAAACGCCAGTATAAGGATTGGTATCCCGATTTTCTTCGGCAGTTTTCTATAAAATATGTAGCCCGCCGCAAATGCACTGGCCGTATGGCCGGACGGAAATGAAAAATCTGCCGGTTTACGGATAAGAGGCACCAATGCGGTTATTACATCGTAAGGTCTGCTTCTCTCCACTAAATTTTTCAGTATCATATTATTGATAATGAGTGACATAATTAGTGCACAAATTCCCATACAGCCTATTTTTCTCGTTCGAGGGAAAATTAAGAGAAGGATAGAAATTGATATCCATATAAATCCACTATTTCCCAAAGTTGTGATAAAGATAAAAAATGGAGTTAAAATATCGTTTCTTATAAAATCTTGTATAAATAATAGGATGCCGCTATCTAAGTGAATGAGTGCTTCCATCATACCATCTGCCTCTTTTCTTTTTCTCTTTATCTTAAAAAAGAAATATAAACAGCAGATGGAGAAGATATGAACAATTTCTAAACTTATCTGCGTTATAATTTATTTATATGCTCCCTTCACATATAAAGTACTTTTATCTGTTGTTACAACAGTCCTGTCTAAAATCACTTAACAATTGCATCAAATCTGGAAATATCCAATTGCCTCCGATAATTTCTGAATATCGTTTTCCAGTTCTTTCGCCTTATTTGCCATCGAATTAATGTTTTCTGTCTGCATTATTACCGTTGCATTGACCTCCTGTGTGGTAGCTGCTGTCTGCTGGGAAATGGCAGAGATACTTTCCACTGCAATCATAGTATCTGTTTTGGACTGTTCCATTATTTTCGTCTCTGCTGTAATATCCTTCATATTGTTTGTCAGAATATTAACTTTTTCCCGTATCTCTCTAAAGACAACTATCGTACTTTCCAGTGCACCTTCCTGCGCAAGCACAATTTTCTGTGCCTGATTCGCAGATGCTGTCGTACTTTCCGTCTGTCTTTGTACTCCATCAATAATTCTGCGGATTCGTTCCACAGCCTCTACCGACTGATCTGCAAGCTTTCTGATTTCATCGGCTACGACAGCAAAGCCCCTGCCCGCTTCCCCGGCGCGTGCCGCTTCTACAGAGGCATTTAGTGATAGCAGATTAGTCTCGTCAGCAATTTCATTAATAAATTCTACAACTTCATAAATACTGCGTGACTGTCTGCCAAGTTCCTCCATACCATCCATTACCTGTCTGGTAATCTGTGTTGTCTCTTTTCCTTTCGTACGCAGTTCTTCTACAATATCCATTCCCTTATTTACTGTCTTATCGGTTTCCCTTGTATTTTCCATCGTATCGGAGATATATCCTGTTACATCTTCTATCTTGGAAGACAATAGTTCCATTTGTGTTACACACTTTTGGGTATCGCCTGCCTGTAACTGATTCCCTTGTCCAATCTCATCAATTGCCCTTGCAATTCCTTTCGATCCTCCCAGAATATCTTCCGCCTGATCAGATACCTCTATTGCAATCGTGTGTACTCTGTCTCCAAATTCCGTAACCTGCCCGATCAACTGCCTGACCTGTTCTACCATATGGGTCAGAGCATATGCCAGTCTTCCAAGCTCGTCCCTTTTCTTATCCTGGAAAATAACCGTCATATTACCTGCCGAAGCTTTTTCAGACATTCCTACCATGGTATTGATACGATTTCCGATCCCCAGTGCTAACGTTAATCCAATAATCAGAGAAAATAATGCTGTTGCAATCGTGATCATAATTGTAATCTGTTTAATCTGCTGTACCTGGCCTGTTATGTTTTGTTCCGGAATCATACTGCATACCATTGCACCTGTTGTCCCGATTTTAGAATAAGCAAACAACTGCGTTTGGTCATTCCATTCTGTTTCCAGATAGCCACTGTCGGTTTGATCCTCCAAAGCCCTTTGGAAACACTCCATATCCTTAAAAACAACCTGAGTATCTGTATCATTGCAAGTAATCTCTCTTCCATCCGGCGTAATAAAGCTGACAATGCTGCCCTCCCCCAAATCCATTTCTTCCAGAACAGATCGTACTGTATCCATATTCAAATCAATAATAAAATATCCGTTTCCTTTGCTCAATTTTCGTACATAGGAGACCGCGTACAAATCTGATGATTTTGAAAGAAGTTCATCAAGATAGACATGTTCTCCATACCATGCTTCTTTTTTGCCGGCTGTCCATATCTGTCCCTCTTCACTTTGTGAAAAAGTCTGATAGGTATCTGCCGGCAGTTCTCCGTCTGTCGAAAAATGCTTGGTAGCGAAAGTTTTGTAACCAACCTTACTCTGTCCACTATTCTCATCTGAGGAAATTTCTTTCGTCTTTGCCGCTGTTCCTTCTCCAATAATATGTACCGCACTAATAGATGGTACCGCAGTCTTTATGGCCATTAAGTCTGATTTAATCTCCCTGTACATGGTATTACTGTCCCCACCTTGTACCGAACCCTTTGTATAATACGAAACAATCTGGGAATCGTTTCCCAGTTCCTTTGCTTTTTCAGACAATGTGCTCATCGTCAAGTCAAAATACTTTCCGATTGCACTCATTGTTTCTGTAGCAGAGTCTTTGTAATTATGCACAATCGTTGTTAAGGCCAGTCTGTACGATACCGTTCCCAGCAGCATGATAAATCCCACCGGAATAATAAATCCAACAATCAAATTTCTTAAGATTCCTCTGCGAAAGCTCTTTTCATGATTTACTTTGTCGTATTTTTTGCTCCTATTTACCTTTTTTTCCTTCTCTTTTCTCATATGCCTCTGTTAAACTCCTTCCCTTAATCCCAATACGTTTAACGTTAAACTTATTATTTTATATTTTTTTCTCTTCCATTCAGAATAATCCCAGTAGAAACCCCATTATTCTATAGATTATTATATGAATAGAATATTTAATTAGGTTTAACGTTCAACTTAAAGCTATCACTCCCTCCCCGCTTTGTCAAGGAAAAAACCATATGCTTTTACATAATCATGGTAAAAAAAACATATTTCTGTTTTACTTCTCTATATACTTCGTATATATGGTAAACGCATACCTCTATCCATATACTTTTTTTAGTTCAGGAACGTAATCGTCTAAATGGTTTTTAGTTATAAACATATATTTGATTTTAACTTTTTTATCTCATTTTAACTCTTTTATTTGATTTTGACTTTTTATTTGATTCTAATTTCCTTTATCAGCTTTTCCCTTTTATTTAAACTCCAAAAGGACAATTTCAATTTTAATAAAGCAGCCGGGAAGTTTTGCCTCCTGGCAGCTTTATTTTTTAATCATATCAGATTTTCCTATTCCAAAATAATTTATTGAAAATATTCATCAACCCCGTTTGCAATACCTTCTGCAATCAAATGCTGGTACTCATCCGTTGCCATTTTCTGGTCTTCATCCGGATTAGTCATATAGCCCATTTCTACAATAGTAACTGGCACCAAGCTCCAATTAATCCCACTCATTGTATCCGTTTCCCATACAGATTCTTTTTTACACCCTGTACTATTTACCATTGCATCAAGTATGCATGTAGAAAGTTTTTTGCTTTGATCGTAAAGTGATACATAAGGGCTATTAGCTGTTTGGCAAATCGTCATTGCCCCATTTACGTTTGAATTCTCAGATCCATTCGCATGAATTCGAATTAATATCTCAGCACCAGCGTCATATGCCATTTGCGCTCTTTCTGAATTACTGATATTTACGTCATTCGTTTCCCGTATCATATATACGTCATAACCTTTATTTATCAGTTCTTCTTTTAGCTTAAGCGCTACTTCTAAATTCAGCTCATATTCTGCCAGTCCAGTAGATACTCCGCTAGTACCGCCGGATACTTTTGCTTTCATCTCACTAGAGCCCGGTCCGATAGGTTCTTTTTCACTATTCCCTTTGCTCTGATGACCTGCATCTATGGCAATTAAGTGTCCTCCCGTAATGGAAGGTACCGTCTTTTCATGCAAATACTCAGCTTTGGCATAATATTCATTTCCATCCAGCGATACCCGGCTCCAACCATCTTCTATATCTTCAATCTTTCCTAATGCAGTGCCGCGGGGTACTGTTTTATAAATATTCTCTCCTATTGACGGACTTGTTCTTATGTTAATACTATCCGTTGTGTATACCTGTATTACCTCAACTTCTGTCGTCTCTTCCGTTAAATTAGAATCTCTTGCTGTTTCTTCCGAAGTATTTTCTTCGGACTGGATTATCTCTTTCGATGGTATTGTTTCTTCCGATTGCATTGTTTCTTCGGATGGTATTGTTTTTTTCATACTTTGATCCGTTTGGTCTGCTTCTTCCGATACTTCCATCTCACTACCAACATCAACATTTTTATCGGCCGTACAGCCTGAGCACAAAACAGCACATAGGCTGATTGCCACTATAAATATAATATTTTTCATCTACCTAATCCTTACTGTAAATTACAGTCCCAAAAGGCTGCCCCAGACACCCAATGAAGACATTGCGTCGTCCAACAGTTTCTGAACGATACTCTTTCCTACCAGTACTAATAAAGTGATACAAACAAGGTGTACTCCTATTACAATCCAAAGATTAATATTCTTATTTCCCTTAGCTACTACATTCATTGCCTCGATACTTGTAAGTATCCATGCCAAATACACACCCAAGAGCAAAAGAGCTGCTACTGTAGGTGAAATCAGTCCCATGATAAAACATGCTGCAAATATAATACTTCCAGGGACTGTAGCCGTTCCAAATACGCCTAACGACTTTAAGAAAGATGTATTACTATCACTTTTCTTTCCAAGTAAACTACCCACAAGTGCAAATATTATCAAAGGCACTGCTACGGCTATCACAAAGTAAAAAGCAATTTTTACACGATCTCCAGATTCAAGGAAATCGCCGAGTAATGGAATATTTATCGTTGTGCCTAAAAACAAAAGTAATAAATGTACTACTCCAATGATAATCCCAGGTATGTATTTATTCTGTGCCAAAATATCTTCCATCGCTGTATAAGGATTTTTAATCGCATTGATAAATACATTCTTCGCCTCATTGGCATGAGCTTTTGCCATTTCCACCTGAGGATTAGGTTTCTGAGAATCCATCTGGGGTTGTCCCTGATATCCTCCCTGTTGTTGTTCATTAGCAGGTTCCTGTTGTTGATTTACCACATTATCCTGTGATATCTCCCTGCAATTACAAGCTACTCCTTCATTAAGTTGTTTTCCGCAGTACTTACAAAATGCCATTTTCTTTTCCCTCCATCATATTTATTTTAGTATTTTCCACTGGCCATCTACTAATTCAAGTACAAAACTTCCATATGCTTCGTCTGATCTGTCTGAGAAAGGTTCCTTCGTTTCCTTTTCTGTCCACCAGTCTTTATTAATTCTATAACCATCCATACTATAACTTGCATTAGCATCCACATTAATCGTCAAATTACCAGCATCAGTCTCCCCCTTGTAATTGTAGCTATATGTAATAGACTTAATATTCATCTTCGTCACTTTTTCATTATAGTTCAGTAAATTTGCTGCGTTTTCATAATTATAACTTCCATCATAATTTTCTGAGATAATGTGTTTTACCGATTCAACAAATTGATCATAACTATTTCCCTCTATCAAAGAATTTTCATAGTATTTTTCCAAGAATTCTGTGCATATCGGTTCCACCGTTTCTAATATGTTACTCTCTAACAGCATATTATCCACATAGTATGTATTGTTATAAGGGGTCACATCTACATTATCTGCATATTCTGCTCTATATGGAGCACTAACCCTGATTTCGTATTTTCCTTCAAACATTTGAGGAAGTATGTATTTTAATCTGCTTCCCTCTTTCTGCGGATTGGAATCAAGTTCATTCAAATCTATACCTGCAATAGCAGCATTTGCGTCAAAAGGAATATAAACCGCAAAATTATCTACTACATTATCACTGGGTGAAACTTTCCATTCATCAAAAATCAGCCATTTCTTTTCCTGCTGTTTCACTACACTTATATTTTCTGTACTCGTTCCGCTTTTCCCCTTGACTACGAATTCACAAGTAAAATCTTTTACGATATCTTTATCTCCACCGAACAAATCACTCCTTGCTTCAACAGTATAATTTGTAATATCTCTTACTTTAGTACTTTGCATTGTATTTGCAAATAATTCTGCTGTCATTAATGGAGAATCCGGTAAATCCATCATTTCATAAAGCTGTTCCCAATCTCCTGCCGCCTCTGCTTTAAAGTAATTATCCGCCGCAGTTTCCGGACTATATTGTTTCTCACCTACTTTGTAAAATACCACTGCTAATATTACAAGCAAGATAATCTCCGCAATAAATATTTTCTTTCCCTTTTCCATCGGTGCTTTATAAACTGGCGCCCGCGTTACATATGGCTGCGCAATATTAGGTTGTTCCATATTGATTTGAGTCACCGGATTATATGCCGCTTCTGATTCTGCATTATTCCCTATGTCCGGATGAACCTCTGATTCAATAGTTGCGTCTATTTTTACTTCATTTTTTTCTATTCCGTCATGCTCTATCTTTGCTCCACAGTTCTCACAATACAGAGAGTTATCGTCAATTTTTGTTCCACACTTTTCACAAAACATACTTATCCCCCTAATACCCCATCTCTTTTTCTATCTTTGAAATTAAATTTTTATTGTATAATTCATACTCGTTGAATACACTATCTCCCAGGCTGTCAAATTCTTTTGTTGAGTACTTTGGAGCATACCATGATTTCTCGTTGAAATACTCCTGTAACTGCTCATCTGAAAATTCTCTTCCAAGGCGGGCATAAATTTCATTTCTAGCATATCTAATACTCTCTTTAGTCAACGCGCGAATCTCGTCTTCCTCTAAAAAACGTGAATCGCTATCCTCAAAAATGAATTCTGTATCTGCCTCTTCACTGATTTCATTTTCCATTTGTTCTGTGCCTGAATTGGTGTTTACGCCTAATACAACATTTACCTCTTTCACAAAATCTGCTATTACTTCATTTCCCATAGTTGTTTCCGCCTTATTTACGGTACCGGAACTTTGTTCATACGCAGTAAATTTTACTTTTGTAAGCAAAATAATCCCTACTGTCGCTAATAAAAACACTGCTATCAAAATTCCTGTTATTATATTTACTAAAGGATTCCATTTTTTCTGATAAGGCTTTTGAATATTTACCGGTGAATTGTCAGACGATGCTTGATATGTATAAGAAGCAGCCTCTATCGGCTGTTCGAAATAACCACAACTTGGACACGGTTGATTATTTGACTCTATATTAGTTCCACATTTTTCACAATACATTTCTTTTCCCCTTTTTGTATTATTATACAGTCTATTATTCTAAAAATCTACAATAATAGACATTTTTTAATTCAAATAAAGGATTATTTGAATTACTTCTATTGTTATTTCGCTCATTAACGATAGTAATCCATTATCCTTCTTGCATTATACAGGAGATTTTTTCATTACTATTTTATTGATACTGTTTTCCATTAAGAAGTCTTTGTTCTTCTGAAGGAGGCATTTATTGAAGTTGAAATAGAGTGGTTACAAAGAAAGAAATAAAATTGAAGATATAGTCCAAAAAAGCTTGCCCAGAGGAACCCAAATGCAAAAGTCACCTTTGTATTTTCATTCCAGCATTATGGATGGTGACGCTGCCCGCACATAAATCAATGCGTTATAGCTTTTCAGCGGGGATAGGCGCTGTGTATAACCTTTCTCAAACAATGAATGTATGTCAGAAAAATACTCCCCTATGGAACTCATTGACTGCGGCCTTTGCAAATAAGCGAAAAGAGCATTATCCTGCGCAGCGGCATCTAAATCGAGAAATAGGGAATCCTTCTCCGATTGTGCCAGCAAAACAGCCAGGCGGCCATCGCCTTTATTTTCTATGCTAAACTCTTGTCGTTCGCCACTGCTGTCAGGTGCAAGAAAACGACTGGAACCAAACTCCGTACCTACCGCATAATAGGTTTCTCCAAACCGTTCATTCAAAATCTGTCCCATTGATTTTTTCGTTCCAACAGTAGCCGTGCTTTTTCCGATGTGTCCGTTATGCCCGGCAATGAAAATTCCTTCAGCACCAAAATATTTCATCTCATATTCATAAATCCACGCTACGTGTTCTGCCATATAACCATCTCTGAGTGTTCCATAATTGTTAGCTGTGCGCAAGCGGGTATTTTGCAGCAAACAGGCAGAAAGGGCCCGGCACATGTCATATTCTTGTTCGCCGATCGCCGCAACTACAGTGTCCTTTTGCGATTCCAATTTACCATCAAGCACTTCCAATTGTGGAATTGCTTTTTCTACGATAGATTTGTCAAGATCAAACATGGTATCATCCGAAATACCAGAAAGGACATCTTCATACTCTGCGGCGAGTTTTGGAAGCACTTGCTCCAAAAGAACGATCAATTCTTCCTTGTTATTATCGTATCGCTGCATATCATATCCATAAAACCGAATTTGATCTTTCTCTTGCTTCCCCGTATTATATTCCCGCATCCAATCAAGCAATGCTGCCATTTCTTCTGTTCTGTAAATTGCAAAACCAATTTCAGCTGCAGCTTCGGCTGCACTGCCATCGCCGGTTTGGATATACTGATTTACTTTTTGACAGCCGCCGAAATCACCTTCTAAGGCAAAAGCCCGTATATCGCTTTGCTCCACAATTTGGCGAAACACCTCAAGTTTCAGCACCGTAAAATCCTTGTTACCGTGAGTTGCTTCTCCCAGGGCAATAATACCGCTATTAGGTAGTTTTGCCTCCTCCACATCGATGATATAAGGTTGCAACAATGTATAATCAGGGGTGTTGCTTTCTTTGCTGCATCCGGCAAATGTACCAACAAGAAGAATAGACAATAGCGCAGTAACAAGTCGTTCTATAATTTTCATGTTCTCATCCTCTTTCCAATTTCGTTTTTTTACCCTCGATGTAAGAGCGTACAACGAAGTACAAACAAAGACCGAGCACTACGATTTCAAACAGTCCCCCGAAACCTCTCCCAAGTGCAAAAGGTGTTTCAAAGAGGAACGCTCTCCAAAAACTCGAACCAGTCAAATCCCAAAGGCCGGGGGTGTAATAGAGTTCCTTCGGCCGAAAAATTGCGGTAGGATCATCGGCATTGTTTATAATATTGACCACAAACAAGGAAGTATATACCACAAATAAAGAGAGCCAAAATGCACACAAGCGATGATATCGTCCAGCTTTGCTTGCATTATCTGAGAAAATATCTTCGGGAGCATCTGCCTTTATGGGTGCAAAGTATTGCCATCCTGAGTATTTCGTTCCATAGATATGACTCCAGCCGTTATCGCTAAAAAGCTGGATATATTCCCTAAAATCATCCGTTTTATTAAACTGTCGAAAGTCAATACGGATATTGGCCGAGGGATTCGGCTCGTCTTTTTCAAAAATATAGTTTCCCCAAAAGGTGCGTCCCATAAAACACCAGCCTTTGGCCGCCAGTTCATTCAGCCAGGCCTCCTCCTTTTCAAATCGAAAGAACATGCGATATTTTTTCATACTTTTATCCCCTCACTTTCCGCGGCGCAAATCATCTGGTTCAAGCGCCGGATATCAAGTGCTAATATCTCTTTGCCATAGTCGGTAATCTGATATATTTTTCTCCGTGGATCATCACTTGGCATAGCTGTAATAAGTTTTTGCTTCGATAGGTTTTCCAATGCACCATACATTGTTCCCGCTGCAATGCGCACCTCGCCGCCACTCAAGTCTTCCACCGTCTGCATGATTTGATATCCATGCCCCGGCGTTCGCAGGGCTAACAGTATATAAAAGGTAGTCTCTGTCAAAGGGAGAAGTTTATTTCGTTTTATTATCATATAATCGCTCCAATCATATACAGTTTTAATATACATCTCAACTATACAGTCATACTGTATATCTTTTTCTATATATTGTCAAGGGTATTTTTCTATTGTATTAGGAGTCTGGCTAATCCCTTATCTCCTTCGGCAGCAGGAAAATATTACACATACCAGATGAGGAAGGAGTATACAGAATCCAGCGCAAAGCCGTGATGCCAATGGCCGCCCACCATGTAATATCCATAAAACGTACATATTCGCTGACCAATTTCTCACAGGATTTGCTCATAGGCCTCCCTTCCCGGTAATCCTCATAAAAACCCTTACATAATGTTCCCACGTAATAAAAAAGCGACATGCGCCACTGAAAAGATATCTCCAATCAGCCAGCATATTGCGCTGATAAGACCCGCGATCAACGAAGCAATATCCAATCCATATTCTCCTATATTTGTAGATTTGGCAATGCCTTTGCCGATTTTAGCACTTCTCGAAAGTATATGCAGACCGATTGGAGGAAACCTTGCTATGATAAACTTTGGCGGCTCAACATAGAAATCTAACAGATTTTTACCGTCTATGACAGACAATAATTTGATTTCTTGCAGTTGGAACACTCCTTGAAAATTTGATTGTATATAAAAATCCCTAAACGGGATGGCTGCCGTTTAGGGGAATTATGTATGCTTATTTAGTTTTGGTTGATAATCTTCGTTATTGCTGATTGACATTAGTACTAGGATTGTAGAATTTAATGCTTATAACGCTGAGTGATCAATGCTCAAATTCTGTCTTAATCGCAAGACTTATTGATAAAATCCATGTGATATAGTTTTTCCCAATGGTTTATATTTAAAATTCCCTTTGTGAGGTGAATTGCTAAAAAAACGCAATTTTCATCCTTTTCATTATTTGCCATGTCATACCACTCGGAAAAAGCTTTGCGAAGCTTGTCTCTTATTTCGGTATTCCGGGGTTCAAGCACCCAACCAAGATTTTCACCTACTCCACAAGCAGTAAACATCTCAGGACAAGCCGCAATCGAAACTTCCGGGTTTTGTGCGATTTGCAGCATTTTATTTGATTTTCCATATGTGACAGCATAAAATGTACCATCTTCATAATAAGCATCCACAACACGGACACTGGGGCAGGGTTTTCCGTCGGCACTCGGCTCAAGCGCAATTGTCGCAAGCGAGATAGTGTTATCCTTGCCGTTGCCGAATTTCTCCTCCATTAATTTTAATCCTTCTTCATACATACTCATTTATTTTTCCTCCTAATTAATTTATTAATTTTATTAATTTATTAATTTTATCCTTTTTCCCGTTTCTTAAAAGGAATCCACAGCTCTACATAAGCGATGTCGGACGTACTTTGGTAATACATCTCGGGGAAAAATCCATCGGCAATCAAATCGTGCTTTTTCAGCCAAAATCGAGTGTACTTCATCGCTTTGCCCATACAAATCTTCATCTGTCCGTGATTCTCTGCCTCAAAGCCACAGACTACATATTCTCGTGCCGGCAGTTCCCAATTGGCAAAGTTATGGCTTTCCTTATCTTTCTCGACTTCTGCACCAATAAAATAACTCGAATAACCGTCGGGGGCATCGCCGTGATAAGAAACACCAATCAAACGTCCTTTGGAAATACGCGGAATATCCGGAAGTTCCCTGAAAAATCTGTCCCAAATCTCACCGCCCGTATCGACACCAGTTCTTTCGCCGAGCATCTTACCATATTTGAATGGATAATATCCTGTCACGCCAAGAAAAGTAATCGGCTCTTCAAGAAATTTGCGGTTCATTTCCAGAACCAATCCGTCGCTAATCAGCGGCACGCCTTCATCTACTACGATGTAGCCAAGCAGTAAATCGGGTTTGTCAAAATTCTGTAAGCTAACAGGTTTATCCCGGTACTGCGAAGGGGTAATACCGTAGGTTTCCTTAAAGGCTCGCGTAAACGTTTCGTGACTGCCAAAACCGTATTCCATTGCAATATCGATAATATTTCTTTTCTTATCGCGCAGCGGGGCGACAGCTCTTGCCAATCGACGCAATTTAATATAATCCCGGACCGATGTTTTTACCAATCGTGTGAATAATCGCTGATAATAAAACAGTGAAAGTGAGGCGATTTCTGCCAATTCTTCGATTTGCATTTCCTCGCCGATATGCTTCTCGATGTAATTCAGCGTTTTCTGTATGGCTTCCCATGCATGCATGTAATTTTCCTCTCTACAAAAGCAGTATACCACAGACAAGAACAAATGCTTGACCGTGTCTGCCTTTTTTGGCAAACGCAAGAAATATAAATTCGAAACGGCTCTAACTAAAAGCCGGCCAAACGTATAAAATCATTTTATATACAACAGAGCAAATTTTCAATACCTTTACTGCCTGCGGAAAAAGAAGTACTCGTCCATCTGCTCCTCCATACTAATATTGTTTGACCATAACAAAAAGGACATCTTTCTGAGATTTCTTTTAGAAAGATGTCCTTTTGGGTGCAAAAATTGGTGTCAAATCTGGTGTCAGACGCTTTGTTATTCATCTTTCTTTTGTCCTAACTTCGGCAACGCCTTTACCGCGATAGCTTCTAATATCCGTTAATGAAATGAACTCATAGTGGCGTAACTAAAACCGTTCTCACGTCATACTCAAAAACTCATTCCAATAAGCTTTTCTCAATCCATCGAACTACTAATTTGATAACAGTGGTCTTGAACCCTCCAGGCGAATACCCCGAACTTTTACTCTTAATCCGTAGACTTTGCAGCCATCTTTATACCTCACAAACTTTTTTCTGCTTTCCTCTGCCTCTCTATAATTAAATCCCATATCTTTCATCATGCTTTTCACCTCTTTCCTGAAAAGGACATCATTTTCTCCATAACGCAAAAAAGGACACCTTTCTAAATTTCTCTAGAATAGTGCCCTAAAATAGTGCTTATTATTAAATTCAACTTCGTTTACCAAAATTTCAGCTCATTCGAACTCATTCGGACTCGACCAACGATTTGATGTCCTTTTGATGTCCTTTGGACATCGGAATCTCTCGCAAGTCTTATAAACACTGGATTTATTTATCCAAACTCTTCATCGTCGGGAACGTATGTTCGATATGCTTTCTTGAACTCTTTTGAAGTCCACCGAACCTTGTAGATAACCGTTTTTCGTTCCACCATCTGTCCACCGAACTGTATTGAAAGCGACAAATCCGTCGTCTCCGGTGTGTCCAATGCCCTATTTACTGGGCTTTCAGTGATATGGTTACAAGCTTGCTTACATGTATCCAAATAAATCCAATCAGTCCAAAAGACACTCTGTTTATTTGAAATACATCGCTTAATTTATCGAATACTACTATTTCATTATAACTGCCATCTTCTGCGATGTCACGAACTTTCTAAAAAAAGTTTCCATGAAAATCCATAAGTGCATTCATCGTCTGACGAAAAAATACATGCACAGGAGCCTCAAAAAATACGCCTATTTTATACTAGCGAATTACAATCTTTCCTTCCAGCTTTGCAGCTACTTCCTTCTTCTTTTCAGTAGTGCATTCTGCATAGATATCCATGGTGGTGCTAATGTCCTTATGCCCCATAATATCCTGGATGACTTTCAGGTTTGATTCGTTTTCACAAAGGCGGGTACAGAAGGTATGTCTAAGATTGTGGGCTGAGAACTTAGGCAGAAGTAAGGTATCTCTCTTCTCTGCTTTTGCAGCTGCTTCTTCCTTTTTGTTATAGGCAAGGATGATTCTACGAATGGCATTATTTACCGCACTTGCACTATAAACTGTCTGGGTAGAGGTAGAGAATACAAAACCGGAATATCCATCAATCTCTTCTTCGCAAAAACCTGTACATCTCTGAATCTCATACTCTGCAAGAAAGGCTTCATACACCTCATCTAACATAGGAATATGTCTGGTACCTGCTTCTGTCTTCGGTGTCTGAATATGCTTCCCACATTTTCCCTGATCATCTGGTCTATCTGTGAGATTATGATTCACGCTAATAGAACGCTCCTCAAAATCCAAATCCTCCCAACGAAGACCGAGGCACTCTCCAATTCTCATTCCAGTTCCAAGTAAAACCGTAAGTACTGGAAGCCAGCCCTCGTATTCCCGATCTCCATCAATGAAGTTCATAAAAGCCTTCTGCTCCGGGATGGAAAGTGCATGTCTCTTTGGAGCATCCCACAGCTTGCTTTTCTTAATCTCTGTCATAACGCCATCGGTTGGATTCATTCGAATGAGTCCATCACGTACCGCCATATCAAAGGCGGGATGTAGCTGGGTATGAACATTATCCAGGGTATTGGCTTTCATCTGCTGCTTTTCCAGAATCGCATAGTAGAATTCTTTGATATCTGAATGCCGAATCTCTACCAGCTTTCTCTTTCCAAGGGTATCTCTTACGAAATGGTTGTACATGTAGATGTAGTTGCCCTTGGTGGTTGGTTTTAAATTGTACTTCTGGCTAATGTACCTGTCATACAGATTATTCAGGGTAAGCCTTGCTGCTTTGTGAGGATCTAGTCCATCCTCATATTCTCTCTGCAGTTTTTTCTCTCGTTCTCTTAGGGTGACCAGTGACTTTGAATAAATGGAATGTCTCACTCCCATTCTGTCTGTATAAGAATAAGAATATCTTCCATCATTTCTCTGGCATTCACCAACTCTTAACGCATATCCTTTACTGTCTTTTCTTGAACTAACGCTCATTTTGCTTTCCTCCTAAAATAAGAGGAACAGCCGGTTCAACACTGTATCTGAATGGATATTTCCACTCTCACGTGTATTATAATACCGGCCATTCCGCACTTGCAATCCTTATTTCTTCGTCATTCCCATGCTGGATTCCTATGGACGAAAAAGGATTTCTTAAAATCCACTTTCACAGAAATTTTCTAGATACTCATCCACTTTTTCTGTATTTACCAGCACGCAACGCTTAACCTTGTACACTGCATTTGCATCCTTGGCTACCTCCTGAAAGGTATGAAGCCCTAAGGAATATAAAGCTGCACCCTCAGCGTATCTGACAAACTTCTTCTTTCCTGTAACTACCTTCTCTTCTAATTCTGGTACAACAACTCTTGATCTTGGCATAATTTTTTCCTCCTATAGCTTCCCATCTAATATTTGTAACACTGTTTCCTTCACTTTGATTTTTAATCTGCTAACCTTTTTGTGGATTGCTGAGCAATTAACACCCAGCTCATCTGCAATATCTGATACTTCGTATTCGCCTCGAAGATATGCACATAAGAATCTGCGGTCCTCTTCCGGCAAAATCTGAAACTGCTTATTCAACAGCTGGTAATCTCTTCTCATATCCCTTAATATAGAAGCTTCTCTGATAAATTCCTGCTCTCGGTCCACTCCATCTAAAACTCCATTTGAAAAATCGCATTGGATAATTGCTTCCCTGGTAATCACATTATCAGTAGCTGCATTGCCTGTTGGATCACTGTAATGACCTGTTGACTGAACCCGAACTCCTATATCTCCATGAGAGGCTTTATGATTAAAGCTTTTCTCATTCTCGATGAGGTAGAGCAGTCCTTCCGTTCTGCTATCCACAATTCCTAAGAAATTGGAGTAATTCTTAAAAAGGATTTCGACCTTCGCTGGTGCATCTGCACTTGCATAAACCTTTATGATATTTGTATTAGCTGCCATCGTATTCCTCCTAACTTGAATGTGATGTAAGCTTTCGCAACCGGTTTGCTTGTTTCTTACAAGTGTTATTCTACGGCTTTCAATGGATGATTACGTTACCCAGATATTGAACTTCTATGGGTAAAAGTTAAAGGAGATTGAACTTTTAGAAGAATTCTTATCTTTTATAGAAGAAACACGGTCTTTTGACATCAAAAAAAGACCACTACATTTTCATGTAATGATCTCTTCAATATTTGCCTTTACCACTCTTTTTCTATAATAGATACATCATATAGATTCATAATTTTTCGAGGAAATAGTATTTCCAGCAGCTCCAGTATCATTCCTCGATATTCCTTTACGGCATCATATACATTTCTTTTATCTTCACAAACGTCTTTGTATTCAAGATAATTACCTCCATGTGCCGCATCGTTTCTTCGGTGAGCATTTTTCTTTAATTTTTCTCCAAATACTTTAATCTGTTCAATATCTTTCATTTGATATTTATCTGCGAAAAACTTCTGAAAGTACTCCTCCTTAGCAATGTTCTCAAACAAAAAACCCAATACACCAATTTCACAAGAATCCTTAGGGTTTCCCTTTGACCAGAATTTATTGTAATCAGACACATACTTTCTCCAGTCAAAGTCTTGTTTATTCTTAGGTAATTTAGATAAAACCTCCTTAGCATAAGGAATATACACTAATTTATTCAAAAAATCCTCAAGAGACATATAATACATGATTGAAATGCAACTATAATCAAAGTGTTCTTTCGGTCCCTTATTTTCAACGTACTGCTTATATAAATACTCTGCTGAAACAAGAGAACTAAATATATTAGGAAACTTTGCTAACGTTGAAAGATATTGTTCAAATTCCGTCGATACTGCTGCATATAGTTCGCTATATAGATCCTTTTTACTTAAAATATCCTTGATTTTCTCAGCAATACGACCGGTAAGTTCATCAAGCTTTTCCTCCTGATCTTCTGTTGTGAAGTTCTTTAGTCGTTTGATATATCTTACTTTAGCCTGCATCAGATTCTCAATATCATCAGAAGCAATTGCTGCAACAAACCCAAGAACATCATCAACAGACTCTGCAAACAGTTCTGCATCGTCCTCAAGTGCTTCCATAACCCTCGAATCAAAATACTTGCGTTCTAATTCAAAATATACCTGATGGAAAAAGACCTTTCCAGTATAGTAATTTCTTATCTTTGTCATGTTATCATACAACTCAAGCATAGCTGTTTTTGTTGTGTTCATTTTCTTTAGTTCATCTTCTGGTAAAAAATAAAGAACTTGGCATATATCACAAAAGATATGCATTACATCAACTGTTTTAATCCAAATTGCATATCCATGATTACCTATAGCCTTATTTTTTACTGTTTCTTCATCATCCTCCAAAAAAACCCGCCTATATTGAAGCATCTCAAATTTTGAAATCTGAGCAGTACCCACGATATCATCGGCCATTGTGTCAACAGGACATAACCATTTTAAGTCTGTATACTTTTCAAATATTCCATCGGTATGAAAAGCGATAATTTCAAGCCAATGAGAAATAACCGCAAGTTTCTTTACAGTCATCAGACCATCCATTGGATAAAAAAGATGCATCTGGGGATCATTATCGTAGTCAGAAAAATACACTTGAATGTAATCAACAATTGCCATCACCAAAATCTTCAAATTTTTTCTGGAATGAGTTAATCTCCAATATGTGAATAATAAGTAAAGAGACTCTGTAGTTTCCTTTCGTAGCAACTCTCTTAATGAGTAAAAACATAAGTATAGATCCACTGAACGTGTTCCCTGTAGAACCATCTGCTTTTCTGCTGCTTCATTTAACGTAATAATACAGCCGGACAATTCCTGATTGCTCGTAATTGTATCTACAATTCCAAAATAATCCTCAATCAAAGAAAGCTTTCTATCACGATTTCTCTCTTTATTCACTCTTGTAAAAAAATCTTTAGACAACTTCAATAAACGTTCACTTAAGAAAATTGACATACACATGATATCTAAATCAATCATATGACCAGCATCTGAACCATCATAAGCAAAACTATCTCCTGAACAAGACAAATCAAAGGAATCTGTAACCATCAGTATAGAAGAAAATGAATTTCTTTTTTCTTCTCTCCATTCCTCATATAAATCAAGCCAATTTTCTTTCTCATCAATAACACATAGACCGTGCCTTATATCATTTTGCATGTTGAGCATATAATCTTGATTTCTATTTGGCATTTCACCCATCATCCTTTCCTATATAGTAAAAGACACATAATCCGAAGACCATGTGCCCTCAAACATCATCATATGTGGAGCTAGCGGTCGCTGTTTCCAGCGATCGCATACTCCTTGCAAGCATCAACTGCATGGGTTGATACTCTTTCAGCCGCATCAGCATCCATCTTCACTGCAAAAATGGTGCCAACAACTGCTGTGCCAAGGGCAACAACAAACTTCCAGTCAATTGTGACATTCAAGTTCATAGCACTACCTCCTTCCCGAGCAAAGCTCTAAGATAATATGTGGTGTACTATGTTGCCCTTGTTCCAATCTCAATTGGAATATTGTAGAATATCACAATTATATTTAGTCTGTCAATCTTTTTTTATTTATTTTACCATAGAATACAGCACATTAGATATATAAAGCTTGACTTTAATTAATTCGTCATTAAGTTTGCTAATACTTTTAGTTGTTCTATCGCTATATGACGAAGGTTATCATCCGAAAGGCAAGTAAACATCATCAGCATTTCCTGCATCTGCTCATCAATTTCTTCCTCAGCACCTTCGTTATTAACCAAATATCCTACTGTTGTACTTAAAGCGTTAGCTAATTCCACAACCACGCTGCTCTTAATATCCACCTTATCATTCTCATACATGGAAATAAGTGATTTCTGAGTACATAGCTTCTCTGCTAATGCCTCCTGCGTCATTCCTGCTTTTAATCTGCATTCCTTAATTCTTCCACCCATAGTTGTAGTATCTATATTCTTAGTCATATTCCGCTCCTTCCGGAGTCCAAAACGGAACACAACTAAAAAAGTACAAAATTAGAGCCTACAAAACGTATGCCAACAATTACAGCAATAACAGATTTCTCTGCTAAAGCATAAGTTGTTTCCGTTTTGTAGGCTCCTAATAATTCTGTGCTATATCATTTCATTTTCGTATAGCCTCTGTTAAATTCAGCTCGTTACAATACTTTTGATCACTGGCGCCGACTCTGAGGATTCAAAGCTTTCTTTTCTTGAAAGCCCGTCCAATCTGACGATTCATCCGATGTCTCATTGTATTCAGTTTTTCTAATTCCTTGTCTTACTAGATTGTTTCTTCTACTTTTTCTTTCTCAACCTGAACCGGTATCCTCTTGCCATAGCTTATAGACCTTTTCTTGAACTTTTCCCTAGCCACCGCATTATCTCTGTGACTTTCAAAGACAGTAACAACCCCATTTTCTATAAGTACTACCAGATCATTATTGCACTTCCCACATCTGATTTCTGTATCTGTTATCGCACTCTTTTGCAACAATGTGCCACATACAGAGCAACAAGCGCAATATTTGTCTCCTCTTCTTACTTCGCTCACCAATGAATTCCTCCAAACAAAAAAAATATTCTCAAAGTAACTCTCATTCGGATTTAGGGAAAGTAAAACCGTTGATGAGGTTCTGGCAGCTAAGCTCCGTCGCATGGATAAGTCATGCTAACTACCAGAACATAAATTGTAGGCACCGGACTATTCCAGAGATTTGATTACTTTCACTGCTACACCCTGTATCTCACAAGATGCTACGATGATATCCTTCATCTCTTTATTCTCTGGATGAAGCCTAATGCAATGATTCTCTTTGTCCATATAGAAACGCTTCAAGGTATTTTCATTTTCAACTAGAGCCACCACAATCTGTCCATCCGTGGCCTCCGACTGCTTACGAATTAAAACTAAATCTCCATCATCAATACCGGCATCGATCATGGATTCTCCGTTAGCTCTCAGAAAGAAGAATTCTCCTCTTCCAAACATAGAAACTGGCAATGATACAAATCCTTCCGCTCTTTCTTCCTCCAACTGTGGGATTCCGCAGGATACTGAACCAAGGATTGCTACACTTGTAAGTTCTACATTAGTTTTCTCGGTCTTGTCCGTAACAATGTGTTCGCCATCATACTGGATCATGCCATTTTCTTTCATAGCCACCAGATACTTATACGCTGTACCACGTGCAATTCCTACCTCACTTGCTATTTCCGTAGTGGACGGCGAGTGGCGATTTGTTATATAGTATTTCTCCACATATTGCTGAATGGAGTTCATCAAATCAAATGATTTGTGTCTCATACGCCGCTCCTTTCTAAAGGAAGCATCTTGCTTCCTATTGACTAGTATATCATCGAATGAAATTATTTCAATTCATTTTGGGCAGAAAAAATGAGCTGCGCAGTTTTTTGCACAACTCATTCTTGGCTACTATCTATAACATTTTTTCAGGCTTTATTCTTCTGTTTTATCTCGTCTGAACTCATACTTGCAACTCCCTCCTATCTATATCTGCATTGTAATCATAATTTATTATCGTGTCAACCTTACCTTTTAATCAAAAAACAAATGTTTTGGAAGCCTTATTTACGACTTCCAAAACAACTCTCCAGAATATGGAAAATTAGTTTGTTCTTCGCTTTTTGGTACATATTTAATCAATTCATCAATAGTGCAGGTATCATCAATATCTATGTTGATATCCTTACGATTTATCCCTGCTGAATCAAGTAAGGGATCTGCTGACAGTTTAAACTGTAAAACCTTTCTAAGCTGATGTTCATCGACAGATTTCCCCATATAAGGATAATCAACCTCAACATGAGTATCTTTACCCGCCATTCGTTCACGATGTGTTTTACTAAAGAATCTATCAACTCTTCCTATCCGTTGCTCCAAATCACCTGGCGTCCAAGCTAAACCATAGTGATATACTCTATTACAGAACAAATGTAGATTGATGCCCTCTTTAAGCACATCCGTACATACAATAATATCTGGATAAAACGGAGTATTAAAACGTTTAATCAATGCCTCATTACCCTTGTTACCACCTACCGCGGGCATAACCCATTGTTGCATATTCAAAAAAGCCGGATCATATTTATATGTAATCTTCTCATTACCTAGCAGCTGATTTATTACTAAATCAACATTTTCAAACAATTTATCAATGCGCTTTCCATGAGAGCATTTGTCTGAATACAACGCTTCCCAGGCTAACTCACAAAGTTTTGCTCTTGCTTCGAGGCTTCTGTTTTCGTTTGAACAATATAAATACAGAAACTCTAGTATCGCTTCACTAGACTTCAGATATTTTTCGGTCCAACTCTTTAATGCCTCACGTTTGGTGAAATTCTCTACGATATAAGTTTTCTCACCATTTAGCATTGTCTTTATTGATTGCGATTCAACACAATTCCATAGTGAAGTACGAAGCATAATATCGACTATTTGATCTCTTTTTATACTTTCTGATGCAATTACCTTGTCCTTGATTTCAAAGAAGTCCCTCAATAAAGGAGCTAACGGATGGTCCTCTCTTTTTAGTGCCAAGTAACTTACAAGTGCCATCAGATAACTATAATTCAACTTAAGTTTGTTATCTCTACCCTGAATATAATGTGCATAGTTAGCTGCAATATAAGCTGATACTTCTCCAATATACTCTTCGTCTACAAGATTTTCTACTAATAACTTATATTGTTCTTCCGATAATTCTGAGTGAACAGTTCTATAATAATTTTCATCAAAGAAATAACTATTGGTCTTATTTCTCATCATTGACTTTTTAAAAAGAGATACAGCGCCATACTGATTGCCTTTGTCTGTTTTTTTCACCGCCATCCAGCGAAGCAAAAGGCTCTTCGTATCCTCGTTATCTATTCCAGAATCAACTTCATCTTCAGATTCTTCGAACTCTTCTCTAGCACTTTCTTCTGTTTTTTTGTAAAGATTTCTGAAAGCGTTTTGTATGTCCATTAAGCGCGGTTTTTTCTTTTCTATGGCTAGTCTTTCTGCCCAATATGAAATAATCTTATTTTCATACAATCTAATAAGTCTACGATTTACCAATTCATCGACGGAAGCAAGTCTACGAACAAATACAATAGCCTTATCTAGCACATCAATGTCACCTGGACATACGTTTACAGATATGATTTTTTCAGCCTCGTCCTCCATAAAATTCAACTTAGGATGAGGTGGATATTTCTGACCATTAAGAGTTTTTCCATATGACTTGGCGATACCTTGTAACATCTTTTTGTCAAGAGCTGTACCCTTTTCTTCCTTATCTGCTGACCCGCCATTCTCAAATTCTTTTCCCTTTTCACCGGTTTCTTCATCTCTTACTTCAGTTTCAGTTGTCATATCATAACTTTCAAAAGTTTCCAGGAAACCAATCTTAAAAGTTGAGTTATTTGACACTTGAATCTGTGCCAATTTACTCTGAATCAAAGCAAGAAACATTCTCTGATCCATCTTTAAATCTTTTGCCACATCATCAGCAGTAATATTTCTAACAGCATATTTACTATCTCCACTATAAGTACGTAATCTCCGAATCATAAACTGCTCAAGATAATCATGGTCAATTTCTGGAATATTCTTTTCTTTTTCAAAATATAGTAATTGACGACGTAGTGATTCCACACCTCTATGAGCTGGCGTAGCACTTAGCAATAAATATCTTCTCTCTCTATAATTTCTACCATTCCTTAGAACTTCATCAATGTTTCTACCTATATCAGTATTAGTATTGTGTTTAAATCTTTGCAACCCCAACCAATAATTGAAAAATGCTGTCGCATTATTCTCGTTTCGAATATTTTGTGCCTCATCGACAATAACTAAATCAAATTTTGGAGTAACATTTTTTAGTATTGCACCACTTATTTTTCCTGCATCATGAGAATTATATCCGCGACCAACCTTCTTAATTTTCTGTTTCGTGATTGCTTCTAACCCTGCAAATAAATCCTCTGCAGATATAAAATCATTACTATATTTATATCCAGGATTTCCCTGTTTTCCAACTCTCTCCACTATAGTTGAAAAAGAAGTTAGTCTTACCACAGATACCGAAGTCACTTTCTTCTCGTTAACATAATTCGAAATAAGCTCAATAGGATGCACAGCTTCAGCTTCTATTTCTTTAGCAACAACAAAATTATTCCTGCTAAAATTTCTAAACTCATTAATCCAGTTTCTTTGTACTGCTTCATTTGGAGCAATAACTAGTATTTTAGCATTTTTCTTTTCTGCTAAAAGCATAGAAATAACTCCTATTGCCTGGTATGTTTTCCCCATACCAACTTCATCTGCTAGATACGCATACTGTCTCCCTTGAAGAATCTTACATAAAGCTGTTACTCCTTTGCATTGTAATTCAGGAATTGTATTATCTCCCTTGAATACGGCATTATTACCCGCAAAAGAAATATTCTCTTTTATTAATGTCATATTGACATTATCAAACATAGCTATACCTCTTTTCTAAACAATTCCTTCTCAATCCACGCGTAATAATCCGGATTACATTCTTTCTTAATCCTTAAAAAGATTCTGTCCTCAAGCTTCTTAAGTCCTTTCTTAACTACCTTATACCTTTCTTCGAATATAGGTAGTTCATCGATTTTTCTTGGAACCATCTTAAGAGCTCGTCTTAAATACTTGCAAATAAGCCACCCATATACAGGATCAAATCCATCCTCTTGCTCGCTTTTCTCCAGAAATTCGAGCATCTGTGAAACACTTCCAGGCCAGGAATAAAGAATACCATATAAGGAATTACGCGCTTTATCAACTCTTCTTATCCATTCTCTTCGCCGCGGACAATCTCTTTTAGCGGTATTAACTTCTTTTATCCCTGTAGAATTTATTTCAACCTGTTGTAAGAGATACCCTAGCGCTTTGGAAACCATGTAGTAATTATCAAAGATATCAGCTGAAGAATCTGATCCGCCTCCAATAATTTTCTCTGTATCAACATCCTCTTCAGTTATACATCTTAGTTCATATGCACTACCGTTAGTCTTTGCATTTGATATCAAATACCATTCTGCCAATGTTTCATCAAGAGACTCACATCCTATTTCTGGACGAACACCAATCCAGTTTATCTCATTAAACAATCCCTTAAAGCAGATGATATTATCTCTATAAACCGAAAATTGCTTATGTCGCAATAGACCTCTAGTAATGCTATCATTGATTGATATTTCCATACATTTATTTTCATCACACTGATTGAGCTTCCATTCTGGGCTGTCTTTCATTCCATCAATCTTCACATAATAGAATGAAGATTGATCCGAAATATCTGCATAGATTATTATTTTGCCAAGTTTCCAATCAATTGTTATAGATACAAATACGCTTCCTATCTCTTCGCCTAATGTATCTCTATTTACAAGTTTATCTTCCTCTTCTAAAAACTTATTCTCATCTATTGGAATAGTCGAAAACTTTATTGGCTCACCCTTATCAATAATAAGTGCTGCTTCAGCATTTGATCGATCTAAGGCAGCTGTTGTGAAATTGTAAGAGCCTACAATGATATCTTCACCCTTGGTAATTATTTTTGCATGTGTAAATCTTTTATTAGTCGCATCTCCTGCAAGATTCGCAAAGACAACTCCTGCATTTTTCAAATTGTCATAGTGCTTGTAGTAAATGTTATAATTCTCACCATCAACAGCCGGAATGATAGTTGTATTGTCTAAGTTACTAATTCTCTTTAATAATCCTTCTGGACCTTCCTCATCATAAAAAGGAGAGACTACCGTAAAATTTCCTTTTGGCATTCTCGATAATCTGTCAACCAGACTTTCACCCTGTTTTCCATAGTTCCAAAAGAATTCTACATTCCTCTTTTTAGTAAAGTTTGACGTTCTGAGGTAGTCTTTCACAAACTTGTGTCGTAAATTATCATTATCAGAAATAGTATTCAAAAAAAATAACAGGCTATTTGCAACCACCTCAGAAGTAACTTGTATACAAGAAAAAGCTTCTTGATTTCTTCCATATCCTGATACAGTTAAATTGCATGATGATACCACTAAATAAGTTGCTATCTTATTATTTTTTAATGTTCCATGAATTACAACAACCTTCGGATGAAACACACCTGTTTCAACATGTTTCGGGTAAACTGGAAGTGTCACACAACTTGATCCCGATATGAGCGCACCCTTATCAAAATAAACACACATTCCATGCTCACTGATCCAAGCATTTGTTGCATTCAGCTCACCTATGGTACTTATCTTTTTATCGCTTCCCATTAAGAAAGTAACTAAATGTTCTTCAAAAAAATCCGGTTCAAAATTAAAAGTAGTAAAAATGAAATCTGTCACTTGAGAATATAGGTCATATATGTCTTTCAGGAAATATCTAATGTTTTTTTCTTGATTATTTCCCATCACCCAACACGCTCCTTTATTCCCTGTTTTATGCTATCCAAAGATGAAAGATAATAATCTCTCCCCCACTCATATATGTTAATGTCACTTGCATCTGGCTGTATGAAAACCTGAATATTCCCTGTACTTATATCAGATTCCATCCATACCGCACTTCGCTTCTGCCCACAAACCATCTTATGATATCCAAGTATATTCTGAACATAATCATGTTCTTCCGGATTACATTTCTCCCTTATAAACTTCATACGCTCGTTGAGCATCTGTGAGTTTCCATCTTTTGTATCTGAAATTGTTAGGAAATTTTTATATCTGCTAATATGTACATCTAGAACATCCTGCTCAATTACAATATCTTTCATATTTTTAGACCTTAGTGCCCTATAAAAGATGTATTCCATGCATCGCAAGAATGATTCTAAATTTTCTATATCGTAAACTTCTACATCAGCCAATAGATCATCAAATACTTCTCGATAATTCTGTTTTGTATCAACTATGCTGTAGCATTCAGTCATAAGTTCAACAGTCTGCTTTCCGGTAATTTGTAATTTTTCTAACCAAAACTGCACCTCATTAGGTCGAAATGTTCCGTCAACTGCCTCAAATATTTGATCAAACGCTGAGAAATTCCTTAATGTCCTATCCTCTAGTTTTAAGGAAACAAACTTATCAAATTCTTTTAATATCTTGCTATATGTGGATTCACCATACATTTCTTTTAAATCCACATTTACACAAACATAGCTATATTTATCAATTACTCCCATTGTAGTGAGCGGAGTCTTGTACCGTCCGTAATATCCAAGGGAGATTTCTCGTACAAGCACAGTATTATCAATACTAACCTTAGTATTCATTTTTGTATTACTATATCTTACAGCTCCATTGTCTGCTCCGAGGATTCCATCCTTCTTATCATTGATAATCGCTGAATACACAAAAAGCTGTTCAAAAAGAAGAATTAAGTCTTTATAGCTCATATTGCTATGGTTATCTTTAACAGAAGAACACACTGATAGGCATAATAAAACCTCTCTAAAGCCTCTAATATCATCACTTATCGTTGTTAAATGCTTAATAACACGTCTTCCATAGTATGACCAGATAGGTTGTAAGCCTAACGGATCTCGTTTGGACGTACCTGTTATCTTTTCATCATATTCAGTAAAGTAGATTTCTCCAAATTCTTCTTTCATAAAGCTTTCTACTCCTCTGCTAGTATCTTATTCATGTATCAGCACTTTCCTTGCCATCTCCATGTATTCCTGCCTCATTGCCTCTGGACTCACTATCTGCATCTGACCTGCAAATCGAAAAGCCCATGCGAAAAAGGTTCGACTTGCTGAAACTGTTACTGTAGCTTTGAACTTATTCTCCGATACTCTTTCCGTCTGAATCGCTTCACCAAAGCGGTCTACTACAGATTTCATGAGCTCATTATCACACAGCAATTCCACCTGCTGTTCATCACCATCATACATTTCAACAGATGTTTTCACGTAATCTGCAATAGTAAAACCTTCTGGCTCTGGAACTGCATTATCTTCTATTACTTCCAAATCGATAATTCTATCAATACGGAAGGTAACAACCTTGCTGCGCTTATCTGAAAAACCAATTAAGTAATAGTAATCATCATTCCAAAGACATCCATATGGGCTGTTTACATAGATTTCGCCATCATTACGCAGAACTTTATTTTTATCCGCGTCATATTCCTGATATTGGAAGCGCACCTTCTTTTTATCCATTACAGATTCTATCAATTTATCAATGACATAATATAACTGCGTGTTGTCAGTCTTAATTCGATCCGCAGTATAAATTCTTGGTGCAATCTGCTCCTGTTGATAAACACTAGCCATTGATGATATCTTCTTAATTAGTGCATCGCTCTTGCCTGTACTAATGAATCTCGATGAAGAAACCGCATCCACCAGAAGCTTCAACTCAGGAAGTTCAAATCGTCTTTCTCCCATGAAGAACGAATTTCCCCTAGAAACATTGGTAACAATATCAATATCAAATTTTGTCAGAATATCTATGTCATCTTTAATTGTCTTACGGTTAGCTATGTAACCCAGCTTACCCATTTCTTCAATGAGCTCCTGAGTTGTTACAGAATGATTTTCATCAGTATATTGGTACATGTACTGCTGTAATGCCAGTAGTCTTCCTTTTTTATTCTTTTCCTCTGCCATATTAGAACCTCATATTTCCATTCGTATTATCACCTCAACTTAATTTCGTCTATCTATATTCAAAGCGTATTCTATCATTCTCAGTTCCGAAATGTTTAGCGAATTTGTTGCTCACAATTTGAGGTTCAAATATCCACGAAGTTACCCTACTATGTTATATTTCTAACTAATAATCAGTGTCATAATCCCAATTAGTATAAAGCAATACTCTTTTGAATAAACGCAACAGTATCATTTCTATTCAGCATAAGATCATATACCAATGTTTCCATATCGGGAATTAGATATTTCTCCAATACCCATTTTAGGTTCTCATCAAAATTAACATATGTAATATGATACTCATTAACTTTATTATGAACTATTGAACATCTAAACCTATATATTAGTTTTCCAAACACATTTAATACACTCTGTTTACTTGGGTTATCAATCGATACAAGTTCTTTATTTTTGTTTTTTACACCCAATATCTGAATTGCCTTATTCATCATAATCTTGTTCTGCGGATCACTCTCTATTAATGAAATCCAATTACTATATAAAGCATCCTCCAATGTTATTGAATTTATTGCGATTTTTCCCGCTGCATCAAGAAACGATTGCATTGCTGCTTCTTCTGATTTCCCCATTTCTACACTAATATCTTTAAAGTCACGTACTGTTAATTTTTGATAACTCCGATCTTTGCAAAATACACATATTAGATTCTTAAACATAAAGTTTTCTATAACTTGATAAATACGTAAAAATTTGTCAAGTGTATACTCTTGCAAATTATATTCATTCATTACGTCAACTATCTCCGAAAATTGTTCATATTGAATGTCATTGTCAAAAGTTACCGCTACTGCAGGCATAGTACGTGAATATTTGGGAACATTCTTAAATACTTTACCGTTTAATACTGCATTTAGTTTTGCAAATTCTATTCTTCTCTTTTGTGCCTCGCCATCCAGCTCTTTCGGCGCAAGTAATAAAACATCGTACTGCTTCTTTAGATCAATATGTTGCAAGGTTAACAAGAGTAATTCTTGGAGCATGTTTTTTTCTTTTTCCAAAAAGGTTCTTACTTGTTCTATATCAGTGCAAACTAGCATCAAAATGCCATTACCATCATCATTTCCATTTTGATAGTAAACACTTCCATAATCCGCGCAAACACTGTTTTCATATACATAATAATCCTCATATTTTGCTATTTCTTGTTCCCAATCTTCTGATTGCATAGAATTATCAATCAATACACTTAGAATTTCGACCATTAGATTAATCGTACCTAGTTTATATTCGCCAACTTCTAAAGCACACAAGCTCTTCATTACATCAGTTAAGATAGTTATTTTTTCTTCAATTGTTTCTCCTTGTGTTCCTATTTTTTGAAATAAACTAGCCAATAATCCTTGAGATTCTTCTTCAATATTTGGTCCTAATTCTGCAATATCATTTATGATTTTTTGTACTTCTACATACAAAGAATCTATAACTTTAATCCTCTGCATCTTCTTTTCCCCCAAAGTAATTATTCCAATCAATACACTCTGTTTTATCCTCTAACAACTCTAACACCGCATTTTTAACTGCTTTTTTTGTAATGTTACCAACATTCACTTTACTGATTTCAACATTTATTTGCTTTGCAGATTCAAATTCGGAAAGATTTAAACACTTGACTTTGTTAATCAATTTGTCAAATCCTGATACATCACTATGTTTTTCATCATATAAAGCAATTGCTGCAAATAGCGCCACCAGAGTAGTTTCTCGAGCAATCCATTTAACACCTATATCGCCAAATTCAGACACTAGTTTATCATCAAAATCTACTAAAAATCTCATATAAGATTCTAGTTTTGAATAACTAAAATAGTTTTCTAAATTGTCCTTATCCTCTTGAACTTGGTTGACCAAAGCTGTATTTGTTGTAATAGGTTTTTTTTGATAATATGAAATAATTGCAGATATAATGTGGGAAAAATAGAATTCACCTTTTATTCTATTTTTACTATATAATGTATCTGAAATTTCTTTATTTCTTCTAATTCCTTTACCACCATTTTGGGTACATATCTCATTTAATCTAGGTAAAACATTTAGAAATAGAAGTTCCAGTTGATGACGAATATCCATTTGCTTATGTCCTGCATTCAATATAAGCATCTTCTCTGTTTCTTGTATTGGAGAAAGTTCCTCCCATATTTCAAACCACTGTATACTTTCATAAAAATATCTTTTGAAACGATCAATATTCCCATTTCTTTTATACTCATCTATTATCGCTAATAATACGCTAACATCGCATTCCTTTTCTCTAAGTTTATCGGAAAATGATCTCGCTATCTTCATTTTTGACATTGTCTTTAGCTCTTCTTTGTTACCTATCTCATCAAATAACTTTAGAGACTTCCATACTTCATGAATTCTATACGTTCTTTGAAGCCCATCTAGTATTCTGTACTTCTTTAACTTGATCTTCTTTCCAGCTTCAAGCACTTCAACTTCTTCACCTACCAATGTAATAGCTGGAATATTACCTTGGCTAATAATTGTATCTACTATTCTATCCAAATAAACGTTCTTAACAATTCCCCTTTGGATAGCATTATCACGGTATTCTACAGGTACATTGTCCATATACATCGCTAATGTACATCCACTCAAATAACAGTTTCCATTTCCATCTGTATTTTTCTCTGAATATACATCTAAAATCATATAATGATTTTGTTCAGCCGTATTCCCACCTTGTTCGCTTGCTTTTTTCTCTAAACTAAAAAAAGTACTAGCATTGAAAACTTGATCGTAATCTTCACAATGTTCTAAATAATACTTCTCTGGGATACCCAAAAAATATACTTCTTCACAATCCACTAATTTGACCATAACCAGCAAATCTCTTTCCCTAAGTGCATTTCGAAGATCATTAAAATTTTGACTATTATCAGAGTTTCTTTTTGATAACTGCACTTGGTTTTGAGTTCTTTTGCCTATAGATACTTTACCTTCAACAAATTTTCGTTCCCTTTCATCAAATACAGAATCTTCATTTACTAATTTCTCAATATTTCTCTTTGATATTAAAGCATCAATAAGACTAATGTCTGTTTCATTTGTTTCAGCTAATTCATCTTTACTATAGAAAAAATCAATTGCTTTTCCAGTAATCGCAATATGTGATTGATGGCTTGACTTATCTGACTTATTAGCTTGAACCACGTTTGCATTTGCTAACTTGATAGATAAAATCTTTGCTATATCATTCATCTCAAACTTACTGCATCCCAAGTCTACTAAATATGAATTAACTAGGTTGATCAGTTTTGTGCATCCCATCGTTTTATTCCTTTCTATTTTGGTATTCGTAAATAAGTATTTGTTTCATACTTACTGGCATAATTTGGTATGTAATCCAGATAAAATGTTTGTGGAATACCTACTGCTAACACGCCTTCTTCATTTCTGTACTTGAGCATTATCAGTAAATCATTTTCATATAAACCTAATCGTAGTGTATTAAAACACTCGCTATTCTCTGAATTTCTTTTAGAAAGTTGTACCTGTCTTTGAGTCCTTTTTCCTAAAGTTACATAACCCATCATTCTCTCTAACATCTTAACGTCAGCGATATCTACCTGTTTACCCATTAAATACTGAATATTACTTTCAGTAATAAAAATCTTTTTTTTGTCAACTCGCTTATTGTCCATCTGAATAAACTCAAGATCATTGTAAAAAAATCCTATTGCTTCTCCTGTTATTGCTATATGAGTCTGATGACTAGACCTATCCGTCTTATTCTTGATCATAACATTAGCATTAGCTAAACGAATTGAAATCATTTCCTGAAATGTTTGATTCGAAAAATAGTTTTCAACAAACAAATTGTTGTATCCAAGATCAATATAGTAGTCTTGAACCAATCTCATCAACATGTCATAAGCAGCCATAAATTACACCTCCAATTCAATAGCTTCCTTTACTGCTTGCGCAATCACTTCTCCAAGTAATGGAGGTACCGAGTTACCAACCTGCATATACGTCTTCGTATATGATCCTCTAAAAAAGTAATCGTCTGGGAATGACTGGATTCTCGCCGCTTCTCGTGGTGTAAGTCCTCTTGCTTGGCTTGGGTGAATATACATATTACAATCAAATCTCATGTGCGCCGTAATTGTTTTACACGGTTTGCTCATTTCAAGTTTAAAATACTTATCTTTAAAAATTTTTTCGCGACGCTTATATGGCATAATATCAGCAATTTTCGGATCTGCAGAATTATCTCCTGGATTTAATCTTGTAAAAATTTCAATGTCTCTTTCATTGTTGTACCTTGCTTTATGATTAAATAATATTTGTTGTTCATGATTCTCATTGATAAGGCTAAGATATTTGTTGTACGAAGTTTCATGTTTCATCGCGAAAGTGTATCCTGACAATTCATCCTCAACTTCTGTCCTGTTTGCTTCTCTTTTTGCTTGAAGATTTGGTAAATCACTAATTGCATCAGATAAAATGAAGTTCTCCTTTTTCCTCCCCAGCTCAAAAATTCTTTCAAAAACATCTTCGTTATCAACACCCATTCGATTACCAATAAAAATAACGCGTTCTCTATTCTGTGGAACACCAAAATCTTTGGCATTCAATATATGTGCTGAAGCAGTATACCCTACCCTTGCAAAGTCTTGCACAATTTGATCTTTCACCCCTAACATTCCTCTTACATTTTCCATAACAAAGAATTTAGGTCTAAGGATATCTATTGCACTAACATAACTTTTATATAGATGATTTCTTGGATCATCAATTATTCTCTGTCTATTTGCCATACTAAACCCCTGGCACGGAGGGCCTCCTACGACTACATCTATTGTTTTAAATCTTGATAAATTCTCTATTCTGCTTAATACTTCATTTATATCGCCTGCTATCACATGCTGTTCTGGAACTTCTGGATGGTTAAATGAATACGTATCTACGCAACATTCTTGAATATCATTTGCTATACTCATTCTATAACCAGCTCTATGAAATCCCCATGACAAACCACCTGCCCCACAAAAGAAATCAGCATAAACTAGGGCATCTCTTTTCACCTCAAATTCTTGTTTTTTTAGACGATAACTATTGCACCACTTAGCTATTAGGCAATCTTCACACTGTGTTTCGTTACAATTTTTAATCACTGATGACAAAAAACTGGAAAAAGCCAATTCCATCTCATGCTTATGTGCGAAATACTCTTCAGTTTTCAGCATTCTCGATTTTTCTGTAGTTTCTTGACAAACTTTGCTAAGCACGATCTCTGCATCTCGTATAGAGCATATCCCCGCAGGAACTCTTTTAAGAATTTTCTTTATTTCTTCCAAATCTTTATGCATTATTGCATTCCACCTGTTCTAATATACTTTTTGCGATTGCATATGATACATTCACCGTCACCGCATTGCCAAATTGTTTATATGCCTGTGCATCAGAAACTTCAATTCTAAAGTCTTCTGGAAATCCTTGTAATCGTGCACATTCTCTCGGCGTTAGGCGTCTTATTCCTTTTTGCTGCGTTACGTAATTGTCTTGACAAGCTCTATGCATCTTTCCCATAGTAGCAGTCAATGGTCGTGCAATTTTTAGATCTATCTCTGATTTTGCATAATATCCACCTGTCCCATTAGACATAATTGTCTTTAGAATTCTTTCACTAAGAAAGTACTTATCATCAACATCATGTTCAAGAATATCTTGTAAATCCATTTCAGGTTCCTTTCCTTCTGGAAATCTATATTTGACATCTTCCATTAGGCAGACAAGGAATACTCTGTTTCTAGTTTGCGGAACTCCATAATCATAACTATTTAATTTTGATGGAAAAACATGATATCCCAATTTTTCAAGCGTTTCCTTAATAACCTTAAATGTTTTCCCCTTATTATGAGTCATTAAGTTCCTTACATTTTCAAGCACTACAATTCTAGGCTGATGCCCACGATCACGTTGATTTTCAATTATTTCTACAACTTTAAAGAATAGTGTACCCCGTTTATCATTAAATCCTTTTTCCTTTCCCATCATACTGAATGGCTGGCAAGGAAACCCTCCTATTAGTACGTCATGATTAGGAATTGTGTTTATATCTAATTCATTCAAATCAGCACATATTGCTTCATTTGGAAAATTTACATTATATGTTTGAACTGCATATTTATCAAAATCATTTGCCCAAACAATATCATATCCTGCTTGATGGAACCCCATATCAAGACCTCCACATCCACAGAATAAAGATGCCACTTTCATAATTACCTCTTTCCAGAAAATCCTTCATCTAATAGTTTTGCTTCTATATTAACAATGCGTTGACATTGTTTTTCAGATGGAATTCTTCCCATATTCATTTTTGTTGCAGCTGATAAGAAACTAGTTTCAATTTCATTTAGTAATTTCCTATCTTTACCCCACAATAATGCATTTTCCCAATACTCTTGTCCCCTAGAAACGACTTCGGCTTGAACTTGTATTCCATTTACAACAACATGCTCTCTACGTCCGGAAGATTTTTCCTTCTTAATTTCATCTTTATCCAACAGAAAATCCTTAATCCTATCATCTAACACATAGTCTTTTACTTTTAACGCAATCCAACATTGCTCTTTCTTACACCACTCCGTTACATTAGTTATTGGCCTATTTTCATCAGTGATATGTAGAAAAACAAATTCTGCCATTTTTACAAGTTCATCATATATGGGCTCCGGAACTGATTGTTTATCCCATATATACCTCATGTTAAGTTCGTGATCTGGATATGTTTTTCTAACCAAAAAATGAAAGAATGATAACGTATATACTACAATATTGGCCTTGTATCCCTTTTCATACCAATTTTGTTTTGGAACAAGTTTATCTATGCACTTAAATAAAATGGCCACAACGACTGTATTACGATAAAATTGTTCATTAAATTGAACGTCATCCTTATCCCATTCATCTACAATAAAGTTCGCAAATTTGGTGAAATTTTTTTGTGCACCCAAACTTACAAAATAAGGATACTGTCTCCATGTATTTTGATATTTAGCAATATCAGTTTTGGTTATTTTTTGTTCTTTTGGATTCATCATCTGGTATTTTTTCTTCTCAGATTGTGTCATTTTTCCTTGTTCTTGCTCATATTGTCCTCTTGATCTCTCAAAGAACCAATGTGTTTCATATTGCAATCCGTTCACTGCAGGAGCATAAATTCTTCTGGAAATTTGCTGCATCCTAATATTGAATTCATGATTTGAAAAGAAATCAGCATCTGATACTTTGTTTTGACTATTAGAACCACGTGATATCTTCGGAATAAGAATTTGTGCTTGCTCATGATCTGGAATAACTGTAAGTTTCATTTGCACAAATATACCAGATAAGTCTGCTTTATCCTTAAATCTTGTATTTGATAAAGATGCTGTCGTTTGCCCACCATTAACTATCTGCAGATTATTTATGGATGTAACATAACTACCACCTTGCTCAATTTTGGTTTCAACGCTAGTTGCTGTTGCTGAAATACCATTATTGTATGAAAAAAACATTTTTTTGCTTTCCCCATCAGCTTCTAGAATAGTTTTCCTTATATTTTTATTTACATTTCCTTTTGCAGATAGAAAAGAACGAACATTTCCCTCAAGCAAAGCACTACCATATGTATCATATAAATCAGCCAGAACTTGACCTGGGATAACACACAGCAAACATTTCACATCATCAGTAGAAGCATCACTAGCTTCCAAACATGGTAAACCACTCTCTGTAAGATTAAGAAAATCTATTTCAACAGGCTCATGTCCATCTCCTGTAGTCATAACTCTATATAGACGTTGCATATCCCAAATATTGTATTCTATGGGTACTCCATTAATATTTCCTTGAGACAAATTTGAAATTTTCCCACTCATGGATTTATTTGTAACAACAAAAAATCTGTATTTACGAATGGTATTTTCCAGATTAACTATTCTATCAACCAAATCATATGCTGGTGTACTAATTTCCATTTCATGTCGAAAATTTCCATTCAAACTCCCATCTAAAAAGGTATATGTTTTTTCAAATAAAGTTTTTGCATCTGTCATTGTTAGCGTTGTTGAATCATCGTCACCATCAAAATCTGCAATAAATATAGACATCGAGCAATCATAATCATCAAATGAATATGCGTCGACACGATATGTTTTTCTACCATATTTTCCGACATCAAAACATTCTTCAAAATCTGAAATAACATTCAAATCTTGAAGATCATCAAGTACCGTTCTTACAAACGAAGCTACTGTGCCAACCGAATCAGCAGCTGCTAACATTTTTACATTCTCTAAATAGTCTTTTCTAAATTCCACTAATTCCATAAATTATCTTCTCCGACCTTCCAAGATTCAATTCCAACAATCGATAGGTCATACTTAACGCCAACGATTTCTGTTGGGACAGTCTCAGTAACCAATCTCGGAAATGTATCATTTATATAATAATAATCTGTATTTCCTACTGTGAAATAAATCTCCTCATACGCGCTCTTATCAAGATATCCAACAGAAACTAACTTCTCTTCGAAAATTCTATTAGCTTCCGGTGCATCATTTAGAACATCGCGAAACTCTGCTACTAACCCTGCAACAGAAAATGCATGTATATCTGTTTTGGATGAGTCATCAATATAAGTAATTACTAGATGTCCTTTTAAATTGGTTTCCAATTGATTTAATGAAGAAATCGTTACTCTATCCTTCCCTGTTGCAATGGCTTTTATTTCATACCATTGATCATCTAAAACAAAATCTCGGTCTGCTCCATTAGGTCCCATCCAAGCATTCATCACATTATCCTTTGATATGCTTTTTCCAATTAAGTATTTTGCAAAAATCAATTCTCCTACTAATCCTTTCAACACACTCTTGGGTAGCGTATCTTGCATTCTAGAAAATAACTTTTGCCACGCCAAAAAACGTGCTGTAACCCGGCTAATGCCTTCCTGTTCGGATTTTGATATGTATGAATTTTCTACTAAATCCACACATAAACGCGCAAAAATGTCTTGGTTTGATTTCTCTACTGATGATATCTGCGTTGCCCATTTTCCATCTTTCCTTTTATTCTTTTCTACTTCAAGCTCTTTACTAGATTTCATTTGTGCAGGTTCAGTAAAAGTAATCAATGCTAGCTGGTCATACCCACTTTCGTTAATACCAATAAAAAAGTCTAACGGATGTTGCGGATCAAGCCTTTGCATATAACCTTTTTGTTTTCTTAATTCATCCCACTTACTAATAAATTCATTAGTCTTCATCTTCCTCGTCCTCCTCGAAGTTCCGCATATTCTGCTCACTTACTCTATTAAGAACGTATTTTACTTTCTGACTTTCTTTAGATGAGCCCTCATATTCTCCTGGGAATCCAAGTCCCAATCCAATAACAGGTGTATCTCCTAGTAATTCAATTGACGTTTTATCAGAGTTAACTTTTCGTCCACTTCCATCTGCTTGCTTAGGAAATTGATTCTTATCTATCTTAATTATGTAAATAAGTAATACTGGTTCTCTTTTAATTCTTAAGTATGGTTTATCAGGTATGGTCTTTGCATCGGGCTTCTCTTCATGAAATTTTTGTTCTATTTTATCTCGCTCCTTTTCATTCAAACCATATTTTGTAGCTCCTGGGACTCCAACTCTAGCCCGCTGTCCTGAAATCAATAAGCAATTATCATCTGTAAGCATTACTCGACTTGAATAACATATTTTTTCATTTACTGCATCATTTTGAATATATTGCTTTTCAATCTTTTCTCCACTACCACCTATCACCGTGACTGTCCATTTAGGATACTCTATAGATGTATTAATATGCATTGAAAGATCAGTCGAGTTAAATGGAATATGCCTCGGATGTGAAACAAATGCTGATACATAATTTGCTATCATCTCTTTATCCACGCCCGAATATACCAATCGATTATTTTCTGTATTAAGATCCGGATCATAGTACTGTGGATCGGCTTCAAGTTCTTTTAACAGATTGTTAGTAAGCTCAAGATTAACGTGTATACATTTTTGCATACTTGCTACAAGTTTCGGAGTTTCAACAACTTCCGCAGCCAACGATATCCACTGTTCAACTGTTGTTGTTGCTCTCATTTTTGCTCTAGCAGTGACAAACAATGAAGCCATATTCTGCTGTACTTTTAAACCAAAATCCTTTGGAGTTAACCCTACCCTTCTCATCTCAATTATTTCATCTCGTAGCTCATCTGTGGCCGATGAAATATACTCATACCAACCTATCGCCGTCGGTTCCATCCAAATTTTGAATAATTTATCATATCCGTTTCTATAACCAAACCAACGTCCCATCTGCATAAGAGTATCATACATCTGCGAATTTCTATCGAAATAGCTAACACATAACCCCTCTAGCGTCAGTCCTCGAGACAAGCTATTTCCACCAACCGCTATAACACGTAATCCAGTTTCTTTATATGGTTCATAGTCAAGTCTTTCAATTCCTTTTTCCTTAGATTTTTGGTTTACAAGTCGAACTACAATCGGTGCAGTTGATTCAAATAAGGTGTCAAGTACATTTTCCCAACTTACGCCACAAATCTCATTCAGATTATATTCATTCCATAATTCACATAACGCCGCTATCTCTTTACATGCCATTGCTTTCTCATATGATAATTTACTATATGATTGTATCTTTGCTTGACATTTCATAAGATACTCATTAACTTTATCAAATACTTGATTTTGAACATTAACAAATTGACTTACATTTATAATCATTGATCGATGACTTTTTTTATTTCCGCCCAAATCACGAGCTGCGTTAATTAATAGGAAATATTTTATGGCCCGTGTCAAACTATTAGGCAAGTACGGAACAACATGTCCTGATTTTGCTTTTGAACGAAAAACATACGTGCCATTGTTAATATCTATGTCAACATCATCAATCTCTTCTAATGCATCTCTGTATTCACCATCTTCACTAAATATTTTTCGTGCACCAATATAATGAGTCGGTGCCGATAATGCATAAATAAAGTCACTAGGGAACAAATTAAATTCATCTGATCCTTTATCCAAGTCTGGATCAATAAAAATATTAGCGAATGGTGTCGCAGTAACTGCCACATATGTTGAGCGATCAAATAGCTTTAACACTTCACAAATTGCTCTATTTATCGTGGTAGGCGCCTTTTCAGGCTTATTGGTATTTACAGAAGCATTATCAGCTTCATCATCTATAAGCATTAATGGCAAATCTATTTTATCTCCAATATGATCCGTGTTTCTTGTACTCAGCCAAGTCGCAAGATTTTCCAATACACTTTTGTTTTTCTTAAGGACTAAAATGACTGGTTCCTGTAATCCTTTAATAGTAAAGTTTAGTGACTGTAGTTTTGCAGAATTAAAATCCGATAATACATCGGTAAACTGATATGCTGTCCTGTTACTATCTATATTACCTACTCCGATATATTTCTTTTCCGGATTCTTCTTTAACACATTTCGGCTGTTTAAACCAACAAATCCTGCGTCAACTCGTTCTTGAGTTTGTTTTCTTAATCCCTCGATTGTACCCGTTAATAAAATAATAATTTTATATCCAGCGTCTGCAGCCTTGTTACATAGCGCTAAATAATTGGATGTTTTTCCCGATTGAATATCTCCTAGCACTAGACCTTTTCGCTTCCATCTTCCTATTTCCGCTGGATTTCCACACAAATCAAGAATATCGTCGCTAACTTGTCCAAGTGTATCAATAACATCTGTTTTCCATCCTTGATCTACCTCTAAATATTTGTAATATCTATTCCAATAGTAAAATTCTATTTCTGCTTTTCTACTAGATACCCATGGATGATACGTAACCTCATTAACTACACTATTTCCCAAATCCATCCGTACTTTATAACTTGCTTGAAGTTGTTTTTCAACATAATCCTTCTCATTCTGTTCCATTGGCATAACTTTTGAAACATCCTCTATTGCGTTTCGAATATCATCCTCATTCGGATTTGTATCTCCAATTTTAGATTTAATTATCATACGGGTCATGTTCTCACAAATAGTAAGATCAGCCATTAATTTTCTCCTCCTTGTAAATAGCATTTATTTCATCCATATAATTTAGAAAAGGCTCGATTATTTCAAAATTCTTCATTGTATAGTCAAGATGATCATCTTTAATTGCCTGTCTTATAATTTGCCGTGCCATTAATTTAACCCTGTCACATTCATCTTTTTCTTTATCTTGTATTATTTTCACATCTGAATGCATATCAAAATGAAGATTATTGAAAGGTAAATTATTCTGTACAGTTTCTAAATACTGTCGCAAGAGTTTTCGTGATTCTGGCTCCAGCTGTTCTTCTAATAATTCTAATGTAGGATGCTCCATATTTACTACGTACTTAACACCCTCTCTTGTTTCAACTTTGTCCCATACATGGACAATTCCATCCCTAACTTCTTTTTTTTGTCTAAATGTCCATGTCCTTTTACTTCCAGCTGACATAGTTCCCACTAATTGCTTTAATCTTGTTTTTACTATTTCTGGAGGATATGCCGTTGATTTCTTGATATCAAGTGTCCATAAATCATCTAGCGAGTTTGGAATGTCTACTCTCACTCTTGTTAGTTTTGTAAACTCGTCCATTCGAATCAATTTGAACCATGTACCCCATGTGATAAGTCTCATATTCCTGTAAATATAGAAACCTTGCAGATTTCTTAACCCTTCTTTTCCTCCATATAATTCTAGTTCTTCTTTGGTCATATTCGATGGATGTGGTAACGAATAAGGTCTAATAATCACTTTTCCTTTTCTGCCTGGTATATCAATTTTCTCATCATCCATTACAACTGTACTCTTAGATATATAAAATGGATCAAATGGTATTAGCGGTATTCCATTGATAAATATCTTTATTTTCTTAACTCCATCTCCCGATAAATATCTATGGAAAACAAGCTCAAGATGTTTTTTCACTTCAAGCATTCTATCCTCAAGAGCCTGCTCTATTGTTACACTTCCAGATTTGACTTTATCAAGATTTTGCCATACAACAAGTGTTCCAGAAGACTGCTTAAATAACTCTTCCGAATTTACAAGATTTGTTATTTCATTTTCATCAAGTTGTTCTAGGCTCCATTTTTTTGTTTCGATAATATGGTCTAAGTCCCATCTGCGTCCGACTACATGATTATCAATTTTTGAAGCAACTGTTAAACTTCTACATTGAGAAAGAGATGCTGTTTTCATTCCAAGCCCATAACGTCCAAGGTCGTCATCTCTTCTAGTTTTAGAGGGACTCGCTGTTCCATATCTCATTGCTTCTGTAATTTGATCATTATTCATACCCGTACCGTCATCACAAATTGCTATATACGGTTTAGGCAAGCAATTGAAAAAAATACTTATATTAGTTGCTTTTGCAGCGACACTATTGTCTATCACATCTGCAACCGCAGATTCAATTGAATATCCTATGGCTCGTGTTGATTCCATTAGAACCGGGGCAAAAGGAGGGCACTCTATATCTTGTAATTTCATATTCTACTCCATTGTGTAATCTATAGGCTTCTTGATCACTTTATATAATGCGTCGTAATCATCAACTACTAGTTCCTTTGTGCTACCTTGAAATCCACTAAGAATACCTCTATCCAGTAATTCTGAAATAACCGCATCAATCTCTAAATCCGGAAACTTATCATGAATTTCTTTTCTCGTAAAACTTATTTTTCTATCATCAACTTTTTGTATGTATTCCAAAACTTCCTTCAGCTTTAATGAATTAATCATGTAAAATGGTTTAACATTAACACTGTCTAACCATCGTAAATACTTTTCTCTTTGATTGGGATACCATTCTTTTGAAACACAGTATGTTTTTCCATGTATTACCACCGGTTTATTCCAATATCTAGCATATCCATTCTCATCAACAATCTGTTTCTTTATTGATTGGTCAACATCAACACAAATCAGAAATGAAGGTTTTAGCCCAAACGTGCTTTTTGAATATTTTGCATCTAGTAATTTGTATACTATCTCTTCTGATATCCGATCTTGATCCACTAGTTCCGAAAATGTTCTTTGAACCAACTTTCCGATTTTTTCTTCAGTATCATCCTCATTTTTACTATTTATCTTTTGCTTTGTATTACCAATAGGAGCTAAGTTAATCCCACCGTGTTCTTTATATTTGTCCATCGCGTCAAATTCGATTTTATCAATAGACATTTCATCCAACCAGTGTAAACTTTTCTGAGTTTTTAAACACCACTCCAACACTTCATCAGAGTACTGAATATCCGATCGTTGCTCTGCCAGTTTTCCATAATAGGCTAATGCGCGCTTAAGATATTTTGCAAAATTTATGAAATCAGAATCAAAATCGTTTTCTGCTTTTAGCTTCAACATTTCTAAATATTTATCAGTATCGAAATCACTTTTCTTTAGGTGCTCACGAATAATTTCTATACATTCTATATGTAGCGAAGATAAATTCTCTGAATATTTTTCCCAAATTGCTTTATCCAAAGAACCAACATTACCAAGTGAATTCATTTGATAGCGATCATCCAATGCCATAAAATTTGCTAATTTCATTCTTATAGAACCTGTCGTTCGAAAATTGTCTGGTTTCTCTTCATAATAGTCAAGCCCGTTTAGAAGTTTACTAAATGCATATATTTCGAACGTAGAATCTGACATTCTTGATAACCATTTTAGGTCCTTATTTAAATACAAATCTAAGGCAAGCATTACTTCGCCTTCCTGCCAATTTGGACTTCTCATTTTTCCCCCTCGTTTCTACCTTGTATTAGTGGAAGATTTCAAATATCTTCCTGACTTAATTCTTTTATCTTTTGGTTTCTCTGCATCTGCCGGTATCGCCCAATAGGATCCCACTTTCATTGCCCCAGATAATCTTCCATCTTGACAAAGTACTTGAATTCTTCTCTTAGACAATCCCCATTTTTCCGAAGTCTGTGTAATCGACAAATATTCCATTTTAATCTCCATCTTCTACTGAAAATCCACAAAAACTACACTTTCTATATTATAAGCCAAAGCACGCACATTATCAATTTAAAAATCATATTTTTGAACACAATTATTCTTTTTGGGCGTTATTTTGCCCAACACATTACCATATTACTAATCCGCGAGCAGTGCACTTGACAGACAAAGTGCCTTCTTGCTCGTTGGGGAGAATACCCCAATCCCCTTGAACACCCATCTTCGATGTCTGGCTACGCACTCACACGTGAGCGCTAAATACTACAGTAAATGCACGAAGATAAAAAAAGAGGGCAACCACCAAAGCTGTCACAATGATGATTACCCTCCAGATTACAGTTCCTGATTATTTTGTTTTTGCTTTTCCTTAGCCTGTTTCTCCTTGTAGCTTTCCCCAAGAATCGCATCCACATTATGCTTGGCTGTCAGATATTCCTGCATATCTTTTTTGACCTGGCGATATTCTGCATAGGCTCTTTTCTTCTCCGCTAATACTACCGCATATTCTGCACTTAAGTCTTTTACGCGTGGGATCTTTCCATCCAACTTGCTAAACGCTTCCTTCGCAGCCTTATGAAGTGTAATCTCTTCACGATGGGCTTCAAAGTATTTCTTGCTATAGCTTGATTTACGATAAGCTACATAAATGTCTTTTGTCTTAGCATAATTAATGATATGGGTTTTCAGTACAGCAATTTCACCTAGTCTTTTCTCTGATACTTTTATAGTTTGCGTCAATTCTGAGAATAAGGAAGATGCTGCATTCGCTCTAGCCGCCAAGGTCTCATAATCACGAACCTCGTGCTCCTGCAAAAAGAGAAGTGCCTGAGATATCTGTTTGATGTTGTATACCTTCGCCCATCTGGTATAGCCAGCTCCTTTTCCCTCTTGTATCTTTTTCTGGATATCGATGAGCAGATCAAACTCTTTCTTCTTATGAAATCCTCTCTTCCCATTTTCCTTTCGTTCTGGAGACTGCTCTGATTTTTCTGCCAGGATATCTTTTAAATCTGTTTCTGTATAACCTGCACCCAAGGACTTAAATCGAATAAAACGTTTCTGGCTTTTACCCTTAATTGCAAGATTTTTTCCTCTCTTGATTTCATATCCCTGCTCCATGAGTAGCTTTAATAGCTTTTCAAAATCCTCTGGTTTCTGCAAAAGAGCTGAATTGATATCAGCACAGATTTCTGATCTTAGCGTTTCCTTCTGTGGATAAGTTGTTCTCTTTTCTCTTTCACTAGGCTTCCTTGGTTTTATAATTGACAGTCCATTTTCAAGACAAACCAAATCACTTAGCTTCTGCAATGCCAGTGCAATAAACCATGAATCACGGAATTTTCGATCACAAGCAAGATTCGTAGAATTGAAAATAATATGATTATGAATATGAGCTTTATCTGTATGCGTCGCCACGATAAAGACATGATTACCTTTTGTAAATCGCATAGCTGTTTCATATCCAATTCGATTAGCTTCCTCAGGTGTAATCTCCCCTGGCTTGAAGGATTGACGTATTTGATATGCAATGATATCTCCTTTTGGTTTTCTCCCGGTTAATCGAAGATATTCCATTTTCGATTCTGCAAATTCTTTATCTGCAATTTCTGCATTACAGGCATAAGAAGAAACGAGCTCTCCTTGCTGTGTTTTTTCACCATTCTTCGCATAATCTGTTCTATCCTTTAAGCACTGCGCTATGGTTCTCCCTTTATTTACATGCATAGCAATCAATCTCGTAGCTGCCACCCGCTCACCCCATTTCTAATCAATACTGCTTAAGTGTTCCAAAATGCTCCCCATCATCTGTAGGATTTCCTTCTGTTTTTCCTGCAGCTCCCTAACATCTTCTATATAAATGCTACCGGTCTCATTTGCTTTTTTTGTATACTGGTTCAAGTTATTACTGTTGATTTTAAGCAGCCGCAGTACTTCCTTTACCTCTTTCATCTCCACATAAATGGAGTAACCATTCAAGACCATCCTTCTACAGTAGGCACTAATATTACGTGTGCCTACTGCCTCCATCTTTTCTTTGATAATCTCTAGTTCCTCTGGTGTGGTTCGAAAGAAAATCTTACAGGTTCTATTGTCGTTCATGACAACTCCTCTTCAATGCACCGAGCTTTTATTTTTCTGCCAGTCTCCGGGACCTCCGTTTTCAGCTTTTCCAGAACAGAAGCTTTCGCTTCTTTTTCTGCAACTGTCTCCTGCGGAAGATTATTGATGATGCCATCTAGTTGATTATCATTTTGCTCAATCATATCTTCCATTCCACGAAGAGGATTTCTTCCAGAGTTAAACCCTGGCAATTCTTTGAATCCAAAGGAGTCCACAAAATAGAAATTGATCTCCTGTTGTCTCTTAAGTGCGACCACATCACTAACAGAAAGACTATGTCCTCTAAAGTCTTCCGGTCTATCTGTATTAAACTTCACATACAAATTCTCACAGATAATATGAGGATCCTGTGACTGCGTTACTAGTGGTCCAGCATATAAAGTATCGTAGAAATTGATTTCTGGTGTTTGCCCTTGTCGCTCAAAGGCATCATAGGATAAGAAACGAAATTGGCTAGCTTCCTCTGACCGATTTAGCTGTAAAATAGCATAGCCATCAGTTTCAGAACTTAAAAATGCCTCAAAAATTTCTTCTGAGGCACCTCCCTTAACTTCATCCCATCCTTCAAGTTTTATTCCTTTTGATTCTTCTGACATAGCTTATCTCTCCTTCCCTTTGCTTCGATTATCAAACTCCAAGCTAAATTGCGTGCGTGATGTTTCATCAACACTCATAATTACTGTAGTATCATAGGTCTTACCGGTTTTCACAGAACGACATTTTTTCAGTTTTACTTTTCCATCCTTTAAGAGCGACTGTGCAACTGACTTATTCATCTTCTTTCCAAGAGAATCAAAAAAGCGATTATCCTTCCATAAGACAAATTTACATTCTCGCTTTTCACAGAAAAATCCTTTTGCCTTATCCACCACACTAGCTCCGCAGCAAGGGCACACTCCCACAGGTTCACAAGCGGGATGCATCAATACCTCTGCATCCTCTATTACCTTATAGGTTCTTACTAGGTTTGAAATCATATCCTCAATCTCATCCATGAATTTTGCAGCTGTATAATTCTGATGCTCTATTTCTATTAGCTTTTCTTCCCAATCGGCTGTCATGGATGGTGATTGAATCTGCTCTGGCATTACTGTAATTAGGGCTACTCCCTTATGTGTTGGAATCAGATACTTGGTTTTCTTATCGCCCTTTCTTTCCACGAATCCAATTCTCACAAGCTTCTCTATGGTACCGGCCCTGGTTGCTGGTGTTCCGATTCCTTGATGCTCTGCCTCATCCGGCATCTCGTCTGCACTAGCATGCTCCATTGCACTCAGAAGCGTGTCTTCTGTAAAATGTTTCTTAGGCAAAGTCTTCCCTTCCTTCAGTTCCGGTTTTTGTACTGGAAAGGATTTACCCTGATCAAAGACACCCTGTAATACGTAATCTTTATTATGCTCCATCTCATCCCCATCGGAAGCGGATGATTCTGCTTTTAACCCAAGCACCCAGCTCTCGATTTCTTTCCAGCCTGGATCAGAAACGACCTTTGCTTTTGCTTTGAAGATATGGTCAGCACATAAGAACTCCAATTCTGTTTCCTGGCTGATGCATGGATTACCAATACCTGCTAGTAATCTGGCGGTAATCAGTTTCAGGATTTTCTGTTCTCCGGAAGGTAGTTCTCCATAATCAACCTCTGCTACATTCACTGTTGGAATAATCGCATGATGATCGCTTACCTTTTTACTGTTGATGACCTGCTTGCTGTTCATGACCAGATTTTTAGTATAGCCAAATTTTGCAGTCATCTTCGAAGCAAGAGTAGGAAGTGTAGCTTCCATATCCTCTGTTAGAAATCGGCTGTCCGTCCTTGGATAGGTTACAAGCTTTTTCTCATATAGACTCTGTGTATAATCCAAGGTCTGCTGCGCTGTAAATCCCATCATTCTATTAGCATCTCTCTGTAAGCTAGTAAGATCATAGAGCTGTGGTGCCTTCTCCTTCTTTTCAGCTGTTGTATTTTTTGCAACAACTGCATCCTTTGCATTCTGAACTTTTGATAATACGGTCTCTGCATCTGCTTTATTTTTAAAACGTTCACTGACTGCAGCTACTCCACCCACATGAATTCCCACAGAATAAAAAGGTTCTGGTGTAAATCCGCTAATCTCAGCTTCCCTAGCAACTAGCATTGCAAGGGTTGGCGTCATAACGCGTCCCACATTTAAGGTCTGACCATAAAGGGTTGAAAAAAGCCGGGTTGCGTTCATCCCGACGATCCAATCTGCACGCTCACGGCTAATTGCTGCCTGATACAATGCCTCATATTCTGTTCCATCCTTTAGATTCGCAAAACCTTCCACGATTGCTTTGTCTTCCATGGAGGATATCCACAATCGTTCATAGGGTTTTCTACATCCAGCCTGATCATAGACTAGTCTGAAAATAAGTTCTCCTTCTCTTCCGGCATCTGTACTTTCCACCAGACTCTCCACATCATCACGTTTCATTAAATCCTTCAAGATCTTAAACTGTTTCTTCGTGGCATCCGATATCTGATATTTCCATTCTTCGGGAAGAATCGGCAGATCCGCGTATCTCCATTTCTCATATTTCTCGTCATAACACTCTGGTGCTGACAGCTCTACTAGATGCCCTACGCACCAGCTGACGATGTATCCATTTCCCTCTAGGTATCCATCTTCTCTGTTCGTTGCTCCAATTACTTTTGCGATGGACTGTGCCACCGATGGTTTCTCTGCAATTACTAATTTATACACAGGCTTCCTCCTTCACTTTTGTTTTCTTAACAGGCTGCTTTACTACTTTTCCTTTGGTCTGCTGAACCTTTTTCCTAACAGAAGGTTTTCTCTTGCTTCTTTTCTCCTCTGGTTCCTCTTCTTTAAATGGTTGATTATCTACTGTTGATGCTGTTGCACCTTTTTCACCCAAAAGATTCTCTCCATTAAAATAGAATTCTCCATCATCTCTCTTTCCAGCAGTCAAGAGTTCTTTTCCCAACTCTTTAATTTCATCCTCTGAATGAACGTCTGTTTTAAGGAAAGTTTCTATTTTGTCCTGAATCTCAAGAACGGCATCTTTGCTCAGATTAGAATCAATGCTTAGAGAAGATGCATATTCTCCTATCATCAGATTCCCTCTATCTTGATCTTCCATATATATTTTTGTAAAAGCGTCTGCTCCTAATGAAATCGTTTCTCTCACATGTTCTAATTCTGTATCGATGGATGTAATCATTTCTGCAGCTGCTACTCTGATGGTATCTAGGGATTTCTTTAATTCTGGAAGTTCCTTCCCTTCGGACCATCCTGCCACATATACAAAGGAATAATCTGATGTATTGATTCCATAATGCTGGCATACCGCATAAGCTACACTCTCGGCTTCTACTTCCTTACTGTTTCTACTCTGGATGGCATCAAGTATGTTGATATCATCTTTTGCATGTAGCTTCTGATGTGCCATTTCATGAATGGCTGTTTTCACAGTCTGTACTTCACTCATGCCATCTTGAATTGCAATTCTTTTTTCCATCTGATGGTAGAAGCCTTTGGCTCCGCTATCGATATCTTCAAAAGAAATAGGAACCGGACATACCTTTTTCAAAGCTTCCATTAAAGTGCCATAGCCTTCAATATTACCGACTAGCTCATTTACTCCAATACTCGGAATCTCTTTTCCATCTGTCTGTGAAATATCAAAGGTACGTACTACCTTGAAAGCATTCATTGTAATATCTACCTGTTCTTTTACCGGTTCTCCATCCTGATCAAACACTGGCTGTCCTGTAGCCTTATCAATCTTATTTTGCTCACGCTGTATGGTATAGGGCGATGGTGCCAGAATCTTTATTCCCTTCTCGCCTTTCTTTACAAACCTGCCCATAGCTTTCCAACCTGTGAAACTCTGGCACATGGAAGCTTTACCTTCTGACTGCATGGCAATTAGAAGCATATTGTTAAGAGAATACTTTGGAAGTTTTGCCATAACATCTAAGAATCTTTTATAATCCTCACTGTTAAATACACCCTGAACTCCCTGTTCTAACTGTGTCATGACTTCCTTTAACTGCTCTGACTGTTTTTCCCTGGATTCGATTATCTGTACCTTTTTCTCAATAGCCTCTGGCACCTTGCCAATAATCTCTTTCTCCGGGAACTGATGGATCATTTCTGAAATAGCAAACTGCGCCTGTCCATTTTCTCCAATGTCTGGAACATATCCCAGAATATCTACATCAATTCTTTTATCTGTCATGATATCAATTTCAGTAAACAATTCTGGATTCTCTGCATCTGTTACTCTTACTGCTATTGTTGGAATTCCATTCCTGCGACCAGGTGGAATCTGATCAAATATATCAATCGCCTCCTTAAGCGTTGCTATATTTTCATGCAGTTCACCCAAATCATGAAATTCTCCACATTCTGCAACTGTAAAACTCAAAATCTTTTTACTATCTGTTTTATCTGATTTACTTACGCTTGCTGTCTCTGCCACCTTTAATCCCTCCAATTCTATTCTTTCAAGGTCATCCGTTAAATTCATCCTTGAGATAGGCATTACCTCTTTTTCCTTAAACGAATAATAGGAATCCCTTGGGCCAACAATTACATGGTCTAGTAAAGGAATTCCCATTAGTTCGCATACCTGGTTTATGCGGTCTGTTATCAATATGTCTTGCTTGCTTGGCTCCGTTTTTCCAGAGGGATGGAAATGTCTATGTTCCTTTTGGACAAGTTCATACAAACTTATTTCACCATTAGAAAAAGCCACTGTTTCCAGTAGCTTTTTCCAATATTCTGTATTTAGTTTTTTCAATTATTAACCTCCATAAATATTGATAAAAATTCGATACGTACAGCTATCACAGTTCTTAATCTTAGAACTTCTGACACCATTTTTCTGTATCTTATAATCCCAACCGTTAAATACATTGGAATTTTTCACTTTCTTTTATGATCATACTATAGTATTTTCATTCAATATCTTAATAATACTAGCAGAACAACATTTCTTTGTTGGACTTAATTCTTTACATTTACCCAAAGTACAAGCACCAGTCATATCCCTAATGTCTTGAAGCGATTTTGCTCCGTTTCCTATAGCTTCTAATATTTTCCCCTTACTTACATTGGAGCAATAGCATATTATTTCATCTTGCATACCTAACACCTCACTTAATATAAATACTATTTTGTTGTTGTATTCATTATACTATAAAATCATTAAATCTCAAAATTAATCTTGACATCTACCTCATTTCATAAAAGGCCTCAATTTAAAGCTTTATCTTTATAAGAACTTCTGAAAATTTGAACCGTGCTCAAGCCCTCCATAATTGAATTAAAATCTATTCCTTCCACACAAAGCAGATTTGTCGCATCAAATAGCTCATCTTCTACATCTAACGTTGAATCCATCTCAAGCAGAGCCTCGTGATACCACTTTGTAACTTCTTTGCTTAATACTTCCGCTTTTTTTATCAACGCATTTAGTTCTACAATCTTATCTTTGATATCTTGTGGTACAAATGATTCATCCATATCGATTACACTCCTAACTAAAATCTATTTCTTTCAATGCTTCTTCAACCAAATATTCTTCGTAAGATCCATATCTGCCAGCATGGGTTCCTGATATTCCATATGCTTCTCTCAAGAAATTAGGTCCATTTAGTGCGGCCATCTCCTGAAGGCAAGTAATCCTTAATGTTTGTGGTCCAAACCCACTAAATGATTGAACCGACTTTGTAATAAATGTTCTTGTTACTACTTGGTCAGGAAGGTAATCTCCTCTATTTCTTCTGATAAACAAATGACTGTTTGTTACATGATTCGGGAAACCTTCTCTTAATAAAAGATATTCTTTAAGCAGAACCATTTCCATTGACATTAGAAAAACATCAGGTATATTTTGCATATGAATAAGTCGTCTCTCAATATCTATAAATTCAATCTTTATTTCCGCTATTCGCATAGGCTGGATTGCGTGAAAAAAGCATAATGATGTCAGAAACGCTTCATATGGTGATGAAGTACCTTCCATTTTAATTTTTTGATATAATAATCTCTGCTCATCATTCGACAATGCTTCACATACACGCGGAATCGCTCTCGTCTTATAGTCTGTCATTGGGATTGTGAAAATACACCTTTTTCGTTTTGCAAATTTGAAGAATTGGTATAAATCTTTTCGCGTACATTCTCTATTTGAAGCTGGTAATGATAGTAAATAACGATTAACTATCGCTTCATTAAAATCAGTCCAATGTCTTACTTCCTCACAGTTTTCAGTTATCCATCGTACCATTCTATATAAAGAACATGCATCTGTTTCAATCGTTCTTGCTTTAATCGGACTACTTGCATTATTAGCAATTTGGCGTTCCTGCAATGCAAATTTATCTTCTATATACCAATTTATGCATTTTTGAAAGTTTTCCGGAAGTTTGATTACATACTTCATACACTGTTTTCGATATTTCGAATTTTCAGATGGCATTTGTATCAGTTTTTTTCTAACCAAAAATCCTGTCAGGCTTTTCCATGACTTTGCTTTTCCGTAAGTTTCAAAACTACTTTCAAGCCAGTCATAGGTTAGTTCGTTTGGAAAAATATCTTCCATTGCAACAAACACCTTTTCCGAATTTCTAAGATGGTGAAAAACTGCTTTCTGCTCATTATGATAGTCCATCAAAAAATCTCTGTACTCCTCGATAATTCTCATTACCCATGATTTCTTGACTGGTATGATAAGCGAATTATAGACAAACATTTATAGTGGTGGCATCTTCCCATTTGCAACTTTTTTGATGGGAATAACCTTTTCTTGTTTCTTTTTTACATATGGTGTCGGAGTAAATAACCATAAATCACTCGGAGTGCATTCTAAAGCCATGCAAAGAGCATCCATTGTTTCTGTTTTAACCTGCTTCGGTTGCTCATTAATTAATGCACTTATTGAAGGTGCCGATAGCTTGTAACCCGCCAGATCTAAAAGCAATCTTCCAAGTTCTGCTCCCGACCAAATATTCTTCTCTGCCATTACTTTTCTTAATTTCCATTCCAATGACATCTTTACTTAGCCTCCTGTTTTTTCTTCATACGTTTCCAATTGTTTTTGCCATTTACTCTGAGCCATGCGAATCCTCTTTTCTAAAAAATCATCACCTGGTGACACATATGCAAAAGTAGTCTGAATCTGACTATGTCCTAAAAGTGTTTTTAAAGTAAGTAAATCTACCCCCATTTCGGTAAGATTTGTGGCAAACTCATGACGCAGCTGATGTGGACTGAAGATTTCATCATCAGTAAATCCTAATTCCTTCTGTCTTCTTCGTAGCGAATTTCTTGACACATCACGTGATATTCGTCGTTTTGTTTCACTTAGAAACAAAGGACCAGTTATTTCCTCTGTAAATAATGGTCGTACATTCTTTAAATACCAATGCATCAACTCATCTAGTCCCATCAGCATTGGAACTAACCGCTCCTTATACCCTGTGCCATTTGACCCTTTTGCATATCGGATATGAATTTTACCCTTTTCTCCCAAATCAAATCGGATATCCTTCACATCAAGCATAACGCATTCAAATGATCGTAGTCCTGCTTTCTCCATTGTACGAAACATCATATAATCCCTTGCTATTGTCCCATATTTCCTTGCAGTTGACATTTCCTCCTTCAAGCCATTCCAAAATCGTTCTAATACCTCTGGTTCAGGTGGTAGCACGGGCATATCAACATCATCCTTACGGTGCATATGTCTATTGAACTTATCAATTATATTTGGAACATTAACACCATACTGCTTATAAATATCCTTGCTATGCCTTGCTTCTAAAAAATCTAAAAATGCAGAAACACACGATTGATATTTGCGTCTTGTGGAATAAGATAATCCTTTTCCTACAAGTTTTTCATAAAATAAATCCATATCAGAAGCTTTCAGTTCCCATATAAACTTTTCGCTTATATCCAAAATTTCATTCAGATTTCTCAGGTTTAATGCTATTGTTGCCTTTGTGTAACCGAGTACTTGCTGTTGTTGTTCCCATAAGCCAATAATTCTTGCTTGAAACCTTACAGATTCTTCATACGTTGGTTCCTCTCTTTGAGGGTGTACGCCACCATTGACAACCTTGATTCCATGGTTCATAACAGGAACTCCATTCTCTTAGGTATCCCCTAATATATTTAGGTATTACCTAATATAACATAGCAAAATCAGTATGTCAACATACCCTTTCTCCGATGATTGTGTACCATTAGGATGGATGCAGCATTTGAGAGAATCGCCGTTTTCATGACCTCACGTGGATGTACGACGCTCTGATCTAATGCTCCCATGCTAACAATATTCATGCTAATTGGTTGTAAATTGCTTTTTAGGTTCACAATGGCAACCACTTCTCTGTCATACTCATGGAAGGTATCCGCAAGCAGTTTAATCACTGCCTGCGGATTACTAAGTGGCTCCTCACTAACAAGCGGTGGCAAGTCAACCATACGTACTGCCACCTGTCTTAAGTCACGATTCCACCTATTCTCCATCTTCTCCTCCAATTGGAATATTCATATCAAACTCCTGGTCTTTCAAATCCTTAAGCTTCTGAAGAACAGATTTTACAGTGGATCTACTCTCTGTTTTCTGTCCTCTCTTATTTTTCTGGATCCCTTTTGTATACTCCAAATATCTAGTTTTCTTCGCCATCAGACTCTTCCTCCACTTCTTCCTCTTCAAAATCATCATCCTCAGATAATCCTGCCAGGTAATCCTCTTCCTCATCGGTATAATCAACATCTGGATCCGGTCCAGGTTTCTTAGTATCTTTCTTCTTAGATTTCAGATATACATAGCCACCGCTACCGCCAACTGTTGCAAATAGCAGAAATACTAAAAGACCTGTTTTTGAAGATTTCTTCTCTTCCACTCCAGGTTCCTCTGTTTCCGGAGCTTCCTCCGTAGGTGTCTCTTCTACCTCTTCAACCTTCTCCTGCGTTCCGGCAATGGAATCGATATAAGCCTGGGCTTCCTCGTCATCCATCAGCTTAAGCAAATCTGCTTCATCTACCATATTTAAGAAGTGAACTGTTTCATCTCCCTCATCATCACGATCTATGATGATATAGAAATAGTTCCCTGATTTTGTTACTACTGTGATAAATTGCTTACCACCTGCCTCTATGGAACCGTAATCGTCCACCAAATTCAGGTTTCCATCTGGTGTAAGGGGACCAAAGGTTTCCTCTGGCTCTGGCTCAACCTCCGGTTCTACACCTTCACATAGAGTAAAGTCCTCCCTGCAAATAGGGCAGTCTGGATTGATAGAATCCTCAGTGCATTTCTCTTCACAGATGCATTCTGGAACCTGTGCAAATACTGTTATAGGAGCTGCGCTCATAATAAAAGCAGCTGCAATTGCAACTGCTCCGGTTAATCTCTTATTTAATTTAGTTGTCTTCATCATTGATATCCTCCATATCATCCTCTAAGTTATCCATCTCTTCATTCGATGGGTTGTCACTGTATCCTCTGCTACTCTGGGTAAAGCTTGCTTCTGTAACACGCGCAGCACTTCCATTTAAGGGTAATTGTCCTGATGCTGCCAGCTGTAAAAACTGTGCTACCTGTTCCGGTGTCAGCTTTAAGGCATTTACATCTGCTAATACCTGTGTGTTCTCTGCTTCACGTAGCTTCTCCTCCAAAGCCTTTACTTTTGCTTCCGCTTCCGCTCTGCGCTGCTTTGCGCGATCAAGCTCTCCACGAATTTTGTCTAATCTCTCATACATATCTAAGTCCTCTCTTTCCTAATTAATTCTGCCAAAGGTTAAAAAATGATTCTGCCAATAGGTTGTGTTAATAGATGCATATTGAATCGGGTTTCCACAATGAATCATCATTCCATTTCCAACATAGATTCCAACATGACTAGCACCTCTAACCTCGTAGGTTCCTTGAAAGAAAATTAAATCTCCTGGCTTTGCATCTGCCCTCGAAACTCTAGTACAATGACCAAGTAAACCGTTTGCGGTCTGCCTTCCCATACTCCATCCATTTCCACAATTGTTAATGACATAGCTCACATATCCGGAGCAATCGAAGCTGGTACTTGGACTTGAGCCACCCCACACGTAAGGATAACCAAGATATCTCTCTGCCACCTGAATCATATTGGCAAATCTCTGGTCGGTTAATGCTTCTGGTGGAATATCATAATCCTGATATTCGCCGGGATTTACCTCTGAATAAATGTCATCCCCAAATATTCCTGGCTTATTACCATAGGTTTCTAGCAACAATTCATATCTTTGCATCTGATCTGTAGTAAGACCTAAGCCTCTAATTACAGTATCCAACGTGTTGTTGGTAAGCGTAGTTTGTAGAATATAGTAGTTATATTCCACCTCCACCTCATAGGTATAGCTTTCCGTACTCGTTGTTCCATCTTCATGATGAATCGTTCTGTGTCCAGTTCTTGTTTCCGTTCTAGTCCTAACTTCAACAATCTCCTGAAAGGTTAGGGTATACTGCGCCTCATAAATACTTTGTATCATAGCCTGTACCTCAGCTCTGGTGTAATCCTCATATAGCACAGTTAACACTGCCGCTAGCTGGAAGGGATTATGTCCGATTTCCGCTAAGGTGTAACAATATTCATCGTAGCCAGGATGAGATGCCGGAACTCCTGCAATGGTTGCCCGAAGGTCTGACTCTAATTGCTTATAATCCTGCTCCACTGCTAGAATCTCACTATCTTCTGCGGTAAAAGAGGTTGCTACAGTCACATTACCAACACCGGCACCCATCATAGAACAAGAAGAAAGACCGCCTATCACAATGATTAGAATCAAACTAATCAAAGCAATCCATAATATTACGGTTGGGTTCTCCGCAAGATATTCTGCCAGCATTCCAGTAAGCTCCTCTGCCTTATCAACAAATTTCTTACTGAGATTTCCAAAGCGATTGGCATTGTCTCTCACTGTCTTTTTTTGTGCAGCTGACTCCATCTCTTTTCTCACACGTTTTTTCTGTAATTCGCGAGATGCCTTATTGGAGGAAGAAGATGCTTTTTTCGAAGCATCTTCTGTAGCTCTCTCCTGAACCTTTTTTTCATGAAGCTTGTTACTGTAATGATTTTGCTTCACCTTTTGGATAGCTACTTCTGTGGCCTGTGTTCCACGATTCAAGCTTTCAGTACCTACATTTTCATCCTCCTGCTGCGAAATCTTATGATGAACCTGGGCTGACACTACGGTTTCAGCATACATTTTTCTTCTACCTTGCTTCTTTACCTTTTGAAGCTTTTTAGCCTCTTCTCTGGTCAAGGTATTATCTGCTTTTCCATGTCGTAGCTTCTTACGCATGGCTTCTCCACTAGAGGTTTCATTTTTTAATTTATCCCCTAGCGTTTTTTGTTTTGTTCCGGTGGGCTTCTCAGCTTTTCTCCTTCTTTCATCCATTTCCTACGACTCCTTTGCTTCCATTACTTCCGTAAGTTTTGTGGTCATGATTCTGTATAATTCCAGGTCTGTTGGGAATCGGTCCACGAAAGGCAAAATAACATTTCCAAAAAATAAAAGCCCTTCACCTTCTCCCGAATGTGTAACATAAGAGAGCTGATGAGGACTGATATTTAACTGCTTTGCAAGGATTTGTCGATCTCCTACTGCCTGATTCAGCATATAAATGAAATCACTATTCTCAAAGATATTTTCCACTTCCTTAGAAGCTAATAGATCTTTGACATTCTGGGTAATTCCTGTAGGAATACCACCCCATTTTCTAAAACGCTTCCAGATTTCTACTGTATAGGCTGCTGTCTGCTCCTCTCTAAGAAGCAAGTGCATTTCATCCATATAATATCTGGTAGAACGTCCCATACTACGATTTTCTGTAACTCTTCCCCATACCTGATCCTGCACTACCAGCATGCCAATTTTCTTTAGCTGCTTACCAAGGTCCTTAATGTCATAGCAAACTAATCGATTGGTAATATCCACGTTCGTTCTATGATTGAATACATTTAAGGAACCAGTAACATAGATTTCAAGTGCTGTTGCGACATGTCGCGCCTCTGCCTCATCCTGCTTCAACAAGGAATTGTATAAATCCTCCAGAATCGGCATTTTCTCTTGTACCGGATTTTCAAAATACTTCTGATAAATCTGATGAATACATCGATCAATTACTGTCTTTTCTACAGGAAGAAGCCCTTCCTTTCCTCCTACAATCAACTCACATAGAGAAAGTATAAAATCTGCTTTCAATGCAATCGGATTGTCATCATCAGAGTAGTTCATATTGATATCCATAGGATTGATATACTGTGGACTAGTAGGACTAATCTTAATGACCTGTCCCCCAAACCTCTCAACAAGTGGACTATATTCTGATTCCGGATCTGAGATAATCACATCGTCATCTGTCACGAGAAACGCATTCGCAATCTCTCTCTTGGCAGCGAAGGACTTACCTGAACCCGGCGTACCAAGGATTAATCCATTGGGATTCTTCAGCTTCTTTCGATCTACCATAATCAAGTTATTGGATAAGGCATTCAAACCATAATACAGGGACTCACTTCCACTCTGGAATAACTCCTGCGTTGTAAAGGGTACAAAAATAGCTGTGCTACTAGTGGTCATACCCCTTTGAATCTCTATCAGGTTATTAGCAAGTGGCAAAGAGCTCATAAGTCCCTGCTCCTGTTGAAAGTCCAATCGAACCAAATTGCAGTTATGCTTCTGTGCAATGGAACTAGCCTGAAATACGTTATTCTCTAGCTCCTGCTCAGTACGTCCAGTGTTCATGATAAGGAAGGTCAGCAAAAACATACGCTCATTTTGACTCTGCAGCTCCTTTAAAAGAGCCTTTGCATCCTTTCCATAGGTTGCAAGGTCAGATGGAATGATATCCATATCATACCCAGATCTCACTGCCTTCTTTTGCTCCTCAATCTTAGAGCGGTCCAGCTCTGTAATAGTATGCTTAATGGTCTTAATCGCCTCATTTTGATCAACAGATTGAATGTGCATGGTAACAATCTGACTAGACTCCATTCCCAGGAAGTCTGCTAACAGACGATCACTGATATCAGAAGCTGTGATAGATAAGAAGCTCATGCTTCCATACATGCTTCCCATCTGAAAAACTCTTCCGTTCTTGAAAGCAAAGCAGCTAGGTGCAATGAAATCCTTTACGGATAATCCGCTTCCCACAAGCCAGTTCCAATCAAACATGAATCTTTCCTGATCTCCCATATGAAACTGTGCGTGCATCAGTTCTAATCGTTCTCTACCATTCATGGTTCTTGCCATAACACCAAGTCTCTTAAAGTTATTGAGTAAATCCATCTCAATATGCGTAAGTCTAGGTTTGGCTGCCTTCATGGAATCTGCCTGGATGCCAAAGGTTAAATACTTGGTCTTCGTTAATCCATTGTTACCTCCTTCCATCTGGCGAAATAGCATGGTGCTATATTCATCCCGCACACCATTGAAATCATCCTTCTTATGGGGAATTGCAATGCTTTTACTAAAGCTTTCTGCATCTGTTGCCATATTCATAAAAGATAATTCAAAGTGTACAGAGCTATCAAAGAAATTCAAAAATGCACACCATTCCTCAAAAATCTCCGTTTTATCCTCCTGCTGGGCTAATTGATAGTTAATATCCTGAAACTGCACTGTCTTGGTGTAGTAATTCCCATTCACTCTGCAGATTCCATCCGGAAACATACGATCAAAGGGAATCGACTGCTGTGCTGTCCTTGGCACTCCGTCATCTCTTTTTGCTTCCTTCATTATTTCTCGTATCTTAGCCTGTTCACTCTTACTTAGATGCTCTGGCATGGAAAGCTCTCTCTGCTCCTTGTGGAACATCTTTTTCATCATGTTTAACAATGCTTGCTACCTCCTCTTCTACTTTTGCCTGTCTCATTAAGACCGCATAATAATTGTTTGTTTGATAAGGTCGAATCTTCGGATTGATGAAAATCGCCCTAATAAAGTGACCTAATATAATTTCTAACGGTTGACCATTTTTCTCATACATCGCCAAGAAAAACAGCGGCATCATAATAACCATCATTCCCATGGCTGCCATGCTGGTGCTTCCTATCTTTTTAAGCAAAAAGAAAGACGGTACTCCCAGAAGTGCCGCCACCGTAAAGCATATGAGCTGTCGTTTCGTTAGATTAAACATCACCTTAGATTTGACCTTGGTTAAATCCCTTGGTACTGAAATATAAGATGCCATTTTTTCTCCTTTCCAGTTGTCGCAAATTTTGCGTGTTGTTCATACATACCTTAATGTGCATGAAATACTGATTTCGCTAAGGAACCAGTTTTAAATAGTGTAAAAATGAGTAGTACTGTATACCCCATCACACCCCACAAGGAACCAATAATATCTGAGGAAAATGCTACTGTTTGAATCAGTACTGCGTACATTCCCACACAGATCATAATCAGGAATCCCTGGAAGCCAAGTGCAAATAGACTTCTCACATAATTTTGTCCCATCATGCTCTGTTCTCTGTTGCCAAAGGTTGCAAATGGAATTGGTGCAAGGCTTACCGACAAATAGATTTCTATCATCCTGCCATAGACAATTACAAAGATAATGATTGCTAATATACTCATAACCGGCCTGATGATTAGTGTTTGCATATAGATTCCCATGAGTTCACCTGGACCCATCGCCTCAAGTGTAGTCTGCATCGACAATAACGTAGAGGCATCAATAGAGGTACTACCTGCAATAATTCCTCCACTTTGTGTGACCACATGCTGTGCCACATCAAAGATTGCCATGCATATGGTAAAGGTGTTTGTAATCAGTTCTACTGCTACAAAGGTTTTGAATATCCATTTGAAGAATATCCATGTTTCAAAATTTGATAAATTGTTGTGACTAATGATTAGCTGAATCAGCTCATAGCATGCGATAAATGTCAGAATGATTCCTGCAATCGGCATGATCACTGTTTCTGAAACATTTCGAATCAGGTTAAAGATCCCCGGCGAAAAATTCGCCGGAGAAGTTCCAACTTGTGTCGCAATCTGACCCACCTGTGTATTTACCGAATCATAAATACTAGTCAAATTGCTCATAATACCGCCTACAAGCACACCAGCAATCCAGTCCTCAAGCTGCTGAATTATGCTCTGCATTTAATCCTCCTTAAAATAAGCCTGAAAGTAATGGTACGAGTGTAGTTCCAATAAGTGCTACACCACCACCTGCCATAAGCTGTTTCATACCCTGTGATTTAGCACCTGGGTTATCATTACCGTATCCTTCCATGAGGTTGATTGCTCCCCAGATTCCAAGACCTGCTCCAAGTGCTACTACTAATGTCTGCAGTGTTCCTACTGCTGATGTGAAAAATGCCATAATAGTTTCCTCCATTGTTTTGTTATTTTAGTTAGGAAGAGCCAGGCTCTCTGTCCCGGCTCCCCTGCTTGTTACTAGTTTCAATTGATGGAAGGACCAACCTCCCGACTTTCTAGAACAAACCAGAAAGTAAAGGTACAAGTGTTGTTCCAATAAGTGCTACACCACCGCCAGCCATAAGCTGTTTCATACCCTGTGATTTTGCACCTGGGTTATCATTGCCGTATCCTTCCATAAGGTTGATTGCTCCCCAGATTCCAAGACCTGCTCCAAGTGCTACTACTAATGTCTGCAGTGTTCCTACTGCTGATGTGAAAAATGCCATAGTGATTTCCTCCATTGTTTTGTTATTTGTTATCGTTTATAGTGACTCTCCTAACCTCTGCAGTGATCAGAAGACTGTGCGCACAGCTGCCCTTTCGGGCATAAAAAAGCACATCTGCTATTAAAGCGAATGTGTTTCCTACTCAGTTACGTCGATGACTTCATACTCGTCATCGGCTCTCAATATGAAATTGAGGTTTAGGAACTTCTCTACATCAAACCAGTTCCTTTTATCTGCATCTGCAGTTAATCCATAATTAGGATGTGCCGTCAGATCATATTTGCCTGATAAAAATGGTCTCACACCACGAACCTGTACAATACACTTAGATCCGTCCATGACTGCCAATTCATCGATACTCATTAAATCTTTGCCTAGCTTCTGATAATTTAGGTTATAGCTCTGACTCGTTCCCCTGCTCTCGCCTGTGTTATACATATCAATTGTCTCTTTACCAAGAGTCGCGTTCAGGTCTTTCAGGGTTGTCTGTTCTGTGCCTCCTAAGAATATTTGTGAATCCATATTTCCGATAATGGTATCTGCATTATCCTTATAAATTGCTTTCAGCTGGCTCTTCGCCTGCAGTACCAGACAAGCCGATATTTCTCGTGATCGGATAGTTGCTACCAACTTTTCCAGATTTGGAATCTGTCCGATATTTGCTGCCTCATCAATTAAGCATCTTACGTGAACCGGTAATCTTCCCCCATACACATCGTCTGCTTTTTCACACAGAAGATTAAAGAGCTGGGTATAAATCATAGATATCAGGAAATTAAAGGTTCCATCTGTATCTGACATAATCAGAAACAAGGCAGTCTTTTTATCTCCAATCGTATCTAACTCCAATTCATCATAAGCTGTAATCTCTCGAAGCTCCTTAATGTCAAAGGGTGCAAGACGAGCACCACAGGACACCAATATACTTTTAGCTGTTTTTCCGGCTGCCAATTTATATTTGGCATATTGCCTCACTGCAAAGTGATCTGGCTCTCTTTCTGCCAATTCCTCAAACATGAGATCCACCGGATTTTTAAACTCCTCATCATCCTCACGGACCTCCATTGCGTTGATCATTTCCAAGAGGGTAGTGAAATTCTGTTCCTCCTCTGGAGCCTCATAATGAATATAACCAATCAAAGCCGAATACAGCAGCTTCTCTGCTTTTTCCCAGAATTCGTCTCCGCCTTTACCCTCACCCTTTGTATTAACAATCAGCGTTGTTACCAGCTTTAAGATGTCTTTTTCTGCATGAATATAAGCAAAGGGATTGTATCGCATTGACTTCTTAAAATTGATAGTATTGAAAATTTTCATGCGATATCCATTCTTTACAAAGGCTGAGCCAACTTCGCTGACTAGTCCCATTTTGGGATCCGTTACTACATAGGAGCTGTGCATCTGTAATATATTTGGCTTAATAAAGAACCTTGTTTTACCGGAACCAGAACCTCCGACAACAAGCACATTCTTATTTCTTGCGTTCTTTGGAAGCTTTGGTCTGCTGTTCATGGTAATTCGCTCCGTTTGGGATAGAATAACATTATTTGCAAAGGTAGCATCCTCAAAGGGCTCTATATCTGCATGTGTCCCCCACCTGGCAGAACCATATTCTTCATTATGGCGATACTTTTTTGCATTTTTCCCTTTCAGGTAAACAGCAAGTCGCATCGCTGCACCAACACCTATTCCTACTAGTAAATCAAAAGGCACAAGGCTTGGCATTGGATTCTTAAATGCATCCGCAAATCCTCCAAATACTAAACTCTGCACCTTCTCTGATACGTTTGCCCCGCCTGCTATTCTCCATGCTTCTCCTAAGTTTGTGGCAATAAGCCCAATCAGGAAATAGGGAATATTCAGGATTATCTTTTTCTTCACTTTCTTCGTGTTCATCGTTCCTGCTCCTTCCTTTTTTCCTGTGCTTTCTTAGGAAGACCAGCAATTATTTCTTTGAATTTCTTCAATGTCTGCAATACACTTGGCTTCGCATGCTGCTTTCGCTTTAGCTGTTTTGCAGAATAATCCTTTACTACCTGTGTTATGGCATCTGCATCTCTTGCCTTAAAGAACACAGTATAAACAGGTGGATTCTGTGACTTATCCTTCACAACTGCAAAATCCACACCGTACTTCTTCGCAATCCTTTGAAAATCTCCAAGGCCAGTCTCTGCAATAGGCATACTGGATACGCCTTGATTCTGTCCAATCAATTCTTTCACTGATTGCTTCCCTACAGGCTTTGTTACAGCCTTTTTAGCCTTTACTTCCTTACGATGCCTCATATAAAGTGCCAGTCCCTTTACCAGAACCCTTGCCGATAGCTTCGTTGTTGTAAGAGCCAGATTTACTGTTTTCTTACTGACTTCCTCTTGCATCCGTCTTCCTCCCTTCCTACAAGATTTGTCTTACTTCTTTCATGCTTCTTTTCCTTCCACATTCAGGATTCCATCAAGGGTTGTTGCTGGAATTCGAAAATGCGCTGCTATTGCAATGTCATTCTGCACAGTTTCATCTACCTGGGCTCCACACACAACTAATATTCTGGATCTGCGAAGATATTCTTCCGCCATATCAAGTCGATCCTTGTGTTCTTCTGCCACCTGGTCATTTACAAACTCTCTTTGGAATAAGAGCGGACAGATAGGGGAATACCCCTGAAGGTACAATACTCTACAGTATTTTTTAGCTGTTCTTTTTGCTTTTACGTAGTCTGCATTCCAGGCAGCTGACACGTAAGCCCAAGGTCTATTCATCTGCGCACCCTCCTATCCTATTACATAGCAGCTAACGCAAAATGGACCCACCTGCACTGCTGACAATCGACAACGGAATTCCATTATCGCCTGTTCAATCTCATCTTCATTCATGCATTTTAAGCCATAGTAATTCTTCATGATTAAGCATTCACCCATAATAAGAGTAGCATCCGCTGTATGAATCTCCTTCATGGCATCGTATACCACGATATAATCAGATGATCCCATCATGTCTGATTTACTATTTACTCCAAAAGTATCAATGATTGCTAGTGCTTGTTCCTGATCAACAAGGTTAACCTCACCTGCACCATCGATATAAATTGCCATTTCCTTACCAGTAATTCTCTTCTCCGGGATTACAGTAATCCCTTCTGTTCCAGTATCAATCTGGATATATATTTCGATCTTCTCCATTTAAGTCCTCCTAAATTTTTCCGGTAGCCATATCATTATTTACTAATGCCTGATAGTAGCTTCCTATTGTGACAGGTGCATTATACAAAGCGGCTAATAGATATTGCCTGATATTACACACCTTCGTTGTATTTTCCTTCATGCTGCTTATGACATATTCAATATGACTTGAATCCAATTTCATAAACCGGCTTTTCACAATATTGATGGATTTATCTTCTCCAGCCATGCGTATAGTCTTTTTCTTAGAACATACAACATCCAAAATTAGCTCCAATATGCCATCAATAATTTCCCTATCAAAAGGGAATCCCTGTTTTAAGGCTTCTATTCCTAATTGTTCCTTGAAATATTCTGAATAGGATTCTCTCTCCTCCCAATCTGCATCCGCAGATAAGAATAGATTAGTATCACTAATCTCAGTATTAATTAACTCAGTATTACTACATGATGATTTTCGAAAATCCTGACTTTTGATATTCACTATTCCAGAATTTTGATTTTCATCATCCTTGAATAATGATTTTCGCAGTCTGATAAAATTCTTCACATAGATTTTCGTTGGCTTCCCTTGTCCCTGCTTTGTACGCTCAATTAAGTCGTATTCCTCCAAGATTTTAAGCAGCTTTACTGCCTTCTGCGCCCTGCATCCCATGTCCCTTTCAATACTCTCTATCTTGTAATAGATAAAGATTCTTCCCTGACCATCAAGCCAGCTGTTCTTTGCAGACAGTGACATTCGATCAAGCAAAAGACCATATAAAAGCTTTGCATCAGAAGGCATACTGCTATATCTCTTCTCAGCTACAAGCACCTTAGGAACTCGATAAAATGTGAATTGATCCGACTGCTCCTCATAAAAGTAGTCGTTTCCCATCCTCTTATTTACCTTTCTTTTCGCTCAGAATTTTTGCCATACATGGAAAGCAGAAGCATCTTCCATAGCCATAGCAGCAAGGTGTTTTACAATTACTTGGCGTTGGCGTCTGGGGAGCAGCAATAGAGACCATCGCCGTTAGGTTCTGACCTCCTCTGAATGCTTTTACATTGTGTTCGTAACTCATAGTGCTTCTCCTCCTTTAGATTTTGTAGCCTTTTCTACTGCATCCTTAGCAGGAGTAGCCGTAGCCACCTCTTTCTTTTTGTCCTTCAGGTCCTTTAATACGGAACCCTTCTCCTCGGACTGCTCATCTAGGCTAGCCTTCTTATCTCTCTGGCGAGCCTCAAAAGCTTCTCCTAACTCAAAAACATGGTCTTTGGAATCATAATGATAAACACTGTCAGTAAGCTTTTCTTCCGGACTTACCTGTGTCTCATTTACTTCCATAACCATGTTTCTTAAATCATGTGCATTAGCCTCTCCATCATCTTTGACTAGGAGAATTTCGTGGATACTTGAGGGTAAAATATAGAAGTCACCGCCAAGTCTTTCAGCTGCCTGGTCCATAAAGTCCTGATAAGCAATAACGCTTGCACCCTGGACTTTATCGGGAACTGTTGCTACAAACATTTTTTCATCTGCTGGATCCATTGCTAAACCAAGAGCAGCAAAATCATCGCCCATCATCTCAGTCATCAGCTCTGTCATCCCCTGAATTACTACTGGCTTAATTGCAGGAGCATTTTCCAAGGCATCCATATGAAGCTGTTCCGGTGTAACTCCGTAGCTCTCTAGCATGCTGTTTGTAACTACAACAGAAGCCATACCATTGTCATCCTTTCCTAATACGAAGCGATATACAACAGCCATATCTTCCATATTCTGATGTGGTACAGTAGAAAGCAGCTCTGCGTTTGCTTCTGAGGAAAAAACCTCCATCGCTAGCTTATCCTTCATCTGTTCGTAGTCCTTCAGTGATGCAATGTCCACCTCCGGCATCTGAGCAATTCCATTATCAACCATTTCAGAGGCACGATTTACTGCTTCCTCAAAAGGCATCCCGTCTTCAACTGCGTCATAAAAACGATTGACGTTCATGTTAACACCAACATTTCCACCAGCAGGAGTAACTGTCATTGCTTCATATGACTCGTTTGGCTTATTGACTGTCTGCAAATCCACCTTTGCATCGCCTAGATCCATTTCTTCTAATTTGTCCTTTACAGCTTCCACGAACTGTTCTTTGAATTCTTTATAATCCATATTTGTTGTCCTCTCTTTTCTATGCTTCATTTACAGGTTTCAGATCGTCATCTGATTTTGGACAATCGAGTAGGCTGACACCTACTCGATTACGATAATGCTATCCATCATTCCGCACTTACGTGCTCCATGATGGATATTCGCCAAATGGACTGATTTTCGTGCAAGCACGAATCAGTCCACTTGGCTCATTATCAACACAAAAAGCGCCAGGCTACCACCACTAGGCAGTAAGCTGACGCTTATCTTGTAATCCATATTCTTTTGCAAAAGAGAAACAAGTGGGAAAGATGTTTTTGCATCTCGCTCACTTGTCTATGATAATAATAGCATAGGTCATTTTAAAAGAAAATACCCACGGATAGGACACTTTTAGGACAAATGCTGACAGTTTCTGACCAAAATGGGACAGGCAACAAAATATCTCCCATATCATTAGCACTAGCACGTCATTACCACAAATAACATGCTTCAATTACACCCAGCAATTCATCGAATGTTGCATTCTTAATACCCAAGTCTCCTAAATTAACTGGTTCCTCTTTAGATTTAGAAATAAACAGCTCTGTATCCCTTCTTACATTACCAGTTACTTGAATACGACTATCGTTTTCTATACTAGCACATAAGCGGAAGATATCATTCTTATGTTTCTTAATGTTCTTACTATCTATAGCTTCCCCTTTTTCTTTTCGCTCAGACAAATCGAGCCATGCTTTGATTTTGAATAAGACTATATGCTCTAAGTCCAGAACAGAAACATCTTCTATAACAGTTACACCTTCCTTAAGAACCTTATAATACTCATCATCCAATAATATGGCTGATAAACTTATTGCATCATCGCTAATATGTATAGGACCTAACCTTGTAACAAAAGAATTCAAATAGTCAGGTCTCTTGCTAAACAGCTCGATCATATGTGGGAATGCGTTATCTTTTGGCTTCGAAAACCTGAAAAATTGATTTTCGCCGGTACCCTTATCAATATGTTCATAGCCACCATCTTCAACAAACTGAATAAACACATTTACAAAATCTTCACTCAATTCTTCTAGAATTAATACCATATCCAAATCCTTGGTAGCCCGAAAGTTTTCTCCCAAATTACCAAGAATAATATCGCAGGCTGCTCCACCTATAAAGGTGTACTGCCCTGTATATTCCTTAAAGTACTCCTTAAATTTATCTACTCCTCGTACCATACTATTCCTTCCATTAGTTCATCTATTGCGATTTCTGTTCTGTCATCCTTCTTTGGTAAGCTCATAATCAGAGAAATCGGATCAATATATTCATTTTTAGTCAGTGCTCCAATGTCATATTTCATTATCTGTATCTCAGGTAATCCCTCCATTACAGCCTGAGTCTTCGTAACAAGTGCTTCAGCTGATATCACTTTTTTATCACAGACTGCATATATTAGGTTATCCGGTTCTCCAAGCATCGTCTGCTCACCCAATGCTGTCATACCAGCCTTATACATTTCTACTCCTATAGGAGCAGCTTTTACGTACAAACTCTTCTGTACAGGATTAATCAAAAACTCTTTTCCAACCTGAAAATATCTTTTTCTTTCAATTGGTGTATATATCTTTTTTCTTCCTGTCTTACCTGCAACTTCCTGAGAAACAATACCAATTTGTTTCAACATAGTCATAGCACGGTTTACTGTCATACTTGAGACCTTTAGTTTCTCCATCAATTCTTCTGCTTCGAAGCTGTCCTGCTCCGAATAAAGCATATAAAGAAAAATTTGCTGAGTTGCTGCCGTAAATTTCTCTCTATCTTCTGCTTCAATCTCTTTTACCCTGCTTTGTTTTAAATGTATTGCTAAAAAAGGAAGATACATTTGCTTGTCTACTGTGATAAAAGCATTTCGTTCCTCAATCATCTTCTTGATTATATAGGAAGATGGATTTTCCAATAATACCGCCACTTCATATCCTGTTTTATCTTTAATTCGCTTTGCATGTATGCTTGTTTTTTGAATCGTCATTTCATCCACTGGCTTAATTAGCAAAAAATCTTCCGAAAAAGCATTTACTAAATAGTAGTCATAGCTACCTGCTAGCTGAATATTCAGATATTCCTTTGCCTTCCATTTTGCGATACTGCAATTTTCATCTATATTAGTTTTCAGGTATCTTAGTATTTCTTCCATCTATATCACCTACCTTTGTTCTAATATAACATTTGTTTGTTAGATTGTAAATATGAATGTTAGATTATGCATCTATGCTTACTTCCGCTTATGTGACTGATAGATATATCTTTAGCAGATTTACACAATTCTATTCCCTAAACAAAAGGAAAGCAGATTATCTTTAATCACTGTCAACGCAGCCGTAATTATCGAACCGATTGTAATGACTACTCCCTCGATAACCAATAGCACCACTAATCCTAATGCAGCCTGCCAATCCTTCGCCCAGATGGTAGCTATGAATCCTACAAGCACGAAAATATTGAACAACGAAATTAACGTCATTCCCATACCCATCACCATCTGAAGCATTACAGATATCACACCAAGCACAAACGATGCTGCCAGCGCAATGATTCGAAATGGAAGCTTAACGATAAATAATAAAACCTTTAACAATATACTCATAGCAAATTCCTCCTTGCTCTCTCACTATTTCATGGCAAATTGCGGCATATCGAAGTTCACAGCTGCTTGATAGAACCCTCCAATAGTCGTAGGTGCATTAAATAAAGCTGCTAGCAAATACTTTTTGATATTGCGTACTTTACTGGTGTTGCCCTTCATGCAGTCCATCACATATTCGATATGAGAACTATTCAGCTTTAAGAACTTTGACTTTACAAGCTCTGTAGGATATTCATTGCTTGCAATTACTATGGAACCACCCTTGCAAAGAACGGTTTCTAGCACTAAATCAAAAATACCATCTAGTATCTCTGCATCATAAGGATAGCGCTCATACAAAAACCTTAGCTCCAAATTCTCCTTGATGATTTCTGAATAAGCAGAATACTCATCTGGTCTCTGATCCACATCTGCAGATATGATTTGATTAGGATTAGGCTCATTAAAATCAGTATTATTTATATCAGTATAATTAGGGTTGGTTTTTCCAACCTCTAGACGTTGATTTAAAGGACTTCTAGAAGTTTGTTTTTCCAACTTCAAGAGGTTTATTTTTCCAACTTCAGGAACGTTTTCTTTTGCATCATTTGTCTCTGCCATGAAACTTTTCACATAGATAATCGTTGGTTTACCCTGGCCTTGGCGTTTCTTTTCTATTAAGCCAATCCCTGATTCAGCATCTAATTCCTTGATGATTCCAATCGCTTTATTCTTCTTGCAATGCAGCATTTCCATTGTTTCTTCCACTGAAAAGTAGATATACGCACGTTTTTCCTTATCAAACCACTTATTTTTAAGGGATAGCGACATCCGATCCAGCATAAGCCCATACAAGACCTTGGCATCTGTAGACAGTGATGCAAAGAAATTATTAGTAAATAGGAGCTTAGGAATTCTGTAGAAGCTTAGCATATCGGATTCTTGCCCATAGAAATATTCAAATACTATTTTTCCATCCACCCGCTTTGTCTCCTTCCTATAGATTCCAGAAGTGCATATTTTGCACTTCTGGTCATGCGTGTAATCTCTCTTTCAGTGCAAAGTTTTTGACATAAATCTGATTAGGTAAGCCTAGCCCCATACGCTTCTTGGATATCAGACCAATCTGCTCTAGCTCCACAATACAATTAACTGCCTTTCGTTTTGAAATATTCATGTCCTCTTGGATTTCAGATAACTGATACAGAATGTAAACCTTACCCTCTTCATCTATCCATTTATTCTTGGAGGACATTGCCATCCGGTCTAGTAATAAACCATATAGGATTTTTGCAGATGCGGACAGGGAAGAGAAAATCTCCCCTGTCACCAGATCTCTTGGTATCTGTATAAAGCTGTATTGACTCGCTTCCTGCTTGTAAAAATAATTGAACTCCATTTATTCCTTCGCCTCCTGGTCCTGATTCCATTGCTCCAGCAATCCAACAATCACTTTTTCTATCTCCGTTTGAGAGTAATAGGCTGGAAAATACTTATTCAGCTTTCGCTCTGAGATAGTAATCTTTTTCCGTGGAGCTGATGCTGTTGACCTGCCCTTATTTAGCAAATCGATTAACTGCTCCTGCGTCATATTGTTATCTTCACGATACTCACGAAGCTCCATGATCTGCTCCTGCTTTATCATGCCATTTTCACGGATGTACTCGTAAATCCATTGCTGTATGTTCTTGTTAAGGTAAGATAGTTCCACTCCTACAGATAGGGCAAGTCTCTTATCGTCCACCATATTCAGAAGCTTCGGAATAAGCTCTGTTAATCGAATATATCTATGAACCTGTGCTCCGCTCATTCCACTTTGTTCCCCAACAATTGAAGCTGATTCCAACTTCCTCGCGTCACGAGAGGAAGTTATATCATCTACCTTTTCTACTCTTCCTCCTTGCCCTTGGTGTCTCATAGCATCCAACTTCATCTTAAACGCAAAGGCTTTCTCACTAGGTAATATCTCTTCCCTTTGAACGTTGGCGTCTACCATGGCTATGGTTGCGTCATCATCTGTCATTTCCTTGATAATTGCAGGGATTTTAGGAATCCCTGCTCTGATTGCTGCATGAAGTCTTCTATGACCGGATATCATTTCATAGGTTCCTTCATCATCCGGTCTTACAAGAACCGGCGTTAAGATACCATTTGCTTTAATGCTCTCCACAAGTTCATCCATCTTTTCATCATCCACAACCTTGAAGGGATGCTTTTCAAAGGGATAGATTGACCTAATATCCAAATCTATGGTTCCTTCTAAATCCGGAACACATAATAGTTCATCAATGCTAGTCATTGTGATTTTCTGTCCTGGTCTACCTGCCATTGTCAATTACCTCCTTAATAAGTGATGTATACGCGAAAGCTGCTTTGCCCTTTGGATCATAAACATAGATGCTACTACCCTCTGCACTGATTTCCGCCGCACGTACTGACATAGGTATTTCTACAGCAAATACATTTACGCTGGAAGAGTAAGCATCATACACCTGCTGGCAAATGTCCTTCGCATAATTGGTGCGATTATCTACCATAGTAAGTAGAATTCCTTCGAATTGAAGCTTCGGATTTAGCTGACGTTTTACTCTACCAATTGTTTTAATCAGCTGTTGAAGTCCCTTTACCGGAAGATAAGCTGCCTGCACAGGTATCAATACTGAATCTGCACAAGCAAGTGCATTAATAGTTAGCATTCCAAGGGATGGCATGCAGTCTATAATAATGTAGTCATACTGATCTCGGATGCTCTCCACGTATTCCCGCAAAATCGTTTCTCTACTAATGACGCCAATTAAAGAAATCTCCAAACCAGATAGTTCAATGTTGCCTGGCAAAATATCTACGCCCTCTTCATGATGAATAATCCCCGCAATAGCATCAAACTCTTCATCATTGATAATCTTCATCATCACCGTTGCCAAGGAGTATTCCAGCTTGTCCGGTTCCTGACATCCAAGACTAATCGTAAGAGAACCCTGAGGATCCGCGTCAATTAGAAGTACCTTTTTCCCCTCTCTGGCAAGACCAATCCCTAGATTCACACAGGTCACGGTTTTTCCAACTCCGCCCTTTTGATTTGATACCGAAATCACTTTACACATATCAATACTCCTCCTCTAATGACTCAATGAATGCATCAACCTTTTCTGTATTAACAAGTACGCAGCCCTTCACTCTTCTGATTGCACCAGCGTCCTTTGCTATATCCTGGAAGGTATGAAGCCCCAACGAATATAAAGCTGCTCCCTCTGCATATCTGACATATTTTTTCTTGTGTTCCTTTACTAATTCCTCAATATTCTCAACTTCCTTACGTACTCTTGGCATAGCTTGTTCCTCTCTTTCTTGTGTTAGGTTACAGTGTTCATCCAGATACTTATCGAGCTTATCTAGATCCACCATTGCTGTTTTTCGTAGTGCCCAGGTCGCCCCTGCTTCCTTTGCGAAATTCACAAAGGTCCAATAGGGCATGCTGTACATAATTGCTCCTTCCTTATAGCTCGCATACCTGTGAGCCTTTCCTCCCAGATACTTCTCAAGGTCTGGTCCTTTTGGTCTTCTTGCCGGCATCTTCTCCTCCTTTTCTTACCGAAATGTAGATTAGCCTTTCTGTTGGGCATTCGCAGATGCTTTGCCCCGCTCGTAGAACACGAAAAAAAGGCACCTACATCTAGTTTTTCAACTAAACATAAGTGCCTTTTTATCATTTTTGAACCGGCTGTTCCATGGCTGACTACAATTTGACACAGTCCATAGAGACCACCTGATTTTCTTATTTTAATCCATATAAGCCCATTGGAATCCTATATAATCCAACAGATTTGTTGTAACCTTATGTCCTGATTGGACTGATTCGGACTGCTATGGATTTCCATAGTCTTCACCGAATCCATACACTAATTCAGGCTCTTCATCGTTGGGAACAACAAAACATCCCTAATCGCCGGCGAATCCGTAAGCAGCATAACCATGCGGTCAATGCCGAATCCGATTCCGCCTGTAGGCGGCATTCCGACTTCGAGGGCGTTCAGGAAGTCCTCGTCGATGCTGTTCGCTTCTTCATCTCCCTGAGCTATCAGCTCTTCCTGCGCGATAAAGCGTTCGCGCTGGTCGATAGGATCGTTCAGCTCAGAATATGCATTTGCCATCTCGCGGCAGGTAATGAACAGCTCAAAACGCTCCGTATATTCCGGCTTGTCCGGCTTTTTCTTGGTGAGCGGCGATATTTCTATCGGATGATCCATAACGAAGGTGGGCTGTACCAGATGTTCTTCTACGAAGTCCTCGAAGAACAAGCTTAAAATATCGCCCTTTTTATGTCTCTTCTCATAGTGAACGCCCTTTTCATCCGCTATCTTCCGGGCTTCCTCCGTGGTCTCTATCTGATCAAAGTCGATACCTGTATATTTCTTCACGGCATCCACCATCGTAATTCTTTCAAACGGCTTGCCCAAATCGATTTCCACATCGCCGTACTGTATCTTCGTCGTTCCAAGAACCTCTTTCGCCACATGGCGGTATAGATTCTCGCTCAGATCCATCATTCCGTTATAATCGGTGTATGCCTGATACAGCTCCATCAAAGTAAATTCGGGATTGTGTCTCGTATCCAGACCTTCGTTACGGAATACTCTTCCAATTTCATAAACGCGTTCCATTCCGCCGACGATCAGCCTCTTTAAATAAAGCTCCAGGGAGATTCTAAGCTTCACTTCTTCATCCAACGCATTGTAATGGGTTTCAAAGGGTCTGGCAGCCGCACCGCCTGCATTAGCCACGAGCATAGGTGTCTCTACTTCAAGAAATCCCTGACTGTCCAAATAGCGGCGAATGGAGCTGATAATCTGAGACCTCTTTACGAAGGTATTTTTTACGTCCTCGTTCATGATGAGGTCAGTATATCTTTGACGGTAACGGATATCCGTATTTACAAGTCCGTGATATTTTTCCGGGAGTATCTGAAGGCTCTTGGAAAGTAACGTGATTTTGGCCGCATGTATGGAGATTTCTCCTGTTTTGGTTTTGAACACTTCACCCTCTATACCGACAATATCGCCCACATCATATTTCTTGAAATCCGCATAAGGCTCTTCCCCGATGCTGTCTCTGGCTACATATGACTGGATATTGCCTTGCAAATCCTGCACATTGCAAAACGAAGCTTTTCCCATAACCCGTTTGGACATAACGCGTCCTGCTATGAATACTATCTTGCCTTCCAATGTATCGAAATTATTTTTCACCTCAAGGCTATGATGGGTCACATCATATTTCATGATCTGGAAAGGATCCTTTCCGCTTTCCTGCAACGCCGCAAGCTTCTCTCTTCTTACCTTCAATAGCTGGTTAATATCCTGTTCCTGCTGCTGTCCTTGTACGTTCTGTGTTTCTTCCACTACCGACACTCCTTTTCTCCCGACTTTCTCTGTCAGCCCCTACATTTTTTAATTGCTGGAGCGCTGAATCTCGAGCACTTTATATTTCAATACGCCGACCTGCGTTTCTACGCTGACTAATGCTCCTACCTTTGCACCGATCAATGCCTTCCCTACCGGCGATTCGTTAGAGATTTTCCCCTTAAGGCTGTTTGCCTCGGTGGAGCCTACGATTTTATATTCCAATTCTTCTTTATATTCCATATCCATAATCCTTACTTTACAGCCGATGTTAATCTTATCCAGATCCACTTCGTCTTCTACCACAACCTCGGCGTTTTTCAAGATTTTTTCCAATTCTTCGATTCTGGCTTCAATATCACGCTGCTCATCTTTCGCCGCATCGTATTCCGCATTTTCCGATAAATCGCCCTGTTCTCTGGCTTCCTTGATTTTCTGTGCTACTTCTTGTCTTTTAACTACTTTTAAATCATGAAGTTCATCTTCATATTTTTTGAGACCTTCATAAGTCAAAATATTCTTCTTCTCTTCCATTTTGGATCACCCTTCCTACGAGTGTTCTTTACTCGTTACGAGCTTTCTTTACTCGTTATGAATGTTTTTTACTCGTTACGAATGTTCTTTACTCGTCTTCCACCAATTTTTACTTATTCTCTGCCTGAATATGGGTCTGATTAACTCTAGTATTGTACCCATTTTTTGCGAGAGTGTCAAGGAATTTCACTGTTGACAGATACCTTACATCCTTTCGCTTCGTCTCCAGCACCCTCCTCTTTTCGTTCTCCGACCAAAAGTCAATGTATGATGCTTCTTCAGGAATAGCGGCATAGGGAGGAACATAGCGCCGCCTTCCATCCAAAATCACCGTCTTTTTGTTCTTGCCGAGGCGTTTTTCCAGCTTATTTACGTAGGCTGCGGGGATACCGTATTCTTCATATACATAATCCGTAAAATCCATGTACATCTCCGGTCGGTCGGTAACTACCGTAAAATGATTGATACGGGGCAGATATTTTTGCAGCAATACAGCGAAGATATTTTTCTGCTCCTCCATCGCATCGATTCTCTGAAAGGAGCCCTCCTCGCCAAACTCGTCGTCCGCCGCATTCCATCCAATCAGGAACAGATACTCCCAGCACAGATTTTGCTTCACAACCTTATGGAGCAAAATTTCCGGCGGAAGCTTTTCTTTTATTTCCAGCAGGCTGCTTAAATCCGGCTGCAAATAATAATCCCAAGCCTCTGTTTGCTCCAGCTGCGCACTCAATACTTCGAGGAGCCTTTGCTTATCCCAAGGCTGTCCGCCTCCGTAGAATTCCGGCACCTTGTAAAATAAAAGTTCGTACTCCTCTCCCATATCTATATTTACGCAAGACATCCGGAAGGTGTTCCAGAAATGCTTCTTCGCATTCTGTCCTCTTTCCAGATGGAAATACACGATCGTCTTCCTATCCGATTCCATATCTGTCCCAGTCAAACACCGCTTATTAAAATTCTCATCGCGGCGTTTCATGCTTTTAAACAGCATATGAAAGCCAACTTACCCTTATTACATTTGTCGGTGAATTGTTACTGTTCACAGCTTTGCCGTTCATAATTTCTCGTCATAACAAACGCGTACTTTCCTAATTACATAAAAATCGCCTCTACGCCTTTCATCAGATCGTCGAAAGTTTCCATCTCATTCACCTTCTGTCTGAATCTCGCCGCATAGGGAAATCCGGTGACATACCAGGCAACGTGCTTGCGCATCTCACGGATGCCTACATATTCTCCCTTGTATTTAAGCTGAAGCCTTGCATGTCGTAAAATCATTTCCTTTACCTGTGCAGTCTCAGGAGAAGCAAGCTTCTCTCCTGTTTGCAAATACGTCTTAATTTCCCTGAAAATCCAAGGATTTCCTCTGACTGCACGGCCTATCATCACACCATCGCAGCCGGTTTGCTCCATCAGCTTCGCAGCCGATTCTCCGTCAGTCACATCGCCGTTTCCAATAACCGGAATACGGACACTGTCCTTTACCTTAGCGATAATATCCCAATCCGCTTCTCCCGCATAATATTGCTCTCTTGTCCGTCCGTGCACCGTTACTGCTGCGGCTCCCGCCGCCTCCGCTGCCTTGGCGATTTCCACCGCATTCACATGCGCCTCGTCAAAGCCCTTTCTGATTTTTACGGTAACCGGCTTTTTAATTGCTTTTACCGTCTCCGCTACGATTTTTTCTACCAGTGCTGAATTTTTCATGAGAGCCGAGCCCTCACCGTTATTTACAATCTTAGGCATCGGACATCCCATGTTAATATCCAGCACGGCAAAAGGGCGCTCCTCGATTCGTTTCGCCATTTCGCTTATAATGTACGGATCCGAACCGAAAAGCTGTAAGGAAACCGGAAGCTCCTTCGGGTGAATCGCAAGAAGCTCCTCCGTATTCTTATTATTATACATAATCGCCTTGGCACTGACCATTTCCATACATATGAGCCCTGCTCCCTGCTCCTTGCATAGCAATCGAAACGGCAGGTCGGTAACGCCTGCCATGGGAGCTAATATGATATTATTTTCCAGTATGGCGTCTCCTATCCGCAAGGGTCTTAATTTACTTTCCATTTTTATACCCCATATCCGCTTTGACGGGAAGACGCCCTTCCTTTAACCTATTTCCTGTTCTTATCATAGATTATCCTCAGTCCGTCCAAGGTAAGCGTGCTGCAGTAAATATCGATGCTCTCCGCCTCCTCTGAAATCAACCGGCCAAGCCCTCCTGTAGCCACCGTTTTCAGGTTATCAAATCCGCTTTCCTTCTTGACCTGACCCACGATATATTCCGTCTGTCCGATTTGCCCGTATACCAGTCCGGCCTGCATGCTGGATATGGTTTCCTGCGCCAGAATGGACTTGGGCTTTTTAATTTCTACCTCGGGCAGCTTTGCCGTATGCTCCCACAAGGCTTTTGCACTGATTCGAATACCCGGCGCCGTGATTCCAGCCGCAAAACAGCCATCCTCCGTCACAAGGTCGTAGGTGGTTGCCGTACCGAAGTCCACCACAAGCACCGGCCCGCCGTAAATTTCATATGCAGCTACCGCATCCACAATCCGGTCCGGTCCGATTTCCCGCGGATTCTCGGTAATGATCTTGATTCCGGTCTTCACTCCCGGGCCCACGATAACCGGCACAGTTCCCAGATATCTGGATACTCCGCCAACCAGTGCATGCATGATATTGGGAACGACGCTGGCGATAATCGTTCCCTCCAAATCCTCTTTGCCTATATTGTTAATTCTAAGAAGCTCTGTGATGCTCATGCCATACTCATCCGAAGTACGCTCCATCCTTGTGGTCATGCGGAAAGTAGTCACAAGCTCCTTACCGTTATATACTCCAAAGGTTATATTCGTGTTTCCTACGTCAATTACAAGTATCATGTTTCTTTCCTCCATATTACTGTTCACTTCGTTCTCAGCAACGCACGATTTCTGCAATGCAAAAATTTGCATGTAAGTTCGCTCTGCGAAGCAGAAATCATCTCTTGAATCACGTTCTTACGCAGCTTAACAGCAAATGTTAAGCTACTATGTGAACAGTAACGCTCATTCTCTTAGTCTTCTTCCAAATCGAGTTCCTCATGCAGGACAAAAATACGGTAGTACAGACTTAACGATTCGAATAACTCCTGCCTGCTGCTTCTTATCTTACCTACCATCAGCCCGCTGCTAATTTCATCATACAGAAAGTCATCGTCTGCAAAATTTGTTTCCAGAGAAACCGTGCCGTCCTCTTCGAACACCACCGTGAAGATCCCTCCTACCTCTTCGGTAAAAAGCACACAGATAATATGCAGCTCGTCCTTGATAGACTGGGGAATCCCATCGAATCTATCGTTAAAATAATATTTCTGTTCATAAGAATTTGCACCGCATAAAACAATTCTATTCTCTTCCATTCCTATAAAATGCGCTCCTTTCACAGACTATTTCCGATACCGCCGGACATTATACATAACCGAACAAGCCTCTTACCGATACCTCTCCGGCATATACCTTTACGATTTCCCCGCTTTCCTTCTCTACCAGCAGTTCTCCCGACGAATCGATTCCCCTTGCAATTCCTTCAAATTCCCCTCCGGGGTCCAGCACCCGCACTTGTTTGTCCACATTTACCAGATGCTTCATATATTCCGTCCTAATCCCCGTTAAATCCTGTGTCTGTAAAAATACCTCGTAATTATATTCAAAGCGCTTCAAGACATTTTGCAAAAGTTCAGCCCGGGGCCACTGCGTCCTGCTCTCCAGAAACAACGACGTTGCCGTTTTGCTTATCTCCTCCGGAAACTGTGCCAGATTCACATTGATGCCCGCACCGATGACTACATACTGGATATAGCCCGGCTCCACATTCATTTCTGTCAGTATTCCGCAAATCTTCCTACCGTTTACCACAATATCGTTAGGCCATTTGATTCCTACTGCCAGTCCGCAAAAGGCTTCCACCGCCTGCGCTACCGAAAGTGCCATGACGAGCGTAAGGCCCGACGCCTTGTCCGGGGCAAAATCGGGCCGGAGCAAAAGGGTAAAATAAATATCCTTTCCCGCGGGAGACTGCCATACTCTCCCCCGCCTTCCTCTTCCGGCATTCTGCTTATCCGCTACCGCCACCGTCCCATGGGGGGCACCTTCCTCCGCAAGACGCTTTGCATCGATATTCGTAGAGCCGGTTTCTTCGTAGAAATAAAGCGTATTTCCCGCCCACTGATTATGGATGCGGCTCTTTAATTCGCTTAAGGTAAGCACATCCGGATTGGCCTTGAGCTTATAGCCCTTATTCTGGACCGCTTCTATCACATAGCCCTCTTCCTTCAGTTGCTTCATTACCTTCCAGACTGCTGTCCTCGACACGCCAAATCGGTTGCAAAGCTCCTGCCCGGAAACGTAATCCTCACTTTCCCTAAGGAGCGTCAAAATCTCTGTCTTCATACTTATTCCATAACCCCAATCGTTGCCGCCATTACCGCTTTAATTGTATGCATGCGGTTTTCCGCCTCCTGAAATACAATAGAAGCCGCAGACTCGAATACCTCATCCGTCACTTCCATTTCCGTAATGCCGAATTTCTCTCCCATTTCCTTCCCGACCGCCGTTTTCAAATCGTGGAAAGCAGGCAGGCAATGCATGAATATCGCTTTCTCTCCTGCGTTCTCCATTACCTTGCTGTTTACCTGGTAGGGTGAAAGCTCCTCGATACGTTCTGTCCAAACCTCCGCAGGCTCTCCCATGGAAACCCATACGTCCGTGTAGATGACATCCGCATTCTTTGTTCCTTCCTCCACGTTTTCCGTCAATTCAATCGTAGCACCGGTCGCCGCTGCTATCCTTTGGCATTCCTCCACCAGCGCTTTCTCCGGAAAATACTTCCCTGCCGTACATGCCGTAAAATGCATTCCCATCTTCGCACAGGCTACCATAAGGGAATTTCCCATATTGTAACGGGCATCGCCCATATAAGTCAATTTGATGCCCTTCAAATAGCCGAAGTGCTCTCTGATCGTCAATAGGTCCGCCAGCATCTGCGTAGGATGAAATTCGTTGGTCAGACCGTTCCACACAGGAACTCCCGCATATTTCGCTAATTCCTCCACAATTTCCTGACCGTATCCGCGATACTCAATGCCCTCATACATGCTTCCAAGCACTCTCGCCGTATCCGCAATGCTTTCCTTCTTTCCTATCTGAGAGCCTACCGGATCGAGGTAAGTAGTTCCCATACCAAGATCATGAGCCGCCACTTCAAACGCACATCTCGTTCTCGTGCTCGTCTTTTCAAAAATCAGCGCCACATTCTTTCCCGTATGCCACTGAGTCAAAACTCCTTTTTTCTTCTTATCCTTTAAGTCTGCCGATAAATCGAGCAAATATGTAATTTCCTCCGGGGTAAAATCCAATAGCTTCAAAAAATGACGTCCCTTCAAATCCATGTGCGCTTCCTGCCTTTCCTGAATGTTCCAAACGGGTATTTTTTGTTACTGTTCACACAGTAGCTTAACACTTGCTGTTAAGCTGCGTAAGAACGTGATGCAAGAGATGATTTCTGCTTCGCGAAGCGAATTTAAATGCAGAAATCATGTGTTAATGAGAACGGAGTGAACAGTAACTATCTTTTCTCTTCCTATATTTACAACGTTATGAAATTCCGGCAGCCGGAAACTTTCTTCCAACTACCGGAATCAATAAGCTTAATTTTTTATTTGCTAACGCTACTGTCTGTAACAATTTCCTTGATGGAGGAAACCAGACCTGCCACTCCCTGAATCTCGGAAGGAATGATAATCTTGGTCGCCTTGCCATCCGCTGCTTTCGCAAACGCTTCAAGGCTCTTAAGCGTAAGAACCGCCTGGTCTGCACCGGCTTCGCGAACCATGCGGATACCATCCGCAGTCGCCTTCTGTACTGTAAGAATCGCCTCTGCCTCACCTTCCGCCTCACGGATCATCTTCATCTTCTCGGCTTCTGCACGAAGGATTGCCGACTGTTTATTAGCCTCCGCTTCCAGAATCACTGATTCCTTCTGTCCTTCCGCTACAAGAATCGTGGACTTCTTCTCACCTTCCGCACGGAGAATTGCTTCACGGCGTTCACGTTCTGCCTTCATCTGTTTCTCCATGGCGTCCTGAATAGCTGCCGGAGGAACAATGTTCTTAAGCTCCACACGGTTTACCTTGATTCCCCACGGGTCTGTGGCAGAATCGAGAGCCGCTCTCATCTTCGTGTTAACGATTTCCCTGGAGGTAAGCGTCTGGTCTAACTCCATATCACCGATGATATTACGCAGCGTCGTCGCCGCCAGGTTCTCGATAGCCATAATCGGCTTCTCCACTCCGTATGCATAAAGCTTCGGGTCCGTGATCTGATAAAATACTACCGTATCGATACGCATCGTTACGTTATCCTTCGTAATAACCGGCTGAGGTGCGAAATCTGCTACCTGCTCCTTTAAATTTACCTTCCTCGCTACTTTATCGATCAACGGCACTTTAAAGTGAAGTCCTACCGACCATGTACTCTGATAAGCGCCGAGTCTTTCCAAAACAATCGCATTTGCCTGCGGCACGATCTTGACGCAAGATACCAAAACTAAAATAAGTATGACCAGAACAATAGCTAATGTTATCATATTAATTCTCCTCTTTTTTCTCCTCAACAATGAGTTTCACTCCGTTAATAGCAACTATGTTCACTACGCTTCCGGCTGCCAGCTTCACATTATCCTCCGACATCCGAGCGGACCATTCCAGTCCGTTAACAGTCACTTGTCCGATTCCCTGCAGATTATCAATCTCGCTGGTGACAATTGCCTGTCTGCCCACAAGGCTCTCCGCATTCGTCTTCACCCTGTCCTTGTTGAAGTACCTTACCGCTATAGGTCTTGTAAAATAAAGAAGCACAAGAGATACCGCCAAAAAAAGAACTATCTGCAAAGCCACCGGAGCTCCGAAAACCGCAGCTATTACCGCTACAAGAGCACCCCCCGCAAACCAGATAGTGGTAAGTCCCATGGTGCCTATCTCAACTACTATAAACAAAACCAATGCAATAAGCCATAAAATAGTGTAGTTCATAATCAGTCTCCCTTCCATGACTTTCTTATATCTTACTATATTTCGGCACTTTATTCAATATTACATTTGCACAGAACAAAAGTGTGCTTCACACACTCCCGCAGCCAACCGCTTCGACAGCACAGCTTTTGTCTGACGCGCGTAGCTGCGCATCTATTTTTTATGTAATAGGAGCACTTTTGTATTACTTAAAAAAGGTTCTGTGCATATTGTGTATGCACAAAACCTTATCTCCCAAAAAATATTGCTTACCAGAATACGTGGTCTCCTATTACGATTCCGTCATGGACGCCGGCCCTCTTGAAATGGGTTGCCGTTCCAACATTGGTCGCTCCGCCTATCGCTTCCTGTGCCGCCTTTATGCAGCTATCCGGAATATTTCCTCCATACGCCTTCGCTACCTTTCCGTTAAGTGCAGGGGTAAACTGGCCCGAAGCGTAAATGACGCCCGTAATGGAATTGGGATATGCCCCGCTCCTTACGCGGTTCATGACTACAGCTCCTACTGCCAGATGTCCTTCGTAACCCTGATTTCCTGCTTCACAATAAATCAAAGCGGCAAGAAGTCTTGTATCATCCGCACCCACCACAACAGCTCCCTGATCGGCCGTAAGCTTCGCCTTGGCTTCCGCCTCCGCTTTTTCCCGCGCCTTGATCGCGGTAACGGTCTCTCCCTCGTCAATGTGGAAGTCCAGATCCACGAATTCAGATGAAACATAGCCTATCTCATTGCCGTATGCCACGCTGATCCAGTCATTGTCCATCACCTGGATCACATCCAGTTCATCGTCCTGTGCCATCACCACATATATGCCTGCCTCGGTGTTAGGTGCCTTACGCACTCGTAACGCATCCGTCTGTATGGTCACGATAAGATTGCCAACCTCTCCCGCCATCTTCTTGGCATCATCTCCAAAGAGGAGATATTCATCGTTAGCCCAGCCCACCAAAGAACCGGACTGCAATTTCGTCCATCCATCCCTGCGCTCCAAAATCTTACCGCCGCAGTCCTTGTATAACAAGCCTACCTTTTCCGAATCTTCGGCGGCCTCCGCCCGCACATTCAGCGCGTTCTGTACATCTGCCATGACAAGATCCGATTCCGGTTCCTTTTGTACGGCAGGTTCCGCCTTCTGTTCCTGAACCGTAATATCGGGCACGGTCTCTTTTGCAACAGCGCTGTCAGCAGATACTTGTACCGAGTTCTCCGATACACTGCTTTCACCTCTGGCCTCAGTGCTGGGATCCAGAATCTTAGCTACTCCTACGCTAAGCGAATCCAAATATTCTTTGCTGCCCGTAGTGCTTTCACCGGCCGTCGCCTTGATATCCATGGACATCACCATGACAAGCGCCAGCGCAATACCTGACAGTCTATAAAACAGCTTTATGCTTCTTGACATTTCATTCCCTCCAAGCTTATGCTCCGTGCAAATACTTCCTGCTAAGAACACTTACTCTACTGCTATCATATGTAATTATTACAAATTTGTTAATTTTATTACGCGAATAATAATAACAAATGAAGCAGTCATTGTCAAGTTTACGCTGTTTTCCCTGATTTTATACACTTGTCCCGTAAGATTTATGTGATATTTTTTCCTTATTTTCCCACATATGTTACAAATTTTATAACTTTTTCGACTTCTCTACGCAAGCGCTCAAAGCCTCCGTCACCGCGGAACGCATTCCTTTTTCTTCCAGAACTCTGACGCCCTCGATCGTGGTGCCTCCGGGAGAACATACCATGTCCTTTAATTCTCCCGGATGTATTCCGGTCTCCAATACCATTTTCGCGCTTCCAAGCACCGCCTGGGAAGCGAACTCATAGGCTTGTTTCCGCGGCATTCCTGCCGCCACCGCCGCATCCGCCATAGCTTCTATAAACATAAATACATAAGCAGGAGAACTGCCTGAAACTGCTCCCGCCGCATCCATCAGCCTCTCGGGAATGGATATTGCCTTGCCAAAGCTTCCCATCAGCTTTAGGCAAAACTCCTCATCCTCACTCTTTACCGAGGAATTGACACATACCGCCGTACAGCCCTCTCCCACCAGCGCCGGGGTATTGGGCATGCAGCGGATGAGCTTTACAGGCTTTTTAAACTCCTTCTCTATCCACTCCATGGTCTTTCCCGCCGCGATGCTGATAATCAGCTTATCTTCCCCTATTTCATCCCGTATTTCCTGTATTACTTCGGGGAAAAAAATGGGCTTTACCGCAAGAATGAGTACATCTGCTTCCGCCGCTGTCTCTTTATTGCTTCCTACCGTGCGGATACCGAATTCCTTGCGCATCTTCTCCATCGTCGTCTCTGTTTTCGCCGTGCCGATGATTTCCTCCTGCGTTACGATATTTTGTTTCAGCATGCCGCCTATGATGGCTTTCGCCATATTTCCAAGTCCAATAAATCCTATTTGCATTTCTCATCCCTCCGTTTTTAATTTTCCCGCTGTCTTGCCGCTTCATACATAAGCAAAGAAGCGGAAACTGCAGCATTCAGTGACTCTACCTGTCCTTTCATGGGAATCTTTATATAATTGTCCGCCGTCTCAGACAGTTCCTCCGACAACCCGTTTCCTTCGTTCCCGATCAAAAAAGCTGTGCCTCCCGTATAATCGCACCGGGAGTAGCTCTCCTCTCCCTTTAAATGCGCTGCGTATACCTTGATCCCGTCCGTTTGCAGCACCTTCACCGTCTGCACGATATCATCCGCATAAAAAAATGGCACACGATATATGGATCCCATGGTGGAACGTATCGTCTTCGGATTATATATGTCCACCGTATCCCTGCTCATAATCACACCGCTCACCCCTGCTCCCTCTCCGGTACGAAGGATGGTTCCCAGATTGCCGGGGTCCTGAAGTCCCTCCACAACGAGAAAAAGCGGTACCCCCTGACCTTCCAGCATGTCCTTTAACGAGTAGTGAGACTGCCTTAGCACACATAAGATGCCCTGCGGAGTCTGGGTGTCCGATATCTTAGAAAAAACTTCCTCAGATACTGTTTCATATACGCATTGCTTCAGCTTTTGCTCTATCTGTGAAACTTTGTGGAAGCCCTCCGACACATAGACCTCCAGAACACTCTCCAAAGGTGCCTCCAGGAACATTTTAATGCCCTCTGCGATGAAGATGCCCTCTTTTCTTCTCAGTCCCGCCTTTTTATTCAACTGTACGATGCTTTTCACTTTTTTGTTGGTTACGCTCGTTATCATACTTTCCACCGTCTGCATATTTACAATAGGCGGACCAGCACTTCCATGCGAGTCCGCCATAAAAACATGTTTATCGTTACTATTAAGCCTTTTTACATCGATAGCGCCCTGCTCACCTCGTATTGGTAATCCGGTATTCCCTTCTGCATCGCAAGTGCCTCTTCGATGTCGAAATCCCGAAACTCGCCCTTCTGATAGCCTACCACACGGTTGCTCTTACCCTCACAAAGGATATCTGCCGCATAGGAACCCATAATAGACGCATAAAAACGATCCTTACAGGTGGGGCTTCCGCCTCTTTGCATGTAACCTAAAATGGTTGCCCTGGTCTCGATACCGGTAGCCGCCTCTATTCTTCTCGCCATGGAGGTAGAATGACCGATTCCCTCCGCATTGATAATGATATGATGAGTCTTTCCACGCTTTCTGTTATTGATAATATTATTGATGATCCTTTGCTCGTTATAATCATATTTCTCAGGAAGAAGAATATCCTCCGCGCCGTTAGCCACGCCGCACCAAAGAGCGATATAACCTGCGTTTCTGCCCATTACCTCAATAATGCTGCAGCGTTCATGGGAAGAAGACGTATCGCGCACCTTGTCGATGGCCTGCATCGCTGTATTCACCGCGGTATCGAAGCCAATCGTATAGTCGGTGCAGGTGATATCCAGATCTATCGTTCCCGGAATCCCAATGGTGTTGATTCCCTTTCTTGCCAAATCCTGCGCACCACGATAGGAGCCGTCTCCGCCTATGACCACAAGCCCGTCTATTCCGTGCTTTCTGCAAATCTGTGCACCTTTCTCCTGCCCCTCCTGGGTCTTAAATTCCACACAGCGCGCTGTTCCGAGGATGGTACCTCCCCTCTGTATGATATCTGAGACACTATTTCTCTCCAAATCTATAATCTCTTCGTTTAAAAGCCCTTGATAACCTTTTTTTATCCCCTTTACCTTTACCCCGTTGGCTATCGACTTTCTTACTACCGCCCGAATCGCCGCGTTCATTCCCGGCGCATCTCCTCCGCTTGTCAATATTCCAATCGTTTTTATCTCTTTTGCCATTTTCACACCTCTTCCATCCGTTTACCCGGATGCTTTGATAGATAATTAACCTACTACATTCTACCTTGTTTCGAAATCGTTTTCAATATATTTTCTTCGTGTTTTTAACCTTATACAAAATTACGTCACTTTTATGTTGTCTTTACCATACAAAGTTTCCAGCTTTTCCACCAGTTCCCTATCCGCATTCACACTTTTGTTTGCGGGCAGGTTTTTTACCGCTTTCGGATTCTCCACGTAAATACATACCTTATCCTTGCCGTCCGAAGCAGCCAGAATCCCCAAAAGCCCCTGCTCCGCCTGGTCATAAGCTTCTTTAGTGGCAAACTTGATCCAAAGCTTTTTCGTTATTTCATCGAAGCCGGTAATTTTCTCGCAAATCAGCTTCCCGTCCTTGTCTTCCTCTACAGAAACCCTTCCTTTGATAAAGACTTTGTTATCCTCCATGAGCTTATTGGAATTCTTCTCATAGTCCTTGGGAAATACAATTACTTCTACCGTTCCTACCAAGTCCTCCACCTGCAAAAAGGCCATCACCTTATCATTTTTTGTATATTTTATTTTTTTATCCGCGATAATGCCGCCGATGGTAACGGACTCGCCGTCCTTAGCCTCGGTCTCGCCGCTTTCCTCATCCAGAAGAAAATCTGCCGTAGTATTGGTCGTATTCTTCTTCCATACGTCCTCGTATTCCTCCAGAGGATGTCCGCTGACGTAGATGCCAAGCACTTCCTTTTCGAAGGCGAGGCGCATTTCCTTGGAATATTCCCCTACATCCGGCATTTTTATTTCGTAATCCTCTTTTTCCTCCTCGGATACGATATCGAAGAGAGAAATCTGTCCCGCCATGTTGTTCTTCTTATCCTGATGCAGATGATCCATGACTTGCACGTATACGTTCATAAACTGTTTTCTCGTGCCGCCCAGTTCATCCAGCGCACCCGATTTAATAAAGTTTTCCACGGTTCGCTTGTTCATATCCTTATCTGCCATACGGACGATAAAGTCATTTAAATTCGTATAGGGACCGCGCTCCTCCCTCTCCCTTACTACTGCGTCGATGACCGGGCGCCCCACACCTTTGATTGCCGTAAGGGCATATCGTATGGAACCCGCGCTTACGGAAAATCCGGCTTCTCCCGCATTGATATCAGGAGGCAGGATAGCGATTCCCATGCTCCTGCAAGTCATTATGTATTCCGAAACCTTGCTGGAAAAGTCTATGACCGAGGTAAGAAGGGCCGCCATGAATTCCACGGGATAATAATATTTTAAATAGGCTGTCTGATAGGAAACCACCGCATAACACGCCGCATGAGACTTATTAAAAGCATACTTGGCGAAATCCATCATATCCTCATATATCTTGCTCGCTGTCTTTTCGTCTATGCCATTGGCTACGCAGCCCGGAACGCCTTCTTCTTCATTTCCGTAGATGAAAGTGCTGCGCTCCTTTTCCATTACGGACTGTTTCTTCTTGCTCATGGCACGCCTTACCAAATCGCTTCTGCCAAGGGTATAACCACCCAAATCACGCACGATCTGCATAACCTGCTCCTGATAAACGATACAGCCGTAAGTAGGATTAAGTATAGGCTCTAACTGAGGACAGGAATAGGTAATGGCATGATGGTTGTTCTTGCCTTGTATATATTTGGGAATAAAATCCATAGGACCGGGACGGTACAAGGAGATTCCCGCTATGATATCCTCCAGATTCTGGGGCTTTAGCTCCTTCATAAAGCTTTTCATACCGCCGCTTTCCAACTGGAATATTCCGTCGGTACGGCCGGTTCCGATGGAAGAAAGCACCGCTTTATCGTCATAATCGATCTCGTTCATATCCAGCTTGATGTTATGCCCCTTCTCAATCAGGCGTACCGCATTCTGGAGTACCGTAAGAGTGCGCAGTCCCAGAAAGTCCATTTTCAGCAGTCCCAATTCCTCAATGGTGGTCATGGGAAACTGTGTAGTGATGGAACCGTCACTTCCTCTGGAAAGGGGTACGAATTCCTCTGCGGGCATGCTGCAGATAACCACTCCCGCCGCATGCATGGAAGTATGTCTGGGCAGACCCTCCAGACGCTTGCACATATCGATAAGATAATGCACCTGTTCATCCTGCTCGTAAAGCTTTCTGAATTCCGGATTGACGCTAAGGGCTCTTTCAATCGTAATATTCAGCTCATTGGGTATCATTTTGGCAATCGTATCCACATAAGCATAGGGCAAGTCCATAACCCTTCCTACGTCGCGGATAACACCCTTCGCCGCCATGGTACCGAAGGTGACGATCTGCACCACCTTGTCCGTACCGTATTTACGTCCCACGTAATCGATGACCTCCTGTCTTCTTTCGAAGCAGAAATCGATATCGATATCCGGCATGGATATTCTCTCCGGATTCAGGAAACGTTCAAACAGCAGGTTATATTTTATCGGGTCGATATCCGTAATCTTCAGGCAATAAGCAACGATGCTGCCCGCCGCCGAACCTCTCCCCGGCCCGACTATGATATCGTTCATCTTGGCATAATTAATGAAATCCCATACGATGAGGAAATAATCCACATATCCCATGGAACGGATAACGCCCAGCTCGTAATCCAAACGCTCTTTAAGCTCTTCGCTGACTTCTCCGTAGCGCTCGTGCAGGCCGTCATAACATAATTTATTCAAATAGGTTAGGGAATCATAACCTTCAGGCACTTCGAAATGGGGCAGCTTGGTCACTCCGAATTCGATATCCACGTGGCAGCGGTCTGCGATTCTCTGGGTATTTTCCACAGCCTCCCACGCATAGGAGAACAGCCCCTTCATTTCTTCTTCGCTCTTAACATAATATTGTCCGCCCTCGTAACGCATGCGGTCTTCGTCGGCCAGCTTCTTGGCCGTCTGTATACACAACAAAATGTCGTGGGGCTTCTCATCTTCCGCATAGGTATAATGTACATCATTGGTGGCGACAAGGGGGATGTCCAACTCCTTGCTCATTTGTAAAAGAGCGGCATTTACCGTCTTCTGCTCCGGTATTCCGTGATCCTGCAATTCCAGAAAATAGTTGCCCTTGCCAAAGCATTCCTCGTATTTGCGAGCCGCTTTTCTGGCTTCCTCCGGCAGTCCCTTGGATATATTTCTTTGCACTTCACCGGCAAGGCAGGCAGAAAGGGCTATGATTCCTTCGTGAAATTCCCTCAGTACTTCCATATCCACGCGGGGTCTGTAGTAATAGCCCTCGGTAAAACCGCGGCTGACAATTTTCATGAGGTTGGCGTAGCCTGTGTTGTTCTCTGCAAGGAGTACGAGATGGTAATATCTGTCTTCGCCTCCGGTAAGCTCTTTATCGAAACGGGAACCCGGTGCTACATATACTTCGCAGCCTAGAACGGGATTGATTCCTGCAGCTTTCGCTTCTTTGTAGAAGTCAATGACGCCGTACATAACGCCGTGGTCAGTGATTGCAGCGCTGTCCATACCCAGTTCTTTGACGCGCTTTATGTATTCTTTTATTTTATTGGAACCGTCCAAAAGGCTGTATTCCGTATGGACATGTAAATGAGTGAATGCCATGAGGGATGCTCCTTAATCCTTTATTCATATGTGAAAATGTTGAGAACAAAAGTGTGCTTCATATATTCTCGCGACCAAATACTTCGACAGCACAGCTTTTGTTCCGCGCGCGTAGCTGCGCATCTATCTTACTTTATTATTGTACCATAGATGGTTTGATGGAGCATCTAAAAATTAAAGAAAAGAAAGAGTTGCATTGATTTCAGATACACAAAGCCTGACGGGGGTTTTTATAATTTCCTGTTCCATCGTCCGGTTAAATGGCGGACGATGAATCTTCCCAGCTTTTCTTGTTTCAGGTGTTTCACGCACTCCCGCCGCCAAATACTTCGACAGCATAGCTTTTGTTCTGCGCGCACATCTGCGTATTTATTTTCTCTGTAATAGGAGTACTTTCCTAATTATAGAAAGCCCATTATTCTACAGTTACCACTTTCGCCAGATTCCTCGGTTTGTCTACGTCCAGACCTTTGTCCAGAGAGACATAATAGGCGAGGAGCTGCAGGGCTGCTGAGGCCGGCATTACCATGAATTCATCACGCATGGCCGGAAGCTTGAAGATGCCTCCCCACGAGGTCTCTTTATCCAAAGAATAGGTCTCTTTCATGAGAAGGATGACTTCTGCTCCTCTGGATTGGACTTCCCTGATGTTGGAAAATTCTTTGGACTGGACTTTATCCTGCGTCACTACGGCGACTACCGGGGTATCCTCGGTGATCAGAGCAATAGTGCCGTGTTTGAGCTCTCCCGACGCATAGGCTTCCGAGTGAATATAGGATATTTCTTTCAGCTTCAAGGAACCTTCCAAAAGAATGGAGTGGTCCAGACCTCTTCCTATCATGAATACGTCCCTGGCATTTAAAATACCTCTGGCAATGTAGTGGATTTCTTCCCGTCTGTCCAGTACCTGCCCAATAACCTGGGGTACGCGAAGAAGCTCGTTTGCAAACTCTCCGACCTGGTCGGTATCGAAGATTCCCCGCACGTAAGCCATGCGCCCTGTAATCAGATAGAGAACGGCCAGCTGTGTCGTATATGCCTTAGTGCTCGCTACTGCGATTTCCGGACCCGCATTGGTATAGATAACGTACTCACTTTCACGGGCAATGGAGGCTCCTCTTACATTTACGATGGATAGAGTCTTTGCGCCGTTTCTCTTGGCATATTTTAATGCCTCGAGGGTGTCGATGGTCTCTCCTGACTGGGAAATGGCGATTACCAGCGTTTTTTCATCCACAACGGTATCCGTGTACATGAATTCGCTGGCAAGCTCTACGTCGATGTGCATCCGCACGAGAGACTGCATCAATGCTTTTCCTACCAGACCTGCATGCATTGCCGTCCCGCAGGCTATTACACAGACACGGTCACAATCTTTGAATAAACTGTCGGGTATTTCATCTTCTGTAAAGTCCGGGATTCCGTCTTTGATTCTGGGTTCTATGGTTTCTGCGATTACCTCGGGCTGCTCCATGATTTCTTTTTCCATATAGAAGGGATAGCCGCCCTTGCTGCTCCTGTTGGTGTCCCAGCTTATCGTCAGCCATTCCGGTTCTGTAGGCTCTCCCGATAGATCATAAAGCTCTGCACCGTCCGCTTTCAGCGTCAGTATATGGTCTTCGGGCAGCACAAAATAATCCTTGGAGTATTGCCCCAAGACCGTCACGTCAGAAGCCAGCATTGTACCGCCTTCCGCCTTAGCGACTACGATGGGACTCACATTTCTGACCGCAAAAATAAGACCCGGCATATCCTCGAACATAATTCCGAGCGCAAAGGTTCCTTTGAGCTTCAGAACAGTTTTCTGAATGGCCGAATATGGGTCTCCTGTGTAAAAATGGGAAAGTACCGCCGCTACTACCTCGCTGTCCGTCTGAGAATGAAGCTTGTCGTATAAATCGTACTTTCTGATCAGATCACGGTAATTTTCAATGATTCCATTGTGAATTACCGTTACCTTTTCGTACTTGTGGGGATGTGCATTCTCATCGCTCACTCCGCCATGAGTTGCCCATCTGGTGTGACCGATACCGCAGTTGCCTTCTATCGTCTCGTTTTCGCACAGATTCCTTAAATCCTTTACTCTTCCCGCACATTTATAAATCTGTGTCCGCTTCGATCCGTCTTCGCATACTGCGATACCTGCACTGTCATAGCCTCTGTATTCCAACGTTTCCAAGGCATCCAGCATAATATCCTTTGCCGCATTTTTACCTGTATAGCCAATAATTCCACACATAAATTTTCCTCATCTTTCTCTATTCATAATTCTTATTTTCAATGATGAATCAATAATTATTCATTTATTTTTATATTATCAGGCAAACCATACTTTTATATGGCTGCCCCTCCGTTATACCGTCTTTGTTTTGCAGTTGCCCGCATATTTGCCGGTATATCTCGCACCGGAGGAGTACGGGAAGGTATCCGCCGAATTTTCGATAACCTTCCTCCCTCGTTAACCTGCCTTTTCGCTCAGGGCAGGTGCATGGCGCTAGATGGGAAAATATAGGAAATTATTGTATACTTAGCAAGCCTTTTGGGGCTTTCCAAGTATTACTACCGATACACATCAGGTTTGTGTATCTGAAATAAATGCAATCGTCTATTCAATTTTCAAGGTACTGATTACTTGTGGGATTATATCATACTTCTTTTTTTCTGTAAACTTTTTGTCGCAGCGCTTTTTTATCGCGGCTCTGCCCGGTTATTTGGTTACAATTCAGCCCTTCGGCTAAACTGCAACATGTATGCACACAAAACGTGATAAAACAACACTTTGCACTGCTGCAAATTTCTTTTGTAAGATTTTTCTTTTGATATATCTTATTATTATTTAGAGAAAATGTGCCGGCACAGAAACGTATGGGTTTCCATCCCGGCACAATTTTAAATATACATAATCTTCTAAATGTAAATGTACTCTTAAGACTGCATCCGATCACATCGGATTATTGTAAAAAAATCCTGCTTAGACCTTTTTCCCATATTTCTGTCTTATTGCTATTTCGTTATCTCACTGCCGCCAAATGCTGCATCCAGATTTCTGAAGCCGCAGAAACCTTCTTCATTCACCAATGACATAACATCGGCACCTGCCGGAATGGTCACGGTATAATATTTTCCTTGATATCTGTAATTAATTGTTACCGTCAAATCCGGTCTTGCCGAAATCGCCATATAAACTGATTTGTGGAAGCTTACCCAGCAATTGGTGTCAATCACCAGTACAGAATCCATTTTTGCTTTTTTAATCAATTCTATATTGCCTTTGTTAAAGGCATAGTAATCCGGATCATTCACTGCTTTCAGTTCGGCCTCTGCTTCCTTTATCTTTGAGCTGTAAGAGATATTTGAACCGCCACTGCCGCTGCCATTTCCGTTGCCGTCTCCGTTGTCACCAGGATTTGAAGGCGCCAAAGAACTGTCTGTAATGATTAAACCATTTTTGTCCTTATTATTTAATTTTTCATTATCTATTTTTATTGCTTGTATTTCATCAAAGCAGATTACTGAATCTACTTCCCATGTACCTGTATGCCCTTCAGGAACAATGGAATTACACCAAACAGCAAATTTCGTAATGGCAGAAGTATTTAAGGTTCCGTTCTTTTTCCCTTTGAAAGAAGAAAAAGGAATCGTCACATATTTTTCATCTGTGCCTTTCACAAAATCTGTCAGATATACTTCAAATTCTTCACCGGAATCATCCGCAACCTGCACTACAAGTTTCTGCCCAAAGCCATCCGGCTTTACCCACATGGTAATTCCATTATAGGCGGAATAATCTTTATTTTCTAAAGATTTTACCTGTCCAGTCCATACCTCTTTTCCCGTCGTCTTTAATAAATAGCGGAAAGCACCGCCATATGCACCACCAGCTTTGTTGTCAGAATCCAAGGTAAATCCTGATGAACAACCGCCGGCGGAATTACCTGCATAAGCTGCCTTGAGCAAGTCATTGCTGCCCAGGTAATAATCAAAATTTTCTATTACATTGGCTGCTGCCGTGTCCTTATCCTTTAAAAGACTTATATTACCGATAACCGCTATTTCTGTATTTCCTGACATGAGATGGATGGTTGCCCGATCTGTTTTCCCAAGAAGGTTCATCTGTTCTATGGTAAGCAATGCCCCATATTCATTTATCATCTCAATATCTGTTCTTACTGCTTTTAACGATACTTCCTTTTGTGTATCCGGATTAGCGACCAAAAAGCTGACATTGCCTGCATTTGTTACGCTGGCACGAAGCTGGATACCGGATTTTATCACTGCCCTTTCGAATGGTGCAATCATATATCCATAAGCATTATCGTAAGAGGTACCTGCCGCTGCATTTACTTTTCCATAGAAGTTCGTACCCTTTGCAAAAATAGAATTAGAACTATTATAGAAATCGATAAAGTCATTGATCAGCTCATGGCCTAAAGAATCATTATATTTATAAGGTACATAGAAATTAGTGTCGCCAAAGTTCGCCCATACAAGATAATATGGCATTCCATTTGCATCCGCAATATCACATATTTTCTGATACCAGTTAACGCCTGATTTTTCTTTTGTTACAGGGTTCCCTGACACAAGCAAACCTTCGTTGTCCGATCCGTCTTTTTTCATTACCCTTGCACCGGTCTCCGAAATTGCCGACACTTTTCCTTTGGCATCCGCAATGCTTGCAACTGCTTTACAGGAATCTTCCAATGCAGCGAAAAAACTTCCGTCTGCCGTTGCCGGATAGGATGAATAATCATCATAATAATCAAACGCCAGAATATCCACATATTCATCGCCAGGATATCTTTCCAAATATTTACCCGCATCCGAAACAGGCCCGTTTGGCGAATATACATAAAGCATGTTATGTATTCCCTTTGCCTGAAGGTATTCTACCGTATAACGGAATATACTCTTATATGTTTCGGTACCGGTGCTTGTCCCCCACCAGAACCAGCTTCCGTCGCACTCATGAAACGGGCGGAAAATAACCGGAATTCCATTTTCCTGAAGTCTCCCTGCATATGCGGCGATAATATCCAGATATGCATTAAATTGAGGATTATATTCACCGCCCGGAAGAATCAACTCTCCGCTATTATTTGATAAATCCTTAGACTCGGAAAAGTCACATGACGTAAAATCGAAGCTTCCGTCTGTGTTTTTAGCAATCTTGGCATTGGTAAAATTAGGCATATGAGCAGATAATGTAATAATCGCTCCCTCGCTCGCTGCCGCAATGCTATTGTTTACAGAAACATCCAGTGCCTCTCCCGCATCTGTAATTCCAAGCTCGGCACCCGTCAGGGAAAGGGTATCAATTCCATACATACCGCTCAAGCTGCCCGTAATATCAAATACATCCCCCTTTTGTGCACTCCCGTTAACCTTTTTATTGTAATCATTCTGATGGCCGAATAATACCTGATCGTTGCTGCTTAGTGCTTTTAAATAAGCATAAAGTGCCCTTACAGAATCATCAGCCTCCTTATCAGTCAGCTTTACTTGTGACGGAAGATTGGAAACATTTGCATTTGTTCCTTCGCCGACTGCCGATGTTATTTTCACATAATCACCGGAAGCGCTCACTTGCAGTAAAGTTAAATTATCCATGTAAACACTTCCTTTGAAAGTGGTATTCTTCCCTACAAATCCGATAGTCATTGCCTGCATCGGAGTTTCTGATGGCTTAAAGGTTACAGATACCGTTGCCTTTTTATATCCGTCAGGCGCGTTTCCCACGTCTTCGATCACCGCTTCCTTATTTATAATTTCTTTATACGGATCACTATTATCCTTTGCAAAAATTTTAATGGAATTGCCCGTATATCCTTCCGGATAGTAAAAATCCATTTTAAGGCAATTGTACCCGCTTACAGCATGTGCCGGGTCCAACCATCTATCCAGTTTCGCCTCACTCCAGCTATACCCGTCCATCCCTGTATAATCCAAATCGATCTTTAACATTGTGCTGGAATTAAAATTCGCTGCAGATATTACAATTCCATTGTCATATTGCCATCCTCCGCCGTCCTTCCAATTAGCAATATCACCGCTTTCAAAATCATCTATTGTGAAATCATCCGCAGGCGGAAGAGTCGGTTCTTCAGCAGCTTCGCCTGAACCATCAAAAAGTTTAATATTTTCCACATAGATATTTCCTTGATAATCGCAAAGGTAACCTGCTAATTTTAATGTAAATTGGGAAAGGTTAGCGGCTGTCAATTCATCCCCAACACTCTCTCCAAAATCAAAAACTATGGATGCTTTCTTATATTGGTCCGATATTGCCTCAAAATCTGCTTCTTGAAGCTCCGGTATGGAAGGCGATGCTACCCATGTCCAACCGGGACCAACTCTTACCACTCCTTGTAATTTTATGCTTCCATTGTAGGAAGCATCTTTAGGCAGTACGATATCCATTGTTACATACGCGCCAACTCTTAAAGGCTCACTCGTTGACAGCCCGATATGAAACTCCCCCTGATCGTCCCAGTCTTTGGCCGAGTCAAATTGCATCTCCTTTTCGTAAATATGCAGGCGCCCTGCAATTTCCTGCAATGGTGTTTCCTCCTTTATTGTCACTTCTGATACCGGCCGGGAACTCTCTTCCGCTTTTGATATACTTGGCGTAATTACCCATGAAGTAAATATCAGCCCAATACATCCCCACGATAATATGCGGCTCTTCATATTTCGTCTCATCGCTCTCCTCCTCCAATTAGAATCAAATTAATTTTAGCTAAATAATTTATTTTATTTAGCCTGTCTCATTTTGCAATTATTGTATCATACTTTTATTTTCGTGAGAATAGAGAGTTTTTAACGAACTTTTTACTTAAAAAATGTATATATTTACTTTATTTTAGTTTATTTAATCATATTTTAATGTGTTTTTTAATTATACTTTTACTTTTTAATATATAAACGTAAATATGCCGACACAGAAACATCATGGTTTCCATGTCGGCACAATTTTAATTATATATAATTTTTAAATACATATTCTTTAAATATACAGCCTTTATATAAGGCTTCTGTTTATATTATAAATATTTCCTGAGTATATCTACCTTGTCCAGCTTTTCCCAAGGCAAATCCAGGTCGTTGCGGCCAAAGTGTCCGTAAGCAGCGGTCTGCTTGTAGATCGGGCGGCGAAGATCCAGCATTTTGATAATACCGGCCGGACGCAGGTCGAAATTTTCGCGGATGATCTCTATCAGCTTCTCGTCTTCAATTTTTCCTGTTCCAAACGTATCTATCATGATAGAGGTAGGCTGTGCTACGCCGATGGCATAAGAAAGCTGAATCTCACACTTTTCGGCAATGCCGGCTGCCACGATGTTTTTCGCTACGTAACGGGCCGCGTAAGCTGCCGAACGGTCCACCTTGGTGCAGTCCTTGCCCGAGAAGGCGCCGCCGCCGTGACGGGCATAACCGCCATAGGTATCAACGATGATCTTACGTCCTGTAAGGCCTGCGTCTCCGTGAGGTCCGCCGATAACGAAACGGCCGGTGGGATTAATAAAGAATTTCGTATCCGCATCGATCAATTCCTTCGGGAGAATTACATCGAATACATATTTCCTGATATCTTCATGAATCTGCTCCTGAGTCACTTCCTCGTCATGCTGCGTGGAAAGTACTACGGCTTCCAAACGCAGGGGCTTTCCGTTCTTGTCGTATTCTACTGAAACCTGGCTCTTTCCGTCGGGTCTTAAGTACTTTAAGGTTCCATCCTTGCGCACCTTGGTAAGCTGAAGAGCCAGCTTGTGAGCAAGAGAGATGGAATAAGGCATATATTCTTCTGTTTCGTTTGTTGCATAACCGAACATCATGCCTTGATCACCGGCACCGATGGCTTCGATCTGTGCATCGGTCATCTTGTTTTCAGCCGCTTCCTGCTGTTTCGCTTCAAACGCCTTGTCCACACCCATCGCAATATCAGAGGACTGCTCGTCGATAGCTACCAATACCGCACATGTATTGCCGTCGAAGCCGTATTCCGATTTCGTATAGCCGATTTCCTTAATCGCTTCACGAGCTATTTTCTGTATATCCACGTATGCGTTCGTTGTGATTTCTCCTGTTACCAGTACGAAGCCGGTGCAGGTCGCTACTTCGCAGGCAACACGGCTCATAGGGTCTTTTTCCATCAGTGCATCGAGTACCGCGTCGGAAATGGCATCGCAAACTTTGTCAGGATGTCCTTCTGTAACGGATTCTGAAGTAAATAAAAATTTTTCCATTCTAATTCCTCCTTATGATGTAGGTTGTTAGTAAAACTGCTTCCTATTACAGGGCGCCGGAGCAATTCACAAAACGTATTGCTCGTCGCCTTATATTATGGGGGAAAATCCCAATAATATAAAATGTCCGCTTACAAGAAGCGGACTCGATAATCGATAATCAAATCCTCTTATCGTTCGAACTGCCGTATTCCGGCAAATTACTCGCTCAGGTAGGCACCTTCCTCGATAGGGGTTGCCGTGGCTTCATAGGTCCTATGTACCTCCACCACTCTGAATAAGAGATTCTTTACAATATGGAATTTTCATATCTTTTTTTAAAATACAATAGTTTTATTATTTTGTCAATGTATTTTATTGACAATATTCGTCAAAAATCCTATAATTCTTATAACATTCGCTAAATTATAACAAATGTTATCGGGGTAAAATATTATATTTCGGAGGGAGAAACATGAGGAGAGTAAACACATCGGCGCTAGTACCGGGAATGGTAACGGCTGAGGATGTCTACAACTACAATAATCAACTGATTCTGCCGAAGGGGTTGATTCTGACAGATAAAGCGATTACAAAGTTAGAATTCTACTCCATCATCAATGTAAGAATCGAGGACGAGGTCATAGAGACTCCGGAGACTCAGATCAAAGAGGATACCTCCTATTCAGAGCGTCTGAGGCTATCTCCTGAATTCCAGCATTTTCAAGAGGACTTCACGAAAGAAACAGGGCATTTTAAGGATGTCATTGATAATTTCGTAGGTGATAGCGGCGAATTGGATACAGACCAGTTGGTGGAACACGCTTTGTCTTTGCTTTCTTCTGAGAATAAATATGTCAACGTATTCGATATGCTTCACAGCATGCGTCAGTTAGATGACGCAACCTATGTACACTGTATGAACGTAGGCTTGATTTGTAATATTTTCGCCCATTGGCTTCGTATGGATGAAGAAGAAATCCGCACCGCTACGCTAAGCGGTCTTTTACACGATATCGGCAAAATTAAAATGCCGGAAAAAATTCTCAAGAAGCCCGGAAAGCTTACCGCGTGGGAGTTTGGCGTGGTCAAGACGCATCCCAAGGAATCCTACAAGATGCTGGAAAATCATCCGCTGAATATCCACATTAAGAACGCTGCATTAATGCATCACGAACGCTGTGACGGTTCAGGCTATCCTTTGGGACTTACCTCCGACAGCATCGATCCCTACGCCAAAATGGTGGCCATTGCAGACGTATACGATGCTATGACAAGCGCCCGGGTTTACCGCGGCCCGCTGTGTCCCTTCAAAGTAATCGAGACCTTCGAGAACGAGGGATTCCAGAAGTATGATTCGAAATACATTCTCCCATTCCTGGAAAATATCGTGGACACTTATCTTTTGCATGACGTACGCCTTACTAACGGAGAATCGGGAAAAATTGTATATATCAATCCGCATAAGCTGTCCAAACCCACCATTAAGATCGGAGATAAATACATTAACCTTTCGCAAGAGCCGCATTTATTTATTGATGCGATATTATAGAAAATAAATAACAACGCCTAAAAAGACACAGAAGCATTCCTGCTCATGTGTCTTTTTTATCGTTTCGTCCGCCTGATGGCCTCAGCCTACTTTCAGTTTGAACTTCTGCAATTCACGCTCCGTATTCACCTTATCTATCTGAGCGCCGAGAGCTTTCAGCTTCAAATGAAAATCTTCATATCCACGCTCAATGAATCTAATATCGTCCACCACGGTGATTCCTTCCGCCGCAAGCCCTGCCAGCACAAGCGACGCACCTGCACGCAAGTCCGGAGCAGAGATGCTCGCTCCTGTGTAGCGCTCTACGCCGTCGATAATGGCGGTATTGCCTTCCACCTTGATATTGGCTCCCATTCTGGTAAGCTCATCTACATATTTAAAACGATTTTCAAATATACTCTCCGTTACGATGCTTGTCCCTGCAGAAAGTCCAAGGGCAACTACAATCTGAGGCTGCATATCCGTAGGAAACCCGGGATAAGGAAGGGTCTTCACATGGGTGTGGGTCAATGCCTTTGCAGATACTACCCGGACTGCATCGTCCGATTCCTCCACCTCACAGCCGATTTCCAACAACTTAGAGCTGATGGATTCCAGATGCTTCGGGATGACATTCTTCACAGTAACATCCCCTCTGGTCACCGCCGCTGCGAACATAAACGTTCCTGCCTCTATCTGATCCGGAATAATGGTATATTCGCTGCCATGAAGCTTCGGAACTCCTTTAATTCGTATCACATCGGTGCCGGCACCCTTGACATCAGCTCCCATACTATTCAAAAAGTTAGCCAGGTCTACCACATGCGGCTCCTTCGCCGCATTCTCGATCGTCGTCTTTCCTTCCGCCATAACAGCCGCCATCATGACGTTAATCGTCGCACCCACAGAAACTACGTCCAAATAAATGTTGCTTCCGCGAAGATCCTCTGCATCGGTAATAATCAGGCCATGTTCAATCCTGACATCAGCACCCAGAGCACGAAAACCTTTAATGTGCTGGTCTATCGGCCTTAAACCGATGTTGCAGCCGCCAGGCAACGCCACCTCCGCTTTTTTATATTTTCCAAGCAATGCTCCCAGCAAATAATAAGAAGCTCTTATTTTTTTAATAAAATCATCCTCGATTACCAAATTGTGAATGTGGGATGCATTTATTTTTACCGTATGTCTGTCTATTCTATTTACAATGACGCCGATGCTTTCCATCGCCTGAATCAACACGTTCGTATCGCGAACGTCAGGCACATTCTCTATTACTACAGTCTCATCCGTCATAATAGCTGCCGCCAAAATAGCAAGCGCCGCATTTTTAGCACCGCCTATTTCCACTTCGCCCACTAACGGATTTCCACCCTTTATTGCATACTGTTCCATGGTGTACCCTCTATTTAATCCCTAATTTCTATTTAAAACTTCGCCGCACCTGCTTAGGGCAGCAAAAGTTAACCATCAATCTTATCTTTATGATTATACCATAAATTGCCCATTTGTAAATGGTGCATTATTTTTAATTCAGATACTTCAAAGGGTTCACCTGGCTGCCGCCAATCAATATCTCAAAATGAACATGGGGTCCTGAACTGACTCCTGTATTGCCGCTAAGGGCAATCTTCTGTCCCTGCGATACCGTCTGTCCTACAGAAACGAGAACCTTGCTCAAATGTCCATATCTGGTCTGTCTTCCATCTGCATGATTGATATACACCACATATCCGTAACCGCTTCCCCAGCCGGCCTTCGCAACTGTTCCCGCGGAGGAGGCCATAACTGCGGTTCCTACCGGAGTCGCCCAATCTATCCCCTTATGATAGGTGCTTGCTCCCTTAGTCGGTCTGCTTCTGGCTCCGAAGCCGGAGGAAAGACGTCCGCCGGAAATCGGTTTGATATAAGTAGGAGGTATCTTCGTTCCCCGCTCCACGATTTTGGGCACTGCCTGATAGGTAACCTCTTCCTTTATGATTTCCCTCGCCGTCTCCGCATTGTTTCTGTAGGAAACAAGCGCCACTACCTTTCGGTGTCCCGCCGACGGCTCCTGTTTGGTCACGCTTTCCGTGGTATACCAGTTGTCGTTATCCACGTATATTATCTCCGCTTCGTAATCCTCTTCATAGTACACCTCCTCCTGTCGTTCTACCGACAATTCCGGTTCCGGCACCGTTACGATGATTTCATCTCCTACCCGGATGGTAGAGGTCTCGCTTTCGATCGTATCGTTCATCTCGATGAGCTTCTCTATCGTCAGATTATTTTCCGACGCGATTTTAGACAAAGTGTCTCCCGATACTACTTCATATATCTGATTCTTCTCCTGATCCTTGGTAACATCCTCGATGGCCTGCTCAAGAGGCATTAATTCATCTTCCGAAAGGTAAGATTCCACCACCTCCACCGAATCTGCGAACCCTAACGACATAAGTCCCAGCTCATAATCGGAAAAATCTTTCTCCCCCGCAGGTTCTACCGCATCGAAGATTTCATCCAGCCTCTCATAAATTCCAACAGAGGCCAGTACCTCCTGCTCCGCCTTTTCCTCCTGCTGCTCCTCTCTGGAAACCACACTGGTAGTCAAAACATTCAATTCCCTCGAACAATCCAGTATGAGATCCACATAATACTGATCTTCAGAATCATATTTATCGATAGAAGCTTGCAATAACTGCAGTACCTCTTCTTTGCTGGCAAGGTTGACAGTATATTCGTTTATCTTTACCGTATAGGAACGGTGCAGCGTCTTTTTAATATTGTTTCCCAGAACATGCTCCATATTATCCACAAGAACGGACTTATCATCGATATGTCCCCAGAGCACCTCTTCTCCCGAAAGCTCCAGATCGCTGTCAATCAAAACCAGCTCTTCACCGTCGCCTGCAAGCGCCTTTCTCGCCTCCTTCAACGCTTCCTCCGCCACTGAGCGATCACCGACTTTTCCTACATCCGTTCCGTTCAAAAACACCGTAAACATATTATCTCCCGTACTTTCGATTTTAGTATAGGAGGGCATAAAAAATATGCTGGCAATAACAGCCAACACAGCTATTTTAATGGAACGTATTTGTAATCTCTTATAATATTTCGTAATTTTTTTCATAGCGATAACCATGACCCTTTCAAAATCCGTCGGCTTTGCGCTTTATATAAAATTTATAACAAAGTATTTTTCGTAATAAAATCGTAACATTTTTATTTTATCAGCATTTATTTTAGTTGTAAAGGAAATGTTAAATTATTGCTAATGTCAAAATATAAAAATAATGCTAAAATAGTTGTTGCAAGATACTAAAAATTATGGGAGGCTCCGGAATGAATAAGGGAAATAAAGAAAAAATCATCTTTCATATCGATGTAAATTCCGCTTACCTTAGCTGGAGCGCCTTGAAAAAATTGGAAGAAGGAGATACACAGGACTTAAGAGAAATCCCCTCTATCATCGGCGGAGATATAGAACGCCGCCGGGGAGTCGTGTTAGCAAAATCAGTACCGGCCAAGGCTTATCATGTAAAGACCGGGGAGCCCATCGTAAGCGCGCTGCGAAAATGTCCCCATCTTACAATCGCCCCGCCGGATCACGGGCTTTACCACCGTAAGTCTCAGGAACTTATGGCCTTTTTATACGATATCTGCCCTGACCTGGAGCAGGTCAGCGTGGACGAATGCTATATGGACTATACTCCCATAGCAGACAAATATGCCTCTTCTGAGGAAGCAGCCCGCATCATAAAGGATGATGTTCACAAGAAATTCGGCTATACCGTAAATGTAGGAATATCCGACAGAAAGGTACTCGCAAAAATGGCCTCCGATTTCAAGAAGCCGAATCTGGTGCATACCCTATATGCCGATGAAATAAAAGAAAAGCTCTGGCCCCTTCCAGTCTCTTCCTTATATATGTGCGGCCGCTCCAGCGCCGAAACATTGCGCAAGCTGGAAATCCTTACCATCGGTGATCTCGCCGAGGCGGATACCTTAATATTATCGGCCCATTTAAAAAGTCACGGCATCTTACTATGGGAATATGCCAACGGAATCGACAGCTCCGAAGTAATCTCAGAACAGATAAATGCAAAGGGTATCGGCAACTCCACCACATTAAGAGAAGACGCCGGCACAAAGGAAGAAGCCTACAAAGTCCTTTTAAGTCTTTCCGAGACGGTAGCCGGCAGACTTAGGAAATCCGCACAGTTAGCCGGCATGGTGAGCACCGAACTTAAATATAATACCTTCCAGAGCGTGTCCCACCAAACCACTCTGTTCTCCCCCACCTGCACTACAGATGTTATTTATAAAACTGCCTGCTCTCTTTTCGACGAAATCTGGAACGGAACACCCATCCGGCTTCTGGGCATAAGAACATCCAAGCTGGTTTCCGCCGAGGAGCCAGTTCAATTAAACCTGTTCGATATTCAGGAAGAGACATCGGGCGGATCAGCTTCCAAAAAACAGGAAAAACTGGACATAGCGCTGGATTCCATCCGAAAGAAATTCGGACCGGATTCCGTTATGAGGGGAAGCCTTTTTCATGACGAGAATTTATGAGCTCTTTCCTGCTTACAGAAAAGTACCTTCGCTGCAGCGTTCAAAAACGCGGCCGCGAAGGCTTTTTTATTTAATAGGAAAGTGTCATTACTTCTTTTTCACACTATACCCAAAGGTCCCTATTTGCTTCCCGAGGGACATATAAGCGCCATGAGAATAAACAATAGGCAACGCCGCTTCGAAATGGAATTTATTCTTCTCATCCATAAACTCCTCATCCGCATGCACAGCTACCACCTGCGCGATAAACATATCATGAGTGCCCAGCTTCTTGATTTCTTTCACCACACACTCAATATTCACCGGACTTTCCACCAGCAAAGGTGCCTTTACGACATCAGCAGGTGCTGCTGTCAGCCCCAGTTCTTTAAACTTATCTATGTTACTTCCGCTTCTGACTCCGCAGTAATCTGTAGCATAAGTCAGCTTCTCCGTGGTCAGATTGATAACAAATTCTCCGGTCTCTTCTATCATATGATAGGAGTACCTCTCCGGCCGCACCGATATAGATACCATTGGCGGATCGCTGCAGACAGTTCCTGCCCACGCTACCGTAAATATATTCTTCTCCCCGTTCTTATCCGCTACACTCACCATCACCACGGGAAGGGGATAAAGCATATTTCCCGGCTTCCAGCTCTGTTTTCCCATATTAGAAAACCCCCAGTATATGAGCAATCAAAAGTCCCATGTTGGCCAATGAGACCACAAGGGTGATGACCCCAACAGCCAAAGCACTCTTATCCATTTTCTTATTCGTATTAACAGCCTTCGTCTCGCTGTCCATAAGCACTTTCGTCTGCTTCTCCAGTTCTTCTACGACCACTGCCTGTACATTCCGGTATACCTTGACGTTTTCTTTATGTACAAAATCATCGGACTCTTTAAAAAGCTCCTCCAACTTCGCCATGTTCGCGGCTGCCGTCTCTTTTATCTCCGTTAATGACGTCTCCGCCTCCGCCTTCTTCTCCTCTTCGCCCTTCGCCGCCTGAATCTTGGCAATGCATTCTTCCGTCAGCATTTTCAATCTAAGGCTGTTCTCATTGAAGAGCTTATTAAGCTGCTCTATACTATTCCCTAACAGCTCCTTGATTTTCTGCTCATTCTCAATATTCTTCAAATTCAGCTTCCGCATCTCCTTCATACAGGCATCGTATTCCTCTACCTGTGCCTGAAGCCTTTCTATCTGCGCGGCATCCGCAGCCGAGTTCGCACGTATCGCCTCCTGCGAACTCAATTTTTGAGCGATTTTATCCATAAAATTGTCCATCCATTTTCCTCCAAACATGGTCTGTTTACCGTACCCCGACTGTTTTTCGTTACTGTTCACTCCGCTCTCAGTAACGTTTTTTCCTTCCCGTGTTTTCTGTTTAATATCTTATCATTTTTCGTTTTTATTTACAACCGTTCGAAACTTTTTGTGCAACTTGTTAGAATTTATTTGTATATCTTTTTTAGTTTTGTAAATATTAACGTTCTTTTTACATGTCGTTCATAGTTTGTTCATAAATAATTGCTATACTAATCACATAACAGACGAGAGAGACCGTAATGTTTTTCATTACACATATAGATAAATTTTTTCATAATAGCCCAGATACCGAAAGGTGTCTGGGCACTCCTCATTTTAGGACAAACATAAGCGAAGAACACGAACTTATAAAACGGCATAGCCGAAGCCATGCCGTTCCAGATAATACTTCCATATTTGATTTTTCCCGGTTTTCATGTTATGCATTTACCGCTCATCGCAATCATCTTCCTGGCTTAAGCTCTGTACCTTCTCATTGAGCAAAAGCATTCTTGCATCCAAGTCGGATACCATCTTGGCACATTCTACCAATTCATCCTTAATGTTGACCGGCGCGTTTCCTTCGAACTTGTAATGAATCTTGTGCTCCAGACTGGCCCAGAAGTCCATGGCTACCGTACGTATCTGAATCTCTACCTTCGTATCTACGATACGGTCTGAAAGATATACAGGAACAGTTACGAGCATATGATAACTCTTATACCCGCTGAGCTTCGGTGCAGTGATATAATCCTTCACCGAAATAATCTTAATATCGCTCTGGTGACTTATCATATCCGCTATCTCATAGATATCCGAAGTAAAGGAACAGATAACTCTTATTCCCGCAATATCGTTTACATACTTTACCATATTCTCAATAGTGGATTCATAGCCGTTTTTTTTCAGTTTCTTAACGATGCTCTCCGATGTCTTTATTCTGAATTTGATGTGCTCGATCGGATTGTATCTATGTACGTGCTGAAATTCATCGTTCAATATTTCCAGCTTAGTGGATATTTGTTTCAACGCCGAGTTATAAATTAATATAACCTCTTTCCAATTATCTACATCGCTGTCCCGTTCTACTCTAAGTTCCATTTATTTTCCGCCTTACTTAATTTATCATATTTCCATCTTCGCAGGAAACATTGCTTCCATCCTGACAGGAAATATTTTACCAAGCTCATTATACCATATTTTCATACAAATGTGCATATTTCACAAAAACTTTATTTTTTTTTAATTTTTATTGTATATTTATACTCGGTATTGTGTTCCTGCCTTTGACTCACACCATATATTCATATGCGGAAAAAAATAAAATATTCCAATTTTACGAACGAAGCCTAAACTGCGCCAGCAGATTGGCCAGGCTCTGAGACCGGGCGCTCTCCTCTTCTCCCTCCATTTCATTCACTTTATCCATAGCATCTTTGGTCTCCTGCTTCTTCCGCAATGCTTTCAGACTTTTCCAACAATAATCCCAATATTCACCAACTGATTTTTTAACCAATGTTTCACTATATTTCTTTGCCAATAATATGATATTATAATTATCTACCATTACTCTTACGAAAGGAAGTTTTATAACATGTTTCGACTATGGGCAAAAATATTCAAGGATAATAGACAACTGCGGGACACCGTCATATGCGATGACAGCCAGGACTCGAGGACGCATAAGATATTCCATGCGATGGATGAAATCGTTTATCAGTTCGATTTAGGCAAGCCTATCTGGCTGGATTCTACCGTTCAGGAATTCAAACGGCACGATAAAGTTCGATTCACTCAAGATAATTTTATCGAAACTATCGATTTCGACTACCTTGAAATTCACGTAATAGAAGAGGATTAATTTTTTATTTTATATGCATATTTTTATTGACATTCCACACAATAAGTTGTAGTATCTAATCATGCTTGATGTAGTTTTCAATACTACATGTTACATTTTTAAACACCGCATCTTTTGTGTGAGGAGGTAGATATGATGCAAATAACAATTCGTGAACCGGGCAGCGCAATTACCCATTTTATTGGAATGATGATGGCGGTTTTTGCCGCCGTCCCTCTATTGATAAAAGCGGCTACAGCTTCGGGCAGCGCTGCCTTTACAGCAATGGCCGTATTCATGCTGAGCATGATCCTTCTATATGGGGCCAGCGCCACCTATCATTCGCTGACGGTATCCGCCAAAGTTCTGAAGGTATTCCGCAAGATAGACCATATGATGATATTCGTGCTTATCGCAGGCTCCTATACCCCGGTATGCCTGATTGTACTTGGAGGTCCGCTCGGCTATACGCTGCTTGCAGTAGTATGGGGAATCGCCCTTTTCGGCATTCTCATTAAAGCGCTGTGGATTACATGTCCGAAGTGGTTTTCTTCCACGATTTACATCGCTATGGGCTGGGTTTGTCTCTGGGTATTCGGATCACTGTGGAATGCTCTTCCCAAGGGCGCTTTTCTCTGGCTGCTGGCAGGAGGTGTCATCTATACGGTAGGCGGTGTCATCTACGCGCTGAAGCTTCCCATTTTCAATGCGAAGCACGCATATTTCGGCTCACATGAGATTTTTCACTTGTTCGTTATGGGCGGGAGCATCTGCCATTTTATCTTTATGTATCGTTATGTTTTATAGAATGTTTTTCCATATACAATAATTAGGCCAAAAAAATGAGCGGTGTGCGCCGGGACAGCTACATCGCTCATTTTTTATTTTTTGTATTTTTGTTTATTCTTCGTATCCGCCAGGATTATTACTCTGCCATCTCCAAGAATCCGCACACATTTCCTTGATTCCATACTGTGCCTCCCAGCCCAGTTCCTTTTTCGCCTTGCCCGCATCCGAATAGCAGGTTGCGATATCCCCGGGACGTCTGTCCTTGATGACATAGGGAATCTTCACTCCCGTAGCTTCTTCGAAATTCTTCACAAGATCAAGCACACTGTAACCTACTCCTGTTCCCAGATTGTAAACGCTAAGTCCTGCTTTTTCCTCTATCTTCTTAAGGGCCTTTACATGGCCTGCTGCCAGGTCCACTACGTGGATATAATCTCTTACACCGGTTCCGTCGGGAGTGTCGTAATCATCGCCGAATACGCCCAGCTCTTTCAGCTTACCTACTGCCACCTGCGTAATGTAGGGCATCAGGTTGTTGGGGATACCGTTAGGGTTTTCACCGATGGTTCCGCTCTTATGCGCTCCGATAGGATTGAAATAACGAAGGATGATAACATTCCACTGCGGGTCGGCCTTCTGCATATCCGTCAATACCTGCTCGAGCATGGATTTGGTCCATCCGTAGGGATTAGTGCACTGTCCCTTCGGGCATTCCTCCGTAATGGGAATGATGGCCGGATCGCCGTATACGGTTGCGGAGGAGGAAAAAATGATGTTCTTCACGCCGTGCTTTCTCATCACATCCACTAAGGTCAGCGTTCCGGCAATATTATTCTCATAATATTCCCACGGCTTCGCTACGGATTCTCCTACCGCCTTCAGCCCTGCGAAATGAATACAGGAATCAATTTTTTCTTTTTCAAATATGAGATTTAACGCCTCTCTGTCCAAAATATCAGCTTTATAAAAAGGCACCTTCTTGCCGGTAATCTTTTCCACCCGTTGTAATGACTTCTCGCTGGAATTGCTCAGGTTATCCAAAACCACTACGTCATAACCTGCGCCCTGTAATTCTATTACCGTATGGCTTCCGATATAACCGGCGCCTCCTGTGACTAATACTGCCATTTTTCTTACCTCCTGCCTAATTGAATACTGTTTCTTACTGTCTTGCTTCTTATCCTTAAGTTTACTCCCATATCGTCTTTTTTCAATATGGCAATGTTACTAATGACTGTCAAAATGTTAAATACTATAAAATAATTCCATTTTCCTTACACAGCTCTCTGGCCGTATCTACAGAATCCACACCCATGGCGTTCTTAATAGGAGCAAATTCTTTGTTTCTCTCCACTTCATAAGAAAGGCAATTATCCACCTGATGAATCATATCAAGCACCAAGGTTTCATATTTATAACCGTTGGGTTTATCCGGCAAAACAGCGTTTCCCTCTTTGTCTATATAGGGTATCTTCTTTTCCACGACGTGAAGGGGAAGCTTGCTCTCCTCTATGGCTTCCAGATCCTTTTCCCGGAAAAGGTAGTTCAAGATAACGCCAAAATTGTAGGCAGGTTCTCCTTGTTCGTCTTTTTCTTCCTTCATCGCCTCGGTAAGCTCATAATACTCCACGATAGAGGGCTTTCCATCCTCAAGACACAGAGTACCGACACGCTCGTCCGGCGTCTTCTTCTTTACCACCTTGGCTCCTGAAACACATCCGTTAGCAATTACGGCACCCACAAAGCAGGGGTCCGCAATACGCTGAAGCACGTTATCCACCGCAAACACATTCAGCCATTCGATGCCCTCCTTTTTCACGATATCCACCAGTCCCCATTTGTTCATAGAGGTAAACCAACCGCCATTTCCGTTGGGAGAGGTGGAAATCCTGCCCATTTCTTCCATGTATGCCTTGCCTTCGTAATCCGAGGCCGGTACCATTTCCTGTTTAAAAAACGTCACAAAATCTTTATTATAGCCGAAATATTCCTTCTCCGCAAAAAACTCCATGGTAATCTCATGGTTCTTATCGCTGGTCATGATAAACAGATGGATCCACGTCCCCGCCGCCTTCACTACGTCCAAAAGGTTCTCAATGATTCTCTGAAAAATATAAACCGGGCGGGTAATTCCTATATCGAACATTCCCTTGGGGGAGTCGGAACCCAACCGCGTTCCCATTCCTCCTGCCAAAAGCACCGCCGCGACCTTCCCCTTCCTAATTTCCCCAAGCCCGATGGCCGTATAACTTTCTCTCTTTTCATCGATCTGCGCAAGCTGCATGGCCGTCAGGGGCGATATCTCTCCTTTCTGATTCGTAGTATTGTTCTTGCAATACTTAAGCACTTTGAAATCGGTGGTATCAATTTGTTCAAGCAGTGCCTCCTTCTCCGGCACCGTCAGTCTCTCATAGTAATCGAGCACGTGCAACTGCCCGCACTTCTCCAGCTTTTCATACGCTTCCTTGTAATTCATTCAAACAGTACGTCCTTTCTTCACGGTTCATAAATTGGGACCATAAATATTTTTTTAACTTAACGTAAAACGGCCCACCAGGGAATTCAGGTTCTCCGACTGCGCGGAAAGCTCCTCGCTGGTAGCCGACGTTTCCTGCGCTGCAGCGGAATTGCTTTCCACTACCTGAGCAATCTGCCCTACCCCTGCCTCTATCTCTTTTATCGCTGCAGCCTGCTTATCGGAGGCGGTCCTTACCTCTCCTACCGATTCCAGAATCTCATCCAAGCCTTTCAATACTTTCTTCAAATATTCCGCGGTGTCTCTCGTAATCTCTCCGCCGTTGTTCACTTCCGCAATAGAAGCCTCAATCAGCTTCCTCGTATCCACAGCCGATTCCGCACTTTGTTCAGCCAGCTTCCGTATCTGGTCTGCAACGACTGCAAAGCCTTTCCCTGCTTCCCCTGCATGGGCCGCTTCAATTGCGCATTTAAGGATAGCAGATTGGATCGCCGATGGCCGTTCCCAGACGTCTCGCTATCATGATCGCCACTGCGATGGTAATGGCCAACGAAATAAAAATACTTATAATGCTGAATACGGTAGCACGGATAAAGTCAGATACAGGCGCCGTTACCGCAAGGCTCCATCCGTTCATTCCTATCGGCATATATGCCATATATTTCGATACACCTTCATATCTATACTTCCCAAAAACGCTTTCTCCATTCATCATCTTAGTCTCTAAAGCTGCTAACTGTTTTAAGGAGGAATTATTCTGCAGTTCTTTTACAGTATTGCTTTCACCTGTCACCAGATCATAATTGTGATGAGCGATGGTGTTGCCCTCGCCGTTGATGATATAAGCAGAGCCGTTATTGCTTATCTTGATGTCCTTTACTATGTCGGACAGCATGCTGCCGTCCAAAGTCGCAACTACGGTGCCGACTATCGAAGTATTAAATCTTCCGCCCTCCCATAAAGGTGCCGCACAGTAAATGGTAAGCGCCCCCCTCATTCCATCATAAATGGGGTCGCTCAGTGCAGTCTCAGGATTGCTTAAACGAGCAATATGATACTTTTTTGTATTTCTGCTTTTATAGTTGTAATATTCAATGCCTGTTCCAACCCACTTTTCGCCCTTCGGCGAAGCCTATCCTTTGTTTCCCTCATCATAGCGAACCCTCCGACCGTCTCTTTATTTCTTGACTTTTGTAAGAAATATCCAATTGCAAACTTTGACATAATTATAACAAATTCTCCAAACAGGCACAAGTAATTTGACCTTTAAGTTATATAAAAGACATTGAAGGAAAACAGTATTTAAAAGGAACCTCAAAGTATATGATACCACCTTCACAACATTCATTCCCGCATTCTTCACCCCACAAGATAATTGTCTTAAAAGCGTTACAGTTACGCCCTCATATATATTTCTATATCCGGAACATAGGCTAAAAACCATTTATGCTTTGCATGATGGATGTAGGTCAAGACCTTTACGCTGGCATAGCATCACATGTGGCATGTCAAAGGAATAGTATGTATTATAGGCTTCGGTTACAGACCGAAAAGAAACGAGGTGTATCCAAATTGAAAATATTATTTCTGGAAAGTCATCCTATGCTGATAAACGGATTACCCAACGGTTTTCGGGAAGCCGGCTGTGAGATAAAAATCTCAGGCCCGTTGACGAAGGAAAAGATTCCTATGATAATAGAGGAATTTCATCCGGATCTGCTTTTCATGCTGGGATGGAGCAGCGAAACCACGATAGAAAAAGCGAAATGGGTTCATTTCTATAGCAAAAATGCGAAAATCCCGTTGGTATACTGGGCGACAGAGGACCCTACTCATACCTATAATTTTACTCTTCCTCTGCTTATGGAATTAAAGCCTGACTTTGTCTTTACCATCTGTAAGGGCAGAGTTCTGTATTATCAAATGTTAGGCTTTAAATCTGCTCACATGGACTTCGGATATTATTCCGGCGTTCATTACAAGACATCACCCAATACAAAATATAAGTGTGACATTGCGGTAGTCGCTAACGCTTATCCCAATGTATTGCAGTTATATCCTCATCATTACCGTATTACCTCCCTGAAAATTCTGATAGCTCCGTTGATTGCCGAGGGAATCCGTATTGATTTCTGGGGCAGGAAATGGGCCGAAATGACCCATTTGCTTGGAAACGACATTCCGCCTGATTGTATACACGGCTATCTGAATTACACCCTTGCCAATCAGGTATACAGCTCCGCTTCTATTATGCTCGGCTTACAGAACCAGATGCGTCAGGTCAGCCAGCGCACCTATGAGATCATGGGTTCCGGAGGATTTCTGATAACCTCCGACACGCCGGAGATAAACAGACTCTTTCAATCGGGCAGGGACTTACTGACCTCAGACTCGCCGGAACAGACGCTCGAGCTGATTAAACATTATCTTAATGCCCCCGATGAGAGGGAGAAAATCAGCAGACAGGGGCAGATAGCCGTGGAATCTCACAGCTATCTTAACCGTGCGAAGGAGGCACTTCGGGTTTTATCAGAACAAAAAATAATTTCCTTGCAGTAATCAAAAGAAAAATACATGGTAGAATATATTGTTTTCTACTAATGTATTTTTCTGATTTAAATGGAAAAAATATTCTGTCCAGAATTCCGCTGCCATATAATCAGTCCAAGCAATGCCAATTAAATTTATTTTTTTATTTTAAATTACTTGATATTTTTAGTTCTATATAGTACTATACTATATAATAGGAGGTGATGGATTGCTCAGTAAAACTAATGGAGGATTTCTTATTAGTAAAATCAAACAAATTCAAGGACGTATATTTGAAAAATTACTCATTGAACATGGCATTAATCAATTTAACGGCGCTCAAGGACGAATTCTTTTTGTCTTATGGGAAAAAGATAACATTCCAATCAAAGAGCTGGCAAGCAAAACCGGACTTGCCAAAACTACTTTGACGAGTATGCTCGATAGATTGGAATCATCCGGACATATACAACGAGTATATGATCCTTCTGACCGCAGAACAGTCAAAATAAAGCTAACTGCAGCCACTTTAAATCTAAAACAGCAATATGATGAAGTGTCCATTAAAATGAGTGAAATTTTCTACAAAGGATTTGATGATGAAGAAATCATCTCCTTCGAGAAAAGCCTTAACAAGATATTAAACAATATGACAAAATGGGAGTTATAATATGAAAGAAAAAATTAAATCAGAAATTTGTAAATTACGTAATAATGCACGTGTTGCATACATCGGCTCCGTCAACGGCGATGGCTTTCCGCAAATAAAAGGCATGCTTGTCCTTGAACACAGCAGCATAAAAACTCATTATTTTTCCACTAATACAAGTTCAAAACGTGTGAAACAATTTCTCAGCAATCCAAAAGCATCCGTATATTATTGCGATGACACAATAAATGAATATAAAGGTGCATTATTTACCGGAACGATGGAGGTATGTACTGTTCACGATACAAAAGCTTTTTTATGGAGAGACGGATTCGAAATATATTATCCGAAAGGAATTGATGACGAAGATTATTGCGTTTTTAAATTTACCGCTGAGACAGTCAACTATTATCATGGCTTAAATAACACAACTCTATCAATAGAAGAATTCTGATCTCATTTTGGAAAACGAAAGAGGTGATCGATATGGATTTTTATAATGTAATAAATAAACGGCGAACTATACGGGACTTTAGTAATGAATCCATCGATATGGAAACCCTATATAAAATTATCGATGCCGGGATGAAAGCCCCCACGAATGATCACATGAGGGATTGGCATTTTGTTGTTATAACTGATAAGACCGTTATAGAAAAACTAATAAAGAAAATCCCTAAAAAAATATCCGATAAACGTCTGGATTTTATTATGAAGTCATGGAAATTAAAAGACGACTGTCAAAAAAAAATGTACAATAATGCAATACCAAAGCAATATCAAATGCTATTAAACGCCAGTTGCGTACTAATCCCCCTGTTCAAACAAAAAAATGATTTATTAAAGCCAAAGAATTTGTCTTCACTCAATGCCTTTGCATCTATATGGTGTTGCATCGAAAATATATTTCTGGCAGCTACAGCAGAAGAGTATGCATGCACATTACGTATTCCCTTGGGAGAGGAGCAGGAATATGTAAGAAGTGTCTTATCTTTTCCGGCAGAATATATGATGCCTTGTTATATAGGTATCGGAAAGCCGTCGGAAGATGCAGTATATACTATTCAAAAGGAATATTCCATGGACAACAGAATTCACATAAATATGTGGTAACAGACTATATTTTGCTCAAATACCTCCAATATTTTCCTATGTCTTTTCACGAATTATTGCACACACTATTCTCGAGGTGATAATATGGCATCCTATGTATCCCCGGAACTCCGGGAAAAATTTGAAACATTGTCCATTGATTTAAAAAATAATATCCTGAGACGTAATGTAAGGCTGAATTCTATTTACGACTTAATTGACGTTCTCGAGGTAATTTCGAAAGAGGCGGGAGAATGAATCTCCCGCCTCTTCCATATCCATTATTTATAATACAATTTCTTCTTTTATCTCTCCTTAAAGAACTCCGGCATTTGTAACTGCTAACCGCTATTTCGCATAATATAATACAAATCACCTCAGGACCCTTCCTCATGACTATTTATATCGTAAACGCTGGAGATACTGTGAATTCTATCGCTTCCGCCTTTGGAGTTACCGCAGATTCCATCATATATAACAATCAGCTTTCTTCCCCTTACCGCCTCGCCGTAGGGCAAGCTCTTTTACTCAGCACAGGGGAAAACACCGGCGACAAAAGATTCATCTACACAAACGGCTATGCTTATCCTTTCATCAATAGCTTTAACCTGACGGAAACCCTGCCTTATCTCACCGATTTATCCGTATTCTCCTATGGATTTACGACCACAGGCGAGCTCGTTCCTCCGCCCATAGATGACACATGGATGATCGCGCTTGCAAAAGAGGAAAATACCGCTCCTATCCTTACGCTAACCCCCTTCGGCCCGGACGGCTTGTTCAACAACCACCTGATCACTGTAGTAGTAAGTGACGCAGCGGTGCAGCAAAATCTCATCAACCAGCTTCTTGCCATGATTTCCCAAAAAGGATTTGAGGGAGTGGACATCGATTTTGAATACATTCTCGCAGAAGACAGAGTCCCCTTTGCAGAGTTCGTCGCCAATGTACGCGCCGCAGTAAATGCCGTGGGTTATCCCGTCTCCGTAGCCCTCGCACCCAAGACCTCCGATAACCAGCCGGGACTTCTTTACGGTGGAAAAGATTATGGACTTCTGGGCGCAGCTGCCGACAACGTGCTCCTTATGACATATGAATGGGGTTATACCTACGGTCCTCCCATGGCCGTGGCCCCTATCAATAAGGTGCGGGAGGTGGTAGACTACGCCATTACGAGGATTCCAATCGAGAAAATCAATCTGGGAATCCCCAACTACGGCTACGACTGGACGCTCCCCTATGAGCGGGGAGTAACAAAGGCACGCACCATCAGTAATACAGAAGCTGTGCAGATCGCTATCGACAATAACGTTCCCATCCAGTTCGACCAAGTGGCCATGTCTCCCTTCTTCACTTACGAAAGTGAAGGGCTAGCTCATGAGGTTTGGTTCGAGGATGTCCGCAGCATGAGGGAGAAATTCTCTCTCGTACAGGAATATGGACTGCGGGGGGTAGGCTATTGGACGATTATGAATCTATTTCGGGCTAACTGGCTGCTGCTGGCGGATACCTTCAATATCGTTAAAGAATAACCGTTTTATCTTTCATCGATATCCATATATGTTTTTTCCGTCATAACGGTCTTGTAAGCGGGACGGATAATTTTATCCACATTGATAAGCTCTTCCAGACGATGTGCGCTCCAGCCTACAATTCTCGCCATAGCGAATATAGGGGTGTACAATTCCAAAGGAATATCCAGCATGCTATATACAAAGCCGCTGTAGAAGTCCACGTTGGCGCTTACTCCCTTGTAAATATTGCGCTTTTCGCCGATTACCTCCGGCGCAAGGCGCTCTATCATGGAGTAAAGTTTGAAATCTTCCTCTCTCTTCTTATCCGCTGCAAGTCTTTCTACAAAGCCCTTGAATATGGTTGCTCTCGGATCTGAAATGGAGTATACCGCATGCCCCATACCATAAATCAGGCCGCTCTTATCGAACACCTCTTTGTTCAGCATGCGGGCAAGGTAATCCTTCACCGCCTCTTCATCATCCAAGTCCTTAACGTTTTTCTTGATGTTTGCCATCATCTCCACTACCTTGATGTTCGCTCCGCCATGCTTAGGCCCCTTCAGAGAGGATAGCGCCGCCGCTATTACAGAATAGGTGTCGGAGCCGGAGGAGGTGACCACTCTTGTTGTAAAGGTGGAGTTATTGCCGCCACCGTGTTCCATATGGAGAACAAGCGCGATATCCAGAACCCGCGCCTCCAATTCACTGTATTTCTTATCCGGACGCAGCATTCTTAATATGTTCTCAGCCGTAGATAAATTCGCATCAGGCCTATGTATATAAAAGCTTTCGTCACATTCGTAATGGTTATACGCATGATACCCATAAACGGAAAGCATAGGGAAAACACTGATCAGGCTCATGCTCTGACGAAGTACGTTCTCAATGCTTAAATCCGAAGCCTGCTTATCATAAGAAGCCAGTGCCAGCACACTCTTAGTCAACGAATTCATAATATCCTTGCTCGAGGCTTTCATAATGACATCTCTCGTAAAATTCGTCGGTAAGGTACACATCAGTGACAGGTTCTCCTTGAATTCGTTAAGCTGTACCTCGTTCGGAAGGCTTCCGAACAAAAGGAGATAAGCAATTTCCTCAAAACCATATCTTTTGGTATGTTCAAAGCCCTTTACTAATTCGATGATATCGTAGCCTCGATACAACAGCCGCCCTTCGCAGGGCATCCTTTTTCCATCTACGATTTCCTGAGATTTTATCAAAGAAATATTTGTGAGACCTGCAAGAACGCCTTCACCATTTTTATCCCTCAATCCTCGTTTCACGCCGTACTCGTCGAACAAGGTGTTATCTATATTACCATTTTCAATACAGACCTTGCTGTATTTGGCGGTATAATTATCTAGTTGCTCTTTCTTGCTAATTCTCATAGTTCTTCTCCTTTTCTATTTCTTAAAAAGTTCCCAGTTCCTTGTTAATATTGTGTGCAATTTTCTTTCCTACCTGTAACATCACCCTCTTTTCTTCCTCTGTGACATCCTTATAAATAATGTCTGCAAGGCCTTTCCTCAATTTCTCCAGTTCTTCGCAGACCGGCTCCGCATCCTTCGTAAGTTCCAGATGAATGCATCTTCTGTCCTGTTCATCCGCCTTTCCCGTCAAATAGCCGCATTCAGTCAAATGCTCGATGGCGTGAGAAATATGAGCCTTGGAAAAAAACTTATTCTCCGCGATATCCCTCGCCGTATCAAATCTTCCGTTTCGCAGAAAAAGCAGGATTTCTATTTCTATCTTGTGCAATCCGTACTTTTCCGTAATGAGGTTGCTCATTTTCTCATAAAGCTTCTTAAACTGCTGACCGTTTAACAACGTCTCAAAATCGTTATTCACAATTATTTCCTCTCATGATGACCGCCCAAAAATTTTTTTGCCGACAACGGGCGAACTGCTCTCAAACGAATTGTTTTATTATAAACAGTTTGGAAAAGAACAGTTCACTTATAAACAATTTTTACACATCTGCTTTTATATGTCAATATTTTTTTTCTTTCCTATTTACTAAAAAAGGAAGCCGCCGCAGCACGAATTCATATCGTACTTTGGTGCCTTCCCTATTGTATTTCAATTTATATCTGTTATTTGTGTTTGCTCGCTGTCTTCAACCTGCTCATAGCTCTGGACAGCGCTGCTTGTGTGTAGTAATATTCGCGAAGGCTCTGCTTCTGGCGCAGCTGCTCCATCGCTCTCTCCTCCGCCTCTCTGGCTCTCGCGACATCGATTTCTTCCGGTCTCTCCACCGTCTGTACGAGAAGAGTGGCGCGGTTATTCATTATTTCAAAAAAACCGATACCCACCAAGGCTTCTATTTCACTCCCATCCTCAAGCTTAATCTGGATTTCTCCTTCTTTTACGGCAATTACCATATTCTCATGGTGTGCCAGAATTCCTACCAGACCGTCAAAGGAAGGGATAATAAGAGATGTGCAGCGGCCATCAAAAAAGGTCTTATCCGCCGCCATTACTTTTAAACTATATGTCTCCATATCAACACCTCTCTCTTATTTATGCCATAGATGCTGCTTTTTCTTTTACCTCGTCGATGTTTCCGACGTTGAAAAATGCATTTTCCGGATACTCGTCCATCTCTCCGTCAAGAATAGCCTGGAAGCCCTTGATGGTCTCCGCAACCGGCACATACTTTCCGGATATACCGGTAAAGTTCTCAGCTACGTGGAAAGGCTGAGATAAGAATTTCTGCACCTTTCTGGCGCGGTATACTGTCACCTTATCTTCTTCTGACAACTCCTCCATGCCGAGAATCGCGATAATATCCTGAAGCTCTTTATACTTCTGAAGCATCTCCTGAACTCGTCTTGCCGTCTCATAATGCTCCTGACCTACTACATCTGCTTCCAGAATACGGGAAGTGGATTCCAACGGGTCGACCGCCGGGTAAATACCCTGCTCCACAATTTTTCTGGAAAGTACCGTAGTAGCATCCAAGTGAGAGAATGTTGTAGCAGGCGCCGGGTCAGTCAAGTCATCCGCCGGCACGTAAACGGCCTGTACGGAAGTAACCGAACCATTTTTTGTGGAAGTGATACGCTCCTGCAATTCTCCCATTTCCGTTGCAAGAGTCGGCTGATAACCTACCGCGGAGGGCATTCTTCCCAACAATGCCGATACTTCTGAACCTGCCTGCGTAAAACGGAATATATTGTCGATAAATAAAAGCACATCTTTGCCTACCTCATCGCGGAAATATTCCGCCATGGTCAGTCCCGCCTCGCCCACGCGCATACGTGCTCCGGGGGGCTCGTTCATCTGTCCGAACACCAAAGCTGTCTTTTCCAAAACTCCTGATTCTTTCATTTCCGTCCAAAGATCGTTACCCTCTCTGGAACGCTCACCAACACCGGTGAAAATGGAATATCCGCCATGCTCTGTAGCGATGTTACGGATCAATTCCTGAATAAGTACCGTCTTACCTACGCCGGCACCGCCGAAAAGTCCGATCTTACCGCCCTTGGCATAAGGTGTCAAAAGGTCGATGACCTTAATTCCGGTCTCTAAGATTTCCACTGCCGGGCTCTGATCCGCAAATGCCGGAGGATCCCTATGGATAACCCATTTTTCCTCGCCCTCTAAAGATGCGCCGTCGTCCAGAGTTTCACCCAGCACATTAAAAAGGCGTCCCAGGGTTTTTTCGCCTACCGGCACCTTGATTCCGCTTCCCGTGGCCGTTACTTCCATATCTCTGCTAAGTCCTTCGCTGGAAGCAAGCATGATGCAGCGCACCATATTATTTCCGATGTGTTGTGCCACCTCCATAACGCAACGCTTTTCTCCGTTTTTTACTTCCAAAGCGTCTTTGATACGAGGCAAGTCATTGTCTTCAAATTCCACATCCACAACGGGGCCCATTACCTGAACTATTTTTCCTTGTTTCATATGCTCCGACTCCTAACTTAACTTCTTTTTCTTCTGGGCTTTCGCACCGCTGATTACTTCAGTGATCTGCTGTGTAATCACCGCCTGCCTTGCTCTATTATACATGATATCGAGTTCCCATAACATTTCCTCCGCATTGTCCACGGCAGCTTCCATCGCCATCATTCGGGAATTCTGCTCGCTGCAGAAAGACTCTACCAGCGCTCCGTAAACAAAGCCCACAAAATAATCTGCTGCGATATGGTTCACCACTGTACAAGCGTCCGGTTTCATCGCCAATTCCTCCATGTGCATATCAACCAGAGGATTTATATAGAAATCCGATTTCTTTAGAGGAAGCAGCTTCACCGTCTCGGCTTCCGCCTGCATGAAATTCGCCATCTTCGTATAGATGATGTGGACCTCATCCAGCCTGCCCTCTCTGTACATCTCCAGTACGGTTTCGGCAATTTTTCTTGCCCTTCCGAGCGTAGGGTTCTGAACAGTATACTGGAATTCCTCTTCAATATTGATTTTCTTACGTTTAAAATACTGACGCCCTACTTCTCCCAAGACGAACAATACCGGATTCGCACAGTTTTGCAGCTGTTCTTCCGCCAATTTCAGGATATTGTGGTTGTAAGCTCCTACCAAACCTTTATCGGCAGTTATTACAATATATCCAATCCTTTTTTCTTCCGGTTCCTTCTCCTCATGCTGGTCGAAGTAAATGTTCTTCATATCCGGAATGTGACGGAGTATCTGGCTCATAGTATTTTGCAGCGTGTAGAAATAAGGCTCCGTCGCTTCCAGATTCTTCTTGGCTTTTTTAAGCTTTGAAGAAGAAATCATATACATAGCATTGGTAATCTTCATCGTGTCTTGTATACTCTTCTTCCTGACTTGGATTTCTTTTATACTTGCCATACGCTATCACCTGCTCTTATATTCCTTGGCCGCCTCGATAATCTGCTCTACCAACTCATCTGTCAAAGCCTTTTTCTCCTCGATTTCGAATCCAATCTTAGGATACTTTCTATCTATGAATTCCAGTATTCCCTTCTGGTATTCCTTTACCTTCTTCACCTCTACCGAATCGAAAACACGGTTGTTCGCCAGGCAAAGCGTCATTACCTGCTCATGCAGGGAGAGCGGATGCGCCAAAGGCTGCTTCAACAGCTCCATCAGCACCTTACCATGCTGAAGCTGCTGCTTCGTGTTATCGTCCAAATCAGAACTGAACTGGGTAAATACTTCCATTTCCCTATACTGTGCCAAATCGATACGGATACTTCCTGAAGCCTTTTTCATAGCCTTCGTCTGTGCCGCACCACCTACACGGGATACGGACAAGCCTACGTTGACCGCCGGTCTCATACCGGCAAAGAACAAGTCGCTTTCCAAAAAAATCTGTCCGTCGGTAATGGAAATAACATTCGTAGGAATATAGGAGGATACGTCGCCTGCCTGTGTCTCTACGATAGGAAGAGCCGTGATGGAACCGCCTCCCAATTCATCGTTCAAACGGCTGGAACGCTCCAATAATCTGGAGTGAAGATAGAATACGTCACCCGGGTATGCCTCACGTCCGGGCGGACGCTCCAGCAAAAGAGACAGTGCACGATATGCCACCGCATGCTTGGATAAATCATCATAAACCATAAGCACGTCTTTTCCCTGATACATAAAATACTCGCCCAGCGCCGTTCCAGCATAAGGTGCGATATACTGCAATGAAGCCGGTTCACTGGCTGTAGACACGAGCACGATCGTATAATCCAAAGCACCGTGATGTTCCAGAGTGGAAACCAATTTTGCCACGCTGGATGCCTTTTGTCCGATAGCCACATAAATGCAGATAACGCCTTTTCCTTTTTGGTTGATAATCGTATCCACAGCAATGGCAGTCTTTCCTGTCTGCCTGTCTCCGATAATCAACTCTCTCTGTCCGCGTCCAATGGGGAACATGGAGTCAATGGATAAGATTCCCGTCTCCAAAGGAGTATTTACGGATCTACGCTGTATAATCCCCGGGGCCTCTTCTTCTATCGGTCTGTAATCCTTGGCGGGAATCTCTCCCTTTCCATCCACCGGTTCACCCAGTGCATTGATAATTCTTCCGATATAGCCTTCCCCTACAGGGATACCTGCTTTTTTCTTCGTTCTCGTTACTTTGGTACCTTCTTTTATTCCAATATCGCTGCCAAAGAGAATACATCCGATTTCATTTCTTCGAATGTCCTGTACCATACCCTTGACACCGTTATCAAATACTACAATCTCACCATACATAGCATGGTCGATGCCATATATCGTAGCAATTCCATCTCCTACCCAAATAACAGAACCAACTTCCTGCTCTCCGGCATCCCAGTTATAATTTTCTACCTCTGTTTTTAAGATGGAAATAATGTCTGCTGCACTGATTGCACTCACAGCGTTCACCTCCCAATTAATTTTTTCTCCAATTGATGCAGACGGCCTTCATAACTAAAGTCAAATTCTATCCCGCCTGCTTTCAACAGATAGCCGCCAAGAAGAGATTCGTTTTTCTCTTCCTCTAACAGTACTTCTTCACACGAAAACTTCTCTTTCAGAAATTGTACTATCCGTTCTTTCTCCGTTTTCTCGAGAGGATTTACATAATACACTTGTCCATGCAAGATTCCATGCTGCTTCTCATAATACTCGCGATAGGCAATAAATGCGTCCGTAAGTTGACCAATCCGTCCATATTTACATAAAAGCTTTAAAAACGCGGACATTTTCCCATCAAAAATCCGATCGATTACCGCATATTTCGTTTTCCGTAAAACGGTAGGGTTCTGCAGGATATTAAGCAGCTTCGGCTCTTCTTCAAATAATTTCGCCGCCTGCTCTACCTCTTCTTTCCGTATGGAAAGCTCGTACAACGCTTTTCCATAATTATTGGCTGTTTGCGTCATTTATCTCACCCGACTTTAATATTTTTCTGGCTGCCAACAAAGCAAGGCCGGCAATCTGGCTTTCTGCTTCCCGTCTTGCTCTCTCCTGCTCACCCACGATTTCTTTCTTCGCTCTTTCCATGAGCCTGTCGGATTCTGACTTGGCTTCTTCCATGATCAGAACCTTTTCACTCAGAGCCTGCTCCTTTGCCTGCAACACAATTTCTTCAGCTTCTTTTTCCGCCGTTTCCATCTTTGCTTCGTACTGTTCTTTTAATTCTAAAGCATGCTCTTGATTTTTTCTCGCATCGCTTAATTGTCCTTGAATCAACTGCTCACGTTTTTCGATAATTCCCATTACGGGTTTCACCAGAAACTTTTTCATAAGCCAGTATAATACAAGCACATTTACAATGGTAAATATAATATTCCAGAAGCTTATATTCAGCATATTGCCTTCCGCCTTTCTCATATTAATGAGTAAAGAACACTCATCTGAGTAAAAAACACTCATCTGGAAACGCTCCAGACATTAAACTTATTTCAATAACAAAACAATCAGCAAAGCGATAACGAAGCCGTAAATAGCTGTTGCTTCCGCAAGTGCACAACCGATGAGCAAAGTGGTTCTGATCTTGCCGTCTGCCTCAGGCTGTCTTGCGATAGCATCCGCTGCTTTTCCGGTTGCAAGACTGATACCAAGACCTGCACCAATACCTGTAAGAACTGCAATTGCTGCTCCAATAGCAACTAATAATGTTGAATCCATAATAAATACTCCTTTTCTCTCCGAAATTTTATTTTTTTATTAATCCTCTAAAGCTTCTCCAACAAACAAAGAAGTCAAAAATACGAAAACATACGCCTGAATCAAACCGTCGAAAATATCGAAATACAAACTGAAAGCAACTGGCACAACAGCAGGTATGAGCAGTTTGATCAGTTCCATTACTACGAAAGATCCCAGCACGTTACCGAAAAGTCGCATGCAAAGGGACAATGGCCGAATAAATATTTCCAAAATATTGATAGGAAGCATTATCGCGATCGGCTGAGCAAAGCTTTTTAAAAAACCCTTAAATCCTTTTTGTCTCAAACCCGATATCTCAATCAGCATAATGCTTATGAGAGCCAATGCGATTGTTACATTCAAATCCTTTGTTGGAGGTTTAAAACCGAACAGTCCTATTAAGTTTGCCATACCGATGTACAGCGCCGCAGTGATTAGATACGGAATGTACTTTCTCCCATGGTGTCCAACACACCCCTCAAAAAAATCATACAAACCTCCGATGGCCGTCTCCAACATCAATTGCTTTCGTCCTACATTTTCCACCTTCAGGTTCCGCACAAGTATAATCGAAGTCAGCGTCAAAACTGCCATAACTATCCAAGTGACCACCACTGACTCCATAACGGGAATTCCACCGAAAAGAGGAATCGTAAATACGACCTCACAATTCAGTTCTTCCAGTAAGGACTCAACGAAAGCATCCATGCTCCTCACATCCTTTCTTCTCCGTACATTCTTCCCCCTCGATATACGGTTACCGTTTTTTCATTTATTATAACACAACAGGGAAGGTAATCGCTACAATTTGTACGAAATTAAATGTCATTTACTGTCTTTTTTTGTGTAATTGATGTCATTCTATTACGCTCTTTTTGCTTTGTCAATTATTAGGTATGTTCTGCTTCAATCTCTTAACATTTTCTTAACTTTGTTAAATTTTATTAATTTTCACTGAAATACAGGCCACCATCTTTGTCAGTTTTTAATCTTGTTTTTATAAATCTTCATTTTTTTAAGTTTTATCATTAAAATGAGCACATAAAAGAGAATAAATTTCACGAATTTTTTCTGTTTTGCTATTTTATGAAAATGAAAGCTCTATCTCCTGTTTCAAGCGCTCGTCCGTAAGGGAAGCCGCGAGAATCAGCTCATAGTTCCCGGAAATCGCTTTGAATCTCTTCGCCTTCTCGTCATAATAGGAAAAATCTTCCTCGCTCAGGTAAAAGCTCACTCTGCCCGTTTCACCCGCTTCCAGTTCTATTTTTTCATAACCCTTAAGCTCTTTTACCGGCTTATCCACCTGATTTATTTTATCCTTGATATAAAGCTGTACAATTTCCTTTCCTTTTTTTTCTCCGGTATTTTTAACATCACAGCTTACCTCTACCCGCCAGCCCGGCCCGTCAGTCTTCTTCCAGGCTTTCATGTTACCATATCGGAATTCAGTATAGGAAAGACCATGACCGAAACTATACTGCACCGGTATCATGTTCTTCTCATAATAACGATATCCCACGTAGATTCCTTCTTTATAATGAAGCAAATCCTTCTTCGCAAAATCTCCTATCTTATGGGCACTGCAATCCTCATGGGTAAAAGGAAAGCTTTCCGGCAGCTTGCCCGAAGGGTTAACTTCCCCCAACAGTACTTCTGCCAGGGCGCTGCCGCCCTCCATTCCCGCATAAAAGCCAAGTACGATAGCTTTCGCCTTTTTCTCCCACCTGCTCATTTCTATCGGGGAGCCTGCAATCATCACTATAACTGTATTCGGATTCACCTCAAGAACTGCCTCCATCACCTCATCCTGCCCATAAGGAAGCTTCATATCGCCTCTGTCTTGTCCCTCCACGTCATATTCGTGATTCAGCCCTCCCACGAAAATAACGTGCTCGTATTCCTCTGCGTATTTCACGGCTTCCTCAAGCAGCTCTTTTCGTTTCTTCAAAACGGCTTCGCTTTCTTTATCCTCGGTGCGTTTTCTTCCGCCGTCCGCCTCGAGGCTGCTTTCCTGCCAGTTTTCCTCGCTTTGTATTTTCTTTTCCTCAAAATATCCTTCTATATATTTGATCTCACAGTTTCCGCCCAGCTGGTTCGACAGTCCCATATAAGGTGTGATCTCATAAAGCGCTTTTATTTCTGCGCTTCCCCCGCCGTTTGAGTGAATTCGGTCTGCATTCGCTCCAATAAGGAGCAGTCTGTCAATTTTTTCTTTTTTAAGAGGAAGCAGATTACCCTCATTTTTTAATAGAATAATCGATTCCCGAGCTGCCTCTAACGCTTTTCCCCTATGCTCGGGAGTATTATAGCAGCCTCGCTTCCTTTCACATTTTACCGTCTTTCCTTCCTTTTTATCCACATCAAACATATGGAGCTCCAACATCAGCCAAAGGACATGGCGAATCTTCTCATCCACGAGCTCTTCGCTTATCTCTCCGTCCTCTACGGCCTTCTTCAAGGGCCGTGCCATAAAATATTCATCAAAATTGCTTGTTACGGACATCTCAACATCCAGACCGCTTTCCGCTGCCGCTTTCGTCTTATGAACTGCGCCCCAGTCAGAAACCACCAATCCTTCGTAGCCCCATTCTTTCCTCAATATTTCGTTCAAAAGCAGCTTGCTTTCGCAACAGTGCTGCCCGCGTATCAAATTGTAGGCTCCCATCAGGGAATAGGAATTACCCTCATCCACCGCCGCCCGAAAAGCCGGGAGATAAATTTCGCGAAGTGCTCTCTCCTCTACCTCTACATCCACCCACAACCGCTCGGTTTCCTGACTGTTCATGGCAAAATGCTTCACACATGCCGCCACGTCATGCTCCTGAATCCCCTTAATCACCTCCACGCACTGCTTCGCGGTCAGGTAAGGGTCCTCGCTCATATATTCAAAATTTCTGCCGTTTAACGGACTTCTCTTAATGTTAATACCGGGAGCCAGAATAATATCCTTCCCTCTGCCCCTGGCCTCTGCCCCTAACACACTGCCGCATTCATATGCCAGCTCCTTGTTCCAGGTAGCCGCGATTGCCGAGTTACTGGGCAAATAAGAGCAGGCATCCTGAGAATGTCCTATGGGAATCCACGCATTATTTTTCCACTCTGCCCTAACTCCCATAGGCCCATCCGACATGTAAAGCGGCGGTATCCCCAGCCGCTCTACCCCTTTCGTCCGAAACAGCCCGTCTCCATGAATCATTCCTATTTTTTCATCCAGCGTAAGCTGCTTTAACAAAAGCTCCGCCTTTTCCTTATTTTCTATGCTTATCTTCATCTTTATACCTCTGCTCCTTCCAAATTGATAAATTATTCCACTTCTATTTTAATAACCACCGGATAATCGCTTTTAACCGTCTTCGTCTGAAAATGAAGTCCCTCCTCATCCCTCACAAAGGATATCTCTTCTTCACTTCCCAAGACCGATACCCTTCGAAGAATCCCTTGAAAAACCGGCTTATTCAAATCCTTTTCCTTATAAAGGGAACGAATGGTCACTCTGCCATCTGTCGGATAGCTCATGCAAATAGCATAAATATTCCCATGGGCCGCCGTAAACCGGAAATCCTGCGAAGTATAAACCGTTTCCTGCCCATCGCTGAACTGTCCCTCACTTTCCGCAGTAGGCCCTTCCTGTGCAAAACGCCAGCACCTGCTTCCATAGACAGCCTCTCCATTTACAGAAAGCCACTGTCCGATCTCTTTCAATATATCCCCATCTTTCCGGTCGATCGTGCCATCCGCTTTCGGTCCTACATTCAACAGCAGATTACCATTCTTACTGACCACGTCACACAAATAACATATAATCTCCCTCCCGCTCTTATAATCGAGAGTCTCGGTATAGCACCAGGAATTACGGGCAATAGCAGTATCTGTCTGCCATGGGTAAGGCTTCGCCTCAGAAAACTTCCCCCTCTCCACATCCACAATACCGCTTCCGAAAGCAAGGGACTCCTGCTTATAACAAATCCCCACAGGAAAACCATATTCCGCACCTCTATTATAATAATAAGCAGCCATCTTCCTGACCTGCTCCTTATATGCCTCATGCTGTATCCACCAGTCGAAATAAAGAAGTCGGGGATGATATTTATCGATCAGTTCGCACGTTCGGAGCAGCCAATCCTCCAAATACTCCTCATCCGGATAAGGTTCTGACAAAATATCCTGCTGATCCGGCTGCTGCTGTACCGAGGGCCAGTAAAAATCCCCCCTTTTAAGCGGCTCCTTTATATCACTTTCAAAATCCTTACCGTTTCCCATAAACCACTGGTGTTCCGCTCTATGAGAGGAAGCCGCGAATACAATCCCCTGTTTTTCCGCCTCCTCCTTCAGACTTCCTATGATATCTTTCTTAGGCCCCATTTCCGCTGCATTAAAATGTGAAAGCTCCGAAGGATACATTTGAAATCCATCATGGTGCTCTGCAACGGGAACGATATATTTCGCTCCGGCTTCCTTGAAAGCAGTTATCCATTCCTCCGCGCTGAATTTCTCAGCGGTGAACATGGGAATAAAATCCTTGTAGCCGAAATCCTTGTGCGGGCCATAGGTGTCAATGTGATGCTGGTATTCGGGGGTTCCTTGTATGTACATGTTGCGGGAATACCATTCGTTGTTGAAGGCGGGAACGCTATAGAGGCCCCAGTGGATGAAGATGCCGAATTTGGCGTCTTTGAACCATTGGGGGATTTCGTATTTCGATAGGGAGGACCATGTGGGGGAGTAGAGACCGCTTTGAATGGTGGCTTCTATTTGGGATAGGTATTGTTTGTTGTTCATGTTTGAGTCTCACTTTCTTGTATTTGGGGGGATGGGTAATTGGTGGGTTGTGAGAGACTTTCTGCGGGGGTTCTGGTTTCTCGTCTGACGTAAGCGGGCGTATTTTCTAAATGGAACCGGGACGGTAATGGCTGCGGACGGGTCGGCAGCAAAGTACATCCATGTACTGTGCTGCCTAAACACCGCATCCATGCGGTGTTTGCCCTGGTTCCTGGACGGTTTCATTAAGAAAATACGCCCGCTTACTACACGACTCCAAACCAGAACCCCCGCAGAAAGTCTCGCGCAACGTTACGAATTGGGCTGCGGTAGAGTGGGGGTTACGGCGTACTTCTTCTTTCTTCTCTCCCACCGAAGGTGGTGAAATGAGGCATTCGAAAACCTTGGCAATTTCCTGCACAATTCAAAGAAACTACAGCAGGGAAAGAAGGGTATGGAAAAGGTTTCCGGCGATTTTATGCTACGGAGCTGAGACAAAGAAATTCTTGAAGCCTCTGCTGAAAGAATTTCTGCTTTTGGCTCAGCGCAGTGTCCTGCATAATCAGAGCCGGAAACCTTTTGCCATACCCTTCTTTCCCCTCACAACCTCACGATTGTGCAGGAAATTTCACCCCCTCCCTCACTTCACCCCTCTCAACACCACCACATCTTTACCTTGAACAGTGATAGAACCTCCGGTTAAATAGGACCTCCCTGTCAAAATATCAATAGATGGTGAATTAAGCGTTAAAGTCAGGTTAACCGCCTCATCGTTATGGTTTAATATAAATAAGAATTCGGCCGTCTCATTTTCACGGCGTGAAATCTCAATACCGGGCGCTATGCCTTCCGGTGTCTCGAGCAGTGAGGGAATCCCCGTTTCTTCGCATATGTCTTTGATGAAGGTGCGGTAAAAATCAGGGTTGGAACGGGTTGCTGCGTAGTAGGACCGGCCTTTTTCGTAACGGTTGACGGTCAGTACGGGCATTCCTGCGTAGAAGTCTTCCTGATACCGGCTGAGCGCTTCGGCTCCTTCTAAGTGAAGGAGGTCGCAGAGTACCTCGGCGGGATAGGTTTCGCCTTTGTATAGGAAGGAGTTGTGCTTTCCTTCGGGAATGGCGTCGGATTCCTCCACCCAGATGCCGAGAATGTCCCTTAGCTTTCCGGGATAGCCGCCTGTTATTACGAGGTCGTGATCTTCTACGTAGCCGCTGAAATATGTGGTAAGGAAGGAGCCGCCGTCTTTCACGTAGGCGCGGAGCTTTTCGTCAAAGCCTTCCTTGCACATGTATAGGAGGGGAGCTGTTACCAGGCGGTAAGGGGATAGGTCGTCCGTTACGCTGATAATGTCTACCGGGATGTTGTTTTCATAAAATGCTCTGTAGTAATAGAAGATTTCCTGCTTATAGTTGATAAGCCTGCTGGGGCCGGCGGAATATTCGGATGCCCACCAGTTGTCCCAGTCCATTACGATTGCTGCCTTGGCTGCGGTTCTTGTTCCCAAAATCTGACTGCCTATTTTGTTCAGTTCTTCTCCCAGCTTCGCTACTTCCCGGAATACTCTCGTGTCTTCGTGTCCTGCGTGGTCTATGACCGCACTGTGATACTTTTCACAGGCTCCGATGCTTCTTCGCATCTGGAAGAACATCACGGTGTCGGAGCCGTGGGCTATTGCCTGATAGCTTAGGAGGCGCATAACTCCCGGGCGTTTCAGCGTGCAGAAGGATTGCCAGTTACTTACTCCCGGAGTCTGTTCCATGAGGGCGAAGGGCTTTCCTTGCTTTAATCCGCGCATCAGCTCATGGTTCATGGCGCTTTCTGAGACGGGCGTGTCGAAGGAGGGATAGTTATCCCATGATACGAAATCCATATAACGGGCCCATTTCTGATAGTCCAGGGGTTTGTAGAAGCCCATCAGGTTAGTGGTGACCTGGACATCCGGCATATGCTTTTTTAATACTTCATATTCCATGCGGTAGCAGGATAGCATGCTGTCCGACATGAATCTGCGATAGTCCAGCGAGATTCCCTGAAAATTTGTTCTCACTGTATCCCAGAGAAATTCTTCCGATTGCATGTTGGGTGCCACTACATCTTCGAAATCATAAAGGGTGTGTCCCCAGAAGGCCATGTTCCATACGCGGTTCAGTTCCCCGATGGTGCCGTATTTTTCCGTCAGCCATGTGCGAAAGGCCTTTTCACAGTTCCCGCAGTAGCATTCTCCGCCGTATTCGTTGGAAACATGCCATGCTACGATGTTGTCGTAGTCCTTATATCTTTCGGCCAGTTTCTCCGCCAGAAGAACGGAATATTTTCGGTAGGTGGGGCTGTTGGGGCAGGAGTTGTGTCTGCTGCCGAACTTCCTTCTTATCCCGTTGTGCTCGGTGCGCAGAATGTCGGGGTATTTTCTGGCCATCCATGCGGGATGAGCTGCTGTGGAGGTAGCCATGCAGACCTTTAGTCCGTTTGTCCTTACCATATCCATTATCTTATCCAGCTTACTGAAATCGTAAACATCTTCTTGAGGCTGCAGCATCGCCCAATTGAACACATTCAGAGTCACCACATCGATGTTTGCCAGACGAAACATCCTCATGTCCTCTTCCCATATATCCTCGGGCCACTGCTCCGGGTTATAATCTCCTCCGTAAAGAATCTTTTTTACTTTATTGTTCTCTATCATTTTCGTATTCCTCCACCACTCTGATACGCTCCGCCTGAAAGCTCAAGGCATCCTTGATATCCACCTCTACCACCTTCTCATAGCCCAGGCTCAGCACTTCATTCTGCATCTTGCTCAACAATTGGTAAAATTCGGCCTCATCCTCGGCAAATATCATTTCCCATGAATATTTCTGAATCACATTCCTGCACTGCCCCCGTAGCGTCTCTATCTCCGAGCTGATTGTATAGGTAAAATTGCAGCCCGGAGAAACAACCATCTTGTCGTTCTTTATGAGGAAATCTCGGGTGTTATCCGCCTGCATAATCTCTTTCCAGTCTTTTTCCAAGGCTGTCTCTTCTATTTCCTGTACGGAATTCCACAGTCTGTAAGCATATGGATAGCCGTCCTCATCTACCTCGCAGGGAGCCACCGGCATGAAGTTCAATACGGAGATTCCTTCCGCCCACGTTCCGCCTCCCCATTCCTCCGGTGTCTCTACTTCCCCGTCGGCCAACGCTCTCTTGCCAAACTCCGTAAGCTGGGGCTCTCCCGCCTGATCGTATTCCCAGCACAGTCCCTCCGGTCCTGCGGTTCCCGCTGAACTGAGCGGGCCAATACTGCGTATGCCATCCGAGGAATACATCCAGTCTACAAAGTCCATCAGCCGCTCCGGATCTTTGGCTTGTGACCCTACCAGTATGACTGTTTTGCGGCTTCCGCTTTGGTTACAGCCGTAGGAGTATATGTTCATATCCGCCATATCCGCTATCATGAAGCCTTTTCCTTCCTGCTTTCTGGCCAGCGTATTGTATTTGATCTGCGCCACCCAGGGCCATGGGGAATACAATACCTGCCCATCCTCATACTTCTGCGCCACATCATTATAGCTCTGGGTAGGCGACTGGGGATCCACTAAGCCTAATTGGTTCGCATCGAAATACCATTTCAGGACGCGGACATACATAGAATCCGAATCGATGATGCTCTGGTGTTCATCGCTATCCGCCTTCAGAAGGAGGAATCCCAGCTCATCCCATCCATAAAAGCAGCAAGGCTGCTTCGCTGCATTCATCATATTTCCGTCCCAGTCTTTGAAAAAGGAAAACGCATAAGTTTTTTCCCCGTTTTCTGCAAAAGGCTCCAGTTCCTGCATCTGCACGAGTATGGGAAGCAAATCCTCCAAGGTGCCGATTTCGGGATAGCCCAGTTCCTTATACAAATCCCAGCGCAGATACGGCCCGTAAGTAGGCTCCAATCCCTCGCTGGGGGTCAGCGGGGAATTCAGGGATACCTCTGAGGGAATCGCATAGATACCACCTGGGGACAAATCCTTGTTCACGTCTCTTATCGCCTTATCAAAACGCATAATTTCTTTATCTTTTAAGTAAGGCTCCATATTCAGCACCAGGCCGGAATTCACCAACTTTTGAAGAGTATCGTTCTCTCCGTTGCATATGATCAAGTCTCCCAGATTGCCCGCTGCCGAACGTATGTCGAAAAGAGTGTTGCCTCCCCCCGCTACATTCGGGGCAATCACATTTAATTCCATATTGAAATCGTCCTTTACCACCTTGGCGAACCACCCGGACTGCATCCCTTCGTAATTGGCCACGCTGTCAAATACATCCACGACAATGGGCTCATCGTAGCCCAGATCCATCTTTAACCCGCAGCCCATCAGAAACAGAAGGAAGACGATACACATAACAGCACAATACTTTCCAATTTTCATGCATACACCTCTTTCACTGAAACAAAGCTTTTTACTTAAATTATAACAACATTTTTGCGAATAAAATACGAAAATAATTAAACAATATATACCCGGTAAATTATAGATTTTTCAAAAATTGACAAGGTCAAAATGCTCATTTATACTGTAGTTAAATCGGGAGGTGGATTATGTATACGGTGTTGATTGCAGACGATGAATCGAGTATTCGGGAAGGGCTTAAATATATTATGGATTGGGCATCTATGGGCTTTTCCATCTGCGGGGAAACGGCTAACGGCGAGGAAACCTTGCAGGCCATTTTGCAGACCGAACCAAACCTTGTACTCTTAGATATCCGCATGCCCAAAATGTACGGTACGGATATAATCCGTATTGCGAGGGAAAACGGCTATCGGGGAAAATTTATCATCTTAAGCGGCTATTCCGATTTTGCTTACGCTCAGGCGGCCATCCGTTACGGTGCCAGCTTCTATCTCACAAAACCCATCGAGGAGGCGGAGCTTCAGGGTGCGGTGGAGAAAGTCAAGGAAATTCTTATCGCTGAAAAGAACAAGTCCGATAATATCGCGCTGTTCAAAAGCAAGGCCAGAGAATCCATCATTTACGAAGTAATTACCGGAATGTATGATTCAGAACAACCTCCCGGCCTTTCCGAATCCGAACTGGAAGAACTGCATCTGACCTCGGACATTTATCAGGTAGTTATCTATGAAAAGTTCAGCAGTGACCCTTCAGACCCCGGCTATAGCTTTGCCGAACTACTGAAGATAACCAATAAAGGAAATCATACATTCGACTATTTCAAAAAAGATAATAATGAAATAATTCTCTTAAAAGGAAGCTTTGCCATCAATAAATTTCAGGATTTTTTGTCGCACTACGAAGACTCCTGCCCACAAAACGGCAGTCCGCTTGCTTCCCTCTTTCTGGCATACGGACGTCCGGTGTCATCCTTGGAAGATATACACCTTTCCTATGAAGAAGCCTCGGCGCTTAAAAACAGAAGATTTTTCTGTATTCAGGGACAGCATACGCTGGGATTCGAAGAGCTTCCCGATGTGCAAAGCCTCAACCATGAAATAAACAACGGACTTCTAACGGAATACAGCGACAGGCTGACCGGATATCTGCTGGCCTTCAACCGGCGCATGGTCGCAGAAACCCTGTCCGCACTCGAAAATTACCTATACGGGGTGAAAAACGACATTTCCTCCGTCAAGTTGTTTCTTACCGACCTATATCTGCGCATCAAGGAAAAAATAAACCATACCTACGGCAGCCCCAATGTCCCTTTCCCCAACAATGCAGAAGTCATTTCTCATATTGAAGGCTGCCATCACTTATATGAAATCATTCTCTACATTTCAGAGATGACAGACATGATCATGAGCGCTACCGGCAATCCTTCCAGAGATACCGTTTTGGACGATATTATCTATTATATCGACCATAACTTCCAAAAAAATATTAAATTGGAAAGCATCGCCCCGCTTTTTGGCTACAACAGTGCCTACTTGGGCAAAATCTTCAATAAGCATCTGGGAGAAAGCTTCAACTCTTATGTGGACCATAGACGAATCGATCAGTCGCTTGGACTGCTGAGAGAAAAAAACCTGAAAGTTTATGAAATTTCTGAGCAGGTGGGATATAAGAATGTGGATTATTTTCACAAAAAATTTAAAAAATATATCGGCATGAGCCCTGCCGAATACCGCAAAAAGCTGGAGGATGAGGGAGCGCTGTAAGCGCTATGCCTCTGTCTCCATTTCCTTCTCAAGCATCACGAAGATTCGCTTGCTGAAGGCCGCTATCGTAAAAATGATCAGGCCCGGTCCGATAATGATTGCGAAAAAAAGCATGATTTCATTAAATTGCAGGACAAGGAATTCTATCCAGATTATGACCAGCATAAGAAGTGTGCGTCCGAAGAACCTTCTCGAAATGTGCAGAGAATTTTGAATGGTTCTGGGAAGAGTGTTTTCATACCTCGCGATAAGCGGAAAGGAATAGGAAAGCGCCATGACCACCACGAAGGCCGATACTATCCCAATAATGAGAAGCAGCACAGAACCGTCCTCAGATGCCCGCACCAGTTCAAAGTCCAGATAGACCGCATAGAAAGCGATAGCAGTAATGATTCCCAGCAAAGTGCCCTGCTTCCAGTTTTCCTTGAAGGCCTTTACAAAGTCCATTCCGATATATCCTTCCTCATCATCCGCCATTTTCAGCGCTACGGACATGGCTGCTGCCGTAGAGGCTCCTGATGTTATGATGGGAAGACTAAATAAAATCCAGAGAAAATTCAGCTTCATTACATCCAAAAATCTCGATAGAAAACGATAGAGAGAGCTATCCACACTGAAAAACTTCATCGTTCCACCACATTCCTTTCAAACTAGAAATTCTAAGGCCCCGCATTTGGAGCCCTAGAATCCCGTCACACATTATCACCTATTATTATATACTTGTTTACTACTGCTTCAACTGCTTCCTGCGCTATTATTTTACAGCGTCTTCAGCAGCTTTTCTCAAGGTCGCTTCGTTCTGCTGGAACTCAACGCACTGATCATAGCCATAGTCTTTTGCCTGAGTAATCATGTTGTCGATGATTCCATTGAATTCATCATCGGATTTTGCATAAATCGCTTTCCATGATTCCATCTTAATACATTCTTTTACCTGATTCCAAAGAACCGTGAGTTCATCGGACTTAGGAGATGTAGAATAAGTTGTTCCCAAGGACAGTTTGAAGTTGGTCGTTCCCATATATTCATCCGGAGTCTTAGCGCCGGCATGATCTCTCCAATCCGCTTCAATGTCAGACTGAGGCTCTGCTACAAAGCTTTCCCATTTTCTGTAGTTATAAGTTTCGCCATTGGAATCCGGGTTTGCCGCATCGATACCCCATGTGCTGTTGTTCATCTTGAAACCGCCGTCATCGAAGGAGCCTGAATATCCGTCGGTCATTTCTGTCTTAATATCCATCTTAGCCGCACGTCCGAGGTCGGTAAACTGTATCTTACCGTTCTCATCGTAGTACCAGCATACGTCCTTTGGACCATATTCTGCTGTCATACGGCCTTCCGGAGTTGCCAGCCAGTTGATGATCGCCATGCAAAGTTCCGGATATTCCGTTTTCGCGCCGATGGACCAGATTCTATTAGAACCGTATACGTTCTGTCCATAGCAGATAGGCGTTGCTTCTGAAGGCGGGCAAGGGAACATTGCTTTTCCGTCTGCCGCATGGCCTTCCGAATTGTAGAAGGAAGAACCCAGGAAGTTAAAGATATTGAGGAATGCAGTACCGTTCTGATAGTCCGCCTGCATACCATCATATTTCTGTGTCTGAGAGTCGGGATCTAACAGACCCTGACGATACAGAGTATTGTAGAACTTCAAAGCATCCATGTAAGGACCGTCTTTTTCCAAAACGGGAATGTATTTCTGTCCTACCGGATCGTAGAAGCCGAAGCCGAATTCATCGTAACCGTAGTACGCAGTAACGAGGGACTTAACATACATTACCATATCGCCGTCCCAGTCATCGAACAAAGCTACGCCATATGTGGTCTTTCCATTATCGTCTTTAGGACAGATTTCCTTCATCTGAGCGAGAACATTAACCATGTCGTCCAGATTCTTGATTTCAGGATAGCCTAATTCCTTGTAAAGATCCCAGCGTAAATCCCATGTATACATGAAATCCTGACGAGCCGTAGGGTCTACTGCTACGTCATGACCAAAACCATAAGTAGTTCCGCCGGAAAGGTTGGTGTTTTTGTCAAGAGCATAAGGCATATTTTCCTTGATATACGGGCCGTAATCAGACAGAATATCATCTTCGTTCCAGTCAAAGAGCATTCCTTTATTCACTGCCTGAAGATATTCATCTCCGTCCTGTCCCCAGATTACGATATCCCCCAGATTACCGGATTCCATACGGGTCTCATATACTCCGTCTGGATCGGGAATGATGTTCAGCTTGATATTGAATTTCTCAAGCATAACCTGACCGAACCATCCGATCTGCTCGCCGGAATAGTTTGCAAGCTGATCAAATACGTCTAATATTACCGTTTCCTCGGGAATAATATCCTCCAGCATGGCATCATAATCGGTTGCCTCTGTATCCGCTGCTCCCCCCGCCGCGTCATCTGTTTTGGTTGTTTCCTCATTCGCCACTTCATCCGCAGGCTCAGCCGTCGCCGCTGTGGTGCCGGTGCCGCCGCAGGCTGCCAGAGAAGCAGTCATTACTGCTGCCATAAGCAATGCTGTAATTCTTTTTGCTTTCATCCTTTTTCTTCCTCCTTTTATTTGTGTATTGAAACCGTAATATTTACGGTTGATACCTTTTTACCTTCTCTCTATTTCCCTAACCCTTTACCGCCCCGAGCATGATACCTTTTTCAAAGTAACGCTGCATGAACGGGTAAATGCACAGGATAGGAATAACAGTTACCATGGAAATGGTATATTTTATGACCTTGCCGCTCATTGCTGACTTGAGTGCCGCATCGCTGATCTGACCGCCGGATTCCATTAATGCCTTTAGGTTGGATGCAGTATTCAGATAAATGTAAAGCCGGTGCTGCAAGGTATACAGGGTAGGTGCAGACTGCATCAAGATCAGTGAATCCGTAAAGGAATTCCAATGCCCCACCGCTCCGAAGATGGCGATGGTAGCCAGAATCGGTTTGCTTAAGGGCCATATGATCTTACGGAATATGGTCATATAGCTGGCGCCGTCTATTGCCGCACTTTCTTCCAGCTCAGCCGGAATAGATTCTATATAGGTCTTAACCAATATGATGTTGTAGGGCACTACGATCCCCGGGATGATGTATGCCAGAAACGTATTGGTCAGCCCTAACATCTGCATATTTAAGAACCACGGAATCAAACCGGCATTGAAATACATAGTAATAATGAGAAAACGGTACCAGAACCTCCGCCCCCACATCTCCTGCTTCGTTACCAGATAGCCGACAAAACCGGAAGCTGCAACCATAAGTGTCGTACCAATCAGGGTTCTTCCTATCGATACGATAAACGCATTGGACAAATCGCTCACGTTGATCAACGCCATATAGTTGCCAAGATGCAAGCCTCTGGGAATGAAGTTGATCACTCCTTTGATTACGAGGTCATTATCGCTTATCGTATTGATAAATATGTAGTAAAACGGAAACGTACATGCCAGGGCGAATAATCCGAATACAAAGTAGTTGAGTACATTGAAAATAATATCTCCCGGTTTCAGATGAAAGCTGCGTTTATGCATCTTCTCGTATCTTTTCTCCGCCTTTAAGTCTGCTCTTTCCTGTGCTGTTTTTGCCATGTCCTCACCTCCTATACGATACTTTCGCCGCGAATCAGCTTAGAAATTCCGTTGGCCGCAAACAACAGAGTAACGCTGACAATGGATTTCACCATACCGATTACCGTAGTCAGCGGAATGGAGCCCTTTCCGATACCAAGCATATAAACGTATAAATCCAATACCATGATATCGTTTACATTTGTCGCATTTTTAAATACCAGATACTGGTCCATGCCGTTGCTCAAAATATTTGCCACGGCCATAAGAAGCAGTACGCAGAAGGTAGGAATCAGGCCCGGCACTGTGATATGCCACATTCTCTGGAATCGTCCCGCTCCGTCCACCGTAGCCGCTTCGTAGAGCTGCTGGTCGATACCGGAGATTGCCGCTATGTATATGATGGCGCTCCAGCCCACGCCCTTCCAAAGGCCCCAGCCGAGCATCTTCAACCATGTATGTTCTCCGCTCATCAGTAGGTTCACCCCCTGATCCCATATTCCCATATTGACGAACAAGCTGCTGACAAAGCCATCCGTAGAAAAAATACAAAAGGCAATCGCATATACCAAAACCCAGCTTATGAAGTTAGGTATGGTAGTAAATACCTGAACGAATCTTCTGTATTTAACATTCTTTATTTCCGATAAAAAAATGGCGAAGGCCATAGGCAGCCAGCTTGTGGCTATGCCAAGACCGCTCATCGCTAAAGTGTTCTTGATCACTCTGACGATATCCCTTACCGTAGCCGGATTGTTCAAAAGCTCCCTGAACCATTTAAAGCCGACATAGTTCTTCATGCTCAGGGTATCGCCTACCTTGTAATCGAAGAAAGCATATCTCCATCCAAGTAAAGGGAGATAGGAGAATACCGCAATCAACGCAATAAACGGCATGAACATGAGAAAAAGCTGGTATTTTGCCTCTATTATATATTTATCTCCCTTTGCCGCCTTTGGTAAAAGAATGAGCTCTATCAGGGCGGCTATCAGCACTATTGCGGCTACAGTAAGTATGATCCAGAAACTGTCTTGGAACTGAGGCTCCACCTTTTTCACATTGGTAGTCATCGAAATCTGTTCGTAAGAAATAAAGACTCCCGCCAGTCCTGCCAGCTCCAATACTCCTCCGATCGTTGCAATCAATGCGCTCAGCCTCTTGAACTTCAGATTGCCGAGAGTCATGCAGCCACCCGCTCCCATCGCTGCAGCGCCGATACATATGGACATCGCCGAAATATAAAGAAGCTGCAGAGTAGATTCCTGGACCCACCCCTTCTTTATTGCCCTTCCGAAGTCCTCTGTCAGCGCAGAATAAGAGATGCCCGATGTAAACAGCGAAAGGTTTCTGTTGATCAAACCACTTACCTTGGCCGGATTAAGGCCCGGTACGAACAGAAATATTACCGCCAGTAAAACGGCAATCCTTATCACATAAAAGAGTTTATCTCCCATCAGTTCTCTTGATGTTTTACTTCCTCTCATTTAATTTCATTCCTTTCTGGATTCTTTATGATAGAACAAAAGTGTGTTCCGCGCGCGTAGCTGCGCATCTATCTTTCATTAATAGGAGCACTTTCCTATTACATAAAAAATACATCAAAGAACAGTTCTGTTCGATGATGTATTCATTATAAAAAATTAGGAAAAATAAAAATACCGTAAATACTGGATTAAAATTACCTTAAATTTTTCATCTTTTCCAAAGGCAGTATGATCCGCACGGTTGTCCCCTTATTCAGCTCAGAATTGATGCGGATTCCTCTGTTTTTTCCATAGCAGAGCTTGATTCTCTGATTGATATTATATAAGCCGATACTCTTGTTTCTGCTCACATCTTTGATCTCCACGTTCTTACGAAGGGCGGCCAGCTCCGACTCCGACATTCCTCTTCCATTATCCTCCACATCGATAAAAAGAAGCTCCTCATTCTTATAAACGGCGACCGTGATTTCCCCGCCTGATTCCTTCTCCTCCAGTCCGTGCAAAAGGGCATTTTCCACGATTGGCTGCAGAAGAAGCGGCAATATATACAGCCCCTTTGTCTGCACGTCATCCGCAATACGGAAAATGCTTTCAAATTTATCACCAAAGCGCATTTTCTGTATGGTCAGGTAGGTCATCACGTGCTCGATTTCCTTCGTCAGCGTAGTGAAGGAGGTGCCGGTATTTTCCAATACGTAGCGCATGGATTTTCCAAGCAGCTTTATGGATGTAGCTGCCTCGAGGTCTCCTGCTGTAAAAGCCTTCATCCGGATGGTCTCCAGCGTATTATAAAGAAAGTGCGGATTGATCTGACTGGCCAGCATCTTGAATTCCATCTCCTGCTGCTCATTTACCAGCTCCTTCTCCTTAATGCTGGCCTCGTACATCTCTGCATCTTTGCGTTTAATCTTCTGCACCATGACCTCTAAGTCGGAAAATGCCTCCGACAGCTCATCCTGCCCGTTTACCGAATCAGTAATCTCGTAGTCCTCATTGCTGGCTTGATGCATCGCATGTCTTAGTGTGAGCACACGGGAAGTGAAATAGGTCGTAAAAAAATGTATAATAATGCCTGTAATCAAAATGGCAAATACAATGATAGCAAGGCAGATATAGATAATACTTCTTATATTGGTATAAGCCTGCCCGCTCATAGTGCTTATATATATTTTGGAATCCGACTGATACAGCGGCAGCGTAGATACGTCCACGAAGCATACCTCATCCTTCAGCTTAATATTTCCTACATACCGGTAATAATTATTTTCATAATCGATGTAAACTTCCTGCGCCTTTCCGTATGCTTCCCTTTCCGAGCTGAAAAAGACCGGCCCGTCGTTGATAGAAACCATAGTAGCATATTCCTTGCTTCCGATTCTCGTCTTAAGATAATTATCGGACAGCTTGATAACCAATACGGCGTTATATTTGGAATTGATTATCGGAATCTTTCTGACCAGACAGAGATTCCAATACTCATTCCCGTACTTATCGGTGTCCGTCATCGGCATCCAAAATACGCTGGACTGGTTAGCCGCCAGCTGATACCACTCCTGTGCCCTTATCTCCTCGTCCGCATAGCGGAACTGCTTATAGTCGTTCAAGGTAGGATTATCCCCATATATTTCGATTTCATCGATTTCAGCATAGTTGGTATTGTAATTGTCCAGAGAAGTGAGTGCATCCACCTCATGAACGAAACTTCGTTTAAAAAAATAGTTCTCCTTCAAAATATCCCTGATGTCCTCCCGGAAGGCCAGTTCCTCAGAAATGTTATAAACCTGAGTGGTTATTTCGAACAGTATGTTTTTTACTCTAAGGTTGTCGGACTCCAGCAGATCACGGTGATAGTTGGTGAGCAATCGGTACGTATTGATAAGAAGAAACGAACCGATTAACGTTATAGGCAAAATAACTGCAACAAAATATATGGTATAGAGCTGCTTCTTTATATTCGCTTTTTTCAGTGCTCCGAACATCTGTATCTTCATCCTAAATCTCCTATCTGTCCCATTTTTCCTCCGGCGTTCTGTTACTGTTCACTCCGTTCTCAGTAACACATGATTTCTGCATTTAAATTCGCTCCGCGAAGCAGAAATCATCTCTTGCATCACGTTCTTACGCCGCTTAACAGCAAGTGTTAAGCTACTGTGTTAACAGTAACGGCGTTCTACCCTTAGTATATAAATACCCGATTCATTTGTAAACAGCCAAAAATAGCGGTAATAAAGATGAAATTAAAACGGTATTTTTCTGTATCCATTTTGCTTATAATAAGAAATAACTGTACTTTAAATAACATTATAAACGAGTAAAGAACACTCGTCAGAGTAAAGAACACTCGTCAGAGTCGAGAAACTCATTAACTCGTTAGGAAAGGGATCGGTACATAGGTATGAAATTCAGCAATGGATGCTGGCTGCAAAAGGAAGGCTGCGCCTGCTTTGCGCCGCAGGAAATTTATTTTACCAAATTAGAAAATCATAAGGTAACGCTTCTGGCCCCCACCAATCATATCAGACATAGAGGCGACACACTGGGGGGTATCAATCTGACCCTCGAAATCACTTCTCCCGCGCCGGACATTATAAGGGTCCGCACCTATCACCATAAGGGAACGATAACGGATGCTCCGGCATTCGAATTGTCGCTTACGGATGAACTTCCTCTCTCTATCGTCGACAGCGAAGAAGAAATCCGCATTGCCAGCGGCACTCTCACCCTTGTCATCACGAAAAAGAACTGGTCTATGACTTGGCTTAGAGATGGCAAATTCATTACTTCCGGCAACGGCAGAGACCTCGCTCTTATGAAAACCAACTGGCTGGGCGATGCTTACGATAGGGGAGACAATGAGGAAACCTATATCCGTCAGATGCTTTCCCTCTCGGTAGGTGAGCTGGTGTACGGCATGGGAGAGCGCTTCACTCCATTTGTGAAAAATGGCCAGAGCGTAGACATATGGAATGCCGACGGCGGCACGAGTACGGAGCAGTCTTACAAAAATATTCCTTTCTTTCTGACCAACAGAGGCTACGGTGTCTTCGTGAATCATCCGGAGAAAGTATCCTTTGAGGTCGGCACGGAAATGGTAACAAAGACAGAGTTCTCCGTGGAGGGAGGAGTTCTCGATTACTTCTTCATCAACGGTCCTTCCATGAAAGAAGTGCTTACCCGTTATACGGACTTAACCGGCAAGCCCTCTCTACCGGCACCCTGGACCTTCGGTCTGTGGCTGTCCACCTCATTTACTACCAATTATGATGAGAAAACGGTTATGAGCTTCGTGGACGGAATGCTGGACAGAGGAATTCCTCTGCGCACCTTCCATTTCGACTGCTTTTGGATGAAGGAATTCCACTGGTCGGATTTCATCTGGGATAGCAGGGTATTCCCTGATCCTGAAGGAATGCTTAAGCGAATCAAGGACAAAGGGCTGAAAATCTGCGTATGGATCAACTCCTACATCGCGCAGGAATCCCGCCTTTTTGATGAAGGAGCAAAAAAAGGATATTTTATTAAGCGTACCAATGGTCAGGTATGGCAATGGGATATGTGGCAGCCCGGAATGGCTCTGGTAGACTTCACCAACCCGGCAGCTTACAAGTGGTTCCAGAACAGACTGGAAGAACTGTTAGATATGGGAGTGGATTGCTTCAAAACGGACTTCGGCGAAAGAATCCCTTCCGAGGATGTTGTATATTACGACCACTCCGACCCGAAAAAAATGCACAATTATTATACATACCTCTACAATAAATGCGTTTACGAACTGCTTGAAAGAAAACAAGGCAAGGGAAATGCGGTATTGTTCGCCCGCTCCGCAACAGCCGGAGGCCAGAAGTTCCCGGTACACTGGGGCGGCGACTGCTGGTCCGATTACGAGTCTATGGAGGAAAGTTTAAGAGGCGGTCTGTCTCTGTTAATGTCCGGCTTCGGATACTGGGCTCACGATATCGGAGGCTTCGAAAGCACCTCTACCGCCGACGTATATAAACGCTGGGTTGCCTTCGGATTACTATCTTCGCACAGCCGTCTCCATGGAAGTTCCTCCTACCGGGTGCCTTGGGCATACGATGAGGAAGCGGTGGATGTGGTAAGATTCTTCACAAAGCTGAAAGCACGGCTTATGCCTTATATTTACAAAACCTCTGTGGATACCTCTGTCAGCGGAATCCCTACTATGAGAAGTATGGTTCTGGAATATACCCGGGATAAGACCTGCCACTATGTGGATAAACAGTACATGCTGGGAGATAATTTGTTAGTTGCTCCTATTTTCAATGACGAAAGCCTTGCGGAATATTATCTGCCGGAGGGCACTTGGACCAATTTCTTTACGGGAGAAGTAAAGACAGGACCTGCATGGGTTACGGAAACCCATGGATATACGAGCATTCCCCTTATGGTGAAGGAAAATTCTATTGTAACTCTCGGCTATACTGACGAAAGGCCGGATTATGATTATGGTAAGGACCCGGAGTTCCGTATTTATGCGCTGAAAGAAGGGGATGAGGCTTCCAGTATTGTGTATGATATGGCGGGTAAGGAGGCTTTCAAAATGAAAGCTATTAAGGCCGGGAATGCGGTTAAGGTATCTATTGCCGCTGCCGGACCTTGTACGTTACGACTTATCAATGTGAAAGGAATTTCTGCTTCGGAAGGAGACTTATCACAGGATGGTGCAGATACTGTTATTGCGCTGGCCGGCAGCGGGAACAAAGAGGTTACGGTGACGGTGTAATGTAACCAGGGCAGGAAGCGAAAGCCTAACTGATTTTTTCTGCATGTAAAGCTGCGCATCATTTATACGGGGGCAGAAAGAATCGAAAACACTCGTATTTATAACACCTGGAAGGCTACACTTTCATGTTTTTGCACAACAGGGTATCTCCTATAGTAATAAAAAGAGAACCGTTCATTATCCGATTGAAGTGAACGGTTCTTTTTTATTTTAGCATCAAGAGCTGTGTTTCTAACTATGTTTTAAACAACGAACATTTGAATTGCTTCCAGCAGCTCATCCATCTTGTTTTCCAGCTCTTTCGTAGCCTCTGACAGCTGTTCTACCTGATGTACCTGTGTGTTAACTGTTTCATCCACGCAAGCCGCTGCTGCCGCTGTCTCCTCCGATACCGCGGATATGCTTTCAATGGCATTCAAGGTATCGCTGCGGTTGGCATTCATTCCTTCCACATCCTGAACGCTTAAGGAAATATTTTGAAGCAGCTTTTCCATGTTCCGGCTCATATCGGAGAACCGGCGCCTCGTCTCTTCTACTGCAATGCTCTGGGATTCCACAATTTTGCCGGCTTGTCCCGATGCCTTGATGGTATCGCCGGAAACTCCTTCGATGGCTTCGATGACCTTTCTTATTTCCTCCGAAGAGTTCTTCGCACTGTCTGCCAGCTTCTTGATGGCCTCTGCCACTACCGAGAAGCCCTTTCCTGCCTCTCCCGCTCTTGCCGCTTCTATGGAGGCATTCAGGGAAAGCAGAGTGGTTTCCTCGGAAATCTCGTCAATGGTATCGGTAAGTATCCGTATGCTGTTAATCTTCTCGGAAAGCAGCTTTATTTTCTCTGAAAGCTGTCCCGTTATCTCTCCCGCTTCTGTGGACTGGGCGATAAGAGTATCCATGCCCTTTGTTCCTTCGCCTATCATTTTGCGGGTATCGTCCGCCAAGCCTTCCATTTCTTTTACATTTTCTACGGTGCTCAGTATTTTGTCGGACAACGAGTCCATCTTCTGAAGGCACTGTTCCGCATCCTGCGCCTGGCTTCCTACGCCGCCTTCGATTTCCTTCATAACTCCCTGAATGTATTCCGTAGATGCCTTAAGCTCTGTTCCTGCCTGCTTTACATTGCCTACGCAGCCGTTTACCTGAAGTGAGGTATCCCTTACCTCCATAATCAGCTTCTTAGTATTGGAAATCGTCTCCATGATATGTCCGCTGAGCCTGCCGAATTCTGCTCTGTCACGGATACGCATATCTACGGTCAGATCTCCCTGGGAAACCTTGGCAAGCCTCCTCGTTATGCTTCCCATATTCCGGCTGATTCCGAACAAGATGGTCGCTCCTACGATCAATACTACCACACAGGATAGAAATACCCACAGATATATGCCGTTCTTAATGCTCAGGGCTTCTTTCATCAAACTAGCCTTGGGCGTCATGGCACAGACAGCCGCCTGATTTACCTCGCACTTGTTGTACATGAAGAGGTATTCCTTGCCATCGTACTCCACATCTTTGCTATAACTGCCGGTTTCATTCTCCATGCCGCTTTTGTAATACTCTTTGTCAGAAAATTTAAATCCGTTATTTTCGCCGGAATAGATTTCCCGTCCGTCCGCCGTGACAAAAGCGACGATGCTTCCATCCCCGAGGGTCAAATCATCTAAGATTTCCTCAATTCTCTGGGTGCTGACATCGATGACCACGCAGGCGTTTTTCGAGCTCACCATCCGGTACTGGGAGCATATATAATTATTGCTGCTCGTTCCAAACCGTGTGTCCAGTACCGGATGCTCCCCCGCCCAAGTCTTTGACTTATCCGGATTATCCGCTATCTCCCTGCTCTGTGCCATGAAGCTGTCGTAGAATCCGGTCTTGTCGCCCTTTCCGGTGGTAGTTGCCAAATCGTTTAAACTGTCCGCGGTAACGATAATAATGTCCTTGATGAACTTATTGCTGTTCTGCTTCGTCGTAATCAAGGTCTGGGCTTTCGTAAAGGCATCATTTTTAGCGCTTTGATCGTTCTTGTAGGTATCCGACACGTAGTTCTTGACATTGGAATCGTTGAATAGCTGGATAGAATCCGAATCCACCGATTCAAAGCCGAAATCCAGAAGCTTGGCGGTCATCTGTAAGGCTGTTCTCGCTGATTCCCCGTAGTTATCAAGCATGCCCTTTGAAGCCTTGTTATACGCAAAATTCCCCACTAAGGCTACCATGCACACGGGTATCAAAAATCCAGCCGTAAGCTGAACCTTTAAGCTGAGACCCCTTTTGGCCTTTTTCTTCTCCATGCTTTCCATTTTTCCTGCTTTTTTACTCACTTTTCTATCTAATTTCATATCCCCTTTTATGCCTGACTTCTTTTGTGCCCTTTTTTCTGTTTCCTTTTTTCTTATCATCGTCGCCGTCCCCTTTGACAGATTCTTTTTCACCTTTTCTATATTAACATGGAAAATAAAGGATTTTTACCGGATAAAATGCACTCTTTTTACCGCAATTTTTTAATATTTATTACTTTAATCGCTATTTTTTTTACTTTCTACAGTGACTTTCCATTGGGCACCCTTCGCCGCATTACCAGCAAAAAAGGCCGGCATTCCGCAGAATACCAGCCATAATTTCATTTGCAACAATCCGGAACACATAAATGGACCTGATTGTTTTACTATTTAATTTTATGCTTTTTCAGTCATATATGTCCTCAAATTCCCGATTCTCTCACATATATTTTTTTCAAACTCCTCATCGCTGAACTGTGGGTCACGCGTACTCCTCCAAACAGCGCAGGGTACTTCTCCGCATTTTCCGCAGCTTTCCACCTTCTTATCTCCTAAAGCACACTCATAAATTGCACATGCCCTTCCCTCCGGCGCATGGAACACCTTCCCCATACTTTCATTACATCCCTTGCACAAATTGCCGTAGCAAGCGCAGGTACTGCAATCCGTTCCGCAACAGCTCAAGCTCATTTTTCATACCTTCCCTTCCTTTGATACGATATCTTTGGATTCAAGCATAACGCTCTGATTATGCTTCTTCTCCCCTTAATTCTACAAGATTATCTCTATTTTTCTTGTAAAAATGCGACTTCCTTCATCGCAAAGCCTTTCGCCTCCTGAGGGGACATGGTATGAAACTGCTTAAAATCGTTTACCAGATGGGCCTGATCCGTATAGCCAAGCTCATATACCGCATCTAGAATATTAAAGTCATTGCGAAACAGCATGTCGTGCCATAGATATTGATACCGTATAAGAGAGGAGAACTTTTTGGGAGAGACACCTATGTTTTCCCGAAAAATCCGTTCCAAGTGCCTGCTGCTTATATGAATGTCTTTGGAAAGCTGCTCAATCCTGAGATTTCCTTTTCTTTGCAAAATTTCAGATACCACTTCCATGACAATGGGATTGCTTCTTTCCGGATGGATATTTTTTAACAGGAACCTCTCCGCAATGGCAATCCTGTCCTCTATATTTATCATGTCGAACAAAAGAGGCTGAAGTTCTTTCCTGAGCTTGGAAAAATGATAATCCACATGAAAGAATTCATTTTTAACATCCTTCATGGATTCTTCCGAAAAGAGAACTGCACTCCACGCGTAAAAGCGGATGGCGAAGGTGGAAAGCTCCATACGCTTGTCGTCTGTACGGCTGGTAAAAAAGGATCTGTCATCGATTCCGCAAAAGCTTCCTTCCAGAGTATTTTCTGTAAAATTGATATCGAAAATGATGTCCATGCAGGTATCCGGCGTTACCAGCCCTTGCATAGGGATGTCCGTCTCGGGCTGTATGTAAGGCTTACTGCTGCCCCAGAAGCACCTGACAAACGGCTTCAGCGCGTCGCACGGCTCGAATTCCATATAGTCAGGGCCACAGGCAAAGGGAGTGGCTGTTAATGGTTTATATATTTTATGGAAATCCATTGCTCCCTCCTTCGTTGTTGCCTATCGTATGTTATGTCCGGCTATATCTGCTTTTTTCGTATGCTATATTTTCATTCAAATAGCGTATTCATTATCTTTCATGATATTATAGCATTTGTTATATCATTAATCTATCGCCAGGTAATCGCTTTTTTAAAATATTATAACCGCCGGATAGGAAATTGCAGAAGGGTGCCGCGGCCGGATTTCTCGCAGCCAAATACTCCGGCAGCACAGCTTTTTTTGGCGCGCGTAGCCGCACAGCGTTGGCCCGAAAGGCAATGCGAGTGTTTTGCACTCGTGTTTATATCATAGGAGGCAATACCTTCACACGTTAAAGCAATAAGGTCTTTCCCATAATATAAAACAGGGTTGTTGCAAAATATGGTACATCCGATTTGCAATAACCCTGTTTAAAAGTACATTGTACTAAATTTGTATTCTATCAATTTGTAGGCTTTTATAGATAAGAGAGTATCAAATGAGACCAACGATATACATCTCTTAAGATACGGTCTCTAAATTATCTGACTCAAACTTCTTGTTCGTTTTCCACATAACAATTGCATAAATTAATAATATACAAACTTGTAATGCCAATGTGACAATTGTTTTTATACCTAAATCTTCACAGGTTATACTTGCAATATAATCATGAAGTGCATGCCAAAGAATTATAAACCACAGACTTTTCGTAATAGTTACTATTTCCGCAAGAACAAAGCCAACCAAAAATGCAAAAATCATTTGTAATATGAGATATACTAAACTTTTACCATTAAGTGCATTGGCCAAGTGCAGCACGCCAAATATAATTGATGAAAAAATAATAGCAGTTTTACTTCCTTTTACAAGGAGAAAATTATATGCAATTCCTCTAAAATATATTTCTTCATTAAATCCTACTGCAATTACAAATAATAAAAGAACAATATATTGCTTTATTGTTATTTCTGATGAAAATCCTAATAATACTATAGCTGTTATTTCTATCAAAACCAACGGAATGTAATGCATAACTTTCTTTAGTGTATTGCTATTTTGCCGGCGAAACCCGCATTCTATCAATGATAAACCCGTTTTATTAATTATGAATAAGCTTATCAAAACAGAAAAAATCAAAAAGATAGTAGTTACGATAAGCTGCAGTTCTATTTGTAAATTTAAAATTTGCGGAATTGCAGTTCCTAATCCGGTCATAAATGTACATAAAAATGCCGCACCTATAGCACATATATATGGATGTCTTATTCTGAACCGTTCTTTCATCATTTCTCTCCCTCTTCAGTCTTCAATTTTATCATCAATCCCTTAAACGAATTATTCAATAATCTTCTTGTTTCATCGTCACTAAAGCGGCAATTATTTGTTGCATACATTGATGCAATGCCATGTGCTGTAAGCCAAACTCCCGCATACAATTCCTGAGAAAATTGTTTACCTAAGCCGGTCATTTTGCTTATCATTTCTAAAACTTCATCATCGCCTTCTGTTGAACCGACAATTTCCAGCATACTTTTATTTTCAAATGCATCTGACATAAATAGCAGCTTAAATAAATTTTTTTCCTTCTTTGCAAATTCAATATATGCTAAACCTATATTTAAAAATCCGTTATCCGGATCACTCATAGCTTCGTACATTATTGTATTGTATATTTTTTCTGTCTCTCTATAAACTTCATCTTTTAATCCTTCCATTGATTTATATACGCGAAATATCGGATGTACAGAGCATCCTATCATCTCTGCTATTGCACGGGCATTTAAGTTCTCTATGCCCTTTTCTCTAACAATACGAATAGATGTATTTATAATTTGTTCTTGTGTGATTCTTATTTTGGGCGGCAAAATAATCTCTCCTCTCCAGTAATAGGAAACATACGTTATGTATCATATGTTACTCTATCATCTTAATTAACTGTTGTCAATAAGATTGTTCGGTATCAGCAACTTTATATATCAAATCCAAATCGGGAAAAGTTCTTAATTCGGACTGTTCTGATTTCAAATAAAACAACCGGTTTCTTTTCCTACTGGAAACCGGTTGTTTTTGCTTTCTTTTATACCAGGGAGCTGCCGCCGTCCACAATAATAAACTGTCCCTGCACATAGCTGGAAGCGTTACTGGAAAGGTAAAGAATCGTACCGTTTAATTCTCCCCGATTGCCCGGGCGGCCCGTAGGATTAGAATAATTATATCCCTTCAAAAATTCCTCGGACTTAAATAAGGTTCCGCTCGTCATCTCACTTTCAAAAAGTGCCGGGCCAATAGCATTTACCGTAATACCGTATTTTGCATAGGATGCTGCCATACCTCTGGTCAGGCCCACCACTGCCGCTTTAGAAGAATTGTAGGAATGTCTGATAAATAGGTCTGACTTATCCGCAACAACTGCATTGATAGACGCAATGTTGATAATTTTACCATAGCCGCTTTCCTTCATATGGGGAATGACATACTTGCTTACCAGAAAGATTCCCTTTACATTTGTGTCAAAGGACTTATCCCATTCTTCCACCGTCATGCTGTCTACGCCGCCTCGCACCGCTATCCCTGCATTATTCAGCAAAATGTCAATCTGCCCGAAGACTTCCAGTATTTTACCGATTGCCAACTTTACACTTTCCTCATCTGTGACATCGCAGGCCTGTGCTATCGCTTTTCTTCCTGTCTTTTCAATTTCAACCCGTACCGCATCCAGCTTTTCCGCACGCCTTGCAAGCAGCACCACATCCGCTCCCGCTTTTGCGTAGGCGAGTGCAGCATCTGCCCCAAGTCCGGAGCTTGCGCCTGTCACTACTGCTACTTTTCCTGTTAAATCAAAATAATTATCCATCTTCCTGCATCCTTTCTTTTTATTCTATATCTAAGTATATTTTACCTTCAATTTTATAAAACATCCATCATGAGCATTAAATAAGTTTATGATTATGTCGACGCTTTGTTACAGCTTATCTTACATTTTTTGGAAATTCATTTACTTTAGTCAAATAAAAATGTATTGACTCCCACGCAACGTGATAGTGTACTATATTATCTAAGAGAAAGGATAGGATATTTATAAGTAGGTTTCTGCATTACTTTTTTAATTTTAAGAGGATGGTGATTATGAAGACGATAAGCCAAGTTGCTGAATTAACGGGAATAAGCATAAGAACTCTGCAATACTAAGATGGCGATATAATAGGACTATACCAAGGAAGCCCGAAAAACAAAGGGTTTCGCCGGTATAGTCCTATTTTTTAACCCTGAAAAGGGAATCTATCGTCAGACGGGAGGTAATACAGCGTCATTGTGAAATAGAGTGCGAGTATCTCTCGTAACATTGGAGGTGTCAGTATGGCAAAAATTATCGCGCTGTCCAATCAAAAAGGCGGCGTGGGCAAGTCAGTCACAACATCCAGTCTTGGTATCGGTCTTGCCCGAAAAGGAAAGAAGGTTCTTCTTATTGACAGCGATCCTCAAGCATCGCTCACCATCAGTCTCGGATACTCAAAGCCGGACGAATTACCTGTTACCCTGGCAAATATCATGGCCGGGATCATACAGGATAATCCCCTTCCTGCAACGGAGGGGATTATCCGACACGGAGAAGGCGTAGACCTTGTGCCTGCCAGCATTGAGCTTTCCGGTGTGGAAATCTCACTTGTCAATGCCTTGACCCGTGAAACCATTTTACGTCAGTACATCCAATCTGTAAAGCCGTTATATGACTTCATCCTATTGGACACATCTCCGTCACTTGGGATGCTGACCATCAATGCACTTGCCGCGGCGGATTCCGTGCTTATTCCCGTCCAGGCCGAATATCTGCCAGCAAAAGGGCTGGAACTGCTTCTAAGAACAATTGCCCGTGTGCGTCGGCAAATCAATCCGGGGCTTACCATTAGCGGTATTCTGCTGACAATGGTAGACGAGCGAACCAATGACGCGCGGGAAATTATTGAGACTTTGACTGCCGCATACGGCGATAAGCTTACTATTTTCGGGAAAATTCCCCGTTCCGTGCGGGCTTCGGAAATTACTAAGCTTGGCAAAAGCATTTATACGCACGATCCAAAAGGTAAAGTGGCAGAGGCATATGAAAACCTGACGAGGGAGGTGCTTACCAGTGCCTAAAACAAAAGGCTCGCTGGCGCTTGCCAGCTATGATGAAATATTCCAATCGGATTCCATTCCTTTAGCGACAACACAGGAACAGATTGTTGAAGTACCTTTGAGTGAACTCCATCCCTTTGAAAACTATCCCTTTCGGGTATGCGAAGATGCTGCTATGCAGGAAAACGTGGAAAGCATCAAGGAAGGAGGCCCGGTTCTCCCTTGCCTTATCCGCCCTCTTGCTGCGGGAGGTTATGAAATTGTTGCAGGACAGCGGATTGTACAAGCCTGTGAATTGGCTGGACGAGAACATATTCCGGCCATTATTCGGGAAATGGACGATGATACTGCCACTATCCTGATGGTCAATGCCAACCTGCCGCAGGAGAAGGTGCTTCCGAGTGAATTGGCCTGGGCGCTCCGTATGAAAATGGAGGCATTATGCCACCGCGGACGCAAGGTAGATGGAATTGACCCCGGAACATTATCTGTAGAGGTTTTAGAGGCACAGACCGGCAAGAGTAAGAACCAGATATACCGGTATGTCCATCTGACTGAATTGGTTCCTGCCCTGCTTGACATGGTAGATGCGGATAAAATTGGATTTTCCATTGCGGCAGACCATCTATATAAGCTGAACCGAAAGGAACAATCCTGGCTGCTGGATTGTATGGAGAAATATGAAGCAACACCTTCCGCCTCCCAAGCACAGCGTCTGAAAAAGCTCAGTCAGGCCGGAGAATTGACCCTACAGATAATAGACTCTATTTTAGCGGAGGAAAAGAAGGAACCGATCAAAGTTACGCTGACCGGAAGCCGCCTAAAACAATATTTTCCCCAGGGTTACACAC
>JAEZZQ010000010.1 GCA_023442465.1 Bacillota bacterium | reverse complement strand
AATGTAACAGTTTATAGCGTCCTGCATATCGGTAAAGCCATTCTCTTTGAACGTGCTTTCATCTTCACACTGTAAAGCGTTCGCAGTAGAATTGATGATCAAGCAAGCCAACATGATTGAGTTTTTGAATCCTTTACGTGCGCTTTCGTTTTCCATCCACGCATCAGGACTACCAACGGTTAAGCCTAAAGAGGAAAGGCTTTCGTTTGCTTTGTTCAAGTGGTTAATTGCTACTTTAGACATTTGATATTCCTTATGGTTGATGAAAACTACAAACTACAACCGCAACTATATAATGAAGGAAAAGGCTGTCAAACATTTATTTTCTAACTTTCTTGCATCCTACTGAAAACTAAAGAAATTTAATTTACTAAACTTTCTATACTCAGGGTATCAGCTTGCTAACTATTGTTACTTTATAACACTATCGCTACGGGTAGCAGACCAACAGACCAGGACGAACGGGGGAACACACAACCGCAGAACAGACCACGGGGAAACATAGCAAGATAGTGCGGTAATAATATACCACTTAAATAATTGTATAACTCAAACATCAAAGACGTTCGCTACGCTCACAAAGGCACGCTGAAAAAGAAAAGAATAAAAGAAATAATTAAAAGAAATACAATCATCCACTTAATTAATACATACATCATTATTGCACTCATAATAACAACTATTGAAACTATTTACATTCAAACTATGGGGAGCTGCGACTATTACTTACGGGTATTATTAACTCTCTTATGATTGTGCCTGTACAGTGCTAGCCTTTCTCCTACTCTTTAAAGGGGAACTAAATAAACGGGTAGGTAATGTATTGGGTAGTATACACGGGGAAAGAATAACGGGGAGTAAGCACGGGGAAAGGTTGGAACGTTGATAGGGATGTAAAGGCATTGCCAATAACCATTTTTTATTTGAGGACTCCCCCTTTTTAGGAAACACGCTGCGGAGCGGCTAGCCCCACTCGGTCAAATCAGAATTTTAAACTCTTATATATAAGGTTGAATATGGACTTGATTAAAGTATTTAGGCGGATGAAGTGTAAGCACAATTACTATTCTCTTCGTAAAGCTTACGGGGATGAAAGAATACATGGTCTCTACCTATCAACATGGAGGTGTAGGGAATGTGGTAAGTTGAGATTCAGTACGTGGGTGGATAGGCCTTAACGTGACATGGCCTTTATGACATGCCCTTTACTTCAGCGTACACGGGTTGTTGGTATGAGGAGGCCTTTACGGGTAGGTCTTATGATGTGCCCTTTATACTCTTATTCAGAGGAGAAGAATTATGAATTTAGTATTAGACTTTTTATCAGAGATGGTGCCTCGGTTCAGAACGGAGACATACGCTTTCGTAGTCAATAGTGACTCTGAAGAAGGGATGGAAGCTACGTGCTTAGGTCGACTTGTTGATTTAGATGATGAAACAGATTTCGATATTACAATTGATGTGAGTAGCTTAGGTTGGCTCTTCTTCAGAGCATTCCGCACTTACAAAGTAGAAACATACAAAGATTACAGCAAGGGAGAGACAGATGAATAATTTAATCAAAGCGATGGATCTTAACGAGTATAATTCACAGCTATGTCGCTCTGGTTGTAGCTTACAACATCTAGAAACTATGGGAAATATTTCAGGACTGGCTGTACAAGATTTGTATAGTGGAAGTATTCTTAAACCAAATATTACGGAGAACAAAAACATGTTAGATTTGATTCACACTACTCGCCCTGATTCTAAAACTAAAACACAACCATCTACTCTAGAAGTAGTTGAATACGAATCTACTAAACATGATCACCTCCCTGACTATGCTCGTGCAATGATTGAGATGATTGAAGAAGCTGAATATGAAATGCTCCATGATTACATTACCTCCAAAGATGAATGGCATCGTGATGTTCGAATCGAAGAAGATGGTACAGAAACAATTACGTGGATTCACAAGAGTGAGTTAGTAGACGACGCACTGCGAGACTACGAAAAATTTTTGGTCGACGGCTCTATTCTTTTAGAGGAAGAGAAGGGTGTAGAACTTCCGTGGGAAGGTGAGACGATTGCTCTTGGTAAGATGTTTAACCTGTCCGTTGGTGATTGTAAGTAATGTTTGCCTCCCTTGGGAGGCTTTTTGTGTTGTTGATAATGTAGAAGGAGTATAAAATGTTTGGAGAAAACGGAGAACTCACGCCTGCACAGGTAGCTGAGATTACAGGAAGATTACCCGGAGTAACGGAAGAACTTGAAAGCCGTGGTATGAACCCAAGCAATGGGAAGTTTCAAAAGGGAAATAAATTCGGACGACCCAGAGGTAGTAGAGGTAAACTGACACAATTAATGTTGGACCGTGTTGCTGCAAGTCATTTGTCTCCTGATGAAGTGTTAATTCAAATTTACGAAGATCCTAATATTCCACCTGATCTTAGATTCAAGGCTGCATCAAAAGTTGCAGATCTGGTATATCCTAAGGCGGCCTCTGTTGAAGTTAAGATTGAGGAAGAGAATGTAATCAACGAAGAATCATTGAATGCACAAATCAAGGACTTCTTGACTGGAGCACTTGGTATCGATGTTATGCCTCCAGAAGAAGACAACTCTGAGGACGCTGAAAAGGGGGAGGAAGTGGACGAGAGTTAAGTAAAGGAAACAGGGAGCTGTCGAAGATCATCTGATTAATAATCTAAGGATTGTTATAGTTTTATTGCCACGATGTTCTTTTGCAGTGTACCCTTGTAGTGGAGAGGGGAGGTTCTTTGACGAAGGGACTTTCCCTTTTCTATTTTTAAACTGGAGGAAGTATGTCATTAGATAAACAAATTTATGAAGCTCTAACTGGTAACAATCTTAGTGTAGAGGAAAAGAAAGCACTATTGAATATGTTGAAAGAGCGTGACCAATGGAGGAAGTATAATAGGATTTTGTCTTTCAAGGCGTATGACTTCCAAAAGAAATTTTATGCAGCAGGATTGAAGCATCGCTTTAGATTCTTGTGTGCGGCTAACCGTTAACTGTTATTCACCAAGATAACCAACACGAATCTGTCGCAGTATACAAAAGAGATTATCACCTAAGGCCTAGCTATGGTGGAGCGGTTTAAAAAGTGTGCTAATTGCTGGAAGGCTGTTACGAAAGTTATGCTAATCAGCAGCGAAGCTTAATGTGGGAAACCTATTAAGAACGTTCAACGACCAGAGAGTATTCTCGTAGGGTAAAGTTACCCGAAACGCACACCCCAGAGTGGGATGATATGGTCTATTC
>JAEZZQ010000007.1 GCA_023442465.1 Bacillota bacterium | reverse complement strand
TATCCTCTGCAATTCACCGTAGTGCCGATGTATTCCTCATGTTCCAGAATACCGCTGACCGTTCTGCCTGACCATGCATAGGGTTTATCCACGTTCAAATAGGTATGAAGTGCTCCAGATTGTTGATAATCATACATGGCAGGCGTGATAATCTTTTCCTCTCGCAGAATGCGGGCAATCTTGCTGGGGCCTAAGCCGCTGGCACACAGGGTAAATATCCGCCGAACAATCGGGGCAGTATCCTCATTGGGAACTATCCGTTTCGGGTCATTGGGGTCTTTCTGGTAGCCGTAGGGCGGTTTGGAGCCGATTCTCTCCCCACGCTTTGCAGCTGCCATCTTCACCGCCTTGATTTTCTTGCTGGTATCACGGGCGTGCCACTCGTTAAATAAGTCCCGAATTGCGAGGCTTTCGTCCACTCCCTTGTCGGTGTCCACACCGTCATTGATGGCTATGTAGCGGATACCATAATCGGGAAATTTTTCTTCCATCAAATAACCCATTACAAGACGGTTTCTGCCAAGCCGTGAATGATCCTTGACAATGATAGTGGACACATTCCCGGCTTCCACTTCTGCCATCATTTCGTTATAGGCAGGGCGGTCAAAGGTAACACCGGAAAAGCCATCGTCTGCCCATAGTTTCGGATTGGGAAAGCCGTTTTTCTCGGCATATTCAGCCAGTATCTGCTTTTGGTGCTGGATACTGCCGGATTCTCCTGCAAGCTCGTCCTCTTGGCTTAAACGGCAGTAAAGTGCCGTGATTTTTTCGTTTGACTGTAACATCAAATACTCCTTTCCTCTGTACAGCCAAAACGATTCCGAATAAATTGTATGAATCTATTTTACTCAGAATCGCTTTGCGCGTCCAGACATTTTATTCTTTGCTTTGGTTATCCTCTATGTCACGCTCGATTAGGCGAATAATTTTATCCTCCGCAGACAGTGCGGACTCTTCTTTGAAATAAGCGTTTACAAGGTATTTGACACCGCCGATGATATAGCAAAGAGCCGGACGCTTGCCCGGCTCTTCTCGTTCCCATGTACCTTTTTTATTCTCAAACAAACAGCGCAATCTTTGAAAAAACAGCTTAATGCGGTTACAGTTCATATTCATCTTCCTCCTCATATTCGTTGTAATCATCGTGATAGGGTGCATTTTGTTGTCGTTCCTCCTGCCAGTGCAGAACCTCGGCAAGGGTATCCGTTATGGTAGCCAGAAGCAATCCCGCCTGCTGGCCTTCTGCCTTTGCTTTCTCGTGTGCCTGTCGTGCTTTTTCCAGCATGGAATCCAGTGCCTTGCGGGAGAGGGCAATCTCGATTTCCTGCTTCGTCATGCCGTCAAAGGGAATATCCCGAAAATACATGTCCTGATAGCGGTCAGGGGTATCCGGACAATGAAGCTGACCCAACTCTAATAAAACCTCCTGTAACAGCTGCATATCACTGCCTCCGATTCTTGCCAGCCCAGCATTGCAGTTCCATGTGTTGCACATATTTTCAGTAGTAAAATCCCCATAAGACATCAATTTCCAGTTGGAACATTTACGTTCGGATTGCAAGCCGTATACACCAGCAGGAATGGTAAATAAAACGCTTTTTTCACCCACATCTGTATCTATTCCAAGACTTGCCATGCGGTGCATGAAGTCCGCGCGGCTGTGGCTAAGGGCAAGGCTATTTGCAATGTCCTGTGCCAGTTGCCGTTTCCAGCTTGATTTTTGGGTATATTCTCCGTAGGAACGGTGTCCCTTTCTGCCATGTTCAATGACAGATAATCCATGCTCTAAACACAGTTCATCAGAAAGGGAACGCATACGTTTCAAGTCCTCTGGACTGGACTGCCATTTACAGCCGTTTTTATGGCTGACGGAATTGACGATGTAATGTATGTGCATATGGGGTTCGTTGGTATGCACCGCCATCATCACTTGAAAACCATGAAAATGCTCATATCGTTTTATAAATTCCTGACCGATTTTGTATGCCAGTTCAGGGCTTACGTTATCTCTTGGGTCAAAGCTCTGGACAAAGTGGGCATACTGCCGTCCTGTATCCTTGCGAAAGGCACGTTTGGTAATGACCATCTGCTGGTATTCCTTGCCTTTTAGCAAGTCCTTACAATAGACCAGTGCACCGTTTTGGGTCTTGCGGTCATCCTTGATATAATCCAGCACCGCCCGCAGTCCTGCAAGGTTGCCCACACGCACCTTAATCGGCTTGATTATCGCCATCGTCATCACCTCCAAACACTGTGTAAATGCGCTCTAGTACAGCGGAGAGCTGTATCTGCATTTCTTCAAGGTTTGGATTTTGCACAGTCCTCTGGTGGCAAAGCACCGTGAGCTGGTTGAGGTTATTGCCGATTTTATTCAGCTCATAACTGCATTTACCTAATCCTGTGATGTTGCGGACTTCCTTGCTCAACACTGCATGGCGGCAAAAATCGGACATTCGGATACCCGATTTTTTGACCTTGGACTGTATTAGCTTGCGTTCATAGTCCGATACCCGAAATGAAATTTTATGGGTTCTGTTCATGGAAGCACTCCTTTCTGAATGGAGTTCCAAGGGCACAAAAGCATTTGCGTTTTTTACCTCTGCGTAGCAGGAAAACTATCTGCGCACCGCAGGGGCGAGGACGGATGTCCGACAGATAGGACGCTTGCCACACCCTTCGGGTGTGAATCCGTCTCCGTTGTCTGATGCTCTCCGCAAAAAAGAAAAGAGGGTAAGAGTGCAAAATACCCTATATAGGCAGTTTTGCACTCTTACCCTCAAATGGACGCAAAAATAGCTCTGTACGAAAAACCGCACAGAGCTACTCGGTCACAATTCTATTCTGCAAATGAACATACTATCCCCTTGAAACCGGCTGTTTCTTTTTTAAAATCAGACATTCATAAAATAATAAAAGTGTAATAAAAAGGTTTTCCAGTCCACAATGCCGATTTGCCGGTTACGCAAATCCCATAACAGCCGCCCCCGACTCTTTCTCAAATCAGGGTGATGCATGTTGCCGTCTTTCAGGCCTGCCGCCACGGCAGAAGTATCATGATTACGCATTGGGGTCGTTGCAATTCTGCTGTACCGCACAGCAGTAACAGCCGCAAGGTTTATCGCCGGATATCAAAATCCGTCAGCGCCCTTCGGCTCGTCGCTCGCCCAATGCTCACGTTGCATTGCAGGATACGATGTTCATTTGTCAAGGTTCAAGGTTATATGCTCATATTACTGCAAAGATTGAAGTTTGTAAAGACTGTTTCTAAAGGCGAAAAAATCCTCTGTTGATTGGTTTCATATTGCTTCAAAAGGCTGCGGAGTATTTCACACTCAGTAGCCATATCATCTACGATTGCCGCATTCATTTGAAATCCCTCCTTCTGTACATAATTATCCAGTTAACATTATACCATATATTTCATGAAAAAAATAACCGCTTGTGCAGATTTTCGACCGCTTGATCATAACCCATTGAAAAACACTTGACAAAATGATACCCTAATAAAAACTATCATACTTCTTCGGTGGAAGAGGTGTGGTAGTTTTTATTTGCATTTTAAGGAAGGAGGAGGTCGCGTGAATGTCGCATTGTGCGCGGCGTTCTTGGAAGAGGACGTCTGGGAAAACCGTCTGGTAACGGCGGCTCTCCCACAAAGGATTGAAATTACGGAGTGTAATAGCGCAGGGGCACTTCTAAAGATACTGGAATTAAAGCCGTTTTCGCTGCTCATTGTCGTGTTAAACGGTGTGGCGGGACTGGAAGCGGTACGTCGTCTCAGGGAAAAAGCACCAGACGTTCCTCTTCTGTGGATTTCCGATGAGGATTACAGCCTGTTCGGCTATCAGTACCGTGTAACCTGTTTTCTGCGCCGAACAGTATCCGATGTTCAGTTGCGGGAAGCAGTGGCAGGCTGTTTGAAGATTTCGGGAAACGGAGAGGAGGAAACCGCAAAATGACAAAAAACATTGCGCTGTGCGGGATAGAGGAAGAACTTATCCGTACACTGGAACACTGCGGCGAATACCGTCTCTTACGCTTTTGTGACGAACCGGAGCGACGCGGTGATGTAAAGCTGGCATATTTTCTGCGGGACGGTCCGCCTGTGGCGCTTGCCGTCGTGGGCTATCCCGGAGCAAAAGGACTTGCCGCCTGCGATTATCTGCGGACACAGAACCGCGCGTTACCCATCCTTTGGCTGTGCAGCCGCAGGGAATTTGAACCGGAAGCGAAACGGATTGGTGTAACCTTTTACGGCACCGGTCCACCCGGCACGGAGCTACTTGCCACGAGGTTGCTCAGTGCCATTTCCAAGGTGGATGCAGGAACAGTTGCTTGTCGCAGTGGATAAGTGAAAGGATATCAGTAAGACAAATAATAAAGCAATGCCGCTTTAAAAAGAAAGGTATTGAGCAATGGAGGAGCATATGAAAATAAAACAAATGGCAGAATGCCTAAACAGCGTTCCTGTCAGAAAAAAAGCAAAGAGGCTATTGGCGGTAACGCTTGCTGTGCTAATGGTGAACCCTGTCACAGGATATGGCGTTAGTGCTCATGCACAGGAAGCGGAAACCATTACCGCTTTTACAAACTTGTCCAGTGAAATTGCCACTCAGCAGCTTGCGGTGGGCGCAGAGGAATCGGATATTAACCTGCCGGATACACTTAGCGTAACACTCAGTGTTTATGGGGTGGACACAGCAGAAAGCATTGTGAAAGATTCGCAGCCCGAGGAAATCCCAACTGAAGGAGTAAAACCTGACGAGAGTAATTTGGAAGAACCAGCGGCTGACGAATCCCCTGCTGATGATTCTAGCGTTTCTGGGAATGATGCGGAAGAACCACAAAATGATGAAGAAAACGGTGCAGATGATAACACCGCTACGGACAGCCAAGCTACAGTGGTCTGGGATAGTGGCGAGGTGCCTTTAGCCGCAAGTACCACCGGCTCTGCCATCAGCGCAGATTCAGACGATGCAGATACCGAGCAGACAGAGACAGAAACAATCACCACGGAAGAGCGGACGCTGACGGGCATCACATGGGAAATCAACGCGGAACGCAGTGGCTCGGATACCTTTGATTCCGAGAGCGCTGGTGCGGTATTTTTCTATGAGCCGGTTCTGCCGGAGGGCTATACCCTTGCCGACGGCGTGAGCTTGCCGCAGATTCAGGTGCAGATTGAGGACAGCGATAAGTGGATATTCAGCCAAAGCCAGACCATAGACGGCATCGAAATCACTGTCAAGGCGGAAAAGGACGTGTTTCCGGAGGGGGCTGTCCTTCATGCCGAAAAGGTGACCAGCGCAGAGGACAAGGAAAAAATCCAAAGTGCTGTCAGTGAAGAAGTCAAAGCGGAGGATGCCGCTAAAACCGTCGCGGCGCTGGTTTCCTTTGACATTACCATCACCGATGCGGAGGGCAACGAGCTTCAGCCCGACATCAGCAAGGGTGAGGTCAGAGTTTCCTTTGCGCAGCTGCCTATGGTGACGGAGGATGCCGCACCCACGCAGGAGCTGAAGATCTTTCACATGGATGACAGCCTGAATAACGCGGATGGCTTGGACACCACTGTGGATGCGGAGGCAAGAATGCTGGAAGTGTCTGCAGAGCATTTTTCGGTGTTTTCGGCGATGCTTCTAACAACAACTGAGGTAACTAAGCTTGAGGGCGAGGGTACTGTAGATAGTCCCTATCAAATTACAAACGCCAATGATTTGGTGTTTATGGCAAGCAAAGTTAACGCAAACGCATATACGAGCAGCGTTTATTTTCGCTTGGAAATGGATATCGATCTTTCCGGAATTTCTGATTGGACGCCTATTGGGAATTCCAATGACACTCCGTTTAAGTCAAAGTTCGACGGCAATGGTAAAACTATCAGCAATTTAAAGATTACAAATACGGATATTAGCGATGTGGGGCTGTTTGGTGTTATTGATGAATGGGGCGAGATAAAAAAACTCGGTCTTAGAGATGTCCAGATTAAAGCCGGATTTTCCAAAAATAACATAGGAGGCATTGCGGGACTGGTTAAAGGTACAATATCTGAATGCTACGTTACGGGCAGTATTGATGCGAATTTTACCACCAATGTAGGCGGCGTGGCAGGCGGTGTGGAAATGGGGACTCTAAGTAATTGTTACGCCGCTGTGGACCTTCAAGGGGGTTTCATGTCTCAAGGAGGCGTGGTGGGCAATGTCTCCCGAGGCAGTGTGAAAAATTGTTATTCTACCGGATCGGTTCAAGGGTATCAACAGATCGGCGGGGTGGTGGGCACAATTTCCATGTATTCTTCTTCAACTGTAACGAATTGTTTTGCGACTGGAGCGATTAATGCAACTAGTAAAGCGGGAGGTGCCGCAGGCAGCATTACCGATACCTATGCTGTTAAAGACCTTGCAGCGCTGAATATTAGTGTAAGTGGTTCAGAAAACATCGGGCGTGTGGCAGGATTTATTTCTCAAGGAAATGTTCAGGGTGAGGTTGCCTTTGAAGGTATGTTGATAACTCCACAGGGCAGTAGTAGAAAAGATGGAGCCGCAATAGGCACATCAGCTATCCAAGCTGATAATTACTTCAGTACTTTGTTTTCAAATGATTCTGCATGGGTTTTTGAGACCAAAAAGCTGCCTGTCCTTAAAAATGTGGGTGGGGAACAGAGCAGCACGCTTCCTGCGCATTTGATTAGTTTAGCGCCATCAGCGCCGCAAAGCCTTAAAACAACTGTGGGCAATCAGGAAATTACATTACAATGGGCGATTCCTACTAGCAATGCCGATGGAATCACTGGATATGAAGTTTCCGACGACAACGGCGGTTCCTGGATAAGTGCCGGCAGCAATTTGACATACACGTTCACAGAGATGGAGAACGGTCACAGCTATGCACTAGCAGTACGGGCAGTTACGGGGGATGAAAAAGGCGCTAAAGCAACGATAGAGGCCATCCCCGGCCACAAGCCCGGTGGGCCGAAAACCCTTGCTATCACCACCTTCAGAGATGATGACGATAAGAAGCATATCACTTTGACCTGGGTAGCTCCTGATTTTCCGGGAGACAGCACAATTACAGAATACATGGTATGTATTGGCTCAATGGGGGTGTTTGTATCTGCCGGAAACAATAACAGCTATACCTTTACAGAAAAGGACCCAAATTTTCATGTGATAAGCTGGGGTCAACAGCAAGCGTTTCAGGTATATGCACGCAATCTTTCCGGCGATGGTGAAGCTGTTTCAGGGTATTTTGATATAGCTGCCGTTCCCGAAAAACCTCAAAGCTTTACCGCCATACCGGATGAGGATGGAAATGTTCTCCTGAACTGGACGGCACCCTTGGATACGGGGGGAGCAGGTATTACAGGATATCGGGTGTCAAAAGACGGTGGTAGTAGTTGGACTGCGGTAAGCAACGGACTCACCCACATCTTTAGTGACCTTGCAAACGGAACTTCATACGATTTTGCGGTGCAGGCGTACAATAGCAAGGGCTGGAGCAACTCAGCTGCAAAAACGGCAACGGCCGTCCGAACCGTTAGATTTACGGATTCCAATACCAGCTTGATTGTCGTGAAAAAATCTAACGAAACATGTACCTTCACCGCCAGCGGTTCCGGAGCGATTACTTATAGCTTAGAGGGAACCATTCCGGCAGGTGTGGCTATAAATGCCGCTACAGGGGAACTGACCATTGAAGGTAGCATTGCGCCAGCCGGAACGTATTCCTTTTCCATAAAGGCTACAGATAACGTGGGTATTTCCGCCACCAAAAATTTTAATCTGACCGTCAAAAAAATTACCGCTAGCAATAGCGATGTTGTTTGGCCTTCTGCTACGGGCATTACCTACGGGCAGCCTCTCAGCGACTCCAAACTGACCGGTGGCTCCGAAACGGGCACATGGGCATGGAAGAACGGAAACATCGTTCCCACCGTAGCCAACAACGGTTATGATGTGGTATTTACACCGCATGATACGGATAGCTATGACTGGTCAGGTGTGGACTTAACACAGAAGGTAAACCTTGCAGTCAATCGGGCAACGCCGGAAGCGTTCATATTGCCTACGGCAGCAAGCATTACCTACGGGCAGCTCCTTAGCGACTCTGGGTTGACCGGTGGCTCTAAAACCGGCACATGGGCATGGAAGGATGGCAGCATCGTTCCTACTGTTGCCAACAGCGGCTATGATGTGGTGTTTACGCCAAATGACATTGATAACTACGACTGGTCAGGTGTGGACTTAACACAGAAGGTTAACCTTGCAGTCAATCGGGCAACGCCAGAAGCGCTTACATGGCCTACGGCAGCAAGTATTACTTACGGACAAAAGCTGTCTGCAAGTGCCTTAAGCGGTGGCAGCAATCAGTATGGAACCTTTGCATGGACAAACGGCGATACGGTTCCGACTGTTTCAAACAGCGGCTATGAGGTTACCTTTACGCCGAACGCCAATACAACTGCAAACTATGAAGCCATTACGGGTACCACTCATACGGTTGCCATTACCGTAAGCAAGGCAACTCCTGCTGTGACAGTAAATGCAGTTGTTTCCGATGATGCGGGAAGCCGTAAGGCAACACTGACCGCAACCGTGACTGGTGCAGGCGATGGCGAAAACCCTACTGGTGCTGTGAAATTTGTCAGTAGCACAAGTGGTAGTGATGAAGATATTGTAGGCGCGACCGCTGTCACAATCACAGGCGGCAAGGCAACTTACACATGGACTGGGCTTGCCAGTCAGATCTACAAGGTCAAGGCTGTTTACAACGGTAGCGGAAACTATAACACTGCTACCAGTACAGAGCTTAGCTTTGACACCAATAAACAGAATCAAGCGGCACTTAATATAGGAAGTGTTGGTACAAAGACCTATGGCGATGGAACATTTACCCTTTCTGCAACAGGCGGAAGCGGTGGCGGAGCGGTGACCTTTGAAAGCTCTGACCCGACTATCGTCAGCATTGCCGGTACCACAGCAACGATTCACAAGGCTGGTACCGTGACCATCACCGCTACCAAGGCGGCAGGCAGTACCTACAATGAAGCGACCGCATCGGTATCCCTGACTGTTGGCAAGAAAACTCTGACCGTCAAGGCGGACGACAAGCTGAACGTAGTGAAGGGTGCGGCAATGCCAGAGCTTACTTATACCGTAACTGGTTTAGTGGACAGTGACACCTTTACCAGCCCGACCATATCCACCACAGCGACGGATACCAATACGGTGGGCGAATATGACATCACAATCAGCGGCGGAACCCTTGCCAATGCTGATAGCTATGCAGTTACCTATACAAATGGTAAGCTGACCGTGGTCAATGCGACCTATACCGTGACTGTGACAAACGGAACCGGGGGCGGCAGCTACAGCGAGGGGCAGACCGTGACCATTACGGCAGACAGCCGAGGTGGCTATACTTTCACCGGTTGGAGCAGCAGCGATGGCGTAACCTTTGCAAACAGCACAGCAAGCACAACAACCTTCACCATGCCGGATAAGGCAGTTACCGTTACGGCAAATTACAGCAAAAACAGCAGTGATAACGGTGGCGGTTCCTCCGGTGGTGGTTCTTCTTCCGGCGGAAGCTCCGGCTCCGGCAGTACCCCAACAACACCGGAAAAGATGCCAAATCAGCCGGTAACAGCAACGGCTCCTGTCACGGCAACAGCAGGGACGAATGGTGCGGCAAGTGCATCTATCCCGGATAAAGCGGTAACCGATGCGATTGCCAAAGCACAGGCGGATGCAACTAGCCAAGGCAAAACTGCAAATGGAATTTCAGTGGAACTGAACGTTACCATGCCAAAGGGCACAGCTTCCTTGACAGCAACCCTTACCCGCAGCTCCTTGGATAGCCTTGTAAGCGCAGGAGTCAGCAGCCTTGAAATCAACGGCTCCCTTGTACAGGTTAGCTTTGATAAAAAGGCGCTGGCTGAAATCCAGAAGCAGAGCAGTGGTAATATCAACATCGCCATTGCACCAAAAACAAACCTTTCCGATGCGGCGAAAAAGATAATTGGAACAAGACCTGTGTATGACATTACCGTGGGCTACGGCAGCGGTAAGAGCGTATCCAGCTTTGGAGGTGGAATTGCAACAGTATCTATTCCATATACGCTGGGTAAGAATGAAGCAGTCGGTGGGCTATATGCGGTCTATGTAGACGCAAAGGGTAATGCTACTCGCATTGCAGGCTCTGCCTATGATGCAAACAGCGGCTGTGTTATTTTCACAACCACACACTTTTCACAGTACGGCATCGGCTACACTGCACCGACAGCAAAGTTTACAGATATCAGCACCCATTGGGCAAAGGAATCCATTGACTATGTGGTAGGCAGAGGACTGCTTTCCGGAAGTTCGGAAACAGCATTTTCACCAAATTCTGCTATGACACGGGGAATGTTGGTAACAGCCCTTGGTAGACTAGCAGGAGTGGATACAAAAGCCTATACAAAGAACAGCTTCACAGATGTAAAAGCAGACAGCGCCTATCGTCCGTATATTGAGTGGGCGTACAGCAAGGGCATCATTCAGGGCATCGGAAACAGCCAGTTTGCTCCGGACAGGGCGATTACCCGTGAGGAAATTGCAGTGATCATTACAAACTATGCAAAGGCAACTGGCTATACGCTGCCAATCACCCGTGAAGCGAGCGTCTACGCAGACGCATCCAGCATCGGTAGTGCGTACAAAGACGCTGTAAAAGCCATGCAGCAGGCAGGAATTATGATGGGCGGCAGTGACAATAAGTTCAATCCAAAGGGAAATGCCACCCGCGCCGAGGTTTCCTCCATGTTAGGCCGTTATATCAAGCTGACCATCAACCCTGCCACAGCGCAGGGCTGGGCGCAAAACGATGCCGGACAGTACCTGTACTACAAGGATGGCAAAGCTCTAACCGGCACACAGACCATTGACGGTGTGAAGTATTTCTTTGATACCGACGGCACCCTGAAAACCGGCTGGGTAAAGGACGGCGATAATTGGCGCTATTATTCAGGCAAGACCATGCTGGTCGGCTGGTGGGATCTTGGTGCGAATGGCAGCAATAAAACCTATTACTTTACCAAGGACGGTCTGATGGTATCCGGCAAGTGGCTGGAGATTGACGGAAAATGGTACTACTTTTACTCCGACGGCTCTCTTGCCAGAAGCACGAAGATTGATGGCTATGAAGTCGATAAAAACGGCGTGAGAAAAACAAAATAAGGTATTAACACAAAAGGGTGCACAGGTTAAAATTTCAGCCTGTGCACCCCTTTCAATATGGAAAATTACTTGGGATAAAATCTCCAGCATAACTCATGAGAAAAGCTGTCAAAGCAGGTATCCAACCCTATTTTTTGAAGATATTCAATGTAGTTCGGGAGCACCTTTGAAAACTGCATATAGCAATACTGATCTAAAAGCCAATCCATAAATCGTACTGGCATGTAATGAAAAGTCAGAAGCATTTGCTCAATATGCAGATATTTATATTTCTTTCCATGCGGTGTTTCTTCAAAAAATGCTTTATGTACGGAACCGATAATATTAAACCGTTCCTGATAGTGGTTGGCAAGGTTCTCCAAGACCATGACTTCTGACCGCAATGTTTCCAATTCCCTCTCTCGAATAATCTGGTTGCAGTATCGACAGAAATCGTCCTTTGACAGGAGCAGAGTTTCTCCGTTTTCACCAAGCAATTTGTCTGTTTTCATTTTATCAAAGATCGTTTTGTAATATTCTGAGATAATTGAATTCTCCATGTACCACACCACCCCCTAAGCCTATTGCCATAATTATAGCAAACGAGATATCAGAATTCAATGAATGGTGTGAAAGTGCCCTGCCGAAAAACGGCAAGGCACTTCAGTTTATCTGGAAATCAAGTCATAAAATACGCATTCATCTGCAATTTCTTGTGCAATCTCAGATAATTGAATGCGTTCCATTGTACCATCCTCCGGCATGGGGTGTGCTTTCAGATAATCGGCACGGATACGTTCTGCCATTTCAAAAGCGGACTTTTCAATGATCATGCAATGTTCTGCCAGTTTACCAGTCAAAAGCAGTTCACGGTACATTCCGAGCTTTTGTCCATGCAGATAATTTAGACGGAGTCGACCGTATTTGCCTAAGCTGTCAAGCTCTGGTTTACTGTCAATTTTAATGTTAGGATATAACAGCCCATCAATTTCAGTGTACTCAAATTCAAACTTTGCCATATAGCAAACCCTCCAATAAGTTTATTTACAATTCATCGGCTATCGTTTGGCTGTCATGCAAAACAATTCTGATTTTCGTAAACATCCTTATTGGAGGGGCGCTAAAGCAGGCTGCCCTTTTTTATATTATTATTTTCCGGTTCCCGTTGATATGGTAGATATACATCAACAGATTTTAATGACAGATTTTACGATATTTGCTTTGTCCGCTACGCTCGCATCCATTGCATTCTGGATATCGTCAAAGTCAAAGACATTAGTAACGATTCCTTTTAAATTAATACTGCCGCCAGCAACCGCATCGATAGCAATCGGATAAATATGGCGGTAACGGAAAATCGTTTTAAATGTCAATTCTTTATCCAGCGCCAGACCGCTTGGCATAGTAAGAGTCCCATCTGCGCTGTATCCGACTAAAACGATTGTCCCGCCCTTCTTTGAGGCATGAATCAGTTGTTTGGTGGTAATATCCGTGCCTGCTGTTTCAAAAGAAACATCACATCCCTTTCCGTCTGTAAGTTTTCTTATTTCCAGGGCAGTATCTTGTGTCTTGCCGTTGATTACGGCAGTGGCTCCCAGTTCAAGGGCTTTATCCAATCTTTTTTCCATAATATCTACTACGATGATATTTGTGATACCCATTGCTTTTAAGGCAAGAAGGGTTACCAGACCGATACATCCGGCTCCGGTAATGACAGCTGTCTGTCCGATACGGATGCCGCTTTCGATTGCTGCGTGGAAACCTACGGCAAGTGGTTCTATTAAAGCACCTTCCATTGTATCTACATTTTCGGGGAGTTTAAAACACAGTCCGGCTTCATGCGCTACGTATTCCTGAAATACTCCGTCCACCGGAGGAGTTGCAAAAAAGATAACGTCAGGACAGAGATTGTATTTACCCTGCTTGCAGAATTCACAATGACCGCAGGTTTTTCCCGGTTCTAATGCCACACGGTCTCCGGGTTTTAGATGAGTGACATTTTTTCCGGCTTCCACTACGGTTCCTGCCGGTTCATGCCCAAGGACAAAAGGAGGATTTACAATGCAGGAGCCGATACGCCCTGCTTCATAATAGTGCAGATCGGAACCGCATATTCCTACATATTCCAGTTTGACTAATACCTCATCATCTTTGGGAACAGGAATCTCTCTTTCTGTAAATCCCATTTTTCCGATTCCTTCCATAATTGCTACTTTCATTTTTTTGCTCATTTTATAACTCCTTTCTTTGCTGAGGGCTTTTTTTTCCTATCGGTGATAGGGGAACAAATATTGTTAAATGTTTCAACAATAGTTGTTGACAAGGATATAGGGGGATGATATAATTCACTTGATAAAACGTTTTATCTTTTACAAAGTAGATTATACATCATTTTACAAAAAATGTAAACAAGTCATTTTAGAAAAAGATAAAGCGATTTATCATTTAAAACAGTTTAAGGAGGAAAAAAGATGAAAGCGTTAGTGTATGATAAGCCAGGGCGTAAATTTTCCGGTATAAGAGAAGTTCCATATCCGGTATGCGGAGATGATGATGTTATTATTAAAGTTATGTCTGCGAGTATTTGTAAAGGGGTGGAACATGACCATGACAGGGAGAATGTAGGGACTGACTTAGCGGTTTACCCGGTAACACCGGGACATGAGTTTTCCGGTTATATAGAAGAAATCGGAAAGAATGTTACCAAGTTCCAAAAAGGAGACAGGGTATGTGCGGATAATACGGAATATTGCGGTGACTGCTACTACTGCAGAAAAGAAGAATCCAATTATTGCCCCACCTTTGGTTCTTTGGGACACAATATTGACGGAGGATTTGCAGAATTTGTGCGTGTAAAGAAAGAAAAGGTGTTTCCTATTCCGGATTCTCTGTCATTTAACGCGGCAGCGCTCGGTGAACCTGTAGCCTGCTGTCTGCATGCAGTAGATAGATGCGAAGTGAAATACGGAGATGTAGTTGCAGTAATAGGTGCAGGTCCTATGGGACTCATTCTTGCACAGCTTCTGAATCATTCAAATGCAAGTGAAGTAATTATGATAGCTTCCACACAGAGCAAGTTGGATATGGCACGGAAAATGGGGATTCAGAATACTATCTTGATGGATAGAAAAGATTATTCAGTGCATACGGACAAATTAAAAGAAAAATATCCTCTCGGAGTAGACCTGATCGTAGATGCAACAGGGAGTGTAGATGTAATCCGGCATAGTATGACACTTCTTAAAAAAGGAGGACGTCTTGTGCAGTATGCGGTGGTTCACAGTGATGAGCAAGTCAGCCTTGATCCAAGGTTAATGTTTAATAATGAACTTACATATACTACAAGCTTCTGCCAGTCACATAACTTCGGCAGAGCGGTAGAAGCTCTGAACGACGGACGCGTAAACGGTGATTTGCTTGTAACGCATGAATATACCTTGGATCAGTTCTACGAAGCCTTGGATGAAAATGTAAATAATAGAGATTCTATTAAAGTAGTAATACATCCGAACAATGAGTAGAGCCAGAATGCAGAAAATATTATTTCTGTGCGGGGGTTCTGGCTTTGAAAGAGGTAGGAATTGTTTGTGCCGCAGCGCGGCGTGTTTATAAGGTTGAAAGAAAAACGCTTTCAACTATTGATTTAGAGCCTGCCAAAGCGGGCATGGGGTATAAAATGGAAAAGCATGCTGAATATATTGTAGAAATGAAAAACTGCAGAAAAGTTTTCCCCGGGGTGGTGGCAGTAAATGATGTATCTTTATGCCTGAAGAGGGGTGAAGTACATGCTCTGATCGGAGAAAATGGGGCAGGAAAATCGACCATTATGAAAATACTTGCAGGTATCGTGCCGTTAGATGGCGGTGAGATATTGTATGAGGGAGAGCCTTTCCAGCCCAAAAATCCGATGCAGGTACTGCAGAAAGGTATTTCCATGATCCATCAGGAACTGGATTTGATTCCAGAGATGACGGTATGGGAAAATATTTATTCCGGTCAGGAAAAAAAGCTGATACTCGGGATTATTGACAGAAAAGCGATGATTTCCGAGACAAAAGAACTTTTTAAAGACTTAGAGATAAATATTAATCCGTGCGCTAAGGTCAAAACGCTGAGCGTAGCTCAGATGCAGATGGTTACGATTGTAAAGGCCATTGCATTCAATGCGGAGGTCATCATCATGGACGAGCCTACGTCCGCTATAACGGACAGGGAGGTCGCTCAATTATTTGAGGTGATAGACAAGCTGAAAAAGCAGAATAAAGCTATTATCTATATTTCTCATAAAATGGATGAGATTTTTAAAATAGCCGATATGATAACGGTCATGAGAGACGGCAGCCATATTGCTACAAATAAAGCATCTGAATTAAGCAGAGAGGATGTAATACGGTTGATGGTAGGCCGTGAACTGTCCAACTTATATACAAAAGACGGAAAGAAAAGCGAAGAATATAATCCGGAAGAAATCATGATGGAAGTAAGAGGATTAACCAAATACGGGCAGTTTAAAGACATCAGTTTTGAACTGAGAAAAGGGGAAATCCTTGGGGTATCCGGGCTGATGGGAGCTGGAAGGACAGAGGTGATGGAAACCATCTTCGGGCTGAGAAAAGCTGACGAAGGAAGTATAAGGATTAGGGGTAAAGAGGTAAAAATTAAAAATCCTTACACGGCTATCGCCAACGGACTTGCTTTTGTTTCTGAGGACAGAAAGCTGTATGGTTTGAATTTAAAAGGCACTATTAAAACAAACATATCCATGGCATATTTGAAAATGCTGCTGATAGGCAGACTGGTCGTGAACATAGGAAAAGAGAAAAAGATAGTAGATGATCTAATGAAACAGCTTAAAGTGAAAGCTACTTCAAGAGAAACAATTGTGAATAACTTAAGCGGAGGCAATCAGCAAAAGGTCATTATTGCCAAGTGGCTTATGGGCGAGCCGGATATTTTTATTATGGATGAGCCTACCAGAGGAATTGATGTAGGTGCCAAAGCGGAAATATACAAAATTATGGATACACTGGCGAAACGGGGGAAATCGATCATTATGATATCCTCTGAGATGCCGGAGCTTCTCGGTATGAGTGATAGAGTAATTGTCATGCATGAGGGTAAAATTACCGGAAGGCTTGCAAGAGAAGAATGCAATCAGGAAATATTAATGACTTGTTCTGTGGGAGGAAACGTAAATGAAAACTAAAACAATGTATATAAAAGGCATGTTAGCCAAATATGCCATGTATATTGCCTTTGTGATATTGATTATTATACTGTCGGTCGTTTCTCCGGTGTTTTTGACATCCACGAATGTTATTAATATTTTAAGGCAGATATCAGTAATCGGTATTATGGCGGTGGGCATGACCTTTGTTATCGCAACAGGAGGAATTGACTTATCGGTAGGAGCGATTATGGCATTGGCGGGGGTTATTAGTACCAGTCTTGTAAAGGGTGAATCCACAACGCCGTTAATAGTCTCACTTTTGGCCGGCTTACTGGTGGGTATCATGTGCGGGGCATTCAGCGGATTCTTTATCTCAAGACTTCAGGTCCCGGAATTTATTGCAACGCTTGCCACTATGACTATCACAAGAGGGTTCTGTTATGTATACACGAACGGAAGGCCGATTACCGGTTTTAGAGATGATTATAAGATAATTGGTACCGGATCCGTCGGTGTTATACCGATTCCCGTTCTGATCTTTATAGTGATTGTACTGCTGGGCGTATTCTTTTTAAATTTTACACAATTCGGACGCCATGTTCTGGCAGTAGGAGGAAACGAAAAAGCAGCTATTGTATCAGGTGTCAATGCGGCAAGAATTAAATTTACCTGTTATATTATTTCTGGTATAACGAGTGCCACTGCGGGTATCGTGCTGGCAGCCAGAACCCAGACCGGTCAGCCGGTAGCGGGAGAAGGCTTTGAACTGGATGCCATTACGGCGGTTGTTATAGGAGGAGCAAGTCTGTCAGGAGGTTCCGGAAACGTCCTCGGATCTGTAGTAGGTATGCTGATCATCGGTGTTATGACAAATGGGCTGGATTTACTTAATGTTTCATCCTATTACCAGAAGGTCATAAAAGGAGCAATTATATTAATTGCAGTATTGTCTGATAGGGCGAAAAAGAAATAAAAATAAGAAAAGAGAATGTGATAAGGGGTGGCAGCACCCGTTTAAGCAGAGAAACTATTAATGTATTGAGTAAGGAGGAAAAAGATGAAGAAGAAACTTATGAGCGTGATTTTAAGTACGGCAATGATGGTCACCATGTTGACCGGATGCGGAAATACCGCGCCGGCATCACAGACACCGGCATCGGCAGAAGAAACCAAAGAAGAACCGGCGGCAGAAGAAGCAGCAACTCCGTCCGATGAAACAGCGGCAAAGAAAGACAAAATAGTAATAGGCTGGACGGATGCCAACTTATCCAATGAATCCAATGCGATTTGTGCAAATGCGGCAATCGAATATGCAAAACAGTTTGACAATGTGGAATTGATCGTTAATGACGGTGAAGGTACTGCTGATAAACAGATTTCACAGTGTGAATCTTTTGTGGCTCAGGGTGTGGACGCAGTGATTATCAGCCCTTATGATTTCGACGCATGTGTAACGGCAGCGCAGATATGTGTGGATGCAGGTATTCCCGTATTTGTAGCAAAAGGCTTGATCGCCGACATGAATGTTGTGGAAACGTATGTAGGTTCCAACGACTTTAATGCAGGAACAATGGAAATGCAGTATATCGCGGATCTTCTCGGGGGAAAAGGGAATATTGTTGTTGTGGAAGGACCTACCGGTGTTACAGGAGCGGTTTTAAGAAATGACGGTATTCATTCTGTACTTGAAAACTATCCTGATATTAATGTATTATATAGCCAACCTGCTGATTGGTATCGTGATAAAGCTATGGAATTAATGGAAAACTGGATTCAGTTAGGAGCTGATATTGATGCAGTAGTGTCACATAACGACGAAATGGCTCTCGGCGTATATGATGCGTTAGAGGCAGCAGGTATCACGGATGTTCCGGTTATTGGAATTGATGGTATTGAAGCAGCCGTAATCTCTGTAGGTGAAGGAAAGATGAAAGCATCTATTCTTCAGGACTCCAAGACAATCGGTGAAAAGGCTATTGATGTTGCGATTTCTCTTGCTAACGGTGAGACGGTAGAAAAAGAGTATGATATTCCTTATCAGCTTATTCTTCAAGAGAATTATGAAGACTTCCTGCCCAAGAAATAAGAAGTACGATTGTGCCGGAAAATAGAACGATAATAGGGGCGGGAATTTCCCCGCCCCTATTTATAAGAAGAATACCTCAGATTACAATAAATCGTTAACAGCCGCTTAATCAACTGTTAATGATTCGTTAATTGACTATTATACAGAAATAGTTTAAAATTTTCTAAAATATAAAAATGTAAATGGGGCTGAAAATATGAAAGCAACAATTAAAAGTATTGCCAAGGAATGCAATTTATCTATAACATCCGTTTCGCTTGTTTTAAATGGAAAACCTAATCGCATTTCGGAAGAATCAAGAAAGCTTATTATGGATACGGCAAAGAGGCAGAATTACAGTCCGAATCAAGTAGCAGTGGGACTGGTAAAAGGAAAAACCCGGACCGTAGGACTTATTTTATCGGATATCAGCAACCTTTTTTTGGCGGAAATCGCTAAAATAGTGGAAGAAGAAGTAAAGAAATACGATTATACCGTAATCTTCGGAAATACAGGGGACAGCGGGAAAAGAGAGCTTGAATACATACAGGGTTTCCTGGCAAAGAATGTAGATGGTATCATGCTTTTGCATTCGTCGGATACAACGAAAGCAGAAGAGAGAAAGATATCGGAAACCATCCAAAAAAGCGGGATTCCATTTGTAATGCTTGATAATGATATTGAAACAGCAAACATTTTCAGATGTATTTCTGATAATGAAGAAGGCGGATATGTTGCAACTTCACATTTACTTGAACTTGGGCATAGAAGAATCGGGAGTCTGTTAGGTCCTATGGGACAATGCAGTGTAAGGGACAGGCTTAAAGGGTATAAAAGAGCACTTGCAAAGTGGCAGGTACCGTTTGAGAAAGAACTGCTGTATCAGGGAGATTTTACGATTCAGTCAGGTATTTTGGCAATGCCCTATTTTCTCGAAAAAAATGTATCGGCAATCTTTAGCTACAATGATATGATGACATACGGGCTATATACATACGCACGTGAAAATAATATAAAGATCGGGCAGGAAATATCTATTGTGAGCTACGATGACTGTTTTATAAATAATATCCTGGATGTTCCGCTTACTTCAATAAAACAACCCAGGATAGAGATGGCCAGAAAGGCAACAGAGTGCCTGATGGATTTGATAAAAAATGAAACAAAGGATAGTGGTTCCATCGTTTTTAAACCAAAGCTGGAAATCAGGAATAGTACGGGACGACTACCTTGACAAACTCTATCTGCTATGATATGGTGTTAGGGTTGAAAGGGAGTAGTTCTAGTGCGAAATCAACATGCTGACCGGGTAATCGGTCTGGTTTTGCAACCTTTTTCAGGTAATGAGACTTTTAACATATTTCTTTTTATTGAGAAATATGTTGAAAGTTTTTTTTGTCCTATAAATAATGTACGGCTTTTCGAAAAAAGCATGCGGCCTGCAATTTTTATAAGGACAAAGGAGGATGATTTATAGCAATTATAGTAAGGAGAGAATGAAATGGACACACAAATGATGCCCTTTTTGTTTGCTGTTGCGGCAGTAGTACTGGCCGAAATGGGAGACAAAACACAGCTGCTGGCGATGGCTTTTGCTACAAAATACAAGGCCGGCAAAGTAATGCTCGGTGTATTTATCGCCACAATTTTGAATCACGGCTTAGCAGTTGCCGTTGGTAACTTTATTACCCGCTTTGATTCCATTCAGATTTGGATTCAGATTATTGCCTCTTTATCGTTTATCTTTTTCGGACTTTGGACGATTCGGGGAGACAAGCTGGAGGGAGAGGAGAACCGAACCACAAAGTATGGAGCGGTGGTAACCGTGGCAATTGCTTTCTTCATTGCGGAAATGGGAGATAAGACACAGCTTGCTACGATAGCGATTGCTACCAAGTTTCCCACGGCACCGTTAGAGATACTGGCAGGGACGACCACCGGTATGCTCATAGCTGATGGAATCGGTATCATCATCGGTATCATCTTATGTAAGAAAATACCTGAGAGAACCGTTAAGCTGGTTTCGGCAGGGGCCTTCATCTTATTCGGCCTGATCGGTACTTATCAGGTTGCTTATGGCGACTTGAATCTGTCTATGGCGGTCACTGCTTTGATATTAATTGTACTTTTGGTGATTACAGCAGCAGCGGCATATGCTATTATTAAGAAAGAGCGGCCCAAAGCCGCAGGCTTTGAAGAAGGGAGCGGCTGTTGAGATGAGAATCGTAATTTTGGAGAGGAATACAGTAGGCAGGGACGTATCGGTAGATTGTTTGAATGAACTGGGTGAAGTAACGATATACCCTAATACCTTGCAGGGAGAGGTAGCTGCCAGAATAGAAGATGCGGAAATTATCATTGCGAATAAATCCCCTTTAAATGAAGGCACGCTGAAAGATGCGAAGAGTGCAAAGCTGATCTGTGAATTTGCCACCGGCTATGATAATGTAGATTTGGATTATTGCAAACAGAGAGGAATCAAGGTAGCCAATGTAGTGAATTACTCTACGGCAGCGGTAGCACAGCATACCTTCGCCCTTTGCTTCTATGTATTGGAGAAGCTGCGCCATTATGACGAATATGTAAAGTCAGGAGAATATGCAAGGCAGAGTGGTTTTTCCAATTTCGACCTCCCTTTTACGGAATTAGAGGGAAAGACATGGGGAATTATCGGTATGGGCAATATCGGGAAAAAGGTAGCGAAGATAGCGGAGGCCTTCGGCTGTAAGGTCATTTTCTATTCCGCATCAGGAAATAGCTCCTGCAAAGATTATGAGAGGGTAGATTTCGATGATTTACTTCGTGAGTCTGATTTCCTTTCGCTTCACTGTCCGTTAAGCGACAAGACGAGGAACCTGATTGACTTAGAAGCGCTTAAGAAGATGAAGAAGACGGCCATTCTCATCAATGTAGCGAGGGGCCCTGTAGTAAGTGATGCAGACCTCTATACGGCATTGACGCAGGATATCATTGCCGGTGCCGGATTGGATGTAACCAGCACTGAGCCTATGCGGGAGGAGAATCCGCTAAGCGGAATCATGGACAGCAATAAACTGATCATTACCCCCCATCTCGCATGGGCAAGCACGGAAGCGAGAAATCGCGTTGTGGAAGAGACTTACAAGAATATAGAAGCCTTCTTGAATGGGGAGGATAGAAATATCGTAAATCTTTAATTTATAGTTTCTGAGAGCGATCAATAATTAATAACTTATCCAGGGATAACCATAGAGGGATATCCGTTAACAGTATCGAGGCCGCGCTGGTGTTACCAGCATTGTTAGATAATAACATTGGTATAAATATAAAATAGGAGGAGGGATGTGCTTCCCTCCTTTATAAATGCATTTACTTATTCTTATTTAACATATACATCATTGGAAAAATTTACTAAATCAAGTTTGAGATTATTAAATGTAAACCCTTCCTTTTCTATATGCGTCTGTTTTAACCCAAGTTTTTTTAGAATAGCTATACTTGCAGGATTTGTAGATACTGCATCAGCATTAATTATTGCATTAGGAAAAACATCTTTTAGATATTGTATAAATGCCTTAGTCGCTTCGCCAATATAACCTTTTCCCCAATATGTTCTTGAAAGCTGATAATATAATCCAAAACTTTCATTCTCCATATTTATGATTGGAGAACCAATTATTCCAATAGCTTTATTATCCAACAGTATTATAAAATTATTGGGAAACTTTTTATCTGTATAATTTATAAACAGTTCTATCTTACACTTACATTCATCAATTGAATTGAGTAATGGCATGTATGTATATTTGATAACTTCAAAATCACTCCATAACTCAAGCAAATCTAAGGCATACTTTGTATCGAATTCTACGAGTTGAAGCCTTTCTGTTTTAATAATAACAATCAATCCTCTCCCTCAAAGATTTTCGCTTGCTGCTTTCCGGGAAATTCATAGCAGATTGGAAAAGCCGCACACATCGGCAAGTTATAATAATTGTTAATTATTCGTTGTACTTGCTAAGTTCGTAATCATATATGCTACAAGTTTAGCGCAGTCGGCGGCAGCCTTTCGCTCGAAAGCAGGATAGTCCATCTCGGCGCTTTCGTCGGCCTTATCGGAGATAGCGCGTATAATAACGAACGGAAGGCCGTTTAAGGTAGCGGCCTGAGCAATTGCAGTTCCCTCCATTTCAGTACAGAAGCCTTCGAATACATTTACCAACCGTTCCTTTAAGGATTTGTCACTGACGAACTGGTCACCGCTGACAACCCTTCCGGGGAATACGTGAATATCGGGATTCACTTTTTCGCAGGAATCCTTAGCCAGCTCGATTAAGACTGGATCTGCTATAAATTCACGCTGCCCCATCTGAGGAATCTCGCCGGGCTGATAACCGAATATGGTGGCGTCGACATCGTGATACATAGCATCGGTGGAAATGACAATGTCCCCGATGTCTATTTTTGCATTGAGGGAGCCTGCTACGCCGGTATTGATGATATGGGTAACCTGAAACAAATCTGCCAGAATTTGAACACAGATACCAGCATTTACCTTACCGACACCGCTGCGGACAATCACTACCCCGACACCGTTCAGACTTCCTTCATAGAAGTCCATGGATGCTTTTCGGACGATATTGGTTACCGTCATTTTTTCTTTTAAGGTTTCCACTTCCAGTTCCATGGCACCTATAATTCCGATTTTATTCATTATCTAAAAAGTTATCCTTTCGTATTTGAATTCACAACCGGCTTACTGTGGATAGATCAAGCGGCTGTCATCGATATCGCAGAGAACGTTGTCGAGATATTTTCTCGCAAGGTACTTTGCCATATTGAGGTTCATGTCCAAGTAATTTCCGCAGTCCTTTGCGCTGGCACCCGGTACGTCTCCTTCGAAATCGCGGACGAACTCGTACATCTCCGTTACAAGGGGGACGATATCCTTGGAAGCATAGTCTCCGGCTAAGAGGAGATAGAATCCGGTGCGGCATCCCATGGGCCCGAAGTAAATAGTCTTATCCTTATAATCCGTATGATTGCGCAGAAAAGTAGCGGCCAGATGCTCGATGGTGTGCATCTCCGCAGTGTTCATAACCGGTTCTTCATTAGGAGCGGTCATTCTTAAGTCGAAAGTGGTGATCGTATTATCCCCTACGGTATCCTTACGTGATACATATACACCGGGCTGTAATTTTAAGTGATCAATGGTGAAACTGGCTATTTTTTCCATATGGTCTCCTTTACTTATAGGTTTAGTTCTTATCTTACACCGATTATAACATATGGCAAGCAAAAAAGTCTGCTTTTATTTTATAAAGGTAAAATGAGGGCTGTCTTCTTAATAGGGAGTCCGATATGCTTATCTAAGCGCCACTGCGGAGCAGAACCATCGTCGCCCCAATATTCGTCGAGAGATGCTATTTTACCGTTTTCAATCCTGAAAAAAGATACCACATGAAAGGATAAGCTTTTATCGGTCGTATAGACATTTACTGCGGTAATTATCAGATTGCCAAGCTCCTCGGTCCGTTCGATGACACCGCCCCATTTTCCGGGATATTCACAGTTTGCCTTAATGTATTCCTCTACGTTAAAATGCTCATTGGTGCAATGCCAGTTGATGTACGCATCTGCCGTAAAGTATTTTCTGATTTTTCCGGCATTTTGCTTTAATACCTCTTCCCAAAACAATTCTATATTCATTATTTATTTTACCCCCGTGAATTCTGCTTTGTCTCTGATATATTTATTTAAGCCTTCTGCTGTGGCTATTTCATAGTGCATTGCAATATCTTTAAAATAGGATTTCATATCCGCCTTCGGAATGATTCTGCTGGAAGGCTCAGCTTCGTTCAGCCCGGCTCTGGCATCCAGCCAGGGCTTTTCTTTATGAGTGACCGATTCTAAGACTTTTCCGCTGTAAATTCCGAAGCTGCCTGCCACAAGGCCGATTACTTTCACCTCATCCGGGTCAAGTGCTTTGTTTCTCACTGTAAATAGTGAGAAACGGTTATCTTCGATAGGATTATATTTGAAATCCTTAAAAAGATTGTATATTTCCCCATAAGCAGGTCCGTGTATCCAGGCGCGGCAATCCTCTTTGAAGAGTTCCCTATCGAACAGCGCCAGATGGATTCCCTGAATGAAATAAAGCATTTTCTGTAAGGCCAGGGGTGTAATTTCCTGAACTTCATTAAAAATATGAGCGATAGTCATGCGCATTTCATCTGAAATATCGAACAAGGCTTTGAGGTCGGAAACGGATTTCATTGATTTCTTATAGGCGGAATTGCCCAATTTTTCAGCATTTGCAGTCAGCAGTTCTTCCATATATCCGGGAGAGGACAATGCCTCCTTCATAATATCGGAATAAGCCTTAGATGGCATCTGACCTTCCAAATAGCGAGTCACGGTAATTTCACCGAAGCCTAAGGCTAATGACAGAGGAGCTTTTCCCAAATGGTAAAGTTCCATTAGTTTTTTAATGTCATCTATGAAAATAAGATCCTCCTGCCTGCGGTATTGTTCGTCGAATACCTTCAAATCGTAGTCTAGCAGTCCGGGAACGCTCATTTCTTCTCCGCACTGGGAACAATATGCGGCCAGCGTTTCGTATTCATATTCTTTATCTTTCGCCGTTCTTTTTTGCATAACTTTTTTCAAAATGTATTCGGTATCTTTTCTGCATTTCATGCAAAAGTCCATTCGTTTTACATCTGCCATATGAGATTCCTCCATTCTCTTCTCAAATTAATAATATTTATCAATTGATTATCGAAAAGCATAATCTAAAGGATAGTCTTGCCTATGAAAGGATATAACAATAATGAATTGATTCTCCAATTTATTGAGCTTTATGTATAAAGGAACATCTTCTTCGAGACACCCAAAGCGCAGCAACAGCTTCACATTCTTACCGAAAATATACAGCCATTCATGTTCAAACCCGGAGTGTTCGTTTCTCACTGCTTCAGAAAAATCATATGCAGTGAGACTGAGCAGGATTTCTTTGCTTTTGGCTTCATCGATGACATACTCGCTAAATAAGCGCCTGTTTTTCTGCCGCCGGTTATTCAAGGCTATCCGGTAGCGACCGGAACGGATTGATTTCTTAACATCATTTAAATAATATTCTACATGATTGATATCCATTGATAATTAAATACCTTCTTTCTTAATGGAATCTATCGTGATAGAATATTTTTAATTTACTATCATTAATATAACATATGATAGGAATTTGTCAATAATCTATCACTAGTTTTTTGGATTAGCTGCAGGTGTGTTATGAGGAATTAGGGGCAAAAGTGGAAAATAAAAGCAAGGGACAAAAGCAAGGGACAAAAGCAAGGGACAAAAGCAAGAGACAAAAGTAAGAGATAAAAACAAGAAGTAAAACAAGAGGTAAAGGTAAGAAACAAAAGAAAAATAAAAGTAAGAAATAAAATTAGAAGACAAAATTGAGGAATAAAATTGAAGGCAACTCTATAGAATAAAATTTGAAACAAGAGGAAAGAAGTATGATAAAATATTTTTGTACGAAGTCGCAATGATAGGAAGATGATAGCACGAAATGTCCAGGAGGAGTTTTTATGAGAGATAAAATGAGCACATACAGCGGATTGCAGTTCAATCCTATCGAAATAGAAGAAAAGGATATTCTCATCGAGGATATAGGGCACGCACTCAGCCTGCTTTGCAGGGGAGGCGGACATTTGAAATATTTCTATTCCGTAGGTCAGCATTCCATCAATTGTGCGAAGGAGGCAGAGGCGAGGGGATGGTCGAAGCGTGTAATCCTGGCATGCCTGCTTCATGATGCCAGTGAAGCGTATATCTCGGATATTATCCGTCCGGTAAAAAAGTATTTGACGAATTACTTGGAAATTGAAGAGGGAATCATGAATGTGATTTTTGAAAAATTTGAACTGGGAGATTTGAGTGAAGAAGAGAAAAGGCAGGTAAAGGAAATCGACGATCAAATGCTCGAAAGTGAGCTTTCCGAGCTGATAGCAGGGGGAGAGGAGATAGAAGCGCCTCGCTTATATGCTGTACCTGATTTGGAGCTTAGAAATTTTGCGGATGTAGAAAAGGAATTTATAGCTATAGCAAATAGATTTCCGGTACGTAGATAAAACGCTATTTGATAAATCAACTTATATTTGTGCGGGAGATTTTACTTATTTGTTGGGGAAACAGAGGAAAAGTCGTCATAGTGAAAAAGGGAAAATAGTAATACAGATTTTAAGCCGGGAGGAGCTGGACTTGCATAAGGATCCGAAATGGGCGAAGCAAATAATTTCATTGCAGGAGGAAGATGGGAAGTGGGGATGGTTTCACAGTCTTTCTCAGTTCTATCATTCACAGATAACCACCGAGCAGGCACTACGGCGATTGATGTATCTGGGCTATACAATAGAGGATGAATGTATAAGAAAAGCAGTTTCCTATATGAATGATTGCCTGACAGGCAAGAATGAAATTCCTGACAGAAGAGAAAAGCTGCACGACTGGAATATATTTACAAACCTCATACTGTCTGGATGAAAATACGGAGAGAGCTCTTATCGAATATATCCTGAATGGGGAAAAAGGAATTTACTATATATATATGATAGAGAAATCATTATACCACCACAAGAATTCGAAAGCAAGGCGGCCAGTCATTACCTTGCGGCTGCGGAGCTGCTCGCAAAATATAAAACAAGCAAAGTAAAACTGCAATTTGTCTTGGATTGGCTGGAAGCTAATAAGAATAAGAACGGGAAATGGGATATGGGAAGTTCTGTAAATGATAATGTATATTTTCCCCTTTCCGATGACTGGAGGAAAAGGGAAACGAGAGAAGCGGATTGCACCGAGCGCATTACAAATTTGAGAAGAGCGTTAACCTTTTCATAAATAGGAAGACTTGAAACCGGCTGCCAATGTAGATTTCAATTTCTACATCTACAATTCAAAGCTTTCAGTTTTTAAATCACAATAATATCTGCCGCTTTGAGCGGTAAATTTTAAGACACAATAATCAGGGTCCGTCACGCCTTTTTTATAAAAAATGGTATCGCCCCTTTTCCAAAGCATGTTTTTGGATTGTTGATCCGTTAAGATTTCCATTTTCCCGATCAGCATAACGCCGGTGTACTTTATCAGTCCCTTGTGATAGAAATAGATACACGCATTGGGATTGCTTTTATACTGTTCGACACGCATAGAAGAAGTATTTGTTGAAAAATAAAATTCTTTCAAACCGTTTCTTTTTCTTGGCATTAGCATTGCTTTTATGTTTGGAAAGCAGCCGCTATCTATGGAACAGATAAAGCATACCTTCCGCTTATCGATAAATTTTTCTATGTTTTTAATTTGCATGCTTTCCCCCTGTACTTCTAATTTATGTATATGCTACAATTTTACTTTAGCATATTTGTGAATAGAGTAAAAGTAGTTTTAAAGTATACTTATCAAGCATTCCAAACAAGAACGCAGGATGCCATGCAAAAATTAGGAAGATGCAATACGGTAATTCCAAAATAATATTAATATATTACAAAATTTTTATGGATGGATAAAGATAAAAATCTAAGCAGAAAAAGGACTTATAATATTGGGGAGGAAAGATATGAAGGCAGAAGAAATTGAACAGTATAATCAGACAAATACGATAACAAAAACAATTCCCAATTATGACCTAAGTAAAAGAGAAAAATGGATTGAACTATATTTTGATTCGCTGGGAAATGTTTTAATTGTTGGTGTTGTAGATAATAATTATATCCATTGGCTATCTAAAACTTCAATCGAAAATGTTAAAATAAATGAGGTAATATTTAATCATTTAGCAAATGATGATTATTTGTTTGTATCACATATATCTCAGGCATTAAAGCCATTAGGAATCGGATTTGAAGACTTAAAGCAATATTATAAGGTTACTTTAATACATGATAAGGAATACGGACATGAATGGCAAACTCCTTTTGGGCATTATTATGGAAAAGATCAAGTAAAGGATAACGGAAGATTTTTTGCAAATGATGTAAAGAACTTTTTAGCATATATTCAATATAAATGTGAACTTCGGGAATGTGAAGGACAATACTCAAATGTATTAGAATGCTATATTGATATTTTATCTAAAATCGATTTTATGTATTATGATTCCAGGGTAAAACCATTCCGGGAATTGCTGGAAGAAGAAGCGTATTTAAGGATTTCTATGAATATCAAAATAAAAAATTTATATATCGAATGTATGGACAGGATTTCTGATTTGTATAATCGGTATATGTCAGCGGTTAGATGATTGAAGGAATTTCATTACTGATTCTATTTGTTAAAGGGTCTTTGAACTCCGATTGCATAACCAAATGAAAGTAGAGGGATATCATGAATTATACGATCAGAGAGCTTAGAGAGGAAGAACATCACCTGCTTGAAGATTTTTTATATGAAGCAATTTTCCAGCCGGACGAAACGGATTTAGCGCCAAAATCAATTATTTATAAGCCGGAACTTCAAATATATATTGAGCATTTTGGCGAGGAAACAGGTGATTTTTGTTTATGTGCGGAAGTGGATAATAAGGTAGTTGGCGCCGTATGGGTAAGAAATATTAACGGGTATGGTAAGGTTGATGAAGTTACTCCTGAGTTTGCCATATCGCTTTATAAAGATTTTCGCGGACACGGAATTGGCACCGAACTGATGCAGGAAATGTTAAAGCGTTTGAAGCAAGCAGGACACACAAAAGTATCATTGGCGGTACAGAAAGCAAATTATGCATGGAATCTGTATAAAAAGGTTGGCTTTCAAATTGTTGATGAGAATGAAGAAGAGTATATAATGGTAAGGTCAATCCAATAAACATTCATCATTCTGCCGTCAAGGTATGGCTTTACTTCTGTTAACCGGCCATCGTATGTTTCAATCGTCTTTTTTGATGCAAGATTGTCAGAATAGCACCCCAGCATAACACTGGATAAACCAAGGCATCTTGCGTAATCCAAGGCTTGTTGCAGCATCTTCGCAGCATATCCTTTTCTTCGTTCACCCGGCCTGACTGAATATCCGATATGCCCGCCGTATTGAGCAAGAAATTCGTTGTCAAGATTGTGCCTTATATCAATCATGCCGATAATCCGGCTATCACTTTCCCGTATGGCAAAGAAGGTGCTTGCGGCCACCCAATCGGCTCTGGCGGTCTTAGGATTGCTGTTGCGCTTCGTGTTCTCTAACCATTCGTCATATTCCATCTGGTCTAATAACGCACTGCCGTTAATTACGGCTTCACCGCAATCAAAAAACTCTTTTTTGTAGCTTTCGGCTGCGCCTTTATGTTCCGCTGCAGGAGAAACTAATTTTATTCTATCCATTTTGTACTCCCCCTCCTCCGAAAGAAATGTTTTATGCCTTATTTGCCTGGCACAAACCAACAATTATTTATCAGTGTAGAATATTATACTTATCTTGTCAATTTGCCTATATTCTCTTTTTATCTTTTAAATAAAATCTGATCAGGAATCATGGGAGTTTCATAACGGATGTGAACAAATTTATGGAATTCCTGCAAATTGGCTATCCTGCTTGAAAGAATAGACGAAATCAATGTAATTATGCATTCCGTCAGAGCTTATTGTGAAAAAGATACGAATTGTTTACCTGTACCAGAAGCAAAAGAAATATATCATTATATGAACGCCTTGGATATAAAGTTTTCAAAGAGAGGAAAATCACAGCAGGATTAAAATGTTTAGCGTTTTAATTTTTTGTTTTCAGTTCCAAGATTATAGGGACATATATCTCTGCATTTATGGCACGAAATAATCCAATTTTTTTTAGTTTCATCATCACCAAATGCATAATCCCAACAAGTTTGTTGCTCCAAGTCAAGGTTCTTTAGTGCATTTGAGGGACAAACTTCAACACATAGGCTGCAATCATTGCAAAGGCGTTCTTTCATATTATCCGGTACAAGCTCGGCTTCTGTTAATACGGTTCCCAGCCAAACCATACTTCCGAACTCAGGAGTAATTAACAGAGAATGCCTTCCGATTGTTCCAAGCCCAGCCGCCTGGGCTGCGTGCTTTTGTGAAACGATGGAACGCCATCTTCCGGTGTTTTCATCCCATTCACTTTCATTTGTAGGAATAGGTACCGCCAAAAATCCATTTTTCTCCATTTCAATACAAAAATCAAGTGCAATCGAATCCATTTTAGGAGTAATAGAATTCCGTACTCGTGTATATGGAACAGCTGTTTTGCAAGCCAAAGTACCTGCTGGAAATCGACACGCAAAAGAAATAACGGATTTACAAGAGGATAGTACATCTAATGGATGATAGCCTCTGGGTGCATCATTAAATCTATCTATACTTGCGATTCCGCACAAATCCGCTCCTAAAGAAAATAATAGCTGTTTTACATTTTTATTATTCATATTCCAATCATTCCTCGTATGATATATGTATATTTTCAGGGTAATCTTTTTCATTTTACCATATTTTCAGATAAAATAGCATCAGTTTTATAGCGTAGATCCTTTCATATGATATCTAACTAAAAACTCATATTTAAAACAAAAAAAGGAACGAGCACATTTGTACTCATTCCTCTAAAAGTCTTATTCTATTTCTATATAGCTTACTTAATTTAGCCAAAGTATCTCTTCAGAAGTCCCTCAAATGCTTTGCCGTGTCTAGCCTCGTCTCTCGCCATCTCATGAACCGTGTCATGAATTGCATCGAGGTTGGCAGCCTTTGCGCGCTTTGCAAGGTCGAACTTGCCTGCGGTTGCTCCGTTTTCAGCTTCTACTCTCATCTCGAGGTTCTTCTTTGTGGAATCCGTTACTACTTCGCCCAATAATTCAGCGAATTTTGCAGCGTGCTCTGCTTCTTCCCAAGCTGCTTTTTCCCAATATAAACCGATTTCAGGATAACCTTCTCTATGTGCAACTCTTGACATAGCCAGATACATGCCGACTTCGGAGCATTCTCCCTTGAAGTTGTCTCTTAAGTCCATTAAAATATCTTCGCTAACGCCCTGAGCAACGCCTACTACGTGTTCAGCAGCCCATGTCATAGTGTCGCTCTGCTGAGTAAATTTGGAAGCCGGTGCATTACAGATAGGACAGTTTTCCGGTGCTGCATCTCCTTCATGAACATAACCACATACTTGACATACAAATTTCATAATCGTATTCTCCTTTTCATTTTCATGCTTTTCAATTTTTCTTGCTTATAATAACTGCCATAGAGTAACTTAACTAATCATCCATGAGGATTATGAAAGATTCGACTTGCAGCAGTCCCCGCATAAGCCATAAAAATAAGTAACATGGCCATCGATACGCCCATTGAAGTTCCGGCGTGCAGACTCGGAAATATGTTCGATGCTCTCCATCTCCAGGTCGATAACGCTTCCGCATCCCATGCAGATAAAGTGATTATGGGGAGAGGTGTCCGCATCAAAGTGATCCACGCCGTCGCCCACGCTGATCTTCTGTATTTCTCCCCGTTCGGTGAGAAGCGTCAGATTGCGGTATACGGTACCCAGACTTATATTAGGATATTGCTGCCGGACATTCATATATACCATGTCCGCAGTGGGGTGATCTTTTCTCGTGCAAAGGAAGTCTTTAATGACCTCCCGCTGTCTGCTGTATTTAACTGCCATTTACTGCTCCTTCAAAATTAGTAATGATTACTACTTTTATTATAACAAAGAAATTTGTTGTGTCAAGACTATTTGATAAATATTATAATACTAACATTATAACACTTAAAAATAATAAATAGTGAATTATTTTACAAAGATTTAATAAGTTTCTACTGTTCTTTTTATAATATAAAGGGCTATCATGTGCTATAATCGTAATAATAAATAAAGTGCAGGGGAAATAACTATGAAGTTTAAGACGAGATTGTTAGTTACGTTTCTTACAATTGTATTTCTGCCTCTGATGCTGACGGCCTTGGCATTCATAAGTATCGGAGGATATTTGATGAATGCACAGCGGGAATTCGGAATGGTGAACGTCGACTATACGATGATGTCAGACCCTGCGCAGACCTTCGAACTGATTTCCGAGAAGGTTTTTAAAGAAGTGAAGAAGCAGATAGCCACGGATGAGGCGAAACTGGAAGATACTGCTTATCTCAACGATATAAATAAAGGAATAGAGGACAAAGCCTCCTATATTCTCGTTCGTAAAGGAGATCAGCTATATTATGCAGGAAATACCGTAGCTGCGGATAAGATATTCAATATTCTCCCTGCATACGGATACGCGAATGAAAGCCATGATGCGGGTTATTATTATAACAGCATGGAAAAGCTGGTAAAGCAGTTGGATTTCACTTTTTCTGACGGTACGGAGGGAAGTTTTTTCATTATTACCAAGATACACACACTGATATCGAAGCAGCTTTTAATAGACATGTTTATCGCTATTATATTAATATTGCTGTTTACCAGCGTGATGCTCACCCGCTGGATTCACATGGGTGTATTCCTGCCGATAAACGAATTGAATATGGCAATGAAGAGCATTGCCCGCGGCAACCTGGAATACATGCTGAATACGGATAACAAAGGCGAAATAGGGGAACTGTATAAAAATTATGAAGACATGCGCCTGCGTCTGAAGGAGACCACGGATGAAAAATTCGAGCACGAGAAGCAGAACAGAGAGCTGATCAGCAATATTTCCCATGATTTAAAGACTCCCATCACTGCGATAAAGGGCTATGTGGAAGGTATCATGGATGGCGTTGCGGATACCCCTGAGAAAATGGATAAGTATATTAAGACCATTTATAATAAGGCAAACGATATGGACCGGCTGATCAATGAGCTGACCGTCTACTCGGGAATCGATTCCAACCGGATGCCCTATCATTTCCACCGTATCAATGTGGCGGACTACTTCGGGGATTGTATCGAAGAGGTGGGCCTGGATCTGGAATCGAAAAATATCGAACTCAATTATTTCAACTTAGTTTCCCCGGATACGATAATCATTGCGGATCCGGAACAGCTAAAGCGGGTAATCAGCAATATCATCGGCAATAGCGTCAAGTATCTGGATAAGGAAAAGGGAGTCATCGACATCCGTATACTGGATGAAGTGGATTCTATCCGGGTAGAGATAGAGGATAACGGAAAAGGTATTGCAGCCAAAGACTTGTCGAACATTTTTGAGCGTTTTTACCGTACAGATGCTTCCAGAAACTCTTCCAAGGGAGGAAGCGGAATCGGCTTATCAATTGTAAAGAAAATCGTGGAAGACCACGGTGGATATATATGGGCAACGAGTAAGGAGAACGAGGGCACATGCCTGCACTTTGTATTCAGAAAGTACCGTGAAGTAAAGGAATAACACGAAACCAAAGAGGGAAAGAATAAAATATATAGAAAGGTGTAATTGAATATGAGCAAAATTTTAATTGTAGAAGATGAAGAAGCAATTGCTGACTTAGAGAAAGACTATTTAGAACTGAGTGATTTTGAAGTAGAAATCGAACATTCGGGAGATATGGGGCTGGAAAAGGCCTTGAATGGAGACTTTGATTTGATTATTCTCGATCTGATGCTTCCCGGAATCGACGGTTTCGAGGTATGTAAGAAAATCAGGGAAGAAAAAAACATACCCATCCTTATGGTTTCAGCCAAAAAAGATGATATCGATAAGATAAGAGGGCTTGGCCTCGGCGCAGACGACTATATGACAAAGCCTTTCAGCCCCAGTGAGCTGGTAGCGAGAGTAAAAGCACATATGGCAAGATATGACAGACTTGTCGGTTCCATGCAAAAGACAAACGATATCGTTGAAATTCGGGGAATCCGTATTGATAAGACAGCGAGAAGGGTTTATATCGACAATGAGGAGAAGACCTTTACGACAAAGGAATTCGATTTGCTCACTTTCCTTGCAGAGAATCCGAACCACGTATTTACAAAGGAAGAGTTGTTCCGTGAAATATGGGATATGGATTCTATCGGCGACATCGCTACGGTAACGGTCCATATCAAAAAGATTCGTGAGAAAATCGAATACGATACGGCAAAGCCTCAGTATATAGAGACGATCTGGGGAGTAGGATACCGCTTTAAGGTGTAATATCTGTATTTATAATTGAAGAAATATATCTGATGAATAAGCTAGATGAAAAATAATCCCTGCGCGCAACAAGCATAATCAACTGCTATCTGCCGTGGGGATTATTTTTTGTATTACAGAAAATAAACTACTTGATAAATAACTGCTGATATAGATTTGTACGCCGAAATATGAATTTTGCCAGAATAATAAAATCCATTCCTGCATTTTTTGCCGCGATGCCGTCTTTCGAATAGCGGTCTCCGATCATTACAGCATTCCCCGGAACTTCATGAAGCTCCTCCAATATGACATACATTGCTTTTGGATCAGGCTTCATACAATTTATCTCCATATCGGAAGAGCAAAAAATGTAATCCGGAGAAATGCCCAGAGCATCCAACTTTTCTGCTGCCGGATAATCCGAGTAAATGACAATAATAGTTCCGCTTTCCCGTAATAATTTTATATAATCTATCAGCTTGGAATCCTTATATTTTCTAATCAGCTTAAGTGGATGCTTATGCAGCCAATATAAAATAAGTTCCCGTACCTGTTCCGGTGAGGTATTCATCTGTTCTGCCACATATGTATATTGCATTTCTTCTATGGAAAAAGGGACTTTTACAGCTTCCAAGGCAATGCTTTCCCAATTTTCCCTGACAAACCGGTATTTCTTTATGATAAATAGCTCTTTGATGCGAAGTGGATGAAAGATGTAATGCTTAATTAAATCAATTGCCATAAAAAAACGTAAAGAAGGCTGGCTGTATAGAGTCCCGTCCACATCAAGAATGACGGCATGATATTCCATTAATTTTTTACTTATAAAAACAGCATTTTTATTGTTCATACTTTTAATTACCGCCTTTCTTTCGGGACCAGATAATTTTTGGTGTCAATACATCTTGATATTATGCCAGATCTATAACTTATGGATTCTAAAATATTCAGCCATAACCGGAATATCAATAAAGGTCAAGATAAACAACATAATAATAAAGGCAAGGAGATAAAACAATAAGGATTTTTCCTTGTATAACTTTTCCGGCTTTTGGACAACCGAATCTTCCTTGAACGAAAGGTGAAAATAAAGTACAAATAAGCCGATAAGCATAGGAAGTGCCAGCACATATTCTATCCGGTATTCAATAATAAAGATAGAGGTAAAGACGGTAGCGCACATGCTGTAAAAAAGGGAGGAACATAAAAGAGATTTTTCCGTATAATATCGGAATGATTTTCGGTATAAGCCTGCTGTTTCAGGGTTATTGATCATTTTATATTCCGCATATCTTTTTACTGACATAAGAAAAGCACCGCACATCCAGTAACCGATAAGAATGCTTATAGGCGGAAAATAATGATCTGTAATAATAAACCAGCCGAGTAAGAGACGGATAATATTGTTTATTGATTCTGAAAGCACGTCCACATAAGGAATATCTTTTGTCCGAAACGGTTTTACATTGTATAAAAACCCCATAACTAGAAGCCAAATTTCTATAAGTACAAAATATGAATTAATAAAAAGTGAAAAACTTAATCCAAGCAAGACAAGCACAGCGTATTCCAACATAACATAGGAAAAATTTAAGCTGCTTGTTACTACAGGGCGGTTCTTTTTTACCGGATGATATTTGTCGAAATCAGCATCCAGCCATTCATTGATCACATAATTCGCGGAAGAAATAAGACAGGTCGCAATGAATCCGAGAAAAAAGTGCATAGCAAAAAAATTATGAATATCCCTGCCAAATATAAGAAGTGCCACTATAATACCGGGTATGATAAACAGATTTTTAATCCAATGGTCCGGGCGCGCTATTTTTATATAATTTTTCATGTTAAATATAAATCCTTTCAATTTGCTTCATATAGATAGATTGTGTATGGGGAAGCGGTATCGGTATAGGTACCGCGCAAATGAAGCTTCAGCTCGTCCTCATTTGTTATCTTAATGCGGGAAAAAATATATTTTCCTTCCATTTTTCTAAAGGCATCCGCATCGATATATAAATTAGTATCCGATATTTCCAGATTTCTTACAGGCTCATAAACATTTTCATCCACACCGGCAAATAAATAAGCTCTTGCGCCCCAGTCATCATAATAAATACGGAAGCTTTCCACCCTGTCTAAAGCAGGAGCTATTATTTCCCGAAATTGTTCTTTGTACTCCTGCGGATAGTAACTTAAGCACCCGTCTAACGTAAAAATACCGTTGTATTCAAGTACTGCAGGATGCATACCGTATGCAACAGATTTCTCACCGGAATAATCGATATCGGACAAAATACTGCGAAACAAGTTTTCTGAATAAAATTCCTTGTAAGTCAGACTATTGGAAGGCTGCTGCTTTATGATCCGGTACGCATAATTGAATGCGGTATGATATAAATCATTATATTTGGAACCGGTGAGCAGAATAACTGCAATGCTCATCAATACAATGGCATGAGCAGTTTTTTGTTTATGATTGTCGTAGAGCTTTTTTAGAATAATAAAAAGAGCAAGGTACCAAAGAAAAGGATTGAAAAAGACCGTCCTTGAAAATTGGAAGCCTTTTAGCGGAGGAATGATCATTTCAATAAAGCTTCTGAAATATTCCTGATAATACAGACCGTAAATAATACTGTTAAAAACAAGAAAAGCGATAATCCAATTAAAGATATCGGCCCATATGCCCTTATAATTTCTTTCTTTTATATAACGGTAGTTTAAGAGCAGAAAATATATTATACAAACAGGAAGCACAAACCATGTGTGAACTGCCTCCGCATGAAATACACCTATAGTAAAAGCTTCTTTTATAGCAGATAATATTTCTGCATAATTATAGTTGCCTTGCACCATTGTCTCGCGTATGGTAGGAGTAGTATCAAATAACATAATGCCGAACAGCCGGTATTCCCAAAGTGCGAATCCGGCAAATAAGACACAGAAAGCGCCGGTAAGGGAAAGAGGCAGCTTCTTTTTTTTTATCCAAAGAAGGATAATGGCAAGAAATAAGTATGCCAGTATAAAAAAGCCAAAGAAGGTAAAGTAGGATAGAAGAGGATATAAAAATAATAAAAAATAAGCAATAACTCCGGGATTTTTATAAATTCTTCTGAGCAGAAGAATTACAAATGGCAGAGATACAAATGGAAACGAGAAGGTGGGGTATAACGGAAGTATCCCGTATGCGAAGCTGCATAACACCACCACCGGTGCATATTGCTTGTAGTTATCCGCTAAAACATCTTTTGCCAGCAGGACACAAGATACCACTGCAATAACCGTTTTTAACAAATATCCGGCGACATATGCAGCAGATGTGGGGAAAAGGATATAAAGCAGGCTGTAAAGAGAAAATTCCGACGCAAAGTAATCTCTGTCAATTCCGTTTAAAAGAGGTAATTGTACATTGTGGGAAAAGAAAGTGTCTGTAAAGGACAAAATATGATAGTCAGCAACATGCAAATCCAAGTTATCATGCATGCTGACATAAATATCTTCGCCCAGAATTAAAAAGAGGGCGGCTTCACCTGCTATAAAAAGAAAAACAAGCATGTAATACCATGGTATAATAAGCAATTTCTGAAATTTCATATATTGGCATCTCCGAAGTTTTAAAAATAAAATTTGAAAGCAAAAAAAGATACGAAAAGAAAATGCCTTTTATAAAGCATCTCTTAACTTCACGGACAAAATTGTGAATTTACATTTCTTTTCATAGCAGAGACAAGCTAAATTATCGATTACTTCTATCGGTGAGTTTTAGCTTGCAGCCGCCCTAAAAGCTTTCACCCTGTATGCTCATTAGAATACAAAGCTGTAAATAAAACCTTTACGCACAAAAATCCAACTATATATTATCTTAGCATTGACAATTTACAAGGTCAATATTACAAACATGAAGATTTTCTTAAGATTGTTTCTATTATGAATGGACAGTGTATGCAGATTCGTGTAAAATTAGCAGGAATATTTCTTGCTCTATAGGAAAGTACGCCTATTAATGAAAGATAGATGCGCAGCTACGCGCGCGGAACAAAAGCTGTGCAGCCGAAATATTTGGCCGCGAAAGTGTACGAAGCACACTTTTGTTCATTAATAGGAAAGTGCTCCTATTAATGAAAGATAGATGCGCAGCTACGCGCGCGGAACAAAAGCTGTGCTGCTGAAGTATTTGGCCGCGAGAGTGTACGAAGCACACTTTTGTTCTTACGGAGGGAAAAGGAGCAAAGTTATAAAAATGATTGTAAAAGAAGATAATATCATGTATGAAGACGAACAAATAATCGTTTGTCACAAGCCCTCCGGCATTGCAACACAGACAGCCAGGCTGGGACAGCCGGATATGGTAAGCAGTATAAAAAATTATTTAAAGACTTCTTATATCGGAGTAATACACCGCCTTGACCAACCGGTAGAGGGTATCCTTGTATTTGGCAAGACAAAGGAGTCTGCCGCGAAACTAAGTGCACAAAGCATGGAAAAGCTCTATTATGCTGTGGTATATGCAGATTCCGCCGTGATAACAGCAAAAGATAAGGATTATCTTAAAACAGAATTTACTTTAGTGGATTATCTGGTAAAAAACGGAGCAGATAATACGTCTAGAATAACAGAAAAAAATGATAAGGATGCGAAGCGTGCGGAACTTAAGTATCGTATCTTGAAGGTGGCAGAGGAAGAGAACAACTTCAAGAATCTGCACATGCTTACAGAAATACTTTTAAAAACAGGAAGGCATCATCAAATCAGGGTGCAGATGGCTCATGCGGGAATGCCTTTGCTTGGTGATGTAAAATATGGAAGTGAATCTTCCATGAGAAAAAGCCGTGAAGATGATATAAAGGATGTAGCGTTATGTGCATACAGCCTCTCCTTTCTACATCCAAAGACCGGAAAGAGAATGAGTTTTTCGATCGTGCCGAGAGGAGAGGCCTTCCGTCCCTTTTTACCATTTACTCCCTAAAAGAAAAAGCTATAATTTACTGAAAATTATCCATCCTATAAGATAGGATTACTAATTTTCGTAAATATGTTTCAGGGGGAAAAGCCATGGATAAAAAAGCAGTTATGAAGACAAAAGAATATGCGATTCTGGCAGCAGTTATATTAGGAGTATATATCGGATTCAAGTACCTGAGTCCGCTTATAACTCCTTTTCTTTTTGCGTTTGCATTCGTGAAAATCCTTAATCCGTTCTCAGAAAGGATTCAGAAAAATCTTCATATTAAAAAAGGCTTCATAGTAGCCTTAATACTGCTTGTTTTATTCATGACGGTGGGAGGGGCGTTGTGGGGGTTTGCGGTATTTATTTTCCGCCGGGTAGGAGAACTGTTTGGCCAGATAGGCTTATTCGAAGAAAAGTTTTATGTTTTTGTCAGCGGATGCTGTGACGGAATGGAGAAAAAGTTCGGTCTCGACGGCGCCGGAATCGAAATATACATTATGGAAAAGGTAAATATTTTCATCGAGAATTTTCAGGTGGAGGTAGTTCCTAAAATTATGAACGATTCGTTGGGATATGTGAAAAATGTAGCGGGTATCATAAGCTTTTTTGCCATTATGATCATCGCATCAATTCTTCTGGCAAAGGATTATGCAATGGTCATGAACAAGCTTCGCAGTCATGAGGAATTAGAGGGTGTGCTGGAAATCGGTAAAAGAGTATTCGGGCATGTAGCTGCCTTCGTGAAGACACAGTTCATCATATTGCTCATCATTAGCTTTCTTTGTGCTGTCACTCTATTTTTTGCAAAAATAGAAGGGGGGATATTGCTCGGCATGCTAACGGGCTTCATGGACATGCTTCCCTTTATCGGCACAGGCATGGTACTCATGCCCCTTGCTTTTTGGCAGATTCTTAATGGGTATTATGGAAAGGCTGTAATATGTGTTGTTCTCTATGTTTCTTGTGTAATCATAAGAGAAGTTCTGGAACCAAAACTAGTGGGAGAGCAGGTAGGAATCCTGCCGGTCTGTATACTGTTTGCCGTTTATGCGGGAGTAAAGCTGTTTGGAATCTTCGGCATTATCAAAGGGCCGCTGGCACTCATTACAATATATGAGGTATACCTGTATTTACGGAGAAAACCGGAACAAAAGTAAGCGAAAACCTTGAAGAAGACATAAAACGTTAAAGAAGGCATGAAACTCTGAAGGAAGGCTCGGAACGCTGAAGAAGATTACGGACCCTTGAAGAAGGTGCAGAACACCCAAGAAGGGACGGAACTTTGAGGAAGGTACAGAACTTTGAAAGTGCAGAGCTTAAAGCAGACGTTAAAAAAGATGCGGGATTGACGAAAGGGCAATGGTAAACTATGATAAATGTGTGGAGGGTACTCATGAGTAAAAAGCATACGTGAGTAAAAAGCATTTATGAGTAAAATGATACTCATATGATAAAATACATGAATGGGGAATATAAGATGTTGGAAGAAACAGAAGAAAAATTTAATCTCTTATCATTTTGTGAAGAAGCCGTTTCTTTATTGATAATGGCTTATTTGTTTATCATTTTTTCTTTCTATCCTTTTTACATGCAGAATGGTTATGTGGAAATTGGCGATGCTAAGTTTGCCTTTTATAAGGATATTACGCTGGGAGGCTTCGCTTTGATTGTTCCGTTGGCTATTATCTGTATGCTGTTGCGGTATAAGGAGACGAAGTCCTTTGTGCGCTATAAATCGCTGTCGATTACCGACTGCGCGTTTTTATTTTATGGTGCGGCAGTGGTGATTTCCTATTTTTTTTCTGAGTTCAAGCAGGAAGCCTTTTGGGGTGAGAAGGGATGGTATATGGGACTTGCCACTCAGCTGCTCTTTATCCTTTCTTATTTTTTGGTTTCCCGATTTTGGGAGTACGAGGAAAAGCTTCTGATTGTATTTATGGCGGCAGCGGCGGGAATTTTTCTGCTGGGATTGCTGAACCGTTTTTCCATATATCCTCTTTCGGTTGAAGGAGCGAACAGAGAATTTATATCAACCATGGGAAATATTAACTGGTATTGCGGTTATTTTGCCGTTCTTTTTCCGATAGGCTTCGTATGGTATTGGCTTACGGATAAGAAATGGCTTAAGGCAGCAGGTGCATTCTATGTGCTGCTGGGAATAGCGACGGGAGTATCACAGGGCAGTAATAGCGCATTCATTGTTATATCGACCTTATACCTTTTATTTTTTTGTTTATCCTTCCGCAGCCTGAGAAGGATGAAAAGCCTTTTCGAGCTGGCATTTTTGTTTTGCGCGGCCTGCCAGGCGCTGCGTATTTGGCGGCTGCTTTTTCCGGAAAGCTTTGACTATTACGACGGAAGCCTAAGCGACTGGATTACTATGAGCCGTGTTACCTTATATGTCATGGTTCCCTTGACAGTGGTCTATTTATTGATGCTTCTGGCGGAGAAGAAAAAACATATGGATATCAGCAGATATAAGATGCTCAGACAAATAATCCTTCTCGTTCTTACCATAACGGCGGGAGTTTATGTAATGCTTCTGATACTTAACACAAGGGCAAATGGAGGCATACGTTTCATGGGTGGGCAGCAGATACTTATTTTCAGTGAATATTGGGGAAGCTCCAGGGGGGGAACGTGGTCTGCCGGGGTAGGAGTGTTTCAAGGAATGCCCGGGCTAAGGAAGCTTGTAGGTGCCGGGCCGGATTGCTTTGCCTCTTATCTGTACATACTGCCGGATGTGACGGAAAGGGTTATGGATCAGTTCGGTACATCAAGGCTGACAAACGCCCATAACGAATGGCTTACGGTTATGGTAAACAACGGGATACTTGGTCTTATGGGCTATGCGGGAATATTCTTAAGCGTGTGGATTCGTTTTGTTTACCGGGCGGAGAAGGTTACCGTGGAATTGAAGAACAAGCTGACGGATGATAATAAGCAGCTCCTTCTATATGCTTTTGCGGCAAGTGCATTTGCCTATACCGCACATAATATCGTAAGTTTCCAGCAGATTCTAAGTACACCCTTTGTATTTCTATTGATTGGAATGGGGGAGAGACTGATGAGAGAAGGGAAAGGTCAGCCTCATAGTTGAGTTAAGTATTATTAAGGTGATTAATGTCTATGAATGCTTATAATAAATATATAACATATATAATTTAACGATAAACATTAAATTTAAGTTGACATGTACATACATATGCAGTATAATAGCATCATATCAAAGAAAAGAGGTTATTTGCATGGACAGCTTAAAGGATAGAATACAAAAGAGCAGCAGGACAATGGCACTCATTACAAAAGTATTATGTATTTCAGTTATTATTGGTTTATGTGTCCCTATTACTGTTCTGGTATGGTATGCGGTTGCACCAAACACTAACTTTTTGGCATTGCATGGACTGGGATTCTACTCTTCAACGGGGCAATTAGTGGAATCAACAGGAGAACTTATTGCAGAAATGTTTACAATTATTGTGTCTGGCGTATTTGTTCTTTCTATTTTGCGTATAGCTAATCGCATATTTCATTCAATAGGTATAGACGTTATGCCATTTAGTCGGGAAAATGCACAAAACCTTAAAAAAATAGCGAAAGTGTTATTGGTTTATTCCATAGTTGAACCAATTTCAAAAGCTGGTTTTTACAGTTCTTTCGTTCCTGAAGCTCAAATGCAATCATCTTTGAATATAGTATCTATTATACTTGCTTTCGTTTTTTTCTTTGTTTCGGTTGTGTTTGCGTATGGAGCGGAATTGCAAAGACAATTTGATGAAACACTTTAGAGGTGCTGGAGATGACAACTATTTCAAAGCTACACCGTATGGTGAGGGAAGAAATCTACAATAAAAAAACTATGTTTTGGGTACATGGTCTATTTTACTTATTTTTTTGCATCACTATTTTTAAGCTCATCATAAGCTTGTTTTCTATGATTCAAAATTTAATTTTTCCAGGCTCAGTCCCGCTGATAAATACAGGCTATTCTTATAGATTTAGTATGTTGCTTGGATATGGAGAAATCAGTTTTGAGAATCTGCCGTCCATTCATACCATTCAAGATGAACATGTTTTTATTATGACAGTAATCGTGGTGGGGATTCTTGCAGTGGATCTTCCGTTCATAGCCATTATGATTTACGGGAGGAAGATTTTAAGAACTATCTCCAATTCTTATACTCCTTTTCATCCCGATATGCCAGTGTATTTTAGAAAAATAGGTATCATATTCATACTCGTAGGCCTTTTCGGAAAATTAATTATTCAGTTACTTCCAAGTCTTGTGAATTTTCACAAGGTATACTTCAATAATCCGACGCAGATCGAATGGATTTTTGTAGGTTTGCTTATTATCCTATTAAGCGATATTTTTAAAAAAGGTGTGAAGCTGCAGCGGAGCGAAGATGAAACATTATGACCGGATATGGAGAAAAATAGATGGCAATTATACTAAGATTAGATCGCGTAATGGCAGACCGCAAGATGTCCTTAAATGAGTTGTCAGACAAGGTGGGAGTTTCCAATGTGAATCTGTCTAAAATAAAAACAGGAAAAATCAGTGCGATTCGCTTTTCGACGCTGGAAGCAATATGTGAGGTTCTGGATTGTCAGCCCGGAGACATTCTTGAATATCAAAGAACAAAGGAAGACGAGCATGTTTGATTTATTACTGTTCACTCCGTTCACAGTAACACATGATTTCTGCATGCAGATTCGCTACGCGAAGCAGAAATCATCTCTTGAATCACGTTCTTACGCAGCTTAACAGCAAGTGTTAAGCTACTGTGTGAACAGTAACTTGATTTCGTCTCTTCAAATGTAAATATTATATAAACAGTTGACAAATCTCCATTTATCTCCTAAAATCTCTATTAACGAATAATAAGCAGCGAAGAAGAGGAATAGTACGGATAAGCAAACGTATCAGAGAGAGAACTGTTTGGTGTGAGGTTCTTACGAGTGTATCCCGAACCGGCCTTGGAGCTCTGTATGAAGACAAGTACGGCGTAGCACCGGCGTTAACGGTAGGATAAGAGGAATGCAGTTAGAATGCGGCACGAAGGAGATAGAAAGCACGGAGGCCGCGAAGCATTAATAAGGGTGGTAACGCCGAGTTTTCGGTCCCTATTGGGAGGAGACTCAGGCGTTTTTTTGTGTAAAAGGAAAGTGCTCCGAGAGTGTGCGAAGCACATTTTTGTTCTGTAATAGGAAAGTGCTCCTATTACAGAAGCCCTTCGGGCAAACAATGCGCAGCTACGCGCGCGGAACAAAAGCTGTGCAGGCAAAATATTTGGCCGCGAGAGTGTGCGGGGCACACTTTTGTTCTGTCACCCTTCCTTGTTCGGAAATAAAATATATAGTAGTGAGAGGAGAAAGAAAATGGCTGACAAGAAATTAGTAGAAGCGATAACGTCCATGGATGAGGATTTCGCACAGTGGTATACGGATGTAGTTAAAAAGGCAGAGTTGATTGACTATTCCAACGTAAAGGGCTGCATGGTTTTCAAGCCGGCAGGCTATGCGATTTGGGAATTGATACAAAGACAGCTTGATGATATGTTCAAGGCGACGGGAGTGGAGAATGTATATATGCCTATGTTCATCCCTGAGAGCCTGTTGGAAAAGGAAAAGGATCACGTGGAAGGCTTTGCCCCGGAAGTAGCTTGGGTAACGCACGGGGGGCTTAATCCCCTGCAGGAAAGAATGTGCGTAAGGCCTACCTCCGAGACGCTCTTCTGCGATTTTTATAAAGGAGATATCCACTCCTACAGAGATTTGCCGAGAATTTATAACCAGTGGTGCAGCGTAGTGCGCTGGGAGAAGGAGACGAGACCCTTCCTTCGCTCCAGGGAATTCTTATGGCAGGAGGGCCATACCGCCCACAGCACTGCACAGGAGGCGCAGGAGAGAACAGAACAGATGCTTAACGTGTATGCACAGTTCTGCGAGGAGGTGCTGGCGATTCCCGTAGTAAAAGGACGCAAGACCGATAAGGAGAAATTCGCCGGAGCTGAGGCGACTTATACCATCGAGGCACTTATGCACGACGGTAAAGCGCTTCAATCAGGAACCAGCCATAATTTCGGAGACGGTTTTGCAAAAGCCTTCGGTATCCAGTTCACAGATAAGGATAATACGCTTAAATATGTGCATCAGACCTCTTGGGGAATGTCCACAAGAATCATCGGCGCCCTTATCATGGTTCATGGGGACAATTCCGGTCTGGTACTGCCTCCCAGGGTCGCGCCCACTCAGGTCATGATCGTTCCTATTCAGCAGAAAAAAGAAGGAGTGCTGGATAAAGCCTACGAGTTGAAAGGAAAGCTTGGAAACTTCCGTGTGAAGGTTGACGATTCCGACAAGAGCCCCGGCTGGAAGTTCTCCGAGCAGGAAATGAGAGGTATTCCCATCCGGATCGAAATCGGGCCTAAGGATATCGAAGCGGGCAAGTGTGTAATCTGCCGCCGCGATAACGGAGAAAAGACTGAGGTCAATCTGGCGGATTTGGAGAAAGAGGTAGCCGACATTCTTCAGGATATCCAGGAAAGCATGTACAACAAAGCAAAAGCACATTTGGCATCTCACATCTACGAAGCGAGAACGAAGGAGGAGTTCGTAAAGACCTTCGCTGAAAAATCCGGTTTCGTGAAAGCGATGTGGTGCGGAGAAAGGGAATGTGAGGAAAAGATTAAAGAAGATATGAGCGTAACCAGCCGCTGTATGCCTTATGAACAGGAATGCTTGTCCGATACATGCGTATATTGCGGAAAACCCGCAAAGAAGATGGTTTACTGGGGAAGAGCTTATTAATATTCACTGAGACAACGAGCCAAGCGGGTATGCTTGCATGTCCATTTGGCGACTGTCCGTGTGTAAAACAAACTGCCGGAGACGATTCACGTCCCCGGCAGTTTTCATTCTTTTTTCTTATGCTCTTTTTCTACTTATGCTTCTTCGAAGGAGTCTTTTCCAACACCGCAGAGAGGACAGGTCCAGTCGTCAGGGAGGTCTTCAAAAGCTGTGCCAGGAGCGATATCTCCGTCAGAATCTCCAATTTCAGGGTCATAGATGTAACCACATGCAGTACATACATACTTTTTCATAGTTTATTGATCCTTTCTTTAATATTTTTATATAAATAGGAAATATTTCTGAATTTCCTATCTGTATTGATGATAAGGTTATCCGGTATTACCATTCAGCCATTTATTCTTCAGTGCTGTGCAGCTTGACGAGCCTGCTCAAGTACTCGAACCGTTCTTTCGCATTCTCTGCTGCTGCGCTGAATAGTTCCGCAGCCTTTTCAGGATTTGATCTCCTTAGTACATCATATCTGTTTTCTCCCGCAAGGAACTCTTCGTATGCGAGAGTAGGCTCTTTGCTGTCCAGAATAAAAGGATTCTTGCCTTCTTCTTTGAGAGCGGGATTGTAACGGAACAAATGCCAGTAGCCTGATTCCACAGCCTTAGCCTCTTCGTGCTGTGAGCTGCCCATTCCGGAACGGATTCCATGGCTGATACAAGGTGCATAAGCGATGATCAAGGAAGGGCCGTCATATTTCTCTGCTTCCGCAATAACCTTTACCGTCTGACTGTAGTCAGCGCCCATGGCAATCTGTGCTACATATACATAGCCATAACTCATAGCGATGCTTGCCAGATCTTTCTTCTTCATTATCTTACCGCCTGAAGCGAACTTAGCAGTAGAACCGGTAGGAGTAGCCTTTGAGGACTGACCGCCTGTATTGGAATATACCTCTGTATCGAATACCATGATATTGATATCCTGACCGCTTGCAATTACATGGTCGAGACCGCCGAAACCGATATCGTATGCCCATCCGTCTCCGCCGAAGATCCACTGCGACTTCTTGGAGAAGAAATCTTTCTCTTTCAACAGTTCTTTTGCTTCGGAGGAAGCGCTGTCTTCCAGAGCGCTAATCAATTTGTCGGTAGCAGCGCCGTTTAACGCTCCATCGGTAAAGGTATCCAGCCATCCGTTAGCGGCATCTTTCAAGTCGCCGGCTGCACTATCCGCTAATGCCTCAATTTCTTCTTTCAGACGTCCGCGAATCGCTTTCTGAGCGAGAGTCATGCCGTAGCCAAATTCAGCAGCATCCTCAAAGAGGGAATTAGACCATGCCGGTCCCTGCCCCAGTTCGTTCACCGTATACGGAGTGGAAGGAGAAGAGTTGCCCCAGATAGAAGAACATCCGGTAGCGTTTGCAATATACATTCTGTCTCCGAACAACTGAGTTACCAATCTGGCATAAGGGGTTTCACCACAGCCCGCACATGCGCCGGAGAACTCCAGAAGCGGACGTTTGAACTGGCTGCCCTTTACGGTAGTTTCTTTGAACTTTTCTACAGCTTCCGTCTTTACAGGAAGAGACTTCGCATAATCGAAATACTGCTGTCTCTGTTCGTGTTCGTTGATCGGGCACATAGCGAGAGCCTTCTGCCCCTGCTTGCCCGGGCATACAGCGGCACAAGAGCCGCAGCCGGTACAATCCACTTCGGAAACATTGATGGAGAACACATATCCGGGCATACCGAGCATAGGGATGGACATCATACCTTCGGGAGCATTTGCTATTTCTTCCTCAGTCATAGCAGCAGGGCGGATAACAGCGTGAGGACAGACGAAAGCACAGCGGTTACACTGGATACAGTTTTCCGGTATCCATTCCGGTACTTCTGTCGTCACATATCTCCTCTCATGAGCGGCAGAGCCGGAAGGAGTGGAACCATCCACATATTTTGCAAAAGTAGATACCGGAAGAGTATTTCCTTCCTGCGCGTTTACTATTTTCTGTACATGTTCTACGAAATCGATAACTTCCTCGCGATCAGGAAGCAGCTTTGCATCCAGAGGCTCGTACTCTGCATCCAGCCATTCTTTGGGGACGTTAACCTTCACTAATCCTTCGATACCTCTGTCGATAGCATCAAAGTTCATCTGAACGATCTTGTCGCCCTTCTTGCGGTAGCTGACTTCAGCAGCATCTTTCATGAGCTGCCTAACCTCTTCGATTGGCATAATATCCGCAAGGCGGAAAAATGCTGCCTGCAAAATTGTACTTATTTTATCGTTCAAGCCTATTTCTTTACCGATCTCAATAGCGTCGATAATATAGAAATTGATGTTATGCTCTGCGATATAACGCTTTACTTGTCCGGGAATGTTCTGTTCCAGGTCTTTTTCCTTCCAGTAGCAGTTGAGCAGGAAGGTACCACCGTCCTTTACATCCTGAACCATGTTGTATTTATGGAGATAGGTCGGATTATGGCAGGCAACGAAATCGGCCCGGTTAATCAAATAGGTGGAGCGGATAGGCACATCGCCGAATCTTAAGTGGGATACGGTAATACCTCTCGATTTCTTGGAGTCATAATCGAAATATGCCTGAACATATTTATTCGTATGATTTCCTATAATCTTAATGGAGCTCTTGTTGGCGCTGACAGTTCCGTCGCCGCCCAGACCCCAGAATTTGCATCCGATAGTTCCTTTAGGAGCGGTATGCAGCTTCTCGTCGATATTCAGAGATAAATGAGTCAAATCATCAACGATGCCGATGGTAAATACTTTCTTGCCGTTTTCCGGATTGTTCTTGAATACTGCGTTAATCTGGTCGGGCGTGGTATTCTTGGAGCCAAGTCCGTATCTTCCGGAGAGAACGGGAACGTTGTGGAACTTCGTGTCGCGCAGAGCAGCGATAACATCCAAATAAAGAGGCTCGCCTATAGCCCCGGGTTCCTTTGTACGATCCAATACGGTTATCTGGCCTACGGAATCGGGAATAACGCTAAGCAGATGCTTTGCGCTGAAAGGGCGGTAAAGATGTACTTCAACCAGACCGGTCTTCTGGCCGCTCTTATTTAAATAATCGATCGTCTCTTTAATTGTCTCGCATACGGAACCCATGGCAACGATAATATGGGTCGCATCCTGTGCGCCATAGTAATTGAACAGGCCGTAGTTCGTTCCGATTCTTTCATTGACTTTCTTCATATAAGACTCTACCAGCTCGGGCAGCGCGATATAATAGCTATTGCTTGCTTCCCTTGCCTGGAAATAGATATCCGGATTCTGTGCAGAACCCATCATTCTGGCATGGTTAGGATTCAAAGCATTTTTTCTGAATTCCATAACAGCATCCATATCCAAAAGGCTCTTTAATTCTTCGTAATCCCATACGTCGATTTTCTGCATCTCATGAGACGTACGGAAGCCGTCAAAGAAGTTGATGAAAGGAACCTTTCCCTTGATTGCGGTAAGGTGGGCGATGGGTGTCAGGTCCATGACCTCCTGAACACTGCCGCTGGCCAACATTGCCACGCCGGTCTGGCGACAGGAATAAATATCGGAGTGATCCCCGAAAATAGAAAGTGCATGGGTTGCTATGGTTCTTGCCGCAACGTTAAAGACGCCGGGTAAAAGCTCGCCGGCAATTTTGTATAAGTTGGGTATCATAAGCAAAAGGCCCTGAGATGCGGTAAAAGTAGTAGTCAGTGCACCGGCAGCTAAGGAACCGTGAACAGCGCCGGCAGCACCGGCTTCTGATTGCATTTCCGTCACTTTGACAGTCTGACCAAAGATATTTTTTCTTCCTTCGGTAGCCCATTCATCTGTTACTTCCGCCATAGTGGAAGATGGGGTAATTGGGTAAATTGCAGCCACATCGCTATAAGCATAGGACACGTGTGCAGCAGCTTGGTTACCATCCATTGTTTTCTTTGTTCGTGCCATGTTGAAACCTCCTTTTGTTTGTTTAAAAAGTAGCCATTATTATTTAGAATCCTCGGGAAAAAACTATTTTCCGGGAAAGTGCCCATCCTTATATTTAAAGCTTTAAAACAAGGAAATTTTAGAGATAGACAATATTTAATAGTAATGATTACTATAATTATAATAGTATCATACTAAATTTTCTATTACTATAGGATTTTTTGCACTTTTTGTACTTTTTATAATACAAATTATAAAACAAATTAGGGTAGAAATAAAGCCCATATTATTGTAAAATATTTAACATAAATTACGGAGCAGGAAACGTACTTGCATTACCGGCATGAATAAGGAGAATAGCATGAATATATTGGTGATAAACTGTGGAAGTTCATCTCTTAAATATCAATTGATTGACAGCGAAAATGAGAGAGTTCTTGCAAAAGGGCTTTGTGAAAGAATTGGAATAGATGCAAGTTCCATAACCCATCAGCCTGCGGACAGAGAGAAGTGGAAAAAAGAGGTGGACATGCAGGATCACACGGCAGCCGTAAAGCTGGTGATAGAAACTTTGACGGATAAAGAGATAGGAGTCATCCATTCTCTTGACGAAATAGATGCTGTGGGTCACCGTATCGTTCATGGAGGGGAGAAATTCGCTTCTTCCGTTATCATTACCGAAGAAGTACAAAGACAGGTGGAAGAGTGCAATGATTTAGCGCCCCTTCACAATCCGGCTAATTTAATCGGTATTCGATCCTGCAAAGAGGTAATGCCCGATGTGCCTATGGTAGGCGTATTCGATACCGCTTTTCATCAGACGATGCCGAAGAAGGCGTATATGTACGGCCTTCCTTACGAATACTATGAGAATTATAAGGTGAGGCGTTATGGCTTTCATGGAACGAGCCACGATTTCGTTTCCAGAAGAGCGGCAGAAATTCTTGGGAAAGACAGGAAAGATTTGAAAATCATCGTTTGCCATTTAGGAAACGGTGCCAGCGTATCTGCAGTCAAGAACGGACAGTCCGTGGATACTTCCATGGGGATGACGCCTCTGGAAGGCTTGATCATGGGAACGAGAAGCGGGGATATCGATCCCGCAATCATTACTTTTATCAGTAAAAAGGAAAATATCTCCGCGGAAGAGGTGATCGATATATGCAATAAAAAATCAGGAGTTCTTGGATTGTCAGACGGTTTTTCCAGCGATTTCAGGGATTTGGCGGAGGCGGCTGCGGACGGAAACGAAAGCGCCCGGACAGCACTGGAAACCTATGCTTACCGCGTAGGAAAGTATATCGGTGCCTATGCGGCAGCGATGAACGGCGTGGATGTCATCGCTTTTACTGCGGGAGCGGGGGAAAATAACGCGGAGGTACGCAAACTGATCGGACAATACATCGGCTTTCTCGGAACCAATATCGATGAGGAGAAAAATAAGCTTCGGGGAAAAGAAGTGATCTTGTCCGACGAGGGCGCCAGAGTGGCTGCGATGGTAGTGCCTACGGACGAAGAGCTGGCAATAGCGCGGGAGACGGCAAGGCTGGTCAAGGGCGTGTAACTGACGCAAATTTGTACCTGCGGCAGTGAGCTTGCAGGTAATGGAAAGGGCATAGACATTTTTATGTATATTGAGCTGCCGGAAAAGGTAAGAGAAATTATAACGGTTATAGAGAAGGCAGGATACGAGGCCTATGCGGTGGGCGGCTGTGTGAGAGATTCGATTCTGGGACGGAAGCCGGACGATTGGGACATTACCACCTCGGCCAAGCCGGATAAAATCAAAGAGCTTTTTAGAAGAACCGTGGATACCGGAATTAAGCACGGCACGGTTACCGTCCTCATGGATAAAGAAGGCTTCGAGGTAACCACGTATCGGATAGACGGGGAATATGAGGACAGCAGGCACCCTAAGGAAGTCATTTTCACCGCTGATATTGTGGAGGACTTGAAGCGCCGGGATTTTACTGTTAACGCCATGGCGTATAACGACAGCCGCGGCCTGATCGACGTATTCGGCGGAATCCGGGATATAGGAGAAAAGGTCATACGCTGTGTAGGGAATCCCGGGGAACGGTTTTCTGAGGATGCCCTGCGTATGATGCGGGCAGTTCGCTTCTCGGCACAGTTGGGATATACCATTCACGAGGATACGAAGAGGGCCATCGCCGAGATGGCAAAGAATCTGAAAAATATAAGCGCAGAACGGATTCAGACGGAGTTAGTAAAGCTGCTCCTCTCCCCTCATCCGGATTATCTTAAGGTATGCTATGAGACAGGGATCACGAGAGTTATCCTGCCGGAGTTCGACCGTTGTATGGTGACTCCCCAGAATAATCCTCATCATATCTATTCGGTAGGAGAGCATACGCTGCATTCCATGCAGGAGATAGAGGCGGATAAGGTATTGCGGCTGACAATGCTGTTTCATGATATAGGAAAGCCGGAGACGAGAACTACGGACGATTCAGGGATAGACCATTTTTATAATCACGGGACGGTAGGCGAGGATATTTCCAAGGCAGTGCTGCGCCGGTTGAAATTCGATAACGACACAATTTATAAGGTATGCAGACTGATACGCTATCACGATTATGATGTGCATTTATCCGCCAGAGGCGTGCGAAGAGCCATATATAAAATAGGAGAAGATATTTTTCCTTATCTTTTTGCCGTTAAACTTGCGGATACCTTGGCACAAAGCGATTACGAGAGGGTGGAAAAGCTTAGCACCCTTTCACAGCTTCATCGTATTTATGAGCAGGTATTGGAAGCGAAGGAGTGCGTTTCTCTTAAAACCCTGGCCGTAACGGGCAGCGACCTCATCTCTGACGGGATGGCCCCGGGAAGAGAACTGGGAGAGGTCTTGAACCGGTTGCTGGAGATAGTATTAGAGGAGCCTGAACGTAACAATAAAGAAGAACTCTTGAAGTACGCGAGAGAGATAAATCCGCAAAATTGAATTCCAATTATGTGAAAAACAATAGATGAATACTTTTCTATATCACCTCATAAGATAGGATAGAACTACGATATGGGGGGTATTCACGTGAATGACAGGGCAGTTGGCGTGCTTGAAAATTATGATATAAACGTGCTTCGAACGTGGAAAGGAAGAGGAGCCATTTTGTGCGACTCTGACAAGGGTCTGCTGATTTTAAAGGAATATGCAGGACCCAGGGATAAGATATTTTTTCAGGATGCGCTGCTTAATTCCATAAAAAAGCAGGGATTTAATATGGTGGAGACCATTTTGAAGGCTAAGGACGGTGAGCTGGTCGTTTACGATCAGGATAAGGTGCCATACATATTAAAAACCTACTTTGACGGCAGGGAATGTAACATTCGCGACACCAAGGAATGTATACAAGCCGTAAAAACATTGGCCCTCCTTCATAATGCTTCTGATATGCCCGACTTTCAGGGAAGTTACGAGGACGCAGGCTTTAAAATTGACAAGGAATATGAGAAGCATAATAAAGAGCTGCGCAAGGTAAGAAAGTTTCTTAGGGAGAAGAGTCAGAAGACGAACTTTGAGATATTTCTGTTAAAGCATTATGACTATTTCTTCGACCTTGCACTTCAGGTCACGGAAGAGGTTCGCTTTTATTTGAGGGAAACGGCACCCGGACAGGAAAAGAGCTCCAGCGTCATATGTCACGGTGATTACCAGTATCACAACATTCTCGTTCCCTCCGCCAATGCGGTATGGAATAATGACGGGCAGAGCTTTGCGGTCATCAACTTCGAGAAATGTATTAAAGATAGTCCGGTGCGGGACTTGTATCTTTTTATGCGCAAGCTGTTAGAAAAGAGTGACTGGTCGAAGGAACTTGGAATAACTCTGCTGGAGGCGTACAGCAGTGAGAGAGCTATGTCTTCTGCGGATTATACCCATCTGTATTACCGTTTCATATATCCTGAGAAGTTCTGGAAAATTGTGAATTTCTACTATAATTCTGGAAAAGCGTGGATTCCGGGGCGCAATCTGGAGAAGCTGGAGAAGCTTTTGGAGCAGGAGCAAGCTAAGATCAGCTTTTTGGAAAATTATAAAAGTACTTACGGATGCTTTTCTTTTAAGGCATATTAGTATATAATAACAAGGATATAAGGAAAATTTCGATAAGTAAATGGAAATATAAGTTAATTTTTACACAGCATCTTAACACTTGCTGTTAAGATGCGTAAGAACGTGATTCAGGAGATGATCTCTGCTTCGCGAAGCGAATTGAAATGCAGAAATCATGGGTTGCTGTGAATGGAGTGAACAGTAACACTACAAATGAGGAGGTGTATTCATGCGCAGTAATTCTGGGAAAAGGACTGGAAAGGGCAGGCCGATTGTTTTTACGGCGGCGGTGCTTTTGATATTGACTGCGGGCATAGTTGCGGCAGGCGGTATTCCAATCGAAGGTAAGATAGGTATGGCGCATGAAGCTACGGATGAAAGCTACAATTCGGGATTCGTTATCGCAAAGCCCGGAAGCTATGACTCGGTGGATACGGCAGTCATAAGGAAGCTGGATATAGAGAATGGCAGCGTTACCTTTATGAATATAGAAACGGGAAGGGACTATACGCTTACCTATGACGGTACTACTGTTATTATGGATAAGTACGGCAGTGCGCTTGCGATGACTCAGATGAAGAGCGGGGACATCGTAGATGTAACCTTCCTGAAAGCGAAGAAGAAGCTGGCACAGATGAATTTGTCAGCAAAAGCATGGGTTTTTGAAAATGTAGAGAAGTATAATTTTGATACCATAAATAGAAACGCTGCAATCGGCGGCAGCGTTTACAGCTTGAGAAACGACGTAGTAGTTACCTCTGAAGGCAAGGAAGCTCAGCTCGAGGACATTGTAAAAGGAGATATCGTAACGATAAGCGGTGTAGGCAATACGGTATACAGTGTATTGGTAGAGCGGGGGCACGGTTATCTGAGTCTCAGCGATGATGAATATCTGAAGGGCGGCTGGATTGAGGTAGGCCAGAGCGTTATCTGTCAGATCGCGGAGGATATGCTTTTGGCAGTGCCGGAGGGAACCTATGATGTGCATCTGACAGCCGCAGGTATCGATGAGACGAAGAAAGTCACTATTTACAGGAACCAGGAGGTTATCTTAGATGTCAGCGATGTAAAAGCGCAGGCTCCTAAGACCGGCAAGATTATTTTTGCCGTAACGCCAAGTGAGGCCACCGTTTACATCGATGGCAGCGAGGTAGATATTACCGGCCCGGTGGAGCTGGAGTATGGCGTACATCAGATGATTGCCAAGGCGGACGGTTACGAGACGGTTACCCAATATATTAAGGTAGGTCAGGAATTAGCCAGCATCAGCGTCGCCTTAGAGGAGGGAGAAACGGAAGAGGAAGATAATTCCTCCAGCGTATCTGCCAATGAATTGACCAGTTCATACAGAGTATATATCGATTCGCCTTCCGACGTGGAGGTATATGTGGATGGTATTTATATAGGAATGTCACCGGTTAACTTTAAGAAAGAGGCGGGAACTCATACGATAACTTTCAGAAAGACCGGCTATGTAACGAAGAGCTATACGGTTCAGATAGACGATGAGGAGAAGGACGTGACTTATTCCTTTACGGATCTGGTGAAGGAGGACGGCACTACAGTGAGCGGCAACAACTCTTCCGGCAGCAGTACGGTAAGCGGTAATTCTGTGAGCGGTAACTCCGTAAGCGGCAATTAACGGGAGAAATATGGACAGACAATATTCTATGGAAGATTTTATTCGAATAGTGGAGACTTTAAGAAGCGAGGAGGGCTGCCCTTGGGACAGAGTGCAGACTCATGCCAGCTTAAAGCCTTGTATGATGGAGGAGGCGGCGGAGCTCGTTGCCTCCATCCGTATTTATGACAAGACCGGGGATGCGGAAAATATGCGGGAGGAATTGGGGGATATTCTCCTGCAGGTAGTAATGCATTCTCAGATAGCCAAAGAGGAAGGCCTCTTTACGCTAGAGGATGTCATTGATGAAATAAGCCGGAAAATGATAAGAAGACATCCCCACGTCTTCAGCCAGAGTGAAACAAAGGATGGTGAGAGTATCCGAAGCAGCTGGGACGAGATAAAGAAGAAGGAAAAAGAAGGCAAGGCATGGATAGAATCCCCGTTACGCGAGATTCCTATGGAACTTCCTGCACTTACGAGAGCGTCAAAGGTGTTGAAGAAGGCGGACAAGCTCTACGCAGCGGGAGGTGATTATGCCTCAAACGTAAATGCACTGGAGGAAGCTGTTAGAAAAATGGCAGAATTCCGACCGGAGGAAGAAAGCGATGAGGCAGAGAAAGTAATCGGAGATATGCTCATAAATATATGTCATATAGCCGGGAGGTTTAAGACATCGGGCGAACAGATTCTGACCGATAGAATAGAAGATATTATAGATAAATATGAACCACTGGAAAAACCTTGAAAAATAGGGCAAAAAAGCTAGATTTCCCTTGACAAATGGGCGGAAAACGTCTATAAATATGTATAGGCGTTTCCAAGAGGGGATTGCTAAGAAGAATAATACGAAAACTCATTATAACAGGAGGAGTTCATCATGAACAAAACAGAATTGGTTGCAGCTATGGCTGATCAGGCTGGATTATCCAAAAAAGACGCAGAGAAGGCTTTAAAGGCTTTTACGGATGTAGTAGCAGACGAATTAAAGAAAGATGGTAAAGTGCAGTTAGTAGGATTCGGTACATTTGAAGTTTCCAAGAGAGCAGCAAGAGAAGGTAGAAATCCTCAGAGCGGCGAAGTTATGAAAATTGCAGCTTCCAAGGCTCCTAAATTCAAAGCAGGTAAAGCTTTAAAGGATATGGTTAACGCATAATAGCGAATGCTGAATGTTAAGAGAATCTGGAGACAGATTCTCTTTTTTTCTGTAATAGGAAAGTACACCTATTTTTGTTCTTTAAATAGGAAAATGCGCCTATTGAAAAGAAATAGATGCGCAGCTACGCGCTCGGAACAAAAGTGGTGCTGTCAAAGTGCTTGGTCGTGAGAGTGCGCGAAACACACTTTTGTTTAATATATAAATAAAGGAGAATAAGAGATGCGGCTGGACAAATATTTAAAGGTTTCGCGCCTTATCAAGAGGCGCACTGTAGCGAACGAAGCGTGCGATGCCGGAAGGGTTCTTATCAATGACAAGCCGGCAAAGGCATCTTCCAATGTGAAGCAGGGGGATATCATTACGATTCAGTTCGGCAACAAGGATGTGAAGGTGGAAGTGCTGGATGTACAAGAAACCGTGAAAAAAGATGAAGCGAAGGAATTGTTTCGGTATATTTAAAAAGGGCCTCTCATATAATCTATAAGAGAAATGTGAGAAGAAAATATAAGGCAGTAAAGTGCACTGCCTGATAATTTCTAAATCTCACATAAGAGGGGGTTCTTTTATGGAGGATTTGAATACTGCGAAGCAGCGTACACATAAATTGATGCTTACAAATAGGAGGACATGTACTATCAGCGGCGTAAGCGACGTGCTGTCTTTCGATATCAAAGAGGTGCTGCTGGAGACCGACCAGGGGATGCTGATGATCAAGGGCGGAGATCTGCATGTCAGCCGGCTGACGCTGGATAAGGGAGAGGTGGATATTGACGGCAAGATAGACAGTCTTACCTATTCTGAAGTGACGGGGTATGGCGGCAAGGGTGAATCCCTTATTTCAAGGCTGTTTAAATAGGTGAGGCATGAGTCAGGACATTATAAACGAGGTATACTTTCTGCTCAGTTCTATTTTGATGGGAATTATTATTACCTTTGTATACGATTTTTTTCTCATTTGGAGGCGGCTTCTCCGGCACAGTCCCTTTTTTGTGTCCTTGGAGGACTTCGTATTCTGGGTAGCCTGCGCGATTGCTGTATTTTATATGCTCTATGAAGAAAATGACGGCATACTCAGATGGTTTGCGGTTTTTGGAGCAGCTATGGGCATGCTCATATATAAAAAAATTATCGGTAATCATTTTGTAAAAATCATATCGACCTGTATAGAGAAAGAAATATATCTGATTCGAAAAGTATTGGGCTTTCTATTCAAGCCGATAATCTGGTTATTAAAAAAATTAAAGAAATTTTGCACAGATTTGCTTAAAAAACAGCGAAAATTGGCAAAATATACAAAAAAGAAGTTGACGGTTTGCATAAAAATGCTTAAAATAACATTATGTAAACATTAGGGAGCTTATACGCAATACATAAAGAAAGGCAGGGAGGCTATTATGGCGAGGCGGGCAGCATACCGTAAGAGAAATCAGAATAAGTTTGGCATGTTTCTGGTGACAACGGTAGTCGTTATGTTGCTTGTTGTGGTAGCCATAAACAGCATTGAGCTGAAGCAGAAGATTGCCATATACGAAGCGAGGGAGCAGGTGCTTACCGGGCAGCTTGCGGATGAGCAGAAGAGGGCTGAAGAAATTGCTGAATATGAGAAATATACTCAGACCAAAAAGTACATAGAAGAAGTGGCAAAGGATAAGCTGGGTCTTGTACATGAAGGTGAGATTATTTTTAAGGATGATAAATGAGTAAAGGGCACTCATAATGAGTAAAGGACACTCATAATGAGTAAAGGATACTTATAATAAATGCAGATAACCGGAGTAAGCGGTATCTGCATTTTTTGTCGCAATAAAAATCGGATTCTTGTCCCGGTTTTGACAAATACGGCAAAACACTTCTTGTATAATATTCCCTTACAAGAGTAGTGTGAATGATTCACGCGGTAAATTTGTAATGCTGCCCGGACTTACAGGCGGCAGGTAAAGATTATAGTGGAGGGATGCGGAGTGAGAAAACAGCTTGTAAACGGGGAGGCGCCCTTTGACAGCGTATTGCCGGAATATGGAAAAAGAAAACTTTTAATGTATGCAGATTCCTTTCGGGATCTGGCAAATACATTTACTGATATGCAAAGAGAGGAAGAGGACGAGCAGGCACAGGTAAACGATAGACAGGAGGTTTTATGGAGAAGGAGGCTTGTGGAAAATCGTGATTTAATGGCAGATCATTTAAATGAAATGGCTCAGATTATGACACAGGTGGCGGAAGAGGCTTACAAACCGGTATATATGAGTGAACGCAAAATCAAGCAGTTGGCCCATGCCCTGAAGGAAGAGGGTGTGCTGCTAAAGGATATTTATATGCTGGAAAAAGCGGATGGGCGCAAGGAACTGAACCTCGTTATGCGCGCTCTAAAGGGAGCGACTCCCGGTGTAGACGAGGTGGGGAATCTTCTGTCCGTGCTGTTGAACTGCCGGCTTATAGCGGCGAGGAACTGTTCTATTTTCGTCGGAAAGGAGTGGGACAGTTATCAATATATGGACGAGCCGAAGTTTCATGTGCTCACCGGAGTGGCGAAGGCGGTAAAGGAGACGGAGAGCATATCCGGAGATAATTACGCTTTTGTGGAAGAAAAGGAAGGAAGTCTGACCGCGATTCTGTCTGACGGAATGGGCTCTGGTGAAAAAGCGTGCAAGGACAGTGAGTTCGTGGTGGATTTGATCGAAAAATTTTTAGAGGCGGGCTTTTGCAAGGAGACTGCCGTACAGATGATCAACGGCTCCCTTATTGCAGGAGGTGAGACTCAGAATATGTCCACTCTGGATTTATGCCAGATTGACCTATATACGGGTGTATGTGAATTTATCAAGATAGGCTCTGCGCCTTCTTATATTAAAAGAGAGCATTTGGTAGATCAAATATCGGCGAGAAATCTTCCTCTGGGAGTTTTCTATGAAATGGATATGGAGACGACGAGGCGCAGGCTGGTGGACGGTGATTATATCGTCATGCTCTCCGATGGCATAACGGATGCGCTGGCACAGGGAATCGGCGAGGATATTTTGCCCGAGGTCATTGGAAAAGCAGTATTAAAGAATCCGGGAGAAATGGCGAATTACATATTGAATTTTTGTTTGCATCAAAGCAAAGGCAGGATTCGGGACGATATGACGGTAATGGTCACAGGCATATGGGAGAATTTATAATAAAGCCACAGTTCAGCCTTCAGCAATTTTGGCTTCGCGGTATGGAGGCTGAACAGTAACAAGATAAACATTGCTTTTTTCTGTTAAATTGACTAATATAGATAATAAGATTAAAAGGCAGAATTTTCGTGCATAAAATGTCCTATTTTAGAGCTGCACATAAGGAATCGAATGAACGAAAGAATTTTTTCAAAAGTAAAAGCATATATAGAAAGATATCAGATGCTAGTGCCGGGTGATACCGTTGTTTTGGGGGTGTCGGGCGGCGCTGATTCTGTGTGCCTTTTGCTGCTGCTCTGCGAGCTGGCGAAGGAGATGCCCTTGAAGCTCATTGTCGCACATGTCAACCACGGCATACGCGAGGAAGGGAAAAAGGACGCGGCCTATGTGGAAAGACTATGCAAGGAGCGGAGGCTGCCATTTTTTCTCATTGAAGAGGATGTACAAGCGCTCGCAAAAAAAGAGAAGCTTTCAGAGGAAGAAGCCGGGCGCATTGTGCGTTATAGGGCTTTTGCGCATATTTTGGAACAAAATAGTAAGAATGAGAAGGTCAATGATAAGATTACCGATGGCGAAATCGCATACGGTAAAATTGCCGGCAGAGAAATTGCTTATGGCAAGATTGCAGTTGCGCACAATGCCGGCGATAGAGTAGAAACGATGCTGTTTCACCTGTTTCGTGGAACGGGACTTTCGGGAGCCAGCGGGATAAAGCCGGTGAGAGGGAATATTATACGCCCTTTATTGTGCTTAAAGAGGGAAGAAATCGAGGAATACCTGAACGGAAATCAGATTTCTTTTTGCATAGACCACACGAACTTGGAGGATACTTATACAAGGAACCGGATTCGTAACCATATTCTTCCTTTGGCGGAAAAAGAAATATGCCAGGGAGCGGTCACACACATGTGGGAGGCTGCCGATATGCTTCTGGAAGCAGAGGAGTATATTAAAAAGCAGAGTCAGAAGATATACAACGAATGCCGGACTGAGCAGGATGACACCTGCGGGGCGCAGCCTTTAAGAGTTGTGCTTCGGGCGGACCTGCTTGCTTCGCAGGAGCCTTTTATGCAGAAACAGGTGCTGTTAAAAGCCTTGGAGGAGCTTACGGAGAGCAGAAAGGATATCACCTCCGTCCATGTGGAGGAAATCAGAAAGCTGTTAAGTAAGCAAGGCAGCAAGCAAGTATCTTTACCTTACGGGCTGACGGCGGCGAAAGAATATGACCGCCTGATTTTATTCGATGGAGATTTTGAAAAGAGCCTGATCAAGGAGCGAAAGGGGATGGGACCCTTGTCCGTTTTCATTCCCGGATGCTTATCTGTTCCGGGGCTTGGAATGGCAGAATTTTCCGTATTTTCCCATGAAAAAACTCAAATTATTCCGGAAAAGTCATATACGAAATGGTTTGATTATGATAGAATAACTAGGTCTTTACTGTTCCGAACGAGAGAAACCGGAGATTATCTTACCATTAATGAAGACTTATCTAAAAAGACTTTAAAAGATTATATGATAGGAGAAAAAATCCCGAAAAACAAAAGAGGGGAACTTTATGTATTAGCGGACGGCAATCATATTCTATGGGTGCCGGGTCATCGCATCAGTCAATATTATAAGGTGACAGAATATACAAAACGTATCTTGCAGGTTACGATTCAGCCTCCGGCTTTCTGAAGCAAGTGGGCACACACTGTAACATTGCAGATACAATTTATTAAGAGGAGGACTTAAAATGTCAGAAAAAGTAAGAGTTATGCTATCAGAGGAAGCGGTAGATAAAAGAATTCAGGAAATTGGAGAGCAGATCAACAGAGATTATGAAGGAAAACAAGTTCATCTCGTGTGTGTTTTGAAAGGCGGAAGCTTTTTTATGTGTGAATTGGCAAAAAGGATCACTGTTCCGGTATCTTTGGACTTTATGTCCGTATCCAGCTATGGAAGCGAGACGAAATCCAGCGGTGTTGTCAGAATTGTAAAGGATTTGGACGAACCTTTGAAGGACAAGGATGTACTTGTGGTGGAGGATATTATTGATTCGGGAAGAACGCTCAGCTATCTGCTTGAGATGCTCAGAGACAGAGGCCCTAAGAGCCTGAAGCTCTGTACGCTTTTAGACAAGCCGGAGCGAAGAGTCGTGGATGTTCATGTGGATTATACGTGTTTCCAGATTCCCGATGAATTTGTAGTGGGCTATGGCCTTGACTATGATCAGCGATATAGGAATCTTCCTTATATCGGCGTTGTAGAACTGGATTAACATATAGTATTATAAATGTTCGCATGGAAACTGGCATGCCGGATAGGCTGGACGGATGCGGACAGGAGGTTGATTTTGAATAATAAGAAGAATTTAAATACGTACTTTTTAGTTATCTTAAGTCTTCTCTTCCTTGCGGCATGGATGTTCAGAAGCTTGAACGGACAAGAGACCGATTATACGAGAGGAGAGCTGACGAACGATTTGGAAGCGGGCTCCGTGCTTGAGGCGGTGATTCAGCCGAACAAAGAAACTCCGACCGGAGTGGTCAGAGTAGCGCTTAACAACGGAGAGGAAAAGACTCTGTACGCTACGAATGTAAATGAAATAGAAAAAGAGCTGGTTTCCTACGGACTGGACCCTGAGGTGAAGGATATTCCGAGGGAAAATTGGTTTATGACGAGTATGTTCCCTCTGCTGCTCGTGCTTGTAGTAGGCGTTTTCTTTTTTGTCATGATGAATGCGCAGAACGCTAATAGCGGCAGCGGCGGCAAGATGATGAATTTCGGCAAGAGCCGCGCCAGACTTTCCATGGACAGTAAGGTCACTCTTAAAGATGTGGCCGGGCTTCAGGAGGAAAAAGAAGAGCTGGAGGAAATCATTAATTTCCTGAAGGAGCCGGGCAAATTCACAAAGGTGGGAGCAAGGATTCCCAAGGGCGTGCTTTTGGAAGGTGCTCCGGGAACCGGTAAGACTTTGCTGGCAAAGGCTATCGCAGGAGAAGCGAACGTGCCGTTTTTCAGCATTTCGGGTTCTGATTTCGTAGAAATGTTCGTCGGTGTAGGTGCTTCCAGAGTGCGTGATTTGTTCGCGGATGCGAAAAAACATTCTCCGTGTATCGTATTTATCGATGAAATCGATGCAGTAGCGAGACGGCGCGGTACCGGTATGGGCGGCGGTCACGATGAGAGGGAGCAGACACTTAATCAGCTTTTGGTGGAAATGGACGGCTTCGGTGCCAATGAAGGAATTATCGTTATGGCGGCCACGAACCGTGTAGATATTCTCGATCCGGCTATTTTGAGGCCAGGACGTTTCGATAGAAAGATTACGGTGAGTCCTCCCGATGTGAAGGGGAGAAATGAGATTCTGAGGGTGCACTCGAGAAACAAGCCTCTTTCCGAGGATGTTAATCTGGAACAGATTGCGCAGACCACAGCAGGTTTTACCGGTGCGGATCTGGAAAATCTCATGAACGAGGCGGCTATCAATGCGGCGATGGACAACCGTGCTTTTGTAAAGCAGGACGACATTAAGAAATCATTTATTAAAGTGGGCATTGGCTCGGAGAAACGAAGCCGCATCATTTCAGATAAAGAGAAAAAGATTACCGCATATCACGAGGCGGGCCATGCGATTTTATTCCATGTACTTCCCGATGTAGGACCGGTATACACCGTATCCATTATCCCTACGGGCCTTGGTGCGGCAGGCTATACAATGCCTCTGCCGGAAAAGGACGAGATGTTCCTGACCAAAGGAAGAATGATGCAGGATATTATGGTATCCCTCGGCGGACGAATCGCGGAAGAGATTATTTTCGATGATATTACTACAGGAGCTTCCAGTGATATTAAGAAGGCCACCAAGGTTGCGAGAAAGATGGTGACCAGATACGGTATGTCAGACAATATCGGCGTGATAAATTATGACGACGATGATGACGAGGTATTCATAGGACGGGATTTAGCCCATGCAAAAAATCACAGTGAGCTGGTTTCGGGCGAGATCGACAAAGAGGTAAAGGAAATCATCAGTGGCTGCTATCAGAAAGCAAAGACGATTATCGTGGAGAACTTAAGTGTGCTCCACAAATGTGCAGAGCTGCTTCTGGAAAAAGAAAAGATTTCCAGAGATGAATTTGAAGCGTTATTTCATATACAGACTTCTCCGATGGAGGAGCTTACCGCAGAATAGCAGAAATGCATCAAATGGGGCGGAAAAGTGTGGGGAAACGATGGCATTGTGCAAAATATACAAAAATGCGACTTTGTTTTTGTAATATTTGTGAATCCTTGGTATTTACGCATAATGTCGGCTATGCTATTATACTACTTGTAACCCCCCCAATACATTATATAGTTTTTTGCTATACCCCATAAGAAAGAAATACCTTCTCTAAAAAAGGCAGCAGATCGACAGGCTGTCTTTTTTACTGTTCTATAATAGGAAAATGCTCCTATTATAGAAACAATAGATGCACAGCTACGCGCGCGGAGCAAAAGGCGCGCTGTCGAAGCACACTTATATTCTGAAATAGTCACAAGTATATAATTGCTTGAATATCCACAATATATAGTATAAAATAGTTTTTAATAAGTGTAGGAGAACAATTATGGACTTAAATGGATTTTCTAAAATCGAATATGATCAGCATTATATATCCAGAATGCGTCCTGTTTTCAATAGAAAAGCTTTATTCAGTGACATGAGTGAGGATTATGTATATCCTCCTGAACCCAGTGCCTATGGAGAAATCACAGTAAAATTCCGAACGGAAAAAAATAATGTGGATAAGGTCTTTTTTGTATGCGACAATGAAAAGCATATGATGGTTAAAGCGGAAACCGACGATTATTTTGACTATTACATTCATACGGTACAGTTGGAAGACAGAGAGATAGCGTATCATTTCGAGATTCAGGCAGGGAAGCTTATCTGCTATTATAACTATGGCGGAGCCATGAAAAATATGGATAAGCATTTGGAATTCCGTTTAATACCCGGCTATAAGACTCCGGATTGGGCCAAGGGTGCGGTCATGTATCAGATATATGTGGATCGTTTCTATAACGGAGATACCTCTAACGATGTGCTGACCAATGAATATCGCTATATTGGGGAGAACTCGGTAAAGGTGGAGAACTGGAACAAGTATCCGGCGAAGGTAGGAATGAGAGAATTCTACGGCGGAGATTTACAGGGAGTCTTGGATAAAATGGATTATTTGCAGGACTTGGGAGTGGATGTCATTTATTTTAACCCGTTGTTCGTATCTCCGTCCAATCATAAATACGATATTCAGGATTATGACTACATTGATCCTCATTTCGGAGAAATCGTGGAGGACGAAGGAAGCCTGATAGAGCCGGGACAGGAGAACCGGATCGCTTCCAGATATATTAACAGGGTAACCAACAAAGCCAATTTGGAGGCCAGTAACCAGTTGTTTGTCCAAGTGGTGGAGGAGGCACACCGCCGGGGGATGAAGGTCATACTGGACGGGGTGTTCAATCATTGTGGCTCCTTTAATAAGTGGATGGACAGAGAGAGGATTTACGAGAATGCAATAGGCTATGAAAAGGGAGCTTATGTGGATAAGGAGAGCCCGTATCACAATTATTTCTCGTTTCAGGATAAGAACGCATGGCCATATAACGGTACGTATGACGGCTGGTGGGGGCATGATACGCTTCCTAAGCTTAATTTTGAAGGCTCCAGAGAATTGTTCGAATACGTTATGTACATTGCGAAAAAGTGGGTTTCCGCACCTTACAATGTGGATGGCTGGCGTCTGGATGTGGCTGCCGATTTGGGACATTCGCAGGAATATAACCATTATTTCTGGAAACAGTTCCATAAGGTCGTAAAGGAAGCGAATCCTAATGCGATAGTGCTTGCTGAGCATTACGGCAATCCGAAAGAATGGCTGCACGGTGACGAATGGGATACCATTATGAACTACGATGCCTTTATGGAGCCTGTTACATGGTTTTTGACAGGAATGCAGAAGCACAGCGATGACTATAGAGAAGATATGCTTGGAGACGTAGACAGCTTTTGGGGAGCCATGGTTTACAACGGTGCCAATATGACGATGCCTTCTGCGTATATCGCGATGAACGAATTGTCTAATCACGACCATTCCAGATTCCTTACCCGGACGAATAAAAAAGTAGGAAGGACCAGCACACATGGGCCTGAGGCAGCAAATGAGGGCGTGGACAAAGCCGTCCTGCGAGAGGCGGTAGTTATTCAGATGACATGGCCCGGCGCTCCTACCATATATTACGGTGACGAAGCAGGGGTGGCAGGCTTTACCGATCCAGACAACCGCAGAACTTATCCGTGGGGTAACGAGGATGATGAGCTAATTGCTTTCCATAAGGAAATGATTCAGATACATAAGAAAAATAAGGAATTTCTGACCGGTTCCATTAAGTGGTACACGGAAACCGAAAGAAACATCCTCATTTACGGACGTTTCAACAGACAGGAACAATCGCTGATTGTAATCAACAACAATGACCATGAGGTGACGCAGGAAGTGCAGGTATGGTACTTGGGCACGCCCAAAGAGGGCGTGATGAAGCGTTTGATTCTGACGTCCAAAACAGGCTACAATACGGAGCAGAAAGAATACCCTGTTATTTCCGGCAAGGTCAAAGTGACACTTCCTCCGACGGCGGCTATTATTCTAAAATCGCCCAGGAAGTCGACGAAAAATTTCTTGCAATTTAAATAACTATATGATATAAATGTATATTGTCAGGCATGATATGATGTTCATAACTGATAGTAATTACATGAAATGTGGATGGATTCCCGAGTGGCCAAAGGGGACAGACTGTAAATCTGCTGCAAATTGCTTCGGTGGTTCGAATCCACCTCCATCCATTTAATATCCACACACCTTGCTGGTGTGGCGGAATAGGCAGACGCAAAGGACTTAAAATCCTTCGGGAGCAATCCCGTGCCGGTTCAAGTCCGGCCACCAGCAGTAAAGTTTATATGGCAGAATCCTTTATTTAGCTGATTGCTATGGAGGGGTTCTTTTTTTATGCAATGCATGTCTTTTCAATTCTGTACTTTGGAAGAGGACGGGTGCGCGGGGCGCGTAACCCCACAAAACTTACGATAACCGCCGAACAAGTGAAGCAGGAAAGGTTTTCATTGTTTTGGACGGATAGATGTAGTATAATTTGATTCAGTTCAGAGATAAAAATTGAACGAAACAACTAATTAAGATGTAATTATTATGCTAAAAAGGAGTGGACGCACGATGGACATCAGAACTTTTTTAAAACCACGCGTTTGGTTGCCTGTCACAGTGGGGATATTGATAGGTTCGGTTTTATTTATTATGGGCGAAAATGACGACGCACCCGGCCTGGTGCTAATCGGCTTTATCGCCGCAATTATGCTTGTGTTTTATGGAATATACAATGCTGCGGCAGGTGTCAAAAAGGGTTTGATTCCTGCTATACTATGTTTTTTCCTATTCACATTCGGAGTTTTTGGAACGATAGCCCTAGCTATTGAGGGTGAATTTGCTGATTCTCCGGGCATTATCATATTTATAGGGCTAATCTGCATGGGTCTTCTAATAGTTGGTATCAGGCTTTTGAAGAATAACAGATTTAGGTAAAGCCTACCCCGCAAGCTTGACCGATGAATTTCTGCGAATGAGATGTGTGAAATGAAGCAGGGCCAATGCAACTATAAGACTGTATAAGAAATGGTTTAAGCTAACCATAAAGAAATGCCTAATGGGAGAATATTATGAAAAGGAAGACGATGAAAGAAAGTAATCCGCATGCCCCCAATACCCCCAATAAACGATATAGTATAGCGGCGAATGGGATACTGCTCGCATGGTTCTTTTTAGATATGATAGGAATATACTTTTCTGACAGCTATCTTGTTACCCGTTCCTGGAAAGAAGATGGGATTTTCTTCGTGATTTTTCTGATGGCGTTTGTCTTTTACATATTGAAAGAAAAAGCGGGCAAGTATTTTCTGCTTATTTGGCTGTTCCTCTGGTCTGTTACACAATTTTTCAGCCATGAATGGTTCACAATTATGGGAAATGGGGAAGGCAAGATACGATATTTTAAAGATGCTGTAAAATGGATAGAATGTGAAACAAGATATGTACCCGACTTATATCATACTATTTTACATATTTTAATTGCAGCCGCACTGGTTACAACAGCGACTTTTTGCATAAGGGGAAAGCTGTTCAGACGGTAATGATCCGCGGCATATCCAGCGGGCAATCCAGCAGATACGACTACCAACGTCCGTATTTGCAGGGTTGCCCGCATTTTATATTTTCAGAATTGTATGGAATTATAGTTAAAAATATAGTATAATTTTGTAAATAATAAAGTAAGCGAATATGAAACAAGATTATATTTTGCGGGGATAAATCATGAAAACAATCGTTATAAGGGAATTTGGCAACTATATGACTACGGATGCTCTCTGTTTTGACATTGAGAAGCTTAATATTAAATTGTATAGGCTGTTGGACTTGTTGGTGGAAAAGTCCTGGAATATGTATACATAATGACTTGGAAGATTTTTACAGAGGGTATGTCGGTGCCGATAAAGCGATATTTTACGCAAAATTGCAAGAAGGATTTATAAGCAGTAAGATGAAGTCTCTCTTTGACCGGATGATACCACTTTTTTTGCCGTATACTTCCTTTCGCGACGGAGGCACTTTTCATGCTCCAAGATATGCCCAATATCCTAACATTGAATTCTATTACGATTATGACTTTAAGAACGAGGAAGATTTAAAAATATTTTCCGACTACATATATAAAGTGTTCAAACAATTTTATTCGTCTGAAATAAAAGTACTTCATATTTCAGAATCAGAAAAAGGGGAAATGGAATGAGCACACCGTGTGAGGTATTTTCAATTGCAAAAAAAATCGGGAAAGCCTGATGGAAGCTATTTGTAATGCGGATAATGTTATTGTAATTACACCAAATTATATTCATTCAATACCGGCAGGAACGCTGGATTTTCTATACGCATTGCCTCCGTCAAAAGGAAATCAGGCCATCGGTTTTATTATTCAGTCGGGATATCCTGAATCCTCGGAGAGCGAAATCATCTGTCGTTATTTGGAACGATTTGCAAAGCCTGTCTACCTTACAAAGTTTCAGACGCGAATGCTGAATGCATCGGTGCCTATCTCTAATTATTTAGGATGGAATAAGATTTTGAAAGCGAATAATTGTTATGAGAAGAGATTCGATATGCCCTATCTTGAAAAAAACTGATATATTAATAACATTCTGATATAAGTCATTTAAAGAGAAAATGTAGTATTCATGCGGATTTTCGAGGAATTTTACATCAAGTCCCATCTCACATAGAGAAATAGAAATTTGGCGGGCAGATTATCAAATTGGAGGAGTAAAAAACATGAACGGGCTAGTTGTAAAAACTCCGGCCTTTGAAAATGAAGGCTTAATACCTAAGGAGTATACAGGGTATGGTGATGATATATCACCTGAATTACATTTGACCGGCATAGACGAGCGCGCAAAGTCTATCATCATAATAATGGACGATATGGGGCATCCTGTACCGGCGTATAATCATTGGATCATATGGAATATTCCTGTTATGCCAATAATACCGGCGCACATACCGCATGGTAAAGCTGTTGAAACGTTGTCAGGCGCTGTACAGGGGCGTGGATATGGCAGACACAGATACAAAGGGCCTAAACCGCCATTTAACTGGTCGCATAGATACCGGTTCAATGTGTTTACAATTGATTGCATGTTGGATTTGCCAAGTGCATCAAAAAAACGTGATCTGCTTAAAGCAATGAATGGACACGTACTCCAGCAAGCGGAGTTAACTGGTCATTACAGATAAATGTTATAGACAAATATAAAATTTAAAAGCCTAACTTCTTTAATCCACGCTCCGTTTAGTCTACGGAGCGTGGATTGTTTTCGTAGATTAACTGCCTTACAATGAAACACGAGGTGATTATTATGGATATAAAAAGAAAACATGAACTTTTGGATGAATGGAAAAACCAGCAAACGCCTGCAAGTGAGGAGGATTTGAGATGAATGAAAATATTGTAATGATTGCGGATGATTATGATCGCATCGACGGACGGAATGCCTACTGCTCAAATATTAAACGGCTGACCATAGGAGCTCCCGTAATGGAAGAAAACAAGAAGATGCAAATCGCGGTACAGATTTGGAAGGAAAATGCAGAAGGAACGTTGGATGTAAGCGTTGAACTTCCCGTTCATCAAATATTCGACCTGATGATCTTTCTAAGCCGCACCCTGCTATATTTCAAAGAAGCTTATCGGATGCCCCTGCTTTACGACCCTGAAAACCCCACGGTGGAACGTATCGGAGTGCAGGGCGGCGTACTTCCAGTAACGGTTTGTACGGAAAATCCGAACATCAACAGCGACATACAAGCCTTTTCCCAAGCCTTAAACGATTTGGGAGAGCTAACCGGTGAGCGGCTTCGAACGCTCACCCGTATTATTGAAGAATTGGAGTGTTATTAACAATGGAAAACAAATGGCTTCTGTCACCCAACAGACAGTTGACAGAAGAAGAACAGGCTCTTGTATGGAAGAAACCCTCTTCTCATATTGAAAGCGATGCGGAACGGCGCATTTGCGAATCAATTAAGCATAACTGGGAAATGGGTGAAATGAAAATCACGAATATTTTGCTGGAGGGCGATGCCGGTTCCGGCAAGACCCAACTGACCAAGGCGCTGTCCGCCGATTTTGGCTTGCCCTACACCAAAGTCACCTGCTTTGCGGATATGGATAAATCTGATATACTCGGAACTATTTTGCCGGTATTGCAGTCGGATAGAGAAGATAACAACATAGAGTATCAATACTATCCGTCCGAAATTGTAAGGGCTTATGAAAATGGCTGGATTTTGGAAATTCAGGAGCCTACGGTCATTCGTGATGCGGCGGTATTGATGGCGCTCAACTCAGCACTGGAGCCGGATGGCAGTATCAATCTGCCAAGCCGTATCGTTCATCGTCACCCGGATTTTATTGCGGTTATTACAACAAACCGAGGATACAACGGCTGCCGTCCGCTGAATGAGGCACTGCGTGACCGGGTACAGCATGCAGAAAAAATGGATTTACCTCCAATCGAGGTCATGGTAGAGCGGGGGGCGGCAAAAACGGGCTGTTGCGATGCCGAGCTGCTGCGCGCTTTTGCCCAGGCTATCATTATGCTCGACCGAACAGCCAAGGCCAATGCAATAAAAGGCGTGGCCGGTATGCGTTCTTACTTCTTTTGGGTGGATGCGTTTCTGCAAGGCAACGATGCGGTGAAATCCCTTTATCACAAGGTTATTTATAAAATCACCACCGATCCGGATGAAATTGCCTTGTTGGAACAGGCGGTGCTCCATCATGGAACAATGGAAGAGCTGGGAGCGGTTGTTTCCCGGCACAAAAAAACAAGCGGCGAAGTTCTGGAGCTTCGGGCGGATGGGGATTTTGAGGCATTGTCACCTATGCCTGACAAAGAATATCCCCTTGCAGCAGCTCTGCGAAAATCCTCAGACAGCGAAGGACAATCCGATAGCCCTTCAGAAAACGCTGCACAAACACAGAGTTCAGACTCCGGAGACGATGGTGCTCCCATGTATCATGAATTGCAGCCGGAGAAACAAGAAGATTTGGAGCAGGAAAAGAGCGCCTTTCGCAAGCATTTAAATAAACAGGCAAGGGCGGCTGTCAAAAGTTCCTCTCACGAAAAAATAGGAATGATTGTTCATCGCCCGGAATCCACAGCCGCCCACCGACAGGAGTACCGTCAAATTGTTTCCGCGCTCATGCCGGTCATCCGGGAATTGACAAGAAAGACCGAGCCGCTTTTGGAACATGAAGTTTCTGTGGAGCTGGCAGGCAATCGTGTTTTTGGTACAAGGTTTCATGCTGAAAAAGTAGCATCCCCGGATTTTTGCTACTTTTCCAAAAAGCGTCCGCCGGAAGAAGAACCCTCTTTGGCTGTTGCCCTGCGTATTGACCAATCAGCTTCCATGAACGCATTCGGACGGCTGGCAGCGGCAAAGCAAGCCGCTGTGGCTGTCTATGAGTTTTGCAAAAGCTGCGGTATCCCCGTACTGATTTATGGAGATACCGCTGACCGTTCGCCGAAAGAGAAAATGTCCGTGTATTCTTACATCGACTGGGAGGAACCGAAGCTCAACGACAAATATTCGCTTATGACAATTCAGAGCATGAGTAACAACCGAGATGGAATGGCGCTTCGGATTTTAGCGGAGAAACTGGCAAATGCACCTCAGACGACCAAGCTGTTGATTAGCCTGAGCGACGGCCAGCCCAAAGCGATGCCGGATTATACCGGTATCCATGCTAAGGACGATATGAAGAAGGTGATCCATGACTACAGTCGAAAAGGTGTGTTGTTTCTGGCGGCTGCTATTGGACAGGACAAGGAAATGATTTGCGATATTTATGGGCAGGAGCGGTTTATAGATATTACTAATTTGGAACAGCTCCCAGTCCGTTTGGTCCAGATCATCGCTAAGTACCTATAAGTTGCGGAACCGATCAACATCAGCAGTATGGTAATCGTAACATACTCATGTTTGTACAGGTATCATTCCCATTTAAAGAAGCGCAGGGAAATAGTAACGCATATTACGGCAATTACAATCATCACAACAACCGGAATGAAAACGCTGTCTATTGGCAGACCGAGTGAAGCAGCCTTAAGAAGCTTGATTCCTTGTGTCAATGGCAGCATATCTGCGGCTTTTTGAAGTCCGGCGGGCATAACTTCATAAGGGAGAGTGGCGCCCGAAAAAATAAGCATTGGAAAATACAGCAGGCTGGCGGCAACGCTGGCTATTTTTATATTAGGCGCGAGTCCGCCCACTAACAGCCCTATACTGAACATAGACAACATAACAAGCAGGTAAGCCCCTAAGAACTGAGGCCATGAACCGCGCAGCTGATAGCCGAAAAACAGTGTGCTTATCATATAAACAAGGATAAGGGAAGCAATGGAGTAAAGCGCATAAATAACAACTTGTACCGCTAATATAAGGGCAGGGCTGGTAGGCGTTACCTTAAACCGCTTCAATATTTTTCTGCTCCGGTAATCGGATACAACCAGAGGAAGACCCATAACCCCTCCTGCGCAAATGGCAATCGTCGATACCGCCCCAAAGGACTGCTCCAAAAAGGTATATTCTGCACCCTCAAAGGCCGGCTTATTTCCAAACAATGCACCCAAGATGATAACAACTACAATAGGCATACAGATAGCAAAAATAAACATATCCATTCCCCGGAGCGACAGCCTGATTTCTGTTTTTAAAAGTGTTTTAAATGCTTTCATTTTCTTTTTCCTCCTCGTCTGTGTACCAAAGATATGCGTCCTCTAATTTTTCATAGGGGCTGGCAGAAACTGCGTCTTGTATCGTTCCGTAAAAAATAGCTTCTCCATTCTTCAGAATCATAATTTTGTCACAAAGTGCCTCTACTTCGTCCATGAAATGAGAGGTCAATAGAATGGTCAGTCCTTTTTGCTTTAAATCCAAAAGGCTACTCCACACATCCCGCCTTGCTCTTGCGTCGAGCCCGGTAGTCAGTTCGTCCAGGAATACAACTTCAGGATTTGGAATTAACGAAAGAACGATAAATAACCGCTGCTTCTGCCCTCCCGAAAGCTCGCTTACCGGACTTTTCGGCTTGTCTGAGAGTCCGAATTGTTTGAGGAGGCCGACATAATCCAGAGAATTTCTGTAAAGGGAAGCTGTAACCTCGCAAAGCTCCGCCACTCTTATTTTGTCTTGATAGTTGGCTTCTTGAAATTGAACACCAACTTTCTCAAAAAGCCTTTTTCGATTCTTCTGCGGATTCATTCCAAGAATAGACACCGTTCCGCTGTCTTGTTTTTTCGTTCCTAAGATACATTCAATCGTGGTACTTTTGCCTGCACCATTTGCGCCTAATAGACCAAATACCTCTCCGCGGCAAATAGAGATATCAATATTTTGCGCTGCTTTGATATTGGAATAAGATTTGCACAGTTTCTTTACTTCTATAGCTGTTTTCATACGATATATTTCCTCCTTTTTTCTTAGCATAAAAAAAGAATAACACCAGTATAAAGGCTGGTGTTAAAGAGGAGGGTTTGTTCCGAATTGTTTTTTCATTTTCTTAAGCTGCCCGAGCATAGCTTGCGCATTTTTCTCTGCGTAATGCAATGAAGTGAGCAGCTTGTCGCATACGGAAATGATATCGTCATTTTCTTTCGGGGTATCGATGGCTTGCCGGATGCTCGCGCCGGGATCGCGGGATAAAGTATTCAGCATTCGTAAAATTGCTGAGAGAGAGTAATTTGCACAGCGCAGGGAACGTATGATTTTTAGCCGCCGAACATCTTCCTCCTTATAAACGCGATACCCATTTTGTTTTCGCTTTACGGTAAGCAGGCCGTTCATTTCCCAATTTCTTAAAGCATCCATAGTGATTTGCAGATAACCGGCGGCTTCTTTTCTGGTCAAGACCGTATCATCTATTTCAGGGTCACCTCCGGACAACAGTTTTTCGGTAATGTTTATAGCTTCCTCGGCATTTTTTTGCTCATTTTTTATTTGCTGCAAGTACTGCTTTGTGAAATAAATCGCTTTGTCAAAATCACCAGAAGCTGAGGTCTTAATAATGGAAATCGCTTGCTTTCTTAGACCATTTTGCAGAACCTCTATCTGTAATGCCGTTCTTGCAAGCTTCATCTGTTCCATGTGGAAATCTTTAAAAACTCTGTAGCCATTTGCTTTTCGCTCCGGTTTGGGGATCAGCATAAGTTCTTCATAAAGCCGGACCGTATTAGGATGTACTCCGATGCAACGCGCAATTTCAGATGTTTTATAGGTATTCATTTTACTTTATCACCACCTTCCTATTGTACTATAATATCATTATAAAAAGTCTGGTGTTATAGTGGAGGGTTTTATTGGAACTTATGCTTGCAAAAATGCAGGAAAAGTGTGCTTTCAGTCCCCTGTCTATCATGGAAGAATCAGTAATGATTATCTATTATGTATTTAGTCAAGAGCTGCACAGACTGTTGAATTTGTTCGTGAAGAAATTCAGGAAATTATGTTCGTTTAAATGAACGATTCGTTCGTGTCCATGTGCATAACAATATTCTGTGAGTAATCCCCATATGCTTTGCCGAAAATATTGATGCCTCCTGCATGGACCGCATCGTCCTTTATTGCAATTTTAAAAGAAATATATGGTTTTGCAGACAAATCAAGAGTGTTGATTGTGACAGAGTCGGTTTGAATGACTCCGTCCAGCGACACTCCTTTTTTATCTATACCGATTGTTTTTAACAGGCCGAACTGCGTGTTCCCGTCAGTCCACCAGGCTGGGGTCAGTTTGCCGTGACGCCCGCCGAAATCGCCGGGTGAAGTGTAGGTAAGAAGCTCCTCATCGTTGATGTAGAAGGTAATGTCGGAGGGCCATACATTCCGGTACCCGGGAGCTTCGGAACAAAGCTCAAGGCTGAATGAAATATAGCTGGGTGCGGCATTAATAAGAAAATGATTGGGAAAACGGTATTCAATAAATCCTTTGTGAAACCATATAAGCTGTGCAGAGCTGCGGTTTGGGGAATAAAAGGACCGGACATCGTCACAGGATTCAATATAAGCGGTCTCGTTCACCATACCGCAGGTGGGATGAATCTTGAAATCATAATAATTGCCAATGGGCATATCCACGGAAAAGGAGCGAGCCTGAACCTGCTGGCGTGAATCGTTAATAGAAATTTTGATATCCTCTGCTCTTGAGCTGCATACTTTTTGAGCCCCCCGGATACCTGGAAGCATTTCGGTGGTAATCAATCCAGCTTCCTCCAGCAGATTAATATGAAAAGCAGAGGAGGATATCGGTATCTTCAATTCCTGAGCCAGTTCCACAATATTTAGAGACTGATGCTTTAAAAGATAAAGCATTTTAAGGCGTACTTGAGAAGACAGAGCCTTTCCCAATGTTTCCAGCGGTTGATAATGGCCGGGATCGTCCAAGCTCAGGGAAATATGTCTTGTTATTTTTTCGCTGTCGTGAAATGTTGTTGTCTTCATAAGGAATTCTCCTAATCCAGTACAAAAGTATAAACGGTTTTATGTTGTTTTATAATAACATAAGACAAAAATAAATTCAATTAATTACAGTAAAAATGTAATTAAAATATGAGACAACACAACAAAACTGTAAATATGTACATAAATATAATGAAAATTAAATATATTATTGACATATTGCACAAATTAAATTATAGTAAAGGTACATCAAAACTGAAATAAAGAGAGGGATAACATGACAAAGCATTATAAAGAAAATTATCCAAGGCCTCAATTTGTCAGAGATTCTTACCTGGATTTGAACGGTAAGTGGAATTTTCGCTTTGACGATAGGAATGAGGGGCTTTCAGCCGGTTGGCAGAATGGTTTTGAGGATCAGAAGATTCTGGTGCCCTATTCTTATGAAAGCAAGAGAAGCGGCATCGGGTGTGAGAAAGTCCATGAAGTCGTATGGTACAGCAGGAAAGTAAATTTCGCTTCTTTAGGAAGTAATTGCAAAGAAGACAAAGGCGGACAGAGGATTCTTTTAAATTTTGAAGGCTCCGATTACAAGACGGAGCTTTGGGTAAACGGAATCTTTTTAGGAAGCCATGAAGGCGGGTATACCAGATTTACCTTTGATATTACAGATGCTTTATCTGGGGACGAGGGCATGATAGTAATCAGGGTAAATGACAGTCTTTCTACCGTACAGCCCCGGGGAAAGCAGCGCTGGCTTAGGGAAAACTTTGACTGCTGGTATGTGCAGACTACGGGAATATGGAAAAGCTTATGGGCGGAGAAGGCAGGAAATGTCCGTCTGGAACATCTGCACATGATTCCCAGATACGATGATAATGCCGTGGATTTTGAGTACACCATTGAGGGAGGGATGGGAGAAGGTAAAGAAAGGCTGGAGGTTGAAACCGTAATTACTTTTAATGAGGATATTATATGCAGCCAGAGGGATTTGGTGCTGAAGAAGCAATATTCCAAACGTTTTTCCCTGGTGAATGATAATATCAAATGGAAGGTAAAATATTGGTGTCCCAAGTCTCCTCATCTTTACGATGTATGCATACGCATCTATGAAGATGGAGTACTTAGAGACGAAGTGGGAAGCTACTTTGGACTCAGGAAGATTTCTACCGACAGCAGCCGGGTGAAGCTGAACAACATGGATTATTATTTAAGGATGATTTTGGACCAGGGCTATTGGGAAGATACGGATCTGACGCCGCCGGACGAAGAGGCGATCAAAAAGGACATTGATAAGATTCTTGCATATGGCTACAACGGAGTCAGGAAGCACCAGAAAATTGAGGACGAACGCTTTTATTACTGGGCTGACGTGAAAGGCCTTTTGGTATGGTGCGAAGCGCCTTCCTTTTATGAACTGAACGGAACCGCAGTAGAAAATGTCACGAGGGAATGGATAGAAATTGTAAAGCAGCATTATAATCATCCGTCTATCATAACTTGGGTCACTTTTAACGAATCATGGGGAATCCCGAGAGTCATAGAGGACAAGACGGCACAGAACCTTACGGAGTCTATTTATCATATGACAAAGGCGCTGGATGATACAAGGCCTGTAGTAAGCAATGACGGATGGGAGCATACGAAAACAGACATCATTACGCTTCACGATTACGCATCGAACGGAGACGAACTTAAAAAACGCTGGCTGTGTCCGGAGGAAAACCTGGAAAATAAAAGGTCGTTTAACGGGGAAAGGTATGCGTTTGCAAAAGGCTTCCGCTATGCAAAACAGCCGATCATTATAAGTGAATTCGGAGGAATTGCCTATGATAAGAAGAATGACGGCTGGGGATATGGGAATGTGGAGACAAAGGAGGACGACTTTCTGGAGCGGCTTAAAGGGCTGATGGAAGCGGTCTATGATATGGAATTCATATGCGGCTTTTGCTACACCCAGTTAACGGATGTGCAGCAGGAACAAAATGGTCACATGTATATGGATAGAAAAGATAAAATTGCCCCTCAAAAAATAAGTGAAATTATAAAGGGGTTATAAGAAAAAGGAGGAAACAAGAATGAAGAAGCGTTTATTGGCATTAGCACTTGCAGGGATTATGGCAGTATCGGCATTGACAGGCTGCTCCGGCGCCAAGACGGAGGAGGCGCAATCACAGCCTGATACACAAGAGGCTGCAAAGGATACTGCGGCAGAAGAGGAAACACAGGTACAAGCAGACAGCACGGAAAAGACAGTGATTACTTTTTGGAATGGATTTACCGGTTCCGATAAGGAGACATTAGAAGCTCTTGTACAGGAATACAACGAGACGAATGATAAGAATATTGAAGTGCAGATGAATATTATGCCCTGGGACAGCTTATATCAGAAGCTGGCAACCGTACTTCCCGTAGGTGAAGGCCCGGATATTCTGGCAATGTCAACCGAAAGAATCGGTACCTATGCGGAACCGGGAGCTTTTGTTCCGGTAGATGATATCTATACATCGGGAATTGTGGATGAATCGGCGGTACCCAATACTTTGAAGGAGAATCTGAAGTATGACGGAAAATACTATGGTGTTCCCATGAACTTCGCGACCTTGCTTCTCTATTACAATAAGACAATATTTGAAGAAGCGGGACTGGATCCGGAAGCACCTCCGGCCACATGGGATGAGCTTGAGCAATATGCACAGCAGATAGTAGATAAAACAGGAAAATACGGCTTTGATATGGCAGTGAAGGAGACAACACCCATGTGGTGTATCATGCTCTGGGGAAATGGCGGAGACATAATTAAAGATGGAAAGGCAGTATTCAACAGCCCGGAAAATGTAGAGGCAGTTACGAGATGGACGGAAGATATCAGAGATAAGAAATTCGGGCCTGAAGTACTTACCGGCGGTGAAATCGACAAACTTTTTGAAAGCCAGAAGCTGGCAATGTATTTCTGCGGACCGTGGGCAACCAACGGCTTTGCAAGCGCGGGAATTGATTTTGGAGTAGCGCAGGCACCGGCAGGACCGGCAGCACAGATAACACAGGCGAATGCGGTAGGAATGTACCTGACTTCCTCCAGTAAGAACAAGGAAGCGGTCTATGACTTCTTCGGTTGGTGGAATTCCAAGGATACACAGGTAAAATGGAGCCTTGGTACGGGATTTCCTCCGGCAAGGACCGATATCGCAGACGATGAAAGAATGAAAGAGAATCCATATATTGCAGAGTTTTCCAAACCGGCGAATGACAGTAAGATGTATTTGCAGCAGTTAACAAACTTTGCAGAGGTGGATAATCAGGCAATTGTTCCTGCATTTGAAAAAATTCTGCTTGAAAATGCGGATGTGCAGACTACACTCGACGAGGCGAATGCCGTTATCGAGAGCCTGATCCAATAAAAAAGATAATGGCAGACCGTCAGTAGCGGATGGGAGAAAATAAAATGAAAGCAAAATTTTCAATGGAAAAAAAGAGAGAAATGGCAGGTTTGTTCTTTGTAATGCCTTCTATGATAATTTTTACGGTATTTGTATTTATTCCTTTGATCATAGCGTTTGTTTTCAGTTTCTTGAAATTTGACATGATGTTCAATAATATTGAGTTTCAGAAGCTGGGCAATTATATAAAGCTATTTGGGGATGGAAGGTTCTGGAATGCACTGCTCAATACTCTGTATTATACCGTATTTACGGTACCGCTGCTGATCGGGCTCGCCTTGCTTGTTGCGGTAATGATCAAAAAGAAGGGCTGGTTTTCGGGCTTCTGCAAGTCTGTTTACTTCATACCGGCTATCTGCTCCATGACTATTGTTTCTATCGTATGGAGTTTTCTGATAAACCCTGATATCGGGATGTTCAGTTACTGGTTTGAGCTGCTTGGTTTTGAACCGATAAATGTGCTGAACAGCCCCAAGTGGGCCATGCCCACGGTAATTTTAGTAGGAGTTTGGAAGAACTTCGGCTTTAACATGGTGATTCTTCTGGCCGGTCTTAATGGTATCGACGAGTCCTTTTATGAAGCGGCTGATATGGACGGTGCGAGATCTGGCCAGAAGTTTATGAAAATAACCGTTCCTATGCTGATGCCTACCTTAAGCTTTGCGGTAGTTAACTGCATCATTGGATCTTTCCAGGTATTTGATCAGGTATATGTCATGACAAAGGGCGGCCCCTTATTTAAAACACAGACTTTGGTTCAGTTGATATACAGTACGGCATTTGACTCCTTTAACATGGGATATGCATCTACTATAGCAGTAGCATTGTTTTTTATTACCTTTATTATTTCCATTTTCACCTTTAAGGCTATGACAAAGGGTGAAGAGGATTTGAGCTGACGGGAGGAACGGATTGAAATGAAAACAGAACATATTGGTAAATGGGCCGGGAAAGTTTTCCGCATTTTAGGGCTTGCATTTCTGGCATTTATAGTCCTCTATCCTTTTCTGTGGATGTTTGTGACCTCCTTTAAAGCGGAAGCGGATATTGTATCCTGGCCGCCGAAACTTTTTTCCGGCAGCTTCGGTTTTGATTCTTATATTGATATATGGGACAGAGTTCCCTTTTTGAAATACTATAAAAATACCATTATTTTTTCTACGCTGGTAACCTGCATTTCTCTTATGTTTGATACGATGGCAGGGTATGCGTTTGCAAGGATGAAATTCCCCGGAAGAAATATAATGTTCTTGCTTGTTATGGGAACGATGATGATTCCGTTTCAGGTAATTATGGTTCCGTTGTTTGTGGAAGTTTTTAAGCTCGGTCTGATTAATACCTATGCCGGTTTAATCTTGCCGAGAGCAACCAACGCCTTTGGTATTTTCATGATGCGTTCCTTCTTTATTTCCCTTCCCAAGGGACTGGAGGAAGCAGGACGTATCGACGGAGCCGGTGAGTTCAGGATTTTTGCAAAAATAATGGTTCCTTTGTGCAAGCCTGCAATCGTGTCCTTATTTATCTTTCATTTTATGTATCAGTGGAACGATCTGCTTTATCCGTTGCTTTTGACTACGGATGAGAACAGGAAGACACTTCCGGCAGGCCTTGCAACGTTCATGGGAACGCATGTGGTGGAATACGGCATAATTATGGCAGGGGCATGCTTGTCTCTGATTCCCATATTAATTGCTTATCTCTTTGCACAAAAACAGTTTGTACAAGGTATTGCTATGACCGGAATGAAAGGATAATAGAATGAAGACAGCAAAATTAACAGTGGAGAAAACGGGGATAAAGCAGGCAAACCAGCTTATATTCGGACATTTTATAGAATTTATGAGAGATTGCATAGATGAAGGAATGTGGGCGCAGCTTTTGAAAAACAGAGGATTTGACCAAAGAAAGGAAATTCCGGAGGGCGTGGTAGACGGCAATCCTAATGTGGCGGATCAATGGTACCGGACCGGATATAAGAATTCCTTTGCAATTACTTTGGACGCCGGGAATTCTCTGGCAAGGAAGGGATTTTCCCAGAAAATCGTATGCTTTAACGACTATGACGGCTATGTAGGAATCGCGCAGGGAAGAATCTTTCTGGAAGCAGGAAAGTATCATGGATATATATGGATAAAGGCAGAAGGCAAGGTTGTAGTTCAGGTATATGTTCACGATGAGGAAGAAAATATATACCATACGGAGGAATTTACTGCGGATGGTGAATGGAAAAGGCAGGAATTCACATTTGAAACAGATCGCCGTACGAGAAACGCAATCTTTGAAATCCGTCTGTTGGGAGAAGGAAGTTTATGGCTGGATGGCGCATCCCTTATGCCCTGCGACACAGAGGGCGGCATATGGAAGGAAGTATTCACGCATATAAAAGAATTGAATCCTCCTGTAATACGGTTTCCCGGAGGCTGTTTTGCGGATTGCTATCACTGGGAAGACGGAATAGGGGAAAGGGATACGAGACCGTATCTGCTAAACCGTCACTGGGGAGGCTTCGAGGACAACAGCTTTGGAACGGATGAGTATATGGATTTCTGCAAAAATGTAGGAAGCGAACCAATGATCTGTGTCAATTTCGGCAGTGGAACGCCGGAGGAAGCAGCTGCTTGGGTAGAGTACTGCAATGGAAGTATAGATACGCCTTACGGGCAGAAGCGGGCAGAGAACGGACACCCTGAGCCTTACGGTATCAAATACTGGGATATCGGAAATGAGACTTTCGGAGACTGGGAAATTGGGCATTGCAGTGCAGAGGAATACGCACAGAAATATCTGAAGTTTTACAAAGCAATGAAGGAGAAGGATGACAGCATTGTATTCATGATATGCGGCGGTGACGGAGATAGCAGGTCTCAGGAATGGAACAGGCAGATTTCCGGGATTATCGGAGCGGATATGGATGTAGTCTGTCTCCATATGTATGTTTTAAAAGATATGGAAGGAAAGCACTATAATAATAAAGATGTTTATTATGCGGTAACCGGAGCAGTGAAAAAGTATGAGGAAATACTTACGAATTCTTTTTATACGGTTCGTGCCGGGAATCCGGGTGCGAAAGTAGCTGTCACGGAATATAATCTGGGAACATTAATCGATTCCTATAGGGAACAGACATTGGAAGCGGCTGTCTTTAACGCAGGAATGTTGAATATGTTTCTGAAGAATTCGGAAAAGCTTTTCATGTGCAATATTTCCGATTTGGTGAATGGATGGCCGGGAGGCTGTATCGTCAGCAAGAACGGACATGCTTATGGTACGGCGAGCTACTATGTGATGAAGCTGTATGCCGAGAGCGGAATACGAGAGGTGCTTAACGGAGTCTTGGAATGTGAGGAATATGATATCGGAGAACAGATTGGAAACATTGAACCGATGACGGGAATTCCTTATGCGGATACGGTTGTATGTAGGGATGAAATGGGAAGAACGGTTATTTTTGCTGTGAACCGCGCTATAGAGGAAGAGATATGTCTTCAAACACCATTCGAAGGTAAGGAAGCAGAAATTACGGAAATCTATTCGGAAAAAACATCCGATATGAACCGTCCGGGAGAGATGCTTATACTTCCGAAGAAGAGAAATGAAATATTACGAGACGGTAAGGCGATGCTTAAACCGCATTCCATAAACCGGATTTTAATTTAATGACGAGAGCCGAAGCACTTAAAGAAAGTGTCCGGCTCTCGATTTTTCTGCTCTGTTGTAAGTTTACATAAATTGCTGAGGAAACTGGCGCATGATTCCTGAAGAAAAATAATCGGCCATATCCAAGGCTTCCTGCTCTACGCGGTTGAAGGCAGCAATACCGACTTCAAAGTCATTTGCGAGCTGGGCTTCCACTTCCTGTGTAGTTAGATCAAGATGGTCGTAAAGCATCTTTCGCACGTCCTCGAGGTCGTAAAAGGGATTAATGCTGCTGAATGTTTCTGCCATTTGATCTGCATTCTGATACCATCTTCTGGTAAGGTTCTCTGCCTCCGCAGTGTTGTCATCGCGCAAGGCTGTGATCAAGTCGGCTCCGATTGTCAGATGTTCAGTTAAGAGCTGTTCGATGGTACCTGCGGTAGCCGGGGAATAGAAGTTTGCGAATATTGCCGCGGCATCCGCCGGATTTTCGAGGAGGCGGGCCTTGGTAGCGTCTTCATCAGCCAGCCGATTCGCAATACTGATGAGAAGCAGGCGTGTCCAGTATACGTGCTGTATCCACACTTCACGCATATCGCCAAGAAGGTTGAACTGCATGGAAGGGTTTGGGCAGGCAGGAGGATCCGAAGGGAATGCTTGCGAAATAAATTGTTCGCTGGGACAAATGATAATATTGCTTCCTATTTGAAGATTATAAGGGTCGAGACCCGGATTCAGAGCGAGAATATCTTGCACTGTAGTCTGGAAATAGCGGGAAAGCTGATATAGATTGTCACCCCTGCGGATTGTATATTGTACTTTTTGAAAACAATTCATATAGATATCTCCTTTTCATTTATTAGTATCATATGCCTTGAAGGCCCCTTTGCCACTTGTTGCTTTTGTAAAATGCCCTTGACCCAATTAACGTATATTGATATGATTAAATCATCTTTTCTCTTGTTTCGGTAAACAGTATGAAAGGACAGATTTATGAAAATAGAAAAAAATTCAACCGGTAACAAGACAAGCCTGCAGACAAAACTGATATGCTTGTTTCTTGTGACGTCTGTCATTCCGCTTTTTGTACTAAGCGTTTATTCTTACTACAATACTTCCAACACCTTAAAAAAGAATATGGAGGAGCTGACGCTCAATAATCTGGAACAAACTGGAAACAGCTTGGAAATATGGATGGAATCCTATGAAGATTTACTTTATCAGATTTATACCAACGACGATGTGGTAAAGCTGGTCGATAAGCTTAACAACGGGGAGGATGAATCTGTTACCAGGAATCAGCTCAGAAGAATACTGAACGGTCTCATCAATACAAAAGACTATATCCGTGCCATTACCATAATTACTTCAGAGAATAAGCTCGTTACCTACCATCAGTTAACCGCATACACGAATGAAGACTCTTGGATAAAGAATTTCAGCTTGGGACAGGAGGAGCTTTATGATAGTATATCGGCGGATAACAAGACGCATATTTTCCCTACGGAATATGCGGTGAGCTTTGCCAATGAGGATTATTACCTGTTCCATATTTCCCATAGAATCATTGATTACAAAGACTTAGAGAAACGAAACGGTGCCGTCATCGTCAGCATAGATGAGGAACTGTTAAAGAAGGTCTGCCTGACGAAAGGAGAAGACAAGCTAAGTTTCGATAATTTTAATTTTATAGTAGATAAAAAGGGAAGGATTATTTCTTATCCCGACAGTACAAGACTGGCGAGAAATATTACGGATGGCGGACGCACATCGCAGGAGAAGAAGGAAGATTATCTGAAATTTATACATAGTGAAAAACTCTTTGAGGATAAGTATACCTCTTTGTATGTGTATGAGAATAAAGATCTGGGATGGGATGTTGTAAATGCAGTGAATCAGAAAGAGACCATGATGGGGATAACGAACCAGCAGAGAATCAATATTGCGGCCTGTCTGCTCTGCCTGGGAATGGTAGTAATCCTGACGCTGTTGCTGTCGAGGCAGTTGTCCGGGTCGGTACAGAAGGTCGTGAGATCCATGGAAACGGTGAGCTCCGGCAATCTCGGGACAAGAGTGGAAGTGGACAAGCAGATGCCTCTGGAGGTGGAATTCATTGCGATTCAGTTTAACGATATGCTGGAAAAGCTGGATACGGCACTGAAAAAGGAAAAGGAAGCAGGAGAGCGACAACGTCTGGCGGAGATTACAGCCCTGGAGGCTCAGATCAATCCACATTTTCTATATAATACGCTGGATACCATTAACTGGATGGCAATCGACAAAGATGAATTCGAGATAAGCAACGCCATAAATACCCTCGCCTCCATATTGCGGTATGCGATAAAGAACAGCAACGCTACGGTGGAAGTGAGGGAAGAGGTAAGCTGGCTGAAAAATTATATTTACTTGCAGCAAACGAGGTTGAAAAATACCTTCCGATGTGCCATGGACATCGATACACAGGTCATGGAGTGCCGGGTGCATAAGCTGTTATTGCAGCCCTTTATCGAGAATTCCATTATTCACGGGTTCGAAGGCAGAAGCGGAGAAAACATGTTAGCGATCCGAATGGCTAAGGAAGGGGAATATCTGCAGATTATAATAAGCGATAACGGCGGGGGTATGGAACCTTCCTTTGTAGAAAGGCTGAACGAAAGAGCCTTCCATATGATGGAAGAAAATGGGGATATCGGTATAGCTAATGCTTTTACCAGATTATTCATGTATTATGGGGAAGATGCTCACGTGCAGATAAGAAGTGTATTGGAAGAAGGAACAGAAATTATAATTCTGATTCCATGGAGATTGACCTATGAAAGTGATAATAGTAGAAGATGAAATAAGGATCAGGGAAGGTATTTACAAATTGTTCGGTAAGATGTTTCCTGAGTATCAGGTGGTGGGCATGGCGGTAAACGGCGAGGAAGGACTTAGGATGATTCTTGATAAGAGGCCGGAGTTAGTCGTGACGGACGTGAAGATGCCTGTGATGGACGGTTTGCAGATGGTTGCCAAGATGTATGAAAACAAGGTGAAGAGCAAAGTCATCGTATTGAGCGCTTATTCCGAATTCAGTTATGCCCAGCAGGCCATCCGGTTCGGTGTGAGCGAATATCTGGTCAAGCCGCTTGTTTTCATGGACTTTGTTCAGGCGGTAAAAAATGTGGAATCTCAGCTTGAGGAAGTGGAGAAATTAAGCCCGGAGGTATTGGGAAATTTGGAGCATGTTTTGTTCGGACTCATTTTTGGAGGTATGGGTTTGAACGAAGAGCTGTCCTCTTTTCTGGAAACGAAATATGAAATAGGAGCGGATTGCGGATTCAGCGAGGTGTGCTTATACCTTGGAAGCCGGTTCGAGGCCAAGTCAGGAAGAATCCGACGTATCCTCGAAGATGGCCTGAGCAGAAAAGAAATGAAATACTGCATCCTTGAGATGCCGAAGGAAAAGCTGCTGCTCGTTGTATTTTATGATATAAAAGAGCCGGATATTTTGGAGAGATGGTTTCGCCATGAGATTATCGAACTGCTCTTTGCCATGGGGAATACGGATATAGGACTGGGCTGGATCAACGCACTGGGTGCGGGAGAACTGCGGGAAAGTTTTCAGAAATTACAGCAATATATGGAATGGAACATTTCTTTTGGCGATAAGGTAATGATTTCTTATCCGAAGATATTGCAGGTGCAGACAGCAGTCTGCATATATCCGATAGAGATAGAGAACAATTTAAAGGCTGCCGTCTGCTCCCTGGATAAGGGGAGAATCGGAAAAAGCCTTGAGCGGTTCAATGCGTATTTTGGGACGGATTATATTTATGCCCCGAAAGAAATCAAGGAAAGCTACGTGAGATTCTTATGGGTGATGATGAACGTTTCGAAAGAAATCGGACTTTTAGATCATGAAAAGCTTGAGCAGCAAAAAATATTGGAGAAAATTATGAGTGCTGTCAATAAAGAGGAGCTGAAAAAGGTTTCGGAGGAGATATTCTCCTTCCTTCGGGAAAGTATTCAGGAAGACGACGGCAATGTAGGCCTGAATGTGAAGAAGGCGGAAAGCATGTTTTTGGAATATTACCAGCAGGGAATTACACTGGAGGAAATCGCCGCCAGACTGAACCTGACCCCGGAGTATTTAGGGATGCTGTTTCACAAAGAAAAAGGAGTTAAGTTCAGCGCCTATGCCAGAGATTATCGCATTGCGAAAGCGAAGGCAATTCTTATTAGCAGCCAGATGAAGCTTGGTGAAGTAGCGGACAGGGTCGGATATTCCGATGCGAAATATTTCAGCAGAGTATTTAAGGAATGTACCGGGCAGCTTCCGGCGGAATATAGAAAAACACATAAATAATCTTAGGAAAGTCCTCCTTTTAAAGTTTTGTTGAGTTTCGGCGGTAAAAGAGACTGACTATAATGAAGATACCGAAACAAGTGAGGAAGCTCGCTAAAACAATGAAGGAGGAAAGGTGAAATTATGAAGAGGGTATTGGCAACAATTATGGCAACAGCCATGACGGCAGCGCTTTTTACAGGCTGCGGACAGGCGCCTGCGCAGGAGACCGGTAAAGATACGACAGCAGCGACTACAGAAACAGCATCTGAGGCGGCAGCAGAGGCAACTGAAGCAGAAAGCCCGCAGGAGCAGAGCAGCGCGTCGGGAGACGTAACGATTTGGTATTATTGGGAAACAGAGGGACATCAGAAGGCATTGAACCATTTAATTGAGGAATACAACAATTCCCAGAATGCAGTAACGGTAGAAGCGAAGTATGTTCCCTTCGCAGACTTTAAGAAACAGTTGTCAATAGGAGCGTCGGCCGATGTACTTCCCGACTTGGTTATTTTGGATAATCCCGACCATGCTTCCTATGCTTCGATGGGAATTTTTGCAGATATTACGGATAAATTCGATGTCAGCACTTATTATGACGGTCCGGTTAATTCCTGTACGCTGGACGGAAGGCTTTACGGAGTTCCTTTCGGCAGCAATTGCCTGCTTCTTTACTACAATAAAGATATGCTTGAGGCAGCAGGACGTGAGGTTCCCGCTACATGGGATGAGCTGCTGGAAACGGCAAAGGCATGTTCTAAGGATAATGTATCCGGCTTCGCACATTGCAGTTTACAGAACGAAGAAGGAACCTTCAATTTCCTTACATGGCTCTGGTCTACGGGAGCATCTTCTTATGAGATGAATTCTGAAGGCGGCATTAAGGCTCTGACGGCTGTTAAGAATATGGTAGATGAAGGCGCTATGACAAAAGAAGCCATCAACTGGACGCAGGGCGATACGATGAATCAATTTATTTCCGGTAACCTTGCTATGATGATTAACGGAACATGGCAGGTTCCCACCATGAGAGAAGAAGTACCCGATCTGAACTGGGGAGTAGCTCCTATCCCGATGGATGCACAGCAGGCTTCAGGGCTTGGCGGAGAGAACTATGCAGTTATCGCCGGGGGAAATGAAGATGCGGCTATTGATTTCCTGAGATTTGCGACTACAGAGGAAAACTGCTTGTACATGATGAATGCGATGGGATATATTTCCTCCGACTCTAAGATTGCGGCAAATCAATTCAAGGGAGATGAGGTATACGAAGCGTTCGTAGAAGAAATGCAGTATGCTTACGCCAGAGGGCCTCTGCCTGAGTGGCCGGATATATCAGATGCGATTTCCCTGGCATTTAATGAAGTCATGACCGGTGCGAGCACGCCGGAGGATGCGGCGGCAAAAGCGCAGACGACCATTGATGGGATATTAGCCCAGTAAAAGGTTGAAAGGGGCAGGAAAAGCAGCAAAATGTGATTCCCTGCCCTTTTTTTGTCCAAAAATGGAGGAAATGTAATGAAAAACATAAAAAAATTCTTTAAATACGATAATGCAGGCATTTTTTTCGTGCTTCCGGCGCTGGCATATATGCTCGCTTTTGTGGGCTACCCTATCATATACAATTTTATTCTCAGCTTTCAGAATGTGACCGCCAGGAATCTCAAGAACGGAATAAGAGATTTCATAGGGTTCAAAAATTATATCGACTTATTTACGCAGGACAATGTGCTGACTGCATCATTATGGAATACGCTTGTATTCACCGTTTCCTGTTTGGTATTTCAATTTATCGTTGGTTTTGCTCTGGCAGTATTTTTTAACAAAAAGTTCGCTTTTTCCAAACCCGTAAGAGGGCTTCTGATGATGCCGTGGATGATACCGATTACGATTACGGGCCTTATTTTCAAGTTTATGTTTGGAACCGATGTGGGAATCATCAATTATTTTTTAAAAGCTATAGGACTGATCGGAGAAAATGTGGAATGGCTGACCAGTACGACTACGGCGATGCCTGCCGTAATCTTTGCAAATATTTGGATCGGTATTCCTTTTAATATGATTTTGATTGCTACGGGGCTTACGATTATCCCGACGGAATTGTACGAAAGCGCTTCCATTGACGGCGCTAACAAGCTTCAGTCATTCTGGAGAATAACAGTTCCCTTGTTAAAGCCGACTATTGAATCAGTGCTGATTCTTGGATTCATTTACACCTTTAAGGTCTATGACCTGATATATGTTATGACCAGCGGCGGACCGGTAAATTCTACACAAGTCTTGTCCACTTATTCCTACAAGCTGTCCTTTGAAATGTTTAAATACAGTAAGGGAGCGGCGGTAGCCAATATATTGTTTATTATTTTATTTCTTGTGAGTCTGGCGTACTTAAAATATGTGTATACGGAGGAGGAAGCATAATGGGGGCAGAAGTAAAATTATCGAAGAGTAAAAATGCCATATATTGCATTGTTTCTATACTGGTCTTATGCATTCTATTATTTCCGCTGTATTGGATATTGGTTACGTCCCTGAAAACGGAGAAGGAAATCTTTCAGATTCCTCCGACCTTTTGGCCCGGGGTGCTGAATCTGAATTCTTATATGGTGCAGTTTGACAGCGGAGATTTTAATATGTTTCATTCTTTTGGAAACAGCATGATCATTTCCTTATCCTCAATGTCGATAGCGGTGATACTGGCAGTACCTGCATCTTACGGCATCGCCAGGTATGCCTTTGCAGGAAAAAGAGGAATCATTCTCATATTTCTTGTGACGCAGATGCTCCCGGTATCCGTGCTCCTTACGCCGTTGTTCATTATGTTTAAGAATATGCATTTATACAATACCTTTTTTTCCACTATTTTAGCGGATGCAACGATAGGAATTCCTTTTTCGGTGTTGATTCTTAAGAACTATTTCGCATCCATACCGAAAGAATTGGAGGAGGCGGCTTATATCGACGGATGTAACAAGTTCACGGCATTTCTCAGGGTATTGATTCCAATAGCGAAGCCTGGCGTGGTAGTTTGCGGTATTTTTTCCTTTCTTTATGCGTGGGGCGATCTTGCTTACGGCATGACCTTTATTTTAGATCAGGAGAAACGTCCGATTACAGCAGGAATTTTTAATTTCATGGGTCAGTATGGAACGAAATGGAGCTATCTGACGGCGTTTGCCGTGGTAACGATTATTCCGGTAGCCCTTATATTCATTCTTATGCAGAAGTATATTATCAGCGGCATGACGAGCGGAGCGGTCAAAGGTTAGGAACTGGAAGTCAGAAGGTGGAAGATTGAAAGAAAAGCGCTTTCAACAATTGATTTTAAGTCCGTGAAAGCGGATATGGGGTATCAGTATGAAAGAAGAGAAACACGAGGGGAAGAAAAAGAGAAAAGTAACGACCAGTATAAAAAAGCTCTTAATTGCCGGTTTTTCTATTCCGGTCATCTGCGTTATTATAGTCGGAGTCTTCGCTTATCAAAGGGCCTCGGAGGAAATCGTAGCCGTATGCGAAGAATCTATGAAAAATACGATGAAAATGACATTGCAATATCTGGATTATGTATTTGCCGGAGTCCAGTCGGAATGTGTTCAGCTTCTCGTGGATGACAATACGGTAGATTACATAAAGGGCTCGTCCTTCGATACCATGGAAAAAAACAAGCAGCTAAGTGCAGTAAAAACCAATGTGCTCGCCAAGGAAAAGGCGAATAAATTTATTTCCGGCATCCATCTGATTCCTTCCGGCAAACTGCAGACCGTTACATCGGCCTCCGTTATTCAGACTGGATTTTTCGAGGAGATGGAAGAAGGCATTGTGGAAAAAAGCAGCTGGACCGGCAAACATACGTTGATTGACGAGAGGCTTAAAATCGCTGAAGATGACTATGCGCTGTCTTATATGCAAAAAAGCATGGAAAATAATGCAGTAGTCGTAGTGGACATTGGAAAAGCTGAGTTGGTGCAGCTTCTAAAAGAATTAGATTTCGGCGAAGGGAGCAGGATTTCACTCATCACCGCCGACGGGCGGGAAATAGCAGCAGGCCGGGACGGTGAGATAGCTTTTATGGGGGAAGACTTTTTCAAGGAAATCAACGGAGAGGGTTTTAGCAGCTTAAGCAAATATGTAACCTATGAAGATAAGAATTATTTGTACGTTCAAATGCAAAGCGGACAAAACGGTGCACTTTTATGTGCCATGATTCCCGAAGAAACAATTATGACGAGAGTGTCATCTATTAAAATGGTAGTCTTCCTTTTCGTAATGCTTTCTTGCTTTCTTGCCATACTGACCGCCGCATTTATTTCGAAGCAGTTGGTGAAGGCAGTGAAAGGAATGGCTCAAATATTGGGAGAGGTTTCCGAAGGAAATCTTTTGGTAAAGGAGAAAAGCTTTTACCTGAAGGAAATAAACGTTTTATCCGGACATATGAGCCGGATGATCGGGAAGACGAAGAAAATGCTCATTCAGGTCAAGAACTGCGACTGCGCCATAGAGGACTCTATGGAGAATCTGAAAGTATCTTCTGCCGATGTGCAGGAGACAGCGGCGTCTATTACGGATGTGGTAAAAGATATCAATCAGGGAATCTCCAGACAGGCGACAGAGCTTGAAAGGTGCCGGGAGAAAATGGAGTATCTTTCCGAGCAGATTGAGCTTGTAAACGAAAGCGCAGGGAAAATAAAAACGACGGCGGACAAGACCGATGAGTTTATATCCGGTATGGAAATAACGATGACTGAACTTCAGGAAAATGCCAGGGATGTGGAAACAGTGTCGGATACCGCAGTGAAGTATATGCTGCAACTAAAGGAACAGTCGGCAAATATCGAAAGCTTTCTGGAAATAATAAATGAAATGGCCGACAGCACGAATCTGCTTTCGCTGAACGCTTCGATAGAAGCTGCAAGAGTGGGAGAAGCGGGAAGAGGCTTCGCTGTAGTAGCGGGAGAAATTCATAAGCTTGCGGACGGTTCTTCGCAGGCGGCGGAAGAGATTCGCAAAATTATAAAGGAAATAGAGCAGCAGGTAGCCAGGACTGAAAGCGCAGTCCATGAAACGAAGAAGGCGGTAGAGGTCCAGAAGGAAAAAGCGGAGCTGACAACCGGGACCTTTTATGCAATGAGGAAGCAGGTAGATGGCCTGACGGTCAGTCTGGAGCATATCGCTGATAGCGTATCGGAGATGGACAGACAGAGGAAGGAAGCGCTGGAGGCGGTCCGTGAAATATCGGAGGTTTCCGAGGAAAATATTATGTATTCCGACAAGGTCATGGAGCAGGTAAAGCAGCAAAAGGCGTTGAGCGGCAATCTGACCGGTATCGTTTCAGTGCTGAAGTCGAATATGGAGGAGCTGGGCAAGGCGCTGAATCAGTTCCGGGTTGACGAAAAGGAGAAAAATTCTCAAAATGAAAAGGAAGAAGATAAATAAGATTGATTTAAAGAATATTCACATAGATGATAATTTTTGGTTGAAGCGACAAAATCTGATTACGGATGTAGTGATTCCCTACCAGGAAGCCATTCTGGATGATAAGGTGGAGGGAGTGGAGAAAAGCCATGCGTTTGCTAATTTCCGTATAGCTGCAGGCCTGGAGGACGGGGAGTTCTATGGAATGGTGTTTCAGGACAGCGATGTAGCCAAGTGGCTGGAAGCAGCAGCCTATTCCTTATGTATAAAGCCTGATGAGGATTTGGAAAAAAGAGCGGATAATATCATAGATATTATCGAAAAAGCGCAGCAGCCGGACGGTTATTTGAATACCTATTTTATCATAAAGGAGCCTGAGGAGCGCTGGACCAATCTCCATGAATGCCATGAATTATACTGTGCGGGGCATATGATGGAGGCAGCGGCAGCCTATTATGAAGCCACCGGAAAGGACAAACTTCTGAGAGTGATGGAACGGATGGCGGACCATATAGAGAACCGTTTTCTTGCAGAGAAGAGAGAAGGAATTCCCGGACATCAGGAGGTGGAAATCGGTCTGATGCGCATGTACCATGTGACCGGTGAGAATAAGTATTTGAGGCTGGCACAGCATTTTATCGATGAAAGAGGAAAAAACCCGCAATTTTTTATCGAGGAAACACGAAAGCGCGGTTGGAAGCATGAAATTATGGACCCTTACAACATGAAATACAACCAGAGCTTTGCGCCGGTAAGGAATCAGAAAACGGCGGAGGGGCATAGCGTCAGAGCCGTATATATGTATACAGCCATGGCCGATCTTGCCGGTGTGACCGGAGATGAAGAGCTGCTTAAGGCGTGTGAGGCCATCTGGGAAAACTGTGTAAATAAGAGGATGTACATTACCGGAGGAATCGGTTCGAATGCGGAGGGGGAGGCCTTTACCATAGATTATGACTTGCCCAATGATTCCGTTTATGCGGAAACCTGTGCGTCCGTAGGACTTATTTTCTGGGCGGAAAAGATGCTTGGGATAACGGGAGACGGACAATATGCGGATATTATGGAACGGGCTTTATACAATGGAGTACTGAGCGGCATGCAGTTGGACGGTAAAAGATTTTTCTATGTCAATCCGCTGGAAGTAAATCCCGGCGTGTCGGGAGAGCTCTTTGGCTATAAGCATGTGCTGCCCCAGAGGCCCGGTTGGTATCAGTGTGCATGCTGTCCTCCCAATGTAGCGCGATTGATTGCATCCCTTGGAACTTACATATGGAGAGAAGAAGAGGGGATTATTTATTCTGATTTGCACATAGGAGGAACCGTAGAATTAGAAAATGCGACGATACGAACAGTGTCGGAATTTCCATGGAACGGAGCCGTTTCTTATGAAATTGTGCCTAAGGGAGGAAAAAAGGAATTTACCTTTGCCTTACGCATTCCCTCCTATGCCGAAGGCTATAAGCTGTCATTAAACGGGCGGGATATAAAAGCACAATACGAGGAGCACAAAGGCTATTGCTTTATATCCAGAGAGTGGAATGCGTCGGATAAGCTCTCCTTTACCTTTGATATGAAGATAAGAAAGGTACATACGAATACAGCAGTGAGGTCGAACATAGGCTGTGCTGCACTGCAGAGAGGCCCTCTTGTCTATTGTTTCGAAGGGGCAGACAACGGAGAAAGGCTTCAGGAACTCCATATCTTAAAAAAAGGTGTCTTAAAGGCGGAAGGGTATCAGAAGGATCTGCTGGGGGGAATCGTATCCATTAAGGCTCAGGGCAGCCGCATTTACGCCAATGGAGACTTGTACTTCGAAGGGGAATTCGGAAGAAAAGAGGAAATGTTAACCGCGATTCCATATTATGCATGGGGAAATAGAGGCTTAAATCAGATGAGAGTGTGGATACACGAGGATGGAGGTATTCTATGATTGAAAAAAAAGATGGTAAACTGGTATTTTACTTCGATGGCGAAGAGGTATGGCTGGAAGCGTGGGGACCGGATGCGCTGCGAATCCGTGCAACGAAGAACGATAGCATGCCGGCGGCAGACTGGGCCTTATGCAAGGCGCAAAAGACGGATTGTCATATAGAAATATATGACAATGGGGGAGCGATTACAAATGGAGGGATAAGGGCGGAAATTTCCAAGTTTGGGAAGATAAGTATATACAACAAAGATAATCAATTAATTTTGGAAGAATACAGCAGAAACAGGAAGGATGTATGCGGAGAAAAATGCAGCGCACTGGAAGTGGAGGCGAGGGAATTCAAGGCCATTCCCGGCGGAGATTATCATCTGACACAACGCTTTGAGTCCCTGGATAAAAATGAGAAGTTGTACGGTATGGGGCAGTATCAGCAGCCATATCTGGATCTAAAGGGGCTGGATCTGGAGCTTGCCCATAGAAATTCCCAGGCCAGCGTTCCTTTCCTGCTCTCTTCTTCAGGCTATGGACTTCTCTGGAATAATCCGGGAGTGGGAAGGGCAGTGCTCGGTAAAAATATTATGAGCTTTGAGTCCTATTCCACGAAAGCTCTGGACTATTGGGTAGTGGTGGGAGATACTCCGGCCCGTATAGAGGAAGCCTATGCGAATGTTACAGGAAAGGTGCCGATGATGCCGGAATACGGCCTCGGCTTCTGGCAGTGCAAGCTGCGCTATCAGACACAGGAAGAGCTTCTTGAGGTTGCCAGAGAGTATAAGAGAAGAAATCTGCCCATCGACGTGATTGTCATCGATTTCTTCCATTGGCCGAAGCAGGGGGAGTGGAAATTCGATCCGGTATTCTGGCCGGATCCGGAGGCGATGATAGCGGAATTGAAGGAAATGGGAATCGAGCTTATGGTTTCTATATGGCCAACGGTAGACAGAGAAAGTGAGAACTATGAGGAAATGCTTGAGAAGGGCTATTTGATCCGTACAGACAGAGGTTTCCGGGTAGGGCTTGATTTTCAGGGAGCGACTATTCACTATGATGCAACCAATCCGGGCGCAAGGAATTATTTGTGGGATAAAGTGAAAAAGAATTACTATGAGCATGGGATAAAGATATTCTGGCTGGACGAGGCAGAACCTGAATACAGTGTATACGATTTCGACAACTACCGGTATCATATGGGAAGCAATTTACAGATAGGAAATATATATCCGAAAGAGTATGCAAGAACCTTTTATGAAGGAATGGAAGCGGAAGGGCAGAATAATATTGTAAATCTTCTCCGCTGCGCGTGGGCAGGAAGCCAGAAGTACGGAGCACTTGTATGGTCCGGAGACATTGCCTCCAGCTTTGACAGTATGCGCAATCAGCTTGCCGCAGGGCTGAATATGGGAATTGCAGGTATTCCCTGGTGGACTACCGATATCGGAGGCTTCCATGGAGGGAACCCGGAAGATTCCGATTTTAGAGAGCTATTCGTAAGGTGGTTTCAATGGGGAGCTTTTTGCCCGGTCATGAGGCTGCACGGAGACAGAGAACCAAGGCAGCCCCGTCAGGGAACAACGGGTGGAAGCGCCTGCTGCTCCGGAGCCGCTAATGAAGTATGGAGCTATGGCGATGAGGTATATGATATTTGCAGAAAATATATGGGAATCAGGGAAAACCTGCGGGATTATATCCGTGAACTGATGGCGCAGGCCCACGAAAAAGGCACCCCTGTTATGAGACCTCTGTTCTATGAGTTCCCGGAGGATATGAGATGTTGGGACAACGAGGAGGAGTACATGTTCGGAGAGATGTACCTTGTGGCTCCCATCCTATCGGCCGGACAGCGCCGGAAGGAGGTATACCTGCCTAAAGGCTGCCGCTGGGAAGCGATGGATAATGGAATCGTATATTCAGGCGGAGCGCATGTTGTAGTGGACGCACCGATAGACTATATGCCAGTATTTAAACGATGTTAATAAAACGAAAGCTTTGGCTGCGCATCGTTTGCCCGGAGGGCATATCATAAGAAGGCAATGCTTTTATACGTTAAAGCGGCAAGGTCTTTCCTTGCATAATATGAAAAAAGGCGGAGGCATTTACTGCTTTCGCCCTTTTTTACTGTCCCGGTACAATGTTCTTGTACTGGGAATTTTTGTATTTTCTGTTTCTGTTCTATCTTTCACTGTAGTCTGGAAATAGCGGATAAGAAAAAAATGTTTAAATGAAAAATCGGGCATGCTATACTAAATGTGACGATGTACGGTTTAAAAAAGGAGGAGGCATCTTGCAGGTAGTTGGGAATATTCAATTTATAAAAGGCAGTAAAGAAGAAGCGTTGCCGGAGATGCCGTTCGGTTTTCCTCATCTCGCTTCCTATGTTGAATTTAATAAAGAGACACGCAGCCAAATACCCTGGCATTGGCATAAAGAGATGGAGTTATTTTACATTGAGCAAGGGAACCTTGAATATCATACGCCCGGAGGGAGAACCTTTTTTCCGCCCGGAAGCGCAGGGCTTATCAATTCTAATATTCTTCATATGACAAAGCAGCCGAAGGGAGAGGAGAAAACGATTCAGAAAGTTCATATTTTTGACGTCTCTCTTATCGGAGGAAGACCGGGGAGCCTGATGGAACAAAAATATATCAGGCCGCTTATAACCTCCCCGTCAATTGAAGTTCTGGGGTTTTATCCACAGAAGGAGGAGCATAAGGAAATCCTGGAGAAAGTAAGGAAATCTTTTGAAATAGGAATAGAAGAATTTGCTTATGAAATAAAATTAAATGAACTGTTATCCGGAATATGGTATCGTCTCCTGGAAACATTGGAAGAGACATGGCAGGAAAAACAAGGGAAAAGCCCTAGGCATGAAAAAGCAAATGAAAAGCTCAAAATGATGCTCAGTTTTATTCATGAGCATTATGATGAAAAGATTTCGGTAAAGGAAATTGCGGATGCGGCATTTATCAGCGAACGGGAATGTTTCCGATCCTTCAAGGAAAATATGAGGATGACCCCGATAGAATATCTCAATGATTATAGATTCCAGTTAGCATGTAATTTACTGATAACCACCAGGGAACCGATTACTTCGATAGGAAATGCCTGCGGTTTGGGAAGCAGCAGTTATTTTGGAAGAGTTTTCCGGGAGAACAAGGGGTGCACTCCGATGGAATATCGCAAAAAATGGCAGGATAGTGAGAAAGATTGGCATTAAAAGTATATTTTTACGTGAATATCTGCGTTATATTAATATCGTAACAAGCAAGCCTTATGGAACCTGAGAAATAGATTGAAGGAGGATGCAGATGTTCAAATTTAATATTTTAGATATGCCGGCTTTTTTAAAGGCTGTGAATGAATGCGGCGGCACGGTTAATATAATTCAGGAAAATGGATATAAGAGTAATATTAATAAGGAATGGAGCATACAATCTGCGTTAAAGGAAAGATTCAGGGAGAATCATAACAGTCTGAAAGTAACTCTTTCCATACCGGATTACAAGGATTATCTGAGAGTAGTCCATTGTTTAATTAGCTGATGTATATATTTCATCATAAATAAAGGGCTTGTTTACCAAATATGGGTAAACAAGCCTAATCCCTTTTCTGAGGAAATTTTTCTGTTTTTCTGAAGGCAGCTTTCTGTTTTTACGCGAGGATTTCTCCATTAGTACCTATTGTTATTACTTGCCAAGGGATGAATTTTCCGCTTGCCTGAAGAGCGGCTTTGGCAGCGGCTTCGATTCCTCCGCAGCAGGGTACTTCCATTCTTACGATTTTTACGCTCTTTATATTATTATTCTTTATGATCTCGGTTAATTTTTCGCTGTAATCCTCCATGTCGAGCTTAGGGCAGCCGATAACGGTAATATGGTTTTTGATAAAATCGCGGTGGAAATTGCCATAAGCATATGCAGTACAATCGGCAGCAATCAAGAGATTGGCATTGTCGAAATAAGGTGCATGAACGGGAACCAGTTTAATCTGAACGGGCCACTGCATCAGTTCGCTGTTTATTTCTTCAAAGCTATGGCTCTTCTCTTCTGCATGGGGAGTTTTTCTTTCGAAAGCCTGTGAGCGGGAACCGGGACAGGTAAATGCCGGAGCTGCATCCCTTTCCTTTCTCAATTGATTCTGTTTTACGGCTTCTTCGTCATATGCAGCCGCTTCACGTTCTTCGAAGCTAATAGCTTCCGTAGGGCAGACAGGGAGGCAGTTGCCCAGACCGTCGCAGTAATCATCCCGAAGAAGTACGGCTTTGCCGTCTACCATTCCTATAGCGCCCTCGTGACAAGCAGCCGCGCACGCTCCGCATCCATTACATTTATCCGCATCAATTTTTATAATTGTTCTTTTCATCTTAATATCATCCTTTCCGATTCAGACTCGTTATTTCGCATTTTCTTCCTTGTTCTTATGTAATGAGTATAGTAGAATATTAAAAAGAAGTATGTTGTTTTTACAACGTAATTAAAATAATCAAAAATTTTCAAAAATATATATTTGTAACTATTAGAAAGTGTGAGGTTACCGGTGTGAAAGAAAGCAGAGCTCTCATTGCTGTTTGTACCGAGCCCAAAGGCATGCGAAATGGAGAACCTTATGAAAGAATATTTTGAAATTATAAAACGAAGTCCGCTTTTTGCAGGTATCGAAGAAGATGAAACAGAGGAAATGTTCCGTGTGCTCGGAGCGTATATCCAAAGCTACGAAAAAGAAGAATTTATTTTCAGAATGGGAGAACACGTACATCTGCTCGGTATGGTACTCTATGGGGATGTCCATATCGTGAGGGAGGATTTTTGGGGAAACAGGAATATTTTAACGGAAATCGGTCCCGGACAGATTTTTGCAGAGACCTATGCATGCCTTCGTTTTGAGGAGCTGGGGGTGGATGTGGTTGCGGCTGACAAGGCGGAAGTTCTTTTTCTCGATATTTATAAAGTGACGGGTGCGGACGGAGAGGAAAGCAGATTTCACAATCTTCTGGTCCGAAACCTCCTAGATGTGCTTGCGGGGAAAAATTTGATGCTGACGGCGAAGATGGGACATATCATGCAAAGAAGTACAAGGGAAAAGCTGCTATCCTATCTCTCGGAACAGTCGAGAAAGGCTCACAGCCCGGAATTCATAATTCCTTTTGACAGACAGCAGATGGCCGATTATCTTTCCGTAGACCGGAGTGCCATGTCGAAGGAGCTTGGAAAGCTGCGTAAGGAAGGCATTATTTCCTTTGAAAAAAATAAGTTTAAGCTTTGCAGTTCCGAAGGTGGAGCGCTTGACTTTGCAGAAAAAAATGTTATAGTAAAATAGTAATTGTTATTAATTTCACAACTTTATAACGATAATTTATGAAATAAAAATATATGGAGGTTAGGGTTATGGATACTAATATTTTCAGAGATATGTCTTACGGAGTATACATTGTTTCGACGATGGACGGAGAGCGTCCGACGGGCTGTATCGCCAACAGCATTATGCAGATTACATCTGATCCGGCGACTGTAGCGATAAGCATTAATCACGGCAATTACACGAACGGATGCATCGATGCCAATGGTAATTTTACTTTTTCCATTCTGGCAGAGGATTCCGATTCCGGCTTGATTGGTAAATTCGGCTTCTGCTCGGGAAAAGATGTGGACAAGTTTACGGATGTAAATTACGAAATAGTTCAGGGAGTACCCGTAGTAAAATCTACGTGCGGGTATGTAGTATGCGAAGTCATCAACAAGATGGAGACAGCCAGCCATACGGTGTTTTTAGGAAAGGTGCTGGATGCGCAGGTCTATGACCCTTCGTCGCAAGCGATGACCTATGCTTATTACCATAATGTTATAAAAGGAAAAAGTCCTAAAAATGCTCCGACTTATTTGCCTGAGGAAAAAACCCAGCCGGCAAAAGAGAGCGAAAGCAAGGTGAAATATGTCTGTCAGGTGTGCGGATATGTTTATGAAGGAGAAGATTCGATACCGGAAGAGTTCAAATGTCCTGTTTGCGGAATGGGATCGGATAGGTTTACGAGGGTGGAAGAATAAAGGTAAGAATAAGAGATTGAGAAGGCGTAAGCGGCTGTATTTTCTAAATGAAATCATTCATGTAGGGGTGGTGGGTTTCAGTAAGAAAATGCAAGTCGCTTTTTTATATCATAAGAAAGATCTTTCTGTTTTAACGTGTGAAAGTATTACCTTCTTATAATATAAACACGAGCGGAAAAAATTCGTGCTGCCCTCCGGGCAAACGATGTGCAGCTACTCACGCGGAACAAAGGCTGTGATACCGAAGAAAGTCTTTATAGAGAAATCAGGATTAAACATAATGGGTATAAAAGAGAGTGTCAACTTCACGAACATATTGTCAACCAATAAATAGAAATGGTTGACAATAGTGAGCTGAAATGATATACTTTCACAGAGCTCAAGAAAAGTAACAGCACGATTAAGAAATAACAACAAAATAAAACAGTATCAAAACAGCACCAGAACTAAAAAACAATAAGACTTAATAGTAAATTAAGTAATCAATATTTTTGGATTGAGACGGAGGATATGACATGGACGCAGTGAAGGCAGGAAAAAGTAAGACATATGATATGGCATACATAGCAATTTTTGCAGTGTTAATGGCGATTTGTTCTTGGATAGCAATTCCTACGGTAGTTCCGTTTACCTTACAGACCTTCGGGGTCTTCTTGGCAGTAGGCGTTTTAGGAGGCAAGAGGGGGACTGTTGCTATTTTAATTTATATACTTCTCGGAGCAATCGGATTACCGGTATGGGCAGGCGGTATGGGCGGTATGGGGACTTTGCTCGGCAATACAGGAGGATATATTATCGGATTCCTGTTTATCGCACTCATTATGTGGGGAGCGGAGAGGCTGTTAGGCAGAAAGAGTTGGGTGATGATAGTTTCCATGATATTAGGTCTTATCGTTTGCTATGCCTTCGGCACCTTGTGGTTCATGATGCTGTACGCGAAAAATACGGGAGCGGTTGGGCTTGGAACGGTTCTTGGCTGGTGTGTGATTCCGTTTATTATTCCCGATATTGTGAAGCTGGCGCTGGCGCTTATACTTAGCAGGCGTTTGAACAGAGTAATCGGAACTTTGTAGTTACTGTCAGGCTACGCAAGAACGTCATTCAAGAGATGATTTCTGCTTTGTAAACCGCTGCAAGCAGGAATAAAAGGATGTGAAAAAAAGGAAATAAAAGTATTATGAAAATATATGAAATAAGGCCGCATCATGGGCTGTGCCTCTCCTTTTTCGGAGGAAAGGGATACAGCAGCGAATTCGTGAATCATATGACGGAGATAAAAGCGGAGGTCAGCAAGAATCCCACCGTTCTGCTCCATAGCCGGACTGATGAAATATGCAGTGTTTGCCCGCACAATAAAAACGGGGCGTGCGAAAGCGAGGAGAAGGTACAGCGGTATGATAAAGAGGTGCTGCGCCTATGCAGTCTGGACCAGAAAGCGGAAATAGAATGGAAGCTGTTCGAGCAGCTTTTGATTGAGAATATCCTGGGCGCCGGGAAGCGCGAAGCGGTTTGCGGCGACTGCGAGTGGAATGCCATTTGTAAATAAATTTTTATATATAACAACAGCCCACAGGCCGGAAGCTTTCGCTTACCGGCCTGTGCAGTAGATTTCAATGGACTTCGACATGAGTTGTGCAGTACCGTCGCCGAACTCATCGAGGTTTTTACGGAATCGTTCATCCTCGGTATACATCATGCCGAGGGATGCGAGCATTTCATCGCTGCATGTGTAAAAGTGGTTGGAAATGCAATCCTGCCAGCGCTTTACCGCAGCTTGCGCCTGTTCGCTGCCGGGGGATAGCCCTTGGCTGCTAAGGTCTGCGAAGGTGCGGAAGATTCCTTTTACCTCTGCGTCGATTTGTGCCCATTGCTCTTTGTTGTAGGAGGATGTGCGTTTCCTGCTCTGCGCATAAGCTTGCGTATTGCCCCAGCGTTCCTGCACTTCCTCTGCGTATTCTTTCATCGATTCTTCGATTTCTGTCATATCAAATTCTTTAAAACTCATTGTAGACTCTCCTTTTAATGTTTTTTCTGTTAAATTGATTAAATTGTCCAGGCGTTCCCGTTTCTTAAGAAGCAGCTCCCGATGCTTTTGCAAAGCTTTTGCTTTATCGAAGAAGGGACTGGTCACGATTTCCTTTATCTCGATCAGAGGAAAGTCCAGCTCTCTGAAAAACAATATTTGCTGCAGCAGTTCGAGGTTATCTTCATTATAAAGGCGATACCCTGTTTCAGTCACAACGCCCGGCTTTAATAAGCCTATTTCATCATAATAGTGAAGAGTGCGCACAGTAACCCCGGTCAGGTCTGCGATTTCTTTTATTTTTAAATTCAATGTTGGAACACCTCCGTTTCTCGGCCGTAACTATAATCTACACTATGACGTAACGTGAGAGTCAATATTATTTTATCATTTTTTATTTTTTTTATTAAGCCCGTTATTATCAGGTTCATTACATATACTGCTTAGCCTGCTTTATATTGTCAATGAAACACATCCTTTGCTTGTAATTATGGATAACTTTTTATATCGATTATATAAATTATCAAAAAAATGGCAGTGGAATAAAAAGTTGTTACTCAATAGCTTAACTGCTATAATAATAAATATTTACTGTTAAAGGAGGGTTATGATGAAGGTTATTATTGCTGATGACGAGGATAAAATCTGCCAGTTAATTTATAAACTAGTGGACTGGGAGCAATTGGATATGCAGGTGCAGGCTATTGTTCATAACGGAATAGAGGCCTTGGAAGCAATTCAGAAATACCATCCTGATATAGTGATAACGGACATCCGCATGCCGGGCTATGATGGTCTTGAAATGATCAGAAGGGCCAAAGAAACATGCACAGATATGGATATTATTATTATCAGCGGATACCGTCATTTCGAATATGCCCAGAATGCCATACGCTACGGTGTGAAGGATTATTTGCTTAAGCCGATCAAGAAGGCGGAGCTTACGGATACCCTTACGAGAATAAGGGCGGAATATATGGAGAAGAAGGAAAGGCTTTCCGCCGAAGAACAGAACCGGATAACGGTCAAAAACAGTGTGGATAAGCTTAGGTCTGCCTTTTTTACAGAGGTATTATTCCGAAAAGAAAAAAGGAAAGAAGAAATAACCATTGAGGTTATTAATGACGAATATCATTATAAATTTAAGAAAGGCTGCTATCAAGTTATCTTAATAAAAATAGATGGAATCGACAGCTCTTTTAAAAGCAATATTACCTATATTCAGGACAAGGTGCTGCAATCGGTAAACAAGCGCCTTGCCGGAGAATGCTATGAAATGGAATGCATATTTGACGGAAATATGTGTTATGCGGTGCTCAACTTCAGTAATGAAAGCAAACGCTCCATCCGTAAAACACTGAAGTCGATTTTGGACGAGCTGCTTTTGCAAAAGGATATTTTGGAAAATCTGAGGATTACTCTGGGAGCAGGAATTGTAGAAGAGGATATATCCGGCTTTATTATTTCCCTGAAGACGGCGTCATGGGCGATTGAACAAAGACTGATCCTGGGTATCAATAAGGTAATTGAGGGAGAGAATACATCCTTGAATGAAGTCGCCGACAGCAAGCTTTTTTACGATTTTAACAAACAGATGACGGATTCGCTGGAAAAGCTCAGTGAAGCCTCTCTTATAAATGCGCTCCGTTATTTGCAGAGCGCTCTGAGGAATAAAGAGAATACAACAGGACACGAAATCATCCAAATGTCAAAGGAAGCGATGAATCTATATTTATTCACTATGAGACAGAACAAATTCGCAGTGAAGGAAGCGGAAAGCTTTTTTGAAAAATTCAGTACGGATATCGAGAACATAGGAACTGCGGAGGAGGTTTTTTCTTACCTGATCCGGGCCATAGTAATGTCTTTTCGCAAGGCTGTGGCAGAGAAGCAGCAGGAAGATAATAAGCCGATCCGGGATGCCAAGCAATATATTAGGGAGCATTTTAAGGAACCGGTATCTTTGGAAATTGTAAGCGATTTAGTCGGATTTAACGCAACCTACTTCAGCTCGCTGTTCAAAAAGGAAACAGGAAAGACCTTCTCTGAATATTTAACGGAGATAAGAATGGAAAAGGCAAAGGAGCTTTTGAAGGATACCAATCTCAGTGTCGCCGCTATATGCACCGAGGTGGGATACAGCGACAATAAACATTTTACGAAAGGCTTTGCCAAGTATACGAATTTAAAGCCCAATGAATATAGAAAGATATATTCTTAAGTGCTGGAGGACTGTGTGAAATATAAATTTTCACAGGGAGGTTTATTTTGCATGTAGGTATTGCAGCTAAGATGTGCCGCACATCCGGTCCAACGCTTGCATGTATGGAAAGGGCATGGGTTTTGTTATGAGTAGAGATAAGAAGTATCTTATTGGGAATGTAAAGCTATGGCTTTTGCTGGTGTTACTGCTTCAGGTATTTTTACTGGGCGGGTTGCTGGCCGCTGCGCTCCATGCGGATGGCTTTAAGATAGTATTCGTCGTTGGGCTCATTGCCGAAGCGCTTATTTTGTATGTAGGTTACTTATTGGTGTACCGCAAATACAAACAAATTGATAGAATAATTAAGCTCTATACGGAAGGCTATCTGGTCGATAATCTGTTAGAACAAAATATAAATGTCAGCCCAAACGTTAATAAGGCGCTGCGTATGCTCGGAGAAGGCTTGAACCGGACGGAGATTTTAAATATTTCCAAGAAGCAGGCTCAGTATCTGGCGCTTCAGAACCAAATCAATCCTCATTTTTTATATAATACGCTGGAGAGCATACGAAGCGAGGCTCTGTGCAGCGGGATGGACGGAGTTGCGTCCATGACGGAAGCTCTGGCTACTTTTTTCCGCTATACCATATCGAATGTGGATAAGCTGGTGACACTGGAGGATGAACTGTCGAATATAGAAAATTATTACATTATCCAGCAGTACCGGTTTGGGGATAAATTAAGCCTCAGTATAGAATACGATGAAGAAGTGGACGATCTGTCCGCCTTGAACCTGTTTCTGCCGAAGCTGGTATTGCAGCCGATTGTCGAGAATTCGATTTATCATGGAATAGAGCCTAAAATAGGGAAGGGTAATCTGAAAATTCGCGTTGACCGCACGTATGACCGGTTGATTATACGCATATCGGATGATGGAATGGGGATACCGGATGAACTTTTGGAGGAGCTGAACAACAAATTGCTTACCAACTCCATGGAGGACGTCATGGAACCCAAGAGAGAAAAGCGGGGAGGAATTGCGATTATCAATGTAAATAACCGAATCAAGCTTTTATTCGGGGAGGAATACGGAGTATACATTTACAGTACGAAGGACGTAGGAACGGATGTGGAAATTACGCTGCCGGTAATTACGGAGCAGGGATAGAGAACAAAGCGAGAGAAGGGCATGTGTATCGGTGAAAAAAGAAATTTTGCGAATGGAAAATGTCATTACCGAAGGAAATGATATGACCAATCTGGATAACTTCAATTTACATATTTTTCAAGGAGAGATCTTTGGACTCATAGGAATCAACGAGCACGGAAAGGACAGGCTCGTGCAGTTGATATGTAAAAATATACCGATTAAATTTGGCAGGATTTATTTCTCCGGCCATCAAGTCAATAGTTATCACCATAGGGAAGAAATCCAGAATAAAGTATACTTATTAGGGCAAAGCAGCAGGCTGGTGGATAACCTCACCGTGACAGATAATATTTTTGTGCTTAGGAAGGGATTCAAAAAATATTGCATCAACAAAAGAGTCCTTGCCAATCAATTGGTTTTTCTGCTGCAGGATATGGAAGTGAATATCGATCCGAGAGCATTTTGCATGGAACTCACAGAGTACGAGAGGTGCGTCGTCGAGGTGCTGAAGGCGATTATCCAGGGAACCAGGTTGATTATAGTGGATGATATCAGCAATGTTTTGAGTACGAAGGATCTGGAGAATTTAAAAAACCTGCTCGTTAAGGCCGCTCACAAAGGCCATACGGTTCTGTACTTCGGAAGCCACCATGAGGAGGTCTTCCCATTTTGTAACAGAGCGGCCTTTATGAAGGACGGCAAGATCATAAAGGTATTCGATAAGAAAGATATGAAGGATGAAAATGTAATTCCTTATACCATTTCCTTCGAGGACAAGGATAAGAAGATTCCGGAAGAAAGCAGAGGAGCGATTTATTTTCATGGTATTACTACACAAGACTTGCATAACCTGACTTTCAGCATGCGCCCGGGAGAATGTGTGGTGCTGTACGACAAGAGTAAAAAGTCTCAGCAGGATATTATTTCCTGTCTGAGCGGAGAAGAGGAACTGGAGGCCGGTTCCATAGAGATAGACGCAGAGGTGATAGATAAAAAGAACCTCAGAAAGAAGGGGAAGGTTAATTTCGGCATTATTGGGGGGCAGGCGATTGAAACTATGCTGTTTTATGATATGAGCTACATAGACAATCTGAGCTTTCTGCTGGATTTTAAAACCCCTCGTATAACATTAACCGAGAATGTTAAGAAAAGTATTCAAAGAGAATATTATAAAGAACTGGGCGAGGAAGTATATGTGACGGATATCAGGACTCTGGATAAGAAATCTCTTTACAATATCATTTATTACCGGATACATTTATTGAATCCAAAGGTGGTTTTCATCGTTCAGCCTTTTTCTAATGCGGATATGTATGTTCGAAGGCATATTATCCATCTCATAAGAACTCTTAAGAGGAAGGGGATTGCCGTTATCATCTTAGCGGTTACGATTTCGGATTCCTTGTTTGTAGCGGACAAGCTGCTGTTGCTGGAAGATGGAACGGTAACGCAGGAATATCTTCCGGATGCTTTCGGCAGCATTGAAATAAGCATATAAAGACCAAAAGAATGCCCCCCTTATTCCAAAGAAACACCCCTACAATCAATTTGTAGCGGGTGTTATACTTTTTTATGTAATAGGAAATTGCTCTATTACATAAAAGCCCTTTGGGCAAACAATGCGCAGCTACGCGCGCGGAACAAAAGCTGTGCTGCCGAAGTATTTGGTTACGAAGGTGGACGAAGCACACTTTTGTTCTGAAATAAAACAACACGATATAGCTAAAATGGAAGGTGAATGGAATGGGAGAATATATCGTTGAAGTAAGCGGAGTAAGTAAAGGTTTCCCGGGTGTATTGGCTTTGGATAATGTAAGATTCAACCTGAAAGCCGGCGAAGTGCTTGCGCTGCTGGGTGAAAACGGGGCCGGTAAATCTACTCTTATGAAGATTTTAAGCGGTATCTATGAAAAGGATTCGGGAACAATTAAGGTTTTCGGAGAAGAAGTGTACGATATGTCCCCCAAAAAGGCGCAAGAGCTGGGAGTTGCAATTATACATCAGGAGTTAAATATGTGTTCCCACTTAACGGTGGCAGAAAATATTTTTCTGGGCAGGGAAAAAACAAAATCGGGCATTCTCTCAGATAAAGAAATGGAGAAGCAGGCAAAAGGTATATTGGATAAGCTGAACATGGATATCGCTCCTGATACTGTAGTAGGCGACCTTGCCGTGTCGAAGCAGCAGATGGTGGAAATAGCAAAAGCACTTTCTACAAACGCTAAGATATTGATTATGGACGAACCGACAAGCGCCCTTACGTCGAAGGAGATTGATGATTTGTTCCGTATTATAAGGCAATTGAAATCGGAGGGGTGTGCAATCGTATATATTTCCCACAGACTCGAAGAACTGCAGCATATCGTGGACAGAGTCACTATTCTCAGGGATGGCCAGTACATAACGAGTATGGATTTCGGAGATACGAATCTGGAAGAAATAATAGCAAATATGGTAGGCCGTGAAATTAAAGAGAAATTCCCAAGAATATCATGCAAAAAAGGAAAAAAGATATTCGAGGTAAAAAATCTTAATGCGGGAAAAATGGTGCGAGATGTAAGCTTTGAACTGTATGAAGGGGAAATTGTAGGAATCGCGGGTCTGATGGGAGCCGGACGAACGGAGACCACGAGAGCGATTTTCGGGGTAGATGCAAAAGAATCGGGAGAAATTATCTTAGATGGTAAGCCTATCACGATAAATAAGCCGATGGATGCGATCAGAGCGGGCATTGTTCTGGCCCCGGAGGATAGAAAGAAAGACGGATTATGCACTAAGCTGAGCATAAGGGAAAATATTGCACTTCCCAATCTCGATATTATATGCGACAAGCTGGGGATAGTAAACCGGAAAAAAGAAAAAGTCATGACGCAAAAAGCGGTAAGCGACCTGAGAATAAAAACTCCCAATACGGAAATAAATGCGGGAAGCCTTTCGGGAGGTAATCAGCAGAAGGTAGTAGTAGGCAAATGGCTTGCCAGAAATTCCCGGGTAGTTATTTTCGATGAGCCAACAAGAGGAATCGATGTTGCTGCAAAGGTTGAAATTTACAATCTAATGAATGAATTGAAAAGGCAAGGAATCGGAGTGTTGTTCGTATCCTCGGAAATGCCTGAGGTTATGGGGATCTCTGATAAAATTATTGTAATGTGTGACGGTAAAGTAACAGGAGAAATGACTACGGAAGAAGCAACCCAAGACGCTATCCTGAAATATGCGACCAGTTTTGAAAAAAAGGTTGCGGCAGAAGCATAATGTGAAAGGAGCATAACTGTTAAAATGGAAAACAGACAGAATTTTTTAAAAAGAATGATGGCGGTAAGGGGAATGGGGCAGGTATTGACTGTAACGGTAGGTCTGATTGTATTATGTATCGTATTCGGTATCTTAAATCCGACCTTTGCTTCCTCTAAAAATATAGGGAATCTGCTGCGTCAGATCGCCCCGATCATATTAATCGGTATCGGTCAATCTTATGTGCTGATAACGGGGAACATTGATCTTTCTATCGGCTCGGTAGTCGGCATGAGCTGTATGATTTCGGCAACTCTTATGACAAAAGGCCTGAATCCATGGGCAGCGGTCTTAGTAACTATTTTCTGCTGTCTGCTGGTAGGAGTTGTGAATGGTCAGTTGGTTGCAAAATGTAAGCTGCCGCCTTTTATCGCTACGCTCGGTACCATGACAATAGCGAGAGGTATCGCTCAAATTGTAAATAATAATTATAATACCGATTCCATCGGCGATGCAGCAAAAGGCTTCAGAGACTTTTTCTACTATGGGAAAACGTTAGGCCTGTACAATACCATTTGGATATCCATTATTCTATGGCTCATCTTCAACTTTTTGCTCAGCAAGACCCGTACAGGAAGACATATCTATGCAATCGGCAGTAATGTAGAGGCTGCGAAGCTGTCCGGTGTAGGTATTGTAGGAACGACGACCAAAGCATATATTGTCAGTGCATTCTGTGCCAGCGTAGTAGGGCTTATCATTTGTGCGACTTCAGGAATGGGCACTATGGATGCAGGAAATATGTATGAAATGTATGCGGTAGCAGCTTCTGTTATCGGTGGTGTAAGTACCTTGGGAGGACAGGGAATATTGCTAGGCACCGTTATCGGAGCGGCAATATGGGGAGTTCTTCAAAACGGCCTGCAGTTTGCGGGGGCGCCGGTAGCCATTCGGAATATAGTCATCGGTATTATCGTTGTAGTTTCCGTCTTACTCGATGTAGTGGTAAGAACGGGTAAACCAAGAAAAGCCAAAAAAGGATAAAAGCATTTGCTTTATCATACAAACCAAATATTTCATAAGGGAGGATATTAAATGAAGAGAAGATTATGTGGTACATTATTGAGCGTTGTTGTTGCAGCATCCATGCTGGCTGGCTGCGGAAGCAAGGAAACTGCCCCTGCGGCGGAAACGAGTACGGCACCGGCAACTGAGGAAGCCGCAGAAGCACCGGCACAGGAAGCGGCAGCAGAGGAAACAGCGGCAGCAGAAAGCTATAAAGTTTATTTGATCACGATGGATCAGATGGACCAGCATTGGGTGAATGTAGACGGGGGATGCAAGAAAGCGGCCGAAGAGCTTGGAAACGTTGAATACAAATGGCTCGCTCCGGATGTTAAGGACGACGCAAAACAAATCGAGTGTATCAATAATGCAGTAGCAGACAATGCGGATGCGATTCTTCTGGCAGCAAACGGACCGGATGCAGTTACGGCAGCTTTGGAAGAAGCAGTTGCAGCAGGAGTAAAAATTATCTATGTGGATTCAGCGGCAGATTTTGAAGGCGAAGTAACATTTGCAACGGATAATCAGGCAGCAGGAAAGACGGCAGGCGATGAAATGTTAAAGGCGCTTACAGATAAAGGCATTACTTCCGGTAAAATCGGCGTTGTCAATGTAAATGCGGCTACAGCATCCTGTGTAGCTCGCGAAACCGGATTCCGCTCTGCTTTTGAAGGTTCTGATTTCGAGATTCTCGAAACCCAGTACAGTGAAGGTGATGCAGCCAAATCCAAAGACATTGCGGCAAATTATATTACAAGCGGATGTGTTGGTATTTTCGGAGCAAATGAAGGTTCCACTACCGGAGTGGGCAATGCCATTCAGGAAGCGGGCGACGATGTAATCGGTGTAGGCTTCGACAAATCCGATACTATCTTATCCTTGATCAAAGATGGTTACTTACTGGCTACTATGGCTCAGAATCCGGATGTAATGGGATATGAAGGCTTGAAGGCAGCAGTGGCAGTGCTTGGCGGAGAAAGCTTCGGCGGAGCTGTTACGGATACGGGAGTTTCTGTTATTACAAAAGAGGGGCTGTAATTTTTTCAATATAAAAGCGCAATGAAATGGATACGGGTTATCTCATATGGGGATAGCCCGTATTTTCAATCAGAGAAACAAAAGGTGATTTCTAATGAAAATGAGAGGGAAAATTCTAACATTATCTATAGTGCCGATTGTAGTGACGAGCATATTTTCATTGCTCATCAGCCAGATACAATTTTCCAAAGGCTTGTATCAGGAAATCGAAGAGGGACTAAGGACGGTTGCAGTTTCTGCATCTAATCTTTACAGCACACAGGGGTATGGGGACTATGCTTTGAAAGAGGACGGAAATGTCTGGAGGGGAATGAATTATAACGTCTCTGATTCTGCGGCTTTACTAGACAGCCTGAAGGATAGGACGGGCATTGATATTATATTTTACTTTGGTGAGGACCCCATTGTTACGTCCATGAAGGACGGGGCGGGAAACAGGCTGGATAATTTTGAGAATGTAAAGCAGATGATTGGCCTCGTATATGAGGGAGAGAAAGAAGTCTTTGCAAAGAAAGTAGAAATAGCAGGAAAGCAATATCATGCGTGCGCGATACCAATTGTACAGCCGGAATCGGGAGAAGTGGCAGGAGCATTGGTTGCTGTGCGCGGTGTAGAGCGCATGCAGGCTCTCGTTCGGACAGCGATTTATGCGAACATGGGAATGATAGCCGCCATACTCGTCTTTTTCTGCCTCCTTTCCATCGTGTTTGTAAAATCTACGCTGAGGGATTTGACGAAAGCCAGAGATTGTCTTAACCGCTTATCCAATGGGGAATTGGAGCTGAAGACAACACTTATTAGAAACCGAAAGGATGAAATCGGTGATTTATCCAAGGATACTCAGAAATTGCAGGAAAAAATGATGGAGGTGATTTCTTCCATCAAGGAAAAAGCAAATATTCTTCATAAGGTATCGGACAAAATGCAGGAAGCTTCCGATGCCACGAAAGGTACGGCAAACAAGGTGCTCTCTTCCAGCCGGGATATACAAAAGTCGGCTGACGCTCAGGTAAATACGATACAGAATGCGGATGAAAGTATGCGTGAAATGAATCGGCATATCGACAGTTCTCTGAACAGTATAGAAACTATTGGAACTTTATCCGAAAAAAACTTCGAGCTGGGAAAAGAGACGAGAGCTATTTTAAATGAATTGGAAGCGATAACAAAAGATTCCTTGCTCTCCATAAACACTATTTCCAGCCAAACGAATATTACCAATCAATCCGCGCATGAAATTAAAGAGGCGACAACATTGATTGCAAATATTTCGGAAGAAACAAACCTACTGTCGTTAAATGCCAGCATAGAAGCGGCGAGGGCAGGAGAATTGGGCAAGGGCTTTGCGGTGGTTGCGGCGCAAATTAAATCCTTAGCTGACCAGTCCACGGTTTCGGCAAAAAAGATAGAGCAAATTGTCATGAATCTGATTCACGAGACTCAGACCTCGGTTCAGGTTATGGAAGACGTGAACCGTGCAATGGAGAATCAAGTAAGAGGTGTAAACAGTACCAAAGCTATTTTTGAAGAGCTGGAAAAGAATATCATGGTATTGGAACAAAATGCAAAGGCGCTGGTAAGCGATATAGACGAGATAAACGGTACAAAAGAATGTCTTGGCGGGGATATGGCCCTTCTGCTTCAGGAATCCGATAAAAATGCCGGATATTCGGAGCATACATTAAAGGTGTCTATCGATATGGAGAATTCGGTAAATCGAATGGTCGATTTGACAAAGGAAATATTCGGGCTCTCCCAACAGCTTTCTGACAACATATCATATTTTCATTCGATGGAGGAAAAAGAAAATGAAACGGTCTGAAATTAATAATAGTATTAAATATATGGAAAAGTTAATTAATAAACATGGCTTTGAACTGCCCCCATTTTGTGGCTGGACACCGGAAGCGTGGGCGGATAAGGGGGAGCAGTACGATGAAATTAGAGATAATATGCTGGGATGGGATATTACGGATTATGGATTGGGCAATTGGGAAAAGGTAGGCTTTGCGCTCATTACCTTAAGAAACGGAAATCAAAAAAATAAAAAATATAAAAAAGTTTATGCGGAAAAATTATTGATGCTGAAAGAGGGTCAGCATTCCCCCATGCACTTCCACTGGACCAAAAGTGAGGACATCATTAACAGGGGCGGCGGAACACTGATTATACATGTATATAATGATAAGGGAGACGGAACCTTTGACGACAGCGATGTATTGGTTAATTCCGACGGGAGGTCTTATTATGTGAAGGCAGGAACGGGAGTGGAGCTGCGTCCGGGTGAAAGCATTACTCTATGGCCCCATCAATATCATGATTTCGATGTGAAAAAAGGAACGGGAGATGTACTGATCGGAGAAGTTTCCATGTGTAATGATGATACCTCGGATAACCGCTTTTACGAAGAAATGGGACGGTTCCCCGCAATTGAAGAAGATGAGCCTCCTTACAGGCTTCTTTGCACCGAATATCCGGAAGAGAGGTAAAGGGACAAAGGATAGTTATATTAAATTAAGGCTATGTTAAGGAACAGTGTTAATAATATATTATTTTTAAGGGAACTCCTAAAAAGTTCCCTTATGTCTTATTCTAAGAAAATTGTGTATTAAATTATAGTATATGAATTACCATGGGCTGGATAAATTTTTGTTACTTTGTAATCTTTTATTAACTTCCAACTATCTCTAACTACCTGGTCATTATAGGCTTCCATTAGAGCAAATTCCGGAAGGTCACCTGTAAATGCACAATATCCATCAATAATCAGAGTTATGCTATCCTCGGTATGACCAGGCGTCTGGATTATCTCACCATCTATTCCAACACTACTGAGAAACTTTCTGCTTTCATTATTAGAAATTACAGCATTATCATCTAAAGTAATATCAGTAAAATTAATTTTATGGTTCTTTTTGAAAAAGTAATTTAATTTTTCTATAAAAGAAACCTGACATTCGAGTATAACCAATCTTACCCCTGAATTCTTTAGGTCTTGTACAATACCCGCATGATCCGGGTGGAAATGTGTTACAAGTAAATATTTTATATCGCTTATTTTGATATCATGCTGTTTCAATAAGGATACTAACCTATGAAGAGTATCCGGAAAATCAGTATCAACCATTATCCAACCACAATTTGCTTCAAGCAGATAACAATTTGTTCTCTTGCAAGTTAAATTCAATATTTTCATCTATAATTACCTTCATTACTCGATTACCATATAAATGGTCTAAAGAAATTTCATGCTTCAGATAATGAACCGTTATCTATGAAGTCTTTAAGCTTGTTTCCAAGCTCACTTATAGAATTTCTTTGTAAAACAGCCGCATGATTAACTGCGACGTTTTTTATATAGTTTCCTTACTTTCTATCTTTATATATAGCATATTTATTTTATAATTTCATTACAATATTGTTTTCTACATAAATTTAATCCGCAGCAGCCATATTGTATCGAGTTCTTCTCGTATGTGCGCCATATCTTTTTTGTAAACAGTATTTGAAGGGAGAGGGATGGCTCCGCAAGATAGAGCGGGAATATTGATAAAAGATTGACAAATCGGATGAATATTTATATGCTATATATTGTTATTTATATCATTATTTGGTATATAGCAATGTTCTGTATCATATGAGAATACACGGACTAAGGGAGAGGAAGAATAGTTATGGATAATGCGGCTGCGGCGGAGATTATGCCTAAGAAAAAGGGAGTTACAGGAAGTACGATTAAACTGATTGCGATTATTGCCATGTTCATCGATCATACGGGCGCAATTATATTGGAAAGAATGATGATAAAAGAGGGTATGGGCTCCATCCTGGACGTGAGTTCTGCAGCCATGTTCCTGCAGCAGAATATGGCGCTCTACATTTCCGATATCGTACTGCGGCTGGTAGGCAGGTTGGGATTTCCTATCTTCTGTTTCCTGCTGATAGAGGGATTTGAACATACACATAATGTAAAAAAATATGCAAGCAGATTATTTCTGTTCGCGTTGATTTCTGAGATACCCTTTGATCTTGGCTTTAAAGGGACCTTTTTCTATTGGGGATATCAGAACGTATTTTTTACCTTGCTGTTCGGACTTCTCGTTATGATAGGGTTGCGATTTATAGAAGAGAGAACAGAATGGAATAAGATTCTTAAAGCCGTCGCGAACGTGCTCGTTCTTGTTGCCGGAATGAGTGCGGCAATAGTTATGCAGACGGATTACAGCGCCTTTGGTGTACTTACCGTAGCGGTTATGTACCTCTTTAGAAATAAGAAGACTTTGTCGGCAGGCCTGGGATGTACTACTCTTACCGTAATGTCGCCTACCGAGATTACGGCTTTCTTAGTATTGATTCCCATACATAAATATAACGGAGAAAGAGGCTGGAATATTAAATGGCTCTTTTATGCCTTTTATCCCGTTCATATATTGCTTCTGTACCTTATTGCCTGTGCACTTGGCTTAAGCCAGGTGGCGATGTTTTGAGTTTAGTCTTTTTTAATGAAAATTTGTGAATCGTTTTATTGCATTTTAGCGCATAATCTTTAGAATAAATATCAAGGTTACAAAAAAACGGGAAATTATGGATTGGAGCAACGATTGTGAGAGAAAAGTTCATGCGCTTTATGCAGGGTAGATACGGTTCCTATGGTGCGGATTCCCTAAACAGATTTTTACTTGCAGGAGCCTTGGTGGCAATGATTGTGTCGCTATTTACGAGGTGGAATGTTCTATACGGAATAGCTTTAGCAGCGCTGATTTACTCATATTTCCGTATGCTTTCCAGAAACTATACGCGACGCTATGCGGAAAATCAGGCATTTTTAAAATATACGATGGGAATTCGCAGATTTTTTACGAAACAAAAAAATATGATAAGTCAGAGAAAGACACATCATATTTATAAATGTCCCGGTTGCAAGCAGAAAATTAGAGTGCCCAAGGGCAAAGGGAAAATCGCGGTTCGTTGTCCCAAGTGCAGTATGGAATTTATAAAAAAGAGCTAAATTTGGTCAGTTCGTCGAGCTTACCGCACAATTGATTGCACAAACGGACAGAGCAAGGACATGTATGACCGTTTCTAAAGTGAACAGTATATGTTTTCTTATCTACTCTGGCAATATGGTTGCAGTTTACGATAAATGATTTGTGGCACATCATAAACCGTTTATCCAGCTTGGATTTAATCTCAGTCAGAGAGGATGAGAATTCCAATATTTCATGGTGCTTATGAAGCCGTACCCGATGCGACTGGGTGGAAGGCTCGATATAATAAATTTCATCATATGGAATAATTAACAGCTTACTTTCCATGCGGATGGTCAACACATCCGTTACGGGATTGTTGGGCACAAGATACTTTTCACAAACGTTCTGAAGGCAGTCCTTGATTTGGTCCTTGAAATCAGGGGCTTCTTTTATAATATATCCCAGCGGTTCGACCTTGTATTGAAAGGTATTGAGTGCCATTTCCTCATGGGTGGTAATGAAGATGATAAAGGCTCTCGGGTCATATTTTCTGATCTCAGCAGCCAACTCAATTCCATTCATGCTGCTTTTTAAGTCGATATCCAGAAAATAAACGGCATTTTCCGGTTTGCCCTTATTTAGCAGGCTTATTAAATCGGAGGGAGCATCAGTGGCTGCCTTTATTTTCATATCCCACTCGTTAATAAGTATGGCATTATTTATTATTTTTTTCCAAAATTCTAATTGGAATTTATCATCTTCACATAAGTAAATAGGAATCAAGTCGAATACACCTCTTCAGTATTGTGCTGCGTACATATTTCCAGCGTTTGCGTAAAAATATTATAGTTATAATTGGTTGAGTGGATGACATTGCTGTACTTATCCAAGATTTTATTGGAGCTGTAAAGTCCGAGTCCGCTATGCCCGTCTTTGTATGTGACATCCTTATCATAAATAGCATCCAGCTTGATATCGATTACCGGAGCAGAATTGGAAATGACGATGGTTACGGATTCTTTATTGTAGATGAGAAGAATGAGCAACTTCTTCTCTTCGGAAGCCTTCGCAGCCTCAATCGCATTATCCATGAAAGCACCTATTACAGTAGACAAATCCAACATATCCATGGATATGGAGTTGATTTCCTCTTGAATTTCTAATGTAATGTTCAACTTCTGATTCATGGCGGAAATCAGTTTGGCATATAAAATGCTTTTCAGTTCCAAAACCTTGATGTTACTGAGTTTGCCGATAATAGATTCTTTGTTTGTTAACGCTTCGCTGCTGGGAAGAATCTTTGTTCTGAAAAATATCTTCAGATTATCGATGTCATCGTCATCAATATAATATTGCATGGTGGAAAGTATATTAATGTAATCGTGCTTGAAAATACGAGTGTCTTGGTATAAATCTTCAATTTTTTTAACGTATTCCTCTAAAGATTGCTTCTGCTGCTGGATAAATTCAAGTTCTTGGTTCTTATACATGATACGGAGACTGAAAAAGAAAATAATGAAGGTAATAATGAAGAAGGTACCGAAAAGTATTGTATTAAAATAAACAACTTCGGAGGGATAACCCTCTCGTTCTCCTTGAATAATATTGTAAGAAAAAATTGATATACAAACTACAACTTCTGATATAAAAAGTGTTAATATTTCTTTGGAGAATATAAGTTTGTGCTGGGAAGATAGAAGCCTTAAATGTTGCCCTATAAACTTTGAAACAGTGCAGGTTATAGCGGCATAAATAATTGTAAAGAAAAGGTAGTAATAATTATTGGCGGCAATATCAGAGACAGTTATACCTATCAAGTTTAAAAAAGTAAATATTACATAATTAATAAATATTGCTAATAAGTACCCCAGCAAGGAAAAAAGAGAGTTAATAATATAATGCTTATTTGAAGCAGCTACAATTAAAAGTGCGCCTCCAATTGTAAATATAATAATATGTTGCCCAAGTTGTGGCGCAAAAAAGAGCTGGCACAATAAGATATAAAAATATACAAATATCTTATTCATTAATCGGGGTGGGAATAAAAGGAGATTGGTCATTGCCATCATAAACAGAAAAGAATTAACCAATGAAATTAAAATAAATGATAAGTTATCATTCATGTAATGTCTCCCCTACAGAACCAGTATAATAGATTTTACTATATACAATCATATCATTTTCATATAATTGAGTAAAGGTATTTTGAAAAAAATGGATAATTTTGACGTAAAATGCAAAAAATCAAACGTTTGTAGCAAAAGTGAACTAAAAAAATTAAAATTCATTATAATAGGCAATAGTTGTTAACATATTCTTCATTGTGTGAGAAAGGGGTTATAGGTATGAAAGAAAAAACAGAAAAAATGATAGCATCAAAAGTTGTTGACCTAGCATGCAATACGGTAAAAAATACGGTTGGAAAAAGTTTACCGGTTTTAGCCCACGAAGTAGAAATGCCCGATAGTATTAAAAAAGAGTTTATGAACAAGGATTTAGAAGCATAGCAATTTTATAGGCAAGTGTCTTTTTCATGTAAAGGGGTTAAGATAGATGGGACCTGCGGATAGCAGGTTCCATTTTCGTTATAAAGACTTTTAAAAAGTCCTCCAATCGCATTACTGCTATTGTAGGGCTTTTTTGTGTACAACAATATGCAGCTACACAAGCTAAACAAAGCTATCCTGTCGAAGTACTTGCCTGTAAGAGTGAAGGAAGAACACTTTTGTTTTCACAATCTTCCGGCTTTTAAATATTGTTCCATCACAGTTTATTTCCCCTGATATTTCATGCGATATTCATTAGGAGATATTTCCATATACCGCTTAAAAGCTTTTGAAAAAGTAGAGTAGTCGCTATAACCCACAGAATAAGCAATGTTCTGAATGGATATATTTTCTTTTTCGAGCATCATACAGGCTGACTTCATACGGTATGACATAAGATAATCCTGAGGAGTTCTTCCGGTAGCTTCCTTAAAAAGCCTTGTCATATAGCTTCGATCAAGCCCGCAGGCATAAGCAATATCATCCATATGTATCGGCTCACTGTATTTTATATCAATAAAATTAATAATCTTCTTTATATAAGCCAATTTCACATTGTGCTGCGTATGTATGGTATTCTCAGAATAATGGATAATATTATCAAATAATTCATAAATCTTCCCTATACAATATAACTCTCGATTATTGTTTTCCAAAAGCTCCTGCATAATAAATGCTATTCTGCCGGAAGGGCTTATGGGAAGAAACAACGGCTGCTCAATGGACATACCCGACTGCTGAAAGAATTCTACGGTTTTAGGGCCATCCAGATGCACCCAGACATAGTCCCAAGGGTCTGTTTCGTCTGCTTCATAGTAGGCAAGAGCATTTGGCAGAATAACAAAACCTTGGTGAGCAGATAAAGTATATTGCTTATGATTTAAAAATAAAGTGCCTTTTCCTTTCATAATATAATGAAAAATATAGTGCCCGCGCATAACGGGGCCAAAAGAATAGGAAGGAGGGCATTTTTGTTTTCCGATTTCATATAATTGCAGATCATTACATTGGTTATAATTTAAAAAGTAACATTCATCATAAGTTCTTATTTCGTTCATTCGTTTCTCCTTATTCATAGAAACCGAGTAAAAATGCAGATAATATACTTTTATTGTAATCTAATAAGCTGATTTAGTAAATGGAATAATTAATATAAATGTCACAAAATGACATATAGAAGTCATAACATGACATTTATAGAAGAAGGAATATATGATTAAATAACAATATCAAAAGCAACCATTTTTAATCGGGAGGAAAAGAAATGAGGAAAAGAATTATCAGTACATTGCTTTGTGCAACTATGCTTATGGCAACTTTGGCGGGATGTGGGAATACTGCCAATAGCGCCGCGACAGCTAATGAGCAGGATGTAAAAGCGAAAACAGAAACCGCACAAGAAGCTAAGAACGAAAATCAGACGAAGGAAACGCCGTCTGGAGATGCAGTAACAATATCCTACGCATGCTGGGATTCCAATCAGGCCAATTTAATCCGCACTATGGCAGATGAATTTGAAGCCGAAAATCCTGATATTAAAATTGATATTCAGGTAAGCGGCTGGAGTGACTATTGGACAGCCTTAGAAGCGGCTGGAACAGGAGGTTCGCTGCCGGATACTTTTTGGATGCATTCCAACAATATTTATTATTATGGTGCAAATGACCAGTTACTTGATTTAAGCGATTATATTGCAAGCAGCGATAAGGTTGATCTTGCCAATTATCCTGAAGGATTAAATGGAATTTATAATATCAATGGCAAACAGTATGCGATTCCGAAAGATTATGATACCATTGCACTCTGGTACAATAAGACGCTGTTTGATGAGGCGGGTATCAGCTATCCTGATGATACATGGACATGGGATGATTTGAAAGAAGCTGCAAAAAAATTGACGAAAGAGGATGGAAGTCAATACGGTTTCTGTGCAGGTCTGCATAATCAGGAAGGCTATTATAATTTCGTATACCAAAATGGCGGGGAAATAATTACGAAAGACAAGAAATCAGGATACGATGGAGAGGCAACAATTGCCGGCATTGAAGAATACTTCAGCTTTGTAAAAGAGGGTCTGTCTCCAGAAATTTATGACGATCAGGCACGTGCGGAAGCAATTCAAAACGGACTGTGTGCTATGGGATTGTTCGGTTCATGGAATCTTTCCGGATTTGCAGCGTCTGATTTTATGAAAGAGAATTTTGACTGTGCAGTGTTGCCAATGTCAAACGATGGAGGAAAAGCATCCATTTTCAATGGACTTGGAAATGCAATTGCTGCAACTTGTGAACATCCGGATCAGGCATGGAAGTGGGTTGAATATTTAAGCAGCAAGGAAGGGCAAGAGCGCCAGGCAGAACTTGGAGTTGCCATCTCAGCCTATAACGGAACCGCAGATATGTTTACCGGTGCTTATCCTATGTTTAATGCAAAATGTTATATTGATATGGTTGAATATGCGCAGATTCGTCCTTACTCCAACCAGACGAGCGTTTGGGAAGATAAAGCATATGAATTATTAAAAGACGCTTATGCAGGAAAAGAAGATACAGCAAATGCATGTACCAAAGTTGCAGAAATGATGAATCAAGCTATTTCAGAAGAATAAAAAGTAAATGCGGCAGTAGCATTGCTGCCGCATTTTTATTGAGGTAAGAATAAATGAGAAGTAGAAAAACAACAAAAAAAAGAATACCGGTGAAAACATGGAATGAGTGGTGTTGGGGATGGGGAATGATATTTCCCACTATTGCGGGACTCATTATATTAAATATCATTCCTATCTTTGAAACATTTTATCTTAGTTTTTTTAAGAGTGGGGCATTTGGAAAAGGAAATATATTTGTTGGGCTGGACAATTATGGAAAGGTGTTTCAGGACACTCAAGTTTGGTATGCCGTGAGAAATACGTTGGGGTATACTTTTCTTGTTGTACCGGCAACAATTGTAATTGCATTGCTTCTTGCGGTAGCATTAAACGGAAAAATGAAAGGAAAAGGAATATACAGAACGATTTATTTTATTCCTATGGTAGCGGCGCCGGCAGCGGTAACTATGGTCTGGAGATGGTTGTACAATAATCAATATGGACTGATTAATTATCTGCTGAATAAATGGGGAATCGATACTGTTAATTGGATAGATAATCCTAATATAGCGCTGATATCCGTCTCAATCATTGGTATTTGGAGCACGATAGGATACAGTATGGTTCTGCTTCTTGCAGGCTTACAGGAAATTCCGAGAGATTATTATGAAGCGTCCAATATAGACGGAGCCAGTGGTATTTGTCAATTTTTTAATATTACGCTTCCGCTAGTTTCACCGACGCTTTTTTTTGTACTTGTTACAAGCATTATTACCTCAATGCAGGTATTTGATGTAATTTATATGATGATAGGTGTTACAAGTCCCTCCTACAATAGTACGGTATCACTGGTTTATCTGTTCTATAATAATTCATTTAAATATTCAAATAAAGGATACGGTTCAGCCATTGTCATGCTCCTTTTGCTGATTATTATGCTGATTACAGTAGTGCAGACAAAGCTGCAAAAAAAATGGGTAAATTATATGTAAGGAGGATAACAGTTATGAAAAGAAGAAAATCAATTACTGGTTTATTTATACATTTAATTTTAATTTCAGGCGTATGTATTATGATACTGCCATTTTTATGGATGATAGTAACATCCTTAAAAACAGTGAGTGAATCCACATCCATGAATCCGTTCGTCTTATTGCCCGGGGAAGCGCAGTGGGATAATTATGGAATGGTAATTCAACAGAATGATTTTATAAGGTTATACTTTAATACGTTTGCGATGATGGTCATTCGTGTAATTTGCGCAGTACTGTTTAGTGCGATGGCAGCTTACGCATTTGCGAGATTAAAGTTTCCCGGAAGAGATTTTTTCTTTAGCCTGGTATTGTTTCAAATGATGGTACCTGTACAAATTTTTGTTGTGCCGCAGTATTTAATGATTGATAAGATGGGGCTGCGCAATACAATATTTGCATTGGTTTTTCCGGGATTGGTAAGTGCATTCGGTACATTTCTTTTACGGCAATTCTTTATGGGGCTTCCAAAAGAGCTGGAAGAATCGGCGAGATTAGATGGCTGTAATATTGGGCAGACTTTTTGGAAGATTATGCTTCCGCTGACTAAATCAGGATTGATTGCACTGGCTATTTTTACAGCCCTTTTTTCATTTAAGGATCTGATGTGGCCAATGATAGTCAACTCGGATTCTGATGCGGCTACACTATCTTCCGCATTAGCCAAAATTTCAAGTGCATATTCAGTAAATTATCCTCAGTTGATGGCCGCAGCAGTTCTGGCAATCTGGCCAATGATGCTGATCTATATTATTTTTCAAAAACAATTTATTGAGGGAGTTGCAACATCGGGAGGAAAATTATAGATGGCGGTTATATTTTCAGAAGAAGCAAAAGAATTCCATTTATATAACGATCAAATCAGCTATATTATGAAGGTATTGCCTAATGGACAGATAGGAAACTTATATTATGGAAAAAGAATATGCCATAAGAATAATTATTCCTATCTTTTAGAGGGGCGGCACCGGTCTCTGGCAGTATATACCAGGGAGGACGAATATTTTTTCAGTCCGCAGTATACGCGGATGGAATATCCGGGAAGCGGAACGGGAGATTTCAGAGAGCCGGCTTTGGAAATTGTTCAGGAAAATGGAAGCAGGATTACTGATTTTCGGTATCAGACTCATTCCATTTATAAAGGAAAACAGAAGCTGTCGGGACTTCCGGCTTTATATGTGGAGGAAGAAGATGAGGCAGAAACGATAGAAATTACATTGACAGATTCGTTGTTAAAAGTAGACTGTATTTTGCAGTATAGTATTTTCAGAGATTACCCTGTTATTGCACGTAGTGTAAAAATTTATAATCATGGCCATGAAAAAGTAATATTGGACAGAGTATTTAGTTCCAGTGTGGATCTGCCGGATGCGGAATATGAAATGGTTCAGTTGTCCGGTGCATGGGCGAGAGAGAGGGACGTTATTTCCCGTAAACTGAATGTGGGAGTACAGGGGATTAATAGCAGAAGGGGAATTAGCAGTGCGGAACAAAATCCTTTTATAGCACTTAAGCGTTTGGATACAAATGAATTTTCCGGAGAAGCGATAGGATTCAGTTTGCTTTACAGCGGGAACCATATGGAATCGGTAGAAGTGGATACCTGCAATATGACAAGAATTCAAATAGGAATCCATCCGGAAGGTTTTTCGTGGTTGTTAAAACCGGAAGAATTGTTTCAAAGCCCCGAAGCGGTATTAGTTTATTCTGATCGAGGGATGAACGGAATGAGCCGAACCTTTCACAGAATCTATCGGAGTCGTCTGGTGCGAGGCCTATGGAGGGATAAAGAGCGCCCTATCTTAATAAACAATTGGGAGGCCACCGGACCGCAGTTTACGCAGCAGCAGGTTTTGGATATAGCGTCAGCAGCAAAACAAATGGGAATAGAACTTTTTGTTTTGGACGACGGATGGTTTGGGAAAAGGGATAATGATAAATCAAGCCTTGGCGACTGGTATGTAACGAACTACGATAAGCTTCCGGAAGGAATAGAGGGATTAGCTAAGAAGATTAATGATTTGGGTATGAAATTCGGCTTGTGGTTTGAGCCGGAGATGGTAAACAAAGACTCTGACTTATATAGGAAGCATCCGGATTGGATACTATGCGCACCGGGTAGGACTCCATCCCCAAGCAGAAATCAATATGTATTAGATTTCACAAGAGAGGAAGTTGGGGAATATATCTATGGTTTGATGGAGCAGTTGTTGATGAATGCCCCTATTTCATATATAAAATGGGATATGAACCGATATCTTACAGAAACCTATTCTATTGCACAGAGTGCCGATGAACAGGGGAAGATATATCACAAATACATACTTGGAGTATATAGATTATATGAACGTTTAATAGAAAGATTTCCTGAAATATTATTTGAGTCTTGTTCCAGTGGAGGAGCGAGATTCGATCCGGGAATGCTTTATTATGCGCCTCAAACGTGGACAAGCGATAATACGGATGCAATAGAACGTGTTAAAATTCAATATGGAACGTCGTATGTCTACCCGTTAAGCAGTATGGGTGCACATGTTTCTGAGGTTCCCAATCAGCAAGTAGGCAGAATAACGCCGTTGGAAACGCGGGGAAATGTCGCACAATTCGGAATGCTTGGCTATGAATTGGATTTGCAGAAACTGACAGAACAGGAGCAGCAGATCATAAAAGACCAAGTGGAGTTTCATAAAAAGCATAGAAAATTAATTATGAGTGGTGACTTTTACAGACTGCAAAATCCCTTTGAAAAAAATACAGGGGCATGGATGGTAGTATCAGAGGATAAAAATGAAGCCTTAGTCGGGTTTTATAAAACATTGAATGTACCTAATGAAGCGTGGATACGACTAAAGTTATCGGGCCTGGATAAGAATAAAAAATATATTTTAGATGAAGACAGCTCCGTATGGTTTGGCGGAGATGAGTTAATGCATGCTGGAATGATAATTAACAAAGCAGATTTATGTAATGGGGGAAGAGATTTCAGCTCAAAAATTTATCAATTAAAAGCTGTATAAGATTAGGGAGAAATATAAGTTTTTGTAAACAAGGGGATTGTAATAGCATTTTACCAAAGGAAGATTGACTCATTAGGAGGCAAGGTTGAAAGAAATGCACCTTCGTCCTCTTTGATTTTTACGTCCGCTAAAGCGGGCAGATGGGAGCAAAAATGAGAGAATGTAAACTGAGGAAATTGATGTCTATAAAGACCAAAATGCTTGCATTGGTACTTGTATCGATAGCATTTACTATAGCTATCGTATTATCTCTGGTAATGTCCATAGTAGGAAAAAGTTATAATCAAATATTACAAAATTATATGGCTGATGTATGTGATACAACAGGCGCCAATATAGATTCGGCTATTTCAAGAAGCATAGCGGCAAGTATGGTACTTAATAAAGATGCCTTGGAACGATTGGTAGGGATGGTGCAGATTAATGGAGTGAATTCCAGCTATGCCTATGTGTTTTTGGCAGATGGAACAATACTGTATCATCCTGATTCGGATAAAATCGGAAAAGTAATACAAAATGATTTGGCCGATAATCTTCTTTCTGATATTGCAAATCATGATATCCCTGAAAATGGTGTGGTTATGATAAACGATGAGGGAATAGAAAAGTATGCGGCTTATTACATAATTAGAAATGCTACGGCCGTGCTTGTTATTACTGCAGATAAGTCAGAAATATTAAGTTCGGTAGATAAAATTTTTTCTTCCGTTGTTTTATGCGGGATTGTTGCTTTTATGATTATCGGAACTATTGCTTATTGCATATCGGCCCATATAATTCAACCATTATTAAAGCTTATATTAGTAATAAAGCGATTTTCTATGCTTGATTTTACAGAGGAAGCAGATAGCTTGCAAATTAGTAGCCGCAAAGATGAAATAGGGCAAATAGCAAATACAATTGATGAACTTCGTAAAAGGCTGGTCGATATTGTTTCTCAGATTAAACAGCAGAGTATGATTCTATACAAGGCCTCCTATAATTTGGACCATAATGCGGATATTGCAGTATCCTCGGTTAAGAGTGTAGAAAAAGCGGTAGATGAAATTGTGCAGGAGACAACGAATCAGGCCGATAAAACAGAAAAGGCAACAGAGGATATCGTTAATATTGGAAAGTTGATTGAAGGCACTAATTCTGAAGTAAGCCAGTTAATACAAAAAATGAACTTGATGAAAGAAGCGGCAGATGAAGCTTCAAAAACTTTGGATGATTTGAATGATATAAACCGGCATGCAATCAGCTCTATTGAAGTGATACATGAGCAGACGAATACAACGAATGATTCTGTAATAAAAATACATGAGGCAACAAAAATAATTGCGGCTATCGCGGAAGAAACAAACTTATTATCATTAAACGCCTCGATTGAGGCGGCAAGATCTGGGGAAACAGGCAAGGGTTTCGCAGTTGTAGCTTCACAGATAAAAAAACTTGCGGATCAATCCAATGCGTCTGCTCACCAAATTGAAGACATAATTAAAGTTCTGATTAATAATTCTCAAAAAGCAGTTTTTACGATGAATGAAGTGAATAAAGTTATGCAGAGGCAAAATAAAAATGTATCGAAGGCGGAATTAGCATTTGAAAAGATACTTGATGGAATCGGCCATTCATTTTCAGCAGTCAACCAAATTGCATCCAGTTCATCACAGCTGGATGAGGCGAGAGGCTATATTACGGAAGCCGTTTGGAGCTTGACAGCAATTGCCAGAAAAAATGAAAAGAATACGGAAGAAACATCAATATCTGTCAGTGAATTTAAAAATATAATACAAGAAGTTAAGGACAATTCTCAGCAATTGAAAGTTGTTGCTGATGTATTAGAAGAAAATATGGGTTCATTTCAATTGTAAAAGTATTGTAATATAATCTAATGTATTTGAAAATATCATCTTGAGCTTGTTCGGGTGTCTTATAATGAGAATCCTGAACAAGCTCTCTTTTTATCAATGTCATTTAGATAAGCATTCATCTGATGAAAACAGTATATCATAGGTGGCAAATTTTTGAAATCACTGTTTAGTTAAGAAATATTTGGCTCAATGGGTTGATTTTTGAATCTGATGACCGCTTGTGGCGATTTCGAAAAAATATTTGCGTATGCCAAAAAGACAGATTGCAAATCTGCCTAAAATGGAAGTATAATGATATTGAGATTTAAGCCGCTCGATACATGAAATCCCTATTTCTCTTTGGACGGAGGTGGATAGGATATTTACGGTTGCCTCTGACTGGTGTCAGATGCTTTTGTATGAGAAGCATGGTCTCGATTTCGTCACTGCCATGTTTTAGATATGCTCTGCATATGTTGACTGCGGTGGCGAAATTTATTTTGTAAATATGTTTCGTGTTATCTCTTGTCTTTACAACCGCATGGGCGGTCACAAGTTCACAGAAATTATATAGTATCATCCGGGCATTGATTTCCTAAAGGATTCCGTCATATTTATTGCTATGCCAGTTGATGAGACCGATTGTATATTTCAGTTCACGAAAGCTTGTTTCTTCACTCCATCTCATGCGATATAGCTTTTTGATTTCTTCTAAAGGAAAATCTTCTTTTGAAAGATTTGTTGCTATGCAGATGTAGGTTCCATTATCAAGAAGAATACGAACAATACGAAATTCAATATCATAATAAATGCAGTTGTCATCAAAAAAATCAAAATCGGTAACCGGCTGAAGAATGGTATATGTATCTGGATTTCCAAGTGTTTTCTTAGTATGACGTCTGGTAAGCGTGGTTCTTATATAAGTATCGAACTCGCTGTCAGGAAGATCATAAGCGGAAAGGATGCCATTACTGTTGATGTCCTTCATGCGGATAATAAATTTCATATCTTTTTGAAGAAGATGAGCAAAGACATTGAAGCTTTCATATCCGCGATCTGCCATCAGAATAACGGGTACAGAATCGGAGTAACGGTCAACCATGGTATTCAGTGCAGCTCGTTCATGAAGTTTCTTTTTTCCCTGAACCAGAAAATCACAATACGTATGGTTCATGATATCGTAAAGTGCATTAATGTGAATGGCATTATAACCCTTTTCACCTTCATTGATAAAAGTTCTTTCATCATCAGGATCTCGTGCTATGTTGACATCAGAACCATCACATGCTAAAAGGCGATAGCCGTGAAAAAGCTGATCAGACAGTTTCCTGCACTGTGTGACAAATATATGGAACAAGAAATTCCATCCTTCAGGTTGAAGTTTGAACCTCTGCTGTGTAAAGGCAGATTTTGTAGGGGCTGAAAGAGAATGCTCAAAGAAATCCAGGATTTCATTTGAAACAGATTTACTCTGCATTTGAAGCATGAACTGAATATAATCGTGGAAAGACAGTTTGCGGTTTCTTGTGAAATCGGCTTCTGGATTTTTGCAGAACATGAAATGAATTTCATCCAGTTCTGCGATACAGTTGTCGAGTGTCATTTTTAAGTCAGATAAAAAATTTTGAGCCATAGGGTGCCTCCTTGAAATGTGTTTATAATCAAGGCTCGCGCAACATATATTGGCTATCTTGTCAAGTACTTTATTGTAAAAACATCCCAAAAGATTGAAATCCGGTTATGGATTGCAGCGAAAAACTATAGAAAAGAAGAGGACAAAAGATGCAGTTATATCAGTTTGAAAGAATCTACTCACAAATGGAAAAAGAATTTGGAAAAATAAAGAAAGGAAACGAAGAAGCCTTTGGTATGCTATTGCTGCCGATGGAAGGGAATGCATTGAAAATTTATCGGTCGAACCCCAGTTCAAACAGCCGCAGATTAAGAGAAGCTATAGCCCTGGTATTGTTTGATATAAAGAGCTGTTACACAGGCGAAAAATATGATTTAAAATCTTTTCGGAATAAAGATAATGAAAAACTGGAAAAGGCACTATTGATGGCATTTGATCCGTTTACAAACGAAGAGATACAGAAAGTGATTGGAAAAGAAATGGATTTGCGAGAACTTCATGATTACTATAAAGTTCCGGTCATGTGTCTGTTACGAATTAAAGAGTCTGTTGATACATGGGAAAAACAAGCGGGTTCAAATGGCTATTTCGAATTTATAGAACAGTATATGGGTGCAGAGATAAAAGGAAAGGAAATGAACTTTTCTGTGCTGGCAAAAAAATAAAATGCTGTAATAATTTTAAACTTTTGAATCAATCACAAGAGCATCTTCGCCAACAATGAAAATGCTCTTGTAAGCCTAACTAAATGACATTGCTCTTTTTATGGTCTCATAAAACGATTCCATGAGAGCTTTGTTGTAAGGATTGACTTTTTAAAAAAAATCTTGGATAATATATTTGAAACCGATTGCAAAACAAGGAGTGGGAAAGTACTTATACAAAGGGAGGATATGTCAATGAATACAACAAAAATCACCTTAAATGAGAATTGGAAATTTTATTTAGGTGAATGTGAAAATGCCTGGTACGCCGGCTTTGATGATAAAGAATGGCAAAATATTTCTATTCCTCATGACTGGTCAGTAACACAGCCCTTTTCACAGGAGTATTCCAGCGGTACGGGCTACCTGTCAGGCGGAATTGGCTGGTATCGGCTGCATTTTCATATGCCTGAGGAATATGAAGGAAAAAATGTCCGGGTAGTTTTTGACGGTATTTATAAAAATAGCCAGATTTGGTGCAATAGCTATTATTTAGGGAAACGTCCTAATGGCTATGTGACCTTTTCTCATAAATTAACTGATTTTATTAATTATGGAGCGGATAATGTTATTTGCGTTAAAGTAACACATACAGATTTAGCGGATTCCAGATGGTTTACCGGGAGTGGAATTACAAGAAAGGTAACACTTATCATAGAAGAGTTGGTGTATCCTTCAGAATATGGTATTATATTTGAAACGGGCAAATGCGATGAGGATAGTGCTGAAATCGATGTATATCAGGAAATTTATAATGATACGGACGCATGTGTGAAGGTTGCTGTAGAAGTTGACTTTTGTACGGAGGAAGGAACCTTTATAAAAAAGCTGACAGAGTCTTGTGAAATAAAAGCCGGGCAATCTTCGCAGATACGATTGAAGGGAGTTATCGATCAGCCGAGGCTCTGGTCGATAGATAGTCCTAATCTTTATCGAATGAAGACATTTTATACGGTCAATGATGGGAACCGCTACTTGGCAGGGGAAGAGAAGGTTGGAATCAGGAGTATTTACTTTTCTCCCGACAAGGGTTTCTTCCTGAATGGAAATGCAGTAACGATCAAAGGTGTCTGCATACACCATGATGCAGGCTGTTTAGGTGCTGCAGTAACTGCGCAGGTTTGGCAGAGAAGGTTAAGCAAGTTAAAAGAGTGTGGATGCAATGCGATTCGTTGCAGCCATAATCCGCATATGCCGGAACTGTATGAGCTATGTGATGCCATGGGATTTCTTGTAATGGATGAAGCTTTCGATGAGTGGGAAAATGCCAAGAATAAATGGTCTACAGGTCATAATGTATATCCTCCCAGGCATCAGGGGTATTTTGAGGATTTCCATGAATGGCATGAAGCAGATCTGCGTGCCATGGTGAGAAGGGCAAGGAATCATCCCTGCGTTATTCTGTGGAGCATTGGAAATGAAATTGATTATCCGAATGATCCTTATTGCCATCCGATGTTTGAAACTATGACGGGAAATAATGATGCCGATAAACCTGCCGCAGAGAGAATATATGATTCCTGCAAGCCGAATGCCTTACGATTGGTAACTTTGGCAAAGCGCCTGGCGGAAATTGTGAAACAGGAAGATTCCACAAGACCGGTGACAATGGCTTTGGCATTTCCGGAACTCTCGGCTAAGCTGGGGATTCTGGAAGCTTTGGATGTGGTAGGCTATAACTATAAAGAACAGTTCTATGAGCAGGACCACAAAGAATTCCCCGACAAGCCTTTTTTGGGGAGTGAAAATGGCCATAGCTATGAGGCATGGAGAGCCGTAGTGGATAAACCTTATATCAGTGGCCAATTCCTTTGGACCGGAATCGATTATCTCGGTGAAGCGCATGGCTGGCCTGTCCACGGGTCTGCGGCCGGGCTTTTGGATATGGCTGGATTCGAGAAATCGCGATTTTTACGCAGAAAGGCATTATGGGATACGGAAGCGGTCATAGAACTTGTTACCGGAATTGAAGACACGGCGGCAGACCGTAATGCAGAGTGGATTCCATACAATCAGAGATGGAATTATAAGAATGGGCAGAATGTATTGGTAATGTGTTATTCTAACCTGAGCGAGGTCAGGCTTTTGCTTAATGGGAAAGAAGTCGGCAGTGCAAAAGAATACAATGCCGATGGAGCATATCAGTTTATCATTCCTTTTGAAATGGGATTGCTGGAGGCGGAAGGATATAACGAAGAAGGGCAAAAGGTAAAAACAGCGTCTCTATGTACCGCTGGTAATACGGTAAGCGCGCGGGCAGGCTTATGGAAAGAAGATGATATACTGAGCGGGCAAAGCTTTGAAGAGGTATCGAAAGGTTCCGGCTACCTATATCAAATGGAGATTCGCCTTCTGGATAAGGAAAGCAGGCTTGTAACAGCAGATGACCGGCTGATAGGGATAAGGGTAGAAGGAGCCGGAATTCTGGCAGGCATGGAGAATGGAGACCTGAGTGATAATACCTCATATGCATTGCCCGAGAGAGCTACCAGGAATGGCAGACTGCTGGCATACATTAGAAGAGGTGCACCCGGCAGGATCACAATTGAAGTAACTGTTGAAGGATTGGACGACAAGGAAGTCTATATGATAGAATAATGGTAGTTTTTAAACAGAGTAAACAATTACTAGGAGAAAAGACAAATGGATGCATATAGAAGTGGTGAGAATAAGGTAATTACCATTTATGATATAGCAAAAGAAGCGGGAGTATCTGCGTCAACAGTGTCCCGGGTGCTTACCAACAACGCTCATGTCCGCAATGAAAAAAAGCAGCGGGTATTGGAATTAATTGAGAAGTATGATTTTAAACCAAATGCTATGGCAAGGGGACTCTCCGATACAAGAAGTAAAGTAATAGGAATTATTACAGCAGACATAAGGAACCCTTTTTATGCGGATGTATTTGTAGCCTGTGAGGTCGCCGCGCAAAAGGCGGGGTATACGGTTATGCTTTGCAATGCGCTGGGTGAGCGGATGCAAGAGGAAAAGCTGCTGGAGAAATTGCAGGAACAGAGAGTCGATGTAGTTATCCAGATGGGCGGACGAGTGGATGACCTCGTATCTGACGCATCATATGTAGAAAAGGTTAATAAGCTAATGAATAATATTCCCATGGTAGTGACCGGGAAGCTGGATGGGACTCAGTGCTATCAGGTTAGAATTGATGCCATGAAGTGTGTAGACCTTCTAATGGAGCATTTGATAGAATTGGGACATAGGGAGATAGCATTGATCGGAGGCCGGATGAATGTTCTTTCTACCTTTGAAAAGTTTCAGAGATATAAGCAGAATCTAAGCAGGTATAAAATAGCTTTTAAAGAAGAGCTGACGGTAGAGGATGGCGGATATGATTATGAAACCGGATATGCCCGTATGAATAAGATGTTCGATCAGGGCATAAGGCCGACAGCGGTAATAGCAATCAATGATTTTGCAGCAGTGGGTATTGTCCGAAGTATTCAGGAGCATGGCTTACGTATTCCGCAGGACATTTCCGTGGTAAGTTATGATAATACTTATGTTTCCGAACTGGTCAGTCCGAAGCTTACAACAATTGATTATAATTACGAAAGCTTTGGAGAACAATTAATTGAAACGGCTGTTGCGTCCATAGAAGGAGAAAAAAATCCTAAGCTTCAGCTTATAACTCCGACCCTGATTGTTCGGGGGAGCAGTGGAAAGGTGCCGGAAATAGTAGAATAACAAAATTGACTCCGGTTTCACAAAAAAATCTAAAAATGAATAAAATAAGCAATAAAAAGCAGTTATTTGATAAAAAAATAACTGCTTTTTTATGTTCGCATAAAAATTAAACAAAATATAAGCGAAAAACTTATGGATAATGACATATTGAAACCGATTGCAAGAAAAGCATTGACAGAACTGTGCGGATAATAGTAAAATATGAACATAAATAAAACATGAAACCGATTTCGGGTAGTGAAAATGACCAACAAAAGTGCGCAGTGAGCAGGGGGCTGAAATGGTCGTATGGGAGGAGAAAATGGATAAAGCATTAAATGCGGGAAAGGATGCGCCGGTAACCAAGATACCCGCTCCTAAAATATCTTTCTGGAAAAAAGTAAAGAAGTCAAAGGTCTTGCTTCTTATGTGCTTGCCGGCAGTATTATTCTTTTTCTTTTTTAGTTACATGCCAATGCCCGGCATATGGGTAGCATTTGTAAAGTACAACTACAGGGACGGTATTTTCGGAAGCGCTTTCATAGGACTTCGGAATTTTGAATTTTTGGCTACGTCAGGGAAGCTGTTTGACCTGACAAAGAATACGGTCCTTTATAATTTGGCATTTATTTTAATGGGTAATACCTTGGCAGTATTTGTGGCAATTTTATTGAATGAAATGAGAGGCAGATTGTTTAAGAAGATTTCGCAGACGATTATGTTCCTCCCGTATTTCATTTCGCAGGTATTAATCGGTATTTTAGTATTTAACTTATTGAATTATGACACCGGCTTTGCAAATGGAATCCTTAGCAGTATGGGATTAGAGAAGTGGCAGCCTTATGCCGAGCCGGGCTCGTGGCCTCCGTTATTGATCCTGATTTATTTATGGCAGCAGACGGGCTATAACTCAGTCGTTTATTTTGCGGCTATTATGGGTATTGATTCGGAGATGATTGAGGCGGCGAAGGTAGATGGAGCGAATGGTTTTCAGAAAATCCGGTATATTATTTTGCCAAACCTGAAACCGACAATTGTAATTTTGCTGCTGTTTGCGCTTGGCGGTATTGTAAAAGGTAACTTCGGCCTATTCTACAATGTGGTAGGTACCAATCCATTGCTGTATAGCACTACCGATATTATAGAAACTTATGTATATCGTGCAACTATGACAGATTTCAACTTTTCTACGGCTTCTGCAGTCGGGCTGTATCAGTCGATCATCGGATTTATCATTGTTGTGACAGTCAACTGGATTGTAAGAAAGGTAGAACCGGATTATTCCTTGTTCTAAGCGGAAACGGAGGCACATTATGGCAAAACAAGATATAGATTTGATAGACTCGGGCGCTAAAGTGAAGCTTGGTAAGTCAGACATGGCGATTAGAGGATTCGGGTATGTGTTCATTAGCTTTTATGCTTTATGCTGTATTATTCCATTTATCATTATTATAAGCACATCCTTCACCAGCGAAGCAGTGATTCGTGCAGAAGGCGTACAGATCATTCCTAAGGCAATTAGCTTGGAAGCGTACGCTATGGTTACCAAAAGCGGCGGTATTTGGAAATCTTACATATTGACCATTCTGATAACGGTGTTTGGTACCGGAATCGGGTTATTTATTATTTCAATGACAGGCTATGCGCTGCAAAGAAAGGATTTTCCGTTTAGGAATGCAATCTCCTTTTATATTTACTTCACCAGCTTGTTTTCGGCAGGACTTGCGCCTTATTATCTGCTGATGACACAGACTTATAAATTAAAAGACAGCTATCTGGCAGTTTTACTGCCGCTTTTGATGAGTCCCTGGCTGATCATTTTAATGAAGAACTTCGTGAAAGCAATTCCGCATGAAATTACGGAGTCGGGCAAAATTGACGGTGCGGGAGATATTAAGATTTTCACAGCATTGATCTTACCTATGTTAAAACCTGCATTAGCGACAATTGGATTGTTCCTTGCATTGGGGTATTGGAATGAATGGTATCAGTCCTCTTTGTTTCTCAGTTCTAAGGTTGCAGTGAAGCCGCTTCAATATACTTTATATGAGATTGTGAACAAAACAGATGCACTGAAAAATTCAGTAGCGGGACAGTTTATTAATCTGGCAGATATCCCGCAGGAAAGTGTTAAGATGGCCAATGCAGTACTGGCGACCGGACCGATCATATTATTATATCCTTTTGTTCAGAAGTACTTTATCAGCGGTATTACGGTTGGAGCTGTAAAGGGCTAGAGCATGAAAGACTATGAATAGAGTTACATAGACAGGGAGCCGAAGGCTGAATAGTACTTAACAGATTGTCGCTCTGGTTGACCAGAGACAATATAGATGATGCGATTGCATTCCCAAAAAAAGGAGGAAAGAACATGAAAAAGAAACTTGTTGCATTATTACTTGCAGCTACAATGGTTACCGGCCTTGTGGGTTGTGGAAACTCTTCTGCTTCCAGCAGTACAGCCTCAAATCCGTCAAGCAGTTCTTCAGAAAGTGCAGAAGAAAGCACGAAAGAAAGCACAGAAGGGGAAACGGCTGCTGCGGATATCGACACATCAGAACATGTAGTAATTACTTACATGACGACAGGCGAGATTCCCACCGGTACTAAGGAAAAATATGATGAGATGATGGTGGAACTCAATAAGATATTGACAGAGAAGGTGAATGCAGAACTGCAGATCTACTTTATCCCATGGACAGATTATCTTTCTAATTATAATTTGACGCTGGCATCTATGGACGGTACGGTAGACTTGGTCGGTACGGCTTCCGACTGGCTGGATGCATGGCCGAATGCCAAAAACGGAGCGTTCCTTGAATTATCTGAAGATATGTTAAAAACATATGCTCCGCAGACTTGGGAAAGCGTACCCGCTTCGAACTGGGATTTGTGCAAATACAATGGTGAAATTTATTTGATGCCGGAAGATAATTACGCTCAGTGGGTTAATCACGGATTTATTTATCGTTTGGATTATGCAAAGGAAGCCGGACTTGAAGACGGTGTACATAGCTGGGCTGATTTGACAGAATATTTCCGTTATGTAAAACAGGCATATCCGGATATCATTCCCTGGGACTCTGACGGCACACATTATGGACAATTGGCAAGCGGTTATATCCTGTCCAATACGGATTATGTGTCGATTGACGGACTGAATTCCGGTGCTATGTGGGGAGGAACAAAGGATGACCTCTATACCATATACTCTCCTTATGTAACAGAGACAGATTTATTGGTTGAGTACGCGAAGATGATGAAAGAATGGGATCAGATCGGCGTATGGAAGACAGATGTATTAAATAATACCGCATCCACTAACCGTGATGATTACAGAATCGGACGTGTTGCAGCAGAGCAGCATCATACTCAGACTTGGACAGATTTAGTAAGCCATACTCCGGCAAATACTATTTATGCGGATGATCCGGATGCAGCATCAGGCTTTTTCTACTTTGGCGAGGAACGCGAGAATGTAGTAGCATTATCCATTACTCACGGCGCCATGGCAGTTTCCGCAGGCAGCAATAATCCTGAGAGAGCGCTTATGGTCTATGACTTGCTGAGAAATGATCCTGATTGCTATAAGCTTCTCTGTTACGGAGTTCAGGGTGTTTCATGGGATATGGATGAAAGCGGACTTCGTATTCTCCCTGAAGGATACAATCAGGATACCGATAATATCAACGGAACAACCAATTACTGGTGGGGACGTAACGACAATCTGGAAATCAGAGATGCTACGAGAAACTGGAGTGAAATTGATAAATTATATGATCATTATGATTCAGTAAAGATTGAATATCCATATGGACAGTTTGTAGCAGATGTAGATATGATTCAGTCTCAGATTAATAATATTAATGAAATTCATACGAACTATATGAAGCAGATTTCTTTTGGTAAATACAAAGGAACAGCAGAGGAAATTGTTGCTGAATATCAGGCAGCTTTAGAAGCGGCAGGTATTAATGATGTTACGGCGGAACTGCAAAGACAGTTTGATGAGCTTTATAAATAGTAAAAATAATATATTGATTGTAGTGCGTAAAAGGAGTGCTGCTGCCTGAGAGGCAGCAGCATTTTTATATAATAGGAAAGAGCTCCTATTACATAAAAGTACGCGCGCGGAACAAAAGCTGTGCTATCAAAGAACGTGGTCGCGAGAGTGCGTGAAACACACTTTTGTTCTATGAATCCAAAAAGACAAAAAGAGGAGAATATCAGCAATGGGGCAATTTGAAAAACTTAAAAAATTTGAAATTAGAGAAAACTTCTATTTAGACGGTAAGCCATTTCAGATTATTTCAGGAGCAATCCACTATTTTCGAATTGTTCCTGAGTATTGGAAGGACCGGTTAGAAAAACTGAAAGCTATGGGATGTAATACGGTAGAAACCTATATCCCATGGAATGTCCATGAACCCGAAAAAGGAGAATTCCATTTTGAAGGGATGTGGGATATACAAAAATTTGTAAAAATAGCGGAAGAGCTGGAGCTGTATGTAATACTCCGGCCATCGCCATATATATGCGCGGAGTGGGAGTTCGGCGGACTTCCGGCATGGCTGCTCAGAGAAGATGATATGAGACTTCGGGCAAGCTGCGGCTCTTTTCTGCTGCATGTGGAAGAGTATTACCAAGTCCTCCTTCCGCTCATCACTCCGCTGCAGATTACGGAGGGTGGTCCGGTTATCCTTATGCAAATTGAGAATGAATATGGCTATTATGCCAATGATAAGGCATATATGGAAGCGATTAAGAACCTCATGGTAAAGGGAGGAGTGAAGGTGCCCTTGGTAACCTCTGACGGACCTTTTCCCGAGAATTTAAACGCCGGGGCTATGGAAGGGATATTACCCACAGGGAACTTTGGTTCCAGGACAGAAGAGCGATTTGAAGTATTGCGAAGATATACCGATGGTGGTCCGTTAATGTGTACAGAGTTCTGGGTAGGCTGGTTCGATCACTGGGGCAATGGAGGGCATATCACGAGAGATCCGGAAGAAAGTGCCAAAGATCTGGATAAAATGCTGGAGCTTGGACATGTAAATATTTATATGTTCGAAGGGGGCACTAATTTTGGCTTTATGAATGGGGCAAATTATTATGACCGGCTGACGCCTGACGTTACTTCCTATGACTACGATGCCTTGCTTACCGAGGATGGTCAGATTACGGAAAAGTATCTCCGTTACCGGCAGGTCATTTCGAAATATAGAGAGATTCCCAAGATTACACTCAGCAGTAAAATTGAGAGAAAAGCTTATGGTACACTTATGGTGCAAGATAAAGTAAACTTGCTTTCGGTGTTGGATGATTTGAGCAGTCCCATAGTGAGCGCGTGTACAGAGTGCATGGAAAAGCTTGGACAAAATTACGGCTATATCTTATATCATTCTACATTGGATACAGAAGAAAATATGGAAAGAATCAGGCTTTGGGGAGCAAATGACCGGGCCAATATTTTGGTTGATGAAAAGCCGGTTGCTATCTTGTATGACAGAGAACTTTTGGAGGAAAGGGATGTTTCGGTGACCTTCGAAAAAGGAGCGGCACTGGATATTCTGGTGGAGAACATGGGACGGGTGAACTTCGGACCAAGAATGGAGATGCAGCGGAAGGGAATTAGTCAATGCGTACAAATAAATGGACATATACATAATAATTGGAAGCAATATAAGCTGCCGCTCGATCATATGGATGGAATAGATTTTTCCAAGGGCTATGAAGAGGGCGTTCCGGCCTTTTATCGCTTTATCTTCTCGGCAGAGGAAGCGGGAGATACTTTTCTTGATTTTGCGGGATGGGGAAAAGGAGTCGCCTTTATTAATGGATTTAATTTAGGAAGATTCTGGAAAATCGGACCTCAAAAGCGGCTTTTCATACCGGCGCCGCTTATAAAAAAGGGGAAGAATGAGATTGTAATTTTTGAAACAGATGGTATAACAGGGAATACAATTTCCCTGGTAAATGAGCCGGATGTCGGCTGAAAGCGCCTGCCTTTCGCGGGATAATTCCCTAACGGTCTTCTTAAAATTAAATGAATAATATGCGGAGGAAAACATGCATGAAATCATATGCTAAGACCATGCATTTTATTGATCCTGAAGTGACTGTAATACAGACGGCGGAAGGAAAAATAACATTAAAGAACTTATTTATACCTATGTTCATTGAACAGCTTCTTATGAATATGATGTGGACGGTAAATACCATTGTTATGGGAAAATATTCCGATGAAGCGGTGGTGGCAGTAGGTGCTGCCAGTCAGGTGATAGGATTGATGTATACCTTTTATGCCGTAGTGAGCGGAGGTGCTTCTATTGTAATAAGCCACAGGCTGGGGGCAGGGCAGGAAAAGGAGGCCGGTGATGCCGCATTTACCTCTCTCTTTACAGCGGGAGGTATCAGCCTTTTTCTCAGCTTTCTGCTGGCAGCTTTGAGCAGGCCCATTATGGCAGCAATGAATTTGGAAGGAGAGGTGCTCGATATGGCGGAGACATATTTTCGTATCTGCATGGGTACCTCTTTCTTACAGGGAATCAAGGCGGCGGCTTCTGCTATACTCAGGAGCTATGGAAGGCCTAAGCCGGCAGTGGCCGTATCGCTGTTTATGAATGGATTGAATGCCGTATTTAATGTTATTATAATTTATCGTCCGTTTGAAGTGCCTTTCTATGGGGCGGAAGGAATCGCCATTTCTAACGTAGTCAGCTATGTTATAGGGTTAATATTGATTATGATACTGCTGATGAGATCGGGATTGAATCTTCAGTTTAGCCGGAAAAACTTAAGGACGCTGGGCTGCATTAAAAACATACTGAGGGTAGGAGTTCCGGGAGGGGTCAGTTCCCTTTCTTACTCTCTTTCTCAAGTGGTTTCCACCTCTATACTGGCAATTCTAGGTACGGTGGCGTTGTCAGCAAAAATATATGTGTCCTCTATCGTTTTCTATGTGTACGTAATAGGTATGTCATTGGGATTATCTACAGCGATACTGATGGGATGGATGGCAGGAGCTAAGGAATATGATAAGGCGTACCGGCTGAACCAACAGGTGCTGAAGCTATCGGTTACGTTAAACCTTATATTGTCAACGGTAGTGTTTATGCTGCATAAACCACTGATAGGATTATTTACCAATAATCCGGAGATTATCGCCATGTCGGGAATCATACTGTTCATTGACATTTTTGTAGAAGTAGGCAGAGCTTTTAACCATGTGGAGGATAATTCCTTAAGAGGAGCGGGAGACGTGATGTTTCCTATGGTGATTGCCAGTATTTCCTGCTGGATGATCAGCATTTTATTTTCTTATATTCTGGGTATCCGGTTTGGACTGGGACTTGCAGGATGTTGGATTGCATTCATGATGGATGAAATATTCCGGGGATTATTATTCTTCCGGAGATTCCGGTCAGGAAAGTGGAAGACGATGAAGGTATAGAAGATTATTTAGGAGAAAGATGATGGCAGGATATTTATTTGTACATTTTACCGGTGAAGAAAAGGATGGAGAACAGATTTACTTTTCGCTGAGCCGGGACGGGCTGCATTGGCAGGATTTAAATGGCGGACGGCCTGTGCTTTATTCTGAGATTGGAACTTGCGGAGTCAGGGACCCTTTCCCGGTGAGAAATCCGTTAGATGGGAAAATCTACTTGATAGCAACGGATCTTCGGATTGAAGCCGGACATGGCTGGAAAGCGGCACAGGAAGAAGGCAGCAGAGATTTGATTGTCTGGGAGACGGAAGATCTGGTGCACTGGAGCAGACCGAGCGCTTGTACCGTAGGAGTTCCGGATGCCGGTTGTGTATGGGCACCGGAGGCCATATTTGACAGAGAACGGCAGGAATTCCTTGTATTTTTTGCCTCTAAGGTTAGAAAAGAAGGGGAGACAGAAGGAAAACACCGGATATATGCATCATATACATCGGACTTTCGAAGGTTTACAGATGCTTTCTGCTATATAGAGAAGGAAAGCCATGTGATAGATACTACGATTTTAGAAAGTGAGGGACATTATTACCGTATATCCAAGGATGAAACGGCCGGCAGATTAATTCTGGAAGTCTCAGATACCTTACGGGGAGAATTTGTAAAGGTTTCTTCTGCTGTGTTGGATAGTCTGAAAGGAGTGGAAGGGCCGGAGGGATATCTTCTTCCTGACGGAAAGACATGGTGTCTGATTGCTGACCGGTTTGCGGCAGGGGAAGGATATTTGCCAATGCTCACCAGAAATTTATCTTCCGGTGAATTTCAGGTTCCGGAACATGATCAATTTAATATGGGGAAGGCAAAGAAGCGCCATGGAGGTATCCTGTCTGTAACGGATGAGGAGTATGATCGGCTTATGGCTTATTACGAAGGAGAGAATCCTGCGATAGAGGGGCTTTATGCGGATCCTGATTTGTACTATGAGGACGGTATTTATTATATTTATCCTACGACAGACGGATTCCCCCGTTGGTCGGGGCATATTTTTTCTGTATTTTCATCCGCTGACGGAAAATATTTTGAAAAAGCGGCTGATTTGCTGGATGTGGAATCGGAACAGGTGCCTTGGGCAACGGGGCATGCATGGGCTCCGTGTATTGCCAAAAAAGGAAGCCGATATTATTTCTACTTCTGCGCCAAGGATGAAGGAGGAAGCTCTTGTATCGGTGTGGCGGCAGCAGATTCGCCTGTAGGGCCCTTTCGTGCAATGGAAGAGCCTATGATCACTATGGATATGATGAGAGAGTGCAATATCAGGATGTCACAGACTATCGACCCTGCCGTATATGCGGAAGGAGATAATTATTATCTTCTGTTCGGCAACGGAGAACCGGCGGTGGCAAAACTATCAAAGGATATGCTTTGTATTGAGAAGGAGACTTTAAGGAATATAGATGGGTTAACAGATTTCCGGGAATCGGTAATTGTGGTAAAAAGAGGAAAGACTTATCATTTTACATGGTCTTGCGACGATACCGGAAGCGAAGATTACCATGTGAAATATGGTATTGCAGATTCTCTCTACGGTCCGGTAAAAGAGATACAAACAATATTGAAAAAAGATAAGCGGCGCGGTATATTGGGAACAGGACATCACAGCATATGCAAGGTGCCGGAAAGTGATAGTTACCTGATTGCCTATCACCGGTTCGGGACACCCCTTGCTCATTACCCGGAAGGAAAGGGATACCACAGAGAGGTGTGCATCGCGCCTTTGGAGTTCGGTGAAGATGGGAAGATACTGCCGGTCATAGTCAGATGAGAGATAAAGGATGAACGACAGCTTTTACAGGATAAAGAATATTTTTTCAATGAAGGAGAGAACATATGGAACTGGAGATTTCCAATAAAAAGGGTCCGGCAATACCGAGAGAATTTATAGGACTTTTTATAGAAGATATCAATTATGCTATCGACGGCGGATTGTATGCGGAGATGCTGGAGAATAGAAATTTCGAAAGCATGGATGTATGGGGAGGTAAAGACCGGGATTATTTTATAAAGCAGGACGGATTGTATGCATGGAGTATATTACATAAAGATCCGGGCCTTTCGCTCGATATTGTTCAAGGAAGTTCTGTTCATGAGAATAACCCGCATTATCTGCGGGTAACGGCTTCCGCAGGCGGCAGTGGGTTTTATAATAAGGCATATGAAGGGCTTCATATGAAACAGAAAATGACATATCATATTTCTTTTTATGCCAGAGCCGCACAATATAGCGGAAAAGTAAAAGTTGCAGTAATCAAAGATGAGAGAACGGTCGCAGAACGGGATGTAGAAATCCGCGAGGCAGATGCTTGCGGTTGGCATAAATGGGAAAAATATAAGGTGGATTTGACCGCGGAGGAAGTAGTCTGCGCAGCCAGGTTCGCAGTGGTGTTAGAAAATCCGGGAACGATAGAATTCGACTGCTTCTCTATGATGCCGGAGGATGCGGTATATGGTATCTTCCGCAGGGATCTGGCGGATATGCTGAAAGGGATGAACCCCGGATTTCTGCGTTTTCCGGGAGGCTGTGTAGTGGAGGGGGCGACACTTTCCAACCGCTATAGATTTAAAGACACGTTAGATGCGAATGAGCGGCGGCGTTACAACTGGAACCGTTGGGCACTGCATGGCAATCATGAGGAGAACGAGTATCACAGCATATATTCTCACTATGGTCAGACTTATGGGATAGGCTTTTATGAGTATTTTCTGCTTTGTGAGTATATTGGAGCAGTGCCTCTGCCGATATTGAGTGTAGGACTTGCCTGCCAATTCCAGTCGCATGAAAGGGTAGAGCCGGATAGCGGGGCTATTCGGGAATATATACAGGATTACCTGGACTTGATTGAATTTGCCAACGGTGGCGCGGACACGAAGTGGGGGGCACTACGTATCGATATGGGACATGAAGAACCCTTTGGATTGGAAATGATAGGAGTAGGAAACGAACAGTGGGAGGATGAAGAGAGCCGCTTCTTCGAACGATACATGCTGTTCGAAAAGGAGATTCATAAGGTATATCCGCAGATAAAGCTTATCGGAACGTCCGGTCCGGAGCTGGATTCTCCGCGCTTTGAAGAAGCCTGGAAGTTCTATCGGGAACATGCCGGGAATAAAAATTTTGTTTATGCGGTAGACGAGCATTATTATAAGGAGCCTGAATGGTTCGGCACCCATACGGATTATTTTGATAAAGTACCCCGGGATATTAAGATATTTTTTGGAGAATATGCTGCCCATCCCCAGGGTTGGCTTCCTATGAACCATCCTGAAGGGAACAATCTGAAAGCTGCGCTGGCGGAGGCAGCATTCCTGACAGGCGCAGCAAAAAACAGTGATGTGGTAGCGATGACCAGTTATGCACCGCTTTTTGCCCGTATCGGATATGCGCAGTGGAATCCGGATTTAATTTGGTTTGACGGGAGTGCGGCGTATGCCACTCCGAACTACTATGTACAGCAGATGTTTGCCTTAAATGCCGGGGATTATAATATAGTTTATGAAATGGAGGATATTCCCTGTCAGGTAAGTTATGAAGAAAAGAGCAGTCAGTTAATTGTGAAGCTTGTCAATATGGATGAGGAGGAGAAACACATCAAGTGGAAGCTGGAAGAAAACTGGGAGCTGCAAGGGATGATTGCAGAGCAAATAGTGCTTCGCGGAGATCGAAATGAGGCAGTAAATTCCCTGGAAGGGGAAAACGTGCGGCCCGTAAGCTCTCAAGTGGAGTTAAATACGGGAAGCTATTTCCTGCCGCCGCTTTCTTTTGTGATAGTAAGGATTCCGGCAAAGAAGCATGCCGAACTAATGGCGATTTCCTGTTAGGTATGAGCGAATCGCGGAGAAAATCAGATGAGAGTATGGATGCTGGAAGAACAGTGCGGCCATACTCTTATGAAATGGAAGGAATGAAAGGGGTATTTATGCGGGTGTTTAAGTCAAAATCTAAGATGAGGTTTAAAATGAAATTCAAAAGCCTGTTTAAGAACATTGCAGAGTTTATAAGAGCATTTATCCCTCAAAGAATTAAAAATGAAACCGTATTAAAGACATATGAATTTTTACGAAGCAAAAGCTCCATTCCTCCCAAAAGAATCAAGAGCAACGCAAAAGCCAACCGAACCGCGCTATGCAGTCCGGAATGTCATATATTAAAGCCGGACAGTTACATTGAGAATCAACATGAATGGAATGACGTGAAGTTTGGTTCTTGGAAAAAACATAACATGCGATATTCCGGCTGTGAAATCATTGCGACATACAACGCCTTGCTGGCGTTAGGCGAAAAAGTTTCCGGTTGGACGATGGTAAAATTGATCAGTCATTACGAAGCGGATGGTGCCGCATTGAATGGAGACTTTGGCGTCTCACCCACCGCCATATTCGATTATTTCGAAAATAAGGGATACGACACCGAAATAACATATAGTAAAGATGAGACTGTGATTAATAAATTGGCAGAAAGCAGCGATACGGTTATTGCCACTGTCTACAATGATAGAATGGATATAATGAAAGCTGTTCATACTGTCTGTATTACGAAGGATACAGATAATAAGTATTTGATACACAATGCTTATGCGAAAGACGGGCAGGGCGTTTTTGTCCGCAAAGGGAGAGGCGGTAAGGACGAGGGATTCGATGCTTTACAGGAAGCTGCAGTGAATGTGGCCTCTGGATCGGCACTTATCTGCGCGGTCGGGATATCGAGGTCCGACAGCGGGATTGATGTGAGAGGTGCGAGAGGTGAAAAAAGCCATTCTCTTCCAGCAGTCTGAAAAGAGAATGGCTCTCATGTTTCTTCTTAATATAGTGATATTTTTATACTTTCCAAAGTCCATGTAAATTACAGTACTCATATACAGCTTCCACTTCATCGTCTTCGGTAATGGAGAAGCTTACCTTCGGCTCTGTGCCGGGGGTTAAGTATTTAAGCTGGTAACCCTGTGTCGTCTGAAGGGCAACCCACTGAATGTAATGCTCTGCCAACATCGGATGGAGAACGGAGCCAACGGAAACGGTTACCTCTGTTCCTTCTACGGAATATACGGGAACGTGTTTTTCCTGTGCGGCATCAGTAGTATTTGCCACCAGCTCTTTCATGTTATCGCCGCAGCACATAATGTTTGTTCCCTTGTCTTCCACGAATAAAACGATATTTCCACAATGACTGCATCTTAAAAACTTGATATCCATACCTTTTCCTCCTTAATATAAGAAAAATGGCTCATGGGAGACATTCTTCCATGTGTAATTTTATATCTTAATGATAATATTTTCTCAAGGCGGTGTCAAACTATTTAATGATTTCTTGCCGGCAAAACCTTCAAATAGTTACTGTTCACTTCGTTCACAGTAACGCATGATTTCTGCATTTAAATTCGCTTCGCGAAGCAGAAATCATCTCCTGCATCACGTTCTTACGTAGCTTAACAGCAAGCGTTAAGCTACTGTATGAACAGAAACTTCAAATCCGTTAAGCGCAATTCACTTCCAAATATCCCAGCAACTTACTGGTGTCGTAATATTCCATAATGCCCAGGCTGGGATCATAGAATTTACCGTCGTAGTGCACGAGATAATGGCCGAATCTTCCCATGCGTTCGATGATGATACAGCATTTTGGGAAGATAACTTCTTCTCCGCCGCCCGGATAAATGAGAGTGCCGGTGTGGCCGATGCCATAATAGTTAAGGGCGGGAATGACTCTTCCTATAGTAGCCTGCCACTCGCGAAAACCTATATTGCTGATAACCTCTGCAATCGTAACGCCTGCTAACATCGCCACGCAGGTCTGCCCGCAGAGACCGTCGTCCGGCTGGATGAGAATGTTCATACTATCGATCGTGCGGATTGGATGTTCCAAGGTATAAGGACTTTCTTTTCCTATTTCAATTAAGCTGTTGCTTATATGAAGTAATATTTTATAAACTTTAGTAATATCCACATGAGTTACATCTTCCTCGTTCAGGTAAATTTTATAACTGCCTTTTTCTTCGGGAAGAAGTTCACATTCTATCACTTTATTGTTCAAGGTGATGTCTGCATGGATAAAACCTCTCTGCTGGCATACCTCCCAAACATTAAAAGGAATGCGGATACAATAAATATCCTCCAACTTTTCAATCTTACCGTTAAAGAAATACCTCATATATAAAACCTCCTGTGTAGAATAAAGTAAAATTATAGTATTGTATAACCTCAGTTCCCCAATTATACTATGAATGTAACAGATTTTTTTTGTTCTGGAAACACTTTTTAAGTAAGTTTTTCTAAAGTATTTAAAAAAAAACATACTGATAAAAAAGTGTCAATCCCGTTAATTTATTAACGTTAGAAAATATTCCTGATCTATGAAATATTAGTTATATAATTTGCGGATTTTAAGTTAATATTAAAAAATATTGACGTTATCAAATTTACATGTTTAAAATGAAAAAAGAATGATTGCAGCGTGAAAATAATGAGCAAAATTTTGATAAGGGATAAAAGGCTGGAAGGAGCATGGATATAAAGGTGGAAGAAAATAGAAAAGTTTTTATTATTAGTATCAGTATAATATTATTTGTAATTTTAGCCATAATAGGCAGCCTTGCTTTTTTCAAGATACAAACCGGAAAAATAACGAAAGTATTGGATAGCGAAGAACGTGAAGCATATGACAAATATTACGTTATGATCGTTAACGACAGAACCTCTGAATTCTGGAAAACTGTTTACGATGGAGCGAAAGAGGACGGACAGGAAACAAATGTCTATGTAGAGATGTTTGGAAATAATTTATCGGAAGAGTATTCGCGGGAAGAATTAATGAAAGTTGCCATTAATTCCCAAGTGGACGGAATCATTGTAGAGGCAGACGAAAGCGCAAAGATGACAGAGCTGATAAATGAGGCGGTGGATCAGCAAATTCCGGTAGTTACGGTATTGGGAGATAATACAAGCGGGGAACGGCAAAGTTTCGTCGGTGTTGGTAGTTATAACCTTGGGCGTGAATACGGAAGGCAGGTAATAGAGTTATGCGGCCAAAGTGAAAAGAATGTTCTTATACTGATGAGCGGAAGCTCCGACGGCACCAGCCAAAATGTGTTGTTTTCTGGTATTCAGGAAACTGCCATGAATGAAATGCATAAAGGAGGCGGCGCACACCTTGAGATGAAAATGGTCGATAATGAAAATACATTTTCAGCCGAAGAATCTATCAGGGACATTTTTATGAGTTCCAAGACGCTGCCGGATATTATCATCTGCCTGGATGAATTGAGCACCGCTTGTGTTTATCAGGCCGTAGTAGATTATAATAAAGTAGGAAGCATAGATATTATTGGATATTATGATGCCCCGTCTATCCTGCAGGCAATAGAGAGAAAAGTAGTATATTCAACGATTTCCATAGATACGAGCCAGATGGGAAGACTTTGTGTAGAAGCCTTGAACGAGTTTTATGCGCTAGGCAATGTCAGTGAATATTTCTCGGTAGATGTTACCGTAATTAACTCGGATAATGTTGTATATTATATTGGAGATGACAAAAACGATGAGTGAAAAGCTTTTGAGCAAAAACAGAAAAAGTATTCGTGACATGTCTTTGCAGACTAAGATCGCACTGACGCTGGTAACCAGCAGTGTTATTATTTTTGTTGTCAATATATTCATGTATCTCAATATTAACAGTATGGTTAATAAATTAGATGTGGTATATCAGGGAAATGTCAAGCTGAATGAATTAAATGATGCATTAACGAATGTGCAGACGAGTATGACCACTTACCTGAATACAAAGTCATCGGATTCAATGGAGAACTATTATAGAAGCGAACAAAATTATCAATCTATGATATTGGAGCTGAATGATACCATTAGTAACGATCAACTGTTTCTTATGGAGAGAAATATACGTTATATGTCTGACAACTATTTGGAGCTGACCAATCAGACGGTGGAGGCTAAGCGCGGACGAAATGTTGAGAAATATAAAGTTCGCTATGAGAATGCGAGCGAGTTATATGAGTACATAAATACGTATATATATAGTTTGAATAATGAACAATTCAAGAATAATTCGCTGACTTATGAAGCGCTGTCTATTTCTTTTAAGTCCCTGGAGTTAGTCAGCAACGGCATACTGATATGCGTGGTTATATGCAACATAGTGTTAACGATAGTTTTAACGCGGACGATAACGAATCCTCTTAAGGCGTTGTCGGCAGCAGCCAGTGAAGTCGCAAAAGGAAATTTTGATCTGGATCTCCTTGAGGTGCAGTCGCGCGATGAAATAGGGCTTGTGACTAAGGCATTCAATAAAATGATTGTTAATATACGGGCATATATAGTCAGAATAAAGACAAGCATGGAAAAAGAACGCGCTATGAAAGAAAAAGAGCTGATGATGGAAACCCATTTAAAGGATGCTCAGTTGAAGTATTTGCAAGCCCAAATCAATCCCCATTTTTTATTTAATACATTAAATGCGGGCGCACAGCTTGCAATGATGGAGAGGGCGGATAGAACCTATGATTATGTACAGAACATGGCCGAATTCTTCCGCTATAATATGAAAAACAATGAAATAGTAACTCTGGGAGATGAAATAAGCTTAATAGACAGCTATATATACATTTTAAATGTACGCTTTTCGGGAGAGATACATTTTGAAAAAAATGTTGATAAAAGATTTAATAATATTCAAGTTCCCAGCATGATTTTGCAGCCCATAGTGGAAAACTGCGTAAATTATGGCATCAGGGATATAGGCTGGGAAGGAAGAATTATTTTGTCGGTATATGAAATAGAAGATAACGTATGTATAAGTGTTCGCGATAATGGAATCGGGATAAAGAAGGAGAAAATAGAAAAGATATTGAATGGTAATTTAAAGTCTGAGGATATTTCGGGAAATTCAAATGGAATAGGTTTGGATAACGTGATTAACAGGTTAAAGTTATTCTTAGATAGCGAAGACGTATTGGAAATAGTGAGCGAAGGTGAGAACAAGGGAACGGAGGTCAGAATATATCTTCCTGTTCAAGAAAAGAGGTATGAAGATGTATAAGATTATGCTTGCGGATGATGAGGGTATCGTAATCGATTCTTTAAAATTTGTTATTGAAAAAGAGTTCGGCGGTGAGTGCATAGTGGAATATGCCAAAACCGGAAGAAATGTCATTGAGCTGGCGGAGCATTTGCGCCCGGACATCGCCATTATGGATATTCATATGCCCGGTATCAGCGGTATAGAAGCTATGAAAGAAATAAGAAAAACAAATTCTAACGTTATTTTTATCATAATGTCCGCATACGATAAGTTTGATTATGCGAAAGAAGCGATTAATTTAGGCGTGATGGAATATCTTACAAAACCTATGAACAGGGAGAAAATAACCCAGGTCTTAAAAAAAGCCATGATGCAGATCGATAATGAGCGGGCTAAGAGGAGCAATGATTTATTGGTAAAGGAGAAGCTGGAAACAGTAGTTCCCATTATTGAAAACGGATTAATATATAATATATTGCTTCAGGAATATTTCAAGGAAGATGTGGAAAATTATAAGAGCCTTCTGGGGATAGATGAAGAGTATGGATACATGATAGGAGTGGTATGCGGGGAGGAGCAGAGGGGAAATTACATGACTAATGCAGTGGGGGCCGGAATGAGGCTTCAGAGTCATTATAAAGAGGTCAGGGAGCTTATTAAGGAGTACTTTCCTGGAATTGTCGGAGGCCTTATGGCGAATAAGATACCGGTACTCGTTCCGTATAGATCTTCTAAAATGGATTACAATGAGAGAATTGAGCTGATTGAAAAAGCGAGGCAGCTCGTTCGAAAAATGAGAAAAAGAATAGATATCAGCTTCCGAATTGGAATTGGCTCCGTAAAAAGCCTTAACGATCAGCAGGAATCCTATAATGAGTCTTTGAATGCACTAATCAACACGACGGGAAGCGTTGCTCATGCGGAAGACCTTCCGCTTGGATGTGAATATGAGGATAATTATCCTATCGATTTGGAAAAGGAGTTATTCGAGTCAATTTTGAAGGGAGATATTAACGCTACGCTTTCTCATTCCGGCAGATATTTCGATTGGATGGGAGAGACTTATCCTGCCAGCGTTATGGACATTCGACTGAAGACTTTGGAATTTGTATTATGGGCAGAACATTTGGCATATGAAAACGGAGGAATGACATACCAGTTCTGCGCAAGAACAGATTATTTGCCGGTTGTTATGGAGTTGCAGGGGATAGAAAAGCTTAAGGAATGGTTTGTGGAGAAGATGACGCAGGCCTGCCGCAATGTGGCGACTAAAAGGGAGGAAAAATCCAGTAATGTCGTAGAAGAGGCGAAAGAATATATTGACGGACACTATAATAAGGATGTGTCGCTGGATGACATTTCGAGAAGGGTAAATATAAGTCCCTATTATTTCAGTAAGATATTCAAAGAAGAGACGGGACAGAATTTTATCGAATATCTGACGAATGTCAGAATAGATAAAGCCAAGGAGCTCTTAAAAGACACAAGATATACGATGAAAGAAATATGTGTAATGGTAGGTTATCAGGATCCTAATTATTTCAGCCGTTCATTTAAAAAGAATGTTGGTGTGACTCCTACGGAGTACAAGGAGGGAATTTAAGAATATGAAAAAGGGAAGGCGTCTGACAGTCATATTTTGTATCTTATCTGCATTATTAGCAGGCTGCGGAAACACGCAGGTAGAGAATACCGGAAAAGTGGAAACAGGAAAGGATAAAATCCAGATAGGAATGTGCTTTGACTCGTTTGTTATAGAGCGTTGGCAGAGGGACAGAGATGTATTCGTATCCACGGCGAAAGAATATGGTGCTGAGGTAAATGTGCAGAATGCCAATGGAGAAGTGGAGGAACAGATAAAGCAAATCGAGTATTTTATTGAGAAAAAGATGGATGTTATCGTTATTATCAGCATCGATGGAAACCGTCTGAAGGATGTTGTCCAAAAGGCGAAAGGGCAAGGGATTAAGATCATATGCTATGACAGAATTATTAAAGATGCAAATGCGGATTTGTATATATCCTTTGATAATGAAGCGGTAGGAACGATGATGGCGGAAGCTCTTGTTGACAGTGGATTAAAAAGTGATGAGGTAATAATGCTGCAGGGACCTGTTACGGATCATAACGTGGAGCTTGTAAGAAATGGCTTCATGAGAGTTATGAACAAATATAATATCGATGTGATAGGCAGTATTAATGCGGACGGCTGGAAACCGGAGACTGCCGGAAACTACATATATGAGAATTCTTCGATGGTAAACAAGGCCGGGGGAATTATGTGCGGAAATGACAGTCTGGCAACTTCGGTAGTGCATGCCCTTGCTGAAAAACGTCTGGCGGGAAAAATTGCTGTAGTAGGACAGGATGCCGAACTGGAAGCGTGTCAGAGAATTGTGGAAGGGACCCAGGTGATGACCGTCTATAAGCCGGTGGAAAAATTAGCGCAGGCAGCGGCAGAATATGCGATCATCCTTGCCAAAGGAGGCGATTTGGCAAAAACGGATGTAATCTATACGCTTGCGCCAAACGGAAGCAGCGTAAGGATTACGGAAGAGAAAGCGACAAGGAAGAAAGAAAGCAATATTAAAAAAATAGATGACGGAACTTATGATATCCCTTATGTTGTTTTGGAGCCGATTAGTGTAAATATTGATAATATAAATGAAGTCATTATTAACAGCGGATTTCATTTAAAAGAAGATGTTTATCTTAATGTTCCGGATAAAATGCCAAATTAGCAAATATGACAAAAGGAAATAGGAATATTTTGAAGGAGATGAGCGAATAGCACAAAAAAGTGCTAGCATCTCCTTTTTTTATTTTATAAAATATTAAAAATTTGAAGAAGAATACAAGCAAATCCTATTTTTATTATGATATATTCAACTTGTAACAAGGAAGCAGTTGTTAACACAAATTTAAGGGAGGATTTGCAAGAATGAAGAAAAAAGTAATAAGTGCATTGCTCAGCGTAGCAATGGTAGCAACACTGCTTGTTGGATGCGGAAGTTCCAATACGGCAGCGACCACAGAAGCTCCGGCAGAAAAGACAACAGAGGCTCCTGCAGCAGAAGCTCCTGCAGAAGAAGCAGCGGAAGCTCCGGCAGAAACAGATGCTGCTGGCGGCGGATTAATCGGTGTAGCAATGCCGACAAAAGATTTACAGCGTTGGAATCAGGATGGTTCCAATATGGAAGCACAGTTGAAAGATGCTGGATATGAAGTTGACCTTCAGTATGCAAGCAATGATATTACTACTCAGGTATCTCAGATTGAGAATATGATTTCCAACGGATGCCAGCTCTTAGTAATCGCTTCTATCGATGGTGATTCTTTAGGAACTGTTCTTGCTCAGGCAAAGGACGCAGGAATTCCGGTAATTGCATATGACCGTTTGATCATGAACTCAGATGCTGTTACTTATTATGCTACATTTGATAACTATATGGTAGGTACAAAGCAGGGTGAATATATCAAAGATACCCTTGACCTCGACAATGCAGCAGGCCCTTTCAATATCGAAATCTTCACGGGTGACCCTGGCGACAACAATGCAAGATTCTTCTATGGCGGCGCAATGGATGTTCTTCAGCCGTACGTTGATGAAGGCAAACTGGTTGTTAAATCCGGCTCTGTAGCTTTTGAAAAAGTTGCAACAGCTAACTGGTCAACAGAAACCGCACAGTCCAGAATGGACGCTATCATCGCTTCCTATTATGCAGATGGAACGAAATTAGATGCAGTTCTTTGCTCTAATGACTCCACAGCACTTGGCGTTGAGAACTCTCTCGCAGCAGCTTATACTGGAGAATGGCCGATCATTACAGGTCAGGACTGCGATATTGCTAACGTTAAAAACATGATTGATGGCAAGCAGTCTATGTCAATCTTCAAAGATACTCGTACATTAGCAACACAGGTAGTTTCGATGGTTGATGCTGTTATGAAGGGCGGAGAAGCACCGGTTAATGATACGGAAAGCTATGACAACGGTACAGGCATTATTCCTTCTTACCTTTGTGAGCCCGTATTTGCAGACATCAATAATTACAAAGAATTGTTGATCGATTCCGGTTACTACAAAGAAGCTGATTTACAGTAAATGAACTGACAAGTATTTAATATGACTTGTGTCATAAGGTAATACAACTGAATGCAGGCGGACATCCGCCTGCATTCTTAGGTGAAATGTTTGATTAGATATTGGGAGGAACTTGAAATTGGCAAAAATATTATTGGAAATGAAAAATATCACCAAGACATTTCCGGGAGTAAAAGCGCTGGATGATGTTAACCTGCAGGTAGAAGAAGGAGAAATCCACGCTCTTGTAGGCGAAAACGGTGCCGGAAAATCTACTCTGATGAATGTACTTAGCGGAATCTATGCTTATGGTACGTACGAGGGTGATATTGTTTATAATGGTGAAGTATGCAAATTTACTAAAATTAGAGACAGCGAAGAAAAAGGAATTGTTATTATACATCAAGAGCTGGCTCTGGTTCCTTATATGACAATTGGTGAAAATATGTTCCTGGGAAATGAAAGGGGACATAAATACGCATTAAACTGGAATGAAACGTATGGGCGTGCGGATGAGCTTTTGAAAACAGTCGGATTAAAAGAATCATCCAGAACGTTAATTAAAGATATAGGTGTTGGTAAGCAGCAGCTGGTGGAAATTGCCAAAGCTCTTGCCAAGGACGCAAAGCTTCTTATACTGGATGAACCGACAGCATCCTTAAATGAGTCAGATTCCAAAGCGCTCTTAGACCTATTGCTTAAGTTCAAGAAGCAAGGAATGACTTCAATTATTATTTCTCATAAGTTAAATGAGATTGCGTATGTTGCGGATAAGATTACGGTTATCAGAGATGGTTCCACGATTGAGACTCTTGATAAGGCGGCGGATAACATTTCAGAAGACCGCATAATAAAGGGAATGGTCGGGCGCGATTTAACCAATCGTTTCCCTGAGCGCGAAGAAAAACAAATAGGTGAAATAAAGATGGAGGTGAAGGATTGGACGGTTTATCATCCCCTTTACTCCGAAAGAAAAGTTGTTGATAATGTCAGCATAAATATCAGAAAAGGCGAAGTAGTGGGAATTGCCGGACTTATGGGAGCAGGAAGAACTGAGCTGGCTATGAGTATTTTCGGTAAAAGTTATGGAAGTAACATATCAGGACAAATTAAAATAAACGGAAAAGAGGTAAGTCTCAATACTGTAAAGGATGCGATTGATAATAAATTAGCATACGTAACAGAAGACAGAAAAGGCAACGGACTTATACTTAGCAATCCTATTAAAATCAATACTACATTGGCCAATCTGGGAGCAGTGAGCAAACATACGGTTATCAATAAGGATGCAGAATATGCAGTTGCAGTAGAATACAAAGACAAACTGAAGACCAAGTGTCCTTCGGTAGAGCAAAATGTATCAAATCTAAGCGGCGGTAATCAGCAAAAAGTTCTGCTGGCAAAATGGATGTTTGCTAACCCCGATGTATTAATACTGGATGAACCTACAAGAGGTATTGATGTCGGGGCGAAATATGAAATTTATTGCATTATCAATCAATTAGTATCAGAAGGAAAGTCGGTTATTATGATTTCATCGGAGCTTCCTGAGGTTCTTGGAATGTGTGACCGTATCTATATCATGAATGAAGGAAGAATGGTTGGAGAGCTTGCGGCTGAAGAAGCGTCACAAGAACTGATTATGTCACACATATTGAAGGTTAGTAATAAAGGAGCGTAAATTATGGATAGAGTAAGATTTATGGAAGGCGTTAAAAAATATACAATGATTATTGTTCTCGTTCTTGTAACGGCCTTTTTTGCATGGGGAACCGGTGGCAAGATTCTCCTTCCCCAAAATGTCAGTAACTTAATTTCTCAGAATGCTTACGTATTCGTACTGGCGACCGGTATGCTGCTATGTATTTTGACCGGAGGAAATATCGACCTTTCCGTAGGTTCTGTAGTATGCTTTGTGGGTGCGATCGGCGCCGTACTTATGGAAAACAGAGGAATGAATCCATATGTGGCAATTGCGGCAATGATTCTGGTAGGACTCTTAATCGGCGCATGGCAGGGATTCTGGATTGCGTTTGTGCGCATCCCGCCCTTCATTACGACGCTGGCAGGTATGCTTGTATTCCGTGGACTTTCTAACGTAGTGCTCGATGGTATGACGGTATCTCTTAAGTCAGAGGCATTCATTAAGCTTTTCGGCGGCGGAGCTAACTGCTATGTTCCGGATATATTTGGTGTAGAAGGCTTCAATTTAACATGTATGATAGCAGGTATCATTGCATGCGTAATCTATATTACGATTCAACTGAAAAATATGATAGTAAGATCTAAAAAAGGTTATGGAACGGGTAAATGGGCTTCCAGCCTAATCAAGATCATTCTGATTTGTGCGGTAATACTCGCATTTACAGTAAGGCTTTCTCAGTATAGAGGTATTCCTACTGCACTTATCTGGGTAATGATTGTAGTTCTTATATACGGTTATATCACATCGAATACTACCATTGGGCGTTATTTCTATGCGGTTGGAGGAAATGAAAAAGCAACAAAGCTTTCCGGTATTAACACTAATAATGTATATTTTCTTGCATATTTAAATATGGGATTCTTAGCTGCTTTAGCTGGAATGCTCACGATTGCACGTATGACATCAGCTCAGCCTACTTATGGAATGAACTATGAACTGGATGCTATTGGTTCCTGCTTTATCGGCGGTGCATCTGCCTATGGCGGGACAGGAACGGTTCCCGGCGTTATTGTCGGTGCGGCTCTTATGGGTGTTATCAACCTCGGTATGAGTATTATGGGAGTTGATCAGAACATTCAGAAGGTAGTAAAAGGTTTGGTTCTTTTGTCGGCAGTTATATTCGATGTCGTATCTAAACGAGGCGGAAAATTAATTTCCAATAGTTAATTTTTCTAATATCTAATCAGGAAAGGTTCCGACGTGCTTTATGGCACGTTGGAACTTTCTGTACATTCGAAACTGTGGGTATGTTTGGGAGAGGGGCAAAAGATTATGGGCGTAAAGCGAGAAAAAAAACAAAAAAATAATGGGGGTTTACCTAAGAAAGCAAGTCTGAAGAGCAGTATAGGAACTAAAATATATATTCAAATATTTCTGATATCACTGGTAGCGATGGCAGTTATTTGGTTCATGGTATCGTCTTTGCAGAAAATAAGCGATGCAAATGAAGCGATTATCAATAAGCAGGTGGTTGAGGTTGAAGCTATTTCAGAAATATCCAGGGACTTTTCTTATATTAACGGACAAGTCTTAACCCATGTCCTAACGACCAGAGAGGGAGACATGGATAGCATAGGCAAGGATATTAATGAAAGAATTGCCGAATTAGATGTAAAAACAGAGACTTTCGATTCGCTTTTAGGAGAAGAAGATGCCAGACGTGCTGACTTCGATAAATTTGTTGCAGATTATACGCGGTATAAGAAAACAGTGGGGAGCTTGCTCAATACAAGTAAAGTAAATAAACAACAGGCAGAGGTATCTGCAACTTCCAATTTATCCATGTTCGACGAAAACATCGAAGGATATATAGATTCTATTATTGAGTACACGAATGCGGAAATGGAAAGAGAGCAGGCATCGATTGCCGATATATTTGAAACGGTACCGTATATTGCGTTCGGGTCATTTGCTTTTTTTACGATTTCTATTGCGGGATGTATTATGGTGATAAGTCTCACTGTAGTAAGGCCGGTTAAAAAATCGACCAAACAAATTGATATGATTGTAAACGAGATAAAAGAAAAAAGGGGAGATCTAACGCAAAGAATCGAGGTTAAGTCGAAGGATGAAATAGGAAGATTCTCATCAGGAATTAATGATTTCTTCGGATTGGTACAAAATATTATATCCAGCATGATTTCATCCTGCAGCGAATTAGGGATACAAGGAAAAGTAGTAGAAAAGAATGTAGGAAATGCGAATGAAAGAGCCGATAATATTTCGGCAACAATGCAAGAGCTTGCAGCCGGAATGGAAGAGGTATCCGCAACGATTACTATGCTGAATGAAGATACTTTAAGCATGGAGAATTCAGTTGTTCAAGTGTCGGATAAAGCAGCCAAGGGAAGCGATTACGCGAAAGAAGTTAAAGTAAAGGCACATGAAGTAGAACAAAGAGCGATAGACAGCAAAGCAAAAGCGGTTAGTGTGATTGCGGCAATTGACAGCTCTGTCAGCGAGTCGGTGGAAAATAGTAAGCAAATTTATAAGATTACGGAATTGACAGAAGAAATATTAGGGATTGCAAGCAAGACTAATTTGCTCGCACTGAACGCTTCTATTGAGGCTGCAAGGGCGGGGGAGGCCGGCAGAGGATTTGCAGTAGTCGCGGACGAAATAAGAGTATTGGCTGATAACTCAAGAAACACAGCAAATTATATTCAAAATATTAGCGGTGAAGTAGTAGGGCATGTGGAAAATTTGGCGAATGATACACAAGAAATACTATCCTTCATACATAAAAGCGTACTGCAAGATTACGAAACATTGGAAAATACCGGAAAAGAGTATTTTGAAGCAGCGGAAGAAATGGATGGTATTATGGAAGACTTCAAGACTTGTATGTCAGAGCTGCTTTATCTAGTGAAAAAGATAAACAAAGCAAACGAAGGAATTAATTCTACAGTCGGAGACAGCACACATGAAATTACTGATGTTGCGGAGGATACCTCTGAGCTGTCTGAAAATATGGGACAAATCGTGAGAGCTTTGCAAGAGGTAAATGACGTGGTAGGAAGGCTGGAGGGCAGTGTAAACTATTTTGCCAAATATTAAGATATTTATCAAAGGACCTGTATTTTTGCAGGTCCTTTATTTTATGGCACGCTTTTGTTCTTTTGGAAGAATACTGTTTGTTTATTCTGCATTTGTTGTTATAATAAGAATAAAGTAATCTCGGAAGACAAGAACACAATTGCCGAAGAATTGGGGGGAGATATTCATGAGAAGCGAAAGAGAAATGATGGACCTTATCATCGGAACAGCCGAAAGGGATGACCGTATCCGGGGAGTATATATGAACGGTTCCAGGACCAACAGGAATGCGCCAAAAGATATATTTCAGGATTATGACATCGTATATGTGGTAACTGAGACAGCATCTTTTATTGAACAGGAAAGCTGGATCGACGTTTTCGGAGAGCGGCTGTACATGCAATTTCCTGAGAAAATGGACGGCATATTAGGACATGAGTGCGACTTGGAAAATTGTTACGGGTATCTGATGCAGCTTGCCGATGGCAACCGTTTAGACCTTCACCTCCAGACATTGGAATACAGCATTAAGGATATGAAGCAGGACAGGCTATGCATCGTTCTTCTGGATAAGGATAAGACATTTCCGCAGATTCCTCCTTCTACCGATGAAGACCACTGGGTGAAAAAGCCTTCGGAAGAGGAATACCTTTGCAGCTGCAACGAATTCTGGTGGCTGCTCAACAATATGGGCAAAGGTTTGTGGCGCGGGGAGATAACTTATGCCATGGACATGCTGAACTTTTATGTCAGGCCGGAATTCATTAAGATGATTTCCTGGTATGTGGGCATACATACATATTTTTCCAGCAGCATAGGAAAGTCGGGAAAGTATCTCTATAAGTTTTTATCTCAGGATAAAATGGAGCGGATTCTGCTTACATATCCGGCGGGGAACCCGGAGTCTATATGGCAGTCGCTATTTGAAATGTGTGACTTTTTTGATGCTCTGGCACGGGAGGTCGGGCGTGGCTTAGAATATACTTATAATGAAAAGGAAGCGCATAACAGCAGGCTGTTTTTAGACTGCACCTATGAACTTCCCGGAGATGCCAAAGAAATATTGATGGTGCGAAGGATGAAGGAACAGGATGTGGAGGAAATTGCCCGGATATGGCTGGAGGCCAATATGGAAGCCCATGATTTCATTTCTCAAGACTACTGGCTCGGCAATTATGAAGCGGTTAAAAATCAGCTATACGAGTCGGAGGCTTACGTTTATGAGGATTATGAGGGCATTCAGGGCTTTGCAGGGATAAACAAGGGCTACCTCGAAGGTATTTTCGTAAAACGATCGATGCGTTCCAGGGGCGTGGGAAAGGCCCTTATGGACATATGCAAATCGAAGTATTTCAAAATAAGCCTTCATGTATATTGTAAGAACAAAAAAGCTGTTAATTTCTATATGAGAGAAGGCTTCAAGATAAACAAGAGGTATGCAGAGGCGCGAACGGACGACATAAAGTCAGACTTCGCCGGATGTACCGAATTCGAAATGATATGGCAGAAAGAATGAGAGGAAGCTATAAATGATAAAGTATGTAAAAGCACTGGTTATATGCCTTGCCGTATTGCTGATGGCAGGTTGTGGAGGACCGCCGGCGGAGAAAATAGAAAAGGCGAGAAGCGTATACTCGGAGCTGGTAAGCAGGCATAATGAAGTGATTGAGGTATATGCTGATGTGGAAGACGACTCTTTAGACGGGGAGCTGGACGGTATGGCGAAGCAAATCAACCTCATCGGGCAGCAGGATGTAGAACAAATGTCAGAGGAGGAACTGGATGCCACCATTGAGGAGTTGCAGGCGAATATAGCGATGTACGACGGCCTTCTAGAATCCATCGGACAGATGGGAAAAGGGGAACCGGCAGATAACCCATCCAGCATTTCGGTAACGATTAGAAATAATACGGGGGTGGACTTGAAAGAAGTCTACTTATATAGGGTATCGGAAGAGTCTGAGAAGGTGAATCTGGCAGAGGATATCGGGGGACTGGGAGGCTTTGGCGTTCTTAACATTGTTAATATTTATATGACGGGAGAAGAAACGGTATGGCATCTGGAAGCGCTTGATACCGGCGGAAAAGTTATAGAATCTGCGGATATAGGATTTGACGGTTACCAGAACAAAGAGGTAACGATAAATATGGAATATAGCTTTGATTCGATGGAAGGCTGGATAGAGCTGGAATAAATGGAAAAATTCTGCCGCACAGTATTTCCGGGTATTAATTGCTGCTATGAAGCCAAAGGCAGAATAATGTTACTGTTTACACAGTAGCTTAACACTTGCTGTTAAGCTGCGCAAGAATATGATTCAAGAGTGATTTCTGCTTCGCGGAGCGAATTTAAATGCAGAAATCATGCGTTACTGAGAACGGAGTGGACAGTAACAGAATAATCATAATCTTGTCGAATGCAGAGAATTATTGTTGACAAGCATACATAATACACGATAAAATACCAATGTTGCCGAATGACATATTCGGCGCACATGCCCAGATAGCTCAGTTGGTAGAGCAGAGGACTGAAAATCCTCGTGTCGCTGGTTCGATTCCGGCTCTGGGCATTTTTTTATTGCTTTTTTAATAGAAATACAAGAAAAATGCACAAAAATCTACGGGACATAATAGGGCAAATAAGACAAAGATGGAAGAAAAGTGCAAAATAAGGTAGTAAAATCCTTTTTTACGGGTAAAATATAAGTAGGACACTATGAAACATTTTATTGAAGAAAAGAAGGGATGACATGTTTGAGAAAGGAGAATACGTTGTATATGGAAATACGGGAGTGTGCAGGATCGAGGACATTACCACACTCGATATGAAAGGTGTGTCGGGAAGCAGGCTATACTATATTTTAATTCCCCGCCATCAAAGGGAAAGCAAGATATTTACGCCGGTGGACAGCGAAAAAACCGTTATGAGAGCGGTGCTGACGAAGGCGGAAGCGGATGCGTTAATTAATGATATTCCTGACATTGAAGAGCTCTGGGTGGGCGATGATAAGCAAAGGGAAGAGAAGTATAAGGAAACGATCCGCAGCGGTGAGTGCAGAGATTGGATAAGGGTCATAAAAACGTTGTATGTCCGCAAGCAGAGAAGAATTGCGCAAGGAAAGAAAACAACGGTAATGGATGAAAAATATTTGAGGATGGCAGAAGATAATCTGTATTCAGAGCTTTCGGTTTCGCTGGCAATACCGAAGGAGCAGATGCAGGAATATATCACCGATCGCATATTGGAGATGGACGCGCAGGAAAGTAAATAGAAGTTTTTAATAAAAAGTCTTGCGCATGGAAACAAAATATGGTAATATCCTAACTGTCGGTAAAATAATTAAATCCGGTTTCGGATATTACATGCGGGTGTAGTTCAATGGTAGAACACTAGCCTTCCAAGCTAGATACGTGGGTTCGATTCCCATCACCCGCTCTTTAATTTATTCAGGGAAGCCTTTGTTTAAAGGCTTCCCTGATTTTCTTTTTAATGTGATTTGATACCAAGTGATACCAACTATGAGATAATTCTTCTATGCGGTCAAGATGGATATATGAGAGAGGGCTTTTTTCATATTTACGAGCTTCTTTTCATCGTGCCTTGAGTAGACAAAACTGATGTCGGGCAAACAGGGTTGGACCTTGGCGACAGGTTTCTACTCAAATAATATAAGAGTAAATGGACAATTAAAACTATAGTAATCTTTGATAATTCCTTAAAAAACCGATTCGATATAAAATGCCCCTTATAGGAGTATTCCATAAAAGGGGCATTATATCTGCAAGAAAATCACCTATACCTGATCCAAACAGCCATTTCCCCGGGTTTCCTATTGCACCACATGAAATAGGGCACGGCTTTTATGCTTGTTTCTTTCTCTGTTTTTGCCGCTGGACGGTAAAGCTCATCCGACCAGCATTTATCATCAATCCTAATTGCCGTTGTTCTTATTGCAACAGTACCGCTTGAAAGGCTGCTGTCTTTTTCGATATCAAGATTACAGTCCAGTGGAATTGATATGGACGACAGGTTGCTTCCGTTGTCAGTCTCCTCAAGGCAGTATATCAGCGGTCCCCTTGTTATGGCAACCTTTCCTGCATCGGCCCGGACGTTGGGATTGGCCTGGATTAATTCCGCGGGCATATCCATTGATAATTCAACTGTATCTCCATCATTCCAAATCCGCCTGATTCTTGCATATCCCGTTGAGACATCAACATCCGTTTCCAAAACCTTTCCGTTCACCGCAAGTTTGTAATTCCTGCACCAGGCCGGTATTCTTAAGGCCAGCGTAAATTCCTTTTCACCGAAGCCTGTGGTCTTCAGCTTTACGTTCCCTTCCCACGGATAGTTTGTTTCCTGAGTGAGTGTAACCAAAGTGCCATCAAGATTAAATTCAGCATTTCCGCCTATATAAAGGTGGGTATATATAGAGTTTTTGCCTACCGTATATATATATTGACTCAACGACATAATCAATCTTGCAATATTGGGCGGGCAACAGGAGCAGCTGAACCATTTCTGCCGAACAGGCTTGACATGCTTCAGTATCGGATTTTTCTCGCATGCTTCCGGATGTACCTCCAAAGGATTTACATAGAAAAAGTTCTTCCCGTCCAACCCCATTCCGCTCAAAACGGTATTGTACAGCGCTCTTTCCATCACATCGCCGTATTCGCCCTTTTCCTCGATTTTCAACATCCTGTGGGCAAACATCACTAGGCCCACCGAGGCACATGATTCTGCATATACCGTATCATTGGGGAGATTATAATCAAAGGTGAATGCTTCTCCGAATTCCGCTGATCCTATGCCCCCCGTAATATACATCCTTTTTTTGGTAATACTGTTCCATAGACTGCGGCAGGCATCAAGGAGCTCTGCATCTCCCGTTTCACCCGCAATATCCGCCATCGCCGAACACATGTAAACAACCCTTACAGCATGGCCTTCCGCTGTTTTCTGTTCCCTAACCGGAAGGTGGGTCTGCATGTATTCCCGTTTAAACTTGCTGAATCCCGGCCAAAATTCCAGGATATCTCTTTTTTCCCTCTCAAGCTTAAAGTAATATGGTTCCTTCCCTCTTTCGTCAATAAAGTATCTGCTCAAGCTCAAATAGCGCTCATTGCCTGTAATCCTGTAAAGCTTCACCAAGGCAAGCTCAATTTCCTGATGGCCGCAATATCCCTTCATTTTTCCGGGCTCAGGCCCCAAAACTGAATCTATATGATTGGCAAGCCGACATACAACATCAAGCAGCTTCCTTTTCCCGGTGGCGCTGAAGTATGCCACACCCGCTTCTATCATATGTCCTGCACAATACAACTCGTGGCATTCCTCAAGGTTTGTCCAGCGCTTTTCAGGCTCTTTAATAATGAAATAAGTATCAAGGTATCCGTCTTCTTGCTGTGCTTTTTCAATTATATCAATGACGTCATCCGCAGAACGTTCTAATTCACTGTCCGGCGTCTGAGAAAGGCTATAGGCAACTGCCTCCAGCCATTTTGCAACATCGCTGTCCTGGAAGACCCAACCTTGAAATTCTCCAGTCTCAAGACCAGCGGCAATCTTGAAGTTTTTTATGGCATGGCTTGGCTCAGCACCTGGAATATTGTCGTTTAATGCATCCTTCTGATATGGAAGCACAACATCCCGGATCAGCTTTTGATATTCTGACCAGAAGCTGTCATTGATTACGGTTTTCTTTAGGGTCAGTGGGTATGATTCGATAAGCTTTGTCATATAATTTTCTCCTTTGGCATATATTAGTGTTTTTAACTGATTCTTGAAATTAAAAATCCTGTATAGTATACTTGATTTTAACAAAGTAGATTTTGCGAATCGACCCATAAATATGAAGAATTGGTGGTGAAATCCGACATATGTTTTATTTTAAGGCTTCCCTGGAAAGACCTTTTTCATATATTTCTTCCGGGCAATTTATTTCTGAAGGAAACTGGATCCATAACAAACGGAATATGGATAGTTTTGAAATAATTATAGGGGTCAAAGGAACTTCATATATTATGCAGGATGATATCAAGTATGAGGTGGTTCCAAGTTCGGTTCTGCTCCTTCTGCCTGGCCATACTCATACAGGCTACCAGTACTCGGCAGGAGAAACCTCTTTTTACTGGTTGCACTTCTACTGCCACGGTCAAAACAGCATACTTAACAGAAGGGATGCCATGAACGAGATTTCCCCCTTGAGTTCCATCCCGTATTTCAACAAGCTTAATGACAGCATTATGTTACCTGTATTTTGGCAGCCTGAAAGTATTGAAAAGAGTGTTATACTTTTCAAGCAGCTGCTTCATATAGCCAATTCGGGCTATTATAGCTCCTTCTGCACCGATTATTCACTTACTACACTTCTCTTGGAACTATCCCAGCAGTTTATTCATGCCAGTCTGAAGCTAAACGAATTACCTAACACCGGTGGAGGCAATTTCAATATTCTTCTTGAATGGATTCGTCTTAACATAACCGAGGAGTTCACTATTGATGAGCTGGCTGAAAAGTTCAATTACAACAAGGACTACATGTGCAGAATGTTTAAAAAGCATTTGGGAGTCAGCCCCAGAAAGTATATCAATGGTATGAAAATACTTAAAGCAAAGCAATATCTCTGCCGGTTCGATTTCAGCATCAAGGAAATAGCCTATAAGTTGGGCTTTAAGGACGAAAAATATTTTATGAAGCTTTTCAAGGAATATGAAAATCTGACTCCTTCCACTTACAGAAATGCTTATTACAGAACCTATTACAACAATGAATGATCTTTGTTGTAATAGGTTTCCTGATTTTTCTTAACTTCTATTCTTTTCATAAATGGAAACTGCTGTTACTGAAAAAACTATCAATAATATGGTGGTTATAAGATTTCCGAATAAAGTATCGGGAATATTGAATGTAACTGAGCCCGCGTTGATTAGGCAATGAAAAAGAACACATAAAAATACGTTGTTCGATACTTTGCGGATTGCTCCGAGAGCAAATGTCAATCCTATTACACAAATCGCAAATAACCAAAAATTCGATCTGTTTTGGACTGTACCCGGAATGAAGAAAAGAGGGAGATGCCATACCGACCAAATCACCGCAACGATGGAGGAGGACAGAACATAGCCGTATTTCTTATCCAATTCGGGCTGTAAGATATATCTCCAACCGGCTTCTTCCATTCCGCCGCCAAATAACATAAGCGGGGGTAAAATTATGAGCAGATAGAGAGGGTTCATTTCTTCCGTCCCGTTTATGATAATTTGAGGTATTAAGTACACCGCGTTCAATATGATAACAAGCAAGTAAAAGCGTATAGGGCTTTTGAAAGTAAAAACATTTTTTATCCATTCTTTGAAACCTGTAATCTCATTGCTTTTCTTGAGCGTTATATATGACGCGATTGTGGGCGAAAATCCGCCGAGCAGATACGGGATATACAGCCAATAATTATTTTCAATTGTAATTCCAAACTGCCCGAGAAGAATACATACCCCCCATAAGATCAGTGCTATACAAAAGGTCAGTGCGGTAAATTGCGTTATAATGTTTTTATTCATAATAAAATAATATCCTCCTTAATTCGTATCAAAGTTAGCAGCTTCTTCAAATCCATCCTGTGTTTCGCCGTCGAAGCAATAGAGCTTTTTAAGCATACTCCAAAAACTTTCAAGCTCAGATTCAGTAAATCCTTTAAATATTTCCATGAAAAAATTCATACCGCGCATATAACATTCAATAAAATCATTTTTTCTTTCTTCGCTTATTTCAATGTTGTAAGCGCGTTTATCCGTTTCAGACGGAATAATTTTAACAAATCCTTTCTTCTCCATAGCGTCTACAAGCTGTTTGGCATTCTGCTTTGTAGTTCCCATTTTCTTTGCAATCCCGTTTAATGACGCTTCCCCTTTCGGCAAATGAATAATTGCGATCAACGCCATTAACTGTCGCGAGGTCAGAGATTCCAACGCTTTATCGCCTTTGACCTGTAACTTATTTGAAACCGAAAATAAGGTCGCATAAGTCTGTTGCCAAAGGAACATCTCGCGGGTATATTCCACCAATAGCACCTCCTCTATAATTAGACAACATATTGTCAAATAAAATTATAACACAAACAATGAGTTTGTAAATATATTGTCTAAATATTTTTGTTTTTATTTTATGCTGATTTATTAACTTGAGTAAGTCGTGGCGATGAGCTAAGATTCCGGAGGAGGATACCAAATCGAGGCGAAGTCCCATTCTGCGCAGGAATGCGTAAGTGTTCTGTCTTGCCATATCTGTATCCATGCCTCAGTTTCTCAGACTGAATATAAAAACTAAACAATAATTCATAACTTAATCTTGTTTTGGTAATTCTCTATAAGTTTCTATAGTTTATTATCTAAAAAGTTATCAAATGCTTTTAGCATTTTTATGAGAATTTCTGTATCTTTCTGAGATAATTGTTCCATATAAGTGGAAAGTAGGGCGTATTCTTCCTTATGATGATTATCGTGCTCTTTAAAATGTAATTGTCCCAATGGAGATAAATGTAAGACAACTTCATTTTCTGTCTCCGGGGAAGGTTTCTTGATTACTAATTGTTTCTCACACAATTTAGTAACCATTTGTGAAACGGCACCCTTAGTTATCCCTTGTAGCTTTGCTAATTTCGTAATATTAATATTATTGTTTCTGCCAATGAGATCAATGGTATGCACTTCGTGAACAGTGAGTGAAATCCCGGAAGTAAAATGCATAGACTTTTTCTCTATGGCAGTAAATTTATTATTTATGCTATAGAACAACTCGATTACATCTTCTATTCTCAAATGACTCCCTCCTCCGTTTAGTATTTAAACATGGTGTAACATAGGGTATCCTTTATGTCAAGAAAAAACGAGTTTTTCTTGACCTTTATATAATGCTGTGATACCATCTGTTTAGAATCTAAACAGAGGAGGGGTAAAAAATGCATATGATTTATGTTATTGGAGTTATGCTTGTTATTCCGGCAATATGTGTTGCTATTGACTATTCAAGAAAACCAAAGAAGGACTTTCTTTTTTTGTTCTGTAAATGGTTTGTGTTCTGGGCAATTGGTATACGAGGGATAACCGGAGGACTTATGCAAGCATTAAATCCGGCTTATACCGCGTGGCTTTTACAAACAGGCACGGACAATTATGTAATCATCCGAGAGCTGGGAGGTGCCAATCTTTCATTCGGAGTTTTGGGAATTATATCGATATTTTCGCCTAGTTACAGGAAATCAGCCGCTCTCAGCTGCGCTATATTTTTACTGGTTGCTTCAGTGATACACATCAGCAGACTATCCGTAATAGAATTAAGTGAAATCACGTCACTGATCGGTGACCTGTTCGTTGTTGCAATTGCTGTTATGGTATTTGCTGAGGATAAGAAGAGAACCAGTAAAATGAACAGTTAAGCATTTTTGAGAAATAATAGAAAATAAAGTGAATATCCACCCGCCGTATATTGCCGCATCTGCAGAAAATGAAAATTAATGGCTGACAAAATCTATAGCGAAGAATAAGGGAATATGTGAAAAACCTTGATTTAGATTACTTTTTTATAAAACCTATAACTTTTTACAAACAGTTATGAAGTATTTCGTAGACTTCTAATCAATAAAAATTAAATAATCTTAAGAAGTTATAAGCTGGAAAAGGCAAGTTATTTATGTTACGCTTAAAAAGGTCAGCGATTTAGAGAGTACTAATCGCTAAATAGCATGATTTTTAAAAGGAGATAAAAGCGTAATGGAGAAGTGGACAAAATTTGTAGTTTTGACGCTGTGCCTTTGCTTACTGCCCGGTACGGCGGCTCAGGCGAGGGAGATTCCGGCAGGGGGAATCGACTATGCTTCAGTGTTTGATGCGGAATACTATTATAATACCTATCCCGATGTACAGAAGGCGGTAGAACATGATGCGGATAAGCTGCTTATGCATTTCATAACCTCTGGCATGAAGGAAGGACGCGTAGGCAAGGCAGAGTTCGATGTGCGGGCCTACATGAAAAATAACCTCGACTTAATTCCTGTTTTGGGCATAAAGGATCTGAGCGCGTATTATTATCATTATATCCAATCAGGTAAAGCGGAGGGGCGCGTGGCTACCCAAACGGGCACACAGACGGATGTGAATGAGATTTCTTCCTATTCCACAAAGTACAATACAGACGAAGACAGAGCGGTAAATGTAGAGCTTGCATCCGCAAGGATAGACGGTATGGTGATTCAACCGAAGGAGACATTTTCTTTCAGCAAATCCATACTCTCAAGAACCTTGGATAATGGCTATAAGCTGGCACCTTCTTTTGCCAGTGGGAGAGTTGTGACGAGTATAGGCGGAGGAATCTGTCAGGTGTCCTCAACCCTCTACGTGGCGATGCTTCTTTCCTCCATCCCGGCGACAGAGCGCTACGCGCATTCCCTGGAGGTGGATTATGTACCTCAGGGACTCGATTCGGCAATCGTAGAAGGCGCGAAAGACCTGAAATTCAAAAATCCCTATGATTATCCTATCTGTATCCATTCCACCGTGAAGGACGGCAACTTAACGGTGAGCATCAGCAAGGTGACGGAATAAACGAATAGATAGAAAGAAAATGAAATTAATAAAAATAAAATTAATAAATATAAAGTTAATAAGGTGAAGTTTAAAATGAAGTTAATAAAATAAAGTTAATAATCAGAAAAAATGTAATTTAGAAATAATTATAAAAAATACAATTAGTGGTTGACAAATCAACCGGTTATATGTAAAATAATCAATGTTGACGCGCTGAAAGAAAGCGTGCAGCAGTATTGTTCATCATAGTTATTTTACATTTGCGCGAGTGGCTCAGTTGGTGGAGCACGACCTTGCCAAGGTCGGGGTCGCGGGTTCGAGTCCCGTCTCGCGCTCTTTTTGAAACGTGGAAGTGTTGATAATACAGCACTTCCGCTTTTTTGTGTGTTGTGTATTTTGTAGACAGCTGTAGACAGTTCCTATAATGCCTTACTTATGAGGTCATAGGTTTCTTTTTCGGTCAGTGGATTGTAAATATAGCCAAGCGTGGTATTTAGATTGCTGTGTCCTAACAGTTCCCTGATGCAATCAAGCGGTACGCCGTTGGCATTTAAATTGCTTGCGAATGTCTTTCTCATTTTATGAGTGGATTTGATAGCCAGTCCCTGACGTTCCGCATACTTTTCCAATACATAGGCGACCATCCTTGCAGTGATACGGTTTCCATCTCGCATAAAAATGTAATCGCCAGTATGTTCCATCTTTTGCAGGATGTTGATTGCCTTTGGAACTAGAACAACAAAACGGTCACGGTTGGTCTTTGTGTGTTCCACGACCTCATATTTATTTGTGACTTGATTTCTGACTTCCTCACGGACGATATGTAAATGATTGATGTCGCAATAATCTTCCCACCTGAGGGCAACCAATTCCCCAACACGCAAGCCGAGTAAGAAATTCAGCTTTACGGCAAGATATACCGTATCGAGTGTTTCCGTATACATGCGGTCAAGATAACGGTTCAATTCTTTCAGTTCGTCAGAATTATAAGTCTCTGTTTTCCAGTCTTTTTGACTATCTGCTTGAATTTTATAAAAATCTCGACCTTATCCATAGGATTTTCTGTCAGATACTTTTTCCGAACCGCATATTTGAACATACCGTTTAAAATGGTCTTTATGTTGTTCCATTCCTTACGGGAAAGATTAAATTCCCTGACAAGGCGGTTGCATTCCGTTTCTAAAGATAATTCATCCAACTGCTTCATTTTTTGCTCATGCAGGGCAGAGGATTCAAAATACTTGCGGTAATGCTGTTTATGCCGTTTGATGGTGTTCGGACTGTCGGTGATGACTTTCTTGTATATCAGCCATTCCTCATACAGTTCGTGAAATGTCATTTTTTCAATGTGCGTTTCGGGAAAATAAACCGGTATCAGCTTATCCAGTAATTCTTCCACGGATTGTGCCTTGATATTCTTTCTTTTTCCGTCTTCCCCTTTATAGCCGGTCTGCCAGCGTCCCCCTTCTTTTGAGGGCGGTGTGATGGCATAAGGGTGCATCTTACGGACTTGTTCTCTTTTTATAGACATAAGCGTATCAAGCACACTGTCTGCGCTTATTATACCTTCTTCATATGCTTTCTTCAAGAACGAAAGGTCAGAAGTTTTCAGTTGATTGTCTTTGTTCATATTACGCCACCTGATAGGTGGTGCAAGGAATTGATATATTTTATATGATTTATTTTTATTATTTTCTATTTTATTTTGGGTAATTCTCTGTTTTTCATTGTATTTTTTATGTTTGATTTATTTTATTATGGTAAAAATTCCTTACACCTTCCTTGTTATTTATTGTGAAAGGATGTATTGTGCTATGTTTCGATGATAAAGCAGTGGAAATACGGTTCTGCCACTTAGTTTTCTTCCGGTGGGATAAGTCCGCATTTTCTTAGAATCCCGCGAAGCTCATCATTATCATAGGGACGGGGAGAAGATTCGTCCGTTTCGCTATTAACGATATAAAATCTCCGTTTGCGTGAAGAACCATAGCCTTTGTATTCCCATGCCTGTTCTAAAGTCAGACCGGATTCGGCAAAGAGCTTTCGCATGACAGGTAACGTATAGATTTCCCTCGGCTTTTTAACGGGTGCTTCTCCGAATTCTAATTCTTGCACAAGATGGCAATACTGCAAGCGTTTTTTAGGCGCAAAATCATTTCTTCTCAGATGACGGTCAAGCAGGCGATAACCCACATTGCATGGAGTGCAGACCGATATACTGTAATCATCCGGTCGAAGCTCTTTTGGTAAAGCTTCCTTAGTTATGGGAAATTCATAAAAAGCAAGAACCCTTGTCCGTTGTTTTCCGGTATCCGTAGATTCCACGATACCGTTGAAATAAGTCACTCTGTTGCCACTTACGCATTCCAAGTAAGCAGAGATGGTCAGCAGTTCCATATTCAGTTTTGTTTGTAACATAATTGAGTTTGACATAATAACTCCTCCTAAACACCAAACATTTTTATGATTTCTTGTTCCTCTTCCGGCGTAAGCTTTTGTTCTGGTGTACATGTGATTGAATATCTGTTTATGTAATCTTTCATATCCATTTGTATTCTTTTGAACTCCTCGCCTTGCTTATAATGATAGACAATGCTGTGGATTCTCCGGCGAAGTTGCTCGTAGGAATTGTTGATACGGTCTTCCGTATCTGGTACTAAAATGTTATACAGTTCTTCCGGGGAATAAATGCTTGTGATATAAACGCGCTTCCATAAATTAAAGCAATTCACATAGCGAGAATGAATCTGATGTCTGGAATACTTATCTAACATGATGAGCAAAGTGGAAAAATCGATGCCACCTTTTAGCTCGTCCATAAACAGGACATCGGGACAACCGTTTTCGATATAATAATCCAAACCGCCATTTGCATGGTCGGAATACATGTAAATGTTTTCAGCTCCTAATTCTTCCGCTATTTTTATGTATTCGTAGCTTTTTCCAGTGCCTGAACTCCCAAAGTGATATTCAACAAATAAATCCTCTTTCATGATAGGAGTGGCATCAATTCGGGATTGTAAATAAGTGGATTTGACGATTTTTTCATACCGCCTGTAATGTATGTCCTTTGCAAATATCTGTGATGGTGTATAACCCTCTGCAATGAAATCCCTTATTTCCAAAAGGGGGGCTTTTTTCGTGGCTTTGGGAGAATGTATGGTTATATCTTCCAGTCCGCACTGATAAAGTATCTCTTCGCCGGATTCATCGTAGGGCGGTTTCTTTAAAAGGTAATCAACAAGCTGTTCTTTTGTGCCAAGCACAGGTTCAATATGTGCATTTCCCAAGAGCTTAGATACATAGCCGAGGGTCGTACTGTTATATGCCGATACCGCTATATGAGCATGGTAGCATTCTTTTTCAGAATAACAGACAGCCACACCGGCTTGACGCTTTTGTCCGGAATCCTCCCATAAGTTTTTCAATATATTTCCCACATAGACAGGGTCTTTTATATCTTTTTCGTCCAAACCTAGGTTTTCTAGATTCTTCCTATGAATTGTGCCGACCATACTTCGGGCTTTGTAGGTACGTTTAAAATTTGCCATTGCTTTTCTCCTCTCAAATGGATGGTTATATTTTGTCACAGCGTTTCACCAATATCGGATATGTTAGTGACAAAAAAAAGATGCTGAAAACCGCGCTATTACGGTATTGTTCCGATAACTGTCACTGTCACGTCGCATCGCTAAGGGTAATACTGCGATGCTCCCGGCATATTCTGGTACGGTTCGCGCGCAAGCGCTCCCACCGCACCGAACATGCAAGGGCATTGTGCATCAGACTCTATCGTTCACTTTCGCATGTCTGGCGCGCTCTTTCCGCCGTTCGCTCTCCATGAAATTCCTCTGGCGAACTTGTGCCTCACCTTCCTGATTCAGCCCATAGGTAAAGATAAGCATACCCGCTCTATAATCCATATGAATAGGAAAATCATAGGTTGGAGAGATTCCATATATCTCGGAAATATAATTCCTAAACTCCTTTTTTAACAGGCTCAATCTTATATTCTGAGACTCTCCTACGGAGTAGAATACTCTAAGAATATTTTGTCCAAGTTCTACATTATCGAACACGGCATCCGCAAAGTATCGCCGGATGTAAGGTTCAAAACCTACGATTAGATAATCGTTGAGCGGTGGCAAAAACCAAGATTGTTGGCTCGAAGCGGTGTTCCTAACCGTGTCAAAGGTGCTGAGAAAGGATTGGATGGCATTGCTTACTTGAACAATGCCTTCCTCCATGTTATTTACTCGTCCTTTTTTCAACATAAAATAAGCAATCCCAAAGGTAAGTGCTATAAAAGAGAACATAAGAAATAATACAAGAAACGTTAAAAAATATAAAAAATTAGTATATAAGGTCATTGCAAAACCTCCTTAAAATAATATATGTTAATAGTGACATGGGTGGGAAAGGGCTTATCGCCCCGTCCCTATTTTGGGGTTACTAATCGAACTGCTTTTACGGGCTGATAAATCCCATTTTTGGTGTTTACGGCACGTCCATATATCACCTCAACGAAGTCACCGACTTCAAGGTTAGAAACATCAACATTGCCCACATAGATAGTCTCAACCCTATTTCCTTTAATAATGGCCGAATCGTTGTTCTGCTGATAGTCTGAAAACTCCGTTTCCGTAAATAAAGTCGAGCGCATTACGCCATCTTTTTTGACGGAATAAATACCTATAATTTTGATTTCTTCCATGATAAATCCTCCTTTCAAGAAACAAGATTAACGGGTTCAAATTGATATGATTGGACAATCATGAGAACCACCTCCTTTCATCTAAATTTGTGTCAATTTTTTTCTAGGGCTATATAAGTATTATATCTTTTATATGAACGAAGAACCGATACAAGATGTCTTGATAAAGACATTTTGTATTATCCTATATACCGAGAGTATCAATCTTTGTAGCAAATGCTTTCATAATTTCTTCCCACAAACGGTTTGCCCTAGCTTCTGCCTTTTGGTAGTTAGTAAATAATTCACGAATTTTTTCGTCTTTTACTTCTGGCGTGTTATGACCATAAAAATGGTTAAAATCAACATTAAATATTTCAATTAACATTTCTAAAATGTTAGGCGAGATAGCCCTCTCTCCTGATTCCCATTTTGAAATAGCGTTCTCAGTACAGCCTATTTTTCTTGCAAGTATCTCTCGTGTCATACGTCGACTTGTGCGTAAAATCCGCAATTGTTCACCCATTACTTGTTGAATCTCTAAATTTTCCCCTTTTGTTACTGCTTTTATTTTCTTATCCATGATATACCTCCTTGGATTCTGAATCTTCGTTATCAGTTACACTTACACAGAACGATCTTCCAAATCGGAGGCCCTACCTGAAAAAGATTTTAAAAAAATATTCCTCTTTACTTTCATGCCATTTAGGGGTTTAAGCGGTTGTCAAAATGGCATCATGCCTTTGCTATTTTTCTTATGAAATAAAGGGGTTACAGGCTGTCAGACCTTAAACACCTATCTCTCTTCTTAACCGTATCTATCTCACATGGTTAAAGATAGTTAAAGAAAGAGCCTAAGGTGTATTTGTGATAACACACCATAGGCTCTTGATTCGTTGTTGTTTTTTTGGTAGAAATAGGATATTATGTATTTTAAAGAAATGGGGGAACTGGAATTGAATAAGAAAATATTGATAATTGGAAGTATCTTTTTAATCGTTTTGGTTGGAATTGGATTTTTTGCTATAAATAGAAATGATAATAAAGAAGATATTGCGGTATCTGCTATGGCAGAGCCGACGGTAGAACCTACAGAAGAGATTGACTCTGATGTTGAGCCAGTAGAAGAAATCAAAGAAGAGCCTGTCACGGAGGTCAAAGAAGAGGTTGTGGAACTAACTGAGGTGGAAAAAATAGCGCAAGAGTTTGGTTTAACGTTGTTCAAGGAAGATGACGTATTATTAAAGTACACCAATACTTCCTCAAACATCCGCAAGACACCAGATAAGGACGGCGAAAAGCTAACAAGCCTACCAATCAATACAGAAGTATCTGTATTAGGCATAACCACGCCCGAAAACAAGGCAGATGAGTGGTCATTGATACAGTTAAGCATCAAAAATACTGATACTTACTGCTTCATCAAATCCTCTCTCTTATCCGACACCAAGACCGAAGTAAAGAAACCCACCCAAACATCACCTCAGAGTAACCAAAGCAAGGGTGCTACCCCCCAAACAACCACCCCAAGTACTCCAAGCACTCCATCAGATAGCCAGTCCAGAGAAGAAGCAAATCAAGCATTCTTAGACGCCATAGGCGGTAGCACTGAGCGAGATAATTCTTCACCAGGCATTATTTTTTAACTTACCAGTTAATTTCAACTAACTTAAGATAGTTTATACAGCTTACAAGAAATACCTCATTTATTGAGGCTTTATTTTAACCCACAAGTTAGATATAACTAACTCGAGATATCACATTTCATTTACCCATAATTTCTTTTAATTTTACAACTTAGGCACACCTAATCGATAAGACCTTTACCCTCAAAGTAGAGGTCTTTTATTTTACCATCAGTATATCTTGACTTTCACAAAAGACAGAGTTAACATAACATTGTGTTAGGAGTAAGAAAAAACTGTCTAGCTTCTACTAGACAGTTCTTCTCTGCAATACAGTATTATCTGCTTCTGTACCACTGTACAGCAAAGATAACCCATGTAAGGAATCCGCAAGGGTATAAGAGCATACTTGCAATAAACTTTAGTTGAGTTTCATCGTCTACTGCAATAGCTATATACGAACTGACTGCAAGACCTGCAAGATTCCATATTGCAACTACTGCTAGAATTTCTGACATACTATCACCTCCATCATTTAAGACATCATGGGTACTTACCCGATTCATATATGAGGTGGTTGCCAAGAATTTCCAGACACTTACATCTTAACACATCAAAGACTCTCTAGCAATAGGGGGTCTTTCCTTTAATCATGGGTACTTACCAAGACTAAAGACCTCTCCTTGACGGGGAGGTCTTTCCCATTCTTCACACCGCAACCCCACCCCAAAATACCGCCCTATCTCCATTAGAAACAGCTAATTTCAGGAGGTAGATTATGAAATTTATCAATACATTAAGAAGCAGACTCTTTACAGTATCACTAACTGCGTTAGTGATGGGTACTCTCTTCACAACCACATCACTAACCGCATACGCATCATTTGACGGAGGCACAGGAGGTGAGGGTACTAATGGTTCAGAAATAGGTGATAAGACTATGCCAGATGGCTTCCCCTCATTACTAGGCGCAGACGCAGGTATCCGCATCTTCATTGCCCCTCTCATATGTGACCTTGAGACCGGCTCATGGCAATCCACATCTCAACTTGCACCTTACAGAAATAATGCTGTTTATGAGATGTTCAGCGGCGGTGGAGGTAATTCATATATAGGTGCGAAGATAATATTAGGGTACACTAGTATTGTTGGTTGGAAGCCTATCCTTGATTTAGGCGGAGGAAACCCATCCAACACCCCAGACTTTTCCGAGTTAGGTATAACACAATCAGCACCTAAATTTAACTATGAATCAGGCGCAGACATGCAAGCCTTATCAAGTTGGAGTGACGCTGTATTTACCGAGGACATAGATGCGGACTCATTTATATCATCCTACCTAGGGGTACTTTCATCCAAAGGTGTTGACACTTCAATGTATGGCGCACTCAACGCTGATAACTTCGGAGAGAAATGGGCAATATACGTCGAACCAGTAGTCCTCATGGGGGTAAAGGGTACTGACTTTGCAATGGTATTCAGCTACCAAGACTCCAACGCATTTTTATCATCCATAAGAAAGGTTTTCCCCACCTACACCCTACGCAACACCTTCAAGACCTCACCAACAGACTCCAGCGGTGGCTTTCTCCGCGCGATATGGAACGACTTCATCTCCTCATCAGGCGCTCACATCTACACAGGCGAGTCCTCTAATCCCCTAAACGGCTTCATGATGTATGTTGATGCTAGTAAGGTGGATAAAATCTCAACAGTGTCATTGATTCTATCTGATAGCAGAATAAAAAATAAACACCTTCGGAAGATAAATTTTCCTCCGTTGGTGTTTTTTGATTGAACGTCAGTTTTTCACATGATATAATCATGTTGTATAATTGAAAAGAAAGCGGATGCGATTTTCCGATGTTTGATGCCCTCTAGTACATAAAGGAGGGGATGCCCTATGAACACTTTAGAAGTGCTTACACTTTTAGCTGTGGTTTTTGCGGCTCTATCTTATTTAGATAATCATAACAACAAAAAGAAATAGCATCCCTTGACCGCCTAAAGTCAGATGCTATTTCTAAAATACATTTCACTGAGGGCAATCGGAAAGTCAATTCCGATACCTTTCTAAATAAATTATACAATGGGGTGCTTGAGAAATCAAGTGCCCTTTTTCTTTAATTCTCTGAAATCTATTCTCATATGATAATTTCTGATTCAGATTAACGACTATTCAATTAAAATCGGCTGTTTTAGGCTACTTTTGACTACTTGTAGACAACACGGTAGACAGTGTGCATTCCTCCTTGATTTTTTGCGGACTTGCGGGCATAAACTCATTCGAGTCCCGTCTCTTGCTTTTTTTGTGTCTAACATTGGGCAGACAGTTGCAGACAGCTTCTGAAATGATTTACTTATGAGGTCATAGGTTCCCTTTTCCAATCAATATTTTCTTTTAGTATCTGGTTATATTTATAGGTATATGATATAATAAAATTCCGTTAATATTTTTTCTCTTTTCGGAATTGTGTACCCAATGATTTCATATATAACTATACATTTCTATATGTGATGATGTGAAATAATTTTAAATATAATTAGAGACTATATTTTATCAAGAAAGGAGTTTTTTATGGAAAAGCTGAAGGATTACGATAATCTATATCTATTGTATTGCAGGAGCAGGAATAAGGTTATAGCCCCTTTTTTCGTCTTCCTGATTCTGTTCGTTCTGGCATTTGCCACCTTTTTGGTGGATGGATTTCCCTTTGAACTGACGCTTGTTATGATGGGGATGATTTTTCCGGCAATTTTATTAGGAATTATATGGCCGATATTTAGCATCAGAATGAAGAAGTCTTTGAAGGCCTTTTCACCGCAACAGCTACATATGATCAATAATGAAATTTCTTCAAATACTATGTATGAGAAGCTGGTTGTTACCAGTCAGGCGGTAGTTAGTAATAAGTTAGGGCTGGTCCTCGTTCCTATAGCGAATATAGTGTGGGTGTATACGGAAGTTGTTGTTGACACGCTGGAGGATATTATTCCCCTATATAAGCATACATCGCTGGTTATTGCATGCAGAGACCGGAAAAAATATATATTTAAAATAAAAAATAATGGAAAGGCTTTTCAATTTATTCAGGAAGAACTGCTGCGGTATCGGCAAGATATAGTGTTTGTCAATGAGCGTGGTATGGAAGAAATATATAAGAAGGATATTGACCGTATAATTGCTTTTGGTCAGGAATGTGCCCGGGAGCGGCAGAAGAAAATGCAGGAGAGCTGACTATGAATACATATTATTTAGATATTTTACCGGAGATCCAAAATAAGTACAAAGTGAATTTGCAACCGGGGGAAAAGGTTATATTTACTGCAAAACCGTATGGATTTGCTGCAGATACGGGGACACTTCTCGGTGACGATACCAGTCGTATCACCGTGACAAACCGAAGGATTCTTGCCGACAATACACTGGGTATATGGGAGATAGACATCGCAGAAGATGTTGTGGATATGCGGAGAGTGAAAATTGGCAAATTACTGGCGAAGCAGGAATTTATATTGGTTTCCATGAACAAGGAGCTGACTTTTGGTGTCGGCATACAAAAGCTAAATGGCTATCGGTTTCATTTCCGCAAGAAAGACATGGCGATGTTTGAGGGGATTATTGAGAAGATGGCCTAAAATCAATAATGGTAAAATAGAAATCAGGATACTTTTCCAGCATATTTGACTTTGCATAAGGAAATCATGCTTCTTCAAACATAGTCGCATTAATATGATATGTTCTTGATTCAGTTGTAGACACACGGTAGACAGTGTGTTCCTCCTTGTTTTTGCATGTTTGCAAGGACTAAAAAAGTTCGAGTCCCGCCTCGAACTCTCTGGTAAGTGCAGTAAACTAGCGGTTTCTGAGGTTTTCGGGAGCCGTTATTTTTGTTTTAAATGGATCTTTCTGAAGTTTTTGGATTCTTACATTATTATTCTTGATTAGAAATCTTCTCGGCATAGTTATCAACTACTGTTTGCGGAATACCCAGAGTAACATGTGCACAGTTTGTAAGTACGGCCTTTACACTGGCTCCCATGATTTCAGCCATCAGTTTTGGTGGTGAGTTACTGCTCAATAAATTATTTGTGGCAAACAAATGCCCACATCCCACATCCGTGCAGAGGTCTGGCAATGGCAAATCGTGAGTGACATTATATTTATGCAACAGTTTTTTAAAAGTATGAGAATATGTATTTGGTATAATAGGATTCCGTACAGGTGTTACTTCATGATCGTAGATACTGTTAAAGATAGCCTGCGAAATGGTATCAGCACCGCCTATGCTGTTACATAAGGCTACGTTCTGCTCATTATCACGGAAGCATACCTGTATAAGCATAGCCTTTGCTTTGGTGTTCTTAATTAAATATAGGATGAAACCGGCTTCCATCTCACGATTCTTAAATCCGTGGGCAGATATAATTACCGCTGACATAATCACCGAGGTGCCGCACATTGACAACACCGTAACTACGATTTCAAGATTTAGCTTATTCCTTCTTTCCTATATATTTAAGAGCCGGTAAAGATTTCCCTCTTCCGGCTCTCAGACTCAATATTAACAATATTAAAACATTTTAGTAAAATCACATCTTCGCAATAAAGACTTACACCGATTTCCAGTTATATTTTTAGGATTAATTTGCCTTTGTTAATGCTTTTTCTTTCCTTTTACTGTTAGCGATTACTGGGTTAGCAGTGAGTATCAATACATAATATTTGCAAATTGTTTCATAAAAAAAGCTATTTTATTCAATTATTATTGAAATAATTCCGGCTTCAACATAATTCATACCTTGTAAACCCGCATAACAATATTGCCCACCTTCCCAGTTGCCGCTTTTTGTCCATGTGCCATTATTATCCTTCGTATATATAGCAGTGACGGTGCCATTAGTTGGATAATTTCCTGTACCTTTATAGTAATAATTTATAGTAATTTTGCTAATACTATCACCCAATTTTTTTGGTACTGAATCGGCACCTACTACATACTTTCCGGCCTCATTTTCATAAAACCTCAATCCACCTAAATTACTACTGATTATCCCTACTTTATCATTCAACACTTTCCCCATTGTCGCGTCCAAAGCACTACCAGCAGCAGATGTGGTTAAATTGGCAGCAAGCTTAGGTGTCTCGCCTATAGGACCTTGAGGGCCGGTAGAACCGGTATCTCCCTTAGGTCCTTGCGGGCCTTCTGCCCCAGTATCACCTTTCGGCCCTTGAAGGCCTATCGGTCCCTGGATACCTTGTACGCCCTGCTCTCCTTTATCGCCTTTTTCTCCCTTAGGTCCGGTAAAACCTTGGGGGCCTCTGTCTCCCGTTTCCCCTGTAGGACCTATTTCTCCCTGGGGACCTACCGGACCTTGATGACCGATTGAACCCTGTGCCTTCACTCCAGTGTCTTCGTTATCTACATACCAATTTCCATTTGTTCCAATATAAGGGGTGTATACATTGTTTAAAGTTTCCATTGTTTTTCCTCCTAAATAATTAATGAATAGTTTCTTCACATGTGGTAGCAGTAATATAGAACATATGTTCTTATATGTCAATAGTATAGTTCACTCTTTTATATATCCTAAAACAAAAAAGCCTTAAACCGTAAATAATTCACAGCCTATGGACTTTTTCCAGCTTGCATAAGCCCGCCATTCGGTGTTGTCTACCGTGTAATAATTTCCGTCAGGCCGCTGCTGCGTGGCAGCTTTCATATAGGTTTTGCCGGTCTACCCGTTCTTTTTGATTCCGAACAAAGCATTTTTTTTCTGCGCTAACTCCCAAGAGCCTCTTGCAAATTCCTTGATTGCCTGTGCCATCACCACCGATGGCAGCATAATCTTACGGTCAGTCCAAGCCTGCCGCGCTATCTCTCCCATATACTCCACAAATTGCTCAAAGGTCATATCGTGTCTTCCGGTATCTGCTCTGGGAAAGAAACTACTGCAAAGTCATAGGATACCATTAAAGATTGCCTGCACTATAACATCAGCACCGTCTATGCTGTTATACAAGGCTACGTCTTGCTTGTTATCACAAAAACATACCTCTATTAGTATAGTTTTTATATTAATGTTTGAGACCTCCACCGTTAACGCAGACGGTACCATTTGACATATTTTGACCTGAGGGAGAAAACGGACATAGAAAAGCGTCTGGACACCGCGAAAGACGGGCAGAGCGTGCAAAAAGATGCTATTGATGACTTGGGAACTATCGCATCCGCGCTGGCAGAAGCGCAGGAAGGAGCGGAATAATGGGAAGATTTTAAGGAGAGTGTATCAAAGCAGGAGAAATCACGCTGGATAATTTTGGTTATATTCACTATTGAAATAATAGAACATATGTTCCATTTTATTATTAACACATGTGGAGAAACTATCAATCGATTATTCAGGAGGAAAAATCATGGAAACTTTTAGTAGCGTATATGCTCCTTACATTGGAGCAAATGGAAATTGGTATGTAAATAATGAAGATACTGGTGTAAAAGCGCAGGGACCAAAGGGAGATGAAGGCCCAGTGGGAGCATCAGGAATCGGAGCACAGGGATTAAGAGGTCCTAAGGGTGAAAACGGTGACAGAGGTCCGCAGGGTATTCAGGGACCAGTAGGTGCAACAGGGCCGCAGGGTTCCAAAGGCGATAAGGGGGATACCGGAGAGAGAGGCCCGAAAGGTGATACACCTGAACTTATAGCAAATCTGCAGGAAACTGTTAAAGGAAAAGCTCTCGATGCAACAATGGGAAAGGCATTAGATAGTAAAATATCTGATATTGATGCAAAGTTAGTCTATTCCATCACCGCATATGACTCTACATATATTACATTCGGTCAAAATACCGTTGTCAAAAATGGATTAAAGGAGCACATATTCCGGTGTGTTGTTAATATTCTAGTTCCAGTGCCTGACGGTACTAGTCTGTTTTCACTTGACCCCTCTCTTTTAGGGTTTTTGCAGATAACACAACCACATACTGGAAAAGTATTCCCAGTAAGAATCGCAGCCGGAACCGCCACGGCATGGGGTAATATGGAAGCCGGAAGCAATTGCGTATTAACGGGCACATTAATTTAAAATTATTTAATATTTATGAGAGCCAGAGAGCTGGTTGGAGAGCAATCTTTATCGGCTCTTAAGCTTATAGAAAGAAGGAATGCGATGGAAACGGATGTAGCAGTAAAACTGGAAGCACACGAGCATGAAGTAAAGTCATTAAAGCATGGGTTATACTTCTCAATGTAAGATGGATGGAAGGAGCTGATTTTGTACTCGGCTTTTGCGGAACAAAATAAAAAACCAATATGTGTGAAAACGACTAATTACGCGAAAGAAATTTTAAATAATTTTAGATTAGGTCAGACGGAAGTGGGTAGTTTTGTTATCAATATTGATATACAGGTTGTGGATGATAAAAATGAGCAACCAGAGTTGGTGGGTTCTGAATCTAATGCATTGATAGAGCATAAAGTAGTCAAACGAATTGGGACTGCGTTGAGACAGATAGATGATGTAGCAAATAGCAAAGTAAAATTAGAGGATATGCTACCTGACGCGTATCAAGAAGGTGTGATTCGCATTATTGAAATTGAAACCTGAAGCAGAAGATATGGAGATTGATGCAAAAATAAGAAAGCCCGTTTTGAACGTGAAATCACGCTTACTGGTTTTGTAGATGGTGCTTATAGAGCAGTAAAGTTGGAGTTGTCCGAAGATGATTATCGAAAAGCGTGTGATGCACATAGAGATGGATATGAGGTTGGAGTAAGGGGAAGACATGATATGGGGAAAAGGACCTGGGAATTTACTTAAATAGACGGCTTTGAAGTAATAAGTAATTAAAATTAGGGCGCCCCCATAGTCGCCTTTTCTATTGCCCTCCCGGTATTGGTAATAAATAACATTGCTTATCATAAATCCTGGTGTTACAATAACCTTCGTAAAATTCCCCTTTTACATGGAAAAGGCACTCGTCTCCGGATGGGCGCCTTTTCTTCATGCGCTGGTACTTTTTTATTATATAGAAATCTACCGGGTAATTTTGGATATATTTGCTATTGCAATAATAGAACATATGTTCTATATTATTTCTACCACATGTGAAGAAACTATCAATTAATTATTCAGGAGGAAAAAATCATGGAAACTTTTAGTGGCGTATACGCTCCTTACATTGGAGCTAACGGAAATTGGTATGTAGATAATGAAGATACAGGAGTAAAAGCGCAGGGAGATAACGGTCCTCAGGGACCTGCTGGCTTACAGGGATTAATTGGTCCTGTCGGCAAAACCGGTGACCGAGGACCGCAGGGTATTCAGGGACCAGTAGGTGCAACAGGTCCACAGGGTCCTAAAGGTGACAAGGGAGACAAAGGCGATACTGGGGAACAGGGTCCTAAAGGTGACACGCCGGAACTTATTGCAAATTTGCAGACAACCGCAGTGGGTAAAGCACTTGATGCAACAATGGGAAAAGTGCTGGATGACAAAATTAAAGTAAATGCAGCTAACATAGATACGTTGAATGTTAATTTGAGTAGTAAAGCCGGCCTCACAACAAATACTTACAGCGGAATGCAGCATGCCGTCAAAAACGTAGAACCGAGTGGCTCGTCTTATCCTGCTGCACAATTTGTTTCGTCGACAACGACAAGCGTCGGTTCAAATGCAAGAGCGTGTTACGCATTTCATAATTCTGGGATAAATGGAGGTACATTGTACCTCGATATAGATAGTACGCTTAAATTTATTGATCATTCTGGCAGTAGGTTTAAAATTAATATGACACAGATTGACTAGTTATTAACGATTAAAGTTAGTAGAAATAAATTCCAGAGAGCCGGTAGGGAACACTCCTTACCGGCTTTTATATGACCGATATGCTATAGGATGTCCAGCTTAAAGAAAAATTAAGAAAGTCTTAATCCCCCTGCCCTTGCTCCTGCTAACGTAAATTGTTATGCTTTAGTCAGTCCGATATATTATCGGATTTATTGTGCGCGGTGCGGTGAACGCACCGTACTTGGAAAAGGACGGGGATAAGTATGGGGATTAATGATAATACACAATTGCTCAGCAAACGAGTAACAAATTGGTTCCGGGGAATTGCTGTGATAATGATAGTTTTGTCTCATTACGCCGAATGGTGGGCATGGTTTGTGCCTTCGGAAGGCGGCGCAGAGCTTTTGCGCACAGCTTTTGTTAAGCTGGGAAGTTATGGGGTGGGCATTTTCCTTCTTTTTTCAGGCTATGCCATGGTGAAATCTCTCGGGCAGGAAAGGATGTATCCCGGATTTATAAAAAAGCGGTTTAAAAATGTTTATGTGCCGTATCTGATCGTAATAGGAATCATAGAGCTTATTTCCGGAGGTTTTACTTCCTCCCGTGATTTTCTGGAGTATGCAACCGGATATGACTATTGGTATATGTTTATTCTTTTCGTATTTTATGTTGGATTTATAGCAATTTGGACGATTATGGGCGGACGGGAGGTCAGGGTAATAACTCTTGCCATATTCACCTATATCTTTTCTTATACGCTCTATAAGAAGGGAATGCAGGATTTTTGGTATATATCGAATATAGCTTTCGCCTTGGGCGTTATCGCCGGAGAGTACGAAGCGGGCGTGAAAAAGCTGGTGGACAGGGCGGGTACCTTTATGCTCTGTCTGTTGACTGCGGGAATGCTCTGGGTTATTTATTCCGGCCTTTTTGTCAATGTTGGCGGAGGAATGGAACCGGATAGATGGCGCATATGGAAGGAAATCGGCGCCTCGCTGACATGGGCAGTATGGGTACTTGCAGCAGCATCGAAATGGAGGTTTTGCGATAGGGCAATAACCATTCTCGGAACAAGCTCACTGTATATTTACCTGACCCATACGTATATTTTCATGAGGTGTGTAAATAACTTTGATTTCAGCTTCGCCGTTCGCTTTTTAATCAGCAGCGTCCTCACGGTGCTTGTCGCAATTTTATGCAAGAAGCTGATAGAAGGCCTTATGAAGCCTCTTTCTGCGAAAAGAAAAATCGATAACATTTAAAATATTGAAAAGACTGTACAAAGTTATAGCTTATCCATTGGAAAGATGATATAATGGAATCGTCAAAACAATAACAAGAATGTATGTTTATGCACACAGGAACACATGTAATACAAAAGAAATCGATAAAGGCGGCGAGGTACATGAGAGAGAAGGAATTTGTCTTTTGCGAAGTTGCGGAGGAGCGGTTAGGACGAGAGAATATATTAATTGTTGATGATGATTTAGAGATGCTTAAAATCTTTCGTTTTTATCTGCAGGATAAATATAATGTGTCCGTAGTTAATTCCGGCGAGGCGGCGATAGAGCTTTTGGCGGATTATATCCCTGATGTGGTGCTTCTGGATTATTTGATGCCGGAGTGCAATGGGACTGAGGTCTTCCAATATATGAAGGAGCATGATAGGACGAAGAATATTCCGGTTATTTTTCTGACGGGAGTTACGGATGAGGATACGATCAAGGAGTGCCTTTCCTACCGTCCGGTGGATTACATCGTAAAGCCTATTGCTAAGAGGGCTTTGCAAAGCAAGCTGGATATGTTTTTTAAGACGTATTAATGACGTATTAATAATGATGAATATATAAATGTTTTTGGGATCATGGAAGAAGTAAGGCGTCCGGTTTTGAGACTAGCGAAGGCTGGCGAACCGGAGGCCTTATTATAATCAGAAAATTCGCATCGGGCGCTTTTTTTGATTTAGCCATTATGAAAAAGGAGGAAGGACAAAAATGCGAGCATTATTTATTGGAGGGACCGGAACGATCAGTGCGGCTATCTCGAGGCAGTTACTGGAGGAAGGGCATGAGCTGTATTTGATAAACCGAGGAAACCGCAGCGAAACGCTGCCGGAAGGAGTACATTCCATCATTGCGGATATCGGGGATGAGGATAGGGTAAAAGAGCTGCTTGGAGATATGAAATTCGATGTGGTAGCGGATTTCATCGCATTTGAAAAAAGGCAGTTGGAAAGAGACTATAGGCTGTTCAAAGGAAGATGTTCCCAGTTCATATTCATCAGCTCGGCATCGGCCTACCAGAAGCCGTTGTCGGATTACCGCATTACGGAAGGAACTCCCCTTTCCAATCCTTATTGGGAGTATTCCAGAAACAAAATAGAAGGTGAAGAATACCTTATGAAGCTGTATAGGGAGGAAGGTTTTCCCGTTACAATCGTAAGGCCCAGCCATACGTATGATGAACGTTCCGTTCCTCTTGGCGTGCACGGAGATAAGGGAAGCTATCAGGTAATCAAGAGGATGATGGAAGGAAAACCTGTTATCATTCACGGAGATGGCACCTCGCTTTGGACGATGACACATAACAGCGATTTTGCCAGAGGATTTATAGGACTTATGGGTAATATCCATGCTATCGGCGAAGCAGTGCAGATTACCAGCGATGAAAGTCTTACATGGAATCAGGCGTATGAAGCCATTGCCAGAGCTTTGGACGTACCCTTGATAGCCATTCACGTGTCATCGGAATTTTTGGATGCGAGCAGCGATGAATACGATTTCAAGGGCGGACTTATTGGAGATAAAGCGAATACGGTAGTATTCGATAATCAGAAGTTGAAGCGTCTTGTTCCGGGCTTCACGGCAAAGGTGAGATACGATCAGGGAATCCGGCAGACGGTGGACTATATTTTATCACACCCGGAATGTCAGAGGGAGGATCCTGAATTTGACGCGTGGTGCGATGCGGTTGTGGATGCAATCACAGAGGCCGCGGAAAAAGTGAAGAGCGTGCGGAAGAAATAGTGCAAAGATGTAATGGCGTGAGGAGCTTGGAAAGATGGAAAAGGCTTATAAGTTGGAATTTGCGGGGGAGAAGACGGGGAGCTTGTATGTGAACTGCTGCGGCTGTTCGAAGACAGAGCCGCTTCATAGCTTTGGGCCGGCTCTAAAGCCTCATTATCTGATTCATTATGTTTTGAGCGGCAAGGGTAAGCTTTCCATTGGAGAAACGGTTTATCCGCTGGAGGCAGGATACGGCTTTTTGATCACGCCGGAGGAATTGGCTTTTTATCAGTCGGATGAAGAGAATCCATGGACCTATGTATGGGTCGGCTTCAGCGGGACAAGCGCGGAGGAATATGTGAAGTCGATCGGTTTGTCCGTGACGCATCCGGTGTTTAAATCGGACCGATCCGATGAATTGTATCAAATTGTAAGGGATATGATGGAGCACAATACTTTCGGGATAGCCGATGACCTTCGAAGGAACGGACAGCTTGGAATTTTTCTCTCCATCATCGCTGAGGGCGTGCCGGTTACGGACAAAAATGAAAGCGACAGGGCGAATATTTACGTGCGAAAGGCCGTGGAGTTCATTCAGGGAAATTACTGCAACCCTATAAAGGTGACGGATGTGGCAGATTATGTATGTATCAATAGGAGTTATTTATACACTCTTTTTCAAAACTCACTGGGAATATCGCCGCAGCAGTTCCTGATGACCTTCCGCATCGCCAAAGCGACGGAACTTTTGCAGCTTACGACACTTTCTGTGGAGAGTGTCGCTCTTTCCTGCGGCTATCAGGACCCGATTGTATTTACGAAAGCATTTAGACAGATGAAGAAAATGTCTCCCTCCGCTTACCGGAAGGATATCGCAAAAGGGGAAACGAGAAGAAACAAAGAACATCTGGAACAGGTGGAGGAATTTATTGATCAAATCAATCGGATAAAGAATTAAACAGTTAACATTTTGACAAGTAATTGCAACAAAGCATCATGGAATTTATACGCCGGTTTATTATAATTCTAAGTAAAGAGATAACTACTGCAAATTATGATTTTAACAGAAAGAGACGGGTATAGGTGAGAATATGAAAGAAATGATGCTGAAGAAGTTTGAGGAAGTGTTTGGAAACAGCGCTCAGGCTAAGGTTTACTTCGCGCCGGGACGCGTTAACATGATAGGTGAGCATACGGATTATAATGCAGGACATGTTTTTCCCTGCGCACTTACCATGGGTACCTATGGCGCAGCGAGAAAAAGAGAGGACAAGAAGCTTCGCTTTTATTCCATGAATTTCGAGTCGCTGGGAATAATCGAATCTTGTATGGAGGATTTGAAGCCGGAGAAGGAAGCTGACTGGACAAATTATCCGAAGGGCGTTATATGGGCTTTCGAAAAGAAGGGATATGAGATTCCCTGCGGAATGGATCTGCTTTTAAATGGAAATATACCTAACGGCTCAGGATTATCCTCTTCCGCATCGGTGGAAGTTCTTACGGGTTATATCCTGAGAGAATTCTATGGTTTCGATGTGAGCAATCAGGATTTGGCTCTGATCGGACAGTATGCTGAAAATAACTTCAATGGGGTTAACTGCGGCATTATGGATCAGTTCGCAATTGCTATGGGCAAAAAAGGACATGCTATCTTTCTCGATACCGCGGATCTTTCCTTCGAATACGCACCTATTAAGCTGGAGAACGCAAAGATCGTCATCGCATGCAGCAATAAAAAACGTGGTCTGGGCGACTCTAAATACAACGAAAGAAGAAGTGAATGCGAAACGGCGCTTACAGAGATTCAGGCGGCAGTGGGAATCAGCGGCTTGGGAGATTTGACCGAGGAACAGTTTGAGCTTTATAAATCTATGATTAAGGATGAGGTTCGCATACGGCGCGCAAGACATGCGGTATATGAGAATCAGAGAACGATAAAAGCAGTAGAGGCCTTGAAGAACAACGATGTAGTACTGTTTGGAAAGCTTATGAACGAATCTCATGTATCCCTTCGGGATGATTATGAAGTAACCGGCATAGAGTTGGATACATTGGCAGAAGAAGCCTGGAAAATAGACGGCTGCATCGGTTCCCGAATGACAGGCGCCGGTTTCGGGGGCTGTACGGTGAGTATCGTTAAGACGGAGGCCATTGATACTTTTATAGAAAAGGTCGGCGCTGCATATAAAGAGAAAATCGGATACGCCGCTGATTTTTATGCGGTAGAAATCGGAGACGGTCCTTCGGAAATTTGCGATTAAGAAGGAGCCGATGAGATGATACTGAAAGATATCGGGAAATTGGTTCTGTATGGCCTGCATACGGGACTGATTGAGGAAGAAGATAAAATATATACTACTAATAAATTAATCGGGTTATTTGGACTCGACAGCCCCGGGGAATACGGCAGCAGTGCAGAGGCGGCCGAAGAGGACTTGGAAAGTATACTGAAAGGAATGACTGACTACGCTTGTGAAACCGGTATTTTGCCGGAGGATAGTATTGTATACAGAGACTTGTTCGATACAAAGATTATGGGAATGCTCGTACCCCGGCCAAGCGAGGTGATTCGCAGATTCAAGGAGTTATATGCGGTAAGTCCCGAGAAGGCGACAGATTTTTATTATCAGTTCAGTCAGGATACGGATTATATTAGAAGATACCGCATTAAGAAGGACCAGAAATGGCTGGCATCTACAAAGTACGGCGACTTGGATATTACCATTAACCTTTCCAAGCCTGAGAAAGACCCTAAGGCTATAGCGGCAGCCAGAAATGCCAAGCCAAACGGTTATCCGAAGTGCCTGCTTTGCAGGGAGAACGAAGGCTATGCAGGACACATAAACCATCCGGCAAGGCAGAACCACAGAGTGATCCCGGTGGAAATCAACGGCTCCCTGTGGGGACTGCAATACTCCCCTTATGTATACTATAATGAGCATTGCATCGTATTTAACTCAGCCCACGTGCCGATGAAGATCGACCATGCTGCCTTTTGCAAGCTTTTTGACTTTGTAAAGCAGTTCCCGCACTATTTCGTAGGCTCCAATGCTGACCTGCCTATTGTGGGTGGCTCCATTTTAAGCCATGATCATTTTCAGGGCGGTCATTATGAATTCGCCATGGCGAAGGCGCCGGTGGAGAGATACTTTCAAGTGCAAGGCTTTGAAGACGTGGAGGCGGGCATCGTGAATTGGCCCATGTCCGTTATTCGCATATCCTCTAAGGACAGCGGCCGCCTTATCGCGCTTGCGGACATGATCTTGGAAAAATGGCGCGGTTACACCGATGAGAAGGCCTTTATCTATGCGTATACGGGAGAAGAACCCCATAATACCATTACTCCAATCGCAAGAAAGCGTGGAAATAACTTCGAATTGGATCTGGTGCTCCGCAACAATATTACGACTGAGGAACACCCTATGGGAGTATATCACCCCCATGCAAAGCTTCATCATATTAAGAAAGAAAACATTGGCCTGATTGAAGTTATGGGACTCGCCGTGCTCCCGGCCAGATTGAAGGATGAAATGGACGCCCTGGCAAAGTCCATATTAGCGGAAGCAGATATTCGAGGGGACGAAGTTCTGGAAAAGCATGCGGATTGGGTAGAAGAATTCCTTCCGAAATATGAAGCTGCCGGCCGTGACACGAAAGAAAAACTAATGGAAATATTGCAGAAAGAAATCGGCGATGTATTTATGCAGGTGCTTGAAGATGCCGGAGTTTATAAGAGAACGCCGGAAGGCCAGCTTGCATTTGACAGATTTATCAGTACATTATAAAAGAGATGGTAAACAGAAAGTATTAACGAATAGAATGCGCCTTGAAAATCACTTTCAAGGCGCATTTTAAGTTTTCAAAATGGCGTGGACTTAACCATGAATATATGGCATAATTTTCTGGTAGGAATGCAAACGGGAGGGCCTGCAAATTGATGCAATACGATAACAATAAAACCGGTTTTTTTCATAGTGGAGGAATTAAAATGGATGTAAAAAAATTAATCGATAACGATTTTAGAGGTGTCGCACTTGCTATAAAAAATGACAAAATTATTTGCGAGCACCAAAGCGGATATGCTGACTTACCCAATAAGGTTTGCAATACTTTAGATACGAAATTTGCCAGTGCATCTGCTGGTAAAGCATTTGTTGCTGTGGGAATTTTACAGTTGATCGAGCGTAAAGAATTGAACTTTAGTGATACCCTGGGCGCTCTTCTTGATATTGATTTGCATAATATAGATCCGAATGTAACAGTCGAACAGCTATTAACACATACTTCGGGAGTCCCGGATTACTTTGATGAAAGTATTATGGAAGAATATGAAGAACTGTGGGAAGATTTCCCCAACTATAAAATAAGGCGAAACGCCGACTTGCTGCCCTTATTTATCGATAAGGATATGATGTATCCCCGGGGAGCAAAGTTTCAATATAATAATACAGGATATGTATTGCTTGCGCTAATCATAGAGAAGGTAACAGGAATCGAATTTGACAAGTATTTACAAACCAATGTATTTGATGTATGCGGCATGAAATCGACAGGGTATTATGAGTTGGACAGACTCCCTGCGAAATGCGCCAATAATTACATATATTGCGAAGATACAGACAGCTATCGCACGAATATATTCAGCGTCGATGCCAAAGGGACAGGCGCCGGCGGTGCCTATATAACAGTAACGGATATAGTGAGTTTCTGGAAGGGCATAATAAGCTATCAATTGCTTTCAAAAGAATTGACTCTTAAAATGCTGAGCAAACAGAGCGGAGACGGGCAGGATAGTGAAGAAGGATATTACGGATATGGCTTTTGGATTATTGATAATGATGAAGCGGACGATATTGCATATTTCCAAGGATGCGATCCGGGTGTAAGCTTTATATCGGAGTATAACCCTAATGATAATTTAATTTCTGTTATTGTTAGTAATTATGGGGATGATGTTTGGAAGGAAATGGGGAAAATAAGAGAAGCAACCTTGTGATATTTGGAGGGGGAGGCCTGTGCCTTTCAATTATTTGAGAAAAGAACCCCATCAGCACATAACCCTAATATACTTTTCAACAGGAAAGGACATATCTGAAACTGTGAAATTCTTACTGACTGCTTTAAATGCAAAATACATTCACTCCAATCCCGCGTTGTACAGCCTTCGTGCCTACGCGGGACAGGAGTACGTCCCTCATATTGAAATTGCCGAATACACGATTAATCATAGGGTTGAAAGCATATTGTCCGATATTTACAAACGCCGCCCCGATGTTATCGCCTTTTCCTGCTATATCTGGAATTTCCGCATGATACGTGAAATTATCACAGAGCTTCACAAGATTATGCCAGACCTTCCCATATGGCTGGGCGGCCCGGAGGTTTCCTTCGATGCAGAAAAACTATTGAAGGAATATCCTGTGATTACCGGAGTGATGATAGGGGAAGGTGAGAAGACATTTCTCAGCTTATTGCAATATTACTTACAGACCTTGGAAAAGGATTCCCTGCATGAAGCTTCCTCAGAGCATCTTCCTGACTTTTCACAAGAATTGTTTCTCAATGAAATTCCGGGCATTGTATTTCGTGCCGGAGAGAAGATTATAACGACCAAATTGCGAGAACTAACCGATATCAGCACGCTCCCCTTTTTATATGAGAACCTTGAACCCTTCCAAAACAGAATCATATATTACGAAACCAGCAGAGGCTGTCCCTATCGCTGCAGCTATTGCTTATCATCTATCGATAAGAAGGTACGTCTGAGGGACGTGGAGATTGTGAAAAAGGAACTTCAATTTTTCCTGGATAACCGCGTGGCTCAAGTAAAATTCGTGGATAGGACCTTCAACTGCAGCCACCGGCACGCCATGGAGATATGGCGATACATTCACGAGCATGACAACGGAGTGACCAACTTTCATTTCGAAATTGCCGCAGAAATTATAAGTGAGGAACAGCTCGAGATCTTATCCGAAATGCGCCCGGGACTGGTGCAGCTCGAAATAGGGGTACAGTCTACAAACCCCACGACCTTGAAAGAAATCAATCGTTCCATGGATATGGATAAATTGAAGTATATAGTGACACGGATCCATAACGGAAATAACGTGCATATACATCTAGATCTGATAGCGGGCCTTCCTTACGAGGATTACTACAGCTTCAGCCAATCCTTCAATGAAGTGTATGCCATGAGACCCCAGCAGTTCCAGCTGGGCTTCCTAAAAGTGTTAAAGGGATCGCCTATGCATGAAAAAGCTGGAAGCTATGGAATAAATTACACCAGCGAGCCTCCCTATGAAGTGCTATACTCCAAGTGGATGCCCTATGATAAGTTGTGCTGCTTAAAGAGGATAGAAGAAATGGTAGAGCTGTATTATAACAGCAATCAGTTTACGCATACGCTGCCGGTGCTGGAAGGGGCCTTCGAGGGGGCATTCTCCATGTACGAAAGGCTTGCGGAATATTATGAGGAGAGCGGATACTTCCTGAACAGTCCGTCGAGAGTGTACCGGTATGAAGCGCTCCTTCAATTCGCCTGCCGTTATGATAGGGAGAAAGAAGAGCTTTACAAAGAGCTCCTGACCTACGATATATATTTGAGAGAGAATATGAAGAGCAGACCCGGTTTTTCCAAAAATACCACAGCCTATAAAGAACAGCTTCAGAATTTTTATAAAGAGGAAGAAAAATTAAGGGAACAGCTTCCGTTGTATGCGGAATATCAGCCCAGGCAAATCGCAAAGATGACACATATAGAAGTATTTTCCTATGCCGTATGGGAGGAGAATCTCGATAAACGTATGAGCAGAGCCAAGGCGCCCACGGCAGTCCTATTCGATTACAGACAAAGGAGTCCGCTTACGAACGAGGCGAGAATACTGCTCGTTCCTATGGAGGAAGGATAAATGACGAAAAAGACGAAAGAGATCATAGATCTGTTGGATGAGAGATACGGTACGGAATATCGTTGCTCGCTGGACCATGAAAATGCATGGCAGCTGCTGATCGCTACGATTTTAAGCGCTCAGTGTACGGATGCCAGAGTGAATGTGGTAACTGCAGATCTGTTCCGTAAATATCCCGGTGTGGAAGCGTTTGCGAAGGCGGAGCTTTCTGAGCTGGAAAAGGATATTCATTCCACCGGATTCTACCGTAATAAGGCTAAGAACATTATTGCCTGCTGCAAGGAGCTGATGGAACGGTTTGACGGAGAAATACCCCGCTCGCTGGAGGACCTCACTTCCCTTGCGGGTGTAGGGAGAAAGACGGCGAACGTTATCAGAGGAAATATTTACAACGAGCCGAGCATCGTGGTGGATACTCATGTAAAGCGGATTTCAAAAAAGCTGGGACTGACAAAGGAAGAGGACCCGCTGAAGGTAGAAATGGATTTGATGAAGGTGCTGCCAAAAGAGCATTGGATTCTCTGGAATATTCAGATTATCACCTTGGGAAGAGAAATATGTAAGGCACCTACCCCAAAATGCGAGGAATGTTTTTTACAGGAGCAGTGCGACGATTACCGGAAACGGAATAAAGATAGGAAAAAGAAGAATGATAAATGATTACGCATCTCTGGACCTGGAGACTACCGGCTTGAATACGAAGCATGACAAAATCATAGAAGTCGGCGCGGTAAGGGTGAGGCAAGGAAAAGTGACAGATACCTTCCAGCGCTTCGTAAATCCCGGAAGGGGTTTAAGTGAAACCGTATGTACTCTGACAGGTATTACGGAGCAGATGCTTGAGAGCGCTCCGGAAATAGGCAGTGTTCTTCCTGAGCTACTGGAATTCATCGGCGGGGATATTTTGCTGGGGCACCGCATCTTATTCGATTATTCCTTCTTAAAGAGAGCCGCGGTGAATCAAAAGATGACATTTGAAAAGGAAGGAATCGATACGCTGAAGCTGGCGAGAAAGTTTCTGCCGGATTTGGAAAGCAGGAAGCTGGAAGACTTATGCGGTTATTACAAGATAGAGCATAAAGCCCATAGAGCCTTGGGGGATGCGCAGGCGGCTTCTGATTTGTTCCTTAAATTATCGGAGCTTTTTTATAATGAGAAGGATTTCAAACCACAAAAGCTGATTTATCAGGCAAAAAGAGAGACTCCTATCACGAAGCCTCAAAAAGAACGGTTATATAAATTGCTGGACCAGCATAAAATTAATATTGACTATGATGTGGACAAGCTTACGAGAAACGAGGCGAGCAGGATTACCGATAAGATTCTTGCAAAATACGGACGATAGTGTCCTTAGAGCCTGACCTGAGATTTTCCGCCCGTTTTAAAAGGTCTGCAATTTTTTCTGTCTGTCCTTCTTTCGTATAAATGGAGGATAACAGACGGTAGCTGCCACTGACATCAGTGTCGGTAGAAATAGCGAATTCCAGAATATTTTTTGCTTCCACGGCATAACCTGCTTCGTAAAGCAGGAGGGCCCACTTCTGTAAAGTGCTGGCCAGCGTGGTATAATTTTCATCATAGCGCATGAGAAGGTTGAGATTCGGAGCGCCGTATTCCAGCTTCAGCTCGGTATTGCTGATTCCCGTGAAGTTGACGATAGGGGAATCTTTGAGGACTTGGAGAATCCGGTGGCATTCGGAGATTCGCTCATCTTCTGTAAGAAGCTCCATCGGAAGCTTATCAAAGGGGATTGTGATATAGTTCAAGCTATCCAATGGCTTGCGCCTTGTCCGGTTGGCCTGTGCTTCCTTTTCCCAGAAGGAAATTTCTTTTTTTTCGGAGCGGCGGCGTGTCTTGGAAAGCTCGTAGGCGAGCCACACAATGAAGATGATAAAACTTGCAAAAAAAGGGATTTTCATATATAATATCCTTTCAGTGGATAGGAGGAATTGCTATGTTTAACATGAACAGTAACAAGACGAAGAAGATAATTTCATCCATCATTATTATATTAGTAGTGTTGGCTATGGTATTACCAACTTTATCATACTTTATTTCCTAGCACAATATTTTCGGCGCAGATTGCACAAAATGCGATAAAACTGCATTTTGGCGCTTGCAGCCTTCACAAGATTGCATAGAGACACAATTTTACGCGGTATGGAAGGCGGAATAGTAACTGGAAATACAGTTGATAGGATAGATTAAGAGGAGAAGTTATGAGTAGATGGAGAAGGAAGCTGACCATCGCAGCAGCTTTTTTCATATTTGCATTTATGCAGATGGGATATCCGGTGCAGGCAAAGGCCGGGAATACTATTGAAAACGGCATTTATGTGGGCCAGATAGATGTTTCCGGGAAGACAGCAGCGGAAGCTGAGCAGATGGTTGAGCAATATATAAATAATTTGAAGGAGACTTCGGTCACGCTTCAGGCGGTAAATAACAATGAGATAATTGTAACCGCAGGTGAGCTGGGGCTTACATGGACGAACCCTGAAGTCGTGGAAGATGCGGTCGCTTTCGGTAAAAAGGGAAATGTGGTGCAGCGATATAAAGCGTTACAGGATTTGCTGCATGAAAATAAAGTGTTCGAGTTAAAATATGATTTGGATAAAGAGCTGATTCGCGGCCTTCTTGAAGAACAATGCGGACAATATAACGTGGAAGCTCAAGATGCCGTTCTTACCAAGACGGACAGCGGATTTTCCGTAATACCGGGTCAGACCGGATATGTGGTGGATGAAGAAATATCCTTGCAGCAGATATACGATTATTTTTTAAACGATTGGACTTTTGAACCGGTACGGATTGCGCTGGCAGTGATTGTAGATGAGCCCAGGGGAAATGCGGAGGAGCTTGCCAAGGTAAAGGATGTGCTGGGTACCTTCAGCACCAGTTTTTCTACTTCCGGCCGTGATAGAAGTGAAAATGTTACGAATGGCTGTAATCTGATATCAGGAACAACGGTGTATCCGGGAGATGAATTTTCCACATATAATGAGGTATCCCCGTTTACGGAAGCCAACGGCTATTATATGGCAGGTTCTTATTTGAACGGACAGGTAGTGGATAGCTTGGGCGGAGGTATCTGTCAGGTGTCTACCACCTTATATAACGCAGTGCTGCTTTCTGAACTGGAGGTGACAGAGCGTCACAATCACTCTATGATAGTCAGCTATGTAGATCCTTCGGCGGATGCTGCGATTGCGGAATCGTCAGGAAAGGATTTCCGCTTTATCAATAATACAGAGTATCCTATTTATATAGAAGGGAAAACTGAAAATAAAGTTATCACATTTACGATATACGGCGTTGAGACCCGTTCTCCGGAACGCAAGGTTTCCTATGAGAGCGAAGTGCTGTCCGTGACCAATCCGGATACGGAAGTAATTTATACGGATCCGGCGATACCTCTCGGTCAGGTGATTACGCAGTCTGCCCATATCGGTTATAAGGCGAAGCTCTGGAAGGTGGTAACGGAGAACGGCGTAGAAGTGAGCCGTGAACAGGTGAACAGCAGCAGCTATAAGATGGTGCCTCGTACGGCTACCGTAGGCTTGTCTACAAACGATGTGAACGCATATAATCAGATGCTGGCGGCAGTGGCTACGAATAGCATAGACCATGTGAAAAATGTGGCAGCTTCTTTGGCACAATTCGCTACGCCCAATGTAGCTCCGGTAGATCAACAGCAGATAGAAGCGGCAGAACAGCCGGCGGAGCAGCCGGCGGAACAACCGGCAGAATAAGAAGCTTATATGCGTACTAAAGCACACAGACGGGAGCCATGGATGAAAGCAGGAAAGATAACGGAGAACGTCTATAAGCGTTCGGTCCTGAAACAGATAAAAATGAAAAGAGAAGAAGTATTGATTGGCGCAGGAATAGGGGAAGACTGCGCCATTTTTTCTTTTAAAAGCGAGGAGCTTACTGCGGTTTCCTCCGCTCCAACAGCGGGATATTGCCCCGAAGGTGAACGGTCTGCTCTATATTCCTGCGTGAACCGGCTTGCAGCGTCGGGAGCAGAACCGGTAGCAGTAATGATATCCGGCTTTTTCCCTGAGTCCGCGGAAGAGTCCGACATTAAGAATATGATGCTTCGGATGGAAGAAGAATGTGGGAAGCTCAACGTGCAGATTGCGGGAAGCTCGATAGAAGTAACAGGTGCAGTAGTAAGCCCTGTTCTTAGCGTGTCCGGCGTCGGTAAAGCGAAGAAGGCTTATGACAGCTCTGTGAGGAATGTAAAGCCCGGGCAGGACGTAGTGGTGAGCAAGTGGATAGGCTTGGAAGGAACCGCGGTAATAGCGCGGAGAATGGAAGAACAGCTCCTTACGAGGTACCCGGTCCGTCTGGTGGAAGAGGCGAAAGAATTGGATAGATTTCTGTCGGTTGTTCCAGAGGCGGCTACTGCCGTTAAGTCCGGCGTTCGTGCAATGCACGGCGTTACGGAGGGCGGGATATTCGGTGCCCTTTGGGAAATGTCGGAAGGAGCAGGCGTTGGACTGGAAATCGATTTGAAAAAGCTGCCGGTAAAGCAGGAGACGATCGAGGTTTGTGAGTTTTTTGAAATCAATCCTTACGAGCTTCTATCGGGAGGATGTCTCTTGATGGCGGCGGATAACGGCTATGATTTGGTAAAGGCACTGGAACAGGAGGGAATCCCTGCGTCGGTAGTGGGGAAGGCCACGGACAGCAATGACAGAGTTGTCATAAATGGGGACGAGAAAAGATTCTTAGAGCCATCCAAATCGGATGAGCTGTTTCGGGTACTTTAAAGGAGAAATGTGCCATATAATGATTGTATAATGTAAAAAGGTGCTGCCTTACAGAGGCGGAATGGAGGAAGTATGAGAGAGCAGATTTTATCGATAATAGAAAAAAACAGCCGTATAGATGTGAAGGAGCTGGCAGTCATACTGGGGGCAGAAGAAATCGATGTGGTAAACGAACTGGCGGCTATGGAGAACGAAGGCATTATATGCGGCTACCATACGATGATCGATTGGGAAAAGACATCCATCGAAAAGGTAACAGCCCTTATCGAGGTCCGTGTTACGCCTCAGAGAGGTCAAGGCTTTGATAATATTGCAGAGAGGATTTATAAGTATCCTGAGGTTAATTCTGTATATTTGATTTCGGGTGGTTTCGACCTGCTCGTTACTTTGGAAGGAAAGTCTTTGAAAGAGGTGTCTGCCTTCGTATCCGACAAGCTTTCCGCCCTGGATACCGTTCTTAGTACGGCGACCCACTTTATACTTAAGAAGTATAAGGACCATGGCACAATTTTATCTAAAAAATATGAAGATGAAAGGGAGAAAATTACGCCATGAGAAATCCGCTAGCTGACAAGGTTGTTAATATCAAGCCATCCGGCATCCGCAAGTTTTTTGACGTGGTGAGTGAGATGCAGGACGCGATTTCCCTCGGTGTAGGTGAGCCTGATTTCGATACACCTTGGCATATCCGGGACGAGGGTATTTATTCCCTCGAAAAAGGACGCACCTTCTACACTTCCAACGCGGGGCTGAAAGATTTAAAAATAGAAATTTGCAATTATTTGAAGCGGAGTCAGGGCATCGACTATCATTATAATAACGAAGTTATCGTGACGGTAGGCGGCTCTGAGGCAATCGATGTTGCACTTCGCGCCATGATAGAGGGCGGTGAGGAGGTACTGATTCCCCAGCCAAGCTACGTATCCTACGAGCCATGTGCGATACTGGCCAATGCTGTTCCGGTCATTATCGAGCTAAAAGCGGAAAATGAGTTCCGCCTGATGCCGGAGGAACTTCTGGAAGCCATTACGGAGAAAACGAAGATACTGATTCTGCCTTTTCCGAATAATCCGACGGGTGCGATTATGGAAAGGGAGGATTTGGAGAAAATCGCCAGGATTGTAATAGAGAAAGACCTTATCGTTATTTCCGATGAAATCTATGCAGAACTTACCTATAAGGAAAAACATATATCCATCGCTTCTCTTCCGGGAATGAAGGAAAGGACTATATTGATCAACGGCTTTTCCAAAGCGTATGCCATGACGGGATGGAGGCTCGGTTATGCCTGCGGGCCCAAAGAAATTATGGAGCAGATGATTAAAATCCATCAGTTCGCCATTATGTGCGCCCCTACCACCAGCCAGTATGCAGCCGTGGAAGCACTTAAGAACGGGGATGCGGATGTGGCTCAGATGAGAGAGGCATACAATCAAAGGAGACGTTACCTGCTGCATAGCTTTAAGGAAATGGGGCTGGAATGTTTCGAACCCTTCGGCGCATTTTATGTATTTCCCAGCATTAAGGAATTTGGGATGACAAGCGAGGAATTCGCCAACCGTTTTCTTCAGGAGGAAAAGGTAGCAGTAGTGCCTGGTACCGCCTTTGGCGATTGCGGAGAAGGTTTCCTTCGTATCTCATATGCGTATTCGCTGGAAAATTTGAAGGTTGCTATCGGAAGGCTGAAGAATTTTGTGGATAAGTTGCGTAAGGAACAGGGGAGATAGTGTATAAAGAAAGATAGGGTAGTAAAAAAGGCAGCGTATAAAAAAGATTGAATATAAAGCAGAGGGATTCCTCAAGACATTGCATGACTTGAGAAATCCCTCTTTTATGTTATAGGAAATGCCCTGTTGCTGATATTTTTCTGAGCAGAGGAATGAAAAATGTATTCTTGCAGTTCCCTGTGGATAAAAATTACCGCTTAGGCAAAAAGGCATCTATTGGATAAAATATTCCACAGTTATATTTACTTCAACATCCATTTCACCAGGCATGATATTTGCACCGGTATCGGCGAGCATTTCTTTGGTGGCGGAAGCATTCATCTTAGAGGCGAGAGCATTATCCGTGTAGCGCGCTTCGCCGTAATTGCTGTTCTCTACTATGTTCGCAACGCCGCCGAGGGTACATTCTCCGGCTTCGGCAAGGGCTGACGCTTTTGTCTTTGCAGAGCCAACGGCGAGCTTTAAGGCTTCCTGATAGGCAGAATCGTAGCTGCTTGACTGGTAGGTGATGGACTGGATAGTATTGATTCCTGTACTCACGGATTGTGCCAGGATGTTACCAAGATCATCAATCGGTAAATCCGATACTGTTAAAGTAGCTGTAGCTTGATAACCGGTAATCTTTTGCGTATTGCCGCTGTAATCGTAGATCGGATACATGTAGTAATCCGAGGTTTGAATAGAGGATTCGGCAATGCCCAAAGCCTTCAGTTGTTCGATGACCTTATTTATATCCTCTGAATTTTTGTTCTGACATCCGGCGGCATCCTTGGCCTGAGTCTGGACGGAGTACACAACTTGTGCAATATCGGGAACGACCGTTACTTTCTCACTACTGTTAACGGTAATGGTATTTTCTGACGAGCCAAAGGCAGCGACACTGACCGAGGGGGCAGCAGGTGCAGTCGGTGCAGTCGGAGCAGTAGCAGCAGTGGCGGCGTTAGGCTCTTCCATAATCTCCATAGCAGTATGAGCGGGAGCTGCTGCGGCAGAACTTGGAGAACTTGAAGCGCCTCCGCAGGCTGTCAATCCCAAAGTGCCAGCGGCAAGCAACGCGGCAGCAATAATCCTGTTTCTTTTCATATAGATAATCATTCCTTTCTTCATGGCCTGCAAGCTGAAGCAAACAAGCGCAATGTTTTCAATAAGTTATTGATGTTCTTATGGTATGTAAAGTTTTCCTCATAATAAAAGACGAAGCCCCCTGCATGGGTGTTTCTTAAGAAACCGTTTGGTATATGTGGAGGAACCTTACCTAGAGTATACTTGAATTCTTGTAAAAAAACAGATATAAAGCCATTATTTAAAAGAAAATTAAGAATGGTGTGTTATAGGAAATCTAACGATAGAGTAATGCGATAAATGCGCCATTTGTGATAAGGATGCATGTAGAAAAACGCATATGTTTGTGACCGGCTAGTGGCGGATTAGTAACAAAGTATAATATCTTTGGGCAATCATTTAGTAGGTTATATCAATTCTATGTTCCGTCTTAGTTCTTCGGCATCATTAAGAGTATAAGTCCTTACAGCGTGACTGATGAGACTATCAATACATATTGGGTTAGATCACTTGTCAGGGCAGGACGGCTATTTTTTATGTAACTTTATGGTTAAAGCAATAATGCCAGTAATCATAACGACAAAGGAAATTGCCTTTCATCTTTGAGAAGCGGAAAGACAGAGGTTGAGTGCTTCCTTATGATGGAAGAGCATCTGCTTCTGTTAAATCGATAAATTAGAGTAACTTAAGGGTTTATAAACATCTTGGAAGTAGGAGAAAAAATATGATATAATAGGCGGATATGAGAAGAATGGCAGAAATAAAGCTGTTAAAGATAGAATGAAATCGGAGGATAGCAGAGATGAATATTGTATTGCATCAGCCGGAGATTCCGGCAAATACGGGGAATATAGGACGTACCTGCGTGGCGACGGGAGCTACGCTGCATTTGATAGAGCCGTTAGGATTTAAATTGAATGAAAAGGAAATCAGGCGCGCAGGGATGGATTACTGGGAGCACCTGGATGTAAGAATCTATATGAACTTTGAGGAATTCATAGAAAAGAATCCGGGAGCCAGAATATGGATGGCGACTACCAAAGCGAAGCATGTATACACAGACGTCCAATTTGAAGAGAATGACTATATTATGTTTGGAAAAGAAAGTGCGGGCATACCGGAGGAAATTCTGGTAGATTATGAGGAAACCTGCATTCGTATTCCGATGCTCGATAAAATCCGCTCGCTGAATCTGGCGAATTCCGTGGCCGTCGTACTTTACGAATCGCTTAGGCAGAATAATTTTGAAAGCATGAAGCTGACGGGAGAACTTCACCGGCTGAACTGGAAGGGATAAAGTTCGCCCGTCAATCCTCATCGTCAACATCTGTCTTCGCCAGCGAAAAGATAAATTCGGAGCCAACGCCCTGTGTGCTTATAACATTGATATGCTCGCCATGGGCGTGAATAATTTCCTTTGTTATGGAAAGCCCAAGTCCGGTACCCTTTTTATCCTTTCCTCTGGAGGAATCCGATTTATAGAAACGATCCCATACTAACTTCAAGTCTTCTTTCGGTATGCCGATACCGCTGTCCTTTACGGAAACAAATACCTTATTATTTTTTATATTGGTCTCGATCCTGATGACAGAGTCATGGTGACTGAACTTAATGGCGTTATCCAGCAGATTGTACAGTACCTGCTGAATCTTTCCCATATCCGCATTGACATACATGGTATCGCCGGTAAGCACCAGCTCGATAGCGATTGTCTTGCTGCGGCATGTTCCTTCAAAGGAGGCGGCCGTATTGCGGATGATGCGGTTCAGCTCGAAGTTGGTCCTGTCGAGTAACATTCCCTTTGTATTCAGGTTATTCAGGGCCAGAAGCCCATTTGTGAGCTTGTGTAGCCTGTCCGTTTCATTTAAAACAATATTTAAATACTTTTCATGCATTTCAGGAGGAATCGTTCCATCCAGCATTGCCTCCAAATATCCTTTGATAGAAGTCAAAGGGGAACGAAAATCGTGAGATACGTTTGCCACGAATTTTTTCTGATCATCCTCGGAACGGGCGATTTCGCTGGCCATATAGGAAAGCGTGGCAGCGAGATAGCCGATTTCATCCTCGCTGTCCACTTGAAACTCATAGTGCATATTGCCGCTGGCATATTGTTCGGTGGCTTCTGTGATTTTTCGAAGCGGCAGGTAAACCATCTCGGTAAAGAATATCAAGATAATGAGCGACAGCAAAAATAAAATGACCAGCATAATATAAGAAATATTCAGCAGGCTGTCGCTGGAGGCACGGATATAGCTCATGGGCATATGAATCACTACGTATCCCTTTACCTTAAAATTAGAGGTAATCGGAGCGAATACGCTTAAAGTCTCGTTGTTGAAGGTATCGAAGAAGGTGCCTACCGTATAGTAAGATGCGGCAGTAACAGTAGGGTCGAAATTCTGGATTACTACTTCGTTTGCCACGTCCACAGGGGCGGAGGAATCGAGAATCATACGGCCGGAAGGATTAATGATCCAAATGGTGGCGGACAGATAAGTGTCCAGAGCGTCCAATTGACTCTTTACCGTATCCAGAGAGGTCTCACTGTTATATAAATCCGAGGCGTAGGTATTGGCGATCAAAGTCGCTTCTTTATAGAGGGAATCCGCCTTTTCCCGCTTGATGTGCTCCAAGGTCATACTGGAGACGAAGGTAGCGACAACGATAAAGCCGAAAAAACCGAAGATGATATATCCCAGGACGAATTTCAAGTAGAGAGTCTTTCTCATAAGATTATCAGCTATCCTTTCACATTTTTACTTCGAATTTATAACCGATGCCCCATATGGTGGCAATGCGCCACGTATCATGGTCTTTTATTTTTTCCCGGAGCCGTTTGATATGTACGTCTACGGTTCTCGTATCGCCTATATACTCGTACCCCCAGATTTGATCCAGCAGCTGCTCTCTGGTGAACACATGGTTAGGAGAGGACGCGAGAAAATACAAAAGTTCCAACTCTTTGGGAGGCATATCAACAGTATTTCCCATATAGACGACGGAATAATTGGTCTGGTTGATGATGAGATTGGGGTATTCCACACTTTTTACGTCTGAGGCTTCGGAAACTGAGGTTATAGGTTTGTAGCGGCGAAGAACCGCTTTAGCCCTTGCTACCAATTCCTTGGAGTCGAAAGGCTTTTCCATGTAGTCGTCAGCGCCCAGCTCCAAGCCGAGAACCTTGTCGAAAATTTCCCCCTTGGCCGACAGCATAATAATCGGAATTGAAGATTTGGCGCGCACTTCACGGCATACCTGATAGCCATCGATACCCGGAAGCATCAAATCCAAAAGAATCAGGTTCGGACTGAAGGTATCTACGGCCGTAAGTGCGGATTCCCCGTCGTTTACGATCATCGTTTCAAAGCATTCCTTTGTAAGATAAAGGGCAATTAACTCTGCTATGTTGTTGTCATCATCTACAATTAAAATTTTCTGTTTATTAACCATTGTAATTACCCTCCCGGTATTTTAATGATGGTCGGCATATGAAAAATGCCGTAGCTTATGATTTAAAAGTTGCAATGGTAACGCCTGCGTCTCCTTCTCCAAATTCACCCAAGCGATAAGACTCTACATATTTCGCCTTCTTCAAGTGTTTCTGTACGGCATTTCGCAACGCCCCAGTGCCCTTTCCGTGTACGATGCGCACACTGGGAAGATGGGCCAGATAGGCATCGTCCAGATATTTGTCCAGTTCTGACAAGGCTTCGTCCACGGTCTTGCCCAATAAATTGATTTCCGTAGAAATGTGGTAGGATTTAGACATCTTTATCTTGCTGCCGCCGGAACGCTGCAGGGCCGGTGAAGACACTGCCTCGTCATCAAAAAGAACTAAATCCTTGATGTTTACTGCCGAACGTATGATGCCGCATTGTACGAAAAGGTTTCCCTTATGATCGGGCAGGGAGCTTACCGTTCCTTTCAGGCCCATAGATAAAATCTTTACACCGTCACCCAGCTTAAGCTGATCCGGCGTCAACTGCTTTTTCTGAGGTTGGGCAGACTTTAAGGCGAGCTTATCATTTTTCTGGGAAATCTTGTCCCGCACCTTTTCCCGGGATTTCTCCAAATCCTTCATGGAAGCGCCCGGTCCGGCTTTCTGGAAGACGCGGATTGTTTCGTCGGCAACATCCTTTGCCTCTTGCAAAATGTCTCTTGCCTTCTCATTGGCCTCGCGCAGAATTCTCTCTCTGGTCTCGTCTATTTTTTCCTGCTTGGACTTTAGCTGCTCCTTGAGGTGTTTAATCTCTTCTTTGTAAGAGGCGATTTCAAGCTGCTCCTTCTCTATAGTGATGCGGCTATTCTCCAAGCCGGAAATCAAGTCCTCGAAGCTTTCCTTTTCCTGACTGATCTGCTCTCTGGCTGCGTCGATAATATAGTCGGGAAGCCCCAGCTTTGAGGAAATGGCAAAGGCGTTGCTTTTGCCCGGGATGCCGATCAATAAACGGTAAGTGGGCTGCAGCGTATTGATATCGAATTCGCAGCAGGCATTTTCCACGTTCGGGGTAGAAAGTGCGTATACTTTTATTTCGCTGTAATGAGTGGTGGCCATGGTGCGTATCTGCTTCTTATGAAGATGGTCCAATATGGCGATGGCAAGGGCCGCGCCTTCGGTAGGGTCCGTTCCCGCGCCGAGCTCGTCGAACAGGCAGAGGGAATTCTCATCCGCATTTTTCAGTATAGAGACGATACTCGTCATATGAGAGGAAAAGGTACTCAAGTTCTGTTCGATGCTCTGCTCATCTCCGATATCCGCATAGACCTCCGTAAAAATAGAAAGCTCCGAACGATCCAAGGCAGGTATGTGAAGTCCGGCCTGTCCCATTAAGGTAAAGAGTCCGACAGTTTTTAGAGAAACGGTCTTGCCGCCGGTGTTCGGCCCGGTAATAATAAGCAGATCGAAATCCTTGCCGAGATAAATATCGATAGGAACCACCTTTTTCTTATCCAGAAGGGGATGCCGGCCTTTGCGAATATTTATATAACGATTGTTATTAAATATGGGAACGGTAGCGTTCTGCTCCATAGCGAGAGATGCCTTTGCAAAGATAAAATCGAGAGTGGTCATGATTCTCTGATTCTGAGAGAGCGCTTCGATATGCTCGGAGGCTTGAACGCTCAGGTTTGCCAGAATGATCTCGATTTCCTCCTGTTCCTTCAGCTCCAGCTCCTTTAACTGGTTATTCAAGCTTACAATGGCGGCCGGTTCGATAAATAAAGTGGAGCCGGTAGAGGACTGATCGTGAATCATACCGGGGACCTGCCCCTTGTGTTCCACCTTGACAGGAATACAATAACGGTTGTTACGCATCGTGATTACCGCGTCCTGAAGGTAAGTACGGTAAGAACCGTTTACCATAGCATTAAGCTGGGAATGGATTTTATCTCCGGTAAGCATCATGCTTCTTCGGATGTGCTTTAAGGTAGAGCTGGCATCATCGCTGATTTCTTCTTCCGAAAGAATACAGCGGCGGATCTCGTTTGCAAGAGGAGTCAAAGGCTCCAAGCCTTCAAAAAACTCGTCCAGAGAATCTTTGAAGTCATCATCCCGTTCGCTTCGCCCGTAGGCTTTAATGCGGTTGACGTTTTCCAGCAAGCCGGCAATTTTCAATAATTCGGCAGTGGATAAGGAACTTCCGATGCCGAGAGATTTCAGAGTATAGCCCAGATCCTTATTGCCTCCAAAGGAGGTAGAGCCTTTCTTAAATAAGCGGGAAAGGGCGTCTGAGGTCTGCCTCTGCGCTTCGTTAATCGCATCTAAATCAGTAAGGGGCTGTAAATCACGGCACAGCCTGCGCCCCAAATCGGAGGAAGCCTTTTCCTCCAGCATGCCTATGATTTTGTTATATTCTAATGTTCGTAATACTTTCTCGTTCATATGATCCTTTTCTTTTTCCTGATTGATAATATTTATTTTATGTAAGTAGGAAGGTACACCTATTACATAAAGAATGGATGGAGTTATTTTACTGTATTTGGCGGCGTCCGGAGTTAAAAAGCCGAAGAAGAGATTTTTATCTAGTATATCATAGGAGAGAGAAAATTACTATCGGCGAAGCGGGGAGTTTGGCAAAGATTTATTGTTACTGTTCACTCCGTTCACAGCAACCCATGATTTCTGCATTTAAATTCGCTGCGCGAAGCAGAAATCATCTCTTGTGTCACGTTCTTACGCAGTTTAGCAGCAAGTGCTAAGTAACAGTTCAGCCTCCAATACCGCGAAGCCAAAATTGCATCTCTATGCAATTTTGCGAGGGCTGCAAGCGCCAAAATGCAGTTTTATCGCATTTTGTGTGCATATATGTTGCAGTTTAGCCGAGGGCTGAACTGTAACAGTGCTAAGCCGCTGTGTGAACAGTAACTTTACTTTAACTTAAAAACAAGATATACTTATGGATGTTACGATAACCTGCACATGAAAATGGAAAGGTATGATTACTGAAATGGAACAAAATAAAGAGACAAGACAGGAAAATGACGTAAATACGCCAGATTCCGATTTTATAACGGAAAAGATAAAGCAGAGGCCGATCGATAAAAAAAAGCTTCTTCGCAGAACAGTGATAACGGCGGCGATGGCGGTGATATTTGCGCTGGTAGCCTGCCTTACCTTCTTGATACTGGAGCCGGTACTCAGCAATTGGCTTTATCCGGAGGAAGAGCCGGCACCGATCGAGCTTCCGGCGGAAACGGAGGAGATGCTCCCGGAGGATATGATCGTAGACGATTCCGAGATGGTACAGGAAGAATCGCCCGCGGAAGTAAAGCTTCAGGATGAACAGATTGCTCAGGTTCTGGACAACATCAGCCTGGATGTGGATGATTATCTTGCTATGTACAGCGATTTGGCAACAGCGGCGAAAGAGGCAGCGAAGTCTGTCGTCACCGTTACCGGCTCCGTATCCAATCTCGACTGGTGGGGTGATCCATATGAGAGCAAAGACCAGACATCGGGCATCATCGTGGCGGATCAGGGAAAGGAAATATTTATCCTTGTCAATTATGGGAAGCTGGAGGATGCGGAGACGATTATGGTCACCTTCGGCAGCGGAGAACAGGTTCAGGCACAGCTTAAACTGAAGGACAGCAATACGAAGCTGGCGGTCATTTCTGTAGCGGAAAGCGATGTGGATAAGGAGACGCTGGAGGGTATCGTTCTTGCCGATCTGACGGGGAGCTCCAGTAACAGCGCCATCGTCGGAAGGCCGGTGATTGCGGTAGGAAGTCCTTTGGGAACAAGCGATTCTATTTGTTATGGAATTGTTACCTCCAATAATACGACTCTGAATATGATAGATTCTTGTTATAAAGTGATAACAACGGATATTTACGGGAGCCGGGAGGCTTCCGGCGTACTCGTTAACTTAAGCGGACAGGTGTTAGGAATCATCGACAACACTTACAACAGCGAGGATATGCAGAACCTCGTGTCGGCCATAGGCATTACAGAGCTTCGCAGAAAAATAGAAAAAATGAGCAACGAGAAAGAGCAGGCATATCTCGGAACCTACGGCACCGACGTGACAATCGACGCTAACGAAAGGCTGGGCGTACCGTACGGAGCTTATATTACGGAAATAGAGCTGGATTCTCCTGCTATGGCAGCGGGGATACAGAGCGGCGATATTATAACGGCAATAGGAGAAAAAGAAATTAAAACCTATGGAGACCTGGTGGGAGCAATGATCGAATTGCAGCCGAATGAAAGCGCTGCTATCACTTTGATGAGGCAGGGACCGGAGGAATATATGCAGATGGAAGTAGATGTAACGTTAGGAAAATTAGAATAAATAAAGGAATGGGAAATTCATATGAAATATTTAAAAGATTATAATGAGGGCGACAGAATATTTGACATTTATTTATGCAAATTCAGGCAGTCCGCGGTTACGAAGAACGGAAAGTCCTATGATAATGTGATTTTGCAGGATAAAACGGGTACGGTGGATGCCAAAATATGGGACCCTAACAATCCGGGAATCGGTGACTTCGATACGCTGGATTATATCGAGGTGTACGGAGATGTAACGAGCTTTCAGGGGGCTTTGCAGGTCAATGTGAAGCGCATCAGAAAGTGTCAGGAAGGTGAATTCGATCCCGCGGATTACCTTCCGGTAAGCAGTAAGAACATTGAGGAAATGTACAGAGAGCTTTTGGGGTACATAAATGCCATTGAAAATAAGTATTTAAAAAGGCTGATGGAAGCGTTTTTCGTGGATGATACGGATTTCATTAAGGCCTTCAAGCAGTCTTCGGCGGCAAAAACAGTGCATCACGGCTTTGTAGGAGGTTTGCTCGAGCATACGCTTGGAGTGACCAAGTTGTGTGATTATTATTGCACGGCGTATCCTCTTTTGAAGAAGGACTTGCTCATCAGCGCAGCTATCTGCCATGATATTGGGAAAACGAAGGAGCTGTCTCTTTTTCCTGAAAATGATTACACAGAGGACGGACAATTTCTCGGACATATTGTTATGGGAACGGAAATGGTCGGAGAAAAAATAAGAAAGATAGATGGATTCCCCGCACTTCTGGCTGCAGAACTAAAGCATTGTATTTTGGCCCATCACGGAGAATATGAATTCGGTTCCCCGAAGAAGCCTGCAATTATCGAGGCGGTGGCTTTGAACTTTGCGGACAATACGGACGCTAAAATACAGACCTTCACGGAGATTCTAAACGGCACTGCCGAAACAGGATGGCTAGGTTATAACCGGCTGTTCGAATCCAATTTAAGAGGAACCAGGCTGGAATAAGGACAGCGAGAACCGGATATGGAGAATGGAATGGAATATAAAAAGAATGACATTCTTACGGTGACAATTGAAGATATGGGCAGCGACGGAGAGGGTATAGGTAAGATTGACGGCTATACCCTTTTTATAAAGGATGCGGTTATCGGAGATGTGGTGACCTGTAAGATTATGAAAGCGAAGAAAAACTATGCGTATGCCAGGCTGGAGAAGATAATGGAGCCTTCTGCCCTTCGTACCACGCCGGTCTGCAAATACCATAAGCAGTGCGGCGGCTGTCAGCTTCAGGCCATGAGCTATGAAGCTCAGCTTAAATATAAGCAGAACAAGGTGCGAAATAATCTTATAAGGATCGGCGGCTTTGACAAGGAATTTATAGACCGTGTCATGGAGCCTGTCGTCGGGATGGAGAATCCGTATCATTACCGAAATAAGGCACAGTTTCCGGTAGGGACAGATAAAGACGGAAACTTGATCACAGGATTCTATGCAGGAAGGACCCATGATATTATTGCCAATACCGACTGTGCTCTCGGGGTGAAGGAAAATCAGAAAATTTTAGAGGCAGTTCTTCTCTATATGAAGGAAAACGGCGTAACAGCTTATGACGAGAAGACAGGGAAGGGAATCGTAAGGCACATTTTGATACGCAAGGGATTTACAAGCGGTGAAATCATGGTGTGCCTTGTAGTCAATACTTTCAAAGCGCTTCCCGCGCAGGAGAAGCTGATCGGGCTTTTGCAAGAGACGCCGGGAATGACAAGTGTGTCAGTAAGCATCAATACGGAGCGTACTAACGTGATTATGGGAAAAGAAGTGCGCACCATATGGGGGGAGGACACGATAACCGACACAATTCATGTAAGGAATACCTCGGATTTCTCTCTGGCGGATAAAGGGATTTCTTTTCATATATCGCCGTTATCCTTCTATCAGGTAAATCCTGTACAGACCGAGAAACTTTATAGTCTTGCCTTGGAATATGCGGGTCTTACCGGTCAGGAGACAGTTTGTGATTTATACTGCGGCATCGGAACGATTTCACTATTCCTCGCTGGAAGGGCAAAGCGGGTTTACGGAGTAGAAATAGTGCCTCAGGCAATCGAAGATGCCAGAAAGAATGCCGAATTCAACAAAATCACAAATGTGGAATTCTTTGCAGGCAAAGCGGAAGAGGTACTTCCCGAGAAGTATGAGCAGGAAGGCATCCATGCGGATGTCATCGTTGTTGACCCTCCAAGAAAGGGCTGTGACCAGGCCTGCCTCGATACAATGCTCAAGATGCAGCCGGAACGCATCGTCTATGTGAGCTGCGACTCCGCCACGCTGGCTAGGGACTTGAAGGTGCTGTGTGATGGTGGGTATGAAATTGTGAGGGGGAGAGCGGTGGATCAGTTTGGGGGGACGGTGCACGTCGAGACGGTTGCGCTTTTAACCCGTAAAAAGGACGTTGAGAGAATTGATATCGAAATGAACGTGGATAGAGAAGATGTGACAGAGAAAGCAACCTATTAGAAGATTTGGTTTCAATGAGAATGCTTCTGTCAGAGGTTACCATTTGAGATGCCTTGTAAAAGGATCTCATCTTACCTGTCCTGCAAAGACACAATCTAACAAAATGTTAGATTATGGTTTGTTTACTGATCCGGATATTTCAAAACATCGTTATTATCAGAGCAGTGTAAGTTAATAGAGTTTACGGACATGCAAGCTAATGCTTTTAATGCAATTGAGAATAAATGCTGCGTAAAGGTGCTATTTCGGCTCGTAGAGATTAGAAAGTTATCGTACTATTTAGTATAAAAGAAGGAGCCTTTCCGGACGCAGGAAGAGGCATCCGGAGCGTAACCTGCGCTCGCGGAATGCCTCCTTATATTTTCTTACATGGTGAAAACTGCGGCAAGTACGAAGCCGTAAATCATGTCAAGCTGAATAATGAGATTCTTAACCTATGCCCGTTTTTTCAGGGAGCCTAGTTTTTTCACAAGCTTCTCATCCGAAAGCCCGGCCATCTCCTACACTTCCCCTTCCGCACTTATATATCGTCTTATTACCAGTCATAATCGTTGTCTTCATAGTATTCGTTGTCGTTCCAGGCACCCTCATCATACCATTCATCATATCCGTCGTCATAATAGTCACCGGGATCGCTATATCCGTCGTCATAATAGTCACCGGGATCGCTGTATGGGTCATACCCATCATAATAATCGGGTTCAAGAGCCCAATCGTAGTATTCCGCGTAGTCATCGCCATATCCGCCGCCACCGTCCCAGTCGTCATAATAGTCCTGATATTCCTGATATGTGTCCCAGTCGTAGAAATCGCCGTACGAATCATAAAAGCCCCAGTCATAGTCGTCACCCCAGCCCCATGACCAATAGTCCCCGGGGTCGCTGTAATAATCCCAATCCGGCTGGAAATAGTAAGATGGGAAGCCGTCGTAATAATCGCTGGAGTAGCCCCACCAACTGTAAAACTCGTATGGCAGATATACCCACTCCGTGACAGTCTTGGTTTTCGTGTTTTTGGCAGGTTTTACCGCCTCTGTTTTGAGCTCGGTTTCGTACTTTGATGTATAGACTGCTGTTTGCGTGTTTTGATCGACACTCTCCGGTGTCAGCACATTCATTCCGGAAAACATATCCACCATCAGTTTGCTTTCCGCTTCCGAGGTATCGTCATAGATCATGAAGTTCATGAAATAGCATGATTGGTTAATAATAGCAGCAGCCTGAATGCCCCGGAAGGGTTCTTCGTCGTTGTCAACGGCGTATTCAATGAGCTTCGCACGTGCGCCGAACAAAGTTGCATCTTCGATTTCACCGGTCGTAACGCCTTCGAGCGCACTCGTCACCGTATTTTTTGCAAGCTCTCCCGCCGCAGATAAATTCTGTATGCCAGGTATAATTGAAATTACTATCCCAGCGTGCTGTTCCGGCGTGGAGAACATCAGGCTCGAATCTTGCTCTTCTATGATAATGTCATCATTGACAAGCATCTCAATCATGAACTTATCGTTTGCATAATATTGATCAAGTACAGTAGAAACTGTCCCTACCGAGTTTGATGCAACCTCCTCAGCCAGCGTTTCCCCACTTGCTGTCTCCGCCGGGCTTGATGCAGCAGTGCCGGATGATGAGCCGCAGGCTCCGATCATCAACGACAGGGCCAGGCCTAGGGTAAGTGTCAGTAGTTGAATCGTCTTTTTAGAATACATAGTTTTCCTCCTCATTCCTATGCCGCCATGTCGGCGGCGTTTTTCTTAACGGCATTGCTGCCAGCGCCTTTTACTCCTGTGATTATTTCGAATTGGCTTATTTTTCTGCTAAGAGCAGTGCCGCTGTTTATCCATATAAGCATTATATGAATCCATTTGCAAAAAGAAAGTCACTAAAAGTGACCTCTTTCATTTCCACAAAAAAGCCGGGGCGGGGTTTATTCCCGTCCCGGCTTTTGGCCGCAAGCTACCTGAGCAGTTTTTTCAGTTCGCCGCGTGTACCGACGAAATTCTTCTCGTAGATAACGCTGACGACCCGCTTGACATAATCGTAAGAGTAATGAAGCGCCTCGCCGATTTCCCGGTTGGAATAGCCGAGGATAAGCAGGCGCAGCACCTTTTGTTCGGTTTCAGATAGGCCGGCAGCGATCTGCCTGAATTTTTCCTCATCGATTCCGGTTTCCTGTTTATCTTTCTCCATCATGGAAAGCTGTCGGAGCCGCCTGCCGTTTTCCAAATGCCGCCTGATCCGCGCCAGCAGGAGTTTCCGCGTAAAGGGCTTTTTTATGTAGTCCGTCGCTCCGGATTCAATCCCCCGAAGCTCGGATTCGGGCGATGACATAGAGGTGAGAAACACGACGGGAACGTCCTGCATATCTTCAATTTCACGCAGCTTTTCAAGGGTTTCGTAGCCGTCCATATCCGGCATGGCCACGTCCAGCAGAATGATATCCGGCACATAGCCCGCGGCTGCAAGTTCTATCGCTTCCATGCCGGATGCCGCGAAGCTGACCGTGTAATCCTTCCGCAGGGCATCGTTCACCGTTTTCAAAAACTCCGGCGAGTCGTCCACAAGCAGAACAGTGTCTTTAACTACCATTTTCGTCAGCCTCGCTTTCCATCAGAGCGGCCATCAGACACTCCGCTTCCCTGAATTTCAATTCGTCGGTTTTATGCCGGATTTCGCAAAGCTTTTCCACTCTTTCGGGAACGTTGTCAGCCTCAATCAAAATGGAGAGAGCGTTCATCGCATTTTGATACTGGTTGAATCGGAGCATTTGAAGCAGTTCGTCAAAATCTGGTACAGGGGGATATTCCCTTTCCGGCTCCGGAAATGCTCTTTTCAGCTTTATTGTGAACTTTGTCAAGCCATCATTTGCCCGCTCCCATTCGAGGTACAGCGCGGGCAGGGAAGCGGATATATACACGCCGTCGCCCGTTTCACACAGCCGCTCTATTTTAGCGGCGGTTTCCGAGAGCGCGTTCGCGCCGAGGTTCCGTGCGTTGCCTTTGAGGGAATGGACGCAGAATTTCATATTTGCCCAGTTGTTCTCCCCGGCAAGATTGCGGATTGTGCCCGCAGCTGTATCATAATTCCCGGTAAAGATAGACGCCGAGCTGCCATACTTAGCAACGTCACCGCCCACATAACACAGTCCATCCTCTAAGATGATGCCATACATTGACAACTCCCGTGCCAGTTCGTCTTTCGTTTCGGCGGGTATCTCTTCCGTCGGAACCGATCCGCCGATAATAACACGCTCTTTAGGCAATAAATTAAGCAGTGCTGCATCCAAGTCGCGCCACCTTACGGGTTTGGAGAGGTACTGGCAGAAACCCGCATCAAGGAGCTTCTCACGAACGCCTGCCACCACGTTTGCTGTCAGCGCGATAACCGGCGTGTCGAAGCCGGGAGATTCTTTCAGGCGGCGCAGGGTTTCCTCGCCGTCCATGCCGGGCATCATGTAATCCATCAGGATCACGTCGTAGCGGCGTTTGGAGGCTAACTCTAAACATTCCATGCCGTTCATGGCGGTATCCGTCCGCATATGCGTCCGGGCGAGCAGGGATTTGATGAGCAGTAAGTTCTCGCTGTTATCGTCTACAATTAAAACGCCGCAATCCGGCGCAGTGAAGCTGTCCCTGCCTGGTCCAAAATGAGCTGACCCGGCAGTTTGCTTCCAATCGCCGATGGGCTGGGGATCGCTTACCTTTTGTGAAAGTTCAAGCGTGAATACGCTGCCACACCCGACTTCGCTCTCCACCTGAATGCGCCCTCCCATACACTCGGCGTACTCTTTGGCGATGGCAAGCCCCAAACCGCTGCCCTCGATATAGCGTCCCTGCGTGTCTCCCCGTGTGAAAGAGTCAAAGAGGAACGGGATGCTTTCCGCTTTGATTCCGACACCTGTGTCGGAAACGGCGATTCGCAGCATTATTTCGTCCTTGTTTTGCGTCGGAAGCTCAGAAAAGGAGAGCATGATGCCGCCTTGCTCTGTATATTTTGCTGCGTTGCTCAGGAAGTTGGAAACAATCTGCCGTACATGCGGCATGTCGCCCTTCAGAACGCGTGACATTGTTCCGTCAACCTCGACCTTGAAGAGCAAATTCCGCCTGCGGGCAAGGTTTTCCCCTGCGACGGATAACGAAGAAATCAGTTCGGCGGTCTCGTAGCGTTCCTCCATTATTTTGAGCTTGCCTTTTTCGATGGCGGACACGTCCAGAATGTTGTCGATGAGTGCCAGAAGCTGCTGCCCTGCGTTCTCAACGCTTTGTCCGTAGATATTGATCTGTTCGGAATTGGTTTCACGCATAATGACTTCGTTCATTCCAAGCATAATTGCTATAGGCGTCCTGATTTCGTGGCTCATATTGGCGAGGAAACGACTTTTCGCATCGCTCGCAGCAAGGGCGTCCGCCCGCGCGGTTTCCAATTTCTTTTGCTGATCGTTATAAAGCCGAAAGTGCAAGTATAGGCACACGCCAAGCACCGAACTTACTATTACGGTGCACATAATAATGTCCGTCAAGATTTCTTGCTCCTGCGCGAATTGGTTCACCGTCTCAGGGTGGAAATAGGCAATTATGCAGAGCGCTACATAAAGCAGTATCTCGAAAATGGAAAAGAAAATCACGGTTTTTCTTTCAAGCATGAAAATGGTGAAAACTACCGCAAACACGAAGAAGGTAGGCATACCGCCGTGATAACCGCCTGACGAAAAGAACAAAATGGGGAATAAAATGATAAATATGCCGATAATCGTAAATAAGTAGCAAATTTTATATCGCCCCGTCCACTGTGAATACATCAGTATGGCGAAAGAGATCGCTGCGGTGACAAAGTTAGTGACAACGTTAAAAATGCCGCTGTTGTTAAAAATGGCGATTACGCCGATCAGCAGGCTGCTCAGTGTTCCGCCCATAGCCAATATGTTGAACAGCCGGACGCGGAACTCCAGATGACTGCCGAAAAAGTTGTGTTTGAAAGAAAGAAACTTTTTTTTCATCCGATAACCCCTAATAATATAAACTAATGTTTTTATTTACTATTTGTATTGCTTTTAATATTCACATTATATTCCGAAGAACTTTTTAGCAAACCAACTTTCCGCTCATTCTTTAATTCTCATACGGTTTCCTAATTTAAGTTCAGTTTACATTATATTTTTATAAAATACTATTCTTTTATTAGTGCATTTTCTTCATACTGTGTCCATTTCCGTAAATGCTCCTGATAAGAGGTGCAACGGATTATCTTCTTTATGACATTGAGCTGTTCTTCACGTTCAGGAAAATATACAGGAACGATAATTCAAAAATAGATTTTCCGTCTGTTGTTGCCTGGTACAAAGAAAATGGCTTTGAAAATCAAGTTAGAAAAGAAGGAATATAGAATATGTCTTCCATAGGAAACTGCTAAGTCTAAAGCTCTCTATATACTGAGAATTTTAGTCTTAGCAGTTTTTATTTTATTAAATAACATATCGATAAACAGGCATTGTCATGTTATAATTAGCATAATTAATTTTATTAAAAATAAGGGATAAACGTCTGAATTATTAAAAATATAACCTGTCGCCAAGGGCGTAGTGGGTTTGACAGACATCATTATTACATCAACAGCACAAGTGGAGCACGTGATCCTGATGTAAACTACAAAATGATACCGAAATTACTTCTCAGTAAAAAAAAACATGAAATACAATCATAACAGAAAAGCTTGGGGTGATTTATATGATTAGAAATGAGTATTTAGTTAGAGATTAACGTTTAATTACGAGCAGTTACAGTAAGTTTGCAAGGATTAACTTGTTTGATGGTAATTAAGTTGAAAATGTTTTTTCTGTATCTGATAAGAAAAGTATAGTATATTCACAAAATTAAATATTAACTGATTCATATAAAATTAAAGGGAGTTGATAATATGTCTAAAATGCCGATGATGTTTGTAGGCCATGGTTCGCCTATGAACGCAATACAAGATAATCCTTATACGAGAAACTGGAGGGAAATGGCGAAGAAAATACCTAAGCCGGAGTCGATAGTATCAATCTCAGCTCATTGGTATACGAAAGGTACAAAGATTATGAATGAGGAAAATCCAAAAACCATTTATGATATGTATGGATTTCCTAAAGAGTTATATGAGATTTTATATAATGCTCCCGGTAATCCGAAACTTGCGGGTAATGCAAAAAACTTGATCAGTAAACAAAGTGTATTCGATAATTCCTGGGGTATTGACCATGGTACATGGTCTGTTCTGGTCCATATGTACCCCGAAAGGGATATTCCCGTTTTCCAGATTAGTATAGATGCCTCTGCGCCGCCGGAGGTTCATTATCAGATAGGCAAAGAGTTAAAATCCTTGAGGAATCAAGGAGTCCTTTTGTTCGGTACCGGAAATATTGTTCACAACCTGGGAATGGTTGATTGGGGAATAAAGGACAAAGGTTTTGATTGGGCATATGAGTTTGATGATTTTATTAAAAAAAATATTGAAAATGGAAATCATGAAAATGTCATTAATTATCTGAGCTTGGGAGAAACAGCAAAATTAGCCGTACCTATGCCGGATCATTTTAACCCTATTTTATACATACTTGGTGCCTCCGATGAAGAGGAGCAGATATTTACATACAACAATAGCTGCATGATGGGTTCCTTGTCTATGACAAGTTATTTATTTACGTAGTTTGTCTCATCATGATAGGCCGAAGAAAAATATCAAAATTACAGTAACTGGGCATGTTGAGTGTATAATAATATACAATTTATTATGGAGGTCAGTATATCGGGTTCTCTATACAAAGTTGTAAAAAGAGCCCAAGACAATCAATGGTTTTCATGATGTTTTGTCCTTTGGGCAAAGCGGAAGGAATGAATGTAAATATGAAAACGAAAAAGAACCGCAAGCCTGAAGTGATAATTATGGCAACCTTTATTTTTTGCTTTGTGATACGCTTTTTTGAGGCTTTACAGCTTCGGTTTGATGAGACCATTCTGAATGAAAATTTTGTACATAAACTGAGCGGAATACTAGCCTTGGCCATTGTATTGCGGTTAATTCATTTGACCTGGAAAGAGATAGGCTTTGATTTTAAAAGACTTTACATACCTATCTTATTGGGGCTAGGGTTAGGTATAGTTCGTTTCATAATCGGATATGGAGTGGAGTACGTCATACTTTCGGCTCAGGGCGCAAATCCTTCCTTTTCCTTTTTTCTCAGCAGCTTTTCGGTTACCGGTGTTAATACAACATTGCCGGCATATTGTATTATACTGTTCTGTATTTTTAACTTAATCAATGCTGTTATGGAGGAAGGTATTTTCCGCGGTTTATTTATCAAGCTTGCTCAAAGGAAGTATAGTTTCGCCATTAGTAACGCAGCTGCAGCTTTACTTTTTGGGATATGGCATATCGTGATGCCAATAAGGAGCTGGCTTGACGGAACGATGACTTTCCAAACTATGGTTCTATATAGTGTTGGTTATATTTTTCTTTCCGGCAGCATCGCCCTGATGTGGGGAATGCTGTTTGAAATGTCAGGCGTTATTTGGATTGGTCTGGCCGATCACTTCTTCAACAATGCCGTTATCAATCTGCTTCATATTTCAACCGATTCGGGAATAGATGAGATGATGATCGCAAGAACATTGATCGCGCAATTTTTTGCTTTTGCATTAATCGCGGTTCTTTATATCAATAAGCATAAGAAAGGCGTTACGCAAGCCGCCTAAGGATTATGGAATATTGAAAATCATTGTTAAAAATATTTTTTGTCCCTCATACCCAGCCGGAGCATGAGTGGGAAGATAACAGAACAAGACCGCTGACCGCCGTTTCTATTTATTATTTTCGTCATGGCGATTATTATTGCCGGTCGTATCCGCAATACTGAATTTGTGAAAAAACAGAAGGAGGAAATATAGATGCCGCTTGGAATATTTATATTTGTGCTTTTGGCAGTATTATTTGCCGGAGCAAAAGGAAAAAGAAAAGGGGAATTTCATGAGGATGCATTTTCGCTGTCTGTTATGAAAGGACTGCAAGGCTTTTGCGCTGTTGGTATTATCCTGCATCATTTATCGCAGACGATTACCCAATATGGCAGATTTGACAAGGGAATATTGAATATAATGTGCGATGTGGGCGTCTTTTTTGTCGGAATGTTTTTCTTCTGTTCGGGCTATGGAGTGTATACGAGTCTGAAAAGAAAACCGGATTATTTAAAAGGTTTTCTTCGTAAAAGGCTGTCCACAATTTTAGTGCCTTTCTATGTGGGAAATACAATTTTTGTACTGACAGCTATGTTATTTGGAGACACATTTACAGGAACAGAATTAATCAGTGCTTTAACGGGATGGGTTTTATTAAATACGCAGCTCTGGTTTGTTGTGGAAATCTTTATTTTATACATTGTATTCTATGTTTTGTTTAAAATTCTGAAAAATGAAAAGGCAGCTTATATTTCTATGGGAGTATTTATTATTGCGTTTATGACGCTGAGTTTCTTTCTTGGACATGATGTTCAGACCAAAAGCGGCGGCGCATGGCTAAGAGGCGAGTGGTGGTATAACAGTACTTTTGTATTTCTTATCGGGATGACATTTGCCAGATATTATGATGTACTGATTACAAGTATTAAAAAAGCTTATTGGATATGCCTTCCTGCAGGCTTGATAGGAAGCGGAGTTTTATATGTATTGACATTGAATATGTTAAGAACGAAAGGTTATTGGGCAGAATGGGACGGACATCCCGGATATTTGGAAAAAATACAGACATTATCCTGCCAGCTTCCGATGATTATTGTTATGGTCCTTACATTATTCTTAATTACGATGAAACTTCAATTTAAAAACAAGATACTTTCTCTCTTGGGAGAAATTACACTTGAACTTTATATTATCCAAAACGTATTTATTATATATCTAAGAGACCAGATCAGGATTAAAGATGATTTTATTTACATAATAGCGGTATATGCATTATCCATTTTATTGGCAGCATTGCTCCATGCATTTGACCGGAGGGTTATTTCTCTGATTTTGAGTAAGAATCGAAAAGAAGATATGGAAGAAAATTTTCAAAATACAATTATGTAAAACAAAGAATAAGATATTGATTTGATGTTATTTTTAAAAGATGGTATTCTAAAAAGCGAGAAAATGGATCTGATAAGGAGATTACAGATATAGAGATGAGAGTACACGAAGCGGGTTTATTCTTGTTGCCATCGAATCTTTGATTGCGGGAATTATTGCCGGAACCAGTAGGGAGAGTTGGGGAGCCGGGATAGTGGCATTGCCGGTGATTTGTTCGGTTATTCTTTGCTTTTATTTGAAAGACTCATATAAAATTATATTGAAAATAAATGCCATAGGAGGTCATTATGATTAAGGTTCAAAACTTATCCTACTCATATCCACAAAAGGATTTATATAAAAAAGTTTCATTTACAATAGAAGATAATGTACATTGCGCATTGATTGGTACAAATGGTACAGGAAAAAGTACGTTGCTCAATTTACTGATACACCCCGAAGAGTATCTGTATGATGGGAAAATAGTAATTGGAAACACAAGCAGAATCGGATATGTCAGTCAATTTTCCCAATTAGATCCCAAAGAAGATATGACCGTGTTTCAGTATATCAGCGATGAGTTTGTAAAGCATGAGCAGAAAATATCTGTTTTTTATAAGGAAATGGAAGCTGCTGCAGATTTGGAAAAAGTCTTCGAGGAGTATCAAAAAGAACTGGATGAATGGAATGCGATTGATGGAGATTCTTATGAAGTCAATATTAAGAAGCGATTAAAATTAGCTAATCTGCAAAAGTTAGAGGAACAGAAAATCAGCAGTCTGAGCGGAGGAGAGTTTAAGCTCGTGCAGGTAATCAAAGAGATGCTGTTGAGTCCGGGGTTCCTTATTATGGATGAACCGGATGTGTTTTTGGACTTTAAATATCTGAATGCGTTAAGAGATCTGATTAATACCCACAAAGGAACGCTTCTTATTATCACGCATAACCGGTATTTGTTAAACCATTGCTTTAATAAGATACTTCACATGGAAAATATGGATGTTCAGGAATTTGACGGTACCTATACAGAATATACGTATGAACTTCTTGCTACGAAGATTGATAAACAGGAAGCAGCTGCCACAGAACAGCAAGAGATTGACCGTCAGAGTAAAATCCTGGAAAGATCCAGAGCGAAAGCGTCGGCAATGGATAACGCATCCCTTGGAAGAGCCGTACATGCAAGACAGACTTTGGTGGACCGGCTGAAAGCAAGGAAAACAAAGGCGCCATTTGTGGATATCAAACAGCCGGAGATTTGTTTTGAATTGGAAAATGAAGACGAAGTGTCCGATGAAAATATTCTGGAGCTGACGGAGTATAGTGTTGCATTTGATGAGCAGCTTTTAGAGCATGTGAATTTTGAAATGAAATATGGAGAGCATATAGCAATTGTGGGAAGTAATGGAACAGGAAAAACAACAATGCTATATGATATCTTTGAAAATAAGAAAGACACAATCAGGATTAGTGAAGATGCAAAGGTCAGCATATTTTCTCAGATTACGGGTTCATTATATGACGATGAGAAAACGTTGCTTGAAATCTTCGAAGAAAAAGGGTTTGTCAGAGAAAATGATATAGAGAACTATTTGAAAAAATATGGTTTTGAAGGAGAAATTCTTGGTCAGAGAGTGAGGGAATTATCCGGCGGAGAAAAAGATTTATTTCAATTAGCGGTGCTCTCATTAGAAAAAGCCAACTTCCTGCTGCTGGATGAACCGACAGGGCATTTGGATGTTTATGCGCAAATTGCATTGGAACAGGCAATTTCAGAGTATAAAGGAGCGATTCTTATGGTGTCCCATGATTATTATACCGTGGCTAATTGCATGGATTATGTACTTTTGGTAGAAAATAATACTGTACGCAGAATGAGCATCCGTAAATTCCGGCAGATGATTTATGCCAATCATTTTGACAAAGATTATTTGCTGTTGGAGCAGGAGAAAAAAGAGACAGAAACCAGAATTCAAAATATGCTTCGAATGAATGAATTTGAGAAGGCAAAGGTTTTGATGGAATCATTGGAAGATGTTATTAAAAAAATGAAGGTATCAATGACATAATTTCATTATGCAGTATATAACTGCTGCTGGCATATATAGAGACGATTTTACGTCCTTCCCATAAGGGAGCGGAGCTGAACGTATTAGAAATAATAGATGAATATGAGAGAATAGTTGTCATGACCGATAGACAACAGATTCCAATTGATGATACCGCTTATCAATCAGTTTAACAAATTTGTTCTTATCATCCATGGTGGATTTTCATGTGTAACCTTGAACTACTTTTTTATTGTGATTTGTTTTGGTTATTTTCTTCCAAATATTTGAACATTTTGTAGAAAAGAAATTAGTTATTATATGCCCCAATTGGGGCATATTAAAGTTTAAGATTAAATGAAAGAAGGATTTATTTATGAACAAGTTTATTTTTAATGATTATTTTCATGAGCCTCAGGGGAAAATCGCCAAGCGGATGATTTTCAAAAGCGATAATGTAATTGCCTTTGTTCTGAACATTGCAAAAGGGGAAATACTGCCGGGACACACACATCTGGAATCAACCCTTTTTCTGCAGGTCATGGAGGGGAATGCCAAGGTTGTCACGGACGGCAATGAAACCTCGTTGCAAGCGGGCGAGTTAATGCAGGTTGATGGGCAGGAAAGCTTGCAGGTTATCAATACCGGCGAAGATGTTTTGCGCCTTTATGTTACAATTTCACCAATGGGTTCAGAGGCCTTTGCAACAGATGCAAATGTCTAATGGCTTATCTCTATGCTAGCTATATGAAAACCTTTTTTCACCATTTATACCATTTAATAAAATTGTTTGGTAGAAGGATAGATAAGCATACAGCGACTTTGATTGTTGGCTGGATGAGAAAAAAACTTGAAGGCCGCGAAAATCCACGTCAGCGCGGCAAAGGGTTCTTATTAAATCGCAGCGGACAATGAAGGTATTGCATAGGCGGATATCATTTGCTTGCTGAAATAAATGAGAACTCTTTTCTATACAAAACAATATGATATTATGGATGCAATGGCAGGATATTTTTGTTTGGGGATTATAGCGTTATAAGCAGCTGGCCGAACGAGTTGTAAAAGAATATTGCCTGGATAAAATCCTGAAATTGATTGGGTAGAAGCGTTAGAATTAATAGAACGGGAAATTTGATCGGTTTTGATCGGTTCTGTTATGAGAAAGAAAAAGCCTTATAAATCATGAATTATTTCATCTCAGCGGCCTTTCTTTAAAATCCTGTTTCTATATAAGAGCGACGTATTTTTGACTATATATGATTTAAGTTACGTTCACAGTAATTTTTAAGTTTAAGTAACTGAATTTCCTTTAAATTGGTTTTCATCAAGTATATTTTCAAAGTTCAGATAATACATTTACAACAAGAGAATTAATGAAAGGCATTCTTATATGTCTGATCAAACAGCTAATTATCTGACGAATCCAAGTGATTCCACAAGATATGAAATATTAAGAAATGCTTTTACAAACGCCGGCCGGCCGGAAGACTTTGAAAATGTAGTTGAACTATTAAATCCTCCGCCTGATATTACCTCCTATGCTGCTCCCGGATCACATAAAAACCTTAAAATAGGCATAATAGGTGCAGGTCTGGCAGGTTTATCCGCGGCCTTTGAGTTAAGAAAGATTGGAGCGGAGATTACTCTGTATGATGCCATGGAAGACCGCATAGGCGGAAGGGTGTATACTTACTATTTTGATCAGGACAGGCGGTATTACGGAGAATTTGGTCCTATGAGAATTCCCCTGTCCCATGGTACAACCTGGCATTATATAAATTTGCTGCATCTGAATACCATTTCAATTACTTCACCTTTTCCCAACAATTTTATATACGTTCATAACACCAGAATACGGAGAGATCGGAACGGGGAGAATATAACAAAATATTTATATCCCTTATTTAATCTTACTGCTTATGAAAAGTCTTTGCCATGGCCGGAGTTAAATGCCTATGCTTTTGATTCTGTTTTACTAAGACTGCCTCCGGATATCCGGAGAGAATTGCTGCAGATTCTGCCGGCGTATTCACCGGAGTATTCCTTCTATTTAAACAACAGTATAAGAGAGATATTGGAGATGCTCGGTTTAAGCCAGGACGCCATAAATTTAATAGCCAGTACGGACTCTCTGACCGGAGGACTGCTTAATACCAGTTACGGTGAACCCCTACAGGAGTTATATTCCATGGATTACCTGAATACTTACCGAATAGCCGGAGGTATGATCAACCTCCCCTGTGCCTTTTATAATTCGCTTATCTCCCGCGAACCGAGAGAATATGATATTGCATCGGATTTGCTTGGGAATGTTAAGATCAACTTCGGCCATAATATAACTGGTATTTATCAGAATTCCTCTGAAAGTAAAGTTATTCTCAGGTATAATAGCACTTGTAAGACAAATATATATGAAGAATTTGACTATGTTATCTGTGCCATCCCATTTTCTACATTACGGGAAATAGATATTAAACCATTTTTCAGGAATCAGAAAATGCAGGCTATCCGGGAATTATTTTACTCGGATTCCTTTAAGGCGGCGTTTTTCTGTAACCGGCGTTTTTGGGAGGAAAATACGGTATATGGAAGGATGAATGGAGGTATTTCTTTTACTGATCTGCCGATTCAGTCCATTATATATCCCTCCGATCATATCCAGTGTATGGAGACCTCTTCCTGTTCGCCATTAGAACCGGGTGTATTGGTTTCCTCTTATAACGTAAATCAGGATTCCATACGAGTTGCGAATCAAAGCGAAAGAAGGAAGTTCTTGCTGGTTAAGAGAAATGTGGAAGAGGTACACGGACTGCCGGAGAATTTCTTGGATTCAATTGTGAAAGATCATAAAATGGTAGATTGGAACCAGCAGCAGTGGTTTCGAGGAGCATTTTCTGTAGATCTTCCCGGTCAAAAAATAAATTTCGCCCATACTATCCTTGAACCGGAATATAATAACCGTGTATTTTTTGCCGGAGAACATACTTCTGTAAAGCATGGCTGGATGCAGGGATCCTTATACAGCGGTATGCTGGCAGCTAATACACTGGCGATGAATCTGGTATAGCGGTAAAACTAAGCTTCATATCCGAAAACCGTAATTTGATTCTTGCCTGACATGCAGATTTGAATTTCTATGGCATCTAACTGCACAGTATTTCCAACGCCAAGACCGGTATGTGTTCCTACAAAAGATGTTTGTAAGTTATTGATTACCGCCCAAGGATCAGAGGCTCCCAGTACCGTATCTGTAATATCATATTGGATCGGGTTGGTCAAATAATTTGCAGATCCTATGATAGACAGACTTATTTCTTGCAATTGAGTCCAATCCACCTGGGTATTTGGCCGCCAATAAAGAATCATGGAACTGACACCTACAGCAAGAGTCAGATTAAGGCGGCAATAATATTTTATGATAACCTGTTCAATCTCTAAATACTGGTATTGTGTTGGTAACATGCTATATCCTAAGACAAGTCTTCCCCTGGTTTGGTTAAGCAGGGCTGAGCTTAGAGAAGCCAGTGTCCCGTTGGAAAGGCCTATTGCATTATTAACATTAGTGAAATCACTTCTGCCATTGTAGGCAACTTGAGCAGAGGTTGCAGCACCATAAATATTACATGATATTTCCTCATCAGAAGTACTCAACATAAGGGAATTGCCGGTTGTAAGCTTGAAAGGTGAAGGAAAGGCTCGGCTTACCGTACTAAAAGGTTGTGTTATTTTCAGAGATAAAAAATTGATATCATCATCACTTAATAAAATTGATACTGCTAATGGAGCAGATACTTGAACAGAGGTGAGATAAATACTTTTTTGTGGCTCCGGTGTCCAGAGAATTGTTTTTGAAGGTTGTATACCTAAGCTATAATAATTGATGACATCAGAACTTTTTTTAATAGCTAATAGTATTTGCTGGTTTGATGCCCGTATGCTGTTCTTAACTTGAATATTATGTTTCATTATATAGCTCTCCTTGGATTTCCTGCCAATGCATTAAAACTCATAGCCTAAAAGGGTAATATTGACTGTTCCTGCTGTGCTGGTTGTAATAGAGATTATCTCATCAGGATTAAATTCAATTGGTGAGGGAAAGCTTAAACCATAAGTGGCAAGGGTACTGGTAAGAGCTATTGACATAAAGGCAGCATTATTTCCTCTGTTTAATTGGACGACCAGCGGGGCAGGAGCAGAAACCTGCAATGCAGTGAGGAAAATGCTTTTATTAGTTCCGGGTGTCCATATAGTTGTATTGGTCTGAAGTGTAGTAAAGGTTCGAAACAAGACAATATCAGATGGATATTCCCTTGTAAATATGGGATCTTCTAAATTAAAAACGATACTCATCAGTTTTGTATTACTTCCCATGAATAAACTCCTGTCAAGATATTTTAAAGGCCATATAATTTATATTATAGAAAACTAAAAACATGTTCCTATATCAAGATTGACGGTGCAAAAACAACGCTTTTTATAGAAGCAGCTTTACTGCTTCTATATTATATGAATTTTTTTGAGAAATGTTATTTGTATATATTTGGCTAAATAATAATTTAATTTTTTTATAAATATCTTTATAAATATAGAGAAACAAATCTTACCAGAATAGGAGATTCTTCCATTGGAGCAAGTGCGACTGTCAATGTAAGGATTCCACGCTCAATGGCATAATTGACACTTGGCTGAATGACACCATTCACAAAAAGGTTATTATAAGAAGTTTGATTAGGGTCAAGAATCCCCCGGTCTCCGTAAACCGTTAATTCATCTGCATCGGTATAAGTTTTTCCTCCGTTTGACAAAGTATTATACTGATAGGTTTCCGCCTTGATCAGTTGATTGTTATCGCCTTTGATTACTAAATATTCAAGAATAATGGGCACATTTTTTTGCGGTGGTTCAGCTATAGTTAGGGTTAGAAGCCCGGTTTCGACAGAATAATTAGTCTCCGGCTGTAATACCCCATTAATATAGAGGTTAAAGAAGGATATATCCTTTGGGTCAGGGATACCATAGTCCCCATATATTAATAATTCATCCATATCTGTAAACTCTTTTTTAATGCCATTTGAAACGGTATTATATTGATAATCGGAAACATTGAGAATTTTATTATTTTTCTTATGAAAAGAGCCGGTGATTTCTGCCAGCAATACCACTGTATTCCTGGAATTTAAGGTTCCGATATCCCAGGTTATTATATTGTCTTTTTGAGATATAGTACCTTTGGTAAAGCTTATGGGGTTAAAACAAGTCAAATCATCTAATAGTATGGTATCGGTCATGACAATATTATGAACCGGGCCATACCCGCGATTGGATATTCTAATTTCAACTCGCCAAGTATTTATTTTATTTGCATTAATTTCCAAAGGGCCTGATACAATATATTTTTCAATCGTTAGATCACCAAAGATATCAGGACAATCATTATTCCTATGAACACCGGCTGGCCTGTCGTGAACAGATAATAACCTTTCCGACAGCAGGAAATTGAGACACTTCTTCAGTTCAAAAATATCATATGCGGGGTTGATAACCGGATTGCTGCAGGCAAAAGTTTCTAAATAGTCCAAGTAAAAGAGGAGCTGTTGAACCCTGCTTACGGCGCTGATAATCATAAAGGCATATACTAGAAAACAGGGATTTATTCTAATAGGCGCTGCATGTTCGCATCGGGAAAAAACTTTGACGGGACATCCCGAAGTTATATTGGAGATGATACATGAATTCGAATCTGAGCCGCCGGCAATAGCTCTGCTTAGTGAGCGGCATCCTGCGGCATTGAATAAACCATCAACTTCGATAATAGCAGTCAAAGTTTCACAGGGCAAAAGCCTTTCGATCTTCCATATAATAGAATTATCAGAGATTGATATTTTGCCTGATGTTACAGATCTAATCGTGATGTTCTTAACTTCATCTAAAAGAATATAGTCTATGACAATGAGATTTCTCATAATTTCATTGTTTGTGTTAGTAATATTGAGAGAGAAAGTCCATTTTTTAGGATGGCCTAAGAATGTCTTCATAGATTTATTAAAAACACGGGTCTGTAATAACAATTTCTTTTTTGCTATATTTCTCTTTGGAGAAACTACGATCTGAAAATCCTGAGAAAGGTTAGAAAAAATTTTTCCGGTATTCATATGCCCTACGCCTAAGGCAATACCCAGAGTTTTAAATCCGTTCAGGCAGAAGCAGCCTATGATATCTACCATAAGAACTGAAGTATCTAATTCTCTTAGCACGTCAATTTTCCAAAGAAGTTCATTGCCTGATATATTTACTGTGCCATGAGAAATACTGATGATTTTTACACATTTGATATGATCAATAAACAAGATATCACTTATTAGGATATCACATACAGTATCCGCACTAAGATTAGATATTTTTATTTCCACCCTCCATGTATTGGCTGTATTAATAGTTACTTCTGCAGGACCTGAGGTAATGGTTTGAGTGAGTCCTAATCCTCGACTGACATTGACAGGGTTTATGCAAATAATATCAGTGTTTACAGAACCTGAGACGGTACTTCCATATGCCATGCTTCTGCCAATACAACGAGTTCCCTCCACTTGAAAGAAACCCTCTGCTCTAAAAGCAGCAGTGGCGGATTCGCATAGGTCCAGAGTTTCGATATCCCAGGTAATTACCCCATCCTTTATCAATATACTTCCGCAGGAGACAGAGGTATTTTCAATATTAGTGATTAAATCCAATAGAATCGTATTTGTTATAACAATATTTGTGATGGGTATATGGCTTATATTACTTATTGTTAAGGTGAATTCCCAAGTTCCGTTACAACCTGAGGGAATATATGCAGGACCGCACAAAGGAGTGCTTTCCAGATGAAGGCAGTTGCTCAGGTTATCCTGTACATAAATATCTATATCTGTTGCAGGACCGCCGGAAATTACTCCTGAAGGAAGGATACCTTCAACCAGAGCGGAATTAAGTTTCGTTGCTTTTGCACTTTTATCTTCAAGAGTAATGAAAGAGATAATAATGGTAGAATCCTTTATAGGGACATCTTCCGTTTTGAGAAGGAGAAGGCCTTTTTGGATTTCATAGTTAACTTTTGGCTGCAGTACTCCGTTAATAAACAGACCGAAAAATGAGACATCATTAGGATCGAGGATGCCTCTGTCACCATATTGAACTAATTCGTCATCATTCGTATAAATTCTTTTGACTCCATCAGACAGAGTATTGTATTGATAGACATCTGCATTTAACAGATTCTTTCTCTGATGTAAAGAAAGCATATTATCTCCAAACATAGTGACCGCCCTCAAGTGAATACATATTTTATTATCTTATTTATCGTATAAGAAGTAAGTAATAGATGAAAAGGGATGTGCAATGATAGCACATCCCGAATTTGATAATTAAGTGGTTACTGTGGTGTCAGAATCAGCGGTTGGAACAAAGTTGGTTACAATTAGAGTAATTGGAGCTCCAACGGGTATTGTTGCTGCGTCATTAACAGTAACCTGGGAACCATCAGTACTAACGGTATATAGACTGGATTGCTGTAATACACCATTTATAAATAGCAGATAATATCCATTGTCTGTAGTAGCAGTCGTAAGATTGCCGGTCATGATATCGCCGGCATCATCTATAAATTTCGTTGCCAGAATAGTAAGAACGCCTCCTGTTCTGTCATCTTCATCTAGCAGATAAAAATATCTTTCAATTTCTGGGTTGACTTCAACATTAGTGGTAGTAGTAGCATCGATTGCGAGCTTAAATAATTGTGCAGCCATTATCTGCGCCCCTTTCTATTTCATTCGTAAAATAATCTACACTTTAATATATTCCGCAAGGCGCCAATTTGTTACATATTTCGACAAATATAATGAAGGATAGGCATTGATTGCAGAAGTATACAAATGAAAGAATGATAATATATTTCCCTTGATGAAGGAAATTAAGGTATACTTGAAAGAACGCCTGAATGGCATTCAAGAGGCAGTCTTTTTATACACTCGATACATGTAGGAGGCGGTTTGCCTGCTGGAACAAATATAATTTAAAGCAAAGACAAGCACTGAATTATGTGAGATGATGCAAGTATAGACGGAGTTAAAGGTAACATTCCAGAGGAAACCTTATATAACCTATGGGTATTTAGAACATCATTTAGGGTATCTAAAGCAGATTCGCTTGAGTAAGAAAATGAAATGATTTATATTGATCATGTAAGGAGGTGTTCCCTTGAAGTTAATGTTGCAACATAAAAAGGAATTACAGGAAACAGAGATAGAAATAAAGTATTCTGAGATGACAGAAAGAATTACTCAAATGATACAATATATAAGACAATATGATTTTGTGATAGAAGGATTCAAAAAAGATAAAGTATACAAGATTCCTTTAGAACAAGTTTATTATATTGAAACAACTGATAGAAAGACATTTATCTATTTGGATAACGATGTGTATGAGAGCCGAAAAACTATTCAAACAATTGAAAGAACATTAGAAGGAACGACAGTTATAAGAATTGGAAAATCACTATTATTAAATATCTCTATGCTGAAAAGTTTAAAACCATATCCGAATCATAGGATTAAGGTGGAACTGTTAAATGGGGAACATCTGCTCGTATCAAGGAGATATATTGCGATCTTAAAAGAAAGGATTAGGAGAGAATATGGTGCATAAGGTATTAAAAACATATCTTCCTGCAATTTCAATGTCTTTTACGGCAATCATTCTATTGGCAGGAATTGTAAGAAGGATTTTAGGGGAAAAGCAAGACATTTTTGTTTTGTTTGCTTTTGAAGTGGTTGGATATTTAATTCTTACCTGCATCCTGGATGAGTTGATCGGAAGAATTAATTTTAAAACCTATATTAGTCATTTCATTACAGAAAGCGTGCTGATATATCCTGTAACTATGATTTTTGCTATTAAGTTCAGATGGATCGGGATGAGCGCTATCAATATAATACTCTGTTCTGTGGCATACTTCTCCGTAATGGTCGGAATTCATCTTTATTTTTATTGTATAGAAAAAGACAGTGTTGCAGAAATGAACCGTTTACTGGAAGAAGGGAGAGATAAGAATGGGTGATCCATCGAAGTTTTCTAATCTAGGCTTATTTTATATGTTTTATTCATCTTTAGTACTAATGTTGATGGCAGAATTATTTATATCTTTTTATACATACCAAAAAAGTACAGGTACAGAAAAAATTAATAAAACAGATAAAGGTACCAAATGGATGTTAATGTTTAATTTTTATATGTGTATCTTTATAAGCTTTTATATGGTTGCAAATAATATCCCTGCTGGTTTTCGCAATTTGAAATTACCAGTTATATTTTCATATTTTGGAGTTGTATTAATGCTGGCAGGAATAACGATTCGCTTATGGGCAGTATTAACATTAAAAAGAGCGTTTACCTTATCCGTACAGACAGCGGAAACACAGCACCTTATTACGACCGGAATCTATCAAAATGTAAGAAATCCTGCGTATACGGGCAGTATATGCAGCTTATTAGGTACAGCAATCTGTTTAAGAAATGTGATTGCGCTGTCTATTGTGTTTGTTTTATCTTTAGTTTGCTACTCCGCTAGAATTTACGTTGAAGAAAAAGTATTAATAAAGCATTTTGGCAAAGAATTTATTGATTACAAAAAGCATACCTATCGTTTGTTACCTTTTATATGGTAGCAATTTATAGACACATATAGCATTAAAGCGGCACTTACTTTTTCCAAGTTCTGCTTGACATATACCAGTATTTTCCTATAAACTATGAATGAACAAATATTCATTCATAAAAGGAGAAGTCATGCCGAAATCGCCGGAACGCTGTGAAGAAATTAGAGCAGACATGAGAAATAAAATCCTGCAGAAATCCATACTTTACTTTGCTAAGAACGGATTTTCAGGAACAAAAATCAGCGACTTGTCCAAGTATATCGGAATCGGGCAAGGGACGATATATGTCTATTTTGAATCTAAGGATAAGTTGTTTCAGGAAATTCATAAGATGATCAATAGAGAAAAGGATATCAGCCAGGTAAAGCTTCTTGCGAATCTCCCGATATCCGCCAAACAGAAGATACATAAGCTGACGAAAGAAGTATTACGTCAGTTGCAAGAAGATGATCTTTTTGCCGGAATGATTGCTTTAAATACACAGATTCTCTTAGAACAAGATGGGGGGAATTCTACATATGGAACAACTTATCAGTCGCAACTATATAAATATATGACTAAAATAATCGAGCAGGGGCAAAAGGAAGGCAGCATTGTTTCCGGAAATCCCTTAAAGCTGGCAGATTACTATTGGGGTGTGGTTTATCTTTACTCCTTGAAGAAGCTATTTACAACAAAGTATGAAATAATTAATTCGGAAGATTTAGAACGGACTGTATTGAAACAATAAGATTGTGAGGAAGAGTATGGGCAAAAGAATTGCAATTATAACAGGAGCCAGTGGCGGGATAGGAAGAGAATTTACGAAGCTGATGCTGCGGGAAGAAGTAGATGAAATCTGGGCTGTAGCCAGAAATCAAGAGAAGCTTACAGCATTGAGGAATGAATTAGGGGATAAGATAATCATTATGCCAAAGGACTTATCAAAGTCAGAAGAACTACTTTCTATAGGAAAATTGCTGGAAAATCAAAAACCGGTCATAGCGTACTTGATTAACAATGCCGGCCTTGCAAAGATGGGATCCTATCAGGACTTTACCGTTGAGGAAATAACGGATACAATTAATATCAATTGCTGCGCGCTTGCTGTTTTATGTACATTATGTGTCCCCTATATGATAGAGGGAAGCAGGATACTGAACATTTCGTCCGCATCCTCTTTTCAGCCATTACCCTACCTTAACCTATATGCAGCCACAAAAGTTTTTGAAAGAACTTATTCCAGGTCATTAAATGTGGAACTGAGGGGAACCGGGATTACATCAACTGCTGTTTGCCCAAGTTGGGTTGATACAGATCTGCTGATGAAGGAAGTCAATGGGAAACGAATTAAATTTTCCGGCATTGTGACGCCGGATAGAGTTGCCATAAAAGCGCTGAAGGATGCCAAACGGGGAAAAGATATGTCCGTTTGTACACTTTATGTGAAATACTTGCATATGCTGGCAAAGATATTTCCTCAAAAGGTGATTATGAATACATGGGTTCATAAAATAAAGCAATATATTTAGATAGGTAGGAGAGAATGAAACATCGTATATATTCTGAACGGACAAATTTATTGGATCCAAATATTTATATTCAATTTCTGGTGCAAATTACGGGGAATCCGGCTTTGGATGACTTGGTATCTGCGATAAAAACTGCGTTTTCTGCAAATGAAGCTACCATGTCCAGAATTGTATATGATAAAAACGGCGATGCATATTATGAGCAAATGCCGGAAAGCGGCTGTAAGGTGGATATCATTAAGGATGATTGGAAGAGTATCATCAGGCAAAATGAAAAAGTAACCTTTGCCATTGATCAGGGCGAATTGATGAGAGTATTTGTGAATGTTGAGGAAGAAGATATTTTCTTGCTCATTATGGCGCATCATTTGGTTGGTGACGGTAAGGCGGTCACCTATTTTATTGAGGATGTAATGACTGCCCTTTCCGGTGAGCAGTTGGGATATAAGCCCATGCAGCTGATTTCAAATAAATCCATGCCTGAAAAATCTGAATTGCCCTTATTTTTAAAACTTTATGTATATATTTTAAATAAAAAATGGAAATATACCGGTAAAACTTTTGATTGGGATGATTATTATAAGATACATGAGGTTTATTGGAAGGAACGTAGTTCGGAAATCGTATTTGAGCGTTTTTTACCGGAGGAAATAAACAGGATCCATGCTTATGCAAAGAAGATAGGAGTCTCCGTTAACAGCTATATTGCGACGGCATTTTTGGAAGCAGACAGGAAGAATGAAACCATAGGAATGGCTGTCAATATTAGGATGGATAAGAATAAATCAATTTCAAATCAAGCGACCGGAATTAGCGTGGATCATTTGTTTTCTGATAAAATAGCCTTTGATGAAAATGCAAAGATTGTTCATAAAAAAGTGCTTTATAAACTGAGGAAACCAGTTATGAAATACTTTATTCTTCGATTTATACCATTATTTACTCCGAGCCTGATTGATTCTGTTTTACTACATACCTATGGCCTTTATGAAAATAGAACAACGCAGAAACTCGCGAGGCTCATGGGATATTCAGGAGGGAAAACGAGAGAACTCGGAATTACGAATTTGACGAAACTTGATATTCCTAATACTTATGGAATATATGGTTTAAAAAATGGATTGTTTATTCCCCCGGTTGTGTCTTATGCAAAACATATAATCGGCGTTTCGACCATGGAAGATGGAATGGCTGTCTCCTATCATTTTATGAGTGATCAGGATAGAGAGAAGGAGTTGGAGTTTTTTAGACATGCTGTCCGAAATTTGAAAATGCAGGCATTCCGGTAAATTGGCTATCAGGCAAAACTTATGAAAGCCTGTCAATTATCAATAATGCAAACCGCACCAACCGTCGGATTTCGCAGAATGCGCCGTTTCAGTGCTTTATTCCCAAACATTAACGTTTTCCTCTCAACAAAGCATCGAAAGATATAAATTGCTGTGCTATAATGAGTAAAATGATTATATCAAAAAAGTTATAGGCTGAAAAAATATGATTTTTTAAGATATACCCTGGCGTAAAGGTACCGATGAGGCATTTATCGGAAATGCAGTAACAAGGCATATAGAAAGTGCGGTGTTACTGTAATATTGCGAAGTGGAAAGATGATAAATAGAATGGAATCAAGAATACTTCATTTAGCAGTAGCACAAAAAATAATAGAGCAAGTAAAAATAAAAGATACGAATCAGTTCAGATTAGGTATGTTACTTCCGGATGCATATACGGCTGAGACATGTAAAGCAGATAGTCATTTAAAGATTCTTGTGTGTGGAGGCAGTAAGAAAACCTATGATTTGACGAAATTCAGATATGAGTTTAAAAAGGAATTAAAAGATAATGAAATGTACTTAGGCTACTATTTACATTTGATACAGGATTTGATTTTCCGTAGGCTGGTATACGAAGAATATATGTGCAATCCCTCGATTTCAGCCAATAGTGAAAAGCTGCATCAGGATTATCTTTTGATCGATCAATATGTCATAGGGAATTACAGTATTAAAAATGATATAGAAATAGTAGAAAGCCTTTGGAAGGAAAAGGTTTATTTACTGTATTCATTTGATGTTGGCAGAATGATAAAAGATTTGCGAAGAGATTATAACGATAAGTATTCAGGGGAAGCTCTTTTCTTTACAAAAGCTATGGCAAACGAATTTATTAGTAAAGCTGCAGATATATGTACGGATGAAATACATGCATTAAGAAATGGAAAAACTGTTGTAGATGAATATTCTTATGCATGGAAAAATAAAGATAAAAGTTTGCTGATAACAACAGAAAATACAAGGGACTTAGGTGGATACAAAACGAAAGATGGAAAGGTAACAAAATGGAATTGCTTAATTAGAAGTGATGTTCAAAGTTATTCTTGTGAAGAGGATTTACTTTTTATGAAAGAACATAAAATTACAACAGTAATTGATTTGCGTGGCGAGAAAGATGTGATAAGTAAACCAAGTGGATTTGCAAATGCTAAAGATATTGATTATTATAATTGTCCCATTGATGAAGGAAGTGGTGTGCCGGAATCGGTTGAAGCAGTACCGGTAAGTTATTTGCATATTGCATGTGCGGCTAATATAGCAGAAGTATTTAAGCATATCGCTCGTTCTGATGGTGGTGTGCTGTTTCATTGCACTGCAGGAAAGGATAGAACAGGAGTTGTGTCTGCTATACTCTTAAACCATGTAAGAGTAAAGGATGAGGATATTATTGAAAATTATGTTCTAACTAAGGAGTACGGACAAGAACGATTGGACTTGGTACATAAGAATTTTCCGGAATTGGATATGAATATTGTAACACCAAATGAAAGATATATGGAAAGCTTTTTGAAATTGTTTAGGGAGAGGTTCGGTAATACGGATAATTACTTTAGAGGGATAGGGTTATCTCCTTTAGAAATACGCAAGATTACGGAATTGATTGTTGGGAGATAGATGCGATTTTCTTGCGAAATGGATAAATAAAAATATTCGATTGTTGATAATGTTGATAAAGGATTCCTTACAGAGATGCTGTCAGGCTGCATATTATGCCGGAGGGCTTTCATTTTATTAAATAATACATCTAGGAAGTGAGGCTGCTATATTATGATCAATATAGCTGTGTTATAAAAAATCAAGGATTAAGCGGCGGGGTTGCTAAAAATATGAGCGGATGTCAGAGGGATTAGCAGTGAATATGATTTGAACGTACATATTAAAGGAGAAAAAAGCTTGAAGGCAAATTATCCATATCGAATTGACGAAGAAAACGGTATTGTCTATGCCTGGTTTATAAAGATGGAGTATAGAGGAGGAGCTGTTACTTCAGATTTAGAGCCTAAGTTGACTTTGTTTGAAGAAAAATATTACGATATATATCAAAAAATTGGAAATGATACTTTCGCCGATTTATTGCAGAAATTACATAGCAATATACGTCAGTTTTTTCCGCTTGATGAAGTTAAAAAACGTGAAACGTATCTTTGGCTCGAGAACGATGAGCTTGTCGGAAGTATTAGGGTTTATCATAACGAAGAGGAAAATTTTTATGAAGTCGAGAGAGTGATGATTACCCCGCAGTCACAGGGCAAAGGTTACGGGAAGAAGTTATTGAATTTTATTGTGGCGAAACTTCAACAAACGCATCGTACGCCGATTGTTTTGACGGTTGCTGCCTGCAACGACAAAGCGGTTAAAATGTACGAAAAGTTTGGGTTTGTTCCTATTAGTGAGGAAATGGATGAATGGAAAATCGAAGGAGATGTATGCAGTTAACAATTTACTTCCAATGATTGGATGATGGTCAACATGCCGCATTAAGGATACCATACGGATATACCCTCTTTTTTGTAGGCTTAAGCCATAGAGCGGCAATTTAACGAAAATAAAGAGGAGTACATATCATGTTAAACTTAAATGATTTTATGAACAAGGGAATAAAAAACATTTCCGACACTGCCGGACGGTTTTATCTCGGTAATCGCCGGGGCCAGTCCTTTATGCTGCATATGGTGTCCGCTTTGCGCAGAAGCGCAAAGATAAGAGCACAGCATGAGCAGAACGGCACTCATATCCCGCCTTTTCTGATTGCCAGTATAGCGACAGAGTGTAACTTAAGATGTGCAGGCTGTTACGCACGGGCGAACGGCAGTTGCGGCGACAGGCAGATGCAAGAGCAGTTGACCGCCGGCGATTGGCGGCGGGTATTTCAGGAAGCGTCGGACATTGGTATCTCTTTTATTTTGATTGCAGGCGGAGAACCACTTTTGCGCCGTGACGTGATTGAAGCAGCAACCGGGTTTGAAAATATCATTTTCCCGGTTTTCACTAACGGAACTATGATAAATGAGGATTATCTGAACTTGTTTGATCAGCATCGCAACCTGATTCCGGTACTCAGCATCGAGGGTGATGCTGAAAAAACGGATGCCCGGCGCGGGAACGGTGTGTCAAAAAAAGTCGGGCAGGCCATAAAGCGCCTCAAGGAGCGCGGTATCTTGTTCGGCGCTTCCATAACGGTAACAACCGAAAATCAAAATGAAGTGACGGAACCGGTTTTTGTCCAATACCTGCGGGAAAGCGGATGCGGGCTTGTTTTTTATGTGGAATATATCCCGGTAGAAAAGAATACGGACCATTTGATTTTGGATGAAGATAACCTGCGTATTCTTGCGGCACGTATTGACGGACTGCGTGGGAATAGGAACAACAAAGGGATGATTCTCCTGTCTTTCCCCGGCGACGAGGAAGCAATGGGGGGGTGCCTGGCTGCAGGGCGAGGGTTCTTTCACATCAACGCCACGGGCGGAGCCGAACCTTGTCCTTTTTCCCCTTATTCGGAGATGAACCTGAAAGAGCAGTCAATTTTGACAGTGCTTCAATCTCCATTTTTTGAAAGGGTGCGTGAAATAAGCGCAGCGGAAGCGATGAACCATAAAGGCGGATGTACGTTGTTTCAATATGAAGAGGAAGTAACGCAGGCATTAAGCTAAAAGATAAGGAGCAGTACGATAACTAGTCCCACCGGTCATATCTGCCCAAGTTTTAAGGTTCAGAGAATTATAGTGTGCTGTTTAAAATAATATAATTGACAATGTGACCATGTGGTCGTACAATATAATCAATATTGTGACCACGTGGTCACAATGCGTAAAAGGAGGTTAAACAGTGCCCAATCAATCATTTTTCAACTTATCAGAGGCTAAGAGAAATCTAGTTATATCAGTTGCCTTAGAGGAATTTTCCGCTGCCAGTTATGATGCAGCCAGTATAAATCGAATATGCAAGAAATCAAATATCGCCAAAGGAAGCTTTTACCAGTACTTTACGGACAAGCTTGACTTATATGCATACACAATGACCTTAGCAATTGAAGCAAAGATTTCCTTTTTCTCTACAGTTTTAGATCAATTTAAAACATTAGACCTCATGGAACAAATCCATCTGTTGTTTATGAAAGGTATCGAGTTTGCTAAAGAACATCCTCAATATGCGGCCCTTGGAGAACAATTTTCCAAGGAGAATAATGAGACCGTAAGGCTGGCAGTCATCAAAGAAGGGGATAAGCAGGCGGAGTCACTATTTATTCAAATGATAGATCATGCGAAAGCAAAGGAGGAAATTGATACTAATATTGATACATTAGCTTTAAGCATGATGCTGCAATCGCTCAATGGGGCAGTAAATGAATATATGCTGGATAAATTTGGTGATATTAGCTATAAGCATTTCGATGAGGATGCGAATAAATTAGTGGATTCACTGCTCAGTATTATCTTTAACGGAATTAAACGAAGATAGATATGAAATCATGGAGGTATTAATTATGGCGAAGAAAATAGATTATATATTAGGAATGGTATTCGCAGCGGCAACAGTGATATTTGTAATATTATTTCTAACCGATGACATGTTTTTCAACTGGGCATTTGAAAGACATCATAATATATTGAGTTGGTATATAAGACCCATTTTTATTATACCAATTGTATTATTTGCTTATAAAAAAAGTATGACCGGAATATTTGCTTCTATATTTGCTTTGTTCACAAGCATGTTTTGGTTCCCTGCGCCTGTTGTAAGCAGCTCTCAGGTATTGTCGTTTCTTTCATTTGAGATGGAATACCTGAAGGGAGAATGGGCAGCTTCCAAAATCGTGATGAGCTTATCTGTTCCGATATTTTTTGCAGCCCTTATTATAGCCGCATGGAAAAGAAACTGGAAATGGCTTCTGGGAGTTGTTATCGCAGCGGCTGTATTAAAAGTCGTATGGAGCGTGGTATTTAGCGGAGAAGCCGGAATGTCCATTTTAAAGCCGGCAATTACGGGGGTGCTTATCTGTATCGGAGGTTTCTGTTATTATAAAAAACGTCATGCAGCTAAAAAGAAATAAAATAATAACCAAAGTAATGCAACGGAATACCGCTATATCAATACAAATCCTCCATTACCCGAAATGGGTACATGGAGGATTTGTATAAGTAGATAAGTTATCTTATAGATTCTTACCAGACAGTTCCATCGACAATATTTGTGTCATCTAAGCCAAGAAGCTAATGATTGCAGTTCGTTTCCCATACTTAGCTAAAAAAGCTAATGCAAAAAGGATGCCCCACCGGGTCAATAAAAATCGTATAATCCTCAGAATATTGTACGGATGCCAAAGTAGCGCCGCAAGCCAGCGCATGACTTTTCACAGCCTCTTTTTCATTTGGTGCCGAGGCAAAGTCTAAATGCGTCATTTGCTGCTGTTTCCCTTTTTCATTTGGCCAGACCGGCGGAATATAGTCTTCTATCTCTTGAAACAGTAAGCATATATGCTCATCCGGAGAAATAACAGCAAGCCATTCTTCATCGAAGCGTCGTTTGCTCCATCCCAATAATTCGGTATAGAAATCTGCCAACTCTTCCTGATTCGGACAATCCAGAGTAACGGATGCAAAATTAATTGTAGGTTTTGACATAGACAGTCCCTCCTGAAAAAATTAATTATTTATTAATAATATTTTATCATATAAAAATAATGCTTTCACTAAGTTTTTCTTTTAAAGAATCAGATAATAAGATGTTTTGTTACTGTTCACACAGTAGCTTAACACTTGCTGTTAAGCTACGTAAGAACGTGATGCAAGAGATGTTTTGCAGTTACTTCTCACAGCGCATCCTGTTACCCGGTTAAGCAGATACTTTGCGATGAATTAAAAGTGGTAAAAGTCCGGGATAATCATTAGGAAAAAACTCCTTTTTCAGAGGGTAAAACAGCATGAAAAGAAGGAAAAGGCGCTATTGCAGAGCCGTTAAATTTTTCATAAAAGCACGACCGGGAGAGTTATTGAAGATTTAGAAAATTAGTTTATTGCATCTACTTTATAGTATAATAACTATAGGGTCTATCGATATGTAACTGTACAATCAACATGAATAAACAGTAAAGGGGGAAAAGATTCATATGGACAAGCCGGACGATATTTTTTTAAAAGAAGATTCAAAAAGGAACATGAAAGGGGAAAAACCACAAGAAAGTGCAGGATTTTCCTAGAAGGTGTGACAGTAAAAATTAAATAAAGAAGGGGCTTACATATAAATGTAATAGGGGAATGATATGAATAAAGCAAATTGGAAGGAAGAATTTTTCTGCGAAATATATGATGCCACATTTTATAATTTGAGAAAATATATCAGAAGAAGATGTAACGACCCTACAATGGTAGATGATGTTTTGCAGGAAGTATATTTGGAAGCATTTCGGCATATGGATGATTTGAAGACGCACGAAAACAGTATTGGCTGGATATATAAAACAGCAGAAAATAAAATAAAGAAACTCAATAGCATTCATTTTAAACTGAATATGAACGAGATGCCATATGACGAAAGAATTGAAGATATACCGGACAAGAATAGTGAATCGGGTTATATCCTATATGAAGAATACAAAGATATACTATTGGAAGATGAATATGATTTATTAATAAAAAAATATCTTGATGGATATTCGCATCAGCAGGCTTTTTAAGTGTGATGTTCTTGCTTTGTATGGGAAATTACATTTCTGTCAGAGCAACCAGTAAGGATATTTTTACCTTTGTGAAAGACAAGGCGTATGTTATGTATTTTGATGTCTTTGAAAAAAGTAACAGTGAAAAAGCGGAGGACGACGACAGTTCAGCAATACAGGAGACATTAACGCCAGAGGACCAACAGGCTGCTTCATGGGAGGAGGCACAAAAAATATCCGGATTAGGCTTTAAAATTCCGCAGTTTATTCCGGAAGGATTAGAGGCCCAAATAATACACATACAAATAACGGAAGAAAAAGATGTGGGAATTTCCAGGCAGTATTATAACCGGGATGATAATAGCAATGTGCGGTTTCTTATAAGATATATCAGCGGGAATGGCAAATGGATGTGTGCTATGGACAAAATGAATAATTTGATCGAGCAAAAGGAAATCAATGATTATATGGTTTCTTTTTATCAGACGGATGATGCAATTCAGGCCATGTATCAAGACGAACAATTTATTTATGTGGTAGAAACGAATATGGATCAGAAAACCCTGGAAAAAATTGTTGAAGAAATGAGGTAAATTTGATGAAAATGAAGAAATGGATAACAAGTGTTTGCTTAGTGTTGATATTAGTATCGCCATTAACGGTTTTTGCTAGTGAATCCGTTCATTTTGCAGGAGCAAATCAAAAGCAGGAAGAGGAATTGGTAATCGAGCCATTGACTGCTGAACAGGCAGAAACTTTATATAAGCAGCTTTATGGAGAGAAAAATAAATATCTGCGCTCTAACTTAGGAACCTGCGATATAGGTTTATCAAATAGTAATGGAAAACTATTAGTAGTATACTCCACGTCATGCAGGGGAACAGCAAGTAAAATAGGAGTCCGGAACTTTACCTTACAGCAAAAAAGCGGCCTGCTTTGGAGTAATATTACAGTAAAAAATGAATATTCCGAAAATACAGATGCTTTTTTCGGAGGCTTTTATATTACGAATCCGGTCGTTGGAAGAGGATACCGTGCTAATTGTACCCATTACGCGGTGGTAGGCGGAAGCGAAGTTTCAATGTATACGGAAACGGAAACTTATAAATTCCAGTAAATAAATACGGAGGGCACCCATCAGTTGATTGAAAGTAAATGGATGCCCTCCGTCATGTTTTAATATCCCGTAATCCGGAAGAATGTATGGCCGCCGATGACAACCCATCCCGCCAAACTCTTTCTTATCTTTGTCTTTTCTGTTTTTGGCAACATAAGCGCAGCCGCGCTTTCCTTTTTCCGTTTGATTTCCGGCTTCAGAATAAAGCATTCTCGCCAATAAATCAATACTGTCTCTTCCTTTTAAATCATCTGTGCTCTTTAATGCATCTCCGTATGCCATAGTTTTTCTCCTCTCTATTTTTCTTTTCTTGTAGCAGCTACAAGAAATAGAGAGGAGAAGTATGCAAAGTTGTAAACATATTAAAATAAAATATTTATTGATTTAATAACTCTTTTTCTTTATTTTCTGAGTAGTAATTGGAGATTATCTGCAGGCTTTCGATATACCAGCCATCCTGACGATATGAGCAGTCAATGCACTTTACGACATCATTTTGGATATCTTCATTCAGAATCAGGCGCAGCATGTTCTTCCCGTCTTTTTCTAGTATGGCAGCTCCCAGGCAGGAGAGCGCCCAATTATCCGATGAAAAGTTATCCGGCTGCTCGGCCTCGATGGAGGGGTTTTTAATAAACTGGCTGGAATACTCCTTAAAGCTCCTGCCTTCCATATATATGACCGATACTTCTGCGGCACCGAAAGTGCTTCCTATGGAATAACGCACCAGAACAATATCCGCTTTCCCGCTTTCGCTTAAATCACCGGATATGATAAAGGAAGACCAGTAGTCAGGATAATCGATAAATACAGCATCACCGTCGTTGAACTGTGCGACAACCTGAGTGAATGCGTCCGTACCGCTCACGACATCTTTTACATAGACTCTTTCAGTGCTTCTGTCGCCGTCCACATCTGTTTTTATTTCAAGACCGCTTTCTATTGGAATCCTGCCCTTGGGATACATGGCGATACTCCCTCTGATGCTTAAAAATACACCGGATAGAAGCAAAAGTGCAATCATTAAAATAACGGTAGATGTTTCTTTTTTCTTCTGCTCAGTACTGAAAATATTTTGAAACCGTCGTTTTATAAAATTAGTTTTTTGAATATACCCTGTGGATAGGACGGAGTATCTCCGATTTCCCCCTTGTATATGGGAGAGTATGACTTCGCTGTATTCCTTACGCTCTTCCTGTGAAGCGAATTCAAGTACCTTGCTGTCACAAATCAATTCTATGTCTTGTTCTGCAAGCCGTCTCATTATCCATACCGAGGGATTAAACCAGTGCATTACATTTGCGAGCAATAAAATAACCTTAAACCATAGATCCTTATGCAGGCAATGAATTAATTCATGACGGATAATATAATGTAAATCTTGTTCCAGATAATCTTTATCAGGAAGAAAAATCCGGTTTTTAAATAATCCAATGGTAAAAGGGCTTCCGCCGGTATCCGCCATAATGCGTATTTCCGGCAGTTTTTTTATTTTCAGCTCTTCAGCAACAGTTCTGTAGATTTCCTGAATCTCAGGTTTCACGCTTTCAGTACTCCGGCGTATCATTTTTTTGTAAGTGATAAGATAAGCTGCAAAATAATAAGCGCAAGCAATAAAACATCCCGTTATCCAAATGAAAAACACCAGATGGTTGGTAGTCCAGCGTTGAACCGCATCGTTGTTATTTATAGGCTCCAGGATCGCAGCAGATTCTGTTGTTTTTTGACGGTTATTCCATTCGCCGCTTTCCCTCAGTATATAGTTGGGGACTTCAATTGACAGCGGCAGCGGCAGAAACGTGATGTGAATTGGTACAAGCAATCGCAGAGCAATCAATATCCACATTATCTTTTTGTATTCTATTTGATATCTTTTCTTCAAAGTTAAAGAAACTACACAGAATAAAAGAATACCTATGGTTCCCATTAAAGATGCTTCCAGTACTCCCCAAAATATACTCATGCTCTTATTCCCCGCTCTTTTCCAACGAATCCAAATACGTTCTAAGTTCCTTTATGTCGCCCGGTGACAGCTTTTTTCCCTGATATAATCCGGCTATAAATTTTTGTGCGGAACGGCTATACATTTTTTCCAAAAAGCTTTCACTTTGGTTTACCTTGTATTCTTCCTCTGATATCAGGGGGTTATAATAATTCGTGCGAGTGCTTCTGTCGCAGTGCACGAACCCTTTCTCCGACAGCCGTGACAAGACCGTCATCAGGCTTGGAAGTTTCCAATTACGTTTTTCTATTATCTCATCCAAAATCTCATTTGATGTAAGTGGAGAATCATGCTTCCAAAGCACTTCCATTATTTCAAATTCTGCATCTCCCAATTTTTTCATTCTTATACCCCATGTCCATATCTATCTTGTTGCCTAAGCTTAATTATTAAAGTTTATGTCCTATATTTCACCTATAATCCGAAAATTGCAGATATGGTTGATTTTAATACATATACCGTGCTATAGAATCCAAAAAAACTAAGTTATACAAACGTATAATATGATACTACAATGTAATGGAAAGTATTGTCAATTAAAATTTTTTGGAGGATTATTTGCAAATTAGTTATTTCGCAATAGCGTCTTTTTATACTTCAGAGCGCAAAAAAGGAGCCATCGCTCCATAATTGATCGCTCAATTATTTTGCAACAGCTCCTTTACTTCTCAATAAGAATCCATAAATCATTACGTCATTGAAATATAGACCTTGCCGGTAGTGCTCAAAAATACATTCAATTCTGCATTTCTTCGATTAACAAGCCCCTCCACCCTCTTGCCATTTACTTTCGTATAGGTAAAAGCAGTTACAACAGCATCTTTGGCAGTTGTAGAAATAGGACTTTTATAAGTGGCATCACTGTTCAATGCTTTGTACAAGTCGTTAGTAGTAGTGGTAACCGGGGATGTCCCGACATTGTAAAGCAAAGAAGCCGTTGCGTTATACATAACCTGCGTCATGCTGCCAACCTTCGGATGCTTGTTAATAGCTGTTTCTACAGCGCTTAAATCAGATGTAAAAAAGGAATCCGCCTTTGTCTGGGTAATCTTATCGCCTGCTTTTAATTTATCGGCGGTAACCACCTTATGTCCATATCCGACGGTTAAGTTGCCAAATCCATCATCTTTTACTGTTAACTCTGCTTTGCCGCCGCTTTCCCACTTCTTAATAAAATCTTTTCCGGTAGTGTTTACATTCATTTTGTTATCTCCTCTTCCTTTATTATTTGTTTTGTAATCGATTACAATAATAAAAGAGGGGAACGTGGCCTAAATGTAAACTTCTACCGGAAATTATTTGTACTAACCTTGAGTAATACCATTATCTTCATTGGAAGGATAGGAAAAATCCGGACTGTTATTACTGATTGAAATGATTTTCATATCCTTATCTTCAGAACCTTTATAAAACAGAAAACCTCTTCCATTGTCTCCAAGCTGGATGCCGTTATAATTCCCCCACAAATAACGAGTGAACGAATTCGTCAGGGAAGATTTGAAGCCGGCGGTCATGATATCGTCATATTGGGCAAGAAATTCCTTTTCGTTATTAAGAAGCATCTGTTCTCCCTCTACGACAACGGATAAAGGATAGCTCATTAACTGCGACAAACCCTCTTTGTCGTCTGTGCGGACGAGTTCGATGACATGATTGGTAAATGCTTCTACTTGTGCCGTATCATAACCTAAATACTGATAAATGCTGTCCCTGTCTTCTCCGTTTAATCCCCAGGCAGGAATCAGATTGAAGTCGCTTTCCGTATCTGTTTCTGAGGAATAATAACTTCCTGTCAAAATATAGTAGTCTTTACTTTCTGCATTAGGATGAACAGACCCGTTCAGCAAGATTGTCTTATCGTCGTCAGATAATTTAAAATGCCGTGTTATGCCGTTGTACGACCCGGTCAAAGAATATTCCGTATTGTCATTTTTTAAAATGTAGTAAGCGGTCAAGCGGCTGCCATCTCTATAAATCATCATCCGGGCAGGTATATCACCGATAGTGCCGTCAAAAACATTGTTGGTTTCGTTTAAAATCACATCTTCAGAATGTATTCCTTTCATTATTGCGATAGCGGCGAAGCAAATAAAAGCAACGACTAATAATGAAAGAAAAAATAAAAGTTTCTTTTTCATATAAATTTCCCCTTATACTATAAGTTTTTTTGTCGCATAGCGAGTATAACATTTTTTTATTATATATACAAATTAATCTTTCTATTTATTACTTTAATTGTTACTGTTCAGTTACTGTTCACTCCGTTCGCAGTAACTAATGATTTCTGCATTTAAATTCGCTTCGCGAAGCAGAAATCATCTCTCGTATCACGTTCTTACGTAGCTTAACAGTAACACTGTTCAGCCTTCGGCTTCATAGTAATTTTTTTTCATGCTGCATTTTATTTTAGAAGTAAGGTGCTCATTATAAATCAGCTTATTTTCATTTTAGAAAGCGTTGGAAGACAGACGTAATCTTTATGCAGCTCATTGGAAATCCGCTGGTGCAGTTGCAAGAAAACCTAAAAAATACGATTTAAAGAAATCGAGATATGTCTTTTAAAAGTGGTTAATTTGTTTTAACCACTTTTGTTGTTAAAATGAAAAGTTTGGTGTCCTTTTGTATGGAAAAAGGGATATACAGAAGAGGGCAAAAGTTTACGTTTACATTTTAATAAAAAGTTCCTCCTTAGAAAAAAAGGAGGGATTTAAAATGTTGAAGGATTTAATAGTAAGAGCACAGGAATCAGATAGCGAAGCAATGATGGAGCTGATCAATAAGTTCAGACCGCTGTTACAAAAGTATGCAAGAAAGTTAGTTTATGAAGATGCGTATGAGGATTTAGTTTTGTACTTCATCCAGTTAATGCATGGGCTCGAATTGGAAAAGCTGTTAAGTAATGAGGACGGTTCCATTACAAACTACATTAATGTTTCTGTCAGAAATTTTTATAATAAAAAGATTCCCGAAATTATACGATCCAAAAAGGAAATACTACATACGAATTTATCAGAAGAACAATTATATTATATTGAGACTGTATCGGCCAAAACAGATAAAATGGATTTTCTCTATGAATCAGGCATTCATCAAATACTAAATGAAAGTGAATATCAGATTATTTATCTTATTTATGTTGAAGGGTATACTGCTGTTGAAATTGCAAAAGTAATAAATAAATCGAGACAAGCTGTTAATCAGATGAAAGTACGGGCGTTAATAAAACTAAGGGATAAGCTGCTGAATGATATTTTTACTTAAATATTTATCTTTACAATGTAAAGATAGAATGCTAAAATCTTTACAGCGTAAAGATTGGAGATAAATATGACTGAAAAAAGATATCACCACGGAAATTTAAAAAACTGCCTTATTGAAGCAGGGATTGAACTTATTAACAAAGAAGGTGAAACCCATTTTTCCCTGCGCAAAGTCGCAGCCATATGCGGGGTAAGCAATGCAGCGCCATACAGCCATTTCAGCAATAAGGAAGAGCTGCTTGAAGCAATGAAAAGCTATGTGACAGAGCAGTTTACAAAGGAATTGAATAGTTCTGCTGAAGGGGAAGATTTGGAAAATCCACATGCTTTGGTTAAGATTGGGAAAAGCTATGTTACTTTTTTTGTCAAAAACCCCCAGTATTTTGAGTTCCTATTTTCACAATCGTGTATCAGTGTAAACTTATCGATGAATGATGATACAAAGAGCAGCTTTCCTCCGTTTGAACTCCTGAAAGAAATGCATTTCAGAATATTGCGGCAGCATGGATTGTCCGATGAAAGGATTAAAGACGCTGTTATTTCAGCATGGGCAACGGTTCATGGATTGGCTGCTATTGCGACAATGAAAGGGGTTTCTTATGACGGAAGCTGGGAGGATAAGATTGAAGACATCATCTGGAATAAGAAAGAAGTTTAAGAATATGATATATATTCTGCTCGGCGCCGCCTGGGCCATTATTATTTTTTTCTTAGGAGCTTTATTGATATTGAGTCCCGGCAAGATTAGACAATATGCAGACATAAACGGAGAGATGATAAAAAACAGTATGGCAGAAAAGACCTTTACGGAAATTAATGGTATCAAAATGGGGATGATTATCAAGAGCAAGGATATCTCCAATCCACTCTTACTGTTCGTTCACGGCGGTCCGGGTATGCCGGAGTATTTTCTTACAGAAGATTATATTACAGGACTGGAAGAGTACTTTACGGTGGTCTGGTGGGATCAGAGGGGCGCAGGGTTATCCTATAGCAGCAATATGGATAAAAGCACTCTGACGGTTGAACAGTATGTCGACGATACGATCGCGGTGACAAATTATTTGCGCGAACGTTTTGGTCAGGATAAAATCTATCTTATGGCACATTCATGGGGTACCTATTTCGGTATTCAGGCAGTGCAGAAAGCGCCCCGGATTTATAAAGCCTACATAGCAGTTGCGCAGGTGACCGATCAGGATGAGTCCGAGAAGCTGGCGTATCAATATATGCTGGATTATTTTACAAAGGCAGGCGATAACGCGGCCGTAAACAAGTTGAAGGGAAATTCTTATCCATCGATCGGATATAATAAAATAAGAGATGATTTTATGCACCGCTCCGGCATAGGCACAACACATAGTATGAATTCTGTTGTGAAGGGGATATTCTTAACCTCGTTAAAAAACAGGGAATATACACTGACAGAAAAAATAAATCTATGGCGCGGTAAGTTATTGCTCAATAAGAATCCACAGTTAAAAATGAACGATGATTTAAGGGATAAAGTGACCGCATTAGAAGTTCCGACATACTTTTTTTCAGGAAAATATGATTATACGGTAAATTACCAAATGTCAGAGGAATATTTAAGGCGGCTAAAAGCACCCGTAAAGGGATTCTATCTTTTCGAAAATTCAGCCCACAGCCCTATATTTGAAGAGCCGGACAAAGTTGCACAAATTATGGAAAGAGATATATTATCAAACAGCAATGCGCATGTTCAAGAGGGTGTTTCAAAAGTCATGAAATGAATTGAGGGGCACCTTCTCTTTGCAAAAAATAGAGAACGGTTACCACGCCGTTCTCCATTTCTGTGGTGTACCAAAACTATGAATTTTAGATTTGCAGGGAAAGGCATCCTTTTAGTTTATACTGTTAAGAGTGAGAAACATCAGGCCTGCCCGGTAAAGGTCAGATACAGCAGCACGGCATTGAGGACGATGATTACGCTTGCGATTGCCATTCCCACGATCTGAACCCATATCTTGTTAACGAAATTGCCCATCAGTTGTTTTTTCCCGGCTATGAATAACATTTGGATAATAGGCAGAGGAAGTATGAAGCTGAGTGCGACCTGACTTAACACCAGCGCGTCCAGAGGATTAATGCCGAGTGCGATGATAATGAGCGCAGGAAGCATAGTGATCAGCCGTCTTAAGTTAACGGGAATACTGATATTTACAAACCCCTTCATAATTGTCTGTCCTGCCATTGTCCCCACGGCGGAGGAAGATAATCCGGATGCGAGCAGGGCGATTCCGAAGGCACCGCTTGAAAGTGAGCCTAAAAGCGGCTGTAACGATTGATGCGCTTGTTCCATAGTATCCACAACCATGCCGTTTCTGAAGAATACGGCGGCGGATACGACTACCATCGCGGCATTGACAAAAAATGCGATATTCATGGCAATTATAATATCGATTTTTTCCATTTTGAAATGGTGGAGTTTCCCCTCGTCGGAAGTGTCCTCACATCTGTATTGAACCAGTTGTGAATGCAGATAAATAACATGAGGCATAACCGTTGCTCCCAACATCCCGACAGCAATCGTAACGGCTTCTCCGTTTGGAAGAGAGGGTATCAGCGTATGGATTCCCACCTGAGCCCAGTCCGGTTTTGCGAGAAATAACTCCATCAAATATGCGCCGCTGATTATGGCGATAAGAATCGTAATTATCACTTCCACATATTTTTGCCCGTATTTCTCTATGTAACAGATCATGAAAGTCAAAAGACCGGTTAGCAACCCGGCATAAAGCATCGGAATATGAAACAGCAGGTAAAGGCCCAGCGTTCCGCCCAGGAATTCTGCAAGGTCCGTCGCCATTGCCCCGATTTCGGCAACAACCCAGAAAAACCAGTTTACTTTTTTGGAAAATACCTTTGCACACATCTCGGGTAAGCTATGACCTGTGGCAATGCCAAGCTTTGCCGACATTGTCTGCAAAAAGATCGCCATTAGGTTGCTCCACAAAATTACCCATATCAACGCATAGTTGAATTTTGAGCCGCCGCTTATATTGGTCGCAAAGTTTCCGGGATCGATGTATGCGACACTGACAACAAAAGCAGGACCTAAGAATTTGATGAACTTTAACGCTTTGTTTTTAGGAGATGCTTCAACCGGTTTATTTTGCATGATTTTACATGGGCATGTAAATTCTAAATCCATGTCTAAGACAGATTCCTCAATTTGCATAACACGATTACCTTTCTGACTTACATTCGTTTCTATTAGCCGGGGCTAATAATTTTTTCATAATACAAATTATGAGGTTCAGGCCAAAAGTGTTACATTGGGAATGTTTAAAATTTAAGTGAATAGACTTATATAAAAGTACCTGAGCGGGTGGCGCATGAAGAACAGTGATTTTCATACTTTCAATGAATATATGAAAAAAGACGACAGTTCCCTGACTGCGTCCATGGAAGACTATATTGAAATGATCAGCCGTCTTTCAGCTAAAAATGGGTTTACGAGAATTAATGAGCTGTCACAAGCTCTCAATATACAGCCCTCATCCGCAACAAAAATGGTTCAGCGCCTTTCTGAGATGGGATATATTAAGTATGAAAAATATAGTGTACTTTTCCTTGAGGAAAAAGGTAAGGAGATTGGAGACTGGCTCATAAAGCGCCATATGATTATTGAGAATTTTATGCGGATGATCGGTGTGGATTCTTCTATGATACTGGAGGAAACCGAAAAGATAGAACATACATTAAGTAATGAAACTACAGCTTGCATAGAAAACTTAATAGGCTTTTTTGCTAACAGCCCTGATATCATTAGCAGATTCGAAGCATATAAAACAAAACTGTGCGAAAGAGTGGAAGCTTCTTCACTTCAAAATCGTTCTAAGATAGTTAAATAATTAAAGTATCGTTACCGCAGATTTGTCAGAAGGCTCAACTGAAATGATATGACTGATAATATAATTAAGAAAACAGATGAGCCTGTATCTGTTAAGCTTTTACAGCCCAACGTAATTTTGCGCTTCTGGCACGGCTATTGGAACCGCATTCGGCCGCTGACGGCCGGATAGCCTCAGGAGCTATTTCTTTATAGATGCCTTCACGGTAGAAGCGCTGGAAGGATTTTTTAACGAGACGGTCTTCGCCGGAATGAAAAGTAAGGATAGCGGCACGCCCGCCTTCAGCCAATGCAGCGGGAAGCTTTTCCAGGAATTCATATAACACTTCAAATTCATTATTGACATCAATCCGCAACGCTTGAAAACATCTTTGACAGGATTTTTTAATTTCATTGTCTCTATCTTTTTCCGGAACAAATTTCAGTGCATCTTTGATCACTTGCCGGAGCTGACTCGTCGTTGTTATGTCTGCTCCTTTTTTGATTGCAGAAATAATAGCATGAGCGATTTCTACGGAATGAGGTTCATCTGCATTCTCCAACAACATACCGCGTAATTCGTCTTGTGAAATAGTTCTGAGACGCTCCGCTGCGGAGATACCTTTCGAAGGATTAAGGCGTAAGTCTAAAGGCCCCTCAGTCTTATAGGAAAATCCCCTTTCCGGATTATCTATTTGCATGGAGGAAACGCCCAAATCTGCCAATATAAAATTAAGTGGTCCCGATTCGGAGGTAATTTGGTCTATATTGGAGAAATTAGTTTGCCTGACCGTTAAGATTTCCGGGCCGTAACCTAAGCGCTCTAAACGTTCCCTTGTGCGCGGCAGTTCGATAGAATCTACATCAGTAGCATATAAATGTCCCTTTGAATTTAAACACTTAAGCATCTCTAAAGTATGGCCGCCGTAACCCAAGGTTGCGTCTAACCCGGTTTGGCCGGGGGTAATTTGCAAGAAGTCTAATATTTCCTTCACGCAAATAGAGCGATGCATTCCGGCAGGAGTATTGCCTTTTTGAATGACCTTTTCCACAGCATCCGCATATAGCTCCGGGTTCAATTCCTTGTATTTATCTTGAAAAGCTTTTGGATGAGTACCCTTATATCTGGGACGCCGTGTATGCTTTTGTTCTTGATTATCCATTTCTGCTTCCACCTTTTGAGTATCTGTTTTCGTCATTCCTACAAAACATATAATAACAAATGCATTTCATAATAGCAAAGGATTAATGAAACGTTTTTATTGCATTGAGAGGTATACCCATGTAAAATAGGTTAATACGTAACTTACCGATAATTATCCTTATGGTAATTATACCGGTTTTGATTGGAATGTGAGGCTTAGATATGGATATTGGAAGTTTTCATGATTATATACTCAGTGAGGATATCATAAAGGCGCTTAAAGGTCTGGAATATGATATACCTACGGAGGTTCAGGCTAGAGTCATTCCATATGCTTTAGAGAAAAATGATCTTATCGTCAAGGCACGGACAGGCAGCGGCAAAACTGCCGCATATGCAATCCCGATATGTGAATCAGTGGAATGGCTTGAAAACAAACCACAAGCACTTATTTTGGCCCCAACAAGGGAGCTTGCTGTTCAAATAAAAGAAGACTTTACCAATATAGGCAGATTTAAACGGATAAAAGCGGCGGCAGTCTATGGCAGGCACCAATTTTCCATCGAGAAAGCGGAGCTGAAGCAGAAAACACATGTAGTTGCCGGTACACCGGGGCGCATCATGGACCATATAAACAAAGGCACATTAAATTTAAGTAAGATTAACTGCTTGGTAATTGATGAAGCTGATAGAATGCTGGATATGGGATTTATGGAACAGGTAGAAGCAATTATAAAAGAGCTGCCTGAGGAGAGGATGACAATGTTGTTTTCCGCTACCATGCCCGATGAAGTAAAAGGCATAGCATCAAATTATATGAGAACTCCTGTCAATATAGATGTCAGCGAGGCCGGTATCATGCCTACTGATATTGATCATTTTCTTTATATTACTAAAGAAGAAGATAAATTTGAACTGCTTACCGATGTTATGATTATTGAAAAACCGGATAGCTGTATTATCTTTTGCAGTACGAAGGACCGGGTGGACATGGTATGTGATCGTCTGGATGATTTGGGCTATCCTTGTAATAAAATGCATGGAGGCATGGAACAGCGCGATCGATTATCTGCAATGATGCGGTTTAAAAGGGGAGAGTGCCGTTATTTGATAGCCACAGATGTAGCAGCAAGAGGTATAGATGTAGAGAACATTTCTCTGGTCATTAACTATGACATCCCTTTGGATGAAGAAAATTATGTCCATCGTACGGGAAGAACAGGGCGTGCAGGGAAAAAAGGAAAAGCCCTTTCCTTCGCAGTTCCTGCACAGACCAGATACTTGCATAATATTGAAAAATTGATTGGATTTAAAATTCAGGAAATAATGAAACCATCCAAAGAGGGAGTGGCCATTCAGAAACCTTTTTTCGACGAAAAAATGAATACAGCTCCTCAGATTAAAAAAATAAAGAGTGACCAATTAAATAAAGAGATAATGAGACTGCGTTTTGGCGGCGGGAAAAAGAAGAAGCTCAGAGCGGCCAACTTTGTCGGAGTCATATCCAATCTGGAAGGTGTCAAGCCGGAGGACATTGGAATAATAGCCATTCAAGATACTCTTACCTATGTGGAAATATTGAACGGTAAAGGTCCGTTGGTACTGGAGGCGATGAAAAATACAAAAATTAATGGTAAGCTATTGAAGGTAACTAAGGCAGTGGAAAAATTTAATTAGTGGTACCATGATTACCGGATATTTGAAAATATAACTTGTAAGGAGTGATTGTATGAATAACAATGATATATTGATAAGATTAAGATATGCTTTGGATATCAAGGATACAGATATGATGGAAATTTTTAAGCTGGGCGGAATCACGGTAACAAAAGAAGAACTGCAAAGAATGTTAGTGAAGCCTGAAAATAATGGTAATATTGATCAGGAGGCGGAACTTACCTCTGACGATGATATGAAGAAATGTAATAACTATATGTTTGAGTCTTTCTTAAATGGTTTGATCATTTTCAAAAGAGGAAAGCAAGAAGCAAAACCGGGTCAGTCCGAGAAACAAGCTTTTATGATCAAAGATAATAAAGCCGTAAATAATGTCTTTCTGAAGAAAGTAAAAATAGCACTGGCTCTTACCGGTGAGGATATGCTTGAGATATTAAAGGATGCCGGAGTCAATCTGTCAAACAGTGAACTGAGTGCAGTATTGCGCAGGGAAGGACAGCGTAATTATAAAGAGTGCGGCGATCGGTATGTAAGAAAATTTCTGAAAGGGTTGGCAATTAGATATAGAAATAAATAATGTAAATCCTCCACGGCCCGGGAACGGTATGTGGAGGATTTTTCTATTATGATATAAACACGAGTGGAAAACACTCTTGTTGCCCTGCGGGTAAACAAGGCGCAGCTACGTGCGGAACAAAACTGTGCTGCCGAAGTGCTTGGCTGCGAGAGTGCGTGAAGCACACTTTTGTTCCAGGCAAACAATGTGCATCTGTGTACAGAATAAAAGCTGTACTGAGAAACGCTCAGGTGACAGGAGTGGGTGAAGTATGTTTTGGTTTGCCAATGAATTAACCTAAAAAGTAATCACATCTTCCTAAATGATTAATATTATTGATTAAGCAGATAAATATATTTAATGATAATATTAATTATGTTTATAAATATATTAATAATATTAATTCATATATTGACATATTTAATGCGCGGATGTATATTATAATCAAATAGGTCACAGTTCAGCCTTTGTCTAAACTGCAACATGTGTGTGCACAAAATGCGATACAACTGCATTTTGGCGCTGGCAGCCTTCGCAAGATTGCATAGAGACGCAATTTTGACTTCGGGGTATGGAAGGCTGAATCTTAACTCAAATAGTGCGAAAGGATGGTGAAAACAATGAAATACAAAGCTCCGGGTAAATGTCCCGTATGTGGTGAAAAGCTTTCTATAATCAAGCTCGGCTGTCCCAAGTGTTCCACCGCTATTGAAGGTGATTTCCAGCCTTGTGAATTCTGCCGTCTTCCGGAAGAAGACCTTGATTTTGTGAAGATATTCATAAAATGTCGCGGTAATATCAAGGACGTTGAGAAAGAACTGGGGATATCCTATCCCACGGTCCGCGGTAAACTGGATACGGTCATAAGAGGCCTTGGATATGAAGTGTCATCAAAAGAGCTGATCAAGGAAAATGAAGACAAAACAACCGCCAGGAATGAGATTCTTGACCAATTATCAAATGGTGAGATTTCTCCGAAAGATGCAGCAGAACGAATTAAAAATCTATAATTAAAAGGAGGTTCCGTCTATGAGCGAACAACAAAAAATATTAGAAATGATAGAAAAAGGGCAGATTACCGCTGCCGAAGGTATGGAACTTTTGGAGGCTCTGAATGAGACGAAGGAAGCAGAAATAGTTCCGCAGATTGAAACTGTAACGACGAGACGCAACTATAAGTTCCTTAAGGTTAAGGTTACGTCGGACAACAATTCCGTCAATGTGAATGTGAATGTTCCGATACGTCTGCTTACCACGATCAGTGAGATCGCTGACAAGATGACGAATATGGTTCCTGCGGATGCCAGAAGAGAGATGGAGGCGAAAGGAATCGATATTTCCAGCATCGATTTTGCGAAAATAATCGAAGAGGTCATAAACGGTACCTTGGATGACCCGGATATCGTTGACGTGGAGGTATGGGATGAAAGCCATAATGCGATGGTAAAGGTAAGAGTATATGTCGATTAAGTGTTTTCGCTTATTATGGATTAAGCTTCAGATTGAGGACAGAAGGTTCATAAATATTTCTGTTCCAATGCCCTTGTATATCTTTCAAGAATTATTTGACAGTTTTCTGGACTTACTGACCGTCGCATGTTTTTTTGTACCGAAAGCGCGTGATTCGAATTCATCCTCACGAATCAACATCTATTCAATGAAAGCACTCACTGCCGTAGTCATGAAAGTGCTGGATTCTTTAAACGAGGATGAACCTTATAATGTTGTCGATGTATCAACTGACAAAGTAAAGGTACTAATAAAAATCAGGTAAAACATGTTTGTTGGAGGTAAAAATGACGAAACTGCTCATAAAATATATATCTATCATTTTAACGATATATCTGCTGTCATTTGTAATACACACGATTCATATCAGCAGTACCCCGGCACTTCTTATTATGGGATTGGTACTGCTGGTAATAAACCTTATACTAAAGCCGATTCTGCTATTGATTACTTTGCCGGCCAACCTGCTGACCTTAGGATTATTCAGTTTTATTGTTAATGCCTGGACGATTATGATTGCAGATCATTTTGTGGCAGATATCAGCATGGGTGGATTTCTTAATTCATTGATTGCCGCTGTCATCATCGTTATCTTTCATCATCTGTTCAGGGATATGAATAGGGAGCCGAATTATTAGTTTACTGATATCAAAAGTATTTGGTAATATCGCAAGCACAGAAAGAAATATCTTTCATAATACCGGACAACAGTTCAACGCCTCTTTTGATTTGATCGGGTTCCAGATGACCATATCCAATCAGCAGCATGTTTTGATGCCGCCCTTTTTCTATACAATGATTTTCTACCGGAGTAACGTATAGCCCCTTTTGCAGACAGCTGCTTTGAAAGGTGTCATCAAACTTCATCCCCGGGAAATCAATAGCGACATGCAGTCCGGCACAATCGCCATAAGCAGTCCATTCGTTTCCAAAGGCTTCCGTCAGCGATTCCAGCAGCAGCTTCCGGCGATAACCGTAAATTTTGCGCATCCTCTGGATATGCCTGTCAAGCTTTCTCGACCTTAGGAATTCAGCCAGAGCGGCTTGTTCGAAAGGCGGGTTCTGTACATCGGTATGAGTGCGCAGGTCATGCCAGCGTGCATGGAGCTGATAAGGTAAAATGACATAACCGATTCGCAAGGCCGGAAAAACCGTTTTGCTGAAGGTGCCGACATAAATGACATGCTGCGGGTCCATGGTATACATAGGAGCAACAGATTCTCCGCTATACCGGAATTCACTGTCATAATCATCCTCGATAATATAAAGATTGTTTTCCCTGGCAAAGCGAATCAGTTCAGTACGGCGCGAGGCAGGGAGAATTCCACCCAAAGGGAACTGGTGAGACGGTGTAACATAGATAGGGCCTATACTTTTGCAATTTGACAAATAATCTGTCTGCATCCCCTTTGCATCAACCGGTATGGGAATAATATTACAGCCTTTGTTTATGAAGGTACCCAGCATTCCAAGATGACAAGGATCTTCCATCAAAATATTTTTGCTGTCTTTGCACAGGATATCAGCGATAATATGCAGACCTTGCGTTGCACCTGCGGTAATAAAGATATTATCCGGCACGACCTTGAGCCCGCGGCTTCGAAACAGCCATGCAGCAATTTCTTCCCGGAGTTCAGGTAATCCATGGGGGCCCGTATAACCAAAGGTCTCAAGAGAAAGCTCCCCGGAAGCTTTATGAAGGAGCTGCTGCCAAAGGAACCTGGGAAACTGGCTTAAATCCGGTCTGCCCGTCCGAAAGCTTACCGCAATCGGCCGGGCCGGCTGTTTTTTTATTTTTGGAGAGATTACCGGCTCGGCCGATTCCATGCACAGGCCGTCAGCAACTCTCGTAAAAGCGCCTTGACTGCTGATCAGGTAGCCTTCCGAAATGAGCAAATCATAGGCCCCGCAAACTGTATTGCGGGAAACGTTCAGTTCTTTTGCCAATTCCCGTGTGGACGGAACCACTTCTCCCGCCCTTAGCTGCCCTGATACCATCAATTCTTTCATAGCCTGATAGACTTGGCGCCATAGTTGTAATTCACTTTCTCGATTTAATTCGATTCCTAACATAATGTCTCCAACTGGCTCTATAAACATTGCGTTGTACTGGCGCTTTGAAAGAGCCAGTGGTTCAAGTAAAATTATACCATTGTGTAATAATAATGCAATGGATTTGGAGAGCAGAATGAATCGATTAAAAGGGAAATTATACTTGCTATGTGCTTTTTCACTGGCCGGAACCAGTGTTGTTTCAGCCAGATTTGTTACCGGAAAGCTTGGAAACTTCACGATTACGGCAGTTAGTTTGTTTTTGGCACTGGTATTTTTGGTTCTGTTATGCGGCAGACAGCTTATCCGGTGTCTTTCACAAATGACATTCCGCGATTTTGGTTTTTTAATGCTTCAGGCTTTATGCGGTATATTTCTGTTCCGTATGTTTTTACTGAGCGGACTTCACAATACCAGTGCCGGAGAAGCGGGCATACTTACAGGTGCGGCACCTGCCATAACAGCAATACTCGCAATTGCCATATTAAGGGAACCAGCCGGCAGCAGAAAGGTTTTCGGAATTCTTTGTACGGTGATAGGTATTTTGGTCATTCAAGGCGTTCTGACACCGGGGAGCGGGTTAGATTTGGAACATATGGGGGGAAATATGCTTGTGCTTTGCGCAGCAGCATGTGAATCTGTTTTTAACACACTGTCACGTATTTCTGCATTAAGGGATTCAGAGGAAACCGCAATGCCATCAAATCCTGTTTCACAGACTACGATCGTAACGGCAATTGCATTGGTACTATGTCTGATTCCTGCAGCGTTTGAACACCCGATCAAGAGACTTGCGGCAATTGGCCTTCTGGAATGGACGGCGCTTTTCTGGTATGGCATATTTGTGACGGCTCTGGCGTTTATCTGCTGGTATGCAGGAATAAAGTGCTGCGGAGCGTTTACGGCAGCAGCCTTTTCCGGCATGATGCCGTTTACCTCCATGCTGCTGTCAGCCGTATTGTTGGGTGAAAATGCCGATTGGAGGCAGTGGGCAGGCGGCTTTCTTATTATCATAGGAATGCTCCTGATTGGCGGCAGGGGCACGAACATCACATTACCGATAATCAGGAGCATAAGGTTGAAAGAAAAGCACTTTCAACGTTGAATTTGTGAGTCAAATAGACATGCAAGCATGTCTGCTTGGCTCATTAGGAGGCAAAAATGACAGGAAAGCACGGGTAAAGGAATAATCTCACTTTTGACCGGCAATACAAAGCCCGAAGAAATCGCTGGTCACCGTTGCGTTGTGCAAGCTGGAATGGCGCAGAAGTTCAGTAATTTCAAAAGTAGTATAAGCAGCATTTAGTGAGGTGATCAAGCCGGGGCGCATTTCCTTGGGATGGGTGGAAAAATACACCATCGCCCTCTTTAGGGGATGCACATCACGGCGCAGATCGGTGATGCAATACCGGCCCCCCGCACGGAGTACACGAAAAATTTCATCAAAGGCACGGATGGGATTTTCCCATTCATGCAGGGAGCCGTTGGAGATAACCGTGTCAAAGCTTTCATCTTCAAACGGCATATTCATACAGTTTCCCAGAACATACCGGGCGGGGATTCCGTATTCAGCAGCATTTTTCTCAGCAAAGCGAAGCATGGCAGGACTGATTTCGCAGCCGGTAAGAGAAGCCGGATGAAGCTTTGCAGCCAACTCCAGTCCCACATAGCCGGGACCGGGTCCGACCTCCAATACATCTCCGCCTTTAATGCCGGAAGCAATCATACCGTCTATGCCGTTCCAACCCTTGTCTCGCATATTACGGGCAAATACATCAAAAGTTTCCACAGTGATTTCATTCTGAATACCCTCATTTGTTTCAATAACTCTGTTTTTTACCATGTTCTTCTACCTCCTTTAAGGTGTTCCATGATTGTTCGGCCCAAGTGAGTTCTGCTCGATAGTGCAGAATATGATGTTCAAAAATAATGTTAGCAGAGGTCTGATAGTCCTTTGGAATATGTTCTACTGTTGCTTTGCGGTGAGCTTCCAGTCCGTCAAGCGTCTTTTTAAGGCTTGTAATATGCTTGCTGAGACTGTCCAGCAAAGCATCGCTGCCCAAAGAATCCGAAAAATAAAAAGTGCCGTCGATATCGAAAGTAGGGCGGTACTCAATCTGTAAAGTTTGCACGAGTAATTCCCTGAATTTATCAACTCCGGTATCGCTTACCTGATATACGGTTTTTTCCGGACGTGCCCCCTGCTTATCGCGAGTGGCAGTAAGCAGCTTTGCAGCCTCCATTTTTTCAAGATGGTAATATACAGTGGGCAGTTTGATCTGAGTAAAGTCTTCAAGCTGTTCTTCCATCAGCTTTTTAATCTGGTATCCGTGCTGAGGGCCGAATCGCAGGAGCAAGCCAAGAATATATAATGGAATCATACAATCACTTCCTTTCTGAATAGTCAGTACTGAATATAATTATACTCAGTGCTGACTATTAGTCAAGAAAAAAATTAATATAATATGACTTAAATAGAAATACATGTCCGAAAATGGCGAGATTAATTCTAAATCTGTGTTACAATAAGAAAAAAGGGAGGATGCCGTTATGTTGGAAGGTAAGGATAAAGCATGGTATGCTGCTTTTAAATCTAAGGACAGTCGCTTTGACGGGCGCTTTTTTGTAGGAGTGTCTTCGACCGGAATTTACTGTAGGCCGGTATGCCGTGCGAAGCTGCCAAAAGAAGAAAACTGTACCTTTTATTCGACAGCGGCAGAAGCAGAGCAGGCGGGCTATCGCCCTTGTCTTTTATGCAGACCGGAGCTTGCCCCCGGCACGTCGCATATAGATGCTACGGCATCTCTTGTAAACAGCGCGGCAAGATTACTGGAAGAAAATTGCGGAACCGGACAGAGTCTTGAAGAGTTTGCGGAAAGGCTTGGATGTACAAGCCGCCATTTACGGCGGGCCTTTACGGAAGAATATCATGTATCCCCGGTGCAATATTTGCAAACGTGCAGGCTGCTTCTTGCAAAAAGTCTGCTGACCGATACAAACCTTTCGATATTGGATATTGCAATGGCATCCGGGTTTGGAAGCTTAAGGCGTTTCAATGATTTATTTAAAAAGCAGTACAGAATGTCCCCTACCGCATTACGAAAGCTGACTCCCGGGGAAGAAAGGCAACAGACTGATGTGACATTAGCGCTGGGCTACCGTCCCTCTTATCAGTGGAGCCTTATTTTGAAATTTCTGGCCCGACGCGCGATTTCCGGCGTGGAAGTGGTAGATGAAGAATCATACATGCGTACGGTACGCTTGGTATCGGGAGAGTCGAAGGAGGTACGCGGCTGGATACGGGTAACGAATAAGCCCGCCCAAAACGTATTGAATGTTACGATATCCTCTGCCCTGCGTTCCGTATTGCCTCAGATACTGGCCAGAATCCGGTGTCTGTTCGATTTATATTGTGATCCGGAAGCGGTAAGTGAAGTTCTTTCCTCCATGAATGACATTCGGCCCGGTCTTTTTGTCCCCGGGACAAGAGTTCCGGGATGCTTTGAGCCTTATGAAATGGCTGTGCGTGCGGTGTTGGGACAGCAGATTACCGTTAAGGCGGCAGGGACATTGGCGGCCAGACTAGCAGAGGCGTACGGCGAGCCCCTTCAAACAGGTATAGAAGGGCTGACCCTTGTTTTTCCCACGCCTGAGCGCATGATCACGCTGGAAGGCGCCATTGAGAATCACTTGGGCCCACTGGGTATTACGTCGGCTCGTGCCAAGACAATATTGGAACTGTCCCGCGTATTTGTACAAAAAAAGATAGCTGTCGATCTGTGTTCCCGACCGGAGCGGGAAATGAAGATATTAATGGATATTCCGGGAATTGGAGCATGGACGGCACAATATATTGCCATGCGGGCTATGGGATGGCCTGATGTTTTCCTGGATACCGATTACGGTGTAAAGAAGGCACTTGCACCATTTGCATCGAAAGAAATACTGACTTTAGCACAGACATGGCATCCATGGCGCAGCTATGCAACAGTTAACTTATGGAATTCATTGTAATACGGAATCTTGTTAAATATAAATGAAGGAGGAATGGATATGTTTTATTCAACCAATTATTCCTCGCCTTTGGGCATAATAATGCTGGCGAGCAATGGAGACAGCCTGATCGGCCTGTGGCTGGAAGGCCAGAAATATTATGGAGGTACGGTAAAGGAAAAAATGATAGAAAAGAATGAACTGCCGGTGTTTTCTGATGTAAAAGATTGGCTCGACAGATATTTTGCAGGAGAAAAGCCAGCCATCTCTCAGCTTTCTCTGGCACCGGCCGGCGGAGAATTCCGGCAGACTGTATGGAACATTTTGTGTGAAATTCCTTATGGTGAAGTCACGACTTATGGAGAAATCGCAAAAATCGTGGCGACTCGCACCAATAAAGAGCATATGTCCGGCCAGGCAGTCGGAGGAGCGGTAGGACATAACCCCATATCCATCATTATCCCTTGTCATAGAGTTGTGGGTTCTAATGGAAGTCTGACCGGCTATGCCGGAGGTGTCGATAAAAAAATGAAGCTGTTGGAACACGAAGGCGCTGATGTATTAAAGCTATTTAAACCTGCCAAGGGTACTGCTCTTTGATCAAGAAATGAAAAGGAGATAATATAATGGATACGGATAGATTAATTCAAAAGATGGTGGTTTATTATTCGGGCGATCCCAAGCGAATTCAGCATTTTATTAAAGTGCATAGTTTTGCAAGCCTTATTGGAAGATCGGAAAAGCTTGACAGGAACATGCAATTTATTTTAGAGACTGCAGCCATCGTTCATGACATCGGAATTAAAGCGGCAGAAATGAAATATCAAAGTGCAAATGGAAAAAATCAGGAATCGGAAGGTCCGCCGATAGCTGAAAAAATGCTGACAGAGCTTTGCTATCCCTCAGACGTTATAGAAAGAGTATGTTATCTGGTAGGGCATCATCACACATATAACGAGATAGACGGATTAGATTATCAAATACTTGTGGAAGCAGATTTTCTTGTAAATATGTATGAGGGCGAAATGAAAGCAGATGCTATCCATTCTGTACTTAATAAAATCTTTCGTACAGAAACAGGAATAAAACTTTGTAAAACCATGTTTGGTTTAGATAATTTATAGATGTACTGGACATAGACATTAGACTGGTGTAATAATAAATACTGTCACAGCAATCGAGAACTTTCTAACGAGTGCGTGGAGAAATGGAACGCTGGCCGGAGTCACCCCGCAAGAGGCTTTTTTGTCAAGGCAGATAAGAAAACAATGACTCAGGATGATATTGATAATAGCCGCTTTATATGTCTTATAGGCGTGGCTGAGGTGAAGCCTGCGGATTTATTTATTCGGTCTTTATTTGAAAGGAAGATACATTTGAGCAGAAAAAAGAATCAGGGACATCTGATTAAGGAGATATATCCGGAGTCTATTGCGGAAGAAATGGGAATTGAAGTAGGCGATATCCTGCTGACAATTAATAACGAAGAGATAGAGGATGTATTTGATTACAGATATTTAATAAAGGATGAATATATCGAAGTATTGATCAAAAAGCAGGACGATGAAGAATGGCTGCTGGAGATTGAGAAAGATTATGATGACGATTTAGGAATAGAGTTCGACAACAGCTTGATGAGCGATTATCGTTCCTGCAGCAATAAATGTATATTTTGTTTTATTGACCAGATGCCTCCGGGGATGAGAGAAACGCTTTATTTTAAAGACGATGATTCGAGACTGTCTTTTTTGCAGGGAAACTATATAACTTTGACCAATATGCAGCAAAAGGATATTGAAAGAATTATACGGTTGCATCTTGATCCGATTAATATATCGGTGCAGACGACCAATCCGGAACTGCGCTGCAAAATGCTTCATAACAGATTTGCCGGAGATAAACTCAAGTATTTGGATATGCTGTTTGAGGGTCGCATAGAAATGAACGGGCAGATTGTATTATGTAAGCATGTGAATGACGGAAGAGAGCTGGAAAGATCGATTGAAGATTTGTCAAAATACCTTCCTTTTATGCGAAGTGTTTCCGTGGTTCCGGCCGGGATTACAAAGTACCGGAAGGATCTGGCTTCGCTGGAACTATTCGATAAGAAGGAAGCCGGAGAAGTCATCGACATGATCGAAAGCAGGCAGAAGGAATTTTATGAGGAATACGGACTTCATTTTATTCATGCCAGTGATGAATGGTATATTACTGCAGAAAGGGATTTCCCGGAAGAAGAACGGTATGATGGTTATATACAGCTTGAAAATGGTGTTGGCATGATGAGAGCTTTCATCGATGAATTTGATTTGGCACTGGAGCAGCTCAAGGAAAGCGTGGAATGCAAGAGGATCAAGAACGATATTTCAAGAACGCTCACTATGGCCACAGGGAAGCTTACTTACCCGACGATCAAGAACTTTGCGGCTCAGATCATGGAGATTTTCCCCCAAATAAAGATTAACGTATGCTGCATTCGAAATGATTTTTTTGGAGAGACGATCACGGTATCGGGACTTATTACCGGACAAGATTTGATAAAGCAGTTAAGGGAAAGAACGGATAACGGGGAATGTCTTGGAGATGAATTACTTATACCGTCCAATATGCTGAGGATGGGAGAGCAGGTCTTCTTGGATGATATCACAGTAAGCGATGTGGAAAAAGAACTGGAGATGAAAATAGTTGCATTGGAATCAGGCGGTAAAGAATTTATCGATGGAGTGATCAATGATGATTATTTGATGAGCAGGGACAATGAAAATTTTGTTTATATAAAAGCCTTTAAGCAAAAAGATGAGAAATAAATGAATATAAGTACGCATTTGAAATAGTTTAAAACTATATCAAATGCGTATTTTTTTGTATTTTCCAACCTCATAAAAATATTCTATGCTGTTTAAAAGACAGTATTGATAGAAATAGCAAGGAGATTGGCGATGAAAAGTGCAGTAATTGGCTTTCCGAGAGTAGGAAAGTTAAGGGAATTAAAGTTTGCGTCAGAGAAATATTTTCGCGGGGAAATATCGGAAAAAAACTTAAATGCCGCAGGAAAGGCTTTAAGAGAAGAACACTGGCGGCTACAAAAGGACGCCGGCATTGATTATATATCTTCCAATGATTTCTCGTTCTATGATGGCATGCTGGATACGACTGTTTTGCTGAATGCGATTCCCGGGGAGTACAGGGAGTTGAAGCTGAGCGAAAATGGAGTTTATTTTTCGATGGCAAGAGGGTATCAGGGTGCGCAGGGTGATGTAAAAGCTTTTGCTATGAAGAAGTGGTTTAATACGAATTACCATTACCTGGTACCCGAGCTTTCTGATGACACGAAGATTAAACTTTCGGGAAATAAGCCTTTCGATGAATATGAAGAGGCAAAGGCCATTGGAATAGAGACAAAGCCGGTCTTGATCGGTGCGTTTACTTTTTTGAAGCTTGCGAAATATAATGACGGAAAAAATGCGGATGATTTTATGGAAGATATCATTCAGTGTTACAAGGATATTCTGGAAAGGTTTGAACGGCTTGGTGCTGAGTGGCTCCAGATCGATGAACCGGCTCTGGTAACTGACCTTTCGAAGGCAGATATTACGCGATTTGTAACATTATATAAGGAAATATTGAAGGGTAAAAATAAATCTAAGGTGTTGCTTCAGACCTATTTCGGAGATGTAAGAGACTGTTACCGGGAGCTTATGACGTTAGACTTTGATGGGATCGGATTGGATTTCCTGGAAGGAAAAAAGACGCTTGAGCTTATAGAAATAAATGGATTTCCGGAAGATAAGTTCTTATTTGCCGGAGTTGTGAATGGGAAAAATATTTGGAAATGTGATTATCGAATAACGCTAAAGCTGCTTAGTGAAATCAAACAATATGTGAATCAAATTGTCGTATCGACCTCGTGTTCCTTGCTTCATGTTCCATATACGCTGGAAAATGAAACAAAGCTTGAGAGCGGTATCCGGGAGCACTTTTCATTTGCAAAAGAAAAGCTTTGTGAACTTTATGAGCTTTCCTATCTGGCAGAAGAAGATTTTGAAGCATCTCGTAAATATATAGATAATCAAAAGGTATTTAAGACGGCCAGGCTGTATGAGGATAAGAAGGTACAGGAAGAAGTCTCCGCCCTTTCGGAAGAAGACTTTAAAAGAAAAGCGGACAGGCAAAAACGGAAACAGATTCAGAAGGATCATTTCCAATTGCCGCTGCTGCCAACAACAACAATCGGATCATTTCCGCAGACGCTGGAAGTGAAGAAGAACAGGAGCAGCTTCCGGAAAGGTGAAATTGATCAGGAGGCATATGACAAGCAAGTATTTTTGTTCATAGAGGATTGTATCAGAAAACAGGAAGAGCTGGATATAGATGTACTTGTGCATGGAGAATTTGAACGCAATGACATGGTAGAGTTTTTCGGTGAAAATCTTGCCGGTTATGTATTTACGGAGAAAGCATGGATTCAGTCTTATGGCACGAGATGCGTAAAACCGCCGATTATTTTTGGAGATGTAAAGCGTATCAGACCCATTACTGTTAAATATTCCGAGTATGCACAGAGCTTGACTGACAGGCCGGTTAAAGGAATGCTTACCGGGCCTGTTACTATATTGAACTGGTCATTTCCCAGAGAAGATATCAGCCTTCAGGAGATGGCATATCAGATAGGAATTGCGATTCGGGAAGAAGTGTGTGATCTGGAAAGCGCGGGAATTAAAATGATACAGATAGATGAAGCCGCTCTTAAGGAAAAGCTGCCCATTAGACGGGGGGAATGGTACAGTGAATATTTGGACTGGGCGATTCCGGCATTTCGTCTTTGCCATAGTAAAGTGAATCCTGAAACACAGATTCATACACATATGTGCTACAGTGAGTTCGAGGAAATTGTAAAGGATATCGACAACATGGATGCAGATGTTATTTCGTTTGAAGCCTCCCGTTCAAAGCTCACTATTATTGACGCTTTGCAGGCAAAACATTTCGGGACAGAGGTAGGGCCGGGGGTGTATGATATCCACTCGCCGAGAGTGCCGGCGGTGGAAGAAATTGTTCAGGCTTTGCAGAAAATGCTGGAAAAGATAGATAAAAATGATTTATGGGTAAACCCGGATTGTGGATTGAAGACAAGGAGCGTTACGGAAACGGATGCGAGCCTTAAGAATTTGGTGGAGGCAGCAAAAGCAGTGAGGGCTCAGCGATAGCCAAGGGCATATTCATCCCGATGTCATTAGTGAGTCTGGAATAAGAAAACAGTACCGGGTAAAAGGTTTATAGATTCTGATCTGTCAATAGGGAAAAAAGCATTGAAGGTGAAAATCAGAAATAATTAAAAAATCAATGCTTTTTATCCTAATTAAACCATTCCATATATTATTCGCATTGCTGATAATCCTGAAGGAAATCCTTAAGCGACTCCGCCGCAATGCTAAGCTCATCGACACAAGGAAGATATACGATACGGAAATGATCGGGCTTTGCCCAATGAAAGCCGCCGCCGTGTGTAAAAAGTATCTTCTTCTCTTTAAGAAAATCCAATACAAATTTTTCGTCATCTACAATATGGAATTTTTCGATATCCATGTACGGGAACATATAAAATGCTGCTTTGGGCTTTACGACACTAAGCCCCGGGATGTCGGTTATGGCATTGTATATATACTCTCTTTGCTCATAGATTCTGCCTCCCGGCAGCAGCATCTTTTGAGCATCCTCAAGATTTTCCAGTGCAGTTGGTATTAAGGATTGTGCCGGAACATTGGAACACAGCCTCATGGAAGAAAGAAGATTGATACCTTCTATATATCCCTTTGCTCTGGATTTATCTCCGCAAAGGCACATCCATCCACAGCGATAGCCCGCTAAGAGATGAGACTTTGATAAGCCGTTAAAGGACACGGTCAGTAAATCCGGTGCCAGCGAAGCTAACGCGATATGCTCAAGTCCATCCATAACGAGGCGGTCATAGATTTCATCGGCAAATAGAATCAACCCATGCTGTCTTGCCAGCTCTACAATCTGGAGAAGAATTTCTTTCGGATAGAGCGCACCGGTGGGATTGTTAGGATTAATAACGACAATAGCCTTTGTCCTATCCGTAATTTTGCTTCTCATATCTTCGATATCCGGATACCATTCATTTTGTTCATCACATATGTAATGTACAGCAACTCCGCCTGACAATGTAATGGAAGCAGTCCACAGCGGATAATCGGGTGAGGGAACAAGCACTTCGTCACCGCTGTTTAAAAGTCCCTGCATACATAATGTAATCAATTCGCTGACACCATTTCCGGTATATATGTCGTCCACAGAAACATCGGGCATATTTTTGCTCTGGCAATACGCGGCGATTGCTTTTCTTGCACTGATCAGTCCCTTGGAATCCGAATAACCTTCCGTGTTCGTAAGATTTTCCGACATACTTTTTATTACTGCGTCCGGCGCTCTGAAGCCAAACGGCGCAGGATTTCCAATATTCAATTTCACTATTTTCTCTCCGGCCGCAATCATTCTGTTGGCCTCATCCATAACAGGTCCCCGGATGTCATAGCACACATTGTCAAGCTTCGATGATTTTTCAAACATTCTCATAGTAAAAACCTCCTAATATTTTTCTGTAATAGTAAAAAGCTCCTATTACATAAACAATGGATGTGCAGCACACTTTTATTCTGACAAAGAAAAAGCCCCAAGCGTAAATCTTTACGCTTAGGGCGAATATGCGAATATCCGTGTTACCACCTAAATTCAGGAAAACCTGCTCTCATCCATCACAATCATGATGCGTCCCTGTAACGTGGGAATACGTCGAAACCTACTAAGCATATCATTTCAAATGCGCCTTTGGGCTCCTCTGCTCCGGAACTGCTTCACCACGAACTCCATAAGGATTCTCACCAGCCATCCTCTCTCTGAAACTTCATTCATGCTTACTACTTTCCTTCATTGCATTTATCTTTATCATTAAATGAATTTTAATTACTTACAGATGTTTTGTCAATAGGTTATTTATATTTTTTAGGAAAAGTTCAGTATAACTGTGTTACTGTTCACACAGTAGCTTAACACTTGTCCTTAAGCTGCGTAAGAACATTTTTGAAACGGTAAAAATCTATTAAGTCACCGGAACACTTGTTCTGAAAATGGAAATAGTGTATACTTATTTTACCGTAACGTTACAAAAGTATATTTCATATGAGAGAAGGTGTAAGCGATTATATATTTGAACAGTTTCCTATTATCCGGGGAGACAGTGAATAACCCCAATATTTATCCATATAATGTGTTTGCAGATAAATTAGATAAGTTATTCTTATTTAGTCCGATTACAATTTTATATGGCAATAACGCATCCGGAAAATCTACAATACTGAATATTATGGCAAATAAGCTGCAAATGCAAGGACAGGAATATGCCACCAGTAACAAATATGGAATTACACCCTATTTCAAAAAATTTATAGATGAATGCAGTTATACGTTAGGTGAAGAAGAAAGTGGTATACCGATCGGCAGACTTCCTGAGGGAAGCAGATACATTAAAAGCGAAGATATTTTATATGAAATAAAGAAAATACAACAAGAGCAGATTTTAGGGGATGGATATATTTATGAACATGTCAGGAGAGGGATGCCTAAAGAGCAGAGAGAACAATTAAGAAATTCTGTAAAGATGAGTGAACAGATGGAATATATAAAATTTGCGCAGGAAAAATATTCAAATGGAGAAACTACTTTACAAATGTTAGATGATTATATGGAACCGGATGCGCTTTATTTGCTGGATGAGCCTGAGGTATCATTATCACCGGCCAATCAGATATTGCTGGCTGAGAAGATAAATAAAATGTCCAGATTTTTAGGATGCCAGTTCATTATTTCTACACATTCCCCGTTCATGTTAGGGACATTGAATGCAAAAATATATAATTTAGATTCCAGGGAACTGGAAGAAACGAAATGGACAGAGCTTGAGAATGTAAGATATTTCTTCGATTTTTTTGAAAGACACAGAAACGAATTTAAGCGATAAGGCTATCAATAGAATGGCTGATAATCAAAAGACACACTCAAGGCATATAGGAGCGGTTTGCTTGTTGAAATGAGCATGTGCTTTGTTAAGTAATAGGATGAATATCATCGAATGCTATTCGCGAATATTTAGTTGAGCCCCTAAATAAGAATGCCATTGATTTTGGGTGCGGAACTGATCTTGCTGGAATGGAATTATTACATGGTTTTAAATCTATACTTTTTCTGGATACATCACAAAACATGATTAACCAAATAAAAAAATAATGTCAGATATGGTTCATAACGGATTTAATTGAATCGAGTTAGCGAGTAGAATGGAGAAAATTGGTTATCGGAATATTCAATTTAAAACTTTTTATACCAGAAGTAAAATATTTATGGGGCATGATGCGTCTTTGTTTATTCTCGATTCTCAGAAATAGAGATTAATTTATTTGATTTTGTTTAGTTCTTAAGTTTAATTTACCCATGATAAAAAGGCGACGCAATTTAGGAATATCCTTTACGCCGCCTTTCTCTGGAGTATGAGAGGTTATGGTAAAACAGTTATTGTGATGTGCCGGCCATTTCAAACAATTTTGTGGTTAGAGCATAATCATTAGCCCAATACTATAGTATTCTTACGGGCAGCTTTGGAATCTTGTTCTTGTTGGAACCCCCAAATAAAAACACAACTTTAGCGCTGCCTGTATGTCCATAAGTGAAAGCTAAGTTTATATGGAAGTTCATAACTTTTTTAAGATTCCTTGTTAGTGAACCATTCGTCTTTCGTGTTAAAGACTGCGTTGTAGGAATGAAAAGCTGGTGCGTAGACTGTAAACATTTTCAAATCAATCGGTCCCATATTAATTACGTTATACCATATACCGGCTGGGACAAATGCCCCAAACCCGCTATATAAGAGTGATTGAAAATTAAGGCAATTTTCGCAGTTGCCCATAGTTGTCAATGCGCTGCCCTGTTCAATATAAAAAAACTGATCTGAATTTTGGTTTATAACTAAACCGGTTTCGGAACCGACAGGTACAGACATGAGCGCAAACTGCATATTTCTGCTGGTCCATTTTGTAGCAAAGAATAGATCGTTATTTATGGATTCCAATGCTAAGTTAGTTACAAAAATACTAGAGGTTTCACTCATGTTGCCGGAATCACCGGGTGATTCACCAGTGTTAAAGTCCATGTAGTTACTCCTTGAGATTTCTTATAGTATTATTATATGCATATGGGGGATGTAAGTGTAAAAGTTTGTCGAAAATTATAAGATTTGGCATGTGATTTTTATAGGGTTCAAGGTTTCGCCATTTAAGGAATAATATCCAGCATTCGCGATGTTTACCAGAATGTTGGATCTGTTTGCCACATCCATGGCAGTATCGCAAAGGATGCATCAGAGGTGGTGCTTTGAGTTCCATTGTTTTGAGGCTTTGATTTTTTGTAGTAGTGGCCTCACCTTTTTTAGTGTAATATAATGCTTAAGAAACGATAGGCAGGCAAAACCGCGGGGAAAATTCATGAAAATTAAAATGAGAATGAAAATATTAATATTGTGCTTGGGAAGTACTCTGATAGCTCTGATTCTCCAAACGATTTTGTTTCAGCGGGTATCGGGAAATTTAATCTATAATCAGGCGAAAGCAGAAAACTATAACATGATGCAGAATATGCAGAATGAAATATATACCTTCGTCAAGAAAATAGAAAGCGGACTCATTGAAATATATAACGATAAGGAGTTCCTGCAAGAACTTAAGGGAACAGGGAACATTGAAGAAATACGGGAGAATAATTACCGGATGGCATATGACCAGGCTATGGAGAATTTCTCCACAACGGACAACATCGTCGCGTTGTATATATACAACAGCAGCCACGAAATCATAAGCACTTACAGACGGGCAGTCACGCCGAAGCATAATTACCCTAAGGATATATATGAAGATGAAGAAATGTATAATGCGGACCAGGTAAAGAAGTACGTGGCCTCCGACAATAAATATATGTTTATTTCCAGTTACTACAATGTACACCGGGAGACAGATATCGCGAGGTTCGTCTTGAAAATCTACGATAATGTAAATACCAATGACATCATCGGCTATGTGGTATGCGATATCGACAGCAAGGCATTTGTAAAAATCATGGAGAAATATACCGCGCACCAAGAGGTATATATGTGGCTCCAGCCCCTCGGCGACCGTCCGATTACCGCAATGGAAAACGCGGAGACGGCCAGTAGGGAATATTATCTGGATATCAGCGAGAGAATACAAAATAACACCTTGGATATGTTCATGGATACTTCCGGGGGCAATAAGGTGTTGTTTCAGGTGCCCCAGAATAAATATAACCTCGGGGCGTATTCCATCATGCCCCAGGCGATTTTGGAGCAGAATCAAAAGGCGCTGACGCAAAACCTCATTTTGATAGGAAGCATGATGTGCATCATACTTTCAGTGGTTACATTCTTCATTTCCAGGACCTTGACAAAGCCTTTGGAGGAGCTTATGAAGACGATTGCCCAGATTCGGAAGGGAGATACGAAGAAGAGAGTACCATATTTGGAAAAAGATGAAATAGGGCAGCTGGGGAAGGAGTTCAACGGAATGCTGGACGAGATAGAGCGCCTGATCGGACATGAGTATGAAACAAAGCTGTTGCTCAATAAAGCAGAGTACAAGGCGCTGCAGGCGCAGATAAATCCTCATTTTTTATACAACACTCTGGATACCATGAGCAGCATCGCCAGCGTGCAAAACTGTGATATGGTCAGTAATCTATGCCAGTCCTTATCCACTATTTTCAGGTACAGCCTGGATACCAAGCATCCTTATTCCACCGTGGCAAAGGAAATTGTACATTTGAAGAATTATATCTATGTAATGAACGTAAGAATGCGGGAAGAGGTAAAATATCATTTTCAGATAGATGATGAGGTCTTGCAGAATTCGATCCCGAGAATTTCCATTCAACCTTTGGTGGAAAATGCAATCAACCACGGCCTTAGAAATAAAAAGGGAGAAAAAGAAATCTGTGTACGCGTTATGGAAAAGGATGGAATACTGGAAATCGAGGTAGAGGATAACGGAGTCGGGATGGATGCGGAGGAGACCAACCGCAGGCTTAAGGAAAACAGTCATGAGATGGCGGAGAGCGGAAGCTCTATAGGGCTGATTAATATAAATGCCAGAATGAAGATGCTTTACGGGGGAGAATACGGTTTACACATTGACAGCGATGGAAAAAGCGGGACTACCGTTATTCTTAGAATACCGCGCATGGGCGTTGAGGAGGCGGAAGCATGGCAGAAGTAAACTATAAAGTGCTGATTGCGGATGACGAATATTGGACGAGAGAGAAAATTCGCAATATGCTCGATTGGGAGGCATACCACCTGGAGTTTATGGAACCGGCCAAGGACGGAGAAGAGGTTCTTGCAAGAATGGAAACGGAACTGCCGGATATTTTGATTACCGACATCAACATGCCTTTTATAAACGGAGTGCAGCTTGTTGGTCAAGTGAAGGAAAAATATAAAGACGTTATTGTATTCGTAATCAGCGGATATGACGATTTCGAATATGTAAAAAGTACCTTAATGGCAGGGGCTATTAATTACTTATTAAAGCCGATTACGAAAATCGACTTGGTGAGTGCCCTTTCCAGGGCGCTGGAAATCATCAGCAGGGAGGAAGAGAACAAAAAGCAGATATTGAAGTCCTCTTCGCTCCTTAAAGACAGGGAACTGAGCCTATTGGTGGAAAGGGAAGAAACACCTTTTGCGCCTTCCATAACGATAGATAAGGCCATGGACTTTGCAGGCTGCAGCCTGATACTCATTAAAATCCATGATTTGAAGGAGATTATGGCAGCATACGAGTACGATATGAACTATCTGTCCTATTCCATAAAAAAGAAGATAAAAGAGATTACCGAACTGGACGACTTGCTGATCTTTAACCATATTTACCGCTCCAATGAATTTTTGATTATCACGGAACTGGATAATGCTGAGCAGAATAAAATAGCCGTGAAGATATTGAATACAATGAAGGAGATCACATCCAGCCCAATAAGTATCGTAATCAGTGAGCATACCTACTCCATAGAAAGCATTCATACTGCGTACACGCAGTGTATTTCCTTACTGATGACGAGAAAGTATAGGAAGGAAAGCACCATTCTATTCAGCAGGAAGCAGGATGAAATCGTTTACCGGGATTTGAAGAACCCTCTGGGAGAAGAGGCGGAAAACAAACTGAAGAATCTGTTAAAGAGCCGGAATACGGAAGCGGTGAAGCAGACTATTTTCGAGACGATCGGGATCAGACACTGCGAAGAACAGGGGTGGGAGTACATTAAGTTGAAGCAGACCATCAAGAAGATATGTAATATTCTCGCAGATTTCAAGATGGAGCAGAACTCTCCCAAAGACATTGTAGATTTGGAGAATATGATCGACTGGCTGGACAAGACCATGGAGAGTATGGAGGTTGAGAAGCTCTGTGAGGCAGTAGAGGAAATAGTTGAAGCAATCATAAGCGAACCGAAGGAAGAAATTGCAGGCAGCATCCGGGAGGTAGTAAAGCAATCGATTGTTTATATTGATGAGAAATTTTTTGAGGAGCTTTCCTTAACCTCGCTGTCAAAGCATTTTGGCGTAGAGAGCTCTTATTTTTCGAGGGTGTTCAGACAGGAAACGGGAGAGAATCTGATGCTTTATATCGCGGGAAAGAGAATAGAAAAGGCAAAGGAATATATGAGAGACCAGACGATCAACCTTACGGAAATTGCCTTTATGGTAGGGTATGACGACTATACGTATTTCAACAGGGTATTCAGAAAGATGACGGGAATGAGTCCCCGGGATTACAGAAGCTCTCTTGATAAAAATGAGGCAGGTTTATGAGAAAAGCAGGAATAGCAGCAATCTTAATCATGTGTATGGCGGCGGTATTCGTCCTTATGTTTCAGGCTATGGATTACGGAGAAAAGGATTCCAAAGAGGAGAAAGATAAGGTAACGCTTACTGTCTTGGCAGGACAATCCACTTCTGATGCGGGCGTAGAGGATATGATTGACGAGATGATAGCCGAAAAATTCCCCGGGGTGGAGCTGGAATGGGAATGCGTTGATTGGGGAGAAAAATTCGATTCCCAAATGCAGGGAAGGCTGGCAGCGGGAGATGTGCCGGATATTATCGTTGGAAAGGCCCAGGACGTATATGCCTATGCGAGAAGCGGCAATCTGGCCGAAGTTCGGGCAGAAGGAATGGAGCGTATCGAAGAAAGGATACGCGAAATCGTTACCATAGACGGGAAGGTATACGGAGTACCCTATAACGCATGGTATCAGGGCGTCGTTTATAATAAGGACATCTTCGACAAATTTCAGCTTCCGGTACCAGGTACCTTAGAGGAATTGGAACGAACAGTAAAGGTACTGGAGGAAAACGGGGTCGTCCCGTTTGCCGCTCATTTCCAGGAGGGCTGGAAAATAGGGAATATGACCATGCAGTTCATGCTGAACAATGTCTTCCGTGAGGAAAGTGACTGGGGAAGCAGATTCCGACAGGGAGAAACAAGCTTTTCCGGCAATCCGTATATGAGGGAGTGTATCGAGCAGAACAAATATATCCTAAGTCACACATGGGAGGACGCTCTGGTCATCGAGCAATATGAAAGCGATAGAAGGTTCGCCGAGGGGGAAGCAGCTATGTACCTGACCGGTTCATGGTCCTTACAGGCTATGGGACAGTACGATACCTCCACACAATACGGCTTTTTTCCCTTTCCAAACGAAACGGGGGATGCGAGTCTGATTAAGGAGACGAATATGACCTTTATGATGAGCAATACGTCCGTACATCAAGATATCATTAATGATATTTTTACCGAGCTTTTGCAAAATGAAAAGCTGATGCAGGAAATCCTCGGATTTACCAGCACCTATCCGGTAGTGGAAGATATGACGATAACCTATCAGGGCGCAGTGGAGGAGGATATAAAGAAATATGAGGATGAAAATAAGATAATAGATGCAGCCATAGGAAATAATCAGTTGATATGGAAATTTCAAAACGATCTGGCAGAGGAAATATTCAAATGGCTGAAGGATGAAACCAGTATGGAGCAGGTGCTCGAATATGCGGACGAGCACAGAGAAGAGAGCGGTAACTGAAAAATAAAAATAAAGCGTGAGAAAAAGCGGCTGCACTATTTAGAATTTCAAAATAGTGCAACTGCTTTTTTCAAATCAGTCCTATTTCCTATCCTCTTATAAAAGCTAAACTATAAATGTAAACAAAAACACATTTATTGGAGGGTAAACATGAAAAAGAAAGCTTTGAGTATTATTTTATGTTCCACAATGTTAATGAGCCTGCTTGCGGGCTGCGGAAGCAGCAATGCTTCCAAAACAGAACAGACTCAGACGAATACACAGCCGGCGGCCGAGCAGACTGCGGAAACTCCTGAAGCTGAAGCGGCACAGGAGACATCGGCAGAAAAAGTAACTCTTACCGTATTGGCTGGACAATCAACTACCGATGCAGGAATCGAAGATTTGATTGACGCTGCGTTAGCTGAACAATACCCCAATATCACGCTGGAATGGGAATGTGTGGACTGGGGAAACGATTTTCAGCCTAAAATGCAGCAATACATGCAGTCAGGACTTCCTGACATCATGATAGGCAAGGCACAGGACGTAGCGACCTATGCTCCTCAGGGAATATTGGGAGAAATAGACAGCACTTACCTTGGCAGAGTTTTGGATGCAGCCAGCACTAACGTGACTTTGGATGGTAAGACATACGGTCTTGTGTACAACGCACTGTATCAAGGCGTTTACTATAACAAAGATATGTTTGCAGAAAACGGCTGGGAGATTCCGAAGACGCTGGATGATCTGCAGGTGATTATAGATGACTGTAACGCAAAAGGTATCGTTCCCTTTGCAAGCCATATGGTGGATACGTGGTCTATCGGCAATGTTACGATGCAGTTTGCGATGAATGATGTATTTAACAATAATCCGGCGTGGGGAGATGACTTTAGAAGCGGTAAGACCTCCTTTACGGACAGCAAAGAATTCCAGACGGCTTACAGCTACAATAAACTGATTTTTGACAACACCTTCCCGGAAACCTTCTCTACGGAGCAAACGGATTGTGATGCAAGAATGGTTATGGGAGAGGCTGCAATGAAGGTATCCGGTTCATGGTCGATTCAGAACTTTTTGGACATCGATGAGAACTTTAACTTCGGAATATTCCCCTTCCCGAACCAGACAGGAGACTCCAAACTGATTTTCGAGCCGAATATCACGATTATGACCAGTGTAGCCAGTGAACATCAGGATGCGATCAACTGCGTGCTCGATGTAATGACGGGAAACAAAGAGCTTGCGGGCGAGATATATGATTATACGAAGACAGCGGCAATGCTTAAGGACGTTACTCCTACCTTTACGAATCCCAGCCAGGAGGATATCGATAAATATGCGGCAGAAGGTATGATCGTAGACGTAACAATGGGTAATAACCAGCTCGTATGGGGCGGTTTCCAAGAAGAAAATGCGAAGGATATAGCGGCATGGCTTCAGGGAGATGAGACTTTTGAAGAAGCATTAGCGGCATCAGATGCCAGAGTCACGGCAAGCAGCGCTAATTAAGAAAAGGAGGCTGTTACATTTCTTGTGGCAGCCTCTTTCATGTAATGGGATTGTCCTCAAAAGTACAGTATGGTTTCCTTCATGCTGATGCCGTAAATAAATTAATTAGGAGTGAAGAAAAATGAATAATAAAAAGCAAAATGGAATGGAAAAGAAGATGGAGAAGCAATATCTGGTGATGGTTCTTCCGGGCTTTTTGATTTTTACGGTAGGTCTTATTATCCCTATGTTCATGGCAGTCCGGTATTCCTTTACGAGCTGGGACGGAATGTCTGCGGTTAAGCCTTTTGTAGGATTCCAGAACTATATCAGTTTGATGAAAGACTCCGATTTCAGATCGGCATGGTGGTTTACCATTAAATTTACCATTGGAAATACAATAATACAAAATGTACTTGCGCTGTTATTTGCCGTTGCCTTGGACAGCGGAATTAAAGCGCAGAAAATATACAGAACGGCTTTTTTCGTTCCTTGCTTGATCAGCTCTCTGATCGTCGGCTTTATTTGGCTGAAAATGTATTCTAACGTACTGCCGGCAATCAATGAAATGCTAGGGACTAACATCAATTTTTTGCTTTTCGGAAGCGGCCAGACTGTTCTGTCAGGGCTTTTGATAGCAAATAACTGGCAGTGGATCGGTTATTGGATGCTCATTTATCTGGCGGGGCTTCAGTCTATTCCGTCAGATTTGTACGAGGCGGCAAAGGTAGATGGGGCAGGAGCCCTAAGCCGCTTTAGAAATATAACAATTCCTATGCTGGCACCGGCTATTACGATCTGTGTCGTAGGAATAACCACCGGTTCATTAAAGGTTTACGACTTATTGGTGGCTTCTACCAAGGGCGGTCCGGGAAGGGCTTCCACATCGATTATTTATCAGACCTATGCGACGGCTATTAACGGAAGGCAGTATGGATATGGTTCGGCAATGTCTGTTACGCTGGTTCTGGTTCTGCTGCTGGTAGCACTGATACAAGTGAAAGGTCTGAAAAAGAAGGAGGTGCAGGCATAATGCTGTCAGTAAAGCAAAGAAGCAGAAAAGAAGACATGCAAAAACAGCCTTATACAAAAGTAACGTTAGTTGTTCAGGTATTTATGACAGCGATAGCATTGCTTTTCGTTGCTCCTATTTTAATGATCGTGAATTATTCCTTCAAGACAAAAAAGGAGCTGTATTTATCCAGTCCTCTCGCGTTGCCGGAAAGCATACAATTTGGAAATTATGAAAAGGCTTTTGGCAAGTTGAACATGGCGACGACCTTTACCAATACCTTTTTATATACGGCAATCAGCGTACTTGTGCTCGCTTTGTTGTGTGGTTCCACCGCATGGGCGATTGCCAGATGTAAAGCTAAGTTTTTTAAATTCTGTTATATATACTTCATAGTAGGAATCTTAATTCCGTATCAGGCACTGTTTTTACCGATATATATCATAGGGTACAATATGGATCTTACCAACACAGTGCCCGGAATTATCTTCATGTATATCGCTACGGGAATCTCTTTCGGAGTGTTTCTTATGAATAGTTTTATGTCTACGGTTCCGATAGAGCTGGAGGAGGCAGCAAGGATAGACGGCTGTTCTGTTTTTCGAACTTATTTTACCATAGTCATGCCGCTGTTAAAGCCTGCTATGGCGACCTTGATAATCATGCAGGCATTTCAGATATGGAATGACTATTTGCTGGCCAGTCTGTATGTGAGCAAGAAACAGCTCAAGACTCTTACTGTGGCGATTCAGTCCTTATTCTCTGCGCAGACCAGTGACTATACAACTGCGATGGCGGCAATTATCATATCCGTACTTCCGATTGCCATATTATTCATAAGCCTGCAGAAATATTTTATAAAAGGAATGACTGTCGGTGCGGTCAAGGGATAACGATTAGGAGGAAAATATATGGTTGTGTTATTGAATAAATATTTATTGGGAGACATGGAATGTCATTACTATCTGGATGACGAAACGGGAGCAGTGGAGCTTATGCTTGTGCCATCAGGTATGGAAATGCCCTGCTGGAAAGCGAAAAATCAGGTAGTCGATTCTCTGATACAGATAAAGGCGGCCGGGGATGTCTATCCGGGCGGCTATGCAGGCGGCAGCACGATGCGCCAGGGCGGCTCGGTGAGCCTGCTCAAATATCATAATCAATACATGGTAAAAGACGGAAATACGACCTGCATATACACTGTTTCCTATTTTAAAGAAGCATGCAAAGCAGAGCATTGCCTAAGATTTAAGGAGGGCAGCAGCCATCTGGAGAGTGAAGTGATACTGACAAATGAAGGAGAGAAAGAAATTTCCCTGGAAATGCTGTCCAGTTTTTCTCTGGGGGGTATTTCTCCCTTTGTGGCAGGAGACGCCCATGACAGCATGAAGGTACACCGCCTGCGAAGTGTATGGAGCATGGAGGGACGTCTGGAAACGAGAACGATAGAGGAACTGCAGTTAGAACCTTCGTGGGCGGGGCATGCCGTTCGCTCGGAACGCTTCGGGCAAGTGGGTTCCATGCCGGTAAATCGTTACTTCCCTTACCTTGTAGTGGAGGATAGCGTGAACGATGTCTGCTGGGGAGCACAGCTAAAGCACAATGCGTCGTGGCAGATGGAGGTGTACCGTAAGGACGAAGGAGTCTCTATATCAGGAGGCCTGGCCGACAGGGAATTCGGACATTGGATGAAAAAGCTGGCACCAAAAGAAAGCTTTGAGACGCCTGCTGCAATTCTATCTGTATGCAAGGGGGGCGGAGTGGACAGAATTTCACAGAGGATGACGGCAGCCCTTGAAGAATACGTGGAGAAAGGGCCGGAAAGTGAGCAAGGGCTTCCCATTATCTTTAACGAATACTGTACTACATGGGGCTGTCCTTCCCATGAAAATATAACGGGAATATTGGAAGCGATTAAGAATAAGGGTTTCTCCTATTTTGTCATCGATTGCGGATGGTATAAGAAGGAAGGAGTTCCTTGGGATATTATGATGGGAGATTACAACGTTTCCAAGGAGCTGTTTCCCGAAGGCTTAGAGAAGACGGTTCAGACAATAAAGGAAGCGGGACTTAAGCCGGGTATATGGTTCGAGATAGAAAACGTCGGCTCTGCTGCGGAAATCTATAAGGATGAAGAGCATCTCTTAAGAAGGGATGGGGAAGTACTTACCACGACCATGAGACGCTTCTTAGATTTACGTAATCCGTGGGTTATCGACTATCTGAAGGAAAAAGTAATCGGAACTTTGAACCGATACGGCTTTGAATATATGAAGATCGATTACAATGATACGATAGGACTTGGCTGTGATGGAGCGGAGTCTTTAGGAGAGGGCTTGCGTCAGAATATGGCGGCTTCTCTGGAGTTTATTGAGAAAGTAAAGGAGGAAGTCCCCGGCATTATTCTGGAAAACTGTGCATCCGGAGGACATCGCCTGGAGCCTCTTATGATGAGCCTGACCAGCATGGCTTCCTTTTCCGACGCCCATGAGTGCGAGGAGATACCGGTAATTGCGGCCAACCTTCACAGAGCTATCCTGCCCAGACAGAGCCAGATATGGGCCGTAATAAGAAAAGAGGATCCATTAAAGAGAATCGCTTATTCTGTTATCAATACATTTTTAGGAAGAATGTGTATTTCCGGAGATGTGACCGAACTAAGCAGCGGGCAATGGGACGTAATCGACAGAGGAATTGCCTTTTATAAAAAGATAGCACCTATTATTAAGCATGGATACACTTACTTTTACGGAAGCGATATTACAAGCTACAGAAATCTGAAGGGCTGGCAGGGAATCGTAAGGGTTTCTGATGACGGTGAGGCATATGCCCTTTTCCATGTATTTGAGGTTCCGAAGGGAAGCGTTTTGAAAATGGAGCTGCCAAAGGAAGTTCACGCTGTAATCAAAGAAGTATATTCCGACAGCGAGTGCGCAGTATCGATAGAAGATAACTGCTTGTGCTATACGGCAAAGGACGATAAAAAGGCGGTGGCGGTATTGCTTGGCAGGAAATATTAGGCGGATACAAACCGAACTAATCAAAGGACTTACCGCGGAAGCACATGAGTTGAAAGGAAAAACGGTGGATTTACATCAGGCAATAAACCTGTTTCATATTTTATAAGTCATAAAGGGTGAAGAGAGCGACGATAAGTTAAAACGTCGCTTTTTTCATGTAATAGTAACAAATTTCAAAGTATATGATTCCAAAAGTCAACGTTAATGATATACTACCTGTATAAATAATTTCTTAAAAGGCCGAAAAGCAAAGCGGAGATCAGGTGATGGAATATGAAAAGAACGGCAATATTTATGGCGATCCTTGCAGCAGTCTGCTATGGGATCAGTGCTCCAATCTCAAAAATTTTATTAGAAGAGCTTTCTCCCGTATTCATGGCATCGCTTCTCTATCTGGGTGCCGGAGCAGGGATGCTCGTCGTAAATCTGTTAAGAGGAAAGCGGTCAGAACAGAAGGAAGCGAAAATTACGAGAAGTGAGCTCCCTTATGTAGCCGGAATGATAGCCCTGGATATTGCGGCACCGATTTTTCTTATGCTCGGCCTAAGCCTTACCACATCGGCGAATGCGTCTTTGATGAATAATTTCGAGATTGCAGCCACGGCAGTGATTGCCTTGGCAATTTTTAAGGAAGCGATAGGGAGAAGAATGTGGATAGCCATATTCCTTATCACCGTGTCGAGCATGATTTTATCTGTTGAGGATTTCAGTACCTTTTCCTTTTCCATAGGCTCGTTATTCGTATTGATGGCCTGTGTCTGCTGGGGCTTTGAAAACAATTGTACGCGGATGCTGTCTTTAAAAGACCCATTTGAAATCGTCATTATCAAGGGCTTCGGCTCCGGCTTTGGCTCCCTGCTCATAGCGGCGGCTTCATCGGAAATCATTTTTCACGGGGCTTATATCGCGTTTTCTCTTTTGCTGGGATTTGTGTCCTATGGACTTAGCATTTTCTTTTATATCCGCGCGCAAAGGGAGTTAGGGGCAGCGCGCACAAGTGCATATTATGCCGTTTCGCCATTTATCGGTGTATTCCTGTCGTTTATGATTTTTGGTCAGGATTTGACACTTTCGTTTTCTGTCGCGGCCTTTATTATGGCAGCAGGGGCATACCTGGCGGCGTTCGAGAGACATGAGCACACCCATGCACACCATGAATTGGAACACGAGCATAGGCATAGTCATAATGATGGACATCATATCCATACTCACGACTATCCGGTAGAGGGTGAGCACAGCCATCCTCATATACACGAAGAAATGGTACATACCCATGTTCACACCCCGGATCTGCATCACACTCACGAGCATTGAATATAAAGGCGGGGAACTCCCAAAAGTGACATCCATCTGCTTGCAGTAAACAGTGGAGCTGTCAGGATCTCCCCGCCTTTTAAATATTAAAAACCGTATATTCTTATCTAAACTATGATGTCTTGAAGCCTGCTACCAAGACCTGCAATTCCTTGATGCGGTCATTTACATTGTTGCTGAGGTCTGCAATGGAAATCATGGAAGCGAGAATTTCCTCAGAACCGGCGGAGGTTTCCTCCGTAGTGGCAGCATTCTCCTGTGCGCTGGCGGAAAGGTTGCTAATATGCGACACTACATTGTTGCAGCTTAAGTTCATCCGGTCGTTGATACTTTCTAACGCATCGATTTGTGTGTTGATGACTTCCAGATTTTTGGCGATAGCGGTATACTTGTTCTTCGTATCGTCTACGCTCTTGGTCTGTACCTGTACCGTATCCCTCGCCAAGTAACTCTGTTCCTTTGCCAAAGCAGCATTTTCCTGCAATTCTTTCAGCATCGTGTTAATGGTGCCTACGGACCCGGCAGATTGTTCTGCGAGCTTGCGTATCTCATCGGCGACCACGGCAAAGCCTTTGCCTGCCTCTCCCGCTCTTGCAGCTTCAATGCTGGCATTCAGGGAGAGAAGGTTCGTCTGCTGTGCGATTGCAGAGATGAGAGAGCTGGCTTCCCCTATCCGGTCGGCGCTGGTATTTATTTTATCTATGACTTCCAATATCTCCAAGAAAATTTTCTGGCTGTTCTTATTGATCTCGGTAAGGCCGTTTACCACATCGAGTCCTTCCATACCGGCTTTGTTTATCTGTTTGGAAGCTTTTGCGAGATGGGCGCCGCTTTCGGCACTCTGACCGATGACCTCTTCTAAATTCACGATTTCTGATGCCGACTGCTCCGTATCGGTGGCCTGAGAGGTGGCAGTGCTTGCAATTTCCTCGATTGCCCTTGCGATTTCTCCTGTGGCAACGCTGACCTCATCGGTGCTTTTTACCATTGTTTGGGAGGAATTGCTTATTTCGAGGGAGGCAGTGCTTATTTGCCCTACGATTTCCTGCAGGGAAGCGAGCACGGTATTGAAGGAAGAGGATAGAATTCCCAGCTCATCCTTGCTGTTTAAAGAAAGAGTATCCTGTGCAAGATTCTTTTTCGCCAGCTCGTTCATGCTGCCGGTTATCTCATTGATATTCTTTCTTAAGTAACGTATAGTTATTAGGGAGAGGATCATAATTACCGCGATAAAAAAGATAGCTGCCGAGGTTACCCAGAGGATTTGGGACTGAATCTCTTGCTCCAACTGGGCGGAGCTATAGTCACTGTACAGAGTGAGCAAATCCTGCATTTCATTGAGGCACTCTCTTGCTGTATCAAAAGATTCGTCCATCATATGAAAGTCCCCTTCCCCGGTCTCCGGGTTATAAGCGGACTGCCAGATAGCGAAATTCGCGTTAAATTCTTCCAAAAGGCCCTTTATCGTTTTATCCTTTTGCAGGAACCCGTCCGGATCATCGGTGTTTTCAGAGCCGTTTATCAGCACGAAGAGATTGTGAGGAGTATAATATTCCAGTAACTGTGAATCGTTTTGCAGATATTCTGCAACCTTATTGGCATTGTCGATTGCCTGCTGCGCATTTTCTTTGTATACGGCTATTAGATCTGTGAGCTGTTCGGAATCGGAAGCATCCAGGGAGTTAATGCGCAATGCGGCTTCGTTAGCTTGATAGAAATCCCTGTCGCTGCTCAGCAGGCTTACGTGTGTCATATATAGATTAACGTAAAAAATATCCCTGCTGCTTTTATAGGTGGAATTGACGGTACTGTCAAATAGGGACAACAGCAAACATAATCCCAAAGTGGTAGGTAGCACAATTAAAAGCAATTTGTTTCTGATCGATAGATTTTTAAACATCATTTGTCGCCCTCCTGCAATAAGTTATCGAATAAGTAAATATATCTTCCCCTTGCGCTTATTATATCATCGTTATTATGGAAAAACTATCAATAAATATTGGGAGAAGGCGAAGTTATATATACGATTTTGAGAAAAAACGTTTTTACTTTTAAGCTTATTTTATACTTTCTTTTAAATAGTATATAACTGGAATGTGAGTACTTGAAGTTTCTCTTTTTTGTATTAAAATTATAGTTAAGAGTAATGTTTTGTGCTGCGCATTTACAAAATGTGATGTTGTGAACCTGTTTCACGATTGAACGGCGCAGATACATTGATGAAATAAACATTGTCTTTTGATGAAATCGCTTAAGTGAAGGAGGTTGTAATTTGAAAGTATTACTTATTAACGGAAGTCCTCATGAGAAGGGCTGCACATACACCGCGCTGTCAGAGGTTGCGGATGTGCTTGAGAAGAATGAAATAGAAACGGAAATATTATATCTTGGCACCAAGCCGGTAGCAGGTTGTATTGCCTGCGGAAAATGCGAGGAAACCGGCCGTTGCATTTTTAACGATAAGGTAAATGAAGTGTTGGAACGGCTGGATGAATATGATGGCATGGTGACAGGCTCTCCTGTCTACTATGCCGGCGCTGCCGGACAGCTTTGCGCCTTCCTGGACAGGTTATTTTACAGCGGAGGAGACCGTATGGCAGGTAAATGTGCCGCTGCTGTTGTGTCCTGCCGCCGTGGCGGTGCCAGCGCTGCTTTTGATCGCCTGAATAAATACTTTACCATCAGCAATATGCCGGTGGTATCTTCTCAATACTGGAATCAGGTACATGGCTTTACGCCGGAGGATGTGAGAAAGGATGAGGAAGGATTGCAAACCATGCGGACTCTTGGAGAGAATATGGCATGGCTTTTGAAAAGTACGCAGGCCGCACGTGAAAAGGGATTGGTGCTGCCGCAGTATGAACCGTATGTGGCTACTAATTTTATTCGTTAATGGGCAGTCTGTTTTTTACAAGTTCCAGCGATGCGGTTTGTGATATTTCATAGTTGTATCCATACACTTTTTATGATTTTCTTATGATAAAATTTAAGGAAGGTGCCTCCTAAGCCGTTTTATGGCTTTTGAGGCACCTTTTGTATGGCAAGGAATATGAGGGACTGCGCGGCTTTTCCGATGGCTCCCTCCGTATCAGAGGCGTACGGGTCCACTGCTCTCCCGGATTACAAGTTCCGGCAGAAAATCAACGGCATCCTGAACAGGCAGCCCCTGTATCTCATTAAGGAGCAACTTGATAACATGACGGCCCAGCAGATCGTTGTGACGATCCAGACTGGTAAGCCGGGGGATTAGGTAATCGCCGTCATAAAAGCGGTCACAGCTTACCAAGGCGATATCCCCGGGGACGGAGAGCTGCCTGTCCGAAATTGCGCGCAGTGCGCCCAGTGCTACGTTGTCGTTCATTGCGAGCAGAGCGGTAACGGGAGCCCTGCAGTCAAGAATCTGCAGGGCGGCGGTGTATCCGTCGGCCATATAATAGTTGGAGGCAGCAACGAACTCCGGTGCATCCTCCAGTTTCAATTCTAAAAGTGTGCGGTGGTAAGCATCCAAACGCGATTCCGTGATGTATACTCCTCGTTCTCCGCCTACGAAACCGATTCTTTTATGTCCTAATGATGCCAGATGGCGAATGGCCATGACGATTCCGGTATCGTTTTCCTTATTCACGAAAGTGCAGGGAATATCAGGGAGCTTTCTCCCGATTACGACGGCGGGCACGGTAGAAGCGAGACGTTTCAGGGCTTCTATGTAGCTGCCGCTGATTTCACATAAGTCGATTTGCCCTCCGGCGATGATGATGCCATCTACTTTTTTATCTAAAATCATCTGAAAGTAAGTTTCTTCCTTCTGGCATTCGCCTGAAGCGAAGGAAACTGCTGAAAATGCTGTATTACATAAAATAACCGAATAGCCTGACTGATGGGCGGCCCATTCGATCTCGGAAAACAGCGTGGAGAAGTAAGGATTGGTGATATCGGGAACGATAACGCCAAGCGTCTTCGTCTGTTTCAGGATAAGCCCCTGTGCCAGCGGATTGGGGGTATAATGATATTTGTCGATGACCTTCTGAACACGCTCCTTCGTCTTTGGCGATACGGGAACTGTGCCGTTTAAAACACGTGAGACGGTAGCGATGGAAACACCGCTTTCTTTTGCAATTTGTATGATTGTAATATTTTTATCCATAAAGCCCTCTCCTCCCCGTCTATCATAGTTTACCATAGGGGAAAATAGTTTTCAATCGCCGGACTTCACATGATATCGTAAATTTATTGCAGGACTTTATTAAACGGAGAGTACTCTCGATGTATGTCAAATGTAACTTCTGCTTCGATGCAGCTCCCGATGGTGTGGTAAGTCTGATAGTAATACCTTGTAAAAGTTTGAAAATATCTTTTGTTTTTTGTGCAGTATTGATTTTCGAAAAAAATGACTATTAATAAATAGTAAAATAATATAAAAAACATTTGTTTTTGTAACAAAACACCAAAATGTATGAGGATAATTCTTGAAAATTAAACAATTGTTTTAAAAATATTATAATTATATAATTATATACGAAAATATACGAAAAAGGTATTTCTGTCAAAAGGAGGAAAGGGAGAGATGTGGTGCTTATGTTTAAAGTTGAAGGGGGAAAACAATGAAAAACGTATGTAAAAGGTTAATCAGTTATTTGCTGGTATCTGTAATGATACTGTCCATGCTGCCGTCATTGCCTGTCAGGGCGGCTGAAAAGGGGGCCAATCTTGTGCCGACTATAGAGTCGGACGGACAAGTCACCTTTTATTATAAGGGGGACGGAACCGAAGAAGAAGTGTATGTCAAGGGTTCCTGGGATACTTCCTGGGGACAGTATTTTTATATGACCAAGTCGGAAAACGATTTCTGGAGTGTGACCTCCACGGGATTGGATGCCGGAAAAAGCTATGAATACGGAATTATGGTAAAGAAAACTGGGGATACAGAAGCAGGATGGATCAGCCAGCCCAACCAATCGGCAGCCGGCGCTAATCCCCAGATTATAAGGAATCCCAAAACAAATGCAAATGGTACGGTTACGTTCTATTATTATCCTTCTTCCGGTGAAGCGGCGGGGGATATCAAGGTTACCTATACGGATAGCGAAGAACACAGTGCAGAAGTCGGATTTGCTCAGGATGCCAATTATCCCACCGTATACTCCGCGACCACAGGAGTGCTGAACGGTACCTATACCTATGAACTGAGTGTGGGCGGGATTCCTATATCGCACTACAACAGCAATACAGATACGTTTACCGTCAGCGGCAGCGCACCGGAGGCTGACCCGTCGAAGCAGAGTCCGGTAATAGAAGACGGCGGAAGCGTGACTTTTTACTATTATGATCCTACTGCGAGCGAAGTGAAGCTGGCCGGTAATATGACTGATTGGGCGGCTGGAGCCTGTCCTATGGCTTATGACGGAGCCACCGGTTATTGGAGCGTTACGCTGACACAACAGCAAAACGGTAATTATGAATATAAATTTATAATAAATGGAAGCTCCTGGCAGAAAGATCCTCTGAATATGGGTACAGGGGATAATAGTACCTATACGGTAACGAATGGTTATATATCGGATGTGGTAAGCCCGGTGGTAAACGGAAAAACCGTTACCTTTTATTACAAGGGAGCATCTACCGATACGGTAGTTCTGGCCGGAGATATGAATGGCTGGAAGCCGGACGGGGAAGATGCAGCCTACATGACGGATTACGACTCCTCTTCCGGCCTTTGGTCCATGACTCTTCGCCTGGAACCGGGAACTTACTCGTACAAATACGTGGTAAACGGTGCATGGATAAAGGATCCGGCGAATGCAGCCACTCAGGATGGTAACAGCACATTTACCGTAGCAGAGCTGCCGGAGGGCTATTACACATATAATATCTACTACTATGATCCCAGACATACGGGACAAAAGGATGCTGCTCTCTGGATATGGGAAGACGGCGGAGCGGCGGGTAAGGAATATCACTTTACCGGGCAGGAAACAATAGAAGGCCACACTTGGCTTAAGGCTGAGTTAGATCTGAACATTAATAATCTGAGCGTTATTCCCAAGAAATATTCATCCGGAGCAGTAGATTGGGGATGGCAGGATGTAACGAGAGGACATGATTTTACCGGTGTGGATACTGCCAGAAATTTGTATCTGATATTCGGCGATCCCACCGCTTATACGGAATGTCCCGATCTTTCCGCCATATCGGAGGAAGACCGTTACGTAGTGGTAGAATATACAAGACCGGGCGGGGATTATGACAACTGGAATATTTATACATGGAACAGCGGCTATGGCTCAGAGGTAATCGTACCCTTTGAAAAGACAGCGGATGGCAAGGCGATCGCCAAAGTGCCGGTAACGAAATCGGTAGCGGAACTGAACTTCTGTGTGCGCCGCAGTGAGACGGGTAATCCCTGGGCCGAGAAGGACGGCGGAGATCATTCCGTTAAGATTCCTGCGGACCAGACGATAGCAAAAGCCAGACTTGTGCAGAATAAGGGCGTGACGGAGATATTGCCTTATAATATCGGTTATGAGATCGACGCGGCGGCAGGCAGTGTGAGTTTCTACTACCGCGACAACACCCTTTTCCGAGATGGAAGGCAGGAAGAGCTTGCAGATAAAGTAAAAATATGCATTGATGGTGTGCCGGGGGAGGAGAGCGCGGATACCATTCACAATATGACCTACGATACGAAGAATGAGCGGTATGTCTATGTGCACAACAGCCTGACAGAAGGAGAACATACTTATTGCTATTTCATAGACAATGAGCGGAAGCTGGATGCTTACAATACGAAAACAGACGCTTCCGGGCTTATGTCCGTATATGAATACCATTCTTTTGCGGCGCAGGTGGGGACGAGCCTGGCGTACGCGAGTATGGACTACAATGACAACAATTTGCTGACCATAGAGCTGACCGACGATCAGGGACAGCCGATTGAAGAGATGGAGGCAACCGAGATAACGGCAGACTTAAGCAGCCTGGGCGGTACAAAGACCCCGGTAGACCCCGAGCTTATGGCACTATCCTTCGGCGTGCGCTATAGCACGGCGGCAGGCAGGGCGGCTCTTCCGGTAACGGTTAAGGATCAGTACGGGAATATATATACCGGAAGCGCGGAGGTAGAAATAAAAGCCAGGGAAAAGGGAGATGATTTCGACTGGGACGAGGCGGTAATCTATTTTGCGGTAACGGACCGTTTCTTTGACGGCAATGCGGCAAATAACGATGCTGACGGCATCGGAGACTATAACACCGGCGTGAACGGAAGCTCCAGCTATCATGGCGGAGATTTCGCGGGAATTACGCAGAAGCTCGATTATTTGCAGGAGCTCGGAGTCAATACGGTATGGATTACTCCTATCGTGGAAAATTATATGGCAGACGGTCTGACTACGGATGTGGCAGGCGTCAAGTCCTATGGATACCACGGATATTGGGCGAGTGACTTCGAAAAGCTGAATCCTCATCTGGGCAGCGAAACCGAGCTGCATACTTTGGTGGATGAGCTGCATCGCAGAGGAATGAAGCTGATGGTGGATGTGGTGCTGAACCATTCCGGTTACAATACCGACGGAACAAATGTTACAGGATATTTCAACGAAAAACTGCCGGGTAAGGGAATGATCAGAAATGCACAGAATACGGTAAGCGGCAGCGAAGTATTGGACAGTTTGGCAGGCTTGCCCGACTTTGCCACGGAGGATGCGGATGTGCGTAACCTGCTGATTGCATGGCAGAGCGCATGGGTATCAGAATTTAATATCGATTACTTCAGGGTGGATACGGTAAAGCACGTAGAGGATACTACTTGGGCAGCCTTCAAGAATGCATTGACCTTGATCGATCCGGAGTTCAAGATGATCGGAGAACAGTCGGGAGCAGGCTATGCCACCTCCGCAGGTAAGCTTCGAACCGGCGAGATGGATTCTTTGCTGGATTTCGATTTCAACGACAAGGCTATCGATTTCACGACCGGAAAGATAAGTGAGGTAGAGAACTTCTTAGATAATAGAAACGAAGGGATCGATAATACTGCCATGATGGGAAGCTTTCTTAGCAGCCACGATGAGGATGGGCTCAGATATCGCCTGCAGACGGAAGTGGGAATGAATGAGGAAAGCAGCTACGACGCGATGAAAGTGGCGGCAGCGCTTCAGATCACGTCCAAAGGACAGCCGGTTATCTACTATGGAGAAGAGTTAGGACTAACCGGAGCTAACAACTATCCTTATCAGACGAACCGTTATGATTTCGACTGGTCAATAGCGAATGATGATAACGATATGCTCAGCCATTACCGGGCATTGCTTTCCATAAGACAAGACTATAGTGACGTATTTGCAAAGGGCAGCCGCAGTACCATACTGGTATCCGAAAAAGATGGATATGATATTTTTAAAAGAAGCTACAATGGAACGGATATGTATGTCGCCCTGCAGACGAAGAACCAGGCACAGCAAGTAAAGTTTAATATGGGCAAGGCAGGAGATGTCGTTACTGACCTGTACAGTGGGAATGAATACACGATAGCGGCGGACGGCAGCGTACAGATAACGATTCCGGGCGCAGCAGACGGCGGCTGTGCAATCCTTGCAGTTAAAGACCCGGGCAAGGATCCGGAGAAACCGGTCACCCCGGAAACGAATAAGCCGGGAACCAATACATCAGCCGGCACATCGGGCAGCGGCTCATCCTCTGCTTCGGTAAGCGGCAGCGGCAGTCCGCAGATAGTGGTCGACTGGAATCGTATTGCTTCTGAACTGAGAAGCCAGGCAGCAGACGGCAATATCAGCGGCAAAGCACCGGTAAAGAATGTACTGACAGGCAATCATATTATAGTGCCTTTCGATGTAATGCAAATATTGAGCGGGCAGCAGATGACATTGGCGATGCATACCGGAGAGAATCTCGCCTTCAGTATCAGCGGAGTGAACATACCGAAAACGATAAAAACCGGCGGACTGAATCTGACGGTGCGTCAAGGTAAGTCGGCAATTCCTGCAGCTTTGATCGATGAAAAAGTGAAAGATACCGTAACAAGCAGACAGATTTCTGTAATAAGCCGGGACAGTTTTGGTATGGTAGTAAATATGCATCCGGCTCTCGGCGCAGAGAACGCGAACAATTATGCGAATCTGTACCGCTATAACGAGCAGCGAAAGCAGATGGAATATCTTGGCTCTTTCCGCATCACAGATAACGGACAGGCGATGTTTGGTATTACGGGCGGCGGCGAGTATCTGGTTACCGTCACAAAGACATTGCCTGCGGAGAAGGTGGGAGGAATGTATACGATTATAAAAGGAGATACATTATCGGACATTGCGGCAAGATTCGGAGTGAAGCTTAAGGATTTGATTACAGCGAATCCGGGAATTGCCAATGCGAACAGGATTAGTCCCGGACAGCAAATTACCCTTCCATAAATATTGCACTTTTTTGATTTTAATAAAAAGCCGGTGCACCGCTTTTGAAAGCGGGTGCACCGGTCTCTTTTTGATTTATTCAATTAATATCCTGTAAAAACATTATCCGAATACCGCACATCTTCCCGCTTTCCATGTAATAAATCGCAGCACCTTCTACTTTTTCTTAATTTTATAAATAATGTATAAGATTTTCCCTGCCAAATTGTATTATTTCAATAAAATATGAAGGAAGGCTGCAAAAAAAAGGAAGATATGATTGACATACTTAAGTTTCGGTAGTATATTGAAAACACAAAATGTAAACGTTTTCAGAAAGAGTTTACAAAGAAGATAATGAATAACGGAAATAAAAGTTAGGAGGAAGTATTTTGGATACCTATTTGGGATTGGATTTCGGCGGAACAAAGCTGCTGATCGGAGAATTGGACGAGGAAGGCCGCGTTTTGCAAAGCAAGAGGTACCATACCGGACTGAACAATCAAAAAGAGGCCACGGATACGATTTTGACTGACCTGGCGGATTATGTAGAGACAGTAGGCATTCAGGGCAAGCTGAGGGCAGCAGGACTTGGTATCGTCGGAATCGTGGATAATAGAAGGGGAGAATGGGTTTCCATTAACCACGAGATAACAGGACCGCCGGTTCCGATTGCGGCTATGATAGCCAAACGGCTTGGCGTGCCCTGCGCTGTGGATAACGATGTGAAAAGTGCCACTGCGGCGGAGCTTATGCTCGGACAGGGCAGAACATCATCAGATTTTATTTATCTGAACGTGGGTACCGGGTTGGCGGCAGGCTTTGTCTGTGGCGGAAAGATTATGCGCGGGGCCAACTGCAACGCAGGAGAAATCGGACACATGGTCGTGGACTTGAGCAGAAGGGAGTATTGTGTGTGCGGCCGGGAAGGCTGTGTGGAAAATACGGTTTCCGGTATCGGCTTCACGAGACAGATTACAGAGCATGGGTTGCCGGAGCTTCTGGATGCCGGAAAAAGAGCGGATGTGGTGCGCCTGTTTCAATGTGCGGACGACGGGCTGAAAGAATGCGTTGAAATTACAGAATATGCGGCAGAAGCACTGGCGTGTGTTATAATGAATCTTGTGAGAGTAAGTGACCCGGATACGGTTATTTTGGGTGGAGGTGTCATCAGCGACGGATGGCTGATGGAGAAGGTAAATAGATATCTCGCCCCTGAAACGATGCGCGGCGTAACAAACGGCGTGGTGTTTTCCAGCTTCGATCTGCGCCATGCGGGTCTGATTGGAGCAGCTACTCTCGGCATGCTGCTCATAAAAGGAGACAATTGATGAGAGAAGAATTCCGAAAAGAATTAGAGGATAGCTTATATATTCATTCCATGCTGCCCCTCCATAAGGAACGGTCATTGGAAGCGGCGTTTCCGAATAAGAAGGTACTTGACCGAAGGGAAGTATGGACGGAGAAGGAGAGGATGAGCGTTCCGGCTGCGGGAGAGAGAGGAAGTCTGCGTGTTTTGACGGAGGGAGAGGAAACGTGTGTGAGTATTACGGCCCCTCTTCGTAGTGACAGGTGGCCGGAGGGGGCGCCGGAGGACGGTGATTATAGTAATTTCGGAACGGCCGGGATACATTTTCCTCTGTCTGGAGAGAATCTGACTTCCTACAACAGGCTACATTTCCGGGTACGTCCGGAGGTGAAGGGTGCAGAGGTAGTGCATCTGAATGTCGGAATTAGAAACGACGGAGAGATCAAGATACCGGATCCCTATATGCGGGAAGGATTTACGGTGTTCGACCTGAACAACATGGAATGGAACGAATGCTTTTGGGAATTTCCAAGCCTTCCCAGAGATAAGGTAACGGAAATCCTCTTTTATATCTTTATGAGCGGACAGGATGTTACTATGGGAGAAGAAGCCACTTACTATTATAAGGATATTGTTTTTGAACAGGTGGAGAATCCTGAAAAAGAGCTTGGATGGGAATGCGCGGAAAACAGTATCGTGTTGTCCGGCGCAGGCTACTTTGTACAGGGAGAAAAGAATGCAATGGCCAGCGTGTCGGCGGATTCCTTCGAGGTCATCGAGGAGAATACGGGGAAAAGCGTATACCGCGGCGCGGTCGAACTGGTGCAAAATAAAAACGGACGCTTCCAAACACTCGATTTTTCTAAGGTAAGCAGCGAAGGGATTTATTATCTGCAGGCGGGCGGGGTGCGGAGCCAAAGCTTTGAGATTACGGACAATCTGATGGAAGAAAATATATGGCGCGTGTTGAACTTTTTGTACGGCGAGAGGTGCGGAATGCCCATCACGGGCAAGCATGGAACATGCCATCAGGATATCGCAGCCAAGCACGAAGGGCTTACTATGTCCTTTGCAGGCGGCTGGCACGATGCCGGGGATGTTTCCCAGCAGAGCGCCCAGACAGGAGAAATAGTACACGCCCTTTTAGAAGCGGCGGCAGGCTATCGGGGCAAAAATACCCTTTTATATAAAAGAATTGTGGAGGAAGCGCGTTGGGGACTCGATTTTATCTTAAGGACGCGGTTTAAAGACGGCTATCGCGCTACCAGCGCGGGAGCTACGAGATGGACGAATAATTTGCTCGGCGATATGGATGATGTGGAGACAAGGGTGTACAACCATGCCTATGAAAATTTTCTCTTTGCGGGAATAGAAGCCTATGCTTACTTGCAGCTTAAGGAGGAGGACGGGCATTTGGCCTGGGGTAGTCTGGAGGCGGCAAAGGCAGACTTCGCCTTTGCGGAGGAGCGCTTTGAAAAGTTCGGCATGGAAGCGGTACAGATGTTCGAGCACACTTATAATTCGGGGCTTTCTCAATATTATGCGGTCATCGTATGGGCTGCTTCCTACTTGTATGAAGCGACAGGCGAGGAAACGTATGCGAAGAAAGCGGAAAACTGGTGCGACAAGCTGCTTCAATGCCAGGAAACCGGAGCGGCAGGGCTTCCTTTTGAAGGGTTCTTCTATCGGGAAGAGGACCACCGGACTATCGTACATTTCAATCATCAATCCAGAGAACAGCAGTTCATGCAGGCATTGACGGAAATCTGCCGTTCCCGGCCGGAGTCTTCGAAGCGTCCTCTATGGGAAGAAGCGATGAAACGCTACGGAAGATATTTAAAGGCTATTGCGGGCAATACGGCACCCTACGGAATGCTTCCCGCAGGTGTTCACAAGATAGATGAATGCGAGGATGAAAATGTGTTCCCGTACCTTCATGTGATGTGCTCCTACGAGCAGGAAAAGGAAAACTACAAGGAACAGCTTTCTAACGGAACGCCGGTGGCGAAGGGCTATGTGCTGCGCAATTTCCCGGTTTGGTTCTCCTTTAGGGGCAATACGGCGGTGATGCTGGCAGAGGGCAAGGCAGCATCCTTGCTCGGCCGGTACTTCGGTGATGAGGAGCTTCTTCAGATAGGAAGAGAGCAGCTTTATTGGATATTCGGCAAGAATCCTTTCGGGCAGTCCCTCATGTATGGGGCAGGCAGCCGGTATCCGGCACAGTATGCGGTATTTCCGGGCGAAAGCGTGGGTGAGCTTCCGGTTGGAATCGAGACGTTTGGCAACGAGGATGTACCCTATTGGCCTCAAGGCAATAACGCCACCTACCGCGAGGTATGGACGTCGTCGGCGTGCCGGTGGCTCTGGCTGGCGGCAGATTATACAGCTTAAAATATGGAAGATTATATTAGTGTGAAAAATGAATCTTTCACAGCATAATTTATTATGCTTGCCAATATTGTGCCTAATATGTGCTCGCACATATGGCCCAAAGTTTGCAGGCTATGAGAAAGGCATGGTTATTAAAATGAAAATTACAGTCATGAAAACGGAACACGATTTCGATGTAGCGGCTGCGTGGCGTATTATCGGACAAATGCTGGAAAAGCCGAATGCGGTCATCGGTCTGTCCACGGGACAGACGACGAAGAACATGCACCGGATTGTCAGTGATATTTATAAGGATTTCCCTTTCGATACTTCGAAGGTAACCATATTCAACGTAGATGAGCTTACCAACCTGGATCGCTCCTATCCGGGAAGCTGTTACACAATGATATATGAGCAGGTCATAAAGAATCTGGGGATTCCCGATGAAAACTTTATCATGCCCCTTACCTTCTCCGATGATTTTGATGTTGAGTGCACGAAGTTCGAGAACGCTTTGCGGGAACGCGGCGGGGCGGATTTGCAGATGCTTGGCATCGGCTGGAATGGTCATATCGGCATCAACCAGCCGGGTACACCGTTCGAGCGCCATACGTGGGTATCTCCCATGGACCCGATTTTCGAAGAAAAGGTGCGTAGGGAGACGAAGGTACCTGACGACTATCCGCTGGGCGGCCTGACGAGGGGCATCGTGGATATCATGCAAACGAGAAAAATCGTGCTGATAGCTAAGGGCGAGAGCAAGGCTGAAATCATAGAAAAAGCGGTGCGCGGCCCCGTCACCACTGACATTCCGGCCTCCGTTATTCAGCTTCATCCTAACTGTGAAGTGCTGCTTGATGAGGCGGCGGCCAGCAGACTGATATAATGGACAGACCTGCTCCTGTATATAAAAATACTTAGACAAAAGCGGTGAAAAATAAAAATTTTTCTCGCTTTTTATTTTTAGGCAGTTGTAGTATAATCACGAATAAAAATAAAGCAGCTTCTTAATGTTCAAGCAAACTCGGAGGGGAAAAGGATATGGATAAAAAATTATTGACAGAAGTGATAGTGAATCAAACACACCGTGCTCTGTGGGAAGTAAAGAATGTAATCGATTGTGTGCCGGACGAGCTATGGGATAAAGAATACTGTGGAATGCCTTGCTGGAAGCACATCTATCACATGCTTCATTCTTTGGATTTATGGTATATCAACCCGAGAGACAAGGACTATATGGAGCCGGACATACATGAGAAGGATTTGAATAATCTGGATGTAATTTCTTGCAGGTGCCTTTCGAAGGAAGAGATAAGCAGTTATTTTTTTGCTATAGAGAAGAAAATTGAGACCTACGTTTCAGCGCTTTCGGACGAAGAACTGAGTACGAGGCCGCAGGATTGTGAATATGATAGATTTACCTTGATTTTAGCACAGTTCCGGCACTTGCACAGCCATATGGGAATGATTATGGGGTTTATTATTGCAGATACCGGTTTGTGGCCGAGAGTGCTGGGCCTGGAGAAATCCTTTCCTGTCGGAGAATATGATAAATATTTTTAGGAAAGGGAAAATAGCACATAAAACGATAGAAAATGATGAAATAAATGCCCCGATAATGGCTTTATCGCCTAATCGGGGTATTTTCCACTTTTGCAGATAGTGATTGACTTGGAGATGTATAAGGAGTATGATAAGTATGAAAAGTATAACTAGTATAACTTAAGGGAGAAAATTATGGAAAAAGATAAATATATAGGAATTTGTAAAGTTGGAGAAAAAGGGCAAATTGTCATTCCAAAAGAAGCAAGAGATATGTTCAATATAAAGCCGGGGGATTCAATTATTGTATTATGCGATATGCAAAAGGGAATAGCACTTGTAAAATCAGATGTAATTGAAAGCATGAGCGATGAAATACTGGGTGGCGATAATGGAAAATAAGAGATTGGATTATTTAGATAATATTAGATGGATTACAGTTATTTTGGTAATTATTTATCATATGATATATTTATTTAATAATAGCGGAGTGATCTCAAATATTAACGTAAAAGGAATACCTGTTATGGATACATTTCTAATATTTGTGTATCCCTGGTTTATGTGTTTACTGTTTGTAATATCGGGTATTTCAAGCAGATATTCTCTGGAAAAAAGGACCGATAAGGAATTTATAAAAGACAGAGCACAGAGGATATTAGTGCCTTCCATGCTCGGTATATTTATTTACGGTTGGATTTCATCCGTAATTACGAATCAATATACAGATATGTTTGCAGGAAATGGAGATACAATACCTGGAATCATAAAATATCTTATTTATTGTTTCGCGGGAATAGGACCATTATGGTTCTGCCATGTTTTATTTATAGGATATTTACTGATTGCATTGATAAGGAAAATAGATAAGAAAGATAAGTTAACTGAAATCTGCAGAAAAATAAATTTACCGGTATTATTCGCAATGGTATTTTTGGTATGGGGAAGCTCATTTATATTAAACACTCCCTTAATAACAGTATATAGATTTGGTATATATTTGTTTATGATGTTACTCGGATATTATGTTTTTTCCAATCAGGAACTGATTATAAAACTGGAAAGAATATCAATACCTTTGACTGTAATATCGGCAGTGACCGGAATTGTATATGTAGTAACATATTATGGTCAGAATTTTGCAGATAACAATGTACTGAATGATTTATTTACGAATATTTATTTATGGATTTCCATAGTATCAATTTTAGGTATTGGAAATAAACTTTTGAATTTTAAAAATAAGTTTACACAATATATGACCAAAAATAATTTTAATTTCTATATTTTACATTATGTAGTTGAAGTGCTTTTGGGTTATTTAATTGTTACTTATTTGGATTTACGGTTTATGATTAATTACATTTTAATATTACTCGGGGTAATTATCATATTGCCCCTGCTGATTGAAATAGTTAAGAGGATACCAATCGTCAGATATATGGTTTTAGGAATTAAAAAAAGGAATTCCGATTAAGCTGGCTGTTTGCTTAGTCGGAACTTATAGGGTGGTGTGGCATGATAAAAACGGAGTTCGGTATAGTGGAGAATATTGAATCAAACAAAGACTATTCTAATTATGAGCCTGAAAAGTATCATTGTGTTTCAATTGAGGATAGTTTGTATATAGATGACTGGTGGGATAGGCTGATATTAATGAAAACATACTTTCATATCCTAAACTGCCCTGCTTATGGTCTGGCAAGACATGGGGTAACATTGATTCCTCCGGAATCGCTGCCTGCCTTACAGGATATTGTTATTTCAGATAAAAGAATAAAGGAAGATGAACACCTGATCGTCCTGGCGAATAAGATACAGGAGGCAATCAGCAGGCAGAAGTATGTGATACATTTTGGAGTGTAACATAAATTTTGGTTCGTGTTGCTGTAAGTTTACAATATTGGGTGATTATGTACATTTACATCGTACTGTTTTAGTTTCTCAGGCAATTTCAATATTGGTTATGCTTGTTTTGTTCGTTTGGTCATCTTCGCACGTATTATTTTCTTTAGATCGTTAAGCTGCTCGTTATTTATAACTCTAAAGTGGAGCCAGCCTCCGTCTTCGCATGGATATTTATTCTCCCAAATAGATTTCGCATAATCCCCCAGATCATGATAAACAGACATTATCGCTTCGTTCGCAATGCGAAAATGTGCTGTAAAAGCGCCTTCTTCAGAAAAAATGTCACATATATGCTTGCTGTTTTGACTGTATTTCACGCTCCAGCCATATTTATTTCCATAAGGAAAACGAATTGATTTCGATACTGCAAAACTATCTTCAAGGTATTTATCCAAATCTATCCATAGCTCCCCGCTTGCGCCGCTATGGTTTAATAAGTCAGTAAAAGAAGGTGTAATTTGTTTGTTAAGCATTCTTTCATACATTGCAGGTAACCTCTCACTAATATAGATTTGTTTCGTATCAGCCTTCGATGTTATTAGAAAAATTATACTATACTATTTATCATGTTTCTATATAATTCCATAATCTTTGTAAAGGAAGTACATTGTAAAAAAGGGAGAAGGGTATTAGAATATAAAAAAGTGAGAGATAAGATATAATATAATATGGCAGCCTCATGCCTTTATTAGATGTATGATGCAAATAAGTCAAAATATCAATTATGTGATACTTGTAACGAAGGAGAACAATAAGTGATAATTAAATGGCTTCCACGTTCATGGATACAAATTAGGCATTTCAAGCAGTTCTTACTATAAATGCTAAATTAAATTTAGTTAATATTTGCACATTGAAAACTTTGTAGGTTTGCACATTGGAAACTTAATATTGATAGTTGGTAAAACATGTAGTATTCTTTTTATAAAGATTACTTATAAATAGCATGCATGCTAATATGTATACGGGGTACTATATTATGAAAGCAATGCTTGAAGTAAATTGTACAGATTTGGAATGGCTTTATTCTCCTGATTGGGAGTATTACGATTATGGCAATTGTAAAAGACATTTGCAGATGTTACTGCCATTCAAATGTGAATGGAAGCAAGATGAAAAGTTTCCAATTATTCTTATGATTCCAGGTTCCGCTTGGCATAAACAGGAATTATATAATGACATTCCCAAGTTTACAAAACTAGCGGAGAGAGGGTTTGCAATTGCTGTACTAGAATATAGAGAATCTGATATTGCTAAATTTCCGGCTCAGATTGAGGATGTAAGTAATGCTTTAGAATTCATTGATACTAAAGCAGAACAATTTCATTTTGATATGAGTCGAATTTTCATAATGGGAAATTCGTCGGGTGGACATGTTGCTATGATGTCGGTTCTTTTTAATGCACATGGATTATGCAAACCATTACCCAATATTCGAGGAGTGATTTCAGTAAGTGGTTCAACTGATATTTTAATTTGTGCAAAGGAACCACTTCCATCATGGATGAAAGTTAGACCATCTACAGTACTTCTCGGAGTAGATCAGATTGAAGGAAATGAGGAGATTGCAGAAAAAGCTTCATGTGCAATATATATCACAGAAGATGTAAATCGTCTTCCTCCAGTATTACTTTTTCACAGTGATAACGATTCGGTTGTTTCTGTGGAAAATAGTAGATTATTATATAATAAGCTTAATAATACAAATCATGAAGTCTATTACTATGAGCTTGAAGGAAATGATGCACATTGTGGGGTTACTTTCTTTGATAGTAAAATTTTAAATATTATACAAGAATTTTGCGATAAACAAAAATAAGTAAATTTTAATAATAAGTATCATTTAACATAATGCAAAGGTTTAAATTAATATAATATGTATCTCTAGACTACCAACTATCAGTATTAAAGTGCACCCCAAATGTTAGACATAGTATGTCTTGCATTTGGTGGACTTCATATTGAGTTGGTGTTTTTTTATATGCTAATCTGAAAATTAAATTAGAAATTCTAGTTAAGCAGTGCATATCAAGGAACACCCTGCTTAAAAAGACTAAATTTCAACCATTAGTTTTGACAGAACTAATATAATAAAGGGTAAACGTAGATTTCATAAAAAAATGGAGGTCGCATGATGCAAACAGAATTCATACAAGCAGGAGAAATACAGTTAGAAAAAATAAGTGAAGGTGGAAAAACAGTCATTTATATACATTCCGGGGAGCCTGTCATTACCGATACGCAGTCGGCGCTGGATCTAATGTGCACAGTCAGGTACGAAGCTGACTGTGACATCATTTTTCTGGATAAGGCGAACATAACGGAGGAATTTTTCGACTTGAGTACGCGCCTTGCCGGAGAAATCGTACAAAAATATGTCAATTATGGATTTAAGCTCGTAATCATAGGAGACTTTTCCGGTTATACGAGCAAGTCCCTGCACGATTTCATTTATGAGTGCAACAATGGAAAAGATTTATTCTTTGCTCCGGGAAGAGAAGAAGCCTTGGAGAAAGCTTTTCTCATCTAGGAAGCCGTATTTCAAAGGTAGTACCGTTGCAGCCGGTAGCGGGCACGGAAATAGAACCGTTGTGAAGGCTTAGGATTTTCTGCACCAGCGTAAGTCCAAGCCCATTTCCCTGGGTGGTATGAGACATATCGCCCTGATAGAATTTGTCGAAGATACGGGCAAGGGATTTCTCTTCGATTCCGCATCCTTGATCCGCGAAGTGAAATACTGTCTGGGCAGCCTCCTGCTTCACTGATATTTCGATAACGGAATATTCCGGCGAGAATTTAATGGAATTATCAAGTATATTCAGCCATACCTGCCAGAGAAGCTCCGCACAGGCATAAACGTCAATTTCCTCACATTCCATGTAGATTTCCATATGCTTTACATTCCATTTATTTTCCAGAAGAGCCACTACCCGGCGTATTTGTTCGCTCACGTTATAGGTGGTCTGGTCCGATAATATGGTCTGATTTTCGATTTTAGACAAATTGAGTACATTAGTAGCCAGGTCTGACAGCCGGTTGGACTCCGAGATAATGATATCCAGATATTCATTGCGCTCTTCCAGCGACAGATTCTCATATTTCAGCATCTTAGCAAAGCCTCTCATGGAAACGATAGGCGTTTTGAACTCGTGGGAAAAATTGTTCACGAAATCGGCCCGGAGCATTTCGATATTTCCAAGCTCCGCTGCCATATGGTTAAAGCTTTCGTTCAGCTTCATCAGCTCCGGGTTATCCTCGTTCAAATCGAGGCGCACTGAAAAGTCTCCTGCCGCAAGCTTGTCGGTAGCCACAATGATTTTGCGGAAGGGAGAAAGGAAAATGCGGCTGAAAATAACGGATAATATAGTGCCCACAAAAATAGAAGGCAGAGCCAGAAGAAGAAAGGGCGTCATAGCGGAGCGAATGTGGTACAGTCCGAGGCGGATAAGAAACATAGCAATAAAAAATACGAATACCGTGGAAAAGACCATAATGACAAATACCATTACGGTAAAGCGCAGGGCGAGAGGCGTCCTTTTAATTTTACAGATTTTTTCCATAACCTTACTCACATTTTTTCACCACCTTATAGCCAATCCCTCTTATAGAAACAATTTCAAATTCGGGATAGTGCTCAAATTTTTTTCGCAGGCGGTTAATGTGCACATTTACCGTCGCATCTGTCGTTTCCGAATCCATTCCCCATATTTCATCCATCAACTGAATACGCGTGAAAATCTTATCAGGATAAGATAACAGCTTATAGAGCAGATAGAATTCTTTTTGAGGAAGAGTTTGTGATTCCCCTTCTCTCGTAACGGTAAAGGAATCGTAATCCAAAGAAATTTTGCCTATGGTCAGCTTATGCTCGCTTATGATTTTGGCCCGACGAAGCAGAGCCTTGATACGAAGGAGCATTTCTTCCTCGTTAGCGGGCTTGACCATATAATCGTCTGTGCCTACGATAAAACCCTTGACCTTATCATCGGGAAGCTGCTTGGCAGTCAGCATAAGGATTGGAACCATGTCCCCCGCTTCCCGAAGCTGCCTGGTGAATTCATATCCGTCCATTTGCGGCATCATAATATCCAGGACGATTAAGTCGATATGCTGCTTGTCCATCAATTCTAAAGCGGACAGACCGTTATCCGCAGAAAACACTTCGTAACCGGCATGCGTCAATATGGCGCGCATTAATTTTGACGTATGCTTATCATCTTCAACGACCATAATGTGGAACATGAAAAATCCTCCTCTTTTTTGCACAGTGAATACTTCCTGGTTTATCGCTTGTGTTATCTATTCTACCATAAAAAATAAACTCTATATAAACAAAGTAAAATTTCTATTATATGTCAACTTAGTTTATTTTCGGTTTATTCATTTCGTGTATAGTGTCAAAAGACATTTGAAAAATCACAAGAGTTTGGAAGGAGCAGAGTTCTAAAGATGGTAAAGGTAAAAGAGTTTATGAAAAAGCACAAGAAGTTGTTGATACTGCTTTGCATTCTTATCGTGATAGTAATCGGCGTACTGGCAGTCAGGGCGCAATTTAATAAGCAGATGGAAGCTATGCAGGCAGCAATGAATAAACAGGAAACGGCGTTAGTTGAAAAACGCTCTCTCGTGAGTTCGATTTCCGCAACCGGAAAAGTGATAAGTAACGAAAGCAAGAGCATTACCGTAAACCTATCAGGAGTGGAGATAAAGAATGTAAACATAGAGGTCGGAGACACAGTTCTGGAAGGCGACGTCCTGCTCGAGTTCAATTCCTCGGATATTGAGGACAGTCTGGCGGATGCCAAGACTTCTTTGAACGCAAGCAGCAGCAAATCCGGTATTTCGGTTTCCTCCTCCGAACGGAGCCTTTCGGAAGCGCAGGCTACGAGGGATATCAATGCGGAGCGCGCAAGCCAGGATGTTGCGGATGCCTGGAACGACTATCTGGAGGCCCTGACTGATCTGGAAGAGGCGGAGGATGATTACGACAGCGCAAAACAGACCACAGCAGAGAAAAAGGGTGAGCTGGAGCTTAGACAGTCGAATGCAGAATCTGCAAAAGGCAGCATGGAATCGGCCGCTTCACAATTCAGCTCTACGGTAGACGGACTGAAGGGTACTTACGGGGCATATGATTTCAGCGCGTTGTCTATTGAGAACAGCAATCTGGTCAATCTAAGCGGCTCCAATTTCGTGACGGACGCAGATACGGCGGCTACGGATGCGATAACGCAGGCAATCGTTGGATTGATTTCATTGCAGCAGCAATACAATTCAGCTAACGCGGCTTATAGCGCAAGCAGTTCAGAATTAGCAAGCTGGCAGACCAAATATTCCACAGCCCAAAGCAGTGAGTCCACTTACGAAAAAGCGGTAGACACGGCGAAGAGTACGGCAGACAGCAAGCTGGATGCTTATAATACTCAGGTAAGAAACCAGGAGGATTCTGCAAGAAATAATTCCAGTACGGTTGCAGCCAAGGAAGACGGGCTAAAGAGTGACAAGCTGACTGCAACTACGGCATCCTTAACCGATAAGCAGCAGGTGAAGCAATATGAAACGCAGCTCGAGGACTGCATTGTGAAGGCTCCTTTTTCGGGAGTTGTGACGGCAGTCAATGTGGAAGCCGGAGACATATATAAGGGAGAATCTATTTTGACGATAGAGGATACCAGTACTTATGAGGTGTCGGCAGAAATTGATGAATACGACATCAGTAAAATCGCGCTTGGACAGAAGGTCGTCATAAAGACAAACGGTACGGGTGATGCGCAGCTGGAAGGCACGGTCATAGACATCGCTCCCAGAGCTACGGAAACTACGGGAACGGACGTTACCTATACCATCAAGATCTCTGTGGATACTCCGAACGATGATCTTCGGCTGGATATGACAGCAAAGCTCAGCATTATTTTAGAAAGCAAAGATAACATTATGACAGTTCCTTATGATGCGGTACAGATTGACGATGAAGGTAAAAAATATGTGGAAGTAGTTACCGGCGAAGCAAAGCCTGTCCAAACAACCGCTGACACGAACGTACCGGGTGAAGCAGGTGCTAAAAATACATCGAATACAGAAATCGTTTATATAAGCACCGGCATCGAAAGCGATTATTATGTGGAAGTGGAAAGTGGTGAGCTGACCGAAGGAATGCAGGTCGTTGTGAAAGCGGCACAAAGCAGCACCGATTTGGAAAGTATTATGTCCATGCGGGGACCCATGGGAGGTTTTTAACGGATGGAGAAAAGACCAATCATAGAACTTAGCGATATCATTAAGCGATTTTATATAGGACAGCCTAATGAACTGCAGATATTGAACGGAATCTCGATGACAGTGCGGGAAGGCGAATTTGTTTCCATTGTAGGAGCTTCGGGGTCGGGGAAATCTACCCTGATGAATATTATCGGTATTCTCGACCGCCCTACGGAGGGCTCCTATGTTTTGGACGACGTTAACGTCATAGCGGCCAAAGACGAGAGCCTGTCCAAGATACGAAACCGCAAAATCGGCTTCGTATTTCAGACCTATAATCTGATTGCCAGGACCAATGCCATTAAAAATGTAGAAATGCCCATGCTTTATGCAGGTATGGGAAGAAAGGCGAGAGTGGAAAGAGCGAGGGAGCTGTTAGACATGGTGGGGATGGGAGATCGAATGCATCATCTGCCGGAGGAGCTATCCGGCGGACAAAAGCAGCGTGTTGCCATCGCCAGGGCCATGTGCAACGACCCTGCCATTATCCTGGCGGATGAGCCAACGGGCGCGCTGGATTCCCAGACGGGACGTATGGTAATGGACTTATTCCATCAACTCCACGAAGAGCAGGGAAAGACCATCGTGCTGATTACCCATTCTCCGGAGTTAGCAGAGGAAACGGAGAAAATTATCACGCTTAAGGATGGCTCGATCATCGGAGAAAGGAAGGGGAGTGGAAGAGCATGCTTATCATAGAAAATGTGCGTCTGGCGTTATCCAGTTTAAAAGCGAATAAGATGCGGGCGCTCCTCACAATGCTGGGAATCATCATTGGTATTGCCTCTGTTATCGCTATTATGACAGTTGGTAATTCCCTGACCTCCTCCATCACCAGCTCTATGTCCTCCATGGGTGCTAACAACATCACAGTGGGCTTGCAGCAGAGGGAGAACGAGGAGGAGGAGACGGAGACAGGGATGACCTTCGGCAGTGAACGTAACCAGCAGAAATCTGCCAAGGAGGAAGACTATTTCACGACAGAGATGCTGGAGAGTTATTGCGCAGCCTATCCGGATCAGATATATGCCTTGGCGGCATCGGAAACCATCGGCAGCGGACAGATCGAGGATGGAAACTTATATGCCAATGTATCGGTAATGGGTGCAAGCCAGGGATATTTCGTGGCTAATGATTTAAAGCTCTTGTCAGGACGCTTTTTCTCCGACAGGGAGACGGATGACGGAGACAAGGTCGCCATTATCTCAGAAAAAGCAGTGAATAATATGTTTCAAGGGGATGTGGAAAAGGCCATAGGAAGTACGATTCAGACGAATGTAAACGAGTCGTATGAAAATTATACGGTAGTCGGAGTATACGAATATGAAGAGTCTGCCTTCACTTTTTCTACCTCATCGGAAAAGGATATTAACACCAACATATACATTCCTTTGAAGACTGCACTCGATAAGAACCATAAAACAGGCTATACCAGTTTTACGGTAGTTACACAGGCAGGGGTGGATTCAGATCAGTTTGCAGGCACAACAAAAAGCTATTTCAATACCTATTACAGAAACAACCGTGACTTCGAAGTGTCGGCAACGAGTATGGCTTCTCTGGTGAGCGCCATGTCCGATATCATGGGTACGGTAACGACTGCGATATCTGTTATTGCGGGAATCGCCCTTGTGGTAGGAGGAATAGGAGTTATGAACATCATGCTCGTATCCATTACCGAGCGTACGAGGGAAATCGGTACGAGAAAGGCACTGGGTGCCACCAACGGTTCTATCCGGCTGCAATTTATCGTAGAGGCGATTATCATTTGTATGATAGGTGGTATTATCGGAATTGCGCTGGGAATAGCAGGCGGAATCCTGGGAGCACAGCTCATGGATTCTGAGGCGGCCGTATCGGCAAGCAGTATTATCATATCGCTGTTGTTCTCCGCAGGAATCGGAGTATTCTTCGGATATTATCCGGCGAACAAAGCGGCTAAGATGGACCCTATTGAAGCACTGAGATATGAATAAAGGATAATAAAGAAATGGAAGGGCGCTGACAGCGATAGATGTCAGCGCTTGTTTTCTGTAATAGGAAAGTGCATTTATTACAGAACCAATGTTAATCCCCAAATATCATCTTGTAATTTTGATCCATTTTATATAAAAGTTTATAAACAGTGTTCTGCTAAATGCCAAATAGTGCTGTCTTGTCATATGACATTACATGTGATAAAATAAGCACCAGTATAATTTAGAGAGGAACACGAGATGGACACAATTATAAAACGGATAGAGCATCTGAAAAAGGAAAAGGATGTAGCGATATTAGCACACTATTATACCGACAGCCGGATTCAGGACCTTGCAGACTGCGTCGGAGATTCCTATTACCTCAGCAAAATGGCGACAGAGATACCCCAGAAGACCATTTTATTCTGCGGAGTGACTTTTATGGGCGAGAGTGCCAAGCTGCTAAGTCCCGAGAAGACGATCATTATGCCGGACAGTACTGCGGATTGTCCGATGGCACACATGGCGGATATCGGTGAGATAAAGGCAGTAAGGGAGGAATATGAGGATGTGGCAGTAGTCTGCTATGTCAATTCCACAGCCGAAATCAAGGCCCATTCCGACGTATGCGTCACATCGGCCAATGCACTCAAAGTAGTGAAGAAGCTGCCAAACAAAAACATTTATTTCATACCGGACGCTAATCTGGGCAGATATATCGCGCACATGATTCCTGAGAAAAACTTTATATTGGGAGACGGTTTCTGTCATGTACATACGAGTATCAAAAAAGAAAATATCCAAAAAGCCAGGGACCTTTATCCGGAAGCGTTAATTCTTGCTCACCCGGAGTGCACACAGGATGTACTGGAAATGGCAGATTATATCGGAAGTACCTCGGGAATTATCGATCATGCGGGAAAAAGCGATGCACAGGTCTTTATCATATGTACTGAAATGGGAATACTGCATGAACTGGAAGAGAAGAATCCGAATAAAAAGTTCTACTCTGTGGGACATAGGCAGTTTTGTCCGCACATGAAACGCATAACTGTGGAGCAGGTCTTGGAACAGCTTGAGGACGCGGACAACCTCGTTATACTGGATGAAGAAACGAGGAACAATGCTAATAGAGCCTTGGAAAAAATGATGAATATGTCGAAGTAAGGTGGCCGGAAATGAAAACTGGAACTGATATTATTATAGTAGGAACGGGAGTAGCGGGGCTATTTTGTGCTCTTAATATGCCTGAGAACAAGGAAATTCTTATGATTACCAAAAGCTCTTTGAAAATGAGCGATTCCTATTTGGCTCAGGGCGGTATCTGCACGCTGAAATCGGAAGAGGATTACAACAGTTTTTTTACGGATACGCTAAAGGCCGGACACTTCGAAAACGACCGGGGCGCAGTTCGCCAGATGATAAAGATGGCACCGGAAATTATAGAAGATTTGATTTCCTGCGGGGTCGAATTCGAGCGAAAAGACGGCGTTCTTCTGTATACGAGGGAAGGAGCACATTCCGCCCCAAGAATTTTATATCATAAGGACGTGACCGGACGGGAGATTACGGAAAAGCTTCTGGCGCAGGTCGGAAAGAAAAAAAATATTACGATTATGGAATATACCGAAATGATGGATTTGGTATCCGATAAAAACCGTTGTCTCGGTATCGTCGTCCGCACGAAGGACGGCGGCATCATGCGGCTTTCCTCCGATTATACAATACTGGCTACCGGAGGCATCGGAGGCTTATATGAAGCTTCCACAAATTACCCCCATTTGACTGGAGATTCACTGGCGGCAGCGTTAGAGCACAAAGTCGCTCTGAAGAACATTAATTATATACAAATCCATCCTACAGTGCTTTATACTGAAAAGCCGGGAAGGCGTTTCTTGATTTCGGAATCGGTAAGGGGAGAGGGCGCTTATTTACTGAACGCAAGCAAGAAGCGTTTTGTGGATGAGCTTCTGCCGAGGGATTTGCTGACACAGAAAATACTCCGCCAGATGAAAAAGGATAGAAGCTGTCATGTCTGGCTGTCCGTGGCACATTTGGGCAGTAAGGCTATTAAAGATAGATTTCCTAACATTTATGCCCGCTGCATGGAGGAAGGAATTGATATTACCAAAGACAGCATTCCCGTCACTCCGGCCCAGCACTATTTTATGGGAGGAATTGCCGTGGACCTTGAAAGCAGGACATCCATGGAGCATTTGTATGCTGTGGGCGAGACGAGCTGCAGCGGCGTGCACGGAGCGAACCGCCTTGCCAGTAACTCGCTGTTAGAAAGCCTTGTCTTCGCAAAGGAGGCGGCGAAGCATATTTCCGCTACATTCCAAAGTCTGAACAGTCCCATGGAAGCGATGGATCTTACGGTGTATGCCGATTATGAGCAGTTTAAGAAAAAAAGTACAAGAATGATTTTAACGGAGATAGAAAGGGCGAATAAAAATGAACAACGAAATCACATTCAAATTAAATGCGGATAACCTTATACTACAGGCCCTGCGCGAGGACATATCCAGCGAGGATGTATCGACCAATTCGGTAATTCGGGAGAAGAAAGAGGGGAAGGCCCAGCTTCTATGCAAGCAGGACGGTGTCATAGCCGGGATGGACGTCTTTTTCCGGGTATTCGAGCTGCTGGATCCTTCCGCCAGATTAGAGTCATATGTGAAGGATGGAGACCGGGTAAAAAAAGGAGATTTGCTCGCTGTCGTATACGCGGATGTGAGTGCACTTCTTTCCGGAGAGCGAACGGCACTTAACTATCTGCAGCGCATGAGCGGAATTGCCACATATACACGTTCCGTAACAGATATGCTAAGCGGGAGCAAGACCAAGCTGCTGGACACGAGAAAAACCACGCCTAACATGAGAATATTCGAAAAATACGCGGTCAAGGCAGGCGGCGGATATAACCACCGCTTTAATCTTTCTGACGGCATTTTGCTGAAGGACAATCATATAGCGGCGGCAGGAGGAGTGAAAAAGGCGATAGAAATGGCAAGAGAGTACGCTCCCTTCGTGCGAAAAATAGAAATAGAGGCGGAGAATCTGGAAATGGTAGAGGAAGCGCTGGAAGCCGGAGCCGATATTATTATGCTGGATAATATGAGCCCGGAAATGATGAAGCAGGCCGTAAAAATAATTGACGGCAGAGCTGAAACGGAATGTTCGGGAAATGTGACAGCGCAGCGCATCAGTGAACTGACTCAAATTGGTGTCGACTACATATCCTGCGGGGCATTGACTCATTCGGCTCCGATTTTGGATATTTCATTAAAAAATCTTACAGTAATAAGCAAATAAAATTAATTGTCTATTTTATAGAGAGGGTGTCCCAAAACTATGAATTTTTAGATTTATAGGAAGGGGCATCCTCTTTAATATAAAGCGAATATCCGGGCAAACAAATCATATATTTTAAAATGAATAGATGTATAACGGTGGCCTTATAATGTTGTATGAAACAGTAAATGGAATCGATGATTTAATAAACGATTATTCCATGCCTCATTTTTTAGAGACCTTCATGGCTTTTGTTGAAGCGGTTATCCCGTGGACTCCGAAACTGGCGGCAGAATATGGCGAAATACAATATCCCGGAGCGATTGACGCGCTTACTTATGAATATCTGATTTTATCCCTGCATGAGCTGGGAGGTGTGGCTTTGTTGAAATCCACGGTAGCGACCCTCGATATGGCGGCAAGGGAGTTATTGATTCGTGGGGGAAATGAATTCTCGCTGGATATTATGGGAGGAAAAGCGATAAACTTTGCCGCACTGGTGCCCAGCGATAGGCTGGCAGCGCTGAATATTTTAAAACAGCAGGAAATCGCTTCTTATAACAGCCCGATGTTCACGGACAAATATGTGGTCGATATGCTGCTGAAAATGACGATGATGGGTTATTATTCGGAGTGGTTTGGGTATGGTTCCACCCGTTTGGATGAGCCGAATCAGAGAGTGTTTGAATTCGCGCCCATCGGATGGCAGCAGGTATCCTATCCGGGCCCTGACAGAGATTAATATTTTATAGAAAGGATAATAAATTCCGGTGTAAAGTATGGAGTATGATGTGGGTGTTATTGTAATTGGTGCGGGAGGAGGAGGCGCTGTAGCGGCGAAGGAACTGGGGGAGAAGGGAATCAAGGTGCTGGTTCTCGAAGCTGGTCCATGGTATGGAAATGAGAAATGGCCTAAGCCCAACGCGGAGCCTGGAGCAGAGAGCAGCTCTTCCATAGAAGACTTGAATCTTCCGCTATTGAAGGAAAGTTTTACCGACTTGGAAAATGATATGAACGATACGATAAGCGGTAAATTCCGCTGGGGGCCTGCCGACAGGAATAGAGGGCCATGGCCCAGAAATGTCGCAAATGGCGGAAGTGTATGGCAAAGCGCAGGAGTAGGGGGGACCACGCTTGTTTATACAGCAAACTGCCCGCGGGCGTATCCGGCTTCAGTAAACAATATTTGGCCCATATCTTACAACGAGCTGGTTCCTTATTACGAAAAGGTAGAAGCGGCGCTTCCGGTAATCGACAGCAGGCCCACCGCAAAGGAGGACCTGTTCTACTACGGGGCGAAGCAGGCAAACTGGAAGGAACTGACGGGTCAGAATATTACGCAGCCGGGCTATCGGCCGCAGCCCAATGCTATCCTGCTTCACGGCGAAGAGGCCAGCATACCGGACTACGATAAAGAAAGGGACGGGGATTATGGATGTACGTTCAGGGGACACTGTGTGAACGGCTGTCATATAGGGCCGAAGGTACAGGCGGTAGCGAAAAGATCCACCTTTGCAAGCTATATCCCGTGGGCTCTTTATTCCGGAAATGTACAGGTCAGGCCCAATGCTTTTGTAACGCAGATTTTGACAGAGGAGGACAGTGAGAAGGTACGGCACGCAGTAGGGGTAATATATAAAGACACCTGGACAGGAGAGGTGTTCGAACAGCGGGCGGATGTGGTAGTCATGGCGGGAGGTGCCATTGAAACACCGCGTCTTTGGCTGAATTCCGGACTTCCCCATAATTCATGGGTCGGAAGAGGTCTGGTGAACCACTGGATGGACAGCGTTACGGGGATATTCGATGAAGAAGTGCTGATGGAAGTATTGGGAAATCCTGATATCAGTCCTTTCGTAGGGCAGAATGCGGCCGCGAGATTTGATTATCCGGGCCTTGGCGTGATACAGACCATGGGATTCAGCCCTGGCTTGTATTCTTCTAGTTTCTACGGCATGAGCGACAAGGGGTTTGCTGAATGGAATAAGGTGGAACCCGGTGATCTTTGGAATATGGAAGGCGCATTAGCCGGTGCCCGGTTAAAGGAAATGATGATGGACTACAAGAGAACATTGAGCCTGCTCATATTTACGGACGATGAAGTGAGCCAAAGAAATGGTGTAAGCCTGGATTACAAAGCCAGGGATGCCCACGGCTTTATACCGAAAATAGTATATTATCCCAGCGACAAGGATAGGATAAAACGCGACAGGCTTGCGACTATAGCGGCTGATATTCTGAAAAAGGCTGGTGCAAGGACGATTCTTCGTTCCAACTGGCCTGCTAATTTATACATACATATTCAGTCTACCATGCGTGTGGGAGTCGTCACGGATACCGACTGTGAGGCGAAGCAGGTAAAACGGCTGTTCATAGCCGATAACAGCGTGCTCTTTAATTCTCTGGGGGGGCCCAACCCGACTCTCACTACGCAGGCTATGGCAGTAAGGACCTCGGAAAAGATAAAAGATAAATACTTTTAATAAGCGGGCTGCGCACTAAATTATTTAGTGTCGCAGCCTGCGCCTATAATTACAAAAGCTGAACGCGAAAAGCGGTGGTCTGGGGTGGTATGCTGGGAGTCTGGAAGTTAGCGTGCTCCACTCTTACCATTTGCCCGGGCCGAATGGAACCCAAGCGGATTGGCCGGCCGCGCTGGTCGAGAATTACAGTTGCGTTGGAGATGACAAACCGCATCTGATGTGCCGGATTAGTGGGGTTGCCGGTGATGAGAAAGTTGTTATTTACATCTACCCTGACTACCCGGTCTGTAGTGACGCTGGTGGAAGTTTCGTTCTGCCGTATAACAATGCGGAATGCGTTGGATTGAGGAGGAATACTTCTCGTCATAGCAGCCGAGAATTCGGCATCTATAAACATCCCTTTCCTAATGTCGCAAAGGCAGGCGCGTTCGCCGAACTGATTTATAATAATGGTATCCCGTCCTACATTTAACCGGAGGAGCTCGATATGAATCAGATTGTTGCCTCCGCGCACTCCATAGGAAATCACTATAAAGCCAGATGTTCTGTTATTGGTAACTACTTCTTCAACCAGGGCATTTTGCACGCGCATAACGTTGCCGTGCTGAGTAATGGTGCCTCTGCTGTCTGCTGCACTTGTATCGTTCATATAAACCTCTGGATTGTATGTTTTTCTAGTTATATTATATGCCTGTGTTCTGAAAGGTGCCACCTGGGAGGGAAATGTTGCTGTTCACACAGAAATTCCGGTGTTTTTAGAAGTTTTAAAAATACATTGACAAACTAAAAACGATTGCATATAATACAAATTAATATAAAGAAAAAGACGTTGAAAAGGAATAGTAGCTGTTTGATAATTTTCAGAGACCTGTTGGACGGTGCGAAGCAGGAGTTAGAAAATGGTGAACTCGCCTTTGAGTTGCCCGCTGAAATTAAGTAGGTCGTGCCGGATGCCCACCGTTACAGGGGATAGATATTAGTCTTATTGTACTTGTATTGAAATTGGCCGGAATAGAGTGGTTCGCAGATAATATAACTTCTGTCTCTTAGCGAGACGGAAGTTTTTTTATGTGATAGGAAAGTGCTCCTATTTCAGCTAAGAAGCAATTTCAAACATTCACGGTAAGAAGTATCGAAAAAGTGCATGCATAATTGTATGAATTAGAGTGGTACCGCGGAAAGCTCCCTTTTCGTCTCTTGACATCGGCAAGAGATGAAGGGAGCTATTATAATACCACAAAAAAGGAGATGCAGTTATGGAAAGAAAAATTTACGTATTTGACACAACACTTAGAGACGGAGAGCAGGTTCCCGGTGCGAAGCTGAATCTGGAGGAGAAACTGGATGTGGCGGTACAGATTGCCAAGATGAAGGTAGACATGATGGAAGTAGGGTTTCCCTCCTCTTCCCAGGGAGATTTTGAAGCGGTAAAGGCAATCAGCAAAAAAATAGGCCAGGAGGTATGCATTGCGGCCTTAGGCAGAGCTGTGGAATCGGACATAGACGCCATATACCAGAGCATCCGCGAGGCGCAGGACCCTTTGATCCATATCGTATTAGGTTCCTCCGAATTACATGTATCGAAGAAGCTGCAGAAAACGCCCGAGCAGATTATAGAGATCGGTGCTGCTTCTGTGAAATATGCCAAGCAGTTTCTTCCCAAGGTACAGTATTCCTTAGAGGATGCCAGCCGTTCGGACTTCGAATATATGTGGAAAACAATAGAGGCAGTCGTGAAAGCAGGTGCTACCATCATTAATATACCGGATACCGTAGGTTACGCAGTGCCCGAGCAATTCGGCAATCTGATATATCGAATCAATGATAGGCTGAAGAACTTAGACCCCAACGTACTTTTGAGCGTCCATTGCCATAACGATACCGGATTGGCTACTGCAAATACCTTGGCTGCTGTGAGAAACGGAGCAGATAAGGTGGAATGTACCGTCAACGGAATCGGAGAACGTGCGGGAAATACCTCTTTGGAAGAGGTTGTTATGGGAATCAAGCTGCACGAGGACTATTACGGAGGCTATACAACCATCGATACGGCAAAAATTTATGAGACCTCCCGCATGGTCAGCGCCACGATGGGCCTGGACGTTCAGGTCAATAAGGCGATTACGGGAGAAAATGCCTTTGCCCATTCCTCGGGTATCCATCAGGACGGCTTACTGAAATCTAAGGATGTATATGAAATCATGGACCCTGAGACCGTAGGAGCGCCTCCTATGGAACTGGTATTGACGGCAAGATCCGGCAAGCATGCCTTTTTGCATGTAACAAAACGGTTAGGGTTTGAAATACCGGAAGAGCATGTCTCTGAGGTCTTCGAAAGGTTCCTGCAATTAGCGGACCGAAAAAAAGAAATCTATGACAACGATATATTGACACTGTTTAGAAGCTGTGCCAATGTAAGAACTATTTTTGATAAGGAACTGTGGCAGTTGGAGGAATACCAGATAACCGCGACCAGCACCTTGCCCGCCGCTACGGTCAAGCTGATCCGTGGAAAAAATCAGGTAGTAACGAGCAGCAGCGGCTCGGGAGTGATCGACGCTCTTTATAGCTGTATTATGGAAGCGGTGCAGGAACCTGTTGAGTTAATCGAGTACAGGATCAATAATCTGAGCCGGGGAAAAGGAAGCCTGGGAAAGGTTACCGTTCAGATTAAACACAACGATAAATTATATCAGGGAAAAGCAATCGAGCAGGACGTGATGGAGGCGAGTGCGCTGGCATTTATCAATGCAGTCAATAAGATTATTTTGGATGAAGAATAAATACAAGTGATTTTAGGCTTTATGTCATGATTTCCCTGCGTGATCGATGAAACCGGGCATGAGTATATATGGAAGATTGACGGTGTAGTAAAAAATAACTATAATATCTAGTAAACATATAGGAAAACCATAGGTTCGGGAGGGAAAGTGCATGGAAATAGAAAAAGCATGTATGCGGTGGATGACGGAAACACACAAGTGCTTTACTTTAAAGATGCTACCGCCACATTCTATTCAATTACAAATGAGCCGCAGGTTATAAGCTTCTAAAGAACCGGGGCCAGCGTTTTTGTTCAAAAAATAAAATAGCATCAAAAAATTATCGCCAAAAATAGTACAAAAGTCACGGAAATGAATTGAATTAATAACTTACATGGAGTATAATTTTAATCAGTATCGGAATAAGAACGGAAGTATTGCAATAACAGGATAAGAAAGGACGAGATACTATGATTTGGAAGGATAAGTATGAGCTGGGCGTTCAGCTAATCGATGAGCAGCATAAAGAGCTGTTCCGGCGTGTTGACGCATTTGTGCAGACTCTGCGCTCTTCCGTTACCTGGGAAGAAAAGGTAAAAAAGGTCAACGAAACGCTGGAATTCATGAACGGCTATGTGGTAGAACATTTCCGCGATGAAGAAGAATACCAGAAAGAAATCGGATACCCCGGTTACGAAGCGCATAAGAAAATACACGATGATATGGTTAGTTATGTGGTAAAGGTTACGGAAGAATATGAGAGAAGCGGATTTGACGAGCAGCTGATGCAGCAATTCGGAGGCAAACTCCTCTCCTGGCTGATTAACCACGTTGCCGCAGAAGACCAGCATATTGCTGATTATGCAATAAAAAAGGGGGTATCAGGAGATGGCATATAATCTTTACAAACCATTTTTGGAAGCTACCCGTAATGTATTTCAATTAATGCTGGATATTACCGATATCGATGAACTTTCCTCGGAAAAATTTGAAAATGAAGACGATCTGGATATTTCTGTCGGAATCATAGGAGAAATGGAGGGCGATGTTGTTTACCGCTTTCCGCGCACTACATCTCTTGGCATGGTAAATATCATGAGCGGGCTGGAAATGGATACCGTGGACGAGTTCGTAATCTCTGCTATTTCTGAGATAGCGAACATAATCAGCGGTAACGTACTTACTATGTTTGCTCAGGAAGACGTGAAATGCGACATATTGCCGCCGGTACCGCGTAAAACGGAGAAAAGAGACGGTTATACGACCTGTTGTATCACCACCCCTGCAGGAGACGTTTGCCTGGACATCATACTGAAGCCTGCCGCAAAATAGGCGGACCATTCAGGAATGAAGAAATGAAGAACGAAGGCATAAGGCGTATTTTCTGTCATGGAAATACGCCATTTGTTATATAATTAGGAAAGTGGAAGGAGAACCCCATGGAAAATTTTGTATTTTACAGCCCTACTTATTTTGTTTTTGGTAAAGAAGAAGAAACGAGAACCGGACATTATGTAAAGCGCTTCGGCGGTAAAAAGGTTCTGATTCATTATGGCGGCGGCTCTGTAATACGCTCCGGCCTTCTGGACAGAGTAAAGCTTTCTCTGAAAGCGGAAGGCATAGACTTCGTAGAATTGGGCGGCGTTAAGCCGAATCCCAGAAGTGGTTTGGTTTATGAGGGTATTGAGCTGTGCAGGGAAGAAAATGTAGACTTTGTTCTCGCAGTAGGCGGCGGAAGCACTATAGATTCCTCCAAGGCGATAGCTGCAGGTGTTGCTTACGATGGAGATTTCTGGGATTTCTACCAGGGAAAATCAGTGACAAAGGCGCTTCCCATAGGAACTATACTTACGATATCTGCGGCGGGGAGTGAAGGATCGCCGGATTCGGTTATTACTAACGAGGATGGGATGTATAAGAGGGGTGCTACGGGAGAGGCTTTACGTCCGGCATTTTCTATTCTAAATCCTGCCTTGACCCAGACCCTTCCTCCTTTTCAAATTGCCTGTGGAATCACGGATATTATGGCACACTTATTTGAGCGTTATTTTACCACTACCACGGAGGTGGAGGTAACCGATAGAATGATAGAGGGCTTGCTTCTGACTGTAATCAAGGAAGGCCCCCGCGTAATAGAGGACCCTAACAATTATCAGGCGCAGGCTAATATTATGTGGGCAGGAATGATGGCTCACAACAATTCCTGCGGAGTCGGAAGAGTACAAGACTGGGCGAGCCACGATATCGAGCATGAGCTTTCCGCAATTTACGATTGCGCACACGGAGCGGGATTAGCGGTAGTATTTCCTGCATGGATGCAGTATAATATGAAACACGACGTAAACCGTTTTGCGCAGCTCGCAGTCCGTGTATGGGGGTGCGAGATGGATTTTATGAATCCCGAGAATACAGCGAAGGCAGGAATTGCAGCGCTTAGAAGATTTTGGACATCCATAGGAATGCCTTCCGATTTTACAGGACTTGGGGCGAAGGAGGAAGACATAGAGAAAATGGCCCATACTGCCTGCTATGGCGATGGCCGAACCGGAACGATAGGAGGCTTTGCCAAACTGGGAGAAAGGGATGTCGCTGCTATTTACCGTCTGATGCTGTAAAAACTAAATGATATCACATCAGAACGAGGAGAAAGCTATGTATATACAAAAGGTAGATATGGAGACATACCCGAGGAAAGCACATTTTGACTATTTTCGCTCTATGGGCTACCCATACGTGGGCCTGACGTCGAATGTGGATATCACGCAGGCTGTAGGCAAGGCTAAGGAGAATGGACAGTCCTCCTTTCTATATCTGCTTTATGCAGTGGGCAATGCGGCGAATTCGGTAAAAGAATTCCGGCAGCGGATTGACGGAGATGGAATTGTGGAATATGAATTCTGCAAGACCTCCCATACGGTCATGAAGGCGGATGGCACCTATGCCTACTGCGAGGCTGACCCTACTCTTGGCTTTGCGGAATTTTTGGAAGAAACTGCAAGAAATCAGGAACAGGTACTCATAAGCGGAGGCTTGGAGGAGGAAAGCGATCCGAATTCCCTCCTTTTCATTTCCTGCCTGCCATGGGTAAGCTATACGTCGTTGATACAGCCGGTGCCCTTTCCCGCTGATTCCAATCCAAGAATCACGTGGGGAAAATATTTTACAGAAGAAGGCAGGGTTATGCTTCCGGTAAGCGTACTGGCTCATCATTCCCTGATAGATGGAAAACAGATAGCAGATTTTTACGAAAGTCTGTCCCGGAGCCTCGAGAAGGAATATTAAATTCTCTAAAAAAATGCTTGCAATTATGAAAAACTAAAAGTATAATAAAACGCGTATGGAATGCAGATATACGTAAGGTTGGAGTTTCCATGCAAATATTTATGGCAGCTAAGGCTGCATTATTGATTGAGTTAGGAGCTCAAATTTTATAAGTTGGTTACTTATAACCAGTTAACCAGTGTGTATACGACACATCAACTTGTGAAACGGTCAATAAGAGTATTAAAAGTGAAATATTTGCTATATAGACTCGAGAACCTGAATATCTGTAATGCTGAATAATAAAATGATTTTTCTGTCCTTAACAAGCGAATTGCGATGCGGTTTGTCAAAGAGCGGGCATAGGATAGGGGGAGTACCCCCTGTTAATCCAGGCACCCTCGAAAAGCGTCGAATCCGGTTATCCCGACTGAAAGAAGCTTCCATGACCCTCCGGCAGAATCGGTGGTTTAGGTGAAGAACTTTATGGAAAAGGAGAGCGAGGGCGGAAGACTTTGATAGCGAACAGAAAAAACGCAAGGTAGGAATGATGTATATGCATTCCTGCCTTTTTTTATGCAATAAAAATCTTATTACATAAAGACCCCTTCTGAAGGGGGCGCATGCATAGACGGGAATGTATTGGCTAAAGTAAAGAGAGAGAGGGAATTGTTATGGAAAAATTACCCATGGATGATGAAAACAGCGCTGCAAGGAGGCTGTCGCAAGAAGAGGCCCCAATTTATGAAGCGCTGAAACGCTTTCGAAGAATGAGGATAGTGCCCTTTGATGTTCCGGGACACAAACACGGAAGAGGGAATCCTGAGTTGGTGGAGCTGTTGGGGGAAAAGTGCGTGGGCATCGACGTGAATTCCATGAAGCCGTTAGACAATCTGTGCCATCCTGTTTCCGTCATCAGGGAAGCGGAGGAGCTGGCTGCGGAAGCATTCCATGCGAATCATGCGTTTCTCATGGTGGGAGGAACTACATCCGCAGTGCAGGCGATGGTGCTTTCCTGCTGCAAAAAGGGAGATAAAATCATCCTGCCCAGAAATGTGCATAGAAGTGTAATTAACGCACTGGTGCTCTGCGGCGCCAAGCCGGTATACGTGAATCCCGATGTGGATAAGAATCTGGGAATTTCTCTTGGAATGAGGGTATCTCAGGTGGAACAGGCAATTATAAGCCACCCGGACGCTGTGGCAGTGTTAGTGAACAATCCCACCTATTACGGCATATGCTCTGACCTTCGGACCATCGTGAAGCTCGCCCATGACCACGGCATGAAGGTACTTGCGGACGAGGCACATGGAACCCATCTGTATTTTGGCGAGAACATGCCGGTCTCAGCCATGGACGCCGGAGCGGATATGTCCTCTGTAAGTATGCATAAGTCAGGGGGAAGCCTGACACAGAGCTCTTTGCTCTTAATCGGCGCCAATATGAACGAGGGCCATGTGCGCCAGATCATCAACCTGACGCAGACAACCAGCGGCTCCTATTTGCTGCTTTCGAGTCTGGATATATCGAGACGTAATCTCGCTCTTCGGGGACGGGAATCCTTTGCCAAGGTCATAGAGATTGCGGACTACGCCAGAGGCGAAATCAATGCAATCGGCGGGTATTATGCATTTTCCAGAGAATTGATAAACGGAAACAGCATTTATGATTTTGACAGCACGAAGCTGTCTGTTCATACGCTGGAAATCGGTCTGGCGGGAATCGAGGTCTACGACATACTGAGAGATGAGTACGACATTCAGATTGAATTCGGAGACATCGGAAATATCCTTGCTTATCTTTCTATCGGAGACCGCAGGCAGGAAGTGGAGAGGCTGGTAAGCGCCTTGGCGGAGGTGAAACGATGCTATCAGAAGGATAAGGCGGGAATGCTAACGCAGGAATATATGGATCCCTATGTGGTAACTACGCCCCAGGAATCCTTTTATGCGGAAAAGGAATCTCTCCCCCTTGAAGCCACGGAGGGCAGGGTATGCAGCGAGTTCGTGATGTGCTATCCGCCGGGAATCCCGATTCTGGCACCGGGAGAAATGATTACCAAGGGAATTATAGAATATATACTGTACGCGAAGGAAAAGGGCTGTTCCATGACCGGCCCTGAGGATGCGGACATTGAATACTTGAATGTATTGAAACATGTGTAAGGAGGCAGATTATTATGGAAATGTGGTTTTCGGATGAGCATACGGACAATGTGAAGCTGTCGATTCGCGTGGAGCAGCAGCTTTTCAGTGCGCAAAGTGAATTTCAGAGAATCGATGTTCTGGAATCCAAGGAGTTCGGAAGAATTCTGGTAGCGGACGGCGATCTGATGCTGACCGAAAAGGATGAGTTCATCTATCATGAGATGATAACCCATGTTCCCATGGCGGTTCATCCCCATGTGGAAAAAGTGCTGGTCATTGGCGGCGGCGACGGAGGTATCGTAAGAGAGCTGGTAAAATACGATGCCCTGGAGAAAATCGATGTGGTGGAAGCCGACCCTCTCTTGATTGAGGTATGCCGTAAGTTTTTTCCCCAGATGGCGTGCAGCATGAATGACCCGAGGGTAAGTATTTTCAACGAGGACGGCCTGCGGTTCGTTCGCTCGAAATCGGATGTATATGATTTGATTATCATAGATTCGCCCAATCCATTCGGGCCGGGCGAGGGGCTTTTTACAAAGGAATTCTATGGCAACTGCTACAACGCCCTTCATAGCGACGGAGTGATGATTAACCAGCATGAAAGTCCTTTTTACAAAGAAGAAGCTTTTCAATGCCAGCGGATGCACAAACGGATTATAGAGTCCTTTCCCATCAGCAAAATTTATCAGGCGCACATACCATCCTATCCTTCGGGACACTGGCTGTTCGGCTTTGCTTCGAAGCAGTATCATCCGCTGAATGATTTGGACGGAGTGACCTGGACGTTAAAGGGGATACCTACGAGATATTATTTGCCGAGGCTGCATCAGGGGATGTTTGCGCTTCCGGCATATGTGGAGGAGTTGGTGAAGGATGTTGAATAAAAATATTGTAAATTTTATAGGCTGTGAGGCGGAATATGAGGAAGCGAAAATTGTACTGTTCGGATCGCCTTTCGATTCCACCACCTCATATCGTCCGGGAACCCGTTTCGGCCCGCAGGCGATACGAAATGAATCCTATGGTCTGGAGACCTACAGCCCCTATCAGGATAAGGATTTGCTGGATTGCCAAGTATTCGACAGCGGAGATCTGGAGCTGCCCATTGGAGATACGCAGAGAGTTCTGGCAGCCATCGAGGAGCGTACAGAGATGATTATAAAAGACGGAAAGATTCCCTTTATGATAGGCGGCGAACATTTGGTAACGCTGGGAAGTGTGCGTGCGGCTGTCCGCACATATCCCGATTTGCATATCGTGCATTTCGACGCTCATGCGGATCTGCGGGAAGAATATCTGGGGGTAAAGCTTTCTCATGCCTGTGTATTAAGAAGGAGCTGGGAACTGCTGGGAGACGGGAAAATTTATCAATTCGGTATCCGCTCCGGTGACAGGGAGGAATTCGAGTGGGCAAAAGAGGGACATGTAGCGATGCGGAAGTTCGACTTCGATAATCTGACAGAGACAGTAACAAAGCTTAGAGGCAAGCCGGTTTATTTTACCATCGATCTGGATGTCTTAGACCCTTCGGTATTTCCGGGGACGGGAACTCCGGAGGCAGGGGGAGTAAGCTTCCTTGAACTTCTGAAAGCGATGCTGAAAACGGTGAAGGGCTGTCATATCGTAGGATGCGATGTGAATGAGCTAAGTCCCTCATATGACGCGAGCGGAGTGTCTACGGCGACGGCAGGAAAAATCGTACGCGAGCTGTTATTGGCTCTTTCCTGAAACAAAAACCTTAGGGATAGGGTTAAAAACCAAAGTATTGTGGAAAACTCCCCTTAAAAATACAGGTTCGGTGAAAAAAACAGGAAAATTATGAGTTTTACAATAAAACAATCATAAGAATAAAAGGAGATGATTATCATGGGAAAAGTATTGATTATTGGCTGCGGAGGCGTGGCCGGAGTAGCAATTCACAAATGCTGCCAAAACAGCGATGTTTTTACGGAAATATGCATTGCCAGCCGTACTGTGTCGAAGTGCGAGGCGGTAAAGAAGAAATTAGAGGGAACGACAAAGGCAAAAATCACCACGGCGCAGGTGGATGCGGATAACACGCAGGAGCTGATTGCGCTCATTGAAAAAGAAAAGCCTGATGTGGTGCTGAACCTTGCACTTCCTTATCAGGATCTCACTATCATGGATGCGTGCCTTGCTACAAAAACAAATTATGTGGATACGGCGAATTATGAGCCGGAGGATACTGCGAAATTCGAGTATAAGTGGCAGTGGGCTTACAGGGAACGCTTTGAAAAGGCAGGAATCACTGCACTTCTGGGAAGTGGTTTCGACCCCGGAGTCACGGGAGTGTTTTCCGCATATGCCTTAAAGCATTACTTCGATGAAATCAATTATATAGATATTCTGGACTGCAACGGAGGCGACCACGGTTATCCTTTTGCCACCAACTTCAACCCTGAGATCAATATTCGCGAAGTATCTGCGAAAGGTTCCTACTGGGAGGACGGACATTGGGTAGAGACAGAACCGATGGAAATCAAAAGGGTTTATAATTTCCCGGAGGTGGGAGAGAAGGATATGTATCTGCTTCATCATGAGGAGCTGGAATCCCTTGCCCTAAATATGCCGGGAATCAAGAGAATCCGTTTCTTCATGACCTTTGGACAAAGCTATCTGACTCATTTAAAATGCCTTGAAAACGTAGGCATGACCTCCATAGAGCCAATCATGTATGAAGGAAAAGAAATAGTTCCTCTGCAGTTTTTAAAAGCGGTTCTTCCCGACCCGGCATCCTTAGGTCCCCGTACAAAGGGTAAGACGAACATCGGCTGTATTTTTACGGGAAAGAAGGACGGGAAAGAAAGGACTGTTTACATTTATAATGTATGCGATCATGAGGAATGCTATAAAGAAGTGGGCTCTCAGGCAGTCGCTTATACTACCGGCGTTCCTGCGATGATCGGCGCGGCGATGCTGATGACGAAGACATGGGATAAGGCAGGCGTATATAACATCGAAGAGTTCGACCCTGACCCGTTCATGGAGGCGCTGAACGAATTCGGTCTTCCTTGGCAGGTGAGTGAGAATCCGGTTATGGTGGAATAGCATGAAATATATGGAGTAGTTATGAAGAGAGAAGAATTGAAAACGCCATGTTATATCGTGATGGAGAGTGCCCTGAAAAGGAATCTGGAGATTTTGCAGGGTGTCAGGCAGCGGACAGGCTGTAAAATATTATTAGCGCAGAAAGCTTTTTCTATGTACTCCTGCTATCCGCTGATCGGCAGATACTTGGATGGAACGGCAGCCAGCGGCTTATATGAGGCTCGGCTGGGTTCGGAGGAGATGGGAAAGGAAACTCATATTTTTTCTGCGGCATACAAGGAAGAGGATATGGAGGAAATATTGTCCTGCTGCGGGCATATCGTCTTTAACTCCTTCTCCCAGCTTAAGAAATATGGCGAAAGAGCGGCGAAGGCAGGGAGGAGCGTAGGAATTCGGGTAAATCCTGAATGCTCCACGCAGGAAGGGCACGGAGTATACGACCCTTGCGCTCCCGGCTCGCGTCTGGGAATTCTGGCAAAGGAGTTCCCAGACAGATTGCCTGAGTGGGTGGAGGGAATTCATTTCCATACGCTGTGTGAGCAGAATGCAGACGCTCTTGCAGTGACGCTGAAGGCTGTGGAGGAAAGTTTCGGCCCGTGGCTATATGGGATGAAATGGGTTAATTTCGGCGGCGGACATCATATCACGCGAGAGGATTATGACATAGAGCTTCTGGAAAGCTGTATCCGCCACATATCTGACACCTACGGGGTTACGGTTTATTTGGAGCCGGGAGAAGCGGTCGCCTTGAATGCGGGGCATTTGCTGACTACAGTTGAGGATTTGGTGCATGAGGAAACGATAGCGATCTTAGATTGTTCCGCAGCCTGCCATATGCCCGACGTTCTCGAGATGCCGTATCGCCCGCCCCTTAGTGCTTCCGGGCAGGAGGGGGAGAAAGCCTTTACACATACGCTGGCGGGGCCGACCTGCCTGGCGGGAGATGTGATAGGAAGCTATTCCTTCGACAAGCCGTTAGCGGTCGGAGACCGTCTGACTTTCGAAGATATGGCCATTTATACTATGGTAAAAAACAATACCTTCAACGGAATGCCGCTTCCCTCTATCGTGTGGGAGAGGGAAGACGGCGAATGTGAGCAAATAAGAAGCTTCGGCTACGAGGATTTTAAGGGGAGACTGTAGGCTGAATAATAACGGCTGTAGGTTACCTTCCGCTCTCTATGCGGATAACACCGCAGCCGATTTTATCACCGGAATCCCCCGAAGGTTGGGTGGTGAAGTCATCCCGTTTTGAGTGGATAATTACGGATTTGCCGACAACATTATCTACGGTAAAGCGTTTATCATAAAAAGAGGCCCAGGCGTAGCCCTGATTGCCAAGAAGAGGAATCAGGTCTCCTGCGTGCTGGGGATGGGGCATGTTCTCCGGATTGTAATGTCCTCCGGTATTGGCGAAAGAATCGGAGCAGTCGCCGAATTCGTGGATGTGCATCGCATAAAAATCGGAGGCATCCTGTGTGTATACATTGGGGAGACCGAAGATTTCCGCTTCTATGAGAACACCCCCATAAGGAGTATCATAAAACTTAACCAGCCCGCTAAGCTGCGGGTTGTCGCTATTACCTGTAACCCATGCCATAGCACGGGGTTTATTTTTTTCCAATATGTTTACGAATGTGAGACGGGGAGTAAACTGATACATAGAAATACCTTTTTTGTTATTAGGTTATGCAGGGAAAGCGGATTGGTTATTGGGTACCGTTGTTTTCCTGCTTTAAGGTTGCTTCCGTATGTGCTATAATTGCAGGAAAAAGACGCACGCGCAACTTTATGCCTGTGGCCTGAAGCTGCAGATATTGGAAGGGCATGGTTATTATTATGGTGAAATATTTAGCGAATATCGAAACCGGCATCCTGTTTGAGGAAGATGAGGATAAGGAGCAAGAAAGGAATTATTATAAAATATATCTAATGGAAGCGGAGGAGTTCGACGCGCTTCAAGGAGATTACCCTCATAAAAAGAATCTGAGTCAGGGGCTTAAGCAAGTACAATACTGTAAAATTGAGACCTTCAAGGATTGTATTCAAGGGACGATGAAGGTTCCCAAGGGCGATAGAGAGCAGATTGCACTTTTTACCTTCGGTTTCTATGTAAAAGGAAAAGAGCTCTTTTTCCTTGGGGAGAGAGCCTTGCTTGGGGACATGCTGGAGAAAATATCGGGAAATATATCCAACTGTACGCTGAATCAGATTCTTTTGGTATTGTTCGAGATGCTGATCGAGGAGGATGTCCTTTACCTGCAAACGCTGGAGGAATATTTGTCTGATATGGAGGAGGAGCTTCTTTTGAAGATTCCCGACCATTTTTATGAGACGATTATACAATATCGTAAAAAGCTAACCATTTTTCATTCCTATTATGAACAGCTCATCAATATAGGCGACCAGATGCAGGCGAATGTGAATCAGGAGCTTAGCAGGGAGGAGTGCGCTGCGTGGCAGAATTACGCCAATCGCACGGAGAGGCTGCACAATCATGTGGAAGCGCTGCGGGAATATCTGATTCAGATAAGGGAATTGTATCAATCCCAGATAGACGTAAGGCAGAACAAGGTAATGAGCATTTTAACGATTATCACGGCATTTTTCCTGCCTTTGACGCTCCTCGTAGGATGGTATGGAATGAATTTTCCCGGTATGCCGGAATTCCGGTGGAAATATGGATATCCTGCAGTGATTCTCCTCTGCATTGTCATTATTTTGGCCGAGTTCATATATTTTAAGAAAAAGAAATTGTTTCGATAAGAGTCAGTAAACGGTATAACAGAAGAAATTCGTTAGAAATGGGAAGAAGCGATGAAAGCGAAAGTGAAGTTAATTGCTGCGATGTTCATATTTGGAAGTATAGGAATCTTTGTGAGAACGACTGGTCTATCCTCCGGGATACTGGCAATTGTAAGGGGGAGTATCGGAACGGTATTTTTATTGTTTGCCGGGTTTGCGATGGGGAAGAGGCTATCGCTGCCGTCTATCAGAAAGAATCTTAAATTTCTTGTCTTTTCCGGAGCAGCAATCGGAGCGAATTGGATCTGCCTTTTTGAAGCATACCGGTATACGACGATAGCGGTGGCTACCTTATGCTATTATCTGGCACCGGTGTTCGTCATTCTGGTCTCTCCCCTTTTCTTGAAGGAGAAACTGACGGCGGTAAAGGCCGGATGTGTCGCGGTATCTTTGTTCGGTATGGCGTTGGTGGCGGATATTTTTGGAAATGGTCAGGAAGCGGCAGGCGGATGGAAGGGAATCGCATTCGGAGTGACAGCGGCTATGTTATATGCTTCCGTAGTGATCATGAATAAGTTCCTGAAAGAAATAGAAGCGGTGGATATGACTGTGTCGCAGTTAGGAATCGCGTCTTTGGTGCTGCTTCCATATGTGTTTTATACGGAAGACAGGACGGGGATAACGCTTGGCGTGAGTACACTGTTTCTATTGCTGTATCTGGGTATTGTAAATACAGGAATTGCCTATCTTTTATATTTTTCTTCCTTAAAGGATTTGAGTGGGCAGACGGCAGCTTTGTTCAGCTATATAGACCCGGTAACAGCAATTCTGCTTTCCGCCCTTTTATTTCATGAAGATATGAGCGCAGAGCAGATAATAGGTGCGGTACTGATATTAGGCTCGACCCTTGTAAGCGAGCTTGCAGGCGGCAGAAAGCAAGTGCCGGCGAATACTAATACTACGGTGCAAGGGTAGAAGAGAGACTTAAGGACTTTTGTGGCTTTCATTTTTATTATTCATATGTTTTTTAACCATCGTACGGAACTGGCTGATGGTGACTCCAAGTGCATCGCTGGCGGTTCGAAGAGTGTATTCTTTGTTTTCCCACTTCTCGTATATTGGATAGAATTCTTCAGGAATGGGAGAGGGGAAACGGCCCAGATGCCTTCCCTTTGCCTTGGCGAGGGCAATACCCTCGGCTTGCCGTTGCTTGATATTCTCCCGTTCGGCCTGCGCCACATAGGATAAAAGCTGTAAGACAATATCGGAGATTAAGGTGCCGATTAAGTCTTTGTTAGTGCGGGTATCGAGAATGGGCATGTCCAGGATGACGATATCTGCTTTTTTTACTTTAACGATAACGCGCCATTCCTCTTGTATATCGCGATAATTTCTTCCGAGGCGGTCAATGCTCTTTACGACGAGAACGTCACCTTCCTTCAGTCTTTTCTTTAGCTTCAGATATTCAGGTCTGTTAAAGTCTTTGCCCGATAGTTTATCACAATAAATGTTCTGTTCGATAATCCCCCATTTCAGCAATTCCACTTTTTGCCGGTCGATGTTTTGATCAGCAGTAGATACCCGCATATACCCATAAAAATTCTTCATTTCTTAGTCCTCCTATTATACGTAGTATGCCAGAAAGGCTAAACTTAATCCATATGTTTCAAGGCACTGCAAAAAGAGACAAGTTGCTATAAAGGTGTACCTTTTTAGCAACTTGTTTCTTCTGTATATACGAACAATCATACAGATAATTGTATTACATTTTTTTGTAAAAAACAACAAAAAATGACAATAATAAAAAAATAAATAGCTATGAAATGTATGGTAAAAAAAGGTACACCTTTGTGGCGATTTTTTCAAATAAATTAAGAAAGGAAAAAGTTATGTTAAAGGTTACCAAAAGAAAAGGATCAATAGAGCAGATATTTTATTCAAGATTTTCTGCAATTGTGTTTATGGCCGGACTTCTCGTGCTGCTAATGGGAGGGAGTATTTTCTGCTTCGACTATGTTTTTAGCAGGAGTGAAAAGATAAATGCGGAAAAATCCGATTTATTGAGTTATGAAATGGCTCATTATAAATGGTGGATAAATCTTAGTTCAGCCGTTTATTATAATACGGAATTTACGGGACAGAAGGATGAGACGAAATGTGATTTCGGTATATATTTATATGGGCCGGGTGTAAAAGGCAATCCGCAAATGAGCGAATTTTATGAGAAGGCAGAACCCTTGCATAGAGAAATCCATCAGCTTGCAGATGAAGTGCTCAGCGTGAACGGGACGGACAAAGCACAGGCGGAAGCTTTATTAAAGGATAGTGTAGAGGTGAAAATCCACTCCTTGGTAAGCCTTTTGGACGATACGATAGTACAGAAGCAGGAGCAGATCGATAATCAGAGGAGAATGGTTATCGTGATGCTCGGCATCATATTCGTGGTTACTATCTTTGCCGTCTCCTTAACGGTGTGGTTTATCATAAAAACGTATAGATACGTGAAGACTAAGGTCATCGAGCCGATTGTAGGTTTACAGCAGGAATGCGAGAAGCTGGCGGAAGGAAATCTGGGCTTAAGCTTTGAAGTGAATATGGATAACGAGATTGGAAGTCTTGGAAAATCTTTGGATTTTGCGGTAAAGGAAATTAAGAAATATATCGACGCTATCGCCTTTGGTATGAAAGAATTTTCCGCCGGCAATTTTACCTGTGTCTGTCCGGTGGAATTTATCGGCGATTTCGCAAATATCCAGCGTTCTATCGAGAGCTTTCAAGAAAAGATGAATGACACTCTGTATGAGATGAGCGTGGCAATAGAGCAGGTGAGTGCAGGTACACAAGAACTGTCCGCAGGAGCGCAGGACATCGCGCAGGGAGCGACGAACCAGGCGGGAAGTGTACAGGAACTGTCTGATGTTATTTCTAATATTACGGGCCAGATAAGCAATAATGCAGAGTACGCCCAGAACGCCGATGAGTGGGGAGAACGGACAGGAGAGACTGTCATCACCAGCAAAGCACGGATGGAACAGTTGGTGGCGGCAATAAACGACATTGCCGCAGCATCGGAGGGCATTAAGAATATTATTGATACCATCGACGCCATAGCCTCTGAGACGAATTTGTTAGCGTTAAATGCGGCAATCGAATCTGCCCGTGCAGGAGCAGCCGGAAAAGGTTTCGCCGTAGTGGCCGATCAAATAAGGAAGCTGGCGCAGGAATCCGCAGATGCTGCGAAGAACACTACTGGGTTGATAGAGGAATCCCTGTCCCATATTGAAAAAGGAAAAGTTCTCACAGGAACAACGAGTGAGGCCTTTGAGGAAGTCGCTAAGAATGCCCGGACCGTTTTGGAAATGATAGATAAAATCGCGCAGGAATCCAGGGCACAGGCTCTGGAAGCGGATAAAATCGCAAAGGGAATCGATCAGATTTCCAGCGTTGTCCAGACGAATGCATCGGTATCGGAGGAAAGCGCAGCGGCAAGTGAGGAGCTGAGTGCGCAAGCTATGGTCATGACGGATTTGATCAGTCAGTTTAAGCTTACCAAAAGGTGAAACACGGACTTCTCTGATTCCAATAAAAATTTTAATAATAAGAAGGCTTGTCGCACAAGAAATACTCAGTGCGGCAAGCCTTCTTAATTTAACCTGAAACCGAAGGAAGGTTATTCAAATTATTGTTTTCCTCCCCATCAGGCAGGGACTTCAAATATTCCGTATCCTTTCTATGGGCGATTCCTACACCTTTGATTTCACCGCTCTTGGCAAGGTCTACTCCTTCCTGCTTAGAGACTGTGGAACCGTCGGATAGCTGATAGCCGGTTACGCGTCCGCTGCTCTTTACGAGCCCTACGATTTTTTTGGCGTCGCTCTTCGCTTGGGGTATATCATCCAGAGTATTGATAGCGAGAGCTTCGCCGAGAGTAATTTTATCCATATCTGTCATAAAATAGCCATACCTTTCTCGTGAATGCAAACTTTTAGCTGCTTTTTTATAGTTTGCGCGGTATAGGAAATAATATGCGTCAGGTATTTTTTTTGTTTTGCCGCATTTGCATGGGAGTGCATCCGTAGGTGGATTTGAAATTTTTCATAAATAATTTGTAGTTGGTACAGCCATTGCGTTCCAAGATGCCGGTAATAGTCAAATCGGTATTCATCAAATCTTCATATACGTGGGCGAGTCGGACTTTGTTCACGTATTCAAGAAAGGTGAGTCTCATATATTTTTTGAAAAAGCGGCAGAAATATTCGGGGTTCAGTGCAACGGAAGCGGCAGCTTCGTCCAAGGTGATGGGAGAAGCGTAGTTGGACTTTACGAAGTCCATGACATTCTCCAGCCGGCGCAGGTTTTTGTCTGTTCTGATTTTTACCGCGGTGTCAATTTCCACCTTGTAATAGCGAAGGATGGAATAAAGAAAATCGTATAAAAGGCTGGAGAAACGGAGGGAATATCCTTCCGTTTTTTCGTCGTTGATGTCTTTCATCTCCATTAAAATGGCGCGGACACGGTCATTTTGCTCCGGAGAGTTGGGAATACCTTCGAAACGGATGCTGTCGTAGTCGGAAATGCTTTTTTTCAAAAACTGGTACGGTATCTGCAGCAGGATGACGAGGCAGTTTTCATGGCAGTAGGTAGAGTGGATGTCGGCAGAGTTGATGATCGCGAAATCGCCTGCGTTCAGGATGAATTTTGAGTTGTTGATAGTGACGTCCATGCAGCCCTCACAGATACAAATGATTTCCATGCTGTTGTGCCAGTGGCTGGTGATGAGGTGGTTGGAATCGCGGTAGGTGTCAAAGCGAACTTGGATGTCTTCTCGGGTTTGGACTTCTTCGTGGAGGTATTTTTCCATAGGGGTGGGGGCCTTTCGAATTTTG
>JAEZZQ010000033.1 GCA_023442465.1 Bacillota bacterium | reverse complement strand
ACCGTAACATTGGAGCCGGTCTTGCTGCCAGTATCCACACGGAGAACCACCGTGATTCCATTTTGCTCGTTGCCGTTTTTCTTGGCCTCCGCCAGTGCCTTGTCAAAAGCATCCGTCACAATTTTGTCCGTGATGTTCACTATGATGTTGCCCTTGCTGTCCACAGTGCCGGGAACCTTGATTTCCCCCTGTGTAGGGGAATTTGGCTTATCCGGTGCGGGTGGGGTGACGATGACGGAGCTGCTATCTGAGGAGCTCCCACCACCAGATGGCCTATTTCTAATTGTCAGTGTCCCTGTGATATAAGTGATGGTGCTATTGTAGTTACTGCTATCGGGCGCAACCGCATCGGTGGCGATTATCGTGTAGGTTCCGGTCTTGCTCATATCCGGAGTTGTGGTATAGGCAAGCGTCGGCGCAGTATTTAGTGTTTCACCACTTGCAAGCCCGGTCACGGTGTAATCCGATTCGCCAAGTGCAGGGGCTGTACCACCCACATAGGCGATCTTGTCTTTTGCAGTTATGGTAACTGTTGCAGGACTGATGATGAACGGAATTTCAATCTCGCCCATAAAATCCGCATTGCTGTCTGGAATTTTAACGGTCAGAGTATAGTTCCCGGCATCTTTGGGCGCAGAACCGCTCGACCAAACATATTGATAGGTGCCAATGTACCCCTGCGCATTGGCGGGTGTACCGGTATAGGCAATTGCTGTGCCGTCATAGACCTTATTCGCCACCGTCACGCCGGTAATGGTCACGGGCGTTTTATTAACCAGTGTCACCACCACGTCAACAACGACATCTTTGTAGTTCTGCATGGTGGCAGTCACCGGAATGATGGCGGTTTGCCCTATGTCACCGGCATTCGTGGAGAATTTGATGCCAGTGGCAGTACCCTGCACTGTGCCGCTGATGATGGCAGTGTCACCTGTCACCGTCCCGGCGGTAAAGGTCGTTGTTCCACGGTCGTCGGGTAAACCGGTGATGTTTACGGTCGCATTGGTGTGCGCCGCGCTGTAAAGCAGGCTCTTGTTGACAGGGTCCACCGATGAAAAGTCAGCTTTTCCGATGGTCATACCTGAAATGGACAGCACATCACTCAACAGAGAGTAGTTCTTCGCTGTGGCGCTGTTTGCAAGCGTAACTGTAGCGGTTACAGTCTTGTTGTCGCCCGCGTCGGCGCTGTTATACCGCGCACCTGTGACGGTGTAATCTACGCTGATCGCCAGCGTTTCGGTGGGCTGTAAACCGTCAAAGCTCACGTTGGCAACCTCCGCGGTGATGGTACTGTCGTAGAATTTAGGATTGATCGATGCACTCACAATCGTTAGAGGCACCTTGCCGATGGTATAAGTCGCCGTTTTTATACCTTTGAAGCTGCCAATGCCGGTCAGGGTCAGCGTCACCTCTCCGGCGTTTATCCCTGCGCTAGCGCCGCCGCCGTCCGTGCTGGTGATTGAAACGGTATAATCCGTGTTCTTCGTCAGCGTTTCGCCGTCAAAGGTGACGGTCAGGGTTGGGATTTGCTCACTGCCGTTATAGGTGAGGGGGGCGCTCGTGCCCACCGTGGCGTACTGAATGTCCCGCGCGCTCATGTACAGCCCGCCGTCGCCGTTTTGCCCCGCAAGCCCTTTTAGCGTGGGCAGCTTGCCGTCTTCGAATGTCCAAACGTTGCTGTCCCACGCGGCAGTATTCCAATTGCTCGCAGTCGTCCAAAAGCTGCCGCTAAATAGTGTCTCTGAGGTTACGTCCATACCGTCTTTTGCATTTAGACCCTCATTTGTCCATGTGCCGGGTATGCGGCTGAAGGCGTAGTTGTTATATAAGAAATAGGGGTCGAAGCAATTTCCCACCACGCGCCCGCTATAACTTGAACTACTGACCGAGGGGTTCAGCGCGGCGCAGTTTTGAACCGTGCCTTCGAGAAGAGTTCCAATCACGCCACCAATATAGTCAGCATTTTTTGTAGATCTGACGCTGCCGGTGCTGTAGCAGTTTTGCACAGTGCCTTTTAAAACAATTCCCACCACACCGCCAATATAGTTGTAATATTCCACAGAGCTGCCGCTGACGCTGCCGGTGCTGTAGCAGTTTTGCATTGTGCCGCCCTCTCGAACAACGCTCGCCACGCCGCCGACGGGGGCGCCCGGATTGGTTGCGGAAACATTGCCGCTGACATAACAGCTTTGCATCGTGCCAAAAATCCATCCCGCCATGCCGCCGATGTGGCTTACGCCGCTGACACTGCCGCTGACATAGCAGTTTTCCACCGTGCCGTAAATCAGTCCCGCCAAACCGCCGCCGCTGAAGATACCGGAGATATTTACGTTTGCCACGCCGAGATTTTTCACACTGCCAACATTGATACAGCCGAACAGACCCTGATTATGGGCGCTGCGCTTGATGTAAAGCCCTGTGATTTGGTGGTCTCCGCCGTTGAGGACTCCATTAAATGGTTTGGTGTCCGTACCGATGGGAATCCACCCCTTGCCGCCATCGTAGCCTGCGCCATAGTCGGAAAGGTCGAGGTTATTCACAAGCTTATAATACCTTCCCGCATCCGCATAAGGCGAGATTCCCGCGTTCGTAAGCTCCGCCAGCTTGGCAAGGTCTGCGGCGGTTTTGATGAGGTAGGGGGCGCTCTCGCTTGTGCCGGCACCCTCAAAGGGGCTTGCGCCCGCCGGGCGCAGATGAGCGGGCATGGAAGCGTCCTGCCCCGCAATGCCCTTGAGTATGGGCAGCTTGCCGGGTTCGATGTCCCAGATGGTGGTGTCCCAATCCGCCGTGAAGCCGGAAGCTGTCGTCCAGAAGCCTGCCGCCGCGATTTCGGCGGCGGTTTTGGGTGCGCCGTTATGATCTGTCAGCGTGCCTCCGGACACCGTAGCACCATTGACCGTCATACCGCCAAAGGCGATATTGCCCGAAAGAGTATTGCTGTCAAAAATTCCTGCCACGCGACGCACACCGGTGGAGGCTCCGGAAACTGATGGATTAAGCGCAGCGCAGTTTTGCACGGTGGAAGCGTAAACAACTCCCACCACACCACCAATACCACCATTACCGGCGATGCCAGCGACACTGCCGATGCTGTAACAGTTCTTTACCGTGCCAAAGTTAATTCTCCCGATTACACCGCCGCTCCCATTGGTGCTCGTGCTTGTCAGGCTTACCGCACTGTAGCAGTTTTGCACGGTGGAAGCGTGAACATGCCCCACCACGCCACCGATGTAGTCTGCACCGCTCATAATGCCGCTTACGAAACAACCTTGCACCATGCCCCCCTCATACACAGATCCTGTCACGCCCCCGACGCTTTGACCGCCTTTGATGCTTACATTTTGCAGTGCTAAATTATTTGCCGTGCCTCGGCTAATGCTTCCAAACAATCCAACATGAGATTGCCCGCTTTGGTTGATATACAGCTCTGTAATGGTTTTACCGTTACCATCAAAAATACCCTTGAATGGTTGTTCATACGTGTTGCCAATGGGCGTCCAACCCTTGCCGTCGTCATAATCTTTACCATAGGCAGAAAGATCGAGGTTGTTCATCAGCTTATAGTGTGCAGCGTTATAGCTCGCGTTCCCCTCGTTTACAAGCTCCGCCAGCTTAGCGAGCTGGGCGGGGGTGTTGATTTGATATGGGTTTTCGCTGGTGCCGGCGCCGAAGAAATTCGGGTCGCTGCCATTCACTAGATACTCTGGCATCTCCACCGCCGCGCCGAAGCCAGGCAGCTTGCCAGTTTCGTATGTCCATGCCGTATCATTGCCGAACAACTCTTCAAAGAAGCCTGCGGCACTGATGTCGGCGGCGGTTTTGGGTTCGCCGTCCATCTGATCCGCACCCTCGGCAGGAGGGATGATGTAGCCATACTTTGTTACCGTCATGCCGCCAAAGGCGATATTGCCCGAAAGCTGGCTGTTGCCCACGGGGAACTCCGCAGGCCAGCTCCCAACCACACGCCCGACACGGTCTCTGCCACTGACAGCGGGGTTGAGTGCCGCGCAGTTTTGCATTCTGCTTTCCCCAACAAGATACCCTGTTAAGCCGCCCGTATAGGTTGAAGATGCGCTGGAGCTGCCGCTGACGTTGCCGGTGGCATAGCAGTTTATCACCGTGCTGTCGTAAACGCCCCCTGTCAAGCCGCCGATCATAAAGGAGAAGGTGCCGGAGGCGCCGTCGATGCTGACAGTGGAGTAGCAGTTTTGCACCGTACTGTTTTCAAAAACAACACCCAGCACGCCGCCGACATAAATGTTGCCGCCAACACTGCCTGTCGTATAGCAGTTTTGCACCGTGCCGCCGCGAACCTCTCCCGCCACACCGCCGGCATAGCCCTTGGCCCTAATCTCGGTATTTTCAATGCCGAGATTTTCCACCAAGGCTCCAACGCCCATAGACCCAAACAGGCCTTGATACTCGCCGTCGGCGCGGTTGATGGTCAGATTGCTGATCTTGTACCCGCCGCCGTCAAAGGCGCTTCTAAATTTATTGTCCTTGTTGCCGATAGGCTCCCAGCCCTCGCCTTTTGTGTAAGCCGAGAGGTCGATGTCGTTCGTCATTTTAAGGCTAACCTTTGCGCCTGCGTTGTTGAACAAAAACAGCTCCAAGCCGTTCTCCCGCGCATTCACCAGCGTGGCGATTTCGGCAAGCTGCGCCGCCGTGGTGATTTCAAGCGGGCTGTCCGTTGTACCTCCGCCTGCCATGCGCGCCACCATACGCCCCGCGCTGACGGGGATAAACACTGTTATGCGGGGCAGTTCCACGCCGTCTGCAAGGACGTAACCCTCACCCAAAACAGCGGTGAACACATAGAGCCCCCGCTGGGGATATTGCTCGTCATAGTCGTGGTCGGCCTCCCAAGTCACCGGGATTTGAGCCGCTTCGCTACCAACCGTGCCGCCCACCGCTTCCGGGAATTCCGGTTCGGTGGTATTCTGCCAACGGATTTCATCGGTCAAATCGTCAAAGGCCGTCACCGTGCCGGTAATAACCGCTGCGCCTACCGTTACAGTAATTGTCGGTTTTTCCACGCCGCTGGCTATGCTAATCCCCTCCGGCAGTTCAGGCATAAATATGTATTCGCCCGCTGTTTCGCCGTCGTATGCTGGAAAGGAAACCCATGTTACAGGCAGGGGAACGGTAATTTCATCCACGCTGGCCACGGTTTTCTCCATTGGTTCAGCTTCAAAGTAATCCCCATCTTCTTGTGCATCGGAGGGGGAGGCGATTTGGGCCTCTGCTCCAGCTTCGGTATCACCTTTTTTATCCATGCCAATTGCTGATCCGCTTACCGTATCAACGCTATCCAACTTCGCATCAGTTTCTCCGGAGTCCAACACCGTTTCTTCGTCTAAAACTGCAAGCCGGATAGTCGCCGTTAGGATTTTTGGCAATTTCAAATCTGATTCGTTTGTAGCAAGCGACACGCTCCGCATTGAGCTGTCTGCTCCCAGCACCTCAAAAGCAATAATCTCGCCGCTTGTGCCAATGGGGAATGTACTTGTTTCAGCGAACGCCGAGACAGGCATCATACCCACAACCATGATGGCGGACAGCATCATGGCCATAATTCTTTGCTTTGTTTTGTGTCTGCTCATACCATTTCCTCCACTTCATATTTTGAAAACTCATCGTAATGTTCAATTAACCGCATACTTTGTCAGGCAGAATTCTAAGAAAGACAACGATTTCGCTCAAATACTTGAATTTGAGATTGACAGATGATATACTACATATAAAAACCATGTTCACTAAACTCATTTAGCAATTTATATTTATTATACTTAATTTTTTTGAAAAAATCAATAGAGGAGCAGAAAATATGAGAGAGAAAAAGCTCGACAAGCGGAAGGCGCAGGGGGCGGAAACGAAAAAGAAGCTATATGAGATTGCAGAAAGGTTATTTACAGAAAGCAATTTTTCCGATGTTAACGTAGAGGACATAACCGACGAGGCCGGTATCACAAAAGGCACTTTTTATGTACACTTCGAATCCAAGGATGCGCTGATTGCTATTTTAATTGCAGATCATGCCGCGAGGGCAGATGTTCATTACAAAACCTTTTTGAAATCGCTACCCGATGATATGCCTTCTTCATTGGTGCTGCTTGCTTTAGCAGAAAGAATTGCAGATACGCTTGCCAATACGTTCGGCTGCAAAAATATGACAAAGATTTATCAGATGCTACTCTCTGGAACGGCAGGTACGGAAGCAGTCAAGGGGTACGGACGGGAGCTTTATGCATTGGTTTACAGCATTTTAGAAAAAGGCCTTCGCAGCGGGGAATTTACATCGTCCTTGCCGCCGGAAACGCTCTCCCGGCATTTTGTAATGGCGATACGGGGTGTTAGCTATGAATGGTGTGTTCGCTATCCCGACTTTGATTTGAGAGCGCAGGCGATGGAGCATATTCGGCTACTGATAGAAGGAATCCAACCCCATTAACTATTCAAAAGGAGGATAAATTGCATGGACATCATCAAACGAAAAAGATAAAACTTATTTTCCGCTATTTAAACCAGTTCACTTGAGTAGTTCAAGGGGGCTGTAAAATGACCCCCGCCCCCGTCCACGGAAAATCAGATGAAAAGCAGGGTCGAGATTTCCCTGCTATTTCTCTCATTCTTTCCGATAAATAACGGAGAGGCAGCGTTCCGAATGTATCAAGATGAATGGGGATGGAGGTCTTTTTCGTTGTCGAGCGTGCGGCTGAGGCAAACTCGTTTCTTGCCGCTTCCGCTGTTTGCTTCTCCTGCTTTTCACCTTTCAAGGTATCAAAGGTAATGTGAACTGCTACGGTCTTATTATCGCCTATCCCTGATTCTGGAGTTACAGGCGCTATGTAATCCTCATATGCGAGGGTATTGTCATTGTCGGGCGTGGGCATCTGCTCTACAAAAAGCAGGATATACAGGTTAGAGCTTTGCCCACGGTTTCTTTCACGGAAACGTGCTTCCCTTTGAATGTAGCCTGCGTCAGCCAGCTCCTTTAGGGCACGCTTTACCGTAGATACAGATATATGAAGCTGCTCGGCCATTGTCGGAATAGCCGGAAAACAGGTCAGGTCTTTATTTGATCGGTCAATCAGGTAAATCAATACAGAAAGCGCACGGCTTTTCAAATCGCTGGCATACGCTTGTTGTTTCAGCTCCGCTTGCTTGGTCATCATCAAAATCCTCCTTACGCCGGGGTGTTATGCCCCGGCGATATATTTTGTCATCATCGTTTTGTACTGCTTGGAATTGCTCATGTCGTCCGTAGGTTCAGGCTGGTAGTCCAAAAACAGCACCTTATGAAAATTGCTTTGCAGAATTGCCGCATAGAGTTGGGCAGCTCATAGGTCTTTGTGCCGCACACGATAACCAGCAGACCCGCATCATACACCTTTTCATTTAGAACTGGCTGACAGCCCAAATCATGGATAATAAAATTCACCGGTTCTGCCGGTGGCTTTGTTCCGTATTGGACTCCATCCATTCGCCAGCCCTCTCCCATCGGTTCCATTTCGTAGGCGGCCGCCATGGT
>JAEZZQ010000009.1 GCA_023442465.1 Bacillota bacterium | reverse complement strand
GGTGTTCTTGGCAAGGGAACCGTCGGCGTTGAAGTAATACCACTTGCCGTCAATCTCCAGCCACTTGCCGGACACCATGACGCCGTCCTTGGTAAAGTAGTAGCGTTTGTCGCTGATGTCCAGCCAGTCCACGGCAACCTTGTTGCCGGTGTAATACCGCCAGTTGCCGCCGTCCTTCACCCAGCCGGTTTTGAGAGTCCCATCGGTATTGAAGAAATACTTCACGCCGTCGATGGTCTGTGTGCCGGTGAGGGCTTTGCCGTCCATGTAGTACAGATACTGTCCGGCATCGTTAAGCGCCCATCCCTGTGCCGTATCCGGGTCAATGGTCAGCTTGATGTAGCGGTGGAGCATGGCGCTGACCTCCGCGCGGGTGGCATTGGACTTTGGATTAAACCTGTTATTCGTTTCGCCCATCATAATGCCTGCCTGCTGCATGGCAGTAACCGCCGCCTTATAGATGCTGCCGATGCTGGAAGCATCCGCATAGGTCACAGCTTCACGGGTCACAGGCAGCTTGTAGCCGGTGGCTTTTGCGTAGTTTGCGAAGATGACCGCAATTTCTTCACGGGTAATTGCCCGGTCGGGTGCAAACTGCTGATTGCCGATACCCTGCACAATGCCTTTCTTGTATGCCCACTCGATGTAGGGGCAGAAGGTGCTGCCCGCCTTCACATCGGTAAAGCTATTGGTGGTGTATGCTTTCACATCTACGCCTGTCAATCTGCCGAGGGCCGTTACCATCATTTCCCTTGTCATGGCAGTATCAGGTGCAAAGGTAGTTTTGGATGTGCCGGAAAGAAGTCCCCTGCCGACCACATAGTCGATGCTTTCCTTGCCCCAATGGGTGGAAATGTCGGTAAACTTGGCGCTTGGAGCTTCGTACCCTACGCCGTACACCGAGAAATGGTTAGTGCCCAGCAGGAGGCTTCTACTGTTCGAATCATAGGCCGAACTGGGGATTTGGGTGGCATTTCCCGCCCCGTCCACATAGACGCCGAACAGATAGCCCACGGCCTCATTTTTGCCCGGTGTGTAGGGGATGGACAGGGTTGCCTTGCCGCTTCCAAGACTGGAAATATTCTGTGTTTTTCCGTGTTTGTCTGTATAGCTGATTGTGATGCTATAGACTGGACGGTTGCCCAAAAGCGCTTTTGCTGCCTTTGAAAGCCCAGTGACTGGAGTGAAGCTGATGCTGATATCCCCGCTACTCTGTTTCTGGATTTCCTTTAGTGCGTTCAGATCAAGACTGAGGGATACCGGTGCGCCGCTGATTTCAAGTTCAGTTACCCCAGCACTTACAAGACTGTTCAGGGAATTTCGGGTCAAGGTTGCCGCAAGAGAAGTCGTGCCCTTTGGCATTGTAACATTCAGTGCCACCGATATGCCGTTTGCGGTTTTTCCCTGCGCCTTTGCATCAGCCTGTGCCTTAGCAATGGCGTCGGTCACTGTCTTGTCGGGGATTGATGCGCTGGCCGCACCGTTTTGTCCCGCCGCCGTGATGGGAGCCGTTGCCGTCACTGGCTGATCCGGCTTCTTTTCAGGTGTAGTGATTGTGGGCGTGCCCGGCGTATAGGAATCACCACCACCAGAGCCGCCGCCACCGTTATAGCTCCAGCTTGCCGTAACCGTCAGATCAGCGGTCACGTTATCAAAGGCTTTGTCCCAGCCAGTAAATGTGTAGCTGCTGCGGCTGAGTATGGGGGCCGTCGCTGCACTGCCCTTGGCAACGGTCTGTGTCAGTTCTCCACCGCCGGTGCGTATACCGCCATTCGGATTAAATGTGACGGTATATGTCTGTTCAGCGATGGTCAAAACCCCGTTTGTACGGGTTGTAATGGTGTAATTATCCGTTGCCGTGCCGCCTGTGAGTGTAATGGGATAGCTGCCCGCCATATTGCCGTCAAAGGTCGGGCAAGCCAGGACAGGTTGGGTGCTTAAAGCATCCGCCTTGGTTTCCCCGGGAGCCAGATTGCCTACAGTATAGGTAAGCTCCGGCAGGCTACTGCCCTTAATAACCGATTTATGATCTGCGGTAAGGGTAATCTGTCGCTTTTCGATGGTGAAGGTGAGCACCTCCCTGCCTGCGTAGTTTGCGTTGCTGTCTGGCACGGAAATGGTCAGCTTATATGCGCCTGCGTTTGTGGGTGCTGTGCTGCTGCTGTAGCCTGCGCTATCCGTGGATTCATATAGCCATTTCAGTTGATTTATGGGAAAACTGTGGCTGCAAGTCACCGCGCCGGTAGGTGCATAGAAAGAGCCGTCGTAGGTTTTATTGGCGGTTGTGATGCCTCCAATGGTTACCAGAGTTTTATCCGTGACCGTTACCTTGCGACTTACTGTGAGGTCGCTTGGCAAGGTAAGCCATGCCGGAGGGGAGGAATAGTTGATGGTTCCAGTAAAGGTCTTCTCGTTGCCCACAGCCGTTCTATCCAGCGCTTCGCCGCCGTTCCAATCGACAGTATAGGCAACGCTTTGGCCTTCTACCATGATGGAACCGCTTGCAGGCAGGATGGCGCTTCCTAATTCAGCGGCTGTAGCGGAGCTGTCGCTGCTTATGACCACCAACGTGTCGCTGAAGGTGGGGGGCACTGCCGTGACCGGCGTAACGGTAACGGTTAGACTCGCAGTCACGCCGTTGGGCTCAATATTGCTGTTGCCTGTGAGCGTACCGACCACCACATATATAGCAGTCTTGGCATTGTAGGCAGAGACAGTCGACCATGTAATTGGCAGCACTGCCG
>JAEZZQ010000008.1 GCA_023442465.1 Bacillota bacterium | reverse complement strand
ACCTCCTATCTCAAAATTTGAAATTTGTCAATATATCTCCCGATATATTTTTTAAACATTTATATTAATACCTTAAATAGTATTAATAGTTACTGTTGTTTCTGCCTGTTTATCCATACACTTACCCTATCAGTCCTCGCTGGATCTATGTCCTTACATTCCTTCATTCTGTTTTATGGATAAAGGCACAGGTAGATTTTTGCTTAGATACTGCCTCATTGGGCTGATGGAGGTTTCCTCCTTATCCTGTGCCTGTATCGGCATCTGGTAATCTATTAAGCCACTTCTAACTGGCTTTTACGAACTGCTCCGAAGACATTCTCCGGATTGTAATACTCTTTTTTCTTTGACAAGGTAAATAGTAGGGTCAGTATCTTTTTCGATATGACTACAAGTGCCTGCATCTTCTTTAACGGATTGTTTTCCCTTGTCTTCAGATATTCGTAAAGTTTCTTCATCTCTTTATTGGTTGCCACCATGGTCATTGCCATCTGATATAGCACACATCTCAGGTTCTTTCTTCCTCTTTTTGAGATACAGGTTCCACTTTTATTTGTACCTGAACTATCCTCTATCAGGTTATAACCGGCAAGTTTTGACATCTGCCTTGCATCCTCGAATCTTTTCGGGTCCCCGGTCTCACCCAGGCACATAGCCAGCGAAACTACGCCAATTCCATCTATACTTAACAAATATTCGGAAATACCTGTTTTTTCTAATGCCTTTCCCATCTCTGTTTCAACCTCATAAAGCTGTCTGTTAATCAGTTCTAATTCTTCCATCATCTGCTGTATTTTAAATCTTGCTGCGTATTCACCATAATCAACTCCTATGGAATCTCTGGCTGCATTCACAAGCTGTTCTGCCTTTTTTCTTCCTACGGTTTTCTTTACCGCCTTTTTAATTTCTGCCAACACTCCCTCTGTTCCTAATTCAAGAATGAATTTAGGGATTGGACAGATTTTCAACAGATACATCGATGCCTTCCCTTTAAACGGATGTTTAAAGACGGTTGTAAACTCTGGAAAATATTCATCCATTACGGCGGTTATCGTATTTTCCACTGCCTTCTTTCTTTTATTCATACTGATTCTTGTTGTTGTCAGCCCTCTCAATTCCGCATATATATCATGAGGAAGATACGTTTCAAAATATCTGCCGTCCTTCACTAAACGGGCGATTGTTAAAGCATCTTTCTTATCCGACTTTGTCTGGCTGTTATCATCCAGTTCCTTTGCCTTTTTGGTATGGTAAGGATTTACCAGAACGACGGTTATCTTTGCCTGTTTCAATAAAAAGTTGGCAAACGCTTTCCAATAGTGCCCGGTAGGCTCCATTCCAACAATGACGTTGTTAAAATCTTTCTCATTGCATATCTTATCGATTCTTGTTAAAATGGTATGGAAACCATTTCTGTTATTTTCAAATTTAATTGCCTTATCATGTTCAATGCCACGGCAGTCAACAAATCTTGCCCACTGGTTATGCTTTGCTATATCCACACCTACGACTAAGGTTTTGAAAGTAACTGCTTCTAGTTTCTGATTGGAATGGTTTTGTTTTTTCATTTGCTAAAAATCTCCTTGTTTTCTGATGTATTAAGTCGCTAAACTTTATTTACATCATACTGGGAGATTTTTTTATTGTCAAATTTCATGTTCTATAGGAATGCTTATTCAGCATATTGTATTAACAACACTAAATATTAGACGAGATTGCCGTACAAATCGTTTCATTCTATATGAAAGCTGCCTTTTCCTATCTTCTATCATATTCATGTCTTCTGTCATTAGTGTTTCATATGCTTTCTATTAATATGTTTCTCAAATATACCCTTCTAATACGTTTCTATGCATTTATCAGTTTTTATCAATGCAATTACCGACTTTTATCAATGCAATTACGGCTTTTACCAATGCACTTACTGGATTTTACCAGTGCACATTTAACTGCGTTTTATTTTAGTCTTCTCTGGTGCTCAACAACAGAATAGGCTCGATATCCAGATTTCGATTAACGAGGATTACCGAGGCTCCAAGCATAAAGAAGCAAAGCAGGGCAGGAACAATGAAATAGAGAAGTCCTGCCGCACCCGAGCTATCCATCCCAAGCTGATTCAATGCTTCTGAGTCCGTCTCCTGCTGCGCCCAGCTGCTATACATCGTACTGTAACCCGCGGAATTTGCTGTGCCCATTTTCGGCATTTGCCTGATAAGGCTTGAGCCTATGATACTTCCCAGGACAGTGGAGACAATGGTCAGAAGCATGATGCCGCTGATCAGGGAAATCCGGCACTGACCACGGCTCATTCCCAGGGAACGTTCTATTGCCGTGCGCTTTTTCTGCTTTACAACAAAGAAATACAGCAAAAGCATAAAAATAGCCAAAGCGGAGAGAAGGCCTATCGCCCCTAATAAAACTGCGATATCCTTTGTTCTTCTCAAATTACCGCTGACTTGTTCGTAACCGTTATCGTCATAGGTGATTTCCAGCAAGCTGCTCTCCGGCACGGCTTCGGTAAATGCCGCCTCAAATTTGGCAATGGATCCATTGGGAATCTGGAAAGATGTATTCGTATCCAGCATCGGGCCAAAATCAAGAATGTTATTTTCATCCGAGGCCTTCACTGACTCGGACGGAATGATTACCATGTCACGTCCCATCTCAGTTCTTCCAAGGAAGCCTCCCAGCTGTCCGCCGCTATACCGGTAGATGCCGGCAATTCTGTATTCCTCCTCCCAGAACACAGGATAAACCTCTCCCTGCGCATTTAATAACGAAAACCAGATTGCGCCATATCCATAGCCGAATACATGGCTTGCATCCTCCCCATAATGTGCGAAATATAGCGGAAGTGAAATCATATCGCCCACCGTGAGGTTGTTGGCTCGGGCAAAATCTGTTGTAATCATGCATACAGCCTCTCCGCTTTCGAATTCCTCCGCTGTAATTTCCTTGCCGTCAATGACAGCGGCTTTTCCGCCATGAAATGCGGGAAGAAGTTCCAAGCTGTCCGTAGGCAGAACCGGTATGCTTTCATCGATTTGGTGAAGTGTTTCTATAAACTTAATCCAATACCTGCCACGGCCTGTCTGATAGAAATCTTGCGTGACCTCCTCGCAGGACAGCGGCTCGCTCAAATTTAATTCACTTTCCAGCTTTCTTCCTGTTTTATCAAATTGGCTGGAATATATACTTCCCGACCATGGGACAAATTCAATCTTAGTACCCATCCGCGCTTCAGCATGTGTATTGTCATACAGGGAAAGGCAGGCGATGTATGTTTTTTCAGCATAGAGAGGAGCAGGGTTTTCCTTATGGTGGTCACAATACCATAGCTGTTGGCTGCCAAAGGTTTCTCCCAGCAATACCTTTCCGATATTAACACGCACCGGCTGATTCGGGACACAATCCTCTTCCGGACTGAACTCCAGAATGATGTACCGCTCCGAAAATCCAGATCCCTCGAACATCTTATGATAATCAGGCATATACGCACCATAAAAGGGACGTTTTTCCGGACCGCTGAGGTAATTCGCACCTTCAAATTGCAGGATCGTTTCCGGCAGCAGCTTATTATACACCCGCTCATCGATGTTTGTATAGCTCTTGGATGCGGCATCCCACTGACCGGTAATTTCTATGGCATCCTCCTTCTGTGTGACCATGCCGATGGTAGTGAAGCTTTCTTCCACAGTCTTCAGCTTTTCAGCCGTACTAATCCACAGATGAAGCCCGAATACCAACAGCGCCGTGCTCATAGAGCACAGCAATAAGAATAATATCAGCTTAAATGGGGTGCGTAAGAGCTGCCTTATGCTATTAATCATATTTCTTCCTCCCGCAAATGCAAGGTAGTGTCAAGTCTGACACCCCTGTTTTTCTTTCAAAACCTTTTATTTTCAAGGGTTACACCATCTTTTTTCACAAAAAAACAATGACCCCCTATTTTTTCGTCAATAATTGAATCGCCTAAACAAAAATCTACGAAAGGATGTCATTGTTTATGGTTTCAATTATTTACCAATTACTGTTAATTATTCAATGCCAGTACAAACAAATCTGCTGGTTATTACTTTTTATCGCTAAATACATTCCTCTGAAGCAGTGGGCTTTTGATGATTCTCACTCCCCTAAAT